>JAXMBK010000006.1:0-701490 GCA_046349935.1 Pirellulales bacterium | reverse complement strand
CGGCGGCGGGGCCGGCGGGATGGGCGGTACCGGGGGCAGCGACGGGGCGACGCTCGCGATCACCGCGTCGACCGCCGAGGCCGCAGGTGCGTCGGGGGATGAGGCGGGGACCACCAGCGGCTGGCGACACTTAGGGCAGCGAGCGGCCACGCCCGCCTTTTCGTCGGGGACGCTGAGTTTCTGCCCGCACGACGCACACGCGAAACGGATCGTCATGGTCGATCAGAGCCCGGCTCGTCAGGCGACTCGTCAACCGTCGTTGCTTCGTCGGACGGCGAACGTCGCGTTTCGTACTGCGTTTCGTCGGCGGCCGCTTTCAGCCCCAGCAGCGCCAGCAGGACGAGGGCGTCGAGTCCGGCGACAAGCAGGATGGCGACGCCGACCCCTTGGAGCGTACGGCGGGCCCAGTCTTCTTGCAGGCCATCGGCCAGCAGGGCGCCGGCCATGACGACCGCGAAGGCGGCGATGCAGAGCGGCAGTCCGACCGCCGCGACGACGAGGCCGCGTCGAATGAGGGAGCAAGTCGATTCGGGCAAAGGAATTCCAGGCTGAAAACGAGGTGCGAACACGCCGAGGACGACGATTGTCCGGCCTGGGCAATTGTGCGAGGAACCGTTCGGGCTGTCAATGAATGCAAGAGGACGCAAGTTTCGTTGACGCGGTCTTAAGAACCGGCACAATACAAGGGATGCCACGACGCTCCTTGCCTTCGGAGACGCTCCGCCGCCATGCGCAAATGCGAACGACGTACCGCGCCGCGTTGGTTGTCCCGTGCCGCTTGTTTCGGCGCGCTGCTTTTGGGCTGCGTTGCGTCGCCGTTCCCGGTGGTCGCCGACACCCTGACGCTCCGCAACGGGATGCAGGTGCGCGGCGCCGTCGCGAAAGTCGCTTCGCTTCATGAAAACCCCAACAGCAGCGCCGATCCGACCGCGCCGACGCCGGTGGTCTTCGTCGACGACCAACTGCGCCGCACCTACTTCCCATCGCGACAGGTGCGGGCCGACGGGTACGTCTCAGAAAATCTACAAGTCGAGAAGATCCGCATTCCCAAACGAGTCGCCAACGGGAATAAGCGGATCGGCGCGGTAGGGCCCGTGATCAAGGTGGAGCCGTTCGACAAGTTCGGCAATCGTACGTACACCATGCAGACCGGAACGGGGCCGTTCACCGTCATTCAAGGCATCACCGAAGTCTCGCCGCTGTACACCAAAGTCGAAGGCCTGCAGGTCGAGGGAGCGGTGGAATGGGACATGCGGATCGCGACCAATTCTGTGCCGCGCGACATTCTCAGTTCCGTCATGAAGCGCGCCGTGAAGGCCGACAATCCCGATCAGCGGCTGCGCATCATGCGCCTCTACACGCAGGCGGAGCGTTTCGAAGACGCGCGGCAAGAGTTGGCGGAGATCCTGCGCGACTTTCCGGCGCTGGCGGATCTGAAGAAACAAGAACGCGAACTCTTGCAATTGAGCGCCGTCCGGCTGATTCAGGAAGCCGATCTTCGCCGCTCCGTGGGACAGCATCTGTTGGCTATCGACATGCTGAAGAACTTTCCCACCGAAGGGATCGCGGGCGAGACCTTGGTGCGAGTTCGTGAAACGCTGCAAGAGTACGACGAACAGTTCAAGCAGGGCCAGGAAGCCGTGGAGGCCTTAGAGAAGCTAGTCGCCGGCGTGGAGGTGAATCGAGAACGCATCGAGGTGCTGGTGCGCGAAATCAAGCAGGACTTGAATTTCAATACGCTCGCGCGGCTGGCCGACTTCATGCGGCTGTCGAGCGCCGACGGATTGTCGCGCGATCAAAAAATCTCGCTGGCCATCAGCGGTTGGCTGCTCGGCGGCGGCGCGGGGACGGATAACTTGGCCGTCTCGCTCTCGTTGGCAGAGGTGCGCGATTTGGTCGGCAAGTATTTGCGGGCCAAGACACCGGCCGATCGGGCGGAGATTTTGCGGCGCATGCAAAGCTTGGAAGGCGCTTCGCCGGCGAACGTCGCCAAGTTGCTGTCGCAGATGAAACCGCCGCTCGAAAGCGAGCTTGAGGGTTGCGCGGACGAGAAGCTGCCGGGGCTGTTCAAGGTGTCGATTCCCGGGATCGCGGAACAAGCCGAATTCACCTACCACGTACAGTTGCCGCCTCAGTACGACCCCTATCGACGCTATCCCTGCATCGTGACGCTCGGCAATCCCAGTCTTGGGGCGCGCGGTCAGATGAACTGGTGGACCGGCCGCTTCGATCCCAAACTCGGCATGCATCTCGGCCAAGCCGCGCGCCAGGGCTACATCGTGTTAGCGCCCGAGTGGACGGTCGAGCATCAGCAGCGGTACGAGTTCTCCGCACGCGAACATGCGGTGGTGTTGTCGTCGCTGCGAGACGCGTTGCGGAAGTTCTCCATCGACACCGATCGCGTTTACCTCAGCGGCCACTCGATGGGCGGCGATGCAGTTTGGGACATTGCGTTTGCACATCCCGATTTGTGGGCGGGCGTCGTTCCGGTCGTCGCCTCCGCCGACAAATACCTGGGGCGTTACTGGAGCAACGGTCGGTACATCCCCATGTACTTCGTCTGCGGCGAACTCGACGCCGACAAGATGGCTCGCAACAGCGAGCAGTTCGATCGCTACATGAAGTTCGTCGGGTTCGACGTCATGGTGACGGAGTACTTGGGGCGCGGGCACGAGCACTTTCAGGAAGACCAACTGCGGATCTTCGAGTGGATGGGGTTGCATCGGCGCGAGTTCTTTCCGAAGGAGTTTCAGTGCGTGTCGATGCGACCCTGGGACAATTTCTTCTGGTACGTCGAATTTCGCGACTTTCCAAAGAAGACGATGGTGCCGCCCGCCAGTTGGCCGCCGCCGCGCAATACGTCGGTCGCCTCGTTCGGCGGCAAGCTGCTGGAGAATAACGGCGTCAACATCGACCTGGGCGGCGCCAAGGCCACCCTTTGGCTCGCGCCCGAAATGGTCAATTTTTCCAATCGTGTTCAGGTGAATGGCAAAGGAATGAACCTGAGTCCGTCCGTCGAGACGATCCTGGAGGATGTGCGCACGCGCGGCGATCGTCAGCATCCCTTTTGGGCCAAAGTCTCGCTGTGAACGCGCTTCTCATTCCTGAATTCTCACGCCGTCGCGGCGTGCTCCCGTTAGTGTTTTGGAGCGTCGTGTTCGGCGGGTTGACGCTGACGGTGGGGCCGTTCGTTGCCCGCACTGCGGCGGCCGAACGAGCAAGACGCAGTGTGCCTCCTCCGACGCGGCAGGTCGATCAGGTCGACGAATACCATGGCCTGACCGTCGCCGATCCTTATCGCTGGCTGGAGCAGACGCAGCTGGAGCAAACGCGCAATTGGGCCGTCGCACAAAATCAGGCGACTCGCGAATTCCTTGATCGACAGCCTCAACGGACGCGCCTGCGACAGCGTCTGGCGCAGCTGTGGCATTATGAACGGGCGAGTATTCCGCTGCAGTTCGGCGGGAAGTACTTTTTCCAACGCAACACGGGCGGCGGTTCGCAGCCCGTCCTCCACTGGGCCGAGCAACTCGACGGCCCCACTCGCCCGCTGCTCGATCCCAACGTTTGGTCCCGTTCGGGCGACGCGGCGCTGTCGGGGTGGCGCGTCAGTCGCACTGGTCGCTTCTTGGCCTACGGAACCACGGTCGGCGGTTCCGACTGGCGCACGATTCGAGTGCGCGAGACGGCAAGCGGCCGCGACTTCCCCGAAGAACTGGTCGGCGTGAAGTTCTCCGATTTGGCTTGGACGCACGACGAACGAGGTTTTTTCTACAGTCGCTACGACGTCGCGGCGCCGCACGCCGAGGCGTCGGCGCCGCTGCGCTGTCAGCGTCTGTACTACCACCATGTGGGCGAATCGCAGTCGCAGGACGCGCTGATCTATGAACGCCCCGACGAGCCCGAGTGGGCGTTTGATCCCGAGGTGTCGGACGATGGGCGATGGTTGATAGTGCGCGTGTGGCGGGGCGCCGATGCCCGCACGCAAATCTTCGTCAAAGACCTAAGCGACGACGAAGACGGACTGCGTCCTTTGTTCCAAGGGTTCGAGTCGACCTACCGCTTCGTCGGCGCCGCCGGCGCGTCGCTGATCTTCTTGACCGACCACGAGGCGCCGCGCGGGAAGCTGATCGCCGTACTTGCCGACGACTTGGACGAAGCAGCGCCGCGGCAACTTGAGTTCGTGGGCGAATCGGCCGAGGTGCTGCGCGACGCCAACTTGATCGGCGACGCGATCGTCGCACGCTACCTACACAATGCGGCGGCGAAAGTCGTCGTGTATGAACTGGATGGTCGCCGACGCTATGAATTGAAATTCAGTGAACCGTCGACCGTAGAAGGGATGGCGGGAGCGGCCGGCGATCGCGAGACGTTTTTTGCGGCGACGTCCTACACGCGGCCGACCGTGATCTATCGGTTGGAACTGGCGAGCGGGGAGTGCACGGTGTTTCATGCGCCGCGTTTGGCGTCGCGCGCCGACGAATGGGAGGTGCAGCAGGTTGCGTATCCAAGCCGCGACGGGACGATCGTACCGATGACGATCTTGTCGAAAAAAGGGCTCCCGCGCGACGGGGACCAACCGACTCTGTTGTATGGCTACGGCGGTTTCAATATCTGTCTCACGCCCTATTTCTCCGTCACGAACCTGGTCTGGTTAGAAATGGGCGGCGTGCTCGCGGTGCCGAACGTCCGCGGCGGCGGCGAGTTCGGCAGCCAATGGCACGCGGCCGGTTGTCGCGAACTCAAACAGAATTCGATCGACGACTTCATCGCGGCGGCCGAATGGCTCGTGAAGGAGAAGTACACGAATCGTCGGCGGTTGGCGATCAGCGGCAAGAGCAACGGCGGCATGTTGGTGGGGGCGGCCTTGACGCAGCGTCCCGACCTATTCGCGGCGGCGCTGCCCGGCGTCGGCGTTTACGACATGTTGCGGTATCAAAGATTTACGATTGGATGGGCCTGGGCGTCGGAGTACGGGACGGCCGACGATCCGCGCGATTTTCGCGCTTTATTGGCCTATTCGCCTTTGCATAACGTGCGACGAGGGGGAGAATATCCGGCGACGCTGGTGACGACGTCGGATCACGATGACCGAGTCGTGCCGGCTCACAGTTACAAGTTTGCAGCCGCGTTGCAGGCGGCGCAAGCGGCGGATCGGCCCGTCCTGTTGCGCGTGGAATCGCGTGCGGGACATGGCGCCGGCCTGCCTGCCGACAAACTGCTCGACGCGGCCGCGGACGCCTTGACGTTCTTGTCCGCGACGCTCGACATCCAACCGTGAGGGGACCATGAGCCTTCGATCCGACCTGATGCGGCGCCGTGAATGGCTGCAGTGCGCCGGGGGCGTCATTTCCTGGCAGGCGATGGGAATGGGGTTGGTCGGCGCGAGCGCCAGCGGCTGGCTGCCTCGCTTGGCGCAAGCGGCGGCCGACGCGCCGCAGCGGCGTCGACAATGCATCGTGCTGTGGATGCCCGGCGGTCCGTCGCAGATGGACACGTTTGATCTGAAGCCCGGGCATGCCAACGGCGGCCCCTTCCAAGAGATCGAAACCAGTGCACCCGGAATGCGGTTCAGCGAGCATCTACCGAAGCTCGCGAAGCAGGCCCATCAACTGGCGCTCTTGCGCGGCGTCAGCACCAAGGAAGGAGACCATGGGCGCGGCACGTACTTGATGCACACCGGTCGTCCGCCGCAGGGACCGATTCGTTATCCGTCGGTCGGCGCGATGGTGGGGAAGGAATTGGTGGACGCGGCGAGCGGCATCCCGAGCTACGTCAGCGTGTCTCCATTTCGGCTCTTCAATCCCGAGGCGTTCGGTTCGGGTTTTCTTGGACCGCGCTACTCGCCGCTGACGGTCGGTGCGCTCGATCAACCGCAGGGCGGCGGCGAAAGCGACTCGGCGGGCTTCGCGCAGCTGCGCGTCGACGATCTCACGCCGCCGTCCGAGGTGTCGCCGAGTCGTTTTCAGACGCGCGTCGAACTGTGGCGTTCGATGCAGACGCGGTTCCTGGCCAAGCGTCCAGCTCCCGGCGCGATCGCCCAAGACACGATCTACCGCAGCGCGCTCAACCTGATGGGACACGACGTCGTGCGCGCGTTCGATCTGGCGCAAGAGCCGGCGGCGTCGCGCGAAGCGTATGGCAAGGGGCGTTTCGGCCAAGGCTGTTTGCTCGCACGACGCCTGATCGAAAGCGGCGTGCCGTTCGTCGAAGTGGCGCTCACCGGCCAAGGCGGACTCGGTTGGGACACGCACGCCGACAACTTTAACGCCGTGCAGCGGTTGAGCGGCGAGTTGGATGCGGGCTGGTCGCAGTTGCTGATCGACCTCGAACAGCGCGGCTTGTTGGAGACGACGACCCTGTTGTGGATGGGCGAGTTTGGTCGCACGCCGAAGATCAATGGTTCCACGGGACGCGATCACTTCCCGGTGGCTTGGTCGTGCGTCTTGGGAGGCGGCGGCGTCAAAGGCGGCGTCGTGCATGGCAAGACCAGTGCTGACGGCATGGAAGTCGCCGACGGGAAGATGGATGTCGGCGACGTGCTCGCGACGTTGTGTGCGGCGCTGGGACTGCCGCCGGAGAAAGAGAATGTGTCGAGCGAAGGTCGGCCGATCAAACTGGCCGAAGGCAAGGTCGCTCGGGAAGTCCTGACTTGAGACCTGACTTGAGAGGGTAGGCGGTAATGTGTTTGGCGGTTCCGGGAAAGCTGGTGCGTTGGATTGAACGCGATACGCCGTTCGCCCGCGCGGAAGTGGAATTCGACGGCGTGCGACGAGAGTGCAATTTGGCGTGCGTGCCCGAAGCCGAAGAAGGGGACTATGTGCTCGTGCATGCCGGCATCGCCATCAATCGACTCGACGCCGACGCCGCGCTGAAGCTTATCGAAGACCTCCGTTCGCTTCCTGAAGACGCATGAAGTTCGTCGACGAATTCCGCGACCCGCAAGCGGCGCAGCGGTTGGCGGCGCGGATTCAGTCCGTCGCCACGCGACGCTGGACGCTCATGGAAGTGTGCGGCGGGCAAACGCATAGTCTGCTGCGGCACGGCATCGATGCAGAACTGAACGGGGTCGTCGAGTTGATTCATGGGCCGGGGTGCCCAGTGTGCGTGACGCCCGCGGAAGCGATCGACAATGCCATCGACTTAGCGCGACGGCCTGGCGTCGAGGTGCTAAGTTTCGGCGACATGCTGCGAGTCCCGGGAAGCGGCGTCAGCATGGCGGAAGCGCGGGCTCGCGGTGCAAAGATTCGCGCAGTGTATTCGCCGCTCGACGCCGTCCAGCACGCGCTCGCCGTGCCGGATATTCAAGTCGTCTTCTTCGCCGTGGGCTTTGAGACAACCGTGCCCGCGACCGCTTTGGCGGCCGCGCAGGCGCGAGCCCTAGGACTGAAGAACTTTACGCTGTTGGTTTCTCACGTGCGCGTTCAGCCCGCGATGGAATTGCTGGCGGCAGACCCCGAGTCGCAAGTCGAGGCGTTCTTGGCCGCAGGTCACGTGTGCGCCGTGCTGGGCGCGGAATCATACGAGTCGTTCGTCGAACGCTTTCGACGGCCGGTCGTGGTGACGGGCTTCGAACCAACCGATTTGTTGGAAGGCATTCTAACGGCGGTCGAACAACTGGAACGCGGCGAGGCGGCGGTGAGCAACCGTTATCAACGCGGTGTGCAGCGGGCCGGCAATCCGGTCGCTCGACGGTTGATCGATTCCGTATTGGAACCATGCGACCAGGCGTGGCGCGGACTGGGGATCATTCCGAGCGGCGGATTGCGACTGCGCGAGGATTGGGGCGAGTGGGATGCGCGTCGGCGCTTTGCGTTGGCTGGGGCGAACGAGCTCGCAGTGCTTGAGGGCGGCGGCGAATGTCCCGCGGGGGACGTCCTCGTCGGACGGCTCAAGCCGACCCAGTGCCCGCACTTCGGCGTCCGCTGCACGCCCGACTCGCCGCTCGGCGCGCCCATGGTGTCCGCCGAAGGAGCGTGTGCGGCCTATTTTCGATATGCGCGGTGATACGGCCGCGATGTGTTCAGGGCATGAGCCGGCTGCTAGCGCGGCATCGGCTGAAAGGGGAGTGGGCGTTGATGGAACCGTGGTCGTGTCCGACGTCGACGGAAGGTGGGAGCGGCGTCGTGATGTTGGCGCATGGCGAAGGTGGACGCTTGTCGCGGCGACTCGTCCGCGACCATGTGCTCGATAAGTTCCGCGACCCGCGGCTCGCGTCGCTTCCAGATGCGGCCGTCCTGCCGCTGTTGGTCGGGGCGCCGGTGATGACGACCGACAGTTTCGTCGTCTCGCCGCTCGAGTTTCCCGGCGGCGACATCGGCAAGTTGGCCGTGTTTGGAACGGCGAACGATTTGGCGGTCGCAGGCGCTCGGCCGCGCTGGCTGACCGTGGCGCTGGTGATTGAAGAAGGGCTGCCCTTCGAATTGCTCGACCGACTATTGTTGAGTTTGAGTCGCGCGGCGGACGAAGCGGGGATGGCGGTAATCGCCGGGGATACGAAGGTGGTGCCGCGCGGTACGGCCGATCGGCTGTTCATCACCACGACGGGGCTAGGCGAGCAACTGTCGCCCGTGCTGGCGGGCCCCGAGTCGCTCGAGGCAGGGGATGTGTTGATCGCCACCGGGCCGATTGGGCGACATGGGATGGCGGTGCTGGCTGCGCGCGAGTCGCTGGTGGTCGACCCGCAGCCGACGAGCGACTGTGCTTCGTTGTGGCCTGCCGTGGAGTCGCTGTATGGCGCGAGCATCGTGCCGCGAGCGATGCGCGACGCCACGCGCGGCGGCGTCGCCGCCGTCTTGCATGAATGGGCCGCGGCGTGCGGCCGGACGCTGCTCTGGGACGCGACCAGCGCCCCGATCACCTCGGAGGTGCGCGGCCTGTCGGAGTTGCTGGGAATCGACCCGCTCCACTCGGCCAACGAAGGGACGATGCTTGTCGCCGTCGCCCCGTCGCAAGTCGATGCCGCGCTCGCCGCCCTTCGTCGCACGCCCGTCGCACGCGCCGCCGCCGTCGTCGGCCGCGTCGAAGCGCGTGGACTATCTCCCGTCCTCGTCCGACGCACGCTCGGCCGCCCGCAACCGCTCGACGACCCGGCCGGCGCCCCCCTCCCCAGAATTTGCTAGCCGTAGGGTGCGCCGTAGGACAGGCTTCCAGCCTGTCTGCAGCGAAGCTGCGCGGGTGAGCTGCAAGGGAATCGCGCGGCATTCACTCGCCTAATTGGCGACGAACAAGACAGGCTGGAAGCCTGTCCTACGGCGCAATGCGGCGCGGGAATCCGGCCTTCATTGACGACCATGACAGGCTGGAAGCCTGTCCTACGGCGAGCAACCCCAAATAGGCGATGTGCCAGGGGACGATGCCGGCGAAGCGGAATTCGCGGAGCGGGGTCATGGTGGCGAGGCAGGGGCCGGCGGCGTGAAGTTGACGAGGCGCGTTGTAGTAGGCGTCGCCCCAGCGGAGGCGGTGCGTCGCCGTCGAGCCGCGATGACGGATTTCCAATAGTCGTTCGCCGCGCGACGAGTCGCTGAGGCAGCGCAGACGCCAGACGGCGCGCGACTGGCTACGGTCCGTGGGGTCGATTTCGATGCGCGCAATCCACCCCGAGTCGGTCGCGAGATCGTCTTGTGGCACGAGGTGCGCGTAGTGATCGATCGCGTGGAGCGGAAATACGGCGATGAGTTGCACTTCGGGCTGCGTTCCCAAAGCGCAGTACGTCAGTCGCTCGTGACACCAGACTGCTAGACCCAACAGCGGCAGGGCCGCGATCGCGCCTGCCTGCAGGTCGCTGCGCAGCAACAACAGTCGCACCTCGATCGCCGTCCGGTCTAGTCGCGACCGCGTCTCGCAATCGTCGCGCTCGACCGCTTCGCGGCGCAGTCGCCGCAGCGTGCGCAGATCAGCGTAAGCCCGCTCCAGCCGATCGCCTGAAATCACACAGCGCCGAGCCGCTCGAAAGAGCAGCCACGAAGCGATGGCCGCCAGGACGACGGCTGCCTCCGGCGTCCAAGCAAGCGACCAGCCGAGCAGCAGATCGCCGACCTGAAGGCATCGTTCGGTGAAGAGCGGCCAGAGGGAGTCAAGCCAACCGGCGGCGATCATGGCTGCCCTCCGTCGCGCCGAGTCACTCGGCCCAGGCACGCGTCCAATTTCACCACGTCGCCCGTTCGAAGCCGTTTCGTCGCGTCGGGGAGTGCGACCGCGGGCAGGGCAAGTTCACGGGCCAAGAGTGCTCCGTGCGATAACAACCCGCCTCGCTCGACGATCAACCCGTGCGCTTGCAACAGAATCGGCAGCCAGCTTGGGTCAGTGCTAGGACATACCAGCAGTTCATCGTCAGCCAACTCGCATTCCACGTCTTGAGGCGACGCCGCGATCCGCACTCGACCCTCCGCGACGCCTGCCGACAAGGGACGCGCCGGCCAGCCTTCGGCCGCCGTGTCGCGCGTCGGCGTCGCCGACGCTTCAGCTCGGGTAGGGACGACGGTCAAGTCGAGGTGGCGCGAGTCGATGACGTCGGGCCAGTCGAGCCGCCGAAATGCTTCGTACTGTGAGCGACGTTCGGAGCACGTGACCGCGCTTGCGTCTTTCAACTTCGCGAAATCGATCGATGCGCCGGCCCATTCCGATTCGCGGAGCAAGAAGAAGTCGTCGCCAAGTCCCGAGCGGCGAGACAGCGCATGTGCGACCTCGCGCAACGTCTCATAGCCGCGCAAGAAGTGAGACTTGCCGATTTCTCGGTACGGCAGTAGGCGCTGGGCCGACTTCAGATCATCGCAGACCGATTCCCATAGCGACGCCGCGCCGTGCTCGGCGAGTAAGTCGGCAAGCGCCGCTTCGGACTCAAGCCGCCTTTGCTTCTGAGCGGCGCGTCGTTCGGTACACGATCCTGTACTGCTGGAGACGCTGGGTGGATCGCGCAATTCGAGCGATCCAAGGGGTTCGCTGTTCGTTGCGGCGAGCGACGTCGGTTCCTCCAGGCCGGAGACCAGTCGCAGCGCGATTTCGAGGCCATGCTCGGCCCCCAGGTATTGGGTGAGTCGCTTGGTAAGTCGACCGACGGCGAGACCGGCCAAGTAGCCTGGAAGCAGCCATTCGGCGGCCAGTTCGTCGAGCACGAAGCGTTTCCGCCGCGACCATTCATCGACCAGTGCGGCGTCGTTGAGCGTCGAAAGCGAGGACGCACGCAAACGACGCTCGCTCAGAAAGGGCTCGAGTCGCTGCGAGAGGAAGCGTTGAAATCGCGCTGGTGCGTCGGCGGCGAGCCGCGATTGACGTCGAGAGGCGCGAACAAGCGATGCAAACACCGGCGCCGCTTGCAGCAGGAAGAAAGGGCTCGCTTTCTCCCACTGGATCTGGCTGGGCGGCGCGTCGAGCAACTGTGGGTCGCCGGCGAGTGCGTCGATGGAATATGCCAGCGGGAGGTCGCCGACGAAGAGCGGCGCGAGGCGACGCGGGTCGACATAGGGCCTCCCGCCGATGAATTCGAGAATGCTGGCGCCCGCCGTCGGCGCGAGGAAACCCAGATTGCGGTACAAACGTCCCAGGCCGCCGCCAGGGCTCAACATGTACTGCATCAACTCGGCAGTAAGCGGCGTGGCGAGCGGCAGCGATTCGGCCAAGTTATGCACGACCCAAACCGCCGGTTCGTCGCCTGCCAGGGTTCGTAGCCGATTGCATTCCGCTAGACGAAAGGCATCGTTCGTCGCTGGCGGCCCGAGACCCACGATGGGACGCGCCTGCAAGATCGCGATCTGGCCTTGTCCCCAAGCCCATTCGATGTCGCATGGACCGCCGAAATGATCCGAGATGCGTCGGCCGAGTTCGCACAGCATCACGAACTGCGCCGTGGCGAGCGGCGGAGACTCGTGGTCGCGAACACGGTTGCTAGGGCCGGAGGCCTCGCCGGGAACGACTCGCCGCAGCGCGAAGGTGCGCGAATCGAGAATGTATTGGTCGGGCGTAGTGCGTCCAGAGACGAGTGCATCTCCCGTTCCGCGAGCGGCCTCGATCACGAACTCATCGGCCGCGGGCGTCTGCGGGTTCGCGGTAAACATCACGCCCGACCACTCCGCGGGAAACATGGCCTGCACCGTCACAGCCGTACCGCGCAGTTCTTCCAACGCGTGTCGGCGACGATAGGCGACGGCGCGCGGGTTGTTCCACGAGTGAAAGACGGCGTCGATCGCTTGTCGTAGGTCTTCCCATGCCGCGTCGCTGCGGCCCCGATCGAGCAGGGTGTCGAGCATCCCGGGCATCGATCGCTCGGCGCCCGAACGCACGGCGACGCGCAGCCGTTGTTCGACGTCGCCCAAGCGTCGCCCCGTGATCGTTTGCAAACGATCGATCGCGCGGCGAATTTCTTTTTCGAGTCCGGCTGGCCAATGTCCGTCGCGCAGCACTTGTTCGCAGGTCGGAATGGAAATCGTGAAGCCGGGCGGAACGGGGAAGCCGGCGCGAGAGAGGGCCGCGAGGTTCGCACCTTTGCCGCCCAGCAGGTCCTTTCGCGCGGGATCGCCATCCGAACCGCCGGGCCAGAAGCCAAAGACGCGCGGCGACGCTTCGTCCGTCATGTTCCGCCGCTCCCCGCACGACAGACCAACTCGCCCTCCTGGGACGCATAGAACAGTCGTCCGCCGTGCGAGACAGCAGCGACGCGGGCCGCCGCATCGTCGGGCAGCGGGCCGGTCCAGACTTGGCTTTGTTTGGGCGAGGGTGCTGCGAGCGGAAACGGCGCAGGCGACGCAGCCAGCAAGCGGCCTGTCGGCGCGTCAAGGATCTGCCAACCGCGGTCGTCGCTGCGCACGATCAACAAATCGTCGAGCAGTTCAAGCGACGTCGGCGGTTGTGCCAGCGGCGCTCGCCAGATGATGCGCGAACCTTCTAGCCTAAAGGGCGGCGCGACCGGCGGGAGGCGCGCAAGGGTTTCGGCGAGCGGTTGATGGAAGGCCGAGGAACAGGTCGTTCGCCACGGGTTCCAATACGAGAACGCCGCCGCCGCGACGAGCGCGACGACGCCCGCCGTGAACAGCTTTTGAAAACGAACGAACCGACCGACGGCGCGCAGGCCGCTCGGCGACAACCAGGCCCACAGGGCTGCGCCCAGCGCGACCGCCAGCGCCGGGGCGAGCGTTGCAAGCATCTGCAGCGGCCCCACCAACACCGGGACGACGGCGAAGAGTTCGTTGAAATCAAACAAGCCGTCTTGCAGCACTGCCGACTACTCCGTTTTCTGCGCCGAACCCGGACGGGGCTGGTCGTCGCGCGGCGCGAGGCCCGTGCGCGAGCGTTCGCCGGGCGCCTCAAGCGACTCGATCCACTTCTTCACCAGCGTCACTCCCAAGTCGTCGACGACCTTGGAACCGACATGCGGCATGCGCCCCAGTTGCGTGGTTTGCATGCGGAAGGGAACCAGCGAGCGGGCCGGATCGCCGGGGACGACCAATCGCGGGTCGCGGAGGCCGAACTGGCCCTGACCTGGACGCACGTCGAACAGGCCCATTTCACTTGCCGGCAAGATCGCGAGCGTCACGAAGTCGGCGTTGCCGCCGCCCCACTTGCGATGGCAGTGAGCGCAGTTGGAATGCAAATACGAACGCGCTCGCAACGCCAGCGGTTGTGCGTCATCGTGGTAGTCGACGACGCTCGGCAGCGACTCGGGCGGCTGCGGCAGCGGCTTCGTGAAGAGTCCGATGTGCGAGAGCGTCGCCAGTTGGTTCGCGATCACGCCGTTGTAGTCGTGGTCGCGATTCATCTGCAGCGTATTGACGCCGAGCGCGTACTTGGCCGCCATCGTGTGACACAACGTGCACTCAACGCGGCTGGGGAAATGCCACACTTGCTCGCGTCGACCGCCCGGCGCCTGCGGATCGCGAACGGTGTAGGTGCGGTTGAGGCCCGCGGCGTCGAGTAGTTCAGCGTCGGTTTGCTCGTCGTTCCAAACATAGGTGTAGCCGCGCCAGAACTGGTCGCCGTACTCTTCCGTTCCCGGCATCTTCTTGTGATGCAGGATGCGCGTCTCCAGTCGTCGCCGGCTGGCTGG
Source organism: Pirellulales bacterium (assembly GCA_046349935.1). Classification (GTDB taxonomy): domain Bacteria; phylum Planctomycetota; class Planctomycetia; order Pirellulales; family Pirellulaceae; genus CAIXSC01. The sequence goes on along the minus strand of JAXMBK010000006.1, from coordinate 687,452 downwards.
ATTGCCCGGTTCCAACTCAAGCGAAAACGTCTTCACGAGGACCGTGTCGTGCGGGAAACGCCAACCAGGATCGGCGCCGGGCGGCGGTTGCGGATAGGTGACGCCGTCGAATTCGATTTGCCCCTCGCCGGGAACGGCCAGGAACCGTTCTTTCACCGCGCCGTCCGACCACAGTTCGGAATTCACCGAGTAGGGAATCACGCCCGGTGCGACGCGATGCGCGGCCGTGTCGGCGAACAATCCTGTGTCGCTGAGCTTCCGGGGGAAGGGGTGGGCCGCGGGCGACTCGGGCGGCGCTTCCACCAACTGATGAATGCCGCCGCCGGGGAAGTCGAGGAAGTAGACTTCGCCGTCGGGCGTTTGTCCGAAAGACACGATGCGGTACTGCGTGTCATCAAGCTCGCGATGTTCGACGACTTTGGCGCCGTCGTGCCGCAACGACCAGATCTTGCCCGTGTCGTAGTCGGCGTACACGTAGGCGCCTTGCAGTTTCGGCAACCGAGTGCCGCGATAGACGTAGCCGCCTGTGATCGAACGGAAGTCCGAGTGAGGGTGTTCGACGAGCGGCGGGAGGACCGGCGTGGGGCCCGCTTTGCGTTCGGGGCGGAAGGGATGAGCCCCCTCGCGGACGCTCCAGCCGTAGTTGCCGCCCTTTTCAATCACGTAGATCATCTCCCACAAGTCTTGGCCCACTTCGCCCGCATAGAGCCGGCCCGATTGGCGATCGAAGCCGAACCGCCACACTTGTCGCAGGCCGTAGGCCCACAGTTCGGGGCGGGCGCCGGGGCGACCGACGAACGGATTGTCGGCGGGGATGGCGTAGTTGCGGCCGGCTTCGGCGCGGTCGACGTCGATCCGCACCAGCGACGCCAACAGGTCGCTCACGTCTTGCCCCGTTTGCAGTCCGTCGGCGATGCCGCTGCCGTCGCCGACGGAGGCGTACAGCATTCCGTCGGGACCGAACTCCAGGCATCCGCCCATTTGGCCGCCCGACGGCCACTCCAAAATGACCGTCTCGGTGGAGGCTTCGGCGAACGGCGGTTGACCCTCGAGCCGCTGGGCTTGATAGCGCGACACGCGCACGCCGGTCGGCGACGGATCGCCGGGCATGACCGACGTGACGAAGACGTACCCGTTCTCGGCGAATCGCGGGTGCAGCGCCATGCCGAAGACTTGACGCCCCACATCGAGCAGCAAGCTGCGTTCGGTCTGATTGCGTTCGGCGACGAACGTCCACAGCTTCCCGCCGCGCTCGGCGATCGCGAGTCGCGTGGAACTTGGGACCGGCGCGATGGCCAGCGGTTCGCTGAAACGCAGCTTGGGGAAAGCGTTTTCGGTGCGGTAGGGACTGCCCGGATCGGGCGAACCTTGGATGCGCGAACCGGTCCAGGGGATGCGGCGCTCGAGCCCCGAGACGCGTCGCTCGTGCGTTTTTTGCTCGGGCGCCCGTTCGGCCGCCGCCGCGGGCGTACTGAGGCGACCCAACGGAGCCAGGAGAAGCAAGGCGAAGACGGTGATGCGCAAGGTCATGAAGAGCGGCTCCGCGACAAGGACGAGGCGACGCGTCGAATATAGGGGCGCGACGCGGCGAAAACCACCTGTGTCGGGCGGCTTGCCGAGCGGCTTGGATTCGGCATACTGGCCGCAGCGTCGACGATCGGGCTCGAAGCCTTTCAAGGAATGCTGCAATGAACTCGGCAACATGGTGCGTGTGGGGATGCCTGCTGGTCGCTCAAGCGGGCGGCGACGAACTGTGGGTCGCCAAACCGCTCACGAAGCCCGGCGAGTTCACGCCCGGCATTGAAGGGCCGGCGACCGACGCCCGCGGCGCGATCTACGCCGTCAATTTCGCTCGCCAAGGGACCGTCGGCCGGGTGACGCCCGAGGGGCAGGGGGAAGTCTATGTGACGCTGCCCGAAGGAAGCGTCGGGAATGGCATCCGGTTTGACCGAGCGGGGAAGATGTACGTTGCCGACTACATGAAGCACAACGTGCTGCGAATCGACCCCAAGACGAAACAGGTCGAAGTGTTCGCCCATGAAGCGTCGATGAGTCAACCGAACGATCTGGCGATCGGGCCGGACGGAGTTTTGTGGGCCAGCGACCCCGCATGGGACAAAGGAACCGGCCGGTTGTGGCGCATTGGAACGGACGGGAAGGTGACTCGCGTCGCGGCCGACCTGGGGACGACGAACGGGATCGAAGTGAGTCCCGACGGCAAGACGTTGTACGTGAATGAAAGTATGCAGCGCAACGTCTGGGCTTTTACGATTACGACGGCCGGCGAACTGACCGACAAGCGGCTCGTCAAGCAGTTCCCGGATCACGGCTTCGACGGCATGCGCTGCGACGTCGACGGCGCCCTGTATATCACTCGGTACGGCAAAGGGACGGTCGTGAAGTTGTCCCCGAGCGGGGAGATTCTGCGGGAAGTGGACGTGCTGGGGAAAAGCCCGAGCAATCTTTGTTTCGGCGGACCGGATGGGCGGACCGTGTATGTGACCGAAGTCGAGCACACTCGCTTGGTCGCATTCCGCGTCGATCGGCCTGGACTAGAATGGCAACGAGCACAAGAGAAGTAGGTCGTCCATGTTTGTCGACCAAGTGCAAGGTGCGAGCGTCGGGAGTTGGTCATGCCTACCTATGTGTATGAAGTGATTTTGGACGATGGCGAAGGGGGCGAGCAGTTCGAGGTGTATCAGCGGATGAGCGACGAGCCGCTGAAGACGCACCCTGAAACGGGGGCGCCGGTGCGGCGCGTGTTTCAGCCGCCGGGAATCACCGGGCTCGCGTCGATGAATCGAGCTGAAAAGTCGGTCAAGGACGACAAGAAGCTCGAACAGATGGGATTCACCAAGTACGTCAAATCGGGCGACGGCACCTACGAAAAGGTGTGCGGCAAAGGGCCCAACATGATCAATAAGGGAGAATGAGGTGGCGCAAGAGGCGGGACGGTTGTCGACGGGCACGGCGGGACTCGATGAACTTCTAGGAGGCGGGTTGCTGCCAGGGACGCTGACCGTCGTCGTCGGCGCCACGGGGATCGGCAAGACGCAGCTGGGCGTTCAGTTCGCTCACACAGGACGCACGCAAGAAGGTCGGTCGGGCGTCTTCTTCGACATGACCGCTCGCGGCGATTCGCAAAGCCACTCCGACTACGCGCGCCGCATGTTCGATTGGCCCCTCACGAAGCTCGACGCCGAAGCCAAAATTCCGCTCGAACGCTTCTTCGACGCCGACCGCGCTCACGGCGACTACCTGCATGTGTTCGACTATCGCGGCCAACGCGTCACGCGCCGCGATCTGGAATGGGAGCAATGGCAAGAGTGGCAGAGTCAACTCAATACGCGTCTGCAAACCGCGATCGGTTTCCTTTACGGCAACTTCGTCCAAGGTTCCAAGCGGGTCGTGATCGACGGCATTGAGCCCAGCGATCGGCCGGGCGAGTCGATTCAGTTCAATCTGTTCGAGTATGTGTACCACCAGGTGTTGCGCAAGGATCCCGAGTGGGTGGCGCGCGATCTGTTCCGCGAACGCTATTTGGCCCACGCACGGGAGGCCGCCGAGCATACGTACGATCCGGCCAGCATCGGGTGCGTCCTGCTCGCGACCTCCAAAGAAACGATGCTCGACGACCTCATCTCGCGTCGGTTGGACGAGGGCGATGCGATCTCCAACGCCAACACGCTGATTTACATGGGCAAAATTCGCGACGGGCAGCGAATGGGGCGAGCCTTGTACGTCGCCAAACACCGCGGCAGCGCGTGCGTGGACCGCATCGTGCCGTACGAGATCACCGAACGCGGGCTGGTGGTGTAGCGGTTCGCCACAGAGTGGGCGGGGTGGAGTGATAAAAACTCTATTGAATTCGGAGTGTTTGGCGCCTCGGACCCACTGTAGTTCGTTGCGCAACGACACTCGCGGATGGTGCTCCCTTCTCCCCGCCGCGGGGAGAAGGGCCGGGGATGAGGGGGGCGCCTATCGGGCGCCGGCTAAGGATTGGGTGGGTTGGTGTTTAGACGGTCCTGCTTTTTCGATGGCGTCGGAGAGCATTCCGTGCGTGATGGGGCCGGAGAGGGCGATCGCGCGTTGTCCGTCGGACGAGAAGACGACAAGGTAAGGAATGGCGGCGGCCGAATTACCGAGGTCGCGGAGCAGGGCGCTCATCGCTTCCGTCGATTCGTCGGCACTCGTCATATCAGCCTTGATTGCCACAATCCCCTTCGACTCGAGCAATTGCTTGGTGCGTAATGTATCCAGCACCAGCTTCTCATTCACTTTGCAGGTAGCACACCAATCGGCCGTAAAGTCGACGACGACGGTCTGGCCTTGGCCGACGAGCTGTTCGACTTCCGGTCGTGAGAACGGTTGCCACGGGAGTTCGGCGTGGCTGGGGCCGAAAAGCGTTAGGGCCAGCCAACCGAGGGCGGTAGCCATCACGCCGCCGATGCCGTAGGCGGTTAGCTTTTGCGCAGTTTCGGCGTAGGGCGGCGTCTTGCCGATCCACCAGCAGCCCATGCCTAGGCCCACCAGGAGTCCGGCGGTCGGCACCACGTAGGACTTCTCCAAGAAGCTGAAGATGAACACCACCGTGCCCATCAGCACGAAGCCCATCACCTGCTTGAACGTGTCCATCCAAGCACCCGGCTTGGGCAGGAATTTCAACAGGTTGGGGAACGCACCGATGACGAGGTACGGGAAACCCATGCCGAGTCCCAGCGCCGCAAACGTCAAGAAGATGATCGGCGTCGGTTGTTTGGCGGCCCAAGCCAGCGCGGTCCCCATGAAGGGCCCCGTGCACGGAGTGGCCAGGACGGTGGTCAGCGCTCCTTTGACGAACGCGCCGGTCGGCCCTTCTTGTTCGGCCGCGTCCGCCGCTGCGCCCGAGCCGACGAACCCCGGCAGCGGAATTTCCCACACGCCGAGCATGCTCAACGCGAACACGAACACGATCGACGCCAACGCGACGTTGAATCCGGTCGACTGGAACTGCTCGCCCCATCCCAAGCGGAACACGGCGGCGAATAACGCAAGCGCGAGGAACACCGACAGGAGCCCGAGGAAGTAGTACAGGTTGAGCAGGAACACTTGACGACGGTCGCCGTGCGCCTGGTTCACAAACGCCATCACCTTCAGGCCGATGACCGGCAGCACGCAGGGCATGAAGTTGAGCAGGAACCCGCCGGCGATGGCGAGGAACAGGACCGATCCGAGCGTGTAGTCTTTCTCGTCGCCCGTCACGACTTCGACTTCCCACTTTCTGCCTCCGGCGGGAGGCGTGTTCGTCGCGGCCGTCGATGGCGGCGGATCGCTGCCGCCGCGCGTCGGCGCGGCGTCAGTCTTATTCGCAGTCGCCGATCGCGTCGGGGCGACATCGAGCCCCGCTAGAAGCGTCTCGGCCTTCTTGTACGTGCCGCTCGCGAAACGCATCTCCGCCTTGTTCGCTCCGTTGGCTTCCTTGGCGATCTCGACGGACACGCGGAATTCGGCGCCCGAAGGCGGGTCGCACGATTTGGCGTCGCACGTCTGGCAGCCGATGAAGCCGCTCAGTTCCACCGGCCCCGGCGCGGCATCGCCTGGAACCTTCAGGTTGAGCGTCCAGACGACCGGCCCTTCGTAGTAGAGCACAGGCTTGTCGTCGACCTTGGTTTCCTTGGGCGACTTGTCCGCCGTGGTCGCCTCGCGTTTCCAACCGGCCGGCAGAGCGACGGCGATCAGGGTCGGGCGGTAGGGAACCGTCTTGTCAGCCGGTTTGTCGGACACCGTATAGAAGTGGTAATCGCCAGTCGGGGCGCCCGAGACGACGATTTGCAGCGTCTCGCCCGGCTTCACAACGCTCGGCGTCGCATGCCCGGTCAGCGTGCCGTGGGAAAGCCCCGGCTTGAACGGTCCTGGTTTGCCGGTGAACGGCTTGGCTTCGGCGGCGGGAGCGGCGTTGGTGGTCGCGGCGACTGCGTCAGACGTTCGTGCCGGCGACGGCGCAACGGCCGACTCGGCCACCGCGGTGAACCCGACCAACTTCGCGTCGACCGTCGTCCGCACGGGGACGCACGAATCGTTATCGCGGCAGACCTGTCCTGATATCTTGACTTTCGCGGTCAGTTTGTCCGGGTTGACGCCGGCCGGCAGCCGGATCGGGGCTCGCCAGACCACTTCGTCATAATGCTCTTCGATGTTCACGCCCGGGTAAATGTCGGGGATCAAACGCGTCTTGGCCGGTTGTTGCGGTTTAAACGGGCCGGTGACTTCGATCTGGGGGGCAGATGCCAGTTCGATCTTCGTGCGCAGCGGCCCCTTCGGCGGCTGAGTGACCGAGTAGATATGCCACTCGGGCAGCAATGCGGCCTCGACGATCAGCTCCCCTTCAGGCCCGCCGTTCTTGGCTTCGATCCGCGCCTGAAACGTCGCCATCTCCGCTTCACCGAACCCGGGCAGTCCCGGAGCGCCGAACCCTGGCAGTTCGTCGGCGACATTCAGTTTCGGCGGAGCGTCGGGCGCTGGCGGCTGAGCGACTGCGGCAACGGCCAGCGTGCACACGAGTCCCCAGGCCAGCCATCCCGTCAATGGAATACGCATCGCGTCGCTCTCCCTCGTCGCTCGTGCCAATCGCTAGTGTCGCTACGTTCCGACTCACCCGCAAATTCTAAACTTCGGCTATGGGCATCGAAAAGTGCAGTCCACCGGGAAGAGACCCGGCCAAATGCCGCAAGCGCGCAAGCCATTCGTCCATACGCAGCTCGACCTTCTGAAGGTCGGGGAATTCGATCCCGTCGACGAAAATCCAGCGAATCCAATAGGTTCCGGAGAGCAAGACGGAGCTGCGGTCGTAGACGGCCACGAGCGACCGTTCGTCGTCGGTAAGCGGACGCACTCGCTCGTACGCGGCGAGCCCCGCGTCCCAGCCGGACCGATCGTCGGCGTGGTAGCTGCCCAGCAGTCTCGAGAGATCGGCGGCGACGCAGTCGGTGCGGAGGGCGCCGTAGTCGATGATCCCGGACACCTGTTCCCCCTCGAATAACACATGCTCCCGCCACACGTCGCGTAGGCACGGCATCACCGGGACCATGGTCATTAGCCGGCCGGTCAACTCGGTCGCGACCTGTGGCGCCGCCTGTTCGAATAAGTCCAATATTTGTATTGACTTGTGAAGAAGTGAATCGGAGTGTCGACCGAGCTTTGCCGCGTCGGCGACCGCCCTCCGTAGTCGCTCGAGATCGCCTTGGACCAGCAGCCGCAAATACGCGTGTCGATCGACGAGGCCGGGGGCTTGATTGCGGGCTGGGCCGGGGGGGAACGGGGCCGCATATTGGTGAAACTTTGCCAGTGCTTCCAGCGCGGCGGCAACCTTCTCGGGTCGTACAGACGGAGAGAAGTCCGGGGCGCCGGGGAGCCAGGGAGCGACTTCCCACGTCCGACCCGCTCGCTCGACGAACGTCGTGCCGTGCCGCGTGCGCAAGGGGGCGGCGATCCAGGTCAGGCCTCGGTCGTACAGGTATCGCAGGAAGCGGTGCAGGAACGCTCGGCGCGGGGCGGTGGGCTGGCCGACCGGCCAACGCCGGACCGCCCAATCGCCGGCGGGGGTCGTGACGCGCCAGACCCGGGCGTCGCTGAACCCCCCGGCGGCGCCGACTGGGGCGATCACGCACCCGCCGTCGGCCTCGGCGTACTCGGACAGTACGAATTGCAGGTCTTGATCCATATAACCCTTAACGTTGGCACTGTTCGCGTGAAGATTTGCTGAGTATCGTAAGCCTGGCAAGCTAGGGTATATCTACCGGGCTTCCAAGAATCCCATCCTCAAGTCGAGAAATTCGCCATGCATCGTTTCGTGTTTTCCTGTTTTGCGCTGACAGCCGCACTCGTCGGCCTGTCGACGCCCGCGTCTGCTCAAGACGCGAAACCGGCTGCTCCGCCGTACGCAGCCATCCTGAAGGACGCCAAGTCGCAAAGCGGCCTGTTGTCGGTCCATCAGAAGGGCCAAGCCCTGCTCATTGAAATGGGGCCGGCGGAATACAACGCGGAATACATTGTGCTGATTTCGATCGCCCGCGGTATCGGGCAGACGCCCCTCTTGGGCGGCTACTCGTGGGGCTTCGGCGACGACTGGGTGTGGACGTTTCGCAAAATTGACGACAAGGTGCACGTGATTCGGCGCAACGTGCGGTTCCGTGCGACGCGCGGGACGCCGGAAGCGACGGCCGTGACCAACGCTTATACCGACAGCGTGCTCTTCAGTCTGCCGATCGTGTCGCAGGGGCCGAAGGGCGGCGACTTGGTCGACTTCACGCAAGTCTTCATGAGCGACCTGCCGCAGATCTCGCAAGTGTTGCCGGGCTTTTCGTTCGCGCGCGATCGCTCGAACTGGGCGGCCGTGAAGGCGTTCAAAGACAATGTCGAACTGGAGGTCGCCGCGACGTACGCGTCGGGCGGGCAGTCTGAGATCGACACGGTCGCCGACTCGCGCGGCGTGACCTTGAACGTGCACTACTCGATCAGCCGCATTCCGCAGACGTCGTACCAGCCGCGGTTAGCCGACGATCGCGTGGGGTACTTCCTCACCGTAGTGAAGGACTTTTCGAAGCAAAGCGACCGCGATCAGTTTGTGCGGTACATCAATCGTTGGCACCTGGAAAAGCCGCCAGGCGCCGGCGACGGCTCGACGCCGCCGAAACAGCCGGTGATTTTCTGGATCGAGAAGACGGTGCCGTTCAAGTATCGCGCGGCGGTGCGGGACGGGATCGCCGAATGGAACAAGGCGTTTGAAGCGGCTGGGTGGCTCAACGCGATTGAAGTGCGTCAGCAGCCGGACAACGCCGATTGGGATCCGGAAGACATTAACTACAACACGTTCCGCTGGATCACGTCGAACGCCGGTTTTGCGATGGGGCCGTCGCGCGTGAATCCGTACACGGGCCAGATCCTGGATGCGGACATCATTTTCGACGCCGACTTCTTGACGTTCTGGAAGCAGGAGTATGAGACGTTGAGCGCCAGTGCGCTCATGGGCTACGACACGGGCGCCGAGGAAGGCGAGACCGAGCAGCAGAAGGCGGCGCGTGAGTTTCTCGCGCGGCGACCGCAGTCGGCGCAGTGCATGCTGCGTCACGGCATGTCGCAGCAGTTCGCGTTCGGTTCGGCCGCCGTCTTGGCCGCCGCCGCCGACCCGAAGGTGGCCGCGGAACATCAGGAAAAACTCATCATGCAAGGGCTCAAAGAAGTCACCATGCATGAAGTGGGCCACACGCTCGGCCTGCGGCACAATTTCAAGGCGAGCAAGTGGAAGAGCTTGAAGGACATCAATGATCCGGCGAAGGCGGGCGAGGCGCCGGTCGCGTCGGTGATGGACTACACGCCGGCCAATTTGGTGCCGAAGGATTGGAAGCAAGGAGACTACTACGCCACGAAGCTCGGCCCTTACGACATTTGGGCCATTCAGTACGGATACACGCCGTATAACGGCGGCACGGCGGGCGAGGTCGGCGAATTGAAGAAGGTCGCGGCGCGCAGCGGCGAACCGGGACTCGCGTTCTCGACCGACGAAGACACGACGGCCAATGCGCCGGACCCGGATTCGAATCGTTTCGACCTCGGCAGTGATCCGCTCGAATACGCTCGGACGCGCGCTCAGTTGGTCGCCGAGCTGATTCCCGGCCTCGTGGACCGGATGGTGAAGGAGGGGGACGATTTCACGCAAGCCCGCCGTGCGCTCGGCGTGCTGCTCTCGCAGCAAGGCCAAGCGATGACGTTCGCCGCGCGGCAAGTCGGCGGTTTGCAGACGAGCCGCAGCCACAAGGGAGACAAGGACGGCAAGCCGCCGTTTGCGGTGATCGATCCGAAGCTGCAGCGCGATGCGTTGACGCTGTTGGAGCAGAGCGTGCTCAGCGACAAGCCGTTCCAATTCCCGCCCGAATTGATCAACCAATTGGGTTCCAGCAACTGGAATCACTGGGGCACGCCGCGAGCGGGCCGCAAAGACTACTCGGTGCACGACGTGGCGTTGCAATGGCAGACGACGGTGCTCAATCAATTGCTGTCGTCGAATACGCTGACGCGGATGCACGATGCGGAGCTGCGCGTGGCGGCCGATCAGGATGCGTTGACGACCGCGGAGCTCATCGAACGCCTGACGAAGGCGGTCTACTCGGAAGTCGACACGGTGAAGGAAGGGGACTTCAACAACCGGAAGCCGGCGATCAGCAGCGTGCGTCGCAATCTGCAGCGTTCGTACTTGCGTCAGTTGTCGAACATCGCCTTGGGCAAGTCGGGAGCGCCCGATGATTGCCAGACGATCGCCTACGCGGAACTCGGGTCGCTCGCCGCCCGCATCGACCAGATGCTCAAGAGCAACGTGAAGCTCGATAGCTACTCGCGCGCTCACCTGCAGGAGACGGCCAGCCGCATCCAAAAGGTGCTCGACGCCCGCATCACGGTCGCCTCCCCGTAGAACAGGCTTCCAGCCTGTTACTTCCGCCACTCTCGACCATCAACCACTTGCCATCAACCCTTTCGCCGCGAGCCCCGCCAGGGGCGTCGCGGCGATTTTTTTGGCGGCATTGCATCCGCGCCGACTAGCGGCGATTCAAGACGGTTCGTTGACTATATGCGCCGGGGCGATAATCCCATTTCACTTCCAAGCGGCCGTCTTTGAGCTCCGCGATGAAATCGCCGAAGCTCCCAAAGTCCCCTTTGATTGTGTTCGGGCCGGTTGCGACCCATTTGCCTTCTTTACGCGACGCCTCCACGTTGAAGCGCCCTACCACTTTTCCGTTGGGGCCAAATTCCATGATCCGCAATGTGAAGAGATTCTGGGTTTGAGCCCATTCGGTGCCTTCCAGCTTGGGACCGACTGGCGCCGGGGCCGAATCGGGCTTCGGATTCGCCTCTTTCGGTTGCAGGGCTTGGGACAGCGAAGAGGAGTCTTTTGCGACGCGAGCCCGTAGACGACTGGCATAGGCTCGCACCGAATAGCCCGAGGCTTCCCTTTGCATCACTTGGGCGAACGAACGATTGTCGGCGATCTCCGCGAGTTCGCGCTGGATTCGGTCGCGTTCGGGTTGGCTGTCGGCGGCTGCGGCCGCATTGAGAAGACGCTCGATGCTGCGCTGCTCGTCGCTCGCCGACGCGTCCAGGCTGGCGCTGCGAAGTTCCAAGGATTTGGGCAACTGCTGTTCGTAGGCTAGATCGAGTTGGGAACCGAGCAGTGCGGCGAGCGACTGGTTTGTCTTTTCTGCTGCCTCGTCGACCGCTTTCTCGGCAGCGGGGATCGCTTTCTTTTTGAGCGTCACTGCGTTGTCGTAAGCCATTTGGACGGCTGTGCCGTAGTCGCCGAGCACCGATCCCAGGGGGCCGTCTTTCACTTCGCGAGCACCCAGGTAGTCGCCGATCTGTTTCGCCTTGCTCCCTTTGTAGGCGGCTTCCAAATCGGGTTCGCGACGACCGCGGTGATCCATCATTTCCTGGAGGTAATCGCGAACCAGGGCCGTGTTCGCCGGCCGATAAACGGGGGTGCCTTCGATCAGCACCTCGCTCAAGCGAAACTTCCCTTCTCCCTTGTGAGTGCGAATGAGTTCTTGGGCGGACGCTTGGGCGGCGGCAAGCGTATCGTGGTTGGCGCTGTAGAGCATCGAGTTGGGGAAGTAAGGTTGGCGGTAGGACACGGTCCAGTTGCCCCAGTCGATCGATTCGTTTTCGGCGGGGGGGCGCCCCGGCAGCCTGACGACGCGCGGTTCGATGGACCACGCGGCTTGGGCGACGAGGAGGAGGCTGAGGACGCAGGCTAGCCGGATGAGCTGGGACAGGCGAAAGTTCATGTTGGATTGACGGCTGATGGTGTGTCGTGTTGGGAACGCTGCGCGAGTGAACTTAGGGCTGCGGCGGCTCGGGCGCACTGGGCGCGGCGGGGGGCGTCTTCTCGTTCTCGTTGGGATCACTGGGGCGGGAGCTCAAGGGACGCTTTTCGCGGTACATTTCCAGACGCGACGCCATCGCCGGTCGCGCGGCTTCGGACGCCAATTCGATCGCCGTTTGTTGCAGAGCGACCGCCTGCTCGAATTGCTCGTTCTCCGCGCAGACGGCGGCCAGCGTGTCGAGGTAGTTCGGGTTCTCGTACTTCGTCAACGCACAGGCGCGAGTGGCCCATTCCAGCGCCAGAGCGGCGTTGCGCCGTTCAGGCGAGGGGGAAGTTGCGAGTTGCCAGGCGGCCGCGTTGAGATAGCCAGCATTTTCCGGCTCTAAATTGGCCGCCGCGACGAAGTCGGCGAGCGCTGAGTCCGCGTCGCCGCGTCGCTGCGAAAAGCCAGCGCGGGCCGTGAGAAGCTGAGCTCGCATGTCGTCGAGCTTGGTCAGACGCAGCGCCACCGAAACGTCGACGATCGCGTCGGCATGCCGACCTTGTTCGGCCCTGACTTTCGCTCGTTCAAGCAGGTAGATCGACGACTTGGGGGAGAGTTCGAGCGCACGCGTGTAGTCCGACTCAGCCTCCGCAAACCGCTTCAAGTTGCGATAGGCGTCGCCGCGCCAGTGGTACACCTTGTCGAAGCGCGGAAACGCGTCGGCGACTTTCCCGAACTCCACCAACGACTCTTCGTACCGATCCTCCGCATAGAACGTGTCGGCGTACTCGAGAGCCGCATCGCGGTTGGTTGGGTCGGCTCGAACGACGGCCGCGAACAGTTCGCGAGCTCGATCGAACTGTCGTTTGCCGACCGCCTCCCGTGCTTCCTTGAGGAGGTCGGGCGCGGCCGGCTTTGGGACGGCTGCGCCGAGGGGGTTTTTGAAGTCCGATCGCGTGGGCAGCGGCTGGCTGGGCGACGGCGGCGCTTGTGCGGAGAGTTGAGTTGACAAGCCGACGGCGACGATTCCGGCGACTTGGAGCATTCCAAACTTGAGTTTCATGGTGCGACTCATCACTGGGAGTACGGAAGGGGCCGCGAGCAACAGCTGTGCCTGAATCGCCTGCTATGGTACCGAAGTCTTCACCTGAAGTGGAATTGCACCTGCGACGACGAGTTGTTGGTGTGCGAGGGGGGGCGGGCCCCTAGTTGCCCGATGCGGCCGCCACTATAACGGCGACAAGAGGTAGCCCGATGAAGCTGATCATGGCCGTGATTCAACCGACGAAGCTGCAGGCGGTGCGCGAAGCGCTCGCGAAGATCGAGGTCGAGCGTATGACGGTGCTCGACGCCCAAGGCTACGCTCGCCAACGCGGCCAGCAGGCCTACTATCGCGGCAGCGAGTACAAGACGAATCTCTTGCGGAAGATCGTCGTGGAGATCGCCGTCAACGACGACTTTCTCGAAAAGACGCTCGACGCCCTGACGCACATCGCCCGCACGGGCGTCGAAGGCAACATCGGCGACGGCAAAATCTTCATCCTGCCGCTCGACGATTGCCGCCAAATCGGCGGCCCCGAACGCGGCAAAAGCGCCATCTAGCCGTAGAACAGGCTTCCAGCCTGTTATCCCCCAACACGTCCCGCCCGCCCCGCTTTCGACTCCCGGGCTTTCCCAGATTTCGTACTCGTACTCAGCGCAGCGGTACTCGTACTCGAAACGGATCGCGAATCGAATCGCGAATCCGATCGCAAATGGGAGACCAAATCAGCCCGGAACGCCGCGAAGCTCCGCGTCGCCGTCGACCGTTGACGGCGACGCTGTGCACTCCAAACACGGTACGACGTGATGACCTACGGCTGAGGCTTGGGAGCTTCGAAGCTGACGAACGGCTGTCCGTTGGCGTTCCACACTCGGACGACGCTGTCTTGTCCGCCGCCGATGATCAGCTTGCCGTCGCCCGTGGCGGCGGCCGAGTACATGTAGTCGCCAGCGCCGCCGAGGTTCGCGGCGTTGCCGCCGTTGGCGGAGTTCTTCAGCTGCACGGTCTTGTCGCCGGAGGACGCGACCACATTGTCAGTGTCGGCCACGAAGCGAATCGAGGTCACTTCTTTGCCGAACCCTTGGATCGTGCGCTGTTGATCGCCGGTCCGCACGTCCCAAACCTTGATCGCCGTGTCCGCACCGCAGCTCGCCAGCACTCGTCCGTCAGCCCGCCAGCTCACTCCCAGCACGTGGTGGGTGTGGCCTTCGAACGAGCGGACGAATTTACCGTCGGCGACTTGGTGCAGTTTCACAAAGCGATCCGCCCCGCAGCTGGCGATGATCTTGCCGTCCGGCGAGAACTCAAGTCCGAACACGGTATCGCTGTGCGGGTCCTTGAGCGCCGAGATCAGTTCGCCGTTCTCGACGTTCCAGAACTTGACTTCGCCGCTGCGCGACGGCTCGCCGCCGCCGGTGGCGAGCACCTTGCCGTCGGGGCTGAAGTCGAGCGCCGTGACGCGATCGGTGAATTTGTCGCCCATGTCGGGATTGCCGATCGTGCGCTCCAGCTTCCACTCGATGGCGGTCGACCAGACGACGGCCGTCTTGTTCGCTGCGCCGGACAACAGGCGATCGTTGGCCAAGTACGCCAGGACGCTGGGATTGGCCCCTTGACCTTGGAAGCGTTCAATCGGGGCGCCCGTTTCGACGTCCCAAGTGTGCACCATTTGGTCGTCGCCGCCGGTGGCGACGGTGAGTCCATCGGGCGAGAAAGCGACGGTGCGAATCGGTTTTTCCATCTCTGCTGCGGCCTTCTTTTCAGCTTCCAGATTCGCTTCCGCTTGCTTCACGCCTTCTTCGGCTTGCTTCACCGAGGCGTCGAACATGGGGAGGGCTTCGGTCGCTTTGACGACTGCTTCCTTGGCGCGTTCGAGACCGCGCTGCGCGGCTTTCAGGGCGCGATCGGCGGCGTTCTTTTCGTCGACCGCTTTGGTCGCGACCGGCGTGACCTGCTTCACCTTTTGGTCGGCTTGGGTGAGGGCCGTGTTCGCCTTGTTGAATTCTTCATCGCCCTTCTTCTTGGCTTCGTCGGCCGCTTTCTTCGCGGCGTCGGCTGCCTGGAAGGTCGTTTCGGCCGCCGTCTTGGCTTCGGCTGCCGCCTTGCTCTTCGCTTCGGCATCTTGCGATTCCTTCTCCGCCGCTTTGGCGGCGTCGGCCAAGCCTTGGTTGTTCGCATCGGCCTTGGCCGCTTCGGTCGCCTTGGCGAATTTTTCGGCGGCCGCCTTGGCGGCGTTGGCCGCGTCGGTCGCCGCTTTGTTGGCGTTGTCGAGTTCGGTCTTCGCCTTCGTCAACGCTTCGTTCGCTTTCGGCGCCGCTTCATCGGCCGCCTTCTTGGCTTCTTCGGCTTTCGTCTTGGCCGCGGTGGCTTCCGCGAGCGCCTTGTCGGCCGCTTCTTTGTCGGCGACGGGCTGCTTGGCCGCCTCGTCCTTCTTCTTAAAGTCTTCGTCCGCCTTCTTCAGCGCCTCGTCCGATTTCTTCGCGTTCTCTTCTTCGGCCGTCTTGCGCTTGTTGGCTTCGTCGAGGTCTTTCTTGGCCGTGTCGACGTTGCGTTTCGCGAGCGCCACGGCGCGCGTCACTTCGTCGACCTTGATCTTGGCGCGGAAGTCGCCTTTCAACTCGAAGGTCTGCTGGCCGTTCGTCGCGTTCCACAATTTGGCCGAGTTGTTGGCGCTTACCGATGCGATCCGTTGACCGTCGGCTCGCACTGCGATCGCTTCGACCGGACCGCCATGATTCATTTGACGGACTGCATTGCCTTGCGCCACGTTCCACACGCGAATCGTACCGTCGGCGCTGCCCGAGACCAGTTCGGCGCCGTTGGCGGCGAGGATCGCGAGCGACGTGACGGGGCCGCCGTGGCCGGGGATTTCCTTGACCGGCTTGAGCGGTTCGGCCGGCTTCTCGGCGGCCGTCGCGGCAGCGTAGTCCCAAAGCCGAATGACGTTGTCCGCACCGCCGGTGGCGATCTGCTTTCCTTCGGCGACCAGCGCGAGGGCGTTGATCGGAGCGGCCGTTTCGAATTGCCCGGCAGGGGCGCCGTCGGCCAAGTTCCAAACGCGGACCGTCTTGTCGTGTGAACCAGACACTAAGCGAGCGTTGTCGGCGGTGAACCGCAGGCCCGTCACGGGACCCGTGTGGCCGGCGAGCACTTTCGACGGCTGCCCATTGCTGACGTCATACACCTTGATCTTGCCCGCGTCGTCGCCGATCGCGGCCCATTTGCCGTCGCCGCTGAGGGCCAACGACCGCGGTGCGCCTTCCAATCCTGCGAACTCGGCGGCCTTCACATTTTGCTGACGCCGCCAGAGCTTCACTTCGCGGTAACCGCCGGAGGCGAGCAAGTCGCCGGCTGGGTTGAAGTCGAGGGCCTGGACGAGGTCCAAATGGGCGACGCCCGGGTTCTTGTAGACGCCGGAAGTGAGCAAGGCGGGATCGGTCAATCGGCCCACTTCCCGCTTGCTCGGCACATGGTAGATGAAGATCTGATTCGCGCGCCCCGCAGCGGCGTATTGTCCATCGCCGGTGACGGCGACGGCGAAGATCGGGGTCACGCCCGGCGGCAGCGATTGCCACTTGATCGGAGCGCTGGCGCCGGTCACTTCGCCCTTGGCGCCTTGTTCAATCCAAAGCTTAAGGAGCCCCAGTTCTTCGGGGGTCATGTTGCGCGCTTTGACGTCGTTCCCCTTGGGCGGCATCACCGGCTCTTTTTGATGCGCGGCGAGCTGCAAAAGGAGGCTTTCGGCCGGCTTGCCGGGCACTACCGACGGTCCTTCGCCGCCGCCCTTCAAGATGGCCGCAGGCGACTCGAGCACCAAATCGCTTTCCTTATTCGTCGCGTTGTGGCACGCCAAGCAACTGCGACGCAGGATCGGCAGGATCTCTTTCTCAAAGTCGACCGGTCCTTCGTGCTTCACGTCGGCGATCGAAATCGGTTGCACTTTGTCTTCAGCGCGGCTGGCGGCGGGCGCGGCAAATAGCACCACGCTCCAGACAACCGCGACAGACCACAGCACTTGCTGGTGAAGAGGGTTCCAACGCATACAGTTTCAACCTATGGCTTGGTAGGACGATTGGACGAGCAGTAAAGGGGGGCGGGAGGGCGCCGAATTACGACGCCGGGTCCACTTTGACGACGACCTTTTCGACCGTCTCGACATTCACATTGTTGAACTTGGCTTTCACGCGGATCGTCACCGAGTGTTCACCCGGCGTCGCCGTCTTGTCGGCCGTCAGTTCGAGCTTGCCGTCGGCCTGGCCGTTGGCGAGCGTCACTTTGGGGACCGCGACCCCCTTCAGCCCGCCGGGCAGTTCGAGCGTGACTTCGGCCGCGTCGGCGAAGCCGTAGAGGCGTTCAAGCTTGACGACCAGTTCGGCCTTTTCACCCTGTTTGACGGCGACTTGCGGCGCGCCGACCGTCAGCTTCAGCGGCGTGGCGACCACTCGCAGTTTGACCGGGGTCGAGAAGATCGGCAGGTTGACGTCCTTCGGCTGATTGGCCGCTTTCACATCGTTGACTCGCTTGTCGGCCTCCGTCTTCTTCTGATTGGCCGCGGTGAGCGCCGCTTGAGCGTCCTTCAGCGTCTGCTCCGATTTCACTCGACCTTCCTCGGCCGCTTTGGCTTTCGCCTGAGCATCGTTGAAGGCGGCGTCGGCGGCGGTCGCCGCGTCGGCGGCCGTCTTCGCGGCAGCCGCCGCGTCGTCGGCCGCTTTCTGAGCGGCGGCGGCGGCCTGAGCGAGCGCTTGATCATCGGCTTTCTTGGAAGCGGCGTCTTTCGCCGCCGCCAGTTTGTCCGCCGCCTGCTTGGCAGCCTCAGCCGCTTGCTTCGAGGCGTTGGCGGCGTTGGTCTTGGCTTGTTCCGCCTGTTTGGCGGCGGCGGCCAAGTCCTGAGCGGCCTTGGTCGCGGCATCCTTGGCGGCGGTTGCGTCCTTGACCAGCTTGTCGCGTTCCATCACGCGCTGCACGACGACCGCTTGATCCTCTTCGGCCGCCTTCACGGCGTCGGGATTGCGCGCGTACTTCATCTTCGTGTCGCTACGGAGCAAGAAGGTGTAAACGCCCGGCTTCGTCGCTTGATTGGTGACCGGAATCTCCAACTTACCGGCGGCCGTGTTCGGATCGAGGTTGATCTCGGCCGGTTTGATTTCGTTCGGCAGACCGACGGCGGTGAGCTTCACCGCTTCCTTGTACTCGCCGCGTCGTACGAGGCTCACCGGCACTTCGAGTTTGCCGCCGAGCGACGTTTCCCAAACTTGGTCGTCGCCGGCCTTCACGAACGCCGGCGCGACCTCTTTGTCAGTGACGGCCAGCACCAAATCGCGCGTGGCGCGGAAGGCCGGGGGAGTTGCTTGGCGGTTCGGCGTGCCCCACGAGATGGCGCCGGGGCGTGCGACTTGCACCGTCTCTTTGCCGCCGACTTGCGACTTGCAGACCACGCGAATCGGCCCGGCCCACGCGGCCGCATCCTCGGTCGCCGTGAATACGAGCGAGGCGGAGGAGGCATTTCCACCGAGCACCGCGCCAGGGCAGGTCACGCCGGCCGGCAAGCCTTCGACGGTCGCGACGACTTCGCCTTCGAAGCCATCAAGGCGCTCGAGGCTCAGTTGCAGCGTGGCCGTGCCGCCGCGACGCAGCACGGGGACGCCGAGCGGCACGGCGGGCTGGCCGGGAACGCCGGGCGCTTGAGCGACCACGAGGGCGCGGAAGTTGGGTTCATCTTTGCGGACCACAAGGCGATAAACGTTGCGCGGGTCGGTGCGCGAGTCGCCGAACTGATCGCGGAGCAGCACGCGGTACGCGGCATCTTCCGGCGCCGTGAACTTGTACGACGGGTCGTCGGTCGACGTGTCGAAATCGCCGCCGATGCGGGCGTTGCGATCGCCCGGATCATCGACCGTGGCGATATCGGTCAGCACCTCTTCGCCTTTGTCGTTCTTGCCGACCTTCTTCACTGCCAACAAGGGATCGCAATCGAGTCCCAGACGATGCGAGAGGACTTCGAGTACGAAGACATCTCCCTTCTTGGCGTCGAACTGCAGCCAGTCGTGATCGCGCTTGGGATAGAACTGTCCGGCGAACTCGCAAGGCACCGTGATTTTCTGCGCCTGCGCCGTCGTATCATTCGGTTCCTGCTCGATCACTTGCGGACCGTGCGTCACGCCGACCGAGACGGGATCCGAACCGGGCAATCGAAATTCCACTCGATCCAACGTCGTCGAACGCGGCAGCGTGATCAGACCCGCAGCGGATGACAACGCGTTGACGTCTGCAGGAATCGCAATCGGCGCGGCGACCTTCTGCAGGACGCGGCCGTCCAGCACGACTCCGTCCGCCGGCTGGCCGCCGGGCAGATTTCGACCGTAGATCGTGTAGTTGTTGTTCGAGCCGGCGGGGCCGGAAGGCGGGAAAACGAAGTCGATCTTCGGACGCGTGTGCACCGACAGGCGATAGAAGTGTTCGGCGCCGCCCGCGAAGACAAAGTCATAGAGGCCGATCACGTACTGGCCGGCCGCCGGGGCCGTGAAATCGATCACGGCGTCGCTCAGTTCCAAATCGCGATTGCGCGCTAGTTCACGTCCGTCAGGACCGAGCACCACCAGCGTCGGGTCCATCCGCGAATCGATGCGTTCGGCCCAGCACTCGACCAACACCCGTTGACCGGCGGCGAGCGTCACTTTGTAGAAGTCGCGCGCGTTGCCGTCGGAGCGGCCATTGACGACCGCGTTGAGCGCCAGTTCTTGGGCTTTGTCTGGCTGATTGTTGCCGCCTGCCTTGACGACTTCGTCTTGAGCGCTAACGACGAACGTGCGAGGGTTTGAAACGCCGAATCGATTGACAGCCCGCGCTTCATAGTTCCCCGGCGGCACCTCGGCGGCGACCTTCACCTGGAACGCATTGCCGGTTGGTCGCGGCCCCTTCATGAATTCGGTCGCGTCGGTCATTTTCGCCGTCGCCGTGATGCCGGGATGCGAAAACAGCAGTCGGTCGGCTTCGTCGAGATCCGCGCCGCCGATCGTCACGTCCACGGTTCCGCCTTGCTTGGCGCCCGGCGGGTAGACGGACGTGAGCTGCGGCGTCGGCAACTGCGCCCACACGGACGAAGCAGCGAGCGACAGGCATAGCGACAGCGACAGCGTCAAGCCTTGTGGGCTCCGCCACGAAGCGCTCCGAACGGCCGATCGCGGGCTGGCAATTCGTGGCGATCGGGCGAAATGGGTAAGGCATCGGCGAGCGAACGGAGTCACTCCCAGCATTGCGACGGCTCCTGCAAAGGAAGCAAGACGAGCCGCAGGAGACGATCGGACGACCGTCGGCGGACTCGGCTGTGGGTAAGGAGGGTTTGTCGAACGCCCGTCGATCAACTCGGGATGCGTGCGACAGGAAGGACGCTTCGAGCCGGCATGACGCCGGAACTCGACTTGCTATTTCGTCGGCGACGCGGGTCGCCAAAAACTGGCGTTCCGCCGCCGGCGGCGACCGGCGGCGGAACGTGATTCTCGACTCACCACGTTTAGTGGTTGAAGAGGAATTCCTTGGTGTTGATCAGCGCCCACACGATGTCTTCGTAGGCGCGCTTGGAGTCCTGCTTGTTCTTCTCAATGTGAGCGACCGCGATGGCCGTTTCGTCGGCCGACGGTTCACGGGAGAAGGCGAGCAGGTAGAGTTCGCGAATCTTGAGCGGCGCCGGCTTGTTGGCGTCGGCGGCGAACAGGGCGGCGCGGGCGTTGCCGGCCGTCAATTTGCCTTGGATTTCGCCCGAATTCAGCAAGTGCAGGCTTTGCGCGAGGTTCGCTTCCGACGAACGTTCGCATTCGCAGGCGCTGCTGGATTCGGGACGGCCGAAGACCGTCAAGAAGTACGAGTTGAAACCGTTGTCCGGCAATTGGACGGCGCGCGTGCCGGCCGGGATCGGCCCGAACGCGGTCGACGTGCCGGTCACTTGGTCGATTGCGTCGAGCAGCACTTCCGCGTTCAATCGCTTGGGATAGTAACGCGAGAAGTTTTGCTTGTCGTCGCGATTCCATTCGTTCGGTTCGGCGCTCAACTGATACACGTTCGAGTTGCAGATCGTGCGAATGACGTGCTTCAGATCGAACTTGTGATCCACGAAGTCCTTCGCAAGGGCATCCAACAACGCCGGGTTCGTGGCCGGGTTGGTGACGCGCATGTCGTCTTCCGGGTCGACGAGTCCGCGACCGAAGAAGTGCTTCCAGTAGCGATTCACCAGCGACTTGGCGAAGAACGGGTTCGAAGGATCGGCCATCCAGTCGACCAGCGCGTGGCGCGGGTCGACTTCCGGCGACAGTTCGAGCGTTTGGGCGCCGAGTCCCGTCGGTTTCACGTCCTTGCCCGTCTTCGGATTGCGGGCCTGAGCAACGCCGACGCGGTGGAAAATCCGCTCTTCGTTCTGCTCATCCCCTTTCTTGCGTCCCACTTGCGAGAAGAACGCGGTGAATCCGTAGTAGTCCTGCTGGCTCCACTTTTCGAACGGGTGGTGGTGGCAGCGTGCACATTGGATTCGCAAGCCCAAGAACAACTGCGCGGTATCTTCGACTTGAGCCGACTGATCTTTCACCTCGCGGTACCACGACACCGGCGCGTTCTTGCCCGGTTCGCCGGTCGCGGTGAGCACTTCGCGAACGAACTGATCGTAGGGCCGGTTTTCATACAGGCTCATTCGAATCCAGTCGTAGAACGCGTAGGTGGCCTGCTTGTCGCTGTCTTGGCGTCGCTTGTTCCGCAGGATGGCCGCCCACTTGTTGGCAAAGTAGTCGGCGTAATCGGTGCTATCCAGCAAGCGGTTGACCAAGTTTTCGCGCTTGTTCGGGTCTTTGTCCTGCAGGAACGCTTCCGATTCGGTCAGCGTCGGCAGGCGCCCCGCCACATCCACCGTCACGCGGCGAATGAACGTCGCATCGTCGCACAGGTTCGACGACGGGAGTCCCAGCGCCTTGAGCTTGCCGTAGACCAACTCATCGACGAAGTTCTTCGCCTTCGGCTGGTTGTCGACCGGAAGGCCGAGCGGGACCGTGCCGCGGAACACGCCGACGTGTCCTTGGTAACGCGCCATCACGGCGACGCTGCCCGTCAACTGAGCCGTCTTCACGAGGCCGGTGACGCTCACTTCCGCCATTTCGGCGTCGTTGGAGTCGAATTGCGTGGTGCGCGTGACATCTTCCGTTGAGCCGTCTGAGTAATGGGCGACGACGACCAGCTGTTGCGTCCCTTCGCGTTCCATGAGGCGCTCCTTCGGGAGCACTTCGATGTGCGTCACCTGCGGATCCGTCTCTTTGCCGTAAGGCATGCCTTGCTCGATCCAGCGGCGGAGCAGGCGGTAGGCGGGCGAGTCGGCGTCGATGCGGTGACCGCCGCCGTGAGGCAGGACGGCCGTTGCCTTTTGCAGGAGCAAGCTGCGATCCGGGGCGGCCGGGAAGAGACGACGCATCTTCCCTTCCTTCA
Source organism: Pirellulales bacterium (assembly GCA_046349935.1). Taxonomy (GTDB): domain Bacteria; phylum Planctomycetota; class Planctomycetia; order Pirellulales; family Pirellulaceae; genus CAIXSC01. The sequence goes on along the minus strand of JAXMBK010000006.1, from coordinate 665,120 downwards.
CCAGATACTCATAGTCTTCGGTCGGTTCAAAGCCGAGCAGCGAGAGACGGAAACCGTTTTGCCCACCCGACTTACCGTGGCATCCACCGCCATTGCAGGCGTATTTCGTGAAGACCGGGACGACTTGATTCGGAAAGTTGACCGGTACGTCGGTCTCGATGTTCTTCACCGTGACCGCGACGGCGTTCTGGATGCCGCCGTCTGCTTGGACCAGCACCTTAGCGGCGCCTTCCTTCAGCGGCGTGACGTAGCCGGTTTGATCGACGGCGACGATCCCCTCGGGTTCGGTCTTGTACTGGACTTTGCTCGTCAAGTCGCGGACTTGTCCGGAGTTGTACTTGCCGGTGACGACCAGCTGTTGGGCAGCGTCGCGACCAGAGAGGATGAAGGCGTTGTCCTGGGAACGCCCCGATTCGACATCGACGGCGGTGAGCTGGCCGGGGTTTCCTAGTCCTGGCGCGGCGGGTTTAGCCGGAGGGCTTGCGGCGGGTGAAGTGGCGGCGGGCGGGGTCGCGGCGGGCGGGTCTTCGGCGTGAACGCGTGCTGGTGCTACGGCAGCGATTGCGGTCAGGAAGAGGACCGCGGCGGGGCTGACGATGCGCATGGTGGCTCCCTTGTGGGTGTGCAGTAAGAAGTCCATCCTTAGCCATGCAGGAATGGAGAACCGGGCCCGATTATCACCTCCTTGAATACGAAATGCAAGAAAACTTCAAGATTCTTTGATGAGTTCTCTTGCGGCCTGCGGGCTGCTCCGATTATGTCGTCCCTCGCACCCTAATCGGCACGATTCGACTCGTCGGAAACCTTGGCCGTGACGGAACTACCGGCGAAAAGCAATTTCGTTGCATTGGTTTCCACCGGAATTATAATCCGGCGATGATGATTTGGCTCGTCGCCAACAGATAATCTCAATTGCCCATTCGACGCAGTTTTGCGACCAATCTTCTCCTCCGCAGAAGTGGCGGGGAGAGCGTTCGCATGGGCCGCTCGATGACTGTCGGAACAGAGGCTGTATTTCATGTCCAATCGGCGATCTGCGATGCGTGGTAACCGTAAGAAGGAAAATCAGTTGCGGCAGCTTCTGCGCCAGCGACTGTCGCAGCCTTTGCATCTCGAGCCGCTCGAAGACCGTCGCATGATGGCCGGTCCCCAGTTGGTGGGGATTTTGCCGGACGACGGCCACTTGCTGCAAGCGAATGAAACGCTTGATGTTGCGCCGCTCGACCTGACCTTCCGGTTCGACGAGAACCAGGTGCTGGACTTCAACACCGTGACGGGGGTGCAGATCTGGCGCGCCGGCAACGACGGCGTCTTCACGCCGGCCAGCGCCATCTCCGACTTCAACACCAACAACGCGGTCCAATTGACCTTCGCCGCGAAGTCGCTGGGGACGTCGCAAAACGGCATCCAGATTGTGGTTGCGAAGAGCGACTTCGGCGGAATCGGACTCCCGACGATCGCCGTCAATGGCAATGTGATTACGGCCACGCTGAACACCAACTTCCGCGGCCCGTCGACGGCGCAGGACCTGGTCACTGCGCTCAATGCCGATGCGACCGCCTCGTCGCTAGTCTCGGCCAGCATCACCTCCGGCTCGGGATCGACGAACATCGCCGCCCCGGCCGTCAACTTCTCGCCGCTCACCCTGACTGGCGCGAACGCGGCTTCGGCGATGACCGACCTGAGCACGTCGAACGCGGTCAAGTTTCGGTTTATTGCGACGACGGCGGGCAGCGCTGGGAACGGCGTGAACTTGGTCTTCACCAAGGCCAACTTGGGCGTCGGCGCCCAGCCGGTCATCGCCGTCAGCGGCCAAACCATTACGGTCCAGCTGAATAACACGACCGGCAGCAAGACTCGCGCCTCGGAACTGGTGAACGCGCTCAATAACAATACGTTATCAAGCGCTCTGTTGCGGGCGTCGATTATCGGCGGCAATGCGACGACCGACGTCGCCACGAACGTCCCGGCCAACACGACCGTCACGCTGGGGGGAGCTAACGACGTCCTCTTGAATCCCGGCTTCATCGGTCGCGGCGAATCGGATCGCGAAATCATCGCGCGCTTCAAGGATCGGCTGGTCGACGATCGCTATCACATCGACATTTTTGGATCGACCTCGTTTGCGCTGAAGAACGATCAAGGCGAAGTGTTCAACGGCGGTCGCGACGTGCAGCGCGAATTCGAGTTGGACCTGGGAGCGTTGGTGTTGGCGGTGGTGCCGCAGCCGATCGACCGCTTGGCCAACGGCACGTTGAATCAGCGCCGCAATCAAGTCGACGTCTACTTCAACGAGGACGATCTGTATCCCACGGCGGTGACGACGGGGCAGATCGCGCCGAACCCGAGCGTCGTGAATCCGGCGTTTTACCGCCTGATCTATACTCGCGACACGGTGGAGAACACGGACGACACGACTTACCTGCCGACGTCCGTGTCGTACGATCCGACGCTGAACAAGGCGACGCTCACGTTCTCCTCGAACCTCGACTCGTTGCCGACCGGCGCCGGGACGTTCCGGTTGCGTATTGGGACCAGCGAATCGAATCCGCTGGCGCCGCAGCAGCAGTCGCCGACCGCCACGGTGTCGTCGGACTTGAACACGGGTAATTTGGTGAACGTCCGTTTCGACTCGGTCACGCCGGGCGAGGCCGGCGGCGGCGCGGCCGTGACGATCTCGCGGGCCAATTTGGGCTTGGGCGTCGCGCCGGTGGTGACGGTGTACGGCAATCGCATTTACGTCGTCGTCAACAACTCGCCGGGCAGCCAGACGACCGCGCAGCAGTTGGTAAACGCGATCAACGCCAACGCCGCGGCCAATCAAATCGTCAAGGCGACGATCGTCTCGGGCGATGCCAGTGCGAACGTGGCGGCCGCCAATGCGACGCCGTTGTCGTTGCAACTGGTTTGGAACAGCGGACAGGGATCGAGCTTCGATACGGCGGCCGATTTGGGCGTGTTGAGCTCCACCGGCGTGATCTACTCGTCGGCGATCGACCCGCAGGTCTACACGCTCGATTTCCCAGGCGACAACCAGGAGCCGGGACATCGCGACATCAACATCACTCAGCACGTGCCGGACGCCGCCGATACGACGGCCGGCATCACCACCGTCCGTTACAACTTCCGCTCGCTGTACGGCTTCGACCCGCAGGGCAACGCCCTGTCGAATCTGATCACCGAAAACCAGAAGCAGCGAGCGCGTGAGATCTTCCAGCAGATCAGCGAAGTCTCGGGCATTCAGTTCATTGAGACGGCCGACCAGGGGCTGGCGGTCGTGACGGGCGACATGCGGTCGGTGAATCCGTTCATCCCGACCGGCGCCGGTTATCCGTACAGCGTGTCGGGGACGACCGCCATCGGGCCGGCCGTGGTGTTGGAAGCGGTCGAAGCGTGGGATGACAGCTACGGGGGAACGTGGTTCCAGCGCGCCTATCACGAAATTGGGTCGGTGCTTGGACTGGGCGGGACCTACGACTTGCCGCCGGGCAACGTGATGGGGCAGGACGGCCCCGTGCCGACCACCAACCCGCTGACGAACGTCAACAGCTCGCAGCAATTCAGCAACCCAGGCTTGCAGTTCGACAATGCGGTCGAACCGGTGTTCCCGGGGGCAGCGGATATCGTGCACTTGCAACGGCAGTTTCGGCCGGAGAGCAAGGACATCGATATGTACAAGTTCACGCTGACCGAGACCGGCGAATTCACGGCGGAAACGATCGCCGAGCGGCGATTCAACTCCAGCCAGCTCGATACGGCCCTGCGGCTGTACAAGCTGGTCGACATCAAGGACTCCAACGGGGTCATCGTCGGTCAAGAAAAGCAGTTGGTCTCGCAGAACGACGATTACTTCAGCAAGGATTCGTACATCAAGATGACGCTGGAGCCCGGTACGTACTGGGTCGGCGTGAGTGCGTCGGGGAACACCAGCTATGATCCGACGATCGAGGACAGCGGCATCGGCGGCACGTCGCAGGGGCAGTACGACCTGCGGTTTAATTTCCGTCCCCAGGCGACGGAGACGATCGTCGATGCGACGGGCGTGAAGCTGGACGGCGACGGCGACGGCACGCCGGGCGGCGTGTTCAATTTCTGGTTCCGCGCCCAGACGCCGGCGAACACGATCTACGTCGATAAGTCGGCGGCCGCGGGCGGGACGGGCACGTTGGCCAGTCCGCGAAACAACTTGGCGACCGCCTTGGCATCGGCTCAGCCGGGCCAGATCGTCCGCGTCTTGGGGAACAACGGAACCGACGGCGTCGCGACGACGCTGGGCGATAACGCACCCTACGAAATCGGCTTCAATTCCCTCGGTTCGTCGCTCACCGACGGCTCGACGCTCGACGTCCCCAAGGGCGTAACGGTGATGGTCGATGCCGGGGCGATCTTCAAGATGCGCCGTTCGGCGGTCAACGTCGGAAGCACGTCGGCGACGATCGATCGCAGCGGCGGCGCACTGCAGATCCTCGGCACCCCCTCGCAGAACGTCTACTTCACCTCGTACGACGATGCGGTGATCGGACGCGATACGAATCCGGACACGGTGTTGCCGCAAGCGGGCAACTGGGGCGGCTTGGCGTTCCGCAACGACGTCGACGCCACCGACCCGACGCGGTTGAACTATGAAAGCCGCGGCATCTTCCTCAATTACGTCAGCAATGCCGACATCCGCTACGGCGGCGGCACGGTCGTGGTGGCGTCGGTGGCCCAAGTGGTCAATCCGATTCACATGGTCGATGCGCGGCCGACGGTGATCTTCAACACGATCACCCGGAGCGCCGATGCGGCCATGTCGGCCAGCCCGAACAGCTTCCAAGAAGACAATTTCCACTCGCCGCCGTACCAGTTCGTGTCGTTCACGTCGGACTACGATCGCGTTGGACCCGACATCCACGGCAACGCCTTGATCGACGCCGCCGGCAATGCGAATTCGATCAACGGCCTCTTGGTGCGCGTCCGGACGCCGGCCGGCAATACGCTCCGCAAACTGACGGTGCCGGCGCGGTTCGACGATCGCGACATCGTCCACGTGCTCAATGAAAACCTGGTGATCGAAGGCACGCCCGGCGGGCCGGTCGAGTACACGACGAAGCCGTCGCTGGCGCTTACCACGACCACGCGTCTGGCGGGCGGCGGTTTGGCCAGTTTCACGCAAGGCACGTACAACTACAAACTCACCTTCGTCGACGCTTCGGGCAACGAAGCGTTGGCGTCGAACGCGTCGACGACGACGGCGATCCAGAACGGCGATCGCATTCGCTTGGCGAACATCCCGGCCGCGCCGGCCGGCTTTACGCAGCGACGTTTGTACCGCAGCGACGCCACGGGCGGCGGCACGTACACGTTGGTCGCGCAGCTCAACGGCACCGACACCACGTACACCGACATTGGCACGACCGCGGCTGCGGTGCTTGTCGAATCGGGGAACTCGATTCTCCGCCCGCGGCTCGACGCCCGCTTGGCGATCGATCCGGCGATCATGGTGAAGTTGTCGGGCGCCAGCATCAGCACGAACATGGGCGGCCAGTTGATCGCCGAAGCGCAAGACGGGCTGGAAGCGGTCTTCACGTCGCTGGGCGACGATCGCTACGGCGCCGGCGGCACGTTTCAGACGCGCAACGACGGTCAGTCGAATACGGTCTTCGATGCGGCCGGCGATCCGAATGCGCCGCGCGCCGGCGATTGGGCGGGGCTGTTCATCGGCCCGTACAGCTCGGCCAGCCTCGACAACGTCGTCATCGCAGGGGCGGGCGGCGTAACGCGCGTCGAAGGCACGTTCACGGCGTTCAACCCGGTCGAAATCCATCAGTCCGATGCGCGCATCACCAACTCGACCTTCGAATACAACGAGAACGGCTTGGGCGGGCAAGCGCCGGCCGGTCGCTTTGGTCGCGGGTTCAACGAGGCGGCGTCGATTTTCGTTCGCGGCGCTCAGCCGGTCATCCTGGGCAACACGCTCCAGCACAACCAAGGGCCCGCGATCAGCATCAACGCCAACGCCGTGACGTCGACGCCGTTGGCCGACTACGGCCGTACCACCGGCGACATCGATCGCACGGCGGGCTTCCTCGATAACCAAGGTCCGCTCATTCGTCAGAATCGCTTGGGCGATAATGCGATCAACGGAATGGTGGTGCGCGGCGAGACGCTGACGACGGAAAGCGTCTGGGACGATACGGACATCGTTCACGTGTTGCTCGACACCATCTACGTTTACGACTTCCACACCTACGGCGGCCTGCGGTTGGAAAGCAATCCGGGGCAGAGCTTGGTGATCAAGTCGCAAAGCCAGGATGCGGGCGGCAATAATCCCAATGTGCCCGATGCGGCGGGCATCGTCGTCAATGGTCGACCGCTGGAAATCGACGACCGCATCGGCGGCACCCTCCAGGTGCTCGGTCTGCCGGGCTTCCCGGTCGTCATGACGTCCATCACCGACGACTCGGTCGGCGCCGGTCTGCAACCGGACGGTTCGCCGCAGGTTGATACGAATAACGGCGATTCCACCACCGGCGGCGGTTCGCTGTTGCCGACGGGACCGGAAGTGAACAACGGCACCCTCATCGACAACGATGTACCGGTCAATACGGTGGGGCATTTCGAAGTCCAGCCTGGGGCCGGCGGCGACATTATCAACAGCGGCGTGACCATGCAAGGCACGACGCAATTGCTGGTCAATCAGAACTACATTTTCGCCTTCCGCAACTACATCGACGTCGGTTCGAACGGCGGCGCGGTGAACCTCGGGGCCACGACGATCACGCAAGCGCCGACGCTCGTCTCGCCCGACCTCGTGATCAGCCGAGGTACGTTCGCCGGCGCCAATGGCACCGTGAATTGGGAAGTCGAAACGCGACTCGATAACGGCGTCGCCATTGTTTACAACACGTTGCGTTTGAGCAGCACGAATGCGCTGGGCAACGTCCGCTATATCAGCTACCTCGACGAAGACGTGCTGGGAATCAGCGACGATCTCTTGTACACGACCGGCACGCCGGGGCAGGCCGACTTCCGCGCCTTCACGCTCGACAACGCCGAACGGGTGGGGTTTGCGCACGGCGGCTTCTATGTCCCGAGCGCCCAGTTGGTGAACGCGACGTACGACGGGTGGGCCGCCGACGCGTTCCCCGATTTGAATACGGCGATCACCGGCGCCGGCGCCACGTTCTCGGTGGCGGGCAATATCGACACGACCGATTTGACGCCGTTCACCGACGCTCAGTTGGGTCAAGCCTACGGTTTGGCCGACATCACGACCGCCTTCGCCTGGTCGGCCGATCCGACCTCGAACAGCTCGGTCATGACGTCGTTCCTGGAATTGGTCCCGCGCAACCCTGGCACCGATAGCAATTCGGGCGATTGGTCGGGGATCGACATCGATCAATACGCGAACGATCGCAACGTGGCGGCGGTCACGGAGAACGAAGCGGCGAGCACGAATCCGGCAGGGCGGAATGGAACGCCGTCTAGCGCTCAGTACTTGGGCGAACTCGGCGCCTACGAGAAGCAGGGAGACGAAAACCTGCGACTCGGCTTCACCGTCCAAGGCACGATCGCCAATCGCGGCGACATCGACGTCTACAGCTTCAAGGGGACGCCCGGCACGCCGGTGTGGATCGACCTCGACCGCACTTGGCAGGCGCTTGATTCGGTCGTCGAACTGATCGACGAGTCAGGGAATATTTTGGTGCTGTCCGATAGCTCGGGCGCCGAGACGCTCGATCCGACGAAGATCTACACCGACGGCGTAACGAAAGCCTCGCCGCTGACGGAAACCGAGCCGGATCGTTACACGGTCAATCCGCGCGACGCCGGATTCAAAGTCGTGCTGCCCGGCCAAGGCGACAGCAACACGTACCATATCCGCGTCCGCAGCAGCAACTTGGCGTCGGGCGATGCGCCCAGCAAGCTGCTCGATCCCGCGCAGCTCGGCGGCGGCCTCACCGCGGGCGCCTATCAGCTGCAGATTCGTCTGCGCGAGCTGGACGAAGTGGCGGGGACCGCGGTGCGCTACAGCGATATTCGCTACGCGGAAACCGGCATTACCGTCACGGGCCAGCCGACTCACTCGCCGCTGCTGGGCGAAGCGGCGGAGACCACGAACGCCAACAACACGCTCGGCCAAGCGCAGAACCTGGGCAACCTGCTCACGTCGGATCGCGGCGCGCTCAGCGTCGCGGGGAACATCGCCCAGACGGCGAACCCGGGCACCGACGTCGACTGGTATCAGTTGGATGTGACCTACAGCGAACTCGAGACGGCGACGTCGGCGGTGCTGGCCGCGACGTTCGACATCGACTACGCGGACGGCATGGCGCGTCCCGACACGATGATCTCGATCTACGACTCGAACGGTCGCTTGATCTACACCAGCACCGACTCGAATATTCAGGAAGACCAAGCGCAGCCGCTGGGCGGCGCCAATGTGTCGGACCTGAATCGCGGCAGCGTCGGGGCGCTTGATCCGTTCGCCGGCTCGATCAATTTGGTGACCGGAACCTACTTCGTCGCGATCACGTCCAAGGCCCTGGTGCCCGAGCAACTAGGGCAGTTCGTGAATCGGTTGCCGTCGAACCCGCTGCTGCGATTGGAGCCGAACACCTCCGTCGTGCGCATCGCCGAGGACCACATCAATGCCGCGCCGAACGGCACGGCTCAAGCGCCGCTGACCCCCGACCTGCTGAATGCGTCGAGCGCGGTGCCATACAACCTGGGCGACGTCGTGTTGTTCGTCAGCTACGACAACAATTTCGGCGTGGGCATCGATCAGTCGACGTTGGCGACGTTCAACCCGTTCACCGGGCAACTGCAGACGATCGTCAACAACAATCAGACTCCGGGCGGCTTCTACAACTTCGACGTCGGCGACATCGCGATGCGGTCGGATGGTCGGTTGTACGGCTTCTCGCTGGACGTGGAAGATGCTCCGATCGACCCCAACGGTCCGACCGACGCCGAGTCGGGGAACTTGATCAACATCAACACGGGCACCGGCGTGGCGACGGTGATCGCCGACGACGAAATCAACACGTTCATCCAGGATCCGGCCGATCCGACGGCGGCGATTCCGGCAGGCATCAACGACGAAGGCGTGGGCGTTCAGTTCCAGGCGGTGACCTTTACTCCGGCCAGCCTATATGGTGCGGAACGGCTGTTGGCGGTGGGGTATCGACCGGATGAGAATCAGAACAACGGCGTGCCGTACAAGCGAAACATCCTGTATCGCTTTACCAACGACGTGAACAGCGCCACCAACTTGGGCGTGGCGGTTCCGAATCCCGATAACGATCGGGCTCGCGGCGCCGGCACCGACGCGATGGAAATCGGCCGCATCATCACGGGCGGCGAAATCACCGCCGTCGACGCGACGATCCAAAACCCGAACCCCAACGCGGTGTATCCGAATATCACCGTCTTCCAAATCCCGGATGCGGCGACGTTCACCATCAACGACGGCTTCCAAGACCACGTGTTCGAAATGGACGCGGGGCCGGAAGTGCTGCAAAACGTCAACGAGACGGCCGTCAACCAAAGCGCCGCACGCACGGTGCGCGACGGCAACTTCTTCGTGCTCGATCCAGATGTGACGATCGTCGGCGACGAGTCGCTGTTCCAGTTCGACACGGGGCCGGTCATCGTCGTGAACAATGCGTCGAGCCTGGTGGGGCAGACGTTGTCCGTCAACGGAGCGGGCGGCGCGACGGAGACGTTCGAGTTCGTCGCGGGCGGCAAGCCGGTCAATCCAAATGCGACCGCCGTCGATATCTCGGGCAACCTCACCGCGACCGGCGTGGCGGGGTTCATTCGCGACGCGATCAATGCGGGAACGTCGGGCGTGACGGCGGCGGCGGTGGGCAACCGCGTGACGCTCGTGAACGACAATTTCGCACAAAGCAGCACGACGAACATCCAGATCGTCGGCAACCGCGGCTTGGCTTCGATCCTCGAGGCCGTCCCGGGGTCGGCGATCGCCGACGGGCAAGTGTTCCGTTTGCAGTTCAGCGGCGGGACGACCTACACGTTCGAGTTCGACAACGGCGCCGGCGGCGTGACGCCGGGCAACATCCGCGTGCCGTTCTTCAATTTCCAGACGGCGGCGCAAGTGGCGACGTCGATGCAGGCCGCGATCGCCGGCTCGGGCGCGCCGATTGCGCCCCCGCAGTTGGTCATCGATCCGGCGGCCGGTTACGGTCGAGTGGTGGTGAGCGGGCAGGGGATGACGTACCTGCAAGCCACTTCGCAGATCACCGACATGGTGCAACGTTTGTCGCCGCGGACCTTCACGGTCAACGTCGAGGAAAACTTTACGGCGGCGCAGGTCGGGGCTCAGGTCGAACAGGTCGTCAATACGGCGACGCGGTTCACTGCCAGCGCCGACTTGGGACGCATCAACTTCCCGCCGCCGAAGATCGTGCCGACCGCGCCGCTTCTCAATCGCATCGCGACCGAAGACGCAGACTTCCTGGGCGTCCCGGTGTGGGTCGACCAAGGCAGCACCTTCGGCGTGGCGACGGGGCACACGGCCGTTCCGTTCTTCGCGTCGGACTCGGCCGCTGAAATCGCTCGGCAGATGACGGCCGCCGTCAATCTGGCCAACATCCCGGGCGTGACGGCGTCGCAGAATGGTTCTTCGGTAGTGGTTAACGGGCTGCTGAACGGCAGCATCACCGCACCGGCCCCCTTCTCGGGCGGCGGCAACGGCCCAGGCGGCGTCATCACGGGCATGGCGTCGGTCGGGGGCAGCTTGTATGTGGTCACCGACAACGGCGGTCTGTACAGCATCAATCCGGATGTGTTCTCGAATATCACCGAGCCGGCGTTCCCGTCGGAACGGACCGTACCGACGACCTACATTTCGTCGTCGGTCGACGATCTGTTGGGCATTCGTTTCGCCGGCTTGACGGCCGGTCCGCAAAGCGTCGAGAACGGTCGGTATTCGAACATCCTGTTCGCGACCGACTTCGATGGTCGGCTGTATGCGTTCAACACGCAAGGCGTGCTGCAACCGGTGTTCGTCGATGGTCAGACCAGCATCGACATGGGAGTCAGCAACATCCCGGGCTATGACGGCAGCGCTCGGGGCGGCGTGCAGGGCATCGCGTTCTCGACGCTGGATCGCAACTTGTGGGGCATCACTCCCAACGCGCCGGTCGTGTCGTCGGCGACTCCGATGGATGTCCGCGTCGGCGCCGCCGCCACCGTCGGCTCGGCGATCACCGTCGACGCACGACAGACCGAAATCGGCCACGGCATCAATGCGACTTATGACACGGTGCGCGACGGAGAACTCGATCCGAATACGGTTTGCAATCCGCCGCCCAACAACGATCCGTACCCGCAATGCGGATTGGCCAGCTATCACTTCGGTTTGGGGCGAGTCGGCGATGTGCCGCGCACCTACGACTTCCCGGGCGGCGCCCAGGGGTCGTTGATCACCGAGGAATTCAGCCTCAAGGGGTACGCTGCCGCCGATCAACCGGTGCTGTACTTCACCTATCACTCGGATAACCAAGACGCCAACGCGGCCAACGTCAACTACGATTCGCTGCGCGTATTCGTCGGCGGAGACGACGGCCAGTGGACGCTGGTGAACCACAACGACAACGGCGCCGGCGGCACGTTGTTTGACAACACGGGTTCATGGCGTCAGGCGCGTATCGATCTGTCGGGCTTTGCCGGCCAAGAGCATCTGAAGCTGCGGCTGGATTTCAGCTCCGCGGGCGACATGAACCTGGGCGATCCCAACACCACGGGTTCGGAACTGTGGGCCGTCGCCGGTTCGCTAATCGCCGACGGACAGACGTTCCAAATCGACAACGAAATCTTCGAGTTCGATTTGGGATACACCGTGATTCCGCCGTCGGGCGCGGCGATTGTGGACGGCGAGATGTTCACGATCACCGACGGCGCCGGCCAATCGACGACGTACGAGTTCGATTCGGACGGTCTGCTGTCGAGCGCCACGAATGTGCGCATCTTGATCGACGCCAAGCAGACGGCGGCCGACATGGCGCGGCTGATCGATCAAGCCGTGCGACTCAATGGTCCCTCGAACGTGACGCCGTTTGTGAGCGAAAACCGCGTCAACCTGCAAGGCGCCCAGAACATCGTCCAAACGCTGGCGCCGGGCGAATCGCAGTTGGCGTTGGTCCTCGACGGCAGCTACGGCACCAACCCGACCTATAACCCGGTCGTCATCAATCAGGCGATGACGAGCACGCAGGTGGCGTCGGCCATCGACGCGGCGCTCGAGTCGACGTTCCACTCGCAGACGATCATCGCCAGCAGCGGCGTGCAATACGACGACGGCGATTCGTTCCAGTTGAGCGACGGTCAGTCGGTGGTGAACTTCGAGTTCGACAGCGGCTATGTGCTGACGTTGCCGGCGACCGGCGGTCAGGGCATCCTCGACGGCGACTCGATCACCATCTATCAGCAAGATCAGAATCGCTCGGTCACGATCGAGTTCAACAAGACGGGCGGCGTGACGCCGGGGAATATCGCGGTGAACATCACCGACGCGGCCTCGACGTTGACCGTCGCCTCGGCCATCCGCCAAGCGATTCTCAATGCGGCGGGCACGACCCCGGCCATTGCGGCGCTGGGCATCGCCAATCCGCAAGTCATCAGCGGCTCGCGGCTGCAACTGGGCGGCGTCACCGGCGTGCTGGTGGAAATCCGTTCGGCGGGCATCAGCGTCCTAGGAACCCCAGGGGTCAGCGGCGCGGTGGAACTGCAAGTGCCGGGTGCGCTCGGCATCCGCGTTCCGGGCTCGGGCGGTCCGATCATTCGCGACGGCGAATCGTTCGTGGTGAGCGACGGTACGAACAACGTCACCTTCGAGCTCGACTCCAACGGCGTGGTGACGCCGGGCCGAATCGCGATTACGTATCCGGCGACGTTGCCGGCCGGCACGCCGGCGGTGATTGCGGCTCAAATCGCCAACGCCATCCAGTCGGAAGTGACGCTCGGAAATCTGATTGGGTTGTCGCCGACCGTGCTGGTGGGCACGAATCCGCTCGACGTCGTCGTCGACCTGGGAAGCAACTCGACCCACTCCGTCACGATGACGAATACGATTCTGTCGTTGGAAGGTCGCGCAGGCGGCGTGGTCGACGGCGAAACGTTTACGCTCGGCGACGGCGCTCGCACCTTCACCTTCGAAATGAACTCGGTGGGCACGACGCTGCCGGGCAATATTGCGATCAACTACTTGCCGACCGACGATCCGGACGCCATCGCCGCGAACATCCGCACGGCCATCCAAGGAGTCGGCCTGACCGGGTACGCGCCGACCGTGTCGAGCCTGGGACGGGTGCAATTGGGCGAGACGACCGCGGCGATCGTGAACACGGCTGGATTGGTGAACATCGTGCGCAGCGGTGCGCCGGGCGACGCCGTGCAAGCCATCGCGTTCTCGCCGAGCGCGACGTTCAGTGCGAACAACATCGCGACCGCCTTGGCGGCGGCGATCAACAACTCGCCGCTCAACGTCGTCGCCTCGGTCAACGCCGCTTCGCAGCGTCGAGTGACGCTGAGCGGGGCCGACCTGACGCTGCAGCTCAACGGGACCGCCGTCACCAGCTCGGTCGACCCGCCGCTGTCGTTTGAAGCGCCGGTCGACGTCGTGAAGCAATACAAGAACATGGTGCGCATCATCGGTCACACCGTGAATGATGCGGGGCCGTTGGGGCTCGCGGATAATCTGCCGAACGATGTGGCGAGCGACCCGAACTTCTTGCGTCAAGGTTTTAATGGAAACCAACGCGGGCAAGCGAATCAGTTCGAAGGCATCTACCTGGACGACTTCATCATCGGGTTCGCCGAACGCGGCGAAATGGTGACGGGCGCGAACACGACGACCAACTTCGTCGTCAACCCTGCTTTGTCTCCGACCGACATCCTCTCGGGCCCCTATCAGCTCGAAGTGCGTCGCTCGGATGAGTACGCCACGGCGGGCACGCCGTCGTCGCTGTTCAAGAGCATCGACACGAACGATCGGCAGTCGAACGGCGTCACGCTCATCGCACAAGCCGGCTCGCGTCTGTCCGACGGCCAGACGTTCGGCCTCCGCAGCGGCGCTGCGGTGGTGACGTTCGAATACGACGATGCGTCGATTCTGGACGGCAATCCGGCGCGGGGCGTCGCCCCGGGCAACGTCGCCCTGCGATTCGACCCAAGCGATCCGGACTACGTGGTTGCGGCGATGGTCCGCGATGCGATCAACAGCCCCGAAGTACAGGCCGTGTTATCGGGTGTGTCGGCCGCGTTGGCGGACGGTACGGACGGCGTTGTTCGCACCGGCCCCAGCACCTCGAACCGCATCGACATCTTCGGTTCGGTGACGTTGATCAAGTCGGGAACGCCGGTCCCCGAGGCGAACGATACGATCGCTACGGCCACGGCGACCGGCATCGTCGGGCTCAATTCGCCGAACTTTAAGGCGTCGGGTGTGATCGGCGACAATCCGAACTTCCCGCTGCAGAAGGGACGCGACGTCGATATTTTCCAAGTGTTCTTGAACGCCGGCGAGACGTTGACGATCGACGTCGATGCGGCCGAAATCGGCTCGACCTTGAACCCCGTCCTGGCGGTCTTCAACGCGCAGGGCGCTGCACTCGCGTTCAACGACACGGCGCGGGGACCGGGCGAACTGGCCAGCGCCGATGCGTTCCTGACCTTCACGCCGGCGATTGCGGGCAACTACTACGTCGGGGTGAGCGGCAACAATGGGACGCCGGTCATCGCGCCGTTCTCCGTCTACAACCCGAACATCGAAGGCAGCAACAATCCGGGCAGCACGGGCTTCTACGAGTTGCAGTTGACCTTCGGCGATCCGGCTCGAGCCGACTTCGAGATTTCGAACTCGTTCGGCGATCAAAACCGAGTGCGCGACCAGGGGCAAATCATCCTGGAAGGCAACCGCATCAGCAATTCGGCCGGTTTCGGCATCGACATCCAAGCAGGCCCGCGCGATCCGGTGAACGGCCAGTCGCACCAAGGACCGGTGCGGCAGTTGAGCGAGATCAATTTCGATCGCTTGGCGCCGGGCGTGGTCGTGATGAATAACCTGTTGTCGAACAACATCGACGGCGGCATCCGCATGGCCGGCGACACGGGGCTCGATGCACCGGTGCCTTTCGGACGCGTGATCAACAACACGATTTTCGGACGCGGCGGCGACCTGCTCGCGACCTCGTCCGGGTCCGACATCGGCATCGTGGTCGAGGACAACGCCAGCCCCACGTTGTTGAACAACATCGTGGCGAATGCGGCGATCGGCATCCAAGTCGACGCTGGCTCGTCTTCGACGGTCGTCGGCGGCAGCGTCTACCAGGGCAACTTGGTGGATACGGCGGGCGTGGCGACGGAAAACTTCCCGTTGTACCTGGCCAACACGGATCCGCTGTTCATCAACGCCTTGCAGGGCAACTTCTATCTGGCGAAGGGGTCGGTGGCGATCGACAGCGCCGTCGATTCGTTGCTCGAACGAGCGTCGCTGCAGACGGTCAAGGCGCCGCTGGGCATTCCGCCTTCCCCGATCCTCGCACCGGAACGCGACCTGTACGGGCTGCTGCGCGTCGACGATCCGGCGACCTCGCCGGCCGGGTTCGGCGAGAACGTGTTCAAGGATCGTGGTGCGGTCGATCGAGCGGACTTCGCGGGTCCCGCCGCGTCGCTGGTCAATCCGCGCGACGAAATCTTCACCGGTTCGCCGCCCGCTTCGTCGACGCCGAACGATCAGAACGGTTCGGAAGGGTTCATTCAGCTGCCGAACATGACGCTGTATGACTTCTCGATCCAATTGAACGACGGCGTCGAGCCGGCGGATCCCGTCAACGGCGTGGGCGTCGACGATACGACGGTCACGAAAGACAAGCTGATTGTCGTCCGCGACAACCAACTGCTTACCGAAGGGCTCGATTACACGTTTAGCTACGACGCGACGAACAACGTCATCCACCTCAAGCCGCTGGCCGGAGTGTGGGATGTCAATCGCGTCTACGTAATCGACTTGGTCAACCGCGATCAGTTCACCTTTGCGTCGCCAGACGGGTCGCAGGTGGTGGAAGGTCAGACCTTCACGGTCAGCGACGCGACGACGACGACGACGTTCGAGTTCGACAGCGGCTTCGTGCTGCAAGTGCCGACCTCGGGCGTGTCCGATGCTCAGAAGTTCACGATCCGCAATGGGATCAATGCACCGGTGACGTTTGAGTTCGACCGCAACAACTCGATCACCCCGGGCAACGTCCGCATCGCCTTGGCCAGCAATTCGACGCAGAACGACATTGCCAATGCGATCGTGAGCGCCGTCGCGGGCGTGGCCTCGCTGGGGCTCTCCCCGATCAACTCGGGCAGCGGCAAAGTGTGGCTCGGCGGCACCGTGAACCATCAAGTGACGACGACCGGCTCTAGCCTCACGGTTTCGGGCGCTCCCGGCGCTCAAACGGCGGGCGCGGTGCCTGTCCCGTTCGTGCCCGGCGTCACCTCGACGACCCCGGCTGTACCGATCATGTCGGCCGACCAATTGGCGACGTCGATCACGACCGCGATTCAGAATAGCGGTTTGGCGGGCGTGCGAGCTTCGTGGCGTGCGTTCAGCGCGAATGGAACGGCCAACGTCGAAGTCGTCATCCGCGGGGCGACCGACTTCAGCGGCTTTACTTCGACGTACACGCCGGCGATCAAGGATCTCGCGGCGAACGACCTGAAGGCCAATTTGATCACCGGCGAGACGACGTTCACCGTGTTCCTGGGCAACGGCGTCGACTACGGCGACGCTCCGTCTCCTTATCCGACGACGACGACCGACGCCGCGAGCCACGCGATTGTTTCCGGTTTGGGACTCGGCGCCGCCGTCGACGCGGAGCCAGGCGGACAGCCGTCGACCACAGCGACCGGCGACGACGTCGTCGGCTCGCCCGATGACGAAGACGGCGTCATCTTCAATACGTCCGTGTCCATCGGCGGCACGGTGACGATCACGGTGACCGCGATGAAGCCCGGCGCCGCCGTCGGATCGCTAGCCGGCTACCTCGATGGATTCGTCGACTTCAACCGCGACGGCGACTGGGACGATGCGACCGATCGCATCTTCGCCAGCCGCGCCCTGAACGTCGGCGCCAACACGCTGACCTTCAATGTTCCGACCAACGCCTCGCTCGGCAACTCGTTCGCTCGCTTCCGCTTCAGCAGCACGGGCGGCCTGTCGGCGCGGGGCGCGGCGGGCGACGGCGAAGTCGAAGATTACCAGGTGACGATCGGCGGACCGCCGTGGCAGAACTCGACGCGCAATACGGACGTCAACAACGACGGCCACGTCACGCCGCTCGACGCCCTCTTGGTCGTCAACTTCCTGAACACCTATCCGGGCGTTTCGGCCCTGCCGAATCCGCCGCCGTTCGTGCCGTTCGCCGGCACGCCCATCTACCCGGATAACCCGGGGACGGGCTCCGACTTCTTCATCGACGTCAACGGCGATGGCTTCGTGACGCCGCTGGACGCCCTCTTAGTGATCAACCTGATCAATACGGGCGGAGGCGGCGAAGGAGAAGCGGCATCGGTCGACAGCGTGGTCGACGTCCTGCCGGCGTCGTTGGACCCGGCCGTCTTGGCCTCGCTGGACGGAAACAGTGCGAACGTCGGATCGTCGACGGGAGGCAGTGCTCCCGCCGCGACCGCGACACGCTCCACGACGGTCGACTTTGTGTTCCCGGTCGTCAGCCGCTCGACGACGGAGACCGAGGACGACGGCGACTTGGCTCGCGACTGGCTGCTTCACCAGGCGGCGGACGACGCCGACGGGCTGGATGCGCTGGCGGACGACTTGGCGTATCTGACCAGCGAACCGTCGGCGGCCGAAGCCGACGATCGAGACGACTACTTCACTCGCTGGGCGTAGTTTGGGCAAAGCGTAGGTTGTCGGAAGAGTACGGAAAGCAGAATCGCCGGCGCGAGTGAAAATTCGCGGCCGGCGATTTTGTTGTCCCCCCTGTTGATCCGACATAGACTTGAGGAACGGTGTTCACCGCCGCTTTTCTCAGGGGCTCGCGATGTCGAAAGATTCACGTTTTCGTCTTGGAAGTCGCCGCAAGGCGTTGCGGCCGAGTCGTTTGCGTGGATTTGAGACGCTTGAGGACCGCCGCGTGATGGCCGGGATGCCCTACGGGGCGATGGTGGACGATACGGGCGAGTACATGTTGGGGGACATCGCCGTCACGGTCGTGTTGATGGAGTCGGATGCATCGGCGGCGCCGCCGGGAGTCACGCCGGACATCGATACCGAGACTTGGACGCCGCAGACGATCGCCGAAGTGAAGACGAAGGTCGAGACGGGGTTGGCGTGGTGGAAGACGACGCTGGCCGACATCTCGCCCGTGATGGCGAACGACCTGAATTTCCAAGTCGACTACACCTACGCCAACAATCCCGTCAAGACGCGCTACGAGCCGATCAATCGGACTTCCAACGCGTTTCAGCAGTGGATGTACGACTTCTTGAAAGTCGTGGGGTACAACCAGACGGGCGACTTCAGCACCGACATTCGCGCCTACAACAACGCTCATCGACTGGCGACGAATTCCAATTGGGCGTTCACGATCTTCGTGGTGAATTCGACGAACGATGTGGACGACACGTTCGCGGTGGGCGGCGACTTTAGCCGCGCATTCGCCTACGCCGGCGGGCGGTTTATGGTCGTGCCTTCGGGCCGGCCCGCGAGCACTTTCGCCCACGAAGTCGGACATCAATTCTGGGCGCGCGACGAGTATTCGGGGGAGGACTGGCAGGCTCGTCGCGGTTACTACAACACCCAGAATACGAACGCGCCCCATGTCGGTTATACGCAGGTTCCCAGCATCATGGCGTCGGGCGCCTTGTTGGACACCGCCTACATCAATCGGACGAGCGCTCCGTCGACGTTCGCGATGATCGGCTGGCAAGACTCCGACGGCGACGGCATCTTCGACGTGCTTGACGTGCCCTTGACGCTCACCGGCAGCGGGCGATACGACCCGGTCGCGGGGGTCTATCGGTTTCAAGGCTCGTCGAGCGTGCAGACGCTGCCAAATCGCAATTCCAGCGGCTTGCAAAACGACATCACGATCAACGTGGTCGGGCGGGCCGAGTATCGGATTGACGGCGGGGCTTGGACGCCGTCGACCGCCTACAACGCCTACAGCGCCGAACTCAATTTGGCGATCCCGGTTCCGAGCGGGTCGCACACCGTCGAGATCCGGACGATCGACCCGGATACGGGCGTGACCTCGGCGGTGTTCGCCGGGACGACCGACCGTCCGACGACGCACTTGACGCCCGGTCTTCAAGGCTTTGTGTTCTCGGACAAGGACGCTGACGCCCTGTTCGACAACACGGATCTCGGTTGGGCCGGCTGGACCGTGCAATTGGTCGGCCCGAACGGCCAGCCGCTTGATCTGCAAAAGAAGCTCGAACCAGACAGCTACGCGGCCCTCACTTCGATCGCGTCGGTCGTGCCGGGGATGCAATTGACGGCGTTGGGGTGGAATGCCAACGGCGCGGTGGTTTCGTTCACCGGCGAGTCGTCGACGGGGACGCGTTCGATCGGGGCCTTCCAGTCGTTGCAACAACGTTACACGAACGCCTTCAAGGGCGACGAAACGATGCTTCGCGTCGACTTCACCAGCCCGACCAGTTCGGTGGCGATCGATGCGATCGGTTTGAACGGCGCCGACTACGGGCGGCTCGAGGCGTTCGACAGCAGCGGCAATCTGCTGGCCCGCACGACGTCGGATTTGCTGGAATCGCTGCAAGTCCAAACGTTGCAGATCACTCGCGAGCAAGCGGACATCAGCTACGTGTTGGTGAAGGGGCATTTGAATACGTCGGTAGCGCTCGACAACCTGAAAGTCGGGCCGGCGAACACGTCGGTCACGGACAACTCGGGGGCCTACCACTTGGGCGCACTGCCGGCGGGAACCTATACGCTTCGCGCCGTTCCCCCCGCGGACTGGAAGCCGACCGGCACGTTGCCAGCCGATCAGACCGTCGTGCTGGCGGCGGGCGAAGTGAAGACGAACGTCGATTTCGCGGCGATCGGCGGCGTGAATGCCTGGCATAACGTCTCCTCTGAGCTGGACGTCAACCACGACGGGCTCGTCACGCCCCTGGACGCCCTCCTGGTCATCAACGACCTGAATGCCAACGGCTCTCGCCCGCTCAGCAACAGCGGCGCGACTCCGCCGCCGTTCCTGGACGTAAGCAACGACGGCAGCGTCTCGCCGGTCGACCCGCTGCTGATTATCAATCAGCTCAACGCGGGCGGCGCCGGCGGGGAGTCGACCGGTACGACTGGCGGCAGCTCGACGGGCGGCGGCAATTCCACGGGCGGCGGGAGCGGCGGCGAGCAGGCGGCGTTGCGCTCGGCGCTCGACCTGCGTGCTTTGTTTGCGTCGAGCCATCACGGGTCGACGAGCGTTCGGCCCGGGGGGAGTCTCGGCTCGGACAACGAAGTCGACTCGGAGCAGGCGCCGTGGATGGACGACTTGGCCCGCGATGTCTCGCTACGGTGGCTCGCGGCCCAGGTGGAGGACGAGCATCATCATGACGAGAGCGACCATGATGACGAACATGATCACGACGAACATGATCACGACTCGTCTGATTTCTTGAGCGACACGATTTAGTCTCGCTCGCGCTGCGCATGAGCGCAATATCGTGGATCGCTCCGCGATCCAACGCAGCCCCCGCGTAGGTCGTCGCGCCGCTCCCAACGTTGGACCGACGGAGCGGTCCACGACGATGCCAACGTTGGACCGACGGAGCGGTCCACGACTGTGCCAACGTTGGACCGACGGAGCGGTCCGCGAGTGCGCCCGTCCCGCCGGCCTTTTTGTCCCTTGGGGCCTGTTTTCCCTCATTTTCGACCGCGGCCCGGGAGCTGGACACCTGGGAAATGCGAAAAATGGCCCTGCCTAATTCTTGTGCAGCGGGCTCGTGCGCGGTCTTGAGGCAGGGTTGTCGCGGAAATAGGCAGGTGCGTGCCGGTTGCTCTAAGTGCTTTGATATCAGTCGTATCGGCGCTTGACTTGACTTGCTAGCAATGATGTCGACGTGAGAAGCTCGCGGATCGCGATGAGGACGTGCGTCGCGCGCTGCGAGTAGGGGCGGAAGAATAGGAGTACGGGGATGGGAAAGATGGAGCGGACGGCGGGTGGGGGGACTGGCGGCGGTGCGAGCGGCGGGATTGCCGTCGAGGATTTGGTGCAGCGCGCCCGCGAGGTGTATACGTTTGCCGAGCAGATGGTGCGCCAGTCGCCCGATTGGCTGGTCGTCTTTCGTGAAATCTTCGGGCCCGGCGGAGTCGCTCGGCGGCTCTTTCCGACCGCCGAGGAGATGGAGCAATTTGAGAAGACGGTCGAGTACCGTGCGGTGCAGCAGTTCATCGCGCAGCTGAGGGAAGCGTCCAGCGAAAACGCCGAGGCGCGTAACGCCACGCGGATGATCACTGTGCGGCTGCCCAAGACGCTGCACGAGTCGCTGCGGGATGAGGCGCATGCTCGGAAGACGAGCCTCAATAAGTTGTGCGTGTGGAAGCTGCTGCAGGCGCTGCAGGCCGACCCCTCTTTTGAAGAGGGGCCCTGACAGGCGGCCGAAGGAAGCGGGCGCGTCGGGGACGTGCGGGCGGGGCGGGGACGAATCAATTCGCTAATGTCGAGGAGTGGACATGACCGGACAGGGACGACGGGGAACGGCAGGGGGGCGGGGCGCCGAGTGGCAGGCCCTGGGGATCGCGCTGATCTTGTGCGGTTTCGCTCAGGCGGCCGACTATGAAGCAAAGTGGCCGGAGGGCGGCGATCGCGTCTGGGTCGGACCGCAGTTCTGGGCCAATCGACTCCAGGACTGGCAAGTGAAGGACGGGCGCGTCGAGTGTCTGGAGGCGAGCCCGCAGCGCCCCATGCGCACCCTCCAACTGCTCGACGCTTCGCTGGGCGAGGCCCCCGGCGAGTTGGTCATGAGCGTCCGGACGGGCGTCCTGCAACGCGGTTCGCGTCGGTCGGCCGATACCTGGACCGGCTTTCTCCTCGGCGCCGGCGGCGCGGCGATCGACTACCGCCTCACGGCCCTCGTTCATCATCGTTCGGCCGAGGACGGCGGCCTGCTCGTCGCCGTCGACGGCACGGGACGCGTCATCTTTCGCGACAATAATGCCCCCGTCGACGCCGACGTCGCGGCGCCCGCCGTTGGACCTCTCCGTGCTACGGATTTGGCGGTCCTCGCGCCGGCGACGCGCACCGGCGGCGGACTCGTCGGCGACCAGTTGCTGGACGACATCGAACTGCGGGTGGAAGCGCGTCCGCAAGGAGACTCGTACATCGTCACTGCGTCCGCCCTGCTGCATGGCAAGGTCGTCAGCAGCGCCGAACTGCGCAACGTGCCTGCCAAGGAACTTGACGGCAGCGTCGCACTCGTGTCTCACCTTGGGCCTCCCGGTGCGACGACCGGCTATTGGTACAAGGACTGGAAGCTATCGGGGCGGAAGGTGAATCTCCATCCGCAACGCGCCTACGGACCGGTGCTCGGCGTCCAATACACGCAAAGCGGCGGCGTACTGAAGTTGACCGCGCAAATGCCGCCCCTCGGCACGCGCGACTCCAAGTACGCACGGTTGGAAGTGCGCGACGCCGCCGACCAACCCTGGCGACTGGCCGCGCGCGCCGATCTCGTCGAGCCAGGCTCGGTTTTTCCCTTCCGAGTCGAAAAGTGGGATGGTTCCAAGGACCGTGAATTCCGAGTCGTGTACGACCTGCGGCAGCCCGATGATTCGACTCAACCCGCGTTCTACGAAGGAGTGATTCGCCGCGAACCGACCGACAAAGACCAACTGGTCGTCGCCGCCCTCTCCTGCAACAAGAACTTCACCGGCGGATTGCGTTGGAACCATCAAGGGTTGTGGTTCCCGCATCAAGATCTCGTCGCCGCCGTCAGCGCCCAAAAGCCTGATTTGCTGTTTTTCGCCGGCGATCAGGTCTACGAAGGGGATCTCACCGGCGTCCAGCGAACGCCGGCCGACAAAGCGCAATTGGATTACCTCGACAAGTGGTTCCGCTGGTGCTGGGCGTTCAGTCCGCTGACGCGCGTGACGCCGACCATTTGCCTCACCGACGACCACGATGTTTACCACGGCAACCTGTGGGGCGCAGGCGGCAAGGCGGCCAAGACGCCGGACGACGGCGGTTATGTAATGCCGCCCGAGTTCGTGAACATGGTGCAACGGACGCAGACGAGCCACTTGCCCGATCCGGTCGATGGTCGGACCGTCGAACAGGACATCGAGGTCTATTTCACGCGGCTCGAATACGCCGGCGTCAGTTTCGCGCTGCTCGAGGACCGCAAATTCAAGTCCTCGCCCACGGTCATGGTCCCCGACGGTCGCGCCGTCAACGGCTGGTTTCGCAATCCCCAGTTCGACGCCGCTCGACAAGCCGATGTGGCAGGCGCAGAACTGTTGGGCGACCGACAGATGAAGTTCTTGCGAGAATGGTCGGCCGACTGGTCGAACGGCGTCTGGATGAAGGCCGTCCTGTCGCAGACGATCTTCGCCAACGTCGCGACGCTCCCTAAGGATGCAACCAACGACTCGGTCGTTTCCAAACTGAAGATCTTTAAGCCCGACGAGTACCCGGCGGACGATCGGCCCGTCGCGGACGCCGACTCCAATGGTTGGCCGCAGACCGCGCGGAACGCGGCGCTGCGGGAAATTCGCCGCGGGTTCGCCGTCCACATCGCCGGCGACCAGCATCTCTCCAGTTTGGTTCGATACGGCGTCGACGCCTTCGACGACGCAGGTTTCGCGTTCTGCGTGCCGGCGATCGGCAACACGTTTCCGCGACGTTGGTATCCCAGCGAAGCGGGGCAAAACCATAAGTCGGATTTGCCGCGGTATACGGGCCAGTTCCGCGATGGGTTCGGGAATCGTATGACCGTCCATGCGGTCGCCAATCCTGTGGCCTCGGGACGCGAACCGGCCGCCCTCCATGACCGTTCGCCTGGCTACGGAATCGTCCGGTTCCATCGCAAATCGCGCGAGATCACGTTTGAAAGTTGGCCGCGCTGGGCCCAGCCCGGCCGCCCGGACGCTCGCCAATACCCGGGCTGGCCGGTCACCATCGCGCAGGCCGACAACTACACGCGCGAAGCGGCCGCAGAACTGCCCGCGATCAAAGTCAGCGGGTTGGTGGATCCGGTCATGCAGGTGCTCGATGAAGCGACCGAAGAAATCGTCTACACGCTGCGGATTCAAGGGACCGAGCATCAACCTCGCGTGGCGCAGGCGGGACGCTACACGGTGAAGGTGGGCGAACCGGGGACCGACCGACAACGCACGCTGATCGGCTTGGAGGCCAAGCCTAGCAACGATGCGTCGGTCGTCGTCGACTTCGGGACCGCTCCGTAACCGACCTCCAATCGACTCCGCGGCCGGCAGGAGGCTAGCCGCGGAGTTGTTCTTGGGACGGATCGCCCAACGCCGCCGCCCGGATTCCACGAGAAAAAGTCCTTCCGTACTCGATCGCGCGAACTAGAATGAGGCTCGTCCTTTTGAGGGGGAACGCCTTGCCTAGTTCAACATCGCTGCTCGAAACCCACCCGCCCACGACGCCCGCCGCGCCCGATGCAGCGACGCCCGACTCAGTCACGTCCGTCGAGAAAGTCCCCGCCAACCGTGCGACGGCCCGCGCCGCCGTCGATCTGCCTCCCAAGCCGGCCAACACTCGCTACCAGTCGCTCGACTTTTGGCGCGGCGCCGCCTGCCTGATGTTGTTTGGATTTCACACCTCCTTCTACGCGGATCGCACGTTCGTCACACACGACATGGGGACTTGGAGCCCGGGCAGCGTGGGAGTCAAGGCGATACGCCTGCTGTGGATCGGCGTCCCCATCTTCTTCGTCATCAGCGGATACTGCATCGCCGCCAGCATCGACTCGTTGCGTCGCCGCCCTCACTCCTTAGGGGACTACTTCGTGCGGCGCTTTCGCCGCATCTATCCGCCGCTGTGGATCGCCAGCAGCCTGACCGTCGTCTTTCTGTTATGTCTATTGCTGCAGCCAGATTTGTTGGCGGCCTGCGAGCAGCTGACGAGTTTGTTCCAAGTTCCCTTCTCCGCGTGGGTCGGCAACTTCACCGCGACAGAGACTTGGTTGCCGCGAGTGACGGGGCGCACCGAACCGACGTTCCTGATGAACAACACTTGGACGCTGTGCTACGAAGAACAATTCTACGTCGTCACCGGCGTCCTCTTGGCCTTCTCGGCACGTCGCTTCTTCGCGGGTTGCGCCGTCGTAACCCTGCTGACGCTGGCCGCACGCCATCTCGGACGACTCGGCGATTTCTCTTGGCAGGGAGTTTTCTTGGACGGCCACTGGTTGCCGTTCGCGGTCGGCATCTTGGTCTATTACGGACTGCATTACGCGAGTCCGCGCGGTCGAATTGCGACCGCACTGACGCTCGTCGCCGGCATGCTTTACGCCGTCCTCGATCGACGCACGCAATCGGCGCGTTTTGAAACGCACCTGGACGACTATATCCTGGTCGCATGTGCGTTCGGCCTCGCCCTGCTGCTAGCTCGCCCCTGGGACGCGTGGTTCGCCTCATGGCGCATCCTGCGTCCTGTCACTTGGTGCGGTCGCATGTCGTACAGCATCTATCTGCTCCACTTTCCGCTCGTCGTCGCCTTGTCATGCTGGCTTTCTCGCCACGGTTTCCACGACGATCACTCGGTCGCCTTCTACGTCCTCCCCGCCGCACTCGCCGTGTCGCTCCCGCTATCGTGGCTGTTCCACGTGGCCGTCGAACGTCGTTTCATGAACGCGTAGCCGCCACCGAGCGAGTCCGCGCACGGTTGTTGCGCCGACACCCCCTCATCCCCCGCCCTTCTCCCCGCGGCGGGGAGAAGGGAGCACCATCCGCGCGTGTCGTTGCGCAACAAACGACAGTTGAGCGCAATGAACAACAGTTAAGCGCAACAGACGACAGTGGGTCCGAGTCGCCAAGCACTCCGAATTCAACAGAGTTTTTATCACTCCCGGGTGGGCTTCGGTCTTGGAGTTGCGCGGTTTTGAAAATATCGACCGCGGTTTTCATGGCCTCTTGGGAAAACAGCGCCACTTGCGATCCAGCTTTGCCTCTCCGTGATCTCCGTGCCCTCGGTGGCAAAATTGCACCGTATGGAGCTCTGTGGCCAACCCTAATCGGGCAGTTGTTCAGGGTCGAAGCCGGCGCGGCTGGCGGGGTTATCGACGGCGTCGTCTAATTGGTAATCGTTCTTGGACTGTTTCTCGACCGGCAAGTCGCGCGCGGGCAGCTGACGCCACATGACCATGCCCGGCGAAGGCTGTTCGTCGTACCACTTTTCTTGTCGCGCCTCATGGCGATTCCGCAGCGTGTAGATCTGGGCCGTCGTGGGTGCGCCGATGGGACTGATGCGCAAGAGCACGGCGTCGTCGGGATAGTAATTGCCGTTGCCGCTGAGGTACGGACGATATCGAGTGCTATCGACGCCGGCGCCGTACTGCTGTTCGAAGATCGTCAGTTCCGAACCGTCGCCGCTATTGCCGGTGGATTTCAAGAAAATGCAGTCTTGGAATTTCCCGACGAACTCCAGCGGAAACCGCGTTTCCGGTTCCAGCCGCATTTGACAGAGGGGACGACCGAGGGCGAGCGTGACGTGGGACAGGTCGAGCGACACGACTTCCGAGGGCTGCGGCAATACGCGAGCCCCTTGCATTTCCAGCAATCCGGCCGTCGAGGCGAACAAGCCTTGTTGCCAAGACAGACGAAATGCCACGCCCGTCGTCGCACGCACCAACGCACCGGGACCACGCACCACGCACTGTTGCAATTGAATCGACGTTGGCGACGATTCGCGCGTCGTCCGCATATCCATCATCGTTTCGGTCGCGATCGGTTCGGCGAAGCGGAAGAACGCAACGCCCTGCGCCAACCGGCGCGCGGCGTCCGGTTCGCCGACGGTCGCGGCGACATTCGTCAGTTCCACTCGTCCGGGACGGTCCAGGTAAAAAATCGTCCAATCGTCGGAGGGGGCGTCGGGCAGATTGAGCTGAATCGGCACTCCGTCCCACACTAGCGACGTTCGGATCAGTCGGATCATCCGCCGATCGAGCGTTGGTTCGGTCGAACTAGGTTGGAAGACGACGATGGGGCGCCGCCCCGTCGCCGCTCGCACCGCGACGCGTCGCGATGGCAGGGAGATATCGAACGGCCGCGCCGCACGCGGTCCGTCGTAGCGCAATTCAATGACGTCGACGCCCGGCAATTCCACGGCTGCTCGGAACGCATCCTGCAGCGTTTCAAAACGCCGCACATCGAGCGACTCGGGCAATTCGTCCCCTTCCGAATCAACTCGCGCTTCCCCGACCACTAATTTGCGAATCACGGTCGACGTCTGTGGCGATGCGTTTGCGGGCGAATCGGGCGTCGGCGTCGTCAAGTCGCTGGGAAGCGACCCGGCGGGCGGGCCGCCGCCTGGGGCGGTTCCCGCGTTTGCGGCGAGCGGCGCCGGGGCGGAACCGGGCGTCATCGAAGTCGTCTTTGGCGCCTCCGTCGCACCGACAGGGGGAACGGGACGAGGCGTCGTCTCGCCGTCGCTTTTCGTCGGCCCTTCGTCTCTCTTTCCCGCGTCGCCCTTGCTGCTCTCGCCCTGGGAGTGATCGACTCCTCCATTCTCGACTCGGCTATCGTCATCTCGGCTGTCTTCGACGCCGCGGATGACAACGGCTGCAGGCGATTCCAGGGCGGGGCCGTCGACTTCGCCGCGATCCGTGACCATGGGCTTGGGCGGCGTCGGTTTGGGGGGCGACGCATCGGCTGCGTCGACTGGCGAATCGGAGTCCGCGGGGTTCGTTTCCGCGTCGCCGGTGGACGTCGAGGGGCGTTCCTCCGGTGCGCCTTTGACCGTGCGAGGGTTCGCGTTGTCGCTGGGCTTCCCGGCCCCGTTTACGGCCTCTCGACGCGTGGGATGATCGGCGTCGGGCGGTTCGCCAGCGGGAGGGGCTGCGTCAGAATTCGCGAAGGCGGCGGCGACTGGCTCGCCGATCGGCGCGCCGACTGGCGCACCAAAGGACGGCCGGCGCGGACGAAGGTCGCGGTCGCTGGCCGAGCTCCAGCCCCAACGCAGCAAGATCACTAGCAAGACGAAGAGAAACGTCGGCGCGGCCCAGGGCAATTGACGTTCCAACACGGTCCATACGTTGACTTGCGGCGCCACCCACACGGCGCCCGAACGAGCCAAGCGATCGAAGCCGAGCCCGTCGGCCAACAGCAAGAGGGCGCCGATGAGTTCGCTGGGAGTTTGGAAACGCTGGCTGGGCTGCTTGGCCAGCAACCGCTGCACCACCAGGCTCACTTCTTCACTCAGTTCGGGGCGGTAGGCTCGCACGTCGGGAGGCGAATCGCCGCTGTGGCTGAGCAGCTTTTGGAGCACCGTTCCGTCGGGGAAGGGAGGTCGGCCGGTGAGCATGTAGTACAGCGTGCAGCCCAGCGAATAAAGATCGCTGCGGACGTCGGCGCTGCGCGGATCGCGGGCTTGTTCGGGCGAAATGTAGTCGAAGGTGCCGAGCGTCACGCCGGTGGCAGTGAGGTCGGCATTCGAGGCTTCGACTTGGTGCATACGGGCCAACCCCATGTCGACTAACTTGACATGGCCGTTCGCCATCACGAGCACGTTGGAAGGCTTGATGTCGCGATGGACCACGTCGCGCTGATGCGCATGCTCGAGCGCCTCGGCCACCTGCAACGTGTAGTTGATCGCCTCCTCCAGCGGCAACGGACCGCGAGCGACGACCAAATCGCGAATATTGGTCCCTTCGATGTACTCGAAGACGATGTAGTTCAGCCCCTCGTCCTCGCCCACGTAGTGCACGCGAGCGATATTGGGGTGGTCCAACCGAGCGGCGGATTGCGCCTCGTTCTGAAAACGACGCAACGTGTCGTCGTCGGTGCGATCGCGGGCCATCACCTTCACGGCGACGATGCGGCTGAGCTTCGTGTCGGCGGCGCGAAATACGGCGCCCATTCCGCCGCCGCCCACGAATTTTTCCAAGAGGAAGTGGCCGAGCTGATGCCCTTCCAAACTTCGGCCCAACTCCATGGGACCGCCGACCGTGGGAATCACGCGCGGTTCGACCGGCGGCGCCCGCTTCGAAATCACGGTGCGTTCTTGAGGCGCGCCGCCAACGCCGCTTCCCGAAAGCTCGCGTCGGGAACTGCCTGTCGATACGGCGTCGGCGCTCGGTTGCCCAAAGCTCGAATCAGTCTGTCGCGCGTCAAGGTCGCTCGCGTCGACGTCCTGCGAGGGAACCGCGGCGAGCGGTCGCCCCGGGACATGCGTCTTGTCGGACAACGGATCGCCGACCGGAACCGTCGCCGGCGCGACGCTGTTCGGCGCGACGCTGTTAGGCAGGGCCGGGGCAGAGGCTGACAGCGACGACGACGCGCGAGCATCCCGCTCGCCAGCGTCGGAGCGCGAAGCGTGCGGAAGCTGCGCGGGATCGGTTTTCCGCTGCTCAGCCATGCTGGAACCTATTGTCTAACGCACCACTATCTTGCACGGCGCGCTCTTGTCGAGTGCTCTCCGTGCGATGCTGCGTCGCTTCCCAGACCCTCCCGGTCCGACAACTAGCGCGCAGACATACCCCAACCGCCATGCTTCGCCGATCGGCTCAAGACAAAGACAAGATGCAGGATAAGCTGCCGCTCGCCGAAGCGTCTTTTGAAATATAAGTTCCCCCCCCGCGGGCGTCAATAAACTTTGACTCGCGGCCGTCGCGCGTCGGAAGGGCGGCGACGGCGGTAGGGAATGCAACGGTTGTCGCGGCCGCGGCCGTTCACAGCGCTCGACCGTCGCGGACGACCCGCCCGCCGGCGCGAAACAGAGCCGGCGCTGAGCCTTCTGGGAGCGTACAGAGGTCGAACAGCGCGACGGAGTGTCCTTCAACCCATGCCTGTGCGCGGCCGTTGTTCGCCAACAGTCCCATCTCGATCGTCACACGCGACGCGCCGCACACGGCGACGCCGCTGCGACCGTTGCCGCGCGCCGTGACGCCCGTCAGCCGCACGTCGAAGGCGCCGTCGGCGGCGCAGACGCCGTCCTGCTGAAAGCCCTGGATCACCAAGTCCTCAATGATCACTCCCTGCACGTTGTAGAGCGTGATGCCGACCGGCAAGGCGGCGGCGGAGAACTGATACTGGGACGGAGTGCGTCCGGCATCGAGTCGCGC
The DNA here is from genome assembly GCA_046349935.1 of Pirellulales bacterium. Lineage (GTDB taxonomy): Bacteria > Planctomycetota > Planctomycetia > Pirellulales > Pirellulaceae > CAIXSC01. The sequence goes on along the minus strand of JAXMBK010000006.1, from coordinate 634,844 downwards.
GTAATACCAGCCGTCGTGGAGCAAGCCTTCGCCGGGCCGCAGCGTGCGAGGCGTCGACTGGGCGATGGGGCGCGCTCGCGGATAGGCTGGTCGGTCGTCGCGGTACAGCATCCCCAGGCTCTGACGAGCGGCGGGGAAGCCATAGAGATCGCCTCCCAGCGGCTGCCATGCGCCGGTGCGCACCTCTTGTCTCCCTTCGAGAATCGCGCCATTGCCCTGAATGCGGAACGGCTGCGTGGAGACGCCCGAGTGGCGCGGGCCTTCGAGCGTGATCGACTCTCGGTACGGCTCGGTCGTTTTCGCCAACACGATCCGATCGCCGGCGCGGGCGAGGAACAATCCGCGGGCGATCGACCGACACGGGCCTGACAGGCCGCTGCCCGCCGTCGCCGAATGCCCCTGATTGCGATCGTCGCCGTCGACGTTGTTTACATGGATGTCGCGGGCGGCGAGAGAGCCGGCGGAGGCCAGCGCTAGAGCGGCGACCAGAACGCCAAGAAGGCGAGATGGAGAAACAAAGAAAGATCGAGTCGGAGCGGCGAGTTGCATGGCGAGCACCTCGGGAGGCGATGTTCGACGAGGACGAAATGGTTCGTCCGCCATGATAATTCGCGGCGAGCCCCGCTACATAAAAAAACAACGGCCCGGCTGCCGAAGCAACCGGGCCGTGTCGCGTCGCCTCTCACCTCCAGAGAGCCGTCGCCCATGATTTGAGACCGGCGGGAGCGGGTTCCGTCCCAGGCAGCCGCTTACAGCGCTGCTTCGCCCGTTTCTCCGGTCCGAATTCGCAACGCGGTCGCCAGTTCGGTGACGAACACCTTGCCGTCGCCGATCTGGCCGCTGCGAGCCGCGCCGGCGATGAGGTCCAGGATGCGCGTCACGTCTGAATCCTTGGCCGCGATTTCAATCTTCACTTTCGGCACGAAGTCCACTTGGTACTCGGCGCCGCGATAGGTTTCCTTGTGGCCCTTTTGCCGGCCGTAGCCGTGCACTTCGGTGATCGTCATCCCCAGGAAGCCCTCTTTCACCAGGGCCGCCTTGATGTCTTCCACCTTGTGATGCCGCACGATCGCTTCAATCTTTTTCATGGTTCGAGGTCCTCGCCTTGCTGCGTCCTCAGCGGACGTCGTCGGATGTGGTTTCAGGTCAGGGTCGCTTGCTTCCGTCGCGGTAGTCAGAACTTTCGGGAGGGCACCCCGGCCTGGGTGGCGGCAAGCCGCCACCCAGGCACAGCGGGCGTCCTTCTGACCAGGCGGAAGCCAGAAAGAAACTACTCACCAATTCCCTGTGATCGATTCGCTCCTTAGCTGAACCGTTCCGAGGTGCGAGCCATCACGAAGCCGTGATAGGCTTCGTTGCCGTGCTCGCCCACATCCAACCCTTCGATTTCCTCTTCTTCTTTCACTCGCAGGCCGAACACAGCCTTAATCGCCAACCAAGCCACCGAGGAGGTGACCAGCACGAAGCCGCCAGCCGCAGCGATGCCGATGAGCTGAATGATCAGTTGGTCGGCGCCCTTGCCGTAGAACAGGCCGCCCCATTCGGCGCCCGCGATTCGCACCTTCACGATTTCCGGGTCGGCGAAGAGACCGACGCAGATCGTGCCGAAGATCCCGCACACCAAGTGCACCGAAGTGGCCCCGACCGGGTCGTCGATCTTCATCTTGTCGAAGAACAGCACCGCGAAGACCACCAGCACGCCTGAGATGGCGCCGATGATGACCGAAGCGGCGGGAGTCACAAACGCACAGCTGGCGGTGATGCCGACCAAGCCCGCGAGGCACCCGTTCACCGTCATGCCGAAGTCAGGCTTCTTGAGGAAGATCCACGACGTTGCGGTCGCAGTCAGCGTGGCGATCGCACCCGACAGGTTCGTCGTCAAGGCGATGTCGGCGATGGCGCCCGGGTCGGCGGCCATCGTGCTGCCCGGATTGAAGCCGAACCAGCCGAGCCACAACACCAAGCAGCCGATGAAGGCGGCCATCATGCTGTGACCAGGAATCGCGTTAACCTTGCCGTCGGCGGAATACTTGCCTTTGCGGGGCCCGAGGAACAGGATGCCGGTGAGGGCCGCCCAGCCGCCGATCGAGTGCACCTGCGTGCAGCCGGCGAAGTCGAAGAAGCCCTTTGTCGCGAGCCAACCGCCGCCCCAGATCCAGTGGCCGACGATCGGGTAGACGACCGCGGTGAGGATCAAGCTGAAGACGATGAACGAGTGATACTTGATTCGCTCAGCCACGGCACCCGACACAATCGTCGCGGCCGTACCGGCGAAGACCAATTGGAAGAAGAACTTGGCCGCAAGCGGAATGCCGGTCCAGTTGAGTGCGTTGTAGTCGCCCGAATAAGCGTCGGCCGTGGCCGGGCTATTGTCCGCCCCGCCCACCATGAACAAGCCGCTCTTTCCCATAATCGCATCGCCGTTCCCAAACATCAGGCCGAAGCCGATGACCCAGAAGCCGAGCGTCGCGACGGCGAAGACGACGAAGTTCTTGGAGAGAATGTTGACGCAGTTCTTGGCTCGACAGAACCCCGCTTCGACGCAGCCGAAGCCCAGGTTCATGAAGAACACCAAGAAGCCTGCGACCATCACCCACAAGGTGTCGAGGATTACCTTGAGATCGGCCGTCGTTGGGCCCGCTGCCGCTGGTGCTGCTGTCGCAGGAGCTTCTTCCTTCTTTTCTTCCGCCGCGGGCGCCTCGGCAGGCTTCGCCTCGGGCGCCGCCGCTTCGGCCGGCTTTTCTTCCGCAGGCTTTTCCGCCGCCGCTTCCGCGGCCGGCTTGGGCTCTTCCTTCGCTTCTTGTCCCCACGCCGCCGTCGCGCCCGCAAGCGCCAACAGGAGCGGCGTACACAACATTAACCACTTCGATCGCAGCCAAAACTGATGCATGGTTGGCACCGCCTTTCACATTGTCCTAAGGACGCGCGGCGAATCGACGACATTCGTCGACTCTGTCCCCTTCGCGCACCCTGCCAAGGATGAGTTCGCTCGCGTTCGCGGCGGCCGGCTGCTCGCGGGACGCACGTCGAGTGTCGCGTTGAACTCACCCGAACGGCTCTAAGGCATTTGACGTGCCAAACTCGCAGGCGACCTCTGCACATTGCGTGCAATGCACGATGAATAAAGGCTTTAGCGAATTCGCGAAAATGTCGCAGGCTCGGCAGTGTGCGTCGGCGCGGCAAATCGTGCCCGCGGAACGTGCAACTTAATCGCAACTTGTGCGTATCGCGGCAGCAGGCCGCTATAATGCCGCCTCCATCGCCCTCGTCTGGCCCGCCCGGGGCCCACGCACACGGAGTTGTCACTCGATGAACGTCCTCGATCGTTTCCGTCTCGATGGCAAACAAGTCTTCATCACCGGCGGCAGTCGCGGGTTGGGCCGCGAGATGGCGTTGGCGCTCGCCGAAGCGGGCGCCGACATCCTGCTCGTTGGACGCGACGCGAACAGCCTCGAGCAAACGGCGACCGACATTCGCGCTCGCGGCCGTTCCGCCTGGACGATCGTCGCCGACGTCGGCCTGCCTGCCGAATGCGAACAGGCTTGCGCCCAAGCGCTGGCCTCGCACGGCCCCTTCGACATCGTCGTCAACAATGTCGGCGGCCGCCGCGAGAACATTCCCACCGAAGAAATGCCGCTCGAACGCTGGCAGACGCTCATCGACCTCAATCTGACCAGCGTGATGCTCTGCACCAGTCGACTGGGCAAAGCGCTGATCGAACGCGGCCAAGGCGGACGCATCATCAACATTGCGTCGATCAACGCGCTCACGGCCGGCCGCGGCATCGCCGGTCGACACTATGAAACGGCGAAAGCGGCCGTCGTCCAGTTCACCCGCGCCGTCGCGGCCGATTGGGCGCCGCATCGCATCACGGTCAATGCGATCCTCCCCGGCGGATTCATGACCGAACCCAACCAGCGCTGGTCGCAACTGCACCCCGAAGTAATTGAACGCTTTCGAGCGAATATTCCGCTGGGCGACTTTGGCCAGCCCGAAGACCTCGGGCCGCTCGCCGTGTATCTCGCCAGCGACGCTTCACGCTACATGACCGGCGCGTCGCTGGTCATCGACGGCGGTTACACTCTGTGGTAGTCGCGGCTGCAGAAACTGCGGCCGTGGCAATTGCCGCTCGATAGGGAACCGTTTATGAGCGACCGCTTCCGTCTAGCGATCATCGGCGTCGACCATCCCCACGGCGCGCATTGGCGTGAACTGCTGACGCACTTCGCCGACGAAATCAACGTCGTCGGCGTCGTGCCGGCGTTCGGCGGCGGACTCGCCAGCCTGGAGGAACGCTACGTCGAGGCGCCTCGCTTTGCGTCGCTTGCGGAATTGCTCAAGGGGCAGCCGTGCGACGGGGCGCTGGTCTGCTTGCCCAGCGCCGAGACGCCGGCCGCAATCGAGCGGTTGGCGCGAGCCGGCAAGCATGTGTTGTCGGAGAAACCGTGCGGCGTTGACGCGGCCGCGTTTGAGCCAGCCTATCGCGCCGTGCAAGAGGCGCGCGTCGCGTTTCAGAACGGCTACTTGTGGCGCTACGACGACTGCGCCGACCGTCTGCGGCGTATGACGCGCGACGGCCAATTCGGGCGGCTGATCAGCGTCGAAATGACGTACGTCACCAGCGACGCCGCACGCCGCGGCCCCGACCATTACCTCTTCGACCCCGTGCAGTCGGGCGGCGGTTACTTCCATTGGCTCGGCTGCCATTACCTCGACTTGGTCCGCTATCTCACGGGCCAGGCGGTGGTCGGCGTCACGGCTCGAGTCGGCGTGTTCGGCGCCGTGCCACTGAACGTCGAAGACGGCGGTGCGGTGATTTTGGACCTGGAGCAAGGCGGGATCGCAACGCTGGTCGGCGGCTATTGGATTCCGCGCTGGGCCGGCGAGACGCGCTGGACGCTGCGCGGGTCGAACCGCTGGGTGCAGTGGGAGCCGAGTCGTCCTGGGACGAGCGGCGCGCTAGCGATCCACGGTCCGCAGCCGCAGTGGCATGCCATGGAGGACGCATATTCGTCTCCCGCCGATGCGACTCCCGGCTACGGCGGACGGCGCGGCGTCGCCCTCATCGCCGATTGGCTCGCCGCCGCCCGCTCGGGCCGCCCTTGTCGGAACACCATCGAGTCGACGCGCGGGACGCTTCAGTTGCTGGACGCCGTCTACCAGTCGGCTCAAGAACAGCGGCGCGTGGAGTGCTGCGTGCCGGCCGATTGACCTCGCCTGCGGCTGCGAATGAAACGACGCGTCGGCGTCAGGGGCTAGTGGATTACCCGCCGATTTGAGGTATTCTATGGCTCCTCAATCCCCAGGACGTTGACCGCGCGTTTGGAAGGAAATCGTCGCATGTCCGAGCCGGCCGAATTGATGTTGACCGAAGCGCTTGCTGCTCAAAAGTTCACGCGCAAGTTCTTCGTCATCGAACTCGACTTCAGCGAAAAGACCATCGACGAGCTCGAGGCGCAATGTGAAGCGGCCAAATATGCGCTGCGCAATGGACTGACGCCGGAAAACATCGATAAGCTCACCGGCCTGTGGGGCGCCTACTTCGGCGAAGTCCTCCGCCGCCACTCCACCGCTCAATGGCAGTCGATTTCCGTCGACGGCGTCGACCGCTATGTGCTGCAAGCCGGCGAAACGCAGATCGCGCCGCACCAGTTCGTGCGTACGCGGCTAGAGCAGGGCGCCGGGCAGGACCTCCGTGCGGCTTACAAGACGCTCAAGCAGCAACTGGGCGGTTGAGCCGGACATACCGCCGCGTCGAGACTGCGGCTGCGGCCGTAGAACAGGCTTCCAGCCTGTTGAGCGCCGTCTGACGGATGCACCTGCGATTCGGACGCCGGCGATTCGGACGCCGGCGATTTCTACCAACCATTGCGCCGATGAGCAAAGGTGTTCTTGCGGAACCGGCGAGCATGCGCTGACAGGCAACTTATCCAACTTGGAAACCGAAAGGCATCCTCATGTATCGAAGCGTCCTCGCCTTGACCGTTTGTCTAATCGGGCTGCTTTCCGCCTCCCCGGCGCTGCCTTGTTCGCGCGTCCTCTGGGTCGCGGGGGACGGGCAGGTGTTCGTCGGCCGGACGCAGGACTGGACGGAGAAAGCTGATTCGGCCTTCCGGGTCTACCCCCGCGGCATGCAGCGGTCAGGAGCGGTGGCCGAGAATCCCCATAAGTGGACCTCCAAGTACGGCAGTTTGGTCGTCACCGGCTACGATCTGGCCACTCACGAGGGGGTTAACGAAAAGGGGCTCGGCGCGCAGATTCTCTATTTGGCCGGTGAGTGCGACTACGGTCCACGTGATCCCCAGCGGGAAGGGATCAGCGTCACTCAGTGGGTGCAGTACTTTCTGGACAACTACGCGACCGTTGCGGAGGCCGTCGAGGCGCAGAAGTCGTTCGAGTTTCAGATCGACTCGCTGATCTTGCCGAATGGTTTCCCGACTTTGGTGCATCTCTCGCTCGCCGACAAGTCGGGCGATTCTGCGGTGATTGAATACATTGCCGGTAAAGCCAAGGTGTATCACGATCGGCGGTTTACGGTGATGACCAACGAGCCTACCTACGACAAGCAGATCGAGAATCTGAAGCAGTATCGCACCTTCGGCGGCGACAAGCCCCTGCCCGGCGAGCGAACGCCGACGGACCGTTTCGTGCGAGCGGCCTATTACGCCCAAAATCTCCCCACGCCGGCCAATCGCGACGAAGGGGCGGCGTTCATGTTCAGCGTGATCCGCAATGTTTCCGTACCCTTCGGCAAACCTGACCCGAAGAAGCCGAACGTCTCCAGCACGATCTTCCGCACAGTGACCGATCTCACCGGCGGCCGCTACTACTTCGAGAGCACCTACGCCCCCAATGTGGTCTGGATCGACGTCGCGAAGCTCGACTTCAGCGAAGGCAGGCCCGAGTTGGAATTGCGGGTCGAGAAGAGAATCTTCGCCCTCAACGGCGACGTGACCGACAAGTTAGAGACGGCGGCGCCCTTCGTATTCGGCATGAATAAACGTTGAGCTTCCCCGGACGATCGGCGGCTTGGACGCAGGCCGAGGCGGCTGCCGCGGCGATGGGGCCTCTGCTTTCCCCCGGCGGTGGGTAGGGGGCGTGAGGGTGGTGGGGTAACAGGCTGGAAGCCTGTTCTACGGCCTGTTCTACGGCCTGTTCTACGGCCTGTTTTACGGTCGGAAGTCTTCGCTGCCTGCGAGATTGGCGGCGAAGGCGGCGAGGAGGTCGGCGGCGCGGTCGATGTCTTCGAGCGAGATCATTTCGACGGCGCTGTGCATGTAGCGGTTGGGGATGCTGACCAGGCCGACGGCGACGCCGGCGCGGGAGATTTGCAGCACGTTGGCGTCGTTCGGCGTCGCGCGCCCGATCGCCGCCAACTGAAACGGCTGCGACAACGCTTGGCTCGTCGCAATCAACCGCTCCGTCACGTGTGGATTCATGTTGGGGCCGCGGAAGATCACCGGCCCCTTGCCCAGGGACACTTCGCCCTGCTGACGTTTGTCGATCGTCGGACAATCGGTCGCGTGCGTCACGTCGACCGCCACCCCGACATGCGGTTCGATCCCGAACGCGCTGGTCTGCGCCCCTCGCAGCCCAATCTCCTCTTGCACGGTCGAGACCGCGTACAAGGCGCACTGGAGTCCGCGCAGTTTCGCTCGACGCAGCCCTTCCAGCACCACCCACAATCCCGTTTTGTTGTCCATCGCCGGCGCGTTGGCCAACTGGTTGCGCATCGCCTGAAAGCCCAACTGCAACGTCACCGGATCGCCGATCCGCACCAGTTCCGACGCCTCGGCCTTGGTCCGAGCGCCGATATCGAGCCACAGGTCTTGTTGCTTGACCGCCTGTTTGCGCTCGTCGTCGTTCAGCAAATGGATCGCTTTCCGCGCAATCACGGCGGCGATCGGGCCGGTCGACGTCCAAATCGTCATCCGCTGGCCGATTAACTGCTGCGGGTCCCAGCCGCCGATCGGCTGAGAGTAGATGAAGCCGTTGTCGTCGATCTGCGACACGATCAGGCCGATCTGATCGCAGTGCCCCGCGAACATCACGCGCATCGATCCCGTCGGATTGCAGCACGCGATCACGTTGCCGTGCAAATCGGTGCGTACTTCGTCGGCGAACTCCGCCACATACGCTCGCACGACATCCTGGATCGGCCGTTCATAGCCGGAGGGACTGGGCGTTTCGAGCAACGACTTGAGCAACGCGAGACCGGCGGCATCCATGTCCTAACTTCCTCTCCTGATGAAACTCAATGAGCATTCGCACGTCGCACTACGGCAGCGTACGCGGCACTTCGCTGGCCAGCACGGCGTCCATCGGCGGGGCGTCGGCGTCGCCGCCCAGCGCCGGCATCTGTACTTTCTTGCCCAACACAAAGACCTTCGTCCCCGCCTTGTATTCGGGAGCGGCCGACGTCACCACCTGCACGCGGCGTGGTTCTCGAGCTGACAACACCAGCGTGGTGACGTGGACCGAGTCATGCGGTTCCACCGACTCCACCGTCCCCCACAGCGCGATGCCGGCCGTCGGCCGTTCCGCCTGGTCATAGGCCACCGCCCCGAGCACCTCGACGATGCGGGCCGTGGAGCCGTCCTGGGCCATTTGATCGACCAGCGTCGCGAGCGTCTGCCGAGCTTCGTCCGCCGCGCCATCGCCGGCCGCCGCCTCGTGAGCGTCGGCCAACTTGGCCAGCGACGCATACAACGCTTCGGCCGCCTTCCGCCGCACGTCTTTCTCGGCCGTCGCGGCATCGATCCACGTCTGATAGGCTTGCGACGCCTCGGCCACGGCGGGGGCGAGCTGCGCGCCGCGGGCGGCGTCATCCGGTGCGGCAGGCGGATCTTCGGTCGGCGCTGCGGCAGCCGGTTTTTCCGGCGTCTCCGCCGCAGCGGTCGGCTTTTCCGGTTCGGGAGCGTCCAGCGACGGCTCCTCCGCGGGCGTTGCCGACGGTCGAGGTTCTTCCGCGGGGCCGCCGGCATCTTTCATCTTGAGCGGATCGCCCAGATCAAACTCTTGCGGGTCCTTGGGTGCGTCAGTGGGAAGATCGAACCCGTCGCTCAGCGTTTCCACGTCCGGCTTGGGCTTCGCCTGTGGTTTGGGAGTCGGCGACTGCTTCTTGATTTCCGCATCCCAGTCGACTTTGCCGCCCGACAATCCTTCGTCGGCGACTTGCGTCGCGCCGCTTGGGCCCGGAGGCGGGACAGCGCCCGCATCGCCGGCGACGGCGGCGCCGTCTTTGGGCCAATAGTGTTTGGGGACGATGTACCGCGTGATCGAATTGGCGCCAAGCTTCGGCCCCAGGTCAAAGGGATCGTTGTGGAAGCCCCACCACAGAAAGCCTTGCGTCAGCGTCAGGCCGACGACGCCGCCGAGCACGATTTTGATGACTTCCTTCACCGGGTTGGCTTGCGGTCGCCGGGCGCGCGTATTCGTCTTGAGCTTCGGCTTGGGCTTCTCCGGCGCGGCCGCGGTCGATTGCATCTCGAACGGCTCGGGCATCGGTGCGTCGATCGGGTTCCACTCCGCGGCGACGTCTGCATCGGCCGAGTAGCCTGCAGCCGCCGAGTAGCCTGCAGCCGCGACGGCGGGGCCCGCCGAATCGCCGCGCGCGGCGCCGGCCCCCGACATGACTCCCGCCGCGACCAACTCGCCCTCCCCGACATGCACGATTTCCAATTGCGGCGGCAGCTTCTGGAGGGCTTCCTCAAGCGAATACTGCTCGAGGCACAAGGGGCACCGGACGACGGCGTCCGTACGAACGCCGCCGGGTAACAGCACTTCTTCGTGACACTTGGGGCAGGTGACGATCATGGGCGTGGGGTCGGCTGGCAGGAGCCGCACCTGAAAGACATGGGGCGTGTGTTGTGGGCGGCCGGCGGCCGAATGGCCTGCACGACCGACCCACTAGTGTAACAGCGGGCCCCCGTCGTCGATAGACTTTCGCGACTTTGCCTCCAAAAGCGACGCTCGACGCTGTTCTCGATGCGCCGACAATTCTTGCGGGGAGCGCCAATCGCCTAGTTTGTTTTCAAAGTGCGCGTGGAAGTCGGCGACGAACGAGCGGTCGATGGACAACTGGCCGTAGATCCGTCGGCCCAATTCAAAGAATCGCTCCCGCTGCACGGCCATCTCCCGCAAGGCGGCGCCGCGAACCTCGGCCGGCGGCAAGCGGAGCGAATCCAGTTCGTCGACGGCGGCTGCGACGGCGGCCGGATCGTCGTCGACGATTCTGGTGTACTTCGGGTCGAACCAAACGTCCCGCCCCCCCAAACTGGCGGTCGATACGACCGGCAGGCCGCACAGCAGGTACTCGGTCGCCGCATACATGGCCCCCTCGCAGGCCGACAGGCACAGTCCCACTCGCGCCTCATTCAGCAAGGCGGCAATCTCCTCCGGTCCGCGAAACCAATGGTTGTCGGCGTGCGTGAACCACGCCTGCGGCAGCCGCCGTCGCACCTCCGAAAAGTAGTCCCAGGAATCGTCCGGCGCGTAAACGCCGCCCACGATCATCAACGACCCAATTCGTTCGGCCAGCCAATGCCGCTTGAACGGATTCATGCGGGCATTGTAGACCGCTTGAAAAAGCCGGCTCGCATTGGCCGCCAGCGTATAACGGCGTTCGTCGAGGAACGCGTTAGGCGTCACAAAGGCGACCGATGCTCCTCGCTCTTCCAGCGCCTGTCGCGCTGCCTCGGTATTGACGCAGTGGTGCAGCCGATCTTGCGGCCTCAGCCGTCGATCATGTTCATGGAACGCAAAAATCTCGTCGGCCGTGTGATGCCAAGGATAGACCTGAATTCGCGTGACGGGCGACTCGGGCAACTGCCTCAGCAAATCGTCGCTCGACGTGTGCAAGAGGATAGGCGGTTCGACCGACAACCAACCATAAAAGGCGCTCATCTCAGCGGCCCGCTCCCCGTCGAATTCAAGTCAACGCGCGGCGACTCTTGGAGTAATTCGTCGCGCAGCCACCGTGCCGCTCGTCGCACGCCGACTGCACGCGAGGTCTCCCACAACGTACTGACATCGCCCGCGTGCTGCACGATGCTAGGCGTGGGGACGAGCACCGGAATGCGGCGTTGGACGGCCCACTCGCCGATCCACGCGTCGATGCCGCCCGAGCGAGGTTCGCGGCACCGTTGGAGAGCCGCCGGGTCGCTCACGAGCGCCTCGGCGGCGGCGCGCGAAAAGCCAAACGCGACGGCGCCGTACACCCACGCTCCCTGGAACAACCGCCAACCGGCGACATCCGCGGTGTAGTCGGCGCAGCAATAAAACGAGGCGATGAACGACTCGCTGGTCGGCCAACGGCAAGTCGCCAAATAATCGGCCATCGGTGCGCCGGCGGGCCACAGCGCATCGTCTTGTACGACCAACAGCCCCTCCGCGTCGGGCGCCGTACAGAGGAGTTCGGCAAGCGTCAGATAGTAGTTGCGCCAAGCGCCTACCGCCGGCTGACGAATCGTGCGCGGAAGGTCGCGTCCGCTCAGGGGCTCAAACTGGTTTCCGTCGCTGTTTCCATCGCTATTTCCATCGATGAACAAGCGAGGCGTCGGCAATCCTGTCGCCGCCAATGTGTCCAAAGCGCCGGCCAACGTGGGAACTCGTCGCGGCGCCGTCGTCACGCCGACCGCCCAACGCTCGATCGCACGACCGCCGAACTGCGCCGCCGGAAGTCGCGCTGCAATCTGCTCCACGGTCCACCGCCCGCCGTTTGGGTTGCACCCCGTCGTCATTTCTTTGACGCGAAACGGTTCCGGCAGATCCTCCTCGTCGCTGGCGACGAGCGGCAGGAACGACTCGGCCCGCTCCGCCAGCGCCGAGCAGATTTCACGTTCGGCGGTTGAGAGTCCAACGCTGTCTAGCGCCGTCGTCGCACGCTGCCAAACCAGCGCGGCGGCGACGGGGTTCCAGTCCACGGCCGAGGGCTCGAACGAGCGGCAACAGGCGGAGCAAACGTCGTCGTTGACGACGAAGGGACCGCCGTCGGCGCCGAACAATCCCCTGGGCGCCGAGGCGAGAGCCGACTCGAGCCAGCCGCAAGCGATCTGCCCGCGGGGCTCCAAACGACGCCAGGGACACTGGTCGGGAGTCCTGACGGTTGGCGTTGGAACGCTATTCGGCACGAGTGGTCGCGAGCGCGGCGACGGAAGGTTGTGAACGGATTTGACCGGGGAAGAGGCCGGCGACGCGGGGCGGTTCGCAGGGAACGGCGCCGGGGCTGGAGGCGTTTTTGCGGAGCACCCACGCTTGGCCCGTGTACTCCCACAGCGAGTACCCCATCGGGGCGCTGCGGGAACGGCTGCTGAAGGTGCCCATCAAAATGTCGGTGCTTTGGATCATGGCGGCGAGTTTCCCAGAAAATGGCGGTTCCATCCCCCCAACTTGCGAATGCTCGCTCATCATAAGTACCGTGAGCCGACGGTTCAATGTCGGATGAGCGTCATTCGGGGCGGCGCGTATCGGGAGGCGTCGTCGCCGTCGGCAGCGTCCGCACAACCCGGAACCCAAGCGAATTGAAGACGATTTTGGGGGGGTAAGATCCGGTCTCGGTCGATTTGATCGCGATCGCCCGTTGGCCCGTTCCGCTGCCGCAGAACTGCCGCTCGCCCTTCTGATGTTCTCCGACCTCGCTGCACCATTCTCCCACGTTGCCGTACATGTCGAAGAGTCCTAGATCATTGGGCTTGCGGCGCCCCACCGGACTGCTTTGCAAGATTTCACGACCGTCCGCCAAGATGGCGACCTTCGCGTTGAGATCGAAGCATCCATAATTCACCAACTGCGACAGATCGTCCCCGCAGTACCGCTCGCTCGTCGTCCCCGCTCGACACGCGAATTCCCATTCCACCCGCAACGGCAAGCGATAGCCAAGTCGCTGAGTGTGCTCGGGCGTCGGCGTCCACTCGGCGATCATCGGCGAGTCAGGCGGGTAGCACCATTGAGACTCGGGGATGCCCTCCTGTTGCGACAGCCAATTGCAGTACGCCAGCGCATCGGGCCAACTCATGGCATTCGCGGGGCAATCGTCGGTGGGCGAGTAGTCGCGGTTGATGTACTTCTCTTGGCGGAACTTCAAGTACTGTTCGACCGTCACTTCTTTGGTCGCGATGAGGAACGCGTGCGTTTGCTGGGGCGCCAACAGCATGTCGACGCGCACCAGTGTATGACCGGCGGGCGATTGGACCCAGGTGCGCGGCTTGCGCGGACCCACGCGCAGTTCTTCTGGATCGCCGACGGGCAGCGTGGCGGCGGACTCCGTCGAGAGGGCTTGCGCGTCGCCCCATTTCCCCAACAACCACTCGGCCGCCGAATGGACTCCCGCATCGGGATCTCGCTCGAAAAGCTCCCGCACAAACTGCAGGACGCCGGTCCGTTGTTCGAGCGGCGGTGCAGGGTATTCTCCCAGGGCCATCAGCAACGAGCTGACGATGCCGGGATCGCTTTCGCGGCGCAAACGGGCGGCGAGCCGCGACCAGGGGACGTTGCGTCGAGCGAGGAAATGGATGAGCGACGTGCGGCTTTCGGGAGTCGGTTGGCGGCGCAGCAACCGCCACAGGCCGTCGTCGTCGTTGAGATCCAACTGGCCGATCAGCAGCGCCGCCGCCAATGCTTGTCGCCGCGCCGCCGCAACGCGCATTTCGGCGGTTGCAGCGCCGTCGGCGTCGCGCCGCGCCGTCTCGTACAGGACGGTCCGATCGAGTGGAGCTTGAGCCGGCAACATCAACTCCCATTGCCAAGGCGCGGAGTCGAGCGCCAGGCGAGTGCGATTCGCGGGGTTGCCTTCGACGTAATGGGCCAACAGCGCCGTGGCCAACTGCGTCTCGACGCTCTCCGCTGCGCCGAGGCTGCGCGAGAGAGGCGGCAGCAGTTCGCTGGCGGCCGGCTGCAGCGATTGGGCCAGCGCGGCGAACTGGTCGGGCTTCTGCCGACAATCGAGAATCAAGTGTTGGGCGACGAAGTCGCGGTGCTTGCGCCAACGCTGAGTCGCCGCTGCATCGTCGGGATTCGGCGGATCAAAACCGGCCAGCAATTGCGCAGCGCGGAAGGCGCGGCGGGCGAGCACTTCGCTGCGGCCGGTTCCGTTCCGGTCGGCTTCGTCCAACAACTCCCAGCAGCGCGGCGTGAGGATTTCGCGATGTGCGGCCAGGGCGTCGCGCTGGACGGCCAAATGGTCGGGAGGGCCGTCGAGGGTTGCTTGAAACAATTCATCGACCCCCTGTCGGCCCCAACGCAGCGCCGTCATTTGCAAAGCGACCCAGGCCGAGGTCCCGCGGGGCTGCGCGACCAGGCTGGCGTCGACGTTCGGCCCCGCGACTCGCTCGAGCGGCGCCAACTGATCGATGATCGCCGGCGCTTGGGCCAAATCGGATGTCTGCAGTTGAGCGACAAGCGCGGCCGATTGCGTATGGAGACGATACTCGCGAAACGACAGAAAGACGCCCAGTCCGATCAGGAATGCAGCGACGAGCGAAGTGAGCGATCGGCGGTCGCGCGACGCCAGCATTTCTCGTTCGAGCGCACCCAATTGATCGGCGCGAAATAGGGTCCGCGCCATGGCCCATTCGAGCAGGTTGGGCAAGAACCGCGGCTCGCGACGCTGCGCCCACAACCGCGCCTGCTCTGTGAGTCGCTCGGCGAGCCGCCCGCGATACGTTTCGCGTCGCTTGGCCGACAACCACGACCGAACCGAGGGGACGAGAAAATCGTGCGATAGCTGGTAGGTCACGAAATCCAGCGATTCGGAGCTGGCCGACGACCGGGACCGATCGGAACTTTCGGCTGCGCTGATCAGCTTCAGGTCCCGCTCCAGCACATTCATCAGCGCTTCGAAGTGCCGCGGCTCTTCGCGATACCCCGACGCCAGCATCAAATCGGCTCGCGAGCGGCCGCTGGCCTTGAGGGCGCTTCCTTCGTCCGGCAGGAGGGCTTCCAGCACCTTGCGCGCCGCCTGTTCGTGAGCCCGCTGATGCACGGGCGCCCAGGCCGCCGAGAACGATTCATGCAGGAACTGTTCGCCTACGCCGACGGCGCCGCCCAGTTGTCGCAGCGTTGCGGGAGTCCACTCGCGCGACTTCACCAAATCGGCGAAGAGCGCCAATTGAACAGGAATGAACTTGTCGCCCACCGCCAAGTTGACGAGCGCCTGATCCAAGAATCGCTCATGCTCGCGGCTCAACGGCGCCGTATCCGGGGGCAAGCGCCCGTATCCGCGCCCAAACTCGATCAACACTTTCCGCGCATGTTCATATTCGAATAAGTCGACCATCATGGCGTTTTGGCCCAACGTCAGCGGGCAGTCGACCGCCTCGAGGAACCGGTGAAGCGCCAGCCAAAAGTCGTCGCGTACGAGGACCAAGCAACGAACGCGGACGCCGTCGCACTGCCGTAGTGCACGCACCAGTTCCGTGGAAGCCGGATCGGGCGAGACGTTCAGCCATTGTTCGAATTGATCGATCACCACCAGTAACGTGCGCGACTCGGGAAGACCGCGTCCCAGGCGAATGGCGGCCAAGCGTTCCGCGAGCGACCCATCCAGCGGCTCGGTCGCGAGCCGATCAAGTGCGGCCGAAAGCTGCCGTTCGACGCCCGTCGGCGTCGCTTCGATCACGGTCGTGGCGACGCGCGGGTCGAGCAGCGGCAAGAGGCCGGCGCGTACCAGCGACGATTTGCCGCTGCCGGTGGGGCCGGCGATGACGCCGATGCGTTGCCGATCCGACGTTTCGTCCCGCGACTCAATCCATTGGCGCCAGTGCCGCAAGCTCATCGGCACGCCGTCGCGGTCCGTGGCGCCGGGCAGCAGCGACAAGAAAAACGACGCATCGTCGCGCGAGAACGACCGCAGGCCGCGCGGCACGACGCCGCGGTGTGCGGCCGAATCGAGCGGCGGGAGGGGAGAGACCGCCAACGATTCGGTCGCCGCGCCTCCTTCTCCGCCGTGAATCTCGGCCGTCAACCAATGGCGCAAATCTTCGGCCAATTGCGCCGTCCGTGTGTAGCGGTCGGCGGCGCGCTTCGACAAGAGCTTCAAGCAAATGCGATTCAGCTCGCGCGGCACGTGTGGATTTAATTCGCGCGGCGCAGGCGGCTCGAACCCTAAGATCAATTCCAGCGTCTCGCGCGTATGCTGGCCGGCGAAAGCCCGTTTGCCGGTGAGCAACTCGTACATGACGCAGCCCAGGCTGAACTGGTCGCTGCGACCATCCATCAAGTGTCCTTCGCCGCGCGCCTGCTCCGGACTCATATAGCTGGGCGTCCCCGCCGTTTCCGAACCCGGCTCGAGCATGCTCTCGCGCATGGCGAGTCCAAAATCGGCCACATAGACGCGGCCGTCGACGCCGACTAACAAGTTGCTTGGCTTAATGTCGCGGTGGATCAGCCGCGCGGCGTGGACGTGGTGCAGGGCGTCCGCCACCGTCGCCAGGATCTCGGCGACGCGCGGCATCTCCGGCCGCTCCGAGGCCAGCAACCGCGCCAGATCCTTGCCCTCGATGAACTTCGAAACGACGAAGCAGCGACCATCGGGAATCACGCCGAAGTCGTAGACTGGCACGATGGCCGAATGGTCCAGCTGCGCCAGCAATCGCGCCTCGATCAAATACATCCGCCGATCCTGGTCGCTGCGCATGCGGCTGAAGTGCGGCAGCTTGACGGCGACGCGCCGATCCAACTCCACATCGTGCGCCTGGTAGACGACGCCGAACCCGCCTTCCCCCAGCTTTCGCTCCACGGCGTAGCGACCGATCTGTTGACCCACCATCGAAGCGCCGCGGCCGCTGCCGGTCGTCGTCACGACTTGCACGGCCGGACGTAAGACTTGCGACAAGGGGACCGGTTCCAGCGATACGGGAGGCGGCTCTTGCCGCTGCGTCGGTTGGTTGGGGAGGGACGTGTCTTCCATGTCGGTCATTGAATCCCCGGCAAGCCTGCGACACAATACGTCCTTCTCTCGGAATGGCCCATCGCCGCCGTTAGGTGGGACTCTGCGAACGCCGCCAAGGAATGTGCATGCGACCGGAAGATTGTCTGTTTCGACGCGACGTCGTCGTCGCGCCGCCGTCGGAAACGGCCTGCTGCCTCTTGGCGGCCGATCTCGCGGGCGTCGACCGGGCGCGGGCGGTGCGAGTGGATCGAGCGGCTTGCGAGGCGTGCGTCGACTTCGACCTGGCAGCGACGCTGGCTCGCCATCCCGTCCTGCCGTCGCTGTTGCTGCAACAAACTGACTCGGTTGAATCGCCAGGCATGTCGTCGGAGGCGGCAGACGAGCGTCGGGAACGGTGGCGGCAATGGTCGGAGTCGTGGCTGGTAGCGGGCGGGGCGAGCCTGTCGTCGCGCGAAGCGCTGCCGGCGTGCGACGTCTTGTTGGTCGCCGACCGGTGGCTGCCGACGTTGGCCGCCGCGATCGACAGCGTGCTCAACCAGCGCGACGTCGTGGTGTGGCTGCACCTGGTCGACGCCTCGGACTCGCAGTCGTCCGTCGGCGAGCCGACGCCGGCGACGGGGCCGGCGTGCGTCTTCGAACACTACGCCGATCGCTGGAACGTGAAGCTGCATCGCACCCCGCTCGGCGGTTCGCCGCTGGAGTTCGCCGCGCGACACATTCGGCTGCTCGCCAGTTCGTATCTCGCCCTGCAATCGCCGCACGGCGTCAGCGATGCACGACGTTTGCGGTTCGCCCTCGAATCACTCGAACGAGAAGGCGCCGAGTTGGCGATCGCGGCCGTGGAGCTCGCTGGTCGGCAGCAGGCCGCGATGGACGACGAAACGCGCCGCCCGAATGAGGCGGCGGGCGCGACGCTGGTAGTGCGTCGCGCGACCTTAGTGGATGTGGGACTTGCGGATCCCGCTGCATTGACGACCGGCATGCGTTTCGTCCAGCAGGCGCTCGACGACCAGCGCGAGCTGTTTGAAGACGAACGGACTCGCGTGCGGCTGGACGATCCCCAGTCGGTACGTGCGTTCCAAGAGGAAGCGGCGCGCTCGGCCGAACGCGCTCGGTCGGCGCCCGGTTGTCGGCAAACGCCGGCGCTATTTCCACCGCTGCCGTTCGCCTGCGACGTCGTGCTTCCCTTCCACGGACACCTCGATTTCGTCGCCGAAGCGCTCGAGGGGCTGCTCGAACAATCCGGCGCGGAATGCGTCATCCATTTGATCGACGACGCTTCTCCCGAGCCGTGCGACGACTTCTTGGCCAAATGTCGCCGCATCAACCGCGTGCGCACCTATCGCAATCGCCAAAACATCGGGCAGTTTCAGTCGTTCAATCAAGCCAGCGACTATTTTGAAACGGAGTGGGCGGTCGTCCATGACGCGGACGATGTGAGCCTGCCGCACCGACTGCAGCGCACGGGGCAATTGCTGCAATACGCGGACGCCGACTTTTTCGGCGGCGGGGTCGAGGTGTTCGGCGAGTCGACGCCGGACGTCCGTTCGGGGCGGACGCCGCTGCGACGCTACTCGCGTTATCCGCGGGAAGTCGGCCTGTGGTACTACGCCGAGAACCCGACGGCCGCGTTTCGCGCGTCGTTCTTCCGACAGCTGGGAGGTTTCGCCGACTTCGGCGATCGCCTGCTGAATCGGGCGAGCGTCGATACAGAATTTCAGGTGCGGAGTCGTTTCTGTCATGCGCGCTTTGCGATGACGCGCGACGTCGTGCTGCGATATCGAGTCCACGGAAATTCGGCGACGCAGAATGCGGCGACCGGCTGGGGAACCGCCGCGCGCACGCGCGCCGCCGCGCTTGTCGAAGCTCGGCACGCCGTCCTCGCGCGCGGTACGGCCGATCCCCGCAGCTTCGGCAGTCTTGGCCGCACTCCGCGCGTATTGGAGCGAATATGAGGCGCCGTGGATGAAGCGAGAAATTCGAGCCTTGCTGGTCGGCATCGAAACGTGGCAGTCGGAACAGCTGGCGGCCTATCCGCTGGAGGGCTGTCTTAACGATGTGGACTTGTTGCAACGGACGCTGACCGAGTCGTTTGGCGCTCGCACCGAACACCTCCGCGTTCTGCGGAACTCCGCCGCGACGCGCGCGGCGATCTTGTCCGGATTGCACGAAATGCTGCTCGAACCAGCCCAACAATGGGCTGCGGCCGGCCGACCCGCCCCCGCGCCGGCGCTGATCTTTCACTTCAGCGGACACGGTTCCGAGTCGCTCGACCCGACCGGGACGCAGCCGAATGGGCGCGACCAGACGATCGTCCCCTACGACAGCCGTACGCCCGGCGTCTTCGATATCAAGGACTGGGAGCTGAGCGAACGATTGGCCGAAATCGCCCGCTACAATGACAACCTCACCGTGATGCTGGATTGCTGCCATTCGGGGACCGGAACGCGCTCGGTCGAACGGCGGCCGCGAACCTGTCCAGCCGACCTGCGCAGGCCGCCGACGGGGCGTCCGACGACCGGAACGCGCAGCAGCCCCGCGGCGCCTGCCCTGGGCCATGTTTTGCTCGCCGCCTGCGCCGCCCATCAAGCGGCCTTTCCCTACGATGATGACTCGACGGGCGTGCGCAAAACGTTTGGGATGTTTTCCTACGCCCTCGGAAAGACGCTTACCGCACCCGACGCCGCCAACTTGACGTATCGGGACCTCCATGGCCGAATCACGCGACTGCTGAAAAGTTGGGGGACTTCGCAATCGCCGCAGTGCGAGGGAGATCGCGACCGACGTCTGTTCTCGGAGGCTCAAGTCGCTCGAGCGGCCGCGTGGCGGATTCTCGAACGCACCGAAACGGGGTGGATGATCGACGCCGGCGCTTTGCACGGATTGGCGGCCGGCGACTTGCTCGAAGCAACGCTTCCCCAGCCCGGGCCGCTCGCTGCGGATCGAGAGGCTGCCGCGACGCGCCAGTTGGTCGTCATGCGCGTCGCCGCCGCCTGCAGCGAAGTACAACTTGCGCCACAAGCTGCAACAGGCTCAACCGACTCGTCGGCCGCCTCCCAGACGCTGCAGTTGGAGACGCAGATGCTGGAGGCGCAAGTGAGGAGAGCGCCGGGACGGCGACGCGAACAACGCACGCGCGTCTCGCTGGCGCACCTGGTCGGGGCGACTCGCACGGCGGCGGAGCGGTTGTTGGGACTCGAGCGACTGGCGGAACGAGTGATCGTGGAGGATAGTCCCGCTGCGCCGCTGCGACTCGAGTCATCCGGCCCTCAATGGCGGCTGGTCGACGGCGACGGACGGCCGCTCGCCGCCTGGGATCGAGACGACGAGCAAACGGGCGTCGAGACGCTGGCGCGGCATGCGTGGTCGCGAACCGTATGGGGGCTGCGCAATCCACGCCGTTCGCCCCTCGAAGGACGACTGCAGTGCGCCATTCGGCAGGTGATCTTGGGCGGCGGCGAAAAACGGCGGCCAGGCGAACTGCTGACGGCGCCGATCGACGCGCCAGCGGAGGGAGAATTGCGTCTGCCGGCGGGCACGCCGGTCTGTTTCGAGTTTCGCAACGATTCGGAACGGCCCCTCTACTTGCAGGCCTTCTTCTTCGGTTATGACGGAACCATCGTGCGGATCTATCCCAAGGCGGCTGGCGAGCAATCGGCCGTGGCGCCGGGCCGCTCGGTCTTCTCGAGCGGCTTTCGTCTGCAGTTTGCGGTGGGCGAGTCGGCGGCGTCGGCCGAAGTGCGCGAGGGAGTGAAAGTGTTTGCTTCAGTGAACCCTTGCGACCTGGAGTCGCTGTGCGCGACGGGCGGGACGCGGGCCTTGTTGTTGGACCGGCCTGATGATTGGACAACGATTGAAACGTCGTTCTTAATGACTTTCGCAGAGAGAAAGTAGCTTGCTATGCCGCCAGAACGACCCGTCATTCTTACGGCGTTTGCGAATGATCGCGTAGACGGCGTGCGCTACCTGCGAAACCTGCCGGAAGAGCAACGGCGGCTGCGTCGCGCATTGGCCGTTGCGTCCGAACTTTGCGAGCACGTGACGATTTCCAATGCGACGCTCGCAGAGCTGGTCGATGCGCTACAAACGTACCGCAATCGAGTCGCCGTGTTTCATTACGCGGGTCACGCCAACAGCTATCAACTGTTGCTTGAGTCCACCCTGGGTGCGGCTCACCGCGTGGAAGCCGCCGGGTTGGCGCAATTGTTGGGGAGACAACAGGGCCTGCAATTGGTGTTTCTCAATGGCTGCTCGACCGAACAGCAGGCCGACGATCTGATCGCAGCCGGCGTGCCGTGCGTCATCGCCACGACGCAAGCGATCGACGATCGGTTGGCGACCGACTTGTCAGAACGCTTCTATAAGGGCATCGCCGGCGGTGCGTCGCTGGCGACCGCGTTCGCGGAGAGCGTCGCGGAGGCGCGAGCGGCCGGAACGTCGACCACGCGGCTGCTGGCCAGCCTCGACGACGAACTTGAGTCCGACTCGAAGTGGGACGGGGCGGCGGACGGAACGCCGGCCGGCGCGAAGGACGGCGCAGACGCGGGCCGCTTTCCGTGGCTGATGCGGACGGCGCCGGGGGCCGAGCGCGCGGGGGAGTGGAACTTGCCGCTGGCCGCCGACAATCCGCTGTACGGTCTCCCGGCACTGCCCCAACAAGAATTGCCCGAGTCGCCGTACCGGTCGTTGCAGTGGTTCCGCCGCGAAGATGCGGACATCTTCTTCGGACGCGGTCGCGAAGTCCGCGATCTGTTTCAGTTGGTCACCGCCTCGAGTTCGCCGCCAATCGTCTTGTTCTACGGTCTTTCCGGAGTCGGCAAATCGTCGGTGCTCGACGCCGGCCTGCTGCCGCGTTTGGAGAGCGTGGCCGAAGCGGCCTACGTACGCCGCGACGCGCAGTTGGGCCTCTCCGGCACGCTGCGTCGCACGCTGGCGGTGCAGGGCGCGGCGACGGTTTGCGACGCTTGGACGGCTTGCGAGCAACGTCGCGGTCGCCCGTTGACGGTGATTCTTGATCAAGTGGAAGAAGCGTTCACGCGTCCTTTGCCAGGCGTCGCGCACGAATTGAGAGAGTTCGTGGAGTTGTTGGGCGAACTATTTGCGAATCCCGTGACGCGACCGCGGGGCCGCATCGTGCTTGGGTTCCGCAAAGAGTGGTTCGCCGAACTGGACGCTCGCTTATCGGAGGCCAGATTGCCTCGGTCGAAAGTGTTCTTGGAGCGGCTCGACCGACGCGGCGTGATCGAAATCGTGTCCGGCCCGGCGCGGTCGCCGCGACTGAAGCAGCAGTATCGCCTATCGGTGGAACCAGGTTTGGCCGAAATTATCGCTGACGATCTGCTGGCCGACCCCGGCGCACCCGTGGCGCCCACGTTGCAAATCCTGCTTACGCGTCTATGGAATGAGGCGCGGCGCGCGAGTCCGGACGCGCCGCGGATTGACGCGCCGCTTTATCAGGCGCTGCAGCGACATGGAATTCTATTGGGAGACTTTCTTCGTCAGCAGCTGGAGATGGCGGAGCAGCGCATGCCGCAAGCGGCGCGCAGCGGATTCCTGCTTGATTTGCTCGCCGCCCATACGACGGATCTTGGCACCTCCGCGCAGCTCGCCCGCGACGAGCTCGCGCAGTGGTACGACGCGCAGGCCCGCAGCGGGTTGCTAGACGAGGTCTTGCGGCTGTGCCAGGAGGCGTATTTGTTGTCGCAACTGGGGCGCAGCGCCGAGAAAACCGAATCGCGGACCAGCTTGATGCACGACACGCTGGCGCCGTTGGTGCGCGAGCGGCATGACAAGTCGGATCTTCCCGGGCAACGCGCGCGGCGCATCCTCGATAGTCGCGGCGTCGAGTGGGTAGGCGGCAAGCAAGGTTCGACGCTGGATGCGGCCGATCTGCGCGTCGTCGAAGAAGGACGCGAGGGAACTCGCAATTGGACCGCCGACGAACAACGGCTCATCGAAGCCAGTCGCCGCTTGCAAGCGAAAGTCGAACGACAACGCAGGCTTTTGCGTTATGCGGGAGCGGCGTTCATGGTCGCACTCGCGGCCTCGTCCCTGTTTGCCTGGATACAAATGGGCGCCGCCGAGCGGAGTGCGCGGGACGCGCGTGATCAAAAGACGAAGGCGGAGACGAATCTGACGGCTGCGCAGAACGCGAGCGAACGGGCGGAGGCGGCGGCTCGCGATGCGGCCGAACAGCGAACCAAAGCGTTCCAAGCAGCGGCCGAAGCGAGCGCCCAAGCCACGTCCGCCGGCGTGACTCGCGCCACGATGGTTCGCGAACGAGACGGCGATTACGCGGCCGCCGCCAGCCACTTCGCCGCCGTCGCCGATATCCAGACCGAGGCTGGCCCGCGAGAAATGCTGCGCAACGCGACCGCCAGCACGCTGCGGGGCGTGCAATTGACGGGCATCCTTGAGTCGTCGGGAATCATCTTCGACGTGATGCCGCTCGAAGGACAACGCTGGTGCGTATGGTCTGGTTCGGCGATGCCGCCGCGTACGCGCATCGTCATCGACAGTTTTGAACGAGGGTCCGCCCAAGTCGTGCTTGATCTTGAGGAGCCGTCGGCCCAGGTGTTCGTAACCAGCGACCAGCGCTCGATTGTCAGGGTGAGCCGCGGCGCCGCGGGGCTCGTGGTCGATCGCTATGCGACGCGCACGGCGACTTGGCAGCGGATGGTCGACTTCAGCTTGGAGCAGGCCGAATCGGCGACGGGGTCGAGCCGCGCGGAAGCGGGGCGAGGCGAGGCGTCGTCGAACCATGATTGGATCGTCGCCTGGACCCGTGATCGTCTGCAGGTCGTCGATTTGAAGGCGGGCAAGACGGAGTCGTATCCGCTGGACCTCGACGTTGTGCGTGCGAGCATCGCCGACGATGGGAAATGGGTGTGGCTGCTGCCGCGCGAGGGACCTTCACAAGTTTGGCGCTGGGCGGGACGAGGCCGACACGAGTTTTTCAGACAAGAACTGTCGTTCGTTCCGAATGCTCAAGTGCGGCCGGCGGGGCAGGGGTGGCTCGTCGTCATGCATCCTGATCAGCGGCTTGTGCTGCACCACGTCCTGGCCGGCATGACGCCGCTCGAACTGCCCGAATTGGCGGACGATGAGTTTCGTTCGTTTCAGTTTGTGCTGACCGAGTCGGCGAACCGACTGTTTGGGTATAGCAAGGAACGGATTCTCTACTGGAATTTGTCGGAGTTCTCCCATTCGGTTCGCGCGACCGCCGGGCCGGCGCCCGCGGTCGCCCCGGCCGCTTTGGGGTACCACGTCGTCGGCGACTATCGAGGCACGGCTCAGTTGACGGCGGATCGCAAAGGGACCGTCGTCGCCATCACCGGCGATTCGGCTGGTAATCCGAGCCGTCAGACGTTGAAGTTGGAGACGCTGGCGGTGCCGGAAGCCGAATGGAGCTACGCGGAGGCGGCCCAGAAAACCCTGGAGTTGGAAGATCCTTCGCCCGTTTCGGGAATGGTCTTTTCGGCGGACGGCGCATCCTTGGTCGTCTGGACCTCGAACTTCGTCCATCATCCGAATTGGGCCGTGTCGAACATTGGCGTTTCGGAGTCGAATGGCGCCGTGTTTCAAATCGACGTCGCGACCGGCGCTCAACGGGGCGTCCCCCTGCGCCATCGGCTCGCCATGCAAGGGGCCCGATTCAGCCCCTCGGGCCGGGAGGTGTTGACGTGGGCCGCCGATGGTCAAGTGCGTCGCTGGATTCGATCGCCGACGCCGGACGTCGAGCCGCTGGGAGACCTCGCGCCGGCAGATTTGGTGCGTGCGGCGAGCCGCGACGGCCGACGCTTGGCGACGATTCCCTGGAGGAATACGCGGCGAATCGAGGTCCTTGATGTCGAGTCGGGGGAAACGACGACTCTGCCGGATGAGTTCGAGACCGTGCTGGACGTCAGTTTTGCCGAAGATCCGACTCAGTTGTTCGTGAGCCAGCCGGCGGGCGTACAGGCCTACGCAGACCGCGGCGGCGACTGGCGTCGTGAGGAGTCTGCGGCGTATCCCGACGACTGGGGGCCGCTGCGAACACTTCATGGGAATCCTCTGCGCGTGCTGGGCGCCGTCGCCGACGAGCAACTCGCGGCGCTGTTTCCCGAACCGGCGCCGCTGTGGGGCGTCCAATGCGATTCGCCGTCGGGCCGATTCCTGGCCTGGGGCGACCGAACGTTGCAGCTGGGGGAAGCGCCGGCAGGACGAGAGAAGTCACCACCGCGGTTGATTTGGAAGGCAACGCTGCCGACGTCGATCGATCGGGCATTCTTTGCGACCGAACGGCGACTTGTCATCGCCGCCAGCAACGACGGCTTTTTCGTCTTGGATGCCGAAACGGGCCGACTGAAGCAGGGGCCGTTAGGCCGCAGCGGTCTGGAGGGATTGTCGGTCTCGCGCGACGGCAAGCGGATGCTGGAGTGGGGCGGCGCGGGGGCGGGAATCAACTCCTTAGCCGGCGGCTACGTGGTCTCATGGGACCTTGAAACCCTCGCGCCCGACTCGCCCGTTCTCCGGCATCCGCAGTTGGTGAAGCACGCCGAGTATTCGGACGACCAGTTGTACGTTGCGTCTTCGACCGGATACGCGAATCACGTCGGCGCGACGACCGTGCATGTATGGAGTCGCGAGTTGGGGGTGGAGGTCGCGCCGCCGCTCGGCCGGTCGATGGAAAGGCAATCGAACATTCGGTTCTTGAAGGGGCGACGCGAATTGATCGTATGGTCGGCCAGCGCCGAGTCACGCGCCGTACGCTGGAATTGGGGGGAAGCGTCGCGCGACCTGCCAGCCTCCAAATTGTCGCTTGAGGTCGCTCGTCGAACCGGTTCGCGCTTGAACCGCTTTCAAGACTACGAGTTCTTATCGCGCGCCGAATGGGAAGCCTTGCCCGCGCCGCCGGGGCAGCCCTAAGCGTGCGTCGGGACCATGGGCTTAACGCAGCGACGAGCGTCGCAGCGTCGCCGTCAACCGATCGCGTTAAGCGATGCCGTACAGACTTCCCAATCGCGTGCGCAGCTGCCGCATCAAAGGTTCGTGCGACAACGGCGCGCCGGTCGCTCGCTGCGCCAGTTCGGCGGCCGAATAGCACTGGCCGGGGGCGTGGATCTTTTCTCGCAGCCACTCGCGCAGCGGCTGGAATCGGCCCGCGGCGAATTGGGCGGCGAGTCCTCCCAAATCGCGGTCGGCCGCGTCGAACAACTGAGCCGCATAGAGGTTTCCCAGCGAGTAGGTGGGGAAGTAGCCGAACAGGCCGGCGCTCCAATGCACGTCCTGCAAGCAGCCGTCCGCATCCTGGGGCGGCTGGATGCCCAACAGTTGCTGGTACTTGTCGCGCCATGCGCCCGGCAGGTCGGAGACCCGCAGATCGCCCGTCAGCAGCGCTTGTTCGAGTTCAAAACGGACGATGATGTGCAGGTTGTAGGTTGCTTCGTCCGCTTCGACGCGAATCAGCGACGGGGACACGCTGTTGATCGCGAAGTGGAAATCGGCGAGCGAGACGTCGGCGAGTGCTTCGGGGAAGGCGGCTTGCGCTTGCGGGAAGAAGTGCTGCCAGAAGGGAAGGCTGCGACCGACAAGATTCTCCCACATTCGCGACTGCGACTCGTGAATCCCCAGCGAAACGTACGTGCCGGGCGGCAGCCCGTAGTGTTCGGTGCGCAAGCCTTGGTCGTAGATCCCGTGTCCCGCCTCGTGCAAGATGCCGAAGAAGGCCATCGGGAAGAACCGTTCGTCGTAGCGCGTCGTAATGCGGCAGTCGTGCGGACCAAGGCCCGTGCAAAAGGGGTGGTGAGTGACGTCGAGCCGACCGCGCTGGAAGTCGAAGCCGATCGCGGCGGCGGCCGCTTTGCCGAAGGTTTCTTGCGCCGACTGCGGGTAGCGACGCTTGAGGATGTCGACCGGCGCCTGGCGGCCGCTTTCCATCACGGCGGATACGAACGGCGCCAATTCGTCGCGCAACCCCTTCAGGACTCGCGCGACGTCGGCCGTCCGCGCATCGGGTTCATAGTCGTCCAGCAGGGCGTCGTAGGGATGATCCGTGTAGCCGGCGGCTTGGGCTTGTTCGCGTTTGAGCGCCACAATCTTGGAAAGCGACGGCTCGAACGAAGCGAAGTCGTTTGCGGCGCGCGCCTTCACCCAAGCTTGCTGCCCGAGCACGCAGGCCCGCGTCAGTTCCTCGACCAGCTTCAACGGGAGCTTGCGGCGTTTCTCGAAGTCGCGGCGCAACTGACGGATGGTGGCGCCGGCGTCGCTGTGTGGATCGGCGGCGAGCGGATGCTCGGCAAGCTGCGCTAGCCAGTCGCCCAGTTCATCGGCCGTGCGTCGCTGATGAACGAGCCGCGAGAGGTAGGTAATCTGTTCGGCGCGGTAGGTCCCCGCTTCGGTCGGCATCAGCGTTCGTTCGTCCCACTCAAGCAGCCCTTGGGCCGATTCGAGTAGGGCCGTTTCGCGGACGAATTGGCAAGTTTGTTCAAGCAATGCGGTTGCGGCGGCGGCGGCGGCGTTCATGCGTGGTTCTCAAGGGCGGGCGGGCCGAAACCAGAGGCGAGGTTCTAGAGGCCCAGGTTGCGTTCAATTTGGCGCGCGCGATCGTCGAGGAAATAGGGTTGACTGTCGGACGCACGCGGTCGGAACTGCGTGGAGTACTCGGCGGACGCGTCGGGCGCCGACTCCTCCACATTCTTGCCACGCAGTCGATTCCAGATCGTACAGCCCGGCGCGGCGATGACAAAGGCGGTCAACGCGAACAGAACGACGAGTCGACGGATGGCGAAACGCACGTGATGAAACTCCATTTCGGCCCAGGTGCACCTAGCGCGCAACCGGCCCGAGGGGACGGCGGGAAAGCAAACCGCCAGGAACGGGGCGACTTTTCCAAAATTCACGGAGCTCGTCAACGCCGGAAAGCGGCGGCTCGACGTCGCCCTAACGTGCTGATTCTGCTTGTTCTTCCCATCTTTCCAAGCTACGTCGCGGCCGCTCGAATGGCATCGCACGCGATTATCGCCTTCCGGCTCGATAAAGGCCCAGGTTTCGCGAATAATGAGGCAACCCCTTCGAACGTGGCGAACGAAAGGTTGGGAGGTCTGCCGTGATGGGAATTGGTTTTTTCGAACTGGTCATCGTCTTGGTCGTGGGACTCCTGTTGCTCGCGATGGCGATCGGAGGCGTCGTCGTCCTGGTGCTCGCCGTGAGAAAGCCGAGAGAACTCGACGCCGCCGGCGACTTGATCGCCCACTTGCGCGCCGAAAATGAACAGCTGCGGAGCGAGTTGGCGATGTTGAGGAATCGACCGCAGACGTGAGCTCGTGCATGAACGCCGTCCGACGCTTGTGACGTGGGGCGGCTGGACCTGTCATCGCTTTTCTGGAAGGGCTGTCCGTGAATCCGCAAGACGAAGACCACCTGAAGATTCTCTCGATCCTGAATTACGTGTTCGGAGGAATGGGGTTGCTATTCTCGTTCTTTCCGATCATCTACGTCATCATGGGCGCCGTGATCCTGGCAGACCCCGAGGCGATGTCCAGCAGTAATGGACAACCGCCGCCGCCCGCCGTCGGCTGGGTGTTGGTCGGCATGGGGGGATGCGGCATGGTCATGGGATTTGTGGGCTCGACTTTGACGATCATGGTGGGGCGCAGTTTGGGTCAGCGCAAGCGGTGGCTGTTGTGCTTTATCATGGCCTGCTTGCAGTGCATTCAGTTCCCACTGGGCACCTGTTTAGGCGTGTTCTCGATCATTGTGCTGAATCGCCCCGCGGTGAAGCAGGCGTTTGGACGCACGTAAGTTGCGAAGCGGAGCGACGATGAAGTTGGACGTGTTGGTGGTGGCGCCGCATCCTGACGATGCGGAACTGGGAGCGGGAGGAGCGATTCTCGCGCTGAAACGCGATGGGTTTCGGGTCGGCGTGCTCGACCTTACCAGCGGCGAGCCGACGCCGTTCGGCAGTCCCGAGATTCGCGCCCGCGAAACGGCGGCGGCGACCGAAATCCTGGGGCTCGACTGGCGCGGCAATCTGGGGCTTCCCAACCGGTCGCTGCAGCATACGTTGGAAGCGCGGGCTCAGTTGGCAGGGGTGATACGCGAGCTGCGACCGCGGTGGCTGTGCGCCCCTTACTGGGTCGACGCCCATCCGGATCACGTGGAGGCCACGCCGCTCATCGAAGCCGCTCGCTTTTGGGCCAAATTAACCAAGACGGATATGCCCGGCGAGCCGCATCATCCCGAACGGGTGTTTCATTATTACTGCGTGCATCTGAAGCTGGCGCCGCAACCTGCATTCGTGCTCGACATCAGCGAGTTTTGGGAGCAAAAGAGTGCGGCCATCGCGTGTTACGAAAGTCAGTTCATCACCGGGCGCTCGACGGCGCCGCCGACGTTTTTGGACAAACTGCGGGACGAGGCGGCGTATTGGGGGAAGTCGATCGGCGTGCGGTATGGCGAGCCCTGGACGCTGCGCGAACCGCTCGGTTTAACCAGCTTGCGCGGACTCGTCTGAAGAATCGTCACAGCTTTCGCCGTCGGCAAGTCGCACGCCTCTTCGCGACTCTACGCTTTCCGCACGGCATGTCTGAAACGACCGCCGCGGTCGGGAAATCTTAAGGCAATCTTGGGGTTCGATTTTCGACGCACGTTCGTGCGCGTCGATACAACCCCTGATCGCGATCATCGCCCCCTTGATGATCGTCCCGCCTTCGATTTTCCCACCCCTCCGCGGAGTTCGAAACGTGAGCAAGGATGTCAACGTGCTAGCCCTGGTTAAAGGCGAAGAACGGTACGTGTTCCTGTTCGACGACGATCACCGCGTCGAAGTGCTGCGCACACTTGGCCGATTCGCAGCCGATCCCGAACTCAGCTTCACTTGGCACGACGCGGCCATGATGAGCCAAAAGGTGCGGCAGGTTTCGGAGGATGCAAGCGTCTACAACCAACGCTTCATCCTGCCGTTGTCGCCGAACGAAGAACGCGAATAGTCGATCGAAGTCATGCAGCTTGTCGTCGATCGCTTCTTGCGTCACCTGCAGGTCGAAAAAAACGCCGCCGACCTGACGCTTAAGTCGTACCGCGAGGATATGACGGCGCTCGTGGAGTACCTGCAGGACTTACGCGGGCGACTCCCTGACGCGGCGGACGTCACGACGCTCGACCTCCGCGGCTACGTCGCCGCCATGCATGAAGCGGGCTATGCCAAGACGTCGATTTCCCGGCGGTTGGCGTCGCTTCGCAGCTTCTTCCGCTTCGCGCAGCGGGAAGGGTTCGCCGAACAGAATCCGGCCAAGCCGCTGCGAAATCCTCGCCCCGAACGCAAGCTGCCGCACTGCCTGGACACCGCCGAAATCCAGCGGCTGCTCGACGCGCCGCCCGCCAATCGTCCCGCCGGCCTGCGCGATCGCGCGCTGCTCGAGACGATGTATTCCGCCGGCCTGCGCGTCGGCGAACTGGTGTCGCTGAATGACGCCGATCTCGACCTCGAGCAGGGGGTGGTGCGCGTCCGCGGTAAGGGGCGCAAAGAGCGAATGGGGCACTTAGGCAAGTATGCCGTGCGAGCCCTCCGGTACTGGCTGGGAGTCCGCATGCTGCATCCACGTGAAGCGGCGCTGAAAGGCTCGGCGCCGGTGTTCACGAATAAATTCGGCCGGCGACTGACCACGCGCAGCGTCGGCCGCATGCTTGAGAACCTGCTGCTCGCCACCGGACTCGATACGCGCACCACGCCGCACACGTTGCGTCACAGCTTCGCCACGCACTTGCTGGATCGCGGCGCCGATATTCGCAGCGTGCAAGAATTGTTGGGTCACAAAAGCTTAGTGACGACGCAGATTTACACGCACGTCAGCACAGCCGGGCTGCGAGCGGCGTATGAACGCGCCCACCCTCGCGCACGAGGGTGAGCTGCAATCAGGACGCTGCGGTTACACCAATTCGTTGCGCACGGCCCACACGGCGGCTTGCGTGCGATCGGTGCATTGGAACTTGCGCAAAATGTTCTGCACGTGTTCCTTCACCGTTTCGACGCTGATTTCCAGCGACCGCGCAATCTCTCGGTTGCTCAATCCCAACGCAATATGACGCAGGACTTGCGTTTCACGTTCGGTGAGCGGCACTTCTTCGTCGACCCCTTCGCGCTTCTTTTCGAGCGTCACTTTAACGCGGCGGAGGATGCTGCTTTCGGTCGGATTATCCCGATTCGCGGCTCGCGATACGGCGGCGATCAGTTCCTTGCGCGGCGCCCCTTTGAGCACATAATCGAAGGCGCCCAGCGCGACGGACCGAGCGACGTAGGTCGGATTGTCGTACGTCGACAAGATGACGATCGGCGTGTCGGGCGCCTTCTTGCGCAGCTTTTCGATCGCTTCGAGCCCATCCGAATCGGGCATCCGAATGTCCATCAGGACGACGTCCGGCTTGTGTTTCAAAGCCTGCTCGACCGCTTCTTTCCCCGTCGCCGCCTCGGCCACGATCTTCACGTCGGTGTCCTTGAACAGCGTATGCAGCCCGCGGCGCACCACTTCGTGATCGTCAGCAATCAGCAATTTGATCGTCATTCGACTTCCCCCCTCGCCTTACGGCCTAAAGAACGCCGAACGCGATCCCCCCGCGTGCGGACGCTGATATGTATAGCTGTAGCTACATGTCGATGCAAGTGTGTGTTTCTTGTAACGTTGGAACGCATCCTAGCCCCAATCGCCCGCCTTGGCCACTTCTGCGCGAAATTCTTGAGACAGGCTGGCGATTCTTAAGCAATTTCTGCGTCAAGGTTTGCAGGTCGTCCGGGTCGCGCTGCAAAAATGCCACGCGAATTGACCCAGCCGTTCTATGACCTAAGTTCCACGTAGACCGCATAGTAGGAACTTCGCCGCCATGAATAAAAGCTCGCTACTCATTGTTGACGACGATTTGCACCTTCTCGACTCGATCGCCGACTGGCTCGAGACGAAAGGGTTCATCGTGACCAAGGCCAGCGGCTGCGCCGAGGCGTTGGAGTATCTGGATCAATACGCCTATCACGCGGTGCTGGCCGATATTCGGTTGCAGGACGGCGATGGGTTCGACATCCTCAAACGGTGCCATGACGATCCTCAGGGACCGGCCGTCATCTTGATGACGGGATACGGCACGGTGGAAACGGCCATCGAAGCGCTGCGCGCGGGCGCCTTCGACTTGTTGACCAAGCCGATCATTGACGAGGAACTGGAGTTGGCCATTAACCGGGCCATCGATCAGCAACA
This sequence comes from Pirellulales bacterium, assembly GCA_046349935.1. GTDB lineage: Bacteria > Planctomycetota > Planctomycetia > Pirellulales > Pirellulaceae > CAIXSC01. Next base: position 602,732 of record JAXMBK010000006.1, on the reverse strand, counting down.
TGTCGTCGAAGAGAATCGTCGCCTGAAAGCTCAGTTGGACAGCCGATTTGGGCTCGAGAGCATCATCGGTCGGGACCCGCGCATGGTGCGAATCTTCGACCTCATCGACCGGATCGCCGAGACGAAGGCGACCGTGCTGATCACCGGCGAAAGCGGAACCGGCAAGTCGCTGATTGCCCGCGCCGTGCATCGCCGGAGCAGCCGGCGCGACAACGCGTTCGTCGAGATTGCCTGCGGGGCGCTGCCGGAGTCCTTGCTGGAATCGGAGCTCTTCGGCCACGTCGCGGGGGCGTATACGGGGGCGGTCGGCGAGCGGATGGGCAAGTTTCAACAGGCGGACGGAGGCACGATTTTCCTGGACGAAATCGGGACGGCGTCGCCCGGCTTGCAGGTGAAGTTGCTGCGCGTGCTCCAAGAATTGGCTTTCGAACCGGTGGGGGGGACGAAGACGGTCCGCGTGGATACTCGAGTCATCCTGGCGACGAACGAGGATTTGTCGCGATGCGTGGCGGAGGGGAAATTCCGTCAGGACCTATTTTATCGCATCAACGTCATCAACCTGGAGATTCCGCCGCTGAGGGACCGCGTTTCGGACATTCCCTTGTTAGCGGCTCACTTCCTGCGGACGGTGCGCGAGGAAGCGGGAAAGAACGTCGCCGGCTTCAATTCCGAGGCGATTGCGGCGCTCGAGCGGTATTCGTGGCCGGGCAACGTCCGCGAACTGCAAAACGTGGTGGAGCGCGCCGTGTTGCTCAGCCGCACCGAACTTCTGGGGCTGGACGATCTCCCGCCGTCGATTTTGGGGGAGGGACCGTTGCTGGCCGCGCACGCCCAAACCGACCCCGGCTCCCTCAAACGGGCGTTGGAAGCGCCGGAGCGGCAGATCATTTTGGACGTCCTGGCGGCTCACAATTGGAATCGCAACGCCTCCGCCGACTTCCTCGGCATCAACCGCACGACGCTCTACAAGAAAATGAAGCGTCTGGGGCTCGACCGCCCCGAAGCAGCGCACTTGGTCCGCCCCCCAAAGCCCCGCTAACGTAGAACAGGCTTCCAGCCTGTTAGGCGGCGGCTGGTTTGTGCGGCGGCGGGCGCCGCCGAGACAGGCTGGAAGCCTGTCCTACGGGGGTTTCCCACCTCCGCGCACGGGGTGATTGTGCTTACAATGCTCCCCTTCGCAACCTACCGGACCAGGGAGACTTCGGAGTGTATCGTACTCACACATGCGGCGAACTGCGCGCTGCACACGTCAAACAGGAAGTGACCGTGTGCGGCTGGGTGGACACGGTGCGCGACATGGGCGGCGCCGTGTTCGTCGACTTGCGCGACCGGTACGGCAAGACGCAAGTCGTTTTTGCGCTCGAACATGGCGCGGACTTGGTCGAGCAGGCGAAGAAGCTGCGATCCGAGGATGTGGTCGGAGTGACCGGCGAAGTCGCACCGCGGCCCGCCGGCACGGTCAATCCGAAGCTCGAGACGGGCGAGGTGGAAGTTCGTGCGGCGAACCTGCGCTTGTTTAATCCGGGCAATAACCCGCCGTTCACGCCGGGGCAGGCTGATCTTCCGGGCGAAGATCTGCGTTTGAAGTACCGCTTTCTCGATCTGCGTCGCGCCCCCATGCAGCAGACGTTGCTGCTGCGGCACCGCATCATCAAGTCGATGCGCGACTATTTCGACGAACATCAATTCTTAGAGGTCGAGACGCCCATTTTGGGACGCAGCACCCCCGAAGGCGCTCGCGACTACTTGGTCCCCAGCCGCGTGCATCCCGGGAAGTTCTATGCGCTGCCCCAATCGCCGCAGCTGTATAAGCAAATCCTGATGGTCGCCGGCTACGACCGCTATATCCAAGTTGCACGCTGCTTCCGCGACGAAGATCTCCGCGCCGACCGCCAACCCGAATTCACGCAGCTCGACTTGGAAATGTCGTTCGTCCAAGCCGACGACATCATCGGCATGATCGACGGGCTCATGCAGCGGCTCGCCAAGAGTTTGCTCGGACTCGATCTGCCCTTGCCGTTGCCGCGGATGACGTACGACGAGGCGATGGAGCGGTTCGGACACGACGCGCCCGACTTGCGGTTCGGCATGGAGCTGATCGATTGCTCGGATCTGGCCGCGGCGTCCGATTTCCGCGTCTTCAAGGCGACGGTGGAGGGAGGCGGACGCGTCCGCGGGATCAACGCGCCGCAAGCCGCCGCTCGCTATTCGCGCAAAGATATCGACGAACTGACCGAATTCGTGAAACACGACTTCGGCGCCAAGGGGCTGGCGTGGTTCCGCGTCGAGCCCGATGGAAAACTGTGGTCCCCCATTTCGAAGAATTTGCCGGATGACTTGTTGGCGAAGTTCGGCGAGCGGATGAAGGCGCAGCCGGGCGATTTGCTGTTCTTCGTCGCCGACTCGTTCCCGGTGACGTGCAAAGCCTTGTACGGCCTGCGCAAGCGGCTGGGCGCAGAATTGAAGCTGTACGATCCGAAGCAAATGCACTTTTCCTGGGTGGTCGAATTCCCGATGTTCGACTACGACGCGGAAGAGAAGCGGTGGGTGGCGATGCACCATCCGTTCACCGCGCCGCGCCCGCAAGACGTCGAACTGTTGAAGACGGACCCGGCCAAGGCGCGGGCCGTCGCGTACGACTTGGTGATCAACGGCTACGAAGCGGGCGGCGGCACGATCCGCATTCACGATCGAGCCACTCAGCAGGAAGTCTTTAACTTGCTGGGGATCGACGAAACGTCGGCTCGAGAACGATTCGGATTCTTGCTCGACGCACTCCAGTTCGGCGCCCCGCCGCACGGCGGCATCGCGCTGGGGATCGACCGCGTCGTGATGCTGTTCGGCGGGCTCGACAATATCCGCGATTGCATCGCGTTCCCCAAGACGCAGCGGGCGACCGACTTGATGACCGAGGCGCCGGGCGAAGTGGAGAAGCGACAGTTGGTGGAATTGAGCATCCAGGTCGCGAAGCCGAACAAGTAGTTCGCAGCGCGTCCGCGATCATGGTCGTGCTCGAGACAGTGCGACAAGCGGCGCGGAGCGCCTCGACAGTGAGCGCCTCGACAGTGAGCGCCTCGACAGGGAGCGGCCGATGGAAACTCGCACCGACTCGTCACGCAACGTGCGCGTCGCGCTGGCGCAGATCGATCCGGCGTTGGGCGACTTGGAACGCAATGTGGCGCTCCATCTCGACCAAATCGCGCACGCCCGCGCCGGCGGCGCCGACGTCGTCGTCTTTCCCGAACTGTCGCTGACCGGCTATTACCTTCGCGACATGGTCCCAGACGTCGCCCGTCCGGTCGACGCCCCCGAACTGCAACAGTTGGTGCAGGCGGCCGGCGACTTGACGGTCGTGTTCGGATTCGTAGAAGAAGACGAGCATCACCGGTTCTACAACTGTGCGGCGCTGATCGAGGCCGGGCGGATTCGCCATGTGCACCGCAAGGTATATTTGCCGACCTACGGGATGTTCGACGAGCAGCGTTACTTTGCGGCCGGGCATCGCGTGCAGGCGTGTACGAGCCGCCGGTTGGGACGCGTCGGCGTGATTGTGTGCGAAGATTTCTGGCATCTTTCGGTCGCCACGATCCTGCAGGCGGACGGCGTCGACTGGCTGATCTGCATCGCCAATTCGCCGGCGCGCGGCGTCGGGCAGGCCGAGGTGCGCACGGCGACCACCTACCGTCACATCGCCCAGACTTACGCTCAGTTGCTGGGCGCCGCCGTCGTCCTCTGCAATCGCTCGGGGGTGGAAGAGGGGCTGTGTTTTTGGGGCGGCAGCCTGGTGGCGGGGCCGTCGGGGGACGTCTTGGCGACCGCCCCGCCGCTCGATCCGGCCCTGACGTTCGTCGACGTCGATCCAAGCGACTTGCGACGGGCGCGATTGGCCGCGCCGTTGGCGCGCGACGAGCGGCTGTTGTTGACGATTGAAGAACTCTCGCGCATCAAACGGCGGCAATACGCCTCGGACGAACCATGACTCCCGCCGACGAACTGAGTCTCCATTGCCCGCTGGTCGAACAGCTGCTCGTGCGGTTCTTGCGCAGCGAAATTCACCGGGCGGGTTTTCGCCGCGCCGTGCTCGGCCTGTCCGGCGGCATCGACTCGACGGTCGTCGCGTATTTGGCGGTCCGCGCGCTCGGACCGGAAAATGTGTTGGTCGTGACGATGCCGTACAAGACGTCCAGCGAGGCCACTCGCTCCGACGCGCAGATCGTCATCGACGCGCTGGGCCTGCCGACCGTCGACGCGCCGATCACGGCGCAGATCGACGCCTACTTCGCGAGTTTTCCCGACGCCTCGCGATTGCGGCTGGCCAATAAGTGCGCCCGCGAGCGGATGACGATCTTGTACGACCACAGTGCGGCCTGGAACGCGCTGGTGATCGGCACCAGCAACAAGAGCGAGCTGCTGTTGGGTTACGGCACGCAATTCGGCGACATGGCGTCGGCCGTGAATCCCATCGGCGACCTGTACAAAACGCAGCTCTATCCATTGGCGCACCACTTGGGCGTCCCCGCCTCGATTCTGTCGAAGACGCCGACCGGCGATTTGTGGGTCGGCCAGACCGACGAAGGCGAGTTGGGATTCACGTACGCCGAAGTCGACCGGCTGTTGTTTCGCCTTGTCGATCAACGCTGGCAGCCGGAAGAGTTGATCGCCGCGGGCTTTGCCGAGTCGTTTGTGCGACAGGTGCTGGAACGAGTGCGGCGAAATCATTACAAACGCCGCATGCCGGTGATCGCCAAACTGTCGACTCGGACCGTGGATCGCGATTTCCGGTATTCACGCGACTGGGGAACCTAGGCGACGTCGCGCGCCTCCCTGCCCGAATCGACCTGCACGCTCGACCTGCCTGATTCGACCTGCCCGACTGAACCTGCCGCTTTCCCGTATGAGAACGACTCCATGATTGACTTGCCGTTCGAACAGACGCTGGTGGCGCACGATTTGGCGACCGTAGGGTTGTTGATCGTTCTCGAAGGCGTTCTCTCGATCGATAACGCGCTGGTGCTGGGACTCTTGGCCAACCGACTTCCCAAGCGTCAGCAAGGACGGGCGCTCACCTACGGCTTGGTCGGGGCGTTTGCGTTTCGAATCATCGCGATCGCCGCTGCGCAATACTTGCTGCAGTGGAAAATCGTGAAGGTGGTGGGCGGCGCGTACTTGCTGTACGTCGCGTTGAAGCACTTTTTCTTTGAAGAGAAGTCGGAGGACTCGGCGAACATCCAGATCGGCCCCGATGGTCACCCCATCTTGCCTGCGGAGGGCGAGGGGGCGAGCGAAGTGGGCAGGAAATTCGCCGGCTTCTGGAGCACGGTGCTGGTCATTGAACTCACCGATATTGCCTTCGCCGTCGACTCGATTCTCGCCGCCATCGCGTTGGTCGGCGACAATCCGAATGGGACGGGCGTGCACCCGAAGCTGTGGGTGGTGATCACGGGCGGCATGTTGGGCGTTGTGCTGATGCGCTTCGCCGCCGTCGTGTTCATCAAGCTGCTGGAAAAATTCCCGCGCTTTGAGATTTCGGCCTACCTGCTGGTCGCCGTCATCGGTCTGAAACTGCTCTTGGATTGGCTTTCGGACGCCTACGAACCGGTCCACTTTTGGATCAATTTCCACGACTACAAACACCCGTCGTTCTGGGCGTTTTGGACGCTGATGATCGGTGCGCTGGGATACGGCTTCCTGCCGGTGAAACGTCAAGAAGCGTCGGCCGGTTGAGCGGAGGGCGCGGCGACGGCGGTCGCTCGGCCCGCGCTGTGCTGTGGTCGCGCTGTGCTGTGGTCGCGCTGTGCTGTGGTCGCCCTGCGCTGCGCTGGGGCGAGCGAGACAGGCTGGAAGCCTGTCCTACGGTTTGTTTAGCTCGTTCTTGAGGACGCCGTCCTTTTTTTCCGCCGGTTTCGTCTCCGGCTTCGGCGCGGGGGGCGCGGGCTTCTCGGGCTTGGCCGGCTTCGGACGGTCGGGGTTCTCGAGGCGGATCGTCAATTTGACGTCGGCGTCGCCGCGACGCACTTCCACCGGCACTTCATGGCCTTCGGGATACATCCCGACCATGCTGAGCAAGCGAATCGCGTTCGGCACCGGCTGACCGTCCCAACGCACGATGCGATCGTTGGCTTGGAAGCCGGCCGCTTCCGCCGCCGATTCCTTCGCCACGCCGCGCACCACCACGCTGTCGGGCAGTTCGGGCAGCACGCGCTGCAGGTCGAGGCCTACGGGACGCCCGTGTTGAATGTCGCCGCCGTTGGCCGCTTTTAGCCGCGGGAGCCACATGTGGATTTGCTTGGCGCTGATGGCGTAGCCCAGGCCCGTATTCGAGCGGAGTCCCCAACGTGTGCTGATCTGGCCGTTGATGCCGACGACTTGTCCCGCCATGTTCACCAGCGGGCCGCCCGAGTTGCCTGGATTCACTTCGGCGTCGGTGACGATGCATTCCGTATAGCGGCCTTGGAATTGCCGCACCGCGGAGACGATGCCGATCGTGTAGGTCGGATGCTGGTCGATTTGGCCGACTCCGAACGGATTGCCGACGGCGATCGCCGGTTCGCCGATCCGCAGCGCGTCGGAATCGCCCAATTCCAGATACGCGAACGGCTCGTCGTTTTTCTTTTCCAGTTGCAGTACGGCCAAGTCGCCGACGACGTCGCGTCCGAGCAATTTGGCTTTGAAGTGTTTGCCGTCGCCCAAACGCACGTCGAACTGCTTACCGTTCTCGATGACGTGCGTATTGGTCAGCATCAATCCGTCGGGCTGAATCACGACGCCGCTGCCGCCCGCGATGAAGACGAAGGCCGGCTTCACTTTGGCGCACAGCGCCTCGACTTCGGCTTCCGTGGGGAGGATGGGCGTCGCCGCGGCTTCGGCGCCGCGGGCGCGGGATTCCCAAGCGGCGTTCCCTGCGAGGATGGTTCCCAGCGCGAACAGCACTGTGAAACAAGGGCGATACAGTCGGAAGGCTTTCATTGCTGTCGTTCTCCTAGCACGGCTTCCACTACCTTGACGTCTTCCATCACGACTTCCGCCTCCAGCTTGCCGGCGCCGTCGAGCGACTTAAGCAGCTCTTGGAGTTCGGCTTCGTTGGAAACCTTCTTCCCCTTGATCAGCAGGTGCTTGTTGATGCCGGGGCGGCGCACCTTGAGTTTCACGGAGTCGCCCGGTTTGAATTGTTCCAGGTGAGCGGTGAGGTCCTTCCATTCGCTGACTTCTTCTCCGTTCACTTCGAGGATTTGATCGCCCCGTCGCAAGCCGGCCTTCTCGGCCGGGGTTCCGCGGCCGACTTGCCCCAGGACGACCTCGGTGCCGAACGCTCGGAGCGGATCGGGGGAGACGCCCAGGAACGGGCCGGGGAGCACGATCGTCGACTTGCCGGCCTTGAGGTCCTCAAAGGCGTCGCGGATTTTTTCGGACCAAGCGATCATGCCGACGCCCGAGTTGGGCGCAATTTGCCACGTGTTGAGGTCGCGGTCTTGAAACAGCCGCCCCTGAATGGTGCGCGGTTCGATCGGCGTCGTGGCGATCCCCAATAATTTGCCGCTGGTGCTCAACACGGGGCCGCCCGAATTGCCGTAATTCAGCATGGCGTCGGTTTGGAACTGCAGGCCGCGATTGCGCGAGGGAGCGCTTACGATGCCCTCATTCAGCGTGTAACGCGAACCGGGGCCGTCGGCGAAACCCAGCATGCCGACCGCTTCCCCGAGGACGGGAGCGGCGGTCGAAGCCGCCAGATTGGCGGCGGGGAGCGAGGGGCCGTCGACTTTGAGCAGCGCGACGCCGAGCGGCGCATGGCGCGCCACGAGTTTGGCTTCGCGCGTCGAACCGTCGGCCAGCAGCACGGTGATCTTCGTGATGGGATTCGGAACGGGCGGCGACCATCCTTCCTCGGGTTCCTTCGACACCTCGGCGGGCGTCCCCTTGAATTCAATCCGATGCGGTTCGCCCGTCTTCTTCGCCAAGAACACCAAGTCGTCGCCCAGATTGAACGCGCTGGTCAGGATGTGGCCATCGGGAGAGACCACCACGCCGGTCACGGGATCGGCGGGACGGCGCAACATCTGGTTGACTTCCAGCAACCGAGCGACCTCAAAGTACGAACCCAGTATGGTGCGCTGTTCATCGCGCTTCTTATCCTTCCAGTCCTTCACCGTCGGCATGAACGTCTCCCACGGCGTTCGCGGAAGGAATTCGGCCGGATACTTGCGTTCCACCTTCAGCCCGACGATCCATTGCGACCAGTCGCGCGCCGAGGCGGCCAGCGCCGTCGTCGAGGCGTCGGCGATCGGCGTGGGAAGGAACGGTTCGACCAGCGGCTTTACCTTCTCGGTCTTGAACGTCTCGAGTCGCGCGAGGATCTCTTTCGTCGGCACGCCGACGCCTTGCCAGCGCGAGGCGGAGACGTTGAGGCTGATGACGCCGCACAATTGGCCCCGCTCGTTCATGATCGGGCCGCCGTCCGAGCCTGGGTTCACGGCCGCCGTCGTTTCGATGGCGAGTCCCGCATAGAGACTTTCGCCGCCGAGATTCTTGACCTCGTATAGCCCGCTGATGTGCCCCTTGCTGAAGGACGCTTTCCCGCTGATGCGCAACACGTTGTTCGCGTTGCTCGTCGTGAAAGCCCGCGTTCCCACGGTCGGCAGTTCAGGGGCGAGCGGCAGGTAGGGGAGGTCTTGCCCTTCGACCTTGATGAGCGTGGTCTCCAGCGGCTCGCTGGTTTCCACGATGGTTCCGGCGCGCTTGACGTAGTCGGCGAAATAAACTTCGATCTTCTCCGCGCCGGCGGGGACGACGGTCGTCGAAGTGAGAATATATCCGTCGGGCGTCACGACGGCGCCGGTGCCGAAGTACGACGCGTATTCGTCTTTCTCGCAGTAGATCCCCACCGTGCTCGCCATCGCACGCTGCGCCAACTGTCCCATGGCGCCGCCGAGTGCGGCCGGGTCGTCGGCAGCACAAACCGACGATCCAAAGAGCCCAGACGCGGTCACGGCCAGCGCCAACGTCACGCGCCAAGCCCACCGATAACTACAACGCCCATCCATCGTTGCCTCGATTCCTCGTGTCCCTGGGAACTGCAACGACTCGCGCGACCTTCGACGACCGAGTATCGCCGAGCCGCTCTTATGGTAGTCAGCAACGCCGAGAAAGCTACTACACACGTCCAAGCGCCCTTCGGTAGATTGCATCAAGATTGCTTGATACACTGACGATGCTGGGTCGTGGACGCCGCTGCGCGCGGGTCTGCGAAGTAACGCGAGTCACGCCGTAGGAGACGTAGGATGCTGTCGATTCAAGGTTCAGCCAAGTCGTTATGCGATGGGATCACGCGCCGCGATTTGTTGACGATCGGCGCGTTGGGCGTGGGCGGGCTGGCGTTGCCGGACTTGTTGCGGGCCGAGGCGGCTCAGGGCGTTTCGCGTTCCAAAAAAGCGGTGATCATGATTTACCTGTGCGGCGCTCCGCCGCATCAGGATATGTTCGATTTGAAGATGGACGCCCCGGCCGAGATCCGCGGGGAATTCCAGCCGATCGACACCAATGTGCCGGGAATTCAGATCTGCGAGCACATGCCGCGGTTGGCCCGGATCATGGACAAGTTGGTCCCCATCCGTTCGGTCGTCGGCTCCCCGAACGGCAACCATGATTCGTTCATCTGCTACACGGGGCGATCGTTTGTGCAGCAACCGCCGGGCGGCTGGCCTTCGGTGGGCTCGATTGTGTCCAAGCTGCAGGGAAGTCGCACACCGGGCATGCCGCCGTTCGTGGGATTGTCTCCCAACGCGGGGCATCCCCCTTACGGATCTCCCGGGCTGCCTGGGTTCCTGGGGAGCGCTCACTCCGCTTTTCGCCCCAATGGAGAAGGGCAGGCCGACTTGCGTCTGCAGGGCATTTCGCTGGACCGGCTTTCCGACCGTCGGCAGTTGCTGGCGAGCGTCGACCGGATGCGGCGCGACTTGGACAACAGCGGCAAGCTCGAGGGGCTCGACGCGTTCACGCAACAAGCGCTCGGCGTTTTGACTTCGAGCAACCTGGCGGACGCGCTTGACGTGTCGCGCGAGGACCCGAAGGTGCGCGAGCGGTACGGCAAAGGCGACGCGCGGAATTACGGCGACGGAGCGCCGCGGAACCACGAGCACTTCTTGATCGCTCGCCGGCTGGTGGAAGCGGGAGTTCGCTGCGTGACGCTGAATTTCGGCCGTTGGGATTTCCACAGCCAGAACTTTTCCGAATTCAAGAACACGCACGGCCCGCAGTTTGATCAAGCGATGGCGGCCTTGGTCGAGGACTTGCACGAGCGGGGGCTCGACCAGGACGTGTCGGTGGTGGCGTGGGGCGAATTTGGACGGACGCCGATCATCAATAAGGACGCGGGGCGCGATCATTGGCCGCAAGTGGGCTGCGCCCTCTTGGCGGGCGGCGGCATGAAGTGCGGCCAAGTGATTGGCGCGACCGACCGATTGGGCGGCGAACCGGTAGAACGCCCCGTCCATTTCGCCGAAGTCCTGGCCACGCTCTATCGCCAATTGGGAATCGACGCCAACAAAACGACCCTCCGCGACCTCGCCGGCCGTCCCCAATACCTGGTCGAAAAGTACACGCCGATGCCCGAGCTAATCTCGTAGAACAGGCTTCCAGCCTGTTACCCCCGCCCCTCATCCCCAGCCCTTCTCCCCGCGGCGGGGAGAAGGGAGCACCCTCCGCGCCTGTCGTTGCGCCCCAAACGACCGTGGGTCTGAGGCGCCAGACGCTCCGAATTCGACCGAGTTCTTATCACTCCACCCCCGTCCCCCTCCCCGCCGCCACCCCCGGTGCTAACGATTCTCCCGCTTATCCGAGCCACGCTCGGATTGCGGCGGCGCGCGAAGCGCGGGAAACTAGGAAAGTTTTACGCCCTCAGGTATGTTTACTAAGACGGTAGACATGACCTCGATCGTTTCCCCTTCTAATGGCGGTTAGGAAACCGGACTATGAGCTCCTCGGGTGCGAGTGCGGCGTCGATCTCCGACGCGGCGGTAGGCAAGCTGGCGGAAGCGCGGAAGAAGATCGTCGAGCAGTTGTCGCAAGTGATCGTGGGCCAGCAGAACGTCATTGACGAACTGCTCATCTCACTTTTCGCCCGCAGCCACTGCCTCTTGGAAGGGGTGCCGGGGTTGGCGAAGACCCTCATGATCAGCACGTTGGCCAAGACGCTGGACTTGTCCTTCAGCCGCATTCAGTTCACGCCCGACCTGATGCCGGCGGACATCACGGGGACGGAAATCATCGAGGAGAACCGGACGACGGGGCAGCGCGAGCGGCGGTTCCTGGAAGGGCCCTTATTCGCCAATATCGTGCTGGCCGACGAAATCAATCGAACTCCCCCGAAGACGCAAGCCGCGCTGCTGGAAGCCATGCAAGAGCGGCAGGTGACGGTCGGCCGCGTGCGCCATCCGCTCTCGGACCCGTTCTTCGTGCTCGCCACGCAGAACCCGATCGAGCAGGAAGGGACGTATCCGCTGCCGGAAGCGCAGCAAGACCGTTTCATGTTCAAAGTCTTCGTGAACTATCCGACGTTCAGCGAGGAATTCGAGGTCGCTCGCCGCACCACCGCCATCCAAGCGGATCGCGTGCAGCCGGTGCTTTCCGGCGCGGAGATTTGCGAGCTGCAGCGGATTGTGCGCGAGGTGCCGGTGACCGACCATGTGATTCGCTTTGCGTTGTCGCTGGTGCGGCAGACGCGGGTGAATCAGCCGGGCGTGCCGGAGTTCGTGCGCGAACAAGTCGCGTGGGGGGCGGGCCCGCGTGCGGTTCAATTCTTGATCTTGGGCGGGAAAGCTCGCGCCTTGCTGCACGGTCGGACGCACGTCTCGACCGACGACATCCAGGCGCTTGCCAAACCCGTTCTGCGGCACCGTCTGGTGGTGAACTTCGCGGCGGAAGCCGAAGGGGTGACGACGGACGACGTGATTGATCGCCTGGTGTCTACGACGCCGACCAAGGAAGATGAGCTGACGAGCGATGCCCGATTCCAAAAGATTTTTGCATCCTGAGACGATCAAGCAGATCGGGCGGCTCGAAATTCGAGCTCGGCACGTCGTCGAGGGGTTTCTCTCGGGGATGCACCGCAGTCCGTATTTCGGGCAATCGGTCGAGTTCTTGCAGCACCGCGAATACGTGGCCGGGGATGAACTGCGCCACGTCGACTGGAAAGTCTGGGCGCGGCAAGATCGCTTGTACGTGAAGCAGTTCGAGGAGGAGACGAATCTGCGTTGCCTCCTGATGGTCGACGTGTCGAACAGCATGGCGTACGGGCGCGGCCCGATGAACAAGTACGAGTACGCCTGCACGACGGCGGCCTGCTTGGCCTATTTGATTCTGCGTCAACACGACGCGGTCGGCTGTTTGACGTTCGACGAACACGTGCGGCGTTCGACGCCGGTGCGCACCAAACGCACCCACCTGCACACGATCATCGAGACGCTGAACGTCGCCGACCCGCGCGACAAGACCGACCTCTATGGCATCTTCACGCATGCGGCGGAGACGTATCCGCGGCGCGGCTTGATGATCGTCATTTCCGATTTGCTGGCCGACCCCGAACGGCTGCTCAAGGGACTCACCATCCTCCGTCAGCGCGGCCATGAGGTCTTGGTGCTGCACGTCATGGACGACGATGAACTTGACTTCCCCTTCAGCGGCCCGATGCGCTTCGAGGGGCTCGAGGCGCCTGACTTTGTGAACTGCAATCCGCGGGCGCTCCGCGACGGCTACCTGGAGGCGCTGCAGCAGTTCCTCGATCACATTCGCCGCCAGTGCGCTCGGCACCAAATCGACTACACGCTCCTGCGAACCCGCGATCCGCTCGATGCGGCGCTGACCGCCTTCTTGAGCAAACGTCTGGGAGGGAATCGCCGGTAGCGGCGCTCGGCACCATGCAATTCGTCCATCAAGCACTGACCTGGGGATTCCTGCTGGCGCTCGTCCCCGTGTTGATCCACCTGATCAACATGATGCGCCACCAGCGCGTCCGCTGGGCGGCGATGGATTTTCTGCTCGCCAGCTACAAGAAGCACCGCAAATGGGTGTGGCTCAAGCAACTGCTGTTGCTGTTGGCGCGGATGGCGATCGTGGCGCTGGTCGTCGCCATGTTGGCTCAATGGGTCACGCGTCGCCAATGGGCCAATCTGCTGGGCGGCGCCGCCACGCATCACTACATCCTGGTCGACGACAGCTATTCCATGTCGGATCGACAAGGCGGATCGTCCGCGTTCGACTTGGCGCGCCAAGTGGTGAGCACCATTGGGACGCGGGCCGCCGAAGCGGAAACGGCTCAGCAAGTCACGCTGATTCGTTTCTCCCAGGCGGCGCGAGCGGCCATGAATGCGACGGGAGAGGCCGGCGACGCCGCCACGCGCTTGGCCTTGGCCGCCGACTTCAATTCCGAACCGATCGACTCCAATTTCGCCGCTCGGCTGGAAGAAAAACGCTCGGTATTCGAGGCCACGCAGCTCGCGGTCGGCCCGCGGTCGGCGCTGGAATTGGTGCGCCAACTGCTCGACGGCGGCGTCAAAGAAACGCCCCTGGTGTACGTCGTCTCCGATTTTCGAGCGGGGCAATGGGACAAGCCGGCGGAGGTCCGCGAACTGCTGCTGGAAGTGCAGCGGTTGGGAGCGTCGGTCGAATTGGTGCAGTGCGCAAAAGCCCTGCAGTCCAACTTGGCCATCACCGACATTCAGCCGGTCGACGAAACGCGAGCGGCCGGAGTGCCGTTGTTTGTCAACGTGACGATTAAGAATTTCGGGGCGGAGACGGCGCGGCGCGTGCCGCTGAAGGTCCGCACCGTGTTCACGCCGCCCGATGCGGTGGCGGCGGGCGACGTCGAGCGGGCTTGGGAATCGGTCGCCGATCTGGCGACGGCGATCATCGAAGAATTGCCGGGCGGGCAGTCGGTGACGAAACGCGTCCAAGTGTTCTTCCCGAAGCCAGGGCAGCAGGTGGTCGAGGCCGAGTTGCCGGACGACGCCGTGCTCGCGGATAACCGGCGTTGGACCGTCATCGATTTTCCCGACGGCGAGGCGGCGCTGTTGATCGACGGTTCGGCCAAGCAGCTAGACGCCTATTATTTGGCGGCCGTGTTTCAACCCAGCGAGAACGCCAACACGGGCGTGCGGACTCAAGTGAAGACGCCGGCTTTCCTGCGGGACGCACGTCCCGAGGAGCTCGCGGCGTTCCGCTCGATCTACTTGCTCGACGTCGACCGCTTGGACGAAACGGCGGTGAAGAATCTCGAGCAGTTCGCGCGCAGCGGAGGCGGTGTGGCCTTTTTCGCCGGCCCCAACACGAACCAGCGGTTCTACACAGATCGCTTGTATCGCAAAGGCGAGGGGCTCTATCCCGTGCCGTTGGAACGCGAGGATGCCTTGCCGCCGCCGACGGAAGAGGGAACCCCCGATATCGATTTTGAGGATCACCCGGTGTTCGCGCCGTTCGTCGGCGAGCGGAATCCGTTTGTGCGCTTGGTGCGCATCGACCGTTTTGTGCGGCCGCCGTCGACCTGGAGTCCGCCGGCCGGTTCGACGGTGCAAGTGATCTCGCGGCTGCGCAGCCGAGCGCCGCTGATCGTCGAACAAGCTTACGGCAGCGGACGCGTCGTCGCGCTGCTGACGTCGGTCTCGCCGGCCTGGAACAACTGGGCGCAAGACCCCAGCTTCGTGATTTTCTTGCTGCGGCTGCAGTCGCACTTGGCGTCGGGACAACGACCGCTCGACCCGCGCGTCGTCGGCGCGCCGCTGGAAGTCGACTTCGATGCGCAACGGTTTCGCGAGGAACTGCGGTGGGTCGTGCCCGGAGCGAAACGCGGCGCCCGCGTGCCGCTGGAGCGAACGGCGGTGAAGAAGAACGCCGGCGAACTGGAGTCGGTGTTGGGGCAGAGCGCGGCGGCCGCCGCCGCGACCGACTCGACCGATCGCGCCGGCGTTTACGAAGCCTGGCCGCAGACGCGCGCCGGCTCGTTTGAATTGCGGCGATTCGCCGTCAACGTCGACCCCGAAGAAGGGGACCTCGCGCTGCTCGACGGCCAAACGCTGCTGTCGCGGTTGGCGCCGCTGAAGGCTGGCTATCAGCAGGCCGAGCAATTCCAAGCGGCCAGCGGCGACTTGGGCGGCGTGAATCGCAGCCTGCTCGTGATGGCCCTGTTGATTGCGTTGCTGCTGGGCGAGCAGTTCTTGGCCTATGTTTTGAGTTACCATCCGCCGGCGGCGGCGGCGGCGGCGCCGAGCGTGCCGCGGTTCGCGCGACGCACGTCGACGCCCGAAATGAACAGTCCTTCCGCGCAGGGGCAGATGTGAACCGATGAATGCCTTGCTGCTGCCGGCCGATGCGTCCGGCGCCTTTCACCAGTTCGCACGCCTGCAGTCGCTCACCGAGTGGTGGCAGTGGCTGCTGTTGGTCGCTGCGTCGTTGGGCATCATCGCCTACGTCGTCTGGATGTACCGCCGCGACTCGGTCGACCTGCGCCGCGGCGCGGCGTGGTCGCTGGTCGTGCTGCGATTATTGGTGTTTCTGGGGATCTTGTTTTACTTCTTCGATCTCGAACGCCGCACCGAACGCAAAGTGGTGAAAGACTCGCGCGTCGCGCTGTTGGTCGATACCAGCCAAAGCATGGGGTTGCCCGATGGTGCGGCGGCGCAGGGAACCGGTCCGTCGCGCGTCGATCGCGTGGTGCAAGAACTGGCGGGCGGCGACCTGCTGAACCAACTGCGTAAAGAGCATGAGGTGGTCGTTTATCGCTTCGATCAGCAACCGCGGCCGGTCGAAGTAGCGTCGTTGCCGAAGCTGGTGGCGCAGACGGAAGGCGATCCGCAAGAGCGGGCGGCGGTGGAGCGGCGTTTGCAACTGGCGGAGAGCCGCCGCGTGGCGTGGGTCGCCGCCGCGTGTTTCGCAATCGCCGCGCTGGCGTCGTTGTTGGCCCTCTTGGGACTGGGACGGACCACGCTGGCCGATTCGGCGTCGTGGCTGTGGCTGGTCGCCATCGTCGGCGGAATCTCGGGCACGGTGGTGTTGGCGGTTGCGACGCTGCGCACCCCCGATTTTGACGCGCTCGTGACCGTCGGATTGAAAGCCGATCCGGGGCCGCGCTCGGAGGTCGATGCGGCGGCCGAGAATGCCAATCGCGAAGCGGCCGCGAAAGTCGTCGACTGGCGCGCCGAGTTGGGGCCGCGCGGCACGGAAACTCGGCTGGCGGACGCGATCGAATTTCTGGTGAACAAGGAACGCGGCGGTCCGATCGCCGGGATCGTGGTCTTCAGCGACGGGGGCCGGAACGCCGGTCAGCCGCTGCAATTGGCGATCGAGGCGGCGCAGAACGCGGGCATCCCGATCACCTGCGTCGGACTGGGGTCCGATCAGCGACCGGTCAATCTGCGCGTGGTCGACCTGGAAGCGCCGGATCGCGTGTTTCCCGGCGACAAGTTCGCCCTCACCGGCATGGTGCAAGGGTTCGGCACGGGCGGCAAAACGGCGAAGGTGGAATTGTTGGAGGTGGATGGAGAGACGACGAAGAAGGTCGACGAACGCGCCGTGTTGCTCGGACCCGACGGCGAAATGCTGCCGGTGCGGTTCGAAGCGACGCCGACGGCGCCGGGACAAGTCACCTACCAATTGCGCGCGTCGCTGGGTTCGCCCGATCACGACCCCAAGGACAACGAGAAGACGGCCAAGGTCGAAGTGGTGGAGCGCAAGACGAAGGTGTTGCTGGTTGCAGGCGGACCGGCGCGCGAATACCAGTTCCTCAAGAACCTCCTGTACCGCGATAAGGACACGACGCTGCACGTGCTCTTGCAATCCGGCGTGGAGGGCATGTCGCAGGAATCGCATGAACTGTTGTTCGACTTCCCCGATACGGCCGAAGAGTTGTTCGAATACGACGCCGTGATCGGCTTCGATCCCGACTGGGAGAAGCTCGACGAAACTCAAGCCGCGCTCTTGGAACGCTGGGTTGCGGAAGAGGGCGGCGGACTGGTCGTCGTCGCGGGCCCCGTGTACACGCCCCAATGGAGCAGCCGGCGGCCGGGGGACAAAGTGGCCGATTTGGTGAAGGCCCTGTATCCGGTCGCATTTTATTACCAAGGTGCGGCCACATTGAGTTTGGGGCGTTTCGGCGGCGAAAAGCCGTGGCCGATCGAGTTCACGCAGGACGGGCTCGACGCCCAGTTCCTGTGGCTCGGCGAAGACGCGACGACGAGCCAGCAGTCGTGGGAATCGTTCGAAGGCGTGTTCGGCTATTACGCGGTGAAAGACCCGAAGCCCGGCGCCAAGGTCTACGCGCGATTCGGCGATCCCGACACGGCGCTCGACGACGCGCTGCCGATCTACATGGCGGGGCACATTTACGGTTCGGGACGCGTGTTCTTCCAGGCCAGCGGCGAGATGTGGCGCATTCGAGCCGTCGACGTGAACTACTTCGACCAGTATTACACGAAGCTGGTGCGTTGGGCGTCGCAAGGCCGACTCTCGCGAAACTCGAAGCGCGGCACGCTGCTGGTCGACAAAGACCGCGGTCTGTTGGGCGATCAAATTGGCGTGCGGGCGGTGCTGAAAAACGCGCAACTGCAGCCGCTGACCGATCCCGAAGCGCCGGCGGTGCTGGTGTCCCCCGACGGCAAGCGAACGCCGCTGAAATTGCGGGCTCAAAAGGAAGGGACGCGTCCGGGACTGTACGTCGGTGAATTCACCGCGTCGCTGGAAGGCGATTATCGCGTCGAACTGCGGCCGGCGGGCGGGGACGTCGAAGAACTGCTGGCGAAAGAAGTGCGCATTCGAGTGCCGGCGTTGGAGATTGAAAAGCCCGAACGCAACGATCCGCTGCTGAAGGAACTAGCGGAGAAGACGGGTGGAACCTACTTCGTTGGGATGGACGCGGCGCTCAATCGCGACGGACGCGGTGCGTCGGTCGCTCAGACGCTGGAGCCGCAGGACCAAACGACGTACCTGCCGGGGACGCCGGATCGCGACTTTGAACGTCATTTGATGGGCTGGTTGATGGGCCTGATCTGCGGCGTGTTGTCGCTGGAATGGCTGATTCGCCGCTTGAGCAAGTTGGCCTGATGGTGGACTTTCGCGCATCGTGACTCTTATAATCGTTCGTTAACGCCGTGTGAGACTGACGTTTAGATCATGTCCTCGACCGAGAACCGACTACCGCTCGCTCCCGAAATCCGCACGGCGCTGGCCGGCGTGCGTCGAGGCATTCGCACCTACGTGCTGCTGGAAACGATCGCCTGGACGGCCATTTGGATCGGCGCGACGTTCTGGACCGCCTTGGCGCTCGATTACCTCCCCGTGCTGGTCGGGGCCAGCGAGCTGCCGCGCGCGGTACGCGCTGTGTTGCTGCTGGCGATGGTCGGCGGGGCGGGCTTCTTGATTTACTGGTACGCACTGCGTCGGCTGTATGTCCCCATGGCCGACCGCAGCATGGCCGTGCTGCTGGAACGACGCTATCGGGAGTTCGGCGATAGTTTGCTGACGACCGTGGAACTGGCGGAAGTGCGGGCGACGGAAGTCGGCTTCAACGACCAGATGTTCCAACAAACGGCCCAACAGGCGACGGGGCGCATTCCCAAAGTGCAGATCGGCGGCCTGTTCAATTGGCGGCCTCTGGCTTGGCGTTTGCTGGCCGGGACGACGCTTGTGCTGTCGCTGGTCGTCTTCGCCGTACTCAATTCGCCCGTCTTCGCCCAGGCCGCGCAGCGCCTGTGGTTGTTGGGCGACGAGCCATGGCCGCGACGGTCGATGATTCAGGTCGTGGGCATTGAAGTGCAACGCCCCGAGGGACTGGCGGCGGAGCAAGATGCGCCGACGCTGGTCGAGTTCGACCAGCAGGCGGTGAAAGTCGCCCGCGGCGCGAGCTTCAACTTGCGCGTCGTCGCGGATGCGTCCGCGTCGGTCGTGCCGGAGATTTGCACGATCCGGTACCGCACGGCCGACGGCGATCGTGGTCGCGTGCGGATGAAGAAGATCGGTCGAGTTCGCACGGAACCGTTCCAGGGGGGGACGCGCACCGTGCAGTGGTTCGCCTTCGACGGCAAGCCGTTCAAGGGCGTCCTCTCGAACGTCGTGTTCGACGTGGTGGGGAACGATCACCGCGTGGGCGACTACACGGTGCAGGTCGTCGAGAGTCCGACCGTCGTGGAAGCGAAGCTGGATTGTATTTATCCCGAGTATCTGGTGGACGAGAAGGCGGGGACGGGGCTGCCGCGGACGCTCGACTATCTCCCGTCGGGAACGCAACTGCCGCGCGGGTCGCGCGTCGTGATTCGCGGGAAAGTGAACAAAGATCTGCAGCGCGCGGTGATCCGCAACGCCGACACGAAGGAAGAGACGGTCATCGAGGTGACCGGAAGCGACGAACTAGCGCGGACGTTTGAGTACCCGGTGCCGCAGCTGATGAGCAACCTGTCGCTCGAGGTCGCGCTCTTGGATCGCGATCAAGTTTACAGCGACAAGCCGTTCCGGATTGCGCTCGCCGCGGTGGCGGACGAGGCGCCGCGCGTGGAGTCGCGGTTACAGGGAATCGGGACGGCCGTAACGCCCGACGTGTTGGTGCCGGCGCGCGGCAAGCTGACGGACGATTATGAAGTGGCCAAGGCGTGGGTGGAGGTGCAGATCGGCGAACTCGATGTGCAGCAGCTGCCGTTTACGCCGGGCCGCGAGGGGACGATCGAAACGGAGCTTGATTTCCGCGACCTGCGCAGCGACCCGCGCAAAATCGAGCTCAAGCCGCAAGACAAGCTGCGCTTGCGCATCGCCGCTCAAGATAAGTTCAAGTTGGGGGAAGAGGGCCCGAATCAAGGCGGCGGCGAGCTTTACGAACTGGATGTGGTGCCGCCCGAAGAACTATTGAGGATGCTGGAAAGTCGCGAATTGGGGCTGCGACGGCGGTACGAACAGATCCTCGAGGAGATGACCGAACTGCGCGACTCGCTGTTGCGCGTGAAGGTGGAATTGGCGTCGGGAGACGAACGCCCGGCGACGCCGCCCAAGCCGGCCGGCGAAGGGGACGGCGCCGACGAAGGTCTCTCGCCCGAACAACGGGCCCGTTCGCTGCGTATTCTGCGCGTGCAGCGGGCGACGCAGCAAAGCCAAAAGTCGTCTCAAGAAGTGCTCGGCGTGGCGCTGTCGTTCGCCGAAATTCGGGAAGAACTGATCAACAACCGAGTGGATACCGAGGACCGGAAGGATCGGTTGCAAGAACAGATTGCGACGCCCCTGCAGCAGATCGTGGCGCAAGGCTTCCCGGAGCTCGAGCGACGTTTGGCGCTATTGGAACAGACGCTCGACAACCCCGCGCAATCGCCCAGCAATTCGGCCGCAGCCGTGGAGCAGGCGGAATTGGTGTTGACGCAGTTGAACGACGTGCTGCAGAAAATGTTGGATTTGGAGACGTACAACGAATTGCTGGACATTGTGCGCGACTTGATCAAGGATCAGGGCGACTTGCTTGAGAAGACGCGCCAGCAAAAGAAAAAGCAGTTGTTGGAATTGACCGAGTGACCGTGCACGAGGCACGACAGGAGCGACCGATGAACCGCACTGCGCAAAAAGGCCGAGTTGGAAGCAAGCTGGCGAGCAACTGGGCGGCGGTCGTCTTGGTGATCTTGGCGTGCGGCCAGGATGCGGCGGCGCAAGACGCCAAGCCGGCGGCGAAACCGGCCGAGGCAGAAAAGCCAGTCGAGGCAAAAAAGCCAGTCGAGGCGGCGAAGCCAGCGGTCGCAGCGAAGGATGAGCCGAAAGAGATCGACGAGTTAGCGCTCCGGCAAAGCCGCGTGGCGGACAAGTATGCGCGGCTGGAAGAGTTGATGTCGCGGATGTCGGCGTTTGAGGCGTCGTCGAATCCGCGCCGAGCGGCCTTGTTGAAGCAGGCTGTGCAATTGTCGAAAGAGCGGCTGACCCTTACGCAACTCAACGCCATCGCTCGGTTGCTCAATGAAAACTCGCTCGACAAGGCCCTGGATGGACAAACGACGGCCCAAGGGGAATTGAAGGCGCTG
This sequence comes from Pirellulales bacterium, assembly GCA_046349935.1. Lineage (GTDB taxonomy): Bacteria > Planctomycetota > Planctomycetia > Pirellulales > Pirellulaceae > CAIXSC01. The sequence goes on along the minus strand of JAXMBK010000006.1, from coordinate 581,709 downwards.
TTGGAGTTGCTGCAAAGCGAAAACCGTGCGGATCGGCTGAAGAGCGAGCAGGCGCGGATTCGCGAATACATCAAGGAAGTCGAACGCCTGATTCGCTTGGAGAAGAGCGTCCAAGGGCGGACGGAAGGCGGCGACGATGCGGCCGAATTGGCGAAGGATCAAGAGCAGATCGCCAAGCGCGCCGAAGACTTGGCGGACAAGATCCGCGAGAACGAAGAAGGCGGCCAGTCGCCCGAGAAACCCGCCGAGGGGAAGCCGAGCGAAGGGAAACCGAGCGAGGGAAAACCCGCCGACGGGAAGCCTTCCGAAGGCAAACCCAGCGAAGGCAAACCCAGCGAAGGGAAGCCTGCCGAGGGCAAGCCGAGCGACGGGAAACCGTCGGACGGTAAGCCGAGCGAGGGAAAGCCGGGAGACAAACCGAGCGACAAACCTGGGGATAAGCCGGGTGAGAAGCCAGGTGAGAAGCCGAGCGAGAAGCCAGGGGAGAAACCGAGCGAGAAGCCCAGCGCGAAGCCCAATGAGTCGAAACCCTCCGAAGGCAAGCCCTCGGAAGGCAAGCCGTCCGACAGCAAACCGTCCGAAGGCAAACCCAGCGAAGGCAAGCCCAGCGAAGGCAAACCCAGCGAAGGCAAACCCAGCGAAGGCAAACCCAGCGAGGGGAAGCCAGGCGAGTCCGGCGAATCGGATTCGAAACCGCCGGAGTCGAAGCCGGAGGCGGAATCGCAGCAACCGCCGAATCCGGCGCGGCAGCGCATTGAGGCGGCCGAGGAGCGGATGCGCGACGCGCAGAAGAAGCTTGCGGAAGCCAAACGCAAGGAAGCGGTCGAAGAGCAGGAGAAGGCGCGTGAAGAGCTAGAGAAGGCCAAGGCGGCGCTTGAGGAAATCCTGCGGCAGATGCGGGAAGAAGAGCGGGAACGCGTGCTGGCGGCGCTGGAAGGTCGCTTCCGCAAGATGTTGGAGATGGAGCTGCGGATCTATGAGGGGACGAAGCGGCTCGATCAGATCCCGACGGCCGAACGAGGCGATGATGTGCGAATCCTATCGGGCCGCTTGTCGCTCGATCAACGCAAAGTGATGGTCGACGCCGACAAGGCGCTCACGCTGCTGCTGGAAGAAGGCTCGTCGATCGCGTTGCCGGCGACGGTGGAGCAGATTCGGGACGACATGGAACAGGTGTCGGATCGATTGGAAACCACCGAGGTCGGTTCGATCACGCAGGGCGTCGAGGAAGACATCATCGCGGCGCTGGAGGAAGTAGTCGAGGCGCTGCGGAAGGCGCAAGAGGATCTCGAACAGAAGAAGCAACAACAGCAGCAGCAACAACAACAGCAACAGCAGCAAGACAACCCGTTGGTCGACCAGCTGGCTGAACTCAAGATGATCCGATCATTGCAGCTGCGCGTGAACAATCGCACGAAACGCTATGCTCGACTGCTCGACAACGAAGAGGATCCCGTCGGCAAGGCGACCGACCGCGACCTCCGTGAGGCGATCGAGAAGCTCGGCGATAAGCAAGATGAGATCCAGCGCATCACGCGCGACATCGTGTTGGGAAAGAATAAGAAGGAATAAGCGTTCGTCCCAAGGAGTTAGTCGACCATGGCCAGGAACATCGCGTTCGCGGTTCTTTGTGCGACCTTGACGGTCGTTTGGTGCGGTTCGCCTGCCGACGTGGCGAACGCCGACGACGCCGAACTGGGGCGGCGCGCCAGTTGGTCGACGCCGTCGCTGGAACAGGTCAAAGCGGAACTGGACGGGTGGCTCGCGGGACGATCGGCCGACGAGGCGACTCGCCAGCGGCTGGCGTCGCTGTTCCCGCCCGGCGAAGTGTTGGAAAGTCCGGAACTGCTGGATCGCGTCGCCACGGCGATCGGGGATGTGGATCCGGCCGCGAAAACGCTGCTCGAATCGATCCAGGCCGATGAAGCGTGGGACAAGTGGCTGGCGTCTCCCTTATTGGCGGACGCGAAGACGCCGTCGATCGTGCGGAACAATCTGCGCCTGTACGCCGGTCGGCACTTGGCGCAGCGTTCGCTCTACGATGAAGCGCTCGAGTTGCTGGCGGGCGTCGAACCGAATCAGGTGGTCGATCCGGCGTCGCTCTTGTTCTACCGCAGCGTCAGCCATCACCGGCTGCTGGACAAAGACAAGTGCCTGCCTGCTCTGGCGCAGTTGATGGAGAACGAGAAGGCCATCCCGCGGCGCTATTTGACGCTCGCGAAACTGATGGACGCCGACCTGCGCCCGCTGAAGGCCGATTCGTTGGATGAGATCGCGCGGCTGATGGACGACGTGCACCGGCGACTTGATTTAGGTCGCGCGGGCAAGAAGGTGCGGCAAGAGGAAGACGACGTCATCGCGAAGCTCGACAAGATGATTGAAGAGCTGGAAGAACAACTCAAGCAGCAGCAACAGCAGGCGGGGGCGGCGGGCGGAAGCGCGAATCCGTCGAGTCCGCGGGCGGACAGCACGCCGGGCGGCGTGAAGGGGCCGGGGAACGTCGATCCCAAGGACATCGGCCGCCGCGCCGATTGGGGCGATTTGCCGCCCAAAGAACGACAAGAAGTGCTGCAGCAGATCGGCAAGGATCTGCCGGCCCATTATCGCGAGACGATTGAAGAGTATTTTCGTAAGTTAGCCCGGGACGGCGTGAAGAAGTAAGGATGACTACATGACTGCATGGCTGGCGATGATGGCCTGTTTGGCGGCCGCCGACGTGGAACTGACGCCGCTGGGCGCGCCGCCCGTGAAAGGGACGGTGACGCAGTGGTCGGCCGAACGAGTCGTCGTGGCCACGGCGGCGGGCGAGCAAACGTTCGAGTCGCCGCGGATTCATTCCCTGAAGTTCAGCGGGGCGCCCTCGGCCAAGCCTGCCAGCCCGACCGACGTGACGCTCCTCTTGCTGGATGGGTCGGAATTGCACGCGGCGACGTTTCAGGCCAAAGGCGGCAAGGCGACCGGCAAGCTGGCCGGCGATCGCGACTACGAATGCCGCACGCGTTCCATTCGAGCGGTTCGCTTTCGACCTCCGAACGACGATCTAAATGCTGCCTGGCAGACGCAGTTGGACGAAAAGGCGACCGGCGACTTGCTCGTGATTCGCAAAACGGCCAAAGGCGGCAGCCAAGTGACGCTGGACCGTCAGTCGGGAATCGTGCATGAAGTGACGGCCGAGACGATTCAGTTTGAACTCGACGGGGATCGCATCCCGGTCAAGCGCGAACGAATCGAAGGCGTGGTCTACTTTCAGCCGACGGAACGCGAGTTGCCCGACCCCGTGTGTCGCATCGAAGACCGCAGCGGCGGCGTTTGGAACGTGAAGTCGATTCGCTGGGAAGCGGACAAGCTGCAGTTGGAAACCGTCGCCGGCGCCGTCGCGACGCTGGGAGTCGAGCAACTGGTGCGCGCTGATTTCTCGGTAGGCAACACGGTTTACCTAAGCGACGTCGACCCGGAGTCGCTGGAGTGGACGCCGTTCGTCGCGTCGCTATCCCCGACGCTCGCCAAGTTCCGTCAGTTCGGACGCGATGCCTCGGCGTCGGGCGGCCCGCTGACGTCGGGCGGCGAGAAATTCGACAAAGGCATCGTCGCGCGCAGCCGCACCACGGCCGTGTATCGAGTGCCGAAGAACTTTCGACGCTTTGAAGCCCGCCTCGGCGTCCAAGACGGCGCGGCGAAGGATCTCGCGGATCTGCGCGTGTCGATCGTCGGCGACGGCAAATCGCTGTTTGAAGCGACGATCACCGGGAAAGACGCGCCGCAAGACATCGCGCTGGACCTCTCCGGCGTTCGACGACTCGCCATTTTGGTCGACTTCGGCGCCAACGAGGGGACGGGAGATTGGCTGGTGTTCGGCAACGCTAGGATGACGAAATGAGCAGCAAGAGCGGCGGGAATGGGCGAACGACGCAGCACAGCGTTTGGAGTATCTGGGCGGCGTCGGCCTGCTTGGCAAGCTTGTTCGTCCTGTACGGCGACTTGCGCTCGAGCGCCGCGCAAGAAGTCCCGCAAGCGGTGCTCGACGCCGAACGCGCACGCATCGACGCCGTCGCCAAGGCGTCCCGATCGGCGGTCGCGGTGTTTGAGCAAAGCGGGCAGGGCGGCGGTTCGGGCGTTGTAGTGACGCCGGACGGCTATGCTTTGACCAACTATCACGTGACGCAGCCCTGCGGCGAGTTCATGAAGTGCAGCATGAACGATGGGCGGTTGTACGACGCCGTCCTCTGCGGCTTCGATCCCGTCGGGGATGTGGCCCTGATCAAGCTGCTGGGACGCGAGGACTTTCCGGCGGCCGAATTGGCCGACAGCGATACGGTGCGCGTCGGCGACTGGTGTTTCGCCGTCGGCAATCCACTGCTTCTGGCGACCGATTTTCAACCGACGATCAGCTTCGGCATCGTGTCCGGCGTCCATCGCTACCAATACCCGGCCGGCACGTTGTTGGAATACGCGGACTGCATTCAGACCGACGCCGCCATCAATCCCGGCAACTCGGGCGGACCGCTGTTCAACGCACTGGGGCAAGTCATCGGCATCAACGGCCGCGGGTCGTTCGAAAAACGAGGGCGAGTCAATGTGGGGGTCGGATACGCCATTTCGATCAACCAGATCAAGCACTTCATGGGACACCTGCGCGGCGGTCGCATCGTCGACCACGCGACGCTCGGCGCCACTGTCGGCACCGACGACGCAGGAAAGGTGCTCGTCACGAACATCTTGGAGTCGTCCGACGCGTTTCGCCGCGGTTTGCAATACGGCGATGAAATCGTCTCGTTCGGCGGTCGCGCGATCGGCTCGACGAACGCCTTCAAGAACGTGCTCGGGATTTTTCCCAAGGGGTGGCGCGTGCCGCTGGTGTATCGACGCCAGGGAGAAACGAAACAAATCGTCGTCCGTTTAGCCGGCGTCCACAGCGACGAAGAGCTGTTGCAATTGGTTTCGCGGCGTCCCGAAGCGAAGCCGGGCTCGAAGCCGCGTCCGGGCGGCCAGCCGAACGAAAAACCCAGCGACAAGCCCGCCGAGAAACCGGGTGAAAAGCCCAGTGAAAAACCCCGTCCGACGCCGTCGGCGAAGCCGGATGCAAACGCACCGCCGGCGATCCCCGAGGCGGCGCAAAAGCTGATCAAGAAGCGGACCGGGTTCGCGAACTTCTACTTCAACGAACTGAACCGCGAACGCGTGTGGAGTGCCGCGAAACGACACGGCGACTTCAGTTCGGCGGCGGGTACGTGGAAGTTCAGCGGTCAAATCGAGGGCGGCGGCGAAGCGCAGATCGAGCTCGGCCCCAAGACGCTCGCGGCGACGACGCCGGCCGGCGCGTTTGCAGTCGACCTGACGAAAGACCTGGACGAACAGCCGGCGCCGCCGCAAAGCGGCGGGCTGCTGGTCGCCCTGCATCAGTGGAAGCGACTCGCGACGCTGGGCCCCGACAAGTTCGGCGCCGTCACGTACCTCGGAACGCTGCCGCTGCCCGATTCCTCGGCGGTGTGCGACGTCCTCACAGGCGTGCATGAAGTCGTGGAGACCCGCTTTTTCTACTCGCCGACCGACGCCCGCCTCGTGGCGCTCGAGTGTTCGCTCGAGGAACGCGGCGATCCGTGCGAGGTGTTGTTCGGCGACTTTCGCGACGTCGGCGGGCGTCAACTGCCGCATCGGATGGAGGTGCGCAACGGCGCCGGCACGTATGCGGTGTTCGTCTGGAAGTCGATCGAATTGACGCCGACGACGGAAGCAAAGTGAGCTGCGCCCATGATCGACGCTGAACAGCACAGTCCCCTAGATTCGAGGCCCGCCATGTCGCCAGTCGGTTTTCTGCGCCGCGGTCGTCGCGCGGCGCTGGTCGCGAGCGCCGCGTTGGTCGCGTCGCTTGCGCTGCCTCCATTCCTGTTGCGCCAAGGCGACTCGCAGTTGCAGGCCGCCGATGCGGCGCCTTCCTTCGCCCAGGTTGTCGCCAGCGTTCAGCCGAAGATGGTGAAGGTCTACGGAGCGGGCGGATTGCGGGGACTGGAGTCGTATCAAAGCGGCTTTTTGATCTCGCCCAAGGGACACATTTTGACGGCCTGGAGCTACGTGCTCGACACCGATTCGGACGCCGTCACCGTCATCCTCGACGATGGGCGACGGCTCGACGCCAAGATGGTCGGCGCCGATCCGCGATTGGAGATCGCCGTCCTGCAGGCCGAGTTGGAAGATGCGCCGCACTTCAATTTGGATGAAGCGGCGGCGTTGGAAGTCGGCGCCCGCGTGCTGGCGTTCTCGAACTTGTTCAATGTGGCGACCGGCGACGAACCGACCAGCGTGCTCAAAGGAGTGGTCTCGGCCAAAACGCCGTTGTCAGCCCGGCGCGGTGCGTTCGAGACGACGTACCACGGCAACGTCTACGTCCTCGACGCCATGACGAACAACCCGGGAGCGGCCGGCGGGGCGCTCACCGATCGTCGCGGTCGGCTCGCAGGCATCCTCGGCAAAGAACTACGCAACTCGCTCAACAACACGTGGCTCAATTACGCGATCCCCATCTCGGAACTCCAGGCGGCCGTCGACGACATTTTGGCGGGCCGAGTGCGGCCGCGATCCGCCAACGCCCAAGCGAATCAGAAGAAGCCCAAGGACCCCGTCACCCTCGCGTTGCTCGGCGTCACGCTCGTCCCTGACGTACTGGCCAAAACGCCGCCGTATGTGGATCGAGTGAGTCCGGGGGGGCCGGCGGCGAAGGCGGGTCTTAAGTCGGACGACTTGGTGCTGTTTGTCAACGAACGGGCCGTGGGGTCGTGCAAAGTGTTGCGCGACGAACTCACTTTCATCGACCGAGCGGACGAAGTGCGTTTGATCGTCCAGCGCGGTCAGGATCTCAAAGAAATCACGCTCGCGGCGGAGTAAGCCTGTGAACGACTTGGATACGCAAGCACGATTCTTCGCCGCTCGCCCCGCTCGCGCCACCGTCGCGCGCGTCGGCCTGTCCGCCGCGGTCATGCTGCTGCTAGCGGCCTCTGTAAACGCACAAAGCAGCCTTGAGGAACTGGAGGAGCAAGCCTTTCGAGCGGCCGTGCAGCGCGTCGCGCCGTCGGTCGTTCGCATCGAAACGCTGGGCGGACTGGAGAAAGTCGGCGATACGCTGATCGGCGAGGGACCCACCACGGGGCTCGTGCTGACCGACGACGGCTACATCGTGTCGAGCGCCTTTAATTTCGTCCAGCAGCCGGCGTCCATCCTCGTGACGCTCGCCGACGGCAAGCGCGCCGCCGCACAGATCGTGGCGCGCGACTCCAATCGCATGCTGGTGCTGCTCAAAGTTTCGACCCCAAACAAGCTGACGCCCGCCACGGCTGTACCGCGCTCCGAGATGATTCCTGGCCAATGGACGATCGCCGTCGGCAAGACGTTCGACGTTCAAGTCCCCAATTCGTCCGTCGGCATCCTCAGTGCGACGAACCGGATTTGGGGCAAGGCGATTCAGACCGACGCGAAGATTTCCCCGAACAATTACGGCGGCCCGCTGATCGACATTCGCGGCCGGACCCTCGGCGTCCTCGTGCCCCTCTCCGCCCAAGCGCACGGCGAACAGCCCGAATTGGCCGGCGCAGAACTGTACGATTCGGGGATCGGCTTCGCCGTGCCGCTGGTCGACATCCTCGCGCGGTTGGAACGCTGGAAGAAGGGCGAGGACCTGAAACCTGGATTGCTGGGCGTCGCGACCAAAGGACGCGACGTGAACTCGGGCGACGTCGAGGTCGCGCATGTCCAACCCAAGTCGCCCGCGGCGGCGTCGGGCATCAAAGTCGGCGACAAGATCGTCGAACTGGGCGGAGACAAAGTCGGGCGGCTCGGTGAACTCCGCCATGCGCTTGGCAAATACTACGCCGGCGAAAAGGTGGCGATCGTCGTGATGCGCGGGAGCGAACGGATCGGCGCCGAACTGACGCTGGCGGACAAGATCGATCCCTACGAGCATCCGTTCTTGGGACTCTTGCCGCGCCGCGAGCCGGCGGGCGCGGCGCCCGGCGTCGGAGTCCGTTGGGTCTACCCGAACAGCCCGGCGGACAAGGCGGGACTGCGAGCCGACGATCGCGTGCTCCGCGTCGGCGGAAAGCCGGTGGCGAATGCGAAGGAACTGCAGGACGCCGTCGCAACCGTCGAGCCGGGCCAGAAAATCGTGGTTCAGTTCGTACGCGGAACGCAAACCCAAGACTTGGAAATCGCGACCGGTTCTCTGCCGACCGACATCCCGCTCGACCTGCCGCCCGCGGTCGCCGTCGGCCTGCCGCCGGCCGGCGAGAAGCCCGCGACGGGCATCATGCCGTTGCGCGTGGCGGAAGAGGCGAATGAATGCCTGGTGTACGTCCCCGAGTCATATCGGGCGGACCAGCCGGCGGGGCTCTTGGTGTGGCTGCACGCGGCCGGCGGTTTCGACCAAAAGGAACTGATCGAGCGCTGGAAGCCGCACTGCGAGAAGTACGGCGTGATTCTCTTGGCGCCGAAAGCGGCTAATCCTGATCGCTGGCAGGCGACGGAGGTGGAGTTTGTACGGAAGGTGGTCGACGAGGTGCTGAAACAGTACCAGATCGATCCGACTCGGGTCGTGCTGCACGGATATCAAGCGGGCGGAACGATGGCCTGGGCCGTAGCGCTCGCACGACGCGATGTGGTGCGAGGCGTGGCGGCGGTCGATGCGGGGCTGCCGCTGCGAGCCCCGGCGCCGGAGAACGAGCCGTTTCAGCGTCTGGCCGTTTACAACGCGATCTCTCCCAAATCGAAGCTCGCCCCCGTCGTAGAGACCTTGGTGAAGAAGCTGCGCGAAGCCAAATTCCCGGTGACGTCGGCGACATTGCCCGAACCGCGATACCTGAATTCGGACGAATTAGGCGAACTGATGCGCTGGTTCGATACGCTGGATCGAATCTAGCGGCCTGCACAGCGGCCTGCACAGCGGACGCCCTCTGGGGAAACCCCGTACGGAAGCAAGGATGCGACGAATCATCTTGGGACTGCTGGCGCTGGTGTTCTTGGCGAGCGGCGTGGCGGGGCTGGCGATCTACGGCACGACCGACAGCACCGCGAGTGCGGCGGCGAGCGTGGCAGTGCGCGCGGGCGCGCTTTTGGGCGCGCTCTGGCTGGCGCTCCCCCAATTGGAAGCCCTCTTTCGGCGCTTCCCGGCTTGGCTGATTTTCAGCGTCGCCGGGGCCGCGCTGGTGGTCGTCGTGCGCCCTCGGATGCTGATCTACTTGTTGCCGCTCTTGGCTATCCTCGCCATCCTGCGCTTCTTCGGATGGATTCTGCAGCCCTTGCCGCCCCAAACCGGCCAGAAGAAGCGGACGGAAAATCGTCCCGAGGGGGAGAAGCGGTCGATATAGGGGTATCGACGGGAAGGCGGACCCGCGCGGTCCAAGCGGCTTGAGACTTGCCAGGCTGAGCCGCTTGAGCCAGACTGGCATTGTTTTTGCTGAAAAATTGCCGATCTCGCGACCATCGTTTCGCACGAGGAAGTCGTTGCCATGCGCTGTTTTGCTTTCCACTTGATGCCCTGGGACCGTTTGCCGGCTGACTTTGATGAGAAATACGAGTCGGCTTGGACATGGCTGCCGAATTCGATCTACGAACCGCAACACGGCCATACGCTGTACAACCGCTACCTCGACGAACTGGTGCTCGCCGACACCCTGGGGTTCGACGGCGTGTGCGTGAACGAGCATCATCAGAATGCCTACGGGACGATGCCGAGTCCCAATTTGATGGGGGCCATTCTGGCGCGACAGACGAAACGCGTGAAAATCGCCGTCATCGGCAACGCTCTGCCGCTCTATAACCCGCCGACTCGAGTGGCCGAAGAGTTCGCCATGATCGACGTGATCAGCGGCGGGCGGCTCATCGCCGGCCTCGTCGTGGGCGGCGGCCCCGAGTACTACAGCTTCACGGTCAATCCGACTCACGCCCGAGCCATGTTCCACGAAGCGATGGATCTGGTGCTGCGAGCGTGGACCGAACCGGGGCCGTTCGAGCACTACGGCGAATACTGGAAGCTGAAGTACGTCAACCCTTGGCCGCGTCCGATCCAGCAGCCGCATCCGACCGTCTGGATTCCCGGCGCCGGCAGCAAGGAGACGATCGACCTCGTCGCCGCGCGCCGCTTCGGCTACATGGGCATCCCTTACTTCCACATGAACTTCTTCCAACGCAACTTCGACTCGTTCCGCGAAGCGTGCCAACAGAACGGCTACACGGCGTCTCCCTACCAGCTCGGTTGGCTTTGCCCGATTTATGTGGCCGAGTCGGATGAGAAGGCGTGGGAGGAATACGGCTCGCACTTGTTCTACTTCGCGCACAGCCTGCTGAAGGGGCTGGTCGTGCTGCCGCCGGGCTACACGAGCGCTCGGTCGATCGCCGGCATCAACAAGGCGCTGTCGCAGTTCCTCAGCACGGTGAAGACGCGCGAAGACATCGAGAAGGGCGGCTATGCGATCGTCGGCAGCCCGGCCACGGTCCGCGACAAGCTCAAGGAATACGCGGCCAAGTTGGGCGTCGGCAATCTGCTGGGACTCTTCCAATTGGGAACGCTCCCTGCCGACCTGACTCGCAAGAACATGACGATCTTCGCGGAAGAGGTCATGCCGCACCTGCAAAGCTTTGAACCCGTCCCGTCCGCCGTCGCGACCGCCTAGCGCAATTCACCCCGAAGAAGCCGTCATGTCCGAAACGAAGTTCGTCGAGATTGGCAGCAAGAAGATTCAGCTCACGGTGGGCGGTTCCGGCCCGCCGCTGGTCTATTTTCACAGCGCGGGCGGCGAGACCGATTGGTTTCCGTTCGCGGAGCAGCTTGCGCAACACTACACCGTGTACCTGCCGGCGCATCCGGGATTCGCTCTCTCCACGGGGCTCGACGAGATTCGCGACATCTACGATTACGCTTGGCATTACATCGACCTATTCGAGCAACTGGGGCTGACCAGCGTGCCGGTGGTCGGCTTGTCGCTCGGCGCTTGGCTCGCTTGCGAACTGGCCATTTTGCGTCCCGAGCGAGTTTCGAAACTGGTGTTGGTGAATGCGGCCGGTCTGCACGTGCCCGGTTCGCCGATGGCCGAACTGTTCATCGACGACTTGGCGAAGCTTCGCGCGCTGCTGTTTCACGACGTCGACTCGCCGGGCGTGAAGCTCTTGATCCCGGATTCGATCGAAGACCCGCGGGTCTTGATGTGGCTGCGTGCTCGCGAGGCGACGGCGCGAGTCGGTTGGAACCCGTACCTGCATAATCCGCGGTTGCCCCCGCATCTGCATCGGATCAAGCACCCGACGCTCGTCCTGTGGGGCCGCCATGATCGGCTCATCCCCCTGCGCCACGGCGAAGAGTACGCGCGCCAGCTTCCTAACGCACGTCTCGAAATCATCGAAGACTGCGGCCACATGCCGCCGTTCGAGAAACCCGCCGAGTTCGCCGCCGCCGTCCACCGCTTCGTGGGTTAAGCCGCCGAGCGGGGCGCGGAGACAGGATTTGCCACAGAGGGCTCAGAGTTCACCGAGGATCGAGTCGGTGCGACCTTTGCTGTTGATCGTAGGGTGAAGAACGTCGTCGCCTAGCTGAACTGGTAGAGGCTTGCCGCACGAACGCGTTTCGTCGGCATTCCATCTCAGGGGTTTCCTTGCACCCGCTCTCCGTGACCTCGGCGCTCTTCGTGGTAAAGAATCCGGGGCACGAGACTTTGTGGCGACAAATGCTTCCTAGGGCGATCCACCGCGCCTCGCTGTGCGGCCTCCATGCCAGCCGCACAGCGGAATTACCCAACCCGAACTCTCAGGACTCCTCATACAAGGAATTGGGGCGGGCCAGATGCTTAGGCATCTCTTTCAACGCGATACTTCAGCTGAACAAACCCAAACTCGTACCGCTTTGCGTCAATACAAGACAAATGAATATCGGTATCAAACGAGCCGAATAGCGGGATGCCGGTGCCTAGCAGAATCGGAGTGATGGTGATCGTTAGTTCATCCACCAGTCCGGCTGAGAGAAACCGCTGGATTGTGTTGCCGCCGTCCACATAAATGTGATTGACGCCGTCGCGCGATAGCCGGTCGCATAGAGCTCGTGGGGCTTCAGATGAGTGGGTAACGGTATCCGGAACGGCGTCTGGAAATGAAAGTGTAGTGCTGCTCATCACGATCACCGCAGTTTTGCCGTAGGACCACGGACCAAACGAAAGCACCTTTTCGAAAGTTTTGCGCCCCATGATCAGGGCGTCGACAGTCTGCATCAATAATTGGTAGCCACAGTCTTCTCCGGCAGGAACCATCGCTTGGGCCGCGTCGAGCCAGTCAAGGTCGCCGTTGGTGCGTGCGATGTAGCCATCGAGACTGGTTGCAACAAAGACGGAGACTTTCGGCCTCATTGGTTAACGATCGTTTCTTGGTGCGTTAGCTATTCTTCGTAGGTTGAAGAAAGTCGTCGCCTAGCTGAACTGGCAGAAGCTTGCCGCACGAACGCGTTTCGTCGGCATTCCATCTCAGGGGTTTCCTTGCACCCGCTCTCCGTGACCTCGGCGCACTCTGCGGCAAAAAATCCGGGTCATGCCGCTCAGTGGCTACGAATGCATCATGGAGCGGGTGGGGAGCGGGTAGTGTTGGGCGAAGCCCAGCGGCAGCGTGACGCCGGTGATCCACCGCGCTTCTTCGCTTGCCAAGAACGCCACGGCGGAAGCCACGTCGTGCGGCGAGCCCACTCCCAGCGGATGGCTATCTTCGATCTGCTTGCGATCCTCCGCCGACAGGTGCTCGATGTGCTTGTGAATCATCGGCGTGTGGACCAAGCCCGGCGCGACCGCGACGACGCGAATGCCGCGCGGGGCGAGCTCCCAGGCTAGCGACTGCGTGAAGCCGATGAGTCCCGCTTTGCTGGCGCTATAGATCGAGAAGCCGGCGCAGCCCCCGAGTCCCAGCGCCGAGGCGATGTTGATAATCACGCCGCCCGGCTCGCTGAGGTGGTCTAGCGACGCTTGGCACATGGCGATGGCGCCGTCCAGATTCACCGCCAAAAGTCGCCGCCACTGCGACTCGTCGAATTTATCGAGCGGCCGCGCGATCTCGACGCCTGCGTTGTTGACCAGCACATCGATCTTGCCGAATTCCTCCATCGTGGCGTCGATCGCGCGGCGCACGTCGGCCGACGAAGTCACGTCGCACGGCGAGTACACGACGTCTTGATCCAGCTTTTGCAGCCGCTTAGTCAGCCGCTTGGGTTCATCCAGTCCCGCGATGGCGATCGCGGCCCCTTCTCGAGCCAGCCGTTCGGCGATTGCGCCGCCGATTCCTTTGTCGTTGGCGCCGGTGACAAGCGCTACTTGGCCTGCAAATCGACCGGCAAGAGCCCCTGCGGCGGGGGCGGGGCTGGCGGCGGGGGCGGGAGTCGCCGCCGACGACGCGGCGGGCGCTGGCAGCGCGGGCTGCGGAGTGGCGGGCGTGGTCGTCGACGTGCGAACCGACATGGCTGCAATCCGGTGCAGGAGGCGGATAAGCGGTCGCCACGCCGCGATGGCGCAACGTTCCAACTATATTCTCGCCCGCAATTTGAGCGACCCGCGAGCCTCTCCGGCCGGAAAGTCGAGCCGCCGCCGGTTCCGCCGAGCGGTCGTGCCGATTGCAGCGGGAACGCGGATCAACGGTACCTGCCGGCGCCCGATTTTGGTTGCGGTCGCAGCCGACTCGTCCTACCCTAAGGGGCCTCTCTTCCACCCCAAGTTTCCGGGAGAATCTGCATGCCTGTTATTCAACCACCGTCCGGCGCCCCGTGTTGGTTTGAACTCTCCAGCACCGACCCCGCCAAAAGCTTCGCCTTCTACCGAGACCTGTTCGGCTGGCAGAAGTTCGACATGGATTTGGGACCGATCGGAACGTATTCCTTCCTATCTAACAGCCAAGGAACGGTCGGCGCCTTGTGCAGCCTGCAGCCTGCACAACAAGCACACGGCGTGCCCTCTCATTGGGCGGTCGACATCGCGGTGGAGGACTGTGACGCCGCGACGGCTCAGGCCCAGAAACTCGGCGGCGCCGTCCTAATGCCCCCCATGAACGTCTCCGACTACGGGCGTATGAGCGTGGTCGCTGACCCCAGCGGAGCGACGTTTTGTCTCTGGCAAAACCGCTCGACCGAGGGCGGCGACTTCGTCATGTTCGAGGACCATGCGATTGGCTGGAGCGAACTGGCGACGCGCGATACGGCCGGCGCAAGACAGTTTTACGGGGGACTCCTCGGATGGGCGTTCCATGAATCAAAAGTGCCGATCCCTCACGGCGGCGTCTACACCGAGATCGCCGTCGGGGAGACTCGCTATGGCGGCATCTTGCCGATGAGCGCCGAATGGGGAGACATCCCGCCGCACTGGAGCATCTACATCATGACGCCGGACGTTGATGCCTGCGTGGCGCGAACGCTCGTACTGGGCGGCCAGATTTGCGTACCGCCGTTTGAAGCGCCTGGCGTGGGCCGCATCGCCATGATCGGCGACCCCACCGGCGCGATGACCTACGTCATTCAATTGGCGGCGTCGGCTTCCAAGTAGCCCCGTTGCTTGGCGCCGGAGCGCGGCGATGAGGGGAATCGCGGAGCGATTCCCCTACAGGGTGTGAACGCTAGGCGACCGCTTCTTCATCTCGGTCGCGCCAGTACATCTCGGGCGACTCCCAGGTGAAGCGACGATCCAATCGTCGCTCGCGGTCTTCGTCCGTCTCCTTCTTCGGCGGCGGTGCGGACGATCGCGGCTCTTGGACGCGCGGCGGCGGCGTTTCTTCGTATTCGTCTTCCTCCTCGTCGTCGTCGAGGAAGATCGGCAAGGCTTCCAGCCTTCGTTGCAAGCGAATCGGCTCCTCGGCCGCCAATCGATACTCTTCTTCGGACATCGTGAAGTAGCGGATCGTCGGCTCGGGCAGCTCGTCGGCGATCGGAATCGCAGCGGCGAGCGGCGGTTCATAGACCGGCTCCTCGGCCACCGGAACGACGGCTGCCGGACGACGCTCTACTTTACGACGACGCAAGGGCTTCGGCTCGGGCGTCGGTTCAGGTTCTGGCGCGGGCGGCGGGGGAGGAGGCGGGGGCGGCGGAGCGACCGCGGCGACGGGGGGAATCGCCGGAATCTCCGACTTCTGCTCCCCTTCGCGACTCGGCAACAACCGCACTTCGGCGCGCGCTTCGCGGAAGATCTGCATGATGTGCTCGTGGCAGGTGAACATCAGCATCTGATGGCCCTGTCGAGCGAAATCGCACAGCACCTCGGCGGCGAAACGCACCCGCGATGTGTCGAAGTTCACCAGCACGTCATCCAAAATTAAGGGCAACGCAGCGCCGCGCCGAGCGTAGCCGGCCACAAGCGCCAACCGCAAGCTCAAGAACACCGCCTCGCGCGTGCCGCTGCTGAGCTTCTCGAGGTTCAGCGACCTGTTATGCGCGTCTTCGACTCGCAGCACTTTGTCTTCAATGGGCGTCCAGATGCGCGTGTACTGGCCTTGCGTGAGTCGCTGGAGGAAGACTGACGCTTCACGCAACGTCTCGGGCTGTCGAGTCGTCTCGTAGATGCTGCGGACCGACTCCAGCAACAGGCCGGTCATCGACAAGACCTGCCAATGTTCGATCGCTTCTTCGATCTGTTTCTCGACCGTGCCCAGCTCCAGTTTGCACTCGGCCAGTCGTCGGTCGGCCACCAGCGCTTTCATCTCGGCGCCCAGGGTGCCGCGATCCTCATGCAGTCGCGTGAGTTCGTTGCGCAGCTGCACCAGCCGCTCGGCCAGCCGCGCCCGCTTCTGTTCGGGCGAGTCCTCTTCCCGTGCGGCGAACTCGCGGGCCATCGCTTCTTCGGTCCACAGATCGCCCACGGCGACGTGGATGGCCTGCGACAATTCGTCGCGCTGGGTGCGCAGCAACTGAGCCTGATGCTGCCGCGCCAGCATCTGTCGCAGGTGTTGTTCGTCGTTGGCGTTGGCTTTGGCAAGCAGAGCGCGTCGTCCGCGCGTCGCCGCTTCGTAGCCCTTGACGGCTTTCTGCCAACGCGAGCGCAGCTGCTTCAATTGCCGCACGACGTCCTTGCGTCGCTCGACGATGTTTTGCTGTTCGGCCAGGATGGCGGCCAGTTGCTTGAGTCGCGCTTGGGCGCTGTCGCTTTCGGGGATCAGACCTAGTTCTACGAACAGTTCGTTGATGCGGCCGGCGAGCGACGCGAGTTCACGACGGCGATTATCCAATTCGTCGCGTCGGTGCTGTAGTTGCTTGCGGACCGTCCCGACCGTGCGAAAACTGCGGACCAAATGCCGCACATCGTTGGGCGAGAGCTGTTCCGGGAGGCCCGCGGAACGCAGGGCTACTTGCCAGTTCTTCCGCGCTTCCTTGAGATCTTCGGTCGCCTTGATCGCGCGGCGCTCGACGCTTTCCACATGCTGCCCCGACTCGTGCCGCTGAGCGTCCATCGGCGCGAGCTGTTCGAGGTGTGCGAGCTGCTTTTCGGCTGCTGCCAGACGGGCGTCGAGCGGCCCGCCGCCGGTGGGCAGATGCTGGTCGATCGCATCTCGTTCGGCTTTGGCTTCTTCGATTTGTTCGTCGAGCAGGTCGAGCTGTCGTTCGCACGATTGCAAGCTGCGTTCGGCCGTGCGTTCCCAGTCCAATTTCCAGACGATCGATGCGCCCAAGCCTACGAAGCCGAAGAACGTCAGCAACAGCCCGTAGAACCAGGGGAAGCCCCACAAGAGGCCGCCGAACACGCCGCCCAGGATCATCACCGTGCTGAGCACGAAGGCGACGAATAAGCCGGTCATTTTCTCGAACGGCATCACTTGCCAGTCGAACAGCTCGTGGCTTTGCCCGTCGAGCTCTGACCGCTGCATCTGCAGTTGCTCGAGCCGTTCCTCCACTTGGATGCGGCGCCGTAGCTGCGCCACGCGGGTGCCGGCCTTTTCGAGCGCCGCCGTCAGACTCGACTCGTCCAGATCTGCTAGTTCCGACGTCACGCGCTGCAACGCCTGTTCCGTGCGATTCTTGACCGCCGACGCCTCCGCCTGCGTTCGTTCGACGAGTTTGGCGAGCTGACTCATCCGCCGCGCGGGCGGCTTGAGCAGCGCGAGAGTCTTGGGCGTAATGTCGGGCAGTTTTCCGCGGGCGGCGCCGGCCGGCCCTTCCAATTGAGGCCTGCGATTCTCGACTTCTCGCTCGAGCGCCGCGACCTCCGACTGCAGCCGCGCCACTTCGTCCTCGAGCGACCCGATCCAGGGGGCGTGTTCGCCGAGCGCCTGAACGCGGGGAGCTTGCGCGACGAGCTGCTTTTGGTAAGTATGGCGCGCGAGGTCTTCGAGCAGCGCGGTGCGCTGTTTGCGAGCGCTGTGGAGGCGACGACGGTAAGCCTTCACCTGCGCGTTGAATTGGTCGATTTGTTCGAGCGTGTCGGGCGGCAAGTCGGCGGCGCCGCCGAAGACCGCCAATTGCTCTTCGACGACGCGTCGCGCTTGCCACTTATCGCGAACCTGAGCCACGACGTCGTACAGATGCATCTGCTTCTGAACGTCGGTCATCCCATGCTCGACCTGCTCGATCTCCCGTCCCCGCTCGGCGCGTTCAGCCATCAACTGCGGCCAGCGTCGTCCGCGCGTCGCCAGTTCGTCGATCTCATGCACCAACTTCTCGCGGCGGGCGATCAATTGCGCCAGTTTGCCGTTGGCGCCGTGGGCGGGCAGCAACTTCTGACGTTCGTCGGCCAAATCACGGACGACGTCGATGAGCGAAACGCGATCGAGTCCGCTGGTGAGTTTGTAGAGGTGGTCGGCGGCCGCCGAATCATTGAGGGTGCCGAGCTCCTGGATTTCACGGAGGCCGATCGCGAAGACGTTGGTGAAGATCGATTCGTCGACGCCGCCGAGGATCGAGCTGAGTTGGTGGGAGCCTTGTTCGTTGCCGTCTTCGTCGAACAGCGTGACGTCGCCCAGCGATTCGTGCGCATCATCGACGACGACGCGTCGCACGACGTCGAATTCGCCGCGCAGCGTGGCGAGTCGCATGCCGCCGCCGGGGCGGCCGCCCTGCACGGGCGGCAGATAGCGTGCACGCCGTTCTTTCGAAAAGCCGTAGAGCACGGTGCGGATGAACTGCATGAGGGTCGTCTTGCCCGCTTCATTGGGGCCGTAGAAGACCGTGGCATCCCCGGCGAGATTGCGCACCGCCAGGTTGCTCCAGATGCCGAATCCGTCGATGCGTACGTCCGTGATTTTCACGACCTACTCCTCCGCGTGCCGTTTCCGTCGGCCTAGTTCTCTCCGACCAACTCGCCCCGCAACATGTCGACGCCGCGCACCGCCGCTTGACGCATCAAGCGGGCCCGCGCCGCCGGGTCGGCGATTTCGAGCGCGCGTCCAAACGCGCCCGCCGCTTGTTCGTCGGTCAAATAGCTCGACAAACGGAGCGGTTCGGACTTGCCTTGCTCGTGATCGCGCACCGAGCGCAGGAAGTCTCCCAAGATCGAATCTTCCTCATACCATTCCACCGGCAAGCTCGTCGGCGGCTCGACTTCCACCGCGACCGTCCAGGCCGGGTGCCGACGATGCCCGTACTCGGTCCGCAATTCGGTCGCCAAGTCGTCGGCCAATCCGCCGTGACGCAACGAGCTCGCGATGCGGCCGTTTGCTTCCAGACGCCAGTTCACCAACAGAGCTCGATCGCCCACTTCGGCGACCAACGCCTGCATGCGATCGCGCAGCAGCCGTTGCAGGTCGGCCTTCGTAATCGCCTCGCTAATCACCAGCCGCTCGTCGTGCCAACGGATGACGTCGGTGGGAATGGCCTGCAGGCGGGCTTTGCCGTCCGGATCGACGCTCACCAGCGTGCAGCCGTGCGGTCCCGGTTCGTCGCCGCAGCGTCCCTGGGGCGAGCCCGGATAATGGGCCGCGTAGGGGGTGCTGTAGAGCGTTTTGCGCTGGTGCTCCCCGCCGAGCGCCCAGTATTGAATGTTCTGTCGGACGAGCGTCCCGGCGTCGAATTCGCCGTGCACGACCGCGATCTTGAAGCGGTCGCTGGTGTCGCACCGAAACTCCGAGGGGTGAATCCGCAGCCGGTCGGTCCAGCTGATCCCCAGCAGCGTCGCGGGAGACGCTTCGTGTCGCACTTGCGTCCGTTCTTCGAGCTTGCCGGTGCCGAAATAGGTGACGTTCGGCGGCAAGGGCACGGTCGCGGGCCAAGCTTCGGGCGAGTCGCTTCGGCCGCCTGACCAGTAGACTTCGATGCTGCGGTCGGCCAGCCGCTGGAATTGCTCCAACAAGAACGCCAATCCGCGCGGGCCCGCTTGAAACGGGTCGAGGATGTCCCCCGAGAGCACGACGAAATCGACGTGTTCCAGGATCGCGTTGTCGAAGACTCGAGTGGCCGCGAGGTACGGGGCTTCCAACGCCAGTTCGCGCAGATGCTCGGGGACGGACGACAGTCCGTACAGCGGCTGCTCGAGATGAAAATCGCTGGCGTGTAGGAAGCGAATCAGTTCGCCTGACATAGGCACCTCCTTGTGCACCGAGTAATCTAACGCACCTCGCCAAATGCCACTAGATCAGTTTTGGTCCGCATTTCTCCGGTTCGCCCCAAGCGACCCGAATTGCCACCGCTGCGAAAGTCGGCCGTTTGACGAAGCTTGCCAAAACCACGCTGATCCCTGTTGGAGCCCGCCTGCCGATGCCCACTCGCCGTGAACGACTCGAAGCCATGTTGGTCGACGACCCGCGCGATGCTTTTCTCCGCTACGGACTGGCCGTCGAGTTGGCCGGCGAGGGGGACGACCAGCGAGCGCTGACGCTGTTCCAAGAGCTGATGAGCGAACAGCCGCCCTACGTCGCCGCGTTCGCGCGAGCCGCCCAGTTGCTCGAAAAGCACCACCAGATCGCCGACGCCCGCACGGTGCTGAGAGCCGGCATCGAGGCCGCGCGCCGCCAAGGCGATACCCACGCAGCGGGGGAAATGAGTGAGTTCCTGGTGGCGTTGGGCATGCGCGGCGAATGACGGTCGAACCGCGGCGAGGTCGCCGGCGAATTGCCAGCCGCTTGTGCGACCGTTATCGTAGGGCCTCCAATCCCGTCGTTCGTTAGCGGAGGTCGTCGTGGTGCGGCGCTTGTTCCTGTTATTCGCCTGGATGCTGTGCGCTTTCACGTGCGCCGTGGAGATCGCTGCGCAAGACCCGCAGGCGGCGTCCGCGACGCCGATCAAATCGGCCGCTTCGACCGCGTTCGTCCGTCGACATCGACCTGACGGCTGGTCGGTCATGGGCGTCGCCGCGACCAATACCGGCACGGAAGAGGGCGAGGCGTTTTTAACCGTCTTCGTCGCCGAAGATCCGGGGCGACAATACGCGCGGCGGATGTGGGTCCCCCCCGAATCCAGGCGTTTCACCTTTCTGCCGATCTACGTTCCCGAAGTCGCCTCGAAGAAGACCGAGCAACTGACGCTCAAGAGCGCCATGCTGGAGACAGTCGGAGGGCGCGAAGTGTTGCAGCGGCGGCACGGCGAACTGCTGACGTACGACTCGCCCATCTCCATCGATCACGACCCCGTGAAGACGGCCGCTTACTTCCGCCGTTCGACCTTCGACGAAAACAAGGTCATGGTCACCTACGATAAGGATGTCGCCGAGACGCTGAGCCAAGCGCGGACGGCCGCCGGCTTGACCACAAACGTCACGGAAATTGAAACCGAGTTTCTGCCCCCGTGGGTCGATGTCCTGCGCACGTATGACTCGCTGGTCCTCACCGCCGATCGCATTCAATACGACTCGGGCGGGCAAGAGGCGCTGCGCGGTTGGCTGCGAAGCGGCGGGCGACTGTGGATTACGCTGGATCGAGTGAGTCCCTCGACGGTCGCGCTGCTGCTGGGCAACGCCGTCGACCTCCAGGTCGTCGATCGCGTCGAACTCGACCAGTACAAATTGGTCACGCTCGATACGCCCGACCGCGTGCCGGTGGAAGAACTTTGCGAGTACGAAGAGCCCGTCGAGATGGTGCGCGTGGCGACTTCGGCCAGCGACATTCCCTTTCGAGTGAACGGTTGGCCGGCCGCGATTCGCGTGCCCTACGGCGACGGCGTCGTGATCCTGACGACGCTCGGCGCTCGCGGTTGGCGCACCGAATTCAACTCGCAGCCGACCAAGGCGCTAAAGACGCTGGCGCTGAGTCTCTTCGAGATTCGGGAGGGACGGGCGTCGCCGCGCGTGTTCCAGCCGGCGCTCGAACAGCAGATCGGCTACCGCATTCCGGCTCGCTCGCTCGCCGTCACGATCCTAAGCGGCTACTGTCTGGCCCTGTTCGGCGTCGGCATCGTCCTCGCCCGTTCTGGTCGTTTGGACCGGCTTGCGTGGGTCGTTCCCATCGTGACTGGTGCAACGGCGCTGATATTCATCGGGCTGGGAATGAGCAGTTCTCAAAGCGTGCCGCCGACGCTGGCCTATATGCAGTTAGCGCAGTACTTGCCGCAGTCGAATGAAGTGCGAGTGGACGGACTGGCGGCGGTGTACGACCAGCAATCGCGCGACGTCGACTGGGCCGCTCAGGACCGCGGGTGGTTGGCGCCCGATCGAGCCGACGACTCGACCGTGCGTCGCTTGGTCTGGACTGACGCCGACGGTACGGCGACGCAAAACGCATCGGTTAAGGCTGGCAGCATCAGCCTCGCGTCGGTCTCCGGCGCCAAGGCGCTTCCGCAGCACGTCGGCGTCTTTGGTCGCTTTGGCCCGCGCGGTCTCGAAGGTCGCTTCGAACGCGGGGAACTTCAGAACATCTCCGACCCGGTGCTGGTCAGCGCCAGCGCCCCATCGTTGGCGCTGACGCTGGAGTCGGATGGTCGCTTCTCGGCCAGTCCCGACCAGACGCTGGCGGCGGATCAATACACTTCCGACTCGCTGCTGAACGACGCGCAACGTCGTCGCCAAGACGTGCTTCGCAAGTTGCTCGACGCGACCGACACGGTGCTGTTCCCGGAACGACCGTCGCTGCTGTTCTGGAGCGATCCGGTGGCCATGCGTCAGGCATGGCCGGACGGGTTTGCCGCCAATGGTTCATCGCTGGGAGTCGTTCCGCTGGAACTGCGCCGCACGCCGGCCGGCGAGTCGTTCCGAGTTCCGCCGACGTTTCTGTCGATCTCCACGCTCGCCGGACGGCAGGGGGTGTCGACCGCGTTCAATCCGAATAACGGCCAATGGATGCGAGGGCTCACTCGTCCGACCGAGATCGTGCTGCGTTTTCAATTGCCCGATCAGGTGCTGCCGGCACAATTGTCCCAAGGAACGTTGACGCTCCGCGGCAACCTTCCTTCGCGTTCCCTGCAGGTGCTCGACTTTGGCGGCGGCGAGCCAACGGTGATCCGCGAACTGCGGAATTTCAACGGCGTGGAAGCGATCGAGTTGACGGCCGACCAACTGCGGTTGGATGCGGACGGAGGCGTGCGCATCGGCATCGGCGTGGGCGAGACCGACGGCCAGCGCGCCAAACGCGAACAGGAAGAACGCGACTTCGCCGCCGGCATGCCTTCCGCATCGGGCGCACAAACGCTGGACAACAGCACATGGCAGATCGAATACGTGCGTCTGACGGTCGGCGGAACCGTGCTGGCGCCAGGGGCCGCAACGCCGCGGTCAGCGACCGAGAAGTAGTCGCGCCGCCGTTCATCGCAATCAATCCACACTCATCGCAACGAGACAGGCAGACCTATGGTGGCGAATTCAGGACCCGTGCTGGAAACTCGCGAGCTGACCAAACGCTTCGGCGAATTTACGGCGCTCGACAGTCTGTCGATCACGCTGGAACGCGGTCAGATTCTGGGCTTCATCGGCCCGAACGGCGCCGGCAAGACGACTGCCATTAAGATCCTGGTGGGGCTGATGCGGCCCACCAGCGGCGTTGCGCGAATCGCCGGCGCCGACTGCGTCGCCGACGCGCGCAAAATCAAGCGGCTGGTCGGCTACATGCCCGACACGTTCGGCTCGTACGACAACATGCGCGTGCGCGAATACCTGGACTTCTTCGGGGCGGCGTTCGGCATCACTCGCAGCGTGCGGACGAAGCGGATCGACGAAGTGCTGGAGACCACCGGCTCCACCTACATGCAGGACCGGTTCGTCGAAAGCTTGAGTCACGGCATGAAGCAGCGCATCGGCGTGGCGCGTACGCTGTTGCACGACCCTGAGATGCTCATCCTCGACGAACCAGCCAACGGGCTTGATCCGCAGGCGCGCATTGAAATGCGCGAGCTGCTGCTCAAACTTTCCGCAATGGGCAAGACGCTCATCGTCACCAGCCACATCCTTCCCGAGCTGTCGCGCATCTGCAACATGGTAGCGATGATCACCAAAGGCAAGCTCCGCGCCTTCGGCACGCTCGATCAAATCATGCGCGACATCCGTCAGCGGCGGACCTTCGAGATCCAGTTGGTCGACGCCGGGCAGCTCGACGCCGCCGCCCGCTTGTGCAGCGAAGCGTTTGACGACGCCGAGAAAGCGTCGATCACGACGCACCCGGCGGAAGCCATGGTGCGGTTCCAGACCAGCCGGTCGGATCGCGATTTGGCCGGGCTGCTCGCGCGGCTCGTCGACCAACGCGTCCCCGTGGCTCAATTTCGCGATGTTCCAACCGACCTCGAAGACGCCTTCCTCTCGGTGACTCGATCCACATGATTCCCATTATTCAACGCGAGTTTTTTGGAATTCTGCGCATGCCGCGAGCGCTGGCGGCGATCGTCGTCATGGCGGCCGCCTTCGCGCTGCTGGTGCTCGCTCGTTGGCCCAGCGACGGCGTGGTCGATCTATCGGGTGCGCAGTCGCGACAGGTTTTTCGCGTCTTCGCCTACGGACTCTTGGGCGGCGTCTTGCTGCTTGCGCCGGCCTTTCCCGCCACCTCGATCGTGCGTGAAAAGATTAAAGGTACGCTGGCGCTGTTGTTCAACTCGCCGTTGACGCCGCTGGCGATTTACGGCGGCAAGCTGTTGGGCGTCTTGTTGTTCACGGGCCTGTTGCTGCTGACGAGCGTCCCTGCGGCGGCGGCCTGCTACGCGATGGGCGGCATCGACCTGGTGCGCGACGTGGCGTCGCTGTACGCCATTCTGGCCTTCATCGCCGTACAGTATGTCGCCGTCGGGCTGCTGGTCAGTACGCTCGCGCAAACCCCCGATTCGGCGGTGCGAATCACCTATGGCGTCGTCTTTGCGCTGTGCTTCGCGACGCTCGGACCGAACTACTTGTTCCAAGGGCAAGAAGGGCTGACGGCCGACGGCGCCTATTGGATTCGTCGACTCTCTCCCGTCCCCGTACTCATGCAAATGGTCGGACAGGGAAGCGCCGGCTCGCAAGGGATGCTCGAGTCGGCCGGCGGGCTCGGGGAGTTCTTCGTCGTCAACGGACTGGTGACGCTCGGCATCATGGGCTTCACCTTGTCGCGACTCAACTACCGCATCTTCGACCGAGCTCGCTCGTCGGGCGTCATCACCGACGACCAAAAGCTGGGCGTCCGAGTCGTACGGCGATTCATGTTCTTGGTCGATCCACAGCGTCGCAAAGCGGGCATTCCCTTCTACCTGAATCCAATCATGGTGAAGGAATTCCGCACGCGGCGCTTCGGTCGCTTCCATTGGCTGCTGCGGTTGGTCGCCATCTGCGCCGTCTTGTCGCTCTTGCTGACCTTTGCCGCAACCAACAGCACGATGGACTGGGGCGTCGAGACAATCGGCGGCTTGCTCGTGATGTTCCAAGTGTTGCTGGTGGTGCTGTTGACTCCCAGCCTTGCGTCGGGGCTGATCAGCTCGGAACGAGAAAGCGGCGGATGGGACGTGCTCCGCATGACGACCATTTCGGGCGTGAGGCTGGTGACCGGGAAACTGGCTAGCGTCGCTTGGACTCTCGCTTTGCTGCTGTTCGCCACGGCGCCGGGCTATCTGGTGATGATCTTTATTCAGCCGGTGATGTGGCTGCAAGTATCGAAGGTGATGATCTGCCTGGTGCTGACCGCCGGCTATACGTTAGCGCTGAGTGCCGCCGTGGGGGCATGGTTCAACCGCACCGCCACGTCGACCGTCACCGTCTACGTCGTCCTGATGTGCGTGTTCCTCGGCCCGCTCTTGATTTGGCTCGGACGCGAGGCGCCCTTCGGGCACGACGTCGTGCAAGCGGCGCTGTGTTTGAATCCCATGGGCGCGGCGCTCAGCATCATCGAGATGCCGGGGTTTGCCCAATATGAATTGACGCCGGCCAGCTGGTGGGTTGCGGGCGTGGTGATCGTCGGCGCTTTGTCGGCGCTGGTCGTCCGCATTTGGCGGCTCATGCGGCCGATGTAGACGGCGGGATGCGGACCGCGGCGGCGAGAGATGATTGCGAGTGACGGCGGGGATGCGAGGAGCGAGACGTGACGCGAATGTTCTGGAAGGTTCGATTGGGGGCTGGGCGAATGGGCGTCGTCATCGCTGCGGCGACGCTCGCGTGGGTCGCTGCCGGCAGCCCGACGTCGTCGTTCGCGACGGCGGCCGACGCCCCCGCGAAGTCGCCGGCCGCGCCCGAGCTGCGCGCCGATAACGTGATGGACTACGATCCAGAGCTAGTCATACCTGGCTGGGTCTACAAGTTCTCGCCGCTGCTGAAACCGCTGTGGCTCAAGGCGCTCGCTCGGCCTGACGCGGAGACGCGAAGAATGGCGGCCGATACCTTCTCCATCGCCGCCCACCGGCAAATGCCCGATATCCAAGACGCAGCCCCGCTGCTGCTCAAGGTGGCGCAAGAAGACCAAGATCCGGTCGTACGTCGCGCTGCGATTCGCGCCGTCGTGGCGCTGCAAGCGAAGTCCGCTGCGCCGGAGCTGGTCAAGTTGGCGGCTGCCGACGGGCTGCTGGCGGCTCAAATCGTCGAACCCGCGTTGGCCGAGTGGGGCGACTCGTCGCTGGCGACCGAATGGCGCGAACGGCTGGAACGCCCCGAAGTGGAACGTGCTCGGCTCTTGCTGGCGATTGAATGCCTGGCTCGCTTGAAAGACTCCGGCGCCGTCGCAGCGCTCGATAAGCTTGTCGCCGATGAGAATGGTGCACCCGAGGTGCGTACGGCGGCGGCGCGAGCCGTCGGGGAGATTCGCGTCGAAGGCGGCGTGGAGACGGCGCAACGGTTGGCGGCAAGTCAGACTCGCGTGCCCTACCTTGGACGTTTGCTCGCCGGCGAAATCTTGCGGCGGCATCATGATGAGCGAGCGCTCGCCCTCTTGCAGACGCTCGTGAAAGACGACGAACCGGCTGTCGCCGCGGCGGCGCTCGAAGCGCTGTGGCGAGTGGAACGGCGTCACGCGTTGCCGTTTGCGCCCGCAGCGACCGCGAGCGCCGATGCGCGGCTCCGACGCGTCGCCGCGGAGATTCTCGTAGAGCAGGGCGACGTCGCAGCCGTCCAGGCGCTAGGGCCGCTGTTGAATGATCGCAATCCGGGCCTTCGTCGGTTCGTTGCCGCCCATTTCGTGCAGTTGGCCAAGAGCGATCCGGCGTTAAGCACCGCGGTAATCGAGCAGGCCGTGCGGATGCTGGGAACCGACCAGTGGCGCGGGCTCGAACAAGCGGCGTTCGTCGTGGGGGCGCTCGATCATGAACCGGCCGCTGCACGGCTGGTCGAACTTCTCACGTTCCCGCGCGGAGAGACGGCTCACGCGGTCGGTTGGGCCCTGCGGCAGCTCAAGGTCGCCGATACCTACCCCCGCATCTTGGATCACGCGAAGAAAGTGCACGAGAAGTTGCCGACGGAACCGGTGGCCTCATGGCTGGGCAAGCAGCAAAGCCAAGTGTTTCAGTTGTTCGGCGAGGTGGGATTCCGTGACGCGGAATCGCTGATGCGGTTGTACGTCCCCAAGTCGACGGCGCTGAATACGGAAGCACGAGCGGCTGCGGTATGGTCGCTGGGGCACTTCTACAAGGGAGTGCCGGAGAACGATTTGGTCGATCTCTATGTTGAACGACTCTCCGACGTGGGCGTACCGCTGCCCGAATTCGGCTACGTGCGGCAAATGACGGCCGTGGGCCTGGGCCGCATGGGCGCCAAGCAGAAGCTCGACGTCCTGCGCAAGTTCATGCTGGCGGACGGTCCGCGCGACAAAACGGGACTCGCCTGCGGCTGGGCGGTCGAACGGTTCACGGGCGAGAAGATGCCCGTCGCCCCGATCCGCGAAGACGGCGTCCCAGGTTGGTTCTTGGAGCCGTTCTCGACGCGTCTCAACACGCCCGAGACCGAAGACGACAAGCGACTCAAAGCCGCCGGCCCGTAGCACAGGCTTCCAGCCTGTGACTGTATCACCAATCGCCCCTCACCCCCGGCCCCTCTCCCCAAGCTTCGCTTGGGGAGAGGGGAGCGACAGGATCGGTTCACTCCTCACTCCCTACTCCTCGCTCCCTACTCCTCACACCTCGCTCCTCACTCCTTGCCGCTCTTCCTGCTTCCACGTAGTGCTGTGCTGCGTGTTGCATTCGCTCGCGGTCTTTCGGCTCGACGGCTCGGACGACGCGTGCGGGGACGCCGAGCACGATGACGCCGGGCGGGATGATGGCGCCTTCGGTTACGACCGCGCCGACGCCGACGAGGCTGCCGGCGCCGATCACTGCGCCGTTCATCACGACCGCGCGCATGCCGATCATCGCGTCGTCGCCGACCGTGGCGCCGTGGACGATCGCGGCGTGCCCCACGGTGACGCGTTCGCCAAGCGTGCACGGAAACCCAGGGTCGGCGTGCAAGACGCACAAATCTTGGACGTTCGTCTGCGCGCCGATGCGGATCGAGTCGGCGTCGCCGCGAACTACGGCGCCGTACCATATGCTGGCGTCTTCGCCTACCTGGACGTCGCCGAGCACCGTGGCATTCGACGCAATAAAGGCGCTCGGTGCAATCTTCTCGAGCTGAAAGCGATACCGATCGTCGCGCGACATGCGTCTCGCTCCTGCAGGGACCTCGTGAGGAAGCGGATAGGTTACCATGAGCCGCAGTGAGCCAGAACGCTGGCGGCAGATCAGGCGAGCGGCGACTTGGAGAGGCAACAGTGGGAACGAAGTTGACGCGGATGCCGACGATTGCCGCGGCAGCGCAGGCGTTTCGCGCGGGAGACTTTTCGCCGCGCGACTTGGTGGAATTGTGCGTGGAGCGGATTGCCAGCAGTGAACCGCAGCTCCGAGCCTGGGAGACGCTCGATCTGGAAGCGGCTCAGGCGGCGGCCGATCAAGCGACGGACGAACTACGCCGCGGCGTCGATCGCGGGCCGCTGCACGGCGTGCCGATCGGGGTCAAAGACCTCATCGACGTCGCTGGGCTGCCGACGCGAGCGGGTTCTCCGCTGCGCCGCGCTCACCGCGCCGACGCGGACGCTCCACTCGTTGCCCGGTTGCGCTCCGCCGGCGCGATTTTGTTGGGGAAGACGGTGACGACCGAGTTCGCTTGCTTCGATCCCGCGCCGACGTACAACCCCTGGCGGCACGATCGCACCCCGGGCGGTTCGAGCAGCGGGAGTGCGGCGACGGTCGCGGCGCGAGTCTGTCCCGCCGCACTTGGTTCGCAAACCGGCGGCTCCATTATCCGCCCTGCCAGCTTTTGCGGCATCGCCGGATTCAAGCCGACGTTTGGTCGAGTGTCGCTTGTCGGCGTCGTTCCGGTCGCTCAGCACCTCGACCATGTCGGCCCGATGGCGACCACCGTCTCCGATCTGGCGCTCGTCTTTGCGGCGATTGACGAGCGGCCTGGATCGCGCGAGAAACGCTTCACCGTCGACGATCCGCCGGTCGCTCAGGCAGTTCGATTCGTCACCTTTCAGGAGCATTTCGACGAGTTAGCGGATGACGAGGTGCGACGCACATTTCGCGAGGCGCTGGCTCGGTTGCGCGCGGCGGGGGCGACGATCGAGTCGGTGGATGTACGGTACGGCTGGGCCGAGGTCGTGCGCAGCCATCGCGTGATTATGGCCGTCGAGGCGGCGCAGGTGCACGCCGTCGATTTCGCTCGACATGCCGATCAGTACGGCCCACATGTCGGCAGCTTGATCCGAGAGGGACTCGAACTACGGAAACAGGAAGCGGCGACTGGCGCGTATGCGGCGGCGTTGCGACATCAGCGGGAAGCCAGCGAGCGATTTGACGGCTGGCTGGGCCCGCAAACGGTCGTGCTGACGCCGTCGACGGTGACGCCCCCGCCAGGGCGAGAAACGACGGGCGATCCGCGCTTCAATTCACCCTGGAGCTTCCTCGGCGCACCCTCGGCGACGCTTCCGAGCGGCCTGAGCGACGAGGGGACTCCGTGCGGATTGCAATTGATCGGCGTACGCGATTCGGACCAGACGCTGCTGCAGACCGCCGCGTGGTGCGAACGGGCGCTCGATTTTCACGGGCGCCCGCCCAATTCGTGCGAGCGTGATTTGAGTTAAACTGCCGCCAGCGAAGACGGCGAAGAAGGCGTAGATCCCAACGCGACGGAGAGATTCCCATGCGGTTACGAGGGTTGTTGCTGGCGTGTGCAGCGTGGTTGCCCTGGGTCGCAAGTACAACGGACCTATCGGCTGCCGAGGCGGTCGATCCGCGCAAGCCGCCGGCCATTCAAGCGCAGGAGGTCCCCGTCGTGCCGCCTGCCGTATTTGCCAAGCTGGCCCAATACCAAAGCGTCCGCGCAGCCGCGTTTCGCGGGTGGTCGCCTGCCGGCGCGGGGATGCTTATCACCACGCGCTTCGGCAACGCGGTGCAGTTGCACCGCGTGTATGAACCAGGCGGACGTCGCGAACAAATCACATTCTTCGAAGAACCGGCGACGGGCGGATTCCTGCCGCACGCTGCCGACGATGCGATTCTGCTGTCGATGGACTCGGGCGGAAATGAAAACAGCCAAGTTCATTTGCTCGAACCACGCGCGTACCGGGTCACTCGCTGGACCGACGGAAAGTCGCGCAACGGATTGCAAGCCGTGCGTCGCGACGGCAAGCAGGTGATCATCGCGAGCAACCTGCGCAACGGACGCGACATGGACCTCTACGTCGGCGATCCACGGTCGACGGAATCGCCGCGACTCTTGATGCAAGTCGACAAGGAGACATGGCAAGCCAGCGATTGGTCGCCTGACGGCAAGACCGTGGCGCTCGCGCGGTACGTGTCGATTAACGAGATCTATCCCGCACTGCTGGACGTGGAAACGGGAATGCGGACCGATTTGCCTCGACCGGCAGACGAACCTGCGGCGTATGGCCCGATGGCGTTTTCCGCCGACGGCAAGTCGCTGTTCATCGCCACGGACGCCGGCGGCGAATTCCGGCGACTCGCGCGGTTCGATTTGGCGACGAAGAAGTATGAATGGCTCTCAGCCGACGTGAACTGGGACGTGGTCGAACTGGCGGTCGAAGAGCGCTCTGGAGACGTCGCATTCACCGTGAACGAGGATGGGGCCAGTCGACTCTTCTTGCTGCCGCAAGGGCGCGGACCGCGCGTCGCGCTCGAATTGCCGCTGGGAATCGTCTCGGGTTTGGAGTTTAGTCCCGACGGCAAGCAGTTGGGATTCACGCTCGCTCGCCCCGACGCTCCCGCCGACGCCTACGCGTTGTCGCTCGGCGATCGCCAGCTTACTCGGTGGACGTACAGCGAAGTCGGCGGCTTGAATCCCGAGTTGTTTTTGAAGCCGGCTCGCATGCAATTCGCGTCGTTCGATGGTCGGCAGATCCCGGCCTATTACTACAAGCCGCGCACGGCGACGGCGTCGAACAAAGTTCCGGTGCTGATCAATATCCACGGCGGGCCGGAGAGCCAGTATCAGCCGTTCTTTTCGCCGGCGTCGCAGTTTCAGGCGAATGAACTGGGCATTGCCGTGATTCATCCCAACGTGCGCGGGTCGGCGGGCTACGGCAAGACTTACCTCAAGCTGGACAATGCCGAGCGTCGCGAAGACAGCGTGAAGGACATCGGCGCGCTGCTCGACTGGATCGCGCAACAAGAGGAACTCGACGCCTCGCGCGTCGCCGTGTCGGGCGGTTCATACGGCGGCTACATGGTGCTGGCGTCGCTGACGCATTATCCCGACCGCATTAAGGCGGGTATCGACATCGTCGGCATCGCCAATTTTCTGACGTTCTTGGAGCGGACCGCCGCGTATCGAGTCGACCTGCGGCGCGCCGAGTACGGCGACGAGCGGAATCCAGAAATGCGGAAAGTGTTTGAGAGGATCAGCCCGCTGAATAACGCCGACCGAATTCGGTCGGCGCTGCTCGTGATCCACGGCAAAAACGACCCGCGCGTGCCGTTCTTTGAAGCCGAACAAATTGCGGCCAAGGTGCGTTCCTCGGGCCGCCCCGTCTGGACGGTGTTCGCCGACAACGAAGGCCATGGCTTCGCCAAACGCGACAATGCCGACTATGCCCGCGCCGTCGAAGCCGTCTTCTTGGAAAGGTTCTTGAAAGGGAGCGGGCCGTAGCGAGGCGGGGGGCTGGAGGGGCGGGGGGCAGGCTGGAAGATGCGGGGTGACAGGCTGGAAGATGAGGGGTGACAGGCTGGAAGATGCGGGGTGACAGGCTGGAAGCCTGTCCTACGGGTTATTTCTTGCAGGCGGAGGAGAGTGCGCACGATGCGCAGCCGCCGGGGGAGGCGCCGCAACCGGCGGCCTCTGCGGTGCCGCATTGCGGGCCGCAACCGGCTTCAACGGCGTCGGTGAATTGGCGGAACTGAACGGCCGCGTCGTAGGCTTCCGCAAGGTGCTGCGTGAGCTGTTCGACTTCGGTTGGTGGATCGCCGAGGAAATAGAAGTACAGCGAGCCGCCGTCGAACAGGTGTTCGACGTCCATCAAGACGGCCGGTCTTCCATGCTCTGCCAACAGTCGTTCACAGGCCTCGAAGGCCTCCTGCTTACGCCGCTCCAATCGCGCCAACAGCAGATCGTCTTCGACGGTCACTCGCCGCAGCAACTGCCCGTCGTGTTGTGGAGCGTCCACCAACGGCGACGTAGCGGGGGCGGCGGCCAGGACTTCACCCACCTCGAGTCCCCGGTTGGTGCGACAGACGACGCGGCTGCCGCGCGGATACAAATGCGGTTCCACCGGCACAAAACGCCCGACTTGCCCCAAGACGCCGACTCGGACCAAATGCGGTGTAATCATGGACGGCGCTGGAGGGACGCGGTGAGGTGGCAACGGAGTGGAGGCGACGGAATGTAGGCGACCTCGCAGGCACGGCATCGACGACGAGGGGCGCGAACTGATATTATTCTGTCTTGTTTCCCGCGGCTCGCAAGAGCCCGGTCCCGTGCCACGCCATTCAGGGTTTCGTTCTCGCATGACATCGGCCACCCCCATCTCGCTCGCACCTCCATCGCTCTCCTGGAATGACTTGGCGGACCGCATCCTGGCTGGGCATCAACTCACCGAGG
Source organism: Pirellulales bacterium (assembly GCA_046349935.1). GTDB lineage: Bacteria > Planctomycetota > Planctomycetia > Pirellulales > Pirellulaceae > CAIXSC01. The sequence continues at coordinate 549,346 of JAXMBK010000006.1, read as the reverse complement.
ACGAGGCGCTTTCGGTTTTGCGAGCGTCCGACGACCAACTGTTGGACATCATGGCCGCGGCGTTTCGCGTGCGTCGACGGTATTGGGGAAAGACCGTCCAGCTGTACTTCTTGATGAATGCGAAGAGCGGCCTGTGCCCGGAAGACTGTTCGTACTGCTCGCAGTCGAAAATCTCCACGGCCGAGATTCCTCGTTACAACTTTCTAAGCCGCGACAAGGTGCTGGAGGGGGCGAAGATCGCCGCCGAACAGAAGGCGAAGACGTTTTGCATGGTCATCTCGGCCCGCGGTCCCAGCGAGCGGGAGATGAAGGCGGTCGAGGAATTGGTGCCGCTGATCAAGTCGCAGCACGATCTCGACGTCTGCGCCTGCCTCGGGTTGCTCACTCCCGATCAAGCGCAGCGGCTGAAGGCCTGCGGCGTCGACACAGTCAACCACAATCTGAACACGAGCGAGAATTACTACGGCGAGATCTGCACGACCCATTCGTATCAAGATCGCATCGAGACGCTGAAGGCGGCGCGCGCCGCCGGACTCAAGCTGTGTTCAGGCGGCATCATCGGCATGGGCGAAGGGGATCTCGACGTCGTCCGGATGGCGTTTGAACTACGCGAGCTGAAGGTGGAGTCGATACCGGTCAACTTCCTCAATCCGATTGATGGCACGCCGCTGGCCGGCGCCGATCGGCTGACCCCGCGATACTGCCTCAAGACGCTCGCACTCTACCGTTTCGCAAATCCCGCCAGCGAAATTCGCATCGCCGGCGGCCGCGAAATCCACCTCGGAAGCCTCCAAGCACTGGGGCTGTACGCCGCCAATTCGATGTTCGTCGGCGACTACCTCACGACGCGCGGCCAAGCCCCCGCCGCCGACTACAAGATGATCGCCGAAATGGGCTTTGAAGTGTCGCACTGCGAAGACGTGTCCCAGTGCGGCGAATAGTCGTGGACCGCTCCGTCGGTCCAACGTCTTCCACCCGCACCGCTCCGCCCTTACCGCCCCGACTTCCCGCCAAACCACGCAGGCAGCCAAGGATTGCGCGGCGGGTTCGACGGCGGCGGCAAAACGCGGCTCGTCTTGCGTTCAGGCGGTAGGATCACCTGCGGCGCTTCGTCCGCAGCATCGACGTCGGTCGGCAGCGGCCGCTCTCCAACTCGGCGGTCGTAACGCGTCTGAGCGTTTTCCGCCATCCGTTCGCTCGCCGTTTGCAGCCGTTCGTTGCCGTTGGTTTCGCCCAACTGCTCGAGGTGTTCGGCCTGTTCGAGCCGCTTATCGAGGATGCGGTCGGCGTTCTGATGGACGCGACCATCGCTGGCGACGGCGGCGCGTTCGAGTCCCCGCGCACCGGTCGCATTGCCGCGCGTACCATGATTCAAGCCGCTGGCCGCCGACGATCCTGGGCCGCGTCGATGGCCGTTCGATCCTGTCCGCGTGTGATCCGAGTCGGCGAGTCGCTGCCCGCCGGCTTGATCCAGGTCGGTGCGCCCCTTGGGCGTTGCGGGGCGTTCGATTCCATTGCCCTTGGCGCGACTGAATTCTGCGCCGCGACTGCCGCCGTTAATGCCGCCCGAATACGGCACGCGCGGGCCCCGCCCTTGAGCGAAGACGACGGCCGAGCAGGACAGAATGAGCAAAGTCGCGATGACAAGGGACTGAGCGGTGTGGCGCATAACGGCGTCCTCGTGACGAACGGACTGGCAAATGGACGGCACTTTGACTGCGACGGATCGCGCGGAGTGTAGGAGTCGCGCGGACATCCAGCAATAGATTTCATCGGGCTTCGCTGGCGGCGGCCATGATTCAAGTTGTCTTGACGTCGTCTTCAAACTGCGCGTACAAGCTACGGTGGTTTCTGCAGCTTTCCTGTTTTCACTTGCGACGCCCCGACATGACTGCAGTTCTGGTGTTAATGTCGAGTTGGGGGGTGTTCGCCGACGATGGGGTTGCGCTGGAACGATTGCCCAGCGTCCACGAATTGGCCGAACTCGATCAACAGATCGACGCGTACGACGCGCTCACGACCGATGTCCGTTGGGGATTGCATCTCTCCACGATCGGAGCGACCGGCTCTCAGGGACTGGGAATGCTCGACTTTCGAGCGACTCGAGCCGGGGACCGTCTCGTCTTGCCCGGTTCCAGCAGCCTGCGGTGGGCGGTCGGCGGCGGCGTGCACTCCTGGTCGGGACAAAATGATGCGCTGCTTCCCAATACGCTCTACGACCTGGATCTCGATGTGTCGCTGGTGCTGTGGGAGCACGAGCGCGGCGCGGTGAGCGTGGGGATCACGCCGGGGCTTTACGGCGACATGCAGTTCGTCGATTCCTCGACGTTTCAAGTCACCGGCTGGGTCAACGGGACGCTCGACTTGGGCGAGCGGTGGACGCTGGTCGGCGGCGTCGCCGTCGTCCGGCAACTCGAGTCGCGCTGGTTGCCGCTCGGCGGCGTCATCTGGCGTCCCGCACCCGAGTGGCAGGTGGATCTGGTATTCCCGCGACCGCGAATCGCCCGACAGGTGGCTCAATCCGACGACGGCGATGCGTGGCTGTATCTCGCCGGTCAGTTCGGCGGCGGTGCTTGGTCGATCGACGACCCGATCGTCGGCCCCGCGATGATCCGTTACAGCGATTTGCGTCTCTTGGCGGGACTCAATCTATGGCGTGCGTCGGGGCGCGAGCTCTCGCTGGAATTGGGGTACGTCTTTTCCCGCGAGGTAGCCATCGACGATCTGATCGTGTCCAATCCAACGGACTCGTGGATCGCCCAGCTTTCGTGGGCGTTTTGATTCGGAACCACTCACGCGGAGCGAACAAGCGATGCGACGACGGACGGCAAGCGGCATGGGCTGGCGAACAGGGACGACGACGGGCGTCTTGGCTGTGTGGGCGGCGATCGTCGGAGGAGTGGTCCCGACTCAGGCTGCGGACAAAGGGCCGATCGAGATCATCGCGCACCGCGGCGCCTCGCACGACGCCCCCGAAAACACGCTCGCAGCGCTGCGGCTCGGCTTCGAGCAAGCGTCGGATGCCGGCGAACTGGATGTGTGGGTGAGTCGCGATGGTCGGCCGGTGGTGATTCACGACGCCGATACGAAACGCGTCGCCGGCGTCGATAAGAAGGTCGCCGACCAAACGTTCGACGAACTGAGGCAGCTCGATGTGGGGCGCTGGAAGTCGCCGCGTTATGCGGGCGAACGCATCCCGTCGCTCGCCGAGGCGCTTGCCACGATCCCCGACGGTAAACGGATGTTCGTCGAGATCAAATGCGGCGTGGAAGGCGTGCCGGCCATTTTGCGCGAGATCCGCGAGTCGGCGAAGCCGGCCGCTCAAACGCCCATCATCAGCTTCAAGTCCGACGTCGTCGCCGCCGTAAAGCGGGAGCGCCCCGACTTGGCGGCTTACTGGATCGTCTCGATGAAAGAGGACAAACAAGGACGACGGCCGTCGGTCGAATGGCTCATCGAGCGGGCCCAAGAAATCCGTGCCGATGGGCTTGATCTGTCCGACAGTCCGACGATCGACGCCGCGTTCATCGCCCAGGTGCGTGCGGCAGGGCTGAAGTTCTATGTGTGGACGATCGACGACGCCGACCTCGGACGGCGCTTTGCCGAGTTGGGCGTCGATGGAATCACCACCAATCGCCCCGCGTGGTTGCGCGAGGAGATTGGGGTGCGCGAGGTGGTGGGCGGGAAGTAGCGGCCAAGCGGGGGAGGCTGGGCGCCCGGCGGTGGAGGAATTGGACTCGTTTTTCACAGGCTGGAAGCCTGTGCTACGTGGGCAGTTCAAAGCCCTGGCGGTATTCGCGCTGGAACAGCTTGTTGGATTCGGGGTCGTCGGAGAGTTCCGTCTTGGGATCGATAACCAGCGGTTTGCCGAGCTTGATGGGCGTTTCCTGGTAGTTGATCGTCTGCTCGCCCAAATACGACTCGAGGCTCGCGAACGTGTCGGCGACGTGTTTGTCGTCGACGACGTTTTCAGGTCGAGTGCCCGGCGCGACCACGCTGCCGCGCAAAAGCGACACGTTGCCCAAGTGGGCCAGGGCGCTCGAAAGATGTGCGTCTTCGATGTCTAAATGCAAGTCGGTGTGCTGGCGGCTGCGAACCGCCTTGAGGAAGTTCGCGAAGTGGTCCTGGTACTCCCCGCCGCTCCACTTGCCCAATTCCTTGCCGTCATAGTCGTACGCGACGCCGGCCGTGTAGCCGAGACCGAGCGCGTAGCCTTCCGTGCCGTACCACACGTTGAGTGCGCCGTTGAAACCTTTGTGCTGAAGGCCGAAGGTGATCGGCGACTTGATCGGCAAACCGCGCACGTCTGAAATGAGCAGCGCGTCGTCCCACTGGTACACCGTCACTTGGCAGTTCGCGACCTCGGCATCGTCGAGGTAGCCGAGTCGCCCGCCGAGGCTTACCACGCGCTTGGGGAGTTCCTGTTTGCCGAGCCCCCAGCGGGCCTTGTCGAGCTCGTGGGGATTCTGGTTCGTGATGTCGCCGCCGCCCGTGGCGTAGAACCAGTGCCAGTCGTAGTGCAACCGCTTGCGCTTGGGGACGACCAGCGGCGCGGGGCCGCACCACAGATTGAAGTCGAGCCCCTCGGGGATCGGCGCTTCCGCGCCCGTCTTGCCGATGCTGTCGCGACGGCGATAGCAGATCGCGCGGGCCGTGTGGATCTTGCCGAGCTTCCCGCTGTGGACGAAGGCCAGCGTGTCGCGCATGCCGCTCATGCTGCGGCTTTGCACGCCCATCTGACACATGCGGCCCAACTTGCGGGCCCACTGGGTCATCACCCGCCCCTCTTGCACCGTGTGGCTGCAAGGCTTTTCGACGTAGACGTCTTTGCCCGCCTGCATGGCCCAAATCGCCATCAAGGCGTGCCAGTGGTTGGGGGTTGCAATCGAGACGGCGTCGATCGACTTGTCTTCCAGCAGCTTGCGGACGTCCTGCACGTAGGCCGGCTTCTGCTTGAGATTCTTGAAGGCCCCTTCGCGCCGACCGTAGGCGGCCGGATCGCAGTCGCAGACCGCGACCAATTCGACCCCGGGATTGCGCAGCCATTCCGCGAGGTGCGCACCGCCTTGGCCGTTCACGCCGATCACCGCCACGCGCACTTTCTCATTCGGGCTGACGCGCTTCCCTGCATCCGCCTCATCCGCCCGCGTCGACTGAGGCAGCGTCGCCTGAGGCAGCGTCGCCAACGAAGCGGCCGCCGCCGCCAACATCGATTGATCGAGAAATTCGCGTCGCGAAAGCCGCCCCATGTGTAGTCTCCTTCAGGAATGGAAGTCGGGAGTATACCACCCGTAGAACAGGCTTCCAGCCTGTTGTTTCATCTTGCATCATCGCCCTCCGATGCGACAATAGCTGGGCAAGGAGACCCGCGATGCTCACGATCCAATCCGGACGCCGACGAACGTGCGAAGGCTGGAGCCGACGGACGCTGCTCGAAGCGGCCGGCGCGGGGCTGGTCGGGCTGTCCTTGCCGCAGCTTTTGGCAGCCGAGTCGGCAGGCGGGGCCGCTCGACCGAAGGCGAAGTCGGTCATTTTCTTGATGCTGTTCGGCGGTCCGAGCCAGCTGGAGACGTTCGACCTCAAGCCGAACGCACCGGAGCAGATTCGCGGGCCGTTTCGCCCGATCGCTTGTCGCACGCCCGAGCTGCTGATTGGCGAGCACTTGCCCAGAACGGCCGACGTCTCGGACAAATTCTGCGTCGTGCGGACGATGTCGCATTCGTTCAACGACCACAGCGGCGGCGGCCACTATCTGCAAACGGGCCGGCGTTGGCATGTGCCGATCGGCGCAGGCTTCAGCCCCACGCCGCGCGATTGGCCCTCGGTGGGGTCGATCGTGGAGTATGTCGACCAGCAGCAGTTGGGGCTCGCGCGGCCCCTGCCGTCGTACATGGTCGTCCCCAATTCCCTCGGGCGACTGCAGGAGAAGGGGCAGTATCCGCGCCCCGGCGAGCACGCTGGCTGGCTAGGGCTGCGCTACAACCCTCTCACGACTCAGGTCGAGAAAAGGTCGCTGACCGACAATCCTTACTGGCGCGACTGCACCGACGACGAACTGAATTTTCAAATCGCCGGCATGACGGCCCGCGAAGGACTAACGCTCGATCGACTCCAGGGACGCCAATCGCTGCTCGACCAATTTCAGGCGGAGCGCGAGCGGCTGGATCGATTGAGCGGCGCGGGCCAGTTCGACGCGTTTCGTCAGCGGGCGCTGGCGCTCATCACGTCCGACGAAACGCGCGTGGCGCTGGACATTCGCCGCGAGCCGGCCGAGCTGCGCGACAAGTACGGACGGCACTTGTTCGGACAAAGCTGCCTCATGGCGCGACGGCTCATCGAGGCCGGAGTCCGCTATGTCACGGTCCATTACGATTGCGTCGACGGCTACAGTTGGGACTCGCATCGCAACAGCGACGATGTGAAGAAGAGCCTCTTGCCGACGTTCGATCAAGCGTTCGCGGCGTTGCTGTCCGATCTCAGCGACCGCGGTCTGCTGGACGAAACGCTTGTCGTGGCGACGGGCGAGATGGGACGGACACCGAAGGCGAACGCCCAGTGGGGACGAGACCATTGGAGCACGTTGTTTTCATCGGTGCTGGCCGGCGGCGGCGTGGTTGGCGGACGCGTCTATGGCAAGACCGACAAAGACGCCGCCTACGCGCTCGACAAACCGGTCTCTCCCGAAGACTTGGCCGCTACGATCTACCACGCGCTCGGCATCGACCACGAACTGCGGGTCCCCAATGCAGAGAATCGCCCCACCCCCATCGTCGACGGCGGCGAACCGATCGAATCGCTCTTCTCGTAGGCCTCCCCCGTAGGGTGGGCCAAGCGAGGCTTGGCGAGCGCGGGCCCACCGGGCTGCGCAGAGAGTCGAGAATAGAAAGTAGTAAGGAGAGTCGACCGTCATTCTGTTCAATCGCGCACGTGCGTCCGTATCATTGGGCAGGCGTGACGATGCCGTTCGCGACCTGAGCGAAGCGATCCGACTGTCGCCGTTTGACGCGGATTTCTATCGAGATCGCGGCAAACTGTATCTGAGTCAGGGACAGCTTGACGACGCAATCGCCGACTTCGACAAGGCGATCTTCATTCGCAGCAATTACTTCGAGGTGTACACCGCACGAGCTGATGCGCGTTGCGGCAACGGTGAGTTTGACCTAGCGATCATCGACTGCAACGCCGCGATCCAAATCAAGCCAGACGCCGCCGCGGCCTATTACCACCGGGCAGCCGCGTTCGCTGGCAGGGGCGACTTGTCGGCGCTTGCGACCGTGAAGGAGACGTTGCCCGAATCGAGCGACACGCGTACGCCCGGGATTGCCTTGTGATCGAGCTGCACTTCGAAGATTGCCGAGTAATTCCCGCCTCGCGTGACGAGTCGACCTTGGATCGTGTGGTCCGACCAGGTTGCTTCGTCGACTTCCGAGTCGGCGATCTCCCACTTCGCTCGGGGGCCCGCGAATTCTTCGTCGCGCGTGGGGTTCGATTGGTCCGTCAGAGCGCGAACTTCGCCCGGCGCCAACCGCAACGCGAAGAATTGTTGGGGATGCGGGATGCTGATCAGAGGCGGCCGTTGGAGCATGATCGTGTCGCCGTCTTGATTCTCGACGTTGAACAACCAGCCGTCGGCTGGATGGGGCAGACGTAACGAGCACTCGATGGGGCGATTTGTCGCATTGGCGATGAACAAATCGGCCTGGATTGTTTGGCCGATCGCAAAGGTGCGGGGAGCCCCCACAAACCGCGCGCCGAGTTGCAATCCGGCGATCGGCTTTCCCCAGTGAATGTCGTTGCTCGGCAAAGGTTGGAGGGTCGTCTTCGATTCGCCCGCTAGAGTAAATGAAATGCGACCTCGATGCGGAATCTCGTGCGTCGACCGGGGATTGGCTTCGTCCGGATAATGGAAGGCGGACCCCAACGCGACTTGATATTCGCCCGGTTCCATTCCAGTGGTGTCGATCGAAACTCGATGCGCGGAGTCGACGAAGACTTCTCCCGGTTCAAGCGTTAGCGTGTTCGGCTCCCCGTTCCAATCCAAATCGCCCCGCAGGCAGTGGTCGCGTCCCAAGGCGACCCATTGCCCCGCTTTCGTCAAATAACCCTTGAATGTCTTCCTCTCCTTTGACACGTTCGCTAATCGATATTCGACGACAAGCGGTTGTCCGGCCCTCAGTCCGCCTTCCGGCAGGATCAGACGAGCTCCCGAGAACAGCCCGTCTTTGTCGCCCCAAGTCGACCACTGGATGCCGTCGTCGCGTCGGGGTTGTCCCCAAGCGGCCCACGACATGGTGAGCAACGCGAGCAACGTGAATCCCCCGGCGACGCTGCGCCAAGTCACTCCGACGCGCGTCGTTTCCGGCGCGTCGAGCAAGCGACGAATGCGCGAACCGAAGTCGCTGACATTTCCGCCGTCCGCCGACAATGTGGCCAACGCCGCATGGCGGTCTCTCTTCCCGGCCACACAAAGGCTGGCCATTTGCAAGAGCGCATCCGCGTAGGGCAAGCGACCCATGCAACCGGCCGCCGCATCGTCGCAACTGTTTTCTCGCTCGATGCTCACCCGGCGACTCAACCACCAGGTGAGCGGGTGAAAGAAGAGAAACGCTTCGACGAGGCGCTGAAACAGATTGACGATCAGATCGCAGCGACGAATGTGAGCCATTTCGTGGGCGAGGATCGCGGCGACTTGGGTCGGTTCGAGACCACACACGAGGGCCGGCGGCAACAGGATTATGGGTTTGACGATGCCCACGACCATGGGCACGGAGATTCGTGGACAAAGTGCGACCAGCGGAACTCGCCGCAGTTGGAGCCGCGTTGCCAGGGTCGCGATAAGTTCGACGAGTTTGGAGTCGGTGATCGGTTGCACGGTTTTTCTTAAACGCGAACTTCCCAGGATCGACAGGGCGAATCGCACGAGCATCACGCCGACGCCGGCGGCGTAGGCGATCATTAGGTACGGCGCACTTTCCTGGCGTCGTTGCGACCAAGCGGCGCCCGCGGTCTCGAGCGTTGGTTGAGCCAGCGGCGCCGAATCGGCTCGCGGGGATGCGAGCGCCGGCGTGGTCCCGGCGGGCATCTCGCCGGCTGAATACGGCGTTGGCTCGCGGCTGTCGACGGTCGCAGCCCGTGGATCGAAGTGGTGCACTGCCTGGAAGAGACTTCGGCCGCGAGAGTGATGAACCAGCCCGAATGTCGCGACGACGCACAGAGGCAGCGTGAAGAAGGCGGTGCATGCGAGGTTGTAGCGGACGTGTGCCGAGAGACGTCGCGACATCGCGAAGTGCAGGACGAGCGCGATCATGCAGGCCTGCCAGAGGAAGTGCCCGAAGGTCGCGATCACTTGCGACGAGAGTTCATTCCAGTCACAGGCGACTCGCATCATGACTTCGACTCCCGCATTTTTTTGTTGAGCAGCTTTCGCAGGTTCGCGAGTTCGTCTTCGTCGAGTTGTTTGACGTCGAAGAGGCTGAGCATGACGGCTTCCGCGGAACCGTCGAAAACTCGCTCGACGAGATCGCCGAGCATCCCTTTGGAGACTTCGTCGCGCTGCAAGAGGGGCGAGAAGCGGAAGGCTTTGCCTTGCAGCGGCTCTAGTTTCTGAATTTGCCCCTTGTCGACCATGGTGCCGAGCATCGTGATCACGGTCGTATGGGCCAGATCGCGACCGCCGCGTGCGAGCCCCTCGCGCACCTCGCGAACCGTCAGCGGCGGCGCGTCCCACAGCACCTTCAAGATCTGCAGTTCCAACTCGGTGGGATACTCGGAAGGCGGTCGAGCCATCAGAAAAGCCTCGGGGTCGCATTAACTTCTAGTTCAATAGAGAATACAAGCCTGGCCGCGGCGCGGTCAATCTGTATTTCTAGTGAATTCGAAAATGGTCGCCTTGATTCGCGTCGAGGCCTCGGTAGGGTGGCGCCAAGCGAGCACCGCGAGCGCCCTCGCCGTCTGCGGTAGCCGTAGAGCGGCGTTAAAGCGCGTGGCTCAATCGCATCCCCTTGCCAGCTAGACAGTCGTCGCGTCGCGACGACCGAGTGAGTTGTTTCGCCGACGAAATGTGACGCACCGACGTCCTCTCGCCGCCGTCGGTTACGGGGCAGACTGCGGACCTTGTTGACGTTGGCGCTGCTGTTGGACGGTATCTGCTCCGTCGCGGCGCTTTAAGTGAATCGTGCCGTCGTGCAATGCGAGTCCGTAAAACGTATTGAGGGGCGGGATGGCTCGGTTAAGAGAGGCGTTGCCGAAACTGTAAAAATTTGAGGTGAATTCGCTGGAAACCGTCTTCCGCAGGACTTACACCGTAACGCTGCCGGCGGGTGCTGAACTATTCGAAAAGTCGCGCAGGGCGACCGCCGCCGAACGGTCCGACAATCGACCAACCGTTCAAGTAGATCGACCATGACGACGCCCGACACCAACACAGTGACACGGAACAAGCCTCGCCGCCGCTGGTATCAATTCAGCTTGCGGACGTTGCTCGTCGTCATGGTGGTCGTCGGATTTGGAGCGGCTTGGCTCAGTGTGCAAGTGAAGCGAGCCCTCGACCAACGGCGAGCAGTCAAGGAACTTTCAAAATTCGCCGACGTGTGGTTTGCCAAGCCGCGCACGTGGGCTCAACGCAACGAATGGTTACGTTCCACGTTGGGGGACGACGCGATTCTGGATGTCGAGGTGGTTAGATTCGGGCGGGCACAAGGTGAAGAACTTGAGCTGGCGCTGACGCACCTCCGGGGACTTACTCAGCTCGAATCGCTGCACCTCAGCAACACGCAATTGAGCGACGCTGGATTGTCGAACCTCAGAGGACTGACTCAGCTCCGAGTGCTGGACCTCAGGAATGCCCAGGTCAGCGGCGCTGGATTGACGCACCTCAGGGGACTGACTCAGCTCAGAGGGCTCGACCTCAGTGAGACCCAGGTGAGCGACGCGGGATTGTCGCACCTCGGGGGACTGACTCAACTCCAAACGCTGGACCTCAGTAACACCCAGGTGAGCTCCGCTGGATTGTCGCACCTCGGGGGGCTTACTCAGCTCCGATTGCTGGACCTCAACGACACCCAGGTGAGCGACACGGGATTGTCGCACCTCCGGGGACTGACTCAGCTCAAATCGCTGGACCTCAGTGAGACCCAGGTGGGCTCCGCTGGATTGTCGCACCTCGAGGGGCTGACTCAGCTCGACTGGCTGGACCTCCGTAACACTCAGGTGAGCGACACGGGATTGTCGCACCTCCGGGGACTGTCTCAACTCGAATGGCTGGACTTCAGTAACACCCAGGTGAGCGACACGGGGTTGTCGCACCTCCGGGGACTGACTCAGCTCGAACAGCTGGACCTCAGTGACACCCAAGTGAGCGACACGGGATTGTCGCACCTCAAGGGCCTGACTCAGCTCGAACGGCTTGACCTCGGTAATACCCAGGTGAGCGACGCTGGATTATCGCACCTCGGGGTACTGACTCGGCTCAAACGCCTGGACCTCCGTGCAACTCAGGTGAGCGACACGGGATTGTCGCACCTCCGGGGATTGACTCTGCTCGTTTCGCTGGACCTCAGTGACACCCAGGTGAGCGACGCGGGCATTGCGCAACTGCGAGAGTCGTTGCCGAAGCTGTTTGTAGTAAGGTGATTTTGATGGGAACCGTCTTCCGCAAGACTTACACCATCGCGTTGCCGACCGGCGCGGACGGCTCGCCGCGGCTGCTCGTCGAATCGGGAGCGTTCGTCGCCAAGTACCGCGACGTCGAAGGACTTGCCGCAAGCCGTTAGAAATGACCGGCTGTCAACGGCTGACGCCGCTCGTCCGCAGGAGACTGTGCTGCGGCGACGAATCGCTTTACCGCCGTGAGGCGTCAAGTCCGGTGGGCCCGTGCTTCGCTTGGCCCACCCGACTGAGAAGAAGTGGAGACGAAGGGGATCGAACCCTCAACCCCTGCCTTGCAAAGGCAGTGCTCTCCCAATTGAGCTACGTCCCCCGGATTCACAACCCCGGACGCCATTCGGCATTCGCCGTCCAAGGGGCACTCATAACCGCCCAAAACGGGCTAAGTCGAGTGGGCGCATGAAGATTCGAACTTCAGACCTCGTCGTTATCAGCGACGCGCTCTAACCAACTGAGCTATGCGCCCGAAACACACCTGAACCCCCCTGAGAACAAGCCGAACCGTGAACCGACCGAATCGTCGTTCATCCGCAAAGGACTTGCAAGCGATTCGCCGCCTCGGCTACCTGCTCAGCGTCCCCATTCAGCGTCCAAGTGATGGCCCTATTCTAAAAACCTCTCGCCCGCTGTCAAACCGGGGACCGTCCTCAACAGCCCACAATTCGCCCAGATTTCCCACCGTAAAATTCCTCGCAATCGATTCAAACCCTCCCGCCTCGCCGACCGAAATAGTCCATGTGACTCACTTCCGCTCCCGTTTCGTTGAGGGCTACGACGTCATGCTGGGCAAGATCCGAAAACTGCGAAAACTTTTGGCGCTCGTCGGCGCCGGCTCCCTCACCCTCGCCGCCGCTCCGCTGTACGCCGCCAAACCATCGCCCCAGGCCGCACTCGAACTGGCTCCCGTCCAGCGCGACGTCCAATATGAACGGCCCGCCAAAGACCAAGTCGACAAGTGTGTTGTGGAGTCCCTGGGGGGAGACACGACCAGCGGCTGGTTGGTTCGCGACGGCAACGGCCACGTCTTGCGCCGTTTTGCCGACACCAATAAAGACAACAAGATCGATCTCTGGTCGTACTATCGCGACGGAATCGAGGTCTATCGCGACATCGACGTCGACTTCAACGGCAAGGCCGACCAATACCGGTGGCTGGGTACCGCCGGCATTCGCTGGGGCCTCGACGCCAACGAAGACGGCAAAATCGATAGCTGGAAAACCATTTCCCCCGAGGAAGTGACGGCCGAGGTCGTCGCCGCCCTGCGCGATCGCGACGAAGCCCGTTTCCTCCGGCTGCTGATGACCAACGACGAGTTGGAAACGTTGGGGCTCGGCGAGTCGCAGACGGCGGACGTCAAGCGGAAGCTGGAAGCAGCGCGTGCGGGTTTCGCCGACCTGGCTCGGAAGCAAAAGATGGTCGCCGACAAAACGATTTGGACCAATTTCGGGGCGACGCAGCCCGGCGTCTTGCCGGCCGGCTCCGATGGCTCCACCAAAGACCTCTTAGTCTACGAAAACGTCGCCGCCGTCGTCGAGACCAACGAAAAGCACGCTCAGATCGCGGTCGGCACGCTGGTGCAGGTTGGTCCCGCGTGGCGGTTGATCGACCTGCCGACGAATTTGACCGACGAGAAGACGGCCGCCGCGTCGGGCGGTTACTTCTTCAGCGTTTTCAACGCTGCGCTGAGCCGCCCGATGGGGTCGGATATGAACGAGGCGCTGCAGAAGTACACGGAGGAACTGGAGGCGTTGGAGGCCAAGATCGCGAAGGCGACCGCCCCCGACGCACTGGATGAACTCAACGGCCAACGCGCCGATCTGCTCGAAAAACTGTTCGATTCGGCGAAGGACGACGAAGAGCGGTCGACCTGGGTGCGGCAATTGGCCGACACGATCAGCGCCGCGGTGCAGTCGGGCGGCTACCCGGGCGGCGTCGAACGGCTGGAGTCGCTGGCAGCTCGGTTGGAAGAAAAGCAAGTCAAAGCCGACTTCGTCGCGTACGTCAAATTCCGCCACTTGCTGGCGCGCTACAGCGCGGAAATCTCCGACACGCAGGCGGATCCGGCGAAGGTGCAGCAGCGGTGGATCGAGAGTCTCGAGGCGTTTGTGAATGAGTATCCGAAGGTGGCCGATGCGGCCGACGCGATGCTGCAAATGGCGATCGCTCAGGAATTCGCCAACAAAACCGACGACGCACTTACTTGGTACGGGCGGATTGTGGCCGACTTCCCGGATACCGACGGCGCGAAAAAGGCGGCTGGCGCCAAATTGCGGCTGGAGTCGGTGGGGCGAGCGATTCCGCTGAAAGGCAAGACGCTCGACGGCCGCGCCTTCGATCTGGCCTCGTTCCGAGGTCACACCGTCGTCGTCCACTATTGGGCGACTTGGTGTGAGCCGTGCAAGCAAGACATGGTGAAGCTGAAGGAACTGCAAGCCAAGTTCGCCAAGCAAAAGTTCTATGTCATCGGCGTAAACCTCGATAACTCGCGCGAAGAGGCCGCTGAACATGTTCGAGCGGCTCGGATTACCTGGCCCCAACTGCACGAAGAGGGGGGGCTGGAGAGTCGCTATGCGACCGAACTGGGCATTTTCACTCTCCCGTCGATGATTCTGATCGATGCCAACGGCAAGGTCGTCAACCGCAGCATCCACGCGGCCGAACTGGACGCCGAATTGGGCAAGATCTTCCGGGAACCGGCCGCCGGCGCTCGCGGCACGGCGACCAAGGCGGCCCCGAAGTCGCGGCCGAACTAGTCGCGGCCGAACTGGCTGCGTCGCTGCCCCGGCGACCGGTAGTTTGCTATACTTGCAGCTTGGAAGAGGCGTGACGCGACGGGGCGTCGCGCCTCGTTCCGTTCATCCCTCCTGCGGCAAGTATTCAAATCGCGATGGTCAATTCGGCGAGCTCACCCCGCACCATGCTCCGGAAGATCTGGGACGAGCATGTGGTGCATGCGGAACCCGGTCAGCAGACGATTCTCTACATCGACCTCCAACTGGTGCACGAGGTCACGAGCCCCCAGGCTTTTGAGGGGCTGCGTCTCGCCGGCCGCAAAGTGCGACGACCGGAACGCACGATCGCGACTCCCGATCACAACATTCCGACGACCGACCGGCAGTCGCCGATCGCCGATCCTATCTCGCGGCAGCAGGTCGAAACGCTTCGGCAGAATTGTCGCGAGTTCGGCATCCGGCTGTACGACCTCAACGACTCGCAGCAGGGCATCGTCCACATCATCGGTCCGGAACTGGGGTACACGCAGCCCGGCATGACGATCGTCTGCGGCGACAGTCACACCGCCACGCACGGCGCCTTCGGGGCGCTCGCGTTCGGCATCGGCACCAGCGAAGTCGAGCACGTGTTGGCGACCCAGACGCTGCTGCAATACGTGCCGAAGACTTGCGAATTGCGAGTCGACGGGAAGTTGGCCGAAGGCGTCACCGCCAAGGACCTCATCCTGTACCTCATCGGCCGCATTACGACGCAGGGTGGCGCCGGCTACGTGCTCGAATACACCGGTTCGGCCGTGCGTGCGCTGAGCATGGAAGAGCGGATGACGGTCTGCAATATGTCGATCGAAGCGGGGGCTCGCGCCGGCATGATCGCGCCGGACGCGACGACGTTTGATTACCTGCGCGGACGCCCGTTCGCACCGCGCGACTTCGACAAAGCGGTCGCGAAGTGGGAACAACTCCCCTCGGACCCGGGCGCCGTGTACGACCGCGTGGAAGTCTTCCAAGCCGCCGACATCGCTCCGCAAATCACCTGGGGGACGACCCCCGGCCAGGTGCTCCCCGTGACGGCGCGAGTTCCCGATCCGGCGCAATTCAGCGACAAGACCGACCAAGTCACGGCCGCGCGAGCGCTTGAGTACATGGGGCTTAAGGCGGGGACGCCGCTGGTGGACGTCGCCATCGATCGCGTCTTCATCGGCAGCTGCACCAACGCCCGCATCGAAGACTTGCGCAGCGCGGCCAAAGTGGTGCGCGGACATCGCGTGTCGTCCAAGGTCAACGCAATGGTCGTACCGGGCAGCGGCCAAGTCAAACGGCAAGCCGAAGCCGAGGGGCTCGACAAGATCTTCGTCGAGGCGGGGTTTGAATGGCGCGAAGCAGGCTGCAGCATGTGCCTGGCCATGAACCCGGATAAGCTTGCGCCGGGCGAACGCTGTGCTTCGACCAGCAACCGCAATTTTGAAGGACGACAGGGCAAGGGAGGACGCACGCATCTGGTGTCGCCGGCCATGGCCGCCGCCGCCGCCGTCGCCGGCCACTTTGTCGATATTCGCGAGTGGCGTTTCCACTAGCTGCACCATTTAGCTGCACCTTTTGGCTGCACCTTTCGCCGTCGCCTTCCACCACCATCCGCGAGATCTCACAGCAGGGACCCCACGATCATGCAGGCTTTCACCGTCCACAGCGGACTCGTCGCCACGATGAACCGCGCCGACGTCGACACCGACCAGATTATCCCCAAGCAGTTCCTCAAACGCATCGAGCGCACCGGATACGGCGAGTTCTTGTTCTTTGATTGGCGCTACTTGGCCGACGGCCAGCCCGACCCGGCCTTTGAACTGAATGAACCTCGCTTCGCCGGCGCTTCGGTCCTGGTCGCACGCCGCAACTTTGGGTGCGGTTCGAGCCGCGAGCATGCGGTGTGGGCCATTGAGAACTACGGCATTCGCGTCGTGATCGCCCCCAGCTTCGCCGACATCTTCTTCAACAACTGCTTCAAGAACGGCGTGCTGCCGATTCGGTTGACCGAAGAGGAAGTCCAGCAGTTGTTCGAGCGCACCGAACAGCATCCCGGGTACCGCGTCACGGTCGACCTCCAGACCAACGAGATTCGGGACGAGCTAGGTCTGCGACTGCCGTTCACGGTCGACGCCTTCCGTCGCGAATGCTTGCTCAACGGTTGGGACGACATCGCGCTCACCTTGCGGCACGAAAACAAGATTTCCCAATTCGAAGCGGCGCGAACGCAGGCGTCGTAATCCGTCGGCGGCCGCTGACGCGGCGTCGGCCGATTGCACCCCGGCCGACTCGAGCGCGGCGGAGCGAAGCAGCAACGCAGAGGAGTCGACGATGAACGGGGCGTATGTGACGCGAGGCGCGACGACGTGGTGCGGATGCGTGGTCTCCAGCGTATTGTTCGGCGTCCTGTTCGCCGGCGCAGTCCGCGCCCAGGACGACCCGTTCGGAGACGGCGACTCCACGCCCAAGCCGGCCAAACCGGTGGAGGCGACCGGCGATGATTCGGTCGTGGCGACGACGAAGCCCGCGCAATTGAACGTGCGTCCGACTGCGGTCGCCGACGGACTTCTGGGCCCGTTGGGCGTCGCCGTCAATCGCGAGACGGGTGCGGTGTTGATCGCCGAATCGGGCGCGGGACGCATCGTCGTGTTCGAGGAAGGCAAGCCGACGACGCCGGTCGTCGCGGGGTTTCCGACCGCCGCACGCGGCCCTGCCAAGGCGCTGCAGGCGGGCCCGGGCGCGATCGCTTTTTTCGACAAGCAGACGATTGCCGCACTGGACTTGGGCGCGGCCGACGGCGCGGATGTGGTACGGTTGTACAAGCTGCCGGACGCCGGGCAGCCGGCCGTCGAGTACGGCGCGTCGATCCACAAAATCGGACCGCTGGCGCCCGGCCGATCGGCCGCCTCCGGCGAGTCGCTGGGGGGGCTGGCGCGAGCCGCCGCCGTGCTGGTGCAGGCCGGTTACAGCGACGAACCCGAAGGCTGGCTCGCGCGGACGATCAAGACGAACGATAAATGGGGCGAGCCGAACCGATTCATCTCGATGCGCGACGCCACAGGGGGCGAGCGGCCGTCGGGGGCGACCTTCAGTCCGCGCGGCGAAGTCGTCGTCGGGCAAGTCGGATCCTGGGATAAACCGCACGACAGTCGCTTGTCGCTGGTGCATCTCGGAAGCGGCAAGCCGCTGGTCACGTATCCGCTCCCGTTACACGACGTCGCGGCCTTGGAATACAGTCCCACGACCGGCCAACTCTATGCACTCGACCTGGCCTGGGCGAATCCGGCCGATTCGGGGCTCTACCTGATCACGGGGACGCTCGACCAAGGTCGCCCCGCCGTGAAAGTGCAGAAGGTCGCCTCGTTGCCGTGGCCCACCGCCATGTCATTCCATGCCGATGGTTCGTTGTACGTCGTCACGCTCGGCGTCGCGCGCACCACGAACCGCGGCCAATTGTGGCGTTTCCCGCCGGGACTCTAGCCCGTTTCGAAACTTGCGGGACGGAGCGAAGCGAGTGCGCGTCGCAATGCGTCGATCTGTTGCGCTGTTTCTTGCAGCGTCTGTTCGATCGTCGCCGGCGCCGCGTGCGCCGCTTGTCCTTCTAGTTGCGCCAAGCATTCGAAAGCGCGACGCGCGTAAAAATTTCCGACGGCCCCTTTCAAACGGTGGGCATGCCGTTGGATGGTTTCGCGTTCGTTTTGCTTCAAAGCGTCGTGAATTCGCAGCCACGCTTGATCGAAGTCGTCGAAGAAGGACTGGGCGATGTCGGCGATGAACGCCGCATCGTCGTCGTAGGCGGCACGCAGTTGAGTTAAATCGCAGTCGCTGTCGAGCGCTGCGGGCGCCGAGGGTTCGGGCCGTTCGGCCGTCGCTTCAACCAGTCGGATGAATTCCTCGCGTCGAATCGGTTTGGCCAAATAGGCGTCCATCCCCTCCGCCAAATAACGTTCGGCGTCTCCCTTCATGGCATTCGCCGTGACCGCCAGGATCGGCAGACGTCGTCCGCTGCTGGCTTCTTGTCGCCGAATGGCGCGAGTCAATTCTGGACCGCTCATCGAGGGCATGGAAATATCGGTGACCAGCAATTGGAACTCCTGCGGTGCGTCAGTGAGCAGTTGGAGCGCTTGAGCGCCGTTGGTTGCGGTTTGTACGAGATGTCCGCGGCTGCGGAGGATTCGCGCCGCCACCTCGCGACTAACGTCTTCATCGTCCACGACCACGATCCGCAGCGGTTGCGCGACTTTGGCCGTCGCGGGACTCGCGGTCGCACCGTGGGCTTCGACCTCCGACGCGACCTGCGGCTCGGGTGACGACGCGGCGCGACGGGGGTGGCGTCGCCGATCGCGCTGCAGGACGGCCGTGAAATGAAACTCGCTCCCCACGCCGACTTGGCTGGTGCACCAAATCTCGCCTTGCATCATGGCGGCCAGACGCATGCAGATTGCGAGCCCCAGTCCGGTTCCGCCCGCTTTGCGCGTAATCGAGCCGTCGACCTGCTCAAACGCTTGGAAGATCAATCGTCGCTTCTCTTCCGGTATGCCGACGCCCGTATCGGCAACGATGCAGTGGAGGCGGACCAGGGCATCGTCGATCGCTTCCGTTTCGTAGCGAACGGAGACCTCGCCGTGCTCCGTGAATTTGATGGCGTTGCTGACCAGGTTGAGCAACACTTGGCTCAGTCGGCCGGCGTCGCCGAGCAACCGATCGATCGCGTCGGGGCGATGGTGGACGGTAAGCAGCAAGCCGCGTTGGCTAGCGCGAAGGGCTAAGGTGCCGGCGACTTGATCGAGCGTCTGCCGAATTGAGAATCCAGAAGACTCCAATTGCAGCTTGCCCGCCTCGATTTTGGAAAAATCGAGGATGTCGTCGAGAATGGCCCGCAACGACTCGGCCGCTTGTCGCGCCATGCCCAACTGTTCGCGCTGTTCGGACGGCAAGGCGCCGTCGAGGGTCAGGTCGAGCATGCCGATGATGCCGTTGATCGGCGTGCGAATCTCGTGACTCATGATCGCCAAGAACTGAGACTTGGCTTGATTCGCTTGATCGGCCGCCTCCTTCGCCTGCGCCAGTGCGTCGCGCTCGCGACGCAACGTCTCTTTCGTAAATGTGCGGTTGAGGAATTGACCAAACTGGGCGCCGATCGACTCCAGCGTATGCAACAGTTCCATATCGATCGCCATCGGCTCGCGACCAAACAATTCCAGCACGCCCCAAAACGTGCGGTCGACGTAGATGGGAACTGCGACGGCGGTCGCCAGATGAGACGCTTGGATGGCGTCGAAACGTGGAAAGTCGCGGCGTTCCTCGAGTTTGGACATCCACAGCGACAAACCACCGGACCAGACCCGGCCTGGCAGGTCCTCGCCGATCTGGAGTCGGCGCTGCAATGTGTCGGCGGCGAGCGCCTGCGTGCTCGCGGGATCCTCTTGCCAAACGGCGAGGCACTGCAGCGATTGTTCTTCGAGATTCGCTTGCCAGATTGCGCCGAACTCTTGTTCGAGTTGTTCGCCAAGCAGTTGCAGGATGCGCGGCGACGCTTCGTCGTAGCTGGACGTGGAATTGAGAGAGCGCGAGACGAGGTATTGCGCCGCGAGCCGCCGTTCAAATTGGCGACTGCGCGTGATGTCCATTTCAATCGCCATGAAATTGATGATCCGACCCTGAGCGTCGTGGATCGGTTGCACCTCCAGCGACACCCAATAGGTGCGTCCCGACTTGCTGTAGTTCAGGATGTCGACTTCAAATCCTTCGCCGCGCTGGATGCAGCGGCGCATGTATTCCACCGTCGATGCATCGGTGCGCGGACCTTGCAAGACCGTCCCTGGCCGCTTTCCTTTCACTTCGTCGAGCGTGTAGCCGGTGAGTCGCGTGAAGCCGTCGTTCACCCATTCGATGACGCCCGCTGCATCGGACAAAATTACGGCGTTCGTCGTGTTCGCCGCAACGATCGCCAGCTTTCGAGCCTCGCGTTCTTGTTCCCGCTGCCGTTCCTCCGCCTCGCGCAGCGCGTTGAACTGCGACGTCAACTGAGCGTTGATGGCCTTCAACTGGACTCGGTGGTCCGAAAGCGTTTGTGCGAGTCGTTTGGCGTCGTTGAATGCGGAGGCCGTGTACTGAATCACCTGCAGCAGATCGACGATGGGGTCGTGGACGGCGAAATCGGTGAAGCGAAGTCCGCTGCCCTGCAGTTCGGTGATGTCGGTGAACCAGGGCGACCCGACGAATACCAACAGACTGCCGATCGCGACGAATTGACCACGCAAGGAGCGACCGGTCGCCAGATCTTCCAGTACGACGAGCAGATCTTGGTGCCGCTGCAATTCAACGGCCGTCAGCGGAATCTCAGGCCGCTTGATGCGAAATACTTCGCCGAGCTTCGCGCCCAAACGCGCGTGGGCGATGATTTTCGACAACGAGCGCCCCAGTTGTTGGATGCGCAGCTCCCGGTCGACCGCAATGTGAAACGGGAAGAGGGTTTCGAAGTGCTCGGCCGTGAGAGCGAGATTCAGCGCGGACATCGAAGGTCTCCGCTTCGCACTAATGCCAAGTCAGTTCGAACACGTCATGCTCCGCGCCCGCCTCGCGCGACTCGATCATCTCCATCGTGACAGATTCGCCGAATCGCTGCGCAAGGCCGCGCAGAATGCCGGCGACGAACGGCGCCAATCCAGTTCGTTGCGTCAAGTAGTGCAGACGCAGGGAGTTTTCTTCGATGTTCGTAAGGCGGAACGCCGGCGGGACGAGTCGCGGGAAAATGAGTTCGATGCGGGCGTGAAAATTCGGCAGGTTTATCAAGAACTCGCGGAACGTGCGTCCTCCGGCGTCGAGCATCCCGCCATACTCGGTCCGCGCCGTTTCCAAGACCCAATGTTCGCCGAAGGCGCCGAGCACGGTGGCGGTTGGAACCTGCAAGACCTCGCTGGCGGCGGCGACGAGCGCATAGGTTTCCGAATCGGGATAGCTCTCATTGCCCAACCAGATGTCGATCTCGACGCCTGCCCTTTCGCAGATTTCTTCCCACGCCGATGCTCCGAATTTCGTGAGCACCAGATCCTTGATCGCGCGATTGATCATCCCGTACATGTCGCCGCCCTTTGCGCATGGAGTCGATTCCCATTTCGTCGGTCTGCGGACGCGCGAAACTAGACGCGTCAGGTAAACAACTCGGGTTATGCCGGCCGTACTGGTTGCGTCATACAACTCGGTCGGCGGACGGCGGCGAGTGCCGGCCGGCTGCTCGTCAGAACGACCGCCGGGTCTCGTTCGTCCCGCTCGGCGGCATGCACCAAATCCGCCATTTGCCGCGCCGTGACGTAGTAAAAGCGAAAGTCGGCGTCGTCCGCTGCACGCTGCGCCAGCGCCTGGTGGAGGCGCTTCATCGGTTCCCCCAAAAGCACCGACGCGTTGGCTTCCTTGGCGCCGTGTGTGTGCAGTTTGACGAACGTCCAATCGGGCCGCTCAGCGACTTGCACGCCAGCGCGAAGCCAAAGATCGATCCGTCGAGGGGACGGCGGTCGATCGGCGTGCAAGTCGCCGTTTTCCAATCGCGGCAGGCAGCCGAATTTTCGGTCGCTCCAATCCAGCGCCAGCGGGCCTTGCACCAACAGCAACTGGTCTGCTCGCGGCGTCCGACCGCATCGAGCGACGATGCCGCGGTCGTGCGACTTGGGGCGCGCCGGATCGTCGGTCGCGTAGTAAATGCTGTTGATGGTGGAGGTCTGACAGCCGGCGGGCGCGGAGGGCATCGTAAAGTCTGCGTAACAGCCCGTTTCGCGCAGGATGGTCAGCTCGTCGTTGACTCCGCACCAGCGCCCGTCGCAACGTGAATTGTCGAGCGCCCAGTTGCCGTGGATAAACCCATAGCGAATCTGGCCCGTCGCATCGCGCTGCAGCAGGCCGTGCCGATCGTGCAGTTCGCGCTTGAACCACTCTAGTCGGTCGCGCAGATTCTCCGACGTGTCGCGATCGTGGTGTAAGTGCACTTCGACGTCGCCGTAGCCGCGATGAACAAGTTCCGCCAGCTTCTCCAACAACCGAGGGCGATATTCCTCCAGTGGAAAAAAGAACGTGTGTTGGGGAGGACGACCCAAGCTGTCCGCGAAGCCGGCGATCGAACGGGGATACTCGCGGACCCATCGCATGACCCGCTCCATTCGCTGCGAGTCGACGGCCTGTCCCCAGTCCGGTTCATAGTGATCGGCGACGCAGAGAAAAACATGCCGTGGACCGGCGGCCGGTCGGGACAAACCGTCTCGCAACAAGCGGCGCCAAGCGGCGAAGTCGAGCCCTTTCACTGGCATGATTCAATTGCCTTTCCTTTCGAGTGCGCCGGTCAGACGTTGTGCAAAGACGACGCGGCTTGATTTCACGCCGTCCGCGGCGTGCGGACCCAAGCGCCGCTGCCCGGCTTTCGCAGCCACCGTCCGAACCCGACAAGCAATGCGAGATTCATAGCGGTGAACATCTCCATCAGTCGCAGTCCACGACCGACGACGCCCGTCAGGGGCCGGCCGGAAGCGGCCCAGGCGGTCGCATAGAACAGCAACTGCAGACTCAACACGATCGCGTAAGCGGGGCGAGTGACGGCGAGCCAAGCGCTGGATGCCAGCATGATGAGCAGCAAGAACGGCACGACCCACCGCAAGACTTTGTGGAACAAGAACGCAAACGCCGTCCAACCAAAGCGCGGATGCAACAACGGCCAGAGGCGGCTGAGCGCCTGGAATCCGCCGGCGCCGATTCGCGCTCGACGCTTGAATTCTGCCGCCACATCCGGCGCCGTCTCTTCATGCGCCACGGCTTCAGCGTCGTACAAAATACGGCAACCCGATCGCATTTTCGCCAACAGCGGAATCGTCAAGTCATCGATCATGGTGTCGCCCGGAATGGGCGAATAGAGTCGTCGTCGCAAGGCGTAGATGGCGCCGTTGGCGCCGAGGACCGCTTCGAGCCGCGCTTCGGCTCGCTTCAGGAAATTCTCGTACTGCCAGTACAACCCGTCGGCGTTTCGACCCGTCTCCGCATCCACTAAATTCAGCTTGCCCGTTACCGATCCAACCTCGGGATCGACGAACCAGCGAACCAGCCGGCGAATTGCGTCGGACGCCATCATGGTATTGGCGTCAGAAAACACGAGTATCTCGCCGTGCGCTCGGGGAACGGCGTCGTTGAGCACCGACGACTTGCCTCGCCGCGGGAAAAACGCCGCGAGCCGCACTCCTTGGTCGGCGTACCGCGCGACGATCTCATTGGTTCCGTCGTCGCAACCATCCGTGGCGATCAGAATCTCAAGTCGCTCTCGGGGATAATCGAACGCCATGGCATTCTTGATCCGCGCTTCGATGACGTCCGCTTCATTGTAGGCGGCGACTAACAACGTGACCGAGGGCAGAGCCTGGTCGGGAATCGCCGGCGCCGGTCGTCGGCGACCAAACCACCGAGCGAGGACGAACAGACTCAGTGGATAGCCCGCGTAGGCGTAAACGACGCCCGCGAAGGACAGCCAGAAGATCGTGATCAGCAAGGTGTGCAACATTCGTGAATCCTTACGCAAGGCGAGTGGAGGCGGGAGCGTGAGAGGCGGCGGTGGTGAGTTGTTCGAAATGTCGCGCGAGCCGACCGGCTTGAACGCAACGATCAAGGGCCGATAGGTCGCGCACATGCGGCGCGGGCCTCTGCCCGACGCTCGAGCAGCGTTCCAGATGCTCGCAAATGCCGCTGACATCGGAGGGGGAGAATTCGGCGACGCCCGAGTGCTGCGACAGCGTTCGACGCATGGCCCCGGGAGGGGCGATCGCCAGAATCGGCCGCCCCGTCGCAAGGTACTCGAATGTCTTCGCCGGCATGACTCGAGCCGCTTCTGGCACGTCTGCCAAGAGAACGCAGAGTTCATCCGCAGCATGCATCATGCGCACCGCGTCTTGGTGCGGCGCGTATCCTTGCAGTACGAGGCGCGGGCAATGGGAGCTGAGGCGATCGAGCAGCGCTTGCTCCGGCGGCGTGCAGCGGCCAAGAAACTCCAACTGCAATCGCGCCGCCGCCCGCGGGTTCCGCTCCGCCAACCGTTCCATCGCCGCCAACAACGGCGCGACCGTCGTGAGACGCCACAGCGTACCGATGTGGGCGATGCGATAAGGGCGGTCGTTCGCGGAGAAACCGGGCGACGCTTCGGCGGACCGCTCGTCGCCTGAGCCGGTTGGCAGGTCGCCGGCGTTCAGGTCGTCAGGATCGTAGCCGTTGGGGATGCAGGCCGTAACCGCGCTACTGCGTGCGCGCTGCACTTCTTCTGCAAGCGCTTCACGGCTCTCGTCGGTGGTCGCGAGCACCAAATCAGCTTGGCGTAACACCTGCGTTTGAAGCTGGCGAGAAACCCACTGCGTCCAGCGCCCGTTTCCTTTGTTCTCCCAATAGCGATTGCTGATGGTCCATTCGTCGCGATAGTCCAGCACCAAGGGCAGACGGCTGACTTGAGCCAAGCGAGCGGCGAGGAGGAACGACGAGAACGGCGGGCCGCTCGCGAAAATCACGGAGTGTCGGCGGGTCGCCAACAAGCGGCGACCGGCTGAGAACGCGGCAGGCAGCCAAAGGATTTGGGGATCCGGCTGCAGGATCGACGCGGCGACCCGTTTCGCAAACGCCTTGCTTCGTCCGGCGACGCGTGCGAACGCCGAACGTCCAGAGTCAGCGGCGCTCAAGGACGACTTGACCGCGTAATGAGGCTCCCAGGTCCGCGCTCGGCAAACGACGGTCTCGGGCGGGATGTCGGCCGTCAAACTCTCGTCCGACAACGGCGTCGACGGGTTGCTGACCGTCAGCACGGAGACGTCCCAACCGTGTTGGGGTAGGAACTTGGCGAACTTGGCGACGCGTTGCACTCCTGCGCCGCCGACCGGCGGGAACTGGTAGGCGATGCACAGCATGCGGGGTCGGGAAGCAATCATGGCAACGGCTCCTAGCGGCGTTGCCAAACAGGGAATGCAATTGCGATGCCAATGCCGGGGAAGGGGAAGTCGAGCGGCGTTTCCGGCAGTTTTTGCCGTCGATGGAGGAGGGACGGCAAGATTTACCGTATTCGTGCGTCGCTAGGCATTCAGCGACCGCGGCACAAGGCCGGCGGCGTCGAGCTTCGTCAGGACCGAATCGAGTGCTTGGGCGGTGGAGTGCGATGTGTCGTGCAGCAGGACAATATCGCCGTCGCGACATGGGTGCAGATCGAACCATTCCACGATTTGCTGCGGCGTGGAGGCGGCAAAGTCTCGCGGGTCCTTGTTCCAGAGCACAATCGAGCGACCGGCGGCCAACAGTCGCCATAGCTTCCGCGCCGTCAACTTGCCGTAGGGGGGACGGAACAGGCGGGGCGCTTGGCCGACGATCGACTGCAGCGTCTCGTCAGTCTGAAGGATCTCCGTCCACAGTTGACCGGCGTCGACCTCGCGAGGCGGGCGATGGTGAAACGTATGGCCGCCGACGACGTGACCTTCGGCGATCATGCGGCGCACGAGATCAGGATGTTGCGCCGCCTGTCGCCCCACGACGAAGAAGGTCGCCCGAGCGCGATGGCGCTGCAGAACATCCAGGATCGCCGGCGTCGTGTCGGGCGTCGGTCCGTCGTCGAACGTCAAATAGACCGTCGCGGTCTGCACGCGTTCCTGTGTACGCAACATCCCGGGCGGCAGGATGATTTGGAGGACGCGCAAGGCCAGTTGTCGGAGTCGGGATGCCATGGGGCGCACGTTCGTCATAAAGGGGAGGTCAGGGACGCTAGCGACGAGGAAGCGGTCAGCGGATTTAGATTGCACGGTCGCGGCTCACCGCGCGGACGAAGGGGGCGCGATGGACAAGCGGCCAGTTCATGTTCGCGACGCAGCGATGCGGCGAGCGACGCGATGCGGTCGGCGAACTGAGCTAGCGACGACGGCCTGTCTGTTTCGGCGACGGTCGGGCGATCGATCAACAGTTTGTGCAAGACGCAAGCCAATTCGTGCGGGTCATTCGGAGGCGCCAGCCTTGCGGCGTCTCCCGTCGCAATCTCGGGAATGCCGCCGACTTTGCTCGCGACCCACGGAGTGCCGCATGCCAACGACTCCAGCAATACGTTCGGGACGCCCTCCGACAGACTAGGCAGCACGGTTGCGTCCGCGGCTCGAAACCAATTTCCAAGCTCTCGATGTGCGACGGAGCCGACCATGCGCACCTGGTCGGCGAGGCCCCGCCGGGCAATGTCTGACTCCAACGCCGCACGCAAGGCGCCGTCGCCGATCAGGTACAACTTGGCGTCGACGCCGCGCGCTCGCAGTTGCTGAAAGGCCTCGAGGAGCGTCGGTACGCCTTTCACGGGCGCCATGCGTCCGACCCACAACAGGGCCGTTTCGTCTGGGGAGATGCCGACGGCTCGGCGGGCCGCCGCCTTATCGCCGGGAAAGAAGATCGATCCGTCCACTCCGCGCCGCATGACATGGACATGCTTTGGGTCGACGTCCATGCCGATGACTTTCCCGGCCAAATCACGGCTCATCGTCACGACGGCGTCGGCGCCGACAAGCGCCTCTTGCACGCGTCGTCGCCGTCGTGCGTCTTTCGTCATCAGCAAGACGTCTGAGCCCCCGACCATCAACAGGCAAGGGATCTTCCATCGACGCGCCAGTTTCACGGCGCACGCGCCGTCGGGATGCGCCCAGTAGCTCAGGATGCAGTCCGGCCGCTGGTCGACGCGGATCGACGAGACGCTCTTGCGCAGCGACCACCACAGAAACCGTTCGTAATGATGTCGCCAGAATCCGGGCGTATACCAAAAGCGCGGATGGTGGACGGCCAGGTCGCCCGCCGGCGGCGCAAGCCGCTTCAAGCGCCCGCGGCCCGCGAATCTCGCTCGCAGTTCATCGACCCACGAAATCGGAGCGACGACGGAGACGTCGTGTTGCGTCGCCAATTGCTTAATCAGATCGAGGTTGAAGACGGCTTTCGTCGGTTCCCAGGCATGGGGAAACTCGTTGCTTAAAAATAACAGTCGCATGGGAAAGTTCCTGGATGTTCAAGGATCAGGATCGCACAGACGCCCCGCCGCCCAAGCGACGATGCAGGCGTCGCGCCCAGGGCTGCAAGCCGCACCCGTGCAGCGCGCCGCGAGCGAACTGCTCCAGTCGTTGACTACACGAGTACAGCGCAGCGATAGTTCGCGGACGCCGCCTGCGACTGACGACCAACAAGGAACCGCTGGCCGTCTGTTCGTTGCCAAACTGCTGCTTGTAAGCGCCGTCGCCGAAGCCAAAGTCGAGCACTTCGGGACGGCGTCGATTGTGCAAGTCTTCCAGCAAATCCAGCAGCAACACGGCGCCGGGAGACAGGTCGGCGAACTGCGGGTCGAAACCGATCTCTTCGAGCTGAAAACGACCTCGCCACTGCGTGCCGACGGCGAACGCGGCTGGTGCGCCGGCGCTGCGGAGCAGATAGCTTCGCAAACAGCCCGCTTGCGCCAGTCGCTGAAAGTAACGCTTCGTGCGATCGTCGCGACGAACTCTTACCCCCAGACGCCGCCCTTGCCAGCTGCGCAGCGAGATGGTCTCCGCCTCCCCCAAGAATTGCTCAACCTGTTCGACGCGCTCGATCGCCTCGCACTCATGCGTCAGCAAGCGTTGCATGCGGCGAAAGTTGTAGCGACGTTTCGAGCTAAACTGGCTCCAATAGGCGGCCGACGAATCGGCGAGCCGCAGTCGCCAACGCGGTTGTGGATCTGCCAAGGGTAGCACCGCGAACTGGGTCTGCGACGCGAGGGCTTGCCACAGGGACGAATGAGTCTCTAAGTCCTCGATCAAGATCGCGTCCCGCACCGCCGTTGGATTATCCAGCAACTGTGCGAAAGCCTGCAGCAACGACGCCGCATCGGAATGGTGCGAATCGTCGGCAGGGTGGGGCCGACCTAACTCGTCCTTGTGAGCCGTCAGTTCGCCGGCCAGTCGCACTCCGTTCAACGCGGGGAATCGCTTACGTCCCGCGAACAGCGGCAGGCGGATCGCCTTTTCTTCAAACAGAGCCAGTCGCTGCCACGCCCCTGTCAGCGACTCGCTGGCGGCCAGTTCATAGGTCCTTGGGGACGCCTCTGCCGTGCCGAGTGCGATCTCAGGATGGAGCTCCAGCGAACCACCTTCTGAGCGATCAAGCAGCGATCTCCAAGCGGCGACGAGACGCGCCTGAACCGCACTTGGAGCAGGCGTCGCGACGGTTGCCGCGCTGGGAGACGGCAACGAGTAGACTCTCCAACCGGTCGCGGCGTCGCCTGCGAACTGGTTGGAGGAACAAACCGGAAGGGACTCAGGCAAGGTTAGCGTAGGCATGTCAAACTCGAGGCGATCGATCGCCAGTTAACAGGACAATTCAGACACGACGACGCGATGTTTGCCGGCGCTGGTGAGCGGGATGTGTTCGACGGGCCTCCAGGCCAGTTCCACTTGTTCGCCCACCGCCCGCCGTACGCGTCGCAGAATCTCGGTCCGCGACTCATCCCGCCACTCGTCGCCTAGCACCACGCGTAGTTCGAGTTGCTCGCGAGTCGATTGGACGACTTGAAACTGACGGACGCCGGCGAAGTCTTTCATCAGGTGTGGGAAGAAGGCCCCTGGGACCTGGCGACCGTCGGGCGTCTGGATGGTGTCGACCGTCCGGCCGCGCACTTCGGACAAGGTCGGCAAGCCTCGGCCGCAAGGACAAACGCCGAACCCGGCGATGGCTTGGTCGCCGGTGACGTAGCGGATCATGGGCATGCCGTAGTTGTATAAATCGGTCACGACGACGTTGCCGACATGGCCGTCGCGGGTCGGCGTGCCGTCGTCGTCGAGGATCTCGACGAACAGATTCTCCATGGTTAGATGGAGCCCGCGATGTTCTGGACATTCGCCGCCGATCATCATGAACTCGCGACATCCATAGGTCTCGAACACGGGCGCTTGAAAGACGTCTTCGATCAGGACGCGTTGAAAGTCGTGTAGCTTCTCGGCGCCCACGACGATCGACTTCGGGGCGAACGGTCGGATGCCGCGTTCCTGCAGGTTGCGAGCCAACGTATAGATCGCACTGGTGTATGCCACGATCGCGTCGGGGCGATCGTGAGCGATCAGGGACGCCAATTGAGGCGCGACCGCTTCTTGGAGTTCAAACGCGCTGAAGACGCGTCGGCGAAGGATGGCGTTGTACAGTTGATCCTTCCAGTCGCGCCAGACCGGCCGTGTTTCGATCGGCACGCCCCACAAGAAGAACTGTTTCGTTCCTGGGCCGGCGCCGGCCCAGTTGTAGCCGCGCCACATGGCCGCCGTTCGGCGTTCGAGGCTCCCCTGATCCAACTGGATTTGCAGCGGGACGCCGGTCGATCCGCCGGTGGCTTTGGTCATCAGCCGAGCAGCCAGATTGGCGGCCCGCATTTGCGGTTGATGTCGTCGAATGTCGGCTTTGGTGAGTAGAGGAAAGCGTCGTAAGGACGCCACGCCCTCTCGCAAGTCGGCATCCAGACCGCGGTGTTGGATCAGTTCGGCGTAGTAGGGGCATTCGCGCTGAGCGTGTGCGACGAGCGACTTCAACGACGCCGTTTGAGCGGTCGCGAGTTCCTCGCGGGTTTGCCACTGCGACGCTTCCAGCTCGCGCCAATAGCGAAAGGTCTGACGCCGTTTATACAGGGTTTCAAAGGCCGGAAGCACCGCGTAACGGAAGAGGTTCTGCGTTAACATGCGACCCTCGCGCAAGAAGAGGCACTGGGCGATCGGCGTTGGTCCACGACTTCTCGATACAACGATTCGTACTGGCGAATCATGCCCTTAACGTCGAAGTGCGTTTCCACCCGACGTCGTCCCGCCGCGCCCATGTCGGTCGCGACGCTGGGCGAACGCCACAAACGCACGATCGCATCCGCCAGCAGCGCTGGATGCGCGACTGGAACGAGAAGGCCGGTGGACTCGTCGTCGACCACTTCGGTATTGCCGCCGACGCGCGTGGCGACGACGGGCAGGCCGGAGGCCATCGCTTCGAGCAACGTGAGCGAGATTCCTTCGGTGCGCGAGGAGAGCACGAAAAGCGAGGAGTCGGCGAGCAGGTCGGCGACGTCGGAACGCTCTCCCAGAAATTCGAGATGTCGGCCCCACGCACCACGGGCGGCGCGAGCGCGAGCCGCGGCCAGCGCCGGCCCGTCTCCGACCAAACGCAACTGAAACGTCGGCTCGCGTTGCACCACAAGTTCGACGGCGGCGAGCAGCGTCGGCAAGTCCTTTTCGGGGACCATGCGTGCGACCAGGATTGCAGGCCGACCTGGTTGGGCGCCGCGGAACGCAAAGCGACTCAGGTCGATTCCGTTCCAGATCGTCTGCACTCGCGACGGCGCGATTCCTTCGCGCAACGATTGGCAGGCGCCGTCGCGCGATACGCTCACGACGCGATCCACCAGTTTGGTCATCTGAGCAAAGGTCAGCGTTTGACGTCGACCGGCTCCGAAACGCTGGCCATGCCGCGTGTGCACGACGGCGGAAACGCCGGCGAAGCGGCTCGCGAGGGCGCCGTAGATCATGGCCCCGGAATTGTGCGTGTGTACCACATCGATTCGCTCGCGTCGGAAACGTCGCGCGAGTTGCCACACGGTGCGCAGCCGAAACCCGGCCGCCTTATGCAATGATTCGACGGGGCGCCCCGCGGCGCGAATGTCCTCCGCCGGGCGACCTTCATCGGTCAGGCAATAGAAGGAGAGCTGCGTCGCCGTCCGGTCATGGTGCCGAGCAAACTCGACGAGCAGCCGTTCCATGCCGCCCGTGCGCAAACTGAAAGCCACATGGGCGACTCGCAACGGCGATGAAGACGTAGACATGATGCGACTCGCAATCTGGGTGAGAGCGTCGGCGGCGTTGACCGAGCTGTGCTGCGGTGCAACTGCCGTTCGACCTACTCAATACAAATCGCGTGCCAAGACGCATGTCGGAAAGATTTACCGTCCCCGGCGAGGACGCAGCAGGGATAAGAGCGTGCGCGGGCGCGCCAGGTGACAGCGAGTCCGCTTCTTCGCGAACGGAAGCGGCCACAGCCAGACGCTGCGGAGCCAGTGTCCGAAGGCGTGAATCCGACGGCGATGGCCAGCCGCCCATTTGTATTCGACGTAGGCCCGCTCACGTCGCGCCGCCAGCGGACCAAACCAGGGCGTGTAACGGCGGATCACCTCCAACATGCAACGACTGTCGGCATCGATGTTTGCATGCGACAGCGAATCGGGGCGGTGGTAGACGCGGCACAGCGGCTCGTCGAGCAGTTGGACGGGCGTGGCCAGCAGTAGGCGGATCCACAGGTCGCGATCCTCGGCCGTCGTCAGCGTGGGGTCGAACCGTTGCGAACCAAGCGCCGAACGGCGGACCACCACTGTGGGCGTCGAGATTTCTCGGGCGTAGTCCAGAACCTCGGGCGGCGCGACCCGATGCGACGGCAAGCAACGAGCGGAGCTTGGACCCAAGAGGATCGGCCTGCTCGAGGTCTCATCCTGTAGAAAATACCGGCTGGCGACCAACCCCGTTTCGGGCCATTTCACGAACGTCTGCACGCACTTCTCAAGCTTGTCGGGGCTCCATTGATCATCGGCGTCGAGAAAGGCGATCAGGTCGCCTGTGGCTTCATCCAGTCCCAGATTGCGCGCCGCCGCAGCGCCCTGATTGGTTTGCCGCAGCAGCGTGATGCGTCCCTGGTACGGGGCCAGAGCGGCATCCAGATCGTCCGGGCTGCCGTCGTCGATGACCAGAATTTCATGCACTGGCCACGTCTGGGCCAAGACGCTCTCCAGGGCGCGACCAATCGTCTCCGCCGCTCGATAGGCGGGGATGACGACGCTGACACGAAGCGGAGCGGCAAGGCTGGCCGCAAAGCTGACGGCGGTCAAAGGCAGCGTAGACATGACAGGTTCAAGCCGAAGAAGTGAGGTGTGTGAAAGACCCTTGGATTCGCGCCGCCGCTCGGTCCGCGGACGCCGCAAGTTCCACGCCCAACGCACGCCGCTGGGGCCAGAGTTCGGAAAGCGACTGAGCCAGCGCGGCGCGATTCCACGCGGCGGCGTCTCGACAAAAACGGCTCACGCCGAAGGAATCGTACAGTCGCTGCACCTTGCGATCGTAGGCCAAACCAAGGGCTGGAACGCCGCAAGAGAAGGCGAAAATCGACGCGTGCAGCGGCAAGGCGACGAGCGCGTCGAGACGGGAGACCGCTCGCCGCAACGGTTCGATGCGCGCCGCGGGGGCAGGCCGCAAAACGCCGCCGGCCGCGCGTAAGCGTTCCTCGACCT
The DNA here is from genome assembly GCA_046349935.1 of Pirellulales bacterium. Classification (GTDB taxonomy): domain Bacteria; phylum Planctomycetota; class Planctomycetia; order Pirellulales; family Pirellulaceae; genus CAIXSC01. The sequence continues at coordinate 516,640 of JAXMBK010000006.1, read as the reverse complement.
GGGCCGCCAACGCCGCGTCGTCCGCGGCGAAGGGGAGCACCTGAAGTCGGCAATGTTGCGTTTGCGAAACATGCGCCAACGTCTCGATGACGGTCGGCATCAATTGCTCGTTCACCTCTCGCCCGCGTGCATGGCCTCGCGGCAGCGATTTGACGGCGAATCCGATCGTCGGCGCGTCGGCCAGAACTGGCGAGCGCACGGAGTCGGCGGCTTCCGCGGCACGCAGGGCGGCGGCCTGTTCGCGAATTTGGCGCCAGTCGAGCGAGAAGACCAAGTCGGGCGCCGCCAGGGAATCGGCCGCCGATTCGCGCCAGTCCCGAATCAGCTCCAGCGATTCCGAGTCGCGACAAACGATCCGGTCGCAGGCCCGCGCGGCGCCGCGCAGCACGCGAGTCCCCCACCACCGCGTCGCCGCTTGAGCTCCCACCCCGACCGCCAACACGCGTTTTCCCAGCCGTCGGGCGATTCTTAGCCGGTAAAACATGCCAAATGCAGCGCGATAGCCCGGCTGATCCCGAAACAACTCGCCGCCCCCAAGCAGAAACACGTCGGCCGCTTGAATCTGGCGCACGGTCTCGGCGAGCAGCCCTTTGGCGATCGAACCGTAAAGATTACTGCCTAGCGGATTGCACTGCGCGATGGCGGCGAGTCCCGTTTCCGCCGTGGTTTCCGCCGGCGTCGAGCTCATCGCCACGATCTGCGCGGCGGAGTCGGTGCGGCGGACGAGCTGCGCCAGGGCGAGCAAAAGGCATTCGTCGCCGACGTTTCCGTCGCCATAGCAGCCGTCAATCAGGTAGCGCATGAACGTTTCTCCGACCGGGCGGCCCGGAACTTGGCGAGGAGGGGACCGACGGCGCCCTCGTTCGCCCACACCGTGCCGACGATGCTTGCAGTTGCAAAAGTCGTGCCATATGCGATTAAGTCGAGCCAAGTCTCGACGGGGCGCCACTGCAACGCCGCCGCCAACAGCGCACAGGGGACGAGCACGCTGCGCGCGGCGGCGCTGGCGACGGTCCAGAGGTAATCCCGGAGCGAGACCCCCACGACCCGACAGCCGTAGATCAAACTGAACAGTCCTTCGCACAGGCCGTCCCCGATCGCGACGGCGATCGCCATGCCCACCGCGCCCCAAGGCTGGATCAATGCCAGACCGAGAAGCAGCGTCAGGACTCCCTGCACGATGCTCGACAACGCCAGCGTGCGATGTTTGGCCTGGGCGGTGATGATGCCGCGGGTAACCACTTGCGACATGCTCAGCCAGCGCCCGCCTGCGAACACGATCAGAATCCAGTACGCCGCGTCCATCTCGGGCCCGACCCACAGGTGGAGCAGGGGTCGGCCGAGCAGCGTGAAGAGGGCGAGAAACAGACTGGCGGCGGCCAAGCTGTACTTGCCGCCCTCCAACAGCAATTGTCGTTCGCGCTCGCGATCGCCGGCCGCATGCAGTGCGGTGGCGATCGGCGTCACGACGCCCGTCGCCGCCACCAAGATGGCGCTCGAGGCGGCAATCAGCCTCGCGGCGATCGACATGGGAGTCACGACGGAGACGCCGAGGATGCCGCCGACGAGAAGCGGCGTGACGCGGGCCGGGATCATGGTGGTGATCGATCGCAGCGTGCTCCAGATGCCGAAGGAGCAGACTTCGCGGAGTCGTGGTCGAGCAATCCGGCGGGGATGCCAGGAGATTTCCGGCGCCGACTGCCGTGCGAGACGCAGCTTTGCCAGGCCGCCGGCCAACGTGAGTCCCAGGGCGACGGCCGACAACGCGACGAGCCCGCCGTCGTAGGCGACGACGAGAGCCGAAAGAGCGCCGCGGGCAAGGTCGCTGGGAATACGGACCGCGTTGAGTCGATCGAAGCGCTGACAGCCCCAAAGAACGCCGTCCGCCACATTCAGCGGCAACTGCAGTGCGAGCGTCGCGGCGCTCAACACGACCGCCCAACGCAAACTAGGAAGCTCTTCGGGCGCAAATTCGCCTGCCAGCAGCCAATCAGCCCAGAGTCCAGCGAACGAGACGCCGGCCGCGCCGAGCACGCCCGCCAGTGAAAGTAGCAGCAGCGCGGTGGAGACGATCTCTCCAGCTGCGACAGGATCGTTCTTGGCTCGATAGTAGGCGACGTATCTTCCCACCGAACCGCGGATGCCCAGGTCCAGCAGCCCGAAGTAGCCGGTGAGCGAACCGAGCATGATCCAGGCGCCGTAGTGCTCGGCGCCCAGGTGCTTCAGCAGGTAAGGACAGAGCAAGAACGAGACGATCGTGTCGCCGAAGATGCCGGCCCAATTCCAATTCAGATTGCGCAAGACTTGTCGTTTGCCGGTCATCTCATCACTCCCAGTGAACCATCAGTCGCGAGCCGATTTCGAGCGAGGCGAGGGACGCGAGTCCAACCCCGGCCAGCCTGCCGAACAACCTGCCGTCGACGACGGCGAAGACACTATGACGAGCCGGCTCACGCGCTCGTGCGATCTCGAGGTAGGCGGCGGCCAGTCCCAGCATGAGGTAGGTCGGCACGATGTAGACGCGCGACAGCGTCAGGATTCCGGTCGCATAGCCCGCGAGGATGCCGAGCAAATAGGGACGCAACCGTTGGAACTCGGAATCCGGCGTCAGTTCGGGGCGCGTCCGCAGCTTGCGCAGTTCCGTAAACGCCAAGTAGAAGGCGCCGACGAACAACGTACCTCCGAACACGCCCAATTCGGCGAACGCATGGACGTATGAATTGTGTGCGACAAGGCGCGTGTATTCCGGCAACATTCCTTGCCCGACGCCAAACAGCGGATGATCCCGCAACAGCCCTAGCGCCTCGCGCCACAATTGAATCCGATGTTGGCCCGTGCCGCCGTCGACCTCGATGCGGGTCATGCGGCCGCCGAACACCACGAGCACTGCGGGCGCCGCCACGATCCACAGGGGGATCGCCTTGCGAAAGCCGATGCGCGAGATGATGAGTACGTTGAGCGCCACCATCAGTCCAATGAAACCGCCTCGCGATTTGGTTTCGAGGAACGTGACAAGGAAGAGCAGGGCGGGGGCGAGCCACACGAAGCGCGAAGGTCCCGCGCCTGGCTTAAGAAACCGATATAGACAAATCATCAACGTGAACATCAACAGCAGGCAAACGTCGTTGGGATCGTTGAAGATCCCGGCGCCGCACAACCGCGAGAACACGATGATTTCTCCCGTCTCCTCGTCGACCTCGCGTTGCTCGTATGCCGCCAGCGCGGGAATGTCGACGATCTGATGGTATTGGGCCAGCGCCAACCCGGCCGCGATCACCGTGAAGATGACGATGCTCGTGAGAAACTTCTGGAACTTCGCGGGCGTATCGAGATTGATTAGCAGCAGGAGGAAGTACAGCAGAATCTTGGCGAAGTCGAAGCCGGAGGTGCGGGCGTCGTAAATCGAGCCGAACTGCAGTTGCGAGAGCACGATCGCGGCGAGTAGGCCGATCACGCAAACGGTCATCGGCCTTCGCGAAAGGGCCTGGGAGTCGAATTGAGCGAGCACCTGCGGGTAGGTCGTCGCCAGGCACGCCAGAATCGCCAGCTGATACAGCTGCAGCGGCTCCAGCGATTCCACCAAGTCTCCCGGCCGAATGAACAGGATCGCGTTGAGCACGGTGAAGAAGAAATACTGCATGGCTCGACCTACCATTCCTAGGCGTTGGTCGTGGTCGGAGTAAATGACTGCCACGCACTCGCGTCGACTCGACGCTGCAATCCAAACAACATCATGAAGGTGCAGAACAGGATGTGCAGGTCGAGTCCGAGTCCCACGGCTTCGGCATACCGACGATCCAGGGCCGTCTTGCGACGGACGCTTTGCAAATCGGTGTCAGGAGGCAGCGACACTTGCGCCAGTCCCGTCACGCCGGGGAGAACCTTGAGTCGATCGAGATAGTGAGGAATGCGCTGCGCCAGATCGGCCACGATCTCCGGACGCTCGGGGCGCGGCCCGATCAACGCCATGTCTCCACGCAGAATATTCACCAACTGCGGCAACTCGTCGAAGTGCGTCCAACGGAGAAAGCGTCCCACCATCGTGATCCGTGGGTCGCCAGGCAGCGACCAGACGGCGCCGGTCGTACGCTCGGCATCCAGTCGCATACTTCGCAGTTTGTAGATCGTGAACACTTGGCCGTTCAGACCGACGCGCCGTTGCGAATAAATCGCGCCGCCGCGCGACGTGAGTCGAATGGCCGCGATGAGCGCGGCGAGCAGCGGCGCGCACAACGCCAGCAGGATGCCGGCGACCGCGATGTCGAGCGCTCGCCGATATCGCAGGTAACGCTGTGCGCCGCGCGTGAGCGACAACCCACGAGGATCTTGTCGCGAGAAACACTGCGGGTTCGTCGGCGACGGACGCTGCGGGACGCTCGCGCCGGTGGGCCGCGTCGAGCTAGCGCGAGACGGCGAGGTCGGGGCATTCAAGGCAGTCGACATTTCAGGGGTCCTTTCGAGCAGGAGTGGGATCGTCGGTGCAAGACGGTAAAAATGGGAGTCTTGCGGGCGTCGAGAAAAACTAGGCAATTAGCGTGCCAACGACCGGCAGGTTGATCGCGTTGAGACGGCTGCGCGCCTGATTGATGCTTCCCGCACGCGATTGATTACGAATCGCCGCCAACACGGCGACGTCGGCCAAACAACCCGCGTGCACCGCATCCGGGAATTCCAGCACCGGCGGCGCGTCGAGAACGATGAAGACGTACCGCTCGCGCAACGCCGCCAGCAGCGACTTCAAACGCGGGTTCATGAGTATGGCGAGCGGGCTGCGGTCCGCTGCGCCAGCCGGCAGGTAATCGAGTCCCTCCAACTGCGTGCGGCAGTCGACGCGATCCAGGTAGTCGTGCCACGTCTCGTCTGCGGATTCGTCGGGGCCGTTCGCCAACAAGCGGGCGACCGTCAGTCCGTCAAAGAATGCGTCGCCATCGCTCGTCGGCTCACGGAAGTCCAGATTCAGCAGGACCGTGCGTTGACCAGAGCGAGCCAGCGTGCCGGCCAAATGCAACGCGACGTTCGCGCGCTCTTCGTTGTTCGATGCCGAGCTAACCAAGAACACCTGCGCGTCGTTCGCCAACGGATGATGGACCAGGCTGGCGACGAATAGATCCAGTTGCGAGCGGAGCGGTTTGGTTTGGGAATGACTCGACAACGTAGTACGAGCCGACAGCGACGCCGGAAGTTTCGGCAAGTGGGCGACCACGGGCACGCCCGTGCGACGCTCCAGTTCACGCGGCGAGTGGAGTCGGCCCGTAAGGAACTCGAGGACGGCGACGACGAAGAGCACAAAACCGAATCCGCCGCCGCCCGCCATGATCGTCAACTTCTTCCGCTTCGACTCGTCGCGCTGCTGCGGTTTAGATGCGGTCGCGACCAGTTGCACTCGCTGGTCCGCATGTCGCTCCACTTGCAACGACTCGCGCGTCTGCCATAACCGATCGCTCAGTTTCTCCATCCGGTTGATATCGTTGCGCAGAATTTCGAGTTTCGCGGCCGCGTCGCCGCCGATCAGCTCCATTCGTTCATCGATCTCTTTCACCAGCTCCGTCAGCGCCTGTTCCTCATTGGTCAACCGCGCGATCGTCGACAACGGCTCGGCGAGCATCTCTGACTTGCGATCCTTGGGCTGTGCGGGCGACGGCTGTTCGGCCGCCGACTTTTGGTAGAACTCCTTCAACAGGTCTTCTTCCTGTTGCGCAGCCAGCACGTCCGGATGCTTCTCGCCCCACTTCCGCAATGCGGCTTCCTTCTTCAGTCGCGCCTGGAACATGGCGTATTTCACGCTGTGCATCGACGCGTCCTCGGGCATCTCCTTATTGAGCGTGTCCGAGTTCTCTTCAATCGCCTTGACCACGCGCTCCGCCTCGCGCCGCTCGGCGCGAATCTCGCGCAGTCGCCTCGAGTAGGCACGATAGTTCTCGATCTCGGCCTGCACTTGAATCGAGAGCGCGGCCGGATCGCCGGCGCCCAGTTGGCGGGCCAACTGTTGAAGGTTGGTCCACGCTTCCGCCAACCTGGCGTCGGTGTCGGAGTGAAGCTTGTCGAGCGCCTTGAGACGTTTGTCCAGGTCTTCTTCTTTCTGGTGTCGGACTTCGTACAGATAGGCCGTCGTCACGGCGTTCGCGAGGGTCTGTGCGACGTCGGCCCGCTCGTGTTGGACGGAGATGCGAAGGATTTCCGAGCTACGGGGCAGTTCAAGCACCAGCCAGCCGTTGAGTTCGTCGATGGAATCGGGGTCGACGTCCAAAATGTCCAGATCGCGGACGTCTGGTTGCTCCAGCGCAAACTTGAGGACGTGCGGCATGCGGAGAATTTCTTGCTGCGTGCTGCGGAATTCTCGCTGTGCATTCGACGACTCGTTGGGCTTCTCAATCAACCCGCTCGGCCCGGCCAATCGAACCATGGCGGTCGCTTTGTACTTCGCCGCGATGACGATGTACGCGGCGCCGCTGCCGAGAACGCCGGTCAGCGTTGCGAGCAAGATGGCCGACAGCCAGTGGCGAAGGACGCACGCGGCCAGCGTGCCGGGATCGGGCGTTGCACTCACGACTGGAGGGTCGATGGGCAGCGGCGTTGAACGCCATTCAACATCCGCGGCAAGAGAGGGCGAGTTCGAAGGCAGTCGGCGAGGGTTCATACACCTTCCAGAATGCACGCCGCGTGCCAAGCTCGGCGACGGCGCAAGTACATGCAGTCGGCGGTGGAACGCGCCGGCATCCGGTAGTTCGTGCCGGATGCCGTCCGCGGACGCCGCTGAATCCTGAAAACATTTCAGCCCCGCTCAAGTCAAAGGGGCCGAGATTGCGCGGATGACTGCACTTTCAACGTTTGGCACGGAGGTTGCTTCTGGGATGCGGCGACACACCAACGTTAAGGATTCCGTCCATGATTCGCCGTCTGCCCGTCCCTGAAGTCGCTTCGAATTCCGGCCCCACGGGCCCCGATCCTCAGTGGCTCGGGACGCTCGACTTGACTGACATCCTGCAACTGGAGCGACAAGGGTGTCGAGCCGAAGACTGGCGCCGCGTGCGGATCGACCGTCGTACGCCGCTGGCTCGCCTGCAAGATGTCACGTTCTTAGGCGATGCGACCGTGGGGTGGCTCGACGGCGACGTCGAGGTCCTGCCCGGCGTCATTCGACCGGCAGGCATTCGTCGAGCGACGCTGGAGGACTGCAGCGTCGGCGACCGAACATTGATTCACGAGGTCCGTGAAACTCTGACTCGCTGCGACGTTGGTTCAGGCGTCGTGATTTGCGATATCGGTTCGATTACGACCGACCTCGAAGCCACATTTGGAAACGGCGTCGAAGTGCATATCTTGCGCGAAGACGGCGGGCTCATCGTGCCGATTTTCGACGAACTTACCAGCAACATCGCCGCCCTGTTCGCGATGACCAATGAACGCGACGCCGTTCGAACTCGGCTGGTGCAGTTGTCGCACGAGTACGCGGCGCGGCAACGCGGCGGGCGCAGCCAGGTGGGAGATCAAGCCATTCTCCGTCGCTGCGGCGATTTACGAAATGTGCGCATCGGCATGGCGGCGCGGCTGGTCGGCGTGGGGCGCGTCGAGAATTGCACCTTGTTGAGCCGCCTCGATGGGCCGGTGGAAATCGGCGAGGCGGCGACGCTTGTCGACTCCATCGTCGGCGCCGGCAGTTCCATCACTGGCGCCGCGCAAGTGACTCGCTGTTTCGTCGGCCAGGGTGTGAGGATCGGCGATCAGTTTTCCGCCGTCGACTCGCTGTTCTTCGCCAACTCGGAAGCTTTCCGCGGGGAAGCGTGCTCGGCCTTGGCGGGGCCGTATTCCGTGACGCACCACAAAGCGACGCTGCTGATCGCGATGCAGACGTCCTACTTCAATGCGGGCGCCGGGACGACGCAGTGCAACCATGCCTACAAAACGGGGCCCGTGCATTACGGCGTCCTGGAACGGGGCTGCAAAACGGGCGGGTCCAGCAGCGTCTGTTGGCCTGCGAACATCGGCGCCTTCTCGATCGTGCTGGGAGCGCATCGCGGGGAGTTCGACACGCGCGACTTCCCGTTCTCCACCATCCTGGAACATCAAGGCGCAACGCGACTCGTACCGGCCGTCAACTTGATGCGCATCGGCCCCTGGCGCGATCAGCGCAAGTGGCAATCGCGCGATCGCCGTCCCGCCGCGGACCGTCGCGATCTGCTGAATCACGACGTCCTGAGCCCATTCACATTGCAGCGGATGCTGCGAGCTCGGACGTTGCTGCAGCAACTGTGCGCGAGCGCACGCGAAGAGCAAGAGTGGATCGAGTTTTCGGGCGTGCTCATCAAGCCGCGCGACGCTCGCCGCGGATTCGATCTCTACGACCGCGCCATCCGTCGTTGGCTCGCGGAAGACGCCATTCGTCGTTGCGAAGACGACTCGCCTGACGCAGACGCGTTGGACGCGTCGCCTATCGCTTCGTTCATCGACGCCCGGGCTGACGACCCAGACGACGGCTCGCTGGATGGCTGGATCGACCTCGGAGGCTGCCTAGTTCGCGAATCGCGAGTCCAGGATCTGTTGGACGAATTGGTTCTGGGAAACATCACTCAAGTAGAGCAACTCGCAGCGGGGTTGCGACGATTCGCGGAGTCCTATGACGAAGACTGCGATGCGTGGCGCGCCGCGGCCTGGCGTCGTGAACAGGCGGTCGCCGCGGCCATCGAGGACGCCGAAGAAGCTGCCGACAGTGCGCGCGAGTCGTTGCGGGCGATCGTGCGGATGTGGAAACGTGAGTCGGAGTACTTTTTGCAGGCGGCGCTCGAAGACGGCCGGTCCGACGCCGAAGTTGCGCAGTCATGGGACGCCGATCGCCGCACGCTCGCACGTCTCGACCGCTCTGCTACGGCCGCTGCACAAGCCGCCGGCGTCAGCGTGTTGGAACAACTGACCCTAGAGATGGCGGACATCGAGCGTCGCACCAGCGCGATGCTGTCAAAGTTACAGGTTTCTGGACCGGAGCGCGGTTTCGCAGCCCTTTCGTCGGACGAAAGACGTTTGGCGCGCCATTCGCATCTTGCGGAGATGGCCGTCGCCGACGGAGCTGCGGCGGGCTGAGTCCTCCCAAAATTACCATCCATTTCGTTCCGTAGGCCAATCATGAAAACCTTTCTCGTTACAGGCGGCGCCGGCTTCATCGGGTCGCATCTGGTTCACGCCCTGGTGCGACGCGGGGAGCGCGTCCGAGTGCTCGACAATTTGAGCACTGGTTCGCTGGCAAATCTGCAAGCTGTGCAGGACGACGTGGAGTTGATCGTCGGCGATGCGACCGACCCGCATGTCGCCTCAGCGGCCGTAGCGGGGGTCGACACGGTCTTCCACGAGGCGGCGTTGCCGTCTGTGTCCCGGAGCGTCGAAGACCCGCTGGCCTCGCACCGCGACTGTGTCACGTCGACCGTCGCGTTGCTCGATGCAGCTCGCCTCCACGGCGTGCGCCGCTTCGTCTATGCGGCCTCAAGCAGTGCGTATGGAAATTGCGAAGACTTGCAAAAACACGAGCAACTGGCGGCTCAGCCAGTTTCGCCCTACGCGGCCGCGAAGTTGGCCGGCGAGTACTACTGCCGTGCTTTTGCGGCGACGTACGGCCTGTCGACGATCTGCTTGCGGTACTTCAACGTCTTCGGGCCGCGGCAAGACCCGGCCAGTCCCTACTCGGCGGTGATCCCGCTATTCATCACCGCCTTGCTGAAGGGCCGGTCCCCGGTCATCTTCGGCGACGGCGCCCAGTCGCGAGACTTCACGTATATCGACAACGTCGTGCATGGCAACCTGTGTGCGGCGGCGGCGAGTAAGCGGGCGTCGGGACGCGTCTTCAACGTCGCCATGGGCCAATCCACCTCGCTGCTGCAATTGATCGATTCGCTGCAACAGCGTCTCCAGACCGCCATCCAACCCGAGCACAAAGCGGCGCGCGTCGGCGATGTGCTCCACAGTCTGGCCGACATTCGCGCCGCCAAAGAGTTCTTGAACTACGAACCGGTCGTGAGTTTTGACGAGGGCCTGGGGCGGACCATCGATTACTACCGTGCGTGGCTTTGCGAGCAAAGTCAGCCGGCGGCAGCGCCGCATGCACAGCGCCCGGCGACGCTCGACGCAACAGTCCAAACCAAGACCACGGTGGCATAGCCAGTCGCTGCCGCCGCTGATTCCGAACACCAAGAATTTTCACGGGAGATGCAGTCATGATTCAAAAGTTGGCAGAACTGGATACGGGATGCGAAACGAGTGCGATCGCGACGCTGGAGCAACGCATCCAGGACCGCACGGCGCTGATCGGGGTCGTCGGGCTGGGATACGTCGGTATGCCGTTGGTTAGGGCTTTTGTGGGCGGCGGCTTCAAGACGTTGGGCTTTGACGTCGATGCACGCAAGGTCGCTCGACTGCAAACGGGCGATTGCTACATCAAGTCGATTCCCTCCAGCGATGTGCAGCAGTGGATGGCGGAGGAACGCTTTGAGGCGACGGCCGAGATGGAGCGCTTGTCCGAAGCGGACGCAATCCTGATTTGCGTGCCGACGCCGTTGAACCAAAGCCGCGATCCTGACCTGACGTGCATCGAAGAGACGACGAAGGCCATCGCGAAATGCCTGCGTCCTGGACAACTTATCGTCCTTGAGAGCACCACCTATCCGGGCACGACTCGGCAAGTCATGTTGCCCATCCTCGAAGCCGCCGGCTTGGTTTGCGGTCAGGACTTTCTCTTGGCCTACAGTCCGGAACGCGAAGATCCGGGCAACGCTCACTTCACCGCATCGCAGATCCCTAAGATTGTCGGCGGGTTGGATGATCGGAGTCGGGATGCGGCCGTCGCGCTGTACGGCAGCGCCGTCGTGAAGACGATCCCCGTGTCGAGCCTGGAAGCGGCCGAAGCGGCGAAGATCCTGGAGAACACGTACCGCGCCGTCAACATCGCGCTGGTCAATGAACTGAAGGTGTTGTTCGATCGTATGGACATCGACGTCTGGGAGGTGATCGATGCAGCGAAGACGAAGCCGTTCGGCTTTCAGGCGTTCTATCCGGGACCCGGTTTGGGCGGCCATTGCATCCCCATCGATCCGTTCTATCTCACGTGGTTGGCTCGCTGCCACGGCATGACGACGCGCTTCATCGAACTGGCGGGCGAGATCAACACGAACATGCCGCATTTCGTCATTCAGAAGCTTACGTCCGCGCTGAACGATTGCGGTCGGTCAGTCAAGAACAGCCGAATCTGCGTACTGGGCGCGGCGTATAAGAAAGATGTTGACGACCCGCGCGAAAGCCCTTCGTTCGAATTGCTCAAGCAACTCGCGGCGCTGGGCGCCGTGGTCTCCTACAGCGATCCACACATTCCGCACCTGCCCCCTATGCGGCATTACTCTCTGCCGGCCATGTCGAGCCAAGAGCTGACGCCCGAATTCTTGGCCGCGCAAGATTGCGTGCTGATCGCGACCGACCACTCGCGATTCGACTACGACCACATCGTCCGGCATGCCCGCTTGGTCGTCGATACGCGCAATGCGACTCGCGCCGTCGAGTTCGGACGAGACAAAGTGGTAAAGGCTTAGGAGCGAGGGGCTCGGCGCGGCCGGATAGCGACGAATTGATCTTGCTATGCGGCCGGTGCGTCTGGTATTGGCCGTAAAAGAAAGCTCGATAAGTTCCGTGTTCGGGGCGAGATACCCTATGGCGCATGAGGCGCTGGTTGCGACAGACGGCGGCGAGAGGACGCACGGCGTGCTCGTCGCTCGGTCGCGCGCATCGACCATCGCGGCAGTCATCAAAAGAGTCATCAAGGGAGCCATCGCGGCTTTCTTGCCGGTCCTGTTGACGACCGGGTGCGCTCCGTTCGTCCTCTTGCACGACCAACTGCAATACACGGTCGCCGTCGACGAGTTCATTACCGGAATGCACGGGCGAGCGGCGGCGGGAGAAGCCTGGCGACGGTACTTGGCCGATTGCGGCGATCCGCCCGACAAACGCGACTTTGAAGCCGGCTTTCGCGCTGGATACGTGAACATCAGTCGCGGCGAAAACGGTTGTCGACCTCCGCTGCCGCCGCGCTCCTATTGGGGCGCGAAGTTCGAGAATCCCGAAGGACGTAATCGCATCGCGGCTTGGTTCGCGGGTTTTGATCAGGGGGTGATCGCGGCCGAGGAAGAGGGCGCGGGCGCCTTTCGCCGTCTGCCTCCCACGACGCGGCTCGTCGCGCCTCCGCCTGGCGAATCGTCTCCCGAGACGCTGGAAGGACTGACGCCCTCTCCCGCTCCCTCGCCCTCCGACTTGCCGCCTCCCTATCCGGACGAAACGCCGCGCGAGTCGCCGGACCAAGAGCGGACCTCCGAACGCTTCGGAGAGACGCCATGAGGGAATTCCGGCGCGTTAGTCGTCGTCGAACATTGCTGTTAGGGCTGGCGGTTCTGCTAGGAGTGCTCGGGACGGCCGGCGGCTGCACGTCATTGCTGTCGCCGATTCGCGCCGTCCCCGCGCGACTGGTTCCCGACGAACTGTTGGCCGAACCGCGAAACAATCTCCAACCCATCGACCTGGCGCGGCTGCGACAGAACCCGCCCGCCGATTACCGACTCGACGTCGGCGACGTGTTGAGCATCTACGTCGAAGGAGCGCTGGGCGCCCCCGACGCCCCGGCGCCCGTGCATCTGCCGGCGCCAGGAAGCGACGTGAAGCCGTCGTTTGGTTATCCCGTACCGGTGCGCGACGACGGCTCGATCTCGCTGCCGTTGGTGCCGCCGCTGCCGGTGCGCGGTCTCACCGTGGCGGAGGCCGAGAAACGCGTGCGAGCGTTGTATTTGGACGAGCAGAAAATCTTGCGTCCCGATCAGGATCGGACGTCCGTCAGTTTGTTGCGTAAACGCACGTCGCGCGTGATCGTGGTCCGCGAGGATGGACCGCAAGAGTTGGCGTTGCCCGGCGGGCGGCAAGGCGGACGAGTGACGGCGGGCAGCGCAGAAACAGGGCGCGGGTTCGTCGTCGATCTACCGGCCTACGAGAACGACGTCCTGCACGCCTTGGCCCAAACCGGCGGACTCCCGGGGCTCAATGCCAAGAGCGAAATCTTGATCTGGCGACAGAAGTCGACCGATTGGAACGAGCGGGACCAGTTTGTGCGGCAGTACCACGAAGCACGTTCTGGCGACCGCTGCCAATACCCGGTGGTCCCGCCCGACGATGAGTCGGTCGTGCGCATCCCGCTGCGGCTGCCGCCCGGCGACACGCCCCGCTTTCGGCCGGAGGACGTCGTGCTCCACGATGGCGACATCATTTACGTCGAATCGCGCGACGCCGAGGTGTTCTACACGGGCGGCTTGCTGCCCGCCGGTCAGTTTCCGCTGCCGCGCGATTACGATCTGGATGTGTTGAGCGCGGTGGCGGTCGCCGGCAAGGGACTCGGCGCCAACCCGACCGGCGGACTCATCGGGGGCCTTGGCGGCGCGAGCCCCTCGAAGCTGTACGTCATCCGCCGGACCGCGAACGGCAGTCAGGTGACGATTGCCGTCGATCTGGATCGCGCCATCATGAATCCCCGTGAACGATTGCTGGTCCACTCGGGCGACGTGCTCATCCTCCGCTACTCGGCCGTCGAGGAGGCGACCAACTTCGCCCTGTTCAGCTTCTTTACCTATGGCTTGCAGCAGCTGTTCAGCAACTGACGTGGGGCGACGACCGAGAACGGCTAGCAGACGACTGGCCTTTCCAGACTCGTCGCTGCGATCGCTATAATTGACACGTCAGCACGTCGCCGCACGCTTCCGGCCGGCGATTCTCGACGAACGACCTCGGGACGCCAGCGGCCAAACTGGGGGATCGCCTATATTTGCTACGGACACAGAAGGCGTTGTCATCATGGGGCGGCGTCCCTGTCCCCAGGGCGTTATGGACGAATCGGTATGGGTTCCGACTTAGACAATATGACGCCCGACGGCGCCGAGCGCATCAAGGTCTTGATCGCCGACGACGACGTGGTCACGCTACGAGTGCTCCAACGATACTTGGCCGCCGCCGGCTTTGAATGCGTCACGGCCTCCGACGGTCGCGAGGCGTTAAGTCGACTCTCGCACGACGTCTCGCTCGCGCTGTTTGACCTCGAAATGCCGCATGCGTCAGGGCTGGAATGTTTACAGCAAGCACGCACGAGGTTCCCTGATCTGGCGGTGATGGTGGTGTCGGGCAAAGGGCAAATTGCGGACGCGGTCGCCGCCATGAAGCAAGGCGCCGCCGACTACCTCACCAAACCTTTCGATCGCGACGAATTGATCGCCCGCGTGAATCAGGCCGCACGAACGGCCGGACTGGCCCGCGAGAATCGAGACTTACGCGCTGCGGTGGCGGCGCCGGGGCCCGCCAGCGACTTCGTCGCGCAAGCCCCGTGCACGCAACGCCTGCTGCGTCTGGTTGCCAAAGTCGCACCGCTCGACTCGACCGTCATGATCACGGGCGAAAGCGGCACCGGCAAAACGACCGTGGCGCGCTTGATTCATCAGTGGGGCCCGCGGCGCGAGGGACCGTTCGTCACCGTCAACTGCGCTTCGCTGCCGCGCGATCTGGTGGAAGCCGAACTGTTCGGGCACGCCAAAGGGGCGTTTACGGGAGCGGTGAGCGATCGGCCGGGGCGCGCGGAAATCGCCGACAAAGGAACGCTGTTCCTCGACGAAATCGGCGACCTGCCGCTGGAACTGCAACCCAAGCTGCTCACGTTCCTTCAGGATCGCACATTTCAGCGCATCGGCAGCAACAAGGTCTATACGGTCGACGTCCGCGTGATCGCCGCTACGCATCAAGATCTGGCGGCCATGTGCCGCGAAAAGCGCTTTCGCGAAGACTTGTTTTATCGATTGAACGTCTTGTCGCTGCATATGCCGGCGCTGCGCGAACGGCCCGAAGACATTGGTCTCTTGGTGCAGCACGTCCTGCAACGCATCGGTCGCCGCCGCGGCGCCATCGAAATGACGTGTGACGAGGACGCCGCCGAACGGTTGCGACGGTATGGCTGGCCGGGGAACGTCCGCGAGTTGGAGAATGTGCTGGAACGCGCGTCGGCCTTCTGCGAGTCACAGCGGATTCGCGTCGATGACCTGTGGTTTCCCTCGCTGGGAGGGCCCCCCGTCGTCGAAGCGAAGCCTCCCGAGCCGCCGCCGGCGCCCGCGCCGCTCGAACCGCCGCCGCCTGAGCCGACGACTCAAGAACCAACGCCGCCTGAGCTGACGCCTGAGCCAACGACGCTTGCGGGGCGTACGCTCGACGAACTCGAGCGGCAAGCCATTCTCGACACCCTGGCTGCGTGTCGGGGGAACAAAGCCGAGGCCGCTCGACGCTTGGGAATCAGCGAAAAAAGCATCTACAACAAAATGAAGCGGTTTGAAATCTAACGCTTCATCGAAATCGAAATCGCCGCCCACGCCGCTCGCTGGTATGATCCTCGGGCGAGGGGGATGCACGAGGGCGTTCCCGGGGTCTCATTCATGAAGGATTTCGAAGATGGCTGAAATGGAAGCTGCAAAGTCGCTGCTCAAGGCGCCGACGAAACAAGCGTTCTCATTGTTCGACGAGTTCAAGAATTTCGCGTTCAAGGGCAATGTGGTCGATCTGGCGGTCGGCGTGATCATCGGCGCCGGCTTCGGCAAAATCGTCGACTCGCTAGTCAAGCACATCATTATGCCGCTGATTAGCGTCGTGACGCCGGGCGATCAAAGCTACCTGGGCTGGAAGTGGGTGGTTCAAGGCAAAGAGATTCCGTACGGGCTGTTTCTGGGAGAAGTCGTCAACTTTGTGATCGTCGCCCTGGCGCTGTTCGTCTTCATTGTGAAGTTCCTGGGCTGGATCATGAAGTCCAAGAAGCAGGAACAAACGGCCCCGGCCGCGCCGCCGCCGCCGACCAAAGACCAAGAGCTGCTCACGGAGATTCGCGATCTCTTGAAGTCGCGTGAACTGCGTCGCACGTCGTAAGGCTCGCGGACGCTTGCTTAGAACCGCACGCCGCCGCCCACGTTGATGAAGAAATTCGGGGACTGATCATTCAGACCCCAGCCGACGCGCGTGCCCAACTCCCAGTTTTCCGTGATCAGGTAATGGATGCCGGGACTGAAGAATTGCTGGACCGACTCGCGCCGGCGACCCTGGCTGAAGACGCCGAAGTATTCCACGTGCGCTTTCCAGCGTTCGCCCAGCGGCGCCTTGAGGACGACCGAAGGGGCCCAAATGTTGAAGCGATCTTCTTCCAGGCTGCCCGAACTGAATCGCAGCGCCGCGTCGAACGACCAGCGGTTCGCAAAGGTCCAGCCCGAGACATAATCGAGCCCATAGTGCGTGTCGGTGAGCACGCCGGCGGTGGGAGTATAGGCCTGCACGACCAAGGCGCTGCGCGGCAGCCAAACGTCCTGCTCGCGCAGGGCGAGCTTCACTCCGTAGCTGACGTTGGCGGCCTCTTCGAGTTCCGGTTCGTCTTCGAGTTCATCGGGGATGTTGGCGGAAACCGGATTCCCGGCGCCGCCCACCTCGTAATTCGCGCCGATTCGCAGCTCGAGCCATTCGGTCGCTCCGTACCGAGCTAAGAACTCGGGCAAGCTATGCGTCTCGGGAACTCGGCGGTTGTCAAGAAATGTGTACGCCGACTCGAGCACCAAACGACGCCGACCGACGACCGAGGTGGCCGGAGTGAAGGAGTCGCGATCGGTCTCGATTTCACCGAGCTCCTCTTCGCGTGCGAGCAAGCCCTCGTTTTCGTCGATGAGGACGAATTCCGTCTGCGCGTTCGCCATGCGATGCCCGCCGAAGGCGAACAAGGCGACCAGCGTCAGCCAGGCGAGGGTACGCAAATGCACGGCCGCGACGCTCCGGTTGTGCCGATACTGCCGATAACGCAGTCTTCGACACCCGCCCCGTCGCGACTGTACTGGCGATCTCAGTTCCGGTGCAGCTTGCCAGCGTCCTCGCCCTGGCTGGCAAGCTGAGTCCGTAAAGTCAACCTGGATTGCCCAAGGTCACGGCCGGTTAGCGGCCGCTGAGACTCGCTTCGATCGTCTTTTGGATCTTATCCAGATTGAAGGAGCCGGGAGTCTGGCTCGGCGGATACTCCTTCATCGTCATCAAGAACTGACCGGCAAACTTTTGCAGCGGTGCGACGACGAACGGACGATCGAGGAACCAATCGTTGTAGGTGTTCGAGTTGTGCTGGGCCTTCTCGAACGGATCGCGCCGCAAGTTGAACAAGAGCGGTACGCGGAGCTCCACGAACGGCTCGCGCCACACGCCGAACGCTTCGCCACGATTCTCCAGGAACACGGCTTTCCAGTCGTTGATGCGAATCGCGACGATTTGACCATCGTCGTTCACATACATGAACTCGCGTCGCGGCGATTCTTTCGTCTTGCCGCTGAGATACTCCCACTGATTGTAACCGTCGATGTAGTTGCGGTATTTGCGTCCGTTCAGTTCGACGCCCGTCCGCAGCTTGTCCTTGATGTCAGGGGCGCCGGCGATCGCCGCGAACGTCGGCAGCCAGTCTTCATGCGAGACGATGCCGTTGAGCGTTGCGCCGGCTGGGAACTGCTTGGGCCAACGCACGAAGCAGGGAACTCGGTAAGCGCCTTCCCAGTTCGAGTTCTTCTCGCTGCGGAACGGCGTCGTGCCGGCGTCGGGCCACGTGTTGTAGTGCGGGCCGTTGTCGGTGGAGTACAAGACGAGCGTGTCGTCAGCGATGCCCAAATCGTCGATCAGCTTCAGCAATTCTCCGACATGCAGGTCGTGTTCGACCATGCCGTCGCCGTATTCGTCTTGGCCCGACAGACCGATATGCTCGGCCTTCACATGCGTGCGGAAGTGCATGCGCGTTCCGTTCCACCAGCAGAAGAACGGCTTGCCGGCTTTGTTCTGACGCGTGATGAATTCTTTGGCGGCGGCGACCGTTTCTTCGTCGATCGTTTCCATCCGCTTCTTGGTGAGCGGCCCTGTGTTCTCGATCGTCTGCCCGCCGCGCCCGTCGGCCTTGCACTTCAAGACGCCGCGCGGTCCGAACTCTTCGAGAAACGTCTTGCCGTTGGGCAGCTTCATGTCGCGCGGATAATCGCGATTCTCGGGCTCCTCTTCCGCATTGAGGTGATACAAATTGCCGAAGAACTCGTCGAATCCGTGCATCGTCGGCAAATGTTCGTCGCGGTCCCCTTGATGGTTCTTGCCAAACTGGCCCGTGGCGTAGCCTTGGCTCTTCATGATCGTGGCCATGGTTACGTCCGACTTTTGCCAGCCCTCCTTTGCGCCGGGCAAACCCACCTTCGTCATGCCGGTGCGCACCGGAACGTTGCCGCCGATGAACGCCGCTCGGCCCGCCGTGCACGACTGTTGACCGTAGTAATCGGTGAAACTCAGCCCTTCCCGCGCCAGCCGATCGATGTTCGGCGTGCGGTAGCCCATCATCCCGCGATTGTTGTGGCTGATATTCCAGGTGCCGATGTCGTCGCCCCAAATCACCAGGATGTTGGTCTTCTTTTGCTGTGCTTCGGCCGAAGCCGCGATCGCCAAGGTCGCGACGAACGCGATCCCCAGCGCCGCCCAGTACGCCCCCTTCGACATAACTCGCATGTTGCTCTCTCCCCGGTTGAAAATAGAAACGACTAACTTCACCTGGCCGCCATCGCACAAGCGGACGGCCAAAATCTGCGGCTGAATCGACTTCGCTGGTCGATATCCCTGGGATCGGCGTTGGACCGGCGGAGCGGTCCACGACGATCTCGCCTCACAGCGACTCAAATGCAAAACAGCGCTTCCAATCGCGCTGCATATCGACGACCGTCCAATTGCGCTGCGGGGCCGCCCGCAGCGCTTCGACCAACTTCCCCGAACTGCGCGGCTTCTCGTCGTACGCGTACTCGCGCTGCGCGTCGGTGTGGTGCACCAAAACGCCCAAGCTGGGTGAACGGCCGATGGTGGTCCATTCCAGCATCGCTTGATCGCCGTCGGAATTGCCGAAACAGGCGATGGGGCGGCGGCCGATCATTTGATAAATGCCGACCGGCTTGCCTCCCTTGTCGTCGATGAAGGCGACTTCCGGCAGGATGGCGAGCTGCGGCTTGTCGTCCTTCAACGCATATTGCGTCTTGAACAGCGTGCCGACGACTTGTTCAGGCGGAATGCCATAGACTCGCTCGCACCAGACGCGCATGAACGCCGCACCGCCGCCTGACACAATGAACGTCTTGAACTCGTGACGCCGCAAGTAAGCCAGCACCTCGAGCATGGGTTGGTAAGCCAACTCGTCATAGCGCTTTCCATAGCGTGGATGTCGAGCCGACTCGAACCAGTCTGCGACCGCTTTGTCGAACGACTCGACCGTCTCTCCCGTGTGCGTGGCGATCAGCAGCTCGAACAGCCCGCGATAGTGGTCGGCGGCCAGCGCCGCGACGTCGTTTTCGGCGAGCGCCTTGAAGGCGGGGCGTTCTGCAAGTTGCGGGTTGCGGGCCAGCGCGGCGCGGGCTCGGTCGAAGGCGAACGCCAGTTCAAACGGGAGCGGATTCTCGGGCCACAATGTGCCGTCGTTGTCGAAGACGGCGACGCGATGGGCGACGGGCACGAAGTCGCGGCAATTGGGGTTGGTGGTGCAGGCGACGAAGTCCAGGATGGCTCGTTTCGCAGCGCCGTCTCGCCAAGAAGCAAGCGGATCGTCGTCGGCGAGTTCCGCGGCGCGCGGGTGCTGAGCGGCGAGCGGGAGTCGCGCGGCGGCGAAGCTGGCGAGCGACGCGGCGAGGAACTTTCGGCGCAGCATGCAGGCGATTCCCAAGAGGAGCGAAGAGTTGGTATCGGCAGCGGGCATCTTCACTGCGCGGGGGGAATGCGTCAAGCGTCGCAGCGTGTTGAAGTGCGGGGTTGGCGCGATGCGTTGCCCTCTTGTGATTCACTATTACACCATATAGTGTATTGGTGAAGTCACAAGGAGCCGGCGATGCCGAAACAAACTGGGAGTTCGACGATTGCGTGCTGTGCTCGGCCTGCGCTCAAAGACCGGCCCCTCTTGTCGCCCATCCAGGCCGGCGGGCTCGCCGCCGTCTTCAAGGTGCTCGCCAACGATACTCGACTACGCCTCTTGCATGCCCTGGTGCGGGCCGACGAATTGTGCGTCACCGATCTGGCCGCTTCGGTCGGCATGAAGCCGCAAGCCGTCTCCAATCAACTGCAACGCCTCTCGGACTTGGGCATCCTCGCCTCGCGCCGGGACGGGATCAGCATTTATTACCGAGTCGTCGATCTGTGCGTCCGCTCGCTGTTGGACCAAGGTCTGTGCCTCATGGAGGAAGTGACCGACCGAGACGCCGGGCGGCGAACGGGAGGTTGTTCGTGATCAGGCCCGATGATCGTAGGCTGGCAGCCGAATGCTTCGGAACGTTCGCGCTCGTGTTTGCCGGAACCGGCGCGATGGTGATCAACGACGTCAGCGGCGGCGCCGTAACGCATGTGGGGATCGCCTTGACCTTTGGACTCATCGTGCTCGCGATGATCTACGCCGTCGGGGACGTCTCGGGGTGTCACCTGAATCCGGCCGTCACGCTGGGGTTTTACGTCGCCGGGCGGTTTGAGGGACGGCGAGTCGCGTCGTACTGGGCCAGTCAGGCGAGCGGCGCGGTCTTGGCCAGCGGCCTCTTGCGACTGCTCTTTCCCGACCACGCGACGCTCGGCGCCACCGCCCCGACGGGCGGTTGGCTGCAGTCGTTCGTGCTCGAAATGGTGCTTACGATGATCTTGATGTTCGTGATCCTAAGCGTCTCGACGGGTTCGAAGGAAAAGGGACTGCTGGCCGGCGTCGCCATCGGAGCGGTGATCGCGCTCGAAGCTTTGTTCGCCGGCCCTATCTGCGGCGCATCCATGAATCCGGTTCGCTCGCTCGCCCCCGCCCTGGTCTCGCTGCAACTCGATTCGCTCTGGATCTACGTCGCCGCCCCGATGCTCGGCGCCATCGCGGGCGTGGCCGTGTATCGCTGCATCCATGCTCAGAACGAAAGCGGTGCGCCGCTGTCATCGGACCAAGTCTCATGAAAAAAGTCCTGTTTGTATGCGTCGAAAATTCCAACCGCAGCCAAATGGCCGAAGCGTTCGCGCGGATGCATGGAGCGGGGCGAGTGGAAGCGCACAGCGCTGGATCGCGCCCCTCGGGACGCATCAATCCCAAGGCGATCGAAGCCATGAAGGAAGCAGGCTACGACCTCGCTTCGCACGCGTCGAAGGGGTTGGCTGAGTTTGATGGGACGGAAGTCGATGCGGCCGTCACCATGGGTTGCGGAGACGAATGTCCGATGGTGCGAGCAAAGCGGCGAGTGGATTGGCAGATTCCCGATCCTCGCGATATGTCGCCCAGCGAGTTTCGCGAGGTGCGCGACTTGATTGAAGCGAAAGTCAAAAACTTGCTCGCCAGCTTGGCCGACGAGTCGCCGGATTGATCGAGCGCGGGAAACGGAAACGAAGCAGAGAAGGAGAAAGCCATGTCAGACGTAATCAAGCAAGCCGTGCAAGAGAAATACGGAGCGGTGGCGACGAGCGGCCTGTCGACCGACCATGCGGGGGTCCGGGCGGTGGCGGAAGCCTTCGGTTACACGGCCGACGAACTGGCCTCGATCCCGGCGGAAGCCAACATGGGGTTGTCGTGCGGTAATCCGACCGCGACCGCTCGCTTGCGGCTCGGCGAGACGGTGGTCGACCTCGGGTGCGGCGGTGGATTGGACGTGTTGCTCGCGGCGAAACGAGTCGGCCCGACGGGGCGAGCGATCGGGATCGATATGACGCCAGAGATGCTGGAGTTGGCTCGTCAGAACGCGCGGAAGGCGGGGGCGGCGAACGCCGAGTTTCATCAAGCCACGATCGATTGTCTGCCTTTGTCAGACTCGACGGTGGACTGCGTGATCAGCAATTGCGTCATCAATCTGGCGCCCGACAAGTCGGCCGTGTTTCGCGACATCTTTCGAGTGTTGAAGCCGGGCGGGCGGTTGGCGGTGAGCGACATTGGGCTCAAGAAGGCCTTGCCGCCCGAACTGGGACAGGACTTGATGGCGTACGTCGGCTGCATTGCGGGTGCGATCCTGATCGACGATTATCGTCGACAGTTGCGCGAGGCTGGTTTTGCAGCCGTCGAAGTGCAAGACACGGGCGCGGATCTCAATGCCTATGCGAAAGTCGAGAATCAAGCCGGTTGCTGCTCGCCGTCCATGGACTCGGTGTTGCCGATCGTGGAATCTTCCTGCTGTTCTCCGACGCCGCCGGACGAATCGCTGCACGCCCGGTTGCTCGATCTACTGACGCGCTACGACGTCAACGAATACGCCGCCAGCGTCCGCGTCTTCGCCGTCAAACCTGCCGCCCCCTAGTCGTGGATCGCTCCGCGATCCAACGCAGTCTCGCAGAAAGCGGTCGGCGTCAATCAATCGTCGTTCATGACTCCGTTCGTCCGAGAAATGCGGCCTGCTAGGGAAGTTCGGGCGCGTTGCCGACGGCGAATTCCCAAGCTGCTCCAACCTCCGCCATAGCAATTGAGCGGAGTGCCCTGGGCGTCCGAGTAGACCCCGGCGTCTTGGCGGTCAAGGATTTGTTCCAGCAGCAGCGAGCCGCCTTGCCCGATGACGCTTTGCGTCTGAGCGGGAGCGACGCTTCGCCGCAGAGTCCGACTCGCTACGGTGACTCCCGCGCAGTTGGACGACGCGGATCGATGTAAAGTAGAGACGCGGCTTGAGCAGTTGGTCTTATCCGGAAAGGAACGTTGGATGGGAACCTGGGGCGGCGGGATTTATGAGGATGACGAGGCGCAGGATGCGCGGGAAGCGAATCGAGAGATCTTGAGAAGCGGGTTGGATGATGCGCAGGCGACCGACAAGTTTCTCAAGGAATGGAAAGCCCCGCTCAAGGATTCGGACGACGGGCCGGTCATCTGGTTCGCACTCGCAGACGCCCAATGGACGCTCGGACGCTTAGACCCGCGCGTCCGCGACGCCGCGATCCGCCTGATTGATGACGAGTCGTCGCTCGACCGCTGGAAGGAAGCCGGCGACAAAGCGCTCGCCAAACGTCGCAAAGTGCTGCTCGCCCTGCGCGAGAAACTACTCTCGCCGCAGCCGCCGCGAAAGAAACTAAGAATCGAGAAGCCTGTGAAGCCCTTGAAAAAGGGCGCGGCTTTGAAGCCGGCCGAGTTGCGCCGGCAACTTAAGCAGCTTTATTGCAACGTCGAACCTAGTCGCGGCGCCTCGCTCACCTCGGTTGTGTGCCCCGATGGAATGACCGACACGCTGCTTGCAGCGCTCCTTTCCTGCGCTGAGACCCTGGAACAGCTGCATTTAGAGTCGAGTCCCAAGTTGACTGACGAAGGACTGGAGCTCATCGGACAATTCCGCAGACTGAAACGGCTCGCCCTGCGATGTATGCCCCTCAATGACCGCCAATTGGCGTGGCTCAAATGTCTGCCGCAACTGGAAAGCGTGGAACTCCGCGGACGCCTCATCACGGATGTAGGTGTTGCCCCGCTGGCGGCATGCAGCAATCTGATTTGTCTCGACCTGTCTGGCACGTCGATCGGCGATGCGACGCTGGCTTGGGCCTCGGAGCGGCCCGGCCTGCGCGAACTGTGGCTGCGCAGCACCAAGGTCACGGACGCAGGACTCGCCGCGCTAGCCAGGCACGCGGGTCTGAAACAACTGTACCTCGCCGGCGCAGACGTCACGGATCGGTCGGCAAAGCATGTCGCCTCGCTGCCGCAACTCGTCTGGCTTGATCTGGCGGAGACGAAGATTACCGATCGAGCCGTCAAGGAGCTATCGACAAGCAAGTCGCTTCGGGCGCTTGATCTTGAGAAGACGGAGGTGACCGACGCCTGCGTGGCGGCGCTGTTGAAGATGAACCAGCTATGTTATCTGAACGTCGACAGGACCGGCATTTCAACCGCGGGGCTGGCCCGGTTGAAGGAACACCTCCCGTTACTGGGGAACCAAGAGGCGATTCGAGCCGTCTACCGAGGCATGCGTTCGCCCTGAGTGTTTCGATGCGGAAGGTAAGGCGGAGGCAGGTGCGACTGAAGGTCGAACAGGGACGGAAGGGCGGAAACCTGGGGCCTCATGGCGGCCCATTTCAAGCATTCAATCAAGGCGCAGACGCCGGCGGTCATGCTGCTGGGGCTGCTCAAGCGACTCACCTGCGCCGATCATCGAGCGGCGTCGATGCAGGGGTGCGGAACTGGGAGCGGAAGTCCTGAGGCAGGCTGACTCATTTGGAGTACGACATCATGAAATCGCATACCGTGCACCTGGCGATGAACGTCCCGCAACGCATGGGGTTTGTGAACATTACGGCGCAGGTGGAGCAGGCGGTCCGTCAAAGCGGCGTGCAAGAGGGACTATGCTTGGTGAACGCCATGCACATTACGGCGTCGGTGTTCATCAACGACGACGAACCGGGGTTGCATGCCGACTACCAGCAATGGTTGGAACAATTGGCGCCGTTCGACGCCTCGCCGCAGCGTTACGCGCACAATCGCACGGGCGAGGATAACGCGGACGCTCACATGAAGCGGCAGATCATGGGGCGCGAGGTGGTGGTCGCGATCACCCAAGGTAAGCTCGACTTCGGCCCTTGGGAGCAGATCTTCTACGGGGAATTCGACGGCCGCCGCGCCAAACGCCTCTTGATCAAAATCATCGGGGAGTAACCCCCGTAGCACAGGCTTCCAGCCTGTGAAGCACCATTGCACAGGCTTCCAGCCTGGGCCCCCTCATCCCCGACCCTTCTCCCCGTCGTCGAGCCGACGAGGAGAAGGGAGCTCGTTGTGCGGCGCGTCGGAAGGGGGCGGTTGCGGCTCAAACCGTGCTTCGTCGGATCTGATCACTCGGTACACGGGCGACGACGCGGTGCTCATCGACAACGGCACCACGTCGCCGCAGCGCGGGTCGTCGATCAGGTCGACGCTGCAGCCGTCGAGCGGCCCGCCGACGAGTCGAATTCTCGGCATGATCCAGGCTCCTTGTTAAACTGATTCCACCGCGCGGCGCATCTCGACGGTCGCCCGCGGAGAATCCGCGTTTCCTCGTATTGTAGAAAGTTTCCTATGGCGGCAACGTCGGCGACCCGCTGGGTCGGCGGAATCGAAGCGGGAGGAACCAAATTCGTCTGCGCCGTCGGCGACGGCCGCTCAAGCCGCCTCGCCGCACGAACGCAGATCGAGACAGGCGCCGATCCCGCACGCGTTTTGCAGCAGGTTGTCGCTTGGTTTCAAGAGCGACAGACCGAATTGGGACCGCTCCACGCACTCGGCGTCGCCTCGTTCGGGCCCGTGGACCTTGACGTCCACTCGCCGACCTATGGCGCCATCACGTCCACTCCCAAGCCCGGCTGGCGTAACACGCCCCTCGTCGCACCGCTCCAGGCAGCGCTCGGTCCGCTGCCGATCGGTTTCGACACCGACGTCAACGGCGCGGCGCTCGGCGAGCGGTGCTGGGGCGCCGCACAGGGGATCGATGATTTCCTCTACGTCACCATCGGCACCGGGATCGGCGGCGGAGGCTTGGCGCGCGGTCAGTTGCTGCATGGACTCGTCCATCCCGAGATGGGGCACATTCGTCTGCCGCGCCTCCCGGGCGACTCGTTCCCAGGCGTCTGCCCGTTTCATGGCGATTGCTGGGAGGGGCTTTGTTCGGGTACGGCCCTGGCGGCGAGGGCCGGAATGCCGGCGGACGAATTGCCGGCCGACCATCCGGCATGGGAGTTCGAGACGCACTACATCGGCGTTGCACTGGCGAACCTGATTTGCACCCTCTCGCCGCGGCGGATCCTCGTCGGCGGGAGCGTGCGACGCGCGGGACGGCTGGGAGAGCAGACGTTCTTTCGTCAAATCCGCGACAAGGTGCGTCAGTTGCTGAACGGCTACATCGTTTCACCCATGCTGCAGGGCGAGCAACTGGAACAATTCATCGTCCCCCCGACGCTCGGCGATGACGCGGGCATTTGCGGTGCGATCGCGCTGGGATTGCGAGTCTGCTGATCGGTGCGATTCGGCGCGACAAACACTCACCGCGGCGCGCTGAGCCCCGCGAACACGAATTGATCCATGGCGGCGCCGTTCAGGATCTGGGCATGTCGCTCTCGGCAGTAGCGTTGACAGTCCACCTCGTCGGGCGTCAACGGTCGCTGGGGGCACAAGCGCAGCAGCGGACTTCCTTGTTGCCGAAAACGATCTGGATCTTGCAGCAGCAGCGCCATATTGAGCAGTTCGTGCTCGACGCCGTGCATCCGTGCGAGAGGATCGAGAACGTACGCGCCGAGGTGTTCGAAGAAGACGGCCGAGACGCCGCGGATGGCGGTAAAGACAAGCGCCAGTGCGCCTTGCTCGCGGCACCAAACCGCCAATTCGCACATCAGCGCCTTGGCGATGGTCGTGGGAGTGGATTGTCCTGAGATGTCGCAGAGCTTTCCGCGCAGGGCGTGGCGCACGGCGATCGAGTTGATCGTGGCGAGCTCGTCGAACCGGATATGGATGCGTCCTCGGTCGAGGTGATGTTCGAGCAATTCACGCCGGGGAAACGCTTGGTTGAGCATGGTTCCTCGGACGACGCCCGCGGCGCCGAATTCATCGGACGCGAGGATAAAGCACGATTTCGCGTCCTGCGGGTCTTCTGCGGCGATTCGTTGAACTGGATCGCCGGGCAAAGGCCACGCCTGTTCGTCGACGAACACTTCGTACTTCAGTTGCAGAAAACGCTGAAAGGCGTCTGGATCGCCATGTCGCGTAAATCGTTGAAGAGCGATCATGGCGAATCCTTCCGCAGGTGAAACGTCGCAATGGCGAGGGGCTTCTCGTCCTTGTCCTTCAGGCGATCGTGGAGGAGCTGGCCTTGATAGTGCTTGCCTTCGCCGACTCGCTGGAAAACAACCCGATAGCGCCGCATTGGAAACTCCGATTGAGGATCAAGGCTGCGCGACTGAGTGAACTGAATCGGAATCTCTTCGGGGATTTCCGCTCCTGTAAGGTCCCCTTCGAATTCCAGCAGAATCTTGGTTTCGGTCTTGGCGTTCGGGAAGACGAAATCCATCACGCGACCGCGGATTAGGCCTTGAGCATCTTCCATTGACAGGCGTCGTCGCCAGAGCACCTGCGCTTCGAACACTTCGCTTTGGCGACCGACGACCGTGTGCAAATTGTTGAAGTCTTCTGATGCAGACGGTCTGGGAGCAGTTCGCGGCGTTCGCATAATCGAGTTCCACTGCAATCGATCGCGAATGGAAAGCGACTTGGCAATCTCGTCGCTGTCCAGGTAGGAAACCTGAAAGCTCCAGGTTTCGTTGTAGGCGTCCTTGAGCGGTGCGTAGACGCCCTTGATTTTCTCTCGTTCTTGGACGGCTTGATCCCGTGCATCGTTCGCGGCGACCGTCTTCGACTTGAGGTCCGTCGTCTCCCTGGCAATTCTCCAATTGATTCCCAAGGCGATGACGGCGGCGAGGCAAACTCCATAAGTCAGCGCGACGGCGCCGGACGCCCACGTGGCCCAGTCGCGTGAGTCGAAAACGGCGGAAGTCCACCGCGTGATGCATTGCTGGATGCGCGACAGTTCGCTGAGCAGCTGCTCTACGGTCTCGGGGGAATCGGCGTTGCCGCCGGGAACGGCGGGATCGTTTGGTTCGGAAGACGCGAGCGCCGAATCACCGCTTGTCGGCGAGCAATCTTTGGCCGTGAAAGCGAGACGCGATCCGGCGAGTTGCAACAAGCGGTTCCGTTGTTCCGGCCCGTCGGCAATCTGTTCAGCGAATACCATTCGCGCCACTTTGAATCCATGTTCGATGAGCAAGCGAACTTCGACATCGTGGAACCGATCAAGATCGGTGCGGATCTCGGCGACCTTGGAGATGACGGCCTGATGCAGCATGTCTCCTCGTTCGGCCCTCGGAATGAAGGACATGGGGATGTGGTACAGCGGACGCTCGCCCTTTGACTTCTCGCTGTCCGCGCCTTCGATTTCCAATTGTGCGACGCGGCGCATCAAAATATCGCTGGCACGAACGGCGCGCTGCCAGATGCGGCCAAAGTCTCGGCCCACCTGCCAGGTGAACGGCGCTTCTGCGTCGCTGAGCAAGATGCCGTCGATGTCGATGCGGGCGTCGTCCCTCAGTCGGCGCGATTTCCGGATTCCCAGATTGTCATAGACGCCGCCGTCGGACAGGTATTCTTCCGATGGCGACATCTCATGTTCGGGAACGGAGAGGGAACGAGCGCAGACGCGGATTGGCGGAAACGCAGGCGGAAATGCCGACGAGGCCGACACCGCCAGGGCGATCGGCACTCGCTTACAGACGATGGTTTTTGGTCGCTCCTGCTGTCGTACGCCAAAGTAACGCCGCTCAAACTGTAACGCACCGTCTGTGAAGGAGCACATATCGCCGGTCTTCATCGCGGTGGCAAGCATGAATAGCGTGGGGCGCGGCGGCGTTGCGTCTGGGTCTCCCTTTGATCCGAGATCTTCGAGTCGACGGTGTCCATATAGTCGCGCGTACTCTGCTTGCAGCAGTTGGGTTCGGCTCCAGCGCTCGCGCCGCCCCAATAGCATCAGAAAGGGCGCCAACAGTCCGCCCAATAGCCAACGCCGAAAGACGCGGCCGCGTACGTCGCGTTGAGCGAACCGCACCACTTCCGCCGTCGCACGATCGAGGTCTCCCCCTAGATATCGCGCCCAATTCAGAACCAGATGCGCGGCGACGATGCTTCCTCCCGAGACGGAGCAAACATGCGTCACGTTCGCCAACTGGCCCGCTGCGGCCAGCATACGAATCACTCCCAGGTGAAAGAGCGTCGCGCGAAACCCGCCGCCCGAAAGTGCCAACGCGTAAGCCCGCGCACGCTTCGTCCCCAATGCTTCGCAAACCGCGTCGCGCAATTCGACGGCCGCGTCTTCCGCGGGCGCTTCGACGCACAAAGTCCAGCGATTCGACCAAAACTCTAGCGAGACGTTCCATTCTTGCGCGTCCGGAGAGCTCATCTGGAGCACATGTCGATGGGCGGCAGTCGTAAACTCCCGCAACTCGGCGTCCGTCATTTGCCAAGCGGTTCCCGCGAGCTTGGCGAGCGTGATGCGAATCGAAGCTTCCGGCGTCCCTGCGGCATTCGCGAAGCAGGTACGAGCGGCTGTGAGCGCCCCTGGCGTCAATCTCTGAGGAATCAAGTAGCGCAGGCATTGAAAGGTCATTCCACGAATCCCCTAGAAAAGTTTAGGTGAATCCTCCAGAGTGGTGGTTATGTTAGGGGCTCGCTGGGGCCGCGTCGAGCGGTGAACGACCGTGCGCAGAGGCGAACCATCGCGGTACTCGAATCGCTCGCGAATTTGTCGCGCCGCTTCCGCGCGTTGGTGCAACTTGGGCTACAATCCGGCCGTCGCAGAGCGGGACGTCGAACGTTCGATGACGCTTGTCCGTCGCGTCTGCCGACTTCCTAAACGCCTGATTCGCATGCCGCCTTGAGTCGCCTCATGTTCCAAACACGCGTCACCATCCCCACGCTCGTTCGCATCAAGGCCGGTGCACTGGCGCGGGCCGGCGTGTATTTGTCGCGAGTGGACCATCGTCGAGTGGTGGTGTTTCAAAGCGTCAATCTGTCCGATGAACTCTTGGGAACGTTTGCGAACAGCTTGGCGGGGGAACGGATTGAAGTCGCAAGTCGCGCTGAGGTGGTCGAGGCCTCGTTTGAGAAGGCGGTCGAGCATTTTCGAGCGTTGCCGCGCGACGTCACGGCCATTGTGGGACTCGGCGGCGGTCGAGCGCTCGACGTGGCCAAATACGTCGCGTTCCTCGCCAAGCTCCCTTACTTTTCGTTTCCCACGTCGTTGTCAAACGACGGTTTTTCAAGTCCCGTATCGAGTCTCACGGTGGCGCGGAGGCGTCGCACGCTGTCGGCTTCCATGCCGTACGGAGTCGTCGTCGACACCACCATTTGCCAGCACGCACCGCGCCCGCTCACCATGTCGGGCGTCGGCGACTTGGCGGCTAAAGTCACCGCCATTCACGATTGGAAACTAGCGTTTCGCAATGCAGGGACGCCGATCGACGACTTCTCCGTCCTCCTCACGACGGGCGCCGTTCAAGCATTCTTTGCTCGTCCCACGCTGGACGAAGAGGGCATTCGCACGCTCGCCACGTCGCTCTTGTTATGCGGGATTGCCATGGAAATCAGTGGTTCATCGCGCCCGGCCAGCGGCAGTGAACACTTGATTTCGCATGCCCTCGACGCCCTCAGCGATCCGCCGCGACTGCACGGCATCCAAGTCGGCATCGCCACCTACCTGATGAGCCTCGCGCAGAAGAATCGGTCGGAAGAAATCAATCACTTGTTCGAGGTTACCGGCTTCTGGGACGAAGTGTACGCTTCCCCGTTCTCGCGCAGTCTTTGGTTTGAGGCGATCCGACTGGCGCCGTCGATGAAACAAAGTTTCTACACGATTTTCTCGACACGCGATCTACAGGCCGAGTTGCAGGCCGCGATTGAAACCGACCCGCGACTGAGCCGCTGTTTGCGCGACGACTAAGCGTCGCTGCGGGAGTGCGGCCGATCTCGCCGCCGAGGGATTTGCCACAGAG
Organism: Pirellulales bacterium; assembly: GCA_046349935.1. Classification (GTDB taxonomy): domain Bacteria; phylum Planctomycetota; class Planctomycetia; order Pirellulales; family Pirellulaceae; genus CAIXSC01. Next base: position 486,052 of record JAXMBK010000006.1, on the reverse strand, counting down.
GACGCCGAGGACACGGAGGGAGAAGCGGCGAGTCGTCCACACAGTGACGTTAATCAACGGCGACTCAAGCGAGATTGGCGTCCCCGAAACAGCGACGATTCCCGCAGGCCAGACGGCTGTAGAATTCAGTGCGTCCGCAATCGACGACAGCTTGCTCGATGGTCTGCAATGGATTGCTTTGTACGCAGCGGCAGCGGGGTATGACTCGGGGCCTGCGATCACGGCGGCCGTGACGCGCGGGAACACCGACATTTCACAGCCGCTGTTGGTGACTCTCTCCAGCGACGACGGCGACGTCCCGTGATGTAGACGATCGACGCCGACACGCGTCGATCCGAGAGCGAGGTCAACCTCCCAGCGGTCTGCGGGCCAAACGGCGCAGGTAATCGGTCGCCTTCGCATCCGGCCGAGTGAGAATCTGGCCCGACAACTCTTGGTCGGGGAATACTTGGATCGACTCGCGGGGTTTCGTGATGAACTCGACCTCAGCGATCAAACGTTCCTCCAAGAGATCCACGATCCGGACGGTCCAACGCTCGTAGTCCGCTTTCATTTGTGTGCCCGCGTAGACGCCACGGGTGAGGCGAGCGGCCCGGATATGGACCAGCGTTCCCATCTCGTCCGGCTGCTCGGCTCGTAGATCTGCCGGGAGCAACAGCATGCCTTCTTCGTCCACTTGATCGATCGTGGACGGGGTGTTCGGAGTGTTGTCATCGTGGATGACGATCGCCTTGCCGCGAATGTAGGCCGATGGTTCTTCGGCTTGACGTCCCTCTTCGTCTCCCCAAGAGCGGTAGGTCGATTCGACCTTCTCCGCCCCGATCCAGGCGCGAACCAAAGGGCCGAAGCGGTCGCAGGCGCGAGCATAGGTCGCGCGACGCTCGGCTTTCCAATCATCCAGCGTGTAATCCAAGCGCCGGTCGGAGACGCCCTTGCGGCAGTTGACGCTGCCTAACCAACCGTCCTTGGTGTGGATGGAAACGACGAGCGACTCATCTGACGAGACGATGGTGAGATGGTCGACTTCGATCGCCAGTCTTTCGCGCCGTTTGGGAGAATAGTGATATACGGTCAGTCCTTTCGCCGGCACTTTTCCAGAGATCTTCCCTTCCGGTTCCTGAACAGGTTGCGGCAGACTTGGCCAGTCCATCACTGCCTGATGGATGAGCGACCCGTCGCGGAAACGGGGGTACGGCAGGGCCTCCGCGTGCAGGCGCTGCTTGAGTCGGATCTCGCCAGACGGGCTGATATCCAGGCCGATTTCGCCGAATCGTACGTCGTTCGGGACGTAATCGGAATCTCGCTTGTTCGAATAGGCGACCACTGGCGAGGGAATCCATTCGCCGACGATCCCTGAGCGGAATCGTCGGCGAACTTCGTCTGGATCTAGCGGCGACTCCACCGGCACGATCGGTTCTTCGACCGGGAATGCGGGGACGTCGACGGCCGACAGAGGAACGCTGGATTCCTGTGAGCAGCCGGGGTTCATGACCGCTACAAGAAACGCGAGCGGCAACGCGAGTAAATCGACACGAAGCCGAGAACCTTTGCTGAGTGCGACTGAGGAGGCGAAGTTCATCGGCGGGGCCTTGAGTGAGTCAGATGCGTGGACATGCCTTCGCGATGGCTCGCAGGTTACGATATCCTTGCATTAATCGAGCGTCAACTCGACGGTAGTGCGTTCCATTTTGTACGTCGCAAGACGGCCGCTCCGATCGGATCGGGCCGCTCAGCGAACGGATTGCGATTCCCTTCATCCTTAGGCGGGAGTGTAAGAATGTTGGTGACGATTTCCGGCAATGTTTACGTGCTGCGGGAAAAGGGCGGCGATGAAGTCCAGGAGGAGGCTGAATTGAAGACGCTGGATGGTTGGTGCTACCAGGAAGACGTCTGTTCGAACTACGTGCATGACGACTTGCTCAACGACGTCGATTTGCAAGGCGGCGACGTGCGGCTCACCTGGGACGCGCGCAGGAAAGCGTTGCGAGTGGTCACAACCTATCGGACGGCGGATAAGCTCACGGCCAAGCAGTTGTCGGCTTTGCGTTTGGAAACGATGGGACAATGGAATGATGGCATCGGCGCCGGTTGCTTCGCTGACCGATTGGCTCCACTTGGATTGAAGTTGCGTTTTGGCGGCAACCCCAAACTGGTCGATGCCAAGCAGGCAGACGAAAAGCGGAAAGGCGGCGACAAACCGTCGAGGATCACGATTTTTGGCGCCATCAAACGCGGATCGCTCGACGGTGTCCGTAAAGCGATCGCAGCCGGCGAAGACCTCGCAACGGTACGGCAAGACATGACTCCGCTGACTGCGGCCGTCGAGGCCGGACAGATCGAGATCGTGCGGATGCTGCTGGACGCCGGCGCGGACGTGCGCACGACCACTCGAGATCGAGAAACTGCACTCCATCGCTGCGCGGGCATCCGCTGCGATCAACTCGCCGACAAGCTCTCTGCCTCGATCGCGCTATTGCTGTGCGAACGGGGCGCCGATCCAGTCGCACTCGACATCTACGGCCACTCGCCTCTGGAACTCACGAAGTACACCAAGAAGAAGCTGACCGCCGAAGTGCTGGCGAAAGCCGGCGCAAGAATCCATTCGCCCGAGATCGCGTTTCGCGATCCAAAAGGGAAACCGGCGGCGGTGCGATTCATGTACGGTCATGCGTCCGCCGAATCGTGGCACGATGGTAAGTCCGACAGTCAGGGCGCGGCCAGTCTAAGGGATCTCGTCGCTGGACCGCATGTGATTAATGCGGTGACGAAAGGGGTGCGCATCGAACCGGCCGAGTTCGTAGTGCTCGAGTCGGGTCAGGCCGAGCCGGCGACGTTTACCTGTCGCCCGGAGTGACCCGCTGCCGGCGCTCGAGTCGGCTCGTTCAGAGACCGGCGCCATGGAATGTTGCGACATGCCGAGCCCGTCGATTCCCGCTCCCTACGGGGCCTGAATTTCAAGGGCCGCCGTTTGCGGGGCGGGCGATTGTAAAACCGCCTAAAGGCGGTACTACAAGCGCGTTCGTAGTACCGCCTTTAGGCGGAATTCGTGCGAAGCACTGGCGCCAAAGAACTCACAACGTCGCAAACCGCGTCGCGTCGCCTCGCCGGCGATCGAAACGACCGATCCGCGCGTGGAGCTTGGACGGTGGGCCATGCGAATTGGGTGGCCGAACGACAGGTTAAAAGAGCGGAGGGCACGGGACTCGAACCCGCAACCCCTTGCGGGGCGCCACATTTTCAATGTCTCTGGCCAGATGTCCACTATCGTCCAGTGTCGTCCCAAGCCGTACACCGTGGCGAGCTTGGGGCGAGGGCGAGATTCCGGCGCCGTCCAGCCTGTTCGCCTCTGTCCTCCGGTTTGGCTACAAATTGGCTACACCGGGTCGCGGCAAGCGATAGAATGTTGAGTCGAGTCTTTCGACGAACCGTGCGGGGCGTCCGATGGGGTTGCTCTTTCAAGAACTGCAACGCTTGATCACTCGCGATCAGTACGTGATCGGATTGCATGCCGCTGGATGATCCGAGCGAACCGTGTTTCGAAGCCGAGACCATTCAGCTGTTGCGCGAGGTAAAGGAACGAGCTGAGCTTGGCGATGTCGAGTGGCTTGCGCAGCACGGAAAAGTCTACGAGGCGATGGATGCGGCATAGTTGAGCACCGCTGTGTTGGTTCACCGTGATCTCGAAGGGCTTATGGGACCATCGAACCCGGAGGGTTCGCAGCCATTAGCCGGTGGTTGAGCGAAGCGACACCACCGGAACGCTGCGCGGGGGCGCTCACAAATGACGGGACGCAGGATGACGATCGGATTCTCGCCGACATCCAGCGAGACCGATCCGATGACCGGCGTCGGGACGTCGTCGAATGAGTTTCTTGCTCGACACGAATATCTGTGCGGCTCATCTCAAGCGTTCCGCCGGTTTGATCTCATGATCGGCTGCGTCGCACTTGTTCACGATCTCACGCTGGTCACACACAACACGGCTGATTATCGGAACATCCCCGACTTGCGATTGGTCGATGGGCTCGCGCCGTAGGCCGCGTCTGGAAAGAGTCGAGGCGGTGATCGATGTGGCGCAGGCAGGCAGTCTCAAATCGCCACGGGCCGGCAGGAAGGTTGAATGGTCGATTCAAGCGAGGATTTGGTTGTGATGGACCAGACTATCCTATCAGCGATGTACTAGTGCATTCGGCAGAGCCTTCTCGAGCTCGGCGACTCCGGCGTCGGTCACCCGCGTGCCTTCCAGGAAGACATGTTGCAGATTTGACATCGCCGACAGATGAACTAGCCCCGCATCGGTTATGCAGCAATTCTGAACTCCCAACACTGCCAATCGCGGCAATTCTCGTAGATGCTCCAGGCCGCCATCGGTCACTTGGCTGTCGTGAACATTTATGACTTCCAGAGTCAAAAATCCCTTAAGTTGATGCAGTCCCTCATTCGTAATCGGGCAGCCTCCCAGGGACAAAAATCTCAGTTGTGGTAGACCGTTCAACGAACGCAGGCCAGCGTCCGTCACCTGCGTGTTTACAACTTCTAACCGTCTCAAGCTCACAAGTGGTTTGAGTTGCGCCAGACCGGCGTCAGTGATTTGAGGATGAAAGAGCACTAGCGACTCCTGCTGTGTCAGGCGGCTGAGATGAGCCAAAGCCTCGTCATTTACGTTTATGCCCGAAAGCCAAACGGAATCGACGTCGGGAGGGAAATGTTCGCCCAGCCAATTTGTCAGCCAGGCGTTACCCGCAACGAAACGGGAAGGCGTGCGGTACGTGACGTAGCCGCCCTCTCGCGACATTGGCTTCCTATTGGCGATATTGAGGGCCAAGACGGGGCTGTTTCTTGGCGTTCTACGCAACAAGAAAGACGCCGCAAGTTTTGTCAACGTCAACGCTGCAATGATACTCGAAGCAGATCCGGCAAGCGTCTCCGCGGGGATGGCCGCCGAGGGATTTGCCACAGAGGACGCGGAGGACACGGAGGGGGAAGCGGCGAGTTGAGAGGGGCAGGGAGCGCCGAGCGAAGACCGTAAGTCGACGCCGTGTGGTTCGGCAGCGACCGCATTCTCAGGTCGCTCGCAAGCCGATCAATTCCGACGCCCGCGGGGCGGGAAAATGTCTGACCGCCTAAAGGCGGTACTACGAGCGCGTTCGTAGTACCGCCTTTAGGCGGAAATCGTGCGACCCGCTGGCGCCAGGGAACTCGCAACGTCGCAACTGCGTCGCGCCGCCTCGCCGACGAGCGAAACGACCGATCTGCGCGTGGAGTTTGGACGGTGGGCCCGCGCTCGCAAAGCCTCGCTTGGCCCACCCTACGTCTTGGTCGACCCTACGTCTTGGTCCACCCTACGAAGTGGGTGGCCGAACGACAGGTTAAAAGAGCGGAGGGCACGGGACTCGAACCCGCAACCCCTTGCGGGGCACCACATTTCCAATGTGGCCGCTAGCCATTCGCTTACCCTCCGAGGAACCGGTGGGCGGAGGGACGCTCGACGCCGCCAGCCGCCTGGTTCAGTTGGGCTATCCTACCTCAAGGAGCGGGCGACGCAAAGTCCGTCTCTTTGGCAATCCGGCGGTCGCGGCGCTTGCCTCCGCCTGTCCACTGTCTATGGTTGCTCTGGCGGTTCGTGGGGCGAAACGTCGAACGTCGCGGCTGGGCGAGGGCGCCGACTTCCGAAAACGAAGTCGGAACGCAAGTCCGTGAGCGTTCTCGGAGCTCGCCTCTCATGAACGTGCTACTCGTGCTGCGCGACGCGCAGCGAACCGTCGAATTGCAAGTCGCGTCAGGGACCGCCGAAGCGTTTGTCGCGGCCCTCTCCGCGAACCCCGAATCGTGGGCGGAACTCCACACGGCGCTCGGCCGATACGTGCACCCGGGCGTCTTGCCCACGCTGGTCGAACAGGTGGACCAAGCGGCATCCGGCGGCGCGACGGCGCTGGCGGACGTCGAGGATGGGCTGGTGATCGACTTGCCGGCGCGGTGGGTCGGCGTCCGCGGCGCGCCCACTGAAACGCCGCTCGGTCACGCCGAAGACGTCCACTATCTGGACCTCGATTCGGCTCGCACCGTCGTCCTCCGCTATGAACTTGACGATTCCTGGTTGATCGAACCGTGGTCGCATGCGGCCGAACAGCGAGCGGCCGACCGGCGGCTCGCGCGCGCCGCTCAGCCGTCTCCGGACGACCGAGCGACGCTGTACTTGGAATTGCCCCGTTATTTGGCTCGGGAGTCGTGGCAAGCCCGCAGCGCGGCCAGTGGGACGACGCACGAGCCGAGCAGCCGAGCCGATCGTGAAGGGGCGCTGCGCGAGGCGGCTCGAGCGATTCACGAGCGGTGGCTGCTGACGCCTCGACCGTCCCTTTCCGGCGCGACGCCGCGCGACGTCCTGTTGCGGCGGCGCGGCGCGATCGAGCACGAGATCTCCGCGCGGGCCTGGGAATGGTCGGTGCTCGGCGCCTGCCCGCCGCCCCTCCCGGAAGCCTCGACCGCCGTCCGCGAAGGCGGGATTGGGACGCATGAGTTTGTTCTGTACTACGACCTCGTGCGGCGGCTGTTGGAGTTGGCTCTGGGAGACGTCTGGCCGCCGTCGGTTAAGACGGTCGACGAATTGACTCAGTGGCTGACGCTAGAACGCGACCAGTGGCTGGACACGCCCGACGCCGAACTGCTGCATGGACGAACGCCTCGGCGGGTGATCGACGACGAGCGGCGACGGATTCCGTTCGCCGTGTCGTCGGCCGAAGCGATCGTCGATCACGACTGTCCTATCTGCCGCATGATGGCCGAGGAGCTCGACGGGCCCGTCTTTTGCCACTTGGATTGCAGCGGCATGGACGAAGGGTTTGCATTTTCTCAGTTTGAATCGCGCGAGGAGTGGGAACAGGAAGAGCAAGCTTGGTCGGAGTATTTCCGGCAACAGCCGCCTCCCGGGCGGAGCGGGGCGGGGCAGGGGCCCTGGCGAAACAGCTATTTTCGCAGCGAGGGGCTCGCCGACATGGCGCCGCGCCAACAGGTCGGCGTGCGGCAATTCCAATTGCTCGCGTACCTCAGCGAACTTCGGGAAGACGTCAGCGACTCGCCTTCGCTGCGTGCGCTGGTGGACCGTGCGGTCGGCAAGATGGAGGACTTTCGGCAGGCGCTCCAAGACCATGCCAGTTGGCTCGCCGATGCGACGCTCGACGACTGCCGGGCGCTGGTGACGGAACTCTCGCACGCCCGGGAGGAACTGGCGGAGAAATGCGCTCAGGTTGACCGAGCGTTGCAATTGTTGCGGCAAACGGTCGAAATGCTGCCGCTGTCGTGACGTTTCTGGCGCCGCGCTTGCGATTCTGAGGAATCGACGTCAGAATTCTGACCGGAGGAACGAACGGCCCTGATGCATTGCCGACGTCAGGGCGGCGAGTTCCGCTTGTCAGGAGCACGAGTCGTGACGGCGTGCGCGAAGTCGACGGAAGTCGCCAGGCAGTGTGCGGAATGCGGGATGGCGCAGCGCGCGGAAACGCCGCGATGTTGGCTCTGCGGCCACAACCTGCGCGTGTCCGCGCCGGCCGCGCACGGTCGTCGACGCGCGGTGCTGGTCGACGGGCCGTTTCAGTTCCAACTGGATTCGCTGCTGTTGACGTCGGGGTTGTTGTGCGTTTGGTTGAGCCTGGCGCGTGTGGCGCCGCGTGAGACGCTCGCGACGCTGTTGGTCGTCGTGATCGCCTATTTGCGGACGGCGCTGCGCGTGCGCGACTGGCAGGCGAGCGGCGCTCGCGTGACGGTGGGACAGAAATTGGCGTGGTTCGCCACTTCGTTGGCGATTGCGACCGCGATCGCCTCGGCCGCCGCGACGGCGGCCGTGCTGTTCACGGGCGTCGGACTGGGCGTCGGGCGGCTTGTGGAGTGGTGGCGGGAAGAAGATCTGGCAGGGGTGATGTGGTTCGTCCTGGGAGCGGCGGCGGGGCTCTTCGCGGGCGTCGCGGCCGCAGTCTGGGCGACGTTGCAGTTGTGGGCTTGGCCGGCGCCGGAAGCGGACGATCGCGCGGAACGAAGGGAGAGGCTAGTGGAAGGAAATGCACATGGAAGTTGAACCTGCCGACGCGCAGGCGGAATGGGCGCGGCAGTGGTTCATCGTCGGTCGCTGGCAGGAATATGCGGGCGAATGGCGGACGAACTTGTTGCGAATGGCGGCGGTCGGCGCATTCTACGTCGTCCAATTGATCCACTACTACGGCTTGGCGCAGATTGACGACGCCGAGCGTTCGTTTCACCGAGTGGCGACGGCGATTACGGCGGCCTGGATGTCGCTCACGATGGTCGTCTTCGTGTGCCTGTGGCGCGGATACCTGCCGCCGGCGCTCAAGTACATCTCCAGCGGCTGCGATCTCGCTCTGCTAACCGGCCTCGCTTGCCTCGGCGCCGGTCCCGCCAGTCCGCTCATTTTGGGTTATTTCCTCATCATCGCGTCGACCGCCCTGCGATTCGACTTATGGCTGGTGCGGACGCTGACGCTAGCGTCGATGGCCGGGTATTTGTTGACGGCAGGTTGTAAAGATCGAGGCTGGTTTGACGCAGAGCATGTCGTCGCACCGACGCAAATGCTGCTGACTCTGGTGAGTTTGGGAATGACCGGAGTCATCGTGGGGCAGGTGGTAAGAAGGGCCGAACAGTTGTCGGCCGAATTCGCAAGGCGGATCGTGGCGCTGGAACGGAGGGCCTCATGATCAGCCCTGAAGCCCCTCCTATTTTGCCAAGATGTCCGCATTGCGGCGCTCATGTCCAGCCGCAGGCCGCGCAGTGTTGGTTGTGCTACGGTGAACTGGCCGGCGTCGAACCGATCGTCGCGTCGCTCGCGGAACCGCCCGCCTTTTCGCAGGTGGCCGAACGCGTCTTTCAAATCGTCTTCATCCTGCTGGCGACCCTAGTCGGCCTGGTGGTGCTCGGCGCGTTCCATGAAAGTCCCGCAGCGGGGATGATGCTGGTGATGGTCTTGTTCCTGCCCTGCACGCTGGCCGCCGTGCGTTTGCAATTGCAGAAACAGCGGAAGGGGAGTGTATCGTGGGGCGAACGGCTGGCGACTTATGTCTTGTCGCTCAGCCTAATGTTCTTGGCGCTCGTGCTGCTCATGGTCGCCGCCTTCGTGGCGCTGATCATCTATTGCCTCGTGGCCCAGCCCAGCCTGAATTTTCACTAGCCGGCGGCACGAAGTTGCACTGTCGGCGCTTGCAGGGCGTCCTCAAAGCTCTCGAAAATCGGCAACAGCCCGTTGTCGAGATGCAAGCATTGAAAGACCTCCCGAACCGCGGGGCGAACGGCCGCCAACCGCAGTTCGCACGGACCCGCAGCCAGTCGGCGACGGATCTGCAGCATCAGGAAGACGACGTCGGACGAGATTTGTCGGACGTGGCGGAAGTCGAAAATCAGCACGGCGGGGCGGAGCCGATCGACGTCGGCTAGCAGCATGCTGCGCAGTTCGCTGGTTTGCGTGGGGCTGGCCACGGCCGGCGTCAGAAATCGCACGGCGACGATGGAGCCGTAGTTCAACGTTTCGTAGTAATCCGTCAATTCCACCATGGGCGTCCGTACCTCGAGTGTCCGCGGCCAGCGATGTAGGAGTCTGTTGTAAAGCCGCCTGGCGCGGGGGATCGTATCGTCGCGCGTCAAACGTGTCGACGCGAGTTTCTGCGGGCGATCACGGCGACTTCTGGAGCAATTCCACGGCGACCAGCAGGGCCATCGCGCCGCCGCGCGGGTCGCGGCCCAAGAGGGCTTCGCGGTCATAGTATTCGCGCAGCGACTTCATCTTGCCGGTGCCCGTGCAGACGTCGACGAGCCGGCCGTCGGGGCCGATGCGCGAGCGGATCGCCGCCCAGCCTCGTTCGATCGACGGACTGAACTGAGTCCGATCGAGCCACCCCAGGCGAACGCCGCGATGCATGGCGAAGGTGATCATGCAGGTCGCCGTGAGTTCGCGGTAGCTTTCGGGATGATCGATCACCTGATGCCACGCGCCCGTGACATCCTGATGCCGTTGGAGCGCGGTCAGGTGCGCCCGGTGGGCGGCGACCAACTCGGCGCGGTCCGGGTGGTCGGCGGGCAGGTCCGTCAAGACAAGCGCTAAGCCGAGTGCGGGGAAGCCATTGCCGCGCCCCCATGCCGACTCGTCCAGCGGCGAGTGGCGATAAAGACCGTCGGGACGCAAGTCCAACTTTTGGATGAAGCGGATCTGACGCACGCTGGCGTCAAAGTACTTGGAGTCGTCCGTGAGTCGACCGGCCGCCGCCAGGATGGGACCGCCCATGAACGCCGCGTCGCTCATTTCCGAGTGGAATGGCAGGGCGTCGCGCATTCGGCCTTGTTCGTCGAACATCTGGTCCGCCGCCGCCTTGACTTTGGCGATGTAGGCCGCTCGCCGCTCGCCCGTTGCGGCATCCGCCAAGGCGGCGAAGATCAGGTGCCCCGATTGGCCGCTGCCCGACTTGGGGGCGGGATCTTGTCGACCGTCGAGAAAGGGGGCCGCAATCCGTTCCAAGTCAGCCAAGACCGAGTCAGTCTGGATGGAGCCCGTGGCGCCTTGGAATTGAGCCAGTTGCCATCGACCGACCATCGCCATCGCCGGGATGTACTCGGCTTTCGGCAGTTCACGGCCATAGATCTGGGCGAGCTGTTCGGCGATCGAAAGCGGCGTTTCTTGCTGGCGTCGCTGCCACTCGCGCCGGGCGGGCGAGACGGGCGGGAAGGCGGCGCCGTCGAGGGCGACGAGCAGGGCGGCGATTGCGTTTGCGGCAGAGGAAGCGACCGAAGCGTCGTCGGCGTCGGGCAGTTCGAGTCGTAGGGCCGGAATGAAGCCCATCTCACAGGGGGCGGCTTGAGCGAGGGCGGCGACCAGCGACGAGGGCGGAGCGGCGCGGGCATCGAGCCGTTGCGCGACACATTGAAGCGCCGATTGGAGGTCTGCCGTGTAACGGTTGTGCGACGACTCGGCGATCTTCCAGGTCGGCTTGTCTGGCGCGGCCGAAACGGGGCGAGCGCCGTTCGAGGCGGCGACCTCCAGAACCAGGTCGGGCGCATGCATGCCGATCCATCGCCAGAGATACGCCGCCTCGGGGTCGGTCGGAGAGTGGTACGCCGCTCCGCGCGGCGGGAAAGCCAACTCAGGGTCCCCCCCTGCCGCATTTCCGGGCGCTGGGCCCGTTACGAGGCCGTCAGGATTGCCGCAGGGGATGGCAAATGCAAACCGAAAAGCGGTTCGCGGCGCAGTCGGAGAGGCGTGAGCGTCGGCCTGCATGATCGCTCGGACCGCTCGGACGCTGGCAGGGCGGCCATCGAGCCCGCCGACCACCAAGATTCGGCCGATCGTCCGTTGATCTGACGGCGCGGGCGGCAGTGAGGCCTCCGCGGCGAGCCAGGAGGTCAAGGGCGTGCCGCGACGAGTGACGCCCCAGGCGTCGCGGCGCAGCGACGCGCGAGGAGGAATTAGCCAAGACTCCAAAGTTGCCTGGTCGATTGCGGCGGGGCGTTGGGCGGGCGGAGACGGGGCTTGGGCCGAGCTCGTGTTCGGATCGGAGAAGAAGAGCAAGAGCGCGAAGCAGGGGAGCAAGCGGGAGGAATTACGAGGCGGCATGCGGCGCCCTCTTTATCTAGATTGCCCAGAGCGACGCCGGAACAGGGGGGCGGACGTCGTTACGAACGTCACGACCGGCGCATTTTCTCGTCACGGACGGAAAAACCTGCAAGTTCGTCACACTTTATCACGATAAATGGGTCTAGCAACCATCGAGGACTTCAAGGAAGAAATGCTATGACTCGGAAAGTTATCGCCGCGCTGGGAATGGTGATCGGGCTGCTGAGCTTGAGCAGCACGGGCTGCGTGGGCATCACCCACGGGGTCAACATGGGCTTCATTGGGATTCCGATTCCCGTGAGCCCCTATTTCCAGGACAAGAAAGAAGACGAATTCTGGATCGCCGAACGGTACGACAAGGTGCCGATCCTGGGGCCGCTCACTGCGGGCGGACCGGCGGTCGCGTTGGACGTTCCGAGCGACGACGAAGTGATGCGGGCGTTTGACCGAGCTCGTCCGATCGAAGGCGGTTTGCCGCTGTTGCATGAGGTGCAACGGAACAACGTTCGCATCGTGAAGGAAAAGATCGCCGACTACGTCGATCCGCCGCGCTTTGTGCCGCTGATCGGCCCCGCGCAGCTCCACCACGCTCACTACAAGTGCACGATTTACTACAGCGAAACGACGCGAGTCGGCTGGCCGATTCCGCACACGCTCAAAGATGAAGATGCGGTGGAAGTGATCTACATCGACCATAACCACTTCCACATGGTCGGCAATGTCGACACGGGCGTCGGCTCGAACTACTAACGCCCGCCAAGTTCGAAACTCGATGGTTGCGGCGCCGGTTCCCCGAGATTTCGGTCTCGGAGAACCGGCGTTTTTTTGTTGCGCGTGGCGGTTAGGCGAGCGCTTCGTGGATGACTCGACCTTCGACTAGGGGCAGGGGGCGGCCGGTGGGGTCGATCAATTGCGTGTGGGGGTCGATGCCCAGTTGGTGGTACATCGTGGCAAGCAGGTCTTTCGGGCTGAGCGGCAGGTCGGCGACTTCGGCCGCTTGTCGATCGGAAGCGCCGACGACGCGTCCGCGCGCGGCGCCGCCGCCGGCGATGACGGTGGAGTAAACCTGGGACCAGTGGTCGCGTCCGGCGCCGGCGGCGCTGTTGATCTTCGGAGTGCGTCCATGTTCGCTCGTGCAGACGACTAGCGTCTCGTCGAGCAACCCGCGTTGGTCGAGGTCGGTGATCAAGCCGTACCAGCCGCGATCGAGCCCCGGGCAAAGTTCTTCACGCATACGCTGGTAGTGATTCCAGTGCGTGTCCCAGCCCATTCCGGCTAAGCCGAACTCGTCCCAGAAGACGCTCACGACGCGAGCGCCGGCTTCCACGAGTCGGCGGGCGGCGAGGCACGACTTTCCGAACAGGGACGGGCCGTACAGCTGTCGCATGGCTTCCGATTCGCGTCGCAGGTCGAGCGCTTCCGACAGGCGGGGCGACTCCAGCACCGCCAGTGCGGCGCGCTGTTGTTGAGCCAGTTTTTGCGTGGCGGCGGCCGAGTCGAGTTCGCGGCGTGCATGGTTGAACTGTTCCAGCAGCGTCCGGCGGCCGTCGAGTCGATCGAGGGTGACTTCGCCCTGCAAGCCGCACGCGGCGGGGACGACGAAGTGGCTGTCGTCGCTGCAGGCCATATAGGGATCGGGCCCGGTGAACTCCAGATCGCGAAGCGTCTTGCGGATGCCGCGCGTCGGAGTGCCGACGAAGTCCCCGAATAGCGGATCGAAGTTGCTGCCCAAAAAGCCGCCGTACGGGCCGGCGCGCGGGACTTCTCCCTGTCGTCGGCTGCTGAAGCGAAACGGGAGCGCGATGTTCCTCGGCACGGGCGGCGGTTCGGGCGAACGCTGCGAATCGACGTACTCGACGGCCGAGCCAAAGAAGGGCCAATGCCGCGGATCGCGCGGACTGAGTTCCATGCCGACATCGATCACGGGGACGCCGGTGAGGGCGAACGCGACGCCGTGGATTGGATAGGGGTGCGTCAGCGACCGGAGAACGGTGCAGCGATCGAGCACTTGTCCGAATTGTGGAAACAGTTCGCCGACTTGGCAGCCTGGCAAACTCGAGTTGATGACCCCCAGCTCGCCTTTCACTTCGCGGGGCGCGTTCGGTTTGGGGTCGACCCATTCCAGTTGACTGGGCGCTCCGTAGAGGTGGATCAGGATGACCGATTTGGCTTGGCCGAAGGAAGGCGTCCGAGCGGCGTCGGAGGCGCGGGCGGCCGCTTGAAGCGCGAAGACTTCGGGCAGGGCGACGCCCGCCAGGCCCAAACCGCCGATTCGCAGTAGATCACGGCGATGGAGTCCGGGGCCGAAGTTCTTGGGCGATCCCAACACACGCAACATGGCAGCACCTCGTCGCCTGCGAGCCTGGTGAGGCTTCCGCGTCGTGCGGAGCGACGCCTAGTCTACTTGGTCGGCGCGGCGGCTGGGAAGTCGGTCGTGCGGAAGAGGTCGTACGGTTTTCCATCGACCTCGTAAATAGCACGCACGTGCAAGAGGCCCGAATGGGGCAGCTTCTCGCCTTGTTCGGCGATCTGCGACATTCGTTTGGACAGATGTTGCAGCGCTGCAAGCGTCTGGTCGTGTTGCACTGCGCGCAGTTTGCCGGCTTCGCCATTTTGGTTGGCGAACGCATGGACGGTTTCCGTGCGCTGGGAAAGTCGAGCCGCTTCGGCGGAGTAACCGCGGTAGAACTGAGCGACTCGGCCGGATTGAAGTCGTTCTAATTTTCCCATAGGCGGCGCCCGCACCTGGGCGTCGAAGACGATTTCCAGCTTGTTTCGCAACTGCGCATCCACCTTATAGCCCCAAACTTGGTCTTCGGGCTGCGCACCGAACCAAGCGAACGCCTTGCCTTTGTCGAGGATGAACGGCGCGCCGCCTTCGAAATTGACGGGCTCGAAGGGGCCCGCAAAGGCGATTTCGATTTTGACGCGATCGGAGTCGGGGGCGAAGGGAATATCCCACCGTCCGCGCAGCGGTCCCTTAAAAATGTCGGCTTTCAGCGGGGCCCCTTCAACCGTCTTGCGCATTGCGACTTGCCGGTGTTGGCCGACGGCCGCCATGTCGAGCACGCAGTTCATCAGATACGGCGCGGCCGGGTTGGCGGCGGCTTGCGTCTCCCATTGGAACCACAATTGGCCGTCGCGCAACGACAATTGTGCGAGTCGGGGGGAAGAGGCGTCCGCTGCGGCGGCGTTCTTCGCCCCCTCGCCTTCCTCGCGTAGGTAGACGTCCCAATTTCGAACGAGTGGATCGCCGCCGCCGGCAACCAGCTCAAACTGCATTTTGCCTCGCAAGGCGTCGGCGCCGCCCCGCAATTGAACCGTCAGGTCGCTCGCGGCCGACACGTGGACGGGGCCGAGCGAGACGGCCGATGTTCCTTCCGGTCCGGGCAGCGGCAATTGCACGGAACTCGCAGCGAACTGGGCGAAGGGATCTACCGGGGGAGAGGGCGGAACAGGAGGCGTCGGCGGCGGCGCGGCGGGGGCAGGCGGGGCGACAGGCGGAGCCGCAGGGGGATTGGCAGGAACGGCGGCGACCGACTCGACCGGCGGGGCGGCCGAGCCGCTCGGCGGCTGGACGGTTGCCGGAGCGGCAGGCGACGGCGGGGTCGAAGCGGCCAGCGCGGCCGCATCCGACGCCGTGGGCGTTGAGTCGGCGGAGGAGGCGGTGAACGATTGGGGCGGCGGCGCTGACGGGCTGGTCGTGCGGCTGGCGATCATCTGGCGGGGCCGCGGCGCTGTTGCGAGCATCGGGGACGGAACATCGCTAGACGAGTCGTCGCTCGAAGAGAGCGCGAACATGAGCGCTAGGGCTGCGGCGAGGCTGCCGAGGATGGTCGCAGCCCAAAACTTGCGACTCCGACGACGGCCGACGGCTGGACGACCCGACGCGGGATCTGCATGGCCTGCGGGGGGAACTCCCGCGTCGGCGGCGGAGGAGCTGGCGGCGCCCCCATGACGCTGCGAGCGGGAGACCATTCGCTTGCTGCTAGGACGGAGCGACAGCGATGGCGACTGGGCCCCCAGTGCGCTCTCGGCCTGCGCCTCGGCGGCCGCCCATTCGGTCGCCGCCTGAGCGTCGCGAGCAATATCGATGCTACTCGAACTCAGCGAATCAGCCGCGGCAAGACGCGTCGACTTCGAAGCGCCGGCTTGGGGGCGACCCGCTTTTGCGGCGATGGGGTGGCCGGCCGCTGCCTCTTTCGTATGCGAAACCGCGTTGATCGCTTCGCCGGCCGCCGCCTTTTGGGCTTGAAGTCGCAGCCAGCCGGCCAGGATTTCGCGCAGTTCGCCCGCGGATTGAAAGCGTTCCGCGGGGGTTTGCGCGAGCAACCGGCCGCAAATGGCCACCAAGTCATCCGGCAGGTAAGGGCACAGGACGGCGAGTTGCGTGAGGAGCGAGTCGGCGGAGGCCAGTCCCCAATCCAGATCGGGCGCAGACGGCAATTGGCCCGTCAGCAGGCAGAACAAAGCCATACCCAGCGAGTAGATGTCGGAACTGGCCGAGACCGCCTCGGGATTCGACAACAGCTCGGGCGCCCGGAAAGCCTCGTCGACGAGCGAAATGGTGCGTCCTTGGGAGCGAGATTGGACGTGGGCGGTGGAGTTCAGTCGAGCGACGCCCAGATCCAGGATCTTGATCTGACCGCGCGTGTCGACGATGAGATTGCCAGGCTTCAGGTCCCCATGGAGGACGCCGCATTGGTGCGCGTGGCTCAAGCCGTCCGCAGCCTGCCGGATGAATTCCACGGCCTGCGTCGGGGGGATCGCCCCGGATTCCTCGACGAGCTTCGCGAGGTCCCGCCCCTCGACGTATTCGAACACAATGTAGTAGCGATCGCCCTCGTGAGCGACATCGAGCGTGTGGACGAGGTGGGGGTGGTCGAGACTGGCGATCGAGCGGGCGTCGAGCAAGAACTGTTCGAGTGCCGACGCACGGGACGAGAGTTCGCGGGACAGCAGCTTGAGGGCCGCTCGACGTCCCAATTGCTGGTGTTCGGCCAGGTAGACGCGTCCCAGTTCGCTGCGTCCTAATTCGGACAGCAGGATGTACTTGCCAATTTTCAGGCTGGAGACGCCGGCCAGCAATTGGCGGGCCTGCCAAATCGTGAGTAGTTTTTCGCGAATCAGAACGCGCGCGGTCTGGCGCAAGTCGGCTTCCTCGCCGGCCACTTGCTCCACGCGTTCCATTTGTGCGTTCGTCAGGATGCCGCTGGTTTCGAGCAACCTTCGGAACTCAACCGCCGTCATCACGGCCATAGAGCTGCCTCATGCCCTCTGAATTGAGTCTAAAGCCTTGTCTGGGTGTAACTTCGGACTGTTTTTCCTCGTTCGCCTAACTCTACAAAAGATCGCAACCTAACACTGAACATAGCTCACAACCGGCAAAGTAGAGACGGAAAATATGGAAAAACCGTAGTCGCCGCGCGACTTTGCCGATTAACGAGAGTGTTCCCAGAGTACGGAAGGTATGGGTTGTACGTCCTGTAAGGGACCGAACGACCTTGGCGATAGACAGAAGCGTATCGCTCGGGCATGGAATTCGACCGGGTTGGGCTGCGGAGATATAGGCAATGGTTAGCCAGATGCTGAGGCGGTTACCGTGGTTGGTGGGGGCAGTGCTGCTAGTGGCCGCCTCCCAAGCGCAAGCGCAGTACCCCGGCGCACCGCCGCTGGGCTATGCTCCTGGCCCAATGCCGGGACAAATGCCAGGACAAATGCCGGGCTATGGGCCCGCCTATGGTCCTGCGTACGGGCCCGGTTACGGGCCCGGTTATGGGCCGGGCATGCAACCGGGATACCCGGCGGCGCCGACCAGTTACGTCCTGCAAGACGGAACGGTCATCGAGGGCGTGCCGGAAGGCGCACCGCTGGAACCGCAGCCGATGGAAGGCGAGGAGTACATCGAGGACGGCGAGTTCTACGACGAGGGCTTCGGAGTCCGAGGTCTGGACGGGAGCCTGCTCGGGTTGATCTTGCCCTACGCCGAAGGGGGACTGGCCGCGCCGCGCTGGTTCGATGTTCGCGTGTCGGGCGTCCAACTGGCCCGAGAAAACGCGGGTCGCACCGTGAATTTCTCGTCTTCGGGCATCGCACCGCTCAACGGCGATCCGAACATCGTGCTCAGCTCGAATGATCTCGACTTTGACGATGAATGGGGCGCTCGCGTGGTGGTCCAACGGCAGATTGGGCCGGGGAGCAACATCGAATTCAACTTCCTGGGCGGCTTCAACTACAACGCGTACGCTCAGGCGTTCGACCAGAATAACGGACTGTTTTCAGCGATGAGCGACTACGGTCGGGCTCCGCCGTTCGGGTTCGTCGAAACCGACTTCGCGGCGTTCCACGGCATCGCGTACTCGTCCGCCTTCAACAGCTATGAACTCTTGTATCGTCGCCGCTGGGAAGGTCGCACCGAGCGACTCCAAGGATCGTACACGGCGGGTGTTCGCTACCTGCAGCTGACGGAAGATTTGGACTACCAGACGCGGACGGTCGGGGTGTTCAACCCGCAACAGATTCCGGGCCCCTATTATATGGACTACTCGGTCGGCACGAACAACTCGCTGACCGGTTTCCAGGCGGGTGCGGATGCGTGGCTGACGATCATCCCGGGGCTCCGCTTGGGCGCCGAAACGAAGGCTGGCATCTACGGCAACCACTCGCACCAGAATACGACCATCTTCGCGACGTCGCTCCCGGGCGGCTATGCCGAAACGATGAAGTCGGACGATGTGGCATTCATCGGCGAAGCGAACTTCTCCGTGATCTACCGCATCAACTATCACTGGACCTTGCGAGCCGGTTACGACGTCTTGTTCCTGGACGGCCTGTCTCTGGCGACCGAGAACTTCAATCCGAACCCGCCGTTCGTCAACGACCCGACGCTGCAACCGCAACGCGTCCCGACGCTGAACGACAACGGCAGCATCCTCTATCACGGCTGGAACATCGGCCTGGAATACCTCTGGTAGCTCCGGAACGCCGCTCGCCCTCACAACCCGAACCGTGCAACAGCCTAGGCGATGAGCCTAGGCTGTTGTCGTTGACCAGCGCAACTTGAATTTCCTACGGCGGATACCGATTGGTCCGTTCGGTTTGACCGTGCCGCCGCCCCCGCTAGACTCGGATTCTCTAAACGTCCGAAATTCTCTAGGTTGTCTGTTTTCCGTAGTCGCTTCCTGACGAATTACTGGGGCGAGGACCCGAGGTGAAGTGATCACGTCGGGTGGTCGGCAGCTAGCTAGCTTGCCGAAAACGCCTAAACAGGTGCGGCTTGTGGGAGTGTGAAACGCAATTTGTCAGCCCCGTGCTGCAAAATTGTGGAAAGGCCCGCAAGGCGTAATTAGACTACGGGAGCAATACGCGGTTCCGGCCGTTTTGCCTGCCGAACCTGAGGATGGTGGACGGAGTAGGCGGCGTTCGTAAAAGTCTGTGCAGCCGGGGTTTAAGACCTGCCGGAAAGTGTCGCAAAAGGGGTTGACGTCGTGAATTCGTGGTTCCAAAAGCGCGCGGGGCGGATCGCAGATCGAGTGGCGAAGAAGCGAGCTTCACGGCCGTCCTATCGTGGCCGGAGGGCGTTTCTGGAGCAGTTGGAAGATCGGGCGCTCATGGCAGGCCTGGTCTCCCCTGTGCTCGACACGACGATCGAAGGGATCGACTACGACGGCAACGCCTTCAACAACAACGGCGGCGCGTCGGTTCCTCCGGATCCGCACGGAACCGTCGGTTTGAACCACGTGCTCAACGTCGCGAACCAGTCGATTCAGTGGTTCAAGAAAGACGGCACGCCGCAGTTCAACACGAGCCTCAACAACTTCTTTCGTCCGCTCTCGCCCGTCCCCAACTCGACGGGCCTGTTCGATCCGAAGGCGCTGTACGACACCTACTCCAACCGTTACATCGTCGTGGCGCTCGAAGCCCTCGACACCTCGTTCGGCGATCCGCTGAACAACTCGCGCGTCTTGCTGGCGGTTTCGGACGACAGCGATCCGAACGGCACGTGGCACTATCAGTCGATCAACACGATGCAGAACATCGGGGGGGCGCCGCAGTGGCTGGACTACCCCGGTTTCGCCTTGGATGAAGAGGCGATCTACATCACGGGCAACATGTTCCCGTTCGGCAATGGCACGGGCACGCCGGCCGGTTCGCGGTTGTGGATCGTCGGCAAGGGGCAAGGTACGGGCGGCTTGTACGACGGCGGGCAGTCCCAGGCGAACGTCTACAATCCGGCGGGCGCTGCGGCTGCGACCAATGGATTTACGTTGCAGCCTGCCTTTATGTACAGCGCCGGTCCATCGTCGAATTCGACGAACGTCGGCACTTGGCTCGCCGCCTACAACGGCAACTCGACCGGCGGCAACGAACAAATGCTGATCATTCGCGTCGACAACCCGCTGACGACGCCGGTGTTTTCGTCGCAAACCGTGTCGCTGGGCAACATCGACGATACGCTGAACACCGCGTTTCCGAATGTGCCGGGGCCGTTGGCGTTGCCTGAAGCGCCGCAGTTAGGTTCGACGACGGGAATCGACTTCGGCGACCGCCGCGCGATGAGCGCCGTTTGGCGCAACAACAACTTGTACGTCGCGACGCAGATCTTGCCGCCGAGCGGTGCGGATGCGAATCAAGTGACCGTGTATTGGGCTCGGATCAACACCTCGAACCCCAATCAGTTGACGTTGGCGGACAGCGGCACGGTGGGCGGCGAAGACATCAGTTCGACCGTCTACACGTCGTACCCGTCGATCGCCGTCGATGCGTCGGGCAATATGGCGATCGGGTTCGCGGCCTCGGGACCAGCGATGTACGCCGGCGCCTATTACACGACTCGCTTGGCCAGCGATCCGGCCGGTACCACTCGCAAGCCGCAAGCCATCGCGGCCGGGCTCGACACCTACGTCCGCACGTTCGGCGGCGGCGCCAATCGCTGGGGCGATTACTCGGCCATCGCACTGGATCCGGCCGACGGCGTCTCGTTCTGGGCTTACGGGGAGTACGCACTGCCTCGCGCGGCGACTCCGGCCACGGACAATGGCCGCTGGGGCACTCGCTGGGGCGGATTCCACATCAATCCCCTGCCGCCGGGTTCGGGTGGAACCGCGCCTCCCGCCTACGTCTCGGGCAATAAGTGGAACGATCTCGATCGCGACGGCGTTCGTGACTCGAACGAGATCGGCGTCGCCGGCTTCACGATGTATGTCGACGTGAACGGCAACAATTTGATTGATGTCGGCGAGCCGGCCGCACTGACGGATGCGCTGGGCAATTACGTCATTTCGTCGGGACAGTTTGGGACGTACGCGATCCGCGAAGTGCCGTTGGCCGGCTGGGAGCAGATCTATCCGGGGGCCTCGGCGGGGTTTGAACACACGGTGACGTTGGTCAGCGGTCAAACCGTCTCCGGGGTGAACTTCGGCAACAGCGGGACGCTCTACGATTTCGGCGACGCGCCGTCGCCCTATCCGGTGACGTTGGCGGAAAACGGCGCTCGTGCGGGCTTCAAGACGGGGCTGCATCTGGGCCCGCCGACCGTGAACGTGATTGCGGGACAGATTACGGGCGTCGAAGCGGATACCGAAGCCGATGCGCTGCGGGACGCGAACGCTCAGGGCGATGACTTGAACGGCGTCGATGATGAAGACGGCGTCGTTTTCCCCGCCTCGGGGCTCGTCGCCGGCGGCACGGCCGTGCTGCAGATCACCGCCTCCACCGGCAACTTGCCGGCGGGCTCGTTGCAAGCCTGGATTGACTGGAACGGCGACGGCGATTGGGCCGACGCGGGCGAGCAGGTCATCAAAGACCGCGTGATGGCTCAAGGAACCGAGAATATCACGATCAACGTGCCGGCGACGGCCAAGTCGGGCACCACTTATGCTCGTTTCCGCTACGGTTACGAGAAGGGCATCAGCTTCACCGGCGCGTCGCTGGCGGGCGAAGTCGAAGATTATCAAGTGCAGGTGATCAGCGACGAACCGTTGGCGATCGACGACTCGGGCTCCGTCATCCAAAACTCCAGCAGCAACATCGTCTCGGTGCTGGCGAACGACTTCGCCAGTTCGTCGGGCGGCTTGCGGATTCAGTCGCTGGGAACGCCGAATCGCGGCGGCACGGTCGTCGTCGACAATCGCGGAACGGCCATCACGTCGGACGACGTCGTGTTGTACACGCCGGTTCGCGGATTCATCGGCACGGAGACGTTCACCTACGTCATCACGGACAATTCGGGCAAGACCGACTCGGCGCTGGTCACGATGACGGTCGTCAGTGCGACGACGAATCCGATCGCCGTCGACGACTCGTTCACGCTGGCTCAAGCGGCCGCCACGACGCTCGACGTGCTCGCCAACGACGTCACAGGCAATGCACCGCCGATCACGATCACGCAAGTGACGCAGCCCGCGGCAGGCCAAGGCACGGTCACGATTACTGCCGGCGGCACGTTGCTGCAGTACTCGCCGCCGTCCGCCGTCTTCGTGGGCGACGTGCAGTTCACCTACACGATTCGCGACGTCAACTCGCCGACGCCGCGCACCAGCACCACGACGGTGACGCTGCATGTGGGCGACACCACGGTCGACGACGATGTGGCGATTCGCTTGCAGGCTTATGATCTAAGCGGCAATCCGATCACGGTGATCAATCCGGGCCAAGAGTTCGACATGGTCGCGCTCGTGCAGGATCTCCGCACGGACGACACCGTGGGCGACCCGACCGACAAGTTGGGCGTGTTCTCGGCGTACTTCGACCTGCTCTTCAACAACAACTTGGTCTCCATTTCAGGGCCGGTGGTGTTCAATGGCACGGCGGGCGTCCCGTCGAGCGGACCATGGCGCGATGGTCAGACGGCCATCACCACGACTCCGGGCATGATCGACGAGTCGGGCGCCTTTCAAGGCAGTTCGCCGCTGCTCACATCGGACGAGGTGGAACTGTACCGCGTGCGGATGCGAGCCAACGGCGTGGGGCAGGCCAACTTCGCGTCCGACCCGGCCGACGTGGTGCCGCTGCACGACATTTTGGTGTTCGAGCCGCCCTCTGCGGTGGCGTTGGAGAACATCCGCTACGGCGCGACGAGCCTATTCATCGGCGATCCTGCGAGCGTGTTGTTCCGCGCGATCGACGACACGGTCACCGTGAATGCCAACTCGGGCAACGTCTTCGTCGGCTCCACGTCGCTGACGGTGATGAACAACGACCTGCAGGGGCTGAATCCGCCGGTGACGATCACGTCGGTCACCCCGCTCGGCGCCTTCCAAGGTTCGCTGACGCGAGCCAACGGCAACACGACGATCACTTACACCGCCCCCTCAGGCGGCTTTGTGGGCGTCCAGCAGTTCAAGTACACGTTGCAGAACGCGTTGGGCGTCACCAGCGAAGCGACCGTCACGATGAAGGTCGGCGCCTCCTCGGTGCTCAATGCGAACGACCAAGTCCAGATCCGGTTGGCAGCCACCGACGCCTCGGGCAACCCGATTTCGACGATCGCCGCCGGCAGCACGTTCCAAGTGCGAGCCTTCGTCAGCGATCTGCGGTCGGACGACGGCGACGGCAATCCGTCGACCGACAATCGGGGCGTCTACGCGGCGTACCTCGATGTGCTCTACAGCTACCAGTTCGCATCGCTGCTGGGCATCGACTACAACACGGTCGAGTACAACAACGGCAAGAAGGGGGACGGTCAAGTCCCGGGGCTGGTCGACGAGATCGGCGCCTTCCAGACCAGCACTTCGGCGCTCGGATCGAGCGAAGTGCGACTCTTCACGCTCAACATGCGAGCCACGAACGCGGGAACGTTCAACTACACGGCCGATCCCCGCGACATCACGCCGCTGAACGACGTGTTGCTGTTTTCGCCGCCGACCGCCGTCGGACTGGATGTGCTCCGCTTGACCGGCGGCACGCTCACCGTCACCGCGGGCGCCGGCGGCGAAGGCGAATTCACGAATCCGAACAATCCGTTCGACGTCAACGGCGACGGTTTCGTCACGCCGCTCGACGTGCTCTTGATCATCAACGATGTCAACTCCAATGGCGCTCGTCCGCTGGCGAGCGGCGGGTCGGGTGAAGGCGGCGGGACGCGCATGTATCCCGACGTCAACCGCGACCGCTACGTGTCGCCCATCGACGCTCTCTTGATCATCAATCACCTGAACGCCCCCGGCGGCGAAGGGGAAGGGGAGACGTTGGGCGAGGTCGCCGGAGGAGTTGCGGGCGAGCTGGCGGGTGCGGGGATCGCCGATTCGGCGCTGGAGACGCTGTCGCCGTCGCCGTCGCCGTCGAACGCCGCTTCTGCAAACGCTTCGACCGGTGCTGCGAGCGGCTCGAGCCCGATCGTCTATGTCGTGCCGATTGGCGACGACGCGGCCTACTATGGCACGCCCGAAGACGAGGAAGAAACGGCGATCGACAGCCTGATCGACGGGTTGTCGGACGACCTGGCCAGCGACATCGCCTCCGGTTGGGGCCAAGCCTAATTCGGACCGGCCGCACCGGCCGTTTCCGCTACACGAGTAAACTCCACGGGCTCGGCGAATTCGCCGGGCCCGTTTTCTTGGATGTCGCGGCGTCGACACTTTCCGCCTGCGACTCGGGGTTCCCGCGCCGCGGGCGATTCTGGTAGTCTGGCGGCTTCCCATTCGTCCCGTGATCCACCGGATTTACTGCGAATCACCCATGCGCCATGCACCGATCGACTCGTCGCTTTTCATCGCCAACCGCGAACGACTCAAGGCCCTGCTTCCGCCGGGCGCCGTCGCACTCGTCAATGCCAACGATGTGCTGCCCACGAATGCGGATGGGACGTTGGCCATGCAGCCCAATGCAGATCTGTTTTATTTGTCGGGCGTGGAACAAGAGGAATCGCTGTTGCTGATCGCTCCCGGCTATTCCGACGAAAAGTTGCGCGAAGTGCTGTTCGTGCGCGAGCCGAACGAGCACCTCAAGGTTTGGGAAGGGTACAAGCTTAGTAAAGACGACGCGCGACGCGTGTCAGGCGTACCGAACGTCAAGTTTCTGAGCGAACTGCGTTCGGTGCTGCACGCCGTGATGTGCGAATCGCAATCCGTGTTCTTGAACTCCAATGAGCACAAGCGAGCCGTCATCGACGTGGAAACTCGCGACGCTCGCTTCGCACGCGACTTGCAGGCTCGCTACCCGTTGCATACCTATCAGCGCCTGGCGCCGCTCATGCACCAGTTGCGAGTCGTCAAATCGCCGGCTGAAATCGACTTGCTGCGCGAGGCGGTCGCGATCACCGACGCCGGTTTTCGACGCGTGCTGAAGTTCGTAAAGCCGGGCGTGATGGAACAGGAGGTGGAGGCCGAATTTGCGCATGAATTCATCCGTCGCCGCGGCAAATTCGCCTATACGCCGATCGTGGCGGCCGGCGGCAACGCGTGCATCCTGCACTACATCGCCAACGACCAGCCGTGCCGCGACGGCGACGTGCTGTTGTTGGATGTCGCATCGAGCTACGCGAACTACAACGCCGATCTCACGCGGACGATTCCCATCAATGGTCGCTTCACGCCGCGACAGCGAGCCGTCTATGACGCCGTGCTGCGAGTGCTGCGGGGGTCGATCGCCGGCGCGACGGTCGGCAAACTGCATCGCGACTGGCAGCGCGAGTCGCAGATGATGATGAACGACGAACTCGTGAAACTCGGACTGATCACCGCCGAGGACGTCAAGAAACAGAACCCCGATGAACCGGCTTGTCGCAAGTATTTCATGCACGGGCTGGGGCACCCGCTGGGCCTCGACGTGCACGACGTGGGCTTCACGCATGAACCGTTCGCCCCCGGTTGGGTGTTGACCGTCGAACCGGGCATCTACATTCCGTCGGAAGGCTTCGGCGTTCGGCTTGAGAACGACATCCTCGTGACTGCCGACGGTCCCGTCGACCTGATGGAACACATTCCCATTGAGGCCGACGAGATCGAAGCCATCATGAACGGGTAGGTGAATTGCATTCGAGGCTTTACGGAACCGCGAGCACCTGGACTTCGGCAAGGCCCGAGTAGTTGTCGGTCGTCCAGGTCGACTTGGCTTGCAACCGTACATACCGGCCGGTCGGCGCGGGGAGCTTGATGAGGCAGCCGAAGTCCGGAGCGTCGGCTGCTCCTGGCGCCGGCAGCAAGGTGCTCGTCGCCAGCGGTTCAAGTTCGGCCGGGTTGTCGCTGACGAACACCTCGACCTCCTTCCAGCCGCGCTGGCCGCCGCCCGGTTCGTTCCAGTTCCAAATCCGCACCGCCGTGACCACCCGCGACGCGCCGAGGTCCAACAGTACGACGCCGCGACGGTCGAGCGGATGACGCCACATCGTCTTCGGGTCGACCGAATTCCAAACGCCGTCGACGAGCGCCGTCGCGGGCGACTCCGGAGTTTCCGCTTCCGCGCGTTCGACCTTCAGGCCGGCGACCGGTGCGCCGAACTCCCAACCCAGAATCACGCGCACTCGCTGGGCTTCGACGGCGCTAGCCGTTCCCGGCGCTGACTTCACTCGTTCCGCAAGCCACTCCGGAAACCCTTGCAAGGCGACCCGTGCTTCGGGCGCAAGCGATGCAGGCCAGTTTCGTTGCGCCTCCCAGTCGTGAAAGTCATGCACGGCCGCCGCACGCCCGATGACGCGTAAGATCGACGCTTGTAGGGCGGGCGAAGCGCGGCCCAATTGCGGCACGAGCAAGAAGACGGCCTCCGACGGCGGAGTCGAATTCGTGGCTAACGCCTCCAAGGCGGCCAGTTGTTGCGCTTCGTCGGACGATTCGACGGCCAACTTCAACAGCGCGGGACCTGCCGCGGGACCAGCGAGAGTCGCCAGGTCTGCGGCGACCAACGGCCACAGCGGCTTCTTCGCCGGATCGCTCAGCAGTTCAAGCAACGTCGGCATGACGACATCCGGGCGATCCAACTGCCGCAACGTCGTCAAATAGACGCGAACGTGCCCTTCGTCCTTGGCGGCCCGCAGCGACTCCAAGATCATCCCGGCCGCCGTGTCGGGATCCTGAAGCAACTGCGACTGCGCCGCCTCGACTTCCCGCTGCTCGGGCGACGAAAGCATGGCGAGCCAGGATTTCAACTGCCGGCGAGCTTGGCGAATGCGCTCCAGTTCGGTGGTCATTGTTTGGGCGGCGGCGCGCTGTTCGTCGGTCGGTCCATGCGTGAGGACGTCGCGAAGCGACTGCTGGGCGTCGTCCAATCGCCCGGATGCGATTTGTTGTTGAGCTTGCGACAGCTTGGCGCGCCTCATTTCCGCCTGCGCCGCTTCGCGGCCGACGCGGATTTGGGTCGCGAACTGGTCGAGCTTCGCTTGGAACTCGTCGTGCTCGGGGCCCGCCGGTTGTTGCTCGACGAGTGCCTGAAGGGCCGTCGTCGCCTGTTCGGCCGTATCCCAATCGCCCGACTCGGTCGCGGCGCGGACGGAGTCGAACGCTGTATTGAGCGCGGCGGTTCGTTGCTGTCGGCCTGCTTCCTCGACGTTCGAGGCAGCGGGACGAGTCGGCGGGGCTGCCGCCGGCGCGGGCGATTCGGACGCCTCGGGCGACTCGGGCGTTTTGACCGCTTGAGCCGAACCAGCGTCGGCGGGCGGTTTACTGCAGCCGCTCAGATCGGCCAGCCCCAACACGAGAACCATCGACAACCATTGGCGACTGCACATGCGCATGGGAAGTTTTGCGGACGGAAGGATACCGAACCGTCGACGACGTCGAAGCGACGTCGCCCGGACGGCAGGCCGCCGTCAACCGAAAGTGTGCGCTAAATCGCGGAGGTAGTCGAGCGCCTCATCCAGTTCCGGCGCTTCCGCACCCGGAACTCGTCCTGCTCGGTCGCACCGCGCCAGCAACAGC
Source organism: Pirellulales bacterium (assembly GCA_046349935.1). Classification (GTDB taxonomy): domain Bacteria; phylum Planctomycetota; class Planctomycetia; order Pirellulales; family Pirellulaceae; genus CAIXSC01. Next base: position 458,599 of record JAXMBK010000006.1, on the reverse strand, counting down.
AGTTCTTCGTAGCTCTCGTCTTGCTGTAGGCGTCGCTTCGCGCGGGCGCCCAGCGTCCCGTCCAGGACTTTCTGAGCTTCCATGTGATGTTCGATCAGCCAGTGCGTGCGCGGCGTGATGAAGCCTTCCAGTGCGTCGAGCCCCGCTCGGACATGATCGTGCGGATCGATCGCTTTGCCGACGTCGTGCAACAGCGCTGCCGTAAGGAATTCTTCGTCGTACGGCAGTTGATCGCACGCCCGCTGAAACACCTGCAAGCTGTGATAAAGCGCTTCGCCTTCCGGGTGCCAACGCAGATCTTGCTTCACATTCTCCAGCGGCAACAACAGCGATTCGAACACCTGAAACCGATCCACCTTCTCTTCGACTTCGCGCAGTCGTTCCTGCAAGTCGACGTCGGGGTATTCATGCGCCAAGAAGGCTTCCAGCTCCGCCAAACTCACGCGTTCAATGGCTTTGCCCGTAATCGAGCTCTTGAAGGCATGCGACGTCCATTTGGCGGCATAGACCGTGAGTTCGATGGGAAAACGATCCTGGACATGGATGTGCGTATAGATCCGCTCCTCGCCGTCCTTGCGCACCTTCTTCCGCTCGACGTCGTAGACCATCCCTTCTTGGTCGAGCGTCGCGGTCACCGCTTCGAGACTGTCGGAGAAAACGTGAATGTCGATGTCCGAGCCCTGGCGGATGTGGCCCGTCAAGACGCTGCCGATCAGGCGCGGCCGGAATCGCTCAAGCAGCCGCAACAGGTGCAGCGCTTCGAGCCGCATCTCCAGCAGATTGACCGTCCGCTGTTCGCCTTCATGGCAACGCGCCAGCGACTGAATCTCGTCGCGAATCTCCGCGTTGCTTGGCAAGTCCGCCGGCCGCACCCAACCTTGGCAAATGCGCCGCGCCGCTTTCATCTTCGCGCGATAATACTCGGACTCTTGCCGGTCATACATCAGTCGCGCAGCTTCCCACGCGATCTGACGACGCAGTTTCGATTCGTTCATGTTCGCAGCCGCTCCCAAAGGCGGCGCACGGCGGGAAGGCAAGCTGCCGGCAACTGACCGCCCGCATAGGCCAGTTGACAGTACCAGTCGGCGACGGTGCGGACTTCCGCAGCCACCGTCGATTGCGAGGCGCCGACCGCTTGCGCAAATTCTAGCGGCGTTTGCTGCGCGTCGCGAGTCACTCCGCGCTCGCGCGCCCAGGCTTCCAGCGCTCGAAACGAATAATCGACCAACTGCCCTGGCGTCGCGGACTGCACCATTCCCGACTGAAACGGATCGCGAAATTCGGCGAACGTCGGCGGAGGCGGCGCGGCGACGACGGCCGCCGCTTGGCTCTCGTTCGTCGCGGCATGCGCCTTTCGCCCCCACAATCCGGCCCAAAAGGCACTCCATTCGTCAAGCAACTGACGCCAAGCGGCTCGCAGTTGTTCTCGGTAACGCCAGCCGAACCAAGCGGCCGCGATCAGAACCGCCGCGATGATCACGATGCGCAGCACATCGCCCGCCTGCGAAGCGATTTGGGCGAGCGACTCGAGCGGCGACGAACTCGCCGCCTGCGAAGACGAGTTCGATGCCGACGACGACGGAGTGTTTTGTGGCTGTCCGTTCTGCTGTGGTTGTCCATTCTGCTGTGGCTGTCCGCTCTGCTGTGGCTGTCCGCTCTGCTGTGGCTGTCCGCTCTGCTGCGGCTGTCCGTTCTGCTGCGGCTGTCCGTTCTGCTGCGGCTGTCCGTTCTGCTGTGGCTGTCCGTTCTGCTGTGGCTGCCCGTTCTGCTGTGGCTGCCCGTTCTGCTGCGGCTGACCGTTCTGCTGTGGCTGTCCGTTCTGCTGCGGCTGACCGTTCTGCGGTGGCTGACCGCTCTGCTGTGGCTGACCGCTCTGCTGTGGCTGTCCGTTCTGCTGCGGCTGTCCGTTCTGCTGCGGCTGTCCGTTCTGCTGCGGCTGTCCGCTCTGCTGCGGCTGTCCGTTCTGCTGGGGCTGTCCGTTCTGCTGGGGCTGTCCGCTCTGCTGGGGCTGTCCGTTCTGCTGCGGCTGACCGTTCTGCTGCGGCTGACCGTTCTGCTGGGGTTGTCCGCTCTGCTGTGGCTGACCGTTCTGCTGCGGCTGTCCGTTCTGTTGCGGCTGTCCGTTCTGCTGCGGCGCCGTTTGTTTGGCGTCGGGGCGACGGGGACCGTCGTTGCCGAAACCCCATTTCGATGGCTGCAGGTTCTTGGGCGAGAGGGCGTGGGCGATCGACCAATTGCCGGCGCGCGGCCGCGGCAGGATCGCCGTGCTAAGCAAGATCGCCAGAACCAGCACAATGCCGGACGCGAGCCAAGTAAGCGTCATTTCGGCCGGCATCGCAATCTGGCGCAATCGCAGGTAGCGACGAATGTTCAGAAAGCTGGTCGACGCGAGCAGCATCAGGCCGCTCGCCAGATAAATCACCAGAAAGCGAAACGCGCGCGCATGGCTCGCCTCATCGTCGCTCGGCAACAGCCACTGTCCAAGCCCAAACAACGGAACCGAGGCCAACGCGAAATAGATGACCCAGACGCCGGGCATGCGCGAGGGTTGGCGAGTGAACCAACGTTGCCAAGACGGCGTTTCGTCGCCTGCCTGGGGAGCGGTCGTCGAGGCGCTGGTCGAGTCGGCGGCGAGCCCCTCGACGGCTTCCAACGGTTGAGACGCTGCTGTTGCGGCGGTCGAAGGGCGGTCCGCGTCCGCCGCCGCGTCGGGGCGTCGGTCGGTCCAGCCCAGCGCTTGCAGCAAACCGGTCCCCGAGGTGTCGCGACTTTCGTCGATTACGGTGCAGTCCCAAGTCAGTCGATCGGCGCTCCACCAGATCACGCCCAGGATGGTCCAATTGAGCAGCGTGGAAAACGAACCAAGCGGGCCGGAAAACTCCACGAACTTGGCCATCGCCATTGCGGCGACCACGGCGAGCGCCGCGGCGAACATCGATGCATAGGCTTTGCCTTGTTCGATGGCGATTCGCGAAACCGAGACGACGCCCATCACATACATGGCGAAAATGAATTTCAGTCGAGCATCATAGTCGCCGCGATAGCAGGCCTCGAGCAAGAAGAAGACGAGGGCGCCGAGCTGCAGCATGATGAGGGCCGGGTTGAGGCCCAGCAGTAGGTAGTCGGTCGCGGTCTGCGGCATGCGGCGGTTCATCGTCGTCACCCTACCACATACCGGCGGCAGAGCGAGCGAATCGAGTCGCGATGCTGCAATTGTCGCGTCTCGATGCCTGCCGCAATCAGCGGCCCCGCCGCTTGAGCGTATTCGTACTCGTCGAACAGATTCAGCACCGCGGTGACGGATAATCCACGCCGCCGCAGATTCGCGAGCGCAATCGCATGCTCTTCCGTGACTCGCGGCAGGATCGCGATCACCGTCGCGTCGCGGGGCAGTCGATCGTCGACTTCGGAAACCAGTTGCGCGAAGGAGAGACCGTCGGTAAGCTCCATGCGGGCGAGCGTCTCAAGAATTTGCCGAAACTGGTCGACGCCGATTTGCGTCGGCACGACGACGGGGCGTAGTCGTTCGCTTTGAGCCTGCATGGCGGCGGCCTGGCGCGCGGCGTCGCGCGTTCGCCAATCGTGAACGTAGCCTTCGGTGCGAATGCGATCGACCGCGTCGCGGGCGTTCGTCGCGAGTCCGATTTGTTGACCTTGTTGAAACAGGCAATGGGCGATCGAGGCGGCGGCGGTGACCGCGAGTTCCGACCGCACCGGCTCGTGCCGCACATCATGCGAGTCGCGATGGAAGTCCATGAGGATCGTCGCGCCGGCGACCGTCGACGCCTCATACACTTTGCTATGCAGTTGGCCTGTCCGCGCGGTCGCTCGCCAGTGGATGCGATTGAGCGGGTCGCCCGGCTGGTATGCTCGAACGCCCGAGATGCGCGTCGGGTCCTCGAATAAACGATGCGTGAGCAACACTTCGCCCATGGGGCGACGCGACGCGATGTCGTAGCCCTCGATCGGCAGGACCTCCGGCAGAACCAGCAAGAAAACCGGCTCTTCTCCGACGCGATACCGCCGATGCAGACCGAACAGATCTCCCGTTTCCAAGACGACGGGTCCGATCTGATAGTAGCCGCGGCGATTGCATTGCAGCTGGTAGTACATCGATCGTTCGCCGCCGGCGCGCAGCATCGTCAGCAACAGCCGCTCGCCGGCCACTCGCAGTCGCGGCGGTTCATGCAGCAGTGCGTTTCGCGGCAGCAGATCCTCGACTAGCACCCAACCGACCGGCCACTTGCCGGTGTTGCGAACGGTCACTTGAAAGGGGATGGTTTGGCCGACTTCGGCGGTGAGACGCAGCGCCGAACGGCTGACGGTCAAACTGTTCGACCAAGTCTTCGCGAGCCAGCGGCTGGTCCAGAACAGGGCGACGAGCGCATAGACGGAGTAGGTGAGCAGCCCGAGTCGAAAGACGAGCGTCACGAGGATCAGCAGCGCCAGACTGGCCGCTCGAAGCATCATGGTGGGCGGGGCTCCCGAGTTGGAAGTTAGGGAGCGCCGGCGACGGTCGGAACGGCGATTTCGGCGACGATCTCGTCGACGACGTGTGCGGCGGTGACTTTGCGCAGTCGACTTTCAGGCTTGAGGATCAAGCGGTGCGTGAGCACGGGCCCGGCCACTCGCTTGACGTCGTCGGGAAGGACGTAGTTCCGACCGCGCAGGGCCGCCATCGCTTGCGACGTGCGGAAGAGGGCGATCGACGCGCGCGGGCTGCCGCCGAGCGCCAGGTCTTCGTGGGAGCGCGTGTCGTGGACGATTTGCATCAAGTAGCGGCGCACCTTGTCGTCGACGAACACTTCGCGGACCGTGCGCTGGCAGTCGCGCAGTTCATCGGCCGAGACGACGGGCGTCAAGTCGTCGATCGGGTGTTTGCGCTGCAGCATGTCGAGCATTTTGAGTTCTTCGTCGACCGTGGGATAGCCGAGGCTGAACCGCATGAGGAAGCGGTCGAGTTGCGCTTCGGGGAGCGGGAACGTCCCTTCGTGGTCGACCGGGTTCTGCGTCGCGATGACGAGAAAGGGCGGGGCCAGCGCGCGAGTGACTCCGTCGACCGTGACCCGCGTCTCGGCCATCGCCTCGAGCAGCGCGGCTTGCGTGCGCGGCGTCGTGCGATTGATTTCATCCGCCAAGAGCACTTGCGCGAAAATGGGCCCCGGCCGAAACTCGAATTCCACCGTCTTCGGGTTAAAGACGGAAGCGCCGGTGACGTCGGTCGGGAGCAAGTCGGGGGTGCATTGGATGCGTTTGAAGGAGCAGCCGACGCTGGCGGAGAGGGCGCGGGCGAGCATCGTTTTGGCGACGCCCGGGACGTCCTCGAGCAGAATGTGACCCTCGCAGAACCACGAAACGAGCGAGAGGACGATTTGCGGACGTTTGCCGACGATCGCGCGTTCGACGTTGGTGATGATCTTCTTGGCCGTGGCCGTGACGTCCGCCATGCGGGCTCCTTCGAACGGAAGGCGGGACGGAGGAGCCCCGCGGAATCGACTGTCGTGATACGGAGCGATTATTCACGACGGGCCGAGGAGACTCAAGCGACGTGCGGGCCGAGCGGTCGGCGGAAATGAGAACAGCCCGCGCCGCGAGGACGAGCGCCTCGCGGAACGGGCCGGCGGGATTCATCGGCTGTGGGTCAACCGACGTGATGATCCGATTCGCTGCGTGTTTCAGCCGAAGCCGCGCGAGCGGCCGGCTGCTCTGCCTAGCGGTTCGGCATCTTCACGCGCTTCTGGACGTTCGTTTCGAGCACGCCGAAGACCGCTTCGTGGCGCTGAATCGACATCGACAGGGCGGCGAGCAAACGCTTGGCCGTGTAGTAGTTGACGATGATGCGTTGGGTCACCGGGATCGGGTCCTTCGGCGTGCCCATCGGCTGCGGATTGAGGCCGAAATCGACGATCAGTTCTTCCGGCGAGCCGGTGACGCGGCAGAAGTTGGCGTACAACGCCACGACGTGCGAGTCGTTGACTTCGATCTGGGCCGGCTGCTGGGCAGCGGCCGGAGCGGCAGGGGCTTGCTGGTTTTCGACGGCTTCCGCGACTTCGTTCGACATGTTGGATGACTCCTCTTTCTGTTCGGAGGGGGTTTCTAATGGGGTGATTGCCTATGTCACCCACGCGACTACCAAATCTACCCGCCGTTGCAATGCGTGCGCGAAAAATGCGAGCATCTTTCCTGAATCGCACCCCTTCCCAGACCGGCAAACCACGCGCGATCGTTGCGACCGGATCGTCGTGGATCGCTCCGCGATCCAACGCGGGACCGAAGAGCGGTCCACGATTGCACCAGATCGCGGAGCCGGCGGGACGTTCCGGCACGTCCGACGCCAGCCGCGACGGCGCCTATCTCGACAGCGCTTGCGGGAAGCCCGATAACCTGCACTGTGGCGACGCGGCCACGTCCCACTTGTGTTCCTGTTGAGAACAGCGACCAACTAGAGATCTTAATGTGTCTGTCGATCCCCAGAACGACCAAGACCTGTCCCGCAAACTTGCCGTTACCGTCGATGCACCGCCGGTCGCCGCGACGGCTGACTACGGAGGCGAGGCAGCGGCCGGTTTCGTGGTCGGCGGCCGGTACACGCTGCGGGAGAAGATCGGCGAAGGAGGCATGGGCGAAGTCTGGGTCGCAAAACAGATCGAGCCCGTTAAACGCAAGGTGGCGCTGAAGCTCATCAAAACGGGTATGGCTTCGCGGACGGTCGTGCAACGCTTCGAACAGGAACGACAGGCGCTCGCGTTGATGGATCACCCCAACATCGCGCGGGTTCTCGATGGCGGGCTGACGTCGACGGGACAACCGTTCTTCGTGATGGAATTGGTCAACGGTCTGCCGTTGACGAAGTTTTGCGACGAGCTGAAGTTGACCACGCGAGCGCGTTTGGAATTGTTCCTGACCATCTGCCATGCCGTGCAACACGCGCACCAAAAAGGGATCGTGCATCGCGATCTCAAGCCAGCCAATATTTTGGTCGCCATGATCGATGGCAAGCCTGTCCCCAAAGTGATCGACTTCGGCGTTGCGAAGGCTACCTCGGGCAAGCTCACCGAGGAGACAATGTCGACAGGATTTGGCGCCGTGGTAGGTACGCTGGAGTATATGTCGCCGGAACAAGCCGGGTATTCCGGGGAAGACATCGACACACGGGCTGACATTTACTCGCTAGGAGTCGTTCTTTACGAACTACTGACGGGCTTGCGCCCTATCGACGCCAAACGCCTCAAGAAGGCGGCGTACACCGAAATGATTCGCCTCATTCAGGAGGAGGAGCCATCGAAACCTAGCACTCGCCTGGCGACCGACGATTCGCTCCCCGCGCTGGCCGCTCTGCGGCAGACTGAACCGAAGAGTCTGATGGCGCTGCTGCGGGGTGAACTCGATTGGGTCGTCATGAAGTGTCTGGAGAAGCAGCGAGATCGGCGCTATGAGACCGCCAACAGTCTGGCTCGTGACATCCAGCGTTACTTGAAGGATGAAGTGGTCGAGGCGCGACCGCCGAGCGCCATCTATCGTCTGCGAAAATTCGTCCGCCGCAACCCTGCGCCATTGGCGTTGGCCGGATCGCTCTTGTTGCTTCTGTTGGGCGGCGCTTCCCTGGCGTGGTGGCAAAGCGAAGAAGCGGGAAAGCGGCGAGAATTGGAATTGCAGCGTCGATTGGAGAAGGAGCAGCGGGCGGCCATTGACAACGCTCGCCAAGCTCGCGACGCCGAGGCGGCGGCCAGCCTGTTGACGCAGGCCGAAGAGGCCTTGCGGGCAGGCGATGCGAACAGGGCGACCGTGATTCTGGACGCGGCGAGGAAACGACTGACGGAAGGCGGATCCGACAGCTTGGTGGATCGGCGCCAAAGGCTCGCCGCCGACCTCGTCCTGCTACGTGACCTGGATGCGATCGACCAACTTCGATGGACCTGGTCCGGGGAACACTTTTCAGACCCAACCGAAGTCGCGAAACGGACTCGGGAGGCGCTGCAACGGTTCGGAGTTGACGCTGTTCAAGTATCGCTCGCCGAGGCCGCTGCGAAGATCTCGGCGTCCACGATACGAGAGCGAATTCTGTTGGCGTTAGACCGTCTGCTCAGGCACTCCGACGCAGAAGGTGTCCGAGCATTGCTGAGACAGCTAGACGCCGCGCCGTTTCGAGATGAGTTCCGAGATGCCGTCGTCGCAAAAGACGAGGCCAAACAGATCGAACTCGCCAATCAGGATGAAGCCCTGATGCAGCCGCCTCGATTCACGGCCGTCCTGGGCGAGAACACGGTGATTTCCCAACCGCGACGGCGCCAGTTGTTGCTCGCGGTGGTACAGCAGCAGCCAAGCGACCTGAGCGCGCTGATGGCGATCGGTTGCTGCTGTCTTGGGCATCTTTCGACGGTGCAGCAATTCCAGGAGACCGTGGACGAGCGGATTCGCTGGTTTCAGGCCGCAATGGCCGTCTCTCCGGACAATTACGCCGCTCTCGTGAACCTAGGCCATGCCCTGCGGGGCAAGGGACAGACACGGGAAGCCATCGATTACTTTCGCAAAGCGATTGCAGAGAATCCCAATGCCGAAATCGCGCACAACAACCTTGGGCTGTGCTTGATGGACCAAGGTCAGTTTGATCAGGCCGCCGTTTGCTTCGAGAAGGCCGTTCAGCTATCGCCGAGCTCCCCTGAATCCCATTGCAACCTGGGCTTCGCGTACGATGGGAAAAGGCAGATGGAGCAGGCCGTCGTTTTCTACCGCAAGGCGATCGAGTTCGATGCAAACTACGTTCGTGCCCATCACGGCTTAGGGCTTGCTTACCACAAACAGAGCCAGATGGACGCAGCGCTGGGTAGTTATCGTCGAGTCATCGAACTCGACCCTAGCAGCGCCAATGCCCACTATGGGATCGGCCTCGTGTTGCAGCACAAGGGGCGAATAGACGAGGCAATCGCGTACCTTCGGCGTGCCATTGAACTCGACCCCAAAGACGCCAAGCCCCACTACGATCTGGGGAACATCCATTCCCAAAGAGATCAGTTGAACGAGGCCAATGCTTGCTTCCGCAGAGCCATCGATCTCGATCCAGAGTTTCCCCAGGCACATTGTAATTTGGGAGTCATTCTGGGGCGCCAAGGCCGCTTCGCCGAATCGCTGGTCGCCCTCAAGCGGGGGCACGAACTGGGGACGAAACAGGCTGACTGGACATACCCTTCGGGCGAATGGCTCGCCGCGGCCGAAGCGAAAGCGCTGCTGGAAGCGAAACTGGTCGCGGCGCTCAAGGGCGAGTACTCGCCCCAGGAGAATTCCGAGCGACTACAGTTCGCCGAGATTTGCATGCTCAAGAGGCTCCCCTTCAATGCGACGAGATTCTATACGGCCGCATTTGCCGCCGATCCCACTTTGGTGGAAGATCAGGGGAATCTGTTGCGCTTGCGTGCTGCCGGTTCAGCAGTGCTCGCCGCCACCGGCCGCGGCCAAGACACGTCCCTTCTGGACGCCGCTGCGAAGAGCTCCCTGCGTGAACAAGCCGTTGCGTGGCTCAAAGCAGACTTAGCCGCTTGGAACAAACGGCTGGAATCAAGTCCGGAGCAAACGCGGCCCATGGTCGTCCGGATCCTGAGACGCTGGCAGCAAACCCCTGAACTCACGGGCATTCGCGACCGAGCGGAATGGGCGACCATGTCGCCCGAGGAAGCCGCCACGTTGACTCGATTGTGGGACGAAGTCGCGGAACTGCTCCAGCGAGCGCAGACGGCGGAACAAAAACCTTAGTCGCCAACGAGCCTGTAGCGATGTGCTCGTTGTCATCTCATTCCCACGTCGGACCGCAAAGCGGCGGGGAATTGGGCGGAGGCGTTGGATCGACGGAGCGATCCACGACGATCGGCGACGACGCAGTGGGGCTTGCCTCAACCCTGTCCCGCACGAAGAATGCCCGCGGACAGTGTGGGGCGTCTGGGATGGATTGCACACTGCCATGCTTGCTCGACTACAAACCTTTTCGCTCCTCGGCATCGAAGCCTTGCCGGTGGACGTTGAAGTGGATGTTTCCCCCGCCGCGCTGCCGCGCACGGTGCTCGTGGGACTGCCGGAGGCGGCGGTCAAGGAGAGCACGCACCGCGTCGAACGGGCGATCGTGAATTCGGGGTTTGAACGACCCGAGAATCGGGTCGTCATCAACCTCGCCCCGGCCGAACTTCCGAAGAACGCCGGTTCGTTCGACCTGCCCATCTCCCTGGGGTTGCTGGCGGCGTCCGGCCAGTTCGAATCGGATCGCTTCCAGCAGTACGCGGTCGTCGGCGAACTTTCGCTGGAAGGCGCCGCGCGGCCCGTGAAAGGCGCGTTGTCGATGGCCATGGCGGCCGCTCGACGCCGCGGCCTGCGGGGCGTCGTCGTGCCGACGGAAAGCGCCGCCGAGGCGGCGGTGGTGGAGTCGATCGACGTGGTGCCGGTCGCCAGTCTGGCTCAGGCCGTCGCCTTCTTCACCGGCGAAATCGACATCGATCCCGTCCCCTCGCGACTCGCGCAACTATTCGACGAACTCTCCCGCTACGACGACGACTACTCCGACGTCCGCGGCCAAGAAATGGCCAAACGGGCCATCACCGTCGCCGCCGCGGGAAGTCACAATCTACTGATACTGTAACCAGTTTAAGCAAAGTCGCGTTTCAAATAACAATCACCGCGTTGGCTATTTGGTAGGGAAAGCGTGCTGTTTCACCCATTCAATTAACTCGTCCCGACTAACCTTGGAATCAGCAACATCGAGCATTAACTTCACGGCGTCATCGACGCTGTGTGCTAACGTATAACCATTCATGCGTAGCACCAATGCCATTGCTGCAAACGCCACTCTCTTATTGCCGTCAGAAAAAGGATGGCTGCTCGCCAAATAAAACGCCAGCGCCCCAGCCTTGTCGCAAAGGGTTGGCAATAGGTCTGTTTTTTCAAATGTTGCAAGTGGCGCAGTAATCGCTGACTCAAGCTTGTGGGCATCTACTGACCCATGACTGCCACCGAAAGCTTCGATTTGCACTTGGTGCATTGCAAGCACTTCTTGCATGTTTATCCAGCGCATCATGCCAACCGCCTTAGCACACTGGCGTGCTCTGTTACGGTATGCTTCAAATGCTGCATAAACTCGGCGGAAACACCATGTTGTGTCGCTATTTCACTTAGTCGCTCATCGCTTATTGGCGCGGCTGGCTCCCTCGGAAAAACATATGTGGGCTTGGGCGGCACTTCTACGGTGGGCCATTCAGCGACTGGCTCGCCAAAAGTTGCGGTGTAGGCCGCCCATGCAAAAGGCGATCGTTCAATACGGAATGGGTAAGCAGACAACCACTGCTTTAGGTGCTCAACTTTCGACGGTACATCAATATCGGCAAAGTCAATCCACAGTTGGACGGGAATCTCTTTTTTCTCGCATTCGTGTAGCACATACGCTAGTAAGTGCCGTCCGTATCCATTTCCACGATGGTTGGGCTTTACATACAAGTCCTCAATATGTGCGGCCCCCTTGCGCACCACATACAGTATCCAGGCCACAGACTCCTGGGTGTCCGCGTTTATAAACTCAGCTGCGAGAAGCACGCGGTCGGGGAACGCTCCTCGCACCCATGTCTCAAATTGTATGCCGCGGCCTCTTGCAATGGGCCGTTCGGCCTTTGGCTCAAATGCCCAAGCGGAATACATATAGCGGCCAAAAAACTCCTTCGTTATGGCTGCCCATCCGGCGTTTCCCCAACTCTCGCCCCAGCTATTCGGGCTTAAAACGTAGGTGTCTTCATCCCAGTCCAACGGGGCGGGGAAACGTGCTAGTGACGGTACTATCTGCATGCAGTGGCCACCTAACAACGGTAGGTGGTCTTGTTCAAAATCCAAGCGTCCTTGCGGCGGGTTCTTCCACTTGGAAGTGACAAAGAATGATGCAGAAACCGGGCAACCTCGTTCTATGGTCCGTCGGCAGTCCTCAAACGTCCAGACGCGACTGTACGACGCAATGCGATGGTGGTGTGCGCGACTATCTTCCGTCGACGGGTCTGCGTCTGAATCCAAATCCCAGTCGTCGATCTCTCCCCAGCCGCGCCGAAGACGCATGTAGCTCAATTGAAACACGCCGACCATCGGATCTTTTGAGAGCGTACCGTCTAATTGTCGCGTGCGCAGCCACGCCCATTTTCCAGCTCGCTCAATCGTGTTATCCGCATTTTCCGTCACAATCGTCTCTCCCGCAGTGGCACTTCGGCTATTCGTTCGCATAGTCCAACTCGCTTGGCCACATAGTCATAGTCTAGTGCCAAATACACGAACAAGTTAAGTCGCGCCACGAAACTTCTGCCACAACCGCCCCACGGCGGGAGCAACCAGTTCGTAGCGGTCCGCCGTCCGGCCCTTTCCCCGCACCAGCCGCCACCCCGCCGCCAAGCTGCCCGGCGGCACCAAGTCCACCACCGCCCCGGTCTTAAACCGGACGCGGTAAAACCGGCCTTCCTTGGTCCGCTCGGGGGCTTCCAAGTCCCGCAAAAACGTCCGGAACAACTTGGTGCGGGCCAAGTCCGGGGCCACCTCGCACGCCACCGCGTCCACGTAGTCCGCAACGCCCCCGCTATGGCCCTGCCTGGGATTGTGTCGCACGCGCTGCCGCCCGCTGGGCTTGTGGGCCGGTGCAGGCTGCGCGGGGCGGCTGAGCCGCTGTCGTCCGTGGGGCCGGACGCAAACACCTCCACCCGGTCCAGCAACTCCCGCAGGTGGGCGTTCAATGCTTGTCGCGGCGCGGGATCTTCGCCCCGGATCGCCTTTTGCAGGTCCGCTAGCTGCCTGTTGAAAAGGTCTGGCTTCGCGCTATTCTTGTCGCAACGCGGTGGATCGGTGAACGCAGGGAGACGCGGCGATGGCGTTGGGACGGCGGAAAGGCGAAGTTCAGCAGGATTTGTTCATCACGGCGGATCAACTGCCGAAGTCGATCGGCCACGTATTCTACCGCAAGCTGAACGAATTGCTGGCCGAGGCGGGCTTCGATCGCTGGGTGGAAGATCTTTGCGGGCCGTATTACTCCCAGTGTAAAGGACGGCCAGGCATTCCTCCGGGCGTCTACTTCCGCATGCTGATCGTCGGTTACTTCGAGGGCCTGCAATCTTGTCGGGGAATCGCGTGGCGTTGCGCCGATAGCCTCTCTCTTCGCTCATTTCTCGGCGTTCCGCTGACCGAGGACACGCCCGATCATTCGTCGATGAGCCATCTCCGCGACCGCTTATCGCAAGATGTCCATCATTCGGTCTTCGCCTGGGTGCTGAAGCTGGCTCGCGAGAAGCAGCTGCTGAAGGGGAAGACGGTCGGCGTCGACTCCAGTACGCTCGAGGCGAATGCGGCCATGAAGAGCATCGTACGCCGAGACACAGGAGAGGACTGGGAAGCGTATGTGACGCAGTTGATGAAGGCCGACGGAGTGATTCCTCCGGACCATAAACCGACCGCGGAAGAGATCCGCAACTTCGATCGTCAGCGAGAGGGCAAGCGAGTTTCCAACGACGACTGGGTCAGCGAGACCGATCCGGAATCGCGTATCACCCGCATGAAAGACGGGACGACGCACTTGGCCTACAAGGCCGAGCACATCGTCGATCTCGACTCCAGTCTGATCATGGCCGCCGAGGTTTATCAGGGGAATCAAGCGGATGTCTCGACGCTGGAAGACAGCGTCAACGCAGCCCAGACGAATCAAGCCGCGACGGGAAGCGAAGTCGTCATTCAGGAAGTCGTCGCCGACAAGGGATACCACTCCGGGGAAACCTTGGAGACGATCGCAAGCGAGACGCCGTATCGCACCTACATTCCCGAACCGCGACGTAAGAAGAAAGACCGCCGACGCGGGCCTGGTTCGGGGGCTGGCGGTGTTGAGGCCCGAACGAAACGCAAGGCCGTGCTGGCGAATCGGCGGCGCATGAGAACTGATCGCGGAAAAAAGCTACAGCGCGTGCGCAGTGAGCGAGTTGAACGGACCTTCGCTCATGTGCTCGAGACCCGAGGCGCCAGACGCACCTGGCTCCGCGGAATCGACAAGGTCCGCAAACGCTACTCGATCGCCGCCGCCGCTCACAACTTGGGAGTCCTCATGCGCACCCTCTTCGGAATTGGGACGCCGAGGGGATTGCAACAGTTCCGAGACGGGGCGGCGGCCGTTTTTGGCCTTCTCCAAAACGCCTATCTTCGCGTCTGGATCGCCATTTGGACCATCGACGCGCGATTTCAACGCCAAACGCGCTATAAAGGCCCGCCGCCCCCCATCGCGTGGGTGTCAGTGGCAAGTATTTGAAAACGTCACTTGTTCAACAGGCAGCTAGTGGACATTGCCAGTTACCTTCCAATAAAATGACGAGTAGTGATTTGTTTCACGCGATTGGGCGATGCATTTTAGAGGTGATGTCATGGCAGCGAAAAAGACCGAAGTCGCTAAGGCAGATGAGCGACTGACAACTACCATTCTGGTAACAAATCATACTGGTCATTCGATATGGGCCAGAGTCACAAAGCAGACAGGGCCTGGAGATACGAGTTACTTTAAAATCCCTAACGGCGGAACGGAGCCATGGGAACGACTGATGTACACGAAAATAACGGTAATGGTGAAGTTCTCCAGTGATGGCCCGGTGATAGCTGAGAAAGAACAGTATCTAAACATGCCAGCATGGGAGCTTACTATTACGGAAGACAGATCCGAGAATCCCAAGCTTAAGGCTCGCCGCCGAAAGCTGCATTAGTCGGTAGTCAACTTCCGACTTTACTGTCTTTCACATTATTGATCCGCTTCTCTGCGAAGAGGTGGACGCCGCCGACCTTCTTGTCCGAAACGAGTTTTCCGCTCCGTATCCACCGACCAACTGTCGTCCGACCGACTCCGAGCCGTTCGGCTACCTGCTGACCGTTTAGGAATCCCTTTTCTGGCCGAACGCGACGCTGCACGTTGAGGGCGAGGACGCACTCGTAGTGGAACTTCGGCAGCCCCATCCAGAAGTGGCGACGCCGAACTTCAATCGGCTCCCCACAGTGCTCGCAAACGACCTTGCCCGCGTGCTGCCGCAGCCACTCGTCCACCTCCCCGCGCGGTAGCTTCACCTCCGCCTCCACCGGCACCGCCCGCTCCACCTCCTCCATGCTCGGAGGGCAGAGTGCGAGACTGATGAGGAGCTTGTCGCCGTCGCGGAAGCGGATATTCAAGCCGTGGTGCTCGACGAGGCCCTTGATTAGCCCCACGCCGTTGTCCCGCAACTTCGGAATCGCCGTCGCCAGTTCGTCCACAAAGCGTCGGATCGCCTCCCTCGTCACGCCACGCGTCGCCACTGGCCGCACTTTGGGCCTAGTCCGCAATTCCTCTTCGAGCTTGTCCCGACGCTCCTGCAACGCCACAATCCGTCGCCACGCTGCGTCCTTCTCCGTCTTCGAACTCGTCGCGTCGTGCCGCTCGTACCACAAATCGATGTCGCCCATCAGCTTCTTCAGGGCGGCTTCCGGATCGTCCTCCTCCGCGTCGGGGGCCGCTTGGTTTGCGATTTGTTGATTTGCCGCCTGTCTCTTTTCGCTAAAAACTGCGGCGTGGAGCCCGCTGTCAACGATTGTCTTGTCGCCCACCAGCCGTTTTCACGCGATTCCTGCCCCCCTCCACTCCCTTCAATCCGATCGTCGTCGTGAAGCAAGACCGCATGACGCATGCGTGCATCTGTTTCTCTCGGGCGCGCCGATCTCACTGCGAATCCTTGCGCAAATAGAGGTGGTAGACCTGAGTGCCGAAGTGGGCTGCAAAAATCAAAGGCGACACGATGATCACGTAACTGACCCAGTCGACGCCGACCTCAAGATACGATGTTTCGGGCGCCCCCGGCTTATAGTGGACCGTGCAGGGCGAACCGGCAGGATAGCGTTCCACGACCGCTAATAGTTCACTTCGGTTCCGGCCTCGAGTGCCCCGAACGCGTACGGAGAGCGACTGATATCGTCGCCCGTCCACCTGAAACTCGTACAAGACGTTTGCCTCATGCGAGGAGGGGCCAGTCGACGCCGCGAGTTCCGAACCCAAGACGGTGCCCTGGACGGTCGGCCACGACTGCGTCTCGATCTCTTTTATGAAGCGGGCGAGCGTATATGCTTCGGTTCCCAAACTGGCGAGGAACATGACGACGCCGAAAGCGAGCAAGCCCGTGCGATTCTTGGCTAGATCGAACGATAACATGGCGAGTTCCCAGGCGTAAGTGAGAGCGATTGTTGACATGTTAACAACGGGCTCGTCCTTGGTCGACGAATGTTTGAGAGTCATGTGCGTCGTTCGCATGACGGTGCGCTTCGTACGAACCAATCGGCAGAAGGGCGATGTGGTAGGGCAGGGAAGGTTGGGGACACGGACTGGGGAAGAGGCGAAGTAACGGGCCGACAGGCTGGAAGCCTGTCCTACGTTCCGTGCGTCGTCCCCGTTCTTCTTGGCCAACGGCCAAGCTCACCGTAGCCTAGGGCAACGCCCTGGGAGGATGTTGTAGTAGGTCGACAGGCTGGAAGCCTGTCCTACGGGGGCTTGTCTAACTGGTGTCCCGCACGAAGAATGCCCGCGGACAGTGTGGGGCGTCTGGGATGGATTGCACACTGCCATGCTTGCTCGACTACAAACCTTTTCGCTCCTCGGCATCGAAGCCTTGCCGGTGGACGTTGAAGTGGATGTTTCCCCCGCCGCGCTGCCGCGCACGGTGCTCGTGGGACTGCCGGAGGCGGCGGTCAAGGAGAGCACGCACCGCGTCGAACGGGCGATCGTGAATTCGGGGTTTGAACGACCCGAGAATCGGGTCGTCATCAACCTCGCCCCGGCCGAACTTCCGAAGAACGCCGGTTCGTTCGACCTGCCCATCTCCCTGGGGTTGCTGGCGGCGTCCGGCCAGTTCGAATCGGATCGCTTCCAGCAGTACGCGGTCGTCGGCGAACTTTCGCTGGAAGGCGCCGCGCGGCCCGTGAAAGGCGCGTTGTCGATGGCCATGGCGGCCGCTCGACGCCGCGGCCTGCGGGGCGTCGTCGTGCCGACGGAAAGCGCCGCCGAGGCGGCGGTGGTGGAGTCGATCGACGTGGTGCCGGTCGCCAGTCTGGCTCAGGCCGTCGCCTTCTTCACCGGCGAAATCGACATCGATCCCGTCCCCTCGCGACTCGCGCAACTATTCGACGAACTCTCCCGCTACGACGACGACTACTCCGACGTCCGCGGCCAAGAAATGGCCAAACGGGCCATCACCGTCGCCGCGGCGGGAAGTCACAATCTACTGATGCTGGGACCCCCAGGATCCGGCAAAACGATGCTCGCCAAGCGAGTTCCCACGATCCTGCCCGCGCTGACGGCCGAAGAATCAATCGAGACCACTCGGATCTACAGCGCGATGGGACGACTGGGCCCCGGTCAGCCGCTGCTGGCGCGCCGCCCCTTTCGCTCGCCGCACCACACCATCAGCGACGCGGGGCTGGTCGGCGGCGGCAGCATTCCCACTCCGGGTGAAATCTCGCTCAGTCACAACGGCGTGTTGTTTCTGGATGAATTGCCCGAGTTCAATCGGCGGACGCTGGAAGTCATGCGCCAGCCGCTCGAGGACGGCGTCGTCACCATCTCCCGCGCACTCAACAGCACGACGTTCCCCGCTCGGTTCATGCTCGTCGCCGCACTCAACCCTTGCCCCTGCGGCTATCGCGGCGACCCGCGCCGAGATTGCCACTGCACGACCATGCAGATCGAACGGTACATGGCGAAAATCTCCGGCCCGCTGCTCGACCGCGTCGACATCCACATCGAGGTGCCGGCCGTCCCGTTCAAGGAACTCGCGGGCGACGCTCCCGGGACCAGCAGCCAAGTGATGCGCGACCAGGTCGTCGCCGCTCGACGCCTGCAAGGGGAACGCTTCGCGCGAACGACCACCCGCTTCAACGCTCAAATGACGTCGCGGCAGATCCGTCAGTTCTGTCGACTCAACGAGCCCTGCCAAAACCTGTTGAAAGCCGCCGTCCATGATCTGGGGCTCTCCGCCCGCGCCCATGACAAGATCCTCCGCGTCGCTCGCACCATCGCCGACCTCGATTCGGCCGCCGAGATCGGCGAGACGCATCTGACCGAAGCGATCAACTACCGGATGCTCGACCGCCAAATGTGGAAGTAGCCGCAGAGGGGCGGAGGATTTGCCACAGAGGGCTCAGAGGTCACAGAGAGAGAGGAAGAAAGTGGGGATGGCATCAATGGCAAAAGGGTTTTGTATATGAGTGATGAGTTGACGGAGCGGATTATTGGGGCGGCGATTGAGGTGCATCGGGTGCTGGGGCCGGGGTTGCTGGAAGCGGTGTACGAAGAGGCGCTGGCGGTGGAGTTGGGACTGCGCGGGATCGAGTATCAGCGACAAGTCGAAGTGGAGATCGCTTACAAAGGCCGATTGATACGAGGACAGCGACTCGATCTGCTCGTCGAGTCCCAAGTGGTCGTCGAAACCAAGGCCATCGCGCGGATGCCCGAAATTGCGTTGGCTCAAGTCCTTTCGTACCTCAAGGCCGCCCGCTTGAAACGCGGCCTCTTGATCAACTTCAGCTGCCCACGCCTCGTCGACGGCGTCCGCCGCATCTCGTTGTAGCCACCGAGAGTTTTTGCCACGGAGGTTTTGGCCACAGAGGACGCGGAGGTCACTGAGGGGAGAGTAAAGGCAGGGGAAGGAAAGGGAAAGAAAAGAAGGGAAGGGTTGGGTTTGGGGGAATCCCGTCGCTGCGACGACAATCAGCATTTCTTCTTATTCTTCTTTTGCTGCTGCTGTTCATGCTGCGATTGCTACTCCTTTTGCGAAGCAACTCGGTGAACTCGGCGCCCTCTGTGGCAAAAAAATGCTTTGTGGACTCGGCGGCTTAACGCTGGCTTAAGGTTGGTTCGGGTAAGGTGCTCGCCCGTTACGCTTCTCTTCTCATCTCCACTCTCTTCTTCTCTGAGGCGCCACCCATGTCGCAACGTCGTTCACGCTCGCCGTACGCTCGTTCACAACGCAATCGTCGCCCGTCCTCTCGCCGCCCCGCGCTCGAGCGACTTGAGGGACGCGAATTGTGCGCCGTCGACTTCCGGTCGCTCGACGGCGTCGGCAACAACCTTGCTAACCCGCAATGGGGGAGCACCGAAGAAGCGTTCCTACGCATAGCGCCGGCCGAGTATGCGGACGGCGCCTCGGCGCCGGCGGGGGCAGATCGGCCGAGCGCTCGCGCTGTCAGCAATGCGCTGGCCGCACAAGGAGACGCAGACATCCCCAACAGCCGCAATCTGTCCGCCTTCATTTACGCCTGGGGACAGTTTCTGGACCATGACATCGATCTCACCGATTCGGCTGTGCCCAGCGAGTCGTTTCCGATCACCGTTCCCGACGGCGACCCGCAATTCGACCCGCAAGGGACCGGCGCGGCCGTGATTCCGCTCAGTCGGTCGATCTACGATGCGACCACAGGAACGTCGGCCGCCAATCCGCGGCAACAAACCAACGCGATTTCCGCCTTCGTCGATGCCTCGCAAATCTATGGCAGCGATGCAACTCGAGCCGCCGCGCTGCGGACGTTCAGCGGCGGTCAAATGAAGACCAGCGACGGCGACCTGCTGCCTTACAACACGGCCGACCTGCCGAACGCCGCGATCCCCGGCGTTCCCGCAGACCAATTCTTCGTCGCGGGCGATGTGCGAGCGAATGAAAACGTGGAACTGTTGGCGCTCCACACGTTGTTCGTGCGCGAACACAATCGAACGGCCAAGGGACTCGCGGCCGCCAATCCGACTTGGAACGACGAAAAGCTGTACCAGGAGGCGAGGCGGATCGTGACGGCCGAGGTGCAGGCGATCACCTACAACGAGTTCATCCCAGCGCTGGTCGGCGCCAACGCGCTCAAGCCGTACCAAGGCTATCGCGCGAATGTGAACCCGGGAATCTCCAACGAGTTCGCGACCGCGGCCTTCCGATTGGGACACAGTCTGCTCGGCAGCGACATCGAGTTTCTGGACAACCAGGGAAACGAGGTGCACGACCCGGTGGCGCTGCGCGATGCGTTCTTCAACGTCGATCTGCTTGAAGAAACCGGCATCGACCCCATTCTTAAGTATCTCGCCTCCGACAATGCGCAAGAAATCGATGTCAAAGTGATCGACGACGTCCGCAATTTCCTCTTCGGACCGCCCGGCGCCGGCGGACTAGACCTCGCGGCGCTGAACATTCAGCGCGGACGCGACCATGGACTGGCCGACTACAACGCGGTCCGCGTCGCGTTTGGGCTGCGGCCCGTGACGAAATTCTCCGAGATCACTCGCGACCCGGCCCTGCAAACGTTGCTGCGGGACACGTATGGAAGCGTCAACAACATCGATCTGTGGGTCGGCGGGTTGGCCGAGGATCATGTACCGGGGGCGAGCGTCGGCCCGACCTTTCAACGAATCCTGACCGAGCAGTTTCAGCGGCTGCGAGATGGAGACCGCTATTGGTACGAACGCGAGTTTCGCGGCGTCGAACTCAAACAAATCCGCAGTACGACTCTGGCCGACGTCATTCGCCGCAACACCGAGACGACCAACTTGCAGGACAACGTCTTCTTTTTCAACGTGGAATTGTCCGGGCGAGTCGTCAACGACGCGAACGGGAACGGGCGCTTCGATGCGCGCGAGTTGGGGATCGCCAATTCGATCGTCCAACTGCTCGACGCCCGCGGCGTCGTGGTCGCTTCCACACGCACGGCCGCGGACGGCAGCTATCGCTTCACGGGGCTGTCGCTGGGAACCTATCGCGTCCAGGTCGTGGCGCCGACGGGCTTTCGGCAAACGACGCCTGAACTGCCGTCGATCGCCGTCTCGAAAGCTCGCACCATCGATCGGCTGGACATCGGCTTGACGAACTTGGTCGCGCGTCCGTCGGCGGGAGTGGCTGTTCGTGGTTCGCGAATCTAAGGGCTGGCAGCAAGCGTCGCGAACGACCGAGCGTCCCAACCTTGGTCGATTCGGGCGGCAGGCGACCGACCGCCTGCCGCCCTGACGCTCGGCTGCTGGCAACCCGCACGCCTCCGACGTAGGCTGAGCGAATCGAAAGGCAACGAACTGCGAGCGGCATCCGATGCGCGTGTTGGTAGTTGAAGACGATGTGGACTTGTCGAGCATGCTGACGCGGGCATTGCGCGCGGCGGGGTTTGCGGTCGACGCGGCCGTCGACGGCGACGAGGGGCTGGCGAAGGCTCGCAGTTGGGACTACGACGCCATTGTGCTCGACCTCATGCTGCCCAAACGCGACGGCTTTTCTCTCCTGGCCGAACTGCGGAAGGAACGAGCGACGCCCATGCTCATCTTGACCGCGCGCGATACGGTCGGAGACCGCGTGTTGGGGCTCGATAGCGGCGCCGACGACTATCTCGTCAAACCGTTCGACTTGTCGGAACTCATGGCGCGGCTGCGGGCCATGATTCGGCGGGCGGCGGGGCAATCGCGGGCGTGCCTTGAAATCGGTTCCGTGTCGATCGATACGGCGGCGCGCGTCGTTTCACGGGCCGGAGTGCGCGTGGCCTTGACGGCGCGCGAGTATTCCTTGGTGGAATTGTTGGCGCTAAATCGCGGAAAACTCGTGACGAAATCCATGATCTACGACCACCTCTATGACGAGAACGAGGACACGCTTTCGAACCTGATCGAAGTCCATGTATCGAACGTGCGCAAGAAACTCGGGCACGACTTCATCGCGACTCGCCGCGGCCAGGGATACGTGGTCGATGGTTAAGTCGATTCGTTGGCGCATTCAGCTTTGGCATTCGGCCGTCCTCTTGCTGGTGGTCGAGTGCTTCGGCACGCTGTTCTATTGGCGGCTGGAGCAGTCGCAGTTCGCGGCCATCGATACGGAACTGGAAGGCGCCGCACAATTGGTGGTCTCGGTGCTGCGTTCCTTGCCGCCGCCGGAACTCGAGCGGCCTGGGCCGCTAGTCTTCCCCGACCGCAGCAGCGTCGCTCGACCGCTCCCGCGGCCGCCTCGTCCGAGCGGCCGCTTGGGGCCGCCGCGCGACGGTCCCGAATCGTTGCCGCCCGATCGACATCGCGAGCAGATGTCGCGCTTCGATGCGAGCTTGAAGTTGCCGGAGAGCTTGCGCGTGCGGTACGCGGAACGGCGCGAGGGGCGGCCGTTCCTGGTGATTTGGAAGTCGAACGGCGATGTGCTCAAAGCCGACCCGCCTCGCGCCCCGATCGCTCGTCCCGAGGCGGCGCTATTCGGCGCTGAAGGGGCCGTCGCGTGGCGCTGGCGCGGCGAAGTGCGGGAGGCGCTGGCGGCGGGGCCGAGCGGTTCACGCGTCGTCGTCGGTCGGTCCGCAGCGGCCGAACTGGCCGACCTGCGCCAGTGGATGTGGCTGTTGGTCGGCGCCGGCGCAGGGCTGGTGACCGTGGGCATCGTCGGCGGAGTCGTCTTGTCCTATGGATCGTTGGAGTCGATTCGAGCGATGAGTGCGACGGCGGCGGGCATCTCCGATCGAAACCTGACCGAACGGATCGACGCGAAGCAAATCGACAGCGAATTGCGCGAATTGGCGGACACATTAAACGGCATGTTCGCGCGACTGGAAGACGCCTTCGCGCGGCATGCCCAGTTCACGGCCGACGCGTCGCACGAATTGCGAACGCCCCTCACAGTGATGCTGGGAAACCTGGAATTGGCGTTGAGCCAACCTGATTTGACGCCGGCCGTGCGCGAATCGCTGGAAGCGTCGTTGCGCGCGGCGCGGAGGATGCGAGCGCTCGTTGACCATCTGCTCACATTGGCCCGCGCCGACGCGGGCGTGCTGGAAGTAGAACGGCAATTGTTCGATCTCAGCGGCACGGTGGAGGAGTGCGTCGAATTGCTGAAGCCGCTGGCCCGAGAGAAGCAGGTCGAATTGCACGTCGAGGCAAGGCCGGCGGAAATCGTGGGCGACCCGCGATTGGTCGCGCAGGTCGTCATCAATCTGGTGACGAACGGCATCCAATACAATCGACCAGGCGGACGCGTCGATGTTTCCGTGGCCGCTCGCAGTCGCGACGTCGTTTTGGTCGTCGCCGATACGGGCTCCGGGATTCCCGCGGAGTCGCAGACGCACTTGTTTGAACGTTTCTATCGCGTCGATAAGGCTCGATCGCGGGCGTCGGGCGGCACCGGGTTGGGATTGGCGATCACGAAAGGGATCGTCGGCGCCCATCGCGGCCAGATCGAAGTGGAAAGCGAAGTCGGCGAGGGGACGACGATCCGCGTGAGTTTGCCGCGAGACGAATCTTCGTCGCAGGCCTGCTGAAGGACGGCGGTCGGTCTTCTATGATGGGCTCTAGCGTCGCCTATCGTTCCAGCAAGGAGTATCCATCCATGGCTCGTCCTGTCGCTCGTTTTACCAATTCACGATCCACGGGCCCTCAATCCACGGGCCCTCAATCCACGGGCTCGAGGGTTCACCGCCGCTCGTTCCTGGTTCAGTCGTCGGCTGCTGCGGCGGCGCTGGCCGCCGCGCCATTGGTCCTCACGGCCCGCAAGTCGGAGGCCAAGGAGATCATCGTCGGCGAAGGCGAGCATCGCTTTCAGGTGGAGCACGAATGGCCGCAGTTGCCCGCTCAGTACACTTGGCAGACCACGCACAACGTGGCGGTTGATAAGGCAGGCAACCTCTACGTCATTCATGAAGGACGTGCGAACCAAAAGGATCATCCGTCGATTTTCGTCTTCGACTCGGAAGGCAAGTTCATTCGAGCGTTCGGCAATCAGTTTCAAGGCGGCGGCCACGGCATCGAGATCCGCGAGGAGAACGGCGAAGAGTTTCTGTATGTGTGCGCGTACCAAGCGCTCAAGACGTTCGCCAAGTTGAGTTTGAAGGGGGAGACGGTTTGGCAGCAGTACGCGCCGATGCAGTCGGGCGTCTACGCGGCGGACGAGGACAAGAAGCCGACGGGGCAATGGGGACGCGACCGCTTCATGCCGACCAATTTCGCGTTCCTCGACGACGGCGGATTTTTGCTCGTCGACGGCTACGGCGCCTTCTACGTGCACCGCTATGACAAGGATGGCAAGTGGCTGTCGTGTTTCGGCGGCGCGGGCGGCGGCGAGGGGAAGTTCAACACGCCGCATGGGATCTGGGTCGATAAGCGCACGGGACGAACGCCGTCGATCGTGGTCTGCGACCGAGCGAATCATACGCTGCAGTACTTCACGATGGACGGAAAGTACGTCGAGACGCTGAAGGGCTACGGCCTCCCCGCCAACTGCGAAACCTGGAAGAATTTGCTGGTCGTCCCCGAGTTGCATGCGCGCGTGACGCTGCTGAATGAGAAGAACGAAGTCGTGGCCCGCTTGGGCGACGATGTGGCTCGAGTGACCGCGAAGGACGGCGGCGCCATACGCGGCGATCACAGCAAGTGGCTTGACGGCAAGTTCGTCCACCCGCACGACGCGTGCTTCGGACACGATGGCAGCCTGTTCGTCGCCGAATGGGTTGGAACAGGCCGCGTCTCGCGTCTGAAAAAGCTGGCTTAGTCGCGCGCCGGTTTCATGCCGGCGGGCTGAATCCAGATCGTCAACTCCTCCGGCCCATTCGGCGCCGGAGATTCTGCAGCGTCTGCTGGTTGCGATGCGGGCGTCGACGGGGACGTTTTCATCCCGGCGGCGCTCGCGGTCGGCGACGGATCGATGGAATTGGTCTGAAAGAGAATGACCGTGTCGCGATTCGTGGCCACGCCGACGGCCCCCGGCGCTGCGTACGTGTAGGCATGCGACTTGTTGTGCCGGTAGTTCTTCACGTACTCCGGCGGCAACGTCAATAATTCACGCCGCGACTGCTGCGATTGTTCCTCAAGCATTCCCCAGGCGACGCTGGGATGCAGCGCCAGATCGACGTGCCATTCCACTTCGATCACCGAATAGCCCGGCTTCAGCGGCAGCGACTTGAGAATGGGAATCGCCCGCCCCCACGGATCGACGCTGGTCCCCACTCCGTAACACAACTCGTAAGGCCGATCGTCGGGTACGTACACGCGCCACTGGTTCGTGCCGAGTCGCGACTCGTCGAGCCGCCGGAAGTGCAGTTGATTCGGGCGGCGAATTGGCAGGTCAACCTGCCATGTCGAGGTCAAGAGTCGATACCGACGCTCGGTCTCCTGCTGACGCAGCACGGCGCTGATCCAACCGGCCGCGAGCGCCGCCATGACGAGGCCGACGAACGCCATCTTGAGAGAGAAACGAAAGCGAGCCATGAGTCCGATCGCTCCTTGCGGAAAGAGTAAGGGAGGAAACCATCGAGAGGAGCAAAGCCTTGTTGCTCAATGCTCCTCGTGAAGTGGTGGTTCGACGGACGGGACATCCCGTACGGGTTAGCGCGGCGGCTGAATGTCCGGCGTCGGCAGAGGATATCCGCCTGCCGGTCCACCGCCAGCGCCCATGTTTTGGAGCATCTGCGGCGTCAGTTGCTGCGGCTGTTGGCTCAGCGGCACTCGAGACGTTGCGGTCAAGCGGCCCCGCTCGATCGTGTAACCGTTGACGATGCCGAAGCCGTCGTCGCGATAACGGATGTAGTCGACTTGCAATTCGACCACGTCGTAGACTTGGTAGAGCGAAACGACGCTGCAAGGCGGAACCGTGAGCGTCGTCGACACCCCTTTGGTCGTCGTCTGTTCGGCATCGGCGGCCAGGTTCACGGAACCGTTGAGAGCGCGGCCCAATTTGCCTTGCGCAACCACGGCGTTGCCGACCACTTCGCGCGAGCCGGAGCCGCCGATCGTCCCGCCGACCGACCAACCGGTGCGTTCGGAAATCGTGGCATTCACGACCGTGGTGACCGGGACGGTCGTGGGATTGGCGACGCTTGCGCCAGCCACCAACTCATACTGTTTGTAGGTGCGAACGCCGACGATCTCAAACCAAGCGTAGTAAGTGTTGTCGAAGAACGGGACGTCTCGATATAGCGGGAGGACGAGCCCCGACGATTCATCGTAATGTTCGCCGTTGATCGACATGCTGAGCCCCTCCAATTCCTGTCCGATCAACAGTCCTTCGTTGATCTGATCATTGAGCCAGACGTAGGCCGGCGTGCCGGGCGTCATCTGGTTATTGAGCCCCATGTATTGGGTGAAGACGGGAGGGCCCGCGGTGGGCGGGAGCAACGTGCACTGCCCGGCCGGCTGTGGCGTGGCGTCCACCGTCGGGTTGGGAGTCGGATTGGGAGTCGGGGCGGGCGTCGCGTCGGCCGGCGGCGGGGTCGTTGCGCCGTCGTCGATCGTCATCGAAACCGACGCGTCGCCATCCGGCACTGGGACCGGGGGCGCTGGGACCGTAGGCGCAGGACGCGGCAGTGCACCGGGGTTTTCATCGAGCCACTGGGCGAAGTCGTCCCACCAGTCGTCGTCGGTCGCCGGATCATGCCAGGGCGGATTGATGTCCAGCATGGCGTCGGCGTTGACGTCCAGCAGCGACGTGACGATGTCTGTGTAGTCAGTCATGGTCACCTGATCATCGCCGTCGACGTCGGCAAACCACTCCGTGCCGTCGACCCCCGACAAGAACCCCTCGGTGAAACCGCCGGCCAAGTCGCCCAGGGTTTGATCGAAGCCGCCCTGGGCGCCGGTCCCGCCTCCCGCGCCCGCACCTCCTCCGCCCGCATCTCCTCCGCCCGCATCGCCGGCCATGCCGCCGGTGGTTCCTTCCGTAAAGCCATTCCAGAAGCCGTCCCACAGCGACCCGACCAGACTGGCACCGCCAGAACTGGCGCCGCCCGCGGCCGGCGTTTCCCCTTCGCCGCGCGCTGCGGCCGCCACCGCTTCGCGCTCGAGGATGTTGAGCACGATGAGCGCGTCGCGCGGCGTGGTTTGCCCGTCGCGATCGACGTCGGTCGGCAGCGTCGGATTCTGCCAGATCGGCGTCACGGCCATCGCCAGCCGATCCTCCAGCCGCTCCGCACTCAGAAACCGCCCGCCCCGATGCTTGCGCCCCGCGGCCGCAGAGCCTCGCGCCCGCGAGTCCCGGACGCGATGACAACGTGAATTGACGCCGCGCGAACGGGTGCAGCGAGCCGGGGAGACGGGCGCGTGACTGGCCGTGCGACGGCATTGATCGCAGCGCCGGTCGTGCGACAGGCGGCTGTCGCCCGTGAGCCGTCGATTGGGGCCGCCGTCTTGCGTGATCGCCGCCGTATTGGACGCCGTATTGGACGCCGTATTTGTGGCAGTATTTGCCGTAAAGGCTTGAACTGATTGCTCTTTCGCTGACATACCTGACGCTCCTGCCTCGAAGAGAAGGGAGACCATTGCCCGCCAGGTAGTACGGCGCGAAAAATGGACGAAAGGAACGACGATTTCGAGAAAAATGGGGAGATTTTTCGAGAGGTCGACGGTCCCTGCTCTGACCGCTTACCGCCGCTGCTCTACCGCCGTTGCTCGGCCAACCACGCACAGCCGGCCGGCGCCAAGCCCTCATGGCCTCCGTCGAAAATCGTGACGCGCGACGGCCCCGATTTGCGCCGCAGGTAGATGGCGCGCCCGAACGTCGCATCGTCGGCTTCGTCCTCGGGCGTCGGTCGAGCCAACCGCCCCGCTTGCCACAATTGGTCCATCTCGTCCTGCGAAACCGGCGGCGTGCCACGCGCCTGCGCCACCTCATTAAAGGCCCACAGCGAGTGGCGGATGGGGACGGAGCCGGTCTTGCCGTCGGTGACCCCTGCCGCAATGTCGAGCGGCGTTTGGGCTGCTCGAGCCAAGTGAAACCGGGGCGAGCGTTCCCAGTATTGCTCGTCCACCGCCGGCGACGTCCCGGGCGGTCCGCCCAGTGCGTCGCGCGTCATTTGGGCGTAGTGATCGGGCCGTCCCTCTCTCACGTGCACAGCGTGCCAATCGGCCAAATCCGAGATGCCGACCCAGGCCGACACCCCCGCAAATCGTTCGGGAAAGTAGCTCGCCATCAACAGCGCCATGTGCCCGCCGCCCGACGTCCCCGCTAGGTACACTCGCGACGCATCCACCTTATAGTCCTTCTCGATCTGCTCGAGCGCATCCAGGATGTCTTGCCGGGCCAGCTTCGACCCGCACGCTTCGGGCGTCCGGTTGACGCCGCGAAAGTGAGGATGCAGATAGATCCAGCCGCGCTTCACGGCCTGCGCCTGCCAGGGCGAGTTGTCTTGCTTGTAGTCGCTGCTCCAGGAGTGCAGGTATACGAGCACGGGCGTCGGCTGCGTCGCAGCGGTCGCCGGCGCCCAGACCAGCGAAGGCTGTTCGGTCCCATCCAGCGAGCTGCGCACCTTGAGTTCGCTCATCTTCGGCAGGTTGTAAGCCGGCCCGTTCACAAGGATGTCGCGCACGCGCAGCGCGGCCCCTTTCGCCTTTGGATTCGCTTCCGCGGCAATTCGCACATCCAACTGATGCGGCCCCGACTCCAGTTCCGACTCCAGCATCAGCACCCAAGGCAGATGCAACCCGCCGCTCCATTGCGTGAACGTGTCGCGCTTCTTCCACTCCCCTTGGTCCACGCGAAACTCGAGCACCGGCGTATCCGGCCCGGCGGTGAAGAAGAGTCCAACGCCGCGTCCCTCGAACCGGACGCTAAAGCCCGCGCCGGGGCCGTCGGCGACCCACATCGGCACGTCGACGAACCCTTCCCGCGTCCCTGCTTTGTCGGTCGGCTTCCACTTCGCCGCTTCCGAAAATCGTTCGCGCGCGAGGGTGCGACCGGGCGAGACGAGTTCGCCTTGATCGTAGGCGAACGGGTCGAGCGGCGGAGGCAATTCGCGCGGCGCGGCGGCCGCCTTGGACGGAGCGTCGCCGGCGGCCGCGACCGCGGGCCACGCTTGGTCGAACAGACGGCGGATGGCCAGGAAGTACAGACGGTGGCCGAAGGGGGAGGGATGCAGGTCGCGGAAGTCGCGTTTCCAGTCGAACTGACCGGCGGCGATCCGCCGTTGCACCTCGTGCGCCAAGTCGATCGACGTCACCTGATAGTGATCGGCGACCTGCTCGTGGTTGGCGATCGCCATCGGCACTTTCCCCGCTGCATACTCGTCGTTGTAGCGTGGTTCGGCGAAGTGGAGCATGACGATGTCGAGGTTGCGGTTGGCGCGGAGCGCTCGACGCACGACGCCCTCCATGCCGCGGCGTTGTTCGGTGGGAGTGCGTCCGTTGTGCAGGTCGTTCACGGCCGCTTCGATGAACAGAAGGTCGGGGATGCCCTTCTGAAGCACGTCTTTGACGAGCCGAAAGGCGTGGCCCGACGAATCGACCGACGGAATGCCCGCGTGGACGAACGTGAACTTGGTCTCGGGGAACCGCTTCTGCAGTTCCGCGTCAACCAATTGCGTCCAACCGGGCATGTTGGTGATCGAGCCGCCGACGTAGGCGACGAGCCCCGTCTTTTCGCGTCGGAATTTCTCGCCGCAATGCGCCAGCCCGCCGCGGATTCGCAAATCCTGTTCGACGCCGGGCGCCAACGGCAATTGATCGGGATCGGGCGTCTTCTCTTGCGCCGCGACGGCGCTGCACAGAACCAAGGCGGCAAGCAGGAAAAAGAAGTGCTTCACAGGGATGATTCTCCTATCATGGCGAGACGCAACGCGGGGCATATTGTCGGACGTGAGGGAGAGAGTCGCAACCGGCTGGTCGGCGATCGTCGTGGACCGCTCCGCGGTCCAACGCCTTGCCGGGAGGCGTTGGATCGCGGAGCGATCCACGACTCAAACCGTATTCAGAGGTGAACGATGAGCGGACTGCGGACTGCTTGGACGAGCGGGTTATTGGCGGCGGGGGCGATCCTCCTGTGCGTCGCGCCGACCAGGCTCTCGGCGGGGCCGCGCGACGAAGCGTGGCGGTTGGTCGACCAGGCGATCCGAGATCAGCAGCCTGAGCTTGCGCTGGAACGCCTGCGCAAACTGGCCGAGGAAGCTTCGCGCGAGGCCGCTCACGCCGATCTGGCCCGCGCGATCGTGCAGCGCGTGGGCGTCGAGGAACGGCTCATCGAGCCCCAACAGATGTCCTCTAGCCGCGGCCCGTTGATTGGCAGAATCGTGCGACTCCAGGCCGCACGCGATCAAGCGCCGCGCGAAGTCCGAGCTCTCCTCAATGTGGTCATGGTGCGTTGGCATTTTGATCTCGGGAGTGCGATCCTTCGTGGGGAAGGGATCAATCGCCCTTCGAAACGCACGTTCGCGATGGACGACTGGGATCCGCCGCAAGCGAAAAAGGCGCTCGTCGCACAGCTGGACGCGTTGCTCGCTGACGAACCCATTTTGCGCGGGATGCCGATTGACCAGCTGAACGCTTGGCTAGAAACGGGAGTCGCGCCGGCTCAGTATCGTCCTACCGCGTTCGATTGGGCGGCTAATCAAGTGATCATCCCGCTCGTCGTGGAGTTGAGCGAGCGACGGACTTGGGTCGAGGAGCGGCAGGCGACTCCGGGAAAGCAGGCCTTATTCGCGGATCGCGAAGCGTTTGTGAATCAGGCGTTCGCCTTGGGCCCGCAGCAGACGCTGTTGGACAGCCTGATCCGCTGGACGAAGCGGCGAGTGGCCGCGCACTTAGACGACGCCGATCCGTCGGCGCTCGTCGCCGCGGATCTCGACCGACTGCTGTGGATGACCGACATCTGCGGGATGGAAGATTCGCTCGACGAGTATGAGCAAGCGCTCCGCAGGCTAGCAGAACGGCATCGCGATCACGAGTCGTCGTCGCTCGTATTGGCCCACTTGGTGCGCGTCTTGATCGGCGACTCGCGACAGGCGGAAGGCGAAGAGCTGGCGAA
Organism: Pirellulales bacterium; assembly: GCA_046349935.1. Lineage (GTDB taxonomy): Bacteria > Planctomycetota > Planctomycetia > Pirellulales > Pirellulaceae > CAIXSC01. The sequence goes on along the minus strand of JAXMBK010000006.1, from coordinate 427,847 downwards.
GCGCGGCGCGGAGACGTTTCCGGATTCGGTGGGCGCCAGGGAGTGTCGCCGACACTTGGCCAACTTGCACGCTCCTCAGACCCAATTGTTCTGGACTCGCGACAAACCGACGCGCTGCGGCGAGGTGCTCGTGCGTTCGTATAACCTTTCTCGAGTGCATCTGAGGCTGGTGAAACTAGACTGGCAGGCGGAACTCAAGGCCATGCAAGTCCGGCAATTTGACTCTGACGAGCCGGCGCCGGACGACGATGCGACAGATACGAGCGAGATGTCCCCTGAGGCAGCGTATGTAGATTTAGACGACGTCGATCGACGAAGGGCGCTGGAGCGGCCGGTGCTTCGACAGTGGACCGTGGTATTCGACAAACCCGCGAGCAACGCGTGGCAGTCGAAGCGATTGCCGATTCCCAACGATCTCTCGGCGGGATGCTATGCCATTCTGGCGTCGCCCGAGGAGGACTTCTCGCCGGACGCTGGTCGAATTCGTTCGCCGCACGATGTGCCGTCAATGACGACGCACGGCGTCGTGCAGATGAATTTTTGGGCCAGTTCGATGAACCTCGTTTTGGCGAAGAGGGCTGTACGCGGGATTCAAGGAGTCGTTCTCAATGTTCACACGGGCTTGCCGATTGCGGGCGCTCGCCCGCGCGTCTGGAGGCTGACGCCGGATGATGTCGTGGAAGTCTCGCTACCCGAGTCCGTCGTCACCGACGCGCATGGACTGTTCCACCTCGATGTGGGGGACGACGAAGGCTTTCTGTCCCCTGGTTACGCCGTGATGATGGAGCAAGGCGGCGACCAGTTTGGGCTCAGAGACGACGGCAACTGTTTCTTTGACGGTGTCGTCAGTAACGCAGAGTGGGCGAAACGGGAGCCTCTGCGCTACCTGGAACTCCACTGCGAGCGGAGAAGCTACCGCGCGGGGGAAACGGTTCGATTCCGCGGCTGCGTACGGGGAAACGCCGCCAGCGGTTTTCGGCCTTTCGCGGGCGAGAAAGTGCGCGTGCGATGCGACGAGGGATTTGCCGAGCCCTCCGAAATCGCCGTCTCTACCGACTCTTTCGGCGTCTTCACGGGGAGCTTTACGATCCGTGATTCGGCTGCGCTGAACCGCGCGTTTTCGATGCATGCGGAATCGAGGGACGCCGGCGATTACCTCCGATTGACCGTCGAAGAAGCTCCGAGGCCGTCGCCCGCGTCGCCGCTAGCGATCCAGTGGCAAGTCGCGCCGAATGCGACGCGTCCGAGACAGAAAGTCGAGATTCAAGGCGTTGTTTCGGATGCGGAGGGCAGGTCTGCGATGCAGGCGAAGGTGGCCTGGCGAGTCGATCGCCGGATGCTTAATAGTCGTCTGCCGGACCAAGGTTGGCATGAGATCGGGACAGGAACCGTCGCCACGAACGCTGCGGGGGCGTTCGCGTTTTCGTTTCAGGGGGACCACGGAATGAAGTTGCCGCCGTGGGAAATACCTGATTGCGAATATGCGGTTTTCGTGGAGGCGACCAACGACCGCGGCGAGCGGGTCGAACGGGATCGGGCTTTCATTTTGCGTTCGAGCGACTGCGAGTTGCAGGTGGAGGCGGACCATTGGTTCCTCGATTCGGAAGTTTGGTCAATGTCGATGGCAACTCACGATCGTTCCGGCCGACCTGTTGCGGCGAGCGGCAAGTACACGATCCTCCAAATCGTGCCGGTCCAGGAACTGAAGAAGTGGAAATCCGACGACGACGACAACGAGGTAATTACCCTGGCGCCTCGACGTCTCGACGTCGAACCCGAGTTTCCAACGTATCTGGATTGGGAGCGGTATCAGATTGGCCGCGATCCTTGGCTGGTTTGGGGCCGCGAAGTGCGAGTGGAGACTCACCAAGAAGGAACGTGGTCGACGAAGCCAGAGGGTGCGGCGCGACTTGATCTGCGTTTGCCGGTGGGGAGCTTTTTCATCGTCTTGGAAGGGCAAGATGCGCAAGGAAACGTCTGCCGGCAAAGACCGCACGTCTATTGCCTGTCGACGAAGGATGAGGACGCGTGTCGATGGTTGGAATTGGGTGTCAATGAGTTTCGGCGATCGGAGTATACGCCCGGCGAGACCGCCGAGTGGGCGGAAGTTGGGACGGGCCTGCGCCGACGTCTCCGCTTCTATCTCCACGATGGACGCTTGCGACCGCGATCCGTCTCTGCGCTGAATCCACGCTTGGAAATCGTACGGCATCCCATTCCCATGGCTGCCGCGGAACGAGATCCAATGTTGATGCAGCTAACCGTTTCGCTTACCAACCGCGGGAGAGTGTATGGGCGGTTCGATTGGGTGGAAATCGTTGAGTCACGGTTGCTAAGAATGAGCGTCGAACAGGTTGCTGAGCCGAAGGACCATTCGGGCGAGTCGAAGTGGCGCGTCGTCGTTCGCGACCATGCGGGCCGACCGGTGGTCGCGCGCGTGGAGGCGAGTTGCTTTGACCCGCAGTTGGGAGACCTGCGGCACGGATATCTTCGATTTCAGCGAGATCCCTTTCCCGACGATCCAGACCTGACCTATGAGGATTCCAATGAACCAAGCGGTGTCCGCTATCCCAAGTTGGAGGCGATCATTCTTCCCACGGGCGAATTGAAACGCTCGGTCGTTAATGCCCTGGACCTCGGACTAGCAGTGCCGCAAGTATTTCGAAAATGGGGCGTTGCCATGTGGATCGAATTGCGTAGAGGGCCGTACGATCCCCTGGCCGCTAGGCGATTCGCCATGAGTCAACCGGATCGCGAGCGGGAAAAACTCGCCCAACGAGTCACGCGCCAACTCGGTCCGGTCGTAACCGACGCGCAAGGCGTCGCCACCTTGAATCTTCAGGCGCCGGATGCCGCGCGTGATTGGCAACTGGAAGTCTGGGCCGTCGACGAGCGGGGCCACGAAGCCATCGAGAGCATCCGCGTGCCTCGAGCAAAGTAGGGTGGGCCAAGCGAGGCTTTGCGAGCGCGGGCCCACCGAGGCATGGACTTGCCACAGAGGACGCCGAGGCCACAGAGAGAGAGTAAGGTGTGCCAAGCCGATTGTGGGGCGGGTTGGGGCGGATCGTGGATGTTTGTCGGTCGGCGCTGACGCAGCGAGTCTATTCGCGGAGCGAAAAGCGACTGTAGGCGACGGCGGCAATGTTTTGAGGAGATTGTGGATGCTGCGACGGCGAATTGTCGGGGCTTGGGCGGTGCTCGCCATGATGCTGGCGGTATGCACGGTTGAGGCGGACGATTTGACGCTCTCACGCGATGGTCGCACCGAGTATGTCGTTGTGACGAGCGCGCAGCCGACGGCCGAAGAGGCGACGGCGGCGGAGTGGCTGGCGAGTACGCTCGAGCAAGTCACGGGCGCCAAGTTTCCCGTCAAGTCGGAGAAGGTCGACGACTTGCCGCCGACTCTCTTGCGAGTGGCGGCGGATGCGACGCTGGAGTCGGAAGAGTGGCGAGTCAAGACCGACGGAAAGTCGCTCGGACTGACCGGCGGTCGGCCGCGCGGAACCATCTACGCCGTCTGCGAGTTTCTTGAGACGCACGTCGGCGTCGTGCGGCTGGACCCGTTTACCGAGTCTGTTCCCTCCTCGCCGACGCTCGTCATCCGGCCGCTCGATCGTCGCGGGCGGCCGGCGTTTCCCTACCGCTTCGTCTTCACCGGGTGGCCTTATCAGAACGCGGCGCCGCAGGGCCCTAACGGGATCAACGGCGCGCGGTGGCGCGTCTGGAACAAAGAGCACATCTACGCTGGGCCGACGAACGGCGACTATCCGCGTGCGGCGCCGGATGGAGTCCACACGTTTGGACACTTCATTTCGGCAAAGGAGTTTGCCGCCGAACATCCCGAGTACTTTTCGATGGATGCGGACGGTAAACGCATGACGAACGACATGGGAAACAAGAGTCTGTGGATTCAACTGTGCGTCACGAATCCCGACGTGCGTCGCATCACGCTGGAACGCGCGAAACAGATGTTGCGCGATGATGGCGTCGTGGCGCAGAAGATGGGACGCGAGCCGGCGCACATGATCGTGCTCTCGCAAAACGACAACACCACTCACCTGTGCTTATGCCCGAACTGTAAGGCGATCAGCGACCGCGAAGGATCTGAAAGCGGCCCGCTGCTCGAGTTCGTCAACCATGTCGCGCGTGGACTGCGCGCCGACTTCCCCGACGCGATCGTTTTGACCGAGGCCTACAACTTTACGCTCGCCCCGCCCAAGACGATTCGGCCGGAACCGAACGTCTTGATTCGCTACTGCGACAACTACGGTTTGTCCGACATGACGCGGCCGCTCTCCGACCCGCGGAATGCGGAACGGTTGGCATTGTTGGACGGCTGGGCGCAGTCGGCGCAGCAGTTGGGCGTTTGGGACTACTGGCGGACGTTCGAACCGCATCCTCCCGGCCTGTTTGCGCCGTCGTCGAACGTGCGCGCGATGGCGAGCGACATCCGGTTGTTTCGCGAGCGGAATGTGAAGTACGTCACGATCGAGTGCGAAGATTTTCTCGGCGCCGGGTTCAATGACAGCACGACGTCGTGCGATTTGCAGAGCTTCATGCCGCTACGAGCATGGTTGGGCATGAAGCTGCTGGACGACCCCGATCGCGACGTCGACCAGCTGCTTGGGACATTCTGTCGCGGCTACTACGGCAAGGCCGCGGCGCCGATGCGCGAGTTGCTCGAAGTGTTGGAGGAACGACAGGCGGCGATCGATGCGAACAGTTCGAATATGCGGCGGCATGCGTGGTTGGAGTCGCTGTGCGATGCCGACTTCTTCGCCAGCGCGTACCGTTGCCTCGACGCCGCGGCGGCCGCTGCGGAAGGTGATCGCTTGTCGTCCGTGCACGTACGCCGCGAACGGATCATCATCGACTCGGCGTTCTTGTGGAGAGAAGCGGCCGTGCGCGAACAGTCGCCGGCGACGCCGTTTCCGCAGCGAGCCGACGTCCTGAAGAGACATCGGGCCGATTGGTCGGCCTACGTGTCGTCAGTGTTTGATACGACAGGGCAAGAGGCGATCGCGCCGTTGTTGGAGCCAGGGCTGCAACTGCTGGAGAAGCTGAACGCCGACGACGCCCAGGCGACGCGTTTGGCGGTCCACATCGACGACGCTGCGGCGTCGCTGGACGGGCGACTCGACGAACCGTTCTGGCGCGAGGCGAAGCCCAGCCGACTTTTGCCGCGCGATCCGCGCGCGTCCAACGACGATCGATCGCAGATTCGGTTTGCCTGGACGAACGACGCCCTGGTGGTCGGCCTCGAGCAGCCGGCCGAGTCGGCGGCGGCGATCTGGGAGGTGTCGCTCATGACGCCTGATCGGCAGGGCGTGCAGGCGTTGCTGCATGCTCAGCCGAACGGGAGCGTCGCAGGCTACTTTTATGCGTATCCGGCGACAGGCATGGTGAGTGTGCCGGGACGCAAGAGCCATGCAAAATTCGTTTCGCTGCGCTCGACGGAACGGGTCACCGCCGAGTTTCGGATTCCGTGGACCGATTTGCCGACGAAGGTCAGGGCGGGCGATGAGCTGCTGTGCAACGTCGCCGTGTTTCCGAAGTCCGACTCACGCGTCCCGAGTCACGTGTCGAGCCCGTGGTTGATCGGCGCGTCGCCGACGTACCATCCGGCCTACTATGGGACGATTCGGTTGTCGGAGTGAGCGGTGTTGCACGGGGACGGCGATCCTCGAGATCGACGCCGTACGCTTGTTGCACGGCGACGGCGGCCCGCAAGTCGCTCCGCCCCGTGGATTTTCCCGTTCTCGTTTGGGTCACAGGCTGGAAGCCTGTGCTACGGCGCGCTTAGGGAGTCATGGCGTCGAAGAAGCCGATCATCATCTCTTCCCAGGATTGGTCGCCCCAGCGGACGGCGCGGTTGGGGTCGGGGTTGGCTGGGTTGTCCTCCGAGTTGTCGAAATGAGCGAGACACTCGAGGCGCGTTCCCTTAGGAAGCAGCTTAGGTTTGGCCAAGGCGTACGAGAGTTGCCAATTGAAGTCGTAGCGAGGGACGTCGAGCAGCACTTCGCGACGGCCGTCGGGGTAGACCGCTTCATAGCGGAACGACTTGCCGCGGACGTGCATGTGGGGCGTGAGGCTCAGTAGCAGCAAATCGCGCGGCAGCGTGCGGCTGGCGTTCACGGGGTGATTCGAGGCCTGCGGCGGGATGACGAATTCGCCGTTGGCGGCGAAGCCGTTGTGGACGACTTTTTTCACCTGCGATTTGTCGACGAACTTGAGGCCGATGTAGCTGCGATCCTGTTGCGGCGAACCGTTGGCCGTGTAGTGCATTTCGAAGACGATCTTGGAACCGGCCGGTACATGGCGGACCAAACCGTCAGGGAAGACGGCCGGGTCGCTGCCCGGCGCGTAGCCGACCAGGATGCCTCGTTTACGGAAGTCGTCGTCTCCCGGCGCCTTGATGTACGCGATGATGTGGTGCACGACCGCTCGGTTGTCGGGCCGAGCTTCAGCGGCCGAAATGAATTTGTCTTCGGTCCAACCCGGATCGACTTCGAAGTACTGGTAGTTGATGGTCCCTTCCGCGGGGACGTCGACCGGCTTCTCGCGGATGGCGAGCACTTGATCCGGCTGGGGCATCCGCCAACCTTCCACGAAGCGCGGGGGCGGCGGCGCGTCGGCCGGGTCGCCTGCGGGCATGCCGTTCTCGATCCAGGTCAACAGCGTGGTGCGCTCGGCGTCCGACAGACGCGCGTCGTTGGCAAAATGACCGAAGTCGGGGTTCGCATTCCACGGCGGCATCCGCTTCGACTGGATCACTTCCACAATCGTCGCCCCCCAACCGGGAAGGTCTTCGTAGCGGGCCAAGGGGAACGGTGCAATTTCGCCGTCGCGATGACATTCCACGCAGCGGGCGTTAAGGATCGGCGCGACATGCTTGTAGTAGGTGATGTCGCCGTGGGGCGGAGTCTGGTCGACGAAATCGATCGGGCAGCCGGTCGGCTCGGTCGCCGCGACGGCGATTGGTTTGCCGGCGAGCAGTTCGTCGAGGGCGCTGGCGAGGTGTTCGCGGTGCGCTTTGGGGCGAGCCGTACCGACGGCGTATTGGTCGTCGATGCGGCCGTGGTAGCGGATGACTCGGTCGCGATCAAGCAGAAACGCTTCGGGCGTGCGAGTCGCGTGGAAGTCGCGCGCCGCGTGTTGTTCGGCGTCTTTGAGGACGGGGAACGAGAGTTCATGGCGGCGTGCGTAGGCCGCAACTTCGGTCAAGCTGTCTTGCACGTTGGAGTTGACGGCCACGAAAGCGACGCCGCGGTCGCGATAGCGGGCCTGGAGCGATTCGAGTCGCGGGGCGTAGAGTTTGGCGAGGGGGCAGTCGGCGCCGAGGAAGACGACGACGACGGCAGGGGCGTCGAATTCGGCGAGCGACCGGACCTTGCCGTGGATGTCGCGCAGGGAGAAGTCTTGGACTTTACGTCCCACCTGCGACGGCGTCGGTTCCGCGGCCGTCGCTTGCTCCGCCGCACGCCACGTCGCGACCGTCGCTGCGACCGCCACGAAGAAGCCGCCTAGTCCCAACCAACGTACGAACGTACTCGACATCATGCGCCCCGCACCGCCGTGAAAAAGAAAAGCATCGCCTGTCGAACGACAGATTACCGCGAGGCGGCAAAATCGTCGAGTCGAACCCGTAGAACAGGCTTCCAGCCTGTTACCTCCCCCACCTCCCACCCCACCTCCCACCCCGCCTCCCTGGAGTGATAAGAATCTGAGAGAGAGTCCGCGCCCTGCTGTTGCGCCGACACCCCTCATCCCCGGCCCTTCTCCCCGCGGCGGGGAGAAGGGAGCACAATCCGCGCGGGTTGTTGCGTAACAGACGAGAGTGGGTCTGAGGCGCCAAACACTCCGAATTCAACAGAGTTTTTATCACTCCACACCCACACCGCCTCTCACCCCTCTCTCACCTCCTCACCTCTCCCCCGTGCGCCTCGCGCCCCAATCCTTGTTCCTCCGCGCAAAAAACGTTTCAATAGTCGCCGATGGAAGAGGCGGACGGCCCGCGAGTTCCACGGATCGGCAACCATGATTTTTCGAACACGACGAAGGAAACCTCCACATGAGACTTGGCATGACGTCCTGGATGGAACGAGCGCGGCGGGCGTACAGCTTCTTGGCGATCGGGGTCTTGGCGACGGTGCTGGCGGGCAAAGCGTCGTCGGCGGCCGACGTGCAGGCGCCGGAAGGCTTTACGGTGCTGTTTAATGGCAAGGACTTGAGCGGCTGGCATGGGATGCCGCACTTCGATCCGCGGAAGCTGGCGGAGATGACGGAAGAACAGCAGAAGAAGCAGATCGAAGAATGGACGGCTGACGCGAAGAAGCACTGGTCGGTCGCGGGGGACGAACTGGTGAACGACGGTCATGGCGCCTACCTGACGACGGACCGCGAATACGGCGATATGGAATTGCAAATCGAGTACAAGACGGTGGCGCAGGCCGACAGCGGCATTTACCTCCGAGCGACTCCGCAGGTCCAGATTTGGGATTACACGAAAGAGGGCGGCAAGTGGAATATCGGCGCCGACAAGGGTTCGGGCGGCCTGTGGAACAACAGTCCTGGGGCGCCGGGCAAAGACCCGTTGGTGCTCGCCGACAAGCCGTTCGGCGAATGGAACAAAGTTCGCATCCGCCAGATCGGCGCTCGGACGACCGTCTACTTGAACGACAAGTTGGTGGTCGACAACGCGATCATGGAGAATTTTTGGGACCGTTCGTCGCCGCTTTTCGCGAAAGGGCCGATTCAGTTGCAGACGCACGGCGGCGAGATTCGCTGGCGCAACATCTTCATTCGCGAGATTTCGGCGGAAGAAGCGGCCAAGTCGTTGTCGGCGAGCGGTTCGACCGGCTTCAAGCCTTTGTTCGACGGCAAAACGCTTGAGGGCTGGGCGGGAGCGGTGAACAACTACGAGGTGATTGACGGCTCGATTCGCTGCAAGAAGGGGACGGGCGGCGTGCTGCATACGAAGGACGAGTATGCGGACTTTGTGGCGCGCGTCGAATTCCGTTTGCCGCCGGGCGGCAACAACGGCTTGGCGATTCGGTACCCGGGCCAAGGGGACACGGCCTACGTCGGCATGTGCGAGCTCCAAGTGCTCGATAACGACGCCAAGCAGTACGCCAAGCTTGACCCGCGTCAGTACCACGGTTCGGCCTACGGCATGGCGGCGGCGAAGCGCGGCTTCCTGCGTCCGTCGGGCGAGTGGAATTTTCAGGAGGTGACGGTGAAGGGATCGACGATCCGCGTCGAACTGAATGGTGCGGTGATCCTGGACGCCGACTTAGGGAAAATCACCGAATACATGGCCAATTCGCCGCACCCGGGCAAGACGCGAACGACGGGCTTCTTCGGTTTCGCCGGCCACGGCGACGCCGTCGAATTCCGCAACGTCCAGATTAAGCCCCTCCCGTAGAACAGGCTTCCAGCCTGTTATTCTGCCAACTCATCGGCAACCGCCCGCCTCTCGACCTCGCCGCACCGGCCATCGCCGCGCCGGCGAGGTCTTTCTCATGCAAGACCCGCGACGTTACGCCTAATGTTCCTCGTAGTGGTCGGCCGGCGGTACTTCGGGCAGCCCCAACGTCGCTCGACGATGACGCAATAGTTCATCCGCCGCTTGGTAGCGCGTCGCGATGCCTGGTTGCGGGATGAGCCCGCCGATGAGGATCAGGCTGGCCATGGCCAAGACGGCGATTTGTTCTCGACGCCCGATGGCGAGCGGCACGGACGAGACGTAGCGCGTGCCGGTGAACATCAGGAAGTAGATGCGGACGATGGCGATGCCGTTGAGTGCGGCGGCGATGACGACGGTGGCGCCGACCAGCGGGTACGATTCGACGGCGCCGTCGACAAGCAGTTCCATGCCGACGAAGCCGACCGTGCCGGGGAAGCCGACGCTGGCGAGTCCGGTGAGCGCGAAGCAGACGGCGAGCGTCGGCGTGTGCTCATAGAGTCCTTGAAAGTCGCGGAGAAGCAGTCGGCCGCGACGCGCCTCGAGCGCTCGCAAAGTCAGTCCGAACCCGAGGAGCGAGAGACCGACGGAAAACCAGACGCACAGGGCGCCGGTGAGTCCGATGGGGGTGACCATTTCGAGGCCGACGAGAACGAGCGCGGAGTGGCTGAGAAAGAGATAGCAAAAGAAGCGCCGCGCCTCTTGCTGTACGAGCGCCATTCCGGCCGCGTAGACCGACGTAATGAGTGAAATGACGCCGATGCTGTGCAGAACCCATTCGGGAGCGTATGGCAGCACCAAGCGCACGGCGAAGTAGGCGCCGGTGATCGGCGTGACATACAGCAGCGAGGTGCCGAACGTCGCGTGTTCGAAAAGGTCGGTCATCCAGCAATGGACGGGAACGATGCCGCTGCGGATGAACACAGCGCCCAGCAGCGGAATGATGGCCCACAGCGAGTGAACTTTGGTCGCTCCTTCCAGGAGGACGGCGGTCCAGCCGACGACCATCAGGACGACGAACAGCGCCATGTGCAGCACGTAGACGCCGGTCGGTCGTCGACGTGCCTTGAGTTCAAAGTAGGGAGGCAAGGCGGCGAGCGACAGGAGCAGGATGATCACCCAGGGCTCGGTGCATGCGAACGTCGCCATGACGACGGCTTGCAGCAGCAGGGCGGAGACGAAGGAGAATCGTCGCACCTTGGTGCGCAAAGTGGCCAGCGACACGAGGAGGAACTGGAGGGCGGCGAGCGGCAGGAGGGGTGCGCTGAAATGGTCCATCACCAAGATGGGGCGACCGAAGACGCGTTGGAGGAAATGCCAACGGTCGTCCGCTTGCGAGACGTGCAACAAGTTGAAGTCTTGCCAAGCCGCCAGGGCGCAAGCCAGCGTAATCGCCTGAAACACAAGGCTCCAGCGATATTCGTCGTGATCGTTCTTCAGCCGCCAGACGCGGAGGGCGCCCAGCAGCGGAAAGAAGACGGACAGTTCGAGCCAGGGAAAATGCAATTCCGTCACAGAAGATCCTCCAGCGAACCGCCCGCCTCGCGCGGCGACTCGGATGGGCTCGCCTTGTTCCCCGCCAGAAAGTCGGTCCAACGTCGCTCGGCGGCGTCGCACCAACGGAACACTCGCAGCAGGGGTTGTACGAGATAGTCATTAAGCAAGGAGTCGAGGTAGCCGCGTTCGAGGGCTAAGCGGTACAGCCAAACCTGCCAGCCGATGGGGTAGCGGCGTTCGATCGATTGAGCGCCGCGCGGCAGATGGTCTCCGATCGCGTTCTCGAGGATGCGATAGTCATGCAGCAGCGAGGGGGCGCGGATGAATTGCAGGGTTCGCAAGCAGCCGTGTCCGAGGATGTGAATGAGCGCGACATACTGCCAGCCCAGACCGACTTCGGCGACGATCAGCCCTACTTGGGCGAGCGACGCGTAGGACAGCGTGCACTTGATGTCGCTTTGCACTCGGCCCGCGAACGCGGCGAACGCGGATGTCGTCAGCCCCAGCAGCACCACCGTGCCGCTCAAGATATACGACGTCTCCAAGATCGGACTGATGCGCAGGAGAAGAAACGCGCCCAGGTGGACGGACAGGGCGCCGTAAAACACGGCGCTTGAGGGCGTCGGCCCTTCCATGGCGCGCGGGAGCCAATTCGAGAAGGGAACCAGCGCCGACTTGCCGGCGGCGGCGATAATGAGCAAGAAGCCGACGATCAGCGTCTGTTGGTGCGAGAGGAGCGACGAACCGTCGGGCCAGCCGCCTTCGCTGATGGAGTTGCTGATATTGAGCAGACGATCGAAGTCGCCGCCGCCGCGGACGTGGTGCAACACGACGGAGGCCAGCAACAGCGCCGCGTCGGACACTCGATACACCGTCCACACGCGCAGGCCGTTCGTCACCGGCGCCTTGCGCTCGTGGTAGAAAGCGACGAGCATGGCGGAGGAGAGTCCGACCAGTTCCCAGCCGGCGAACAGCGTTTCGATCGTGCCCGCCAGCGACGTCCACACCATGCCCAAGAGAAACACGGCGTAGAGCACGAAGAATCGGTTGAAACCCCGTTCGCGGTGCATGTAGCTATTCGCAAAGGCGCCGATCGTTCCGCACAGCACGTACGACAAGATCACGAAGGGCACCGACAGTCGATCGAAGACGAACTTGATGGCGAAGTGATAGTGCGGGATGACGACCCACGATCCCAGTTCGACCGGCACATGTTCTTCGTGCTTGAACAACATCATGCCGAGGATCAGCAGCGACGGGATGAGGCCGACGAGAACGGCGGCGTAAACGAAACGGCAGACAGTCCGTTCGCTAAGCGGTCGGTTGATGAGCGTGGGCAAACCCAAGAGCGCCACCAAGACGAACGGGGAAATGACGACCATCAGGCCGAGCGTCGAGAAGGCGAGTTCCGTGTAGTCCATGAGCGCAATCAAGAGGCCGCCGGGGGCGCGGGCTGCGAAGGAGGAATGATTTGAGCGAAGCCGAGATTGTCGCGCCAACCGCGGTACCAGTCCGTCGACGTGGCGACTTGCGGCAACGTCGACGATTCGGGCTGGTAAGGTTCAAATTGGCCGTTGCGGTACACGAGCACGTCGTTCGTCTCGGGGTGCAACAGCGCCAATTGAACCCAGCCGTTGCGGAGTATGCGTCCCACCGTCTCGTTGCGATTCATTACTCGGAGCAACGCGGCGGGCGTCGCCTCGATGACGAACAAACAGCGCACCGGCTCGTGGATCTCCACCCCCTGCAACGGCAGGCCGGGACGTAGATCGCTTTGCTGGCCGTCCATGACGCCGAGCAGCCCTGTCACGTTATGCGGCAGTTTCGTCCCGCAGGCCCACCCCGGCGGGTCGACGAACGAGAAATAGTACTGCAGGTTGATCCCTTCGCAGACCACGACCACGGCGCCGAGGATGCGTCCCAGAATGGTGCTTTCCGCGTCATCCAAGGTCGGATCGTAGGAGACCAAGAACGAACGTCGATCGAGGTACAAGCCGCGCGTTCGGGAACGGCGTCCGACGACGCACATGGCGTTGGACGCGTTGCCAAATTCGGGGCGCGTCTGCGACAGGTCTTCCGACCGCTCTTCGACGTGTCGCCGAGCTTCGGCGAAGGACTGGTCGAGCGGCGCCGAATAGAAGCGGCGGCAGCGCTCATGGGCGTTTCGCTCGCAGGCCTGCTGCAGGATCTCTTGCACCGACTCGAAGTCGCGGTGGTGGGAACGCGGCATCAAATCCAGGTCGAAGAAGGTGATCGTGTCGGCGCACGTATTGTGTTGTCCGCCGAGGAACCACGTGTCTTTGGGGATCGCAATGCCGCGTTGGGCGAGCAGTTCTCGGACGGCCGGTTGATTGAGGAACGCGGCGAGCGCTCGGCCGTTGGGGCCGCCTTGTCCGCCCGAGCAGGCGCCGCAGTCGTAGGCCGACTTGTGCGGGTTGTTGAGGCAGAACGAGCCGTGTCCGAGGAACAGAACCAAGCGCGCAAAGCCGGTCGTGAGCCCGATGTCGCGGAGCAACCGCTCGCCCATCTGCGCCATTTCTTCCGTCGTGAATCCGACCTGATCTTCTTCCGGGCCTGGCTTCGGTGCGACTCGCTCAAGCTGCAAGCGAGTCACGGCAGGCGGCTCCATCAAGGTGTCCGCCGTGCGGCGAATGCGGGCCGCCCAACGCGGGAACAACACGCGGAAGACGAGCGGTATGGAAGCGAGAATGCCGAAGGTCGCCGTCAGCACCAATCCGCCGGTAGCGCTGCGCGAGCCCATGTGAAATTGTCGCGACGCGGTGCCGATGGCGCGCCGCGTCATCGCCCGCTTTCGATGCGACTCGGTCAGCGAATAGACGACGTCCTCCGTCACCCAATGTTGCGGACGGACGACGATCGGGCACAAGGTCGAATAATGAGCATCGGCCGCGCCGCGATAATAAATCGCCACTCCAAAGAATCCGGCCGCTCCAAACGTCTCGGCGCGCGGTTCAATTTCCTCCAGATGCCGCCGGAACGACTCTTCCCGAGTGTCGATGCAAAAGACGGCCTGAAATCTGGGCAGTTCGACTCGCGCCGCGGGCTCGGTGTGGTGGCAATGGATGGCGTCGAGCGCCATGGTGCGAAAACGGCGTTCGAAGGCGTGGTGAAAGATCCGACGTCGTTCGAGTCCCGAGAAGCCTTCAATCTCGGCGATCAATTGGGCCCATTCCGCATGCGTGAGGTTCAGCAGTTGGGGCGGCGTCCAGCCCAGCACTTGCGCTAATTGAAATACGAGAAACGCCCGCTCTTCCTCGCTCGAAATCCAATGGTGTCGGACGCGGGGCGCTAGGGCCGAGCCGAGATCGGACAACGGACCCACATAGTCCAGCGACTCGCGCGCGAGATGCTCGGCCGCCAGCCGATCGAGCAACAAACGCACCGCCAGGAACTCGATCAGCGTCCCGGGTTCGACGGGAAACGCAACTCGATCCGGTCGCACTTCCATGTGCCACAGCATGCCGGCCCAACCGCGCAGCGCTAACAGCGTCGACGCCAGGAAGTCGGGCTGTTCCGCTTCCGAGACCCCGAATCGATCCAGCGACTCAAGGATGCAGTCGAGCGGCGAAAGCCCCGCCTCCTGCCAGCGTCGAAGTTCGTCGGCGAGTTCGCGGAGCCACGGGTCGGGCGGGCCGAGGGGGCGCGAGTAGAGGCTGCAGAAGGCGCGGAGGAACCCGTCTTCGCGATGCGGGAGCGACCAGTTCGAGAGCCCTTGGTCGGTGAAGGCCGCACAGAAGCGAATCAACAGCGGATGCACCAGTTCATCGGCATCGACGCCGGCGGCGTCCAACAGCGCTTCGCGCGGCCGCAACGCCGGATCGCTTTCCTCGGCCAACGGGATGTCGCGCACCCCTTCGCGACAGACTCGCCATAAGGTTTGCAGGCTGAGGCTTTCCCACTCCGGATCGCTCCAACGTTCCAGCGACGCGGTGCCGAGTCGATCGAGCATGTCGCCCATGACTTCGAGCACGCGTCGGGCGTGGACCTCGCAGCCGCGGTCTTCCCGCATGGCGAGCCCGCCTCGCAAGTCGCGCATCACCCAGCGGCGAGTGTCTTCGATCATGCGGACGCGCACTTCGGGGGACGCTTCCGGGCGGAAACGCGAGAGGGCGTCGGTCTCCGCCACAAACCAGGTGAGCTCTTGCGGCGGGCCGTACCGGAGCGGATGCCGCAGCATGGCCTTTCGGAGGAGCACGCGCGGCGACAGTCCGCACACCCATTCTTCGGCCGTTCCATTGAGGTCGGCGGAGATGGCGTCGTACAGATCTTCGGCTCGAATGCGCCCGCGTTCCAAATGCTCGCGATACCGATCTTCGCTCAAGTACGGCTGGCACTTGAAGAGCCGGGCGCCGCGTTTCAGGCCTTCGTCGAAGGGCAGATCTTCGAGCGCTTGCAGCGTGTTGAGGAACACGAAGGCCGTAATCGGGCCTTGGGCGGGAAGCAGCTCGGCGGTTTGAGCGACTAGTTTAGCGAGTCGTTGGCGGCGCTCTTCGCGGCTCGACGAACTCGAAGCAGCCTCGTGGGAGGTGGTAGCTGACACGATCAACCTATGGGCTGGAAGGGACGACGACGAGCGACAATCGCCATGGCGCCTGATTCCCATCGCCGTCTACCATTTATCTTCGTCGTCATACTCGGCGCGGTCGAGGCCTAACGAGGGGGATGAGCGTTACTTCTCGTTTAGATTGTCGCCCAGGCGCACTCGCGCCGCGCCGCCGAACGACTACGCGATGAGGTCGTGTACGACGTGACCGTGGACGTCGGTCAAGCGGAAGTCGCGCCCGCTGTAGCGGAAGGTGAGTCGTTCGTGGTTGAGCCCCAGCAGGTGCAAGATGGTGGCGTGCAGGTCGTGCACATGCACCGGCTTATCGACCGCGACGCAGCCGAATTGATCGGTCGCGCCGTGGATGTAACCGCCTTTGACGCCGCCGCCGGCCAGCCAGGTGGTGAAGCCGCGGGAGTGGTGGTCGCGCCCCTTCGCGCCTTCCGACCACGGCGTGCGCCCGAATTCGCCGCTCCACACAATCAGCGTATCATCCAGCATCCCGCGGCCTTTGAGGTCGCGAATGAGGGCTGCGATGGCGCGGTCGCTTTGTTGTGCGTGATTGCGGTGATTCAGGATGTCGCCGTGATCGTCCCAGGGCTGCCCGCCGCCATAGTACACCTGGACCATGCGGACGCCGCGTTCCACGAGTCGACGTGCGGCCAGGCAGGCGTCGGCGAACTGTCCGGAACCGTAGGCCGTGCGCGTCGCCGCCGTCTCTTGCCCCAAATCGAACACGTCTTGCGCGGCGAATTGCAACCGGAACGCTAGTTCCAGCGATTCGATGCGCGTCTCCAGCAATTCGTCGCCGTCGCGCTGCAGTGCATGGAGGCGGTTGAGCGCTTGAAGGGCGTCGAGTTGCCGGCGTTGAGCGTCGGGAGCCAAGTGCGGATTGTGGACGTGTTGAATGACCGACTTGGGGTCGAATTTGCCGTTGTTGATGTGGCATCCTTGAAAGATGCCCGGCAGGAAACTGTTCCCCCACAACTGCGGACCCACGACCGGCTTGCCCGGGCACAACACAACGTAGCTCGGCAGATTGTGATTCTCGGCGCCCAAGCCATAGCTGAGCCACGAGCCCAGACTGGGACGCGTCGGTTGCGTATGCCCCGAATTCATCATCAACAGCGCCGGTTCGTGATTGGGAATGTCGGTATGCATCGAACGAATCACGCAGATTTCGTCGATCACCTCGGCGACGTGCGGATACAACTCGCTGACAGGAATTCCCGCCTGACCCGCAGGCGCGAATTTAAAGGGCGAGGGGAACAGCGGGCCGATTTGACGCGGATAGTTCTTGGTGAGTTCCTCCGGCTTCTGACCTGCATACTGCGCCAGCGCCGGCTTGGGGTCGAACGTATCGACATGCGAAGGCCCGCCGTTCATGAACAAGAAGATGACGCGTTTGGCGCGGGCCGCGAAGTGGGGCGGTCGTTCAGCCAGCGGACTCGCGGCAGGCGACTCGGATGCCAGCAACCCTTGTTCCGCCAGCAGCTGCGACAAGCCGAGCAGACCGAAGCCGGTTCCCGCGCGCGACAGCCACTCGCGACGCGACCAAACGCTGGGGGCGCTGAACGGGCGGACGGTGGTTCGCGATTCGGCGTCAACGGCGGCTTCCCAAGTGCGTCGCATGGCGGGGGAAACTCCAAGTTCAAACGATGGTTGGGGAGGGGTTAATCGACGAATTGCAATTCATTGGCCGCCAGCAAGGCTTGGCACCATTGCACCAGCGGCGGCAGGGAGGGCGGCTTGGCGTTGGCAGACGCGGGGGAAGCGACCGTCGGTTGACTGGCGGCGGCGAGGAAGTCGCGCCCCAGTTGCAGTTCTTCTGGCGAGGGGCGTCGGCCGAAGGCGGCCTGGTAGGCGAGTTCCAGTCGTTGCGTCTCGTCCGCGCCTCCTTCTCGTTCGGCCCGCGACGCCAAACCACGCGCCAGGCGGACCATGAAGTCGCTGTTCAAGACGAACAACTGCTGCAGCGGGACGGTGGTGATCACCCGCTGCTCGCTTGTCAGATTTGGGTCGGGAAAGTCGAACAGGCGGAGCATCGCATTGAGTTCGTGACGACTGACTTTGGAATACAAGGTGCGACGTCGGTGGTTGTTCGACGCCAGGTCCTCGCCCGGTCCCCCCAGACGCAAGTCGATGGCGTCGGCGGCGACCAAGAGCGAATCGCGCCAGGTTTCGATGTCGAGTCGGCGGCGCGAGGCGCGCCAGAGCCAACGGTTGTCGGGGTCCTGCGCTTGCCCTTCCAACGAACGCGCGGCCGACAATCCGTAGGTCCGCGACAGGACGAGCTCGCGGTGCAGCCACTTGTTCGACCAGCCCGATTCCATGAAGCGCACAGCCAAATCATCGAGCAGTTCGGGGTGCGTCGGGCGAGCGCCTAGAGTCCCGAAGTTGCTCGGCGTCGCCACCAAGCCGCGTCCGAAATGTTGTTGCCAGACGCGGTTCACCCAGACGCGCGCGGTGAGGGGATTCGCGGGGGAGGCGATGGCTTCGGCGAGCTCCCGTCGACCGCTGCCGGCCGCGACCAGCGCGGGGGAGTCGTGCGAGAGCACTTCCAAGAATCGGCGCGGGGCCTCGTCGCCCAGCTTCTTGTGGTCGCCGCGGAGGTGAATCTTGAGCGTCTTCGGTTCGCCCTCCGCCAGACCATGCGCGAAAGCGTACTTCGGGCCGACCTGTTTCTTGCGCTGTTCTAGCTCCGTTTGTGCGGTCGCGAGCTGGGCTCGACGCGCCTCGTCCAGATGCGGCTCCAGCTTGTCCTTGGGGGGGACGAGCGGCGATTTGGCGTCTTCCACCCATTCCTTGAGCAGGTCGGCGAGCTCCTTTTCCAAGGGCGGTTTGGCGACTTTCTTGCGCGCCGCCTCGTCCGCGGCCGCGGCCCGGGCCGCTTCGTACTCGCGTTCCAATTGGCGACGCCGTGCGAGCGCCGTGGACAAGCGGTCTTGCACGGCCTGGGCTGCCAGGCGTGCCTGGGCGCGGATCGCTTCATTGCCGGCCAGATCGTGCGTCGCATCGGTCGACGCCAAGAACTCTTTCCAGGGGGCGAGCAGCGGCTTGGACGGCCACTGGTCGCCGCTGAGGTATTTCACCCACGCGTCGACAAGCGGCTCGCGCAACTGCTCCGCCTGAGCCGCCTCGGCCAGCGGGAAACGAGCGTCCGACTTGCGGCGATTCACAAGCGTCCAGGAAGCGACGAGGGACCGTGCGACGAGCGACACGTTGTCCTCGGCGACTTGCCGCGCCAGCGACTGACGGAGTTCATTGACCGCTTTCTCTTGTTCCTTGGCGGCGGCTTGCGCAGCATTGAAGCGATCGACGTCGGCTTGGGGGACAAGCGGCAATTCTTGGTAGTTGGAACTGGCGAAGATGCCTGCGAGTGCATAGTAGTCCCGCATCGTAATCGGGTCGAACTTATGGTCGTGGCAGCGAGCGCATGCGACGGTCAGCCCCAGAAACCCGCGGCTCAACGTGTCGACGCGATCGTCCCATTCGTCGGCCAAGGCTTTTGGAGCGCAGCCAGCATCCGCGTAGTAGACCGGTCCCAACGCAAAAAAGCCGAGCGCGGGGAGCGATTCGCGGTCGTCGGCGGACCGCAGCAAATCGCCGGCGATTTGTCGACGGACGAACTGGTCGTACGGCAAGTCGCCGTTGAAGGCGCTGACGATCCAATCGCGGTATCGGTAGCCCTCAGGGTAGGTGCGGGCTTGAAACGTATGCGCTTGGTCTTCGCCGAATCGTGCGATGTCGAGCCAGTGACGGGCCCAGCGTTCGCCATGACGGGGCGAAGCGAGCAGGCGATCGACGAGCCGCGCGACGGAGTCGGGGCCGTCGTCAGCGAGGAAGGCTTCGGTTTCCTCAAGCGACAACGGGAGTCCGACAAGATCGAGCGACAGGCGGCGAGCCAAGGTCCGTCGATCGGCGTCCGGCGCGACCGGCAGCTTCTCCGCTTCCCGACGGACAGCGATAAATGGGTCGATTCCCGTGCGACTCCAAGCCGCGTCGGCGACGGAGGGGAAAGGAGCGCGCTGGGGCGGCACGAACGACCAAAAGCGACGGTCCGAGTCGTCGATCGTGCCCGACTCGCGAATGTCGCCGCCGCCCATCTTCTCCGGCGGCCAGGGCGCGCCTTGCAGCACCCAGCGTTTCAGCACGTCGATCTCCTGAGCGGTCAACTTGCCGCTGGGAGGCATCTGCACGCCGCCTTCGTAACGGACGGCTTCCAACAGCAAACTGGCTTCCAAGCGATCCACGGCGAGGGCGGGGCCGGAGTCGCCGCCGGCGAGGAGGGCAGCGCGGGAATCGAGCGTCAGTCCACCCTTTTTTTGGCCCTTGGCGTGGCAGGCGTAGCAGTGCTGGACGAGGAGCGGACGAACCTGCCGCTCGAAAAACTCTAGCTGCTCGGGCGACGGTGGATCGGCGGCGTACAGCTTGCCGACGAACGACGACAGGATGAGCAAACTCCAGAATGCGGCTAGGCGAGAACGCAGGCGAAGCAGCATGGCGGGACCGTCGCGCGGTGGGAGTGATTGGCGGGGCGGGGACGTACCTGCGCCATGCTAACCGCGGCCCTGACACCGATCAATCACAGTCGATGCCAATTGCCGGCAAGTTTCTTGGCCGGCAGGGCTGCAGATCGGCACGATCAGTTGCCCGTGCGCAACTCCCAGGCGCATTCCCGATAGCGACGGTAGAAGTCCATGGCGAGCCACCCGAGGTACACATTGCCGCCGAGCGAGCCGAAGAGGAGCAGGACGGTGGTGGTGAGCGGCCACCACATTTTTTCGGTCGCCGTTTGCGCCGCCGTACTGCGGCTGGCCGCGTTGCGAGTGATTTCCGCGTGGGCGCGTTCGGTCGACTTGCGACTGCTGGAGGATTCGGCCGTTTGATCGCCGTCGAGCGACCGGTCGTCGCCGGGCAGCTTGCCACGGTCAGGGAGCGACAGGCTGACGGAAGGCGCTCGACTGCGATTGCCGGGGGCATTCGCGTTAGGGAGGCTGGCCTGGAAACCGCGGCCGGCGAGCGTGCGGTCGTTGCCCAGACGATCGTCGTTCAGGCGCAGGCGTCGCGCGGCTTCTTCTTCCCGTGCGGCGTCGACATCCAGTCGCGGGCGTTCGGGAAGGTCGAAATCGCCAGGTCGGCCCAATCCGCCAGGCGTCGCCGGCTCGTTCCATGGGGCGCCGCCTTGGGGCAAGCTGAAACGGCCGGGGGCGGCGGGCGGGGCCGGGAAAGCAGCCCCTTGTCGCTGGAGGTCGAACGTGGAGGGTTCGGGCCCAAAGCCGCCGCCCGGTTGGGACGCGAAGCTTCCGGGCGCGGTGCGCGGGAGTCCTCCCGCGGCGGGGAAGTTCGAGGTCAGTGCGCCGGCCTGACCGCCCGCCAGAATCGTCGGGAAATTTGGGGGGTAGCTGGGGCTGGGGCCGATCTCAAAACCCTGGTTGCGCATGTCGGCAAGGTAGCTGTTTTCCAGCGGGTCGACGCGAATGGGTTCGGTCCGCAGCCAATCGAAGTTGCGGAAGGCGTAAGCACCGGGTTCCGGCGGTTGATTGGCGCTATGCCAACCGCTTCCAGGTCCGCTTCCCAGTCCAGGCCCGCCAAAATTAGAAGCGCCGAAACCGCCGGAAGCCAAAGATCCAGGGGCCATCGATCCTGGCGTCATAGATCCGGGCGCCAGGGCGCCTGTGTTCGCCGCCAGCAAGCCGCCGGCCGGCAACTGGTCGCGCGGCACTTCACCTTGACCGATTTGGATGCGGAACCGTCGGACGCCGCGCAATTCGGGGGGCAATTGGCTCACGAGCGCCTGGCCGCGGGACAGCGTATCCACCAACCCCGGTTCAATCTGAATGATGTATTCCCACTCGCCGTCGGGGCCGCGGTGCCAGCCGTAATCGACGCCGAGTGCGGCGGTCGTGATTAGAATTGCGATGGCATTCATTGCCGTGCTCCCCTCCTTGCAGCCGACCACTTCAGCGCCCCAACATAACGGGAAGCGGC
The DNA here is from genome assembly GCA_046349935.1 of Pirellulales bacterium. Lineage (GTDB taxonomy): Bacteria > Planctomycetota > Planctomycetia > Pirellulales > Pirellulaceae > CAIXSC01. The sequence goes on along the minus strand of JAXMBK010000006.1, from coordinate 406,332 downwards.
AGTTGGCGTAAAGAGCGAACGTCGGGGCATACTGGTAGAAATGCGGTGCGTCTGTTAATCTCCACGCTTTCCGCAAGCACTGCAACTTCCGTGGTTGGCACAGGATTGAGGATGTCGGCGATGAAACAGGCAATTGCCGGAGTCACCCCAGCGGATTCGGGGGAGGTCACGGTTATGACCGTGTGGCCATCGATTGCTCGAACCGCGCTCGGTCGGTCGCTGGGGCGGCTCTATAGCCTCAAGACGGGGACCTACATCTTCACACTGGGCAATTTCTTTGCACTCGCGACCATTCCGCTCGCGTTGCCCCTGTTTTTTGCCCGCATCGCGCCTGTCATCGGCTTGCGGTACCGGTTGACCAACCGGCGGGTGATCGTGCAGAAGGGGTTGCAAGCCAAGGAATCGCATTCGATCGACCTCGATCGTTTTGATTCGATCGAAATCCAGGTGCAGGACGGCCAAGCGTGGTACGATGCGGGCGACCTCGTATTCCGCTCGGGGAAGGTCGAAGTATTCCGCCTGGAAGGGGTCTCGCGTCCGGCCGCTTTCCGCGCCTGCTGTCTGAAGACCTGGGCGGCTCGGACCGGCGTTAAGCAGTCGGCGGCTCGTCAACTCACGACCGCCTGATTTCGTCGCGTTTTGGAAATCGCGTCGGACGAGCGTGGAACGGCCCTTGGGCTCGGGAGTCGCCAGCATGCTGGGGAAACTCCGAATCTCCTCTGCGGGCTTCCCGGCGTTGGGGCTGCTCATTGTTACGTGCACCGCTTGTCAGCCCGACACCGATCCGCCGCAGCGCGTTGGTTCGGGGATGTCGGTCGCGCGAGCCGGTCGCAGTACTTCCAGCAGTACGCTCGATAGTCCGACGACTTTGTTGCAGTTCGCGTCGGCAGCCGAGTCGTGGGGCGTCTCGTTTGAGTACACCTCGGGCGAAGAGTCGGGGCTCGCCGCGTTACCGGAAGTGCTGGGCGGCGGTGTTGCGCTCAGCGACTTCGATCTCGACGGTCGGCTGGATGTATTTTTTCCAGGCGGCGGCCGGTTTGGCCGCGATGGAGAATTCTGGTCGGCCTCCAGTGCGTTGTTTTTGCAGCCCGCACCTCTTCGCTTTCAAAGCGTCGGGACGGCGGCGGGCGTCGCCACGGGACGCGGTCTGCGACAGGGGGCGTTCGTCGCGGATCTGGACGAAGATGGTTTTCCCGATTTGATCGTGACGGGCTGGCGTGCGTTCACGGCGTTGCGCAATCAGGGGGACGGCACGTTCGTCGACGTGACCGACGCGACCGGTTTAGCGGACGACGGTTGGACGACGGGAGTCGCCTGGGGAGATTTGAACGGCGACGGAGGGCTCGACCTATACGTCGCTCGGTTCGTCGATTGGGATTGGTCGCGACATCGAACGGTCGAAGTACGCAACGAGGGGCTGGGGCCGGATCAGGCGGATTACGCCGACGTCGTCGAGTTTACTCCGCAGCCGGACCGACTGTGGCTTGCCTCGGGAGACGGCCGTTGGCGCGACGCGACGGCGACGCTGGAAGCAAAGCAAGATCGAGCGGGGCTGTCGGCGATCGCGGCCGACGCCGACCAGGACGGCGATTTGGACCTCTATGTTACGCAGTTCGGCGCCGCCAACTTGTACTACCGCAACGAGGGAAATGGGCGGTGGACGGAGACGGCGGCGGCGGCCGGCATCGTGGGAAGTCGCGACGGCAATCCAGATCGCAGCACCGGGGTCGATTTCGGCGATCTGGACCGCGATGGTTATCCCGATTTGTGGGTGGTCAACGGCGAGCGGGAGGTGCCGGCCTTCTATCGCAACGTCGGTCGCGACCTGTTCCACCACTCCACCTACTTGCGCGGATTAAATGTCAGTGGAGTGCCCTATTCCGGGTGGGGTACGTCGCTCGCTGATTTGGATCGCGACGAGGATTTGGACATCGTCATCGCGAGCGGCTCGCGGTGGCGGTTTCCGCCGCGGTCTTTTCGTCAGCAGACCTGCATGGTGTTTGAGAATCAGGACGGCGAGCGATTTGCGAGCGTGGGGTCGGGGACCGATCGAGACCGCAACGTCGTCGAGTTCCTCGAACGCGTCCATGCGGCACGCGGACTGGCGGTCGGCGATCTGGACGACGACGGCGACCTTGATCTGGCCTACTCGTTGCTCGGCGAACCAGCGGCGTTGCTCGAAAACCGCTCGCTCAATGCGTCGCGTTTTCTGCGCCTGCGACTCATCGGCGCCCGCGGGACGCGCACGCCGGTGGGGGCGAAGGTCGAAGTGGTCACGAAGACGCACGATCAGTTGTATTTTGTGACGGGCGGCGGCGGTTACCTGTCCACCAACGACTCGACGATGCTGATCGGATTGGGCCGCAACGACAAGATTGATTTGTTGCGCGTGACTTGGCCCGGCGGCGGGGTGCAGGAACGGCGAGATGTGCCGGCGGGCGAACGCTTGACGTGGGTCGAGTCGCCGGACGAAACGGCCGCGCCGCCGTAGGCAAGGTTTAGCGACTCGCGGCTGCCGGGCGTCGCGCAAAGTTGACTCGAGACGACTCGCGCACGTCGAACTCGGCCCAAACCGGCAGGTGGTCGGAGACTTTGAGCGCTTCGTCGAGCGTGAGGTTGAAAGCGCGTTGCATATCGACCACGCCCCAGCGGCCGGTGAATTCGGTCGTGGAGTCTTCCAGGAACAGGATGTTGTCGTAGGTGCGATTGCCGCGGGTGTTCGTGGTCGTGGTGCGCGGCACGATCCAAGTGATGCCGGGGATCTTTCCCAAGCGGCCGAACTGCGTCTCGTCGGCGTTGAGATCGCCGAGCAGGATGACGTCGTCTTCGTCTGGGGCGGCGTGCATAACGGCTTCAAAGGCGTCGGCGAGCGCATCGACTTCTTGCGGAACTTCGTCGGGGTCGGTGTGAATGTTGACGATCCAGAACGAAAAACCGGTCTCGGGCGGAGTTGCGACGGCGCGAAAACGCGCCACCAACGGCTCGCGGTGTAACAAGTCTTCGGGATCGTTCAGCGTGACGACGGACGAACGCGACGCCTCCAGACGCTGCGTATTGAACACGAACGTGTATTGTTCTTTGCTGTTGGTGCGCCCGAGTCGCGGGCCGATGATGTAGTCGTAACGACTGCCGTCGCTGTTGATGTCCCGCACAAAACTGGGGATGACGGAGTCGTCCTTGGAACGCACTTCTTGAATTGCGACCAGATCGAACTGTCGCACCGTATGCACCAAGATCTCGCGGACTCGCTCATTGGCCAGTTTGGACGTCCCGAAAACCTGGATGTTGAAACTGGCGATCGTGATCGTGGACGCCGGCGCTGCGGCGGCCGGGTTGGACGCTGCCGGATTGGCGGGACTGGCGGGCGGAACGGCGGCGGCCGTGCTCACGGTGCGACCGGGTCCCGCGCCGGCCGGGGGAAGCGGCGATTCGTTCCGCGTCTCGACGGTCGCCGAGGCCTTGGGGACCGGCGCTGCACTGCCGGCGGCCGAATTGGGCTTGGGACGAGCAAAGGGGGACAGCGGCGACCGCGGCTTGGGCATGTCCGCCGCGACGGCGCCCAAAGCTGGCGACTCGGCCGTCCCCGCCGTCGTGGGCAGATCCGCGACCGCTTCGGCGGCGACGCTCGGGGCGACGCCCGCGTCTGCGCTGCGGGCCGCATCGCTGGCGGCCGGTTTCACCGGACTGAGGGCGGCCGCTTTACCAAGCAGCTGTTGGACCGTGGGACCGACGACCGGCAAATCGGGCATCGCCCAGCCGCTGACCCCGGCGCCGGCGACGAGCGTCGCGGCGGTGGCGGCCCAGCCGTAAAGGTTGGTCAGGGTTCGAGAGCTGCGACTACGCGCCATGCGTCGGCATCCTTGCCGTGAGGTCTAGGCCGCTCATCCTGAGCGGCGGATTTGATCGAGGGCCCACGCGGCGCGCTTGCGAACGGCGGGGTGGGCCGATTGGGTGCTGCAGTGTTGCAATGTCGGTGCGGCATCCGCGGCGTCGGCGCCGAGCCGCCCGAGGAAGGTGGCGGCCCAGTAGGCGGCGTCCAATTCGTCGTCGGCGACGAGTTGCGCGAGCGGCGCGACGGCGTCGGGCGCGGGAGGGCCGGCGTCTTCCAACGCCGACGTCAGCCATTCGCGCGTCGTCTCATCGTCGTCGCTCAACGCCCTGATGATCGCCGGCGCCTGTGCACCGACCAATTCGCCGGCCTGCGCAAGCGCTTCGGCTGCCGCTTGTCGCTGAGCGACGTCGGGGTCGTCAAGTTGGCGGACGAGTTGGTCAATATCGAGCGACATGGTGCGAATGGATTAGCGTCGAGGGAACAGGCTTTCCTGTGTGCGCGGCGCAGTTCGCGCGGGCGCGGCGCCGCTGGTTCCCGAACTGGGATAGCTGCTGCTGGGATAACTGCCGGTGGGATAACTGCCGCTGGGAGACGCACCGTAGCTGGATCCGCTGGTCGGCGTCGAACCGTACGTCGGCGTCGAACCGTACGTTGACGAGGAGCCGCTGGTCGGCGTCGAGCCGTACGTGGCGCCATACGTGGGCCGGCTGGCTTGGCGAGGCGTCGTCGAACCGCTGGTCGGTTGTCCGTAGGCAGGTTGACTATACGCGGGTTGGCTATATGCGGGTTGGCTATAACTGGGCTGGCTATAGCTGGGCTGCGAGTAAGTCGGCTGGTGGTAGCTTTGCGCGGGCGCGGCCGGTTGGCCGTAGGCTGGCTGGCCATAGGTCGGCTGCTGATAGGTCGGCTGGCCGGACGCCGGAGCATGGTACCCCGATTGTCCATAGGTCGGCGGTTGATACTGCGGTTGCGAGTATGACGGCGATGGGTATTGGGGCTGCGAATATTGGGGCTGCGAATAGCCAGATTGCGGCGCGGCGGGCGGATGGTAACTGGGCTGGCCGTAGGTCGGCTGACCATAGGCGGGTTGGCTGTAAGCTGGCTGGCTGTATGCGGGCGGAGTGTAGGTTGGTTGAGCCGCAGGTTGGCCGAACAGCGATTGACGATTGTTCGCGGATGTGGACGAGCCGAACGGGAAGCCGTCGTGGGAATCGGCTGCGGTGGGGAGTCCGCGACGAGGATCCATCGTCGCCGTGTCGCCGTGGTCTTTGTGGAGTTCCACGTCGAAACGGTCTTCGAGGTCTTCACGCCAATCCTCGGCTCGATCCTTGAGCTTATGCGAAACTTCGTCGGCGCGCTGGCGATCCACCGAGAGACTCGGCAGCATTCCGTCCCACGAAATCCTGACGATGCCGGTGGCGACGAGGATCGGCAAACCAATGGCGATCAAGAACGAGCCAAAGCGGCTGCCTGCCACCGAACGAACGGGGCGCGGCATGCCGGTCGTGGCGACGTTGACGAGCCGTTGCGTGAGGTTTTTCTGGCGGCGCGCCATGATTCGCGTCCTTGCAATTCGACACCCGCTCGCGCAGTCCCCCGGCCTTGCATGGACGGGCGGCGACCGCGCGAAGGGGGTAGATATCGAATTCGGGACGGCGGGGTAAGATCAGTTTTTTGCGGTTCGAAGTGAAAGCGGCAATTTGGAAGGCGAGGTAAGCCATGGTCTGGGTGTGGCTGGCGCTGCTCATCGTGCTCGTCGCGGCCGGTTGGCTGATGACTTGGCTGGGGCTGCCGGGGAATTGGTTGATCTTGGCGGCCGCCATCGGCTACCTGTTCCTCGTTCCCCACGACCTGCGGATCGGAATCGGTTGGACGATCATCGTGGGTTTGGGAGTCTTGGCGAGCCTGGGAGAACTGTTGGAATTAGCGGCTGGCGCTTTGGGAGTCGCCAAGGCGGGGGGAAGCCGTCGCGGCACGGTGCTCGCGCTGATCGGTTCCATGCTCGGCGGCATCGTCGGCATCTTGGTCGGCGTCCCGATTCCCGTCATTGGTTCGCTCGTGGCGGCCGTCTTGTTCGGCGGACTCGGCGCACTCCTGGGCGCTTGGGTCGGCGAGCGTTGGAAGGGGAAGGATTTCGACGAAAGCCTGCAAGTGGGGAAGGCGGCGTTCGTGGGACGCGTTCTCGGAACCGGCGCGAAGATTCTGTGCGGGACGCTCATGGTGGTGCTGGTCGGCATGGGGCTCGTGGTCCGCTAGAATCGCGAGGCGTCGTGCGCGGAACGAACGTCCGCGCCGCATCCCGCCCTCCCTAACGCCTTCCTGGAGCGCCTGCATGCCCGTCACGCTGCAACCCTTCGATCGTCGCCATTTCTTGCGCGCTTCGTTCGCCGCCGGGGCACTTTGCTTTGGGCCGCGGACGCTGCGCGCGGCCGACGGTGGATCGCCGATCGATCCGGATCGTTTCGTCCTTTTTTCCGACACGCATGTTTGGGCGAAGCGCGACGAGTTGGTGCGCGAAGTCAACATGGCGAAGAACTTGCAGCAGGCCTGCCGCGAGGCGCTGGCGGGCGAGAAGCGGCCGGCGCAGGTGTTGGTCTGCGGCGACTGCGCGTACCTCACAGGCGAAGCCGACGACTACGCCGTGTTGGTGGAATTGCTGCAGCCGCTCCGCGAAGCCCAAGTCCCGGTCCATCTCGTCTTGGGCAACCATGATCACCGCGAGCGTTTTCGAGCGGCGTTGCCGAGCGACGGGGCGGGCGAGAAGGCGGGGCTCGCCGAACGGCACGTGACGATCGTGCGCGCGCCGCGTGCGAACTGGTTTCTCCTCGATTCGCTCGACGTGACCAACAAGACCCCCGGGGTGCTCGGCGACGCTCAACGGCAGTGGCTGGCGCGAGCGCTCGACGCGCACGCCGACCGGCCAGCGCTTGTCATGGTGCACCACAATCTGGATGAACGGCCGACGCCGTCGGGACTCGTCGACACGCCGGCGCTCTTGGAACTGCTGGTCCCCCGCAAACATGTGAAGGCGTTGTTCTACGGTCACTCGCATCAGTGGGCGGTGAGTCAGCGCGATGGATTGCATGTGGTGAATTTGCCGCCGACCGCGTATGTCTTCGACAAGAAGCTCCCGAACGGTTGGGTCGATGCGCAGGCGGCCGACGACCGCCTCACGTTGCAACTGCACTGCCTCGATGCAGCTCACCCTCGCCAGGGCGAAATGCACGAACTGCGGTGGCGCGCGGGATAGCGGGCGGGCAGCGTTCAGCAAGCGAGAAAGCGGACGAGCCATGGGGAGGCGAGACATGAATGCGGCGATGACGGCGATGGCGATGTCGGCGGCGATGGCAGGGGCCATCTTGAGCCTGGGAGCGGCGCGCGAGGCGGGAGCGGACGAAGAGGCGGGGCGATTTTCGTTGCGCTTGCGGCGCCAGACGCCGCGTCCCGCTGCGGCGGGACGGTTCGCGCTCGAAGAGAGAGAGGAGACCTGGAAGGCGTCGGAGACGGCCGTGATCGTCTGCGACGTGTGGGACTATCACCACTGCCTGAACGCCGTTCGGCGACTGGAAGAATTCGGTCCGCGCCTGAACGCCGTATTGACCGAGGCGCGGCGGCGGGGCGCGACGATCATTCATGCGCCCAGCGACTGCATGCCTGCCTATGAGGGGCATCCGGCTCGCCGACGGGCTCAGGCGGCGCCGGCGGCGAAGCATAGTCCGCCGGACGTGGAACTATGGTGTTCGAAGATCCCGGCTGAAGAGCAAGCGAGTTATCCGATCGATCAGTCCGATGGAGGCGAGGACGACGACCCGCGCGAGCATGCCGAGTGGGCTGCGAAACTCAAGTCGCTTGGTCGCAATCCCAATCTGCCATGGCAGCGGCAGTCGGACTTGATCACGATCGACTCCGAACGGGATTACCTGAGCGACCGCGGAGACGAAGTGTGGAACGTGCTCGAGAGCCGCGGCATCCGCCATGTGATTCTCACCGGCGTGCACACCAACATGTGCGTACTCGGCCGCCCTTTCGGCCTGCGGCAAATGGCGCGGGGCGGCAAGAACGTGGTGTTGATGCGCGACATGACCGACTGCATGTACAACCCGGCGCGTTGGCCGTACGTCAGTCACTATGCGGGAAACGACCTCATCATCTCGCACGTGGAAAGGTACGTTTGTCCCACGGTGACCAGCGATCAGATTCTGGGCGGGCAGCCGTTTCAATTCGCCAAGGACGCGCGCCCGCGACTCGCGCTGCTGATCGCCGAAGAGGGCTATCAAACGGACGCGACGCTGCCGACTTGGGTCCGCGAACGGCTGTCGTCGTCGTTTCAAGTGGATGCGTATCTTGGCTCGGGAGTGGATCGGCGGCTGGCATTGGACGACGTCGACGTGCTGCTGCTGAGCGTTCGGCGAAAGGCGCTGCATCCCGAGGCGATGGCGGCGCTGCGGCGATTCGTCGCGGCGGGGAAGCCGGTCGTCGGCATTCGCACGGCGAGCCATGCGTTTGCCCTGAAGGAACCGACGCCTGCGGACCGAGAAGTTTGGCCGGAGTTCGACGTCCAGGTCTTCGGCGCGGCCTACCAGGGGCATCCAGCGGGCGTGGAGGCGACGGAGTTGCAGTGGGCGACCGACGCGGCTCGGCGTCACCCGCTGGCGGCCGGCATGGCGGATCTCCATTGGCGACGTCCCGGCGCCTTGTACGACTTCAAACCGCTGGCTCCGGGCGCTGTGCCGCTGTGGATCGCCAAGGGGCCCGAGGGGACGACGCAGCCGGCCGCATGGACGTACGAGCGTCCCGGCGGAGGCAAGGCGTTTTACACGTCGCTGGGCGAAGTGGCCGACTTTGAACGGCCCGAGTTTGTCGACTTGCTGACGCGGGCCGTGCGTTGGGCGAGCGGCCGACCGCGGATGGCGACCGAAGCGGAGGGGGATTCGGCGAACTCGATGGGAGCCGTTTGGTCGCGGCATTGGACAAGCGTGCCGGTGCCGTCGTCGTGGGGCGAGGCGACGCAGCAGCCCGCCGATGCAAAGTCGACGACGGTTTGGTACCGGGGCGTAGTGAAGATTGCCAAGTCGCCGGCGTCCGACGCGGCCGTTCTGACTTTGGCGACTCCGCCAGCGGATGCGCAAGTTTGGTGGAACGGACGGCCGCTGACCGCCGTCGCTGCCGCGGGCGGCTGCCAATTTGAGACGTCGTTGGCGGCAGCCGAGCGAGGCGAGGCCAATTTGATCGTCGTCCGCTTGCAGAACCAGCGACGCGACGGCGGACTGGCGACCGCCCCGCAACTGCGCGTCGGCGACAAGTCGTGGACGCTGCAAGGGCGCTGGCAGTTGCGACTGGGGGACGATCCCAGTTGGTCGAACATGCCGCTGCCGGCGAAGTTCGGCGCCGCGACCGACATCGTCTTCGACGCCAGTCGGTAGGCCGCGTGCATGTCGTGGATCGCTCCGCGATCCAACGTTGGATCGCAGAGCGATCCACGACTTAACCTCGTGCTCCGCGAGCGGCCTGGCGTGCGTTTCCGGGACGAAGCAGGTCACGACGAGCGAGACGAGCGAGAGAACGGACAGCGAGGCGAAGAGCGTGGCGTAGGCGGCGGGCGGGTAGCGGACGGCGTTCTCGGTCACGGTCGCTTGAGCCCGATAGAGGTCGAGCACGTAGCCGCTGAAGTTGATCAACACAGCGACGCCGACGTAGGCGAGTCCGTTGTAGACGGCGATCGACGCCCCGACGGCGCTGGGACGATTGAGCTCCTTCATCGTTGCATTTCCGGCGGGAGCAGCCGCGGTTGAGACGGCCAAGAGGCCGTAGCAGACAAAGAAGCACCACGCCGGCGCGCCGTACCAGACGCCGGCGAGGAGGGCCAGGTTGGCGATCACCAGGATGAGGCTGGTCGTCATCAGATGCGGTTTGCGCCGCTGTCCGGTGAGTCGCAACAGCGGGCCGGCGGCGAGCATCAGGGCGGCGCTGATCGCCATCATGACTGTGGTGAACGCGGCGCCGCGCGCCGACGACAGGCCGGCGTAATCTTGCAGGAACTTCTTGCCGATCACCGCTTGCATGACGAAGTAGGACGGATAGTTGATGAGGCTCACCACCAACAGCCCCTGCGTGCGGCGGTTGCAAATCACCTCGACCAGCGGTCGAACGGAGAAGGCTTGCGGAGGCGGTTGGAAGTGGGCGAGTCGCCTGAGCGTGAAGTAGGCGACGACCCAGGCCAGGGCGATTGCGACCGAGATGCCGACTAGCGACGCACGCCAGCCGAAACGCGCCACGATCTGTTCGAACGGAAGCATGGCGAAAATGCCGCCCGAGTAGCCGCAGAAGAGGGCGATGCCCAGCGCGACGGCGAACCGGCGCTGGCCGAACAGCAGGTCGAGTTCCTTGATGATGCAGAGATACATGAAGCTGGCGCCGAAGCCGGTCGCGGCGCGGCTGAGATACAGCGTCTCACGGGTGCGGGCCCAGGGAAACAGGGCGGCGCCGAGGACCATGACGGCGCTGCCGACCAACAGCGTGCGCGTGCCGCCGAACCGATCGGCCGCCAGGCCGACGAATAGCTGCATGCCGGCGTAGATGTACAGAAAGATCGACCCCAGGGCGGCGACGGAGGCGGCCGAAAGATCGAGATCGGACTGCAGTTCGTCGAAAATGGTGCCGGGGACGGCCGTCCGCAAGAAAAACGAAAAGAAATACAGCGACACCATGGCCGCCATGGCGGCGAGTGCACGCAGCGGCGAAAGCAGCGCATCCGACGCATCGTCGTCGGCGGATGTTCGTTCGGCGGACCCCATGGAAGCAACTCGGCGGCCGACGTTTTGTCTTGTCGGAAATCGGGGGGAGTGGTAGGCTCCGCGCGAAACGATCGCTCGCACATGTCGTCTTCTACGAGGGAAGGCCGCTGGGCGATCGGCGGAATGCCGCGGGAGTGCGGCACGCAACCGAAACGGAGTTCGGGTTTTACCATGACAGCCAGCAACTGGGCGATGGCGATTCTCAGGTCGCCAATTTCTGCCGCGTGGATGAGTGTTTTGACCGTCGGCGCGGCGGCGATCGCCGTGTTCGCGGCGGGCGCCCTCGTCCAAGCCGCCACGATCGAGGTGGGGGAGCTTGGTTCGCCCCGCCGCTGGGCCGTGGAATGCGCGTCTCCCTCCCTGGGCGAGGCTTTAGTGCAGGCCTTGGTCGAGGATGGCGACCTCCTCTGGCGCGGGCATCCTCGCGCGCCGCGCGATGCATTCGTCATCGCGCTGCGCGAGCGTGCGGAAGCAGCGCTGCAGCACGCCGGCTACGCAGATGCGCGAGTGGAAGTGCGACTGGAGGCGAACGGCGAGTCGCCCGCAGGCAGCGCGGGTCCGGGAACTCAATTGACCTCGAAAACGCCCGTCATCCCCGCCGACAAATCGCGTCCAGCCGGGCGACTCACGCTGCGCGTGCGCGAAGGGCAACGCTTTATCGCGGGCGACGTGAAGATCTCCGGCGTCGACGCCCCATTGGAACGGCGTCTGCGCGAGCGGCTGACGTCGCCGCTGCCGCCGAGCGGCGCAATCGCCGAAACCAAGACGGTCGGCGGCGCGAAAGAGGGCAAGAAGACGATCGAGTGGCGGACGGCGGACGGGCAGGCGGCCGAATTGTCGCCGCCTCTATGGAAGGCGGGAGAAGGAGCGCCGTTCGACCGAGCGACTCGCGAACAGACGCGGCGCGTCGCGGCGCAAGTGTTGGCGGAGGAAGGCTGCGACGCAGCCCGCTTCATGGTCAATGTACGCCGCGGGACAGGCAATCAAGCGCACCTGGAACTGCGGGTCGTCGAGATCGGTCCCGTGTCGGTCATCCGCGAGGTGACGCTGGTCGATCCCAAAACGGCGCCTCGGCATAACGCCGAGCTGCTGAAGTCGTACCTGAAGATCAAGACGGGCGAGCGCGTGACGGAATTGGACGTGGCGCGCTGGCGTCGTCAGTTGATCGAGTCGGGGCGGTTCCGCAAGTCGGACGTCGAACTCAAGTGGCGCGTCGGCGGAGGCAGCGTCGAGGCGCGTTTTGCGCTGGAGGAACTGCCGGGGACGCCGCCGTTGGGGCAACCGTTGACGCGCGAACAGCAGGCTGTCCTGCGGTGCCGCGATTGGATCTTGGATTGGCGGACGCACCAGCACGACTGGGTCGTCGAACGAGTGCGAACGTCGGGAGAAACGACCAGTCGCTGGATTGTATCGCCCGAGCAGGGGGCGACCGTCGAGTATGGCCTGGGGCAAGACGCACCGGTGACGTGGGCGGCGTCGCCGGCCGGATTGGGATGTTATCTGCCGGATGCCGGCGTTTGCTGGCGCGTGCCGACGACGGGACGCACGCAGATCGCGGGGAATCTGTCGGTGTTGTTTCGCGACGGCGATGGGGCGCAAGAGCATCCTCATGCCTTGACGGTGGGCGTCGGCTATCGTTCGTTGGACCCGGGCGTCGTGGCGCCGCCGTTGCGAATGGACGTGCGCATTGATCCGGCCGTGGTGCTTTCGTCTTGGCAGCAATCGCCCGGCGACCGTCGCTTTGAAGGAGACGAACTGCAATGGACCAAAGACGGCTCGACCTTGCGCATCGACGCCCGCACGGGCCGCCTGGTGGAACTGGTCATCGTGGATGACCAAGGCCAGTGGCGCGTGACGACGGCGCCGCAGGCATTCGCGAAGCAGATGGCGACGCTGGCGCGTCAACCGCTCCAGGACCAGTTCGATGCGCAGGCGCCGCTGAGTTCCGCGTGTCGGTTCTTCGGCGAACCGCGCACCTGGGAAGCGCTGGTGCAATTGGAGCAAGAATTGGGCCTCTCCGCCGCTGCGGCCGACATGTTGGCGGGCGATGACGCCCAGATCGAACCGCGCGGCGCCGCCGTGGCGCAATTGCTGCGCAGGTGCGCCGAGGGCGGGTTGTTGACTCGCTTTGACCAAGCAATCGTCGCTTTGAACGACAAGCAGGAGCGCAAGGCTGGCCTGCGGCTGATCGTGCCCAAGCCGCCGGAGACGACGGGCGATCCGCAATCGCTGCGCGAGTTGGCCGGACTGCTCATGCGTCTGGCGGACTTGGCCTTTGATCGCGAGGAGTGGCCGTCGACGCTCTTGCGCGCGGGCGCCGGCATGCTGGCGGGCGAGACGAAGTACTTGCAGTACGACGTCACGCGCATGTACGTCTCGAAGGAGGTCGGACCGATTGGGTTTTTGACGGGGTCGGCGGTGATTCCAGTCCCGGTGATGGCGGCCACGTTCGCCCAAGAAGGGCGATCGCGGTTGAAGTCGACTGATTTCAAACACGATCGCGACTTGCTGTTGCGGTTGCTCGACCGCACCGAGACGCGCGACACTTTGGTGGCGCTGTTGCGATCGTTGGATGACGCCCAAGTCGCGCAGTTGGGCGCGTGGTGCTGGGGAGACGAAGCCAGCTTCCGCCCCTTGGTTCAGACGCTGCGCGCCGCGCCGACCGCCGCCGAGGCCGCGCGACAGTTGCCCGAGGCGCTCGACGCTTGGTTCGAACAATCGCTACGCACCTGTTTGGAAGCCAAATTGCGCGAGCGCAGCTCGCTGGAGACGGCCCGTTTGCCGGGGGCGGCGCGATGAATGTCGGGGCGAGTCGCGCGGGGCGAATCGCGGGCGGCGGAAGATGCGGGGCGCGGGAGTCACAGGCTGGAAGCCTGTGCTACGGCGCATCTTGGCAGGACGAGCCTGCTAGCGCTGCGTTGCGCGATGTGCTGCGCCCGAAATAGCTCCGATAGTAGGACAGCCACGAGTTCCACCAGTACCAGGCGCTGCGCGGCGACTGCGAGGCGGTGGTCGTGGTCGTGGTCGTCGAGGTGGGGAGCGTCGTCGTCGTTGTTTTCGGCGTCGTAACGACCACGGTCGGAGTCGTGGTGGTGGACGTCGTGGTCGAAGTGGACGGCGTGGTGGATGACGTGTTGGATGACGTGTTGGATGACGTGTTGGATGACGACGAGTTCGAGGTGGTGGACGAGGTTGGCGCGGGGGCGTAGAGCTTCAGGATGGCGTCGATATCGGCCGCTTTGAGGCCGGTGAACGACTGGTTGTTGGAGACCGTGTCGTTCATGACGGACGGGACGTTGTCGAGGTGATCGAGCCCCAGGGCGTGTCCCAATTCGTGGACGGCCACATAGACCAGATCGGTGGCGGCCGCACCCTGCGCGTTGCCGATTTCCCAGCGTTCGGCGGAGTCGAACTGGACGTCGCCGGCGATGCCGCGCGCGTTGACGTCGGCGGGGAAGTAGGCCTGCGCGAGCGTGCCGCCGGCGCCGTCGAGCGACTTGAACGTGATGTCGAGCGAGCGGGCTTGGCCGGCTCTGGCGGTGGGCGTGAACGTCAGGTTGGCGACGTCGGCCCAGGCGTCGAGCGCCGTTTCGATGGCCGTTTCCACTTGGTCGCGCGTGAGGCCGACGCTGGCGGGGATTTCGCCGATGTAATAGGTGAGTGCGGCAGCGCCGCGGCCGACGCCGTCCCAGCCGACGCTCGCGGCCAAGCAGCGGCGATCTTCCAGCGACTCGAGTTGCAAGGGGCGACGCGAGCGAAGCGACGTGGTCATAGGTTCCCTCCAGAATTTTGTGGACGGCTTAGCTGGCCGTTCCTTTGAGGATGAACGGCGCGGCCGCTTGTCACAAAAAATCCGCCGGGATCGTAGAAAACCTCAGGCTGGCGGCTCGTTAAAGGCTGTTGTCGATTTCCACAAGCAGCGCCGTGGCGTTGTCGCGGCCCGATTCGTCGACGGCGACTTGCACGACGCGCCGCGCAGGAGAGAGGGCCGCCAGCGGCATCGAGGGGGCGCGCACCAGTTCTTCCAAGGCGCGGTCCCACAGGCCTTCGATCACGCCGTCGGTGCACAACAGAATGCGATCTCCTGGTTCGCAGGGGAAGCCGCCGAATTGGGGCGTGATGAGTTGATTGCCGGCGCCCAGCGACTGCGACAAGACGTTCTTGCGCGGATGCATCCGGGCTTCGCGTTCGTTGAGTTTTCCGGAACGGCGCAGCCAGCCGACATGCGTATGGTCCTCGCTGACTTGCCGCATGCCGCCGGCGTGCGGCAGCAAGTAGATGCGGCTGTCGCCGATGTGGCCGAAGTGCGCCCATCCGCCGACGTACCAAATGAGGCTCAGCGTGGCCCCCATATTGTGCCCCTCCGCGTAGCTTTGACCGAGGCTGGTGAGTTGCCGGTGAATGCCTTGGAAGAGGTCGGCAAGGCAGGCTTGGATGCCGACTCGGCGGTGCGCCGGGGCGAGCTGAAAGCGGCGGGGCAGGAGCCGCGTGACGTTGTCGAGCGTGAGTTTGCTGGCGAACTCCCCGGACCGTTCGCCTCCCATCCCGTCGCTGACGGCGAAGATGAAGTCCATGCCTTGCGCATGCGCCTCGCCTTGATGTCCAAGGAAGTAGAGGTCTTGTTTATTGAAGGAGATGCCGAGGAACGCGTCTTCGTTGTTGGGGCGGATCTTGCCGCGGTCGGTGACGGCGGACCAACGCAGCCGCTGCGGGGCGGGGGAGGCGTTGATGGAGGCGACCGGCAGTTCCGAGCCGCCATCGACGGTCGTCTGCGCCGTCGCGGCGTCCGGTTCGAGGATCGTGGCGAACTCAAAATCGATGACGCAGAAGCGGCCGTCGGAGTTGCGATAAGTCACGTTGCGCAAGAACGGATCGTCGTGGCGGACGCCGTACGATTCGAGTTCCGCGAAAAGTTCCTTGAGTCGCGCGTCGCCCATTTGCTGGACGCGTTGCCCGCAGTTGCTGGTGATCAACTCGAGCGTTTCTCGGTCGTAGCCCAAAACGCGGGGGACGAACGGACACTCGCGACGTTCTAGATATTGCAGCACGCGCAGTTCGTTATCGAACCGTTCGGCGGCGTCTTTGGCGAGGAACTGTTTGTGAACGCTGCCGTCGTAGCCGATGCGCACGATGGCGCGGGCCGTCTTCTTCGCTTCCTGCATGCCGCCTCCCGAAAAACGAAAAAACGTCGCTTCGCGGAAGCGAAGCGACGTCTCGTATCAAATCATCCGGCCGAGCTTTCGGCAACGGCCGGTTGTTGCTGACGCAGTCTCGGCTGATTCAGTCTCAGCCGACGCAGCGTACTAGCCGACCGACTTGATGGTCTTCAGCAAGCGGCCGACGATCTTGTACGGATCGGCTTGCGAGTTGGGGCGACGGTCTTCCAGGTAGCCCTTGTAGGCGTTGCCCGCGACGAAGCTGTGCGGGATGCGGATCGACGCACCGCGGTTGGCCACGCCGTAGTTGAACTTGTCGATCGACTGCGTTTCGTGGAGGCCGGTGAGGCGCAGGTGGTTGTCCGGCCCGTACACGGCGATGTGCTCGTCCTTGTACTTGTCGAACGCCGCCATGAGCTTCTCGAAGTATTCCTTGCCGCCCGTTTCGCGGAGGTACTTGGTGGAGAAGTTCATGTGCATGCCCGAGCCGTTCCAGTCGCCGCGAATCGGCTTGCAGTGGAACTCGATGTCGATCCCGTACTTCTCGCACAGGCGGACCATCAGATAGCGGGCCATCCACATGTCGTCGCCAATCTTCTTCGATCCCTTGGCGAAGACCTGGAACTCCCACTGCCCCTTCGCCACTTCGGCGTTGATGCCTTCGAGTTCGATGCCGGCGTCGAGCGCGATATTGATGTGCTCTTCGGTAATCGCCCGCGCCATGCAGCCGACGTTCTTGTAGCCGATGGCCGTGTAGTACGGGCCCTGCGGCGCCGGGTAGCCGGCCGCGGGGAAGCCAAGCGGACGACCGTCCTTGTAGAAGAAATATTCCTGTTCGAGGCCGATCCACAGATCCGGATCGTCGTCGCACGTGGCGCGGTAGTTGGTCGGGTGAGGCGAGCCGTCCGGGAGCAGCACTTCGCACATCACGAGGAAGCCGTTCTTACGCGTGCTGTCCGGATAGAGCGCCACCGGCTTCAGGATGCAGTCCGAGCTGTGGCCTTCGGCTTGCTGCGTCGAGCTGCCGTCGAAGCCCCACAAGGCGCAGTCGGCGACCGACGACGGCGCCGTGCTCACGATCTTCGTCTTGCTGCGCAGATTCGGCTCCGGGAGGTAACCGTCGAGCCACACGTACTCCAATTTGAACTTTGAATCAGACGACACGGGGATGTTCCTCTCCGTACAAAAGAAATTCGATCAGCCTGCTAACGCCCACTACGGGTCCAGTCTCCAGCGCGTACGTGCCAGAGTCTAAGGGTTTTCACTCCACATTCAACCGGTTCAAAGCCAAAAAAAATGGCAAAAATGAGCCGGTTTGCCTATTAAGCGCGCAGTGATAGCCCAAGAAGTGTGCAGAGTTTTCGATCTGCGCCGCTTCCGCCTGGTATCGGACACTATAAGCAATCGATATGCCGAAAGGCGGAGGTTGGGGGAGTGGAGTTGGCGGGGCCGAGCCGGGACGTGAGGCGTCGCTTTTTTCGACATCGTTGTCGCGCTGGTGGCAATCTTGGGCCGCGGAGTGGCGCGCAGCAGCCATCCGGCCGCCGACTTAAGGTGCGTTAAAGTTCAATTTATCATGGGGTTGCAGCGATTCGGGAACGGCCCGGCAGCACGGGGGCGTTCGACCTGGCCTTGCATTTGCAACGAGAAAAGCGCTTGCGATACGTGATTCGGCCGCTCGGTTGTCCTTCCCCAAGGTTCCCCCCCTGTGATGCTCACTTCCTCCCGTCGTTCGCTGGTTGTGGTGCGCTCGGCTGCCTTTGGCGCCGGCGCTGCCCGAGTTGGTTCTCCTCGCGTCGGCTCTCCTCGCGTCGGCTTCACGCTCGTCGAATTGTTGGTCGTGATCGCCATCATCGGCATCCTCGTCGCCCTGCTGTTGCCCGCCGTCCAAGCGGCCCGCGAGGCGGCTCGCCGCATGTCCTGCACCAATAATCTGAAGCAGATTGCGTTGGCGATGCACAATCACGAAGGGGTCTACCGCCAACTCCCCTACTCGCGCCGCGACACGGCGCCGCAGCGCAGTTGGGCGCCCGACACGCTGCCGTTTCTGGAACAGTCGAACATGGTGAGCGACGCGGCCTATGACTTGAACGAGAACTGGTGGCGCAGCACGACGTACGCGGGCGTTCCCATTCCCAATGCGTCTACCGTGCAGAAGCAGTTGGCCGTTTTTACCTGCCCGTCGACGCCGAATCCCAAGCGGATGCAAAACAAGACGGAGACGGCGCCCGAGCAGAACAAGATCGGCGCGTGCGGCGACTATTTCGTCACCGAAGGCGTCAACATGGCGATCAACAACGAATTGTTGCCCGCCGAGCAGTTCGCCGCCGGGTCGGACATGACGGGAGTGCTTCAGAAATTCCCTGAGCTCAATCTCTTCGCCAACGTGCTCGACGGCACCTCGAACACGATTCTGCTGGGCGAGTGTGCGGGACGGGAAGACGTCTATCGCGGCCGCAAACGCACGCCGGCGCTCGCCGACAAGACGCAGTCCAACTGCGCTCGAGCCCGCGGCGGCGCTTGGGCGACGAACGACAATCCGTACTCGATCGGCACGCGGGTGGAATGGTGTACGGGGAGCGCGATTCCCGGCCCGATGCGGATCAACAACTCCAACGAATACGGCCACTTGTTCTATAGCTTGCATCCAGGGGGAGCGAATTTCGCCTTTGCGGATGGCAGCGTCCGCTTCATCAGCGAAGCGGTCCGCCTGCGGGTCTTGGCGTCGTTGGCGACCCGCGCCGGCGGCGAAGCCGATACCAAGATCGACTAGCCCTAGGGGTGGCTCCGATTCGGGGATCGCGTCGTCGATCCTACGCCGGTCTGCTCCGCGGGCCGGAGGTCTGCCCATACGTTGGACCGCGGAGCGGTCCACGACGATCGCGACAGCGTTGCTCGGCGTCGGCGTGGTGGCGAGTCGCGCCGAGCATTGAGTACACTGCCGCCTTGGTTTTCCTGTACCTCCAAGGCGGATTGGCTTCCATGAATCGGCAGGCTCGCACGTCTCGTTTTCTGCTTCCGACGCTCGTCGCTCTCGCGCTGCTTGGCGCCGCCGCTCTGCGGCTCGTCCCTGCGGCCGCTCAGACGGCTGCGGCCGGGCCTTTTGCAGACGATAACCTGGTAGCTTGGTGCATCGTCCCCTTCGATGCCAAACGGCGCGGACCCGCGGAACGCGCGCGCATGGTGCGCGAACTGGGGTTCTCCAAAGTCGCCTACGATTGGCGCGACGAGCATGTGGCGACGTTCGAGGAGGAGATCCTGCAATACCGGGAGCGGAAGATCGAGTACTTTGCGTTCTGGGGATTGCACGAGAAAGCGTTCGAGCTGTTTTCAAAGTACGACTTGCACCCGCAGATTTGGCTGATGCCGCCCAACCCGACGGAGGCGACGCAAGAGGCACGCGTCGCCGCGGCGGTGAAGGGATTGCTGCCGGCCGTCGAACGCACGCGCCGCGCAGGTTGCAAATTGGGGCTCTACAATCACGGCGGCTGGGGCGGCGAGCCAGAGAACTTGGTCGCCGTCTGCCGAGCGCTGCGTGAACAACATGACGCCGCCCACGTCGGCATCGTCTACAACCTGCATCACGGGCACGATCATCTCGACCGCTTTCCCGCGGCGCTGGCCGCCATGAAGCCCTATTTGTGGTGCCTGAACCTCAACGGAATGGACCCGCAGGGCGACCGCGTGGGACGCAAGATCCTGCCGCTTGGCGCCGGTTCGCTCGACGCCAAGCTTCTCAAAATCATCCGCGACTCGGGCTACACCGGCCCGATCGGCATCATCGGCCACACGCAGGACGACGTCGAGCAGCGATTGCGCGACAACCTCGACGGCCTGCATTGGCTCTTGCCGCAATTGACGGGCGGGCAGCCCGGGCCGCCGCCCAAGTATCGCACGCCGATCCCCGCCGCCGCTCCGCCTGCACCCGCGCCGCCTCCCGCGCCGCCTGCCGCACAATCGCTCAAACTGGCGCCTGGCCGCTTCGGTCAGTCGCTCGACGCGCATGTCGCGGGGACGCTCTTCTCCACGCGCGGCGACCATCGCCTCGCGCCGCTCACGGTCGACTTGTGGGTCAAGCTCTCGCGACGCGAGGGCTTCAACATCCTGGTCGCGAGCGAATCGAAGGCGTCGAGTACGCACTGGGAGCTATACAGCTACGCCGGCTCGGGCGTGTTGAGCGTTTACTTGCCGGGACGCGGCGGCGAGTATCGGTCGGACTTCAACATCGTCGACGACCGCTGGCACTTCGTCACGATGACGCTCGACGCCGACCGTTTGCAGTTGTTCGTCGATGCGCAACGGGTGCTCGACCAGCCGCTGCCGCCCGCACCGGCGGTCGACACGGCCGACGCGAAGAAAGCCGTCGAGACGCTGGCGGGGCTGGGGCGTTTGGTCGAGGGCGGCCTCGGGTGTGCAGGTTGGCTGGACGAAGTGCGCTTTCGTCGCGGGCTCCACGTTCCTTCCGACGTGCCGAAGGCGGCGTCGCCCGTCGATGACGCAACGGTCGGACTTTGGCGCTTTGACGCGCTGGCCGATCCGACCAGTTCGCCGGACGACTCGCCGCGCAAAACGCCGGCCCGGTTGACCCTCGGCGCTGCCAAACCGACGCCGCCGGCCGCGAAGCCGAAGGTGCCCGAGCATTGGGGCAAGGGGCAGGTTGGTTTCGAGGGATGGGAGGACGACTGGGTCGACAAACGGTGGCAGAACGCGGAAGTGGGAGAGTGGCTGGGGGCGATCGTCGCCTTGCCGCAGGGGCCGTATCGCAAGGCGCTGAACATTCGCGTCGGGGACGAGCGTCAAGCGACCGTGTTGTTTGACACGCAGTATTTGTCATTGCGCGCCGCCTGGCAGGGCTTCCTCGAATTCAATCCCACTCGCTTCGGCATCATTTCGCCTCCCAAGCCGACAGGCGAGGTGCTCTTCACAATGCCTGAGCAGCCTGGCTGGAACAGCGAGAAGCTTGAGTTTCTCGGCATGCACGTGCAGGGACGACGCGTACTGGTGCGGTATCGAGTGGACGGAGTGGAAGTGCGCGAGTCGCCGTGGTGCGAATCGACGCCGGAAGCGGGCCAGGCGTTCGTTCGAGTGTTGGAAGTGGCCGCCAGCGACCGGCCGCTCGAGTGCCTGCTCGTCGACATGCCCCTCTCCGCCGGCATGCGTCCCGAGTTGACGCTCGTGCGCGAACGACCGCTGGGAGAGATCGTCGAGGCGACGACGGGCGGACGTCGTCGCGCGACGCTGAAGATTCCGGCCGACTCACTGCCGCGTCGGTACGTGGTCGTCTATGCGGCGAATCGGTTGTCCGCCGAGCATCGCCTGGTGCAACCGATCGCGGCTCGCTTTCGATCATTGGAAGAACTCGCGCAGCCCGGGCCGCCGCGATGGCCCGAGCAGTTGGCGACGACGGGGCGGCGGGGAGCGGACGACGGGCCGTATGTCGTCGATACGTTCGGCGTGCCGTTTGAGAATCCGTATCGAGCGCTGATGTTCACCAGCGGTCACGATTTCACCTCGGACGGCGACCTACTGGTGTCGACGGTGCACGGCGATGTGTGGCGAGTTCATCCCGAGCCCGAGGAAGCTGCGAGCGGATCGAGCGGCCCGTTGCGGGCGACTTGGCGGCGCATTGCGACGGGGCTGCACCAGCCGTTGGGGCTCGTCGTGCGTCGCCGCGCGGACGGAGACGCCGTGTTTGTTTTGGGGCGCGACCAGATCACTCGCTTGCATGATCGCAATCGGGACGGCGAGATTGACTACTACGAGTGCTTCAGCAACGCGTATCCCACCTCGGCGGGCGGGCACGATTACATTACTTGCCTGGAGGAAGACTCGCAGGGCGGCTTTTTTTTTGTGCATGCCAATCTGGGCGTGGTGCGCGTGGCGCCGGATGGCAAGTCGTTTGAAGCCGTTTCGACAGGCTTGCGAAATCCGAACGGTATGGGACTCGGGCCCGGCGACCTCGTGACCGCAGCGCCGCAGGAAGGCGAGTGGACGCCCGCGTCGGCAATCTATGTCGCGCGACCGGGAGCTTACTTCGGTTATGGCGGCCCGCGGGTTGCGCCGAATCGACCGTTGGGGTACGACCCGCCCGTGGTGTGGATTCCGCGCCGCGTCGACAACTCGTCGGGCGGTCAAACCTGGGTGACCAGCGATCGCTGGGGCCCGGTGGTCGGGCACCCGCTGCACCTCTCGTTCGGTCAGTGTTCGCTGATGCTGGTGGGCGGCGACAAGCCGGGCGGAGACATTCGCGACCCGGCGGCCGCGTGCCTCACCGAATTTCCGTTTCGCTTTGATTCGGGCGCGATGCGCGGCCGCTTCAGTCCGCACGATGGGCAACTGTATGTGACGGGGCTCCGCGGCTGGACGTCCGCCGCTTCGGTCGACGGCTGTTTGCAGCGAGTGCGGTATACAGGGCGGCCCGCTCATCTGCCGGTCGCCGTGACGCCGTATGCCAACGGCGTCGCGCTCGCCTTCTCCGATCCGCTAGACAAAGACTCGGCCGAACAACCGGGCAACTATCATCTCGAGCAGTGGAACTACAAGTACTCGCAGTCGTATGGTTCGCCCGAGTATCGCGCGTCGGATCCGCAGCAGGAGGGACGCGATGAAGTACGCGTGCGATCCGCGACGCTGCTCGACCCGCGCACCGTGTTCCTCGAACTGAAGCAAGTGCAGCCGGTGCACGTGCTGGCCATCTCGTATGCGCTGCAGGACGACGCAGGGCGATCGCTGCGTCGGACCACTTATGCGTCGATCCATCGTGCGTCGTCTCAGAGGATTGAAGAAGCTCGCTTGGTGCGTGGGCGGGGCGGGGAAGAGGGAGACGATCAAGAGTGGTCGTCGGGGCTGATCGCCCGTTACGAATCGTCGTCGCTGCGCGATGTGCGGATGGACCGGATGGCCGCCTTATCCGTGGGGACGGGAGAACCGTCGACGACGTTCTTGCCTCCGGGCGACTTTCGCGTCCGCTGGGAAGGCGCTGTGCGGCTGCCGTTGCCGACGACTGCGTCGTTTCGTTTCGAGGGCGCGGGCGAGGCGCGACTGTGGATCAATGATCGGCCGGTGATCGGCGGAGAGCAGTGGGCGGCGGCGGCGAGCGGTGTAAGTCGGCCGACGACGCTGCAAGGCGGTTTGAACAAAGTGGTGCTTGAGTATCGCAGTCCGCCGGGCGGTGCAGGCCGGTTTCGATGGCTATGGGAGTCAGACGAGTTTGCGCTGGAACCGGTTCCACCGACGCTGCTGGTCGCGCGCAGCGACGACGCCGAACTGGCCGCGGGGCGGCAAATGCGGCGCGGTCGCGAACTGTTTGCAACGCTGCGCTGCGCGGCTTGCCATGCGGCGGCGGACGCCGAGTCGGCCGACGATCTGCGTTACGAGGCGCCGCGCCTGGCGGGTGCGGGACGCTGGAACGCTGATTGGATCGCACGCTGGATCGCCGACCCGTCCCATGTTCGACCCGGCGCGCGGATGCCGCGCGTCGGCGTCACGGACGCCGAAGCGCGTGACTTGGCGGCGTGGCTGGCGACGCTGAAGTCGGCGCCGTTGAAGCCAGCGCTGTTGAAGCCGGTGGAGGGGAAGGCTGCGAGCGCGGCGGCGGTCGCTCCCGTCGAGTCGCTGGTGAAAATGGGCGAAAACTTGTTTGAAGACTTGGGTTGCCTGGCGTGTCATACGGCGACGCGCGAGACGCACGACGCGTTCGACCGAACGTCGCTGACGCATGTGCGTGCGAAGTACACCAACGACGGCTTGCGGGAGTATTTGCAGACCCCGCATCGATTGCATCCCACGAGCCGCATGCCTGACTTTCGATTGAACGAGGAGGAAGCAAACGCGTTGGCGGCGTATCTGGTTGCGAAGGGTGAAGAGCCTCGTGCACCGCGCGAAGCGGGGTCGCCGGAGCGCGGCGCGAAGTGGTTCGTGGAGCGGGGGTGCGCGTCGTGCCATGCGGCGGGCGACCGGCCGGCGACGGGGCCGGAGTCGCCGCGGCCTCTCGTGGACATGGCGTCGCCGCGCGGCTGCGTGGCGCGCGAGCCGCATGGGCGGGCGGGGGTCCCCTGGTTTGAGCTGACGCCGGCCGACCGGGCGGCGCTGGTGCGCTTTGCGGCGTCGGATCGCGAGTCGCTGGGGCGGTCAGCGCCCGCCGAAGTCGCTCGGTCGCTGCACCAATCGCTGCGCTGCAGCGCGTGTCATGATCGCGATGCGCAGCGCAGTCCGCGCGGGAGAATTTTGGTCGAGGAGGGGGAACGCGGCGTCGCGCCGGAGTCGCTGCCGAACTTGACGTGGACCGGCGAGAAACTGCAGGCGGGTTGGGTGGCCGACTTCTTGAAGGGCGGCCGGCGCGAGTCGCCGCTGCGTCCTTGGCTGAAAGGGCGAATGCCGCAGTTTCCGGAATATGCGGCCGCGCTGGCGCACGGGATGGCGGCCGAACATGCGGTCGCCGGGGACGACGAGCGGGCGCCGACGACGGAGAAACCCGCCGACGCGTCGCGGGTCGCGCTCGGCCGTGAACTGATCCAACGCTCGGCGCTTGATTGTCGCCAGTGCCATGCGGTCGGGCAGCTCCCGGCGCAAGGCGACGACCAAACCAAAATTGCGCCCGGGATCAATTTTGCGATCGTGCGCGAGCGCGTGCGGCACGACTACTATCAGCGTTTTACGCTCGATCCGCCGCGTTTCGACGTGACGACGAAGATGCCCAAGTTGGCGCCCGATGGAAAAACCACCAAAGTGCAGCACATCTTGGATGGAGACGCGCGTCGCCAATTTGAGGCCATCTGGCAGTACCTACAACACGGGATCGAGACGCCGTAAGTCGACAGGCTTAGGAACAACAGGCTTCACAGACGATCAAGCTTCGCAAACTGACGAGGAGACGGACGATGCAGAATTGGCTGATGCGCGGCGCGTGGTGGGGAGGACTATTGATGGCAGGAGCGGCGATCATGGCAAGCGGAGCAGGGGACATCGCGCGCGGCGCGGAACCGCTGGTGTTCATCTCCGCGTTTGCCGACGGCGATGACGCGGCGATCCACGCCTTCCGGTTTGATGCGGCGCGGGGCGAATTGCAGCCCGTTGCACGCACGACCGGCGTCGCCCATCCGTTCTTCCTCGCGCTCTCGCCCGACCAGCGTTTTCTCTATTCGATTCATGCAGAAGTGTTCAGCGGGAAAGAGAACGAGCATGTCGCCGCCTACGAATTGGAGGGACGCACTGGGAAGCTCAAGTTGCTGAACCGCCAGTCGGCGCTCGGCACGGCGGCTTGCTATCTCCAAGTCGATGCCACCGGGCAAACGCTGTTGCTGGCGAACTACACCAGCGGCAGCGTCGCGAGCTTTCCGATTCAAGCCGACGGGAAGCTCGGGGAAGCGGCGACGTTCGTGCAGCACGCGGGTTCGAGCGTGAATCCGGCACGGCAAAAGGAGCCGCATGCCCACTGTTTTGTGACGAGTCCCGACAATCGGTATGCGTATGCGGCCGACTTGGGGATCGACCAGATCGTCGCCTATCGACTGGACGCGGCCGCGGCGAAGATCGTCGCGAGCGAGCAGCCGTTTGTACGGACGATTCCCGGCGCGGGTCCGCGTCACTTGACCTTTCATCCGCAAGGCAAGTGGATGTATGTGATCAACGAACTGGCCAATTCGGTGACCCACTTCGACTACAACTCGACGAACGGAAGCCTCACCGAGCGAGCGACGATTTCGACGTTGCCCGGCGATTTCACGGGGATCAGCTATTGCGCCGATCTGAAGATCACGCCCGATGGTCGCTTCTTGTACGGCACGAACCGCGGCCATGACAGTCTGGCGGCCTACCGCATCGACGCCGCCGGTCGGTTGACATTGCTGGAGATCGTGCCCAGTCTAGGCAAGGGTCCGCAGAATCTGTTGATCACGCCGGACGGCAAGTGGCTGCTGTGCGCGAATATGCCGGGGAACAACGTGGCCGTCTTCCGTATTGAGGCCGAGACGGGCAAGTTGACGCCGCACGGCACGCCGATCGCCATGCCGGGGCCGTCGTGCATTCAGTGGCTGCGGTAGCACGCAGATTTAAGGGCTAATCGGGAAGCGTCCCCATGCAAGACGCCGCGAGGGACACAGAGATGAGCGTTCGACCGAAGCGGGAGTTCAAGCGGCTGGGGCGAGCGGTCGTCGCGGTTTGCTTGTGGGGCGGAGTCACGTGGGGTTTCGTCGCTTGGGGCGTCGTCGCGTGGTTCGGCGGCGCTCCGCTACACGCCGCCGACGGCGTGTTCGAGGTGCGGTCGCCGTTGAAAGCGGGCGTGGCGAAGGTCGATATCACGCCGGACCGCGTCGAGGGGCTGACGGTGGTCGGCCACCGTCGGCAAGTAACCGGCGTGCGCGATCCGCTGCGGGCGGGCGTTCTGCTGCTGGACGACGGCGAGACGCGGGCGGCGATTGTGACGGTCGACACGATCGGCGCCTGGGAGCCGATGGTGGAACGCGTGCGTGCGACGCTGCAGTCGGTCGCGCAAGTGCCGCCCGGCCACGTCCTGGTCGCGGCGTCGCATAACCACTCCGGGCCGGGGTTCGAAGAACATCCGGAGTGGGCGGCGGAAATGGTGCGGCGGATCGGCGAAGCGGCGAAAACAGCCGCCGGCGCGATGCGCCCTGTCAGCGTCGGTTACGGCGAGGATCGCATCGGCTTCGGCATCAATCGTCGTAAAGTGATCGACGGCCGCGCCGTCGTGCGCTTGAATCCCGAGGGCCCCAATGACCCGCGCGTGAAAGTGTTGCGCTTCGACGACGGTTTATCGCTGACTCCCGTCGCCGTCCTGATGCACGCCGTCTGCCATCCCTGCTTTTTCACCTGGGGCGACAAGGGGACGCCGCCCTATCCCCAGGGATATCCGAAAATGAGCGCCGACTTTCCTGGGGAAGCGCAGTCCTTCGTCGAATACGCCTACAAGAACAAGACCAGCGCGCTCTTCCTGCAAGGTTGCGCCGGCGACATTCGTCCCAATCTGCCCGGGCATCCTTATCGCTGCGCCGACGAGGCCGACATCGAGTGGGCGGGGCGCGACTTGGGCGGCGCCGTCGTCAAGGCGCTGGCGCACAGCATGATTCGCGAGGAACGAGCCAAACGCGTAGAACATCAGCCGATTCGCGTCGCCAGCACGGTGGTGCAATTGGCTGGGAAGGACGGTCCGGTGCGCGCCGAATTGATGGCGCTGAAGATCGGCCCCTACTTGCTGCTCACCATGCCCGGCGAACCGATGGTGGAGATCGGGTTGAAGCTCGAGGCGGCGATCGGGGATCGCGCCACGCCGATTGTCATCGGATACGCCAACGGCAACGTCGGCTACATCGCGACCACCGACGCCTACGGGCCGGGCGGCTACGAGCCGGGGACGTCGCGGTTGGCGCCTGAAGCCGAACAGCAGATTCGGCAAACGCTGGGCGGTCTCGCCGATCGCGTCATCGGGGACGTCTTCGAGTCGTTTTCGAAACATCCCACAGACGTGCAAAAGCGCGAAGCCGCCGCGAAACCGTGAATCACGAACGGGAACTTGGACCCACTTCAAGGAGTTGCAAGATGACGCATGAGGCTAACGAAGACGCACGGCGACGGTACTGGGCCGAGCAGATGGAAGCGGGTTACGAGTTGGTGCAGCGCGTGTTGCCCTTCGAAGTGCGCGAGTGCCGCGAGTCGCTGGCGTCGATCCCGGATGCGGCGGCCGAAGCAGGCGTCGAGATGCTGTTTTCGACAAGCAAGATCGCGGGCGGGTTGGATCGCATCTTCGTGATTCGCGAAGGGCTGGTCGGGCGCGTCGTCGCGGCGGGACGCAGCATGAACCAGCGCGGTTGGATCCTCAAGATCGAGGACGGCTACCGAACGCTCGACATGCAAGCGCTCTTGGGACGCAAGCCGGAGGTGTTCGACTCGATTCTGCAGAAGTGCGTGTGGGAATGCGGCGGTCGCTTGCCCTCGGCCGAATTGGTCTTTCGGCGCGCGGCCGTGCTGGTCGCCAACTTGCCGAAGGTCGGCACGCACATGTCTGCGTCGGCGATCGATGTGTCCGTGTTTCGACGCGACGACGGCACGGAGGTCTGGCGCGGCAATCCGTACCTGGAGATGAGCGAACGAACGCCCATGCGGTCGCCGTTCGTGGAACCCGAGGCGCTGGCGAATCGACTGGCGATCACCGAAGTGTTGGAGTCGCACGGGTTCGTCCATTTCCCGTTCGAGTTTTGGCACTTCAATCAGGGAGATGCGATGGGGAATGTGCTGACCGGCCGACGCGAACCGGGCCGCTATGGACCCGTGAATTGGGACCCGACGACGGGGCGCGTCGAGCCGTGCGACGACCCGCTCCGGCCGCTCAATCCACTGGACGTATTCGAACGCGAAATCTTGGCCGCCATGGAGCGCGCGAAGGGGAAAGCCCCGTAGAACAGGCTTCCAGCCTGTTAAGAATCACAAAACCGCCTACCACTCGCCGCAGGCCCAGTCCGCCGCAGGCCCAGTCCGCCGCGCGACCCCGCCTCACACCGCCCCCGACGGCGCCGCGAAATCACGTCTTGTTCCCGACCTCGTGCGACCAATCGGTGTGAGGGCAAGTATTGACAGGGGGCTGAGTATTGACAGGGGGCTGTCCCCCTGCAGTCTTCAGCGTTTCGTCTCATTTTTTGTTTTTAACAGGCTGGAAGCCTGTTCTACGGCGGGGGCGGAACGCGGCGGCGAACATGATGACGGCGATCGAGAGGGGGAAGGCTGCGGGGTGGGAGACGTAGAGGATCACGGGAGGACGGCGGACTTCGTCTTGCGCTTCGTCGCGCTGGAAGTAGACGTCCGCGGGGGCGGCGCGGTAGGGCCAGACGTCCTCGAATTCCGTGAGCCACGGGGTGCGTTGGAGGGCGTCGGCCGGGAGCGCCAGTTTGCCGCGCAACGCTTCGAGCCGGTCGGCGGGCAGTTTTCCCGCCCAGGCGATGCGCCCCGTCCAGGCCTCGTCAGGCGTCAGTTCGCCTCGATAGCGCGCGTCGCTGAGGAAAAAAATCCGCAACATGCGATAGTGCGTGTTCAGCGACTTGGCGGCAGCCGTGGGATCGGGTTCTCGGTAGGGGAACAGCGGACGGTCGGTTTGAAATGAGATGCGCAGCGCGCTGGCGGCGAGCGAGTTGGCGGCGGCGCCCTCGGGTGGTCGCCGATCAGGCGTCTCGTCGGTCTTCTTCGCGACTCGCAGCGCGGTGATTTTCCAACCTTCGCGCACGTACGGTTCGGCCCAGGCGGCGACTTCGGGCGAAAACTGGTAACCGTGGGCGTTCAACCAGTCGACCAATTCGTCGGCCGAATCGGCTTGCAGAACTTGCGCGTGAAAGCCGGCGACTTCTTTTTGGGCGAGCACCGCGACGCCCGCTTCGGACAGCGCTCGGGAGGTGGGCGCCGCGGCGCAGCCGATGCAGCCGCCGCCCGCGGCCGGGCGACTTTTCCTCACATATTCTGGGGCCGTGATTTGAGCGAGCAGCGGGAAAGCGTCGTTTCCCGATTCTTCCAACTCCGGAATACTGGGCGTCGGCACGAGAAAACCGACATCGTCGGCTTGGCTGCGAAACGAAGCCTTGCGGATGAAGTGCTGCGTCTTCTTCTCCGCGTCCCACACCAAGATCACGGTTTGGTCCGCATTCACGACCGCTTTCCCTGCCGGCCCCGCCGGACAACAGGCATCCAGCGTCGCCGCCCCCGCCCACAACACGGCCGCCGCCAAACTCACCCAATAGCGCATAAAGCCCCCGTAGAACAGGCTTCCAGCCTGTTAGTCTCCGCCGCCCCAACTTCCAGCCTGTTAGTCTCCGCCGCCCCAACTTCCAGCCTGTTAGTCTCCACCGCCCCAACTTCCAGCCTGTTACGACGCCGCCGACGCCCGATTTGTTCCCGAAAGCGAGCGATAAATTTGCGGGACGAGGTACTTCAGGATGGCGGCGACGGGGATCGCGAAGACCGCGCCGGCCAGACCGGCGACGAGGCCGCCCAGCAGCACGACGATGATGGTTTCGAGGGCGTTTAGTCCTAACGCTTCGCCGACCAGCGCGGGGAACAAGATTAATTGCTCGATGATGGCATTGTTGAAGAGGTAGACGCCGACGATCAGCACCAGCATCGTGACGCTCGGCGACTGAAACGCGAACGTGACGACGAGCGTCAGGAGGCAACTGGCGACGGGGCCGATGAAGGGGAGCAGCACGGTCATCCCGGCGAGGATGCCGAGGACGGGAAAGTAGGGGACGCCCAAAATGGCGAAAGCCGTGATGTACAGCGCCGACTCGATGATGATGATCCACAGATATCCCTTGACCCACGTCTGGAGCATGGTGAGGATCTCGTCGAGGATGACGTGCGCGTCGCGGATGGCGTTGGAGTCGGCGGCAGGCAGCCAGCCGCTGGCGAAGATGGTTTCCACCAAGTAGCGACTGGTCGGCTTCTCTCGCCCCTTCTCGGGCGACTGGCCCGCGGCGATGCGCTGCAGGAAGAACGAGAAAAAGAACAAGGTCATCATAGCGTCCAGCAGCCAGTTGGCGAGCATACTGAGAAACCCGCCGGCGCGCAGCAGCAGCGGCTGCAGGTTGTGGAACACCATGCCCAGCAATTCCTTCTTTTTCGCCTCGTCGGTGAGGTATTCCTTGACGATTTCGGACGAGAGACGCAGAAAGTCGCTGCGTTCGAGCATCGGGCGGTAGCGTTCCAGCCACGCGACGCTGGGCGTCCCCAACGGTCCGCTGGGGACCGACGACGCGGAATTGGTCGCCGCCGGCGGCGTGGTCTGCGCGCTCGAGCTGGCCGTCGCCGCGGCGGTCTGCGGGAGGCGCCAAGAGGCGACGAAACGCGTCGAAGCCCAGGTCAGCGTACCGGCGACGACGACCATGACGCAGACCAGCGTCGCCATCGTAGCATGGCAGGCGCGCGTGACTTGCCAGTCGTAGGCGTTGGTCGACGGCGGCGCCTTTTCTTTTTGAAACGGCGCTTTGAGCCGGCGATAGACCCGACGGAAGGGAGACGTGATTCGGTCGAGCAGCGCGAGGGCGGACTGGACTTGCGAGTTGGGAAAGAAACGCCATTGAAACCAGCGCTGCAGCGGCAAGACGAAATAGGCAAGCATGAGTCCAAAGAGCACTGACTTCAGGAACGTCGCCGTGAAGACGAAAATGGCGAGCACGACGAGCGCCACCAGGATGCCGGCGCCCGACTTCACGATGGCGCTGCGCTTGCCCCGTTCGTCGAAGACGTCCTGACGGCATTGCTGCAGCGTCGGTTCGTCGACCCCCAATACGCGCGCGGCCGCAGCGATCGTTTCCACTTCATCATTGGATAGTTCGCCGTCGGCCCATCCCAATTCGAACATCCCGCGCACCAATTCCTGGGCTTCCTCCCGTTCCAGCGACTCGAGCACGCGTCCGCATTCCTCGAGATTGATCTCGGTCACGCCGTCCAGCGACTCGCGGATGCGCACCGCTTCCCGTTTGCCAAAGTTGGCTTGAAATAGGGCTTCAATTTGCGCTAGTTCGGCGGTCGTTTGGCGGCCGTCGGCGCGAAGCACGGCCATGAACAGCGCGCCGACCGCGGCGTTGCGTCGACGTTGTTCAGACTCGGGAATGTTGGCTTGCGAGGCGACTCGGCCCAGCAAGCCGGCGGCGTGCCGCAGCGGGGTGGCGAAGCGCGTGCCGACGCGACGGAAAAAACGGGTTGTATCGTCAATCATGAGGCAATCGCTTTCCGGGGCGGAAGCTTTGAGAAAGCAGGTCGACTGGGTAAACTGTAGGCAATACTTATCATCCCGACTGCACGGAGTCGAACCGGGACCAGGGGAAGGATGCAGTGGTTTGAAACGCTTGCGCAGAAGCAGTTTACCGCGCTTCTACCATCTCCTGCCAGCGCTGGCGTTGGCGGGCGTGATCGTCTTTTGCGCAGGGTGGGCTGCCGCGCAGGGGAGCGACCCGCCGAGTCGATCGGGCGAGCGGCCCGCGGATCGACCGGCAGACCGGCCTGTCGAGCGGACGGAGGGATCGACGGACATTCGTCCGACGCGTCCGGACGTTTATTACTTGCGCGACAAAGACGGAAAGCTGGTTCCTGTTCCTGACTTTAGTTACGAAGACTTTAAGCGTCTTTACGACTTGGATCGGAAGTTGACCGACGCGGCCGCGCCGCCCAAACACGTCCTCTCTCAGCTGCAGGTGACCGGGCAAATCGAGGGGGAGCAGGCCGTTTTGCAAGTGCAGGTGCGCGTGACGGCCAAGACGGAAGGCTGGACGAGCATCCCGCTGCGCTTTTCAGGGGCCATCTTACGGAATCAGCCGCAATATGACGGGCCGGGGAAGTTGCTGGTGGAATATCACCGGGAACGCGATGGTTACGTCGTCTGGCTGCAAGAATCGGATTCGCAGCCGCATCGCATTACGTTCGAGGCGGTCGCGCCGGTGCGCCGCAACGGGGCGTCGCGCCGGTTGGCGTTTTCCGCTCCGTCGACGGCCGTTTCGGAACTGCGCTTGCGCGTGCCGGGGACGCGCATTTCGGCGACGGTGAGCGAGGGGGCCGGATTGTTGAGTTCGAAGGCGATCGACGCTCAGAGCTCTGAATTGGTCGTGGCCGGGATCGGCGGCGACTTTCAGCTCAACTGGCTCGACACGCCCGTCGACACGACGGTCATCGCCCCGACGCTGGAAGCGACGTCGGCGATCATGGTCCGGGTCGAAGGACCGAGGCGACTGACCAGCGAAGCGCGGCTCAAGGTGCGCAGCTATGGCGTGCCGCTGACCGCCTTTCGGGTGAAATTGCCGGCGGGTCTGGAGTGGTTTCCGCTGACGGAGCCCGGGTATCGCGTGAACTTGGTGGAGACCTTGCGGACGGAGGGGCTTCCGCCGACGCAGGTCGTCGAAGTGACGTTGGACGCCAAGAACAGTTATTTCGCCGAGGTGCGATTGCGCTCGGTTTCTCCGGCGCGCGAGGCGGCGGCGGACGAGCGGGTGGAGACTTTGGGCTTCGACGTTCAGGGGGCTGTGCGGCAATTCGGGCAAGCGGATTTCGTGGTGGACGGCGACTGGTCGGTCACTTGGCCGCAGCGTGAGAACGTTCAGCAAGTAGAAGTGCCGGATGCGTTGCGACAGCAGCGCGTGGCGGCGCGATTCGAGTATTTTCGACAGCCCTGTTCGTTGGGCGTCTTGGTGCAGCCGCGGAAGACGCGCGTGACGGTGGAACCGGACTACACGTTGCGCGTGGGGCCGCAGACGATGCGGCTGGAAACCGTGCTGCGTTATCGAGTGCGCGGTCCGAGCGCGGATCGCGTGGTGATCGATTTGGCGGGCTGGAAGCTCGATCAATTGCTGCCGGAATCGCTGGTGGATCGCGACTTGATTCGCGAGGGGCCGGGAGGAACGATCATCCTACCCCTGTCGGCGGACCCTTCGGTGGCGATGCAAGAGTTCGAATTGCGGCTAGAGATGTCGCGTCCCACGACGCTGACGGACGATGTGTTGTCGGCGCCGTTGCCGCGACCGCAGGCCGATACGTTTGCACCGGCTCGCTTGCGCGTGGCGCCGGCGGAGAATGTGAGTTTGAGTCCGCGACCGCGCGACATGCCGGGCGGCGTCGCCCCGTTGTTGCAGGAACCGTCGGCGGGCGGAACGGGGCCGAATACCCTGGTGTTTCAGTTGCGCGGCGACGTCGAGCAGCCGCGGTTCGTCGCCAACTACCAATTGCGCGCTCGCCAAATCACGGTGGCGCTCGACCAGCAAGTGCAGATCGAATCGCGCCGGTTGCTGGTTGAACAACGGCATACGTGCCGCGTGGCCTTCGAGCCGCTGCGGTATTTTCGGTTGCAGATTCCCGAACCATTCGGAGACGCGGCGTTTCAAGCGGGGATCGAGCTGCCCGACGGCGAGGTGGATGCGCTGCCGGTGGTCAACGATCCGCCGGGTCCGACGGGGCAAGCGGGCGACCCGACGATCCGCGCCATCGACCTTGGTCAGGAACGTTTAGGGACGTTCGTGCTCGTCGTGCGGTATTCCATTCCTTGGGAGGTGGACGCGGATGAGTCGGGCGCGACGTTGGCGCATGTGCCGCTGCTGCTGCCGGTCGCTGATCCGGCGACGCGCTTGGCTGCGAATCGCGTGCGATTGACGCGCGATCCCTCGTGGCAGTCCGATGTCAGCGACTCGCTGTGGACGCCCGAGTTTCGCTCGCAAGAGGACGCGCGCGACGCCGCGTTCTCCGCCGCGGGTTGGGTCGATGATCTCCCCTTGGAAATCACTTCGGCCCGCGGTCAAGCCGGTTCCGGAACCGTCGTGCGCCAGGCCTGGGTGCAATCATGGTTTGGACTGGGATGGCGACAGGATCGAGTCGTGCTGCGGGTGCAGTCGAGCGACCGACGGTTGGTCGTTTCCTTGCCGCCCGACATGGAGCGAGACGATTTACTGGTCGCCGTGGATGGACGGCGCGTGCGCCCCAGTTTCGCCGCGGATGGCGCAACGATGCGAATCGATTGGAGTCCTGCGGAACCGAGTGCGGAGCAGACGGTCGAGCTTTCGTACTTGGCGCCGCGGAACGACGAGGGGTACGGTCGACTGCGCGTCGTCCTGCCGAAGATCGTCGGGGCGCGCGGCGAGCAACGGTGGCATTGGCAGTTGGTGTTGCCGCCGAATGAACATTTGGCGTCGCCGCCGGCCGGCTGGGTCGCGCAACGCCGTTGGTTGTGGCAAGCGGGGTTTCTCGATCAGCGCATGTCGACGACGCAAGGCGAACTCGAACGAGCGCTCGCGGCGTCCGCGCAGGTCGAACCGCCGGCCGACGCCAACCAGTATCTGTTTAGCTGCTTCGCGCCGGACTCGATGGTCGAAGTGCGCGTCGTCGATCGAACGGTGATGGTGCTCCTCGCGTCGGGCCTCTTGCTCGCAGTTGGTTTGGGAGCGTTGTACCTGGCTTGGCTGCGGCACCCAGCGCTGCTCTTGGCGTGCGGCGTCGGCGGGCTCGCGGCTGCGCTCGTCGCCCCGTCGCTCGCGGTGCTCTTACTCCAAGCGGGGACGCTTGGAGTGGTCTTGGCGCTGTGCGGGTTTTTGTTGCGGAGGTTGATCCGGCGACGTCAAGGGACGCGCACCGTCGTGCGCGGCTCGGCCTTAAGCGTCGGCGACAAACCGTTGTCCGATTTCCGCACCGGTCGGTCCGACAGCAAGTATCAGGCGACGACGGCCACGGCCCCCCCGACGCTCGCACTGCTCATTTGCGGCGGGTTGGCCTGGAGCGCGGCCGGGGAACTCCGAGCGCAGGGACCGGCCGGTCCCCCGGGCGCCAACGCGACGCTCGAAAACGCTAAATCGGCGGCGGCGACCGAACCGCGTTTGCCCTCGTTCCGCCGCGTGTTGGTGCGCGAGGAGCAGGTGCCGGAACTGGCGCGAGGTCATTTGCCGATCGCACGGGAAGAGTTCGACTCGCTCCTGGAGGCGGTGCGCAAGCAACTACCGAGCGGCGCGCCGGCGACTCGCATCGAGCAGGCGGACTACATCGTGCGCTGGGAATCGCCCGCCTCGTTGGTCGGCGAAGCGCGATTGAAGATCGCGCATGAAGCGAGCCAGCCTGGCTTGTTGACCTTGGATCCCTGCGACCTGCCGGTGCTGGACGCGCATTGGAACGTCGGCGGCGCCAGCTCAGGACGCGAACCGGCCGATTCAGCGCCGGCTCGCGTCGGTGCGACCAGCTCGGGGGCGGCGTGCGTCATCGTCGATCGCGCCGGCATCTTGCATTGGCGTTTCACGCTGCAGCCCGACCGCGACGCGAAGGGAGGACGATTTCGCGTGCGCTTGCCTCATACGGCTCGACAACGCTGGTGGTTGGAATTGCCTGATCCCCTGACGCCTCAATTCACGGACGGCGTGTTGATTGGACCGGGGGCGGACAGCCTGGTGCGCGATGCACCGGAGTCGGTGCGCGCGACGGCGGGGCGCGTGTGGTGGTGTTTGGAAGCGGGCGGACGCACGGAACTGGATTGGACGGCGCGCAGTCCTGCGGCGGGCGAGCCATGGACGCCGGCTTTTACGTGGCGGCATGAAACTCAGTACGACATGTCGCTGCAAGGACTGGAATGGCGCACCACCTTGCGGCTCGATGTGTCCGCTGCGCCCCTCAACTCGCTCACCTGCGATATCCCCGTCGACGTCCGCATGGCGTCGGTGCGGTTAGGCGATGCACCGGTGCCCTGGACCGTGCGTCCGAGCGCCTTGGAGGGGCGCGCCGAGTTGACGCTGGAACTGACCGAGCTGCAGGGAAGCGACCGAGTCTTGGTGCTCACTGCGCTCGCCGATCCGCCGCTCGGCGCCCGCTACACGCTGCCGCGCTTGGATTGCCGCGGCGGCTTCTGGCTCGATGGCCACGCCGTCGTGACGGTGGCCGAACCGCTGCAGATCCAAGCGTTCGACGTGCGGGGCGGGCGACAGACAAGCGTCACCAGCCTCGCGACTCCTCTGCCGGCCGTCTCCTTGGGCGTGCAGTTGCACGATGCGGAGTCGGCGATTGAATTGCGAGCGGCCGCGCCGGCGCCTCACTTGAAGGCGCTCGTCGGCACCTCGGTGGACGTTGACAATTCGACGGTGACCGCGCGTGCCGTCGCGGCGATCTCGGCGGTTCGCGGGCGTCCCTTCCGCATCACCGCCGATGTGGCTTCGGCCTGGAGCGTCGACAGCATCGATGTGCAGCCGGAGTCGTTGTTGGAGGACTATGCGTTCGAACCAGCGCCGGGGACCGATCGGCAGCGGCTTGTGTTGCGCCTGCGCAATCCCTTGACGCGCGACCGTCCATTGCGATTGTCGGTGCACGCGCATCGACCCCGCAGCGCGGATCAGGACGCCGTCACCGTCGATGCACTTCGCGTACTCGACTTCCCCTCTGCGGCCGAAGAGGTCGTCGAGACGCGCCGCTTAGTGGCGCTCAATTCCAAACCCGACGCGCCGCTCGAGTTTCGCGGCGACGCCGACGTCGTCTGGCTGTCGGCCGACCAGTTGGCCGGCCCCGAAGCGGAACTGCTAAACACGACGGCCGAGTATCTGTTCGTCGACGGGCGCGAGGCGGCGGGGCTGCGCGGGCGAGTGGCGTCGGCGCCGGCGGCCTATTCGGCGGAAGTCGAAGTGCAGGCCTTGACGCTGCCGGGGCGTTTGCAGGAGCGGTATCGCATCGCCTGCACGCCGCGCGGAGCGCCCGTGTCGCGGTTGATCGTCTTGTTCTCCAACGCGCGCAGTGCGCCGCTGTCCTGGCAATTGGACGACGATGAAGTGAACATCCCGGCCGCGCGACGGCTGGCGGACCGCGAATTGGCGGCGGTGACGCGCGCCGCGGGCGAAGGTTGGGAAGTGGTGCTCAACGCGCCCCGATCCCGGCCGTTCGTGTTGCGCGCGGAACGGACGTCGCCGTGGACCGAGCGGCGGCCCTTGGCCCT
This sequence comes from Pirellulales bacterium, assembly GCA_046349935.1. Taxonomy (GTDB): domain Bacteria; phylum Planctomycetota; class Planctomycetia; order Pirellulales; family Pirellulaceae; genus CAIXSC01. The sequence continues at coordinate 369,120 of JAXMBK010000006.1, read as the reverse complement.
GGTGTCGTTGCCGGAAAGCGAGACTCAGCAGGGGACGATACGGATCGAGGCGAATGGGGCGGCGCCTATTGTTTCGCAGCAAGGGCTGGAGGCCGCGCCGACGGGGCCGGAAGATGCCGCGCGCGGCAGCGACTGGCTGGCTGCGTTTCGCTATGCGCCGGCCAACGTGCCCACCGTGACGCTGACTCCGTCGCAACGAGCCGAGGGAACGGCGGCCTGGGCGTGGGCGTCGGAGTTGAAAACTTACTACATGGGAGATGGACGCGCGTTTCATCGCGCCGCGTGGTGGATCGAAACGGAGGGAACGCGACAGTTTCAAGCACGCCTGCCGGCGGGCGCCGAAGAGGTGCAGTTGACGGTGAACGGAAGCCCCCGCTCGCTGGCGGTGGAGCCGACCGCGGTCGACGTCAAGGTCATGGCGCCGCTGCCGATGTCGGTGCGACAAGTGGTCGTCGAACTGACGTTTCGAACCCGTGAAGCGCCGTTAGGTTGGGGGCGAGAGTTGACCCCGATCTCCTTGCAATTGGATATTCCCGAGGCGGCGCGCGTCTGGATTCCCTGCCTGCCGGCGAATTACCGCGCTTGGGACGATGCGACCGGTTGGTCGTCGCCGCGTCCATCGGGCGGCGGCGTCTGGGCGTGGTGGTCGGCGCTGCGATCGCGGCTCACGGCGCTGTTCCTGGATCCGGCGGACGGGCGGTCGGCGGTGCGCGACGCCAACGCTCCGGGCGGCGAACCGGGAGAGGGAATGCATCTTTGGACTCGCTATTCGTTGGCGGCCGGCGACGGACAGCCGCCGAAGCTGCGCGTGGTGAATTCGGATCTGTTGCGGGGCTGCGCGTGGGCCCTCTTGCTGTGCGTCGCGGGCGCAACGGCTTGGTCGAACCGCACGGCCGGACGCTGGGCGCCCTTGGGGCTCGCGGCGCTGCTGGCGATCTTGCCATGGCTGCCGACGAGTTGGGATCCGACGCCGAGCGCCGTGTTGTCGGGGCTGACGCTGGGGATGGCGGCGAGTTGGATTCGCCGAGTTCGTGTGGAGGGGCGGGAGCGGCGGTTGGCGGAAGGATCGACCAGCGGTCTGCGCTGGGCAAACGCCGCGAACTTGGCGTTGCTGGCCGCCGCCTGGATCGGCGACGGTCCGACGCCGCTGTCGCATGCGCAGGAGAAGTCGCCGCCGATTTACGAAGTGCTGTATCCGGTCGACGAAGAGGGACGGCCGGTCGACGATTATGTCCATGTGCCTCAGGCCTTTTATCAGGAACTGCGGCGTCGCACGCGCGGGCAGGCCGCGGCGCTCCCCGGCTGGCTGTGGCGGTCGGCCCGGTATCGCGCGTTGGTTCGCGATACGGCTGAGCTGGAGGGAGAGTCGCAAGCCGGCTGGGAGATTGCATCCATCACGGCTCAATGGGACGTCGATGTAACGGCGTCAGACCAACGCGTCGCGTTGCCCGCGCGCGTCGCCTGGAACACGCTGTTGAGCCAGCGGATTCTGCGGGAAGGACAAGACGTCGACGCGGCGCTTGAGTGGAACGGTGAGAACTGGGGCGTACTGTTGACCGAACCGGGACGGTATCAAATCCAGGCCGTCTGGCGTCCGACTTTGAAGTTGCGCACGGCCAACGATGCGGGAAACGGCGGCACGATGTCCAGCACGCGTTGGGGCGTGTCTCAGCCCATCCCGCGCATTGCGGACTGCCGCTTGACCGTCGAGTTTCCGGATGGCGAGCGGTGGGTGGAAGTTGCCGGGGCGCGCGGGGCGGTCGTACGCGACGAGCAAGCGCGCGAAATTCGGGCCGAACTGGGACCGATCGAATCCTTGAGCCTCGAAGGGGCGGCCGGGCCGGGAGGAGCGTCGGGCAATCCGACTCTGCCCGTCGAAGTCGAGCAGTTGGCTTGGTTTCAGTTGCGGCCTGGCGCCGTGACGCTCGACGTCGTCTGGAAGTACGCGTCGCTGCAGGGGCCCTTGCCGCGCAGCGCGCGAGTGACGCTCGACCCGCGCCTGCGTCTGCTGCCCGCCGGGCCGGATCAACCTGCCGGGCGACTCGTCGCCGGGGAGGGGGGAACGTCGGTTCTGCAGTGGGAGTGGGATGAAGCGACCGGGAGCTCGGCGCGAGTCCGCTTTTCGTTTTTGGTCGCCGGAGCGATGGGAATCGGACAATGGCGGCTGCCGAAGCTGGAGCCGTGGAATGCTCGAGTTGCGCAGCGCTGGATGGCCGTCAGTTCCTCGCCGAATCTGGATACCAGCCGCGGAGGCGGCTCGGCGCTGCAGCCGATTCCGCCGGCGGAGTTTATCGAGGCCTGGGGCGAGTCGGCGAACGAGGCGCCGGCGACGCCGCAATACGCGTATCGCGTCAAGTCGGTCGACCAAGCCTGGAGTCTGGCGACTCGCTTGCGCGGCGCCCGGCTGCTGGCCGCTCAGACCACGCAGTTGGGCGTGGATCGCGACCGCTCGCGCCTCCAGTGGGCGGCGGACGTCGAGGTCGGCGAAGGGCAAGTTTGGTCGCACGTCATCGAGACGCCGGTCGACTTGAACATCACGGATGTCACGCTGTTGGATCGAGCGGGAGAAGAAAATCGGCTGCTGCAATGGTCGCGCATTGCGCCTGACCAAATCCAGATTCTGCTGAACGCGCCGCTGTCCGGCGCGCACCGCGTGCAGGTGTCCGGGGACCTGCCGACGCCGTTGGAGCGCCCCTGGACGTTTCCGACGTTGACGTTGGCCGATGCGCCGCTGACCGCGCATCGTTGCGTCGTTTATCGCTCGCCGGCCGTGACGGTGGATTGGGAGACGAAGCCGCGCTCGGAGTTTTCCGCGAGGGAGGAGGAGGTGCGCGCGGGGTGGGGACGGCGGATCGCCGATTGGTCCCCCCCAGGGCCTGAAAATCTGTTGCAGGAGGCGGCTGCGGTGCTGCAGGTGCACGAAAACCGGCCTCGGGTGCGCGGGCGTCTAGGAACGATCGTCGCTGCGGGGCAGGACGGGTTTCGGACGGAGATCTCCGGCCAGTTGACGGTGGAAGCGGGCGAATTGGATGCGCTCCGAATAGAGACGCCGGCGGAATGGCCGGAAGATTTAGAAATGGAACCACAGTGGGGGCTGACTTGGAATCGCGTGCCGAAAGGGGGCCGCAAGGTGATGGTGCTGCGCCCGGCGCAGCCTTGGACGGGCAAAGTGGAATTTCGCATTCGGGGGCCGGCGATGTCGCCGCGTGCGGATCGCTTCCCGCTGCCCGATCTCAGGTTGCTGGACGTCGATGCCGCCGAGTATTACTTGTGGTTGCCGCGGCAGACTCGCGATCGACCGCTCGCGTGGGATACGAGCGGCTTGCAGGCCACTCGTTGGCCCGAGGGGCTGGCATTTACGGCCCGCGAATCGCGGCCGCCAGAACCGCGGTCCGAAGCGGGATCAGCTCAGGATGCTCCGTCGCCAGAACGACGAGGCAACGCCGAGTCGGCGGCTGCGGTGGAGGCGGAGTTGGAACAGGGGACCGCGTATCGCGTGGTCAGTTCCCGCATCCGTGTGTCGCTGTTGGACGAGGACGCTCCGCGCGGACGACCGGGCGTCGGTTTGGCGGATCATCGAGTGTTTCTCAACGACGCCGGGGCCGGCTGGGGAATTAGCACCCTGGATGTGGAATCGGCCGGGGAAGCGGAATGCGTCTTGGAGTTGCCGGAGCGCTGCGAGCTGATTCAGCTTTTGCGTGACGGGCGACGGACGCGGCGGCAGGCGCTGGGGCCGCGGCAATGGCGGGTGGAGTTGGCGCCGGCCGGTTGGACGCAGCGCTTGGAAGTCGTGTTTCGGGTGGACGCCGAGCCGCTCGGGACGACCGAGCGAGCGCGGACGGCGCCGGTTGCGTCGATCATCGATTGGCCCGCTGCGTGCTGGCTGCTGACGGTTCAAGCTTGGGGCGACGTCGAGGCGGGCGACGGTCGGCTCGCGGATTCTGATTCCGTCTTGTTGGCGCAAGACTTGGCTCGGTTGGACGCGTGGAGCCAATGTGCGTCGCGCGCGGCCGAGGCGCTATTGTCGCATCCGCCGCAGGACGCCGCGAAGTGGTGGCCTGCTTGGCGCTCGCGCTTTGAAGAGCGACGCCGCGCGATCTTGCCCCACGACCCGCCGCGAGAAGATCGAGAACGGTTGGCCGAGCGTTCCAGCCAAGCGGCTCGCGAACGTATGGAGCAAGCGGAGACCCGCTTGCGCGTCGCCGACGCGGCAGAATCGTCGGGCGCGTCGCCGCCGGAGACGCTGCGGCCTGCAGAACAAGGGGAGCCGGCGCTGGAGCGATGGCGCGCCGAGGCGTGGGAACGGGCGTCGCGCGCGTCGACGCGGACTTCCGATCTGCGGTGGGCCTTTACACATGACCCCGGGCCGCTCGTGTTGCGTTGGCGAGCCAGCGATCGGCAGCGAGAACGGGCCGCCTGGTTGTGGACCGGCCTGTGGTGCGGCGGAGGACTGGCCTGGCTGACGCTCGCTTGGTCGGGACGCATCGGGCTGTGGTGGGCGCGCTGGCCGCAGGTCGTCGTGGCCATTGCAGGAGTCGCTTGCTGGTGGGCGACGAGCTGGCCGTGGCTCGGACTCGCCCTCGTCGCCGTCGGCGTCTTGGCGGCGCTGCGCGGCGAATGGGGATATCGAGTGCAAACCTCGCGCTAACTCGCCTTGGCAAGAATGCGCTTCGTTTGCTACTCTCTCGACTCTGCCAGCTGATGATGATTGAGGCGAGTCGGGAAGGAGTCCGAAATGACAACCGTCGGCAAGGATTCGATTTGCGTGCATATTCGCTGGATGATTCGACGCGACATGCCGGAGGTTCTTGCCATCGAGCGGCAGAGCTTTGAGTTCCCGTGGTCGGAAGACGAGTTCGTACGGTGCTTGCGGCAGCGCAACTGCATCGGCATGGTCGCCGAACATGACGAGCGGATCGTCGGCTTCATGATCTATGAACTGCATAAGAATCGCCTGCATGTGCTCAATTTCGCCGTCCGCGGCGAATTCCGTCGACGCGGCGTCGGCACGCAAATGATTCGCAAGCTGTCGGGCAAGCTGTCGCAACAGCGTCGCAACCGCATCATGCTGGAAGTCCGCGAAACGAATCTGCCCGCCCAACTGTTTTTCCGCTCGAACGGCTTCCGCGCTATTTCGCTCCTTCGCGAATTCTACGAAGATACGCCCGAAGACGCGTACCTCATGCAGTTCGAATATGAACCGACCGCCGGCGACCAACTGGTGGACGAGGCGCAGCGCCGCGCCAGTTGACCCTTCCAGTTCGTTCGATCGGATTTGCCTTCATGTCTCCCACGTTCGTCGTCATTGGCTTCGCCGTGGGAGCGATCGCAAGCGCAACGGCCTTCCTGTTGGTGCGGAAATGGCGACGCACCGAATATAGTCTGTTGCAGTACTTGGCCTTCCTGTTCGTGCGTTACCTTGTCTGTTGGCAGTGGCGAACCGAATTGCCCGCCAAGTTGCCGTTTGACGCGTCGCGCGGCGCCGTCATCGTCTGCAATCATCGCAGCAGCATCGATCCGTTCTTCATCCAAGTAATGCTCCACCGCCGCGCCCATTGGATGGTGGCGCGCGAGTACGTCGAGAATCGAGTGTTTGGTTGGTTCTTGCGGATGTGCGACGTAATTCCGACGAACCGCAACGGCATCGACATCGCCTCCACGCGGTTCGCCATTCGCCAAGCGCAAGCCGGAAATCTGGTCGGCATGTTGCCCGAGGGGCGGATCAACACGACCGACGACTTTTTGTTGCCCGGCCGCCCGGGCCCGGTGATCGTGGCGCTGCGGGCTCGAGTGCCTATCATTCCGTGCTACATCTTCGATGCACCCTACGCCGGGACGGTCTGGAGTCCGTTCTTTCGTCGAGCGCATGCGCGCGTCGTCGTGGGCGAGCCGATCGATCTGTCAGAATACCAGCACCATCATCGGCGGCGACGGAAGGGCACGATCACGGAACTCACCCTTCGCGTCCTCAAGGAAATCGCGACGCTCGGCGGACGCCCAGAATTCGAGCCCAAACTGGCGCCGCGCGTGTGGAAGCACGCTTCACCCGTTCAGTAGGCAGCGGTCCAGCCAATCGTCCAGCGCGTCGCCCAGCGCGTCGCCCAGCGAACGTTCACTCGGCGCCGACTCGTTCAGCGCCGACTCGTTCAGCGCCGATGTGCGGCGACTGCCGAGGTAGAAGGTGCACAGCGGCATGCCGCGTGGAACGAGCGCGCCGGGGCGCGGAAGGTCGGCCAACTCGGCCCGCCAATGCGACGCGCGGGGCCGCAGGCGGCGCCATTCTTCCAAGCGTTGGGACGTCCAGACAATGTCGTGCGGCGCGTAGGCGATGTGCAGCCGGGCGGGGGACGCCGGCCGAATCTGGTCGGGACGCGGGAGTTGGCCCTCCGCCGACGCTCGGACATGCAGCCCGACGACGCTGTCGGGGCCCGTGGATTCCAGCAGCTGCGCCGAGGCTGGGTAGCGCGGATTGACCTCCAGGACGCACCAGGACGACTCGAAGCGCCCGACGTCGACTCCCACAACGCCGCGGAGGCCGAACCGCTGGGCGAGGAAATCTCCAATCGCGTCCAAATCGGCTTGATGGGGCAGAGTCGCGGGTTCGACGGCGACGCCGCCAAAGAGAAACGACGGCGTCGCGCACGCGGCGTCGGGGAGGGGCCGGGCGTGCAGGTGGCGGCAGACGCCCAGCCGCTGGGCGCGGCGTCCGTTCATCACGAATGTCGCTCCCCACGATTCGCCCAGGGCGGGCAATTGCTGCTGGAAATAACCGTCGGGACGCGGCGCCACGGGGCCGGCGTCGGCGTCGATAAGAAACACGCGTTGCCCGCCCGCCGAGCGCAGCGGCTTACTGACCCAGCGTCCGGCCGTCGGCGGTTGGTCGCCGGCGCGCACGGCCAACGTCGGGAAGCCGGCAGCCGCCAGCGACGCGCATAAGACCAGCGGGTCGCGCACGGCGCGCACCGTCGCAGCGTCGTTGCCGAGCAGCGGTCGCGAGCGCGCGAGTGCGTCGAGCAGTTCGGGGTAGTTCTCGAGTCCGCCCGTATAGAGCCAAGGCGCCTGAGGGGTGTGCGGCCAGAGCTGCGGGAGGTCGTCGACCAATGAACGGCTGCAGACGTGCACTTCCGCGGCGGCCGCACCTAAGTCGACGTCGCCGAACAGATCGGCCGCCCAGGGGGCGAATCCCGCCTGACGCGCAGATTGGGCGGCGGCGCGGACGCTGGCGCCGACCAGCAACAGCGAGGGATTCGACGAAGGGGCCATGACGGTCCAGGGATTGCAAAGCGGCGGTGAGTTGTTACCTTCTTGAGCTTGGTAAAGATCACTACAAGAAGTCGCAAGGAGATTCTGGTCATGTCGATGTTCATCGGTGAAGCCCTGGCAGGTGAAGGCAACGAAATTGCCCATATTGACTTGCTGATCGGCAGCAAGGACGGTCCGGTGGGCAACGCGTTCGCCAACGCGTTGGCTCGTCAAAGCGAAGGCCACACCAACCTGCTCGCGGTGATCACGCCGAACGTGGCCGTGAAGCCGGCGACCGTCATGATCACCAAGGTCACCATCAAGGGCATGAAGCAGGCCGTGCAGATGTTCGGTCCGGCGCAAGCCGCGGTGGCGAAGGCGGTTGCGGACTCGGTCGCCGAAGGCATCATCGCCAAGGGCCAGACCGAAGACTTGGTCATTGTGTGCGGCGTGTTCATCCACCCGGCCGCCAACGACGACAAGAAGATTTACGACTACAACTACGCCGCCACGAAGCAGGCGATCATCAACGCCTTGGCGGGCAAGCCGTCGGCCGACGAAATGGTCGCGAAGAAGGACGAAGTCCACCCGTTCCGCGGCTTCTAAGCTGCCGGATCGGCGAGCCGCCTTGTTGCAAGGGCGGCTCGCAAGCGAGCGAACATGGGACTTCCGGCGTCTTGGATGCCGGAAGTCTTTTTCTTTATGGGGTTCTGACGCGGGGCAAGGTGAGCGGCGATGAGCAAGCCAAAGATCCTGGTGCAACTGGATTCGGACGTGCATGCCAGCGTTTTCGACGGCGTGGTGGCGGTCGATGCGGGGGTCGACCATCTGTTTCAGTATCACGGCGTGACGCCGGAGCGCGTCCGCGATCTGGTGTACGGCGCCATGTTCACGCGGGGTGTGCCCGACCTGCATTCGACGGCCGTGTTCGTCGGCGGATCGAACGTCGCCGTCGGCGAGTCGCTGTTGAAGGCGGTCAAGAAGTGCTTCTTCGGCCCCATGCGCGTCTCCGTGATGCTTGACGCCAACGGCGCCAACACGACGGCCGCCGCCGCCGTACTCGCCGCCGCTCAGCACCTGCCGCTGGACCAGATCCAAGCGACCGTGTTGGCCGGCACCGGCCCCGTCGGCCAACGGGCCGTCCGTTTGTTGGCACGCTGCGGCGCTCACGTGCGGCTGGTCTCGCGGACGCTCGAGAAAGCCGAAGCGGCCGTGCAAGCGTTGCGCGGCGCCTTGCCGGACGCGAAATTGACGGCGGCGGCGAGCGGCACGACGGCTGAAGTGCAGGCGGCGCTGGCCGGCTCGCAACTGGCGATCGCCGCCGGCGCCGCGGGGGTGGAGCTGTTGAGCGCCGAGGTGCGTCGGGCTTGTCGCGACCTGCGCGTGGCGATCGACTTGAATGCGGTGCCGCCGCTCGGGATCGCCGGCGTCGAGACGATGGACAAGGCGAAGGAGCGCGACGGCGTGATTGGCTACGGCGCAATCGGCGTGGGCGGAACCAAGATGAAGATCCATCGAGCGGCGATTCAGCAGTTGTTCACCGCGAACTCCTTGGTGCTCGACGCGGAAGAAATCTTCGAGTTGGGAAAGCATCTGTAGCCTTGGGGCGAACCGCCGACCATGCCCTACCTGCAGTTTGCGTTCGTATGTGCGGTTTGGAGCATCAGCTTTCTCCTGATGAAGAAAGCGGCGGTGGTGTTTTCGCCGGCCGACATTGCGTTGGGGCGCGTTGTCGGGGGAGCGGCCATTCTGGCGTTGGTCTGGGCCTGGAAGGAACGACGCTGGGGATTGCGCCGACAAGATGGGGCGCCGCTGGCGGTGGTAGTCGTCGCGGGTTGTGCTTGGCCATACTTCATTCAGCCCTGGGTGATCCGTCAGCAGGGGAGCGCCTTCATGGCGCTGATGGTGAGCTTCGTGCCGCTGTTGACCATCGGCTGCTCGCTGGTCTTGCTGCGCGTGCGACCGTCCGCACGCCAAAGCCTAGGCGTGCTCGGAGCGCTCGTGTGTTTGGCGGTCCTCATGGGAGACGGGCTCAAACGCGAAGTACCGTGGTCGCACTTCGGACTCGCGATCAGCGTCCCGGCGGGGTACGCGATCGCCAATACGGTGATTCGCGGCTGGCTGTCGCACGTTTCCGCCTTGCTTCTGACCTGCGTCTCCTTCGCACTGACGGCGGTCGTCATGCTGCCGTTTGCCGCGCTGGGGGAACGGCCAGAAGCGGCGGCGAACGTGCCCTACGGCGCGGCGTGGGGATCGCTGGCGTTCTTGGCGATCGTCGGGACTGGTATTGCGACGTTCGTGTTCAACCACCTCGTACGCCAGCATGGACCGCTTTTCGCCGGCATGACGACCAACGTCGTGCCCCTGGGCGCAATCTTCTGGGGCTGGTTCGATCACGAACCCATCTCCGCCGCTCAGATCGGCGCCATGACCGGCATTTTGCTGATGGTCTCGCTCGTGCAGTTTCGAGCGGCTCAGCGCGTCCGGCCCGAGCCCCCAGAGCAGCCCTAAACAAGCAGGCAGCCTTAAACAAGCAGGCAGCCTTTAAACAAGCAGAACAACCAGCGAGGACGCTCACCCAGCCGAATGAGACGATGTGCGCAAAGCGGCAAGCAGGGCTGCTGCGAGTATCGCTGCTGCGAGTGGACCTAGTATCGCCAACGAGTGGAATCGGTCATCAGGTCCAGTGCCAAGAGCAGCACGAACGCAAAGGTTCCGGCGAAAGTCAGATCCATGGCAGTCTATTTCCTGAAGCTGTCGAGGGACGGCCGCGGTGGGGCCGTGACATTTCCCGCTTGAGCTCGTGGGCGATCTAGGCAATTCCGTTCGCCGATTCGGGGAGAGGCGTCAGTTGTTGGAATCCCCCCGCCGTACTGGCGAAGCGAACCTCATAACCGCTACGATCCATGCGACCCGAATCAGAGCAGAGGTCATTATGCCGATTTGTTTTTCGTTGGCAATCATTCTTTCACGAATTCTTCTGGCATCTTTCGCATCCAGTCGACGTCGACGCTCGGCGGCGGGTAGAAGGCTCGCCGGACGGGTGGTCTTCGGGGTGTCGCTCGCAGGTCTGGCGCTCGCAAGTCTGGCGCCCGCAAGTCTGGCGCCCGCAAGTCTGGCGCCCGCAAGTCTGGCGCCCGCAGTTGCGTTGCACGGGGCGGAGCAGAACGCGGCGTCGGCTGGGGAGGCCGTTCGGGCGACGGCGGAACGGCTGCAACCGTGGCTCGACCGGACCGTGCTCGTGCCGGGCCAAACGCAGGAAGACGTACAGCGGTACGTGGAGGCGCGAGTCAAACGGCTGACGCCGCCCGCCCATCTCGAGGAGTGGCGGCGCGAGGCGGAGCGGCTGCGTCAGGAGATGCTGGACCAAGTGGTGTTTCGCGGCGTGCCGGAAGCGTGGCGGAAGGCGTCGCCGCGCGTCGACTGGCAGGGCCAAGTCGAGGCGGGGGACGGGTATCGCATCGTACGACTGCGGTACGAGGTGCTGCCCGGCCTGTGGGCGCCGGCCCTGCTTTATGAACCTCAGCCTCTCGCCGAGAAGCACCCGGTTTCGCTGCACGTCAACGGACACGACGCTTTGGGAAAAGCGGCGCCCTACAAGCAGATCCGCTGTTTGAATCTCGCCAAACGCGGGACCCTGGCGCTCAATATCGAGTGGCTGGGAATGGGCCAACTGCGCACGCCGGGCAATACGCACGGCAAGCTCAATCAACTGGATCTGTGCGGCGTCGCCGGTTTGGCCCCGTTTTATCTTGTCATGCAGCGCGGGCTCGACGTCCTGCTGCAGCATCCCCAAGCGGACGCGCAGCGTGCTGCGGCGGCGGGGTTGTCGGGCGGCGGTTGGCAGACGATTTTCTTGAGTTCGCTGGACGAACGCGTGACGTTGGCCAATCCCGTCGCCGGGTATTCCAGCTTTCTGACGCGCGCTCGGCATTATTCCGATTTGGGCGATTCGGAGCAAACGCCGAGCGACATGGGAATGGTCGCCGACTACACGCATTTGACGGCGCTGCGCGCTCCGCGGCCGACGCTGCTGACTTACAACGTGAAGGATGAGTGCTGTTTCGCCTCGGCGCACGCCTTGCCGCCGCTGGTCGAGACGGCGCGGCCCGTCTTCGGGTTGTGGGGAAGCGAATCGCATCTGCGAACGCACGTCAACGAAGTTCCCGGGACGCACAACTTTGAACGCGACAACCGCGAAGCCTTGTATCGCATGCTGGCGGACCACGACTTTGCAGTGGAAGGTCGCCCGTTTCCGCCAGAGGAGATCGATGTCGGCGAATTGGTGCGAACGGCAGACGCATTGCGGGTCGAACTGCCGGCGGACAACGCCGACTTGCATCAATTGGCACTGCAAGCCGCGCGCGGTCTGCCGCGCTCGCCCGCGTTCCCCGCCGCCGAGGTCGCGGACCTAAAGCCGTGGCGGCAGGCACGGGAGGAAACGCTGCGCGAACTGCTGCGATGGTCGGAAACGACGTTGCAAACGCAAGAGGTGTTCGCAGAACGCGCGGGGGACGTGCAGGTCCGCGGGTGGCGTCTGCGAGTGGGCCAGCAGTGGTCGTTTCCGGTCGTGGAATTTGAGCCGCCGGAGGCGAAAGGGACGACGCTGTTGGCGTCCCAAGGAGGACGGCGTACACTCGCGCTCGCCGCGGCGACGGAGCTCGCGAAGGGCCGTCGCGTCGTGGTGCTTGATCCTTTCTATGTGGGGGAATGCGAAATCAAGCAGCGCGGGTACCTGTTCGCGCTGCTCGTGGCGACGGTCGGCGGCCGGCCGCTAGGGGTGCAAGCCGAGCAGATCGCCGCGACGGCGAACTGGTTGGCGAATGAGCGCGGCGCGGGGCCCGTGACGCTTGAGGCGTACGGCGGGCGGACCACGGCGGCCGCATTGGCCGCCACGGCGCTCGAACGGCAGGCCTTCAGCGAAGTGCGTTTGCACGAGGCGTACGGTTCGCTGCACGAGGTGCTGGAGGCCGACTTGTCGTACGAGCAGGCGCCGGAACTGTTTTGCTTTGGTCTATTGGCGGAATTCGATCTGGCGGGGCTGACCGCGCTGGCGGCGCCGACTCCCGTCCGTTGGGTCGAACCGACCGAGCGAGCGCGCCGTGAACTCCAACCGCTTGACGCCTGGTATGCACGCTTGGGGCGGGACTGGCGCGTGGCGCCGTAGAGTTGCCGCGGCGAAGGAGATTGGTATGCTGACGCCCCAATCGACCGCAGGCGGCGGGCGGAACGACGGCGACTTCACAACCATGTCGAGGAGACAAAGATGAGTTCTGCCAGCTTGTGTCTAGGGCTGTTGCTGATCGCGGCGAATCCCGACGCCGAGTGGGTTGATTTTCGCGGGCCGACGGGACAAGGGCATGCGTCGGTGCGGCTCCCTGTGCAATGGAGTCCGACGCAAAACGTGTCCTGGAAACAGGCGATTCCCGGCAGCGGATGGTCGTCGCCCGTCGTCGCCCAGGGCCGCATCTACTTGACCACGGCCGTGCCGCCGACGCCCGAAAGCAAAGACCTGTCGCTCCGCACCCTGTGCCTCGACGCCAAAACGGGCCAAGTCCTGTGGGACGTCGAAGTGTTTCAGCAGAACGGCGAAAAGGCGCCGAAGATTCACGGCAAGAACAGTCATGCGAGTCCCACGCCGATCCTGCAAGGCGATCGGCTATTTGTGCACTTTGGTCATCAAGGGACCGCCGCCTTGTCGACCGACGGCAAGGTGCTTTGGCGCAATTCGGAACTGGCCTACGCTCCCGTACATGGAAACGGCGGTACGCCGGCGCTGGTCGACGGCGCTTTGGTCTTCAGCGCTGACGGCGCCAGCGACCCGTGCATCATCGCCCTGGAACAAGACTCGGGAAAGCTGCGCTGGAAGACGCCGCGGCAGGCCGAGGCGCCGAAGAAGTTCTCGTTCAGCACGCCGCTGGTGATCGAGGTGAATGGTCGTCAGGAGATCATCAGCCCCGGTTCCAATTCCGTCGATGCGCTCGACCCGCGCACGGGCAAGCGGTTGTGGCAGGTGAAATACACCGGCTATTCGGTCATTCCTCGCCCCGTGTACGCGCATGGTTTGCTGTTCATCGGCACCGGCTACGATTCGCCGACGGTGATGGCGATTCGTCCGGGCGGCGATGGCGACGTAACCGACACGCACGTGGCGTGGACGGTGAAGAAAGGCGCTCCGCACACTCCGTCGCTGCTGGTCGTCGACGACTTGCTGTACATGGTGTCCGACGGCGGCGTGGCGTCGTGTTTAGAAGCGGCGACGGGAAAGGAAGTTTGGCAGCAGCGCATCGGCGGCAACTACTCGGCGTCCCCTCTTTATGCCGACGGCAAGATCTACTTCCAAAGCGAGACGGGCGACACGACGATCGTGAAGGCGGGACGCACCTTTGAGGTCGTCGGCAAGAACGCGCTCGAAGAACGCACCCTGGCGTCCTACGCGGTGACTGGCAATGCACTCTTGATTCGCACCGACAAGCATTTGTACCGGATTGAACAGCCGTAGACTCGCCGCGCGCCGCATGGCGGCGAATGGCGACGGGCCGGCCTGGGAAGGGAGCAAGCGAAGATGGCGGATACGCGGCGGTTTATTGTGTTGGGTTTGGGGTCGTTCGGGACCGCCTTGGCGACCAAGTTGTGTCAGAACGGATGTCGAGTGACGGGGGTGGATTCGAGTCCCGAACGCGTCGAAGAGCTGAAGCATTTGCTGTACGAAGCCGTGATCGCCGACGTGACGTCGACCGAGTCGCTGAAGGAGCTCAATCTGCCCTCGGCGACCGCCGTCTTCGTGAGTCTCGGCGAGAACATCACGCCGTCGCTGTTGTGCGTGCTGCACGCGCGCGAATTGGGCGCCAAGCGAATCATCGTGAAGGGACTGACTCAAGATCACGCCAAGTTGTTGAAGAGTTTGGGGGTCGAGCGGGTGATCTTCCCCGAGATTGAGATTGCGATGGAGTTGGCGGACCGCATGACTTGGCCGAACGTGATCGATTTCATGAAGATCGATCCTGAGTACAGCTTCGCGGAAATCACCGCGCCGATGTCGCTGGTCGGCGTCACGCTGCGCGACGCCAATCTGCGGAGGGACTTCGGCATCTCGGTCGTGGGGGTGAAGGACGCCCTTTCGGGCAAGCTGCACATGTTTCCCGACGGCGACTTCCGACTGACGGACGACCAGTTATTGGTCGTCGTCGGACGCCATTCGGATTTGAACCGTCTGCGCGAGATGAAGTGAGCGCGGCGACGTGTTGAGTGAAGCTGGGGCGAATGGCGAAATTTTGCCGGGCCGCTTGGGCAAGGTGTCCCGCGAATTCCTGTGCTGACTTCGGGGACAGGTTTGTGGGTTGTGCCGTTAATTGCCGATTCTAGAGACGAACGGCCCGCGGAATTGACGGCGTCGCCTTGGGTTCCGGAAGGCGATTCGGTAAAACCAGGACCTCGTCGCCCGTCGTCGCAGGCTCCCTGGGGGTCGGTGAGGATCACCGGCCGGCAGGCAAGAAAGGGACCACACTTCCAATGAAGCGAACGTTTTTCGCTCGTACGGCTTTGCCGATCCTGATGATCGTGTTCTTTCTGGTGCCCTTCGCGCTGCGCGGTGCGCGAGTGTCGGTGCAGTCGATGAAGAACGACGTCCGGGATTGGCTCCCGTCGACCTTCACCGAAACTCAGGAAATGACTTGGTTCTGGCAACACTTTCTCGGCGAGCGATTCATCATCGCCAGTTGGGACGGCTGCCAAGCGGACAATTCGAGCTACGAGTTGATGCTGCGCAAGTTGCAGCCCGAGTTGCCGCCTTCGATGAAGGGGAAAGAGGCCGAGCTGCGTGAGACGGCCGATGCGCAGGCGGCGACGCTGGCTGCGTCGTTGGCCGAACAAGCGGCCGATGCGGCGACCGATGCGGGACGGTCGGATGTAGATGCGGCCGCTGCGGCGCTCGCAGTCGAAAAGGGCATGCATAATCTGCTGCTCGAGCGGCCCTATAAATTCATCGGCGACACGTTGGGATTGTTCTACACCGGCAACGACTACCGCAATTGGGGCCATCGCGACGAGAAGTGGGTGCAGGGCAAAGACGGGCTGTGGTACTACATTACGCCGGACGGAAGTCTGTACGAATGGGACGGCGGCAAGGCGCCGGTCGCGGCCATTGCGGGCAAAGTGTGGCGCTCGCTGGTCGGCGGTCAAGTGGAAGGTAAGCGCGTCGCCAACTTGGGCGCCGAAGATGGTCCTTGGTATTACGAGAATCCCCGGCGACTCGACGCTCAACTGTTTCGTTCGGTGACGACCGGCCCCATGGTGTTGGCCGGTTTGACGGGCGAAGGCGGCGTCTTAAAGGATAACGAAGCTGAAGCGATGCGACGGCTCTCGGGCAGCCTGTTCGGCCCCGACGGCAAGACGACCTGCTTGATGTTGATCATGTCGGAGAACGCCAAGATCGACTTGCACCGGACCATCGGTCGCGGGTTGCTTGGCAAGGCCCGCGGGCGGCTGTACGACCTGGCCGAAGAGTGCGGGTTGCAGACTGACGAACTGCACATCGGCGGTCCGACCGTAGACAATGTGGCGATCGACGAAGAAGGCTCGGTCACGCTGGTGCGGTTGGTTTCGCTGTGCGTGATTCTGGGCGTGACGTTGGCGTACGCCTGTTTCCGCACGATTACGGCGACGATCATGGTGTTCTTCATCGGCGCGATCAGCGCCGTCGGCAGCATCGCCCTCGTCGGCTGGTGCCACTCGACGCTGGACGCGGTCTTGATGTCGATGCCGTCGCTGGTGTACGTGCTGGGCATCTCGGGCGCGGTGCACTTGATCAACTACTACCGCGAAGCGGTGGAAGAGCATGGCGTGGTCGGGGCGCCGGAAGCGGCCGTGGCGCACGGTTGGAAGCCGGCGCTGATGTGCAACATTACGACCGCGATCGGTTTGTTCTCGCTGTACACCAGCGAACTGACGCCGATCCGCAAGTTCGGCATGTTCTCGGGAATCGCGGTGCTGGCTACTCTGGTGCTGTTGTTCACCTACTTGCCAGCGGCGCTGCAGATTTGGCCGCAGAAGCCGCGGACGGACGATCAAAAGCGGCGCGACGAGAACCCGTGGTACGACAAGTATCTGTCGGGCTTTTGGGATTGGTTCGGCGGCGGCATCATTCGCCACCACCATCTTGTCGCGATCGGCTGCGTGCTGGTAATTGCGGTCGTCGGCTGGGGCGTCACGCGCATCAACACCTCGGTCAACATGCTCAAGATGTTCGACCAGAAGGCGAAGATCTTGCGCGATTACGAGTGGCTCGAAACGCACATCGGCAAGCTGGTGCCGATGGAGGTGGTCGTAAAGGTGCGACCGGAGATGCTGATGGCGCCGTCGGCCGAACGCAAGATCGGCTACGAGCCGCATCCAGACGAGCACGTGCAGTTGTCATTCTTGGATCGCATGGACATCGTCGATCGCATTCAACGCGTGATCGACCAGGAGTTCGGCGAATCGGGGCAGGGAGTCGCGGGGCGGTCGCTGTCGGCCGTCACGTTCTCGCCCGTGTTGCCCGACGCCAAGGGAGATACGGCGACGTTCATGCGGCGCGGCGCCACGACCGCGCGACTTGAAGCGCACCGTGAAGAGTTTCTCCGTTCGGAATACCTCCGTATGGATCGCTTGGATAAGTCCGAGCTGTGGCGGATCAGTTTGCGGATCGGGGCGTTGCAGGATGTGGATTACGGCGAGTTCGTGCACGAGATCAAAAGCGCGGTGGAACCGGTGATGATCGCGCATCACGACCGCGAACGGATCCTCCGGCAGCTGAACGACGCGCGAGACGGCAAGTCGCCGGCCAAGGCCAAAGTCCTGCTGCTCGGAGCACCGCTAGGCGGAGCGAAGAAGTCGGCGAAGGCGAAAGCGGCCGCCGAGAAACGCCGCAAGGCGAGCGAAGCGGAAGAGGCGGACGAAGGAGCGACGGAAGTCGCGAGCGTGGATAAGGCGGATGCCGGCGTCGCGATCGCCGATCGCACTCAACGTGTGCACCACGAGATCGATCAAACGAAGATCTTCTCGGGGACGCTCAAGGATTTGCTCACCGTGGCTCGGCTGCAGGTCAGTTGGCATGATCCGTCGGAGCCGCTGCCGGAGAAGTTCGCAGAACGGCTGGCCGGTTACGACTGCGTCGTGCTCGTAGGCGACAGCGACAAGTACGATGTGTCGCAGATCAAGCAGGCGGCGACGTTGTTCGTCGACGCTCGCGATCATCGCTTCGACCCCGCGCGATCGCTCAGCGCGGCGGACCAAAATCTGCCGGTGTCGGCCGTTTACACGGGCGTGGTGCCGATCGTTTACAAGGCGCAACGCACGCTGCTGAATAGCCTCATCGAGAGCACGTTCTGGTCGCTGATCACGATCACGCCGCTGATGATGTTCATCTCGCGGAGCGTGTGGTGCGGCTTCATCGCCATGTTGCCGAACGTGCTGCCGATTTTGGTGATTTTCGGCGGGATGGGTTGGTCGGGAATTCAAGTCGACATCGGCTCGATGATGACGGCCAGCATCGCGTTGGGCGTGGCGGTGGACGACACGATCCACTATTTGACGTGGTTCCGCTGGGAGCTCGATAAAGGCAAGGATCGGCATGCGGCCATCTTGGCGGCGTACAAACGCTGTGCGACGCCTACGTTCCAGGCGGCCATCATTAGCGGCTTAGGATTGTCGATTTTTGCATTCAGTACATTCACGCCGACGCAACGCTTCGGCTATCTGATGCTCACGATTCTCTTCATGGGCGTCGTCGCGGAACTCATTTTCTTCCCGTCTCTCTTGGCGGGACCGCTGGGGGCGTTTTTCAAACCGCGCTTGAGCGAAGGACCGGTGAAGCCGCCGGAGTCGATTGCACGCGAGCTGAAAGACCATGACTACGCGACCGAGGTAAGCTCGGCGATCGAGCGGCGCGACGCCGGGCATCGACCGACGGCCGCAGAGAGTCACGTGCACAATCGTCAATCGCAGCACAAATCGCCACCCAGTATTTGAATTCCGTAGTTCGCTGCGGTAAGTTGTTGGGCCTGCATCGTCGCCTTTGTCACCTTAGGGAGAAAAGCCCCATGGCAAGTCGTTCCAATCGTCGTACGTTCATTCAGACCAGCGCCGTGATCGGCGCCGGGTATTTCGTCGCCTCCGGCCTGCAGGCGCAGGAAAGCAAGTCGCCGAACGAGCGCATCCGTTTCGGCTGCATCGGCGTCATGGGCAAGGGACAAAGCGATTCGTCGGATGCCGCCGCCAACGGCGACATCGTCGCGATCTGCGACGTCGACGACGTCAACCTGGGCAAGGCCTCGCAGCAGAAGGGCTTCGAGAAGGCCGCGAAGTACTACGATTTTCGCAAGATGTTCGACGAGGTCGGCAAGGACATCGATGCGATCACGGTGAGCACGCCGGATCACACGCACGCGGTCGCCGCGGCGATGGGCATGAACTTGGGCAAGCACTGCTTCTGCCAAAAGCCGCTCACGCACACCCTGCATGAAGCCCGGACGCTCGGCAAGATCGCCGCGGCCAAGAAGATTGCCACGCAGATGGGCAATCAAGGGACGGCCAACAACGACCTGCGCAAGGGCGCCGCGATCATCAATTCGGGCGTGCTCGGCAAAGTCACCGAAGTGCACGTCTGGACGAACCGGCCCGTGTGGCCGCAAGGGTTGGCGCGTCCGACCGAAACGCCGCCGGTGCCGAAGACGTTGCACTGGGACGAGTGGCTGGGACCCGCCAAGGTGCGTCCGTATCACCCGGCGTACCATCCGTTCAAGTGGCGCGGCTGGTGGGATTTCGGCACGGGCGCCTTGGGCGATATGGCTTGCCATACGCTCAACATGCCGTTCATGGCGTTGAGCCTCCGCGATCCGGTTTCGGTGCAAGCCGAATCGTCGGGCCACAACCAAGAGACGTTCCCGAGCTGGTGCATCATCAATTACGAATTCCCGGCCAACGACAAACGCGGGCCGCTGAAGTTCGTGTGGTATGACGGCGGCAAACGTCCGCCGCAAGAACTGCTCAAGGGCCAGAAGATGGAGTCGAGCGGTTGCTTGGTGATCGGCGACAAGTCGTCGCTGTACGCTCCGGGCGACTACGCGGGCAACGGACTGTTCCTGGTCGGCGGCGGCGAACTGCCGGAAGTCGAGTACAAGCGGTCGCCGGGCCACTTCAAGGAGTGGGTTAACGCGATCCGCGGCGGCGATGCGGCCATGTCCAACTTCCCGGACTACGCCGTGCCGCTCACCGAAACCGTGTTGCTCGGCAATTTGGCCGTGTGGGCCGCGGGCAAGAAGGTGGAGTGGGACGCGAAGAACTTGGTCGCCAAGAACGCGCCGGAAGTCGCGCACATCATCAAGAGCGACTACCGCAGCGGCTACTCGCTGGGCGATTTGTCGTAGTTCACGCGAGGACCAGTAAACTTGACGGGGCCGCTGAGCATGACTCGGCGGCCCCTTTTTTATTGACCGAGGACGCCGACATGAATCGTTCGCGGCGAGCGTTTGTCAAGCAGGCGGTGCAGGCGTCGCTGGCGATGCCCTGGGTCGGCTTGCCTCTTTGGGGACGAATTGCAACGGGACGCGCCGCGGAACTTGCCAAGCCCGACGCTCCCATCGGCATCGGCTTTAGCCTCTATGGCATGCGTTCCCTCCCGCTCGCCGACGCCCTGACAGCTTGTCGGACGATCGGGTACGACAGCGTCGAGTTGCCGGTGATGGCCGACTGGCCGGCCGATTCGGCCCAGTTCGGCGTCGACGCTCAGCGGGTGTTCCGCGAGCAATTGGAGGAGACGGGCCTGCGGTTGAGCGGCTTGATGGAAAACCTAGTCCTGCTGGCCCCAGCCGACGGACACGCAGCCAACCTCGCGCGGATCACGGCGGCGGGACGTATCGCACGGAGCTTGTCGCCCGAGCGTCCGCCGGTGGTAGAGACGATTTTGGGAGGCAAGCCCGAGCAGTGGAACGACGTACGCAGCGCGATGGTTTCACGGCTGAAGGAGTGGGGGCGAGCGGCGGACGATGCGGGGGCGACGATCGCCATCAAGCCGCACGTGGCGGGCGCCGTGCATACGCCCGAAGACGCGGTTTGGCTGTGCGAAGAGACGGCGCACCCGCGGATCAAAGCAGCCTTTGATTTCAGTCACTATCAATTGCGCGGACGGCAGCTCGGCGAATGTCTCGACCGTTTGCTCGACAAGACGGTCTTCATTCACGTCAAAGACGCCCGCGGGACTCAGGACAAGTTTCAGTTCCTGTTGCCGGGCGAAGGGACGATCGATTACGTCGACTACTTTCGGCGGCTCGCCGCCGGCCGCTATCAGGGCGACGTGGTGGTCGAAGTGAGCGGCCAAATCCACTCGAACAAAGACTATGATCCACTCGTCGCCGCCAAACGCAGCTATGCGGCCCTCGCCGCCGCCGCTCGCCAAGCCGGCGTGCGCCCGTAGCACAGGCTTCCAGCCTGTGAATCCTTTCATGATGACTGCTTCCATGATGACTGCTTCCAAAGTGCGCGCGGCCTGGCGGCCGCAGACAGGCTGGAAGCCTGTCCTACGGGAGATGGCTTGGCTCGCGCGGTCGGCTCGGGCAGAATACGGCGGCTTCCAACCTCAATCAGACTCTCGAATCCGAAAGTTTTGTGCATGAACGCTTCGCCTCCGATCGACGTCGCCGCGGGTCATCGCTGGTTTGCGGCGACCTTCTTCAATGGCGTCTGGGACTTGATGGATAAAGCCGACCGCACCCCGGACGAAACCGAGCAGATGATTTCGATGTGCCATGCCTCGATGTGCCATTGGCGACATCGCGAAGACCGGCAGCCGATCAATCTGTCGGTCGGCTACTGGCAGCTCTCGCGCGTCTACGCGCTCGCCGAACGGGCCGCGGAAGCTTTGCACTACGGACAGTTGTGTTTGGCGGCGAGCGAAGGGGTCGGGGAATTCTATTTGGGCTATGCCTACGAAGCGCTCGCGCGGGCCGCTCAGTTGGCGGGCGACGCCGACGCCTGCGCCGCACACTTGGAAGCGGCGCGGAATCAAGCGAGTTTGGTGGCGGACGCCGACTCCCGCCAGGCGCTAGAAGGCGACCTGGAAAGCATCGAGGACCTGGCGTAACGTGCTTTACCGCGACTGAACGACCGGCTGCCGCTGGGCGATGAGCAGGTCGAGTTCCTGTCGTAGGCGAGCCAGGATTTGGTCGTAGGGGTAAGCCCCCAGCGACTCGGGGCCCTTCTTGAGATTGACGAAGTTGGGGCCGCACCACAGCCCCAGGTCGGCGTCGTCGGTCTCGCCGGGGCCGTTCACACGGCACCCCATGACGGCGATGGTGATCGCGTAGTCCTTCGCGTACTCGGTCATCGCTTTGACCTGTTCCGCGAGTTCCACAAACGCCTGGTTTTCCACTCGCGAACAACTCGGGCAGGAAATGATGTTCAGCGACTTCAGGCCGTAGTCGACGACCGATCGAACTCGGCCGGCCGCGATGTCGGCCAGGATTTGCCGACCCGCGACGATCTCTTCGTTCTTGCGGGGATTAGGGACGGTCAGCGAAACTCGGATCGTGTCGCCGATGCCGCGGCTGACGAGCTGCTCGAAAGCGATGCGCGTCTTGATGATGCCGTCGGGCGGAATGCCCGCTTCCGTAACGCCCAGATGCAACGGTACGTCGGGCCGCCGTTCGGCGAATCGCCGATTCACCTCGATCACCTTCAGCGGGTCGGAGTCCTTGAGCGACACGCAGTAACGCGTGAAGTCGATCGCATCGAGCAGTTCGCAGTGCTCCCAGGCGCTGGCCAGCATCGGGCCGATGGAATCGTCGGGGGCGAAGGCCTGCTTCTGGTCGGGATCGACGCTGCCGCAGTTGACGCCGATGCGCAGGGCGCAGTCAAAGTCGCGGGCGACTTGGGCGATGTAGCGGACTTTGTCCTGCCACGGCTTTTCCCGTTCGTGATGGTACAAGTGTCCCGGGTTGTACCGCAGCTTGTCGACATGCGGCGCGACGACTTCGGCGAGCCGGTAGTTTTCCTGCAGGTCGATGACGAGGTTCGCCTTCGTCTGGCGACGAATCTCGATCAGCGCGTCGGCGTCCTTCTTGCTGTCGACGGCGATCCGCACGACGTCGGCGCCCGCCTCGTACAGCATGTTCACCTGCTCGACGGTCGCATCGATGTCCTGAGTGTGGGTCGCCGTCATGCTTTGCACGGCGATCGGGTGCGCCGAGCCGATTGAGATCGAGCCGATCCGCACAGAGCGCGTGGGGTTGCGTACGATTTCCATGTCTCTTCTCTTCCTCTCCTACTGTTTCTTCAACCCGTCGCCGACCACGCGCGATAACGCATCGACGAAAAAGTACTCGCCCCACATCACCGACTCGTCCACCCCCAGATTCTTTTTCGTGTGGTAGACGCCGTGCTTGAGGATGCCTTCCCAGCCGGGCGTCCGATCAGCCACGTAATCGCCCGCGATGAGGGCGTCGAGCATGGCGAGAGCCGTTTGTCGGTAACGCTGGGACCGTTCGGGCGTCGAGGCGTGCTGCGCAAGATGGAGCAGGCCGCTGGCCGCAATCGCGCCGGCCGATGTCTCGCGCTGCGCCCCCAACGGCGGCGGCTGCGACAGGTCGGCGTGAAAGTCCCAATAGGGGACGTGGTCGGCGGGGAGATGGGCAAGCCAGTAGTCGGCGTTTCGTTCGGCCACGTCGCGCCACTGCGGGTCCCCGGTGAGTTCATAGCATTGGCTGAAGCCATAGAGGGACCAGGCTTGACCGCGCGCCCAGCAACTGTCGTCGCGCAGGCCTTGATGCGTCGACTGACGCAGGAACGCACCGGTCGCTGTGTCGAAGAGCCCTTCATGGGCCGTCGAGCCGTCGGGGCGGACGATCGTGTCGCGCGTCGTGGCGCAATGAGCGTCGGCAATTCGTCGCAGTTCGACGTCCCCTGCGGCGTTCGCCGCGTAGTAGATGATCGGCACATTCATCATGATGTCGATGAACAGCGATTCCGGGGCGACGAAACTACGCAAGTACTGTCCGCGCTGCTGGAATCGCATCGCCAACGTGCGACCTGCTTGAATCAACACGGCTTGCAGAGCCGCATCGCCGGTCAACTCATACCACGGGCGATACGTATTCAAGAAGATGAAGCCCAGATCGTGGACGTGGCGATCATGCTGGCGGTGCTCCAAAAGCCGCGAGTAATGCTCGGCCTTCGCGCGCCATCCGGCGTCCCCCGTGCGCCGGTGAAACTGCCACATCATGCCGGCCAGGAACCCGCCGGTCCAATCGGTCCACAGTTCGCCCGCGTGATGCCAACGGCCTTGAACGGTATAGATCGGAAAATAGTCGGGATGTTGGTCGGTCAACGCTGCGACCTGTCGCTCCGCAAAGGCGAGCGTTCGAGCGTACGGTTCAAGTCGCGAATCGGCGTAAGACATGATGGCACGGGGCTGAGGGGGCGGAACAAAAAGTAGTCCGACGAATCGTAATCGGCGGCGGGCGGCGCGGGGAGGTGGGGCGGGGGAGGAGAACGGTCGGGGAGTTGACTCGTCTGGAGCTCGTTGATAGTTGTTGGAGCGTGTTATACCAACCGCGATTGAACATTGTGTTGTTTCAGCCCGAGATCCCGCCCAATACCGGGGCGGTGGGACGGACATGCGTCGCCTTGGCCGCCAAACTGTGGCTGGTTCGCCCGCTGGGATTCCGCGTCGACGAAAAGACGCTGCGCCGCGCGGGGCTCGACTATTGGCAACATCTGGAGTGGGAAGTGGTGGACGATTGGAATGCGCTCGCTCAGCGCCTGCCCGTCGACCGCGCCTGGCTCTTCACCAAGACGGCGCGCCACTCGTACCTCGACGTGCAGTACGAACTGGGCGACACGCTGGTGTTCGGCAGTGAAACGGCCGGTCTGCCGCCAGGGTTGTTGGAACGGCATCGGGAACGCACGCTGCGAATCCCCACTCGACCGCAAGTGCGCAGCCTCAATCTGTCGAATTCGGTGGCGATCGCCGCTTACGAGGCGCACGCGCAGTGGCGTCGCGCGGGACGGCTGCCGCCCGATGACGGACCGCTCGACGAAGCCGCCTCGTAACGTACAATCCATCGTCGTGGATCGCTCCGCGATCCAACGGAGGACCGCGGAGCGGGCCACAACGTACAACCGTAGGACCGCGGAGCGGTCCACGACTATTCCGTAGGACCGCGGAGCGGTCCGCGACGATTTCATAGGACCGCGGAGCGGTCCACGGTGGATTGCCGCCTTCACCCCTTTGAGGAAACAACCCGATGCCGACGATTGCTCCCGCCGCTTTGGAAACGTTCGCCATAGAACTGCTGCGGGCTGGAGGGGCGACGCCCAGCGAAGCCGAGGTGGTGGGGAAGAGTCTGGTGTCGGCCAACTTGTGCGGTTACGAGTCGCACGGCGTGATGCGGATTCCGTTCTACTTGCAGGCGCTGAAGGACGGCGAAGTCGTCTCGCAAGCGCCGCTCGAGGTGCTCAATCAGTCGGGGACGCGCGTCGTCGCGGACGCTCATTGGGGCTTCGGCCAAGTGCAAGCCAACCAACTGCTCGACATGCTCTATGAACGAGTACGACTAGAAGGACTGGCGATCGGCACGCTCATTCATTCCGGGCACATCGGCCGACTCGGCGAATACTGCGAAGCGGCCGCCGCTCGCAATTTGATCTCCATGCTGATGGTCAACTCTCATGGCGCCGCGGTCCGTGTCGCGCCGCCGGGGGGGACGGCGCCGCGGTTGAGCACCAATCCTCTGGCGATCGGCGTGCCGAACGGCGCCGAACCGCTGGTGCTCGACTTCAGCACAAGTGCTACGGCCGAGGGGAAGGTGCGCGTGAAGAAGATTGCCGGAGAAAAAGTTCCCGACGGCTGGCTGTTGGATAACCAAGGGCGGCCGACGAACGACCCCAACACGTTGTACGGCAATCCGCCCGGTTCCATTCTTCCGATGGGCGGCGCTCAGGCCTATAAGGGATTCGGGCTCGGCCTGATGATCGAGATCCTGACTGGCGCGTTGTCTGGCGGCGTGTGTGCGCGGGAGGTGCCTTATCCGAAGAAGGGTAACTGCGTCTTTGTGCTGCTGATGGATCCGGCCGCCTTCGGCGGAGCGGAACACTTCCGCTCCGAGGTGGCGCAGCTGACCGAGTACATTCGCAACTGCCCGCGAATTGATGGGTGCGAGCGAATCTTGTTGCCCGGCGATCCTGAACGGATCACGCAGGCCGCGCGACTGGCGAAGGGCGTGACGCTTGACTCTGAGAACTGGAATCAACTCGCCAAGCTGGCGCACGGGCTGCAAGTGACGACGCCCGCGACGACCTAACGCGCTCGCGCCGACACGGCACAGCACTCAATTTTGTCGAAGGAGAATTGGTCCGATGGTGAAGACTGCCAGTACGATGCTGCCCCTGGGAACTCGAGCGCCCGACTTTTCGCTTGTGAACGTCGACGGACGGACGGTGTCGCGCAGCGACTTCGAAGGCCGGCCGCTGCTCGTCATGTTCCTATGCAATCATTGTCCTTTCGTGAAGCATGTGGCCGCCGAATTGGCTCGGCTGGGAAACGACTACTTGGCCCGGGGCGTCGGCATTGTCGCGATCAATTCGAACGATACTGCCAAACACCCCGACGACTCGCCCGAGCAAATGGTGCACGAGGCCGAGCAGCGGGGGTACGCGTTCCCGTATTTGTTCGACGAGGACCAGGGCGTGGCGATCGCTTACAAGGCGGCCTGCACCCCCGACTTCTTCCTGTTCGATGCGGCTCATCGCCTGGTCTATCGCGGGCAGCTCGACGACAGCCGGCCCAACTCAGGCCTCCCCGTCACGGGCGCCGATCTGCGCGCGGCGCTCGACGCGGTGCTCGCGGGCCAATCGCCGGCCGAACGGCAGCGGGCCAGCCTCGGGTGCAACATCAAATGGAAGGCGGGGAACGAGCCGGAGTACTTTGATCCGGCAGGCGTGAAGTAACGTTGCGGCCGTCAGGCAATTCGTCAAACAATTCGTCAGGCGACTCGTCAGGCGATGATGTCTCGTATGGGGGCGCCGAAATCGATCTCAAGCCGCTTTTGACCGGGGATTTCCAAGCGGCGGGGATCAAGCCCCAGTTGGTGGAGCACGGTGGCGTGAACATCGGTGACGTAGTGCCGGTGCTCGACCGCATGAAAGCCGATCTCGTCGGTCGCTCCGTGCACGACGCCGCCGCGGATGCCGCCGCCCGCCATCCAGATCGAGAAGCCATAGGGATGGTGGTCGCGTCCATCGGACTTTTCAGCGCCTGGCGTGCGTCCAAATTCGGTGGCCCAGACGACCAGCGTTTCGTCGAGCAGCCCGCGGCGCTTGAGGTCCTTCAGTAAGGCGCCGATCGGCTGGTCGACCGCTTTGCAGCGCGTCGCGTGGTTCTCCTTGAGCTTCGCGTGTGCGTCCCAGCCGTCGTCGTAGATTTGGATGAAGCGGACGCCGCGTTCCACTAGCCGACGAGCGGCGAGGCATTGACGAGCGACGTTTTGCGTGGCCGGATTGTGGAGACCGTACAGGTCGAGCGTCTGGGCCGTTTCGTCTTGGAAGCGCACGACCTCCGGCACGGACATTTGCATCCGAAACGCCAGCTCGTACGATTTGATGCGCGCCTGAATCGCCGCATCGTTCGGGCGTTCTGAGGCCGTCATGCGGTTGAGTTTTTGCAGCAACTCGAGTTGGCGACGGCGGCCGGAGACGGCGACGTCGCTGCCGGGAGTGCCGAAGGGCAGCGGATTATTCGGATCGATGGCCAGCGTAACGCCTGAGTGGTCGGGACCCAGATAGCTGCCATCGTGTGCGCCGACGCCGCCGCAGCAATCGCCGGGAGGAGGTCCCATCACGATGAACTGCGGCAGGTTGTCGTTGAGCGACCCGAGGCCGTAGTGGACCCACGAGCCGATCGAAGGGTAGAAGCCGTCGAAAATATGGCGGCCCGTATGGAATTGCAGTTGGGCGGCGTGGTCGTTGTCGGTGGTCCACATCGAGCGCACCACGGCCAGGTCGTCGGCGCAGTCGCCGACGTGCGGCCACCAATCGCTGACGTCGAGTCCGCTGGCGCCGCGCTTCTGGAAGCCGATTTGGAGTTCGTACAAGGTGGCCATCAACGCCCGCGGCGTGCCGGCGAAATCGCGAACGTTCTTGCGGTAGTAGGGGGAGTCGAGGACGGCGGACTTGTAGGGGGACGCTTCGACCGTCTTCCCGGCATGCTTGTTGATTTCGGGCTTCGGGTCGAAGCTCTCCAGATGGCTGGTTCCGCCCAGCATGAAGAACCAGATGACGCTTTTCGCTTTCGGGGCGAAGTGCGGTGCGCCGGTCGGCGGCGACCAGTTCGCGTCGAGGTCGGCGCCGATGCCGTCGCGGTGCAGCATCGCGCCGAGCGCCAAGCCGGTGAAGCCGAGGCCGCAATCGGCGAGAAACGTTCGCCGCTGAACGCGTCCGCAAGGAAATCTGCCGCGCATGGCCGTGTTCCTATCGAATGGTCACGAAGTCGTTGTGATTGTACAGCACGTGCACCAAGTCCTCGCGCGCTCGCTGACGCGCGTCGGTCGCGGGCGGACGCTTGGGAGCGGGACCTGGAGCGGCGGAGAACGTGGTTTCGCCGGCCGTCGACGCCGTCGCTTGTTCGGTCAAGAAGGCGAGGCATGCCGCCGATTCCGCCGCCGTCGGCGTTCGGTGGAGCACGTGCCGGAACGCGGCGTCGATAAACTGACTTTGCCCCGCCTCCTCTCGCGAAGGCGCTTGGGCGCTAAGCTCTGCAGCGAGCGACCGGGAGGCGTCGAAGGCCAGGGAGCTGTTCATGAGGACGAGCGCCTGTTGGGGGACGACGCTTTCGCGACGGCGGAAACACGCATTGGGATCGGCCGCGTCGAACGTTTCCAAGAACTTCATTTTTTCATTTGGCGTGAGCCGGAAGTAGAGGCTTCTGCGCCAGACCGTTTGACCTTCACTTTCGGCCAGCTCAGGGCCGCCGGAGCGAGCGTCGAGCAAGCCGGCGGAGGCGAGAACGCTGTCGCGCACGACTTCCGCTTCCATGCGGCGGACGTTCATGCGCCACAAGAGGCGATTCTGCGGGTCGATGCGTCGGGCGTCCTCTGAGTCGGCGCCCTCGTCGCTGGATTGTCGATACGCAGCGGAAAGCAACAAGTCGCGATGCAACGGTTTCATTTGCCAGGCGGCGTCTTCGAGACGGACGGCGAGCCAATCGAGCAGTTCGGGATGCGAAGGAGCTTCGCCCTGCAAGCCGAAGTTGGCGACGCTGGGGACGAGGGCTTGTCCGAAGTGACGCAGCCACAGTTGGTTGACGGCGATGCGCGACGTGCGCGGGTGACGCGGCGTTGCAAGCCAACGCGCGAGCGCCGCTCGTCGGCCGGTCGAGCGACGGGAGTGCAGGGCGCCGAGCGGCTCGTACTTGCCGTCCGGCTGGTCGCGTCGAGCCTCAGCGGAGGCGATCTCGGCGGCCACGGTCGCTCGCTTTTTCTCGGCTTCCGCGAGCGGCCCGGCGGCGTTCAACCGCCGCGCCTCTTCGCAGGCGAACTCCGCTTCGCAGCGGTCTTCTGCGAGTTTCGCGAGGTGCGCGACGGCGGAAGCGCGGCTCGCGGTTTGGGCGGCCGCCGCGGCGTCGCCCGAGTCGAGGCCGTACTGGATGCGTTCCGCGACAAGTCGAGCTTGCAGCGACGCGAGTTCCGCTTGAGCGGTCGCGACCTGCAGCGTCTGCCGGACGACGGCGTGCTGCGCGGTGCGCGCTTCGCGCTGGAGGTCGTCGAGCGAAGCGGCCAGCGGCGCGATCTCGAGCTCCAAGAATTCGGCTGCGCCCGAATGGACCCAGAGGGCGAGTTTTCCTTCGCGCCGCGGCGTGGGAAGCGGGTACTGTAGTTTTTGTTCGCCGTTGAGCGACAGGATGACTTGGGCGCCGCGCACCTCCGCTTCGATCGTCGCCTCCACCCCGACCTGCAGTTTCACGGGCACGATGCCGGCCTGCGGATAGACCTGTTGGCCATTGACTCGATGAAAGGCTTGCAGCGTCTGCTGGGCGTCGCCCGTGCTCGTGTAGACGTCCTGCGAGTTGCCTTGGTCGAGGTAGTCGTAGCTGAAGCCGATCGAGCGGTACGCGCCGGCGGCAAGCGGCTTGTAGCGCAAGCGAACTCGGAACTGATTCGGCAGCGTCGGCTGTTGGAGCAACAACGTGGCGAAATGACCGACCTGAGTTTGGACGAGTCGATCGCGTTCCCAGGCCCACTGGCCGCTAATCGGCTTCCAGGCGGCCGCGTCGCTGGCGGCGAACGAGGTGCGATAGAGGGGCGGAGCGGGGGACGGGGTGGGCGATTTGGCGGCGGCCTCCGCCTGCCGCGCGACTGCGTCCGCCTGGGCCGCAGCTTGTTGCTTCTTGTCAAGCTCCCGGCGCGCGGCGGCGACTTGCGTTTCGGCGGCGGCGACCATCGTCGACGAGAATTCAGGACGCAAGGCCGGATAGTAGGCTGCAGGCGGCAAGTCGACTTCGGCGACCGCGAGCGCCCCGGCTCGAAAGACTTCGAACGCGCCCGGCGAGACGCGCCGCGCTTCGTCCGGATAGCGACTATCGCCGCGTTGGAAGACGTAAGTGGGGGCGTCGAGTTGCTTGTCGTAGACGCGCGAAACGCCTTCGCGCGGGTAGGGGCCGAGCGTCGCGTCTTTGTCGTGCGGCGTGTCGCCGCGCAGCGGGTCGGTGCGAACGTCGTGCGGTTCGAAGATCGCGCGGAAGCGGTAATAGTCCTCTTGCGTAATCGGGTCGTACTTGTGGTCGTGGCAGCGGGCGCAGCGGAGCGTCACGCCGAGGAACGCTTGAGCCGTCTGCTCGACGGCGTCGAACATCCACACATTGCGGTCGAATTTGTACCAGTTGCGGCCAAGGTACCCGGTGGCGGCCAGCGCGCCCGGGTCGGTCGGGGCCAACTCGTCGCCGGCGACCATCCACTGCAGCATTTGCAGGTAGGAGGCGTCGTGATTGAGCGAGTCGACGATCCAATCGCGCCAGCGCCAGATGTGTCGTTGGCTGTAGCGGATTTCGTTGCCGCCGCGGCTGCCGTACCAATCGCTGTACCGCCACACATCCATCCAATGTCGGCCCCAGCGTTCGCCGTGGCTGGGGCGCGCCAGCAGACGATCGACGACTCGTTCGAGTGCGTCCGGCTCCTCGTCCGAGAGGAATTCGGCGAGCTCGTCGGCGGCGGGGGGGAGGCCGGTGAGATCGAGAGTGACGCGGCGCAAGAGCGTCGCGCGGGATGCTACGGGGCGCGGTTGCACGCCCGCTTGTCGCTGCGCATGGAGGAGAAACGCGTCGACGGGCCCGCGCGACCAACGGTCGTCGGCCGCGATCGGCGGCGTCGCGTTCTGTGGCGCGCGGTAGGACCAGTGTTCCGCGGGGGGCGTTTGCGGCGCTTCGTTCGGCGGCGCAGGGGCGCCGGCTTGCAGCCACTTCCGGATCAGATCCACCTCGGCGGCGGTGAGCGGGGCGCCTTCGTTGGCGGGGGGCATGCGAAACCCGGCCTCGCCTGTGACGACCTTCAGCAAGAGGCTGGCGTCCGGGGAATCGCTCGCAATGGGGCTGCCCGACTCCCCGCCCACGCGCAGCGCCGCGGCCGTATCGAGCCGTAGTCCGCCCTTCTGTTGGAGGGCCCCGTGACACGCATAGCAGCGTTTGGCGAGCAGCGGTTTGACGTTTTGCAGGTAATCGGTCGCTTCTTCGGCGGCCGCGGCGCCGACCGCTAGGAAGCCCGCGCACAGGCCGACCAACCAGCCGGTTGCTCGATGCCGGAAACGGATCCATGGCGACATGCATCGTTCCTTATGGATGTTTGTAACGCTAGTTCGCCTGGAGACTTGCGTAAAGTACAGAATAATTCTAGCTGCCTGCAACCGGCGCTGCCTACCGGGGGCTGCCGCGGCAGACGCTATCGCGGCAGGCGGGGGCGAGCGCTTCATGAATTCGTCTCTGGATCTTCACGCTTCGTTCGCGAAATCTTCTCAGGTGGGTTGAGGGGAAGGCGAGCGGAAACTAGATTCATCGCCGTATTTGTCCGACCTGCGGCGAGGGTTGCAGGGGGGAAACTGACTGAAATCGAGGGCGGTATGTTTGGGTTGCTGCCGAAGAATCTGGAGTTCTTTGACTTTTTCGAACGGGCGGCTGAAAAGGCGTTGCGTTCGGCAGAACTGCTGTCGGCGTTTGCGAAACAGGTCGGTCCGAGACACCCCGAGCTGGCGCAAGCCATTTTCGAGGTTGAGCACGAGTGCGACAAGATTACGCACGAGACGCTCGACTTTTTAGAGCAAACGTACATCACGCCGATCGACCGCGACGACATCTACAAGATGATCACCGGCATCGACAACGTCGTGGATACGGTCGACGCGGTCGCGCAGCGCATGCTGTGCTACAAGATCGATACGGTGACCGAAGAGTTCAAGGATCAGTGCGGCGTGTTGGTGCGGGCCTGCGGGACGCTGTTGGACGCCGTGCGAGGGTTGCGGGGCATCGCCGACAAGAAGTCGCGCAAGGGAGAGATCAGCCTCGACAAACTGATCATCGCGGTGCACGAGGCCGAGGAAGAAGGGGATCGGATTCACCACCACTTCTTGGCCCAGTTGTTCGACAGCGGCTTGGACGCGTTCCAAGTGATCAAGTGGAAAGAGCTGTACGAATTGGTCGAGCAGGCGATCGACTACTGTGATGATGCGGCGTGCTTGATTCACAGCATCCAGCTGAAGAACGTCTAGCGGTCCGACTCGTGTTTCTGTTCGGCGCATTCCGCTTGTCGGGGCGCAAGGAGGGGCTGGTCTCGCGGCCAGTCGGAAGTGCTCGTGACGACTTTGCACGTCCTGATTTTGTTGGTGGTGGTCATGGCGTTGGCGTTTGACTTCGTCAACGGCTGGAATGATTCGGCCAACGCCATCGCTACGGTGATTGCGACTCGAGTCTTGTCGCCGACGTCGGCGGTCGCCTTGGCCACGCTGCTCAATTTGGCCGGCGCGATGGTCGGCGTCCGTGTGGCGGACACGATGTCGAAGATTCTGCATACGGGGCCCGCATTTTTTCCGCATCCCGAAACGGTGCTCATCGTCCTGGTGGCCGGCCTCGCGAGCGCCTCGCTGTGGGCGGCGGCGATGACCCTGTTGGGTATGCCGATCAGCGGCTCGCACAGCCTCATCGGCGGCGTGGTGGGAGCGGGCGTCGCGGCGGCGGGCGTGAAGGCGCTGGTCGTCAAGAACGTCACTAGCACGCTGATGGCGATGCTGATCGCGCCCGGCATGGGCTTTTTCGCCTCCTATTTCTTTTACGTCGGCATGATTTGGCTGACGCGCCGCATGCGCCCGACGACGATGAACACGACGTTCGGCAAAATGCAGATTGCGTCGGCCAGTTGGATGGCGTTTACCCACGGCACGAACGACGCTCAGAAAGTGATGGGCATCATCACGATGGCGCTGGTCGCGGGCGGGTATCAGACGGCGCCGGCGGACGGCAAGTTCGAAGTGCAGTTCTGGGTGAAGATCGCTTGTGCGACGGCCATTTCCGTGGGGACGGCCGTGGGCGGTTGGAAAGTGATTAAGACGCTGGGCCACCATCTCACCAAGTTAGGAACGCCGGAAGGGTTCGCGGCCGAAACCAGCGCGTCGCTGGTGTTGACGCTGGCGGCCTGGATGGGCGTTCCCACTTCGACGACGCACACGATCACGGGGAGCATTCTCGGGGTCGGCGCGACGCGCGGCATGTCGAGCGTCCGGTGGGGGCTGGGAGAGAAGATCATTCTCGCCTGGGTGTTTACGCTGCCCACGACGGCGGCAGTGGGCGGGGCCGTATACTGGGTGCTGCACATCACTGTGGGCTACTAGTTTCACTGTGGGATACTAGTTTCAGAGTCCATGAAGCTCCATTTGACACGCTGGAAGCCGTTGATAGAATGCAACTGTTCGGTTCGGCGCACAGGTTTCGGTCCGGCGGTTTCGGCGGAACGGGTTGCAACCTGTGAGTCTCACCATGCAAGCTGGTTCTGGAGACGCCCATTCTGCGGGCGGCCATCCCGCTTTCGCCGCTTGCTCGCGTGGGGAACCGGTCCCACCTCTTTCTTTCCAAGTGCGAGAGCGACGATATGTTTGGAATCGGCCATTGGGAATTGTTGATTGTGTTGGTGATCGCGCTGGTGCTGTTCGGCCATCGTTTGCCGAGCATGATGCGGTCGCTGGGCAAGAGCGTCACCGAGTTTAAGAAGGGGGTGGCGGGGATCGAGGACGAAGTGGAAGCTTCGGGCAAAGGCGAATCGAAGAAGGCCGAGTCGAAATCGACGTCCGACGAGTGATGCGACGGCGGTTTGATTGGGCTGGCGGATGTGATTGGGCCGGTTTGCTCGATGGTTTCCTCCCCGTAACTCGCAGGTGATTCCTCATGTTCGGCATGTCCTGGCATGAAATGCTCATTGTGGGCGTGATTGCGATCTTGCTGTTTGGCAAGCGGCTCCCGGAAGTCGCCAAGTCGTTGGGGGCTCAATACCGTGAGCTAAAACGCGGCTTAGCGGAATTCCATTCGCAAGTCGACTTCACCGACTCAGCATCCAGTTCGACCAGCCATGCGTCGAATGCGCGTTCTTCGTCCACTTACGCGCGCGACCCGGACGACTATGAAGAGGCGACGGCGCCGCGGTTTGAGCCGCCGCCGAGCGAACCGACGAACGGGGCATCGAGCTGACGGACGGCAACGCGGCTCGCTGGCAAGACTGCGATCTGGCAATTAGGGAACACGGCTAGCCAAGTCCGCGGACGTCGAGTACATTTTGGACACATCGGAGGGCGGCTAGCTCAGTTGGTTAGAGCGCCATGCTCACACCGTGGAGGTCACAGGTTCGAGTCCTGTGCCGCCCACTCCGCATCCAAGCCTTGCGACGCGTCGCAAGGCTTTTTTTATGCGCCGGGTCAGTTCTTTGCGCCCGCCCGGCCCGCGGGGTCGTTCCAGGCGTGCTCGATGAATTTCTCTTGACCTGCCGGCCGGCGACTGCTAATTACGCGCCGCGGCCGAAGCAATCGCTTGTGATCGGCATTTTCCCGAGTGCGACTTGAGCTGAATTTTGGCATGAACTGGATGCGATGCGGAATTTGGAGCGGCGTTTGCCTGGCCATCTTGGCCTGGCCCGCCGTGCTCTGCGCCCAGCGCGTGCAGTTCCCGACCGCTCCGCCGCCGGCGAGCGGCGGGATGGTTCCCGTGCCGTCGGCGCCGCCCGTCACGGGCACGACGCCCTTGCCGGGGACCGCGCCTCCGCCTGCGTTCGGCGCGCCGGCCTTGCCTCCGCCTCCCACGACCGCGCCGGCGGTCAATTCCGGCGCGACGCTGGGAGCGCCGGCGTTTGATCCCTATGCCACCTCGCCGCCAGGCGGCGTGCCGGGCATGTCGCCGGCCGCGCAGCCTTGGAAAGCGACGACGCCGCCGGGAACGCCCTACGGCGCAGCGCCGGCCGGTCAGCCCTTCCCTTACGGCAGCGCGACGCCTCCGCCCAACGGCTACTACGGTCAGCCGGGGCAGCCCAGCGCCCTTTTTCCGAACGGTTTTACGGGCAGCCAACCGGGGCAACCGCCGCTGAAGTTGCTGGACGACCTGCGTTTGCGTCAGACTTGGGTGGCGGGCGACGGGGGTTTGAACATCGGGATGAACGATACCGACATCGGCATCGACGTTCAGTTTCCGCACTTCTTCGGTTCGGCGACGCCGCTGGTCATTTCTCCGCAGTTCACCTTGTCGTTGTGGGACGGCCCTGGCGGTTCGCTCACCCAGCAGCTACCGCCCAACGCGTACGGGGCGCTCTTGGAAGGCGCGTGGAACTCGGATCAGGCGGCCGTTGCGGGCGCCAACCTGGCGGTCAGCGTGGGCGTGTTCAGCGACTTCAACACATTCACTTCCGACAGTATTCGCATCCAGACGATGTCGTATGGCTGGGTGCGGTTGACGCCGCAGATGATGCTCAAGCTGGGCGTCAACTACATCGATCGCGTCGACATCAAACTGCTGCCGGCGGTCGGCATCTTGTGGGAGCCGAGTCCGGAGATCAAGTTCGACATCTTTTTCCCCAAGCCCAAATTCTCGCGCAAGTTTTCGCCGATTGGCACGACCGAAACGTGGCTGTACTTGGCGGCCGAGTACGGCGGCGGATCGTGGACCATCGAATACTGGTCGGGCGGCACGGATCAAATCGACATCAATGACATTCGACTCATGGTCGGCGTCGAGTGGTTTGCGCAGTCGGGGATGCGCGGCATGTTCGAAGTGGGGTGGGTGACGTCGCGCGAAGTCGTCTACCGCTACCACCCAGCGGACGATTTCTCGCCGGACGATACGTTCATGTTGCGAGCTGGGATCGCGTTTTAACTCGGAGCAGCCACGCATGGAACTGATGGGACGGCGAGCCGCGTGGGCGGCGACGGCGCTCCTGCTGTGGGCGACGGCAGCGGTGCGCGTCGACGCGCAGACGGGCAACGCCGTCAATGCGTTGTCGCGCGATCCGCTGGCCGATGCGGCGTCTCCTTTGCTGCCCGGAACGAGACTGCAGTCTCGATTCGGGTTGGAGGCCGACCCCTATCGCGGCTATCAACCTCCTCCGCCTCCGCCCGAAGCGGTGGGGCCCATGTTTCCGCGTGGCTACGAGCCTGGCGATTTGCAGTTGGCGTCGCGGCAGAATGAATTGCCGATTCCGTTGCCGCAAGATGCCCACTCGGGTTACCCCCCGCACTTGCCCTTGGCGGTCGAGGACGATCAGTTGATGTTCGAGGGGCCGCAGATCACGTCGTTCAAGAACGGCTTCTTTCAAAAACTGTCCTTGGGCGGCACATGGGTGGCGGGCGACAGTTCGCCCGGCAGCTTGGGAATTGTGGAATCGGAAGCGTTCGTGACGGTCGCGGTGCCGATGCCGAAGCGTGAATGGCCGATGCTGATCACGCCGTACTTGAACGTTCGCACGCTCGACGGTCCCGGATCGCCCGACTTGCCCCCGGTGCTGTACGAAACGTATGTCGACTTCATGTGGGTCCCGAAGTTGATGCCCAATCTGCTGGGAATCCTGGCCATTACTCCGGCCGTCTACAGCGATTTTGAACAAGGCAGCGCCGACGGCTTTCGCTGGACGGGAAAGGGGTTGGTCCGCTGGGATATTCAGCCCGATACGTTGCAATTCATGATCGGGGTGCTGTATCTCAATCGCATCGACGTCAAGATTCTGCCTGCCGGCGGATTCATCTGGCGCCCTTCGCCCGACTGGGACTTGGAAGCCGTCTTTCCGCGTCCGAAGTTTGCCAAGCGGATGAGTTTCACGCCGGATTCCGAGGACTGGGTTTACATCGCCGGCGAGTTCGGCGGCAACTCGTTCGCGATCGCGGACCCCAACGGCGCACCCGACGTGATTGCACTGCGCGATTGGCGATTCATGTTGGGATACGAGCGGCGACGGAACGGCGGGGCCGGTCATCGCTTTGAAGTCGGATACGTCTTCAATCGTTCGGTGGAGTACTTCTACAGCAATACGCCCGAGTATTACCCGAACGACACCTTCATGTTGCGGTTGGTCGGGACCTTTTGACACCCGCGGCGGCGGGGAGCGGACGTTGGCACGATCGCAATAATCCCTGCCATCGGCACGATCGTCATCGTCGTTTCGACGGCGCGTCAATTGCGCCCTTCACGGACCGGAAAGACCTAAGAACGTTTGGGGACTTCCCTCGCAGCGTGTTATAAGAGGGGGCGAGGACGCAGGCTTCCTCGCGCCGAACGATCCAGCCGTACATCCAAGGGCCCCGTGCAATGATCCACGTTCGCGACTTGAAGAAGTCTTACGCGGACTTGCGAACAGGCACGTATGTTGCGCTGGCGGGGATCAGCTTCGAGGCGCTGCCGGGACAGATCTTCGGGCTGCTTGGCCCCAACGGCGCCGGGAAGACGACGGCGCTGCGCATCTTGAGCACCGTGCTGAAGCCGACCTCGGGGCGGGTGTCGGTGAACGGCTTCGACGTGACGACTCAGGCGACCCAGGTGCGTCATCAAATCGGCTTCGTTTCGAACAATACGGCGGTCTACGACCGGATGACGGCCTGGGAGATGGTCGAATATTTCGGCCGGTTGTTCGGGCTTCCGGAAGAGGTGCTGTACCCGCGAATGGAACGCATTTTCGAGCGGCTGGCGATGCGCGAGATTCGCGACGTCTTGGGCTCGAAGATGTCGACCGGGATGAAGCAAAAAGTATCGATCGCCCGCGCGCTGGTCCATGACCCGCCCGTGTTGATCTTCGATGAAGCCACCGCCGGACTCGACGTCTTGGTGGCTCGAGCGTTGCTCAAAACGGTGCTCGAGTTGCGCGACCTTGGCAAATGCGTCGTCTTCAGCACGCACATCATGCGCGAGGCCGAGCGGTTGTGCGATCGCATCGCGATCATGCACCGCGGACACATCTTGTCCGAAGGAACCTTGCCGGAACTGCTCGAGCGACATCAGCATCCCGACTTGGAAGAAACGTTTTTTGGATTGATTTCCGCCCACGACGAGGCGCGGTTGCCGCGCGTGGACCGCGAGTTGTTTACCGACGAGTCGTCGCCGACGCACCCGTGAGATTTCGCGTCCGCACGCGAAGACCTACGCCATGTCCTGGACCAACGTAAAACTCGTCTTTCAACGCGAAGTCCGCGACCAGTTGCGCGACCGACGAACGTTGTTCACGATCGCCATCCTGCCGCTGGTGCTGTATCCGCTCATGGGGATGAGCTTCCTGCAGATTGCACAATTCATGCAGGAGCATCCGTCGCGCGTGACGATCGTGGGCGTCGAGTCGCTACCGGCGAGTCCGGTGTTTTTGACCGACGGACAAATCGCCGAACCGTGGTGTTCCGACGAGGAACGACGCCTGCTGGCGGTCAAGCTGGTCGGCCGCGACGCCTACCCGGAAGCGACTCGAACACAAGAGGTGCGTAACAGTATTCAAGACGGACGCTGCGACGTGGTCGTCGTCATTCCCACCGACTTTGCCTCGCAAATCGAACACCTCCGCGCCTCGCTGCGCCCTGGCGCGACCGACCCCTCGGCCGTCGCCGATCCGCCGGCCAAGCTGACGCCCGAGGTGTATCTCAGCAGCGCCAACGACCGTTCGCGCATCGCGGCGCAGCGCATCGAAGCGGTCCTGAAACGCTGGCGCGAGGCGCTGGTGCGCGAATCGCTTGCAGAACACCAAATCCCGGCGTCGGCCGTTTCGCCTTTCGAAATCACCGATCGCGACGTGGCTGAAGTGGGGCGACGCCGCGCGGCCATCTGGTCGAAGGTGCTCCCTTTCGTCGTCCTCATTTGGGCGCTTACTGGCGCGTTCTATCCGGCGGTCGACCTGTGTGCGGGCGAAAAGGAGCGCGGGACGCTCGAGACGCTGTTGAGCAGCCCAGCCGAACGCAGTGAAATCGTGTGGGGCAAACTGCTCACCGTGATGCTCTTCAGCATTACCACCTCGCTGCTCAATATGCTCTCGCTGACCTTCACGACGACGCTGTTCGTGCACCAACTCGACAGCGCCCATCCGCTGGCAGGCGGGCTGATGGGAGCCCCGCCGGTCGCCGCCTTGGGGTGGCTCGTTCTGATCTTGATCCCGGTGTCGGCCCTCTTCAGCGCCCTGGCGCTCGCGGTCGCCTCGTTCGCCCGCAGTTCGAAAGAGGGGCAGTACTATTTGATGCCGCTGTTGCTCGTCACGCTGCCGCTGATGATCCTGCCGCTGCTGCCGTCGGCCGAACTCAATCTGGGAACCAGCTTGATCCCGGTTACGGGGGCCATGTTGCTGGTCCGAGCTCTGATTGAGGGGCAGTACGCCGAAGCACTGGTGGCCTTTCCGACGGTGGTGATTATGACGGCCGCCGGCTGCATGCTGGCGATCCGGTGGGCGATCGAGCAGTTCAATAATGAAAGCGTTCTGTTCCGCGAGAGCGAACGGTGGGACGTACGTCTGCTGCTATTGCACTTGGTGCGCGACCGCGAGGCGACGCCGACGTTCGGACAGGCCATGCTGTGCGGAATCATTCTATTGGTGGTGCGCTTCTTTGCTTCGGTGAGCACTGCCGGTTTGACGGGCAAGTGGGAAGACTTCGCCGCGTCAACGGTGGTCGGCCAGGCGGGATTCATTCTTGCGCCTCCCTTGCTGCTGACGGTGCTGCTCACGCGGAGTCCGCGAGCCACGCTGCTGCTCGCGCGACCGCGCTGGTGGGCCGTGCCGGCCGCCGCGCTCTTGGCAGCCGCGCTGCATCCAGCCAGCCTGTTGCTTTCGCAGTTGATCCAGAAGGTCTATCCGGTGAGCGCGCGGATGATCGAGGAGCATGGAAAGCTCGAGGGGCTCTTCAATCAGGCTCCGTCGATCTGGGCGATCGTCGGCGTGCTGGCGTTCATCCCGGCATTGTGCGAAGAGTTGGCGTTTCGCGGGTTCATTCAATCGGGGTTGGCGTCGCGCTCTTCGCGCTGGACCGCCATCCTGATCAGCGCCGCATTTTTCGGCGCCGTCCACGGCATCGTGCAACAGGCCCTGTCCGCGTTCATCTTGGGGCTGGTGATCGGTTACTTGGCGGCCGCGTCGCGCAGCATCTGGCCCTGCATGGTCTTCCACTTCGTCCACAACGGTTTGCACATCGTCCTCGGTCTGTCGCTGCCGAAGTGGATGGAGACGCATCCGTGGCTCGGACGCGTCGTCATTTCGAGCGACGCGGGACACGCGTTCGCGACGCCCATCTTGGTCGGCGGCTTGGCGGTCGCCGGACTGGTGCTGTACGCGTTTCGACGCGATTTGCAGCAACGCGAGCAAGCCGCGTTGGAATCGACCGACGCTGAGCTCGAACTTGACGCGCGCCGTCACTCGATTGCCTCTTAAGCGGCGGACGCGGAGGGATGTGATGGATGGGCGCGAGGCGTGGACGTTGCGACCCCGTTGGTTCGCGACGACCGACGGAAGCTGGCGGGAGCAAGCCGCCCTGGTCATTCGCGCGGGCCGCATCGCGGCGATCGCGAACGGCGACGAATACTCGGAATTGCCGTCGCTGGAATTGCCCGACGCGGTCGTCCTCCCCGGATTGATCAACGCGCATACGCATCTCGAATTCAGCGGCCGCACGGCGCCGATCGCGGCGCCCGAGGGGTCCTTCGCCCAGTGGATTCGGACGCTGGTGACCGAGCGGCGGGAACGGGTGCAAACAATGTCGCCGGAAGCTGCGGCCCAGCAGCGCGCGGCCGATACGGCGCTCGGAGCGGCGGAAGCGGCCGCCAGCGGCGTCACGACGTTCGGGGAAATCGCGCGCCCCGACTGGCCCTTGTCGACCCTGGACGGTCCGTGCGACGCGACCGTGTTTCTCGAGCTATTGGGGCTGGGAGAAGAACGGATCGAACCGCTCCTGGCGGCGGCGCGCCAGCACCTCGAGCGCGCACGCGGCGCGTCATGGCAGGCGGGGTTGAGCCCCCACGCGCCGTATACGGTCCATCCTCGATTGGCGGCGGCAGCGGCCGAACTGTCGGCCGCCAGCGGTGCGCCGGTGGCGATGCACTTGGCCGAATCGTGGGACGAACTCGAACTGCTCGCCTCGCATTCGGGGCCGCTGGTCGAGGTGCTGAGCGAACTGCAGGCCTGGAATCCCGCCGCGCTGCCGCGCGGTTTGCGACCTCGCGATTACCTGGAACTGCTCGCCGCGGCGTCGCACGCACTCGTCGTTCACGGCAACTTCCTCGACGCACACGACTGGGACTACTTGGCGCAGCGACGCGAATCGATGGCGGTCGTCTATTGTCCGCGGACGCACGCCTCGTTTCTGCCCGGACGCTACCCGCTGCTGGAAATGCTGGCATCGGGCGTTCGCGTGGTGTTAGGGACCGACTCTCGAGCGACGAATCCAGACCTCGATTTCCTGGCCGAATTGCGATGGGTCGCCGCTCGATTTCCCGAACTGGCCCCCTCCCAGCTGCTCCAGATGGCGACGGTCGACGCGGCGATTGCGTTGGGGCGGGACGACGAGGGACGCATTGCGCCCGGCGCCGTCGCCAACCTGACGATCGTCCGCGGCGCCGCCGCAGAGCGCGATCCGTGGTTCTGGTTGACGAACGCTCCCGACGAGGCGGACGTCGTCGTGCGCGGGCGATTGCACCGGCACGGGGGCGTGCGACGCTTGTCGAGAGATCTCGACGACTAGCGGAGCCGCGGTTATCCTGTCCACGCTCGCTCGAGTGAGCGACCAGGAGTTGCAACCGCGCAGCGAAGGCGACGCGCGCGAGCTGCCGATAAGATAGAGTCGTTTCGGTTTCGTTTTCCAGTAAGGAGTTTGCTTCGTGAGTCAACTGCCGCCGATCCAATACGGTCCGCCGCCCGGAAATCCCTACTCGTCGCCGTCCCCGCAGGGCGGAATGGGCGGTCAACCGGCGAACATTAAGAACTACATGGTCGAGGCGATCCTCGTCACCATCTTTTGCAATTGGATGTTCGGCATCGTCGCCATCATCTACGCCTCGCAGGTGAACTCCAAGCTCGCGCGCGGCGACTATCACGGCGCCCTCGACTCGTCGAAGAAAGCCAAGTTCTGGTGCCTTGTGACGCTTATCGTCACCATCGTCATGACCGTGTTGGCGATCGGCTTCGTGCTGCTTATGGCCATTGTCGGCGCGGCGTCGCAGCAGTAACGAGCGACCGCCGAATCACCCCAAAAAAACGCCGCGGACCTGAGCTACCAGGTTCGCGGCGTACGGCGAGTTGATCGACGGTGCGGCGGCGGGGCAAATGCAGGCCGCCGAACGGCTACAGCCGGCAGTTCGTGATCGGCATCTCGAGGATCGCCGAGGCGCCGATGGCCTCCAGCTTCTCCATCACTTCGATCACGTCTTTGCGGCGCACCATCACTTGCACCGCGCACCAGTCGGGATTTTCCAGCGTGTTGATCGTGGGGGAATTGAAGCCCGGGGTGATCTTTTCGGCGTCCGACAAACGAGCTCGCGGGACGTTGTATTCCAGCAGCGAATAACTTCGCGCAATGACGACGCCCTCTAACCGTCGCACGACGCGCTGGGCCGTCTCCGCATGTCGTCCGAAACGGTTCTGAATGAGCACCGTTTGGTACGAGCCGATTTCCGAAAGGATGCGTAGGCGATTCGCAGCGAGCGTGCTGCCCGTTTCGACCAAGTCGACGATCGCGTCGGCGACGCCCAGCGTGATCATGATTTCCACGGAGCCGGTGAGCGGCACGATGCGGACGTTGGCGCCGTGCTGTTGGAAGTAAGTCTTGGCCACGTGGCTGAAGCTGGTAGCGAGCCGAGCTCCGTTGAGTTGCCCGGGGGTTGTGACTGGCGAGTCGTCGGGAACGCAAACCGCCAAGCGGCACTTGCCGACGCCCAGCTCAAGTCGCGTGTCGACGTCGACGTTGGCTTCCGCGATCAGGTCGCTGCCGGTGATTCCCATGTCGATCGCCCCTTCGGCGCACAACACGGGAATGTCCTCGGTTCGCAGAAAGGCGATTTCAACCGGCATTTCGCTGACGCGTGCGAACAGCGTTCGCTCCTGCCGCCGATAGCTCAGCCCCGCCTGATTCAGTAACTCGCCCGCCAACTCGGACAAACGCCCCTTGCTGGGGATGCCGATGCGAAGCATGTTGCGCGGTGCGTTGGAATTCATGTTCAGTTTGGGGGAACGAGGCTTGGTGGCTGGAAAGCAAAGTGAAGGACGCGGGAGGGCGACGGGCGACGGCGACGAAACGGATCAGGTCTTGGGGGGACGGGCCGCTTTTTCGTCGATGCCCGAGATGCCGAAGCGGCGGCCCAGTTCCTGTTCGACTTCGCGCCAATGAATCCCGTGGTAGCCCAGCATGACCATCACGTGATAGGTGACGTCGGCCGCCTCGTAGATCAGATGGCTGCGTCCCTCGGGCCCCGGCTCGTCGGCCGCTTCGACGACTTCCCGCGCTTCCTCGAGGATCTTACCGCCGATCTTCGGGACGCCGCCCTGGAAGAGGCTGGTGGTGTACGACTTGGCGGGCGGATTGGCCCTCCGGTCCTCGATGACGGCCATAAGTTGGTGGAGGATCGAGGGTTCTGACATGGCAGGAGCGGGGGTGAGGCAAGCTTGCGAGCGACTTAGGCGCCGGTCGGGCCGTGCCCGCTGGCGGAATCCCGTTATACTACGCTGGCCGATCCGGTCTGACAATGACGAGCCGCGGCGGCCGGGCGGCGACCGCGACGTGATTTTCAAACCAGGAGTGCCATGGAGGCTCATGCTTTTCCCCCGGTTCGCGACTGTTGGTTCCTGACAGGTCCGACCGCCAGCGGCAAGACGCGCGTCGCCCTGCCATTGGCCCGGTTGCTGGACGCTGAAATCCTGTCCCTCGATTCGATGGCGCTCTTCACCGGCATGGACATTGGGACGGCGAAGCCGACGGCCGC
The DNA here is from genome assembly GCA_046349935.1 of Pirellulales bacterium. Taxonomy (GTDB): domain Bacteria; phylum Planctomycetota; class Planctomycetia; order Pirellulales; family Pirellulaceae; genus CAIXSC01. Next base: position 325,421 of record JAXMBK010000006.1, on the reverse strand, counting down.
TGATCGGGCCGCCGTGCCGCACCATCTGCTCGACTTGGTCGCGCCCGATCAGGACTTTAGCTTGGCCGACTATCTCACGGCGGCGCATGCATGCGTCGCGGAGGTGCAGGGACGAGGCAAGCGAGTGTTGTTCGTGGGCGGCACGCCGCTGTACCTCAAAGCGCTGTTGCGCGGGCTGTGCGAGGGACCGCCGGCCGACTGGGACTTTCGCCGAGCGGTCGAAGCGGAGATTCGCGAAGTGGGCGTAGGAGCGCTCCACGAACGCCTGCGGCAAGTCGATCCGCTCGCGGCCGCCAAACTGCACCCCAACGACCAGCGCCGCATCATCCGCGCGCTCGAGGTCAACCGTCTGACGGGCCGGCCGCTCAGCCATCTGCAGACGCAGTTCGACGAGTTGGCGGCGGAAGCCGATTGCCGCGTCGTGACGCTCGAGTGGCCCCGGAGCGAATTGCATGGGCGGATCGAGCGGCGGGTGGAGCAGATGTTTGCGACAGGGTTGGTCGACGAAGTGCGGGGATTACGAGCCCGTTATGCACGGTGGAGTCGTACGGCGTTGCAAGCCGTGGGATACGCCGAAGTGCTGGAGCATCTGGATGGGCGCAGCGACTTGCCGACGACGGTCGAGCGAGTTCAGGCGCGAACCAGGCAGTTTGCTCGCCGCCAGGAAACTTGGTTTCGCAGTTTGTCGGAGTGTCGTCGCTGGCCGCTGAGCGAACAGGACGGCGCCCTGCCGCCCGCCGACGAGTTGGCTCGGCGGATTTTCGACCAGGTTTCGCACGACGGCGCGTGACGCCCGTTTGATTGCCGTCGCCTCTGCTACCGACGCGCCGCGAGTTTCCCTATAATTCGCGCTTCGCGCTGACGGAACGTCGTCTCTACAAGGCACAACCGATGAAGATTCACGAGTTTCAGGCCAAGAAGATTTTCCGCGACAATGGAGTCGCGGTGCTGGAAAACCACGTTGCCACGACGCCGGCTGAGGCGGCGGAAGCCTTTACGAAGCTGGGCCAGCCCCTGTCGGTCGTCAAGGCGCAGATCCATGCCGGCGGCCGCGGCAAAGGCACCGTGATCGACAATCCCAACCAACGCGGCGTCCAGTTGGTGCGCAGTGCGGACGAGGCCGCCAAGGTCGCCGAAGGGTTGCTCGGCAAGAAACTCGTCACGATCCAAACGGGACCGGCGGGACAGACCGTCAACCGAGTGCTGGTCGAAGCCGGCTGCGATATCGCGCGCGAGTTGTACTTGGGCGCGGTGCTGGATCGCGCGGCGGCGATGCCCGTGTTGATGGTGTCGAGCGAGGGGGGAGTCGAGATCGAAAAGGTGGCCGAAGAGACGCCCGAGAAGATCTTCAAGGAACACTTCCATCCGCAGATCGGACTGCACGGCTACCAGGTGCGGAAGCTCTGCCAAAAGCTGGGTCTCAAGGGCGACGTGGTCCGCAGCGCCGAACGCTTCATGAAGACGCTCTGCAAGGTCTTCGTGCAGTACGACGCCAGCTTGGTGGAGATCAATCCGCTGGTCGTGACCAAAGCGGGCGAATTGATCGCGCTCGACGCCAAAGTCACGTTCGACGACAACGCCATGTACCGCCATAAGGACATCCAAGAATTCCGCGACTTGGCGGAAGAAGAACCGGCCGAAGTGCGAGCCGGCGCGGCGGGGCTGAGCTACGTGAAGTTGGAAGGGAACATTGGCTGCTTGGTGAACGGCGCCGGTTTGGCCATGGCGACGATGGATATCATCAAGCTGCATGGCGGACAGCCGGCGAACTTCCTGGACGTGGGCGGCGGCGCGAACGCACAGCAGGTAACCGAAGCGTTCCGCATCCTGCTGTCTGATCCCAACTGCAAAGGGGTGCTCGTGAACATCTTCGGCGGCATCATGCGCTGCACGACGATCGCCGAAGCGCTCTTGGAAGCGTACAAGACGGTGGGCTTCAGCGTTCCGCTCGTGGTGAGGTTGGAGGGAACCGAAGTGGAGCAGGGACGCAAGATCCTGAAGGAAAGCGGCGTGAACATCATCGCGGCCGAGGGGCTGACCGATGCGGCCAAGAAGATTGTGGCTGCCGTCGGCTAACGCGCCGAGTTGCTCGGCGCCGAGCGACGCCGAAGGCTGTTCGCCAAGTTGTTCCACCGCACATTTTCACGGGAAGCCATCACATGAGTATTTTGGTCAATAAGAACACGCGAGTCATCTGTCAGGGCATTACGGGCAAGGTCGGCGAGTTCCACACCAAGGGGTGCAAGGAGTACGGCACGCAAATGGTCGGCGGCGTCACGCCGGGCAAGGGCGGCGAGACGGTGCAGGGACTGCCGGTGTTCGACACGGTGGTCGAAGCGGTGGAGAAGACGGGCGCCGACGCGACGATGATCTTCGTCCCGCCCCCGTTCACCGCCGACGCGATCCTCGAGGCGCTCGACGCGGGCATCAAGGTGATCGTCGCGGTCACCGAAGGCGTCCCGGTGCTCGATATGGTCCACGTCTATGAAAAGGTCCGCCGCAGCAACTCGGTGCTCATCGGCCCCAATTGCCCGGGCGTGATTACGCCGGGCGAGTGCAAGATCGGCATCATGCCGGGCTACATTCACAAGCCGGGCAAGGTCGGCATCATGAGCCGCTCGGGGACGCTGACGTATGAAGCGGTCTGGCAGACGACCAATCTGGGTTTGGGCCAGACGACGTGCGTCGGTTTGGGCGGCGACCCGATCGTCGGTACGTCGTTCATCGATCTCTTGCGTCGGTTCGAAGCCGACCCGCAGACCGAAGCGATCCTGATGATCGGCGAAATCGGCGGCTCGGCCGAAGAAGAAGCGGCGGCCTTCGTGAAGCAGCACGTCACGAAGCCGGTGGCCGCGTTCATCGCCGGTCGCACGGCGCCGCCGGGCAAGCGGATGGGACACGCGGGCGCGATCATCTCGGGCGGCAAGGGGACGGCCGCCGAGAAAGTGGCCGCGCTGCAAGATGCGGGCATCGAAGTGGCCGACAGCCCGGCGACGATGGGCGACGCCATGCAACGAGCGATCGCCAACAAGAGCCGCGGGTAGAAAGCCCTCACCCTCGGTCCCTCTCCCCAAGCGGCGCTTGGGGAGAGGGAAGCGTTGTTTCGCTTCGCGAACCAACGACGCGGCGGCGCCTACGGCCTCTCATTGCCGCATCGCGAAGAAGCACAGTCCGAGGACCGCGATCGAAATCAGCGAAACAACGATCGTGTAGATCACGATACCGGCGAGGTTTGACTGACCCGTTTTGCCGTTGTATTTCGTGCCGCACTGATTGCATTGGACGTGCGTCAGCAGCTTGGGGCCGAGCAGCCCGCCCCAGAGCGTGAACTTGACAGGAGCGGCGTACGTATTGCCGCAGCGCGGACAGGGAGCGTAGGGTTGCATGGAGCGACTCCGATGATGTTGGTCGAGAAGGCGTTGGTTGTAATCGGCCGCGTCCTGCACCGCCAGCACCGCCGTAGGACAGGCTTCCAGCCTGTCGGTCAATCACCGCAATATGCGCTGCGGTCGGGCAGTGCGCTGCGCGTGCGCGGGGCCCCCGACGCGAGGTCGGGGGAGAGAAACAGGCTGGAAGCCTGTCCTACGGCGGTGCTGGCACGCTAATAGCCGGCGCCGATTTCTAAGTCGCTGGGCAATAATCGCGAGATCTGGTAGTTCCGGTCATCCTGCGGATCGAATTCCTTTTCGAGCCGCCTGAGTTCGTCCTTCATTTGGTCGTGCGCCGCAACGTAAGCGTGGTACATCGACCGGTAGTCCAAGTCTTCGAAGACGTTGGTGAAGTTGACCGACAACAGGACGTAGCGAACTCGCGACGTGGCCATCGCCACGCAAGCAAGCGCCCGCCATTCGTCGATTGCATAGGTGCGGCCGTCCTTGGGCACTTGCACCTTGTTGATGCGCGGATCGAGCGCCAAACGCACGCCCGTCGTGCCGTAAACTTCATGCCGAATGATCAAGTGGTGCATCGTGTCGGCGATGAAGCGTGCTAGGCCAGCTTTGGTTTCAAAGCGTCGATAACGCGCCGGCAACGGCTGCTGAAACGATTTTGACAGGTTGGCGAAGAACAACTGGACATGCGCGTCGGCTTGAACGGACGCATCGTCGACGTAAGCCGCGTCCATCAACGCCGTCGCATAACGCAGCCAAATCTCAAAATAGCGACGCTCCCAATGGAGGCTGGAATTGGGAAGGAGTTCCTCGAGTTTCTTTCCGGGGCGACCGTGCAGCAACTGTTGCTCTCGATCGTCGAAATCCTCGTCGCGCGCCAACGCGTATTCGGCGAAACGGTCGTTGAGATGACGCATGAGCGACGCGTTGGTGGTCGCGAAGATCTGTGGGAAGATCGCGCGGTCCTCCAGTAGATTCTGCGTCGTCAGCTCCTCGGCTAGTTCATGCGCGAACAGATGAGGATAAAGGGCGAGGCGAACCGGATGATTCCAGCTCTGCGCGGCGTCGAACGAGTTGAAGAGTGCGACCTCGACCAGGTTCAACCCCATGTGAATCTCGACCAAGTGCTTGCCGCTGACCACGTAAAAGTAGACGGAGGCCAGCACCATGTCTTCCGCATGGCGAAACTGAGCCGACTGTGGGTCGACGGGAATGATCTCCGTCGTACGGGGCGCTCGGACGGCGTCAAGACGAATGCTGTGCGTCCGTTCGTCGATCGAAAAATATGCCGTCCCGCCGTAGGGTTCGTAGTCGGGTTTGGTTTCATACTTCTCTAGAAAGGTGAAATCGAGCACCAAGATCGGCGCACCGTCGTCCCTTCGCTGGGCGCGTACGAACGAACCGGCGATGCCGAATTCCACCATGTACGCCAACAATTGCCCGCGTTGGTAGGCGTCGACCGCCATCTGCGGCGCTGGCTGTTGACCAGGGCCGCGCACGCCCGACTCAATCGAGAACCAACCGAGCGTGGGGATGTAGAAGCGCCGTCGCAACCAACGCGGCCAATAGTCGGAGCCGTCGCTCAGCGGGTCCATGCGCGGCTTGTCGGCCAGTCGGATGTCGATATTGGCAAACGGAAAGAACCGATTCAGGAGACTGGCGGCGGCGAAGACCGTTTTGACCAACATGGCCAAAAAACCTAGCGATTGCACCTTCACGGTCAGCGCGTCGTCGAGCGCCGGGACGCTGATGGCATGCGAGAGCGCTCGAGGATGCGCGATGTAGTACGGAAACAAGGTCAGCGGTTTGAGTTGCTGCGTGCGGCCTCGATAAAGCTCGCTCAGGCGTTCAGGCCGGGGGATGCGCATGCCGCCGGCGATGACCAAATAGAACAACGGCCAGAGAAAGTTAGCGAGCGCCGTGCGCGGCGGCCCCCAAGTCTTGGGGACGAGCCGAAATGTGGCCGCCACTCCAAGCAGGAAGGCGGCGGCCAGCAACAGCCAGGGAAGCACCGCTCGCGCCGCCACGGGAGCGGCGATCGCGAGCACTTCATGAGATCGCAGTCCCAGCCAAAGTGACAGGGCCGTCGCCGATCCCAAAACATGAAACGCCGTACTGCGTCGCGGCGTTTCCGCTCCGACAAAGATCGAGGCATACAGCGTCGCTGCCGCAAGCAAGAACCACCCTCGGGACGTCGGATCGTTCGCCAAGGTCGACGAGAAAACGGCGACGGCGATTTGCCCCGCCAGTCCCGCGGTGAGCACGACGAAGCCGGCGTAGGGCGGGCCCTCAAACAGAAACAAGGCCGCAAGACTACCCGTCAAAACGCCCGAAGCGCCGATCAGCCACAAGGCGCCCACGGGATCGGAAAAAGTCGCCAGCGAAAAGGCGAGATAGCTGGCGCCGCAGACAAAGGCCAGGATGCCGGCGCGCAATTGCTGGATGCGACGCCCCGCTTTGCTGCCGAACAACTGGTAGGGGCGTCCTTGAGCCAACAAGTACGCTTCGTAAAGGAAACCGAGACCGGAACCCAGCGCCGTGAACGCAAACGGGGCTTGCTTCCACCAAGCGGCGTCGCGGAGCGTCGTCAGTGCATAGAGCGAGATGCCGGTAAAGACCAACAAGCTGACGGCGGAGAGCACGGCTTCCCCGACGGGAAACACAGGCGGCGGCGGCGCGATGAACTTTTCCGCGCCCGGAGGAATGAACGTAGTGTTGGATTGGACCGTCGTCGTGGATGCCATCGTCTCGACTCCTCGATTCTCGGATCAAGTCGCTGAGCCCCGCCGTGCACAACGAACGCCTGCGAAGAGTCGTGGATCGCTCCGCGATCCAACGCAGGACCGCGGAGCGATCCACGACGCTATTTGAACTTGAGGAAGTCGAGCGGATCGGGGTCGTCGCCGGCAGGCGGCGTTTCCGGCGACGGCTCGATCGGCGCTGCGGACGACTCGACGGCCTCCGGCGCGGCGGTTTCTTCCGTCTCCATCGTCAGAAGCTCGAGCGGTTCGTCGCTCGTCTCGAGCGGCTCGACGGCCAACTCTTCCAGCGGTTCGACGGCGGTTGCGGCTTCCGCGGGCGCGATCGGGGCGGGGAACAGTTCGCCGAGCACATTCGAACCGCCGGCCGCTTCCGATTCCGCCTCCGACTCTGCCTGGGTGGCTGCGGCGGCCGCCGCCGCAGCGACCGATACCGGCACGGGGGGCGCATACGGAATGTATTCGTCCAGCACTCCGCTGCTGGAACTGATCTCCGCCATACGTTTGGAAACTCCCAAAACGCCTGCTTTCGGTCCCGTGAAGCCGAAGATCGTTTCGACATTGCCGCGCAGCAGTTGCTGGCCCAGTTCGATCGCCCGCTCTTCGCTCCAGCCGCGATCTTCGACGTACCGCTGCGCCAGCACTTTGGCCAGAATGCGCTTGTACATCGCGAACTTCGGCAAGGCGAACTCGAGCTTATACATGTCGCTGTAGTAGCCGATCTGTTTCGTGCGCGGGACGGCTTCCAGCCGCGCCGCCAGATCGTGTTCGATGAACGTCGGCGTATTGGAATACCACCAATGGCCGTTCGTCACCACGTTCGGGAAGATCCAGGCGTAGCTGGCTAGTTCTTGGTTCGTGACGCTCGCCAGCACCGAGACGGGGAACGTGACTTCGGGGAACGCGTTGAACAGCGACTTGTACTGAATCAGCGATACTCGGCTGTCGTACAGGTCGCGCCCCTGATGGACGCCGTCGGCGTAGACGCCTCGATTGACCCCGATCATCAAGTCGAACGGCAATCGATATTCGTCGCAGTATTGCGCTAGGGTCCAGAACACGAACTGCGAAGCGGCCCGCCGATCCGACTCGCTGGCCGCCGTCCCGTTGCGCAGCAGGCCGGCGATCGCCGTTTCGGCTCGACCCGCTGAAATGGCGGCCGGAGAAAAGTCAGGCGGCAGCGAGATCGCGCAGGCGCGCGCATTGTTGCGCGTGAAATGTTCGAACAGTTGACCGACCGCGTCGACCAACGAACGAGCGCCGTCGACCGATACGCCAGTCGCCGTTTCCAAGCGGTTTCGCACTTCGGGCTTCGCCAGATGGAACACCAAATCATCGGTGCGGAGGCACGGGATGTAGAATTGCGTGTCGAAGCCGCTCAGCGAATCGTCGAAGTCGTTCGTCAGAAAGACCCCTTCCAGCTTGCTGCGACGCAACACTGCGTCGGCCCAATCGGCTTGCGCCATCTTGGCCTCGGCCGCGTCGTAGAACGCTTCCCAGTTGTCGCCCGAAATCTGGCTGGCTGGAAATTCAAACAGCGCTTCGGCCATTTCGCCCAGCCAGCTGTACTGAATGGTGTTTTCAATGGGGCCCAGGTTCTGCAACAACCGTCGCACTTTCTCGCGCGGATCGAGCCCCGGTTCTTCAATCTGGTCCTTTGGCATGCCGGCCGAATGCGCCAATTCGGTGTAGTAGTGGTAGCCGAGGAGGTCCGCGAGCGTGCGCGAAGCCGGATCGAGCGCGTTGATGTGCGTATGCGGGTCGATCAATACGAGGGCGTCGAGTTCCTGGAAGAGGCGGCGACGAAGCTCAAGCGACATGAATGACGTCCTCGACGAGTTCTCAATGGGCCTCGCCGCAACGGTCGGCGGCGAGCGACTAGTTTGGGGCGCTGGAGGGGCCGACTTCAAGCGGTGAGCGGCGGCGGCGAGTCAAAAAACTCGGCGGCCAACTGCGCGGCCAGAGCCGCGTCGCCGTCGCGCGTCACCCACCATCCACGCACGCGACACGAACGGATGACCCCCTTTTCCATCCGCTCCAGTCGCAAACGCGAAACCAGCGTCGCATCCTGCTGCGAGTCGACTTGGCTGCCGCCCCAATCCGCCGGATACACCAGTTCGACATAGCTTAGTTCGACGTTCGCCGGACGGAACACCCAACTCGACGCGCCTCCGCTGGTAGAACTCGCCGCCAGCGTCGTCCCAGCCGGGAAACGAGTCGAAACGGCGAGCTCGGGACGGCAGTCGAGCGACAAGGTTTGGACGGCGACGATCCATTCCAGCCCGCCGAACACGCCGGGGCAGGGGGGCGAGAGTTGCCGCCAGTAGCACTGAACCCGCACTTGCTCGGGCCCCTCGCGGTAGGTCGCGATCAGGTCGTCGCCGCGTACGAACGCCTCCACCAGCCGCTCCTCCGCCGGTCCGTCGGGCAACGCGGCTTGCAGCAAGCGAGCGGCGGCGAGCGGGGCGGTCGCCCCCTCCGCCGATAGACGCCAATCGGTCAGCCCTTGTTCGGGATGGTTTAGATCAAGAATCGCGGCGCCCCAAGGGGCGGATAAGCGCGCGAGGCGGGAATCGAGAGTCCACATGGATCGGGCAACTCGCAAGGATCGCGGTCAGGGTGCTTGCTGGAGGGTCGTCATTAGCCTCAAAATAAAAAACCCCGCCGTCGCGGCAAAGCGAGCGGCGGGGCCGGAACAGAAAAGAGGCCTTTTCAGACTTGCGTAAGTATAGAGTCCACCAACAATAAAGGAAAGCCAGCGGGGAACTTGCGTCCCCAAGCACTGGCCGATGATACCAGGATCGCCGAGACAGTCCAGCGAATTGCACGATTTTCTCGACCGCCTGGCCCCCCCACTATGTCCAACTTTCTCGATGTTGCCGAAACTGCCGCTCGCGCGGGCGCTCGGCTGCTTTTGGAGTGGCAGGATCGCATCACGGCGCGTGAAAAGGCGCCTCGGGACCTCGTCACCGAAGCCGACGTCGCCTCGCAAGCCGAAATCCGCCATATTCTGCTCGGCGCCTTCCCCGACCACGACTTCCTCGGGGAAGAAGACGTCCCGGATCCGACCGCCGTCCCGGCGACCGCCCGCTACCAGTGGATCGTCGACCCGCTCGACGGCACCGCCAATTACGTCCACGGCCTGCAGTCGTTCGCCGTGTCGATCGCACTCGCCGACCAAGGGCGGATCATCGCCGGGCTGATCTACGACCCGATCCTCGACGAATGCTATTCGGCCGCCCTCGGCCAAGGCGCCTTTCGCAACGGCAAACCGATTCGCCCCAGCCGCTGCACGCGACTCGATCAGGCCATGGTCGCCGCCAGTTTTCCCCCGCAAGTCCCGCGCGGATCGATTGAAATCACGCGGTTCGTCGAAGTCCTGCACCGCTGCCAAAGCGTCCGGCGTCTCGGATCGTGCGCCCTTAACCTGTGCTACGTCGCCTCCGGGCGGCTCGACGCCTACTGGACGAACTGCGTCAAATCGTGGGACGCGGCGGCCGGGATCTTGATTGTTCAAGAAGCCGGCGGACTGGCGACCGACCTCGTCGGCGGCCCGTTTCAATTGGCGAATCCAGAGTTCATTGCGTCGGCCTCCCCCGAATTGCACCAGGAACTGATGGCGGCCCTCCAACTCGTCGAATGACCAACGGGCGCAGTGGCGAGCGAGTTGGGGGCGGTGCGGGAGTAAGGCGGACTCCTAGAGATCAACGAGGCGGCCGATGGCGACGGTGAGCACGCTCTACGCGCTGGTAGTCCTCCTGCTGGGACTCGCGCTGCTTATGCTGCTCACCATCCGCGGCAAAAGCATCTTCGTCGTCGCGCCGGCTTGCGCGTTGCTGACGGTGACGCTGAGCGGCGTGGATCCGGTCGCGACCATGTCGGGGCCGTACCTGAAGGGCTTTTCGGACTACCTGCGCGACTTTTACCTGGTGTTCGCCCTCGGAGCCGCCTTCGGGAAGCTGCTGGAGGATTCGGGCGCCGCGGCCGCCATCGCCGACCGTATCGGCCGCTGGTTCGGGGCTCGCCGCGCTTGCCTGGCGGTGGTCGCCGCCTGCGCGGTCCTCACCTACGGCGGCGTGTCGCTGTTCGTCGTCGGTTTTTCGGTCTATCCGCTCGCCGTGCGACTGTTCCGAGCGGCCGATTTGCCGCGGCGGTTCATTCCCGCCGCCATGGCCTTTGGTTCGGTCACCTTCACAATGACCTCCGCCGGCTCGCCCGAAATCCAAAACCTCATTCCGATTAAGCACCTGATCGACGCTCAGACCCTGACGCCGTTGACCGACGCCCGCGCCGGTTGGCCCGCGAGCCTCGTCGTGGCGCTCGGGATGTTCGCCGCCGGACAGTGGTACCTGGAACGCGCCTTGCGTCGCGCGGTCGCCAGCGGCGAGCGCTGGGAAGATCGCGATCGCGACGCGCCTGCCCGGGAGGCGTCCGAGGGCAGCCCCGCCGCTCCGTCGTTTCTCGCGGCCATCTTGCCGCTCGGCGTCACGCTCGCGTCGCTCAACCTGTTGCCGTTGACCCAGCGCTGGACGTCGATCCCGGAAGACCCCAATTTGGCGATATTCCTGGGCATCGTCGCCGCGTTGGTATGTCTGCCGCGCAGCCGTCAGACGGCCTGGAGCGGCCTGGGGGAAGGGTTCGTCAATGGACTGATCGCCATCGGCGCCACAGCGTCGGTCGTCGGCTTCGGAGCGTCAGTGAAGGGCCTGCCTGCCTTTCAGCAAATCGTCGCTTGGGTGACGAAGATCCCGGGCGACCCGCTGGTCGGCGCGGCGATCGCCGTCGCCGTGATCGCCGCCATCGCCGGCTCCGCCTCAGGCGGTCAGGGGATCGCACTGCCGATCCTGAAGCCGATTTACGTCGACCAGTTGGGCGTGGCGCCGCGGGCCCTGCATCGCGTGGTCGCCATTTCGTCCGGGACGCTCGATTCGCTTCCCGCCAACGGTTACGTCGTGATGCTGGTGCGCAACATCTGCGGCGAGACGCATGAACGAGCGTACGGTCCGATCTTCGTCACGACCGTCGTCATTCCGCTGGTCGGCGCCGCCGCCGCCATCGGCCTCTTCAAGTTGTTTCCCGCCTGGGCGACCATGTAACGCTCGCCGCCGATCATCACCTTCTGGGGAGTACCACTACGATGCGTCATCGCCATTGGGTCGCCGCTTGGGCGCTCTTCTGCGGACTGTTGCTCTTGGGCCGCACCGCACCGGCTCTGGCCGACGACGATCGCGTCCTCGCCGACTTTGAAGGGCCGGATTACGGCGATTGGAAAGCGACCGGCGAAGCGTTTGGCGCGGGGCCGGCCCGCGGCGCCCTCCCGGGACAGATGCCGGTCGACGGTTTCCTCGGCCAAGGACTCGTCAATTCGTTCGTCGGCGGCGACCGCACGACGGGAACGCTCACCTCGCCTCCCTTTCGACTGGACCGAAAGTACGTGCAGTTCTTGATCGGCGGCGGCAAGCATCCGGGCCAAACCGAGATTCGTTTGCTCGTCGACGGCCAAGCCGTCCGCACGGCCACCGGTCCCAACGACAAGCCCGGCGGAACCGAACGACTCGAGGCCGCCCAATGGGACGTCGCCGAACTGCGCGGTCGCGAAGCGGTGCTTCAGATTGTCGATTCGGCGACCGGCGGTTGGGGCCACATCAACATTGATCAGATCGTGCTCACCGACCGCCGATTGCCAGGCTTCGTCGATCAGGCGCGTCGCGAACTGCAAGTCGACCAGCGATATCTACTGCTGCCCGTGAAGACCGGCGGACCCAAGCGGCGCGTCAAACTGGAGGTCGATGGGCGAACGGTGCGCGAATTTGAGATCGAGTTGGCGGACGGGGAGGCGGACTTTCGTGCGTTCGTCGATCTGGCCGACTGGCAAGGCAAGTCGGCGGCGGTCATCGTCGATCGACTCCCGGAAACGTCGCGCGCCCTGACCGCTGTGGAAACCTCGCCGCAACCCGTCGACCCACTGACCGTCTACCGCGAACCGCTGCGACCGCAGGTGCACTTTAGCGCGCGAGTCGGTTGGTTGAACGATCCCAATGGGTTGGTCTACCACGAAGGCGAATGGCATCTGTTCTTCCAGCACAATCCGTACGGCTGGCATTGGGGCAATATGCACTGGGGGCACGCGGTGAGTCGCGACTTGGTGCACTGGGAAGAACTGCCGATCGCCGTTTATCCGCGCCAGTTCGGCGACTGGGCCTTCTCCGGCAGCGCCGTCGTCGACAAAGACAACGCCAGCGGATTCGGAGCGGCCGGTGAATCGCCGTTGGTCGCGGCCTATACCAGCACCGGGCGGGGCGAATGCATGCTCTTCAGTCGCGACCGCGGGCGGACCTGGACCGAATTCGCCGGCAATCCGGTCGTCAAGCATCCTGGACGCGACCCGCGGTTGTTCTGGCATGCTGCGACGAAGAAGTGGGTGATGGCGGTCTACGATGAGTCGGGCCCGCAAGCGACTCGACAGATTGCCTTTCTCACTTCGCCCGACTTGAAGAAGTGGGAATTCACCAGCCGCATCCTCGATTTCTACGAGTGCCCGGATATCTACGAATTGCCCGTTGAAGGACGCGCCGGAGAGACGCGGTGGGTCTTGTCCGGCGCGGACAGCAACTACCTCGTCGGGCAATTCGATGGCCAGAAGTTTACGCACCAGGGCCAGAAGCAACGCGGCAATTACGGCAACTGCTTCTATGCGGCGCAAACCTTCAGCGACGCACCCGACGGACGACGCGTCATCCTGGGGTGGCTGCAAGCAGCGTCCCCCGGCATGCCGTTCAATCAATGCATGTCGACGCCCTGCGAACTGCGTCTCCGCGACGCAGCCGACGGACCGCAGTTGGTTTGGAAACCCGTCGCCGAATTCAATTCACTACGACTCGAGCCGCGCCAGGCGGCCGACGTCGTGGTCGACCCCGGTCGCCCGTTGACGCTCGACGATCTGGGCGACGTGCTCGACCTCGAACTGACGGTGAGGCCGAATCAAGCGGCGGCGGTGACGCTGGAAGTGCGCGGCGTTTCTCTCAAGCTTGACGCGGTCATGCGACAACTGGCGGCGCTGGATCGCACCGCGCCGCTACGACTCGAGAAAGAGGTCTTCCACTTCCGAGTCATCTGCGACCGCACGACGGTGGAGGTGTTCGCCGACGACTGCGCCGTCTACATGCCGCTCGCGGTCATCCCCGCGCGCGATCGTCGCTCCGTACGCGTCCTCGCCGACGGCGGCGCAGCCCGAGTCGACCGTTTGACGGTTTACCCGCTGCGGTCGGCTTGGAGCAAACCATAAATCGCCGGTCGCGCTCAGGCCGCTCGTCGTCGCAGCGGATCCGCCTCGTACCGCGCGGCTCGTTCCGCATAGGCTTGCTGGAACGAGTAAATCTGTTCCCGTTCCGTACGCGCCGAAGCGCCGTCGCCATGCAGCATGGCAAGCAACTCGGCGCGCGCCGCGCGATACTCCCGCCACTCGATCGCGCCCGCTTCATGTTGGTGTTCGAGCTCGCCGAGTCGGCGTTGGATTTCGCCGTACGAATAGATTGGCCGGTCCATTAGTCGCCTCGGATTTCCGTCGTTGTCGGTTCGGGGTGCGTACGCTGGGGCGGATTTCTAGCGACGTCCCCGCGCGGTGCCAAGGTCAATTGCGGAAGGTTGGGGTGAGTGGGCGGACTGCGTCGTCCGGGAGCGGGCCTCGTACGGCGTTCGCCTTGCCGTACAAGCGGTGTCGCGACTAAATTGCGACGGCGTTCAAACGCGCGTCAGCGACAAGGCAGGGATGCAGTGAAGCGATGGATCGTAGGAGTGTGGTTCGCGGCGGCGCTGGTCGGAGGACTGGCGAGCGGGGACGCGCTGCGCGCCGCGACGCCCGACCAGTTCTTCGACCGCGGCGTACGGGCGTATGGTCGAGCCAAGTGGCAGGAGGCGGCGGACGCATTCGCCGCCTTCGTCAACTCGGCACCGCAAGATCGACGCCTGGAAGACGCGCTCTTTTTTCGAGCCGAATCGTTGTTGCAGACGGGAGACGCGGCGGCCGCCGACAAGTTGTTCGGGCAACTGGAGTCGCGACGTCCGCCGGGAAAGTGGACGCTTGCCGCGCGCTTCCGCCGCGGTGAACGTGCGCTCGCGGAACAGCGACTCGACGACGCCCGCGCGGCGCTCGAGGATTGTCTTGCTCGCTCCAAGGACAAGCAACACGTCGGTTACTCGCTGGTCTATCTGGCCGAACTGGCGCTTGCTGCGGGCCAGTGGGAGCGGTTCACGGAACTCGACGAAGCATTGAAGCGTCGCGAGCGCTTGCCGGAGCCGCTGGTGAAGCGTTATGAGCGGATGGCTGTCCGCGCTGCGATTGCGCAGTTTGCGGCTGCGGACCGGCGCGATGAAGCCGCCAACGCAGCGCTCGCCGCCGCAGCCCAACGGCTGGCGGATCGCAGTCGCTTCGCTGCCGCCGAGGATGCCTACTTGCGCGCCAACTTGAGGCTGCAACGAGAAGAGTACGTTGCCGCGTGGGAAGAACTGGAGACGCTCGAACTCCGCGACCTGTCCGAACATGACGCGTCGGAGCTCGCCCCGCTCAAGGTCGCCGCGTTGCTCGGTCTGCGACGACACGAGGAGGCCGCGCGGTTGCTGAGGACGCTGGTCGAATTGCGGAGTGAACGGCCGCTGCCCTTGTTGTGGCGCGAGCAACTGACGGGCTGCCTTAGTGCGCTGGCCCGGTGGGAAGAAGCCGCTTGGTGGTGGGAATGGGATGACGTTTACGAGGACGAAGATGCGGCCGCGCAGACTCGGTTGCAGCATGGACTGAAACTGGCTGACGCCGCGTATGGCGCGGCGCGCTGGGAGGTGGCGGTACGCCTGTATCAGCAGTTGGCGGACGACGCCCGCGGCGACGAACGGCTCCAGTCGACGGCCCTCGCGGGACTCGCCTGGTCCGCGCGAAAGCTCGGGCGCCGCGCCGAGGCGCGCGATGCGTTTCAGCGCTGGCTGTCGTTGCATCCCCAGGATGCACGTCGCACTTCCATCGCCCTCGGGCTGGCCGAAGTGCTGATGGAACTGGGAGACGAGCGGGCGGCGCTGGAAGCCTATCGACGGGTCGCGTCGGTGGAACCGGCGACGCCGGAGACCCCCGCCGCATTGCTCGCCGTCGCCCGCCTGCAGCGTCAGACGCAATCGCGCGAGGCGGCCGAAGCGACGCTTCGACAATTGATTGATGCGTTCCCGCAATTTCGCCAACTCGACGAAGCTCTCTACGAACAGGCGTGGCTGCTGCTCGATCTGGAACGCCGCGAAGAAGCGCAGCGCTGCTGGCGACGAATCGTCGCCGAGTTTCCGGCGAACCCTTTGTCGGCGGACGCTCGGTATCGCTTGGCTTGCGAGGCCCAACGGCGTGGACAGTTCGACGAAGCCCGTCGCTGGCTCGCGGAACTCGCCGCTCAAGGCGCCGCCGCCGAGCTCGCGGAACATGCACTGCATCTGGAGGCGCGCATTCTGGCAAGCGAGGGGAAGTGGGAAGAATTGGAGGGGCGAATGACGCCGCTGGCCGCTTCGGCGACGCGCACCGATACGCGTCTCGCCGCCGAATATTGGCTTGCCGAAGGTGCGTTTCGTCAAGAGAAGTGGTCGATTGCGGCCGCACGACTCGCGGCGCTCGAAACCGCGCTGGCGTCTCAGCCTCCGTCGGACCGCGCGTCGCCGCTCGCAGGCGCCAACCGATCGGCCGATGATGATTTGTGGCGTATTCAGGTGTCGCGTCGACGTGCTGAGACGCTCGCGAAGCTCGGAGAATGGACTTCCGCCCTGCAAGTTGCAGAGACGGTTCAGAGTCGACACCCTGGATTCCGATGGAACTATGAGATGGACTTCGTGCGCGGTCAGTGCCTGGCGGCGCTGGGACGCGCCTCCGAAGCACGCTCGGCTTGGCAAGCCGTAGTGCAATCTTCCACGGGGGGACGCACCGAAACGGCGGCGGCCGCGCAGTGGCAGATTGGGCAGTCGTGGGAGTTGGCGGAGAATTGGCAGGCGGCGATCGCGGCGTACGAGGCGGTCGAGCGGCTGTACCCGGAAAGCGACTGGCGGACGCGTGCGACTTTGGCGCGCGGGTATTGCCTGGAGCGAACGGGGGATTGGAAGGCGGCAATTCGCTGTTTCGCGGACGTGATCCGCGAGCAGGGCTCGAATACGTGGAGCAAGGAAGCGGAAGCGGGGCTGCGTCGAACGCGCCAAGCGGCGTTCGAACGGAGCGCCCCGCGGTCCCTCGGCTCCCGTCGGTGAGCTGGAGGGAGCCAGCGGAACATGAAATTCGCATCAAGCACGCTAGGTCGCTTCGCGATGAGCGGCCTCGTATGGCTGGGCCTCCTGGCCGTCTGGGCGGGCGGCGGACTCGACAGTCGCGCTCAAGACGCGACAGGCGACTCGCAAGCCGCCCCCGCCGTGACCGATGCGGCCGGCGGCGGCAATGCGGCCGGCGGCGACAATGCGGCCAGCGGTGCACCGGCCGGCGGTGCGCCGCGCATCAGCATGGGCAAGAGCATGTTGCAGGCGATGCGCGACGGCGGGCCGCTGATGTATCCCATCGCCGCCTGCTCGTTCCTGCTGGTGGTCTTCGTTTTCGAGCGAGCGATTGCGCTGCGTCGCGGCCGCGTCATTCCCGGTCCGTTCACACGCAAGTTCTTAGAGCAACTTCAAGAAGGGCTCCTGGATCGCGAATCGGCGCTCGATCTGTGCGAAGAGAACATGAGTCCCGCATCGCAAGTGTTTGCGGCGGCCGTGAAGAAGTGGGGCAAAGCGGCGGTGGAGGTCGAGCAGGCGATATTGGACGCGGGCGAACGCGTGACGAACGACTTGCGCCGCTACATTCGTTTGTTCAACGCCATCTCCACCGTCAGTCCGCTCTTAGGGTTGCTGGGCACCGTGCTGGGCATGATCAGCTGCTTTAGCACCATCTCGTCGGCGGACGCCATGGGGCGTCCCGAACTGCTCGCAGGCGGCATCGGCGAAGCGCTGCTCACCACGGCCGCCGGACTGGGCGTCGCCGTCCCGGCGCTCATCGCGTACTGGTTCTTCGTGAGTCGCGTGGATGCGCTGGTCATGGACATTGATGCGATGGGGCAGCAGATCGTCGAGGTGATCTCGGCCGAAGCGAAGCTGGACGCCGCGCGCCAACGTGCGCGGCGCGAGAAAAGCGACAAGGCCGAGCGCGCGGCGGACAAGGCCGCCTAGGAGCCATTCGACTCATGCCGCTCAAAACGCACCTCGACGAACAGCCGTCGCTGAACCTCACGCCGATGATCGACGTGGTGTTCAATCTGATCATTTTCTTCATGGTCGGCACGCGCTTCGCCGCCGTCGAACAGAAGCTCGACGTCAAGGTGCCGCAGGTCAGCGACATCGGCGCTACGAGCGCGACGCCTGCCAAATTCACGGTGCATGTGCTGCGCGACGGCGCGATCCTGCTCGATAAAGACCCCGTCTCGCCCGAACTGCTCGCCGAACGCCTCCGCGCCGCTCGACGCACCTCGCGCGATGTGTCGGTCGTCGTACGGGGCGACGGCGAAGGAGCGTTTCAGCATGTGGCCGGCGTGCTGGCCGCCTGTCGCAAAGCGGGCGTCTCCGATTTGGGCATTTCCGTGCGGCTCGGCGCCGCCTCGCCAAAGTCAGGAAGCCCCCGATGATCTACGGCGCCCCGATGATCTACGGCGCATTGTGGGCCGTCGAGTCGGCGCTGGGGCACTATCTGCTCTGGGGCGCGCTAGGGTTGTTGCTGTTGGCGCCCGCCATCCTGTCGCGCACGCGGTGGAGCGAATCGCGACCGATCGTCGTCTGCGTCGGCTTGTCCGTGTTCGCCCACCTGCTGCTGATGATCTACGCCTACGCCACGCGCCTCCCCTACACGGAGTTTCTGAAGCCGGGCGACGGCGAGGGCGGCGACGCCGTCGTCGCCCTCAATCTGCTCGATGAAGGGGAGGAGGGGGATGAGCCCAGCGACGCCGACGCGCGCGACGCCCACCTGCGCGACGCCGGCGATACGCGCGACGCCGGCGATAATGCCGAGCAGATGATGCCCATGGGGCTGCTCGACATCCCTGCAGGTCCCGAGTCGGCCGAAGACGAGCAAACCGCATTACCCGCGGAAGAACCCGCGCCGCAGGGCGTCGATCCGACGAATGACGCGGCGTCTCCCGAGGCGCCCAGCCCCACGGCGCCTCCGCTGACGGTCGCCGCCTTGCCGCTCATGACCCCGCCCGACGCCCAAGCGACCGCACCACCGCCCGCTTCCCCTGACGCGCCAGAGGTCAACACGCCCGATGCGATGCCGCGCGAGGTCGAGCCGACGACGGAGATTCCCGCTGAAGCATTCGTCTCGGCGCCGGTCCCCGAACCGCTGTTCGCACCCGTCGACGGCGACGCCGCTCCGCGCAACGACTCCATCGCCGCAGCAACGCCCGCCCCAACGCCGACTCCGCGCGGTGCGCTGATCGAGGTCGCGCCAGTCCGTCCGCTCGACGGTCGCCCGCTCCCCGCGCCCTATCGCAATCGACAAGCCGACCGTCGACTCGAGATCGCTCAACAGCACGGCGGCAACGTGAACACCGAAGCGGCCGTGCGCGACGCCTTGCAATGGCTCGCCCTGCAGCAATCGACCGACGGTCGGTGGGTCGCCGCCGCGTTCGGAGCGGGACGCGAATCGCGCGTCGCGGGCCAAGACCGCGGCGGCGCCGGGGCGCACGCCGACACGGGACTCACCGGCCTCGCGCTGCTCTCTTTCCTCGGCGCCGGCGAAACGCACCTTGCGGGTCCGCATCGCGAACACATCCAACGCGGGCTCGAGTTCCTCTTGCGATCGCAGCGGCCCGACGGCGAACTGGGCGGCAGCGCCGAGTTGTTCGCGCGGATGTACTGTCACGGCATGGCGACGCTCGCGCTCAGCGAAGCCCTGTCGATGACGGGCGACGATCGCATTCGGCCGTTCCTGGAACGCGCGGTGAACTTCACGGTGCGAGCGCAGGACCCCGTCACGGGCGGCTGGCGCTACCGTCCCGGCGACTCGGGCGACACCAGCCAATTCGGCTGGCAACTCATGTCGCTGAAAAGCGCTCAACTGGCCGGCGTCCACGTCCCGCCGGCAACTTGGACCAACGCTCAACGCTTCCTCCAGACCGTCACCTCGGGAAGCCAGCAGGGGCTGGCCAGCTATCGCCCCGGAGAACGCCCCAGCCGCACCATGACCGCCGAAGCGCTCGTCTGCCGAATCCTGCTCGATTCCCATCGAGAACCGCAGGTCCGCGAGGCCCTTGGTTTCGTGCTGCAAGAACTGCCGCGGGCCGAGTCCGAGAACCACTACTACTGGTATTACGGCACGCTCGCGCTCTTTCAGACGCAGGGCGATGGATGGCCAGTGTGGAACGACGCGCTGCAGCGGCAGTTGCTGACTCGCCAGCGTCAAGACGGCGGGTCGAAGGGGAGCTGGGATCCCGACCCGGTGTGGGGGCCGCATGGCGGACGCGTCTTCAGTACGGCGATGGCCACGTTGTGCCTGGAGGTCTATTACCGCTATCTGCCGCTTTACCAAACGGCCTCCGCCCCGGAACGCGGCGCGTCGCGGTAGTGTCGCCGCCTCGCAGCGCGACTTACACTGGCCGTCTTCGCGCTCGACGCTCCTGCCGCGTTCCTCCCTCCCAAACGATGTCTGTCGTCCATGAAAACTGAAGCCATCCACCGACTCCGACAGAAGCTTGCCGCGGATGAAACGACCTACGGCGTGTGGGTGACGCTGGAATCGGCCAGCGTTACGGAAATGGCCGTCGCGATGGGCGTCGACTGGGTCGTGATCGACGCCGAGCACGGGCATCTCGACTGGCAAGACGTCGTGCAGCATGTCCGCGCCACGGTGCGCAGCCAGACGGTCGCACTGGTGCGTATCGCCGAACTGCAAGGCGGACTCATCAAGCGGGCGCTCGACCTCGGCGCGGACGGCGTCGTCGTCCCTTGGGTCGAGAACGCCGACCAGCTGCGACAGGCGATCGCCTGGGCCAAGTATCCGCCCGAGGGGCTGCGCGGGATCGGCGCCGAGCGGGCGACCGCGTGGGGGCAGGCGCTAGGGGAACACACGCACGAGGCCAACGACCATGTGCTCGTCGTCCCCATCATTGAAACGGCGTCGACGTACGCTCAGGTTCCACATATGGCGCAAGTGGAAGGCGCGGAGCTGTTCTTCTTCGGACCAGCCGACTATTCGTCGACCGCCGGCTTTCGTGGACAATGGGAAGGGCCGGGCGTCGCCCAGCAAATCCTTGACATGAAGGACGTGCTGCGGCGAGCGGGAAAGTATTGCGGACTGATTGCGACCAGTCCCGAAAATCTGCTCGAGCGTCGCGACCAGGGATTTCGTCTGGTCGGGTTAGGAATGGACGCGGGACTTCTCTTGCGGTCGCTGCGCACGATGTTGGAAACCGCGGGGCGTCGGCCGCGCGTGCGAACTTCCTTGGCGCCCGAAGAAGCCGCGGCGCCCGTCGTCGCCGCGGCGCGTGGTCCCGAACGAGCGGCGACGATTACGCCGAGGGGAAAAGGCGTTCCCGTCGAACTGGGACGCGGCGTCATGATGGATTGTCTGGCCGGCGCGCCGCAGCACGCTCGGGGACTCACCGTCGGCATCGCCGCGTTCGAGCCGTCTGCGGCGCTGCCGTGTCATCGTCATACGTTCGCCGAAGCGCTGACGTTGCTCGAGGGCGCCGCGACCGTGGACGTCGAAGGACGCATCCACACGCTGCGTCGGTTCGATACGATCCTGATCCCGGCCGGCCGAGCTCATCAAACTCGCAATTCCTCCACCACTCAGATCGCGCGCTTCCATGTCGCCTTGGCCAGCGACAAACCGGGACGCGAGCTCGTCGAGACGTTCTTTCCGAAGCGGATGATGCCCGAGGATTCGATCGGTGCGCCGGGGGCGGAGCGAGTCGCGCGTTATGCTGCGTGGCGTCGAGATGCGTCGTCGACGCTGGATTGCTTCAACGCCCGGCTCACGCCCGGCGTGGAGATGAGCGGCGGCCGGCGAGTCTTGGCCGCGGGCGAGCGTTGGGCGGTTCCTCCATTTGACGCCGACCTAACGCTTTGCATCTTCACGGGCCAGGGAACCCTCGAAGTTCGCGGCCGCCGCCAACTGCTGCCCCTGCACGCGGTGGCACTCGTACCCGCCGGCGAGCCCGCCACCGTCGCCAATGAAGCCCCCGAGCCGCTCGACATCGCCTGGGTAGTCGCCAAACCGTAAAACCGCCGTAGGACAGGCTTCCAGCCTGTCTGCCTCCCTCCCAAGCGCCGTCGCCGCAGAGCAAATATAGGGTTTTGGGTTTTCGCCACCGAGAACACGGAGGCCGCAGAGGGGGCGACTGGCACTTTTGTGCCAAGCGGTTGCAGCAAGCGGCGGGCGGCAGAAAGTTAACCGCGTCCGCCCTCGCAGCACGTTTCGCAGATTCGGTGGCAGCGTGTGCACTGCAGTTTGGCGCGGATCTCCACCAACGTGCCTCCGCAGACGGGACATGCGGGGCGCGTTGGACATTCGGGAGCGGGCGGGGGAGGGGGATCAGCTTGCATGATGCATCTCCTATCGAGTCTCTAATGTCATCGCCGCCGGACTGGAAAATCAAGCGGTGGTCGTCGTCACTTTGGGCACGGTGGCGTCGCGCACCGGGACCGGATAGAACTCGTGGATCGAGACGGGATTCTTGGCAATCGGAACGCAAAGACCAGCGAGGCGAGCTATGAGGCGGATCGGAATTCTTGGGTGCGTGTTGTCGGCCGGGATGTGGTTGAGTGCCGCGGCGCAGGCGGCCGATCGCGAAGCTTGGACGTCGTGGCGAGGAGCGAACGGGTCCGGGAGCGTCGACCAAGGGACGTACCCCGTCGACTTTCACGCCGAAAAATATGCCTGGCGGACCAAATTGCCCGGCAAAGGCTGCTCGACCCCCATCGTGCTCGACGGTCGCATCTATCTGACGTCGCCGGTCGACGGACACGACGCCGTGTTGGCCTACGATTTGAACGGCGGCGAGCTGTGGCGGGCCGTTTTCGGCAAGGAAAACGTCGGCAAGCACCGTAACGGCTCGGGCAGCAACGCCTCGCCCGTCACCGATGGACAGGCGGTCTACGTCTTCTTCAAGAGCGGTACGTTTGCGGCCGTGCAACTGGATGGAAACGTACGCTGGAAAACCGACCTCGTCGAGCGTTACGGCAAGGATACGCTCTTCTGGGACCACGGCACGTCCCCGGTGCTCACGCAGAAGCACGTCGTGATGACTCGCATGCATCAGGGCGAATCGTGGCTTGCCGCCTTCGACAAACAAACCGGCGAGCTGGCTTGGAAGGTGGCTCGCAATTACGAGACGCCTGTGGAATGCGACCACGGATACACAACGCCGGTCGTCCTGACGTTCGCGGGACGGGAATCGATTTTGGTTTGGGGCGCCGAGCATGTGACGATTCACGATGCGGCGGATGGGAAGGTCGTGTGGTCGTGCGGGCGATTCAATCCCGAGGCGAACAAGTTGTGGCCGGCGATTGCGACGCCGGTGATCGTCGACGACGTGGCGGTGATTGCCTACGGCCGCAACGATCGCGGCGTCCCGCGCTTGCACGGCGTCAAGCTGTCCGGCTCGGGCGACGTCACCGAGTCGGCTCATGTGTGGCGACGCGACGATGTCGGGACGTTTGTGCCGACGCCGGTCGTGCATCAAGGCCAGGTGATTCTCGTGCGCGACCGCGGCGAGGTGGAGAGCATTGATCCGAAGTCCGGCAAGACGAATTGGCGCGGCGAGTTCCCCAAGAGTCGTGCGAACTTCTATGCCTCGCCGCTCGTCGCGGGCGACAAACTATACGCTCCGCGCGAAGACGGCGTCGTCTTCGTTGCGTCGATCGCCGACAACCAATTTCGTTTGTTGTCGACGAACGACATGAAGGAATCGATCATCGCCTCCCCCGTGCCGCTCACAAACAGCCTGCTCCTCCGCGGCGAATCACACTTGTTTAAGTTCACCCCGTAGAACAGGCTTCCAGCCTGTTATGCCCGCCGCACAACCAGCCCCCCGAGCAAAACGAGCCCAGGGCATTGGCGACCGAGCACACCAAGCTCACCGAGAAATCGTACGCCCATCGGCGCCGCGCGAGTCGGGGTGAATCGTCGTGGATCGCTCCGTCGATCCAACGGAGGAGCGAACAATGAAGCCGTACCGCCGCTGGCCGCAGTGCCGTTTGCGGACATTGCTCGCCGCCATGCTGCTGCTGTCGTGTGGATTCGCCTGGCTGGGTTGGCAAGTTAGACAAGCCGTCGGCCAACGGCGAGCGGTCGAATGGCTCCAAGATTGCGGAGTCATCGTGGAACTTCGTAATTCAAATTCGTGGATGGGGCGGAGCGACTGGATTCAATCGCAATTGGGGTATGCGGCGACGGCAGAGGTGGTCGGCGTTGACTTCGGACCATGGCCGGTTAACGAGGACGCGTTACAGACGCTGTCGAAGTTTACGCAGCTCGAGAAACTCACGCTTCGCGGCAAAGAGGTCTCCGACGAGTCTCTGCTGCATCTACGAGGTTTATTGCAGCTCTGGTCTTTGGACCTCAGCGAAACGCGAGTCACCGATCAAGGTTTGGCGCATCTGAGCGGCTTGAGGCGACTCGAGTTCCTTAGCCTCAGTCGTACGCAGGTGACGGATGCGGGGCTGCAGCATTTGAGTTCTTTGACGCGGTTAAAGATTCTTCAACTCGACGAAACGCAAGTGAAGGGCGAGGACTTGAGCGGCCTGCAGACGCTGGAGCAGTTGAAGACCTTGCAACTCGACGGCGCGCCGTTCACGGGGGAAGGACTTGCCGCGCTGGAGGGCTTGCCGCAACTCCAATTCCTCCGTCTTTACAAGACGAAACTGAACGACGAGGCGATGTTGCACATGGGGCGTCTGGCCTTCTTGACGCACCTGACGCTCGATCACACCCCAGTGAC
Organism: Pirellulales bacterium; assembly: GCA_046349935.1. Lineage (GTDB taxonomy): Bacteria > Planctomycetota > Planctomycetia > Pirellulales > Pirellulaceae > CAIXSC01. The sequence continues at coordinate 301,301 of JAXMBK010000006.1, read as the reverse complement.
CGACCAGGGCTTAGCAAACCTCCGCGGACTGAAGCAGCTCGAGCACCTATCGCTCAACCATACCCAGGTCACGGACGAGGGGTTATCGTCGTTAAGCCGACTGCCGCGTTTAAGTTGGCTGAAGCTCAACTCGACGCTCGTGACCGACGCCGGGCTGCCGCGCCTCAGCGGCATGACGCAGCTCAAACTCGTATCGCTGGTCGACGCCAAGGCGACGGACGACGGAGTGGCAAGACTGCAAGCTCAACTGCCGAACGCGACGGTTTACCGCTAAGCGATCGCCGCAAACGAGGGCGGTGCTCGAAGATCGTCGTGGATCGCTCCGTCGATCCAACGTAGGACCGACGGAGCGGTCCACGACAATCTTGATCTCGGCGACACAGAGATGACGGGTGACGACATGAACGACCGACCACGGAGTCCACGCCGCCGCTGGTATCAATTCAGTTTGAGGTCGCTGCTCGTCGTCATGGTGATCCTGGGAAGCCTCTTTGCTTGGATGGGTGTGGAAGTGAAGCACGCGTTAGACCGGCGCGCAGCGGTTCAATCGCTGCAGTCTGCCGGCGCGACGGTCTTCTTTTGGGAGCCTTCACCATTCTTTTCCCGCCAAGGATGGTTGCAGTTTTTGCTCGGTGACGAAGCCTGCGATGCGGCCAGTGTGCACCTCGACATCACGAACGCGACCGACGAGGATCTGGTCCACTTGCGTATGCTGACCCAGATTCGATTCCTGTCGCTCGGGCATAACCCAGTGAGCGACGCGGGTTTGGCTCACCTCCGTGAACTAACGAAACTTCAGTCGTTGTCGCTCGACCAGACCCAAGTGACCGACGCCGGACTGGCCCACCTGCGCGAACTCAAGCAACTTCAATCGCTGTCGCTCAACCAGACCCCAGTGAGCGACGCGGGTTTGGCTCACCTCCGTGAACTAACGAAACTTCAGTCGTTGTCGCTCGACCAGACCCAAGTGACCGACGCCGGGCTGGCTCACCTGCGCGAACTGACGCAACTTCAATCGTTGTCGCTCGACCAGACTCAGGTGACTGACGCCGGGCTGGCCCACCTGCGCGGACTCACACAGCTTGAATCGCTGACCCTCGACCAAACCCAAGTGACCGACGCCGGACTGGCTCACCTGCACGGCCTGTCGAAACTCCATTCATTGTTGCTCGAGCACACGCGTGTAACCGATGTTGGCTTAGCTCACCTGAGCGGCCTGAATCGACTGGAAATGCTGAGGCTTCAGAATACGAGCGTAACTGATGCGGGGTTGGCCCACCTGAGTGGTCTTGAGCGGCTCGAATCCCTTCATCTTCGCGGCACTCACGTGAGCGACGCGGGGTTGGCTCACTTGAGTCGCCTGACTCAACTCAACGATCTCGATCTCGGCAGCACTCAGGTGACCGACAAGGGACTTGTCCACCTGGGCAGACTCACGAGGCTCAAGACGCTCAATCTCAGCGGTACGCTCGTGACGGACGTTGGATTGCGCCAACTCGTCGGATTGCCGGAACTACGTCTGCTTGACCTTCGCGGCGCCCAAGCGACGAGCGCGGGAATCCTCGACCTACAAAGGTCAGCGCCGAGAATTCTGGTCAGCCATTAGGCATGAGCCAAGCGTGCTTCGCGAGCGCCGGCCCACATCGTCGTGGATCGCTCCGTCGATCCAACGTAGGACCGACGGAGCGGTCCACGACAATCGAGTGCTTCGCTCATTCTTGTTTCTCACGGAGACACGGAGAAAGACTCAAGACTCGCTGTGGACGGAGCCCATGACGCGATCCTTCATCGTTGCCCTTCGGGGCGGAATCTGAAGTGGTTGCAGCGCCGCGCCGTTGCAGTTCACCCGGCGACCCGTCGCAATGGAATATCGAAACCGCGTCGAACCGGCCGGGTTGGTTGGATTCGCACGACCTGCCGCCGCTGCGGGGCGTTTGTCGGCAATCATCCGAGACATTTGGATTGCGACGAGAAGCATGGACGACAAAAATGAACACCATGACGACGCTCGACGCCAACACCGCGACACGAAGCAGGCCGCGCCGCCGCTGGTATCAATTCAGCTTGCGGACGTTGCTGGTCGGCATGGCGGTCGTCGGATTTGGAGCGGCTTGGCTCAGTGTTCAAGTGAAGCGAGCCCTCGACCAACGGCGGGCGATCAAGACGCTTATGGCAGTCGTCTCTTTTGCGGAGCCGAGCAGTTGGGCGCAACGCAACGAATGGTTACGTTCCTGGCTGGGGGACGACGCGATTCTGGATGTCGATACGGTCAAGTTTTTGGGGGAGGAGCAAAGCGAAGAAATTGATTTGGCGCTGACGCACCTCAGGGGACTAAATCAGCTCCGCTGTCTGGGCCTCACTGGCACCCAGGTGAGCAACGAGGGATTGGCGCACCTCGGGGGACTGACTCAGCTCAAATGGCTGTACCTCAGTTACACTCAGGTGAGCGACGAGGGATTGGCGCACCTCGGGGGACTGACTCAGCTCGAACGGCTGTACCTCATTGACACCCAGGTGAGCAACGCGGGATTGTCGCACCTCGGGGGACTGACTCAGCTCGAGCGGCTGTACCTCACTGGCACCCAGGTGAGCGACGCGGGATTGTCGCACCTCGGGGGACTGACTCAGCTCGAACAGCTGGACCTCAACAACACCCAGGTGAGCGACGCGGGATTGGCGCACCTCGGGGGATTGACTCAGCTCGAACAGCTGGACCTCAACAACACCCAGGTGAGCGACGCGGGATTGGCGCACCTCGGGGGATTGACTCAGCTCGAACGTCTGGGCCTCTTCAACACCCAGGTGAGCAGCGAGGGATTGGCGCACCTCAGGGGACTGACTCAGCTCGAACAGCTGGACCTCTGCAACACCCAGGTGAGCGACGCGGGATTGTCGCACCTCGGGGGATTGACTCGGCTCGAACAGCTGGACCTCAGCGGCACCCAGGTGAGCGACGCGGGATTGGCGCACCTCAGGGGACTGACTCAGCTCGAACGGCTCGACCTCAGAAGCACCCAGGTGAGCGACGCGGGCATTGCGCGTCTGCGAGAGTCGTTGCCGAAGCTGAATGTAGCCAGGTGATCTTGATGGGAACCGTTTTCCGCAAGACTTACACCGTCGCGTTGCCGGCCGGCGCGGAACTGTTCGAGAATTCGCGCAAGCCGAAATTGCTTGAAACTCGGCGACCAGATCGTCGTGGATCGCTCCGTCGATCCAACGTAGGACCGACGGTGCGGTCCACGACAATCGAAGGGTTCGCCTGTCAAACGAAACAAGCCGCTGTCAGTCGCTGACAAAGTCAGAGTCTGACAACGGCTTGCGTGAAGTGGAGCGGAAGGGAGTCGAACCCTCGACCTCTGCATTGCGAACGCAGCGCTCTCCCAACTGAGCTACCGCCCCGTCGTTCGGTGATAGGGCGAATTCTAGTGAGCGGCAGAGTGGCTGTCTAGGGCGGTTGCGGCCTTCTAGGGATCGACGCCCAAACACTGGCGGTAAGCCGCTTTCTGGCGATCCCGTCCCAACTCGTCGGTGATCTTTTGCCATTCGCCCGCCGCTGCCTGCAGCGCCTCTTCGGGCGCCATGTCTCCCTTCACCGCCGCTCGGACCGCTTCATCGAGCGCGGCCAGATAGCGAGCTTGTCCGGGAATGCGCGGTACGATCAGCCAGAGCGGGGCCCGCTGCGTCTCTTGAATCACTGCGGCGTACTGACGAGCCGGCTCGCCGGCCAGCGGGGCGTCGACCCAGCGATCGGGCTGATCCAGATGCGTCGTGCGGCTCGGGCCCGTCCCCGCACTGGCATGCAACACGCGCGTGCTCCAGTCGGCGGTCGACAGCATGGCCAGCAGGTTGGCCGCAGCCGCGGTGCGTCGCGAACTGCGTGCGATGCCGCCCAGGCGTCCGTGGAGCCCTAGTACGGGCACGCTGGCCGGATCCTCCTCCGGCCGAGCCTCCCACCGCTTCTGGCCCGCCACATACGACTCGGTCGATCCGGGCACGGCGGCGATTCCCCAGCGCGGCGCCTCGGTCGTCGCGGCGTCGTCCGATTCTGGACGGGACACGGCGCCCGGCGCGTCGGCCGCCACCGGCCACGTGACGCCCGCCGCCGCATGTCCCAACAGCAGCTCGCGACGCACGGCGGCGGCGTCCATCTCCAGTACCGGTCCCGGATTCATGCCGTGCGCGGCCACCAGCTCGTCGAGCGCTTTGACGAACGGCGGGCTCGCGATCAGCGGCTCCATGGTGATCATGTCGAACAGCGTCGAATATTGATTGCGATGACGTGCGTACGAAGCCGCGCGCAACAGCAACGTCGGAGCGGCCGAGCCAGGCGCCAGCGGCTCCAGCAATCCGTACCACGGATCGGAGGCGGGGGGGGCGAACGTGCCCGCCTCCTCGCGCGTCGACAGCCGTGCAGCGAGCGTTTGCAGGTCGGACCAGTGCGTCGGCGCGGCCAACCCCAGCGACTCGAACAAGTCCGCTCGATAAATCAGCACCGGCGTCGGTTCTCCCAGCGGCACGGCGTGCGGTTTCTCTCCCCAAACCGCCAGCCGTTTGCGCGGGATTTCAAGCAGTTGGCGGCGGGCCAACCGGTCCCCGTTCCAGAAGGAATCCGACAGCGGCTGCAGGCTTTGTTTTTCGGCGAGCACGCCCAGCAGCGCGGAAGGATAGATGATCACGTCGGTCGGCGCGAGTCGGTCGGCGGCGACGACGTCGGCGGCGGTGAGCGTTGTGAGTTCGAGCGGCTCCTCCGCGATGGTGCTCCATTGTCGCTGGAGGGCCTCAGCGAGCGGCGGGTCGTCGACGACGACCACTTTCAGCGGCTTGGCCGAGGCGACGTCGCGATCGCTGGCGGCGGCGTCCGCGGCGCCGGACGAAGACGCCGCGACGTCGCTCGACGACGGCGATTCGGTCTTCGACGTCGATGGCGCGTTGGAATCGCAGCCGAGGAGCGCGAGCAGGGCGAGTGCGGCGGTGCACCGCAGAAAAAAGGCGCCGAAGGCGGAGAGGCGGCAAGCGAGCGGCACGGCGAGCGTTTCCTGCACGAAAGGAGCGGTCGAGGGTTCAATTGCGAGTCTAGAGGGAGACGGCGGGGCGGGTCAACTTGGCGGCCTTGGAAGCGGGAGGGGCTGTCGAACGGCGCAAATTGTCTACGATAGGTCGGTGACTTCGGTTCGCGAACGGCCGAGGGGGACGAGTTTTCTCATATCGACGGGGAGTAGGCACGCATGTCGGGGCTGTTGTTGGCGGGGATGGTGTTGCGGTGGGTGCATATCTTGGCCGCGATCGCGTTAATGGGGGGCGCGTTGTTTCAGCGTCTGGCGCTCATGCCGGCGGCGGCCGAACTGCCGGAAGCCGCTCACGAACAACTCCGGGCGGCGCTGCGCGGGCGGTGGTCGAAGGTGGTGATGGCGACCGCGGGGCTATTGTTGCTTTCGGGACTGGCCAGTTTCGGGCTGTTGGTCGCCAACTATACGCTCGACAAGTCGGAACTGCCCGGGAAGCTGTACCACATGATGTTCGGGATCAAGTTCCTCTTGGCGCTGGTCGTGTTGTACATCGCGAGCCTGCTGTCAGGCCGCAGCGAACTGGCGCAGAAGGTGCGGCAAAACGCGCGTACCTGGTTGACCCTCAATCTGGTGCTCGCCACACTCGTGGTCTGCATGGGCGGATTCTTGCGGCAGGCGCAGCGGATTCCGAAGACGGAGTCGTCGTCGGCAGCGGCGGTTTCGCAGCGCATTCCGTCGCTCGACGCCGCTGCGCCACCCGCGCAGTAACGCCCCTTTTCTCGCAACAAGTTGATTTTGCTCGCCAAGACTACGGCGGAAACGGCGAATCGAAATGGATAAGAAAGACAAAAAGCGGCTCGACGTGATTCATCAACGGCTGCAGAAGCTGCGTCAACAGTTGTCGGGCGCCAAAAAGCAAAACGACGAGCCGGGCGAAGTGGGGCGTTTGGAGTCGGAAATCGCGACGTTGGAGGCGGAAGCCAAAAAACTTCGCGACGCCTGACTGCCTCGGCCTGCTCGGCAGTTCGCGACGATCCAGTTTGAACAAGGAGTGTCTCCTGCATGGTGTCGATGACCTGTCCGGCGTGTCGGCAGCGCGTTCAGTTGGGAGACGAACTGGCGGGGCGCAACATCTTTTGCCCTCTGTGCGGCTCGTCGTTCACCGTCGATGCGGCGTCCGCGTACTCGGCGGCAGCTTCAGGCCCTGCGCCGGGTGGTTATGCGGGCGGCGGTTATGCGGGAGGGCAGAGCTTCGACGGGAAAACGCGCCGAGCGGACGAAATCGACTACCAGATCTTTGGGCAGGAGATGCAGTACGCCGAGGTGACGCTGGATCCGGGCGAAATGGTGATCGCGGAAGCGGGCGGCATGATGTACATGACGTCTGGGATCAAGATGGAGACGGTGTTCGGCGACCCGGGGCAATCGGGGCAGGGGTTTTGGTCGAAATTGGCGACGGCGGGCAAGCGGATGCTCACCGGTGAATCGCTGTTCTTAACGACTTTCACGAACGCAGGGCGAGCCCGGGAAGTGGTCGCCTTCGCGTCCCCCTATCCGGGATCAATCCTCCCGTTCCATTTGGACCAGATGGGCGGCGAAATCATCTGCCAGAAGGACGCCTTTTTGTGCGGTGCGCGGGGGATTCAAGTGAGCATCGCGTTCCAGAAGAAGATCGGGGTGGCGCTGTTCGGCGGCGAAGGGTTCATCATGCAGCGGCTATCAGGGGACGGCATTGCGCTGATTCACTCGGGCGGGACGCTGATGCACCGTGATTTGGCGCCGGGGGAGACGGTGCGCGTCGACACGGGGTGTTTGGTGGCGTTGGCGCCGTCGGTGAGCTACGACATTCAGTTTGTGGGCGGATTTAAGAACACGTTGTTCGGCGGCGAGGGGCTGTTTTTGGCGACGCTCACGGGGCCTGGCAAGATCTGGCTGCAGTCGCTGCCGTTCTCGCGGTTGGCCGGGCGGATCTTGGCGAACGCGCCGCAGCTTGGGGGATCGAAGGAACAGGGGTCGATCCTGGGCGGCTTGGGCAACGTATTCATGGGAGACAACCAGTAACCTCGGCGCATCCCTTTTGCTCCCAAAACTTTCTCCAGGCGCGAACCTTTTCTTCAAGGTTACTGTCTATAAAGGCGTCGTATCCGGCGTTGAGCTGGGTTTAAGGGATGAGAATTTCTCAAGCTGGCGGCAAAAAGGGTTGAAGCCTGGGCCGCTGAGGGGTAGACTTCGTCCGGTTGCCTGAAGGTCCCTCGGGCTGAAAATCGGAAGTTCGCCGTTCTGGATGGGGGTAATCAGCGCGATGTTACGCTCTGCTTATTTTGTGCAAGAGTGCTCGACATGCGGTCGACGCTTGGAAGTGCGCGTGGAACTATTGGGTCGGCGGGTGGAGTGCCCGCACTGCCATAGTCAGTTCGTCGCACAGCAGTTGGCGCGCCCCAGCCAAGCCGCGAATCTAGAAGACTCCGCCTGGGCTGCGCGTGCGGATGCCCTGTTGTCGATGCCGCCTGCGAGCCGCGCGGCGTCGTAGGCTGCGACTTACCGAAAGTTACGTCGCATTTGGGCAGCAGTTTTTTTGAGCAGCAGTGTTTTCTTGCTGCTGCACCGGTCGTGTAAAAAGTGCGGTGGGGCCGCGGAAACGCGGCGAGCCGCCGGCGGGAGGCGTCTACCGTCGGAGGTACAGATCCTCGCGGATCGAACTGGGCCAGTAAGTGCTGCCGTTCCACAGGTACGGCGTGTTGCTGTTGCCGGACCAGGAGGGCGAATAGATGCCCATGAAAGGGGCCGCCGACGCACTGGGGCGGCTGTTGCTGTAGCCGAACCACTTCTGCGTAGCGAGTCGGCGTTGGCGCTGAGCCCCTTTGAGTTCGGCTTTACGGTGAATGGCCTCTTGCGCTTCGGCCTTGCGATCGGGGGGGGCTGGGAACGACGGACCATGCAGCCGCGGGTAGTGCGGCTGGTAGGCCGAGTCGTGGGGAACCATCGGCATCCCGTGGACGGGCGGCTTCAACTGTGTGAGCGGCCGTTCGCGGACGAGCGGCGGTTGCGGGAGGTCGAGCTTCGGGCCAGGAAGCGGCGCCGGCGCGGGAGACTCGAGCGTCGGAGCGTCCAGCGTGGGGGTCTCCAGCGTCGGCGCATCGGGCGCGGTCGAGTCGGACGCGGTCGAGTCGGACGCGGTTTCGGCGGGCAAATCGACCGGCGGGAGGTCGCCGGGAGGCGCGTCGGCCGCTTGCAACGCGGGCTCCGAGGTGATCGGCGGCCCCAGTTCGGCTTCTTGAGCGAAGCCGATCGCTGAAGTCCAAAGGATTCCGCTGCAGAGACTTAGCGTGACCGCGAAAGCGAAGCGTCGCATGGGGCCGTTCCCGTTACAAGCTGTGGGCGACCGCGAATACGCTGCGCAGCCGTCATCTACGCTTGTCGGTTATCCGGCAGCGGCGGCATGAGTCGGCTTGAAATTGCCCGCAAGCTCGCGGGGCGCCAAGAACTGCTCGGCGTGCCGCGGGCGATCGCGAGTAACGAGGATGAAGACCTGCGGGCCCTCGACCCACGCGTGCACCGCCCAGGCGCCGGTGGTCGGCAATTTTCGCGGGCGATCATCGCTGGGCAAGAACGAGGCCGATGACCGCAAGACGATCAGCCAGCCGTCGCTCAAGGGACCTTGAAGTGCGTAGCTGGTCGCTTGCCGGTCAAAGGGGGTCGACATCGTCTGCCAGCCCAGAGCCTTGGCGCGCACTTGGCGACTTGGGGCATATTCGCGGGGCGCGGCTTCGAGCGCGGAGTTCCAGGTCTCGGACTGCTGGAGCGCCGTGCCCCATTCGCTGGCGGCCGCCGCCAACTCTTCGGCCGACGCCGGCGGTCGGACCGTGTGACTCCACCACCAAACGCCGCTCAGTGCCAGCGTCAGGCAAGCCGCGGCTGCCGTCGCCGACAACCAAACTCGACGAGCTCGACGCGAAACCGGCGGAAACGCCGCCGCGGCGGGCTCTGCGAGCCCTACCTCTGTTGAAGCTGCTTCGGGCGCGGTCAATTGAGCCAACAGGCGCTGGGCCAATCCGGCCGGCACGGGGAGGTCGGCGATTTGCGACTGCACGGCGCGATCGAACGCTTGGCTGGCGAGCTGCAGTTCGTTCAGGGCGTCGTCGTGGGCGAGCGCTGCGGCGAGCGCCGTCATTTCCGGCTCGTTCCAGTCGGCATGTTCGGGCCGGCAGGCGTCGAGCATCTGGTGTAGTTCAGCAGGAGAGTTCATGGGCGGTCGCATGTCGGTCGGAGGAGCGGAGCCAGGGATGGAGCGTTAGGCGGAGCGTTCGCGGGCAGCGGCTTCGCCGGCAGATGCTTGGCAGCGGGCTGATCGAGCAGCAGACCGCGCAGCAGCGCCTTTGCGCGCGACAAGCGGCTCATCACCGTCCCGATCGGAATCTGCAATTGGTCCGCGATCTCCTTATAGGAAGCGTCTTCAAAATAAAACATCAGGACGACGATCTTGAATTCGGGCGACAAGGCGTCGAGCGCCTCTTGCAAATCGCGCCCTTCCCAGCGGTCGGGGGCGGCGACGCCCGGCAGTCCATCCAGGTCCATTTCCACGGTCGAAGCGGCGACCGGCTGCAGGCGACGGCAGCTCTTGAGATACGCGTTGCGCAACACCGCATAGAGCCACGAACCGACTCGTTCTGGATCGCGAACGCTGCTGCCGCGGCGATGGGCGGCGAGGAACGTTTGTTGGACGAGGTCTTCTGCGTCTTGGGCGTTGCCCGCCAGCCGGAAGGCATATCGGTAGAGCGGGGCGTGGTAGGCGTGGACGAGCGCCGTGAGATGGCGGGGCGTCAGCGGCTGATCGCCGGCCTCGAATTCCTGTTGATCCCGCGGAGGTCGTTCGAGCGATTCGGTTTCCGCCAGCGCGCCAGGCGCAGAGCCCGGCAGCGCGCCCGCATCCGCGCCGGCCAAGACGCTCGTGGACGTCGCCGGCGCCAAGGGCGTCGCGACGGTATGCGGCGTAACGGAAATCGGTTGCGTTGTGAGCATTGGCGCGCGGATCAGCGGTGGGCTGGCGTTTGGCTGGGAGGAACCCGAGTTGTTCATGCTGGTTCGCCCTTCCCCTAGAGGCTCGAGGGATCGTCATTATTCCCGCATTTTTTGCGGTCGCCCAGACACGAGCGGAAGGGGATTCGCTAGAATCTTAAAAATCTTCGGGAATAGGCGTGCGAGCGTCGGGATCGTAGTGAACAGCCGGGAGTTCGGTGAGTTCGCGGCGAATCGTGGCTCGGCCCCGGATCAACGAATTCGAGTACATTGAGGAAGCGAATCATGAAGAAGTTGCTCGCACTGGTGGCGGCGTTGGCGTTGGTGGGCGTTTCGGTCGGCTGCGATGGCGGCGGAGTGAAGGAAACGCCGGTGATCGATAAGCCGGCGACGCCGGGCGGCGGACAGATGAGCAGCGAGGTGAAGACGCCGGCGGGCGTGGAAGGCAAGCCGGCGGGCGGACCGGAAGCTCCGGCGCCTGAAGCCCCGGCCCCGGAAGGCGCACCTGCTCCGGAAGCGCCGGCCCCGGAAGCCCCGGCCCCCGAAGCGAAGCCGGCCGGCGAAGCCCCGGCTGCGGAAGCTCCGGCCCCGGAAGCCAAGCCGTAGTTTGAGCTGATTGCGAGCCGGAAACGGCGACGTGTAAACTGAAGCCCCTGCGATCCCAACCGGATCACAGGGGCTTTTTCGTTTTTGCGAGGCGCCAGATGTCGCGTTGTTTACCGTTGTTTCGTCCTGCGTTCAGCGCCGTCTGCTTGATCGCCGCGCTGGCGTCGCTGGGGAGCGCCCAAACGGTCGCCGTTCGCGGCGGCTCGGTCCTCGACGCCGACCAACTCTTGAAACGCCAGTCCTTCTGGGACAATCGCGACTGGGACTGGTACGACCGCCATATCCCGCTGTTCGAATGCCCCGACGAAGACCTCAACACGACCTATTACTACCGTTGGGAGTTGCTCACCAAGCATCTGACCTACGGTTCGCCAGACACGGGATACCTATTCACGGAATTCATCGACCGTCCGTTTTGGTCGGGGGCCTATGGCGCCATTAGTTGCCCAGCGGGCCACCAACTTTACGAATCACGTTGGTTACGCGATCCGCGGATCGCGCGCGACTATGCGGCCTACTGGATGCGGACGCCTGGCGCTCAGCCTCGCAATTACAGCACGTGGCTGGCGGACGCCGTTTGGGCGCTTCATCAGGTCCATCCCGATCCCGCCGGTGTTCGCCGGCTTTGGCCGCTGTTGGCGAAGAATCATGAAGCGTGGCGCCAACGGCACTTTGTCGAAGACGTCGGACTGTACTGGCAGACAGGGCACGACGACGGGATGGAGTTCAACATCAACAGTCGACAGACGCGCGACATCTTGCGCGGCGCGCCCAGTTATCGACCGTCGTTCAATGCCTACTTGTGGGCCGACGCCATGGCGCTGTCGCGCATGGCGCAGTTGGCCGGAGACGAAGCGGCCGCCGATGCGTACCGGCGGCAGGCGAGGCAGCTCAAGGACGCGTTCCAACAGAAGCTCTGGGATCCAAAACGCGAATTCTTCTTTCCAATGTTCAAGCAAGACGAGCAGTTGGAGGGGCACGTCAACAAAGCGCTGACGCTTACCTATCAGACGGGCCGCTATGCGGGCAGCCCGCACGGTCGCGAACTGATCGGCTACGTCCCCTGGCAGTTCGATATGCTCGACCACGACCAGGGATTCGAAAGGGCCTGGAAGTTCTTGATGGACCCGGAGTACTTCGCCGACGCGTTCGGCCCGACGACGGTCGAGCGTCGCGATCCGCAGTTCCTATTGCAGAAGCACTGTTGTTGGTGGAGCGGCCAGTCGTGGCCGTACGCGACCACGCAAACGCTGAAGGCGATGGCGAATGTATTGCAGCGCTCCCAGCCTGCGCCGGTGACGAACGCCGACTACCTGCGTCTGTTGCAGACCTATGCCCGTTCGCATCGCAAGGAGGGGCGTCCGTATTTGGCCGAGGCGCTCCATCCGTCGACCGGGTCGTTCGAAGGGCACGACACGTACAATCACAGCGAGCATTACTTCCATTCGGGCTTTTGCGACTTAATCATCACCGGGCTCGCGGGGCTGCGGCCGCAGGACAATGACACGGTGGTGTTGTATCCGCTGGCGCCCGCCGAATGGGACTACTTTGCGTTGGACCGCGTCCCCTATCGGGGGTTCGAACTCACGATCCTTTGGGATCGCGAGGGAACTCGGTACGGTCGCGGGCGGGGCTTCACGGTGCTCGCCGATGGTTTCGTGATCGCGCAGCAGTCGGACCTGAGTCCGTTGCGAGCCGCACTGCCGGGGGCGGCTGGCGATCCGGGGTTGCCTGGGTTAGGAACCGGGCGGTGGGAGCGAAGCGTAGGCCGTTGGCCAAGTACGCGTGCCTCTTTCCCGGGGATGCCGGGGATGCCGAACGCGTTGAAGGCGACCGAGGCAGCGGCGGACTGGGTGAACTATGCGGTGAACAACGACGGCGGGTATTATCCCCGCGTGAGCGCATCGTTCACGGCCCCAGGAACTTCGACGGCCAAATTGGTCGATGGAAATTACTGGTACCACGTGCATCCCCCCAATCGCTGGACCAGCGTTGGTTCGCCCGAGCGAGTCGAGGAGGTGGTGATCGACTTGGGGACGCCGCGTCCCATCGAAGTGATCGCTCTGTATGTGCTCGACGATCGCGACAATGCAGACGGCGTGCGCGACCCTCGAGTTGCTGCGCCTCGGAAGATCGAGGTGGAGCAGTGGCGCGACGAGCAGTGGATGCCGGCGGCGGGACGCTGGCGACACGGAGAAACGCCCGCCGGGCATCGCGCAAATTGCTTTGATCTTCTGGAACGCAAAGCGGCGACGTACGATTCGAAGTTTCGGTTTCGCATTCATCACGCCGCCGACGCCTGGTCGGGGCTCAGCGAGATCGAGCTCTGGGGGCCTGGCAAACGTCCGATCGCACCGGCGCCGCCGCCGGCTGGCAATTTGGCATTCCGGAAAGCGGGCGCGGAGCATCCGCGAGCCAAGGCCTCTCACACTTCGAGGTTTGACAAGGTTGAGTGGGCCAATGACGGACTCACTTCGTTCGCCCCCGCGCCGCACAATCGCTGGACCGCCTACGAGTCGCCGAACGAGCAAGATTGGCTGGAGATTGACTTCGGCGAAGAGGTTGAATTCAGGCGCGTCGAGCTCGCCTTGTACGACGATCGAGGCGGCGTGCAGCCGCCCGAGCGGTTTTCGCTCGAATTCTGGGACGGCGAGAAATTCTCCCCCGTCCGCGAGACAACTCGAGAACCGGCGCAGCCGACCGGCGGAGTGTGGAACGAGGTGCGCTGCGACCCGGTGAAGACGACTCGGCTGCGGATCGTATTCACCCACCGCGGCAAGTCGCGCAGCGGCGTCTCGGAAGTGATGGTTTGGAGATGACCGCGGCCGTCGACTGCCGTAACGGTCATGGCGCTGTGGAAGCAGGCGAAGCAGAGGGAGCGTGCGCCGACTCAGACGGCGACGTCAGGCCTCGGGGAAGCGCCAAGTAGCCTGCGAGCGCGAGTCCGCAGGCGGCGATCAAGGCCGACACGACGAGGGCGAATCGCGCCGAGTACTTCGACGGGAGTTCATGGCGTCCGAGGACTCGGAGGAATCGTTCGTGCTGCCAAGTGGCGGCCGCAATGAGGAGCGATCCCAGAAGGACAAGGCCGACACCCAAGAACGTGGAGGTCGCGGAGCTTTCGGGATGAGCGCCCTGAACCATCCGCAGAAAGTAGCCGAAACGCGCGACGAGAAACCCGAGGCCGATGGTGGCGATGCCGGTGCGCAACCACGCCAGCAGCGTGCGTTCGGCGGCGAAGAACACTCGCGGGTCGGAGCCGCCGCCGGAGGGTTCGCGGGGATGTGCGCCAGCGCGTTCCGCTGCGTCGCGATTGGCTGTTTCGCGTTCGGGCATGAGTGAAGTCTCTGACGGATTCAGGCGTTCTTCTTCGGCCGCGGCACGCGCGCTTTGCCGGTTCGTTGACGACTGCGGTTCTTATCGGGGCGGTACGACTTGACGTCGACCTCGCGGAGGTTTTTGCCCAGCGAATCGCGCAGCTGCGTGATGCGATCGCGCACCGCAGCCGCTCGCTCAAACTCAAGCGCCTCCGCCGCCGCGAGCATCTCGGCTTCCAGCTCGTTGAGGTACTCCTGCGTGATCATCTGCGATTCGTCTTCGCGCCCCACGGCGGCGTTGGCGCGTCGGTGAGCGTCGGCTTCCGCCTCGATGCCGGCATGAATGTTCTTGCGAATCGTCTCGGGCTTGATGCCGTGCTTTTGGTTATAGGCTTCTTGAATCGCGCGGCGTCGTTCGGTTTCTTCAATTGCGCGCTGCATCGAATCGGTCATCTTGTCGGCGTACAGAATGACCTTCGCGTTGACGTTGCGCGCCGATCGGCCGATGGTTTGAATGAGCGACGTTTCGCTGCGGAGGAAACCTTCTTTGTCGGCGTCCATGATTGCGACCAGCGACACTTCGGGAAGGTCGAGCCCCTCGCGCAACAAATTGACGCCGACCAGTACGTCGAACTTGCCGCGCCGCAAATCACGCAGCAACTCGACGCGTTCAAACGCATCCAGTTCGCTATGCAGCCATTTGCAAGCGACCTTCTCCTTGCTGAAGTAGGCCGCCAGGTCTTCCGCGAGCCGTTTGGTGAGCGTGGTGACGAGGACGCGGTCCCCCTGGCCCACTCGCTCGCGGATCTGCTCCAGCAGATGCGGGACTTGGCCCCGTGCGGGAACGACTTCGATGATGGGGTCGAGCAGCCCGGTGGGGCGAATGATTTGCTCCACCACCTCGCCGCTCGACTTGGCCAGTTCATAGTCGCCCGGCGTCGCCGATACGAACACGGCTTGCCCCACCTTTTGTTCCCATTCCTCGAACGTCATGGGACGGTTATCGAGCGCGCTGGGGAGGCGGAAGCCGTGTTCGACGAGCGTCATTTTGCGATTGCGGTCGCCCGCGTACATGGCGCGAATCTGCGGCACCGTCACATGCGACTCGTCGATAAACAGCAAAAAGTCCTTGGGGAAAAAGTCATACAGCGTGTAAGGCGGGGAGCCGGGCGGGCGACCAGAAAGGGGCCGGCTGTAGTTTTCGATTCCCGGACAGTAGCCCGCTTCGCTCAGCATCTCGATGTCGAAACGCGTACGGGCGCTGAGCCGTTGGGCTTCGAGCAGCTTGCCCTGTTCGCGCAACTGCGCCAGCCGCTCTTCCAGTTCCTGTCGGATCAATTCGACGGCGCCGGCGATCCGTTCTTCAGGGAGCACGAAGTGCTTGGCGGGGTAGATGAAGAACTGGTCGTGCGTCGAGATGGTTTCGCCTGTCGTGGGATTGATGATCGAAAGCTGATCGATCTCGTCGCCCCAAAACTCGATGCGCACCGCGAACTCTTCGTAGCTGGGCCACACTTCGACGCAATCGCCGCGGACGCGGAACTTGGTGCGCTCGAACGCGACGTCGTTGCGATCGTATTGGATGTCGATCAGCCGCTTGAGCATTTCGTCGCGATCCAGCGTCTGGCCGCGAATCAACGGCACCATCATCTCCTTGTAGTCGTCGGGCGACCCCAATCCGTAAATGCTCGAGACGCTCGCGACGATCACCACGTCGCGGCGACTGACGAGCGCGCTGGTCGCCGCCAAACGCAAGCGATCAATCTCCTCGTTGATCGACGCATCTTTTTCAATGTAGATGTCTCGCTGCGGAATGTAGGCTTCGGGCTGGTAGTAGTCGTAGTAGCTGACGAAGTAATGCACCGCGTTGTGCGGGAAGAATTCCTTGAACTCGGAATACAATTGCGCAGCGAGCGTCTTGTTGTGCGAGATGACCAGCGCAGGGCGGTTGGCGTTGCGAATCACGTTCGCCATGGTGAAGGTTTTGCCCGAGCCGGTGACGCCCAAGAGCACCTGATGACGTCGGCCGCGCTCCACGCCGGCGGTGAGCGCGGCGATCGCCTGCGGTTGATCGCCGGACGGCGCGAATTGGCTGGCAAGTTGAAAATCCACTTCACGTTCCTTGTTCGCTCGCTGGCGGACTGCTCGCCGGCCGCGATGACTTCAAATGCGCTTTCATGCGTTCCCAAGTTTTCGGACCGATGCCGCGAACGCGTCGCACGTCGTCCAGCGACTGAAATCCGCCTTGTGCGTTGCGTTGGTCGCAGATCCGTTTCGCCAACCCTTCGCCGATCCCCGGCAGCAAGGCCCATTCGGTCCACGGGGCCGAATGGATATCGAGCTGAAAGAGGAGCGGGGAGTGGTCGGCGGGGGCCGGAACCGGCGACAGTCGTTGCACGGCCGCTCCCAACCCCAGGGCCAACGCCGCGCCCGCGGTCAGCGCCGCGATGACCTGTCGATCGACGCGCCGCCAAACCCACGTCCAACGCTGTCGCGCAGGGTCGCTTTTGCGCATGACTCCAATCTCCGCACCTCGGCGCCCCACGCCGTTCGATCCGCTTGGTGGATGCCGAGCCGATCGACGACTGGTATTATGGCGGCCGCTCGGCAATCTGGCGAGTCGCCGGGCGGGAAGTCCGGAAGTGGCACGGAAGCGCGAAGGGGCGCGAGGGAGCGCTCGTCAATCGATTTCGAGTGTTTGTGAGAGGGAATGCGGCGCGTGGCGAAAGAGTTTCGACAGTGGAGTTGGGACGCTCAGGTGGAGGACGACTGCCGACAGTTGGTGCGGCTGGCGGTGCGCGAAGACCTCGATCGATCTTGGGATTGGACTACCGTGATTCTGGTCCCGCGCGACGCGCAGTCCGCCGCCCGCATCGTGGCGCGCGACGTGGGCGTCGTCGCCGGCCTTCAAGCGGCCGCCTGTGCACTCGACGAAATGCAAGTCAGCGTTCAGTTTCAGCCGCTGCTCGAGGACGGTGCGCGGGTGGAACGAGGCCAGTGCGTCGCGGTCGTTTCGGGGCCCGCGCGCGACCTGCTCACCAGCGAACGGATCCTGCTGAATATCTTGGGACGTCTCTCCGGCGTCGCCACCCTGACGCGCCGTTACCTCGACGCGATCGGCGACGCTCCCGCCCGTCTATATGACACCCGTAAGACGACTCCCGGCTGGCGGAAGCTCGAAAAATACGCCGTCCGATGCGGGGGAGGAAATAACCACAGAGCGGGGCTTTTCGACGCTGTGCTGATCAAGGACAATCATCTGGCCTTGGGGGCTCAAGGTCGGGAAAACGGCGGCAGTCGTTTCACGCCCGCCGAAGCGGTTCGTCAAGTTCGCGCTCATTTGCGCGAACATGGCGGCGCGGCTTTGGCAGACGCCCTTGTGGAAATTGAAGTCGATACCCTGGATCAGTTGCGGATGGTGCTTCCCGAAGGGCCTGACATCGTGTTGCTGGACAACATGACGCCGGCCCAACTTCGCGAGGCGGTCGCCCTCCGCAATGCCACGGCGCCCGACGTTCAGCTCGAAGCCTCCGGCGGTGTGAACCTCACGACGATCGGGACGATTGCCCGCACGGGCGTCGACCGAATCAGCGTCGGCGCTCTCACTCATTCGGCAATTGGGTTCGATTTTGGGCTGGACTGGGGGGAATAGGAAGAATTTTAGGAAAAAATAGCCTGGACGATTTGACTCGGGCCGCGCCTAAGCTAGCTTTGGTTAGCGTGGGCGCCCTGGGGAGAGGCGTCCAGAGCTATGGGCGGCGGGGAGTAGCTGGGAGCTCGAGGGGACCCCGCCGCCTTTCTTTTTTTCCGTGAACGATATTCAGCGTTCACGAAGATTCCGCGAGTTTTCTGCGAGAGCTCTGACTGGCAATACGAGTTGGCAGTTTGCGCGGGGTCGCCATCGATTGAAGCGAAGCAGGCACGCTCAAGAGGCCAGTGCGCTCAAGAGGCCAGTGCGCGAGTCCGGACCATAGGCCCCAGGTGCTTGCGAAACATGATTCGCAAGCACGGTTTGCCTCGAGCGTGAAGCCGGAGAAAGAGAGAGTCCGGCGGGAGGCGAAAGACGTTTGAGGACAGGGTCCGTGAGACGCCTGTAGGCTCAATTAAACGCCAGTAATCTCAATTACACACCAGTCGTGGGAGTGCGGCGGGAGCGGCGTTCGGCACGCAGACGGGCGCGACGCTTGATTTCGCTCGGCTTTTCGTAGTACTCGCGGCGACGCATTTCCTTCTTGATTCCGCTCCGTTCGACGAGCTTGCGGAATCGGCGGACAGCTTCTTGGATCGTTTCCTTCTCGCGCACTACCAACTTAACCATCTTTCCTCCTAGGTCCTTCCAAAAATCTTTGCCTGACCCTTTAGTTTCGGGTCTCTGGCGCCCACAAGGTCACTATTTTCTCTCGCCGAACAGGGTCGCGTAGTCTACACGATGTGCCGGCGACCTGTCTAGTCGCGCCAAGGTGTTTCTAGGGATAACTTTCCGTCCCGCCGCGCGATGCGACGACCGTCCCGACCTCCCCAGCGCCTCCCGCTGCCGCGGGGGAATTGAAATCCGCCGCGCCGCGCGCCGATGTCACTACAGTAGCTTGTTGTCACTTGCGGAGCGGGGCGGGCATGGCGGACGATTCTTCGGCGATCAATCTTCTCCAAGATCTCGATGCGCGTCAGGACGAAGTCCTGGCGAAACTGAACGAACTGAATGCCGCCCTGGAAACCATCCTAAAGGGTTACGTCGATTCCCAACGGGCCGCTCGGGAAGAATCGGCCGGCGTCGAAGCGACCGGCGAGTCGCCGGTCGAGACGGCCGGCGCGGCCGCACCGGCGGTTCCCGCCTGGGAGGCAGCGAAACGCGCCGCGTAACCGTTCCCGCTTGACGCTAGTCTTTCCGGTCCAAGTGCCCCGACTTGCCGATGGCGCGCAGCAACCGGAGGCCGATCAGGATCGCGGTCGCGCTGCCGCCCAACCCGAGCAGCGACAGGTCGCGGACTCCCAATAGCCCGTCCCCTTCGAACAACAGCGGCGGCACTTTGTAACTCAGCAGAAACGACGATCCCAGGAACAGAGCGCTGGCCAGCATTCCCAGGACGAGCCGATTGACGGACGGTTCGAGTCCACGGTGGTCCAGGTGCACGTCGAAACGACCGGTTTGGATCTGCTGCAGAATGTCCATCAGTCGTCCGGGCAGAATCTCCAGCAGGTTTTCGAATTCCCAGTAGATCCGCCGCATTTTGCGGATCTGGCGCGCGGGGGACAGACGCCGCAACAGCATCTTGCGATGGAACGGCTGCATGATCTCGACCAGGCTAAAGGCAGGATGCAGCAGGCGTCCGGTGCCTTCCAGCGTGATCAGGGTCTTGATGAGCAGGCTGACTTGGGCCGGCAGGTGAATTTGGTGCCGGCGAATGATTTCGACGATTTCATTGAGCGCCCCGCCGAGGTCGAAGTGAGTCAGCGATTGCGTGGCGTAGGTCCCCAAGAAGTCGGCGACGTCGACGCCGAGCGCTCCTTCATCGAGTTCCGCGGGCGGCGTGCCGACGCGCTTAATGAGCGACGTGAGCATCAGGACGTCGCGATTGACGATCGCCATCAGCATGGCTTCGATGTCCTCGCGCAGCCGTTCGTCGATCCGTCCGACCATGCCGAAGTCGAGCAGTCCGATGATGTTGCCCGGCAGGAGGACGATGTTTCCGGGGTGGGGATCGGCGTGGTAGAAGCCGTGCGTGAAGATCATGTCCACGTACATTTCCGCGCCGCGACGGGCGATTTCGGCCAGGTCGAGCCCCTCGCTGCGGAGCCGGCTGGTGTCGGCCAGCTTAATCCCCTCCAGGAACTCCATGGTGACGACGCGGGACGTGCATAAGTCGGGATAGGTGCGCGGGATGGCGACCGACGGCGTGTCCGCGAATTGAGTGGCAAATTGCTGCAAATTGCGTTCTTCGAGCGCAAAATCCAACTCGCGGCGGAGCGTGCGGGCCATCTCGGCCGCCATCGCTTTCGGGCGATACGGAACCAGTTCCGGCATCATCTCGGCCACCTGCGCCAGCCACGCGATCACTTCCAGGTCGTCATGGATGATCGATTCGATGTTGGCATGCTGCACTTTCACGACGACCGAGGCGCCGTCGTGCATCATCGCTCGGTGCACCTGGCCGATGGAGGCGGAAGCGAGTGCGACGTCGGAGAACTCGGCGAACAGTTCGTCGACGGGTTGGCCCAATTCGGCGGCAATCAGATCGCGGACGGCCTGGGGCGGGTCGGCGGGGACGTTGGATTGGAGTTGCCGGAGTTCGTCTGCCAAGGCGACGCCGACGACGTCCGGGCGGGTGCTGAGGAGTTGTCCGAGCTTAATGAAGGTGGGGCCAAGGTCGGTAAGGGCGAGGCGGATGCGGGTTTCGCGGGTGTGCCGAGCCAGGATTTCGCCGTCCCGATTGCGCAGTGAATCTTTGATGAAGTCGATGTTGAGCTGCGCCAGCCAATCCGCCAACCCATAGCGGCTGAGGATGGAAATGATCTCCGATCCGCGCTTGACGTTGCGGAAGATCTGGGGAATGGAGGTGATTTTCATCCGAGGGGGCTCCGGGCGAGTCGGCTCTCCATTCTACCTGACGACTGGTGTGAACGTGCGGCGACGGTCTGCCCAAGAGGCGGGGGATCTGTTACGATGCCGGGCTTAACGCGGACGATCGGAACTTAGGGCAGGCTTGCGGAAACTATGCGACGGAACGACTTACGAAACATTGTCATTATCGCTCACGTCGACCACGGCAAGACGACGTTGGTCGACTGTTTTCTGCGCCAAAGCGGCCAGTTTCGCGACAGTCAGCTGCAGGGCGACTGCATTCTCGATTCGAATGAACTCGAGCGGCAGCGGGGCATTACGATCCTCGCCAAGAACATCGCTTTGCCCTACAAGGGCGTGAAAATCAATATCATCGACACGCCGGGCCACGCCGACTTCGGCGGCGAAGTGGAACGCGTGGTGCGGATGGCCGACGGGGCGATTCTGCTGGTGGACGCCGCCGAAGGGCCGCTCCCGCAAACGCGCTTCGTGCTCCGCAAAGCGCTCGAGTGCGGTCTCCGCCCCATCGTCGTCGTGAATAAAGTCGACCGCCCCGACGCCCGCCCCCAGGAAGTGCTCGACCAAGCCCTCCTCCTGCTCATGGAACTCGACACGGAACATCGGTTGACCGAGTTTCCGCATATGTTTTCGAGTTCGCGCGAGGGGTTTGCGACGCACGACCCGGCCGTGCGTACGGAATCGATTCATCCGCTGCTCGACATGGTGCTCGACGTCGTCCCGGGACCGGAAGTCGAGCCCGACGCGCCGCTGCAGATGCTGGTCACGACGCTTGACTGGTCGGAGTTCGTGGGACGCATCGCGATCGGCCGCTTGCAGTCAGGAAAGGTGCGACCGGGGCAGTCGGTGGTCGTCATGAAAGAGGGCGACCGGACGATGACCGGGAAGCTCACCCAAGTGCACACGTTCGACAAGCTGGGACGCGTCGAGGTGTCCGAAGCGCAGGCGGGCGATGTCGTGGCCCTGGTCGGCTTGCCGGACATCGACATTGGCGACACGGTGTGCGACCCCTCGCGTCCCGTGGCCATGCCGCGGTTGACCGTCGACGAACCGACGCTGGAGATGATCTTCACGATCAATTCGTCCCCCTTCGCCGGCCGCGAGGGCAAGTACGTCACCACGCGGCAACTGAAAGAACGGCTGACGCGCGAACTGGAACGCAATGTGGCTTTGCGAGTGCGGCCGATGGAAGGCAGCGAAGCGTTCGCCGTGTCGGGGCGCGGCGTGCTGCACCTGGCGGTGCTGATCGAAACCATGCGCCGCGAAGGATTTGAATTGTCGGTCGGCAAGCCGCGCGTCATTCTCCGCGACGGGCCGAAGGGGAAAGAAGAGCCGTTCGAGTCGCTGGTGGTGGAGGTGCCGTCGGACAAGTTGGGGCCGGTGATGGAACTGGTGGGCGAGCGGCGCGGGGAACTGGTGCATATGGACCCGCGCGGCGACTACACGCACGTCAGCTTCACGATTCCCGCCCGCGGCCTGATCGGCATGCGAACTCGACTGCTCAACGCCACGCAAGGCACGGCCGTCATCCACCATCGCTTTGAAGGCTATCGGCCCGTGCAGGCCGACATTCCGCGGCGTCCGAACGGCGCGCTAGTGTCGATGGTGTCGGGACGCGTCAACGCCTACGCTCTCAACACGCTGCAGGAACGGAGCGACCTGTTCGTAGCGCCGGGCGAAGAGACTTACGAAGGTATGATCGTCGGCGAGAACGCTCGCGATAACGACATGGCGGTCAACCCGACCAAAGAAAAGAAACTCACCAACATGCGCGCCTCCGGCACCGATGACAACATCCTGCTGCGTCCGCCGCGCAAAATGTCCCTGGAAATGGCGCTCGAGTACATCGAGGACGACGAGTACGTGGAAGTGACGCCGACGCAGTTGCGTCTGCGCAAAATCACGCTCCGCGAAACAGATCGCCGTCGCGACGCGCGCAAAGGCGGCTAGCCGAGAACGGGCCGTAGAACAGGCTTCCAGCCTGTTACAAACTCCCTTCCCGCCGCACCGCACAAGCCGCGCACCCGCGCGCTGCTTGCATCGCGCCGCGCCCCGTCCTAGACTCCGCTTGCAACTCACGTTGGCGGAGGAACTCGCAGTGACGCAGGACATCACCTACTTGTTGGAGCAGTTGTCGCGGGGCGAACGGGCGTCGGCGGACGAACTGTTGCCGCTGGTCTACGACGAGCTGCGAAAGTTGGCGCGCGGGCAACTGCGGAGGGAACGAGTCGAGCATACGCTGCAAGCGACGGCGCTGGTGCACGAGGCCTATTTGCGAGTGGCCGGCGGGGCGCCGCCGAACGGTTGGGAGGGGCGACGCCACTTTTTTGCCGCGGCGGCGGAGGCGATGCGGCGCATTCTGATTGATTCAGCGCGACGGAAAAACGCGCTCAAACGCGGCTCGCAAGCCGTGCGCCTGGAAACGGATGACGCCGAGTTGGCGGGCCTTGCCATGCCCTGGGACCCGGACACGCTGCTCGACCTAGACGAGGCGCTGCAACGTCTGGTTGCGGATGATCAGGAAGCGGCCGAATTGGTCAAACTACGGCTCTTTGCCGGGCTGACGGTGACGGAAGCCGGCGAGTGTCTGGGGCTCTCGCGTTCGGCAGCCTACCGCCTCTGGGAATATGCCCGCTCGTGGTTCGCCGTGCATGCGAGCGGGCTCGCAGCGGACTAACCGATGGGGCCGTTTGGGACGCCCGGTCCGAAATCTACGCCTTGCTCTATGGGAAGACTTGCGCGCCGTCGTCGCACCGCGGCGCGGCGCGCGAGCGGCCCCCGACGGGCCCGATAGAAAAACGCAGGCGAGGTGCGACCAACATGACGCGCAACGAGAAAGACGCCCGAAAGTCGCCGTGGTCCAATCGCGAAGTGTTTGAAGCGGCTCAGGCGTTGGCGGATCCCGTCCAATTGGAGTCGCTGTTGGAGCAAGCGGCCGGCGGGGATGAGCAGCGACGCGAGTTTCTTCGGAATCTCATCGAAGCCGGCCGATCGGGTCAAAGCAATCTGCTCGACCAGGCCGTACGCCTAGCGGCCTGCCCGGCGACCATTGATTCGCGCCCAAACGCCGCGGAAGAAAGTGCTCTGAATCAAGCTGGGAGTCGACGTCGAGGCCGGGAGGAATCCGGTTTTCCGGTGCTCGAACGGTTCAAGATCCGCGAACAACTGGGCGAAGGCGGCATGGGGTTGGTTTACGTCGCGGACCAAATCGAACCGGTGCGGCGGCGCGTGGCGCTGAAAGTCATTCGTCCTGGGATGGACAGCAAGACGGTGTTGGCGCGGTTTGAAGCCGAACGGCAGGCGCTGGCGGTGATGGATCATCCGTGCATCGCGCGCGTGTTGGATGGCGGGATATTGAGCGATGGTCGGCCGTTCTTCGTCATGGAATTGGTCCGCGGCGTGCCGCTCACACGCTTCTGCGATGAGAATCGACTGTCGAACCGCGAGCGACTGAAGCTGTTCGTCGATATCTGCGGCGCCGTCCACCATGCCCATCAGAAAGGGGTGATTCACCGCGATCTGAAGCCGTCGAACATCCTGGTCACCATGCAAGACGACCAGCCGCTGCCGAAGGTCATCGACTTCGGCATCGCCAAAGCCCTCACGCAGCCGCTCACCGAACACACGATCTATACGGCCTACGGACAGATGGTCGGGACGCCGTTGTACATGAGTCCCGAGCAGGCGCAATTCAGCGCCGACGATGTCGACACGCGCAGCGACGTCTATTCGTTAGGCGTCATCCTCTACGAATTGTTGGCCGGAACGACGCCGTTCGACAAGGAGTCGCTGCATGGTTCGGGGCTGGATGAGATGCGGCGGATCATCCGCGAGGTCGATCCGCCCATGCCGAGCCAACGGATGATGAGGAACACGGCCGAGCAGTCGGCCACGATCGCCTCGAATCGCAGTATGGATGCTCGGCAGTTGGGCCGCGCTTTGGCGGGCGAGTTGGATTGGATCGTGATGAAGGCGCTCGAGAAGGATCGCAAGCGCCGCTATCAGTCGCCCCGCGATTTGGCGGCCGACGTGACGCGCTATCTCGAAGGAGAGCTGGTCCAGGCCGCGCCTCCGTCGCGACTGTATCGCCTTGTCAAACTGGCCAAACGCCATCGCGTTTTCGCTTCGATGCTGTTGTTGACGGCGGTGGGCATCTTGGCGACGGTGGCGGGGACCGCCTGGCAAGCGATCCGTGCAACGCGTGCGGAGCAGGAGTCGGCCGATCGTCTGCGCGACTTGCAGGCCGAGGAGCAACGGACGGTCGCGGCGCTCGGGAAGGCGCAACGCGCCGAAGCGGGAGAACGTGAACTGCGAACGGCGGCCGAACAGGCGGCGGAGACGCAGCGCGATTTGGCTCGCAAGGCGGAACTCGCCGAGCGGGAAGCGCTGTGGCGCTTGTACGTCGCTCGGCTCTTTCCCATGCACCAGGCGCTGCGTGAACGGGATTATGGTCGCTTGGAACGCCTGTTGGCCGAATCAATTCCAGCGGCGGGAAAGCCGGACTTTCGCGCTTGGGAGTGGTACTTCTTGAAGGACTGCGTCGACCAAGCGTTCCGACGGCTGACCTTCGAAGGACCGCAGATCACCGGCATCGCGACGTGGCGTCCTGACGGAACCGAATTCGCAACCGGCGCGACCGCGGACGCGATCGACATCTGGGACGCACGCACGGTCGCTCGAAAACGCCGCCTGAAAACGGCCTTTGCGCCCGCTTTGATGAATTGGTCTCCGGACGGCGCCATGCTGGCGCTCTACGACGGCCAAGGACGCTTCGTCATCGTGCGCGCGGACGACGGCGCGGAGGTGTGGAGCGGTACGCCCTTCAGCGACGTGAACGATTGGGCGAACTGGCAGGTGGAACAGCTCAGTTGGAAGCGCGACAGCCGACAATTGGCGACCGCCAACCGCCGGGGCGAAGTCATCCTCGTCGATATCGAGACGAAGCACGCCCAAGTCATCCATTCTCGCGACGGCGCCGAATTGGGCGGCGGGATCGACTGGCATCCCGATGGTCAACGGCTCGCGCTGGGGCTCCGTTACGGTAAGCGAGTCGTCCTCTCGCTCGCCGACGGTTCCAAGCAGCCGTTGGAACAGGTCAGCAACGAGCCGGGCTACAAGATGGCTTGGAATCCGTCCGGGAGTCTTCTCGCGACGTTGGAGGGCCCCGAGATTCGACTGGCGAGCGCCGATGGGAAAACCAGCGGCCGACTCGTAGGTCATCGAGCCAATTGTTGGGACTTCGCGTGGCTTGACGAGCATCGTTTGGTTTCCGTCTCCAGCGACCATACGCTGCGCGTGTGGGACGTGCGGTCGATGAGTCTGGTGCAAACGCATCGGTTGTCGGACCATGCGCTCAAGTTCGTCGCCGTCGCCCGCGGAGTAGACGCCGCCCTGTGCGGTCACCACGCGCTCGCCGAAGTCCGACGGTGCAAGCTGGTCGATCATCCGCCCTATCGCTTGTCGCCGCCCGATCTCTCTTGGGCCCGCGACCTGGACCCGTCAGAGTCGAACGGCGTGGTGAGACATGCCGCACCCCGAGTGGTTTGGTCTGCCGACGGCTCGAAGATCGCCGCTGTCAACGAAACGCTGCTCGCCAATGGACACTCGTCGGGACATATCGTCGTTTGGAACGGCGTCACTGCCCAGCCGCAGGTCAGCTACTTTACGCAACATTCTCGCGGGGTCGATTGGTCGCGCGATGGTCGAACGCTCTTGCGGCCTGCGACGGGGCGACGACTCGTCGTCAACGAGGGCCTGACTGGATTGGAATTACAGGCGATGCCGTGTCCGGATTATCGAGAAGTCGTCGCCTCGTGGAGTCCCGACAAGATGCGAGTCGCCATCGTCGCGGACGTCGGGATTTCGAGTATCCGCGACGGTCGCACGGCGGAGCCGATTCCAATGCCAGAGACGCTTGACACGAGCAGCAGCCTGGTATTTGAGTGGTCGCCCCAAGGAGACGCAATAGCGACATCCGGTTGGGTGGCGCCTCAAGTCATTACCTTGCAGGGCGCGACCATGTCCTTCAATCGAGCCGCGGGAGACGGCGACTTCGCCATCGGCTGGCATCCGACGGGCGACTTATTCGCAGTCGGCAACTCGGCTGGCGTCATTGCCGTCTACGGTCGGCGTTCGCCGCAGTTTCTCAGCGTCCTCAACGGCCACACGAGCGGAGTCACGGGGATCAGCTTTTCGCCCGACGGTCGGCGAATCGCCTCGTCCAGCGAGGACGGCGTCGTCCGTCTCTGGGATGTCGCCACGGCGACGGAGATGCTGCAATTGCGGGTGGACGGCGCCGAACGTCTGTACGGCGTGAGTTTCAGCGCCGATGGTCGTCAATTGGCGGCAGCCACCAACTTGGGCCAACTCGTCATTTGGGGGGCGCCCAACCTGCCCGCGATCCCAGATTCGGTAGAACGACTGGAGTCGGGCGATTTGGCGCTCGCATTCAAACGGGAAACCGAACGCGATTTGCCGGTCCTGCAGCCCGCCGATCTCCCTTGGCGGGAGCCGCTCCAATCGCTCCAGGATCAAGTCGGCGATTACGACGCGCCGCTGGAAGCCGCCGGTTTCGATGAGCGACTTGCCAAGTACTTTGCGTCACAGCCTCAGGATGCCGCACAGGGCGTGGCGCGCGCGAAGGCTTGTTTGATCTGGAGCCAGGCTCAGGCGGAAGTCGACGCTGCGCAACGCATGGCGCAGGAACTGGATCGCCAGGTCTTCGAATCGCCAGGCGATCGCACGGTGACTTCGGAAACGCGACTGATCGCGATCGACGGCTTGCTGGCCGCCGGTCGCCGCTTGTCCCAGGCCGAACGCTGGGACGAGGCGACCGCGATGCTCAACCGAGCCGCGAATCGCCTGCGTCAGTCGGAGATGCAGAAGGCGCCAGACCTGATCGGTCCTCGATTGTCATGGGCTTGCGTCCAGTGGGAGCTCCAACAAAACCGCTGGTTGAGCGACCTAGAAGCCCCCATCGCGGAAGTGGACCGTGAGCGCCGACAAGCGGAAGTGCGGCGTAGCTTCCAAGAATTCGAGGCCGCGGTCAAAGCGGCGCACGTGGCGGACGCCTTGCCGTTTCGCGTGGAGTTCTCGGACCATACGCTCCGAATGAAATGCCTGGCGCCCATCTTTTTCCGCGAGATGAAACTAGACGCGCCGCTGACGTTTCGGGACGAATTGATTCAGAGTTTTCGAAACACGGGAAGCGTGCTCGACCTCTATCGTGCGGCCGTCCTGGCGGCGTCGCAGCGCAATCACGACGTTTACGAAACGGTGTGCGCACGACTCATCGAACTGCACGATGGAAAGCTTACGGACGAGGAGCGATCTTTTCTGTGGTGGACGATCGCCATAGCGCCTCGCCGCGGCGACGACCCGCCGCGGCTACTCGAACTGCGTCAGACGGCCGTGTCGGACGAGAAGATTCCCCCACGAGTCCGCGGCGCCTTGCTGTACCGTGCGGGGCGATTTGAAGAAGCCAAAACGCTGTTGTTCGCGGCGCGCGAACAAGGCGACGGCACATCGTCGCCTATCTACGTCGAGTTGCTGCTGGCGATGACCGAGTTTCGATTGCAGCAAGTCGAGGCGGCGCGCGAGCGACTCGCAAAGGCGCAGGAATCGGCTGCTCAAGAATTGCAGGCGGCGCCGGTCTGGAATCGCCGGCTGTCGTTGAAGCTCTTCCTGGCGGAGGCGGAAGAGCTGATCAAGAGCCAGTGATCGGCCAAGTCCAGCGGATGTATGAACCCTCTGGCTTGAGTGAAACCGACAGACGAAGCATACGGCGGCCCGTCCGCAGATTTTGGGACGCAATCCAGACGCTTCACGCATGGATTGGAGAACGCACGCCGGAACAACACGGTGATGCACCACCTCCATCCCCCTGAGGTCGCCTTTCCATGCGTCCCACCACTTTCGCCGGCTCCCCCGCAACTCGACGCCTTTCTCAGCACTCCGTGCGGCGCTCCACGCACCAACGTCGGCGGCTACGCACGTTGTGGGCGGAGTCGCTGGAGGCGCGGCGCGTGATGGCGGCGGACCTGTTGCCTGACGTGATCTCGCCTGATCTCGCGGAACTCGCGGCGGGGACCGTCGAACTGCAGCGCGCAGACGGGTATCACGACCTCAGCCATCTGGTCCATTCCGCCGGAAACGACGTAGACGAACTCGCGAGGTTGCTCCGCGAAGCCGAATCGCAGCACCTGGACCACCACGACGATGAGATGGACATCTGTGATCCACAGCTCGATCTGGCGGCGGCGAATGCGGAGGGGGACGGAGGCGCCGCCGTTCTGGCTGCCGCCGGCGAGGGATTCGTCGTCCCGGTGCTCAACAGCTTGCCCGGGGCGACGGCGTCGATTTATCTCGACTTCGACGGCCACTTCGAATCGGTGTGGGGAAGCTATTCCAACGTCGTCTCTCCGCCGCTGGACCGCGACGGCGATCCCGCGACCTTGAATGCCGACGAATTGGCGTTCATTCACGATGTGTGGGCGATCGTGGCCGAGGATTTTGCCACGCTCAAGATCAACGTGACGACCGTCGAACCGCCGCAACTGGCGCCGGGAGCGCCGGCCGGCGCTGCAGACGGAGTCGCTTTGCGGTTGGCGATCGGAGGCACGCACCAAGTGCTGAACGCCAGCACGGGCATTGCGGGGATGGCGTACATCAATGCGTTCACTACCACGTCGATCCCCAACGTCGCGTATGTGTTTCCAGTCACCTCCACGGGCGCGAATCGTTCGGCGAGCACGATCGGCAGCATCGCCTCGCACGAAGCAGGGCACAGCTTCGGTCTGCGGCATGTGCCCAACGCCTTCGACTTGGCGAACGATTGGCAAGGCATCATGAACGCCTCGTCGCTCGGATTTGAGGATCAGTACTGGCTCAACTGGAATAACGAACTCGGCGCGCCGCAGGATGAACTGGCGATTCTCGCTAGCTCTACGAACGGATTTGGATATCGCGCGGACGATCACGGCGGGACGACGGCGACCGCGTCCAACCTAACCGACGTCGGCGGGGCGCTCAGCGGCGCCGGCGTGATCGGGGTGAATCAGGACGTCGACGTGTGGCGTCTGCCTGTCGGTCTTGACGGCGCCTTTCGTGCGTCGGTCCAAGGCGCCGCGCTCGGACAAAACCTGGACGCCGTCATCGACCTGCTCGATGCCGGCGGCAATGTGGTCGCGACCGCCGATCCTGGCGACAGCGCCGACGCGGAACTGGTATTTGACTCCAACGTCGCTCGCTATTTGCGTGTGCGCAGCACGGGCGCCTATGGGCGGGTAGGGCAATACACGTTGACGGTCGAACAGGCGACGCCCAGCATCGCGGTCGCCGCGCCGAGTCGGCTGCTCACCAGCGAGACCGGCGCCAGCGACAGCGCCACCGTGCGCTTGAACAGCCGACCGACCAGCGATGTGGTGGTCAACCTAAGCGTCGACGCCGCCGACGAGGCGACCGTCTCGCCGACGCAGCTCGTCTTTACGCCGTCGAACTGGTATCTGCCGCAAGGCATCGTCGTCCAGGGCGTGGACGACTCGAGCGTCGATGGCCCCGCCGCGTTCGCCGTGACGCTGATGGCCGCGAGCACCGATCCTGCGTATGACACGCTGACTTCGAGCCCCATTTTGGGAATCAATGCGGACGACGATCGAGCCGGATGGGCGCGGCAACTCATGGGACTGGACGGCCCCTCCACCGTTTACACCGTGGACATTCAGGCTACGGCCGACGGCGGATTCGTCGCACTCGGCAGCTTTACCGGCACAGTCGATTTTGCGCCCGAATCGGACGTGCAACACTCCCTGTCGTCTACGGCCACTCGCAGCTTTCTCGCCCGCTATTCGCCCGCGGGAACGCTCCTGTGGATTCAGACGTTCGGCGTCGCATCGGGATCGACGATTCCAGGCGGCGTGGCGCTCGACGATCAAGAAAACGTCTACATCGTAGGCTCCGCCACGGGACCGCTCACGATTGGTTCGACGACGCTCGCCAACGCCGGCTCCAACGATGCATACTTGGCTCGCTTCAGCGCCCAGGGCGATTTTGCGTGGGCCAAAAGCTGGGGGGGCGTCGGCAGCGAGACGGCGGTCGCGGCGCTGGTCGATGCATCCGGCGACATCGTCGTCACCGGAGTCTTCGCCGAGACGGTCGACTTTGATCCGGGCGCCGGGACGACGTCGCGCACCAGCGCCGGCGGAAACGACGTCTTTGTCGCGAAATTCTCCAACGCGGGCGCCTTCCGCAACGTGGCGACCTTTGGCGGCAGCGGGAACGACAACCCTCGCTCGCCGCAGATGGACGACGCCGGCAACCTCTACCTAACCGGATACTTCGTCGGGGAGACGCAAATCGGCGGACAGACGCTCACCAGCGTCGGAAGCGCAGACGCGTTCCTGGTGAAGCTGTCCCCCGCCGGGGACGTCGTCTGGGTCCGCCAGATCTTCGGCGACGGCGCCAGCGGTTCCACTCAGAAATTGAGTCGCTCCCCTGACGGGACGCTCTACGTTGCATCGATCTTCGCCGACAGCGTCCACTTCGGTCCAGGCACGCCCAGCATCACCAGCGCCGGAGCCAACGACGTCTTCCTCGCGCGCTGGGATGCGAATGGAACTTTCTTGGATGTCGGGCAAGTCGCCAGCACGGATCGGCTCTCGCTGGGCGACTTAGACATCGACGCTCAGGGCCGAATCGGGATGCTCGGGCGGATGTATGGAGCGACCGACCTCGATCCGTCCAGCGGCACAGTGATCTTCCAACCTCAGGGAGATGGCGCCGACTTCGTGCTGCGGCTGGCCGCCGATGGTCAACTTCTCGACACCGTCCTGCTCCCCACGACGAATTCCACTTCGGTAGTACGCAATCTGTCGTTCGACGTTCGCGGCAACGTCCTTGCCTCCGGCCAATTCAGCGACGCCGTCGTGACCCCTACGGGCGAGATCTTCCGAAACGACCTTGGATCCTACGATTCCTACTTGCTGCGGCTGGCGTTCGCCCCCGGCGTGACGGTCACCGCGGCGGCCGACCTGCGCACGTCGGAAAACGGCGGGACGGCCGCTTTCTCAGTCGTCCTCGACACGCCGCCCGCCAGCGACGTCGTGGTCCAACTGGCGGTCAGCGATGTCGGCGAGGGGGCCTTGTCGACGAACTCGCTGGTCTTCACTCCGACCAATTGGCGTACGCCGCAGACCGTCGTCGTCGCGGGCGTCGACGACAGCCTCGTCGACGGCGATCAGTCCTTCGAAGTGACGCTCGCCTCAAGCAGTTCCGATTCCAGTTATACGGGGCTGCCGATCGCTAGCGTCTCAATTGCAAACGAAGACAACGACGCGCCGATCGTGTTGTTCGCGGACAGTTTTGAGGTCGCCGAATGGAACGGCCTGTGGGTGGAAGACTCGCAAAACGACTGGTACTTGTCGACGCAGCGTGCGACGCAAGGGACGCGTTCGGCGGAAGTCGATGGTTCGGCGGTCAACGCCACGCTGGCGATGGCGACCGGCGTCAATGCTTCGAACTATGGGCAAGTGACGTTGACCTTCGACTGGCTCATCGAGAGCGGCTTTGATGCGGGCGAGTTCCTTTCGCTCGATGTGTCGACCAATGGCGGCGCTTCGTGGACGCCGGATGTGCGACGACTGAACGGCAATTCGAGCCCCGAGAACGTCTGGCACGCGACGACGGTCGATTTGACGCCGTATGCGTCGAGCAATCTCAAGGTCCGCTTCCGCTCGACCGTGAGCGCCGCCGACGAGGACGCCAACGTCGACAACGTACGCATCACCGGCATTCCGCTCGGCCCCAACGCGTCGCCCGTCGCCCAGGCCGGCGGCCCTTACGCGATGAACGAAGGCGGTTCGGTGCAACTTACGGCTGCACTTTCCTCCGACCCCGACGGGCAGATCGTCGGCTACGCGTGGGATTTTGACGGCGACGGCGCCTACGACGACGCGACGGGCGTGGGGCCGTCGTTCACGACGACGGTCAGCGGCGTCCGTACGCTCGGTCTGCAGGTGACCGACAACCGCGGAGCGTCCGCGACGACAACCGTCGTCGTCAACGTGGCGAACGTGGCGCCGACGGCAAATGCGGGCGCCGACCAGTCGGGCTTTACCGGACAGCCGATAGCCTTGTCCGCGGCGGGGTCGAGCGACCCGGGGAACGATATTGCCAGCTACGCGTGGGACTTCGACGCCGACGGTCAGTATGACGACGCGACGGGCGTCAGTACGAGCTTCCTGGCTTCAAGCCCCGGCGTCTATGTGGTCGGGCTGCGAGTCACTGACGCGGACGGAGCGTCGTCGACCGATCAACTGCTTGTATCTGTCGCGAACCTCCCCGCCGAAGTGGTGCTGTTCGAGGATAGTTTTGAAGTCGCCGAATGGAATGGATTGTGGGTCGAGGACGCGCAGAACGACTGGTACCGCTCGACGCAACGAGCGACGCAGGGGACGCGCTCCGCGGAAGTCGACGGGCTCGCCAGCAACGCGACCTTGTCGCTCGCCAATTCCGTGTCGCTCGCCGGCCAAGGCACCGCGACGCTCACCTTCGACTGGCTCATCGAATCGGGCTTCGACGCGGGGGAATATCTGGCGCTCGATGTGTCGACCAACGGCGGCGTCACCTGGACGCTGGACGTCCGTCGCTTGAGCGGCAACGTGAGTCCTGAAGACAAGTGGGTGAGCGAGACGGTGGACCTGTCGCCGTATGCTTCCAGCAGCGCGTTCAAGCTGCGGTTCCGCAGTTTAGTGAGCGACGCGAACGAAGATGCGAACGTCGACAACGTGCGCCTCGTCGCGAACCCAGCCGCGGCGGCCGCCGCGGCAATGGCGGCCGCGTCGGTGGACGAAGTCTTTGCAAGCAACTCGTGGACGTCGAGCCGCAAGCATCGGTAGTCCACTCTCTTCCCCGTCGGGGCGACGGGGAGAGGGGCGGGGTGAGGGGCAAAAACCTGTTAATTCGGAGTGATTGGCAAACCCGGACTCTGTTCGTTCGTCGCTTTGAATTCGCAGGGAGTGATTGCTGCGCAACGCACTGTCGTTTACCTCGGACCCGCTGCGCAACACTGTCGTCGTTGTGCTTGCAACAGCTGCCGTCGTTTTGTTTGCAACGACACTCGCGCAACGACAGACGATTGTGATGCTCCCGGATATTCTCCCCGCCGCGGGGAGAAGGGCAGGGGATGAGGGGTGTCGGCGCAACAACCAGTTTAACAACACGGCGGATCCGACGCCGCGAATCTACGAACCACTCGGTGATCGGGTCGAGACGTGGCGCAGTTCCGAAATCAGGTCGAACGTTTTCTCGTACCGGCGCCCCGCAAGTCCTACGACGCGCGCCCTACTTCGGCCGTCACTGACGCCAGGTGTTCGGCGAGGGCGGGGGCGAGTTGGTCGGCCGTGTAGCGCCAGCGCCAGTTGCCGGCGCCGACGCCCGGCACGTTCATCCGCGCGCTGGAATCGAGCCCCAGCAGGTCTTGCAGCGGGAAGATGACGACCGTCGCGGCCGACTTGCCGATGGCGCGGATCATGTCCCAATGAACGTTCGTTCCGTCGCAGCCGAGGTACGAGCGTACGCGATGGCCGACGTCGCTGTGAGCATTGGCCAGATACCAGCCGCAGGCCGTATCGTTGTCGTGCGTTCCCGTGTAAGCGATCGACAGTTCTGGGTACGAATGGGGACGGTGGTACTGGCCCAAATAGTCGTCGTCGAACCCAAATTGAAAGACTCGCATGCCTGGGAAATGGCAGGCGTCGCGCAATTCCAGCACCGCGGGCGTGATCAACCCCAAATCTTCGGCGACCAGCGGCAACGCTCCCAGTTGCTTTTCGACGACTTCGAAAAACGTGCGGCCCGGGCCAGGCACCCATTTCCCTTCGACGGCCGTCTCGGCGCTAGCTGGAACTTCCCAATACGCCTCGAAACCGCGGAAGTGATCGAGCCGAATGAGATCGAACAGCGCTAGGCTGTGACGCAGGCGTGCGACCCACCAGGCGAATCCGTCGCGGGACATGACGTCCCAACGATAAAGCGGGTTGCCCCAGAGCTGCCCGGTCGCACTGAAGTAGTCGGGCGGGACGCCGGCGACGACCGTTCGTCGTCCCGCGTCGTCGAGGTGAAACAGCGCTTGATGCTGCCACACGTCGGCGCTTTCGTAGGCGACAAAAATGGGAATGTCGCCGAAGATGGCGATTTGCCGATCACGGGCATAGCCATGCAGCGCTCGCCATTGCCGGGCAAACTGGTACTGCAAGTAGTGCACGAACTGAATCGCATCGGCCAACTCGCGACGAGCGTCGGCGAGCGCCGCCGGATCGCGACGGCTCAGCGGCTCGGGCCATCGATTCCACTCCGCCGTTCCCAGCCGTTCGGCCAAGGCCGTAAAGAGTGCGAAGTCATCCAGCCAAACTCGCTCTTCTTGGACGAACCGTTCAAACTCCGCCCATTGCTCCGAGGTCGCGACGTCCGCGAACGTGGCGGCCGAACGCTGGAGTAGGCGCAGTCGCGCCAGACGGCAGGCGTCCGCGTCCTGCTCATCGGCTTCCGCGATCGCTCGACGACACTCGTCCGCATCCAGAAAACCTTCTTCCACCAGCCGCTGCGGGCTGATGAACCACGGGTTGCCGGCGAACGCCGAGTAGCTGGTGTAGGGGGAGTCCCCTTTGGCGGCGGGGACCAGCGGCAGCGTCTGCCAGTATCGCTGCTTGCCGGCGTGCAAGAAGTCGACGAAATCGTACGCGGCGGGACCAAAGTCGCCGTTGCCGAGCGGGCTGGGCAACGAGCTGATGTGAAGCAGCACTCCGGCTGCTCGCGGCCAGTTCACCATGATGCGGCGTTCATCCTGAATGTCCGTCGCGGCCCGTTTTCAGATTGCGTCCCGGATTGCATTCCAGTTTGCGTTCCGGACTGCGTTTCGTCTGGAGCGTGCTGCGAGCTACTTCTCATCTCCAGTTCCAAACACAACCCAACCGGTCAGGCCGACCAGCAGGAATAGAAACAGTGTCAGGAACAAGATTCCGAAAAAGGAGCTCGCCATGGAAGCCAATTCCAGTGGTAATCGATAACGAAAGCCGACGCCGGAGCCGGTGACGACCCGGGAAGCGCCCCGCCTGGAACCAATCCGCGCGCTTCCCGGACAATTCGGCAAACGTAACACCCCGACCCCTTTCGGGCAAGGCGTCGACCCAAACGCCGGAGGGACGATTTACAGGGTCTGAACCGGAATCCGTCGCGGTTGGGCTCGTTCCACTTTGGGCAGGTGCAACACCAGCACCCCGCGACTTAATTCGGCCGCAATCCGACTCGCATCAATCGACTCGCCGATCGCAAACGAACGCTGGAAATTGCCGACGCCATACTCCCGCACGCCGTAGCGCACGTCCGACTGCCGCGGACTGACTCGGCCTTCCAACGTCAGTCGGCCGTCCTCGTACCGCACATCCAGATTCTCCGGCGCGACGCCCGGCAGGTCGGCGTACAGCACCAATTCGGCGTCGGTTTCCACAATGTCGATGCGCGGCGTGAACACCTCGGCGCGAGTCGCCTCGCAGCGGGCGGACGGATTGTTCTGTTCATTTCGGGGCCATGAGTTCATGGGGGCAGCTCCTCTCCAAGGGATTTCAGCTCGACTTGACCACAATCTTCCGCGGACGCAGGTCGATTCGCTTGGGCAGGCGCACCAGCAGCACGCCCAACTTGAACTCGGCCTCCACCGCGCCCGCATCCACGTCGGTCGGCAATTCGACTTCACGCCGGAACTTGCCGAAGCCGCGCTCCTGCCGGTGCCAAACGCCCTTGTCGACCGTCGGCGCCTGGCGTTCGCCTTGAATGGTCAATTGCCGACCGGCCACGAACAACTCGACGTCGCCGGCGTCGAGCCCCGGGAGTTCTGATTCGACGTATACGGCGTCCGCGTCTTCCCACAGATTCACAGCCGGACCGGCGGCCGGCCCCGAGGCGGGCTCGGCGAGCCGCGTCCAGGGCGAGCGTCCAAATACTCGTTGCATCTCGTTCTGGATTCGCGCAAGCTCGTTCCGCAAATCCACCGATTCCCAGCGGGCTAGCATGTGTGGATTCTCCTGGCCGATGTTCCGCAATCCGCGTCTCAACCGATTTGACACGCGTCATGCGAGGTTGCGTTCTACAATTGCAACCGCCGTGCCAGAAGATTCCACCGCTCCCTTGCATGTTTCTCCCTTGCAATCGCAAGTGCTTGAGCGAGAAATGGATGGGATTATGAGACGGGCGTCGTTTGCCAGGTTTGCCGCCGGGAATCGGTCGGCCGACCAGGGCCCGCAGGCTGTCAGCGGCGGAAAGCGACTGCCATTTTGGCCCGCAACGGTACAGCAAGAAAGAAAGCCAGGTCTTGCGCGCTTCTTGCAGCGCCAAGACCTGGCCTCACACGAGCAATTCTGCGACCGCCGAAACGTGAGTCGACTTTAGCCGTTTACGCGCACGAACAGGAACCGAGTCACCCCGTCGCGCACGATCTGCAGGCGCACGCCTGCCGCCAGGCTCTGCGGCGTCAACTCCTTGCGAAACTCGTCGACGGTCTTAATCGCCTGAGCACCGACGCTCACCACGATATCCCCCTCGCGCAACCCGGCCTTTTCGCCGATGCTGCCCGGCTGGACGCCGGTCACAAGCATGCCCGAGTTCAGATCCTTCAGGCCGCGCTGGTTCGCCAATTCGGGCGTGAGCGGCTGGACGGCGACTCCCAGTGATTCAGTCGTTTCCGCTCCCGCCTCTTCCACGGCGCTCGCGGCGAGATCGGCCTCCGACAACGCTCCGACTTGCACTTTCACCGTCCGCGGCTTCCCGTCGCGAATCACTTCTAGTTCGGCCGCCGTTTCGGGCAACGTCGCGGCGACCGCGTTGCGCAACTGGCTCGACGTCTTCACGGGTTTGCGTTGGTACTTGACGATAATGTCGCCGGCCTGGATGCCCGCCTTCGCCGCCGGGCTGTTCGGGACGACGTCGCCGACCAGCGCCCCTTCACGCCCGTCGTAGCCGAACGACTTGGCAAGATCCTCGGTCAGGTCTTGGATTGCGGCCCCGATTCGCCCGCGAGTGACTTTGCCGGTGCTGCGGATCTGCGTCATGATCGATTGCACCATATTCACCGGGATGGCGAACCCGATGCCGCTGAAACCGCCCGAACGGGACGCGATGGCCGTGTTGATGCCGATCACTTCGCCGCGGAGGTTCACCAGCGGTCCGCCGCTGTTGCCCGGATTGATCGCGCAGTCGGTCTGCAAGAAGTCTTCATAACCGCCGTTGGTGACGCCCACTTGCCGCCCTTTGGCGCTGATGATGCCCGAGGTGACGGTCTGGTCGAAGCCCAGCGGGCTGCCGACGGCCAACACCCATTCGCCGACGGCGACGGCGTCGGAATCGCCCAGAACCGCGGCGGGGAGTCCTTGCGCGTCGACCTTCACGACCGCAATATCGGTCTGCTTGTCGGCGCCGACGATTTTGGCCTTCAACTGCTTGCCGTCGGCGAACGTCACGGTGACTTCGTCGGCGCCCGAGACGACGTGGTTGTTCGTCAAAATGAAGCCATCGGCGCTGACGATGACGCCGCTGCCGAGTCCTTCTTGGCCGTAACCTTCGGGAACTTGCGGGAACATCCGTTCCAACGAGTCGTCGCCGAAAAAGCGGCGCAACTCATCGGGGATGCCCGGCATGTCGGACCGCGCACCGGGACGCTGCCGCAGCCGCATATCGACCTTGGCCTTTTTGACTGAACTGATGCTCACCACCGACGGTCGCACCGCCTGCGCCGTGAGTTTGAACGCCTCCGAAAAATCGGCCGCGCGAGCCAGATTCTGGCGGATCAAGGCGACTCGCTCTTGCGCCACCGAAGTCCGCGTCCACGACGTATTCCACAGCGAAACGGCCGCCGATCCGCCTGCGGCGCCGATCGCGACCGCGGCGACAAGCGCACTCATCCGCAACATGCTCTTCATGGTTGTGTCCTCCCTATCCTCTATGTCTCAACCGTGACGTTTTCGAAATCCCAATGGTTTCCCAACCTCGAAAGGATGCGATGACTTCCGTTGTTACGCAGGCCGCCCGAGCTTGGATCGATGACGTCTTCGCAATTTCGGGTTGAGCGATCCGAGGGGACGACGCTGCGCATCTCATTCACGGAAGTCACTGTCTGGATAGTGACTTGGGCGCGTCGCGTCTTGCTTAAAAAAAGCGAACTTACCCTCACTACTTTTCGAGCAAAACGGTTGACCGAATCGTTTCCGATTTGTAGGAAGACGCGGCGTCAGGCTCGTAGAA
The DNA here is from genome assembly GCA_046349935.1 of Pirellulales bacterium. Classification (GTDB taxonomy): domain Bacteria; phylum Planctomycetota; class Planctomycetia; order Pirellulales; family Pirellulaceae; genus CAIXSC01. The sequence continues at coordinate 262,491 of JAXMBK010000006.1, read as the reverse complement.
CAGGCTTCCAGCCTGTTATCGAGAGAGCCCCTCGCGCAAACACCCCGCGCACGCCAAATCGCCCCGTACGCCGACCCCGCCCGTGGGCGGGGTCGGCGTGCCGCGAATGCCGATTGGCGCGAATGCAGATAAGCGGGGGATGCAGACAGGCTGGAAGCCTGTCCTACGGGGCTACAGCACGAAGCGCGTGGCGGCGGGCTTCGTCACGACGCCGGGGATCATGATCTGCTTGCCGCCGCCGCTGCCGCCGTTCAGGGTCAACGTGCTCGTCGCAAAGTCGATCTGCGAGTACAGAATGCTGTACGCCGCCAGATTGATGAAGTCGTACTGCATGTCGGTGATCGTGTCGGCGCTGGCCGTGTCGCCGGCGAAGACGAAGTAGTCATTCCCCGCACCGCCCGTCAGCACGTCGACGTCGTCGCCGCCGTACAAATAGTCGATCCCCGAGCCGCCGTTCAGGCTGTCCGCCCCCGACTCGCCGTACAGCGTGTCGTTGCCGTGCATGCCATACAACCGGTCGCCGCCGCCGCCGCCGTACATCAAGTCGTTGGCGTTGGTGCCCCAGATCGTGTCGGCGCCGCCCAAGCCGTTCACCAGCGTCACCGAAACGAACACCACCGTCGACGAACTATAGATGTCGCTCGCCGTCGCACTCGTGCGGAAGTCGAACACGTTGTCGCCGCTGGTCCCCACGATCGCGAATCCATTCCCTTCGAGGTACTCAAAGGCCTGGCTCAGCGCGTTGAACGACGCCAACACCAAGTCGGTCGTCCCCGCGTTGCGGATGCGGTCCGTGTTCGCGCCGCCGTTGACGACCAGATCGCCAAGCATCTCGTCGCCGCGCACCAGGAAGATGTCGTTGCCGCCGTCGCCGTTGAGCGTATCGTCGTCCGCGCCGCCGTCGATCGTGTCATTGCCCAGCCCGCCGGAGATCGTGTCGTCGCCCGCTTCGCCCACCAGCGAGTCGGCGCCGCCGTTGCCGGCGATCGAGTCGTTCCCGTCGCCGCCGATCAACACGTCGTTGAACTCGCTGCCGTTCAACTGGTCGTTCCCGCCCAGTCCGTTCACGAACGCCAACGGGCTCAGCGTCGTGAAGGTGACGCCCGCCAGATTGAAGACGTTGTCGTTGACGTTGCCGTTCAAGCCTTGGCCGGCGCCCAAGATGCGTTCAATGCCGTTGACCGACAGCGAGAACCCATCGACCGACGCCGCGACGCCGCCGATGATCTCCAGGTCGTCAAACTGGTTGCCGCCGCGCAGCACGTCGAATTCGGCTTCGGTTCCGAAGACTTGCAGCTTATCGACGCCGTCGTCGCCGTTGACCGAGTCGATCCCGGCGCCGCCGTCGAGCGTATCGTTGTCCGCTCCGCCGCTCAGCGAATCCGCCCCCGACTCGCCCCACAGCCGATCGTGGCCCAATTCGCCCGACAGCGAATCGTCGCCGTCGCCGCCGTACAGCCAGTCCTCGTCGGCGCCGCCGAAGATTTGGTCATTCCCCCGGCCGCCGTGAATCGTGTCGTTCGCTTGATCGCCGTACAGTTCGTCGTCGTCCGACCCGCCGAAGATCTGGTCGGCATCGATGCCGCCGCGAATCGTGTCATTCCCCGAGCCGCCGAGGATGATGTCCGCGCCGCTGCCGCCGACGATCGAGTCGTGGTCGCGTCCGCCGAAGATGCAGTCGTCGGCCGCCAGCCCATCGATCGTGTCGTTGCCGTCCTGACCGAAGATGAGATCCACCAGGGGTGTGCCTTGGATCGAGTCGTCGCCGGACGTGCCGACCACGATCTGGTCTTCGCTCACGATTGCAATGAAGCAGGCCGTGATGTCGATGATGACGTCGTCGTCGTATACCGCCAGCGACGCCGACTCGAAGTTGGTCGCCGAGAAATTCCCCTTGGCGTCGTCTTGCGTCAGGCTCAGGGTCAAGCCGCTCGGATTCGCCAAGTACTGCTGGACCGTCTGGATATCCGCGGTGGTGAAGGCGCCCAGTTGATCGGGCGTGAACACCAGCGTCACGTGGTCGTCGTCCGCGCGCCCGCCGTCGTAGGCGACTTCGTCGATATTGTGGTACGACGTCGTGACGTCGTCGTCGTTGGCCCCGCATCGACCGTCGGCGCGTCGACGATGCTCGTGAAGCCCAAGTGCAAGTCGTTGCCGCCGCCGTTGCCCTGCCGCAGCCCTCGCGCGTCGTAGCGATCGATGCTGTTGGCGAACTCGTTGTACACCGAGTTGAAGCCGTTCAGCGTCACCGGCCCCGAACCGACGTTGATCATCAAGTCGTCGTCGCCGGCGTCGCCCACGCCGCCCGTACCGCCGATGATCGCATCGAACTCGGCTTCCGTCCCCTCCACTTCGATGCGATCCGAACCAGCGCCGCCGTCGACGTCGTCGACGCCCGCCTTGGCATTGATCACGTCGTCGCCGGCGTTCCCGCGAATCAGGTTGACATCGGCATCGCCCACCAGCACATCATTGCCGCTGCCGCCCCACAAGTGTTCGATGCTCGCACCGACTGCGTCGCCGACGATTCCGCCGCCGATCGCCGTCGCCAAACCGCTTGTCAGATCGACGGAGACCGTCGATGTAAACGCCGTGTAGTCGAGCGTATCGCCGACGCTGAGCGACGCGGCGGGGCCGCGAGCGTTGAGAGAACCGGTGAGTCCTCCTGCGGGCGACATGATGAAGACGTCCGCGGCCGACGGCGCCCCCACGAGATTCTCGAATCCGGAGTAGGCGACCGAGCGGGGCGGGCCGGCGACGGTCGCGTCGCCGCCGTTCAGCGTCGCGAGGTTCCACGTCGCGGCGACGTCGAGATCCATCTGCAGTGCGTCGGCCGTCGAGCCGCCGCCGACCAGATCGTCGAAGTTGCGGAAGGCGAGCGACGTTTGCGGCAGGGTCGCTAGGCCTTCGAAGCCATCGATCGAGCCGCGGTCGGTGAGCGTTACGGCGATGGAGGCCGTGTTCGCGGAGAAATTCAGCTGGTCGTTCGCGCCGCCGGTGTTCAGAGACACAAGCGAATTGCCGTGCGTCGTATCGACATCCTGCACCGTGACGACATCGGCGCCGTCGCTGCCGCTGATCGTCGTATCGATGGCGACCAGCGTGTTGCCCCGCAGGTGAACCTGTTCAAAGGCGACGCCGCCGCTGGTTCCGCTGAGCACGAGGGCTGGCTGCGAGTTGGTTGCAGCGTCAAGGCCGGCGGCCAGGGTAAGGAGGTCGCTGCCGTTGGGCAGGTGTATTTGGGCGACCGCCAGATTTTGCAAGTCGAGCGGTTCGAGTCCCGTGAAGGTGATCGTGCCTTGGCCTGCTACGGTCACCAGGCCGTCGTTGTCGAGCAGCGGGTTGACGACGCCGTCGGGCAGGTACGCCGCGGTTTGCGTGTGCGTTCCGATGACGCGCAGAACGTCGCCATGCTGGCCGTTGGCGCCGGCGTTGAGCGGTGCATCGTGGTCTTGGCCGTGGAAGTAAACGCCGCCTGACGGGAGGGCGTACGAGTTGAGATTCACCGTCATGAGGTCGTCGCCTTCACGGCCGTAAAACGTGAAGCTGGAAACCGGCCCGGGCAGGGTGACCGTGCGACCGTTCAAGACGTACTGCAAGCCGCCGCCGGCCAGCGGCGTAAGCGACAGGGAGTCGGCGCCTTCCGTGCCGTTGACGATGGCGTGGGTGTTCAGCTCGACGTCGTTGCCGTCGCCGCCGTTGTAAGTGATGTACAGGGTCTGGCCGTTGAACGACAGCGGAGAGCCCTCGTAGAGCGGAGCGCCGCCGGCGCCTTTGAAATAGCCCAAGACGTCCTCGGTTCCGTCGTTCGTAATGAGCACAAACGATTGGCCGATCACGGGCACGTGGCTGCCGGAAAGGCTCAGCGTCGCGACGCCGGATCCAAGGTTGACCGACCCCGCGACGTTCAGACGATCGTAATCGGCGCCCGCCGCAGCACCGTTGATGGCGACCGAGAATGCGCCGCTCGCAAACGAAACCGCGCCGGTCGTGAGCACTCCCGTAGCGCCGGCGAGGCCAGGGCTGACGACGCCGTTGTTGGAAACGTTGATGCTTCCCGCTGCCACGCCCGTGCCGCCGAACGTACCCGCGCCGCGGACGCTCACGACGCTCGCGGCGTCGAGCGATCCGGCGACCAGCAGCGTCCCGTTGTCGACCGTTGTGGCGCCGGTGTACGAGTGCGCGCCGGTCAGGACAAGCGTGCCAGCGCCGGCTTTGGTCAGTGAAACGGGCTGTCCGCCGACGCCGTCGCTGATGGTTCCCTGAAACGTGCTGCTGCCGCCGGCGGCGCCGACCGTGAGCGAGAGGGCGCCTAACGAATTGCCTTCAATCGATCCCATTCCGCTGAGTTGGTCGATTGCATCCGCGACCGTCCCTCCATATGGTCCTCTTACAAACCGCGAATGGGTTTCGATGGTCACTCGCGAGGAGTCGGCGATCTGGTTGGAGGCGTCGAGCGAGACGATGTTCGAGTGAACTCCATCGCCGATGATCAGATCACCGAGGATCTTGGGCCCTGGGCCGCGTAGATACAAGGCGCTGCCTGCTCCTTTCACGGTTGTCGTTCCCGTGTAGGAGTTGCCCGTTTGCATGACCACGTTGGCGGCGCCGACGAGGTCGAGCGAGCGCGAACCGCCCGCTTCGCTGATGCCATTGTTGATTAAGAAAATCTGATTGCCGACGCCAGCGGCGCCGCCGATGGCGGCGTCGCCGGCAAGCGTGATTCCGCCCCACAAGGAGAAGCTTCCGGACGCGTTGAATAAGGCGCCGTCGCCGTTGATGCCGTCGCCATACAGGGTGAACGACTCGAGGAATGCGTTGCCGCCGGAGATCTCGAGCGTTGCGCCGTCGGCGACGACCGTTTCATTTCCGACGCCGTTTGCGCCTAGCGCCGTACTTCCGGCTGCGTGTAGCACGCCTGCGTCGACGCGCGTGACGCCGCTGTACGAACTGTTTCCGGACAGCTTCAGGACGCCGTCACCCGACTTGACGAGCCCTCCAGAGCCGTAGAGGGGGCCGGCCAACGTGCTGGCGACCCCCGAAATCGCCATTTCGATTCCATTCGTCGAGAGGAAGGAAGACGGCGTCGAGTTGACGTTCGACGTCGTAATGCTGATCGTGCCGGCGAAGGAGGCGGCGCCGTTGAATTGAACGCCGTCGTCGCCGAGGCCCGTGTCGATGACCAGATCCGTGTTCGTATGGGCGTTGTTGGCGCCGGCGATGACGATCGCGTCGTCGCCGTCCACCGCCGTCGTGTCGATGACGATGGCGGCGCCGCGCACTCGAGCGTTCTCGAACGCCACGCCGCCGCTCGAACCGCTGATCATCAACGCCGGCGTGGAAGCATCGGTGAGCGTACCATTGGCGATCGTGATGCTGTCGTTGCCGTTGGGAAGGAGGAGCGTAAAGGTTCCGCCGGTGACGTCAAAGTCGATCGGTTCCAGGCCGGTGAATGCGACGGTGGAAGGTCCGCCGAGATCGATGACGCCCGCGCCGGTCGTCGTTGCATCAGGAGTGTACACGGCGGCGACGCCCGTCCCCGTCAGCGACAGAACATCATTGCCTCCGGCGCCGCCGTCGAACGACAGCGGCAGCCCCAGTTCCCCGTCGACGATCAGTTGATCATTTCCAGCTGCGGCATCGAACGTGATGCTGCCGAGCACGAGCGCCGCGGGAATCGTCAGCGTCCGGTCGCCGTTGCTGAGCGCGCCGACTCCCGGCGGCGACAGGAAGCTGGCCAACGAATCGGAGATGACGATATCGGCGCCGACGCGCTGGATCGAAAAGCGATTGTCGACGCCTTCGACGTCAGACACGACGACGTTGCCCAGACCATCGAGCGTCACCGACGTGGTTCCGGTGGGCATTTCTTCGATGAAGGAGAAGGTCGACAAGGATTGCAAACCGTTCAAGCTCACAGCGCCGGCGACGACGCGCGCCTGGACTTGGATCGTATGCTGGCCCGGTTCGAGCAACAGATTTTCCTGGAACGGGACCAGCGCTGCGCCGTCGTAACTGATCGTGCTGAACACCACCCGACTCTCGTTGAACGGCACGGTTTGACTTGACAAGGGGCCAGCCTGGCCGAATTGCAAGGCGCCGATCGCCGAACCATGACGCTGCGCGGAGGAACTGTCGATGACCGTCGTTTCGCCAGCGGCTTCATTGAGTCGCCAGTAGCCTACGGGATTCGCCGCCAAGACCGCATCGCGGTAGTCGCGGGCGCCAGGCGTGTTGTAATGCTGAGCCAACGTTCCCGGGGCGAGAGCGTACGGATAGACGGCCACCTCATCAATGCGCCCCGAGAAGAAGTAGGGCGTCCCTTGATCGCCGCCGATTTCAAACGGAGCGCTGGTGTCGCCGAAGAATGAATTCACCGAGCTGGCGCCGAGCAAGACGCCATTCCGATACAAACTCACCTGCCCATTGTTGACGACGGCTGCGACGTGCGACCACGAGTTGAGCGACATGGGAACCGAGGAACTAACGCCTCCGCCTTGGAAGTTCTGGAATATCAAATATCCGCTCGAGTTCAGGTAGAACGCATATTCGTATTGCCCGTTTCCGTTATCCCACTTTCGCAGAATCGTGCTGACTCCTGACCCATAATTCTGCGGATTGATCCACGCCTCGAACGTCATCGCTCCGCCCGTAGGGATGGAATAGACGCTGTCATCCGGCACGCGGACCTCCGTGCCGCTCGCGAACTGAGCGGACGTGCTCGTCTCCGATTCGGGCAGCAAGTTCCACTGCGTTCCAAAACCTTCGGACACCACTCCCACCGGTTGCGTGTTCACGTCCATGAGGCCCGGGTACTGCAGAGACTGGCCGTAAGAAGTTTGTCCCGTTTGAATCACCGGTCCCGGGGCGCCGTCGACGAGCAACCGCAGTTCGATCTCCCCTTGACCGGCGTTCGTCGCGAGATTCAGTCCGCCCTGAATCAGGGTGACGCCGCCGAGTCCCTCGACGACCGTGCTGAGGCCCGCCACGTTCTGCCACGCGCCGCCAAGGCTCTGATTGGAATTCGGGACGGAGGTCGCTGCGGTTTCGCCCAGCGATAAGCTGCCGACGACCAGCGGCATGGCGCGCAGTTCGGCCGTCTCGACGAGCTCGACGCCGTTGCGCAGCACTTGGATCCCAATGGTGTGCTGTCCCGCGGGCAGATCGAGGTACTGATGGAAGGGGACGTGCGCGACGCCCGTGTATTCAATCGTGCTGAAGACGACCTGGTTTTGCTCGAAGGGGACGTCTTGATCTTGGAGAGCGCCAGGCTGGTTGAATTGCAGTCCGCCGATCACCGAGCCATGTCTTAGATAGGGCGAGCTATCGACCGCGGTCGTCGCGCCGGCAGCCTCGTTCAACCGCCAGTAGCCCACGGGATTCGCGGCTAAGACGGCGTCGCGGTAGTCGGCCGTTCCAGAGATCGCGAAATGTTGCGCCAAGGTTCCGGCGCTGAGCGCATAAGGGTAGACGGCCGCTTCGTCGATGCGGCCGGAGAAGTACATGGAGGTCCCTTGATCCCCGCCGATCTCCAAAGGCGCGTTGGAATCGCCAAAGAACGGATTGACCGACCCCGTGCTGATGAGCGAGCCATTTCGATAGAGGGTCACAAACCCATTGTTGACCGTCGCTGCGACATGAGACCAAGTGTTCAGCGGAATCGACGTCGACGAAACAACTCCTCCGCCTTGGGCGTTCTGAAATATCAGTGTTCCCGTGGATGACAAGTACAAGGCGTACTCGACCTGCCCGCCCCCGGAGTCCCACTTCCGCAGGATCGTCTTGTTGCCCGCTCCGTAGCTGTCTGGATTAATCCACGCCTCAAACGTCATCGCGCCTCCCGAGGGGATCGAAAACGCGCTGTGGTCAGGAACGCTGACTTGAGCGCCGCCCGAGAAACTGGCTGACTTGCTCGATTCCGAATTGGGCAGCAACTTCCACTCCGTGCCAAACCCCTCCGACACCACGCCGACCGGTTGGACGCTTGAGTCCATGACGCCGGGGTACTGCAGTTCCTGGCCGTAGGAGGTTTGTCCGGCTTGAATGACAGGGCCGGCGACGCCGTCCACGACGAGTCGCACTTGGAGGTCGCCCGTTCCGGCGGTGGAGACGGCGGATAGCACGCCCGCGACCGAAACCGAACCGGCTTCCGCCAAGTCGACCGTCGTTTGGAGGTTGTCAAGTTGCTCCCAGCCGCCCCCCTGCGCGGTGCTGCTGAAGTCCGACGTCTCCGCTTCGTCGTAGGGCAGATTGATCTTCATCAAGATCGAGTTCAGGTCGACCGAGGACAACGTGGCGCCGTTGGTGAGTCGCGCCTGCAGTTGGATCGTGTGTGGTCCTGCGTCTAAGGAGAGGTAATCTAGATACGGCAGTCGAACGGTCCCCTCATAGCCGATCGTGCTGAAGACGACCTGACTTTCGTTGAATGGAACGATCTGATCTTGAAGCGCGCCAGATTGTCCGAACGACGGGCCGCCGATCGCAGCGCCATGACGCTGGGCCGACGAACTATCGAGCGCCGTCGTTGCGCCGGCATCTTCGTTCAGGCGCCAGTAGCCCAAGGGATTGGCCGCCAGAACGGCGTCGCGATAGTCGCGAGCGCCCGTTGTTCCGGCATGCTGCGCGAAATCGGTGGCGCCGAGGGCGTACGGATAGACGGCCGCTTCACTGATTCGCCCCGGGAAACTATAGGGCATGTCCTGTTCGCCGCCGATTTCCAGAGGCGCTGTCGAATCGCCGAAGAAGGGATTGACCCCTCCCGAACCGATCAACGTCCCATTGCGATAGATGCTCACTTGCCCATTGTTCACCACCACTCCGATATGCGACCAAACGCCGAGCGGGACGGGGGTGGAAGTGCCGATCTGGCCGCCTTGGATGTTCGAGAACAGGAGATATCCGCCGGAGTTCATAAACAACGCATACTCGCGCTGTCCCGTGTTGCTGTCCCACTTGCGAAAGAGGGAGCTATTCCCGGATCCATAGCTCTGCGGATGGATCCAGGCCTCAAAGCTCATGGCGCCGCCCGTGGGAATCGAAAGGGCGGGCGAGTCCGGTACGCTCACCAAGCCGCCGCTCGAAAAATTCGCCGACGCACTGGTTGCCGGCTCAGGCAGCAATCTCCACTCCGTGCCAAACCCTTCCGACACCACGCCGACCGGCTCGACGCTCGAGTCCATGACGCCGGGATACTGCAGTTCCTGCGCGTACGTGGTCTTCCCCGATTGAATCACAGGGCCCGGTGCACCGTCCACGACCAACCGCAGCTCCACGTTCCCCTGTCCGGCAGCGGAAATCGCCTGGGCGATGCCCTGCACCTGAACCGTCTGCGCATCGTCCAAGGTAAAGGTGTGCTCCAATCCATCCACGAGCGTCCAGCCGGCGCCCACGGGAGTTAACGTCGGCGATTCGACCTGACTCTCCACCACGGCCACGGACCGCGGCCCGTACGTCGTCTCCTTCGTCCAGGACTCGGTCGCCGTTCCCGCACCTTGCAGGCCGGTCGGACTGAGGATATTTAGCGCGTTCACCGTGAGGACGTAATCGCCATCCTCGCTCGTGAATGCCGAAAGTCCTTGGATCGCGTAAGTCGTTCCCGCAACATGACTCACAGAGATCGTGCCGTCGAGCGCGACCGGCGTTCCGTCGCGCGTGAGCGTCAGATCGGCATGAGTGAACGAGGAGACGTTGATCGCCTCGCTGAAGGTTATTTGTACGTTCGGGACAGACGTCGCGCGGGGATCCGGAGTTACGGGCGCCAGTGCACTGATCGTCGGGCCGATCGTCAGGGTGACGTTGTCGAACTGGTGATAGTCGCCTGCATTGCCCAACTGCTGCCACTGTAGCGACGAGAGATTGACGCTCGAAGGCGGCATGAAGGTTTGAAACGTCGAATAGTTCGAGTCGGTAACGAACGAGAACGAACCCGTTCCCCCCGCCGACGCGGTGTAATTGAACGGCACCACCGAACTCGCGAAGACGCTCAGGCTATTGAGCTGAATGCTGCTCAATTGAAAATTGCCGCCGTCGGCTCGGGTGATGCGAGTTTGGCCGCTGGCGACAGGTTGATACAGCGTAATACCTTGAGCCGCCGTGAACGGATATCCTGCGCCCCGCGTCGCCATCGTCCCGCCGTTGAGGCTTTGCACGACAAAGCCGTCCTCCACGACGGGGGAGGGAACGGACGTGTTGCCAAAGAGGTTGTTGAAGTCGAGCACTCGAGTGGCCAAGAGGTTGCGCTGCTCTAACCGCTCCAGCGTCGGTCGATAACCGCGGCGGCTGAGTGGGGATGGCGACTTGCTCCGAGCCTTCGAACGATGGTTGCGCAACATGAGGGAGTCTTTCATCTGGGGGCTGTGATTCGTCCAATACACAAGGCGTGTTTTGGACCAATCGCGTCCCACAGAATTCCGACTTTTTTTCTTGAACGACCAGCGCGGCTCGCCGTCGCAATCGCGTCGCTCAAGACCCAATCAATGCGGTTGCTTCCTTTCGCAGCAGTTCGATCGTCAGCTTGCGGTTCCACGGGGCGGCGCTGCGGAGATCGGGCTCTGCGAGCGCGTCGGCCTTTTGGAGATGCTCGCGAGCGCGGTCGGCGCGGCCCAGATGATGTTCCGTCAGTGCGAGGAAGTAATGGACATAGCTCGGGGAGAGTCTCCGAGTCGGCGTGGCGCCGAGCGCTTGGGCGAGGGACGCGAGCGCTTCGTCGTGGTTTCCGGCACGTAGATGTACGGCGCCAAGGGCCAAGAGGTAGTCCTGGTTTCCAGGGTCCTCGGCGACCAGACTTTGAGCCAGCGCCAATGCGACTTTGGAATCCGCTGGGCGACTCGGGATGAATCCGCCAAGTAGCACCGTCCACTGTCGGCTTTCGGCATCGTGCGTCTTGGAGACGGCGGTCAGAATCTTCTCGCGCAACTTGACGCAGTCCTCGACTTGGTCCATGGCGAGCAACAGCAGCACCGACTGCTGAACCCATCGCGGATCATACTTCGTGCGTTCCAAGAATCGCTGGATGTCGCGTTTTGCCGCGTCGACATCGCCGATTCGCATGCGGCCATAGGCGCGATGCCAAAAGGACTGACTGTAGGCAGGTCCGACGCGGATCGCTTCGTCGAGGTCGGCGAGCGCTTCGGCGAACTTGCCTTGATTCAAATGAACCTGGCCTCGATGATCCAACGCCTCCGCGTTCTTCGGATTTAGGCGTAGCGCGGCGTCGAGCAACGGGAGTGCAAGTTCGAACTTCCCTTGGTGGAATAGGGAATCGCCAGCGCGGAAGAGAGCGTGATGGTAAGCGGGCGTTGACGCAAGATCAGCAAGCGGCTTGCGTTCGTCATAGGACGAGTGAAGCTGCGCCAGCATTTTGGTCAGCCTTCGCTGAGCCTCCTCTTGTTCGCCGGCCGCCTCCCAGGCTCGAGCGGCAAAGAGCTGGGAAGCAAACACGACGGCGGGACTGCCCTCGTGCTCGTCCAGGCGTTGGCAAATCGCATGCGCTTGATCCTTGCGGTTCTTTTCCATCAACGTTCGCACGAGATTCAGGATTCGGTCTTCGTTCGCGGCGAGCTCGCGGGGAAAATTGTTGCCTGCATCTGGCAGCACGAGGCCGGGCGCCAAGACCTGGCGGGCGGAAAGACAAAGCGAGATCGCTTCAGCGTACTCTTCCTTCTCGATCAACAGATCTGCGAGCGCTTGTTGCGTTCGCCAGACGTTTTGCAGAGTCAACAAGTCGCTCAACGCACCCGATCGCGGTAGTCGTTCGGCCGCTTCCAAAGCGCGTCGGTACGACTTCTCCGCCTCCGCATTCTGACCGTTCGCACGTAGCATGTTGGCATAGCCGAGTGCGCCGTCCGCGAGCGCCCAGTAAGAGTCTCTTGATTCGGGAGCATGTGCGACGATGTCTTCGGCGCGCGCGGCCGCCTCTTTCATCAGCTCCAACGCTTCTGGCTGACGCGTCGCATGCTGATTCAAGAGGCCGGAGAGCATCCGCAAGGCATTGCATAACCGGGGATGCTCGGGCCCCGGTCGTTCCACGATCGGCCAATACTGGCGAAGTTGAGCAATCGAACGCCGGAGCGCCCCTTCTGCCTCGTCGAAACGCTGGAGGTTCTTATAGGTGTCTGCCAAGACGGCTTCGGTTTCGGCCGCCTTCGAACCGTATTCTCGTTGATTGGCTCCGCGACGCGCGAGCGATTGCCAAAGCTCAACGCCTCGCCGCAGGGCGGTTTCCGAAGTTGCAAAATCATACAGGTGCCAATGCGCCCACTCGCCGAGTTGAGTCACCGTGTGTGCGAGGTGCAACTCAAAGCGTGTCTCGTTGGGGTGCTCTTGATGGAGCTGCTCCAAGATTGAGATGGCCTTCTTGCGAGCTTCCTGAGCTGTTGAGGATTCGCCCAATTGATTGTGCAAGTCGGCGACTCGAGCCCAACCCAACGCCGCCTTGAATCGCAACTCGTCGTCTTCCGGGACTTGCTCCAGAAACGCGGTGTAAAAATGAATCCCATCCTGAAACAATTGTCGCTTCAGTGGTTCCGTTCCCGCGAGCGACGCGAACTTGTCCGTCTGGACGCGTTGCAGCATCTGGTCGACGATCTCGACGGCCCTTTGCAGATTCGTGTTCGCCAGTTGACGTTGATCTTCGACGGCCTTCAGAGCGGACCGTTCTCGTTTTAGTCGTGCATCCGCCAACTGCAGTCGTTCCTCGGCCAGTCGGCTAGCGCGCATCGCGGCGACGGCGAGCCACGTCGAGACGAAGATTCCCAACAACAGGGTGACGCCGACGACCGACGCGGTCGTCAACAGCGCCTTGTTGCGAACGGCGAATTTCTTCAGTTGGTAGGCGATCGAGGGGGGGCAAGCCTTCACCGCTTCGCCATGGAGATATCGTTCGAGATCGGCGGCCAAGTCGCTGGGCGAATCGTAGCGTCGTTTGCGATCCTTCTCCAACGCCTTCATCACAATCCAATCCAGCTCCCCCTTCAGATCCGCGCTGATGCGACGTTGATCGAGCCGCCGGCGGCTAGCTGCTGTGGAACGAGCCAGCGCGTCGAGCGTCGTCATGCGGTCGCTGGGCCGAGGCGGTTCGTGCTCGAGAATGATCTTCCGAATTTCGTCGAACGACGCCTTCGAGAACGACTCTTTGGTGAAGGGAGTCGCGCCGGTCAGCAATTCATACAACAGGACGCCGAGCGAATAGACGTCGCTGCGCGTGTCGACGTCGATGCCGCTCATCTGCGCCTGCTCGGGGCTCATGTACATCGGCGTGCCGAGGAGCTGATGGTAGCCCGTGAACAGCGTACGGTCGGTCAGCGGTTGGTGCAGCGCCTTAGCGATGCCGAAGTCGATCACCTTGGGAACAGCCTGATCATCGTGCATCGTCACAAGCACGTTCGAGGGTTTCAGATCCCGGTGGATGATTCCCTTATGGTGAGCGTGTTGCACCGCGCGGCACACCTCAATCATCAGCTCCAGACGATCGTCGTTCGACAGACGGGCCTCGTCGCAGTACTCCACGATCGGCACGCCCCGCACCAGTTCCATGACGAAGTAGGGACGGCCCTCGGCGGTCGTTCCGCCATCCAGAATTTTGGCGATGTTTGGGTGGTCCATCATCGCCAGCGCCTGTCGTTCCGCTTCAAAGCGCGCGATCACCTCGTTGCTGTCCATGCCCGGCTTCAGCACCTTCACCGCGACTTTTCGCTTGATGGGACTAAGCTGCTCGGCCATGTAGACTGTGCCGAAGCCTCCTCGGCCGATCGGCTCGAGCAGCTTGTAGGGCCCAATCATGCGACGCGCATCGCCGGAGCCGACGAGATCCACGGTGGCCTCCTCATCATCCGCCGGGACCGCGCCGAATAGGGAAATGACGCGGTCGAGCGGGTTCTTTTGCGACGCATCGACGTTCGCCTGCAACATGGCGTCGATCGTACGACGCAGTACGGCGTCGCCGCCGCAAACTTGGTCCAGATAGGCGTTGCGTTCCGCCAATTCGACCAAGCGTTGGGCCGCAAGGAAGATCTGTTTCGCGGTAAGACGAATCGGTTCGGGCTCGCTCACGGTTGATGTTCCATCCTGCTCTTGTGCTCGGCGGAGGTTGCACCGACTGGTCGGGGACAATGTCTCGCAGTCAATCCATGCAAGAAACGAACGTGAACCGTCCGGAGAATTTCAAGAAATCTTCGCTAGTCGAGTTGGGAGTGTCGGGCGGCGAACCAGGCCCGAGCGAACTTCCAATTGTCGTACGCCTCTGTACGAGAGAGCTTTAGGATCTCTCCCGCTGCGGTTACCGAGAGGCCCGCGAGGAGCCGGAGCTTCACGAGTTCTGCCGCCGTGTGATCGATCTTGGCGAGCTGGGTGAGTCCCTCATCGAGATCGAGGATGAGGTCCGGGTCCCATGTCGACGTGTCGGCCAACTCATCCATCTCGACGCGTTGAGCGCCGCCTCCTCGTTTTTGGCACTGCCTGGCCGCGGCCCAGTTCACGAGGAGTTGCCGCATCGAGTTGGCCGCCGCAGCAAAGAAGTGGGCTCGACTATCCCACGATTGGTCTGTCCCTACGAGCCGCAGATAAGCTTCATGGACCAAGGCCGTTGCTTGAAGCGTGTGATCGGGGCGTTCGGAGGCCATGCGAGCGGCGGCCAGTTTACGTAATTCTTCGTAAACCAGCGGGAATAGCAGTTGTGCGGCGGTCGGATCTCCCGCTCGTAACTTCGACAAAAGCAGCGATACGTCGTTCATGGCGGGATGGAACTGCCGAGGCGACGGTTCAACGGCCATGCCGTTGGGATCATCAGGCGAGGACCCGCTTTCTAACGGGAACTTGTGACCGCAACAATTCCCCCCGCGCGAGGGAAAAAACGTTTGACATCAAGTTTCGCCGATCGTTATGTTGCTCCCAGTTTCGGCGCGTCAAAATCGGTCGTGCCGCCGCGTTAAAGGAGTCAATTCGTGAGGCGAGTCGCACCATTCTCTCCATCCGCCGCTGGGGTACCTGGGAATTGCGGCGGGATGCAGCGGCGCCGCCGCTGGCTGCCGGCTTGCGGCGAGTTGGCGTCCCTCCTCGCGACGGCGACGGCGGCAGCCGTCTTGCTGTTCGCCGGTCCCGCATCGTCGCCGCTCGCCGCGAGCGAGATCGATTTGGTTCTCAATCAAGAGAACACCCGGCAAGGCGTCGCCAAGACGCCGCTGCCCGCCGCCGATGACCTGGCGTTTTTACGGCGCATTTACGTCGACCTCGTCTCGCGCATCCCCACCGACGCCGAGATCCGTGAATTCGAATCGTGGCCGGCCAGTTCCCGCCGCGACCAAGTGATCGACAAACTGATGCAAGACCCGCGGTTCGTCGACCGTCTGACGATCTTCTTCGAAGACATGCTGCGGCTGCGCACCAACGCCGCCGGCGGCGCGGCGCTCATCACCTTTGTCCATCAATCGCTGCAGGACGGCATGCCGTACGACGAGTTGTGTCGCCGCTTGCTGGTCGCCAATGGAAAAGCCGGGCGCACCCCTGAAGTCGGATTCATCCTCGGCGACGACGCCGATCCCATGGCGATGGCCAGCGTCACGGCTCAAGTCTTTCTCGGCACGCGCATTGGTTGCGCTCAATGCCACGACCATCCGTTCGATGTATGGAAACGCGAAGACTTCTACGGGCTCGCCGCCTACTTCGGCAAGACCCGACGCGTCGAGAGTCAACTGACGCGCGTAATTTATACGACGGAAGTCGATCAATCGGTCGTGCTCTGGCCGCCTGACGGAGACGAAGCGGGGACGCCGCGGAAGCCGATGAAGCCGCGCTTCCCGTTTCCCATCGCTGAGGACAACGGCAGTCTCCAGTTTCTGACGCGGCTAGCAAAATTGCGCACGCCCAAAGAGACGAAGACCGCACGGGCCGACGGTCCGTCCGTCGACGACTTGCTGGCGGATGCCGATGTGAAAGTGAAGAGTCGGACGGCGAGCGGCGGACCGGCGCTCGATCTCGACGCCAAGAAGGACATTCGCAAAATCGACATCCAGGGAAGTCTCCAGTCGCAAAGCGAACTCCGCAAGCAACTCGCGGAACTCGTCACCAACCCGCGCAATCGCTATTTCGCCCGCAATATCGTCAACCGGATGTGGAAGGAATTTATCGGCCGCGGGTTTGTCGAGCCGGTGGACGACTTCCGACAGGACAATCAGCCTAGCCATCCGGCGACGTTGGACTATTTGGCGGACGAGTTCGTGGCGCGGGGATACGATCTCCGCTGGCTCGTGTCGACGATCGTGCGTTCCGACGTCTATCGACGCGCTCGAGCGCCGCAGGACTTGGACGATGTGACGCGGCAGGAATTGGAAGTCGCGTTCTTGGCGACGCCCATGAAACGGATGCTCAGCGAGTCGCTGTATGACAGCATCGTGACGGCGGGGCATTTGTTTGAGTACAAGCATCCGGCAGGCGCGAACGAAGTGACCACGTACGAAAAGGTCCGCGTTCCGGTGACGAAAGATGGCAAGCCGGCGAAGTTGGCCGCGACCCCGCTGGTCGCCGGCGGACGCAACTCGGCCGCCATGCCAGCCGACGGCGGCGCCATGAATGGAACCGCGCCGGCCGGCGGTGCAGGCTATGGGTTGGAAGATGCCATCGAGCTGGACTTTAAGAAGGCGCTCGACGACGAAGACGAGGTGGCGGTCGAGCAGATGCGCGTGATGTCCCGGGAAGAGCTAGAAGCCGAACGGATGATGATGGATCGCATGCGCCGCGGCGAAGGGGTGGAGTACGTCGAGAAGACGATCACGAGGGTCGTCGACGCCAATCCCAAGTTCAACTCGTCGCTGCGAATGGAGTCGCCGGCGCCGCAGGGACACTTCCTCCGCGTCTTCGGCCAGCCCACGCGACAAGACCTCGGCGAGTCGCGGGACGAGAGTGCCACGATGCGACAAGCTTTGATGATGCTCAACGGGCGCCTCACGCACGAAGCGTCGCGCGTCGGACCGTTGGAGCCGGTTGCGGCCCACTTACAGGGCGAAAAGGTCGACGTGCCGGCGGCCATCCGCTTGGTATATCGCGAGATTCTCACGCGGGCGCCGTCGGCGGACGAATTATCTGAGGCCCGCGAGATCGTCGCCGCGGCGGCGACGCCCGTCGAAGGCATGTCCGACCTCCGCTGGGTGCTGCTCAACTGCAACGAATTCCGCTTCCTGCCGTAAATCGCGGCGCGACGCATGGCCTGAACTCGAACACGCTCGGTAACCGTTCCAATTCACGAGGAGTTTGTATGGGCTGCCAGGGATATTTTGCGACGCGTCGCGCCATGCTGGCAGCGACGGGGGCGACCATTTTGGGAATGCCGGTGCGGTCGCTGTTGGCGAACGCCGGCAAGGACCACGCGGCGAAGGCCGAACACGTGGTGCTCTTCTGGAACGGCGGCGGCATGTCGCATCTCGATACTTGGGACCCGAAGCCGGGCCGTCCGACGCAAGGCGAGTTTCAGCCGATCAAGACGTCGGCGTCGGGCATCGAGATCTCGGAGATTTTCCCGCAGGTCGCCCAACAAATGCACCATGCGGCGCTGATTCGTTCGATCGCGGGGACGCAAGGCGATCACGGGCGCGCGACGTACCAACTGCAGACGAGCTATCTGCCGGGGCCCAATCTGGTTCACCCCGGACTCGGGTCGGTCGTAGCGCACGAAGTCCCCAACTTGGGCGATTTGCCGGCCTACATTTCGATCAGCGGCTTCGCCCCGCGCGCGGGCTATTTGGGTCAAAAATGCGAGGCGTACTACGTCGGCAATCCCGGCGAGAAAGATCCATACTTGGCGTTCCCCGAGGGGATCACCGAGGTGCGCGGAAACAAGCGATTGGAGACGCTCGAACGCTTCAACAAGCGCTTCGCGGGCGGAAAACAAGACCCCCGGCTGGCGGCGACCAAAACGTCGATCGAGGACGCCGTGCGACTCATGCGCAGCCCCGCGCTGGAAGCGTTCGAACTCGAAAAAGTCCCGGCCGCGACGATCGCACGCTACGGCGACAATCCTTTCGGCCGCGGCGCCTTGCTCGCCAAACGCCTGATTGAGAAGGGGGTGCGCTTCGTGCAGATCAATCGCGGCGGATTCGACACGCACACGAACAACTTCCCCGCAATGCGCGCCCACGGCGAGGTGATGGATCCGGCGCTCGCGTCGCTGGTCGCCGATTTGGCCGCCGACGGCATGCTCGAGAAAACGCTGGTGATCATGCTCAGCGAGTTCGGACGCACGCCGATGGTCAACAAGGATGCGGGACGCGATCACCACGCGCCGGTGTTTAGCTGTTTTATGGCGGGCGGCGGCATCCGCGGCGGCCAAGTCATCGGCACGTCGGACAAGGACGGCTACGAGCCTGACCAGCGGCCGGTGCAGGTGCCGGACCTGCATGCCACGGTCTGCCATGCCCTGGGCATCGACCCGCACAAAGAAGTCATGACGCCGCTGCAGCGCGCCATGAAATTGGTGGAATCGGGCGAGACGGTGCGCGAGCTGTTTGCTTGACGCGGCCTGGCGCGCTAAATACCGTGAGGGGTTGCCGCGCGAGGGCGGCGCGTTCTTCCTTCTCGCTGTGGAGCGACCCGCTGATGTGCTGGCGAATCGTCGGTCGTAAAGTTCACTCAGGGGCCGGTCGAAGTTTCGTCGAGAACGGCGGGCGGGGGAGACGACGCTCCTCCGTAGGCCTTGTCGCTCGGTTGTTGCTAGCGACGTTGCCGCTCACGTCGCTGCTGTCGAACACGCCGGCGCCGCGACACGCGGCGGCGCAAGAAAAGACGGCGGCGGAAAAGGCGGCGGCCGACGGCGAGTCGGGACCGGCGCGCGGGTCGATCGTCGAAGATCGCGCCGCCCGCAAGTTGCTGGAGGCGGGCGACGCGCGGCTGGATGCAGAAGAGACCGCCAAGGCGGTCGAAATTTGGAAGTCGGTGGTCGAGCGATATCCCAAGAGCCGCCTGCGATTCGACGCGCACTTGCGTCTGGGGAATTACTTCTTGCAGCGCGAGCGAGCCTACGATCGAGCTCGCACGCACTATGAGGCCGTCGCCGTCGAAGACAATTCCGACGACGAACAGCGGGCGGAGGCGACGCTCCAATTGGGCGTCTGCTATTACCATGCCCGCAACTACGGCAAGTGCTTTCAAACGATGCGCGACGTCGTCGAAAAGTTTCCAGTCAGCCCGCAGGTAAACGAGGCGTATTACTACATCGGTCTAGGACATTTCCAGCTAGGCCATTACAGCCGGGCGATCGCGGCGCTCGAACGCGTCGGTACGACGTTGTCGAGCGACGATGAACAAGCGGCGAAGCTGGAAGCCGGCAAACGCTTCTTCATGAAGATCGACGACGCCGATCTGGCGGTGTTGGAGCCGGGCCAGTCGATCAAGGTGCGGTGCAAAGCGGCGAGCGGAGATGAGGAGACCTGCGAGTGCTTTCCCGTGGGACGCAACGTGCGGCTCGTGCTGGGGTCGCTCCCCACGACGCTCGGCAAACCGCAGCCCGGCAACGGGATGCTCGAAGTGCGCGGCGGCGACGTCGTCCAGGTGACGTACGTCGACGAGCACACGGCCGATAAGACGCTGAATAAGTCGGTCGATCGCAACGTCCAGGTCGTGGGGAACGCCTTGGTCGCGGTCACCGACGGCGCATTTCAAGAGACGCTGCGCGGCGTCGTGCTGGGAAAGAACGTCAACCTGCGCATCACCGACTCGGATCGCGACGTCACCGACGGCGCGGATCAGATTTCGGCGATCGTCGAGGTCCACCGCTTGAAGACAGAACAGGAGCTGGAAGCCGAAGCGTCGGCGGCCGCGGCGAAGGGAACAACGGTCGACGCCGACGAGACAGGGCAGCCGAAGCTCGAACGCTTCAAGCTGGTCGATCGACTCGAGATCGTACTCCGCGAGACGCGGCCTCCCGAATCGATTGCTGCCGCCGAGGCGGACAGCGCAAACACGGCGCCCCCGAATGGCGCCGATCCTGGGACCGCCGCCGGCAATCCAACCGGCGAGGCTCAAATCCTCCACTCGGGCGTCTTTCAGGCCTCGGCGGCGCTGGTGAAGTCGGAGACCGCGGTCGCGGACGACGTGCTGCAAGCGTTGCCGGGGGATGAGATTCGCGTTCTCTATCGCGACGAGTTGCACGCTCGCGAAGGAGAACGGATGGTGCGGGCCGACGCCAAGTGTTTGGAAGGACACATTGGCGGCGTACGAGTCACGCGCGCCGTCATCTCGGACCAAGAATTGCGCATTCAGACGCAGCTCAAGACGGCCGACGCCCTCACGAACATTGGGAATCGCTACAAGGAATTCGGGCTTAAAGAAAAGGCCGACGAGAAATACGAACAGGCGTTGGCGGTTTGCGAGGAGATACTGGACGAGGCGCGTCGGTTGGGCGGCGGATTGCTCGAACAGACCTACGTGCAACTGTGGCGGATTTACTTTGAACGCGATCAGCTCGACCTTGCCTCCGCCATGTGTCAGCGATTGCAAACGGAGTTTCCCAACAGCGGGTTCGTCGACGACGCACTGCTGCAATTGGGCGAAGTCGCGCGCAAGCAGAACAATTTCAATCGGGCGATTGGCATCTTTACACGCATCGTGAACATGCCGAAGAGCCAGCTGCGGGGCGACGCCCAGTTCGGGATCGCCGAATGCTACGAGCAATTGGCAAACGAAGCGGACGGCGCGGCGGCGACGCAGCTGCAGGATCGCGCGTTCCAAGAGTACAAGAAGGTGTACGATCAGTTCCCGGACAGCGGCCGAGTAGGCGAAGCGGTCGCCAAAATGGCCAACTACTATTACCAGCAAAAAGACTACGCGCGCGCGATCGATACGTTTGAAACGGTGTTGAGCGATCATCCAGACGCCAAGTTTCTGGACGTGATTCTGTTCAACTACGGCCGCTGTCTGTATCGCATGGAACGCAAGGACGAGGCCAAGCGACGATTCGACCAGTTGATCGGCGACTTTCCCGAGAGTCCGCTCGCCGCCGACGCCAAGAAGATTTCCGAAGCGCTCGCCAAAGCGAGCCCGCCGCAATAGT
This sequence comes from Pirellulales bacterium, assembly GCA_046349935.1. GTDB lineage: Bacteria > Planctomycetota > Planctomycetia > Pirellulales > Pirellulaceae > CAIXSC01. The sequence goes on along the minus strand of JAXMBK010000006.1, from coordinate 241,457 downwards.
CGCGACTCGTCCCCGCACCATCGCTCGCAGCCAGCCGCGCTGCGGCTCGCGCAGCGCCCGTCGCCTCCCTTTGCTCCCCGCCGCCCTGAATGCACTTGCCGGAGTCACCGAGATGAAACTGCATCCTGCCGCAAGCGTCGGCCCGCAAACGACCCGTCGAGCGATTTGGCTGATGTTGTTGGGAATGACGATCTGGTCGGCGTGTGCGGGGCGGCCCGTGGCAGCACAGAGTCCGCCGACGGAAGAGTCGGTGAACCAAGAGGCGGCGCGGCTGGAAGCCGAGTTGGGGAAGTTTAAAGATACGACGCCGGAAGCCGCCGAGGCGATGCTTAAACTGGTCGAGTTGTACCACGGGGCGGGACGCGTGTATGGATTGGTGCGCGTCGGGCAGTTGTTCGTCGCCGCCCATCCGGCGGACGCTCGACACCCGGCCGTGATGCTCAAGTTGCTCGATGGACTCGAAGCTCTTTCGCGAAACAAGGACGTCGCGGCGACCGGTCGGCAGTTCTTGGCGCGCTATCCCCAGGCCCCCGAGTGTGCGGCGGTCGAGGTGCGCGTCGCGGACGCGACCGTGCAGTTGGAGGATCGAGTGCGGGCGGCGGAGGCGTGCCAGGCCGTGTGGACGAGGCAAGGCCCTAGTCCGGTCGGGCGATCGTACGGCGTGCTCGCGATGCAGCAGTATGCGGCAAGCGGCGTCAATGAGCAGATTGCGCGCGGGGCTCAGTTGGGCGACGAGATGCTCGATAAGCTGCCGGCTGGCGAATTCGCTCAACACGTCGGCTGGCAAGCCTTCAACGAGTGGCGACGGATTGGTCAGTGGGCCAAGAGTAGTGCGGTCGGAGTGCGGCTGCTGCAGAAGAACTTGATTCCCGACCCGCCCCGGCGACGAGATTTGCATCTGTTGATGGCGGAGAACTATGGCAACATCGGCCAGCATGCCAACTCGGCCGAGTCGTGGAAACAGGCGCGCTCGATCGTCGATGGACCCTATCCGCACTTGCAACAGATTGCACGGCTGTATTACGCGGGCGCGAAAGCCGCCGAACTAGAGCCGATCGTCAACGACTACGTTGCAAAGCATCCGGCCCGTGCGGATCGCTTCGCGGCGCAAAGCTACTTGGCCAACGCGCTGTTGCGCGACGGCGACAAGAATCGAGCCGTACCGATGCTGGCGGCGCTATTGCCGTACGACGCGCAGTCCAACAGCAACGCATCGGCCTACGTTCAAGCGCTGCCGGCCGAACCAGCGCAATTCGCCGCCGCCGAAGCGACGTTGCGCTCGGCGCTCAACACGAATCGCGATCAAGCAGCCTATTTGCGGTACGTCCTCGCGTTTGAAGTCTGCCGCGATCGCCTGAAGGACCTCGGCAAAGCCAAGCAGGTGCTGCGGGAATTGCTGGAGCAGTCGCCGACCGACGATGGATATACGACCGGCGCCGTCGACTGGTTGCTATACAACTCGGGCGGCGACGACGAATTCAAGCAGGACGTTGCGCGTGTGCTGAAGGTGCGTCGCGAGAACATTCACTTTGGGAATCTTCGCGAGTCGATTCGCACGTGGCAGCAGAACGCACGCCAGAACAAGGACTTCAAGGAGAAGGCTGCGTACGTCGCCGCCGAATTGACCAAAGCCGATCAAGATCCGCTCGTCAAAGCGTGGCTCGATCAACGCAACTCGCAACATGGCCCTGGCGGAGCGATTCGCGAGCAGTTGCGGCAGCCGGCCGTGTTCAACACGCTGAATGATCGGCTGGCGAAAGCCCTGCTCGCCACGCAAGGCGAGTTCTATCGGCATTACGGCCCACAGGCCGATCGGGCCAAGGCGGCCGGCGTCTGGGCGCAGTGGTGTCAGCGCTTCCCGACAGATTATTACGGCGCCGCGTCCTACCTGGAGGCGGCGACCGACTTCAGCCCGCCCGAGGTCGCGAAAGAAGCGGCGCTGAATATGCTGAAGCACGAGCCGCAGCCGGCGAGCGCCGATATCTGGCGGCGTTTGATGATTGCCGCCGACCGTGCGAATGATCCGGCGCTGGCGTCGCAATCACTGGCGTGGATTCGCAAGGCGACCGAAAAGCACGGCCCCGATCCGACCTACGCCTCCGCCATCGGCGACGTGCTGGCCAAGCTCAAGCTGGAACAGGAAGCGGTCGCGTATTGGCTGCAGTACTTGCGACATGATCGAACGCATGGCGAGTCGCGAGAATGTGCATCGCGCCTGCTGGCGCGTCTGACCGAACCGGCCAAACGCGCCACGCTCTTGCGCGACCTGCTGCAAGCGAATACCGACTTTCACGGCCGGTATGCGATGTGGTTGGCGGGGGATGCCTTCACCGCCGGCGACTGGAATCTGTTCGAAGAAACCTTGCGTGCAGCTCGCAAGCGACAAGACGAACGTCCCTTTCGACCCTGGGACGTTGATTGGTCGACGGTCGGCGGTTGGTTCGACTCCCTTCGCGCTTCGATGACGACGACGCCCGAAGTGAAGACGCGCGTCTTGACCGTGCTGCGCGATGCCGAGATTGAACCCGTTTCGTCGGCGGCGACCATGGCGTTGGTCGAGTCGCCGACGGTTGCGCCCTTGACGCCGATGGCGCGGCTGCTGGTCTATCGACAAGCGACGCGGCGCGTGGGGAACGAGTGGTTCGACTTTGATCGCCTGACGCCGTTCGCGCAAGCGGCGCTGGAACGGAAGGACTACATCGCCGCCGCGACGCTTGCGTCGGGCCTGTTGGCGAACATTCCCAATATCGATGAACCGCGGAAAAAAGCGGCGCGCGACGTGGTGACGCAAAGCTACGCTCGGATGGGCGCGGTCGGGCTGACCCTGGATGACAATAGTCCGCTGGCGCCCTTGTTCCAAGCGACGCTGTATCTGCGCTTGGGCGATGAACGGTTGGCGTTCGAGGCCTATTCGGCCAATCAGGCCCTGTTCGTGGAGCATGTACCCGAACTGCCGGTCGATTTGATTGTGTTTGTGTGCGATCGGTTGATTGCGGCCGGCGGCGACGAGAATCACGAGCGTGTCGAAGAAACGCTGCGCGGATGGATCGTGAAAAATGCGGAGTCGAAGCAGGTCGATGATGCCTCTAAGGCGCGAGTGCAACTGCTGATCGCCAAGAATTACTTCAAGGCGCAGCGCTACGATTTGGCTCGGAATGAATACACGACGGTGGTGAATCGCTATCCGAATTCGCCGCAGTCGATCGAAGCCGAGTTCGGAATCGGCGAAACGTACCTTGCGCAGAAAGTGTTCGACCAAGCGGAACTGGTCTTCGAACGACTGGCGCGACACCCGGAAGCCGATGTGGTGGTACGCGCCGAATTCTTGCGCGGAGTCCTCGCGTTTCGTCGCGGCGATCGGGAAGACGCGCGCGACATCTTCCGCGGGGTGCTGGAACGCGTACCCAATGTCGAACTGGCGAACCAGGCGCTGTTTGGATTGGCGGAAGTTTACGGCGCCGAAGAACGGTACATGGATCAGCTCAATCTATTGCGTACGGTCGGACGCTTGGGGCGCAATAGCAAGCGACGCCACGTGCCGGGGCAGCCGCTGTCCATCGTGGTGCACGATAGCGACCTGGGGATCAGCCGCGGACATAATCGAATTCCCGTCCAAGTGACCACGTCGCCGGGAGGCGATAGCGAGATCGTCTACCTCACGAGTTCCGGCGCAGGCAAGGGGTTGTTCCGAGTCGATCTGGAGACGCGATTGGGCGCCGCGAACGTCGGCGACCAAGTATTGCAGCTCACAGGTCGCGACACGATCAAATGCGACTATCCGGCCGAATTCCGAGCGGAATTCAAGAACGTCCCGTTGTCGGATGTCGAGATCAAAGTGGCGGCGGACGCCAAGCTGGAGGTCTCAAGCAGCAAGATCGTCGACAAGCAAGCCAAGTCGTTCAGCCAACAGTTGGAAGAAGAGGCGCAGGCGGAAGAGGATGCCGACAAACGAGTGTCGACGTTCCGACCCGAGAATCAGGTGAAGCCGGGAAACGTCGTTTACCTGCGGGTCCGCGATCCCGACCGCGATCTGCAGAACGAACCGGACGAGGTGACGGTGAAGCTATCGGCCGATAGCGGCGATCAGGTGCAGGTGAAGCTGCGAGAAACGGGCCCGCATACGGGCGTGTTCGAAGGGACGGCGGCGACGGGCGAACTGCCAGCCGGGGCGCGGGCCACCGATACGGCCATCGACCACAACCCGCTGATGGCCATCGATCGAGATCCCAAGACGTTTTGGATGAGCACGCCCGATGGTGCAACGCCGAAGGCGTTGACGATCGACCTGAAGGATCTGCGTTCGGTCGCGCGAGTGAAATTCTCGACTCCGAGTGTGGAACGCAACGCACCCGTGCGCGGCGATCTGATGGGAAGTCAGGACGGAGAGTTCTGGTTCCGCTTGGCGTCGAATCCGCCGGAACCGACGGTGGAGCCGGTCGCGGGCGAGTTTGGGACGTTGCGGCGTCGCGTCTATGCGGCCAATCTGACGCAAGCGACGCAGTGGGCTCAGGTCGTCGCGCTGACGAAAAACTCGCAACCGTTGACAAGCGACGAAGTCGAAGAAGTGCTCTGGCAACGTGCGGAAGAGGCCGAGGACGCGAAGAAGCCGGCGACCGTCGTGTGGCACGGCAAACTGGCTCAACCGCGCGACGGCGCCGCGCGGATTCGCGTCGAGGGAACGCGGACGGCGCTGGCGGTCGATGGACGATTGGAATTGCCGCTGGGACCCGGCGGCCGGTCGGCCGATGTGTGGCTGAACGCCGGCTTGCACGATGTGACGATCGTCGCCGCGACCAACTCGGCGCAGCAACCCACGGGCGCTGTTTGGGCGCGAGCCGATCTGAATCAGGCCCAAACAACGCTCGCACCGTTTCGGAAACAGGATTTCGACCCGCAAGGCGCAACGGCCAAGCCGCACGCGACGGGCGCCGATCCCAGCGTCGTCGTGGCGGAGACCGATTGGGAGTTTCGCTTTTCGCCCGTGCCGCTGCGCTATGCACGGTTGGTCGTGCATGAATACAAGGGCGAAGCAGTGGCGATCAATCACGTCGAGGTGAGCGGTTCGCGTGCGAGCGACTTGTATATTCCGACGAAGACCGATGTGCTGTCGCTGGCCGCGAATCAAGTGCTGGAGATCGCGGGCGGCGACACCGTGACGGCCGCTTACACCGACGAAGCGGGGCAGTCGGAGTCGGCCGGTAGTCAGTTGCTGACGGGCAAGCTGACCGCCACCTACCACGATGCACGAGTCAATCCCATCGCGTATGACTTTGTGCGCACCGAAGGCGGCGCGGTGCAAACGATTCGCAAGGAATTGATGCGCGTCGAACCCGGCGAGCGGATTGTGTTTGAGATCGTCGACTATGACGAGGATCGCAGCGATCAGCGCGATACGGTTCGCTTCCAGGTGCTTGTGAACGACGACGAGCCGCTGGACTTGGTCGCGACGGAGACCGACAACTATACGGGCGTATTCACCAAGGAAATTGACACCGCCGCACTGCCGTCCGCCGCCACGCCGGCGGCGGGGACGACCAAGGCGACGAATGCCGCCGCGGGGCGGGAGACGTCGACCGGCGACAAGCCGCTCGTGGTGAAACCGGGCGATCGCATCTACCTGCGATACATCGACGCCCAGAACACGTTCCCCGGACATGCTGCGCCGCGCGAGTCGGTCGTGATGGTGAACGAACCGTCCGAGGGACGCATTCGCGTCTTGCGTTCGCGAGTGACGCCCTTGCCGCCGGGAACGCGCGGGACGCCCCTGGCGACCTACGTTCCTCCCGACCCGGGACAGGATATCGCAGGCGTGGCGTTTGAAGCGCCGTTGACGATCGAAGTCATCGATCCCGATGCGGCGAAAGACAGTCGCAGCATGGTGACGGTGAAATTGACGACGACGGACGGCGCCATGGTGGAAGTCGACTGCGCAATCTCCGGGGCGCTAACCAATACGCCGAGCGATCTCCAACTGCGACGGGCGCTCGAAGAAGGGCGCTTCCTGGGACAGGTGGTCATGCAGTTGGGAGGCAAAAACAGTCCTGCCGTAGTGCCCGTGACGTCCGAGATGCCGCGCGGCCTGTTGGGGCGGGTGAAGGTGGATGACGATGCGACCGCCAAGTTGGGCGCCAATCTCGTCACGCGTGTGCTGAACCTCACTGGGAAAGACGTGATTACGGCGACGTACGCGGATGAGCTGCGACCCGACAAGAAGCCGATGCAGCTCTCCTCGCGCGGGCGGCTTGTTTCGAACGGCGAAGCGGCGGTCACCGATCGTGAATACGAAAAAGAGGCGACTCAGCTGCACGTCGGCGAGAAGATCTTCTTGCGCGTGATCGATCCCGATCACGATGCGTCGGACGCTCGCGATGCGGTCGTCGTCGAAATCTCGACCGATCGAGGCGAGAAGGAAACGGTGCGGTTGGAGGAAACGCTCGCCCATAGCGGCGTCTTCACCGGCTCGCTGTCTTTGAAAGCGACCGAGCGACCGACAGCCGGCAATTTGAATCTGGCTGAACCGGCGATCGAAACGTACTTCGGCGATCTCGTGCGAGTGCGATATGTGGATGATTCGGCGAGCACCGAATCGGGACAAAACGAGCAGGTGCGCGAATTGCCGGTGGTGGTAGGGACCGATGGGTTAGTCTCCGCGTTTACGAAGACGTTCAACAACGAGACGCTCGCGGTCGAGACGAAGTTTCGCATCGCCGAGAGCTACTTTGAGCTGTTTAAAAGCCATAAGACGCTGGAACGCGTCGCGGAGAAGAATGCCGACTTGGAAGCCGGTCGCCGCGTCTTGCGGGAGGTGATGGAGGACTATCCCGATCCGAAGTATGCACCGCGGATCGCCTACTTGTTGGGACAGTTCGCGCAAGAGTTGTCGCAGTTCGACGAGGCGATTCGGTCTTACGAATTGATCTTGCGGCAGTTCGCCGATCATCCGCTGGCCGCCGACGCCCAGTACAAGCTGGCGCAATGCTACGAGGAGGCGGGCGACTTTGATCAGGCGCTTGAGGCCTACGTGACGCTGGCGGCGACGCACCCCAAGAGCGCCTTGATTCCGAACGTGATGATTCGGATCAGCGACTATTTCTACAAGGCGGAGAACTTCCCGATCGCGGCCCAAGTGGGTGAAAAGTTCCTGGAGCGGTTTGCGGGGCATCAACATGCACCACGTATGGCCTTCCGCGTCGGGCAGTGCTACTACAAAGCGAAGCAGTATGCGAAGGCGGGCCAGTCGTTCGACCGATTCGGAAAGACGTTCCCCGACGATGCGCTCGCCGCCGATGCGCTCTTTTGGGCCGGAGAAAGTTTTCGCCTGGGTGCAAACAACCTGGAAGCCTTTCGGCGATACAACCGTTGCCGCTGGGACTATCCGGCCAGCGAGGCGGCCAAGTATGCACGCGGACGACTAGCGCTCCCCGAGATGCTGCAGCAATTTGAGGCCGAAGCGAATAGCGTGGATCAATAACTGGGAATGAGCAACATGAGTACATGGATCCTGTGGCTGGTGCTGGCGCCGGCTCAGACGCCGACGGTGGAAACGCCGCTGCCGACCAAGCCGGCGCCGGTCGCCGCGACGTCGGAAGCCTTGACGTCGGAAGCCTTGACGTCGGAAGCAAAGACGTCGGAAGCGAAACCTGACGCGGCAACGCCGTCTCCCTCGACATCGCCCGACGCGGCGCCCGCCGCTCCGCCTGAAGGCGGATTGGCTCAGCGCTTGTACGAAATCGCTCACAGCGGCGCGCTGGGCTACATGCTCGAAGGCGGCTTTTTCATGTGGCCCATCTTTTTCGCGGGCGTCGTGGCCTTCGGCGTCATGATCGAACGCTATCGCAGCCTAAAGATGCTCACCACCGACACGTCGGCGCTGCGCGGCCAAGTGCAGACGTTGCTGCAGGCCGACCGCGTGGAAGAGGCGCTGCAATTGTGCGATGGGGAACAGGGGCCGGTGCCGGCGATCCTCTCGGCCGGTTTGCGAAAATTCCTGATTCTGCGGCGGTTAGACTACGATCCGGGCAAGATCGAAGAGCAGGTCGTGAAGGGAATGGACGACTACAGCGTGCACATCGTCGCGGCGCTCGAGCGACATCTGCCGATTCTGGCGACGGTTTCCAGCGTGGCGCCGATGTTGGGATTTTTGGGAACGGTGCAGGGGATGGTGATCTCGTTCGACGACATCGTCTCGCTGTCGGGCGGGAAGACGAACGTCATCCAAGCCGCCGCGTCGGGCATCAAGGTTTCGTTGCTCACCACGGTGCTGGGATTGATCGTCGGCATTCCCGCGTACATGGCCTACAACTACTTCACCAGCGTGATCAATCGGTTTGTGTTGGAAGTCGAGGAGTCGGCGAGCGAGTTGATTGAGGCGGTGACGCTGCAGATGGCGTTGCGCCGCAAAGACGGTTCTTCCTAGCGGCTCGAGCGACGCACGGCCTAGCGAGCGTAATCTGCATCATGCGACCTCGACGCACCAACAAGTTGCTGGTGGAGCCGCCTTCGGTGGCGACAGGCGATATTGCCTTCAATCTGATCGTCTTTTTCTTGGTGTGCGCGTCGGCGCAGCCGGACGCCGGACGCAAGCAGATGCTGCCGCGGAGCGAAGAGCAGTCCAAGCAAGAACAGCAAACCAAGAACATCGAAGTGACGCTCACGCGCACGACCGCGGCGATCAACGGCGACCTGATTCCCCAACGCGACTTTGCACCGCGCATCCAGCGTCTGTTGGCGGGGAAGGCCCGCCCCGAGGACCGCGTGGTGATCGTACGCAGTCGGCCGGATACGCCGTACGCGTTCTGGATCGACGTCGCGGCGATCATCGAGGACTCAGGCGGAACGGTGACCATTCAGCGCGAAGAAGAACGCACCGTGCAGGTGGGGAACTGACCGTCATGAAGATTCCTCGTCGTACACTGAAAGTGGAAGTTCCTAGCGTGGCGATGGGAGACATCGCGTTCAATCTGTTGATTTTCTTCGTTATCCTCGCAAAGGCGCAAGACGACAGTCATCTGGTGTGGACGCCGGCGACGGCGACCAAGATCGAGGATGCAGGGACGCCGCGCGTTCGAGTGCTGATCGACAACGAGAGCAAGCTGTACTTGAATGGACAGCCCATCGGCGTCTCGCAATTGGCTGGGCAAATCAAGGACATTCTCGGCGAGACGCCGTCCGGCGAACGGACCGTGTTCTTGAAGGTGGATCAGCAAGCGCAGGCGTTGCGGTTTGAGCCCGTGATCGAAGCGATCAGCGAGGCGGGCGGCGACCTGGTGCATATTCTGGAAGAACGCGGCCCTGCGACGCCGCGAGGACCGTAAGGGAGCAGGCCAACATGGCGAATTTGCGAGAACATAGTTCGGCGACAGTCGATGAATTGCGGCGGTTCCTAGAGGGGATGCGCGGCAAGTCGGCCAATGAGGTGTTAGGCGAAATCGCCCACAGCGGACTCGTGCGGGCTGTGCTGCAAGCCGCCGTCGTCTCGGCCGTCGGCATCGCGCTCTTCACCGTCGGACCGTATGTCGTCTTCGGCGGAAAGAAGAAGACAAGCGAGGCGCCTGCGGCCGCCAGCGGCGCGGCGGCGACCGCCGACTCGGCCGCGCCGCCGCGGTCCAACTCGCCATCCCCGACGACGACGGGCGGCGCAACCGACAAGGCTGGCGACGCCGAGACCGAGGCGACCGCCGCGACAGCGACTCCGGCGGCGACCGGCGCGGGCGGCGTCGATCTGGAACGCGCCGCGGAAAAGCTGGGAGTCGGGGAAACCAAAGCGGCGGACCCGAAGAGCAATCCGCGCGAGAAGGATCTCGATAGTTTGCTCGACAAAGTGAAGTAATCTCCCGCTACGTTGGCAGAGCAAAATCGTCATGTCGGATGACTCGCCCAAGACGACCGATCCCCTCGCCTCGCGGCCGCTGCTCCTCGCGACCGCGGCAGCAGCCGCTGCGTGGGGGACGCTCTGGTTCGTCTGGATGCTGGTGCGCACGGTTCCCGAATTCGCGTTGGTCGCGGGTTTCACGGCGTTGTTGCCGGTCGCCGTGTACTGGGCTCGGCAAGCATGGCGCCTGCATGCGGCTCGGCCGCGCACGGCCAGTGCAATTGCAACAATCTGCTATGCGGCAGGCTGGCATTGGTGCGTGTTGGTGTTGGACGCCGCCGGGTTCGGCGGGCTCGCGCGGACGCTCATTCAAGTCGGAACGGCGGGTGCGTTCTTCATCGGATTGGCGTGGGTGGTCTGGATCGTCGAGCGCGCCTCGGCCGTTCGTCTGCGTCGCGCCGCCGAGCGTCGCATCTGGAATCCGCTCGATCCGCGCGCCTGGTACTACGGGACGCGCAGCCGAAAGCTGAATCAATCCTTGTCGGTGCTGTTGAGCTACACGGTGCTCTTTTCGCTCGCGGCCATGATGCTGGGGCAAATGCGCGGGTGTCAGGAGATCGCCGAATCGCCGGCGGGCGGCGGGCAGATGAAGCAGTTGCCGCAAACGGTTCGCATTCAGAAGATCATTCGCAAGAAGTTCGTGGTGAATCCTTACAGCGGCATCAAGTTTGACGTGCCGCCGATCGACGAAGTGAAGCTGCAATTGCAGGAAGTCACCGAACATGCCTACTCGGTGGGCTACGGCGAGGGAACCGGCGCGGGGTTCGCCGGCGGCACATCGAAGGGGAAGGTGCGTTTGATTCGCCTGGAATACTCGGGCGGAGATTGGGATTTGAACTTCGGAGTCGGCGCCGATCTAAACATGCTGCTGGAGTATGGAACTCGCACGCAGCAGAAGGTCGCGGAAGAGACGGAGTCGCGGACGATTCTCGACTTGCGCAATTTCCCGGATACGAAGGCCCCGCCCGTCGTATTCTTGACGGGCCAAAAGAGCATCTCCGTCACGGCCGCGGAGATCAAGACGCTGCAACAGTACTTGAATGACAAACATGGGATGCTGTTCATCAGCAACGGCGGGAGCGGCCACTTTCACCAACAAGTGTTGGCGCTCATGAACCAGGCGGCGCCCGACGTGCGTCCCGTGCCGATTCCGCTGGATGATCCGATCCACACCGTCCCGTATCGCTTGGCGGCGGTGCCGATCGTCGCGCCGCACGGCGGCCGCGAGGCCCTGGGGTGGTACAAGGATGGACGCTGGATTTGCTATTATCACCCCGGCGATATCAGCGATGCTTGGTGCGACGACCATGCGGGAGTCGGCGCTGATGTGTGGGAAGCCTGCTACCAACTGGGCGTGAACGTGCTGTTCTACGGATACGCGGAACATGCCAAGTGGACGCAGGCCAAGGGAAAGTAAGTCATGCGGTACGCACCCCCAATCGCGGCCTGTCTCGCCGTCGCGGCGGCGCTGAGCGTCGGGACGCTCGCGGCCCAATCGTTCGATGAACTGTCGCTCGAACGCTGGAAGAAGCTGCGCGAGACCGAACGTTATCAGCTGCAGATCGCCGAGAAATACTACCGAGACAAAGACTGGAAAGTCGCGGCAGCCGAATACGAGAAATTCTTGACGCTTTACGAGAAAAGCGACGGCGCCCCCTACGCCCAGCTCAAGTGGTCGCTGGCTCAAGTGCAGCTGAAGAAGCACAACACGGCGATCAAGGAAGGCTTTCAGTCGGTGATCGATTACTGGCCCGACGCGCCCGAAGCGCAAGCGGCTGCGTTCTTCATCGGCCATACGTATCGAGCGATGGGGCAGACGGCGAAAGCGAAGGCGGCGTTCAAGTCGGTGCAGTCGAAATACAGCGGCACGCCCGCAGCAGCACACGCCGCATTCGAATTGGCCGAACAGGCCGCGACGGAGAAAGACTCGGCGACGCGCTTGTCGCTCTTGAGGACGCTGGCCCTCGAAACGCCGCGCAGTCCGCCCGTGAACTCCATCTGCATTCAGTCGGCCCGGCAACTCGCGGCGCTCGACTTCGAAGCGGCGGCGGTGGACGAGGCGGTGAAGGCGCTGGCGACGACCTGTACGCCCGCGGACCTGCCGGGCCAAGTCGTCACGTATGCCCGCGAGCCCCTGTTGCGGTTGGCGTCCTCTCCCGAGTCGCGGCCCAAGGCGCAAAAATCGGCCGAGGCGATCGTCGCCTATTTGCGGTCGGTCTTGTCGTCCAACCCGCAATCCGACGCCGAGAAGACGGCGTATCGGCAGGTTTCTTATGGAATCGCCGACGTCCTCGCCATGGCGCAACTCGACGAGAAAGTTCCCGAGATTTACGCCCAACTGGAGAAGTCGCTGGGGGCCAGCGACGAGGCGCTGGGGCGACTCGCGGCATTCTATAAGTCGCGGATGAAATTCGACGACGCGCGCAGTGCGTATCGACGATTCGGCGATCGATTCGAAGGACTAGGGTGGGCGGCGGCCAGCTATCGCGAACAAGGGCAATTCGAGGCAGCGGCCGACGGATATCGCCAACTGGCCGCTCAAGATCCCGAACGCGCCGTGCGCTGGAAGTCGGAGTTGGCGACGACCTATCGCCAAGCGCGCAAAACCATGGAGGCGGTCGCCGTGTACACCGAGCTGATCGGCTTGGATGCGATGAAGCAGAATCAGTGGCGCTGGGAACTGGCGTCGACGCATCGCGACGCGGGGCAGCATCGCGAGGCCATCGCACACTTCCGACAGTGCGATAACTTCCCCGAGAACTTTAAGCAAATGGCGCAGTGTCACCGGCAGCTCAAGGAATACAACGAAGCGCTCTTGCTGTACAACCAGATCGTCGGCGCGGATGCGAACTCCGCCCCCTGGGCGCTGTTGCAAATCGGCTACACGCGCGAGGAAGCGGGGCAAAAGGAACCGGCGATCCAAACCTTTCAGCAGGTATGCAAGCGGTACCCCAAGGACGGGCATGCGAGCATCGCGCATGCGCACTTGCAGAACAAGTACAAGATTTCCATTACGCTGGGCGGAGCGAAAGATGAGTGACGGGCGGCGAGATGCGGCATGGGGTTCGATCGACCTGCGCGCTAGTCGGCGTCGCTTTCTGCAAGGCGCCGGCGTCGCGCTGGCGGGCGTCGGAGTCGGGGGAGGGGGACGAGATGCGGTCTGGGCGCAGCAGGCCGACGGGACGGCGACGACGCCGGTCGAGGCGGCGTTCTTCGTCGTGAGCGACACGCATTACTTCGCGCAGCGCGAATCGCCGGGAGAATTGGAGACGCGGTCGCGCGACGTTTGCCGACGACTCGTCGAAACGCTCAATCGGCTCCCGGGGACGGAGATCCCCGCCGCGGCCGGCGGCGGCGTCGTGGCGACGCCCCAGGGCGTCATCCACGCTGGGGACGTGATCGATACGGGGGACAAACAGGGCGACCTGCAACGCGCGATGCAAGCGACCGAATGGCGCGGGTTCGTCGCCGACTATGGACTCGATGGTCGCGACGGACTATTGAAGTACCCTGTCTACGAAATCGCCGGCAATCATGATGCGCCTCGCGGCGTCGGCTTGGCGATCGAGCAGATCCGCGAACGAAACTCGCGTCGCCAGGGGCTCGTCGGGTTGTCAAAAAACGGCGTCCATTACTCATGGGATTGGAACGGAGTCCATTTCGTCAATTTGGGGCTGATCGTCGGCGACTCGCCCGCCGCAGCACGCAAACGCCGGTATGCGGCGCTCGACAGCTATGAATTCCTGGTGGCCGATTTGGCGAAACACGTCGGCCAATCGGGGCGCCCCGTGGTCCTGACGCACCATGTCGATGTGGCGCGGTACACGGGCGTCTGCGATCCAAATCAGCCGGCCGACTCCAAGGAATGGGATCCCTGCGACGTGCGCGCGTTCTATGACGCCATTCGCTCGTATCGCGTTGCAGGGATCTTCTACGGACATACGCATGGGCGAGCTGTCCTGCGCTGGGACGGCCAGTCCACCAAGGGCGACTCGGGAATCGCCGTGTTCAATACGGACAACGCGAGTCACTTCAATAGCGACACGCAGGCCTTTTTCTACGTCGAACTGCGCGACGGTCGGATGTCGGTCCGCGAGTACCACACGAAAGACCGGTGGGAAAACGGGGCCTGGACGCCTCAAGTATGGCGCGCGTAAGGTTGGGGCCGGGGATGTCGAACAGATGAACACACGGCGTCGAATCGTTTATCTGATGCGCGGGCTGCCCTCGAGCGGCAAGAGTCACCGTGCGCTGCGCTTGGCAGGCGACGAAGGCGTCGTGTTGGAAACCGATCGCTTCTTCTGCGAGGTCGGGGACGACGGCGTCGAACGCTATGTCTATCACGAAGCGCGGTTGGACGACGCGCGAGCCTGGAACTTTCAACGCTTCAACGAGGCGCTCGCGTTGGGGCGGTCCCCGATCGTCGTCGATCGAGGCAATGGACTGAATGACGAAACGCGCCGCTACGCGCGGCTGGCTCGCGACCGCGGTTACGAAGTGGAACTGGCCGAACCCGACTCGCCCTGGTGGCAAGATATCCGCGTGTTGCTGAAGTATCGGCCGGCGACTTGGCCGGTGCTCGAGGATTTGGCCCAACAACTGCATCGACGCAGTCGCCTGACGCACCGAGTGCCGCTGGAGCGAATCCTCAAACTGATGCGCGATTGGCGCAGCGACCTCACCATCCAGCAGATTCTGGATGACCCGCCGCAGGCGTCGAGCGGTGAAAGTGCTCGGCTGGCGCCGCCGAGCTAGCGTCCGGCTGGCTAGCCCATTCGCAACAGCACGATGAAGATGATCAACAGCAGCACGACGAAGGCGGAGCCCATGACGAGGTTCCGCGTGCGTCGCCGCTGAGCGCGTTCTTCGGGCGTCAGTTTGCGCAGTTCGACTTTCTCCTGCCCGCGGCCGATCGTCTTGGGCTTCTCCGAAACGGGCGTAATCGGCCCTGTCGGTTCTAACGGCTTGGGCGCGACCGGCTTGGGCGTGACCGGCTTGGGCGTGACCGGTTTAGGAGTTAACGGGGATACGGGCGGGCTGGGGGCGGCGGGCGCCGAAACTGGCGCGGGCGGCTGCGGCGGCGCGGGCAGCTGTGGCGCGGGCGGCGGCGGTGCGGGCCGTAGCGGGGGCGGGGGAGGCGCCGGAATCTGCGGTGCGGGAATCTGCGGTGCGGAAACGGGGGGCGCTTCGAACTGCGGCGGCGGCGAGTAGGGAACAGGCGGGGCGGGCGGCGGCGGGGCGGGGTAGCTGGGAGCCGGATAGCCCGCCGAAGGCGTCGGGCCCCAACTGGGCACCGTGACGGCGTTCTGGCAATGCGGACAGCCGACCTGTTGGCCGGCCATTTCCGGCAGCACCTGGAAGACGCCGGTACAGACGGGGCAGGACAGCGACAACGGTTCGGACGGCGGCGGCGCGGGGACCGGCGGCCCGCCATACCCGGGCGCGTTATGTTCGGGCGCGCCATATTCGGGGCCCAGCGGCGGCACGGTGATGACGCCGAGGCAGTTCGGACATGTCACCTGAAGCCCCGCGTGGTGGGATTCCACCTGCAGAATTCCAGTACAATGCGGGCAACTCAAGTGTACAGCGACCATGGTTTCCATCCTAAACCGACCCCTTGACGCTTGAAAGTGGCCCCATGACCGCCAAACTTCCGCCCGGCCAGCAGTGGGCGGCGCCTGGCCGTTGGCCGATCGTCGGCGAACGCGCTCCCGCCCTGCGCACCGACCCCTGGGAAGTCCACGTCCACGGCTGCGTGGACACCGCCTGTACCTGGTCCCTGGCGGCGCTGCAGGCGTTGCCGACGGTGGAACGCCAGATCGACATCCACTGCGTCACGCGCTGGTCGATGCCGGAAGTCCGTTGGACGGGCTTGCCGCTCGTCGGGTTGCTGGATCAGTGCCAACTCCGCCGCGACGCGCGGTTTGTCTCCCTGATCGCGTGCAGCGAGCGCCGCCACAGCACTTCGCTGTCGCTGGACGACGTTCGGAGGCTGGATCCGCTCGTCGTCTGGGCTTGGCAAGGCCGCCCCTTGGAACCGGCTCATGGCGGCCCTCTGCGCGTGATCGTTCCCGGCAAGTACTTTTACAAGAGCCTGAAGTGGCTGGCGGAGATCGAAGTTCTGGCCGAAGATCGGTTGGGATACTGGGAGGCGGAGGCCGGGTATCACAACGAGGCGGATCCTTGGCAGGAGCAGCGGTTTCTGGCCCCCGAATTGACTCGAGCCGAGTCGTCGCGGATTCTCGTGCAGCGCGACCTGGTCGACCGATCGGCTCGCGGACTCGACGCGTCCGGACGCGATCTAAGCGGCTTGCAGGCGACGCGAGCCGTACTCCGCGATGCCGACTTCAGCCGGACGCAGTTGACCGACGCGGACTTCTCGTTCGCCAATCTCTCAAACGCTCGCTTTCGCCGCTCCGACCTGCGCCGCGCCAAGTTCTGCGGGGCGGACGTCGAAGGGGCCGACTTCCGCGGCGCCGATTTGCGCGGCGTCGACTTTCGAGGAGCGTCGCTGTTCGGCGCTCTGTTGGTCGGCGACGGCGACGCGGCGTCGCTTGATCCGAGCGTCGCCGCCGTCATCGACGAGGCGACGCAGTTTGATCCCGCCGCGCTTGACCAGCTGATGCCGGTCCAAGCGGAGTGGTTGGTTAGCGGCCGAAGCCGAAGAAGAAGCTGAAGTTCTGGATGTTGTCCGTGGGAGCGTGAGCGACCGGAACGGCGAAGTCGAGCGCCAGCGGGGCCGGGCCCAGCGCCGGGATGTTGATGCGCAACCCAAAACCTGGAGCGACGCGGAAGTTGCCCCAGTCGACTTCGATCTGTTGTTCGACGGTGCCGACGTCGCAGAAAACGACCCCCTTGACCATGTCGTCCGCCGTCAGCGGGAAGAAGTACTCGGCCGAACCAAGGAACCGGAACTGACCGCCGACGATCACGCCGCCCGAGACGGGCGAAGCGCCGCGGAAGTCGAAGCCGCGGAGCGTGGAGTAACCGCCCGCGAAGTAGTTTTCGTACATCGGCGTGTCCGTTCCCGAGAAGCCCAGCTTGCCGCTGAAGGCCAGCGTGTGTCGCCCCGAATTGTCGGGGCGTTCGCGGATCAAGAAATACCGCCGATAGTCGATTTCCGCTCGCGGATAATCGAACGTGCCGAACGCTTGTTCCAAGGCCAGTTCGAAGTAGTGGCCTTCCGTCGGGAAGAACGGAATGTCGCGCGTGTCGTGCGTCAACGTCACTCGGCCCGTGTACAGTTCGCTTTGTCCGAGGATGCGATCGAGTTCGGGGACGCCGAGGACGCGCGGGTTGGTGATGTCGACGCTTTCGGCGCGTAGGGCGCCGGCGATCGACAGATCGGGCCCCAGGCGGTAACCGAGCGCGGCGCGTCCGCCGAGCCGTTCTTCGTCGTAGTCGAAGTAGGCGCGAGTGAAGTAGAACGCGCTCAGGCTGAGGCTGATCGGCGAGTAGCCGAACAGATAGGGTTCGGTGAAGCTCACCATGTACCGTTGCACTTGATTGCCCGGCATGGCTTCGATGCGGAAGCCTTGACCGGCGCCGCGCCACGCGGTGCCGTTGATCACTTCGTCGAAGCTGTGAGGCACTCGCTGCCAGTCAAAGTTGCGTTCGTCGATGACGATCTGACCCGTCACGCCGGCGTCGGAGTTGATGCCGACGCCGAACTGAAAGCGGCCGGTCTGTGTTTCGGTGACGTTGGCGATGATGTCGGCGAAGCTGCCGGCGGGTTGCATTTCGGCCACGGGCCCGGCGGGCACATCGCCGTACGGATTCGCGCCCGTTCCGCCGGGGAGCGTCCAAGCGGGGTTCGAGGCGGGAGCGACGCCGGTCGCCGGCGGCGGCGCACCATAGGCGCCGGCCGTGCCGTACCCGCCAGCGCCGGCGCCCGCGGGGGGTTGGTAGGCGGGCGGTTGATAGGCGGGCGGCTGGTAGCCGGGATCTTGTCCGCGCACGATCGGTCGAGGCGACTCGGCGACTCCTGGGGCGGCCGGCGGAGCGGCGGCCAAGGTCGGCGCTTCGCCGGGAACGCGCGTCGGTCCGGCGGCGAAGGGGCCGAGGGCCGGCGGCGGAGTGACGGTTTGCGGAGCGGCCGTGTGCGGCGTGTACGCCGGGGCGGCGGCCGTGGCGGGGGGGGCGGCGGCGGCAGGTGCGGCGGCGGCGTAACCGGTCGGCGGCGCCACGGAGGGCGTCGGACGTTGAGCCACAAATGTCGGACCAGCGCAGCCCGCCAGCGACGTGGCGAGCACGATCGCGAGCGTGAGGGCGGTTGTCCTGTTGCGGTGAGTCAAGCGTGGGTTCCTGACGATCTGTGGCGGCGGCGAGGGGAAACGGCGACGAAGCGAACGAGGCGGTGCGGCAGCTAGTCGGGCGATTGGCCGCGCGCGGCGCGCGAGCCAGCCCGCGGTCGCGGCTTGTTGGCGACGCCCGCTTCCGTGATTCCGTCGGGCGGAACGACGGCGATTTCAGGCGGCGCTCCCTTGGAGGGGTCGGTTTCGAACAGTTGCGATCCCTTGAGTCGCTGTTCGCTCTTGCGCAGTTCGCGGACGTCGAGGATGTCGCCCGGCCGGAGCGAGATGCGATTCATGACGACGCTTTGTCGAGTATGCGGAAACTCGCCGGCGATGTTCACGCCGATGTTCCCGACTCGAAATACGTCCCCTTCCTTAATCTTGTAGACCAAGTCCAGTTCGCCCGGCTCTTCCAAGAACCGCGGGTCGGCCTGAATGTCGGCGTAGACGTGCCCCTGAGCTCCGTAGGCGTCGCGTAAGGACGCGAGGTCGCGATTCATCTTCGCCTGGTTGAAGTGCTCGCCGGCTTTCAAGTCGAGTTGCGCCATGAGCGAGTCGTTGGAGAACTTTTGGTTGCCCACGACGCTGACGTTGCGAATGACGTACCGCGGTCCTTCGTCAATCACGAATCGCAGCTTGACCCAACGGCCCGAATCGTCAAATTCCAGTTCGCGGCCGATGCGGGCTCGGAAGAATCCCAGACTGCGGTAGTAGGCAGTCAGCTTCTCGATATCGGCGTCGATCTTTTCGCGGTCGACCTGGCCGCGGAGGAAGTACCACAAGAAGCCGGGCTTCGACTCAATCTGCGTCTTCAGGCGGTCGTCCGTCGCGATGGTGTTGCCGACGAATTCCACCGACGAGATTCGTTCCAGGTTGCCTTCGTTGCAGACATAGACGACCCCTTCGTCGGTCGGCTTGTCTCCTTCCAGGATCGAAACCTCGGCCTTGGGAAAACCTTTGCTGCGGTAGTATTCCTGAACTTTGCGACGACCTTCTTCCACCGAGTATTGATTCAGCGATTCGCCGACCTTCAGTTCGGCCTGCTTGAGCAGCGTTTTGTCGCGAACGCCGCGGTTGCCGACGAACCGCACGTACCCGACCGTCGCGCGTTCCAACAGTTCAAAGCGAACCAAGACGCCGTCGGGGCTCTTTTCGGTGAAGGTGCGGACGTCGCGGAAGAGGCCGGATTGGTTCAGCCGGCGGACGTCCCCTTGGACCAGTTGAGCGTCGAATTCGCGCCCCTTGCGGGTGCGGATGTACGAATAGACTTTGCTGAGCGACACTTTTTTGTGTCCTTGGACCACCACGTCGACGACCGTGGGCCCCACCGGCGCCCCAGGGCCCGCGGCAGGAGAGGCGGCCGGAGGCCCCGAATCAAAGGGACTCGTGGGGCCCCCCGGCAACGGGCCGGGCTGCGGCGCGGTGTCGGGAACGGGCGGAGGTCCCAGCGGCACCTGCGGCAAGGGCGTCGTCGCCGGCAAAGGGCCGGGCGGAGTTTGGCCCCAAACGGCGGAGTCGGCTCCACCGACGAGTGCGACCAGCAAAATCCAATGCTTGGGCGTCATGCCTTACTCTTCCCCACGAAAAATCCTTGACCTGACCCGTCCCACGCAGCACCTGTCAGCCGGTTTGGCGGGCGGCGGGCAAGGAATACAGAAACCGTCAGGTTGCGACAAGGTCGAAAAACGGCCTGCCACGCCCGGGAAGCGGGGAAAAAGCGGCCAGTTCCCCAGGCTCCGCAAAATTTGCAAGATTTTTTCGGTCGCCCCCTGAACCTGTCCGAACATTCCCCTGTCACCCCACTCAGACCACCCTGTTTCATTGGACAGCGAGCTGGACATTGGTATAGGATGGCAGCGAAATCGAAGCTCTTCGGTTTCCAAGTGTTTTTTACGTTGGTTCGAGGTTCTCTCATTCTGCGTGGAGCCACGCAGGGGGGTCTACCATGCGTCACGAGATTCATGTTGTCGCGAAGTTGCACGTCCAGGGTCTGAAGAAGGCCGGCGTCAAGGCGATTCAACAGCGTGGTCATCGTCGCGTAAGCGTAGATCTTGGCACGGTAGGGGTTGCGCGCTCTTGGGTAAGCAGCTCCTGGGTAAGCAGCTCGTGTGTTAGCAGCTCGTGTGATTCGCCTTCGAATCCCGGCCGCTCGCACCGCGAAGCCTGTAACCCATGGTCGGCGCAAGCAGATGCCGCAAAAGCAGATGCCGCAAAAGCAGATGCAGCAAAAGCAGATGCAGCCGCCGCCGCCCGTACCGCAGCTCCGCGCATCTACGGGGCGCTACCCCTATTTGGGGCACAGCACCTCGCGGGGGCACAGCAGCTCGCGGGGGCACAGCACCGCGACGGGAAGTCACCCGGCGTTGACAACATGCGTCCGCGACGCATGACGCCAGCAGCAATGCTGGCGGCGACGCCGGCGGACACATTCCGTCCCGCCGCTCCCAGGGCCAAATAGGCCCCTGCGAGCAGCGAGAAGACGGAATGTGACCGCGGCCGAACGGTCGGCGGCCGAGCCATGCCCTGGTTCGGACGACGATGCGGTTCGGTCGAGCGTCGGATTGCGTCCCTGCCGGAACTCGCGCGAGACAAGCGGCCCCTCCGCCGCCCTCTCGACGCCCATTCCGCTCGGACGCTCGCCACGCCGGTGCATCGCGAAGTCGGTTTCGGCTGTCCCCTCCCCCCCGCATGTTCGCTCGGTCCGGTTGCTCGCGGTGCTCGCCGCCTGCCGCCGCGCTAAGCCTGAGAATGAAAGAACCTCGTATATGGTGAATTCCACTCCGCAGGAGACCGCGGCGCCCACCGTGGTTGAACTGGTCCGAGCGGCGCAGGCCGGCGATCGCGATGCGTTCGGCGATCTCTACCTCCGCTACCAACGGACCGTGTACTCGGTCTGCCGCCGACGGGCGCGGTCCGAAGCCGAAGCACAAGAGTTGTGCCAGGACGTTTTCGTGCAGGCATTGCGAAAACTGCCGAACCTGCGCCAACCGGAAGCCTTCGGCGGCTGGTTGCGCGCGATCGCCAACCGACTCGCCATCAATCGACTCGTGCGCCGTACGCCGATCGCCACCGCGTCGGCCGAGGTGCTGGATGCGGAAGGTCGAGCCGACTCGAATCCGCTCGAATCGATGCTGCGCGAGGAACGGCGCGAAGAACTCCGCCATGGGTTGACTCGGCTGCGCCCCTTGGATCGTGATACGCTTGTGGCGTTTTACGTGCAGGGTAGGTCGTTGGTGGAGATGTCCGAGAGCTTCCAAGCCCCCTTAGGCACCATCAAACGCCGCCTCCATGTGGCTCGCCTGCGACTGGCGGCGGAAGTCGAACCGGCGGCGGTCGCCTAAGGACCGTCGCTCGTCGTCGGAATGCCAGAACGACCGCGTTGGCAAACGCAAACAGCCCTCGACCGCCGCCAGGCGGTCGAGGGCTCGTTTCGTTTTCGGCTCTGTGATTGTTAGCGGTCTGGGCCGCCGGCCGCGACCGGCGTCGGCGGCAACACCAGTTCACAGGCCAACTGCATGGCGACGGTTCCGTCTTCACGGAGCACCGTGAGGGTCGCGGGGGTGGGGCGAGTGAGTGCGAGCGGCGGAACGGCGATCGTGAGGGTGGAGTCGGTCCATTCCGAGACGGCGATCGCCAGTTGCAAGTCGCCGCACGTCATCGCGACTCGGCCCGCTTGGGCGCCAAATTGCTTACCGTGGAGCTGCACGGACATACCGACCGGCACTTGAGGCAGAGGCGGAGCGGCGGCCTCGACCGGCGTCGGAGCGACCACGACTGGTTCGACCACGACTGGTTGTTGGACGACGACAGGGTTCACAACCGGCGTGTAGTAGTTCACCGTATCGCCGTAGCAGAAGCCGTTCCCGTAGCCGCCCCCTGAGAACCAGGGGTGGCAGAAGCCGAACTGCGGCGGGCAGTGCGGCGGGCAGGGGGGCATCGGCGGGCAGGGAGGCATCGGCGGCTGCGTCGGCGGCGTGGTCGGGGGCGTGGTCGGGGGTTGCGTGGGAGGATTCGTCGGCGGCGTCGTCGGTGGATTCTTGGGCGGCTTGGGACCGATGGGGCCAATCGGACCGATCGGACCCACCGGGCCGACAGGGCCGATCGGCGGTTTCACGGGCGGTTTGGGACCAATGGGACCCACAGGACCGATCGGACCCACCGGGCCGATAGGCGACGTCGGCAGCTTGATCGGCTTGATCGGCTTCACGGTGTTGCCGTTGCCGATCGGCTGAAACGGACCGACGGGAACACGGGGCTTCAACGGCTTGATGGTTTGAGAATTGCCGCCGTTGGCGAACTGTCCCGGGAGCTTCGCGAACTGGGGCGTGAAGGTCTGGTGGTTCCGCACCTGCGCCGATTGGCCCTTCGAGCGGTTTGGATGATGGCCATCCTTGGCGACGGCGGGGGCGGCCAGCGTGATGAGAGCGACAACCGACGCGGCGAACCAATAAAAGCGTTTCATGACTCGATCTCCGATTTCCTGGGCTGCGATGCGGGCGGGGCGATGTGTCCCGTCTACCCCTCGAAGCGGAAATCGGCCGCCGTTGTTACACCGTAGGACAGGCTTCCAGCCTGTTTGCAAACGATCTCTCACAAATCCAACGCATGTGCGAAGTCGGATTCAAGGCGCCGTCCACGGGGCAGGACGACGCGTCCCCAATGCGCCCGTCGACCCGCTGGCTTGGGGTGGGAGGGGCGGGAGGGGCGGGGACTTGGGGCGGGGACTTGCGGCGGGGTCACAGGCTGGAAGCCTGTGCTACGGTTGGTTTGACGGCGGCGAGGGCGAGCCAGCCGGCGATCAGCGCGACGCCGCCGGCGGGGACGATCGACCAGTGGCCGATGCGGCCGGTGAAGACCATCAGATAGAGCCCGCCGGAAAAGCCGGCGACGCCTAGCAGCCAGAGGGCGGCGGTTGCCTGCAGCGCGCGGCTTGTTTGGCGCTGTGCGAAGGCGGCGAGTCCGATGAGGGCGACGGCGTGGTAGAGCTGGTACTTGACCGCCGTACCGCAGTTGTCGAGCCGCTTCTGTTTGACGGCCGGCTCGAGGGCTTGCCGGTCAAGGAATTTTTCGAGTCCGTGTGCGTGGTAGGCGCCCAGACCAACGCCGGACGCTCCCAAGAGCGCGGCGAGCACGAGACAGAGTCGAGGGAACATCAGAACTGGCTCCGTGGCGGAATTGGCGATTCGCCACAGACTATACACCAAAAAAGAAAACCATCGCGGCTCGGTGGGAACCGCGATGGCTTCTTCTCATCGCAACGATGTCCGCTAAGGGACCTTAGGAACCGAGGTCGATTCCCAGCTTTCGTTCCTCTTCCTCCTGGATGATGATCCGCGGAGTGACCATGAGCATCAGGCTTTGCGTTTCGCGGCCGATGCCGACGTTCTTGAAGAGGCGGTTGACGTAGGGGATCTTGTTGAGCATCGGGACGCCCCGTTCGCTGCGGGCTTCGCTCAATCGCTTAATCCCGCCCAGCAACACTGTGCCTCCGTCCGGCACGCTCACCGTCGTGGTGACCGTGGTGAAGGAGAACGTGGGCAGCTGGACCGTCGTACCTTCTTTCGTCACTTCGACGCCGTCTTGGACCGTCTGGTTTTCGTCCGTCGGGTCCTTCACGTTCGTGCCGGCTTTCGTCGTCGTCTTGCCGCTGAACGTGAACTCTTGCACGTCGCCGATCTTGCTGAAGAAGGGGACGAGCGTGAGTCGGACGAAGCGACGATCGGACGAGACCACCGCTTGGACGCTCAGCGAGGTGCCTTCGTTCAGCACGACGATGACCGGCTGGTGGGCGGCGGCGAAGTCGCCGACGACCGGGATGATGCTGGTCACGAACGGGCGTTGCGAGGTGTCCGACACCGACGCTTGCTGACCGTTGAACAGCGTCACCTTCGGCGCTTGGAGCACGTTGCTGCGCTGATCGCCTTGAGCGGCCTGCAGCAGCAAGAAGACTTCAATGTCGCTGAGGATCGCGAAGCCGAAGTTGGCAGCCGTGTTCGCATCAAACCCGCCGAACTGCGGAATAGCCGACGCGAACGAGTCTTGCGTGAAGGGAATATCCAAGTCGGCGGTCGGAACCGGCGTACCGTTCAGGTTGTTCAAACCAATCACGTAGCTGGAACCGGTGTCGTCCGGATATTCGCCGGTCCCCGGGTCGAGGCCCGAGTTGTCGTCGATGCGGAAGTCGAAGTCGACTCCGATGCGTTCGAAGAAGTTGTCACGCAGGGTGATGAACCGCACTTCGATCGTCACCTGCAAGTCCTGCAAGCGTCGCAGCTGTTCGAGCAGATCGGCGATCTGATCGTGCACTTCTTGCGTCGTGCTCACAACGATGCTCAAGTTCGTCGGGAAGGCTTCGATCGAGCCGGCGCCGCCCACTTCCGACCAAGTCGTCGGCGCGATGGTGGTCGTCACCAATTCAATCAGGCTGTCGAAGTCCGGCTGGGCGCCGCCGCCCAAGCCGCCCGGACCCGCACCCAACGGCTGCGGCGTGCGAGCACCCGGCAGACCGCCGGCGCCCATTTGAGCGAGCACCGAGCCGCTGGTGTTCGTCGGCTGATTCGAGGCCAGCGTCAGCGGCATCGTGCCGTTCGGCGCGCCGCCGAAGCCGTAACCGATCGCTCGGTGCGCCTCGGAGATCGCCGCCGGCAACCCCGTGTTGTAGCCCGGAGTGAAGTTCGGAATCGGAATGACCAAGTCGGCCACGTCGTACACTCGCGTGTAGACATCGGCGTCTCGGGTCTGTTCGCTGGTGATCTTCAGCACTTCGTTCTGAATCACGTAGCTCAGTCGCAACTGATTGAGAATCAGGTTCAACGCGCTGCGGAGCGAGATGGGCTGATTGAGTTGGATTGAGACCGGAGTGTCGCTTTGCACCCCTTCGGCCGTGAGACCGGCCGTGTCGAGGTGCACGTTGATGCCTGCGGCCGTGCCCAGCGTTTCAATCACTTCCTTGAGCGGCCGATTCTCGAACCGCACTTCGACCGGTTTCGCCAGCGAACGCTGGATTTCCTGCTCGGCGGGCGACAGGCGACGCTTCTGCTGTTCGGCCCACTTACGGCGATTGCCGGAAATGGTCGGCCACAGCTTGCCGTCGAACTGCAGCGGATTGTTGTCGTCGAACGGAGTCGACGCGCGATCCACGTTCGTCATCGCCGCGTAGAAATTCTGTTCCTTCTCATCCTTGATCTGGTTCTGTTCGGCGATGCGAATCGCGAACCGAGCCTTCCAAGTAAGCGTTTCGGTGACCGGGTTTTCCGGATCGAGCGCTCGGGCCTGACGAGCGAGCATTTCCGCTTCCGGATAGCGCCGTTCGTCCATCAACGTGTTGAACTGTTCCACCAGTTCGGCGATCTTGTTCTGCGTATCGACCCGCATTTCGCGGTCGCGCTCGACGGTCGCCATGACATCGCGGTTGCGATCGTTGTTCTCGATCTCCGACCGGTTTTGCTCGATGAACTTTTCGAGTTCATTGAGGTTGCGGTCGACGACGGTGAGCAGCTGCTTTCGCGACGGCGGATCGAGTTCCGATTCGGCGACGCGATCGCGCAGCCGTTGCAGCCGCGTGAGGGCGCCCTTGGGATCGGTCGAGATCATCCGCTTGGCCGCATCCTGTTCCGAGGTGATCTCGCGATACAGCTGTTGACGCAACAACTGCTGCTTCGCATCAACCGTCTCGAGCGCCGAGGGTTCGCGTCCCGGACCGGTCGGCGCGGCGGCCGCCGGCTGCGGAATGGCGACTTCCGCGAGCGAGCTGAGTTTGTCTTTCAGGGCCGAGCGAGTCGCCGGGTCCATTTCGTTCGAGAAGCGCCAGGCTTCACGGAACGAGCGGAGAGCCGCCTCGCGGTCTTGACGTTCCAGGGCGCGGATGCCCTCCTGGTACAGTTGTACGCCTCGGCTGTCGCCGATCGCGCCCGCGGGCGTTTGGTCGACGGGGGGAACAGCCAGCGGTTGGTCGGCCGGCGTCGGCTCTTCGTTCTGCACGGGCATGTTGCGAGTGCGATCGACGGCCGGGTTGTAAACGCCTTGCGCGACCGGGAATTTGCCGTTGGCGTCGCGACCGTCGGCGCCGGCAGGAGCGAAGGCTCCGGCCTGCTGAACGCCGCCCGCTTGTTGCACGCCGAAGCCGCTGACGTTGGTATTGGGATAACCGCCGCCCGCAGCGCCGCGTCGCGCCAAGGCGCGTTCGACCTGCAGTCCGACGATCGACGGATGCGTTTCGCCCGGTCCAAACGCTTCGTCCGGTACTTGCAAACGCTTGGCCTGAGCGATCAGCTGTTGAGCGACGGCCGGTTCGCCGCGATCCAAGGCGGCTTGAGCTTGCGTCACCAGTCGCAGGCATTCCTGCTTGGCGGCGCCGCCGTTCTGTGCGGCCGCGCCGGCTGCATCATCCTGCGACTGCGGCAACCGCGCCATCTCGCGCGGCGGTGCGCCGCCCGGAGTGAACGCCCCGCCGCCGCTCGGCGGACTCGCCGGGGCCAGCAGTTTGTCGGCCTGATTGTCGTTCTCGCCGATGGACGAGGGGGGGACGAGGAAGCCCGAGCGGTTGCCGCGATCGAGTGCGGCGGCGGCGTCGGACTGAGCGTTCCCCGCCAACTTGGCTGCCAAGTCGGTATTGGGATCGATCGGGGCCTTGGGCTGCGGCGCGGCGCTGGGCGTCTCCAAGGCGCCGGCCGGCAAGGGCGCCGGCTTGAAGCGGTCGCTCGGCCGAGTCGGCGCCGCGGCCGTTTGGCCGCCGCGACCGCGAGCGGCTTGGATGTCCTTGCGGACCTTTTCCGGCGTGTCGACGAAGCGAGCAAAGATGCTCTCGTACACCGCGCCGGTCTTCTCGGCCTTGGAGACGTACTCCTCGGCCATGTCGAGCTTGCCTTCCTTCATGGCTTGCCGCGCTCGCTGCAGCCACTGGTCCGATTCGCGGCGCTTGTCGGCCGCCGAATCGCCCGATTGTGCGACCGCCGCGCTGGACAGCAGCGCGGGATGTGCGAGGGTCGGCGGACCGGCCCAAGCGGTTGTTCCCCAGAGTGCGGCCATCAATGTGCCACACCCCATCAATAGTTTTGCGCTCGGTTTCACGGCGCGGCTCCTCATGCGAGATGCCTGATTACGGATCAATCTGGCGACAAACTTCACCACCGATTTGGCTCCCGGAATACGGACTCGAACAGTCGTGCGAGATGAGGGAGGCGTAATTACTGGCGTCCCGCGAGCCGGTCAAGAGCATTTTTTGGCGAAGAGCAGAATGTTTCGCCTGCCGCGACCCCGTTTCAGCCGACGCCGCGCTAGCGGCCGGCGAGGATTCGCGGCGGTCGTCAGGTTCGCTTTTAGCCGGGTGTTAGCGCACCGTCGGCTGAGAAGTGCTAAGCCGAACGCAGCTTAGGCGATGATGTCGTCGATTGGATGGCCGTGATCGATTTCCAGCCGTTTCCGCGCAGGCAACTCCAGCCGCCGTGAATCGAGGCCCAACTGCTTGAGAATCGTGGCGTGGACGTCGGTCACATAATGCCGCTGTTCCACGGCATGGAAGCCAATCTCGTCCGTGGCCCCGTGCACGACGCCCCGCTTGAGACCGCCGCCGGCCATCCAGATGCTGAATCCGAAGATGTGGTGATCGCGTCCATCCGAGCCTTGTGAACCGGGCGTGCGTCCAAACTCAGTGGCGAACACCACCAGCGTTTCGTCGAGCATCCCGCGGCGATCAAGATCTTCCAAGAGCGCGGCGGCGGGCTGGTCGACGGCGGCCGCATTGTTGGCGTGATTATTCTTCAAACCGCCATGCGCATCCCAAGCGCCCGCGCCGCCTCCGCCATGCTGAATTTGAATGAATCGGACGCCTTGTTCGACCAGGCGCCGTGCGGCCAGCAACTGCGAACCAAAGTCGCGGCAACGGGGGTTGTCGAGTCCGTACAGGGTCTTGGTTTCCGCGGTTTCCTGCGAGAAATCAAGCACTTTGGGGATCGATTGCTGCATGCGAAACGCGAGTTCATACGAGGCGACTCGAGCGGCCAAGGCGGCGTCTTGCGGATACGTTTCGCCGCGCAACGCATTTAGTTTTCGCACCAAATCAAGTCCGATGTCGCGCGCGGCCGGCGCTGCGGAGCGTTCGGGCTTGCCGAAATCCAGCGGATTCGCGGGGTCGATGCGCAGCGGGACCGCGTCGTGCGCGGGGCCCAAATAGTGACCGTCCTTCTTGTTCCAGTATTCGCGAAAGCCGATCGAGATGAACTGCGGCAGATCATCGTTTAGCGAACCCAGACCATAGTGGACCCAAGCGCCCAGCGTCGGGAAGTCGCCGTCATTCTGATGACGTCCCGAGTGAAACTGCGTCTGCGCCCCATGATTGCTGTCGGTGGTCCAGAGGGAGCGAACGACGGCCATGCGATCCACGTTCCGCGCCAAATGGGGAAACCAATCACTCACCTCAATCCCGCTTTGGCCATGCTTCTGATAGCCGATTTGCAACGGGTAGAGCGTGTTGCGCTGATTGCCGTTTCCATCGGGAACCACCAACCGCTCGATGGCCAGTCGCTTGGGATTCTGAACGTCGGCAAACGGCGTCTCCGCGATCGTTTTGCCGGCGTACTTCGTCAGCATCGGCTTGGGATCGAAGCTCTCCATGTGGCTCATTCCGCCGTTCATGAACAGCCAAATGACGCTCTTGGCCTTCGGAGCAAAATGAGGACGGCCGTCGGGCGGCGACCAACCGCCGACGCCGTCGCTTCCGAAACCGTCGCGCGCCAGCAGAGATTGGAGCGCAATTCCGGCCAGGCCGAATTGAGTGAAGCGGAGGAAATCTCGTCGTTCCATAGTCCACCTGTGAGGCGCCGCGCCGTGCGCTAGCGGAGGGTAACGAAATCGTTGTGGTTTAGCAGCGACCAGATCAGCCACGCGCGGGGATCAATTTGATCTTTGCTCTTGACCGCGCGCCAGGCGGCCAGCGCCTCGGTCGCCGCTTGCAGTTCAGCCTCCGCGGCGTCGATGCCCAACAGCGATCGAAACGCCGCACGGGCGAAGGCCGCGTCGTCCGTCCGCTGCGACTCAAGCGTCGCTGCGTTTAGCTGGGCTGCGATCTGCGGGGCGGCGTCGAGCACTAGGCGGCTGTTCGTCAGCGCCAGGGCCTGCTGAGGCACGATGCTTTGTTCACGTCGATAGCACTCCTTCACGAGCGCCTCATCGAAGGTGGTCAGGAACAGATTGCGGTCGTTGTTGGAGTGAAAGAAATACAGACTGCGACGACGCGAGTCAGCTTGCTGCGCAGCGGGGATCGGCGGCCCGCCAGCCGTGACGTCGAGTGTACCGGCCAACGCGAGGATCGAGTCGCGCACGGCTTGCGATTCAAGTCGCTGTGCGGGGCGTCGCCAGAGCAAGCGATTCTCGGGATCGGCTTGGGCTTCCGCTTCTCGGTCGCGCACCGACGACGACCGACGATACGCGGCGGAAAGCATGATCGTGCGGTGCAAATGTTTGAAACTCCAACCGTTATCCATGAACTCGGCCGCCAGCCAATCCAGCAATTCAGGATGCGTCGGCGGCGTGCCTTTGCGACCGAAGTCAAACACGGTCGGAACCAAGGGGGCGCCAAGGTGCCTGGCCCACACGTGGTTCACAGCGACGCGGGCCGTGAGCGGCTGGCGGCGATCGGTCAACCACTGCGCGAGCGCCGTACGACGTCCCGTGCTGCGCGGCGGGAAAGCGACGGCCGGGTCGTCGGCGCCGGACGAGCGAAAGCGCGTGGCGGTCCAACGGGCGCCCGTCAGGGGCGTCAGTTTATCGGCCAGCGTCGGCTCGGCTTCGACGGCCGCTTCGGCCTTCTTCACCGCCTCGGCAGCGGCCGCCGCCTCTTTGTCGGCTGCGTCCCGTTTGTCTTGTTCGGCCCGCTTTTGCTTCTGTTGAGCCAAGATGAGTCCCCGTCGTGCTTTCGCTAGTTCGACCTTGCGCTGGGCGGTCGCGGCGGCGAGGTGCAAGCGGCGAACTTCTGCAGACGCTTCCGCCGCTTCTTCGGTCGACTGCCGCCACCGCGCCTGCCACGCGTCGATCCGGGCCGCAAGGCTGCTCCCTTCACTCTCCGCAACTTCACGCGAGTGCTGCGCCGCCTGCCATTCAAATTCCGCGTCTTGGGCCGCCCGCTCGGCCGCCTCGACGGTCTCGGCCGGACCGGAGCCCGCGCCGGGTTCGCGCAAGACGATGTTGGGCGCGAGCGGCTCGAGCGTGAACTCGTGAAAATCGGCCAGCGCATCGAAGGTCGTCAACTGCATGGCGCCGGCGGTGCGCGCTTGCGGCGTGCGCCATGACAACACGGGTTCGCCGTTCAGCGAGGCGTTGATCAGCGTCCCCCGCGCTTGCACGCGCAGCACATAGGTCTTCCCAATCGCAATCGGCAGGGCTTTGAGACCGTCGACCGGATAGGTCCACCGCCCGTGTTGCGCGTACGCACCCTGCACCTTCGACCCGCCCACCACGCCGCTGACGTAGACCGTTTGTTCGGAGTCGCCTTCGCGCGGAGCGCGGGCCGGATCGTCGGCGGTGGAGTCGAACACGAGGCTGACGCTGCGCCAGCGGCTGCCGCCGCGGAGCGTGAAACGCACCGACGCGTCAAAATCGACCGGCGCCGCGGGCCTTAATCGCAGGCCGGCTCGATCGGCCCCGTCTTGCAATTGCTGCAGCTTTCCCGGTTCCAGTTTCCACTGCCCGCCGAAGACCTGCCAACGTTGTTCGTCCAGCTTCTCAAAGCGATCTTGAATCGCGAACGGTTTCTTCTCGTCTTCCGGCGGCGCGGGATCGGCGCCGCGCGCGGCTCGCTCCGCCTTCGAGTACTGCTCTGCCGCTCGCAGCTTGGCCAAGTGCGTTTGCGCCTCGGCAGCCTTTTTGGCCGCTTGCGCCTCGGCGGTCCGTGCGGCGGCGACTTGCTGTGCGGCTTGAGAACGAAGGGCGTCGGCGACCCACGCTCGTCGCTCGGGCGCCCAAGCTTCCGCCGGCAAGTCGACGGCGGTAGGCGTCCAGTCGCCGAACGAGAGCACCGCCGGGACGCCCGGCTGCATCACCGTCGACTTGTCCGGCGCGCTCTCTTGGCCTCGGATGAAACGATAGGTCGGCTGATCCAACTCGCCGTCAAACACGCGCGGGACGGCGTTGCGCGCCAAATCGGCCTCGCCCGGCGTCATGTCCAACCGCACATGATACGGTTCGAAGATCGCTCGAAACCGATAATAGTCGGTCTGATCAAGCGGATCGTACTTGTGGTCGTGACATTTGGCGCAATTCGTCGTCAGCCCCAAGAACGCCTTGCTCACATGCTCGACCGTCTCATCCATCCATTGATTGCGGTTGAACAAGAAGTAGTTGCGCGCGAGATAACCGGTGGCGCGCAGTTTAGAAAGGTCGGTCGGATGCAGTTCATCGGCCGCCAACATCAGGCGGATCATTTCATCGTAAGGAAGGTCGGCGTTCAGCGACTCCACGATCCAATCGCGATAGTGCCAAAGGTGCAGCTGGCTGTTGCGCAGTTGGTCGCCGAGTCCCCACCAGTCGCTATAGCGCCAGACGTCCATCCAATGACGCCCCCAACGCTGCCCATGACGCGGGTCGTCGAGTAATCGGTTGACCAGCCGCTCGTACCACCCTTCCTTCTGGTCCGCGTCCAACTGGGCCCACTCTGCGGGAGACGGCGGCAGACCAAGCAGGTCGAGATAGACGCGGCGAATGAGTTCGCTGCGAGTCGCCTGGACCTGCGGTCGCAGACCGTGCTGGGCGAGTTGAGCAAGCACGAAGGCGTCCACGGGATTCTGAGTCGTCGCGTCGTGGACGGCGGGGACTGCCGGACGACGCACGCTTTGGAACGACCAGTGCTCGCGCGGGTCGGCTTCCGGCCGCTCGTCGACCGGCGCTGTCGCTCCTTCGTTGATCCACCGTCGAACCAGTTCAATTTGTTCCGGCTTCAGCGGCTCGCCCTCTTGCGGCATGCGTTGCTCGGGGTCCGACGAGTTGAGTCGCTGAACGAGCAGGCTGGCATCCGCCTCTTTCGCGCGCAAGGCAGGCCCGCCGTCGCCGCCGGCCATGGCGGCCGCGGCCGTATCGAGCCGCAGTCCAGCGGCCTGCTTGAGCGCGCCGTGACAGGCGACGCAGCGCGCGGCAAAAATCGGTTTGATCTGCTTTTCGTAGTCGATCGAGTCGGCGGCAGAGGCCTGCCCAGGATGGGCGGCACAGAGTGCGATCCACGCCAGCGCTCGAACCGCGGCGGCGAGCATGTCACGGACAGAAGCGGCAGGCGGGAATCGATCGTTCATGAACTGCTTCCGGGTGGGCGAGGCGGCGAGCCAATGAGGCAGGATAATGGCGCACGGCGGCGAGTGCCAACAGGGGACAGGGGACGGGGTGAGGGGGAGAGATGTACCGATGATTTTCAAGGGGCGTCGAGGCGTGATGATGCCGGCGCGGTTCGATTTCTGTGGCACGGGTTCGCGTAGTGCATGATTACGGGTTCCTCTTTTCTGTTCGGGTGGGTTCGAGGTGGAGCAGGTCGACCAGCTTCCAACCCGCTTCATGGATCGGGAGCTTCGTGGCGGCGGCATAAAGGTCGGCTGGTTGCCGTGGGCCTGGCACTCGGGGCAAAGCACCGGAAGACGTTCTTGTCGGTGCTGACGGAGAAGTGTCTGCTGCGGGCCTTGTGCGCGTGGAGCGGACAGGGGCGCGCAGCTGCTTGCCGTTCACCACCAATTTGCCGCGATGGCCCAGCAGTTCCAGCACCCGCTCGATCGTCAGTTGAGAGCGAACGTGCTCGAAGTCGAGCGAACGGGACGTCGCAGAAGCGTTCGAGTTGACGGTCCCGTTCGGTGGGGCTACGTTAGAGATGGCTGCGGTGACCCTTTTTTCGACGGGCTCGATTCCCGTGTGGGGCCCGCGGCCGTTTCTTTGGCTCGCTGGTTGGGCGCCGCCGTCTGAGCGACGACGGGGGACGCGGCTTGGCGACGTAGATGGCGTTCCGGATCGAAGTCCTGACCGGTGGCAGAGCCGCCCCAGACTTGCTGGAGCAACTTGTGCATGCAGTGCCCCATGGCCACGTCGCCGCGCATGCCCGACTGACGGAGACGGGCGTATTGGGCCTGGTTGCGGGTTGTGGGTGATGCCGGAGAACGCAGCGTTCCACAGGTAGGCCCGCACCAGATCGTTCCCTGCACGACATATGGGTCTGCGGCCCCCGCGCACTTCCCCGTCGCGTTCGACACCGGAGCTAGAGGCTTCGGGATAGATGCCAGTATCCCACCAGTTTCCGCGGGTTGTCGAAGCGAGCGATGTCTCCGATCTTGCTCGTTAGAACAGCGGCCGTCGCCTCGCCGATTCCGGGGATCGTGACGAGGCGGTGGTAATTCCCCGGGGTAGATCACGGTACGCCTGCACGAGCATGCGTTCCAGCGAATCCTTGTCCTGAGCGTGCCGCAGTTCCTCGACCATGATCTTCACGAGTTGCTCGGCGACTGTCCCGCGCATCGTGCCGACCGATTTTCGGGCGTGTTGCAACAGTTCGTCCGCCTTCTCGTCGCTCAGGTACCGAGCGCCTTCACGCGCTGGGGATCGGCCTTCACGAGTCGCTCGGGAGTCGGCCACTTGGCGAGAAGCCGCCAGCACCCACCTGCCGTCAAGTCCTTTTGCACGATCGCCAGCTCGGGAAACACATTCGAGATCAGACCATGAAAACGATTAATGCAACGGGTCAAATCCTTGGAGAGCCCCTGCAGGCGGGGAAGTCTGCTGCAACATGACGAACTGCGGAGCGCGGAGAACGACGCGTCGGGACGTTCCACCACCGCGAATCGGCGCCATGGCCTCCGCCTCCGCTTTGTCCGACTTCTTGCTCGGCATGTGCCAGGCGATAGTTGCGATTGCGCTGGGGTTCTCCTACCGACACCAACAACTCCAGCGGCAGACCGCCAGGAAACCCCCGAGGTTCCTCGCATACTGACCGGCCGCGTCAATGCGAACGCGAACTGTGCCGCCGGGAACGTCGACGAATTTCCTCCAGCGACGCCTGCAATTGGTCGTAGCCTTCACGGCATTCCCGGAACTCGAGCTTCCGAGCGGCCGGCCGCTGATCGTCCCGCAGAAAAACCGCGCAATGACCGTACCGGGCCGTATCGATGCCGACTCCAATCACTTCCACGCCGCGACCGGCTGTC
Source organism: Pirellulales bacterium (assembly GCA_046349935.1). Classification (GTDB taxonomy): domain Bacteria; phylum Planctomycetota; class Planctomycetia; order Pirellulales; family Pirellulaceae; genus CAIXSC01. The sequence goes on along the minus strand of JAXMBK010000006.1, from coordinate 207,129 downwards.
CCTGCAATAGCCATGATTGTTCTCCCAGTTCCCCTTCCTCAAGCCAAACGAATGACCGGGAATCGCGAACTCCTCCCGTGCGCTTTGACGAACGCATCCTTGTGATGAGCGGTCAGGCCGCATGATGTACCAAGGACGTTCTTGCCAAAGCAGGAGGAATCAATCTCTCCCAAGAGGTCAGGGCCCCAGGGCTGGGGAGAATTCCTCGCGACTGCCTTAACAAACACTTGTAATCCAGCCAGTCACCGCTAGCGCGGCGCCAGGCTAGAATTAGTCATACAAGGGGGAGAGGGAGAGGGCGGAGTGACAAAAGTGACTCTGTTGAATTCAGAGCGTTTGGCGCTTCGGACCCACCGTCTTTTGTTGCGCAACACCGTCGTTTGTTGCGCAACGACACGCACGGATGGTGCTCCCTTCTCCCCGCCGCGGGGAGAAGGGCTGGGGATGAGGGGTGTCGGCGCCACAACCGTGCGCGGACTCACTCTCAGATTGTTATCACTTCAGGAGGGAGGGTGAGGGGGGAGTTGGGGAGTTGGAGGTCACAGGCTGGAAGCCTTGTCGTTCCCCAAATCTTAGACGGTTGGTCCAAGCTTGAGTGCTAGGGACGCTCCGTGAACGTAATTGTTCAGTTTCCCCAGCCTCCAGGTGTGATCCATCCGCCGCGCCTTTGCGTCCGAGGAATCCGCCGAGTTTGGCGACTTCACGATAGAACTGTCGGACGGTGAGATCGGTGATGCGTGCGAGCTTGGGTCGAGCCTTCTGAAGGATGCGGATCCAGATTTGGGGCACGACTTGGCTCGCCGCTTGTCGCGCCGTTCTCGCGATGGACTTCAGTTGCAACAACCGCACCGCGGATGCCAAGGCCGCGGTGATCGCTTCCAGCCCGCCTTCGTGTGCAATTGACGTGCTTCGATTGGCAACCCGTTTTCAACGCTTTGTGATATTCCTCGATCAACGTCGTTCGTAGTACTCAATGACCTTCCAAGCGTCGTCGAGATTGCTGACGGGCAGTGACGTGAAGAGCGTCCAGCGATCGCCATCCCGCGCGCATCGACTTCGGTGACATGCACATTCATGGGAATCGGACGCGGCTTGAGCTCTTCACCAGGGCTCTTCTGGAGGGCGTCGGCATCTCAAGGGGGCGATGCTGACCTCAGTTTCGCCATGCGTTTGGGCTGCTGCGGTCGAGCACGTAAGTGGAGTTGATAGCTGCCGGCCAGAGTTAAAGGGGCGGTGCTGATCCAGTTGCACCGTGCCCTGGCCCCCTTCGAGTCTCCGTTTCAAATGGGAGGACGACCCAGTCGCAGTTCTGCCGCAGCATGTGGCAATAGACTTCGAAGTGTCGCCGCGATCCATCACGTGGATGAATGAACGCCCCGGCGGGCTTGCCAATCGCATTGACGACCTTGCCCCAGACCTCCGATTCTCGGCGTTTTTGATTTGCGAGAACGTTTCGCTTGCGTCCCTTCGGCTTCCGCTCGCGATAATGAATGGCCTGTCCGCCATTCCCACCAATTCCTCGGTGTCGGCGTTCACCATCAACCCGTTTGCAGCAAGAAGCCCAGACCGCTGCCATTGCCCGTCGGTCCGAGGCTTCGACATCGCGATGACGGCCGAAGTCGAGTTCCGTGGTGTCATCCAGGATCGATACCGCCCGACGTGCGCTTCGAACCAGTTCCCAATGCGGCGTCGCGATCGCGTCGAACGTCACCAGGGCGGCCCAAGAGCACATACGCCGGCTTGAGGTCGGGCCATTCCACGATTTGATCGGGAACGCCTGCCATCGCCGCCGCGACTGGACTAATCTCCGCGTGCGGCGCTTGTCTCCGAGCTGACACTGCGAAAAATGTTGTTCAGCCCAATCGAGGTGAGAGCTCACGACCGACCTCCGTGCTTGCGAAGCTAAAAATTAGGCTCTCCCTCGCTCGCAACTCGCGCCCCTCCTTCTTGCGGACGCACTTCCAGATATACGAAGCTTCGGTCGTTTTGGTTCCATACGCGAGGCAACTCGTCTCGCTGCATCACGTTACAAACCCTCGTCTGTGATGCGCGAACTTGTCCCCCGAGCACTTTCGATTTGGGGAACGACAAGGCTGGAAGCCTGTGCTACGGGGAGATGCGCACTTGGTCTTGGATGCGGTCGTCGGGGTGCGTGATCACTTCGTCGCCGGGAGCGAGGCCGGACAGGACTTCCACTTGGCGGCCGTTGTGGCGACCGATCGTGATGGGGGTGAGGCAGGCGCGGCGGGAGCGAATTAAGTAGACGGCCCAGCCGTCGCCATGACGGAAGACGGCGCCGGCGGGCGCCGATAACACCGAATCGGATTCCCACTCTACGACGCGCGCTTCCACGCGGAAGCCATCGCCTAACGGGGGACGCGCTGCCGGAGGATCGATGAAGTCGCCGATCACGAACACGCGTTGTTCCTCCACTCCTAAGGCCGAAACTTTGGTGAAGCCCGATGGTTCCACCAGCCGCACGCGCGCCAGGAGCGGCTGCGGGCCGCCCCAGTTCTCCAGCAGCATCTTCGCCCCTGGCTTCACTCGCACTGCATCCGACGACAGTAAGTCCACTTCAATTTCCAAATCAGAAACATCCCCCAATTCGACCAACGACGCGCCGCTGCACACCATGGCTTCGCTTTCCTGGATGACTCGAAATACGCGTCCCGAAATGGGAGCGCGAATTTCAAAGGCGGTTGGAAGCGACTCCGTCCCTTCGTCGTTACGCGCTGGGCTGGCATATTTCAGTGCAGCGCGAGCCAGGTCGATTTCGTAGCGCGTCATGCGTTCGTGAAACTCCGCCGCCCGCAGCGCCTCGACGGCCATCCGTTCGTGATGTTCGACCGCTTCAAACGCCTCGACGGTGATCGCCTTGGTCGTCACAAGCTTCCGTGCACGTTCAAACTGATGCTGCGCCAACTCGTGCGCCTCGCGCGCTTCGGCGACTTGCCGCGCGGCTTGGTCCGCCGCCGACTCAGCCACTCGCACCTTGGCGCTGGCTTCCTCGAGCGTGCGCGCGTCCAGCATCTCGGGGAGCTTCGGGATGATCGACGCCACGACGGTGGCGCCAGCGGTCACGGAATCGCCGGGACGCAGCGCCGTACGCTGTAGCCGTCCGTCGAGCGGTGCGGAGACGACGTAGCGCTGCTTCACGCGCGTCCGACCGTCCTCGTCGATCGTCACGCGCATCGGCCCCAACTCGACTCGCTGACTCGTCACGCGAATCGACGCGGGCCATAACAGGTAGACGCCGATCGCGACGCCGCTCAAGACGGCGATGATCCAAGTCGATCGAACTCGAAAGGAGGAACGCATAGGATCAATCACGGGCCTTGAGCACCGATACTAACTCCTGCTTATCCAGTCGGCGGCGAACCGCGAGCGCCGAGATGCCAGCGGCCGCGAGCGTGACCAGTATCGCCATGATGAATGTGTGATTCGAAACGATGAGGGGAAAACGATGGACTTCCGTGGACAGCGACCACGTCAATAGGGCGGCGAAACCGTAACCGATCCACAAGCCGGCGGGGATCGCGAACACGACGAGCAGGCCGATTTCCAACAATAGAATATAGGCAGTTTCTCCGCGGCTGAAACCGAGCACGCGGAGCGTCGCCAATTCGCGGCGCCGTTCCGCCAACGTGACGCTGGCCGCATTGTAGACGACGCCGAAGGCGACCACCGCGGCGAAGAACAGATTGATCGCGCGCATGCGCAAGACATTTTCCGCCAGCGTGCGTTCGTAACTCGCCATCATCGCCTGCAAAATGGCGACCGACGCCACTCGCGGTTGCGCTTTCAAGTTCGCGTACAGAAGGTCCGCCGATCGCATATCCACGGCGAGAAACGCACCCGAAGACGTCTCTTGCTCGCGCAGCAACTTGCGCAAGGCGTCAAGTCGCATGTAGGCGTTGAGATCGATGCAGTCGCGGACGATTCTCACGATCGGCACGCGCCGCATGATTCGGGCGCCTTCGAGCACTTCCACTTGCACTTCATCGCCGACTCGACAGCCCAGCACCTGCGACAGCTTCTCCGAAATGACGAGTCCATCGCGGGGCAGTTCGACAGGCTGTTGATCAATGTCCAAGACGCGGTGCAGTCGTGCGTCGGCGGCGAGTCCGAGGATGGCCAGGCGCCGCCAACGATGCTCGAACCGTAGTCGAACCGGTGCAGCCCGAAAGGGCTCCACGTCGAGGACGCCCGGCAAGTGACGTAGGTCGTGGATCGCTCGTCCCGAGGAGGCTTCGATGAAGGTGATCGTCATGTCTTGTCGGTTCGCCAGCTTGAATTGCAGTCGCATCACGAAGTCGACGGTGTCTTCCGTGAAGTTTCCAAGGACCAGAATGGCGATCGCCAGCGAGACGCCGAGGCTGGTGAAGGCGGCGCGATAGGGTTGAAGTTCCAGATGACGCAAGACCATACGCGTCGCAGGCGAAATCCACTGATGCAAACCAAGTCGCTCGACGAGGCTGGGGCGATAACGGGGCGGCGGTTCTGGCTGCATCGCCGCGGCGGGCGACTGCGTCGTGGCGCGTTGGACGCACCGCCAGGTGGCCGCGATGCCTGCCGCCATCGAGGCGGCGGCTCCCAGAATGAGGTACTGCGGCGCGACCCGATAGGAGAAGACTGGAAAGCGAAAGAACTTCGCATACAGCTGCGTAAGGTCGGACCCCAACGCCATCCCCGCCGCGATTCCTAGCGCGACGCCCACGACGATCAAGACGAGCGCGAACGAAAGATAGTGGCGGAGCAACTCGCCGCGCGAGTAGCCGAACGCGCGCAACGTCGCCGCCTGTTCGCGCTGCGTCGCCGCCAAGCGAGACAGAACGACATGCAGCAAGAACGACGTCACGATCAAGAAGATCGCGGGAGGCAAGATCGCCATGCCTCGAAGTTGAATCAGCTCATTGTCCAGAAAGCGGTAGGAGGGTTGATCGGGGCGACCGAACGCGCCGCGACTGCCAAAGGGGATAAGCAGCTTGTCCAATTGAGCGATCACATCCTGCGGTTCGGCATGCGGGGCGAGCGTGACCGCCGCATCGTTGAAGGCGCCATCCAAGTCATTCGCCGCCGCCAAGTCTCGATACGACAACCAGAACACGCCGAAACGCTGGTCGTCTGGCAGCAACTCGCCCGCCCGCACCGAGTAAATGTATTCGGGAGATAAAGCGACTCCTACGATTCGCAGCGTTTGAAAGCGTCCGCGAATGATCGCCTGAACCGAATCGCCCGGATGGAGGTCATGGGCCAGTGCAAAGGCTTCCGACACGGCGGCCTCGCCTCGGGTCGCGCCGTCCGGCAATCGTCCTTGTCGCAAGTGAAGTCGGTTGATCCTGGGGCCGTCCGCATCGGGAATGGAGATCAGGACGCCCGTCGCCGGCTCCGCGAGGCGCGCGACATTCAGCAGCGCTGGAACAACCACGCGAGTTTCCACTTGAGAGACGCCATCGACCGCGCGCAAGTCGGCTTCGAGGGCGCGAGGCGCTCGCGTGAGCGAAGAGAAGAGATCGGCGAAGTTCGAGTCCTCGTAGTAGGCGCGACGAGCGGCCTCAAGCGAATCGAGCGTCGTGAGCGACATGACGAACGTCGCCGTGCCGCTTGCCAACACCAGGCAGATTGCGAGCGCTTGCCATCGCAAATTCCACAGGTCGTTGACGAGCTTTTTGTGGATCGCTTGCATGCCGAGCTACCATTGGATCTCGCGCGCCGAGCGTCGTCGCTCGGAGAATTGTTCGCTGACGATGCGTCCATCCGACATCCTGACGACCCGGTCGGCCATTGCGGCGATGGCCGCATTATGCGTGATAATGGCCACCGTCGTCTTCAATTCGCGGTGAATGCGTTCGATCGCCTCCAGCACGACGACGCCCGTTTGGACGTCGAGAGCGCCGGTCGGTTCGTCGCATAACAGAACGTCGGGACGCTTGGCGATCGCCCGCGCTATCGCGACTCGTTGCTGTTCGCCGCCGCTCATTTGCGATGGATAGTGGTCTAGCCGTTCGCTGAGCCCGACAAGCCCCAACGCCTCTTCGGCCGGCATGGGGCGAGCGGCGATGTCGGTGACGAGTTGGACGTTTTCGCGCGCCGTGAGGCTGGGGATCAAGTTGTAGAACTGAAAGACGAACCCCACGTGTTCGCGTCGATAGTGCGTCAGCAGTTCGTCGTCCTCACGCGACAAATCGTGGTCGCGAAAGCGAATGGCGCCCGAGGTGGGGACGTCGAGTCCGCCAAGGATATTCAAGAGCGTCGATTTGCCGCTGCCCGAAGGGCCCAGCAAGACCAAGAACTCCGCCTCGTACAACGTCAGATCGACGTCGCGCAGTGCGGCGACTTCGACCTCGCCCAAGCGATAGGTCTTGACGAGATGCCGAGCGACGAACACTGCATCTCGTTCGTTTGGCATGTTAACGTCTCCCTGCGGAGGAAGCCGCGAACGCGCGACGCAAGAAGGCGTCCACTTGCCGCGAATGCGCCTCGTCATAGAACTCGGCGCCTCCATGTTTCGCGCCGGGAATGACGATCAATTCACCGAGCGCTTTCGCTTTCGAATAGGCGCGCGTCAATTCGCGGGACTGTTCGCAAGGCATCTGCGGATCGGCGTCGCCATGCAACAACAGCAGCGGCGGGTCGGCGTGGTCGACATGCGCGATGGGACTGGCTAAACGTGCGAGCTGCGGCTTCTCCGTCGGCTGCCCTCCCAGCAACAACTGCAGAGCGGGGACGCGCACGCCGCGACCAAACTCGGTTGACTGCGACAGAATCGACTCCAAATTCGACGCCCCGTAGTAACTCACGATCGCTTGGACCTGAGAGGACGTTTGGGGGAATTCCCCGAGCGATCCTTCGAGTTCCGGAACGCCGTGCGAGACGCCTGCGAGTGCGGCGAGGTGTCCGCCGGCCGACGAGCCGACGATCGCAAACCGATCGGGATCGACGTCCAGTTTCCTCGCGTTCGCGCGCAAGTAGCGAACGGCCGCCTTGATGTCGTGGAGATTGGCGGGAAACGGCGCCTGCGGCGTTAATCGGTAGTTGACGCTGGCGATCGCGTAGCCGCGTCGCGTGAAATCGAGAATCGGAACATCGGCTTTGTCCCCTGCACGCCAGGCGCCGCCGTGGACATAGATCAACAACGGCGCCGCTCCCGAAACCGACTCGGCGGGGTAAAAGTCGAGCGCCAGCGATTCGCCGTCCGCTTTGGCGAAGACGACGTCGCGGCGCCGTTCGGCCGCCCCATAGGACTGACCGTTCCATAAGATCGCCAACATGCTCGCTAGGACGCTGGCCCAAACAAAGGCAGTCGCACGCGTGCTCGTCGATGGCGTTTTCCGACCGCATGCGAACCGCAGAATCGTCAAGGTCATAGGGCGTGAACCAAAGGTGGAGGGATGGCGAACGCTGACAGTGGTCGCAGCGAGCACGTTGTAGTGTAGCGCGTCGTGGTGCGTCGTTCCATCTCCCGCTGCTCGCAGTGCGCGTCAAGGTTTCGCCAACGTGCACGTCGCGCACCTGCCGCGGGAAATTCATGCTCGCGTTGCGCTGTTTTTCTCAAACCGACTCGCGGGGCGCTGTACGTTTCCCAGGAAAGTTGTGAGAGCCTCCCCATGTCGCGAATCAGGGCAGATCGAAACGAAAGTCGCCGAGCGTGGCTCGCGCTTGCCGCCTGCGCCCTCTCCGGTGCGCTGGTGGGCTGTCAAAGCGGCGGAGGGCGAGCGACGCGGACGGTGATCGCCGAGCCGCGTTCGTTGCGCGTGCCGCACTCGCCCGAGCAGAATGCACCAGGGCGGCTTTCACCGCTGGAGGAAGCGCTGGCGGCCTGGGACGAACTGGAGGCGCTGGCGCGCAATGGTCAAACCGACGTCGTCGGCAGTTCGGCCTGGTCGACGTATCAGCAGCGCGTTGTAGAACTGGTGCGGGCAGCGATGGTCGCAGGGCCGATCGACGCGACGGACGGCCTGAACGTTCCGGGAGCCGAGGGAACGAACACGATCCCCGTGGCGCTCGTCGGCCTCCCTTGGCAGGCCGATGACGTGAATCGCCTGTTCGTCTACCAGTGGCACGAACAATCCACGTTGTTGCGTCGACACCAACGCGGCGGTTGGGGGGTGCCGATGGTGGCGGTCCGGCGTCGCCCCGTCGATGAACCTCGGTTCCGGAAGCTTCAGCCTTTCGCTGTCACGGCGCTGCTGCGGCGCGGGCCCGAGGGACCGGTGATCGAACTTTATGAACCGGCGTCGATCACCACCTGCGATGTCGGAGGGCGGCATGTGCCGTTGGCGGCCGATCTTTCCGCTCCGTTGGAGTACGCGCTCAGCGCCATTCCAAAGGAGGGACTCTCGGACTTGTTTCTCGCGGGTCAAAGCGGGGAGAAGGCCAGCTTGCGGTTCGTCGAACCGTATCAACCGGGCAAGATCCCCGTCGTCTTCGTGCACGGCCTGGCGTCGCATGCATCCACTTGGGTCGACACATTCAACGAACTGCGGACGCATCCAGAGTTCGTCCGCCGCTATCAAGTGTGGGCGTTTCAGTACCCCACAGGCAGCGGCTTCCTTGGGTCGGCGGCCGATCTACGTGAACAGTTGGCGGCGGCGCGGTTCGAGTGCGATCCAGAACAACGTGATCCGGCGCTCGATTCCATGGTGCTCGTCGGACACAGCATGGGCGGGCTGTTGTCGAAGCTGCAAGTGACATCGTCGGGGCAGCGGATCTGGAACGAGTTTTCCACGGCCCCGATCGAGCGGCTGAAGATCGAGCCCGAGGTGCGCAGGAAGCTCATGAGAGCGATGTTCTTTGAGCCGTCTCCATCGGTGCGACGCGTCGTTTTCATCGGCACGCCGCACCATGGTTCGTCGATTGCTCGTCGTCCCCTCGCGCGGCTGGCGTCGTCCGCGGTTCACTATTCTCCCGAGGAGAGCGCCGCCTACAGCGGGCTGATACTGGACAACATCGAAAACATCCGGCCGTGGGTTTGGACGGGACAACCGACGAGCGTCGACATGCTGATCCCGGACAACCCCGTCTTGTCTGCGATGCAGCGTCTGCGAGTCAGCGACGGAGTCTGTTACCACTCCATCATCGGCACGCGCGGACACGTGATCGACGGCTATTCCGACTCGGTCGTCAACGTCACGAGCGCACGGCATAAGGGGGCGGCGAGCGAGGTGTACGTCGATGCCACGCATACGGGCCTCTTGCAGCACCTCACAACGGCGGCCGAACTGTTGCGGATTTTCGAGGAGCACGCTGAGTCGACGCCGCAAGTGGAGTTTGGGCCGTCGAGCGAACGGTCGGCCGAACCGCTGCCGCCGGGACCGCCGCCGACCGGTTCCCCCGCGCCGACGCCGCTTCGTCGACGTACGCCGACGAGGCCGCCTGAGTCGCCGCCGGAAGAGTTGCCGGCGCCGGGACAAACGAACGAACTGCCCGGGCCCGCGCCGGTACGAGGCGAGCCCAATGTGACGCCCGGGCTACTCGCGCCGCAATGAAAACTGCGGATTCGCCGCCACGTACAGCTGATAATACTCTAGCGATCGACGCAGCCCCTCAACCAGATCGACTCGCGGTTCATAGGCCAGCAAGCGGCGTGCGAGCGAGATATCGGCCAAACTGTCGCGGACGTCGCCGACCCGCGCTGGTTCGCGCTTCACCTGCGCCCGGCATCCCAGCAGCGCTTCAATGGACTCGATAAGTTGGATGAGCGAGTCAGAGCGGCCGTTGGCCATGTTGATCATTTGGCCGGCGACGCCGGGGGCCTCCGCCGCCAACAGATTTCCCTCGACGACGTTGGCGACGTAGGTGAAGTCGCGCGATTGTTGGCCGTCGCCGAACACCGTGATCGGTTCGCCCGCGATGATCGCCGTGATGAAGCGCGGGATCACAGCCGCATAAGCGCCTTTGGGGTCCTGACGGGGTCCAAAGACGTTAAAGTATCGCAGGCCGACCGTTTCCAAGCCGAAGCTGTGATAGAACGCCTGGCAGTACATTTCGCCCGCCAATTTGGCGGCCGCATACGGCGACAAGGGAGCGGGGGGATCGGTCTCGCGCTTCGACGACTGAGGCTGATCGCCGTAACAGCTGCTCGACGCCGCATACACCAGTCGTTTGACGCCGGCGCGGCGGGCTTGGTCGAGCACCGTGAGGGTGCCGGTGGCGCAGGCATGGTGCGATTCGAGCGGCGCTTCGATGCTGCGCGGCACGGATGCGAGCGCCGCCTCATGAAACACCAATTCGATTCCCTGCATGGCGCGACCCACCGCCTCGGCGTCGCGAATGTCTCCTTCGACCAATTCGACGCGTCCGGCGGCCAGATGGTCCGCCAGGTTTTCTCGCTTTCCAGTGCTCAAATTATCCAGCACGCGGACCGAATCGCCGCGAGCCACGAGCGCATCGACCAAGTGAGAACCGATAAAACCGGCGCCGCCGGTCACTAGTACGCTGCGCATTCGCTGCTCCCGCCGAGTTGCAAGTCGTGGCTTGTTCAGGCTTTGCGGATCTTGTCGCGGCCGAATCGCACGGCCGCCGTCGCATTCCGCGTGTCCACGATCAATCTAGCATGCTCCACAATGTGCGGATAATCGAACGCCGAATGGTCGGTGACGATGAGCACGCAGTCCTGCTCGGCGAGAAACTCGGACGTAAGCGATTGGCTGACGAGCGGCGGGAGATTGTGACGTCGCATGGCCGGCAGTTTGGGAACATGCGGATCGCTGTACGACAGCACCGCGCCGCGCTCCGCCAACAGTTCGAGAAGCTCGAATGCGGGGCTTTCCCGCGGATCGTCGACGTCCTTCTTGTAGGCCGCGCCCAACACGCAGATGCGACTCCCCCGCACGGGCTTGCCGTGATCGTTCAACGCCTCCATCAGCCGCTCGATCACATACCGCGGCATGCTGGTGTTGATCTCGCCAGCCAGTTCGATGAAGCGCGTCGTCATGCCGTGTTTGCGCGCGACCCAACTGAGATAGAACGGATCGATCGGGATGCAATGCCCGCCGAGACCGGGGCCGGGGTAGAAGGCTTGGAAGCCGAACGGCTTCGTCTTCGCCGCCGCAATGACTTCCCACACGTCGAGCCCCATTTTGTCGCAGAGCATCTTGAGTTCATTGACCAGCGCGATGTTGACTGCGCGGTAGGTATTCTCCAAGATCTTGCACGCTTCGGCGACTTCGCAATTCGACACCGGCACGACCTTGACGACGGCGTGCGCGTACAGCGATTGCGCTAATTCGGCGCTCGCCGCGTCAATGCCGCCGACCACCTTCGGGATGTTGCTCGCGGCATAATTCGGATTGCCTGGGTCCTCGCGTTCGGGACTATACGCCAGGAAGAAGTCGACTCCCGGTCGCAATCCGGCGCTTTGCAGGATCGGCAACACGACATCGCGCGTCGTGCCAGGGTAGGTGGTGCTTTCGAGTACGACTAACTGTCCCGGCCGCAGTGCGGCGGCGATCTGTCGGGCCGTCGATTCGATATAGGTCAAGTCGGGGTCGCGGCTGGCCGACAACGGCGTAGGAACGCAGATGATCAGCACGTCCGGTTCGCTCAGGCGGCGCATGTCGGCCGTCGGTTCAAACGACTTTTCGCGCAGCCACGTTTCAATCCAGCTCGCCGGAATATGGCCGATGTAGCTGCGTCCGGCCGACAACTGTTCGACTTTCTTCTGATCGACGTCGAAGCCCATGGTGCGATGGCCGCTGCGCACGAAGGCATGCACCAGCGGCAAACCAACGTATCCCAACCCGATGACGCCCACGCGCGCTCGTTTCTCGGTGATTGCCGCGCGCAACGAATCGAGCATGCGATGACCTCTCTAACCTGCGATTTCAAAATCGGTAATCAGCGTTCCTCGACCAAAGCGCGATGCCAGTTCCAGGCGGTCGCGATGATCGCATCGAGCTCCCTGTAGCGCGGCGTCCAGCCCAGTTCTTCGAGTGCTCTCCGCGGGTCGGCGACCAGCACCGGGGGATCGCCCGCACGCCGTGGACCGCGCTCGAGTCGAATGGGCCGTCCCGTCACTCGTTCGCAAGCCGCGGCCACCTCGAGATTCGAATAGCCGCGCCCCAGTCCCAGATTATAGACCGCCAGACGTCCCGGCTGCAGGCGGTCGAGCGCTGCGAGGTGCGCGGAAGCCAGATCGTCGACGTGCACGTAGTCGCGGATGCACGAACCGTCGGGCGTGGGATAGTCGTCACCGAATAGCGTCAAGTTGCCTCTTCGCCCGAGTGCGACCTCCAGCAACAGCGGAATGTAGTGCGTCTCGGGATCGTGCAGTTCGCCCAAATCTCCGTCGGGACTCGCCCCTGCCGCATTGAAGTACCGCAGCGCGACCGCGGCGAAACCGTGCGCGGCGGCGTAGTCGGCCAACATGTCTTCCACCAGCGCCTTGGTGCGTCCGTAGGGATTGCACGGATGCCGCTCCGCCTCTTCGGTGATCGGCAGTTGTCGAGGCGCTCCCACGACCGCCGCGGTGCTCGAGAACACGATTCGGCGCACCTCGCACAGGCGCATCGCCTCCAGAAGCGTCCAGGAGCCGACGACGTTATTTCGGTAATACCATTCGGGATGGACCACGCTTTCGCCGACGGCCGTGAACGCCGCGCAGTGCACGACCGAGTCGATCGAGGTCTGCCGCAAGACAGACGTCAAACGCTCCAGATCGCACAGGTCGCCCTCCCACAGCCGCTCGGGCCGCACCAAGCGGCGCTGCCCGCGCGACAGGTTGTCGTAGACCCAAACCGCGTGCCCCTGCTTTTCCAGCCAACGGACGATGTGAGCGCCGACATAGCCGGCGCCCCCCGTGACGAGAATCTTCATGCGTGCGGCCTCCATGCCGTGGATCTTGCGGGAGAGAAGCGGCGGGAAAGAGGGGCGGCGTCACAGGCTGGAAGCCTGTGCTACGGGGATTTGTCGAAGACTTCTAGTTTGGCTTCTTCGGCTGCGTTGAGCACAGCGTTGAGGACGGGGCGGGAGGCGGCTTTGGCGAGCTTTACGTCGGAGGTCTTGATGAGAGCCCGTTCGCGCTTGCCGTCGACTTCGATGCGGACGATCAGCGAGTCGGCGCCTTGCACGCCCAGCACCTCTAGTTGGTCGCCTTGCTTGGCGACGCCCAACGACTTGTCGCCGACGCGGGCCTTGAGCTCCGCTTCGCCGCTCGCCACCTCCACCGTATCGCCGCGGCGAATTCGGTCGCCCGGCGCGCGGACGGCCAATTTTCGCAGCCGATCCAGCACCACCTTGACGTCGACCTCCTGCGCTTCGTCCTGCGATTCGACCGACACCAGCAGTTTCCGAGCGGCGTCCAGTTCGTCGTCGGAGACCTGAAAGTAACGCTTCAGCTCGCCGTCGCTCAATTTGCTGCGCTGAATCCAGATGGCCGACTGCGTGACCTTGACGGTGGCGCCCAGCTTTTTGGCATGCACAAGCACCTTGGCGTTATCCGCGTCTGGACCATCGACTGCGAACTGATTTGCTGCGGTCGGCGTCGGTTTCTCGATGTCGCGGCAATAGCCTTCCAGAATGTAGGTCTGTGGCTGATCGTCGCTCAATTCAATCGCTTCGGCTTTCTGCAGCGTGCGACCAACTTGCTTGTACTTCACCCCGGCCAGCGCCATCGTTTGCACGCCGGCGCCTTTGGGCTGAATGACGGTTCCGGGGTCGACCGAGACCGAGACCGCTTGGTTCCCCTTGCGCTGCACTCGGACCTGGACCGAGTCGCCGGTCGAGGCGCCGCGTCCGACCACTTCGACGTCGACCAATCCCTTCTGGACGGCGACATGCAGCGGAATCGGCTTGTCGTCGGCGGTCGCCGTGGGCCCATGTATGGTCAACGTGCCGCAGACGACCAACGCGGCGATGGTCAGGAAACGAGGACTGATTCGGCGCATCGGAGTCTCCCCCCTTTGGTTGGATGCTGTAGCGCGCATCGTAATGCCCAAAGAGGGAGTCGACCACCCGGGAGTGCGTCGTCGCGGCTAAATCCTGGTCGTTCGCTCCGTCGATTTGCGGCGCGCGACCTGATCCAAGCGGCCGCCGCCCGTTTCGCGAGTGAAGTACCAGTTCCGACCGGCGCCGCCGAACAGCGAATCGATCGCCTCGTCGTCGAATGCCGTGTGTTCGTTCAACGTCGTCGCACCATTAAGTCCGCCGCCTTCCAAAATGTGGTCGACGCGATCCTCATAGCGGTTCGCCGACGCCCATTCGGCCAGCAGCGCCGCCAACGAGACGGCATCGTCGTCATAGACGGTCGTGCCGGCGACCAGCAGATTGTCGCCGGTCGCGCCTGTCAAACGGTCGGCGTCCAGTCCGCCGAACAGCAGGCTGCGCACGCTTCCCGCCGTCAGCGTATCCGCGCCGGCCCCGCCCGACAGAACGGTCGGTCCGCCGCCGCCCGTGAGCGAATCGTTGCCGGCGTCGCCGAAGAGGAAGGCCGAGTGCTTCACGGTCGACGCAATGCGGACGACGTCGGCGCCCGCGCCTCCGTACACGAGGATGTCGCCGGTGGCGGACAAATTGCCCGTCAATTTGCCGTCCATCGTCACCTGCAAGCGACCGTTTGCGGCCGGCGAGACCTGGATGTTGTTGTTGGCGGCCGTTCCCGTGATTACGAGGTCGGTAAGCCCCAAGTGCATGGCGCTGGGCGCCAAGTGAACGCCGCTGCCGTTGACCAGCGACTCGCCGGACGCTTGATTGTTCGTCTCGTCGACGTCGTACGACGAAGTCGTCGCAGCGACGGTATTCACCAACAGGCTCCCTGTTTCGGCCGACTCGGCCACTCGCCCCACCACCAACAGATTCGCGGTCTGTCCTCGTGCAAGGCTCGATGTGCGGAAGACGACGGGACCGCCTTCCGCTCCCAACTCAGGCGCTTCAATCGTGAAGCCGGGCGACGCTTGAGCCGAAATGAAGAGCACGCCCGCCGGAAGTAGATCCGCGACCACGACATCCTCGGCGGAGTGCGGGCCGAGGTTGACGACTTGCATCGCAAAGACCACTTCGTGGCCGGTCATCGAAACGGGCGAGGCGACTTGCATGATCGCCAGGTCGGCGGCCGAGTCGATCAGTTCGAAGGTGAGCGAGGCGGTGGAATAGCCGCCCTGGCGATCGTCGACTTCATAGACCAACGTCCGCGAGCCGACGGCGTCCACCGCCGGCGTGTAGGTAATCGTCCCGTCGGCGTTCACGACGGCGGTTCCGTCTTCGGGCGCAGACACAAGGCCCACATGCAGCAGGTCGCCGTCGTAGTCGACGTCGTTGTCGAGCACGTGGACGATGGCGGCGCGACCGGCCACCGCTGAGACGACGTCGTCGACCGCGACCGGCGCGTGATTCGTCCACAGCACGTCGACGGCGAACGTCTCGCTGACCGTGTTTCCCGCCGTGTCGGCGACCAACAAGGTGACATTCGCCGTGCCATGGCGATATGACGTCGGCGTGATGTAGATCTCGAATTGTTCGACGTACCCGTCGCGCGAAATGGGTTCAATCGTGATCGAACCTTCCGGCAGCAAGTCAGGATTGTCCGACGAAGCTTCGACGACCACTTCGCCCGGCGCCGACATTTGTCGGCGGACGGTGAGTTGAATCGGGTCGATCGCGGCGTCTTCGAAGGTGGTGATGTCGGGGATCGCCGACGCCAGCGGCGGAAGCTTGACCGCCAGGATCGCGCCGAGCGCCTCGGGGCCCGTTTGCCCATGCTTCGCCACGACGACTTCCGGCGCGAGCATGCCTGTCACCATGACGTACAAGTCGGTCGTCGCTTCCCCGTTGGCCAGCAGCTTCTCCTGAGTCACTCGATGCGCCGCTTCGATTACATCGCTGGCCGACGCCGCCAGGACGCGCTGGTTTTCGACCGTAGCCGCTCCGACCGTCGCGATGGCGTCTTCGTAAGCGGCGAGCCGGGCGACGTCGACTTGGACATGGAGCTCCAACGCGGTGAATTGCTCATTGGCGCGCCGTGCGGCGTCTTGCAAGATGAGCTTCAGTTGGACGGGGTTCACGAGGTCGAGATCGTGAGTACGCAGGTGTTCGGCGAGCGCGGCGAACACCGAGGTGCTGAGGACGCCCGAGTAGCGTCGGTCGTCCAGGGGGACGCCGGTCGCGGCGGCCAGCGCCGCCGCCATTTGCTGCACGAGGCTGTTGACGTTGTTCTCCGCAAGCAGCACTGGGCGCGCCAACTCGTTGCCCGCCAACGCCTCGTCGTGGTGGGCAAAGTGCGACAAGTCGACGCCGGCGTCGATGCCGAATGTTTCTTCCACCAGCGCCTGACTCTCTTCGAGGGAAAGGCCGGCGTGCACGACCAGCGATTCTTCCAGCGCCGTGAGTGCGGTGGCGTTGCCGCGACCGCCGGGTGGAATCGCAATCTCGTCGTGCGACGCCAGTCCAGTGCTCGTATCGCGGCCTCCGGCGACTCGCACCGTCCCCGTCGACAAGTCGAATTCATCGGGCACGATTAGTTCGTAATTGCCTTCCAGGTCGGTGAGCGTAAACGGCTCCCCCTCGTCCAAGAACAGATTGTTGTCGGCGTCGAACCAAACCGTTCCGCCGGAGATCGGTCCCGTCTGCACTTTCCCCGCCAAACTCGAGCCGCTCGCGCCGGGGCTCAGTTTGAACTTCGCCAGTTCGAACGTTGCGAGTCGATTGTTGTAGACGGTCTTCTTGAAGAACAGCAGATTGACTTTGACTTCGGCGGCCAAGAACGCGTTGATCTTGCCGCTGAGATCGAACAAGTCGGCCGGATTGTTGGCCATCTTGTGGAGGATGTCGCTGCCGCGAATCTTGCCGTCCGACGTTCCCGCGCGTTCGCCGACGTCGATGATGTCGAACCCAATGATCCCCTCGACGCCGCCCTTGACGAAGCCGCTGGCGATGCCGATATCGATGCCGACGCCGGCGGAGACGAAGGCCGAGACGGTCAGTTCGTCTTTCTCCGCGCCGGCGGCGTTCCAGTCGTTGACGTAAATGCCGTCGAGCACCAGGTACGATTGAAGCGGATCGAATCCCGAGTCCGACCACGCTTGCAGTCCGTTCGTGTCGTAACCGACCGAAAGGTCGGTCGTCACGTTGAATCCACCCTCTAGCTTGCCGGCGATCGGGCCCCAGATCCTGAAGTTTCGTTCCACGCGGAAGTCAAACGCAAAATCGGGGACGTCGTACGTGACGAGATCCACGTTCGATTCGCCCATCAGCAGCGATAGCACCGTGTTGGGGTCGAACAGATTGATCTTCAACCCTTCGACCTTCTGCAGGGCGTCGAAGCGGTTCTTGAGCGAACTTGACTTCTTGGCCTGCGCCTCGACGTCCGCGGCGGTCGTGCGCGGGACGGTCGTGGTGGCGGCGGGCGTACCGTCGTTTCGCTTGGCCTGACGAACTTGGGCCGCCGAACTGCTGGGGCTTTCGCTGGAGGCCCGCAGGTCGCTGAGCGAGAAGTTGCCGAACTCTAGCTTCGTCCCATCGCCGCTGAGCTGTTGCGACAGCGCGTCGATCGTGTCCACCAGCGTGGCGATTTGCTTGGAGAACTTGATCGCTTTGTCGATCTTCGCGACTTCCGCCGAGTTCCCGGAGCGGATCTTGCGGGCGATTTCCAGGATCGAGATGCCGGGGCGCCCGTCGCTTTCAAAGGCCGAAGCGAGCCCCAGTTTTCCGAGCAGTTTGGTGTCGGCGTTGAGGGCGGTTACGATCGGCTTGATCGGGCCGATCACATCGTTTGCGGTCGCCAAGATGGGTTCGACGTACTTCTGCAGGAAGGTCCCCAGGTCGATCGTCACGTTGTTAAAGTCGACCGTGAAACCCTGGTCGTCGGCTTGTTCCGCGTTGCCGAAGTTGAACAAGGGAATGCTGACCGCCAAGTCGAATTCCAGCGACGGCATCATCGTGCTGCCCTCGAGGCTCGTGCGCGTGTTGAATCCGATGTTCGCCGAGCCTTGGAATTCAAACGTAAACAGTTCAGACGCCGCCGATTTCACTCGCTCTGTTCGCGTCGTCGCGCTGGCTTGAAGCGTCGTGCGGAAGGCGGCCAATTCGGCGAGCGTCAGCCGATCGCCGTCGCTGGGCTGCAGCACGACCTTTCCTTCGGCGACTAGCTTGTCGAACGTCGTCTTGATCGCCGCTTGCGCCACATCGGTGATCGTACGGCCGGCCGCCAGATCTTCGATGGCGGTGCGCGAGCCAGCGAACAGCGTGGGGGAGAACGCGTGGATGCGCTGCACGAGCCGATTCATGTCCGCGGTGGAGAGTTCGCTGAGCTGCCCCGCCCAGGGTTCCAACGGCTCGCCGTCCGCGTTGACCGTCAATTCGCCGTTGCGATCCAGGTCGATGAAGCGAACGCCGTCGAGAGTCAACACGGGGCGTTGATATGTGTTGAACGTGATTTGGGAATTCGCGTCGACCTTAGACTGCGGGATCGCGAACTCGGCGGCTGCCCGGGCCGATTTCGGCTCGTCTAAGTCCGCTTGACCGTTTCCGTTGAGGTCCAGCACGACGGCGTCGCCCAGATCGACGACGATGACGCGCGGTTCGCCGCTGTCGAGCGCTCCGTCGCCGTCCAAATCCAAGAACAGGACGTTTTGGTCATCCTCCACGGCAAGCGTCGAATCGAGCGTAAAGTCTCCGAACGAGTAGGAGATGAACGGTTCGAGGAAATCTTGCTTGCGGTTGCGATTGGAGTCGAAGTACGCGGTGCTCGTCCCCTGCTGATAAACGCCTTCGCCGTCCTGCCGCACGTCTCCCTCGAGAACTTTGCTCTTGTCCTTGTCCAACTTCTTCAGCAGCGACGCGGAGATTTCCTCGGCAGCGTCAGCGCGATTATTGCGATTGACGTCGATGAACGACTTCTGATTCGCGCCTGCGCCGGTGGTGAGAATGCGGAATTCGGGGATGACTCCCGTCGCCGTCGACGTGGTCCAGACTTCGCTGGAATTCTTCTGAGCGGCAGTCAAGGAAGTCCAGTCGCGCGTGAACGGATCCAGATTGCGAACGGCGACGTCCAGTTTACCGTTCCGATTCGCATCGAGGTAAACGATCGTAACGGCGCCGCGCGTCTCCTTGAGGTACTGACCTTCTTGCAGCGTCAGTTCAGCCTCGTCGAATGTGGTTGCTTTCGCACCGACCGTATTCCAGTTCGCGGCGGCCGCGCCGCCGACGTTCCCGCCGGCTCGGGAGATCGTGTTGACGCTCGGAAACGTCGAGCTTTGTCCCCGCGCGTCGATCGTATTGAACGGTTCAACGGCCGCTTGCGAGGTTGAGACATAGATCGGCGCTCCGGCGGCCGACAGGTCGATGCGACCGTCCCTCGGCGCACTGTCGACGCCCACCTGGTAGAGGATGGGCGAGTCGGCGAGAACGCCGTCGCCGTTGAGGTCGAAGAATTGCGTCGTGTTCAGGTTGTCGAGATCATTCAGCGCCGCATCGAACGTGATGGACAATTCGGTCGGGTTATCTGGGTCGTTCGTGAAGTCGACTTGCAGAATGCCAAGCGAACCGACGCCTGTGAAAGCGGACGACGGATCGTTGGCCGGCCCTTGGAGGCTGAGTTTCAACCCCATGTGCACGCCCGTCTGAGCCGTGTCGATGAAGAAGCCGAACTGACGATGCCAGCCAATCACCAGGTCGAAGGAAAAATCAACATCGAGCGACGCGACGCCTTGCGTAGCGAACGTAATGCCGAGCGCTTCGAGGCCCAAATCGCTGTCGAGATCGATCGTGCCCAGATTGAGCGACTTCTCGACGTGCAAGGCCACGCGCACTTCATCCGAGTCCGACGAGGGAGTCACGACGACGGCGTCGACCGTGTCGTTGGCGACGAGCGGTTCGAGTGCGCTTTCCGCCAGTTCGTCAAATTGTTCGACCGTCAGCGACTCTTGCGCGCCCAGCGACTTGACGAGGGGCGATTCGACTTTCGCGAAAAGAGTGGAGACGACTGGCAAGTCGCCGACCGACCCGACGATCGGCACTTCGAGTCCCTGGAGCCCCATCGTCAATGCGCCGAACGCGCCGCTCAGTCCTTCCACCGTGTCGCCGACGTTCATTTGCAGGTCGCGAACATGGATTTCTTGTTTCGCAACGGGCATGTCGTGCCAGTTAAGGTCGACGCTTGAGACCGCGTACTGAATGGTCGACTTGCGCCATTCGCCCGGCTGCGCGAAACTGTCGTGGAGCGCCTTGACGACGACCGTCTGCGGCTTAAACCAATCGGCCGGTTGGAAAGTCAATTTGGTCGTCGCCACGGTGACCGATGGGGCCGCAAAAGGGGTTAACGTGAGCGTCGCGGCTGGGGCGGTCCCCAAGGAGGCGGTGAACGTAAACTGGCCGTCGGCCTGCTGCGACAGGTTGCTGAGGGTGAATCGCCGTACGCCTTGCCAGAGTCCTTCCTCAGGATTGCCCGCCAAGTCGACCGCATTGACGCTCGGAAGCTCAAACGTCGTGCGGGCGGAGGACGCGGCGACGCCGCTGGGAACGCCCGTGTTCGTAACCGTCAACGGCAGCGACTGCGCGGAGGCGGTGAGTTTGGGGCGCGTAAGACGCGCGTCGAAGGTGGCAGTGAAACCGGCGTCCGTTTCGTCGACCGAGACCAACACCAAATCGAGATTGTCCGGCAGTCCCGTCGCGGCCATCCGGTAAGCGGTCGGCGTGATGGCGACGTTCGTCGAGTTTTGAGGCGACGCGAATGCCAGTCCTAGGCCGGGCGTCAACGTGATTTCCACCGCTTGCAGCGGTTCGGAGGTCAATGCAATTTGGAACGCGGCTTCATCCCCTTCGGCGACGGTCGTATGTTCGCCGATTTCGATGATCTCGATTCCGGGAACGTCGTCGTCGAAAATGGTGAGGTTCGTTGAAATGCGGTTGAGGTCGAGATTCGCGGCGACGGCTGGCGACAGGTTCTGTTTGTCCGGGGCCAACGGCAGCACGTAATCGGCGCCCTGCTGCAGCGTGATCGCCACCGTCTCCGATTTCACTCGCGCCTTGCGAACCGTTTGCAACAACGTCGTTGCATCGAAGGCGTCCTTCGTCGACATGTCGACCGGCACGTCGGCCTGGAAGACGGCCGAATCGCCCGAACCGACGCGATTGAGCGGCGTGGTGGCGGAGACCTTCAACGTCAGCTCGCGATCGCCGCCGGCGCGGACCACGATGGTCGTATCCTTGAAGAGCGAATACGACGCGGCCGTCGAATCGGCGGGACTCAGCGTCGAAGCCTTGCCGGTGATGCGCAGCGTCTTCGTCGTCGCGTTATAGCTTTGCACCTCCAGCGGCACGTCTTCGACCAATTTGTCGTCGACGGGAAGGATGCCGATATTCGCCTGGACGTCCCCCGGTGCAACGCGCACCCACCCTACTCCGGTCGCGGGGTCGAAGTTATCGGCGATGACGGTATAGTCGTGCAGCGTGCTGGTTTTGATCCCTTGCGACGCGCTCCCTCCGGTGACTTTGAAGAACACCTGCACGCCGACGTCCGCCGGTCCAGCCGGGGCTGGAGCGTTCAGACGCACCGCGAAATAGCTCGGCTCGCTGGATACTTCGGACGCCATCGGACCCGCCAGCAGTTCGGCGATCGGCAAGTCGTCGTCTTTGATCGAGACCGGAATCGAGGCCGGCTTGACGGCGTCGTAGGCCCGATCGCCGTCGTCAAACCACAGGCTGAAGCTCATGTCGGTAGGGACGCCGCCGTCGACGTACAGTCGTACGAGGTACTCGCCCGCCGCCAGGTTTTGCAGCGATTGCTTCAAAACGGCCGGCGTTTGCACCAAGCCGTCCGCCGTCCGCACTGCCGATGTGGGAGACGTCTGCGCCAAACGCTGCATCGTGGCGGCGTTGTAGAGTTCCAGTTTGGGGAGAAAAATCTGGTTGGAACCAAACGTCGTCACACGCAATTGGGAACTGGTGGACTGCGACTGCGTGATGCGGAAGCGATACCATTCCTCGCCGAGATTCGGGAACTGCGCGACATACGGAAGCCGCATGCCGGAGACATTCAATCCGCCCGCAACGTCGCCGAGCGGGACGGCCGTGGCGGCAGTCGAGTTGTCGATCGACGGAGCGTCGGCGACGACGCGTCCCGAGTTGATCTGGAAGTCGATTTGGCTGGTGTGGAAGTTCTCGACGATTTTGTCGTCATTGGCCACGACTTGCGTGAGTTGCGGAATGTTCCAATTGAGCGCATTGAAGACGATCGTCGATGGTTCGCCCGCGCGTTCGCCGTTGATCGCGATTTGATCATTGCGCGGCGTCATCGTCACGCGCACTTCGCCGATCGGTTGGGTATTGAGTCGCACGCTGAAGACGTTGGCTCGACCCGAGACGGTGGCTTGCGGCGAGGCGACCGTCACCCCGACTTGGTCGTCGTCGAGCGTCATCAATTGGAATGACTGCGGCTTCAAGGCGCGATAGACTTCGTCGTCCCCTTCGGCGCTCGCCGTAAATCGCGTGAAGACTGCGCCGTCGGCGACGACGTCGTCGACGCTCCGCATGTAAAACGTCTGGGCGTTATTCCAGTTGTCCGGGGTAAAACGCAAGAAGATTTGCGCCGCCCCGGGCGACGTCTGGTCGATGGAAAGCAGCGTTTCGCTCGAATCGCTTACGGCAATCGGCACGATGACGTCGGCCTTGGGTTTGCTCTTGAGTGCGATTCGATACGGCGTCATTAAACGATCCGGCTCGAAATACACCCGCGGCAACGTAGTCGACTCGATTCCCGTCGGACCGTTGACGAGGAAGCCGGCTTGGTCGAGTTCCTGAAGGTTGAGGGCCGCAGAGTAGCCGGGATCGGCCTTTTGTGCGGGGCGGTAGCCGTCGGCGTCGAGCACCGTGGCGCGAATGACAAGCGGTTCGCCGCCGACGCTGCGCTGCACTAGATCTCGAATCGTGGAAATCGCGATGTCGCGCTTGGTTTCGTTGGCGAAGAACTTCAGCTTGAGCGGCGTGCCGTCGCCCGGACTCCCGGTGACGGTGAAATTTGTTCCTTCGACGGCCGTCCCGCGCGTAAAGTCGACCAACACGGTCGAATCGACGCCGAACGGCTTGTCTAAAGACACTCGGAAACTCAGCGCCGTTTGGCCTTCGTTGAGCGACGTCGTCAACGTCGTGATGGAGACGGTCGGCGTCCCCTCGTCGCCGCGAATCGGCTCTTCAGCCGGCTGTACGAAGTTGCCGCGATCCACGTTGGTCACCGGCAGCGACAGCACGAGCGACTGGTAGTTTGGATCGGCGCTCGACGCCTTGGCAAGGATCGTGTAATTCACGTCGCCGTTGAACAGTCCGTCGTCTTGGGGTGCGACGACGATCATCTGGTAATCGTCCCAATTCGTCGGCGTGAACGTGAGCGTACTGGGGGAGATGGTTCCTTGAGCCGTGTTTTGCGAAGTCAACGCAACGGTGACGTTCGCGGTCGGCTGCGAATTGAGCCGGAACGCGATCCGATTGCCGCTGACTTCCGCTTGCCGCGGCACGATGGCGCCGAAGGCAACGTCGTACTTGTTCTGCAGTCCGACGTTGTCCCCTTCGACGCGCAAAGCGTAATCGCCGTCTGGGAGACTGGCGAGCGACATCGTTTTGACGTCGGGGTTGCCAGGGGCCTGCGCCAGGGCGCTGCCGGTCGTCGCATTCACCAGTTGCACGAACAGTGCACCCGCCGAGTTCTTCGCGATGACGCTGACCGAGTCGGGACGTCCTGTTTTGCTATCGAGCGTAAAGCGATAGTAGTCCTGGTCGGTCGAACCGACGATCGCCATGTCGTTGATGCGATCGCCGGAGACGACCGTGCCCAGATACGTGGCTTGACCGACGGCATTGTTGGCGTCGCGTTCGCTGGCGTTGATCAACGTGCGGAAACGCAGCGTGTAGTCGGTCTTGGCGATCGACGAATTGGCCGCGCGCACGCGCACCAGGTACTCGCCGTCCGGCAAACCCACTAGCGACTGATACTGATTCTGAGCGCGCGGCGCTGCGGCGATGCGGACGGAACCGTCCGTGTTGAGGATGTCCATCAGCAGCGGATTGACGCTGTTCGAGCCGCGAAGGAATTCGGCGACCAGCGTGTCGGGACGTCCATCAGCTTGATTGAGCGTAAACCGATACAGGTCTTCGTCGCCGCCCGCGTCGATCATTTGACCGGTCAACAACTGTTCGTTGTAGGCGGTTCCCAGCGAGTAGGCCGCGGCGACAGAATTGTTGGGCTCGGTTGCCGGCGGCGTCGTGGGGACTGGCTCCGAGGTGACCAGCGTCGAGTAGTTGTCGCTGAAGGAACTCACCGTCGACGTGGTGAAAACTTGATAGGGAGCGACCGGGTTGCTGGTGAATTTGGCTTCGTACCGGAAGCTCGCGCCGGTGACGCCGCCCGGATTGGCCAACTGTCCGGCCAGATTCGACGTCGTGGCCAGAATCAGTCGGTACGTGCCCGGTGGGAGTCCGGCCAGCGACCATTCCAGCGTGTCGTCGGCGATCGCCGTCGGCAGCCGGGGATTCGCAAGACTGCCGCCGACGAGCCGCGTACCAGCGCCGCTGGCGGCGTCAAAAACGCCCGTCAGCGACACGGAATTCACTGCGTCGGCGCCGGACTTCACCAACCGCACGGTCGGTTGACCGTTTTCGTCGGTCGACGAGAAACGAACGCGAATCTTGGCTTCGGCGTCGGCTGTGGCAGCCAGCGTAAACTCTAAGCGATCCGCGTCGAATTGGCCGGCGGTGAAACTAGCGCCCAAACCGCCCGCATAGGTCCAGGTAGACGCTTCAAAGGAACCGACGACGCCGAGCGACGGTTTGGTATCGTCGTTCAGCGCGAACGGCTGTTGCGTTTCTTCGCCGACCACGGGGACGCGCTGCAGACTCTTTTCTTGCACGATGTCGACCGTACTCGGATTCACCGCCACGATCCGCGGTTTGTCGTCGTCCAGCAGCGTCACCGAGACGTTCGGCGTTGTTCCGGCTCGATAGGTGGTCGCGGTGGTGTTGAGTTGAATGCGAATGTCGCGTGCGGCGCTGGCGACTTGGTTGTCGATCGGGAAAACTGGGACTTGCACTTCGCGAAGTCCCGCGGGGACGTGAATCACTCCCGGCAGACGTTCGAAGTCAATCGACTCGCGGGCGGTCGAGACGACGGAGTAGAAGACGTCGAGTCCGCCGCTGGGGGCGGGGGCATCGAGTTGCACGATGAACCGCCCCGGGATGTCGTCCCCTTCGAGCGCGTTGGCGCCTTTGAGCAGATTGACGGAGGGAACGACGGGGGCGGCGTCGAAGGGATTGTTCTCGCGCGGCCGCGCTTCGCTAGGAGGCGTGAGCGTATAGGGGAAGGAGACAGGGCCAGACAGATACTTGAGCGTCGGAGTGACGTCGGACAGCGTGATCCGTCCATCGCTCGTGACGCCGGTCAGCGTAAACGTTCGCGGCTGGCTCCAGTCGGCCGGCGTAAAGCGGAGCGTCAGAGACTGCGCCGCGCCGCGTCCATCATCGACGGAGGCCGAGTTGGCTTCGAGATTGAGGAAGACGAGGTCGTCGGTGGGACTGGGGAAGTCAGGTTCGCTCGTCAAACGTACGCTGAAGGTGGTGCGTCGCGTCACCGGGTCGACGAACAGCGGCGCGACGGCGGCCACCGCTCGTCCCTGCGAATCGAGCAGGCCGACCGCTTGGCGATACGCGCCGCTGTCGAGAATCGAGACGTTGGTCTGCGAGACGGCGCCGATGGCGTAGTCGGAGGGCGTCGCGCCGGAGAAGCTATAAGGCGCCAAACGCACGGCGAAGGTTTCGGTCGCTTCCGCGATCGCGTCGGGCCGAGCGACGAAGTAGATGCGTCCGCGAGTCGCCCCCTTGGGAATAATGATGCCGTTGCGCTCTGTGCTGGGAACGTTCGAAGCCTTGCGGAATGACGCGCCGCTGAAGTCGACTCCCTCCAGAGCCGTTCCGCCGACGACGTCGTAGGCCACCCAAAGACCCTGCGACTGGGCCACCGGCGCGTCGACCTTCACTTCGACATAGCCGACTTGCGGCGCAGCGTTCAGCAGGTCCCGCGGCTTGGCGATGAACAAATCGTTGCCGCTGCGGGCCGAATCGAGCTCCACTTCGGTCGCGTTGGGGGAACGGTTGTCGAAGTTCCAATAGCTGACGAGTCCCGGTTCCAGCCCGGTGAGCGGCGTCATCATCGATTCTTGGATTTCAGCCTGCGTCCGCGCGATGTTCCATACGCGAATCTCGTCCATGGCGCCCGCATTCACCCCGGGAATGCTCGGAAGTTTGGAGAGATTCAGATTGAACGAACTGATGGGGTACAAGCGGAGCGGGGTCGGATCGGGATTGAACGGAGTCGACGCGCCGACATGCACGCCGTTGACGTACACCTGCGCTCGTTCTCCGTCGTACGTCACGGCGATATGGTTCCACGCATCCGGCGTCAAGACGCGCGGCAACGTTAGGTCGATCCCGATGTCGTTGCGCTCATATTGAGCGATTCTGGCGAGCGTGAATCGCAGTCCCGTATCGTCGACGCGATAGAGGCTGTACCCCGGGTCGAGGCTCATGATCACGCCGGACGTTTGGCCCGACTTGGGATAGAGCCACGTTTCCATGGAGAACGTGCCTGAGTCGGCGATGGCTTGACTGTTGCTCTTGAATCGAGCCTGTCCAAATTGGTCCGTTCCGCCGAGGTCCATCGCCTTCCCCAACCCGGCGATCGTGCTGCCATAACCGAAGCCTTCGGCCAAGGGAACGACTTCCCCCAGCGAAACGACCGCCATTAGCGCACGAGCTTCAAGCTGCTCGACGCTGGGACGCAACGTTTTCCGCAGTCGACGGCGAAGTTCGGCCGTCAGGCGAGTGCGTCGATCCAAACCGCGAGCGCGACGAAACCAAGTCGGGAGGGAGGGCGTCATAAGACTCAACTTGAGGAAGGACAAACTGAGGGGACCAGCGTTGACGGACAGCGCACCGCCGCCGTCTCCCTCCCTCTAATCACTTTTCCTCAAGTTTGTTACACGTAGAACAGGCTTCCAGCCTGTTAGGGCGCCAGCCGTAAGGCGCCGCTGCGACGGTTGCGCGCTGCGATTGACGTAGAACAGGCTTCCAGCCTGTTAGGGTTTCTACTGCGGGATGCGCGCTGCGGGATGCCGCTGCGACGGTTGCGTAACAGGCTGGAAGCCTGTTCTATGGGGTTTCGCGCACGACTCGGAAGCCGACCGAGTGGAATGGGAGGGCGTCGTTCAGGTTGTGACGCACGGCCCAGGGCGGGTCGGCGAACGAACTGCCCATGCCGGGGCGGCGGCCCTGGCGAGCCGGGCGTTGAGGGTTTTCGAAACGCCCTTGGGGAAAGTCGTCGTCCCAACCGTCTTGGCACATTTCGCACATGTTGCCGAACATGTCGAACAGGCCCCAGGCGTTCGGTAGCTTGCCTGCGACGGCATGCGAGCGGTTCTCGGCGACGCCGCCGAACCAGCCGAAGAGGCCGGAGTCGTCCCACGGTTCGGGATGAATCTTCGTGGTCGCGATGCCGGCTCGAGCCGCCCAGTTCCATTCGGCTTCCGTCGGCAAGCGGTAGAGGCAGCCTTCTTTCCGGCTCAGCCACTGACAAAATCGTTCCATGTCGACGACCGTCACTTGACCCACGGGCCGGTCGTCGCCAGTGCTGAAGCGCACGTGATGCCACACATACTCAGGACGACGCTCGGCATCCGCCGACTCGGACGACAAGTGGACGAAGCCGCCCAACCCGCTGCTCTCCGCCTCCGTGACATAACCCGTTTCGGCGACAAACTGACGGAACTGTTCGACGGTGATTTCGGTGCGGCCCAGATAGAACGGACGGGTGACGGCGACGACGTATTCGGGTTGCAATTCGAAAACGCCGGGCGGAATTAGCCGCAAAGCGATCCCCGCCGAATCGCGCAGTTCCACGGGACTCTGCAACCGCTCAGCCCATGCGGCTTGAGCGGACTGAGCGTCGACGGCGGTGAAGGGGGACTGCAGTGGTTGGGGCGACTCACGCGGTTTGGCCGACGCGGCTGGCTGGGCATGAGCGGCGCCGGCCGGCGTGGCACGTCCTGCGCGGTAGTGCGACCAGCCGACGAAACCGACGCACGCGGCGACGCCCAGAATCAGCGCGAGGGCCGCGAACCGCAGGCGTGCGCCCGCGGCATTGGACGACGCGATCGACTCGAGCGCCTGCTTCAAGTGGGCCGCTTGTTGGAAACGATCTTGCGGCGCGTCGCGCAGACTTCGTTCCACCACGCGGTCGAGTCGCGCATCGACTTCACTGAGTCGCGACGGCGGCGTGTAGTCGGGCGT
Organism: Pirellulales bacterium; assembly: GCA_046349935.1. Lineage (GTDB taxonomy): Bacteria > Planctomycetota > Planctomycetia > Pirellulales > Pirellulaceae > CAIXSC01. Next base: position 178,869 of record JAXMBK010000006.1, on the reverse strand, counting down.
CGGCAGTTTGCCTGTCAGCATCTCGTAGAACATGATCCCGAGCGAATAGATGTCCGCTCGGTGATCTACGTCCGCCGTGTTGCTCGCTTGCTCCGGCGCCATGTAGCCCGACGTCCCCATTCGGGCGCCGACGGAGGTGAGCGTCACGTCGTCGACGTGCGGATCGCCCGCCAGTTTGGCGATGCCGAAATCGGCGATCTTCACCTGCCCATTTTGGTCGACCAGCACGTTCTCGGGCTTGATATCGCGATGCACGACGCCCTGATCGTGAGCATATTGCATGGCGTCGCAGATTTGGGGGACAAGCCGCACCGCTTCGTCGGCGCTCAGCGCGCCGTCCCCCATCAGTCCGCGCAGGCTAGCCCCGTCCACGTACTCCATCAAGATGAACCAAAAATCGCCGGCGCGCCCCATATCGAAGATCGACACGATGTGCGGGTGGCTCAATCGCGCCAACGTTCGCGCCTCGCGCAAAAACCGTTCGGCCAACACTGGATCGTCGGCTCGGTGCGGCGCCAAGATTTTCAGCGCCGCTTGACGGTCGAGCTTGGTTTGACGCACGCGATAGACGACGCCCATGCCGCCGCGTCCCAGCAGCGCTTCGATTTCGAGTTCGGGAAACGCACGCTGCAGTTCGAGCGTATCCGGGAGCACAAACGGCGCGCCGCGCCCCGACGTCGTCGCGTTGACGACGCATGCCACCTCCATCAAACAGCGCGGACAACCGCCGTCCACCGCCGAGCCCGGAATGGGTTCGCCGCATTTGGAGCATTGTCGCGGTGTGGTCGGGGATACGATCATGCGGACGCGGTCAGCAAAAGCGAACTAGTTGGCGACTCGGCGCCGCTCAGCGACGACCGACCGGATGCCACTTCTAATGGAAGAGGCGGCGAATTGTTACAGGGGAGTCGAACGGAGTGAAGTTTGACGTGGGGAGGGTCAGCGACGAGTGATGCGAAGGGCTTCCCGCAAGTAGGCCAATTCGGCGTCGATTTCCTCTTCGGAGTCGACGGTTTGCGCCACTTCCTCGCGCACCAGCGCCGCGAATTGTTGTTTGAGTCGGCACAGGGCGACTCGCGCGGCGCCTTCGCTCATCCCCAACTGCCGAGCCAGTTCCTTGCCGCTCAACTCCTGTCCCCCCGTGAAGTGTACTTTGAGCACCGCGAAGCGTTCGGCGCGTCCGGCTTGCGTCCATTCTTCTCGCAATTTCGTTTTGGCACGCTCCAACACTTCGATCGCCCAGGTGTAGTCGAATAGCCGTTCCGGCGTCAGTTCGTGGTATGGTTCCGCGTCCAGCGGCCCGCGGAGGCCGTCGCGAGCGCTGTCCTGGGCCAGCGACTGGATTGGACCGTCGGGACGACGTTTCTGAGCCGCCCAAAACGTTTGTTCTCGCGACAAGAATTGCTGAAAGGCGCTCAACAGAAAGGTGCGAAAACGGCCGCGGTTCGCATCGGCTCGTTCCAAAGCATTGGATTCGATGAGCCATGCGAAAAACGACTGCACGGCGTCTTCGGCGTCGCGGAAGCTGTCCAGCCGCCATGTCGAGCGGCGCAGGAACGAGACGAGCGGCTGCCAATAGGTCCGGCAGAGCTGCTCCAGCGCCGCTCGGGACTGCGGTGCGCGCAAACTGGCCGCGGCGACGACCGTCCAAGAGGTCGTCTGGAAACTGCGTCGCGGGGGGGGAGCGGCTGACTCGCCGGTGGTAAACGCCATGGGGCTAGTTTCGTTGCCGCAGAGCGTCGGATCAAGGGCCGCCATGATGGGATTGCCGCAAGGACGCTGCTAGAATCACCACCCGCTCGGGCGACATCGCCTGAGGCCTGCCCTGGCCCTGGTCTTCCCACTCACCCTCCCTCTCCGCCACTCGCTTATGACTCGCTCTTGCCATCGCCGTTGGTTTCTTGAGACTTCTCTGTCCCTCGCCGGCGCCGTCGCGTTCGCCGCCCCAGCGTCATCGCGTGCGCAAACTGCCGGTCGCGGGCCGCTGATGGCTTACGTCGGGACTTTCAGTTCGCCGCTTAAGGACACTTTGCCGACTCAGGTCGACCTGCCGCCCGGAAACGGCCGCGGCATCCATCTGTTTGAAACGGACCGCGAGACCGGCGTCCTAAAGCCGGTCGGCGTGTATGAGATGGGGACGAGCCCCAGTTGCTTGGTCGCTAGCTCCGACGGTTCGCGGCTGTATTCCGCGAACGAGACCGACCGGTATCAGGGGACGAAAGAAGGGACGGTTAGCGCCTTCGCCGTGGATCGACAAACGGGGCGACTGACGCTGCTGAACACCGTGCGTTCGGGCGGCGCGGGACCGACCTACGTGAGCATCCATCCGGCGGGCAAGCATTTGTTGGTCGCCAACTATTTCGGCGGCTCCGTGGCCGTCGTGCCGATCCTGGACGACGGTCGATTGGGCGAACCGTCGGAGGTGTACAACGACGAGGGGCCGATCGGTCCGACGACGGCCAAGAATGCACCGCCGGGCAGCTTTGCCTTCAGCGGACACGACCGCACCCACGCCCACATGATCCAGGCTGACCCGTCTGGCGCGCGAGTTCTGCATGTCGACTTGGGCCTTGATCGCATTTACGTGTGGAAGTTCGATGCGGCGCGCGGCAAGCTGCTGCCGCACGATCCGCCGTTCATTGCGCTGCCGCCCGGCGACGGCCCGCGACACTTTCACTTTCATCCCAACGGCAAGTGGTTCTACTCCATCCAGGAAGAAGGGTCGACGTTGGTGCTGTTCGACTATGACTCGACGTCGGGCCGATTGACCGAGCGGCAGACGATCTCGACATTGCCGGCCGGGTTCGCTGGGAGCAACTTTTGCTCAGAAGTGCTCGTGTCGCACGATGGCAAGTTCGTCTACGCCGGGAATCGACTGCACGACAGCATCGGCATCTTCGCCGTCGGCTCGGACGGCCGTTTGACGCCGGTGGCCGACGAGTGGACGCGGGGCAATTACCCGCGCAGTTTCACGTTCGATCCCACGGGGGCGTTCTTGTATTGCTGCAATCAGCGCGGCGACAATGTGGCCGTGTTTCGCGTCGATCGAGCGACCGGAAAGCTGCAGTTCACGGGCCAGTATGCGGCGGTGGGAAATCCGTCGATTGTGACGTTCATCGACCTCGCGCGGCCGTGATTTTCCCAGGATTCGATCCGCCGCGTCGCGCTGGCGGGCGGCATGAAGTTGACCGGCTGGCTGTCTTTATCAGGAGATAGATTCCCATGATTGCGACCTGGGTGTTGGCGGCGGCGTCGTTGTGCGGCGCGGACGAAGTGGCGACGAAGTTCGTCGGCAGCGGTGCAAGTCAAAAGCTGGGCGGCTTCTCGCCCGTTCGCGCCGAGATGGACGGAAAGCCCGATTTGGTGAAGAAGGCGCCGGAAGGACTGGCGGCGCCGAAGTACGGACTTTTGAAGATCGGCGACAAGTCATGGGCGTTCATCGTCGACGAGCCCGCCGACCAACCCGCCAAATTGTTCGTCGACTGCAACGGCGACGGCGATCTGACCAACGATCCGCCGACCGTCTGGAGCAAACGCAAGGTCTTGGGATCGTCCCAGCACCATGGTTCGGCCCAGGTGGACTTGGGCGAGGGGCAAATTGGGACGCTGGGCATGTATCGATTCGACCCCAACGATCCCATGCGGGCCGTGCTCAAGAACACGCTGCTGTTCTATACGGACTTCGGCTACGAGGTGACGTTGCGCTTGGACGACAAGGAGTTTAAGACGTTCGCCTCGGCGGATGCACGCCGGCCGCTCACGATCGATCGCGACGGCAACGGTCTGATCAGCCAACGGTTCGAATCCATTCCGCTCGGCAAGCCGTTCAATTTCACTGGGACGACCTACGTGTTGTCGCGCGCCGGGAATCAGTTTCAGTTGTTGAAGGCGCCGACCGAATTGCCGGTCGCGCCGCTGCCGCCCGATCTGCGCGTCGGCAAGAAGGCGCTGCCTTTCAAGATGGAGTCGCTAGACGGAAAGACGATCTCGTTCCCCGAATCGTACGCGGGGAAACTGGTGATGCTTGACTTCTGGGCCACTTGGTGCGGCCCTTGCATCGCCGAACTGCCCAACGTCAAAAAGGCATATGCCGATTGGCATGAACAGGGTTTCGAGGTGCTGGGCGTCAGTTTCGACAACCCGAATTCCAAGGACAAAGTCGAAGCCTTCTTGAAGCGACGCGAACTCCCTTGGACGCAGATTTACGAAGGGAAAGGGTGGCAAACGTCGCTCGGCGAAATGTACGACGTGAGCTCGATTCCCTTCGTCTTGCTGGTCGACGGCGATACGGGAGAAATCCTCGGCGGCACGCGCCATCTTCGCGGCGAGGGACTCTCGAAGTTCATCGGCGAGCAGTTGGCAAAGAAGAAGGAACAAGCGGCCGCCAAGTGACCCGCCTCGCCCAGGCCCTCGTTTGGACTTGTCAGGCAGCCTAGCGCTGGGCTAGGTTGCTCCGTTCAAGGGACCTTCGGTCTTACTCTGCACGGACGCGGAGAGGCCTCGCAAGTCGCCGGTTCAGGGAGGAACGATCGATGAATGCTGCGCGTTGGCAACCCGTATTGCGCGGTGCACTCAGTGCGTGGCTGCTGGCGATCGGGCCCGCAGCACTCCCCTGGGCGTCTGGCATTCCACGGGCGTCTGGCGCGGAGGAATCGGCGGTTGCCGCCGATGCGGCGGCCGCCGCGGAGTCAGCGAAGCCGGCTGAGACGATCAAGCCTGCTGAGACGATGAAGCCTGCCGACGGGGAGCAGGATCTGGCCAAGCGGCGCGAGGAATTGGCCCAGCGCATGGCGCGGCTGTCCGAGTTAGCGTCGTCCACGACGTCCACGGCCGGGCAACCGACGGCCGTCGTCGCCGCCAACGAACTGAAGCTGCTTCGCACGCTCGACATGGTCTACTTGCACCAGCAGACTGCGCAGTCCCAGCGGCTCGACGCCGCGCGCCAAGCGGCTCAGTATCGCGAGGAACTCCTGGCGCTCGAAGCCAGCCCCGTCTCGCCTGGCGTCGTCTACTCGTGGCTGGCCCTCGACGATAGCCGTGATCGGCTGGATGCGGAGAGGGCGCGCGTGCAGTCGCGCGCCAGCGATGTGGAACTAGCGCGGGCCGCCGTCGAGTTGGCGGCGACGGAAGCCGAGCATGCCGAACGGCAGCGACGGCGAGTGATTGATGAAGCGACTTTGGCCGACGACGAGGATCGAGCGAAATTCGAGTATCGTCGTCGCATGGTCGACTTGGAAGTGAATGTGGCCGCCGCCAATGTCGAGTTGCGGCGCCGAGAACTGGAATGTCGGAAAGCGCAGCAGGACGCGGCAGAGCAGCATCGCTTGCTGCTCGAAGCGCAAGTCGAACGGATGCGGCCCCGCGCGAAATTCACGGCGGAAGACTTCGAACAACGGCGTCGCGAACTCGACGCCTACTTCGAGGACATGGGGCGAAAACTAGAAGCCGCCCAACAACGGCTGCGTACCATGGATGCCGCCGTTTCGAATCCCGTCGCGGCCTCTGCGAGCGCCTCGGAGACAACGACCGCCGTCGCTCAGGCAAACGCCTGGTCCAACGAAACGCGACTGTTCGTCCGCGGCGTCTGTCACGAAGAAGTCTTGGAACTGGAACGTCGCATCGGCGATCGACAACTGGTTCGCGACTCGGCCGTGGGACGCTTCAAGCTGCACGACGGTCAACTTGCCGAACTGGAAATCGTCGAATGGCGCGACACGTGCCAGCGGTTGGCGGAGCAACTGGACACGGAAGACCGTCGCTTGGCGAATCGGATCAGCGAACTGCTGCAGGATCTGACGACGTTGCATCGCGAATCGCGATTGCGGTCCAGCGGCGGAAAGATGCCGGCCTCGCCCCGCGAATCTTCGACCGACGCGATCGATCCGGCGGCCGCGAACGCGGCGACGGCGCAGAGCCGATTGTCCGACGTCGAGGCGCGCGGCGTGCACCTGGAGTCGTTATTGCGAACGTTGGAGTTCTCGCAGCGGCACATTATGGCGATGCGGCGCGCTCTAGGGCGATTTCAATCCGATTTAGAGGAGCGGCTCCCCGCGCCGTCGCAGGGGTGGTTCGATGCGGCGCCCGAATGGGCTTCGTCAGTTTGGAATTACGAGTTATTGGCGGTCGGCGACCAGGCGATCACCGTCAGCAAGATCACGCGCGGCGGGTGCGGCTTCATTGCCGGCTTGTTCATCGCCGCCGTCGTGAGCCGTTTGTTGGGACGCCGCGTATTGCCGCGCGTTGGACTCAATCACGGCGCATCGGAAGCGTTGCGCACATTGTGCTTCTACTCGTTGTGTTTGTTGTTCGGCGTCTTATCGCTGGAACTGGCGCACGTGCCGTTGACCGCCTTTACGTTCATGGGCGGTGCGGTCGCCATCGGCGTCGGCTTCGGCAGTCAGAACATCCTGAACAACTTCATCAGCGGCCTGATTTTGTTGGCCGAACAGCCGATTCGAGTCGGCGACCTGCTGGAGCTTGGGGCCGTCCATGGAACGGTCGAGCGGATCGGGGCGCGCAGCACGACGATTCGCACAGGCGACAACGCCGAGATCGTGGTTCCGAACAGCAAGCTGCTGGAAGACAACGTCGTCAACCTCACGCGGTCGGACGATCGATTCCGATCGTCGGTGACCGTAGGCGTCGCCTATGGATCGCCGATCTCCGAGGTGAAACGGTGTTTGCTGGATGCGGCGCAGCGCCCCGAGGTCTTGGCGTCGCCCGCACCGTTCGTCTTGTTCGCCGATTTTGCCGATAGCACGCTGACATTTGAGCTGCACTTCTGGGTGCGCTTAACCAGCATGACGGCGTGCCGGCGCGTCGCGAGCGACATCCGCGAGTCGATCGACGCGGCCTTTCGTGAAGCGGGCATCGAGATGGCCTTCCCGCAACGCGATATGCACCTGAGCACCCTCCGGCCGCTCGAGATCCAACTCTCCCGCCCCGAGACGCTGCGAATTCGCAAGGCGGCGTGAGGCGGCGACGTACTCGGCGTCAATCTCCACCGTCTCGCGCACGCTGTGCTTGAAGGCGCAGAACCACGCGAATTCCGACTCCTCTGCATCTTGCAAATGGCGGACGACCGACATGTCGCGCCGCCCCCAACCCACATGCAACGCCAACAGGTCGAGCACCTCCGGGCTGTCGAAGTACGAAGTGTGAATCAGTTCATGTCCTGACAACGCCGTCCCAAAACGTTCCAGCCCTGAAACGAACGAGGGACTCGCCAGGAGTTCGCGGAACTTGGGCGCCAGATCGCGAGCGCTGGCGTTGGCTTCCTCCAGTAATTGAGCCGAAAGTTCGGCGGGCAGTTGCGGATGGGTGCCGGCCGGCGAGTCGGATGTGGGATAGGGGGACACGGCGACGACCTCGGCGGCCGGTCGGTTGTTCCCTTGGGCCGCTTTGACGACGAGCGACCGGACGGCCCGATCGACGAGCGGTCGGATGAAATGATTGAAGGTCGGCGCGAGCAGCCAGAAATAGGGCTGCGACAAGACGGCCAGATAGTCGGATAGCAGAATCCGATCGCGCGGCGTCATTTGCGCGACGAACGAGACCGAAAGATCCAAAGTCGCGCGCAAACCGTTGATCGCTTCGTCGTCGGGCGACCACAGGCCGAGCCACCGTCCGCGATACGTCTCCATCGCCGTGCGTTCCAAACGCTCTTCGGCGCGAATCCGAAGCGACTCGAGCACCGGATTGAGGAACAGACTGGCCAGGAACAAGAAGACGTAACCGCCGAAGAGCGTCACGAGGACGACGATCCAGCCCTCCCAGGAACAAAACAGGTAGTTGAAGAGGGTTTGGCCCGTCTCGGGATCGTAGGTTCCAAGACGCAGTCCGTGTTCGGTTTTGACGAGCGGCACGCCGGCCAAATGGAGAATCTCGAGGAATGGTTTGCGCAGCCAAGCCATCAAGACGCCCACTTCATGGTCGCCGCGAATCTCGATCGAGGCGTTCCGCCCGCAAACCGCCGCCCAGGCAAAGTGAAAGAAGCCGACGAACGCCTTGTAGGCCGGGCCCAGCAGCACGACGGCGAGCACCAGATTGATCAAGTTGGTGACGCTGAGCGCCCCATGCGTTCGGTAGTGCAGAAACGGCGTACCGACCGTCGTCCATGTGCGCATTCCGTCCAGCGATTCGCGGCGCAACGTCGCGAGTCGCAGGGTGTGCCAAATCACCGACCCGCCATGACTGTGTCCGATGAGGTGGTAACGGCGATTGGAGGCTTCCAGCAGGAGAAGTTTGTCGAGCAGTTCGCGGCCGGCCTTGATACGCGCCCGTTCACTGTTTTCTCCGGTCCAATGGAAGATCTCGCTCCGCTCGGGCATGTCGACGCCGGCCGGCAGATGCCGCTGGAGAGCGCGCCAAGCTCGACTTCCTTGCTGCCACCAACTGTCCCCCTAGTATCTACCCGATTGACCGGCTGGGGCTCTCTCAGGATCCTCATTCGGACAAAGTTTTGCCGCCAGGTGCACTGGCGGCGGACGACGGCTTGGAGATCGATTTCCCCTTGGCGCTAAGGCCGTGGATGAGCTGGATCGCAAGCCGTTCATTTCAAACCCGTACCGTCGCAAGAGCGGCTTCGGCTAGCTCGAATTTACTAGGATGGGATGTTATGAAGAACGTGTCTGAGGCGTTTGCGTCGTTTGTGGGCATCGATGTATCGAAATCGCGATTGGACGTTTGCCTTCCGGGCTCGAAGACGACGATTTCGATTGCGAACTCAGAAGATGCCATTGTTCAAGGCCTGTTGCCGAATTTGAAGTCTCTCGCGGCGCCGTTGGTCGTTGTCGAGGCCACGGGTGGTTGCGAATCGGTTCTGGTGCAAGTGTTGCAGCAGCATCAAGTCGCAACGGCCGTGGTGAATCCGCGGCGTGTGCGCGACTTCGCCAAGGGCGTAGGCATGGATGCGAAAACCGACTCGATCGATTCGATTGTCATCGCCAAATACGCCGAGGTGGTTAAGCCGACGCCCGTGTTGGCGAAGAGTGAAGAGGAGGAGAAGCTGTCGGCCCTCGTTAACCGCCGGAACCAGTTGCTTGATCTGATCGCCCAGGAGCGAAATCGCTTGGAGCAGACTCGCGACCCGGAAATTCAGGAATTCATTCGCCAGACGCTGAAAACACTGAAAAAGCAGCAACAAGCGGTTGAATCCCGCCTCGCGAAATGCGTTCAGAAAGATACGGCGAACGCACGCAAGGTGGAGATCCTCGAATCGGTGGCCGGCGTCGGAACCATCACGACGTGCACGATCCTTGCCGATCTGCCGGAGCTTGGACGGCTAAACCGGGAGCAGATCGCCAAGCTGGTCGGCGTCGCACCTCTGAACCGTGACTCCGGCAGTTGGAAAGGCCAACGTTTCGTCGCCGGAGGCCGAGCTCATGTCAGACGCGTGCTGTACATGGCGACTCTGGTGGCCACTCGCCGCAATGCTCGAATTCAAGAGCACTACCGACACCTACTCAGTTGTGGGAAAGCAAAAAAGGTCGCCCTCGTCGCCTGCATGCGGAAGCTCCTCACGATCTTGAACACGCTGATCAAGCAAAACGTGCTCTGGAGCGATAACAGAAATGTTTCGAGCGCTGCGTAAAGCGTTCGCGCGTCATGGACGCACCCTCGTGCTTGGCTATCCCTTGCGAAGTTGTGTCCCCACAGAGCTCCACTCCGTTTCGCCAAACTCGGGGTAAACTACAACTCTTTCACGACTTCGTCAATTACATGGAACACCCGAGTCCATGCCTCCAAAAATCCCGGGGGTTTGGGGGCAGCGCCCCCATTGCGCACCTACAACTTGGCGACGCAAAACCTAAACGCGGCATTCACAATTTAATTGTGAACCGTCAATTGACTGGAATTAAGACCGTCGCTCATCCTCGGCGCGGCCGGCGTACGTCCCATGCACCAAGATCACCAGATCGCGGGCCTCGGGCTCCAGTTGCTCCGCGCGACAGGCCGCCGTGGTCGCACAAGCGACCACCGCGTCGGCGAGTTCCTCGTCGACGGCGCCGTCGTCGTCGTCAGCCGTGTTGAATTCGTGCGCTGGCGGCGCAATCGAGCGCGGCGGCGGGGCGGGAGTCGCCGAAGGTTCGTGTCGGCGGCGGTAACCGTCGATGCGGTCGAGGAAGATCGCGGCCAAGTCTTCGCGGGGCGCCGCGGAGGGAGATTGAGTGGACGGATGCAGGCGCGCGCGAGCATTTTGCGACATGGCAGCCAGGCCTTACAGCGAAACGGTCCATCCTGACCGAGGGCCGAATGCGCCTCACACGGCCATCCTTGACCGGTCGCCAATTCGGCATAATTCGTATCGGCCGAACCATCGGGAGAATCCAGTCAATCGGCAAGCTTTTCCCAAATTGCCGTCGACGGAGACGATCCCGCGGCGTCGGTTCACCGGTTCCGTCTGCTAACTCCGCCAAATCGCGTACCAACATTCGCCGCAGAACCACTCGGGACGTCCCGCCCGTGCGACTTGGAAGCCGGCAGATTCCAGATCCTCCTGTGACCAGTACGAACAGTGCCGCTCGTGCTCGTTGCCGTGGGCGGCCTCCTGCGCGAAATACTGTGCCGGCGTGACGACGATGAAGACGCCCCGAGGCGCCACTAGCCGCTTCACGTCCTCGAGCACCGCTCGACCCGCCGCCTTCTCGAAGTGCTCCAGGACATCGCCCAGAATCACGCAGTCAAATCGCTCGCTGCAAGTCGGCAGGAACGACTCGATCGTCTGGACGTAGACGACGTCGTACAAATCCCATGCTGGGTTGCGATACTCGGCCCAGCACTCGACTCCCGCGAGGTACGTCTTCCAAGGCCGAACCCCTAAGTCCAGCCACTCGCGCACGACCACGCCGCAGCCGCCGAATCCTAAGCCCAAGTCGAGCACCATTTTGGGCCCGCGTTCGATCAACGTCTGCGCTAATAGCGGCTGGGCTGCGTACGAACCGATCGGCATACAGGTGATCTCAGGGGAGGAACAGGCGGGGGACGCGTCGGGCAGGCTAGCACGAACGCAGCGAGCGTTTCCGCCATAGACTCAGGAGCAGCGATTCGTAGTCGCGGCACATCCGAGTGGCAAAGCCGAAACGCTCGACCTGCTGCTGCCCCTCGCGACCCAACGTCGCGGACCATTCGCGGTTCGACTCCAGTTGCGCCAAGCAGTGAGCCACCGAGTCGACGGTCCCGGCACATTGCAGATAGTGCACGCCGTCCTGCAGCAACTCAGGTGCATAGCCGGTGCGGGTCGTCACCACAGGGATTCCGCAGAATTGGGCCTCCAGCGTCGCCAAACCGAACCCCTCCGACTCGGATGGCAAACAGAAGGCGTCAAACGCCTGATAGTAGTCTCCCAAGTGTTCGTCGGCCGGCGCAATCACGCACCGCATGGGCGCCAAGTCGTTCGCCATGTCTAGCAGCATTTGCCGTAGCGGCCCCCAGCCAACCAGGAACAGCTTGACGTGTTGCGGCAGTCGAGCGAGCGCTTGCACGAGCAACTCGGGACGCTTCTCCGGCGACAACCTCATGACGCTGCCCACCACGAAGTCGCCGGGACCAAAGCCAAACCGCGCCCGGGCTTCGGGACGCGGCACGGTGCGAGTTACATGCGACAGGTCGACGCCGTTGTAAATCACGGTGCTGGGAAAACCCTGACATACTCGTTCTTCCACCATCCGACTGACGGCGATGACATGATCAAACGCCGGTCCGCTGCGTTCGAGAATGTTGCGCGTCCACACGGCGTCGCCGTGAGCGATGCCGACGCACAACGGCGGGCGGCGGTCGCCGAGCCACGAGCCGACTTCGGCCGGCCCGCTGACTAGCAGCACGTCGCAATCGCGCGCCGCGCGCTGCACGCTTTCCCGCCCCCCCACTTCGACCGGCACCGGCAATTCACGCATGACGCGCGGATCGCTCTGCGAACTTGTGACTACGCAACGTGCAAACTGGATGCGTCGCGGGTCCGCAAAGCGGATGAGGCTCTTGAGCCAACTCTCGATTCCGGCTCGGACCATGAACTGACCGACATGGATGACGCGCAGCGGCGCTTCGCCGGCGGCCAAGGCATTGGCTTGCAGCGCCGTTTGCGCCGCATAGGACGCGTAGGGCGAGTCAAAGCCGTACGGCCCGTAGTTGCCGTAGGGCGCGTCAAGATCGTAGGACGCGTAGGGACCGTAAGGCGCGTAGGGACCGTAAGGAGCATGGGGATCGTCAACGGAGGCATCAAGGGGATACGACATGGTGGTGCTACCTGTGACATGGGGGAGCGAGTCGCCGACGAGGACGGCGGCGCGTTGCGCGCTGCTACGGTGAATCAGGCTGGAGACGTTGCCAGTCGCTTCATTGGGGGGGGCTGTCGATCGCGCCGGGCGCCGTCGCCGGCGCATCGGCACGCTCCGCCAGCTTCGCGAAATCGGGCTGCAAGAACTGTGGGTGTCGCGGGTCGAGCGAGATCAAGGGAAATTGCCGATCGAGCGTCGCGCAAGGCGCCAGCATCGTCGAGGCGGCGCGGTCGGAATTAAAGGCGACGTTCCCCTGAAACGTCTGCGCGTCCGCGGCAGCCAAAGCTTGCATCTCCGGGGCGACGCGTTCGGCGTTGACGACCAGATTCTCGACGAATCGCAAACTGCCGCTCGATGTCGCCGGCGGACCGGTCCAAACGATCCAGTTGGCGACCTCGAACCACGTGTTGTGCTCGAATGCAAGTTTCGATTGCGTGCGCGTCTCGTGGGCGACGACGCTGACTCCTTGCCCGCCGCGCTCGAAAATGTTGCGGCGCAGTTGCAAATCGTCGCAGCCTGGCAAGACCGCCAACAAGGTCGCGTGCTCGCGCGACGCGCCGTGCACATGACAGTGTTCCACTTGCACGTGTCGCACCGGCGCTTCCTCGTCGCTTACGGCGCCGATGACGACGCCCACGTTGGCATCCTCAATGCGCACATTCTCCAGACGGATAGGCGCCGCGGCGGCGCCGGCCGCCCCGGCATGAAGAACGATCGCGGCGGACCCTCTTTCGTCGCCGTCGGGATTGGGCCGCTTGACGATGGTCAGGTCGCGCAATTCGAGTCCGGGGCATTCCCCGCGCACGCTGATCCCCCATTGGATCTGCGGCGCTTCGATGGTGAAGCCGACCACCTTCATCCGCGGGACGCCCTGAATCGTCAGCACTGCGCTGCCCTCGGCCCAGGCCAGCTTTGCGCCGCGGACGGCGACCAGTTCGACCCCCGCCCACTGGGCCGCATTCTCCAACGTCAGCGACTCGGCATAGGTCGCATCGTCGAGGACGTAAATCGCGCCGCCCGGTTGCACGCGCGCGAAGGCTTCCGCCAGCGAGCGGCAGTCGCCTGCGCCAGTTTGATCGACGCGAATCGCGCCGGCCGGCGTCGGTATCTCGCGGACCCGAGCTTGCGCCGTCGGCGTCGACGGCGGCGTCGACGGCGGCGTCGACGGCGGCGTCCCCTTTCCGACCGACTCGCTCCGTGTCGCTGGCTCGACCGGGAGGGCGACGCCGGTCGGCACGTCCGGACGCTGCGGCAGGAACCGCGCGCCGGCCGCCAGCCCGACCGCGGCGACGGCGATTAACGCGGCGGCGACGACGAGCGGCGAGCGCCACTCTCGCTGCTGCTTCGACTCCATTAATTGTCGCTGAACCGCTTCGGGGAGTCGGTCGGTGGGAGTTTGGTTGAGCAGCGCCAAGTGACGATTGAGTACGTCGACCACCTCCGTCGCCGTCTGAAATCGGTCGTCCGGCCGTTTTTTCAACAAACGCACCACCAACTCCTCCATGAACTCGGGGACCGTCGCATCCAACTCGCGCAGTCGCGGCGGCTCGAAGCCATCGACGCGTCGAGCGACGTCGATGATCGAACCGCCATGGAACGGAGAACGGCCCGAGAACATCGTGTAGATCACGCAGCCGAGCGAGAAGAGATCGGAGCGGACGTCGAGTTCCTCGCCGCGCACCTGTTCCGGCGACATGTACCCCGGCGTACCGGCGGCAGCAGCGCCCGTCGTGGCTTCAAGATTCTCCGCGGCGACTCGAGCGAGTCCGAAATCGGTCAGTTTGACGCGCGGCGCGTCGTCGACCATCAGCACATTGCCTGGCTTGACGTCGCGATGAACGATGCCTTGGGCGTGAGCGGCGGCGAGTCCTTGGGCGATTTGTACGCTGATGCGGAGAATGTCGAGCAGATCGAGCTTCGGGTCGCGGCGGATGCGTTCGCGCAGCGATCTGCCGCGCAGCATTTCCATGACGAGAAACGGAAAAGGGCCCGATTCGTCGACGCCGAAGATCGTCACCACGTTGGGATGGTTGATGGCGGCCGCCGCCCGCGCTTCGCGAATGAACCGCCGTCGCGATACGGCCTGATTCGCCAGATCGGGCGTAAGCACCTTGATCGCGACGCGGCGCGCCAACACGGGGTCATGCGCTTCAAAGACGACGCCGTATCCGCCTTGGCCGAGCACCGAATAGATTTCGTAGTTGTTTAGACGTCCCAGCGATCCCGAGGCGGTCGAAGGGGCGAGAATGCGCGCCGCAAAGACGCGGGCCGGATCATAGGCGGCCGTTGGTTCGTCCGCGGAAGCCGCCTCATAGTCGCACGTCGGTTGCTCGCCAGACGGCCTCCAGACGCGCGAGGTTTCCAGCCCGAGGATGCGCTGACGACAATCGTCGCAGCCCGCCAGGTGCCGCTCGATGCGTTCCAACGCCGCGGCCGGCAAAGTACGTTCAAAGTAGGCGGTCAATTCCGCTTCGCTTGGGCAGCCAGTCGAGTCGCGCATGAGGGTATCCCCTAATGGGATGGGTTTAGGCCACCTGATCGTATCGCGAATCGGGCTGGGCGAACAGCCGATACACCGACTAACTTAGATGCAATTCACAAACCTTTCTCCCCCCAACCGGAGATCATCGATATGGACCTGCCCGTCGCGTTAACCAAGAGTCATTGGGACAAGAACAAAGGTTTGGGCAACAAGTTGTCGACGCCCGACACCGGCATCGGCGAACTCTTGAAAAACCTCAAGAAAGCCTTCGACGCCGTCTCCTGGGACGTCTTGGACAAGAAGAAAGCGTTCAAGGAGGCGGATCGCGACGCGACGGCGTTCGAGAAGTCGTATCTGGCTGCGAAAAAAGAAGCGTCGAAGACCGAAAAGGTCGCCGATCTCCTCAAGGAAATCGCCGCGACGGCCAATCGCTTTAAGGCCAAGATCAAACACTGCAGCGAAGTGGCGTCGGAGGCGGAGAAGTTTCGCGGCGAGGTGTTGAATCACGCGTCGCTGGACTGGGACGACGAACGCATCTCGCTGCGCGAAGCTCAAGAAGAGCTCGACTGGTACATCGATGCTCGCGCCCGCGCGTTGAAGGTCGCGAAAGCATTGCGGAAAGATATCGAAAAGGACTTGAAGACCGCCAAGGAAAGAATCGAGGACATCCAGAAGGCGGCCGACGACATCCAACATGCGGAGATCGACGACAACGCCAAGAAGAAGCTGCTCGTCAATGTGGTCAACTGGGCGGCCGAACTGCAAAAGTTCAGCGACGACAATTCCGATTCCTTTAACGACAAGTTCGCTCATGACAAAGACATGTTGTCGCAGCGACAAAGTCCGAAACACGATATCGCCGACGCGCTGAACAAGGCGGGCGGCGATTTCAACCTGCAAATGGTTGAGGTCGACGCAATTCAGAAGTCCTTGCGCGAGCTCGATCGCATCGCGGCGGAAGGCGGCGGCATCGTCGAAGAATGCCGCGACGTCCTCGAAGCCGACTCGCGGTCGGTCGAAGATTGGAAGCAGTCGCTCAACAAGACCCTTAAGGAGTTGACGAACTTAGTGCGCGCCATGCGCGACGCGCGCGAACCGCTGGAAGGGAAAGTTCGCAACTCCGAGGAAAGTCACCTCGCCGTCATGAAAGACCCCAAGGTGTCCAAGAAAGAAAAGGAGGGCATCAAGAAGATCTTTCCGGCGCTCGTGAAGGAAGTAAAAAAGCAATACGATAAGTTCGACACGGTCGTATCAAGCTACAACGCGAAAAAGGGGCGCGTGACGAAGGTGCCGCAAGAAACCGCGACTCACAAAGAGATCAAGCCGCTGCTCGCAGCCTTCGCGTCGATCGAAAAGTTGGTCGACGCCGAGGTCCGCATGGCGAAGGGGCACGTCGAGACCTTCAAGACGAACATTGCAGAAGCGACCAAGTTGTGAACCGGTGCTCGACGGCCTTTCGGCCGCACTTCTTGTTGTTCATCGCCTGGCAGGTCGCCGCGTCGCTCGCCGTCGGCGGCGACGAGGCGACATCCTCGTTGTACGCGGCGGACGAAGTCTCCGTCGCGACGCGCGACGCTTTGCAACGTGCGGTCGAGAACGCCAGGCCGGGCGCGCGGATCGTCGTCGCGCCCGGCGTCTACAAGGGCGGAATCCGCTTCTTGCATCTGCGCGGCGCCGCCGACAAGCCGATCGTCATCGCGGGCGCCGATCCGGCCGATCCGCCCGTGTTTCAAGGCGGCGCCGCCGGCTTGCACCTCACCGCTCCCCAATTCGTGGAACTACATGATCTGGCGTTCGCCGGTGCATCCGGCAACGGACTCAACATCGACGACGGCAGCCCGGACGGACGCAACGGCGACTCCACCGCACGCCACCTCGTCCTGCGCAACATTCAAGTTCGCGACGTCGGTCCCCAGGGCAACCGCGACGGCATCAAACTCTCGGGCGTCGATCACTTTCGTATTGAGAATTGTCGCGTCGAACGCTGGGGACGCAGCGGCTCGGCCATCGATCTAGTCGGTTGTCACGTTGGAGTGATCCAGGGCTGCACCTTTCGCGAGCAACCCGATGCTCAAGCCAACGGCGTACAAACCAAGGGAGGCAGCTCCAAAATCCACATCCAGCACTGCCGCTTTCACGATGCGGGCGGGCGCGCCGTCAATCTGGGCGGCAGCACAGGGCTCGACTACTTCCGTCCTCGCGATGCACGCTGCGAGGCGCACGACGTGTTGATCGAGGATTGTACGTTCATCGGCTCGATGTCGCCCGTCGCCTTCGTCGGCGTCGACGGCGCCGTCGTGCGTCGCAACACGTTCTATCGCCCCGCACGCTGGCTGCTGAGAATCTTGCAGGAGTCGCGCGGCGAGCGCTTCACTCCCTGCCAGAACGGCGTCTTCGAAGCAAACCTCGTCGTCTTTCGCGGCGACGAACTACGCTCCCTCGTCAACGTCGGCGAAGGAACTCGCCCGGATACGTTCTCGTTCGCCGGCAACCATTGGCACTGCCTCGACGCCCCCGCGCGCAGTCAGCGATACATCGACCTGCCGACTCCCGAGCAGAATGGACGGTATGCGCCGGCGCCGAAGTTCATCGACGAAGCGTCGCTCGACTTGCGACTCGCCCCTGACAGCCCCGTACGCGACGTCGGGGCGCGGGCGCCATAACCACCGCATTCAGCGCCTAGTCGTGATCCACGTCGGTCCGGAAAGACGCCCAGACCGGCACGTGGTCCGATTGCTCGACAATGTACCGCTGCGCCGCCTCCTTCGAGTCCAGTTTGAAGACGTGCGCACTGTTGCGCACCACCTCGCGCGTCTCGCGATATCGCAGCCAAACCTGGTCGATCAAATCCGTCGATTCGGAAAGCTCCCGGTTCTTGACGTAGGAACCCTGCGCCGATGTCGGAGTCAGGAATCGCATTTGGGAGGTGAAACCGGCGTCCGCCAGCGGCTGGAGCGAGTCGTGGTGCTGACGTTCGTTGAAGTCGCCGACGAGGAGCACGTCCCGCTCGCCGCCTTGCGTCAAGGCATCGATCGCCGCGACGAGGTCGCGACACTGCTCGCGCCGAATGCGCGAGGTGCAAGCCGGGGCGCCGCGTCGCGATTTAAGATGCACGCCCACGACCCAGAAATCAAACTCGCCGGCCTGAAAGCGAGCGGCGATGGGGCGTCGCAAACCTTGGTCGACGCACCCCTTGGGAAAATCGAAGGCGTCGCGCACCGACAGTTGGCGCCCCGGTTCCAGCAGCCGAACTTCGTCGGCATCCCAGGCCAAGACGACGAATTGCCGCCGTTCGCTATAGGTCCCCTCAAAGAAGCGATAGCCGTAGGCCGCCATCTTCTCCTTGAATAACCGCCACTCGCCGCTGGTCGTATCGATCTCCTGAAAAACGACCACTTCCAGGTCCAACTGCACGGCGATGCGCTGGACGATCGCCTCCAGTTGTTGGTCCGAGCGAGGCCCGCGTTCCTGGCCGTCATACGCGGATCGCTGACCGCCGAACAATTCCAGGTTATAGCTGCCGACCTGAATGCAGGGAGCCTCCTGACACTCGGTCGGCGCGGCCTGCGCCGTCGCCGCCGCAAGCATGATGATCAGCGAATGAAGATTCATCGTCGCGTTCCACTTCCTGGCTGGGCCCGACCGACGCTTGCTACGACGCTGCGTAGGTGATGGCGAACTGGGCGCAGGATTAAATGAAGCAGACGCGAAAAGTCATCAACGACGTGTGGGCGGGACCTGCCGATTGCTTACGAAACTAATTCGGGAAGCGGACGCGCGTGATCTTCGACCAAGTACTGCGGACGACCGTGCAAGTCGTTGATGGTCGTGCGCGTGACATCGATTCCCAAATGACGGAACAAGGTGGCGTACACTTCGCCGAAGGTCACCGGTCGCGACACGGCTTCGCCGGCGATGCGATCGGTGGCGCCGATCACTTGCCCATGACGCATCGATCCGCCAGCCAACAACGCACAATTCACCTGCGGCCAGTGATCGCGGCCCACGATCGGACTGATTTTCGGAGTGCGACCAAACTCGCCCCAAATCACGACCGCGCAATCGTCCGCCAGTCCCCGCTGATGCAAATCTTCGACCAATGCACTCACGCACCGGTCGAACACCGGGAAGTCTTCTTCCTCACGAAGGAAAATGGAGTTGTTGGCGCGCCCCTCCGCGTTCATTCCGCCATGCCAGTCCCACTTGCTGTAGTTCAACGTGACGACGCGGACCCCCGCTTCAATCAAGCGTCGAGCCAACAACAGGCTCTGCGGCACGCGCGGCGCCCCATTGCCGTCCATCATGATCTTCGGATCGCCCATGCCGTACCGCGCCACCACGCGCGGATCTTCACGCGACAAATCAAGCGCCTCGGCCAGCTTCGACGAGGTGAGCAACCCCATGGCCTGTTCGGTGAACGCGTCAAAGCCCGCCATCATGGCCGTCTGGTCGACGTCCCGCCGCAAGACGTCGAATTGCTGCAACAACGACCGACGGTCGGTCAGTCGGTCCATCGTGATGCCGTTCAGCACCATATCTTTGCGCGTGTCGCCGAGCGGCCGGAGCGGCGAATGGGGCATTCCCAGATAGCCCGGCCCCGGCTCGTTGTACGGCCCATGCGTGCACTGGTAACACAAACTCACATAGGGCGGCGACTCGGGCCGCGCCGCCCCCTGCAGTTTCGAAACCATCGTCCCAAACTGCGGCCAACCGCCCGACGGCTTCGGCTTCCGCGGGTCGCGTCCATTGAACACCTGAACCGCGTCGTGATCGTGCTGGTTGCCCACCAGCGACCGAATCACCGTCAGCTTGTCGGCAAGTCGCGCCAGCTGCGGGAACGCTTCGCAGATCTCAAATCCCGGCACGTTGGTCGCGATCGGACGCCACGGCCCCGCAACCTCTTTCGGCGCCTCCGGCTTCAAGTCGAACATGTCCTGGTGCGGCGGCCCGCCGACCAAATAGATCATGATCACCGATTTGGGAGTCGTGCGCCCTGTCGCCGCTTCCGCTCGCAGCAAGTCTGGCAAAAGCCAACCGCTCGCCGTCCCCATCGCCGCCAACGTCCCAATCCGCAGAATGTCGCGTCGTGAAACGCCGTCGCAAAAGTCGCGCGTCGAATGGCGAGGACCCGCAATCGTCAGCATGCTCAACCTCCAGCCAAGGCTTGGGATTCGACATCGTTCGGGCTGCGTCGTGCAATCCGGCTCTCTGTTATATCAACAGTCGCTCATGCGTGTCATGCGGATTTCCGCCCCCGTAACGATTTTTCCACTGCCACCGAGGCAAAGCATCGGTAGGGTGGCGCCAAGCGAGGCTCTGCGAGCGGGGGCCCACCAAAATTCTGCCACGGAGTACACGGAGGCCACGGAGGCGCGGTGCTAGTAGGGTGGCGCCAAGCGAGGCTCTGCGAGCGCGGGCCCACCAAAATTTTGCCACCGAGTACACGGAGGCCACCAAGACGCGGTGCCGGTAGGGTGGCGCCAAGCGAGGCTTTGCGAGCGCGGGCCCACCAAAATTCTGCCACGGAGTGCACCGAGGCCACGGAGACGCGGTGCCGGTAGGGTGGCGCCAAGCGAGGCTCTGCGAGCGCGGGCCCACCAGCAACCGCCGGTCCACCTTCGCCTCTTCTCACACTTCCAACGCACTGGTCGAATCGCCGAATTGGTCGAGCGACAAACCCATGTGACGCGCCAGCGTCATGAGCAGGCTGGAGAATTTGCGGTTTGAATTCTGTTCGAAATCGAGCGACCGGCCTGTCTGCCAGGCGCCGTCGAGCGAGCCGGCCATCAGCAGCGGCACTCGTTCTGCACTGTGGGCCGTCCATTGTTCATTCGCCAGCATGATGCACGAATGATCGAGCACCGTGCCGTCTCCTTCCTGCGACGATGCCAGCTTTTTTACCAAGTAGGCATACTGGTCGATCCAAAACCGCGTGATCGACGCGAATTCCTTGTTTTGCCAACTATGCGAGAAACTGTGGTGATCGTCGCGCAGACCCAGGAACGGATACACCTGCCCCGACAGATTGTTGGTGAGCAGCATGGTGGCGATCCGCGTGCGATCGGTTTGAAATGCGAGCGCCACGATATCGCACATGAGCCGAGCGTGTTCGTCCAACTGCGTCGGCAAGCCGTTGTCGGGCCGCTGCGCTTTGATCGCGTCGCTGGCGGCGTCCTTGTCGTCGGCCTGCAAACGCTTGAGCCGCCCTTCGACTTCGCGCACGCTGCTGGCGTACTCGTCGATCTTGGCTTGGTCGGAGCGCGACGCCTTGTGCGACACGTCGTTTAATTGTTCGAGCACATGGTCGAGCACGCTGGCGTGCGCTCGGTTGCCTTTACTCTCAAACAGGCTGTCGAACGCCAGCGACGGATACAACTCGGCGGGCACCGGCGCCACCGGGGAACTCCACGATACGTGCGACGCGTACATCATCGAGTATCCCGACTCGTGATAGCCGCTCACCGGTCGTTCGCAGGCAAGCACTAAACTGGGGAGCGCGGTGGCGTCGCCGATGCGCTTGGCGAGGACCTGATCCAGGCTCGCGGCGGCGCGGATCTCGCGCCCGCCGTGCGGATGTATGCCGCTCAAAATGCCCGCTGCACCACGTGCGTGTCCATCGCACACTCCCCCCGGGTGACGCAGGCCGTGGACGATGTTGAGCTGCTGCTTGAACGGTTCAAGCGACGCGAAGGCGGGGCCGAGCTCCAGCGCGGAACCGTTTCCCTTCGCCCACCATTCGGCCGGGTGAATGCCGTCGCCGAAGAACAAGAACGCAAATCGCTTCGGCGATTTGCCTTTTTCCTCGCCCGCTTCCGCCGGCGCCGCGGCGGACGCGGTCGCATGCATTGATTCGAGCCACGGCAGGGCCACGGTGGCGCCAAGTCCCTTCAACACAACGCGTCGGGATGGACGATGGACGTTCATACGGCGTGCTCGCTTTGGGCGGGGGCAAACGGGGGAGGGGCAGGCGGGGTCGGCATCGGCCGACTAGGGTGCGGCCGAGTCGCGTCCGCGTTGATAACGGAACTGGGGACTCAAGACAACCATCTCAAACAATACCGAAAATCGCGGCTCGGCGTGAAATCGTTTTTGCATTTCTTCCAACAGCGGTTCGTCTGACAACAAAACCGAACGTCCCAAAGCATACCCCAAGAACTTGCGGCACAGATGACGTTCCAGATCCTCGCGCCGTTCTTCGTCAAGGTACTGGATGAGTCCTGCGACTCCTGCCAGCGATGCGGAACCGTCGGGCTGAATCGGTTGCGCCTCCAGCGACGTGCCGGGCCGCACGCCGACCGTTTGAATCGGACGCCCCGCCAGATCTTGATTGCGAGCGCGACCCAGGACGTCGAATCCTTCCAGCACCAGCCCCAGACCGTCGAAGTGGACATGACACATCGCACACTGCTTCACCTGCGTATGCGCGGCCAAAAGTTCGCGGATCGTCTTTTCCGCCTCCTTTTCGCTCTTCGGCAACTCGGGCACATCCGCTGGCGGCGGTGGAAAGTGCTGTCCTAAAAGATGGTGAACAACCCAGAACCCGCGCTTCACCGGACTCGTACGCTGCCCGACCGTATTCTTGGCGAGCACCACCGGCATTGAGACGAGTCCGCCGCGCCCGCTTTCCCTCAATCCGGCGACTCGCAGCCAAGGCGAGTCGTTTGTCGACGACGACGACCGTGCGCCGCGCGCCGCCAGTTGTTCGCGATACCGTCGTTCGATCGTTCCGCCGTACAACTTTGCCAACGGCTCGTTCACAAACGTGGCGTCGCCGAATAGGAACTCGTCGAGCGGCAAGTCGTTTTGGAGGACGTGGGAGGCCAGCCTCGTCGGCTCTTCGAACATCGCTTGCCGCAGCTTCGCGTCGTACCCAGGGTAGACGCCGGCCGGCAGCGTGTCCTTCGCCAGATAGTCGCGGTACCGCAGCCATTGTCCGAAAAATTCGCGCGCAAACGCTTCGACTTTGGGGTCGCGTAGCATGCGACGCGTGTGTGTGCGCAGCACCGCCTCATCTCGCAGTCTCCCCGCACGCACCTCCGCCAAGAGATCGTCGTCCGGCAGCGACGACCAGGCGAGCGCAGCCAAGCGGCGAGCGAGCGCGAGGTCGGACAACGGCTGGACCGCGTCCCCGGACGCTGCGTCGGGGAGACGATAGAAGAAGTCGGGCGCCATGAGGATGGCGACCAACACGCCGCGCAGCGAGTCCTCGACTCCCTGTCCTTGGCGCCTCAGCCGCTGGTAGAGTCCGTCGAGCGACTCCGCTTCCTCGGCGCGCAGCGGCCGGCAGTAGGCTCGTTCCGCCAAACGCCGCACGTCGGCCAGCGCGGGCTGTTCGGCATCGGCCAGCATGCGACGATGTTCCGCCAGCCCTGCGCGAACTTGTTGGAAGAAACCATGGATGAGATCGAATTGCGGCTGAGGTCGCGCGGGCGTCAGTGCATCGGCATCCGCCAGTTTCACGCCGAGCTTTTCCAAGTACTCTCGCTCGAATCGCGCCAGCATGACTTCTTCAACCAGCGCCGGATCTTCCGAACGTAAAAAGTCGAATCGCTTGTCGTGCAATACATGACGTTCGGCTCGTTCGAACCACACAAATCCGCGCAGCATCGTCTCTACGCTTTGCGTGACGAAATCCAATTCGCGCCACAAGCGATCAAGCTCCATTCGCTGGGCGTCGCTGAGCACTTTCTCGACCAGCGGCTGGTCGTCGCGGAAAAAGCCTTCGACCAAGTGAAAGCCGGCTGCGAGTCCGCGTTCACGATCAACGTAGAAGAACCGATTCGGAAACGCTCGACAAAACTGCTCGCCCGTCGCTTGCACGCTTCTTGCCAATTGGCTGTCGGGGAACAGGAGCAGTTCGGCGCCAGCGCCATAGGCGTCGGTCGGCGCTGCATTCTTGGCCGCTTGAATCACGATGGCCGATTCGCGGCTGTGCGTCGCATCAAGTTCGCACTCAACCAGCAAATGCTTCCCCTGCAGCGCCAGCGCTGCCGAGGGGTCGAGCGGCAGTTCGAGGACGCCTGGCGCGGCGACGACGAACGAGTCAGCATCCAAGTCGCCGCCGCGTGGATGTTTGCCGAACGCGAGTTTCTGTGCGACGGCGGGCGCGTGCTTCTCCAAGGCCTCGCGGAGCGTGACGACTTCGTGCGCTTTCGTTTCCTGCTCGTTCCGAGGCAAGTGGTCGGCCTTGCTGAACACGGAACGCTTCACGAGCAAGTAGCCGGTGGACGCCGGCGCTCCCGCCGCTGCGTCGATGCGAACGAAGAGCGTCGCCGCCGGCGCGACAGGTTCGCCAGCCCCTGGAACTCGCTTGGCTTGATCCAGTTTGGGAAAGCAGAGCAAGGTGCGCTGCTTGAAAACCTGAGGCGAGAACCGATCGCGGGCGGCCGCGGCGGTGGCGCGCAAAGCAAGATGCGCAATCGGCCAATTGCCGGCGTTCGACTGAATCAGCGCCGGTTCCTTCGCGCCCAGCACGCGCCGCCAAAACTCGATCCGGCCCGCGAGCGCCCGCAGTTCGGATGGCGGAGCGTCGTTTGCAGCGGCCGGCGCTGGCAGCGACTTCCAGTCGGCGCCGATCGGTCCGACGAACAGGGCGTCGTGCGGAATCTGTTCAAGCGTCTCGTAGATGAGCGTCAGATAACGCGCGCTAAGGCCGTGCTGCGTCGCCCAATCCGCCGGCGACATACTGCGTTCGGCGGCGGTGCGCCCGCGGTAACGCCATGCTGCTTCCACGTACGCGCCCAGGTCGACGTCATGCGCCTGATAAAAGTGGATGATCGCTTGTTCGGCAAGCGTCTTGCGTTCGTTGTAGGACGTCACCGGGAACGGAGCGAAGGCGACGCCCGTCGGCTTGAGGACCAAGTGTTCGGCGACATGCTGCGCGGCGCCCAGGTACTTGTTAAGCAAGCTCGGGGTCATCCCCAACGCCTCGCCCGTGTTATCGAAGCCCTCGCCGCCTGCCGGGTCCGGCGGGAACTCGGCCGTCGCCCGAATCGGTACGCCGGTGAGATCCCGCACCGACAGATCAAACTCGGTGTTCGAGAGTCGTCGCGGCGGCACGCGCCCCGGATCGCCCGCCGTCTTCCGCGCCTCGATCAGCAAAATCGACTTGATCGCGGCGATGGCCTCGTTGCGTTCGGCGAGCGACGGTTGCGTCGAGTCGTCCGGCGGCATCTCGCCGTCGCGGATGAATTCGACGATGGTGTTCCACTTGCGAAAGTCGCCCACCACGTCGCGGTCTTGGCGGAACCGCGTCATGTCGAGTTCGCCTTTGGCCTGGTCGGCTCGATGGCAGCTGTGGCAGTACTTCTTCGCAAACGGTTCAATCCGTTCGGCGAAGACGTCGGCGAGCGCCGAACAGGCAGGGGCCGCGAACGGCAGAAAAGCGGCCAGCGTCCAAATTCCGATCTGACGGCGCATCATGGTTTTGCGAGCGAGCGAAGGTGGGACGGGCGGGCAAGGGGAAGACGGCAGTATGGACGACCCAGAAGTACGGTGGAAGTCGTGCAACGGTGGAATCGCTCCTGGCGGGGAGGACGAACGGCGGGATCAGGCTGATATACTGCAGCCAGCGTCGGCCGCTGGGGGAGTTCCTTTTGAGCTAATCGCACGATGAACGAGCGTTCGCGTCATCCTGATCAACGAGCGTCCTTGCCGACCTCGTCCTCGCCCTCCCCAGCGACGCCTTCCGGCGAATCGACCCCGTTGAATGAACCGACGCTCGCGTGGAACGGCCATGCGACGGCGACGCGTTACGAGCGGCTTGACTTGCTTGGACGGGGCGGGATGGGCGAGGTGTATCGCGCGCGACAGACGGAACTCGATCGCTTCGTCGCCCTGAAGCTGATCTTGGCTGAACGCAGCAGCGACCCCATGTTCGTGGCGCGCTTTCGTCGCGAGGCGCTTGCGATGGCGCGACTGTCGCATCCCAATATCGTGGCCATCCACGATTACGGCGAACTCGATGGACGTCCGTTTCTGGCGATGGAGTACATCTCGGGTACCAGCCTGCGAGTGAAATTGAGACGCAATTCGCTGTCGTTCGCAGAAGCGTATTCCGTGGCGCTGCAACTGTGCGAGGCGATTGCGTACGCCCACGAGTCGGGCGTGGTGCACCGCGATCTCAAGCCGGAAAATGTGCTCGTCACTGACGACGGACGCGTCAAGGTGGCCGACTTTGGACTCGCAAAGCTGGCGGATCGCTCCCCCTTCGCCGATCTCACAGCCGAAGGCGTGGTGCTGGGAACCTTGCGATACATGGCGCCCGAGCAATTGGTGGGGGCCAGCGAGGTGGATGCTCGGGCCGACGTCTACTCGCTGGGCGTCATGCTGTACGAACTTTTCACCGGCGCGCTGCCAGTCGGCAGGTTCGCTCCCCCCTCGCAAGCGTCGGCGACGCCGCGAGCCTTCGACGCCGTCGTGCTGCGGGCGCTCGAAGGAGATCCCCAACGCCGCTTTCCGTCTGGGAGAGAATTGTTGGAATCGCTCGCGGCGGCGCATGGCGACGGCGGGCGAGAGTTCGCTTCGACGGGACGACGTTCGGCCGATTCGTGCGCGGCCGTGCCGCGGTCGACGGGCAACCTGGCGGCATCGGCCACTCGCTTGGTCGGCCGCGAAGACGAGCGGCGGTGGCTGCTGGCTCAACTGTCGCATCATCGGTTGGTGACCCTGACCGGTCCTGGCGGCACCGGAAAGACGCGACTCGCGTTGCAAGTCGGTCACGATGCGCTGCCGGCGCATCGCGACGGGGTCTGGTTCGTTTCCTTGGCCGAAGTCGCCGACCCAAGGCGCGTCGCGGCAACGATCGCCGGCGTCCTTGGATTGCCGGAAGATCATCGCGACGTTCGCGACATCCTGCGCGCACACTTGGCAGAACGAGAACTCCTTCTGATCTTGGACAACTTCGAGCAATTGACGGCCGCCGCCCCGACGCTCGGCGAACTGCTGGACGCGTGTCCGCAAGTTCGCGTGCTGGTTACCAGTCGTGCGCCGCTGCGCGTGGCAGGAGAGGTCGAACTGTCCGTTGGTCCGCTGGCCTTGCCGCGCGACGACGGGGCGCCGTCCGCCA
Organism: Pirellulales bacterium; assembly: GCA_046349935.1. Taxonomy (GTDB): domain Bacteria; phylum Planctomycetota; class Planctomycetia; order Pirellulales; family Pirellulaceae; genus CAIXSC01. The sequence goes on along the minus strand of JAXMBK010000006.1, from coordinate 152,045 downwards.
TGTCCTTGGCAGGGGAGTCGCCGGCGGTCGCCTTGTTCGTCGAACGAGCGCGCAGCGCGCGAGCTGATTTTCGCTTGACGCCGGAGAACTGGCGATCGGTCGTCGAGATTTGTCGTCGACTGGACGGTTTGCCGTTGGCGATCGAGTTGGCGGCGGCGCGGATTCGATTGTTGTCCCCGGATGCGCTGGCGGAGCGATTGAGCAGCCGGCTGAAGTTGTTGACAGGCGGAGCACGCGATCTTCCCGCGCGCCAGCAGACGATGCGGGCGGCCATTTCCTGGAGTTACGAGTTGCTGACGCCGGCGCAGCGCACTTTGCTGGGGTGTGTGGCGTGGTTGCGCGGGTCGTTCACGCTGGAATCGGCGGAACGGCTAGTCGAGTGTTGCGACCGGCGCGGCGGCGCGCCGATTCCCGCAGGGGGCGAGCCGATTACGGCGGACGATGTGCTTGACGCCTTCACTGCGCTGGTCGATCACCATCTACTGCGTCGCGCGGCCGACGATCCGCAACTGCGGTTCGCCATGTACGAGACGATCCGCGAGTTCGCTGGCGAACAATTTCAGCAGGTCGACGCCGCAGCGCGACTGCGCCACGCGCATGCGGATTGGAGCCTGCAAACGACGCGGCTCGGCGAACCTCAGATCACAGGCAGTACGCCGCAGAACCGAGCGGCGGAGTGGGACGCGGAACTACCGGATTTTCGAGAGGCCATTCAATGGTGTCGAGGCGCTGGCGAGCGTCCCGACGATGCGCTGCGGATTATCGGGGAGTTGTGGTACTACTGGGTGCTGAAGGGAACGGCCAAAGAGGGCATCGACGAGGCGGCGGCCGCGCTCGCTCATCCGCATGCGACGCCGGACACCGACGTTTTCAGCCGCGCGTTGCACGCCTTGGGCACCCTGTTGTACCTCCGCGACCGACCGCATGAGGCGCTGCAGTCGTTGGAACGTGCGCTGACGATCCGCCGACGCCTGGGGGCCGAAGACAAGGTGATGGCGACGCTCGGCAATCTCGCCTCGGTCAAACGCGCACTCGGCGACTTCGCCGGCGCGCGACGCGACCTCGAGGAAGTCATCGCTTATAGTCGGCGCGTCGGCGACTTGCGCCGCGTCGCCGTCACCCTGAGCAATTTGGGGTTGTTATGTCAGTTTCAGGGCCGGCTGGACGAGGCGCATGCGGTGGTGACGGAGTCGCTTGCGGCATACCTGCAATTGCAGGACGATCGCGGCGCTTCCCGTCAGCGGATCAATCAAGGTCGACTCGCACACATGCGCGGTCGGTACGAGGAAGCGCAGGCGGCGTTTACCGATGCGTCTGCAAGGTGTCTCGCGATCGGAGACGAGTCAGGCCGGCTCAACGCTCTGCTGGCGCTGGCGAACGTTCAGACGTCGCTGCAACGATATGACGAAGCTCAACGACTCTTCGCGGAGTGCGAATCGAAGCTGTCGGCGGATGAGTCGCTCTCGCGACTTGCGTCCTTCTACATCGCTCGCGGGTACTTCCGCTGGAAAACTCGGAACGTCGATGGGGCGCTGGCCGACTATCGCCAAGCGTTGCGACGACGGCTGGAATGCGACGACGTTTACGGCGTGGGCGAAGTGGTGCTGCAGATCGCCGAAGTGTTCGCAGCGCAGGCTCGGTTTGCGGATGCCGCCCGCCTCCTGGCGGCGGAGCGCGATTGGCGCGAGCGCATGCAATACGCGCTCTCCGACGATACGTTGTCCGACATGGAGCGCACGTGGGCTCAAGTGCGCGCCGAACTTGGGGAAGAACAACTGCGGACGCTCGAGTCGGATGGACGCCGACTCACTTTGCCGCAGGCTGCGGAGATCGCATTGAGTTAACGCGGCGCAACGGCGTCGATCGCTTGCAGCCGACCTTCGAGTTCCGCGACTCGCGACTCTTCTTTGCGATACCGCCAGTACTCGCGCTCGTTGACGAGCGTTTGCTTGACGCGCGTCGTCTCACCGCGCGCCTCGTAGCGACTTCGCGCGGAACGCAGCCAGCGCAAGCCGTCTGTCTCTTCGCCTTGCACGAGACACGCCAAGCCGAGGTCGGCTTCGGCGTCGGCGAGTCCTGGCCAATGACGCAACGTCTGCGACTCGAGACCCTTCTTCAGCAGACGCTGCCCCGCCTCAACATCGCCGGCTTGGCACTTAATCGAGCCGAAGGAGGCGGCGACGGCGGCCGCCAAGCGGCGATCCGAGGACTGCAACTGTCCGGCCAACAGCGCCGTGGCGGTCGACGTCTGACCGACCCGCGCCAGCGCATTCGCTTCGCAGACTCGACACCACCCCTGCACGGCGGCGTCGGCGCTAGCCGCTTCGGACCGCTTGAGGGCGACGAGCGTCGCTTCATGGTCGCCGCGATCCAGCAACCGTTGTCCGATGGTGCTCCATACGACGCACTCTCGTTCCGCAGCGTCTCCGCGGAGCGCGTCGGTGGGGATCGGACTGAGCGATGCGATCTCGGACACGGCCGACGCAGGCCACTCGACAGCCACGGGACGGAGATACGAGGCGGCGTCCCAGAATGCGGGATCGAAGAGCGGCGGTTGATGACGCGTCAATTGCGCGGCGGCGACCACCGCTTCGCTCCAGGCCGCGTCCGCCTCAGCGATTTTCCCCGCTCGGCGCAACGCGTCGCTTTGCAGCAGTTTCAACTGCGAGCGTTGATAGCCGTCGATTCGAGCCGCTCCGTTGCAGGCCTCTCCCAACATGCGCGCCGCTTGCTCGCTGCGCAGCGCCACCAAACTGGCGATGGCCGCGGTCCGCGCGGCGTCAATCTTCAACACTTCCAGATTTGTTGCGCCGGCAATTCGTAGCAGATCGAGAGCCTGCGATTCACGAACGGAACCTGTGGATAGGGTTTCGAGAACCCGGGCGCGCGCCGTCGCGTAATTGCGGATCGCCGCGTCGCGCTCGACCATCGACGTCACGCGGCTCCAGCCGTGTTGCGTCGGCAAATCGAGCCATCGGTCGTACTCCTCGGCGATGAATCGTACCGCCGAATCAGCGGCCGACGCCGGCTCGGCCGACAGTTGGGCGCGCAGCGACTCCAGCGCCAACTCGGGGTGGCGATAGACCAATTCGCGTGCGCCGGCTCGGTCGCCGTCCTTCAGCAGTTGTCGAATCCGCGGTAAATAGTTTCGCGATTTCGACGCGGCGACCTGCGGCGCGTGAAACGTGAGGTTGTCGCCGTCTACCTGCACTTCAAACGCGCCGGCCGGCGCTGCTGCCTCGTGTTCTTCCGCGATGGGAGGTCCTAACAGTTGGTCGGTCCGTAAACGCGAGCAGCCGCAGACCGCAAGGATGATTAGGATCGGATTAACGAGGCGAGCGTTCATGAGGATGGCTCCGACAAGCACTGGCTGTGGGCGACGGAATGAGTCGGCTGACACGGCGGCTGCGTTGACCGCTCAATAGGCCTTTGGCTCGAGGCTGTGAAAGCGGAAAATGGTTTGCAGTTGATTCGCGGGCGGGTTGGCGCGGAGCGCTTCGCGATGCAGGTAGCTGTTCATCGTGCCGACCGCGTCGGGCGCGTGCGGATGGATGCTCATCAACTCCACCAATTCGTGCGACAACGCCGCCGACTCGTGCGGCGTATTAAAGACGTAGGGGCGGATCATCACGACTAGTTCCGCCCGCTCTCGGCCCGTCTGTTGTCCGCGAAAAGCGATCCCGACGACCGGTAATTTGCCGAGCACCGGCACTTGCTGCCGCTTGTCCGCCAAGTCTTCCTGGATCAAGCCGCCGATGGCGACCGTGTAACCGTCTTTGGCGACGACCGTGCCGCTGACCGTCGTTCGCCGGACGACGTCGATCGGCTGGTCGATCACTTGATCGCCGTAGGGCACTGGGATGTTCGTGGTCCCGTCCAGTTCCGACATCTCCTGAGCCACGCGCAACGTCACCGTGCGGTCAGCGTTGATGTTGGGAGTGATCAACAATGTTTGTCCGATGTTCTGCGGGACAGTGATCGGTACGGGAGGCGAGACGACGACGTTTCCCAATTGGCTGGCGACGCTGGTGCCGGCGCTGAAACCGAGCGTCACCGGAATCGTGCGGCCGATAAAGATGCGACTCACTTCGTTATTGGCGGTCAGCAACAACGGCGTCGCCAATTGGGTGACGCGATTCTTCGATTCCAGCATTTGCAATCGGAAGCGAAAGTTGGAGCTGACGACCTGAAAGGTCATGTTTTGTGCGGGCGCGGTTCCCAACGGCCCCGGGGCGATGGGGGCAAAACGACTCGGACCGCCCAAGTCGGCCGCCGGCGGCAAAATGTTTCCCGTCGTGAAGCCCTCGACATTGGTGTTGAAGCCGCCGGCCACCGACTTGCCGTCGGTGAACTGGTAGTCGAAGGCCGACTTGAAATCTTCACCCAACTGCAACGCCAGGACTTGGACTTCGAGCAAAACAAGCGGTGTGGGCACGTCCAACTCGGCGACCAAGTCGGCGATGCGTTCCATGCTTTGCGTGTCGGCCGTGCGGACGATCAATTGATTGTTGCGCGACACGGCGGCGACGAAGATGTCGGCCTTGCGACTGCGCAAGAGTTCGTCGACGGCGGCGCCGCCTTGCTCCAATTGCTGGATTTGTTCGGCGTTGAGCCCTTCGAGTCGGCGCGGGGCGTCGCCCGGGCGGCCCTCGCCGTCGCGACCTACGCCCAAGTTGGCCGCGGCCCCGAATCCACCGGCGCCTCCAAATCCCCCCGCGCCGCCGAACCCGCCCCCGCCCAATCCTCCCAGTCCGCCTCCGCCAAATCCGCCTCCCCCAAACCCTCCTCCGCCAAATCCGCCGCCGAACGTGTTGCCGCCCACCGCGCCGGCGGAGCTATTGAGTCCGCCAAGCACGCGCGCCTGTTGGTCGACGAGGTTGAAGCGGCCGAAGCGCTGCGCCAGATCTTGCAGCTGATCGTTGTCAACGGTCTGTCCTTGAACTGACATTTGAACGCGATCGCCGAACGCGCCCGCGATGGCGTAAGCGACCTCCACGGGATTCGGGTACAGCAAGGTGAAGACGCGCGTCTGCTCTTCGCGAAAGCTCCCCAAGTCGCGTTGGTATTCTTCGGTCGTATAGATCTGCACGATCCCAGTCGTTGGATCCTCGCGGTAGAACAAGTCGTGCGACTTGGTGAGGGCGTCGATTGCCACGCCCGGACGCGTGTCGCGCAGGTACAGCGATACGCGAATCTTGCCCGCGGCCGACGACGGGACGATCTTCATCCCGCTTTGGTCCGACAACAGCTTCGCCGCTTCCATCAACGGCACGTCCCGAAACTCCACCAATTCCAGCGGCGGATCGGGGCGATCGACCAGGCGAGTTGCTCGCGATGCGGCGCCGGAAGAGCGGCGAGGGACGCGGCGCGGCGCGACTTCTTCCGGCGATTCCACCGGTGCGAGTGGCTCGTCGTCGCCGTCGGCCGGATCGTCTTCCACCATCCGCGGCAACAGCACGCGACTCGGGACCCGTTCGACCTCAAGCGTCTCGTCGCGTGACGCGGCCGGCGAGGGAGGCGTCAGTTCCTGCGCCGACGAATCCGCGGCGCAGGCGATCACGCTGAAAAAGAGGCCCAGAACGAGCTCGCCAGAGCTCGACGCATTTCCGCGGCGCGCACGCCCATGCATGAGTGGTAATTCCTACTCGCGATCCTTCCTTGGCGACCTTACCGACACGTCTGGCGAACCGTGTCTGCGCAGCCGATTTCTCAAAGCGGGCGGATCGTAGTGAAGCCCGCCACGGCGGACAAGGGGGAATTCCGAGCCTCCTTCTAGCTGGTCGCGAGCGGGAGTTGCGTCGGAGAGGTTACGGCAGGTGCACCTGACGAGAACCAGGCTGCAATTCCACCTCCACTCCCTCGCGCGTGATCGTCAGCACGGTCAGCGTGCGTTCGCCGTCGAGCCCCATCGTCATGCCCGGCGACACCTTGTGGAACTCCTCGCCGACCGAGAGGAGCGCAGTCGCAGGTCGGCCCGATGCGAGGATTCGCGCTCGAACGGCGATCGTCGGCCAGGGCGCCCGGGGCGGACCCGTCGGCGATTCGGCCTGCGGCTGTTCCAGCAGCAAGCGTAGTTCTCCGTCGGCTCGCGTCGGATCGCGACGAGGCGTTGCAGGGCGCGAGCGCACGCCGCTCGGAGGCGGCGCATCGGTCGCCTGGGCGCAAACCAGTGTCGGCAGGAAGATTCCCCAGATTGCCAACGTGCAAACGGTCTTGCGGTTCATCCAGCGATCCTCCCGAGTGAGATCCAATTTGGGCCGAGCGGCAGCGACGGTACTTCTTCATCGTACGCCGTCGCGTCTGAATTCCAACTTCTGGCGGAAAGACTTTCGCGATGCAGCGATCCGACGCAGCGGCGTGTCGAGAATTTCGACGCTCGCGCTCACGGAACTGACTCGCTCCCACGTCCGCTCGCTTCCTGCGGAACGCGGCTTCGCACGATTTCTACTTGCAAAGCGGCTGCAATCTCGAATTGGACGTTCGCGGCACGGGACTTGCTTTCTTGAGGGACGCCGCCAGATGGATGTGGTTCGAGTCGTCTGTTTTGGAACGTCCCCGGGAGTTGGTTATGAAGCGAAGATTGCATCGGTCTGGTTTTACGTTGATTGAATTGGTCGTGGTGCTGTTGATTCTGGCGGCCATCGCAGGCTTGGTGATTCCCGCCGTCGCGATGCTCGGTCGCTCCACCGACATGGCGGTCAGCGCGAAATCGCAGAGCGACGTCGCCGCCAACTCGCAACTTTTCTTCGTGCTTCAGAAACGCTATCCGCAAGGGCTCGACTCGCTGCTCGACACGGCCGGCGCGGTCTATTCGTCGGATACGACGAACGCCGACACGCAAACTCGCGGCCTTCCCTACGGCGGCGCCGATGGCACGCGGCTGCAAGCACAGTTGACTCCTGCAGCCCTCACGAACGCGACCGGCGCCGAATACCTCCGGTCGCTCACACGCGCCGGGCTGGATTGGGTCTATGACCATGACACGACGGTCGTCAACTCCAACCTGTCGAACACCACCTTCCGCGGGCTGATCGCTGACGCCAATGGCACGGGGAACACAGCGCCGACTTCGGTGGAAGTCGCCGAAGTGACCGGATCGTATATGCTCGGGAAGCTCGTGCCCGCCGGCCTCAAGCCGGGGCAGCGAGTCGTCGCCTTCGGCTTCGGCCAGCGCAATACGGCGATCGGCAAGACGTGCACCACCTGCCCGCTCTATCCGGGCGCGGACAAGACCTACTACGGTCGATACGTCGTGTATTTCATGATCTACGCCAGCGGCGAACGCGCGTCGCTGATCGGCTCGTCCGACGCTTACGGCCGCACGCCGGATTACACGCAACAGCAGTTCAACGAGTCGCTGCCGGATGGTGCGCGTCAAGGCTAACGCCTGACCGCAGCGACGTGGCAAACCATTCTGGCGGGAGCGCTGTCAGGTAACGGGTCGTTTCGGCGGTTCGGGACTGGCAGCGCTCCTCTCTGATTCGGGAGTGCCGAGTTTTGCGACGCATGGAACTCTTGCACACGACGAATGTTCGGCCGCAGGCGCGTCGTCGTAGCGGCTTGACCTTGCTCGAACTGGTCGTCGTCGTGACGATCGTCGCGCTGCTCGCAGGCCTCTCTCTGGCCGTCGTCGGCAGTCTGTTGGAAGACTCTCGCGAGCAAATCACCATGACGACTATGCGGCAACTTCAGATGCTCCTGGTAAATCGGTATGCTCCCGACATGGCTGGTCTCGCACCCGCTGCCGCACCGCTGCTGGTCCGTCGCGGACTGCCGGGGCCCTTTCCGGGGCTGCTTGAGCCTGCCACGCGCAGCAGCGCGCCGCAGTTGGCGTTTCTCTTCGTGAACCCGACGACGAACGATGCTCAGGCGACGTTTGATCCAATCGTGCATCGCGGCTGGCGAGGTCCCTATTTGACGCCGTCCGCGGCCTGCTATCCGGGATGGAATGAAGACGGCCAAGCGCACCTGCGCGGCTTCACAGCCGAATTCGGAATCGCGGAAAGTGCACCGGGCGTCGGCGACGGCGACCCCGCGGTGCTCGACGGTTGGGGCAATCCCATCGTGATCCAAGGCGCCGCTTTGGTCGACGCCCAATTGGTCTCCGCCGGCCCCGACGGCGACCTGGCCACTTCCTCTGACAACGTCGTCCTCCGGCTGCCCCTGCCATGACGCACCTGCCGAGCGACCATCCGATTACTTCCACCGGTCGTCGGACCGCCTTCACGCTGGCCGAAATGCTGGTCGTGTTGCTCATCCTCTCGGCCCTGGCGTTCGTGGCGGTCGAAGCGCTGCGTCCTGTCGCCAGTCAAGCGCGCTTCGAAGCGACGCAGAGGACGCTGGAGAACGTGCGTCGGGCCATCGTCGGCGAGGCCGCCGACAGTGCGCCGAACGCGGCGGTGCGCGGCTTCGTCGCCGACATGGGACGCTTCCCCGAAACGCTCGCGGAACTGGTGCAAGTGCCCGCGGACCAAGCTCCGGCGAACGCGGCGGACTCCAGTTTCGGCCTGCGTCCCGGCCCCGGCGTTTATCATTCGATCATGACGCCCGCCGGTTGGCGCGGACCCTATGTGCTGGCGCCCCCCGGCGCCTCATCGCCGCTCGTCGCCCTGCGCGACGGCTGGGGAACGCCGCTGGCCCCCGCGCCGCCGCTCCCGCTGACTCCCGACGCCGCGGGCGCCATCGCGATCTCCAGCCCCGTCACCAATGAACGGATCGACGCCGCGCCCGAGTACGCAGTGGAGCTATCGGCGGTGATTCGACCGGAAGACTGGCGGCCGACGTTGATCGCCGGGACCCTCTTTCGGCTCGATGGAACAATGCGAGCGCCGCCGTCGGGCGTCGGCGTTTGGCGCATCGCGGTGCTTGGTCCGGGACGTTTAAGCGGTCCTGGTGCGGACCCCAATGGCGTGAAAGTGATCGAGGTGCTCGCAACCGCCGCGCCGACCGGCGAGGTCAGCTACTCGATCTTGGGCGAGTCGACGCCCGAACTGACAGCCGGTCCGCGCGTCATCGTCGCGACGCTCGACGGCGTCCTCCAGGGACGCCCGCTGTACGTGCCCCTGCGCGGGGGCGGAACGCACGTGATTGACCTTCAAGTCGAATAGGTTGGCTGATGTTGGGACGAACCAAATTCAGTTTACTATTCATTGGTCGTGAAACGATCGCACGCGGCGACTTCGACGGTCGAGGTCGTCGTCGCGGCGTTTGGACGCGCGTCCGACCGCTGGCTGGCGAACTCCCGGAACTCATCGACATCGCCGCGCACCTGGATCGTGCGCCGCTGGGCAAGACCTGGATTCTCGCCGACGACCTGTGGACGCATCGACTGTCGATCGGTCGTGAACAACTGGCGGGGCTGGCGACCGCCGAGATCACACGCGCTCTGGGGTTCGAGGCGGAAAGCCTGTCGGGCCAATCCGCGCTCGACTCCGACCTCGGTCTGCGGCGCCTCGAGGGAACGCGGGACGCCGAGGAATTCTGGGTGATGCAAGCGCCGCATTGGGTGCGGGACCAAGCCGAAGCGATCGTCGCGCGCGCACGGGGACGACTCGCGGGGATGTTGCATCCAGGCGGCGCACCGGGACGACTGGAAAACCGGACGTCCAGCCCGCTGGGATGGGGACGCCTCGAACGTTGGGGTTCGGCGACGATCGCCGTCGGCGCTGCGCCGGACGGCAAGACGCATTTCGCCTTGGCAGGCGCCGATGCCCGGACGGCGACCGCCAAGGGGCTGCTGGATCGTTGGCGCCTGTCGCTCGGCGCCGACGCCGAAGTGGAACAGCTTTCGGAGTCGGGGCAAGCGCTTCTGGCCGGCGATCGGCCGCCGCTGCGCCTGGCCCAGCCCGAGGTGCTCGACGCGTGGCTCGAACTGTGGGCGCGTACGCTCGCGCAACCAGCGCCGCCCGTTCCCTACGTCGCGCCGCCCAAACGACCGGTCTCCGCCGGTGCGCGCTACGCCGTCGGCGTCGCCCTCTTTCTGCTCGTCGCCGGCGTCGGGAGCGTCGATTACGTCGTGACCGCCGGCCGCATTCGCACGCTCGAGTTGCAGATCAAGCATCGTCGCCTGCAAGAGCAGGAGCTAGCTGCGGCCGGAAAGCAACTCAAGGAATGGGAAAAGAAAGCCGTCGATGAAGGGGCTCGGTTGGCGAGTTTGCAAGAGGCCGTTCCCGCGGCCGAGGCGGCGCAAGAAACCTATCGACGACGCTGGTCTGCCTTGCTCAGCCTGCTGCACGACGGCTGTCCCAACGACGTCGTGATCCGTGAAATCAGCCGCAACGGACGCGCGCCGACGATCAAGGGAGTCAGTCTGGGCCTGGAACCACTCAATGAACTGGTCGTGGAGTTTGGTCGTAAGCTGACTCCGCTGGGTTGGACCCTCGTCCCGCGCTATGAAATTGATCAGGTCTCAGCTTCCGGTCGGCCGCTTTACCGTTTTCAGATTGAACTGACCAATCGTCCGCTGGAAGTCGACGCTCGGCCCAAGCCGCCTGAATTCGTTTCGCTGGAGAACCTCCTGCCATGATTCGTTCCAAGGGGCCCAGTTGGCTATTGGTGGTCTTCCCGGCGGTATTCGTGGGCATCATCCTGTTCGGCTACGTGCGTCGAACTCGCGATCTCGTGCGCCTGGAGGCGACGGTCGCCGAGTTCGCGGAGGCAGACAGCCTGGAACTGCAGATCCGCACCACCCGCGAACAAGCCGAGACGTTGCAAAAGCAGGTTGCAGAGCAGGCGTCGCAGCGCGAGGCATTGGTGCAGCGTTGGCGCGACTTGGGGACGCGCTTGTCGCGTGCGGCCGACCGACCGTCCGCGACCGACCTGATCACGCGAATCCTGCTGCGCAACCAATTGCATCTGGTGGAAAAGCAGCGCGTAAACGACGAACTAGGCGCCGCGGACGATCCACAACAGCAGCTAACGCAACGTCTGCGACAGCCAGTCGAGGCGACGTTTCCCGCGCTTCGGTCGCTCGCCTCCGCCAGCGAAGACGCACTGTCCGTCGGCGCCGATCGAGCGGGCCGCGACGCTTGGCGGCTCTCATGCGTCGGAACCTACGCATCCGTCCGGCAGGCGATGCAGGAATTGTCGGAGGTCGACGAGGGCGTAACGCCGCTGCGCGTCGAGATGGAACCCGCGAAACTTGATTCGGACTTGCGTCGATGGAAACTGGTAGTCGCCTTCTAGAAGCAGAAGACTCAGAGCCCGCTGCAACGCGGCTCGTCGATCGCCTGCTGGCTCAATGCACGACGCTGGATGCCTCCGACCTGCATCTGGCGCCGTCGTTGCCGCCCTATTTTCGCGTTCACGGAGTCTTGCGGCCGTGCGGCGAATTCCCGGGACTCTCCGCCGACCTGCTTGATGCGATCGCGGCCGAACTGGCGCGACGCTGCGGACGCCCGCCGCTCGGCGACATCGGTTCGCTCGACGGCGCGATCACGTCGCCAGGTGGTCGTCGCTTTCGCTTCAACGCCTTCCGTCGCCAGAATCAAACCTCGATTGCGCTGCGTCGGCTCGACGAGCGCTTCCGCTCGCTTGCCGAGTTGGGATTGCGCGAAGACTTGTACGACTTGTGCAACTTGCCTGATGGGTTGGTCGTCGTGGCAGGCCCGACCGGCGCCGGAAAGAGCACCACGCTGGCGACTTTGATTGACCGCATCAACAGCGATCGCGCCAGTCACATCGTGACGATCGAAGATCCTATCGAGTACCTCCATGTTCCACGACGGAGTTTGGTCAACCAGCGCCAGGTGGGATCGGACGCCGAATCGTTCTACGAAGCGCTCGTCGCATCGCTGCGGCAAGACCCGGACGTCGTACTGGTCGGTGAAATCCGGGATCTCAACACCATTCGCACCGCGATCACGGCCGCCGAAACGGGGCATCTGGTCTTTACGACCGTCCACGCCGGCGACTGCGTTGGGGCCATCGAGCGGCTGGTCTCCGTCTTTCCCGCCGACGAACAACAAGGCATTCGTCGCCAACTGTCGCTCGTCCTGCGCTGCATCCTTGCGCAGCATCTGCTGGTGTGCGACGGCGCCTTGTCGAAGCGAACGATCGACGGCGCACAGGGCGATGCCGGCGCGATCGCCAGCGAAATGGACGAGCCGGCACCGCAGGGCAGGCTTGGCGCCGCAGCGAGTTTGACGGAACGGGGGCGGTCTGCACCCATGCGCCGACAACGAGTTGCGGCCAGCGAGGTGCTGATGGTCAACGCGGCGGTCGCCAACTTAATCGCCACCGGCAAAAGTTCCCAGATCTATTCGGCCCTCGAAACGGGCGGCCCGCAAGGGATGCACACGCTGGAGGAGGACTTAGCGCGACTGTGGCGGCGCGGCCATTTGTCGGAGCAATCCGCGCTCGCGATGGCCCGCAATCCGGCCGTTGTTCGAGAACGGTACTTGAATGGACGCAACTCGCCGCAGTCGGCCGCAAGCGGAGGGCGGTCATGACCGAACTGCTCGACTGCCGCCAGATCCGCATCGATCCCGCGTGGGCGCTGCGCATTCCGCCCGCGCTGGCTTTGCGGCGACTGGTCCTCCCCTTCGCGGCCGACGAGCAATCCGTGTTCGTCGCTTGCGCCAACGCGCAGGATGCGGCGGCGCTGGAGGCGGTGGAACGATTCGTCGGGCGCCCCATCCAAGCGGAGGTTGCCGACGAAGAGTCGCTGCGGCTGGTCGTGCAGCGCGTCTTCGGTTCGACGGCGACGCCGAGCGACGGTCGCACGCCCGTCATGCGGACCGACTTTCGGCAAGGCGCTGATCTCGATCCCAACGACGCGGTCGCGCTGTGCGATGAACTGCTGTTCGCCGCCTTGGTGCGCGAAGCGTCCGACATTCACATCGATCCGGGCGCCGAGAACGTGTCGGTGCGACTGCGAGTCGACGGCGAACTGGAACCGTATCGGACGATGCCGGCCTCGGTCCTGGGCGGGCTCATCAGCCGATTCAAGGTCATCGCCGGGATGGACATTGCAGAAAAGCGCGCGCCGCAGGACGGCGCGTTTACGCACCGCTTCGGCGCCGCAGGCGGCAAGATCGACGTCCGCGTCGCCACGTTGCCGACCAAGTATGGCGAACGCATGACCCTGCGGTTGCTCGCTGCGCAAACCGAGTCGCTGACCGTCGAGCGGCTGGGGATGTCGCCGCCCGAACAGGAGGTGTTCGAGCGAGCGGTGGCGTCTCCCCACGGCCTCGTGTTGCTCACCGGGCCGACCGGCAGCGGCAAGACAACCACGCTCTACGCGGCCCTGCGGCGGCTCATCACCGCCCAAGTCGGCAACATCATTACGATCGAGGACCCGATCGAATACTCAATTCCCGGCGTGGCGCAAGTGGAAGTCGACTCGGCGGACAAGGTGAGTTTCGGGAGAGCGCTGCGCAGCGTGCTGCGGCACGATCCGGACGTGGTCATGATCGGCGAGATTCGCGACCTGGAAACGGCCGATGTGGCCATCAAGGCGTCGCTGACCGGCCATTTGGTCTTTAGCACCCTGCACACCAATTCGGCCGTCGGCGTCGTGACTCGCTTGGCCGACATGGGAGTCCAACGCTATCTGATCGCGGCGACGTTGCGGTTGGCGGTAAGTCAACGTTTGGTGCGTCGCTTGTGTCCGCGATGTCGCCAGCCTCGCGCGCTCACGACGGCTGAAGCGGCATCTTTGCGACGTCTCGACGACGCGGGCCGGCAGGTGTTCGATCCGGCTGGCTGCAAGTTCTGCGCGAACCGTGGATTGAGCGGTCGATTGGGTTTGTTCGAGATGCTGCCGTGCGACGAGGAACTGGCCCGGTTGATTGCGGATGGCGCGTCCGAGCCGGAACTCATGCTGGTCGCGCGACGGCATGGCTGCGGTACGTTGCTCGATGATGCGGCGGCGAAAGCGTACGCGGGGCAGACGACCATCCGCGAAGTGCTCAGCGCGGTCACAGGTTGGTAGGGGTGCGGGTTGATGGCGACTTTTGCATACGTGGCGCGCATGCCCGATGGACGAGTGCAACGCGGCGTCGAGGAGGCGGCGACGGCGGCCGCCATCGTCGCCTCGATTCGCGGACGGGGCGGCGCCGTGATTGATGTGCGACTGCAGTCGATCGAAGGCGCCCCATTCAGCGAATTCTTGCAGTTGCTGCGCCCCAGCGGCTGGCTGCCTGCGCGCTCGCTGGACATCGAGAACAGCCTGCTGCAGGCCGCGGTCATGCTGCGCGCGGGCGTGACGCTGTTGAGCGCCCTGTCGAACGTATCCGATCAGGCGTTGCGCGCGCCGGTGCAAACCATCTGGCGCAGTATTTCACAGCGTGTGCAACAAGGTAGTTCGCTGGCGGACGCAGCGAAGTCGCAGCGAGCAATCCCGCCGCTGGTCGTGCAATTGATTCGTATCGGCGAACAGACGGGCAACTTGGAAGCCGTGTTGCGGCGGAGCGCCCACATGATGGAGCGACGGCGACGCCTGCGGCAAATGCTCGTCACCGCGCTCCTGTATCCCGTCATCGTGCTGGTTGCGGCCGTCGGCGTGGCGGCCTTCATGATCGTGTGGGTCATTCCCAAACTGGAACGCTTCTTGTTGCAATTGGGGCGCAAGCTGCCGCCGCTCACTCAATCGCTGCTCGACCTGTCCGCCGCCGTACGGACCTACTGGATCGAAGGCCTGGTCGGGATCGCGCTGACCGTTTCGTTCGCCTACTTTCTCTACTCCACGACCGCCGGCCGGTTCTGGATCGACCGGGTGCTGCTGCGGACGCCGGTGATCGGAGCGTTGTTTCGATTGTCGGGAACGGCGCTCGTCTCGCGGGCGATGAGCATCTTGTTGGAGAGCGGCGTGACGTTGTTGGAGACGCTGCGCACCGTGGAAACTCTGCCGGGGAACGCGTACCTGCGATTCGCCTTGGGGCGGGCGCGCGAGGAGGTGATCCAGGGACGCTCGCTCGCGGACGCCCTGCGAACGCCGCATGCGTTTCTCCCAATGCTGGCTTCGATGGCCGCCGTCGGCGAGACGGCCGGTACGCTCGACGAAGTGCTCGACGAAACCGCGCGGTTTCACGAGGAACGATTGCAGTCGGCGATTCAGCGGTTCAGCGCGCTGATCGAGCCGGCGATCGTCGTCGTCGTCGGCGCCGTCGTGGGATACGTCTACGCGGCGTTCTTTTTGGCGCTGTTCTCGGTCGCCGGCCCGATCAATATGGGTCGTTAAGCTCCCAGACCAACAGGGGCAGTCGCTTTTCACCGGCCCAGCCGACAATGGCCACATGACGATTCCCTTTCAGGAACGTCAGCGCCTCGATCGACGAGTAGTTGGGGTCGAGCTTCTGGATGCATTTTTCGCTTGCGAGGTCCCAGAGTTCGACGAGTCCCGGGAGGGCGCCGCCGACGGTCAGGAAGCGCCCGTCGGAAGAGAAGGCGAGCGCTTCCACGGGGAAGTTGACTTTGAGACTGCGGGTCAACTTGCCTGTCTGCACACTCCAGAACGGGACCTCCAACGACGGCGGCTTGTTCCCGGCGCACGCGACCGCCACTTGTTTGCCGTCGGGCGTGAACGCCAGCCCGACGCCGCTGCCCGGCAAGGTGAGCAGGTTCTTTCCGGTCGCCGGATCCCAGATGCGCAGCGACTTGGCTTCGCGCGCGACGGAAGCGAGTCGCCGACCGTCGGGCGAATAGCGCAGTGCTTCCAGGTAATTCTTGCAGCCCGGCATCTCGCGGATCGATTGGCAGTTTGACAGGTCCCACAATCGGATCCGTCCGTCTTCGCCGCCGCTCGCCAGCACGCGGTCGTCCGGCGAGTAATCCAGCGCCCAGACGCCGCCTTGGAGCACGGGAGGGGAGGGGAGCGTCTTGGATCGCGCAATCGACCAACGCTCGATGCCGCCGTCGGCGTTGAACAGCGATTTCCAGCCGATCGCCAGTTCGCCGCCGTTGTGCGACAAGGCCAGGGTATGGATGCTCCAATGGGACCCTTGATACCTGCCGACCCGTTTGGCGAGCAGCGGTGCGAATCCCGGCTGCTTCCAGGCGAAGATCTGGTAATCGCCGCCCGAGGCGACGACGTCGCCGGCTGCCGACACGGCGACGGCCTTTCCTTCGCTCACCTTTCGCGGACCGATCTCTTCGAACTTGCCCGTCGTGGTCGCGTCGTCTGCGAACTGCGCCGCGACGGCGGGCGGGTTGAGTTGTCCGATCCATTCGCGGACGAGCCCTTGGTCGAGGTCGCCGCAGATCATGACGGCGACCTCGAGCCGCTTGGCGCCTTTGCCGAAGAAGCCTTCCTTGTCGAGGTCCGCCAAGCCGGCGACAGTCGCCTTCATGAGTTTGGCGACTTGCCTTTCGATCTTGTTGTCGTCCCAGTCGTCGAATTCGGTCGCCTCGGACAACAGTTGATTGACTTCGTCAAAAAACTCTTCGCCGTCCTTGGAGTACGACCAATCGCCGAACGACCAGCGCAGCGAGTCAGCGTCGTGATCCTTGTAGCCATCACTGCGATACTTCTTGACGGTCCGCTTGAGCGCTTCTTCGGAGTTGCTGAGCGGATACAAGTACTGCGCCGCGTCGTTGGTCATGAGTCCAAAGACGTAAAACCTTTCCTTCGGATGCTTCTCGCGCACGCAAGTAAACGCCCGCTTCGCCGCCGAATAAACGGCCTTCCGCAACTTCGCCGACATACGCCCCCCGTAGAACAGGCTTTCAGCCTGTTGGTTCATCCCCGCCATGCAAATGGGCACTATATCTCTACAAATGTAGTTGCGGAGGACGGGACGCTGCAAGATCGCGTCGACGGGTGTGGTAATGGCTAGGGAGCGGGAGGCGCGGGCGGACTCGTCGTGTGGGCGGCGCCCGCGCGGAGCATGAACTGGGCGATGACGGCCAGATCCTGTTCGCCGACATGCTTCATGGAGGGCATTTGCGGAAAATTTGCTCTCTTCTTTCCGGGGGCCATCGCCCAGGCCACGATGCCTTCGGGGCGGTTCTGATAGATTCTGGCGATCTCGGAGAGCGGCGGACCAACTCGTACTACGTCGATGGCATGACAGGCGCCGCAACGGCTTTGAAACAGTCGTTGTTCAGGCGGAAACTTGGCAAGTTCGGCCTGTTGTTCGCGATACGCGGCTTGCGACGCCATCAAGAACTCGCGCGTCTTGGAGGCAATGGCATGACGATGGTCGCGCAGAGCGTTTTCGCGATAGAAGTGCCTTCCCGTCGCCATGAAGACCACGGTGCCGGCGAACAGAGTCACGACGATCCAGTAGCCCCGGCCGATCGTCTCGTCGCTTTCCTGCAATTCGCTCCACAAAAACATCATCCCGATCGCGGCCATGGTTGCGCCGGCGATGATGGTTCCAAACATCGCGCCGGATACCGCCCGCTCTGGCAGCGTGAGCAATACGGTCGGGCCCGCGACGAACTGACAACAAGTGGCGTACCAGGTGATCCTGTAAAACGACCGCCGGAGCATCGGCGGCGCGAGGTCGCCGAAGTCATTCGATACAGGTTTGTGCGTACGTCCGAAGTACCATGCGCCGAAGAGGCTTGTGGCCGAGACGGAGGCAAGCACGAAGTGGGCGTAGCGCGGCAGCACATTCGGTAGTTTGAGCGCGCTCCAAAAGCCCCGGACTTCTCCCCATTTCTCAGGAAACAGCATCAGATTGATGTTCGTGAGGAAGATGGCGGGGATGGCGAGCAACAAGAGTACGGCGAATACGGCGATCCACCGATGGAAGAGCTTGTGCCTGGCCATTGCGTCCCAGCTGTACTTATGCCAGTACAGTAGCAAGAACGCAATGATCGCCATGGGGATGATTGCGATCCAAGCGGCGCCGGTGAGCGCATTGGCGGAATAGAAGTGCGTCGTATAGAGTACATTCATTGCCAGCAACGGTCCGACTCCCAGCACTACCGCGACGCTCTTGTTGACCGTAATCGTCTCCGCAATCGCTCGCGCTAATGCGTCGTACTTCGGCTCTCGCAATCTGGCGCTGAGTCGTTGGAAATAGACGGTCAGCAGCGCGCCGCCCAACATGAGGTTGACAAAGAGAATGTGTGCGATGAAGAACGCAACCAACAAACCTTGCAGAAGCCAGGCAGGGGCGGGCAGGTCCAAGGGGAGATCGTGAGGAATCGGCGCAGACGTTTGCATAATGAAAACCACATGAAAGGGAAGGGCTACTTGAGGCTCGCAAGATACGCGACCACATCGCGTAATTCAGAAGCCGTCATCGTCTTCCAGATGTCGAGCGGCATCATGGTTTGACCTTCAAGCATCTCGTCGATTTCCGCCATGGGCACAATCGCTTCGTCGCCGTTCGCCAGTTTCAAGACGAGTCGCTCTTCGGACTTCTCGCGGACGATTCCCTGCACGGTGGTTCCGTTATCTCGTATGATCGTCGCCGCTTCAAAGCCCTTAGCGATCTTGGCTCGCGGTGCGACGATCGACTCAAGCAAGTGCTCCCGCGTGTTTCGTGCGGCGATCGCCGTCAAGTCGGGGCCCACCGTCGCCCCAACTCCCTGGACGCGATGACAGGTCACACACGCCTTTGATTGAAACAACGTCGCGCCGCGCGAGGCGTTTCCGCCAAGCAACGAGTAGCGGAACCGCTCGAGAGGTTCTTCCAACGCTTCCCGTTCCGTCTGCAAGGCGTCCACGTTTTCCTTGAGCTCCGGAGTCGTTCGCGCGGCGGCGAGCAACAGGTCGAGTCCCAATTCTTGGGGCCAATCGCCCGTGGAAAAGGCTTCAATCCAGGCGGTGAACTGGGCCGCGACTTCCGGGGAACGGATTGCAGCGAGCGTTGCGAGAGCTTCCTGTCGGTCCGCCTCGACATTCGATCGTTCGACGACTTTCGTCCATTCGCGAATCAACTCGTCGCGCGTTCGCTCCACAGGCAAGTGAACGCCGACCACCTGGGCGCCATGCACGGGCGTGGGAGACGTTCGTTGTTCGATGATGTAAGCTGCTAAAGCTCGCAATTCCGACTGATTGCCAGGAAAGGGAGGCATAAAGGGGCGTGCGCCATGCATGTTCTCGATGTAGGACGCCATCTGATCCGGCGACCACTCTCCATTGCCAAGTAGACTGCTGAACTTCACCGTGAGGCTATTCATGCCGTGCATCGTGTGACATCGCGAACATGCCAACTGAAAGACGTCTCGTCCCGCCGCCAGACGATTCTCGGGAAGAACATCGCGCGTGGAGCAGTAGGTTGCGTGTCGCAGCAAACCGTCTCTTTGCAAGAGAGCGACATCTTGCGCGCGGATGCCGTTGGCGTACATGTATTCGCCGATCACATAGGGCTTGCGGATGAATTCACGCACTCGCTCGAACTGAGCCATGAGCGCAAGCGAGGCGCAGAAGGGAATCGCCATCGCCCAGCGAGGCAGGGCACGCGGCCGCCAACGTCCGACCCCAGCAAAAAGGCACGCTAAGAGCGCCGCGATGAGCGACAGTCCGAGCAACCAAGCGTACCAAGCTGCGCCTTGCTGAGTTCCGACAGCGACGGCGAAGTTCTCGGCCATCGCCGCAGGAACAACTCCGCGGTACCAAAGGGCCGCGCATAGCAGGGGAGCAGTGAAGAATAGAATCCATGTCGACACGAACCTCACGAGTCGATCCCGCAAGTCCCCCGGGATTTTCCAGCAGCTGAAGACTAACAAGGCGAAGAAGCCCGCTTGGACCATTGCCAAGGTTGTGCGGAACGCGAGCTGCGGCAAGTAGATGGGATTGAGAATCGCCGTGAGTAGACGACCGCCCGATTCCCACTGGCCTGGGTCCATCATGAAACCGAGGATCGAGACGATGAGCGCCATCGTGATCCAGGAAAAGAGAGCGAGAGTGTAGCCAAGTCGAATGTGTTTCGATTTTCGATCGCCTGTCCACCGTCGCCAAGTTTGATAGTAGGCCAGGATTAGCCCGACTTCCGTCACGAATACCAGCCACTCTGTGAACCAAGCCCAAAAGAAAACCCGAATGAGGCTGGCGATGGCGTACGGATTGACTAGCGAGACCGAGAACCAGATGCCGACGCCTGTGAGTGCGCCGACCGTCGTCGTCATGATGAAACACACGCGCAGTAGACGAAAGGCGATGTTGTCCCAACGGGGATCGCCGGAACGCCTGCCCCACCATTCAAGTGTTGCAATCAACGGCATTCCGCCGACCGCGAGGGGATGGTTGATGGCCACATGCAAGATCGCGACGATCGCGATGAGCATACGATTGCCGATGGAATCGAGGTGAAAAATCGGAAAATCCACCGTATGCACCCTCGTCTGGTCTGTTCAAGTGGTGAAGACAGGCGGATTATCTGTAAGCATTTCAAGACTGACAACGCGTCAAATTGACGCACATCCGAGCAGCTCAACTGACATACTGACCGCATACGGCTTTCACCTTGATCTTCCACCAAACCGCCGCCGTCTCTCGAACCCACTCCCTCACGAGGCTCGACAGGTGTAGCGTCGTTCGGCGGACGATTGCGCATCATCGAGTCATGAGGAGGATGCCGGCGCGGCGGCGGCGAAAGAAATGACGGGGCTGGCCGCATTGTCAAGCTATGCGGCAGATTCTCCTCTACGACAGTGTGACGATGTCGCCAGAAGCTCGGGAGTTAAGATTGGCCAGACCAATCTGCTTGAGATTGTGCTGGCGCTTCTGACGCCGAACCGCCACGCGTCCGGCCGAACGGTTGGCAATAGCAATGCCGTCAGGACGCCGATGTTCGCGTTCAAATCGGCAATTCTACTAGCGTTGACGCGGACCGCAGGGGTTGAGTATGCACGTTGCTCCCTCCTCGTCACGTTACCGGTCGTGTTTCTCCTCTCTCGACGAGCGAGGACGTATCCGAAAGTAAGTCGACCTTCGCGGCTTATAAGGTTTTGTGAGACGATGAACGTCTTGTAACGGCGCGACGTCCGCAGTGCTATTTGTCCTTCACCAGCCGGAACGTGTAAGCGACTCGGCCGCCGATCGGCGTCTCCAGTTCCACTTCCTGTCGCCCGTCGATCGGAATGATCGCACTGTATCCTTCCGCGAACTTGCCAACCATGTAGTTCCAGCGACCGGCGCGCACCCGACAGCGGAAGTTGCCATTGGCATCCGTCGCCTGAGGATGATCGGCCGGGTCGGCGCCTAGTTGCTCGGGCACAATGGCTTGCTGCCAAAGTTCTCCCGCAGCGTTCTCGCGTTCGAAGCGGACTCCTGCAATGCCTTGCCCGGTGACGCTGTCCACCGCGCGCAGCGTCAACTCGCAGGCGCGGTCGACCAGCATCGCCACTTCTTGTTCATCCGCTGAAGGATATCGATCGGTTGAAACATACGACGGGTTTGGGCCAAAGTCGCGGAGCGATCCACGACGATCCTCGCGCAACACCAACCGATGCTGCACGAATTCCAATCCCTCGAACACCGCCGCGCCGTCCTCGTTCGCAATCGCAGTCCCCGCCGTCTCTTTGTTGCGCGGTCCTTCCCAACAGACGGCCGCGACCTCCAGGCCAGGCACAGGCTGAGCGGTGATCGAGTCAATCAACCGCACCTCCATGCGCCGCCTTCCCGTGGTGCGATCTTGCGTCGACTTGCGACGCAGTTGGATTCGGAGCACGTCGCCCGGCTTCGGCGCCCCGTACCAAGGTTGAAAGCCGGGGCAGTAGCCCAGGAGTGCTCGAGTGGCTCGGCTGCGCGGCCAGTCAAAGCGAAACTCGCCCTGTTCATCCGACGTCGCGGGGACGCTTCCTTCACGCGACACGAATTGAAATCCTGGAACCGGCTGGCCCTCGCCGTCGACGACTCTTCCTGAAACCTTGGCGTCGGTCGTCGGCTTGAGCACGCCGCCGCCGCCCGTCGCAGGAGAGATCTGCGTCTCAGGCAACGCTTCGTCCAGCGCCTCAACTTCCGACGAAGAAATGTCGCACATCAAGAAGCTCAGTACCTTCAATTGCTGGAACTCCTTCAGTACAAGCCAGCTCCCCCGGGACTTCCAATTGACAAGCGACAAGGTGTGCAAATTGGCGGCTGCGGCGAGCGGCCTGAGCCCGTCGACGGTCAAGAATGCCGGTTCGGGCCCCCCCTCCAACCGAGGCGCCGCCCACAAAGAGACGTTCGTCAATCCAGGAATCGTCGCAATCGACTTCACGCCGCCATCGGACAGCTTCGAGAGGCGTAGGCTGAAATGACGCAAGTTCGGATGTCGCTCGAACGCTGCGACCCCCGCGTCCGAGACGACGTCGCTGCCGACGTCGAGCTGCTGGAGTTGCTGGAGCCCGGCGAGCTTCCGCAGTCCCTCATCGGTGATGCTCGTGAAGCTGAGTTGGAGTTGCCGCAGGTCGGCGAGTTCCGCCAGCCGCATCGCCACGGCGTCGTCGACCGACGGATGTCCGAGGCTCACGTCGTGCAGTTTGTTCGAGACCAGCACATCTGCGCTGACGGGATGGCCATGCAGATTCAGCGCCCGCAGTTCCGTCAATCCCCGCAGCGACGCCAGCCCTTCCGCAGTGAACCGCATGCGCCCAAGTCGCTGGGTCGCGACGACCGAAGCAAGCGACAGCGACTGGAGTTGTTTCAGCGTCCCGATTGGTTCCAGGGCCGCGTCGGTGAGCCGTCCCTCTTGATGCAGCGAAAGGGAGACGAGCTGCTTCATTCCCGCGAGCACCTGGCAGCCTTCATCGGTCGTGCCGCATTCGCCGACCGACAGTTCGCGCAACGACGGCAGCCCCGACACGCTCCGAATCACCGCGTCGCCCAGGTCGGCGCCGCGCTCATTGACGTTGTAGAACGACGCCTTTTCGAGTTGCGTCAATTTGGACAAGTGCGAGATTCCCTCCGCGGTCACTTCCTGCGTCGTTTCGAGGTGCAATTCGCGCAGACGCGGCAGCGACGCCAACTCGGCCAACATGGCGTCGGTCGTCGGTCTGCCCAGGTAGATCGAAATCACCTGCCCGTCTTCGTCGTAGTTCGCAGAGACCCCTTGCCCGTCATGCTTCTGGAACGATTCGGGCAAGGGTTGCCCTTGGGCCTGACGCTTCTTCGGCGCTAGCTTGATCTGTCCGAGCTGCTTCTTCGCCTCTGCCGGTTCCTCCGTTTTCGCGGCGACCAACTCGAACTCGACGGCCGGAGTCGCGATTCGCTCCGTCTGGCCGTCCTTCACGTCCGCGGCGTATCGACCGATCGGCGCCGTATGGTAGACGCGGTACTTGCCCGGCTCGGCGACCCGCAGGACAGGGGACCAGTGCTGTTGGTGCGGGCGGGGGTTGTCGCCCAGTGCAATGTTGGAATAGAACGGCCCGAGCGCTTCGCCCGGCTGCAGCGTCTCGACGTAGCGGGCGACCGTTCCGAGCAACGGGATCGTTTCCAGAGCGAGTTTCTCGCCGTTCGCATTGACGAGCGTCGGCGGATTGCCCAAGTAATCAGGGCTCGTTTCAAACTTCAACGGCTTGTCGCTGGCGTTGCGAAAGAAATAGGCCAACGGAACGCGCTCGCCGCGCTGAAATTGAGCCGGCTGTTTCGTGAAGGCGATGCCGTATTGAAGGCCCAGCGTCGTTTCTCCCCAGGTCGGCTGGAAACGCTCGATGAACTTAGCCGCTTCCGCGCCGCGGTAGTGGCCGTTCTCTTCGACTCGGTCCTGTCGCGAGTGCGGCCCGGGGCCGGCCGGCGGCTTTTGCTCGGCGGGCGCATGAGGCAGCGATGCGCCGTCAGCGCCGGCGAGCTGCCATACGGAGAGCGCCTGTTGCATGTCGGAGAAGGCGACCGCCAGCCTTCGGCCATCGTTCGAGAAGTCGGCGTCGTTGGCCTCGGTATCCAGCACGAATGACTTCGCCCCCGTTTCCGTCGACCAGATCGGCACGACGTAGCGATGCTTGTCCGTTTCTCCTGCAAGGGCCTCCTGTGTGCCGAGACGCGCGAGCCAGCGGCCGTCGCGGGAGAAGACCAAGTTTGGGCTGCGGCTGCTGCTGTAGCGGTAAGCGCCTTCCAGCTGTCGCAGCAGTCGGCCTGACGTCGCGTCGAAAAGCTTCACGCTCAAGATGTCGCCCACCGCGAGCTGTCTTCCATCGGGCGAAAACCGCACGCTCCAGACATGGTTGTCGTCGTTGGCAAACGTGCGCAAGAGCCGACCTGTCTTGACGTCCCACACCTTGGCGCCGCCGCCGTTGGTCGTGACCAGCTGCGCCCCGTCGGTGGTTAGATCGAGCGACACGAGGTCCGTGGCGCCTTCATCCGTGATGCTTGGCAACGACTCGCCCGAGCGACCGTCCCAGGCGAGGACGAGGGCGTCGTAGGAGAGCGTGAGTCGTCCCGGCAACGCGCGGTGGCCGACGATGACGGACAAGTCGGGCGTGCAATCGAGTTGGTCGATGGCGCAATCGTAGATCCCGTCCTTCGTCGCAAACGGCAGTTGCCTAAGCAACTGGCCCGTGATCGCGTCCCAAATCCCCACGTACTCGTCGGTCGCCGCGACGACGCGCGTGCGATCAGCGGCGAATCGTAATGTTCCCTCGCGGAAGGCGCGACCATGCTTGTCGGCCTGCAGCTTGATCTCGCTTCGCAGCTTCAAGCCGGCCATGTCCCACCGTCGCAACGTGACGCCGCCTTGCAGCGACGCCGTCGCCAATTCCTGCCCCTCGCGATCAAACTCGACCGCCTGCATGATCCAGTGGTCGGGGAGCAAGATCTGCGGTTGACGCAGCGTCTTCGCAACAGGCTCGTCCGCCGCGTTGGTCGTCGAGCTGATCGACGGGACGTCGTCGTTGATTATCTGAGTCGACGACTGCAGCAGCAGGCCGGCGGCGCCGACCGTCGCGAGCACGACGATCAGGGACAGTCCACCGATCCAACGACGTGGTGCGTCGGCCGTTCGAGGTTCTTGCGGCAACAGCCGTCGGACGCGAGCGACCAGTTGGCCGCCGGTGGCCGCCAGCAGGGGCGTCGGCGCGGTTTGTCGCAATTGTTCCAAAGCCAGAAGTGCGCGGCCGTAGGTTGCTCGATCGCCGACGACCGCGAGCGCCAGGTCGTCGCAGCACAGTTCGCGTTCATGGTGAACGCGGCGCGACAACCACCAGACGGCCGGGTGATAGAACAGCAGCGTTTCCACCAGCACTTGCAGGGCGTTGACGACCCAGTCGTGGCGGCGGATGTGGGCCAGTTCGTGAGCGAGCACCGCTTCCAACTGCGGCGCCGGCAGGCCCGTCAAGACGCTCGCCGGCAAGAGCACAATTGGACGCAGATAACCGACGACGAGCGGCACGTTGACCAACGCCGACTCGGCGATGC
Source organism: Pirellulales bacterium (assembly GCA_046349935.1). Lineage (GTDB taxonomy): Bacteria > Planctomycetota > Planctomycetia > Pirellulales > Pirellulaceae > CAIXSC01. Next base: position 126,814 of record JAXMBK010000006.1, on the reverse strand, counting down.
GCACCGCGCGTCGCACGCCCATGCGCTTCGACAACTCGCGGAGCTGCGATTGCAGCGCCAGCGGAACGGCGGCAAGCCCGCGCGACTGGAGTCGCCAGTGCATCCACAGGCCGAGCAGGGGACGGAGCGAGCACAAGGCGACGCCGAGCGACCAGAGGGCGACGAGCAGCGGGAGTCGGGGCGAGATCTGGTCGCCGATTTGCATCCACGCGTGGTGCGTCGACTCGAACCAACCAGCGGCGGAGGACTCGACGACCTGCATCGCGGGAGGCGGCGTCGCAGCGATCCGCGGTGGGCTCGCGGGCGTCGGCCCTGCGTCCGGTCCGTCGTTCGACGGGATCGGATCAGCGGGCAGCGCACGGATCGTCCCCGGCTCGTTCCGCCCCCTCGTCGCGACGCCGGGAGCAGCAGCGACCAGCGGCCCGTCCTGCGGTGGCTGGGCAGAGAGGACGCACCAGGTGGCGACGGGGGCGACGACCATGAGTCCCAGCAGGACGACGCCGAACGCGTACCGAGTGTTGCTGGACTGAGACCGAGCGACTCGCAAGAGAAGGGCGGCCAGGAGGCCGAGGGCGGCGAGCTGCCAGGTGGAGTGGACGAGGGACCAACCCAGTCGCTCGGCCCACGGCGGCAGCCATGGCGGCCCCAGGCTCGGGGAGGCGGCGGCGAGCAGCATCGCCGCGATCGACAAGGTTGCGCTTTTCATGGCGACTTCCTTTCGAGCTGCTCGAGGACGCGGCGGACTTCGGCCAGTTCGTCGGGGGACGCCTTTTTGGCGGACAGCGCTTGCAAGACGAGGCTAAGCGCCGACCCGTCGTAGACCTTGTCGATGAGGTCTTTCAGCATGCGTTTCTGCGTCGACGCCTGCGTCGCGGCCGCGTAATACACCTGTGGACTCGCCGCCTCGTCGCGCGTGACGAGTTGTTTGTCGAGCATAACGGCGAGCATTTTGACGGTGGTGGAGTAGGAGGTGTCCTTCGCCTCGATTTCGGCGAGCCCGTTGTGCAGTTCGCGTGCGGTGGCCCCGCCCGTCTTCCAGAGGATTCGCAAGATCTGCAGCTCGACCTCGGTCGGCTGCGTCGAAGCGGCGCGCGCCATGGCTGGCTCCTTAGGTGACGAATTCTTTCGCCACGCGGCAGTCTAGCGAATTCTTTCGCCACTGCAAGCAGAAAGTCGAGGACCGCTCCGCGGTCCAACGCCGGTCCGCGCAACGCCCCGAAGCGGCCCGCCGCCCCCGCCCCCCGCGCAATTTCACCCTCGCCCCGGTATCCCGGGGAGAGGGAAGGGTGAGGGGCCGGGTGCGATCGGTGGGCCGGCGCGGTCGTCGCCGCTTGGCGCCACCCTACAAAAAGAAACCCTGCGGCAGTGGAGGCGGGAGGACACCAATAAAACTTTTTTCGGCCGGACTTTCGACGTGGACTCGCGAATTGGCGTCACTTCGTTGGTCGATTCCGAGTTCGCAATGCTCTCTGGCATAATCGCTTGCGTCCACGACTCTTCAAATTATCGTCGTCCGAGCCTAAGAATCGAGCGACTCCCCCACCCCATGACCGCCTCAAACTCGCCCGGTATTACCAGTCCTTGCTCGACTCCGGTAAGGTCGAGAGTCGGGCGGCACTCGCCCGATTCCTTGGCGTCAGCCGGGCTCGGACAACTCAGGTCATCCGTCGTCTCAAGGACGATTTTCCTACGAATTCAAGTACGGATCGACACGAAAAAAAACGCTGGTTAATGCCCCTCAATTCAGTCACGACAAATGAAGGAGAGATTTCACATCATCTCGGCTGAGGAGTCGACCATCCCGGCAGAACAGGTCACAAAAGTCTTTTCCAATGTCTGCGAAGTACTCCGTCCACTGCTTCTGGAGTTCGCCAGCGGTCGTCCTCACTGATCGGCGGAAGGCAGGGGCTTTGCCGGGGCCTGCGATCCAGTGGTCGTGAATGTCCAGCCAACGGTCACGAATCTCCGCAGCTTCCACCTCGACGACCATTCCTTCCGGGGCAGCCAATTTTTTGGAAACGCCAACGGCAAGTTGCAAAACGGACGCGAATTGCCCAAGAGCACGTTCTGCAATCACTACGTATGTCTCCGGGAGCGGATTCTCACGAGGAGGCTCCGGGCTAACTTTGAGGTCTCGGTCCGAAAGTCTATACGGCCGATAACTGCTGATGTCGATCTCGGTCCAGAACTGGCCCGCATAGGTCATCGCCCAAGGGTCGCCGTAAATGTCGTTGTAGAGCCCCCAATCCATCGGTGCGTTGCCCTTCACTTGCGGCGGATACGTGTGAAATCGGTCGGTGCGCGGACCGTGTTCCCGTAGAGCTTGCTCGATGCTTTCGATGTCTTGCCACCATTTGGCACGAAATCGCTCTGGTCGGAACGTCACCGTCAGGAATGGCCGATTCACTTTTCGCTGCCGACTTGATTCTCGAATGCCGTTGATTTCCGACAGTTGGCGCTGATGCTGAGCAAGATCATCTCCTCCCACCGCCCCCCTGCGACCAAGTTTCATCACGTCTCGCAACGCGGCTTCGAGTACTGTAGCCAGATTTTGAATCGTTTCTGCCCGCTTGCGGTCTTCCACAGGGCTTCGATACCCAATCGGTCGGCGGTGATGAGCAAGGTCAAAAATCTGATGGGCAGCTTCTCCGTGTGCTTCATTCATGACGCAGATGAGACGTTGAGGGCCGACCTGAGCAAAGGCATATCCCAGCTCAAAGAGCACATTCGGGTTTGAGCAATGTTTGGGGGGATCGGCCGTCGTGGCAGCAACAAACGTAAGATCGGAAACTATTGCATCGGATTCGCGAAGTCGACGCAGGATCGTCTCTGGGATATTACAGAGGCCCGCTTCGTTTTCCGTGTCCGACTGTACGAGTATTTTGTACGGTGACGAGGAATCCCGACTGATGGCATCTGCCGCGCTGTCGAGTGCCTCTCGCACCAGATCACGACCATGTCGGCGAGGCGTATCGCTCTGCCACGAATAAAACACCTCGAACACCTCCGACATACCACTTCCTCGCTTTCCACAACCCCCGAATTCAACCTGCCATACTATAACGACCATCGCCCTCGTGTCGGCTGACATCATGACCGTAGGCAATAAAAGACTCCCGATCCTGAAATAGGATCGGGGGACAGAAACCGGAACCTTGGGCTCCCAGGGCCTGCGCACATCGAAGTCATTGGCCCAACAGGATTTTCTCCAAAACGTCGGTGCTCCAACCGGCCATTTGCATTCGGCCGCGTAGGCTGTGTTCGTCTTGGACTCGCTTCAAGAGTCCGATTGCGAAGCGTCTGAGCCAACTGAGATTGTTCGCGAGCGACCGTTCCGCAGTCGGGTTTTCGTCTTCACGGAAGTTGACATCGAGCACCCAATGCATCGACTCAATTCCCCAATGTCCTCTCACGGCTTCGGCGAACCTCCGGGCCGACAGAAAGGCGTTCGAGATGTAGAAGCGAGTATCTTCTTGTTCGTCGCCGTCCGGAGTGTGAGTGATACGGGTCGCATATCCGATCGCTTTCACGGAAGGCCACTCTTTATGCAACGAACCTTTTTGGGGGAGCTTCATGATTCGATAGGTTCGTTCGTCGATACGACCGTGTCCCTTTTCTCTCGTGCCATACGAGCGGTCGAGCAATTCCTCGCGATCACCTTCCATTTGTTCGGAGATGAGTTTGCGAACTTCGGCCGCGAGCGTCGGCTGATTTTCCTTGACGGCGATGACGTAGGTTCCCTTGGCCTCGTCGATCTGCTCGACAATGTTCTTCTGGCAACCGATCGCGTCGATGGTCACGATCGCGTCCCGAAGCGATAACTGGCTCAAAAGCTGCGGGATGGCCGTGATTTCATTGCTCTTGTCATCCGCGGCGACTTGCCCCAACGCAAGCCCTTCTTCGGTCGCCCATGCGCTCACGATGTGCAGCGGCCCCAGATCTTTCGAGCGATCGTGCGAACTGCGACAGGATTTGCCGTCGATCGCGACGAGTTGTTTTCGCCCCGTTTCATTCGTGACGATATCGCCGAGTGTTATGCGCCAAACCCCCTAGGGCTCCGCCGTTTGGGGCAATCGCCCCCGCCACATCTTCGACAACCTCCGCTCGGTTGCCAAGAGCACCGGCGGAGTCGGCGACGCCGTCGAGCGGTTTCCCAACGCGGCTCAAGTTGACGACTCCCTTGCCGTTGAGCCCAGAGTTGGAGGACGTCGCGCTGGGCGCGCAGATCCGCGTCCATGTCGCCGTATGTCCAGACCGCCGCATCGCGTCCCGCTTGAAGATCGCCTGTGACGTCGCCGTGTGCGTAGAGTGCGAGATCGCGTCCCGCGGCGATGCTTCCTGAGAGGGCCGCGCAGGCGACGACCACCGCGTCGCTGCCCGCTTCGACGCTGCCATTCAGTCCTCCCAGCGCGATGACGGCGGCCGAGTCGCCGGCCTCGACGGAACCGACCGCATCGTCAAACGAGGCGCATTGCCGCCCCGAAGGGACCCGGACAGGTGAGCCCAGGGCAGAACCGGGAAAGAACGATCCGATAAGCCGACTTGACTGATGTGGCAATCTGACGTACAAATGGAAGTCAAATTGCCACACGAAAATGGAAAGCCCGATTATGGCAACTACCAACAGCGATGCCCGGATCAACTTCCGGCTAAGCAGTGAACTGAAAAAGACGATTGAGGATGCTGCCGCTGAAATGGGGCAGTCCATCAGTGATTTCGCCATTTCCACCCTTGTGCAAGCGGCTCGCAAAGTTCTTCACGATCAGCACGTTACCCGACTCAGTGAGCGGGACCGGCAAGTGTTTGCGACCATGCTGGACGATGAATCGAGCAAGCCGAACGATGCCCTCGTGAAGGCAGCCAAGCGGTACAAGAAGCAGGTCGGCTGATGGCGGACTGGACGATTCGCCGTCTGGACAAGGACCACGACCGCTCGACTTTCGACTGCGGCCAACCGATACTCAACGAGTGGCTCAAGGATCGTGCCGGTCAGTTCGACCGCCGTGATCTCTCACGCACGTTTGTTGCCACCCGTCCCGACGAAGTGCTTGTCGTTGGGTACTATGCGGTTTCCACGCATCGAGTCCTCTACGAAGCACTACCTGCCGCCGAAGCGAAGGGACTCCCTCGCCTCAACGTTCCCGTGGTGCTGATTGGTCGATTAGCCGTAGATCACACCAACCAAGGACAAGGTCTAGGAGCGTTGCTTCTGGTGGACGCCCTGCGACGGTCGTTGCAGATTTCCGAGCAGGTTGGCATTCGGGCCGTGGAAGTTGATGCCCTTGATGATGCCGCAAGAAGTTTTTATCTCAAGTTCGGGTTTCGGTCGCTGTTGGACGATCCTCAGCATCTTTTCCTGCCCATGCACGAGATTCGCAAACTGAGGCTCGATCCACTTTAGAAGCACGTCACGTTCCACGTTGATCGACGCATTACTTCCGGTCAAAACCCTTGAAATGGATGACCGCTTTGACCGACGTGATCGGGATTCTTGTCTCGTTCAACCCCGTGAAATCCTTCACGACAACGAAATCCTGCCCGACCTCCAAAACGGTGTGAGACTGGGGGAGCTTCGATTCCCGCTCAATCACCGTCAGCACGTACCGCTCGCCGGTCTCTTTCACGTTGATCGAGTGCGCGACTTTCAGCGTGGAAACTACTCCGCTGACCTTCGTTTGGGCCAGTTCGTCGTCGAACTCCAGCAACTGCTCCCAGAGCGATTGGGTCGACTGAATCGCCGCCGCATAGCCCGCATTGCGCTGGGTGCGCGCGGCGTCCCGCGCGGCGGTCGCGTCGCTCACGAGTGCTTCGGCGTCCTGACGGAGTGAGCGTTGCATCCGCGACGTAGGCGGCTTTTGGGCCGCTCGGGGCGTCAGTACCAGGCTTTTAGCGTGCCTTTGCCGGTTTCGAGGATGAACTCGAGTCGGTCGCTGAGGTCAAAGACGTCTTCGTCGTCGCAGCCGAGCTTGGCGATGGCGTGGTTCAGGTCGCCGATCAGCCAGTCGAGATCCACGCGCGTCAGCTTGATGGTCGCGACGTCGACGTCGGGCGCGAGCGCCTCGAGTTGATCCTGGACTTCGGGCGTGCCATTCCACTTTTGGATCAGGGCCCGTTCGTGCGGCAGAAGCTGCACGCGGATGTCGGCGTTCTTGGGCGGCATGGAGAGACTCCTGCGTTTTGCAGGAATCACGCGCGCGTCGTCGTCGGCGGCTCCTCGCGTTTTTCGCGAGCGCGCCGCGCGATCGTGAGCTTCCTGCACTCGGGCTGTCAGTTGGTGTTGAGGGTGTTGGGCGAGCCAGCGATCCGGCAAGAGCGACTCCAGGTCGTCGTCGGACGTCGTCGGCAATTTGGCGTAAACATCTCGCAGGTACGCGAACGGATCGATGTGCAGCCGGTTGCAAGTTTTCGTCAACGTGAACAACGTCGCCGCCGTTCGTCCCGCCGCGGCATTGCCGACGAACAGCCACGCCTTGCGTCCCAAGATCGGGAACTTGAGCGCGCGTTCGGCCGCGTTGTTGTCCAGCGGAATGTCGCCTGATTCTAAGAAGCGTTCAAACGAAGACCAGCGGTCGAGCATGTAACGTATCGCGCCCGACAATTTGTCTTTGGGCAAGCGGTCGCGACTCGCTTCCCGCAGCCACTCTTGAAACTTATCCACGAGCGGCTTGGAGGATTCTTGCCGAGCCGCGTATCGCGTGGCGGCGTCGCCGCTTCGATAACGATCCTCGATGTCGAACAGTTGCCGGAAGAACTTCATGGCCTGATGCGTCAGCGATGTCGCGCGCCTGCTTGTGGAGCCGCTTCAAAACCGCGTCGCGCGTGCACCCAACACGCGGCCTTCGACACTCCCGGCCAGAGCTTGCCGATGCGTTCGTAGGCGACGTACGCGTCGGCGACCAAATACCCCTGAAATCCACGCAGAAATTGTTCCGCCCCGTCGCAAGCGCGACTCGACGTGTACGTGAAGCAGTCGTACGGATGTCGCGCGTCGCCGACTCCGACCCACAAGTAGCCCGTGAGGGTCCGGCCTTCGCCCGCGAGTTCCTTGACGTACGTCTCGTCGACGTTCAGCACGGCCGACTGGCGAGCGCGCATCCACATGAGGTCCGTGAGTCGCGTGACGCCCTGAGCCAGTCCGCGCATCCATCGCCATTGCGTGCCGCGATCGATTCGATAACCGTGGCGGCCGGTGACGTCTTCCAGGCGGTAGTAGGGCAGATGGTCGGCGAAGCGGCCAATGGTCAGATACGCGAGCAGGCTCGGACTGGCGAACGACTTGATCAACTCTTTCGGTCGCGCGCCTGGACGCTCGTCGTCGACTGATCTTGCTGATCCAACACGATCACTTCTTGAAATTGCTCGATCACTTTGAACTGCATCGGCACAACTTCCAGCATCTCGCCGATCTTCTTGAGAAAGCGGGCGCGCGCGGGGATTGTCCCGTAGCTCCGCGGGAATCTCTTCCGGCAGCAACCGGAACTCCCGTCTCTCGCGCGGCAGCAGTTCGGGAAACACGCGCGCGGTCGCCGACCGCGGCTGGTACGCCGGCGACGTGGCGCGCGGCGTCGGGAGCTACCGTCGGTTCCGCGGCTGTGGCCGCCTCGGGCAATTCCAGCGTGCTGAAGAGCAGCATCTGCGACTCGTCGTCGACGACCCGTTCGCTGCGAGTGCCGAATCTCCAACGCTTGAGCAACGCCTGGTCCGCGGAGAGCTGCTGGATCGTCTGTCGTAGCTGCACGTTGGTCGCTTCGAGCAAGGAGAGACTCGCGTCGCGCGCCGTCACAATCGCTTCCAACTCCGCGATTCGCTCGCGCGAGGCGGCGAGTTCGGCGAGCAACTGGTCGAACGGCGAAGTCATGGACGTGCGCTTCCACGGGTGCGACGTGAGATGCACGGATTATTCAGATCGCGTGCGAAAGCCGCAAGAGGGTTCGGACGCTGCGGCGAGAAAATTCGCCGCTTACTTCGCCAATTGAAATCGCGGACGTCGTCGGACGGACGAGAGGTCGATGCCGTCGAGGATGAGCGAGAGTTGCGAGAGCGTGACCTCGCGCGCCGCCTGATCAGCGACGTCGTCCCATGACGGCAATTGGTACGTGCCTTGTTGGAGCTGCTGATACCAAATGCAGTAACCGACTTGGCCCCAGTACAGGATCTTGATCCGATCGCGGCGTCGGTTGAAGAACACGAACAGCCCGCCCGACAAAGGATCTTGCTCCAGAGCCGATTCGACGAGCCGCCGCCAGGCCGTCGAAGCTCTTGCATATCGACCGGTTCCCGGCAAACAAAGACGCGGACCTGAGAAGCGAAGGCGATCATCGCGCGCCTCGCTCATCGAGCCGCCTCGAGCACCCGCGTCAGAGACGCGACGTTCACCTCGCCGACGACGCGAACGCGACAACCAGCCGGGTGGACGATCTCCAGTTCCGAGCGGAGCGCCGCCGAGCAGTCCCAGCGGAAGAAACAGCGAGTCGGTCGCCGCAGGAGCGGCCGCACGATCGCGGCGCGCCGCCGCGATCTTCTTCCGCGTCGTCACTCCGAGACGCTTCCGCCACTGATAGAACGAGGGTTCCGACACGCCCTCGCGCCCGCAAAACCGCCGCACCGACAACCCACTCGCCGCCTGCCGCTCCAATAGTTCCCGCCAAGACCGCTCCCGCTCTTCCCTCGTCATCGCCCGTCCTCGCTGTGAAGAAGTTGAAAACCTCTTCACGCTAACAGCCGACGCAAGACGTCGCGGATGCAACGCTCACCTGACGGAGGCATGCCAGCGATTAGCCGGTGGTCGCCGCCGGCGCACCACCGGTCCGAATGGCCGGTCCGAATCACCTACAACGTCGAGCCGCCGAGCCGCCGCGCATCTCCGGCCCGAAGGGGCCGGGACAGGTCAGCCCAGGGCAGAACGCAGCGCCGCCCTAGGGCGTGAAGGCGGCTCTCGCTTCAAGAGCCCCGCCGCCTGAGCATGTGGATCGCGGTGAGCTCGGTGTCCCGGTCCCCCACGCAATTTCACCCTCGCCCCGGTATCCCGGGGAGAGGGAAGGGTGAGGGGCCGGCTGCTATCGGTGGGCCGGCGCGGTAGTAGCTGCTTGGCGCCACCCTACAAAAAGAAACCCTGCGGCGATGAACGCGGCAGGGTTATCGATGATTACTTCGTAAGTGGAGGATAACGGACTTGAACCGATGACCTCTTGCATGCCATGCAAGCGCTCTCCCAACTGAGCTAATCCCCCGGGAGTCAACGTCGTCGGCGCAAAACGCCAGGAAGGTGTCGAAAACGTCTTCCTTGTCGTTTCGCTTGGTGAGCGACGTGATGCGAGAAGATTATCAGGGTGGTCGGGGGGCTGTCAAGGCGGGAAGGGGCGGCCCACGCGAAGTGCCGAGGGCTCTTCCACCGAGGCGAAGTGCGCTGTTCGCTCTTCCACCGACGCAAGGTCGGTGGAGAGGGGCAGGGCTAGGCTAATTGCTTGAGCGATGGGAAGACGGTGGTGAGGAAGAGCCAGCCGCCGGCGATAAGCATGCCGAGGGCGCTGAGCCAGAGGCAAATGTCCCAGAGGAGGCTGGGGCGGATGCGGGCGTCGGTGCGGCGGTAACGGAAGAAGAGCGCCGAGAACGACAGCATCGGCAACATCATCGCTTGCATCGCGCCGCTCGCCAACACCAGCGTCGTCGGTTCGGCGTAGATCAAGTACACCGCCAGGCACACAAACGGGTAAACGCCGCTGAACCATTTCACGGCCTTCGGACTCACTTCGCCCGCCAGCGACTGCCGGCCGATCACGCGCAGCGCATCGGCGCTGACTCGAGCATGACCCGCGATGGCGACGAAAAACGTTGAATACAGCACGGCGAACGCCCCGAACAGAAACACCGGGCCCGTCCACCCCCCAAACACCGGCTCGTACATCACCGACAACGTCCGAATCATGTCGACCCCTTTGGGGATCAAGTGAATCCGGCCCAGCGTCGCCGCGCCGAGCAAGTAAAACGCGATCGTCGCGAACGTATAGACGGCCATCGAACACCAAGCGTCCCACCGCAACACGCGCAGCCAACCGCGAGCTCTCACCGCCCACGAATCGCTCGCTTCCCGCTGCCCTGCAAACCGCGCGTATCCCTTTTCCACGCACCAATACGGATACGAAATCAGCTCGTTCGCCCCGACGCCGATGATCCCGAACGTCGCCAGCGCCGTCGACAGAGGAAAAAACGACGCACCCGCCTCCCCCTCTGGCTTCGGCGGCAAGCGAAACCGGAGTCCCGCCAGAATGTCGTCCCACGACACGGCCCATTCCGCTTGCGATTGCAGCATGCCAACGTTGATCACTGTGACCAGCGTGAACACGGCCACCATGATCGTCGACGCCCACTGAATCAGGCCGTACCGACCCGCCACCAACAAGATCGACGTCACGATCGTCACGGCGATGGCCCAGTACCGGTCGTCCCGCGCCTGCGACTCTAGCCCCGCAGCGCCGTCGGTCCCCTTCAGCCGATCGGTGTCCGCCTTGACCTGCGCCTGGAGCTCCGCGATTTCCGCGTCCAACGCCGCGGCCGATTCGCTCGCCGCGCTTGCCCCGTCGCCGGCCGCCGTCCCCAGCTTGGCGCGTTCAAACTCCTTCAAGTGCAACGCATACAGCCGTTTGGCTCGCGATTCGGAAACCTGGTTGTATTCTCGTCCGACTTGCGTGATCGGGACGCTGATCGCCAGCGCTTGCCCGACGCCGCCGACGATTCCGCCCAGCTGTCCGAGGCTCACCAAGAACATCGCCAGCCAATACCACACCAGCCATCCTGCTCCGTACGACTTGGCGCCTTCCCGGCCGCTCAGGTTGACATCGATCCGCGGCCCCGGCGTCTCGTTCATCGCCACCATCGCCCCGTTGCCCGTGGAGATCGCATACCGACCGAACTCCACCTGCACAAACACTTTAATGATGCAGCCGATGATGATCAGCCACAGCAGCGAATAGCCGGCGACCGCGCCCGTCGTGGTCGTTCCGATCAGTTCTCCCGAGCCGACGATCGAGCCGGCGATGATCAGGCCGGGGCCGAGCCGCCGGAGGATGCCGCCGATCGAGGTCGGGGGGGCTTCGGTGAGGATGACGTCTTGGGAACGGTGCTCGGTCATGGGGCAAGACTTCGGCGGGCTGGAGATGAAAGGCGAGGCGGCTGCGGCGTCGGCCCGTGGAGCGGGTTCGGCCGAAAGAATCGTCAAGCCGCGACGCGATGCGGATTTGCGATTCCGTGCAAGTATGATGGAACGAACAAGGTCGCTTGTCTAACCGGCCCTCCGGCAAAAGTCTAGTCGTTCCACATTTTTGAACTTTTCGTGCACTGGCGGCGTCCAAGCACCCAGGTCGGGTCGCCGCTCGCGTTGCACTCGCCGTCCATCACGCAGTTTGGGGGAGTTATGTACGTCGCCTGTCCACCTCTTGGGTTTGTAGTTCGAGCCGCATTGCTGCTCGGACTGCTGGTCGTCGGCCCCCTGTCCACCGCGCTGGGACAAGAAGAGGCTCCGCCGGTCGTCCGGCTGCCGGTGTTTTCGCCAGTGCCGCTGGCGCCGGAACCTGCGCCGGCCGCCTCCAAATTGCCGCCGGGCGTGGTGCGCGAGCAGACGATCTATATTCCCTACACGCGGCTGCGCGACACGTTCGAGAAGGAGGGACGCGGCGTCTTCCTGCCGTATGACAAATTCCAAGAACTGTGGCAGGCCGCTCGCCGCGCCGACGCCAAGCCGACCGACGCGCCGCCCCCCGTCGGGGCGCTGATCGCTGCCATCGACAGCCTAGCGACCGTCGATCGAGACGTCTTGCGGGTCGCGGCCCAATTGCGGATCGAGATCCTGGCGCCGGGTTGGCACCGAGTGCCGTTGCGGTTGGGGGACGCGGCCCTGTTGTCGGCCAAGCTGGGCGACAAGCCGGCGCATGTCTCGTATGAGGGGGACGGCTACTACTTGCTGCTGCATGCGCCCGCGCCGACGTTCGCCGCCGCCGACGCCGCCGCACCGTCGAAGTTCGAGCCGCAACATCGCGAGTTGACGCTGGAGTACGCCAAAGCGTACGTCAAACACCCAGGACACAATCAAGCGTCCTTTGAGGCGCCGCAAGCGCCGATCAACCGCTGGGAAGTGCGCGTGCCGCAAAGCGGCGCCAAGATCACGCTCGAACCGCTGATCGCCGCTGCGGAACTGCCGACCTCCACGCCGCAGGCGCCGGAGGGCAAGCCCGCAGGCAAGCCGCCCGAATTGACGGCGCTGCAGGCGTTCGTCGGCGCGGCGCCGACGGTCAAGATCGACTGGACCGCGAAGAGCGAAGGCGCCGCGGGACTCGCGGCCCTGGTCAACGTCCAAGCTCGACAACTGGTCCGCATTGATGAAGGAGTCGTCCGCGCGCAAACCCACCTGCATTACGAAATCAGCCGCGCCGACATCGCGCAACTGCAAGTCGAACTGCCCGTCGACCAACGGGTGATTAATGTGTTTGACGCCAACGTGCGGCAGTGGGAGGTGAAGACGGTCGACGGCGTGCAACGCGTGATCGTCCAGCTGTACCAGCCGACTCGCGGCAAACAGACGCTGGTCGTCGAGACCGAACGATTTCTCGAAGACATGAAGCAGGCCGAATTGGCCGTGCCGGCCGTCCGAGCTCTCGACGTCGTCCGCCAGCAAGGGATCGTGCTCGTGAAACTGGCCGCGGAGCTGCGCGGCGAAGTCGTACGTCGTTCGGGACTCACGCAATTGGACGCTGGCGAACTTCCGCCGGAACTCGCACGTCAGGGCTGGGACTTCACCTTCCGCTATGCGACGTTGCCGTTCGACCTGGCCTTGGCGGTTGAAAAGGTTCAGCCGCGGATTCGCGTCGACGAATTGGTCGAGACGTACCTGGAACCGGAACGCATCACCTGCGAGCTGCTTGCGGTCTACAAGATCGAACGCGCGGGGGTGTTTCAGTTGGAGTTGAGCGTTCCTTCGGGCTACGAGTTGCGCGAGGTGCGCGGGCACAAGCAGGGGGACGCGGAGCCGGCCGCGGTCGACGCGCATCGCCTGGAAGGAGACGACAAATCGCGGCTCATCGTGAGTCTCGGACGCAAAGCGTTAGGCTCGATCGGCCTCTATGTGCGTCTTGAAAAACGGCTGGAGGACCCGAACTTGGTGCAGCCGACCGGGGCGGCGTCGACGTTCGACTTGCCGTTGCCGCGCGTTGCGCCGACGGGGATTGAGGCTGAAACGGGGCGGATGGTCGTGAATTCCCCCGAGTCGCTGCGGGTGCATGCGGAACAACTGGAGGGGCTGCGACTCATCCCGGCGCCGGAAGCCTTTCAGCCGATCCCGTCGCAGCGCAACGACCGTTTTGGAACGACTCGAGCGGTGCTCGCCTATGCCTTCGGCCAAACCCCCGCGCGGCTCAATCTGGCGGCCGAACGACGTCGCCCTGCGATTACCGCTCGACAACTGTTGGTCGCCCGCATGGAAACGGGCGTGGTGAAGTATGAAGCGACGTTTCACTACGACGTGCGGTACAGCGGCGTAAAGCAATTACGGATCGACGTGCCCGCCGACCTGGCGACGCGCATTCACAACGACACGCCGCTTTACCGCGAGCGGACGCTGGAGAATCCCCAACCGCCGGCCGCGGAAGGATACGTCGCCTGGGCGTTCGCCGGCGAAACCGAACTACTCGGCGCCCGCGTCATCAAGCTCACCTGGGAACAGCCGCTTGAGGAACTGGCGGTCGGCGACGCGCGCGAGATCGCCATCCCGCGCTTGACGCCGCGCGATGCGGACTTGGAACGTGCGTGGGGGCAGGTCGTGGTGACGAAGGCGGAAACGCTCGACATTCGCCCGACGGGGACGCCGCGCGGGCTGCGGCCGATCGACCCGCAGCACGACTTGATGCCCGAGGCGGCGGTGGCCGATGCGGCTCGGGCCTTCGAGTTTCAAGCGGATTGGGATCTCAAGTTGGCGCTGCAGCGTTACCAGTTGGAAGAAGTGAAGCGGACGGCGATCGAAGCGGCCCTCCTCCGCATGGTGGTCACTCGCAGCGGCGGCACGACCGTGCAAGCGATCTACCGAGTGCGCAGTGCGCGTCAACGACTGGGACTCAAGCTGCCCGCCGAGTTTCAATTGGACACGCAGCCGCTGCGTGTGAACGGCCAGCGCCACGACTTGGAACGGGGCGACAACGACGAACTGTTCATTCCCCTCGTGAATAAAGCGGCCGGAGAACCGGTCGTGTTGGAACTGCGGTACACGGTGCCGCGCGGCGTCGAGCGACTGGACTTGCCGGAGTTCCTGGACGATCCGGCGGTGCAACAGGTATATGTGGCCGCATTCGTCCCCGAGGAGCAGGCCCTATTGGGGTCGCGCGGCAACTGGACTGAAGAGTTCTCTTGGCACTGGTCGCTGGGGCAAGTCCCGACGCCCCTGCCGAAGCGAGACGACCAAACGATCTTGAACAAGATCAGCGACGGCGTGACGCTGGAACGGCCGCTGGGCGATAACTTCCCTCTCGACGGACAGCGGCTGTTGTTCTCCGCACTCCGTCCCGAACCGGGGCTCGCCGGTGCACTCCACCTGACGACGCTCAAACGAACTTGGTTGCGAGCGATGGTTCTGGGCGTCGTCGCGCTCATCGGCGTGATCGGCTGGCGCCGCACGTTCTCGCAGCGACTCGTACTGCTGGGCGCGACGCTCGGCGTGTTCATCCTGCTGGGGGCTTTGTTGACCACGTTCACGCGCCAGGCGGCCGACGGCATCTTGATCTGGGCGCTCGCGGCGGTCATCGCGGCGTGGATGCTGCGTTCGACCATGTTGATGTTCGGCGAACTGGCGGCGGCGCGTACGGAGGCCCGCACCCAGATGCAGCGTCGAGCGGCCGAAGCGGCCGCTCAGGCGGCTGCCGCTCAAGCGGCTGCCCGAACGGCCGAGTCCCATGCACCAGCCGCGACGCCGAGCGATAGTCCGTTCCGCGCGAGCAATGAAGACGCCGCCAAGCCAGACGGAGACCGTGATCATGCGTAAATCGCTTTACGGATTGCTGTGCATATGGCTGTGCTGGGCGGGGACGTACGTCGCGGCGCAAGACGCGACGGGGCCGGCGACGCCGGAAGGTCCGCCGAAGAAAGTGCGTGAACTGCTCGTGCCGTTCCGCGATCTGCACATTCTGCTCGAAGGCCCCACGCGGCGCGTGTTTCTGGAGCGGAACGAGTACGAACGTTTGTTGTCGCAGGCCAAGCAGTCGCCGCTGGAGAAGGCGCCCAGGGCGTTCGCGGCGACGCACGCCGAATACACGATGACGATGATCGAGGGGCGAGCGCGCGTCAGCGGCGTTGTGACGCTCGACCTGCTGGATGACGGTCTGCACGCGATTCCGCTGACCTACCAGAACGCCTTGCTGCGGTCCGCGACGCTCGACGGTCGCCCTGCGCCGCTGGGAGACGCGGGGCCGGGCCAGTTTCAGGTTTTCGTCGCGGGACGCGGCGTGCACACCCTGACGTTGGAGATGGATGCGACCGTGGAGTCGTCGGCGGCGCTGCAGACGTTGGCGGCGCGCGGGCCGACCGCCGCGTCGGAACGTTGGAAAGTGACGGCGCCGGGAAACGTCGAGGTGAAGGCGGGGGCGGCGGTGGTGAGTCGCACGGTCGACGAATCGGCCGGAGTCACGCGTTTTGAACTGCTGCCGAATCGCAGCACCGAGCCGCTTGTGCTGACGCTCAACAATCGCCAATTGTTGCAACAACGCTTGCTCTTGGCGCGCAGCGTGATGGTCGACGAGGTGACTCGCGGTTACGAACGGCTGCACGCCAGCGCGTCGTATCAGGTGGTGCATGGCGCCGTGGATCGACTGCAGCTGCGCGTGCCGCCGGGATTTGAAGTGACCGAGGTACGCACGCCGCTGTTGGCGCGGTGGGGCGTGGCCGAGGGCGCCGACCGGACGCTGGAAGTGCAATTGAGCGAACCGGTGCGCGATGGGCTGCTGTTGGAAGTCGTGGCGACGCGTACGCCTTCGCAGCCGGCCGAGTGGACGTTTCCGAAGCTCGAGCCGCTGGATGTGGCCGGTCATACGGCCGTGGTAGGGCTGTTGGCGGAACATCCTTGGCAGGTGCAGGACGTGCGAACCGAGGGGCTGATTCCCATCGACGTGGGCGTCTTGGCGGCGGCGATTCCGGCGAGCGTTGCGACGGCGGATGGCAGTGCGCCGCCTGTGCGGCCGATCGCGGCGTTTTACGCGCCGCAGGCGGACTACTCGCTGCAATCCATTTTTCACTTGCCGACCGCCCAGCTGCGCGCCACGAGCAACTTGTTGCTGCGCGTGGAACCGCAGCGCTGGTCGGTGGCGGGGACGCTGGGCTTGGTGCCGGAAGTGGAGCGGTTGTTTGCCTTCGACTTCACGGCCCCGAGCGGCTGGCGGGTGGAACAAGTGAGCGATGGGGCGGGCCAACCGTTGCGGTTCGACGTCGCACAAGAGCAAGACGGTAAGCAGCGCATTCACGTGACTTTTGCGCAGCCGGTGGCCGTGAACGCGCCCGCGCTGGTGAAATTCGTCGCCGAACGCACTCCGGCGGGGTGGCTTGGAGCGTGGCCCGCGACGCCGTTCCTGCTCGACTTCCCTGCGTTTCGCGTACTCGGGGCGACGCGCGAAGACGGTGCGATCGCCATCCAAAGCGACGCGGAGTTTCGCGCGACGCCGGGCGCCGCCGACGCATTCCAGTCGCTGACGCCGCTCGACGCCGCCGAAAAGCCGCGGTATGGATTGCAGGATGCGGCGACCGATTTTTCGTATCGGTACGAGTCGCAGCCGTATGCGGCGCGATTCGAACTGGAACGCGTCGCGCCGCAGATGACCGCACGCACGCATTCCTTCTGGAAGCTCGATTCCGAGACGCTCGCGGCGCACTATGAAGCACGGTTTGAAGTGCAAGAGGGGAAGACGTCGCGCTTGACGGTGCGTTTGCCGGCCGAAACGCCGCGGTCGTTGGTCATCCGCGGACTCGGCGCGACGGTCGTGAAGGAGTACGGCAGCGACCCGGACGAAGCGGGAGTGCGCCGCTGGTGGGTGCAGTTGGCCGAGCCGGCGACGACGGAGGCGGGGATCGCCATCGACTTCACGGCCCCGCTGGGTGAGGACGCGGCGAGTCGGCTGCAACTGCCCGTGTTGCTGGCGGAGCCGTCGACCGTCTCGTATCAATCGGGCATGGCGGCCATCGAAGGGCACGCGGATCTCGACGTGCAAGTGACCGTCGACTCGGAAGGTGCAGGACGGCCGCGACGGGTGGATGTGGGCGAGTTGGCGACGGCCGAGTACGTCGTCGGCAAACGCCTGCTGGGCGCGTACGGCTTCATCGGCGACGCGCCTGAGGTACGCGTGGAAGTGGAGCGTCGACCGACGCACGAGCTGCCGACGGCGTTGGTGCAACGCGCCGAATTGGTCACGTTGATCGGCGCGAATGGGCGGGCGGCGACGGCGGCGCGTTACGTCCTGCGCATCAAGACGTCGTTCTTGGAACTGCGTTTGCCGGCGGGCGCGGCGCTGTGGAGCGTGCAGTTGGATGGACAACCTGTTGCGCCTCAGCGCGTCGACTCCAGCATCCTCTTGAGCATCCCCGCCGACGTACGTTTGACGCGCGATCTCCAAGTGGTCTATGAGCAACCGGCGCCGCAGTTGACATGGCGCGGCACGGTGGCGACGCCGGCCCCGCAGTTGTGGCTGCGCGACGAGCAAGGGCAAGCGGCGGGACAGGTGCTGGAAGCGGAAGTGGTCTGGCGCGTACGGCTGCCGTCGGGTTATCGAGTGGCGGTGCGGGGCGGGACGGTGTTTCCCGATGAAACGGACCAGGCGACGCAAGCGCTGTTCGCGCTGCGTCAGTCTCCCTGGACGCAGGCCGTGGCGGCGGCGGGGAGCCTGTCGCAGGAATTGAGTCGTGCGGGGGACGCATTGTCGCTCGCACGATGGCAGCCCACGAAGAAGTACGCCGCAGAAGCCACTCGTGCGATGGTCGCCGACTCCGAAGAATATCGGATGCGAAACTTGATGATGGATGGCGACCTGAGTGGTTCCGGCCGCATCCCGGCGCCTCAGGCGCTCCCAGCGCCCGGGATGGACGGCCGGGCGGGGCTTGGCGGGATGCCCGGCGGGATGCCCGGCAAGGGCGGCGGTCCTGGCGGAGGTGCGATGTCCGGGGCGGGCGGATTTCCGGGCATGGCAGGAATGCCTGGCGCGAGCCAACCCGCCGTTGTGGACTCGCCCAAAACGGTGGAGGAATTCAGCCTGGGGCTGGAAGGCCGCATGGCGCCTCGCGATTCGGTTGCGGAAGGCTTGGAAGTTGCGCCGCCGGTACGCGCGAAACAGGATGAGGCGGCGGAAATGGCGGCCAAGGCGTCGCCAGAGTCGAAGCGCGAGGAGGAAGATCGCGTTATGAATGCGGTCGATCCTTTGGCGAAAGACCAAGGAATTGCGCAGCGCAGTGCGGCGATGTGGGCGCTGGAAGGGGTGCGTAGTCTGCCGATCGACTTGGGGCAGTTCCAAGAGTTGGCGGGCGGCGACGTCCTCACGCTGCGCAGCTTGGGACAGGACCCGCAATTGGAACTTACGCTGGTGCATCAACCACGCTTGCTCGCAGTCGCGTGGGGAGCGGCGCTGTTGGTCTTTGCATGGGGCGTCGCACGTTCTGGACGATCGTGGCGCAGCCGCGTGATGTGGCTTGTCGGAGGCGCGATCATCGTCTGCGTGCTGCCGCTGGTCGCCCCTTGGAATCACGAACTGGGAACGGTGCTCGATCACGTCTTCGTCGCCTTGGGGGGCGTCGCTTTGTGGTATGTCGCGGCGGCGCTGGGAAACCGATTGACGTTCTGGCGCAAAGCCAAAACTCGTTCGGTCGCCGCGGCGGTTTGCCTCGCCTGGTGGTTGCTAGCCCTGCCGACGTCGTCGGTCGCTCAAGAGATTCCGCCCGAGTCGCCGGCGACGCCGTTGCCGCCCGTCGTGGTTCCGCCGGACGTGGTAGTCATTCCGTATGACCACGAAGATCCCGCCGGCCCCGCCAAAGCCACGCGCATGCTCGTTCCCTACGACAAGTATGTGGAACTGTGGAATCTGGCGTACCCGGACCGGAAGCTGACCGATTCGCCTCCGCCGGCGCCCTACGCCTGGGCCGGCGCGGAGTACTCGGCGACGTTGCTTCCCGGAGACGACGTTCAATGGACGGGCAAATTACGACTGGAATTGTTCCAAGACGGGCCGCTCGACGTGCCTCTGCCGATCGAGAACGCCGTCTTTACGTCGGTGTTGGTCGAGGGACGACCGGCGCAGTTGCGCGCGGCGACGCCCGAGACGCCGATGCCGCAGGCGGCGCAGGCTGCTCCCGGAGCGAAGGCGGCGCAGGGAAAGGGAGTGCGGTTGCCGCCGATCGTCGTGCTGACGTTGCAAGGGAAGGGGACGAAGGCGGTCGAGGTGTCGTTGCGGATGAAGCAAGCCAGTCGCGGCGGTCTGCGCGTGCTGCAGGGCGTCGTGCCGGCCGCTCCCGCGACCGCGGTCCGTCTGACCGTGCCCGACGCCAAAACGGAACTCGCGTTGCACTCGCGCGCCGACTTGGTGCGTTGGGAGACGAAACAGCCGGGGGAAACCGTCGAGACGTCGCTGTCGCCGCATGGGGATGTGCAGTTTTCCTGGCGGCCGAAGGTGGCGACGGGGGAGATCGACCGGAGTCTCACGACCACCAGCGACGCGGAAATCGATGTTCGCGACGATGCGGTGCGCGTGGTGTGGAGGACGCAACTGGAGTTTCGCGGCGGTCAGCGCGAGTCGATTTCGTTCTTGCTGCCGAAAGACTTCTTGCTCGAACGCGTTGCGGGAGACAACGTGCGATCGTGGGCCGCGAGCAGCGATGAAGCGACGTCTCGCGTGGCGGTGAACCTGCTGAAGCCGGCCGTCGATCGCGAACAGGTGACGTTAGTGTTGAGTCGCCGCACGCCGGCGGGACGGCTGCAGGCGGAGCCGATGGCGACGCCGCGGGTGTCGGCCGAGGGAGCGGCGCTGCAGCAGGGCGTGCTGGTGGTGCGCCGCAGCCCGCTTCTGGACGTTCGTTTGAGCGGCGTTCGCGGACTCACTCGCTCGGAGATTCCTGCCCAGTCGTTGTCGGAGTCGCTGCAGTTGGTGGAATTGAGTCCGCTGGGGATGCGGACCGTCGAGGCCCTGCGCTTTCAATCGGGGTCGTACGAGGCGATGTTGGAGGTGCGGCCGGCGGCGGCGCGGACGTCGGCCGAACTGCGGTCGCTGTTGAAGGTGGATCAGCGTCAAGCGATGCTGGAGTCGTTGGTGGTGATTCGTGCGCCTGATCGGCCGCAGCATCAAGTGCGTCTGCGTCTCCCCGCGGGACTCGAATTGGAACAAGTGACGGCGCCGCAGCCGTCCGAGTGGTCGGTGCGCGGCGCTGGGGACGAGCGAGAGGTGACGGTGCTGTTGGGCGCCGGTCGGCAAGGGGAGTTCGAAGTCTCTCTTCGCGGTCGTCTGGCATGGCAATCTGGGCAGCCGCTCGCCGTTCCGCGTCTGGCTGTGCTCGGCGTCGACGCTCAAGAGGGGGACCTGGTCGTTCAGGTCGATCCGTCGGTCGACGTTCGCCCCGAACAATTGCAAGACTGCGAACCTGTGTTGCTCAGCCGCGCGTTCGGTTGGCTGCAAGCGGACCAACGCCCACTGGCGCGCTTGACGCTGCATCACCGCGGCGTCGACTATGCAGGGCGACTGTTGCTGACGCCGCGTCAACCGCGAGCGACCGGATTCTCGGTGACGAATGTGCGCGTTACGGGCCGTTCGATCGCGGAAACGGTGATGATCGAATGGCGGATTTCGGAGGCCGGAATTCGCGAGGCCGTGTTTACGTTGCCCGCGTCGATGCGCGATGCGCGGATCTCGGCGCCTCTGCTGCGCCAACGCAAAATCGAACCGATCGCCGGCGACGGCGAACCTCGAGTGCGCGTGCGACTGGAATTGCAAGACGAAGTGATGGGGCAGTTCCGAGTCCTCATTGAACAAGACCGACTGCTGACCGCCGACCGACAAACGGTTCCGCTGCCGGTGTTGGAGACGGGGCGGACGGAACAGCGGTTCGCGACCTTTGAGAGTACGGCGCGCGACGAGTTGGTGGTGGAGTCGTCGGCCCAGGTCGAACCGCTGACGCGACAGCAGCAGGCTTGGGCGCGGTTGGAGTCGATCTTTGGGGCGTCGTTGTTGGAGGCCTACCAGGTCAAGACCGACGCGGCAGATTCGCAGTTGGCGTATCGCACGCAGCCTCGAGCCGCGGTCGAGACGGTGGGGGCGCGCATCGCGCTCTCCGACACCGACTTGATGGTGGACGCCAATGGCGCCTACCGCGGGCAGCAGACCTACCACGTGGATAACGGCACCGAACAGTATTTGGTGGTCGAACTGCCGACCGACGCCCAACTGTGGACGGCGACCGTCGCCGGCGAACCGGTCCGACCGCAGCAAGTGCCGAATGCTCCCAATGCTTCCTCGGTGCGTATTCCCCTGGTGAAGACCGCAGCCGGCGACCTCGATTATCCGGTGGTGCTGGTTTACGGCGGCAAGCTCCCGCCGCTCAGCGGCTGGTCGCAAGTGCGATTTCCGTTCTTGAAGACGAAGAACATCAATGTGGAATTGAGCCGCGTGCGGCTGCGGCTGCCGAAGTCGTATCGCTGGATGCAGTTTGAAGGCAGCCTGGGACGCGTCGACATGCGCGAGGAGTACGACGCGAGTTGGCTCGACTACCAAACGCGCCGCTTTCAGAAGCTGTTCGACACGCTTTCTTCGGAGCAAAGCAATGAACTGGCGCGACTTCGAGTGCGGGCCAACTTGAGACAATTGGGCGATGTACGGTTGTCGTATCAATCCCAAGACTCGGCGAACTCGGCGAATCCGGAATGGAACCGCAATCGGACGCAGTTGGAAAACGTCTATCGTCAAGCGCAACAGCATGTCCAGCAGGAAGCCGCGCCGCAGACGGGAAAAGAACCCTCTTTGGCGATCGGCAATCGCGATCGGCTGAATGATTTCTTCGAGCAGCAAGACAATCAGCGGGCGCGCAATGTGGCGACCCAATTGGGCGCCAACTTCAGCGGCCTCAAGGTTGCGGATTCGGCTGGGAGCGAGTCGGCGGGGCGGTTCGACGTCGAATGGTTCAAGGCGAACGGATTCCAAGCATCCGGGCCCATGAACCGCGTCATCAGGAACGACGTCGACGACCAGCCCGCGCAGGCGGCGGCGCAGCCCGCCGCCCCGCAGTCGGCCGCCGAACAGATTGATTCACTGCGAGCGGCGGTAGGAAAGTCCAATAGCGCGCAGGCCGTTCAGGCGGGCGAGCCAGTCAAGGGACTATCGCAGACGCCGCGTCGCGCAGGGCGGCGAGCAGCCGCGGACGACGAAGTCCAATCTCGCTATCAACAGCAACTCGAACTTCAGAACGCACCGAGTCCCAATGCGGTCCCGCCGCAAGCCGGTTTCGACAATCGGGGCGTGTTCAACGGCATGTTCGGCAGCGGCGGCGCCGCTCTGCCGCCCACGTCGACGAGCGGCGATAAGAGCAGACCGGAAAGCGGGCCGAGGGAGGCCCAGGCGCAAACCGCCGCACCGCCGAGTCTGACGGGCGATGCGGCGCCCGACGCGCGCGATGTACCGGGCGGCCCAGAAGTTGCGGATGTGGCAATCGTCCTCAAGAGTCTGCAAGTGACGATGCCCGAAGGCGGCGAAGAGTATCTGTTCCGGACGCCGCGCGGCGATTTGGAAGTCACTGCGGTTTGCGTCGCCGATCGACTGGTGGAACGAGCGACGCGGCTGGCGCTGGTGTTGATCGCGGCGCTCGTGGTGTGCGTGCCCGTATGGAAGTGGGGGCGACGCGGGTAGAGAGCGGCGCGGCGGATAGGGGGCGAGGCGGATAGGGCGAGGAAAACTATCGCGGTGCTCCCTTCTCCTCGTCGGCCCTGCGACGGGGAGAAGGGTCGGGGAGTAGGGGCCGGGGAGTAGGGGTCACAGGCTGGAAGCCTGTGCTACGGGGCGGAGACTTCGTGTTTTTGGTTCAGGGGGAGGTTTTCGAGGCGCTGTTCGCGGCCGTTGGGCCAGCGGATCGTGGCGGAGACGGGAGCGGAGGCGTCGCCAAGCCCGAAGAAGAGAATCGGTTGCTGGGAACTGGCGTAGCTGGTCCCGCCGCACAGTTCTTGCATCCACTGGCGACCGCCGCATTCGACCGTCACGCGAGCATTGATCGCGCGACGATTGAGACCGGCGCCGCGGAGACGGAAGGCGATCCAGTGGTGCTTGGCGGCCTCGTTTCGCAAGAGCGCGGCGGACGCGTTTTGTGGCACGTAGCAGAGGTCGAGATCGCCGTCGTCGTCAAAGTCGCAAGCCGCGATGCCGCGGCCGAGCAGCTTCTTCTGGAAGAATGCGCCCGCCTGCTGACTTACCTCCTCGAAGCGTTTGCCGTTATAGCGAAACAGCTGCGCCGGCATCTCGAACACCGTCTGGCTCTGCACGATCGTCGGCTCAATGTGGCCGTTGGCGATGACCAATTCCACTTGGCCGTCGCGGTCGAGATCGAGCATTACGGTTCCGAAGCCCAGCATGGGGAGCGTGGGCCCGTGCAACCCCATGATGCCGGTCACGTCCTGAAAGCCGGCCGATCCGAGGTTTTGGTAGAGGGTGTTGGAGTCGAATTGGAAGTGCGTACTGTAGAGGTCGAGGAAGCCGTTGGCGTCGAAGTCGCCGCAGGCGAGCCCCATGGACGCCTGCGCGTTTCCATTGCGGTCGTAGGCGCAGCCTAAAAGGACGGCCGACTCTTGAAACTTCCCTTGGCCGTCGTTGACGAACAGAAAGTTGGCGGCCATGTCATTCGCCACGTAGAGGTCGATGTCGCCATCGTTATCGAAGTCGGCCGCCACGACTCCCAACGCTCGATTGTCTTTGCCGAACAAGCCGCGCTCACGCGCTGCGGCACGAAACGTCCCATCGCCCTGATTGAGGTAGCATTCGTCCGGCGCTCCCTCGACATCAATGGGGTGGCAGATGTGCGGCGCGCCGTTCTTCGTGCAATCGATAGGGTTGCGCGGGTCGTACACGCAATAATTGCCGACGTAGAGGTCGAGGTCGTCGTCGCCGTCTAGGTCCGCCCAGGCGCACGAGACGCTCCACCGTTCGTCGCCGACGCCGGCCGACGCGGAGACATCGCGAAACGTTCCGTCCCCTTGGTTCTGCCAGAGCGTGTTGCGACCGACGTTGGCGACGTAGATGTCGTCGAAACCATCGGCGTCGAAGTCAGCGATCGTGACGCCTTGGGAATAGAAGCGTTCGTCGATAAAGGCTTGATCCGTAATGTCGACGAAGTGGCGATCGCGAGTGAGGCGAAACAGGCGGTCGTTGGGCTGCGACGCGTTGGGGCCGGCGACCGGATCGCCTCCTTGAGGCAAATAAAGGTCCCAGAGTTGATCGCCGTCGACGTCCAGCCAACCGGCCCCGCCGCCCATGGCTTCAACCATCAGCAACTGTCCACGAGCGCCGCTGGCATAGGTGAAGTCGAGCCCGATATCGGCGCCGAGTTCGAGGAACGTGGTTTCGTAGGGGGCGGCTGGCGCGGGTTTGGGCGAGGGCGCGGCAGGAGGGGGGCTCGCGACAGGCGCCTCCGAAGCGGAGGAAGCTTGGGGCGGCGAATCGACGGCTGGCTTGGCCGAAGGACCACATCCTGCAAGCAACGCGAGGCCGAGGAAGGCCAGCGACCGCGAGGGGAGCAACCTACGACGAGGGGGGCGTATGGCGTGCATAGGAATTAGCGCAAGAAAAACCCCGGTGCACCTGAAAAGTGCACCGGGGTCGGAGATCATCGCAATCAAGCTTGGTTGAACCAACCGCCTGACATCAGCTTACGGCATGTTGACGGCTTCACCGCCAGCACGCGTGGCCAACGCAT
Organism: Pirellulales bacterium; assembly: GCA_046349935.1. Classification (GTDB taxonomy): domain Bacteria; phylum Planctomycetota; class Planctomycetia; order Pirellulales; family Pirellulaceae; genus CAIXSC01. The sequence continues at coordinate 101,869 of JAXMBK010000006.1, read as the reverse complement.
AGCGAGTGATGTGGCTGATGGTTTCGCTGACGAAACCAACGCTGCCGTCGGCGCGAACCGCCAACGCACCACCCGGGTGGTTGCTGGACATGCCGTGGCAGCGGCGATCGCCGACGCCTTGCAGCCAAGCCTTGTTCTTGTTGTTGATCGGGTTACGCAGCGAGTTCACCGCGGCCAACGGCGACATCCAAGCGGAGTCATCGCAGGCGTTGCGGTTGAACGGCACGTTGGTGGCGTTGCCGCCCTGGAAGTGCATGTCTTCGAACACGGCAATCGTGTTCGACGTGCCGTCCAGAACGTCGGCCAAGCGCCAGCCGCCGTGGTACTTGAAGCAACCGTTGATGTTCATGCCCTGATCATCGTAGTTGCCGTCGATCCAGGGCGTACCCGGGTTCGAACCGCGGACGAAGCGATTGAGGGTGTCCGGGAAGTCGGGAACCGCAGCGCAGTCCTTCCAACCACCCCAGATGTGGCCCAAGCTGCCGACGTAATCGAGGCCGCCGCCAGCCGCGGTCGTGCCGTCGTTATAGCTGCTGCGCTGATTCTGGCGGAGAGGCGGCTGAGCGTTCGACGGGCAGATCATGCCCTTGAGCACGGTCTGGCGGAGCTGTCGGTTGCTGATGCCGGTCGTCGGGTTCACGGTGGCGCTCATTTCGCCGTTCGTGTTGACCTGCGTCGGCTCGTTGAACCAAATCTGGTCGTACAGCGGCTGCTGTTCCATGTAGGGCAGCGCCGACACGACCCACGAGAAGTTCTTCACGTTGATCCGCGTCTCGCCGTTGTAGTTGATGGCGGCGTCAAACCCGAGGGCGCCGGCATCCGAGTTCCACGGCATGGCTTCCGAGTTCTTGTCGGCATAGTTGTGAATCGACAGCCCAATCTGCTTGAGATTGTTGCTGCAGCTCATACGACGGGCCGCTTCGCGCGCCGCTTGCACGGCGGGCAACAGCAGGGCCACCAAGATGCCAATGATGGCAATCACGACGAGCAGTTCCACCAGGGTGAAACCGCCCCGCACCTGACGGTGCGACAGCGACTTTTTCACGATACGACCTCCTGAAAAAACAAATGAGAAAAGAACAAACTCGACAATGCGTCCCGTCGAATCTAGTCCGCAGAACGCGATATCTCAAGAAAAAAGAGCGAAAAACAAGCCGCCGACTTCTCGCCGAAAGGGGCGAGAAGCGGCCATAAGGGCGATCAGGGGGAAACTAGGCCCCCGGAATGTCAATATCGATCGTGTTCGAGCCGGCCTTGACCTCTTTCTCGATCGTCGTCTTACCCGGATCGGCGAACTCGGCCGCGAACGGCGCCTTCGGAGCGGACGGAGCGTTTCCGCCCGACGCCGAGTAGGCTTCTTCGGTCGCCGCCGACGCATTCTGCGTCAACGTAATCTTGTACTTGCCCGGAACCGCGCCGGCCTTGCCCGTCGAACCGGAGCTCAACGTGTACGTCCCATTGCTGACCACGCCCGACGCCGGAACGCCGTTCGGATCGACCGGGTTAAAGTTCACTGTCACATCATTCGCCGGTTGACCGCCGATCGTCAACTTGCCCGTCACCGAAGCGGTCGCCGGACCGCCGTCGCCGCAACCGACCGCCAACACCAGCACAAACACCGACAACGCCGAAACCGCCGCACATTGAGACCAACGCACAGAAAACTCCTCTCTCAACTCAGTTGCAATAACAGATCACTTCAAGAATTGCATTCCGCCGAGGACGTTACACTGCGTGCTTCGAACGGCCTCACCCGCTGTGCACCGCGTAACACGATTCATCCTGCGTCTGTCCCTTAACGACTCGAAATCTCGCCACCGGCGCAAGGACGTTCAGACCGTCCGCTGCCTCCAGCTAGAATTCCTTGGAACGTCGCCGTCAGTGAACACTGCAAAGAAAGTCGCCTCGAACCACCCGGTCGGAACTCGCCCAGATGGTGGAATTGGGCGAGGATTCTACTAATAATCGAGGAAACTTGAATACCCCTCCGGAAGGTGGTTTATCGCGTTGCGGCGTAAAATTGCGCCGTTCTGGGCTGTGTTAGGGAAGGGGAATGCCCCGCCTCTGCGTTCCCCCCCCGCCCAGCATCGACCCGCGCTAGCGCGACATCCGCTCGATGAACTCCACCCGCTTCACAATCTTCTCGGCGATCTCGGGTTGTCCGCAGTTTGCGATGTGGTTCGCCATGCGCACCAGGACGCTGGGCGGGACGCGTTGCACATCGGGCAGCGACAGGAGGTCTTTGCGGAGCTGCTTGCCGGCGAGCGACAATTGTTCCCAGCGGGCCACTTCTTGAGGCCGCTGAAGGCGGCGCAAAACGCCGGCCAGTTGGTGCTGCGTCGGCGCATCGTAAGGGTCGATTTCCAAAGACTTTCGCAATGCCTTTTCGGCTTCCTCAAACTGTCCTTCGGCTTCCTTGAGCCAGCCGCGGTAACGCCACACTCGCGCGTCTTCGTCCGCCCCTTCCGGTGGATTGGATAGCAACGATTTCACGCGCTCGATGTCCCCGTCGTTGCTGGCCTGCCGCAGGTAATAGCACCGCAGCTCCAGATTCTGCGGGTATTTCTGAAAGTAGGTCGCCAGAATCTGTTCGTGGTACGGCAGGTCGCCCGGCTTTTCCCCAGCTACCGCCTGTTCATCGGGCGAATCCAGCAGCCCGCGCGACGTCGTGCGATAGATGGGGCGCGCGACCAGGAACAACTCCTCGTCCGGCGCCCCCTTCAGCCATTCCGTGTTCTGGTCGTAAGCGTTGCCAAACGACAGTGAATTCAGGAAGAACAGATAGACGTATGTCTCGGGTAGATCGCAATCCCATTCAATGGCTTCCCGGATCTGACGGGCCAGCTCCCGACGCTGCAACGTATAGGCGTAGAAGTAAATCAGGCGACGATGGGCTTCCACCAGAGTCGGATTGAGCGACAAGGTGCGACGGTAAACTCGAGCGCCATCCAGCGGCCGGTTGAGCGGCCCGAAATACATGGCCCCGCACTGCATCAGGGCTTCAGGCGTCCGCTGATCGACGTCCGGCAGCCGTTCCAGCAACTGGACTGCGAGCTCGAAGTCTTCTTTCTCGGCGGCGGCCTGCGCCCGATACAGCAACGGGTCGACGCGACGGGGCTGCCAAGCCAGCCAGCGGTCGGAAACCGCCGCCAACTGGTCCCAATTCTTCGAATCTAGTGCCGCTCGGCAACCGCTGCGCAACCAAGCGATGTAGCCGAAGTGACCGCCGGGCAGGGCGATGGCGAGCGCCGTCAGGCAACACGCGATGAGCAACCAGCGGCCCGCTCGGGAGGGACGAACCGACGGCGCAGCGGGCGGCGGAGGAGCTTCAGGCGAGTCGTTCATGGCGAGCTTTGCAGGGGTGGAAACGCGATGCTGCAGTGTACCACCCCGGACGACGCTCGGTACAGCGATCCGCCTTGCAGCTATTCGCTCTCGTTCACTTCTACTAAGATCGAGACAAACAGGTTGGGATTTCGGCCCGCGCTGCGACGGGTAGGGAGAGACTAGTGGTTCAACCAAATCGAAAACACGTGCGAATCTCGTTCGCTGTTCCACTCGCCGCTGCGCTGGCAATGTCGGCCGCCGCCATGCTTGCCGCCGTCCCTGCGTCGGCTCAGGACGGCGTCAAAGCCCCGGTGTACGAGTCGGACATCCGGCCGTTGTTGATGAAGTATTGCGTCGAGTGTCATCAGGGAGATCAGGCTCAAAGCGGCATCACCGTCGACGTGTATGAGTCGAAGCTGGCGAAGACGCGCGATCGAGCCGTCTGGACGAAGATCTTGCGGCAGTTGCAAGGGAAGGTCATGCCGCCTCCCGAGGAGGCTCAGCCGACGGACGACGAGCGGCAACGGATCATGCAGTGGATCGAGAGTTACGCCTTGACCCCCGACTGTTCGGCGGGAGAACGTCCCGGTCGCGTCACGCTGCGGCGATTGAATCGAGCCGAGTACAACAACACGGTGCGCGACTTGTTCGGCATTGCGATCCAGCCCGCGAACGACTTTCCGTCTGACGACGTCGGCTACGGCTTCGACAATATCGGCGATGTCCTCACGCTCCCCCCGGTGCTGCTTGAACGGTATCTCGACGCCGCCGAAAAAGTGGTCCGCGCCGCGATCCTGACCCCCGATCTGGACGGTGCGCCGTCGCAGTCGCGCCCCGGCGGCACGTTGGCGTCGGTGAGCGAGACGGGCGGGGAGTTTGAGTTGTCGGCGCCGGCCGAGTATCTGATTCGCATCCGAGCGAGCGGCGATCAGGCGGGGCCCGATCCGTGCCGGATGACGCTGCGCGTCGACGGGAAGGACGTTAAAACGTTCGACGTTCCCAATTCGACCGCCGACCCGCGCTGGTACGAGCATCGCCAACGCCTGGGACCTGGAAAACGTAAGATCACGGCGGCGTTCCTCAACGATTACTACATGCCCAATTCGCTCGACCCCAAGCTCAAAGGGGACCGCAATCTGCATGTCGAAAGCGTCGTCGTCGTCGGGCCGATCGGCGTTCTGCCCGCCGACCTGCCGGAATCGCATCGCCGCGTTTTCTTCAAGCCGCTCCCGAAAGGCGCGTCGCTCGCCCAACAACGCGAGTACGTCGTCGAGATCGTGCGGCCATTGGCGTCGCGCATCGTGCGTCGTCGCATCTCGGACGACGAATTGTCGCGCCTGATGACTTTGTACGACGCCTCGCGACAGCAGGGCGACAGTCTCGAACGGGCTGTGCAGCTCACCCTCCAAGCGCTGCTCGTCACACCCTCGTTCTTGTTCCGCGTGGAGCAAGACCCGCCGGCGGGCAAGGTGCGCGACTTGAACGACTTTGAACTTGCGTCGCGCTTGTCGTACTTCCTGTGGTCGAGTTTGCCGGATGATGAACTGTTCCGAGCGGCGGCGCAAGGGCGCCTGCACACGACCGAGCAGTTGCAGCAGCAAGCTCGACGCATGCTGGCCGACCCTCGTTCGCAGGCGTTGGTCGAGAACTTCGCGGGACAGTGGCTGCAGTTGCGAAATCTTGACACGTTTACGCCCGACAAAGCCCAGTTCCCCGACTACGACGACGCGCTCCGCACGGCCGCTCGACGCGAAACCGAACTCTTCTTCGCCGCCATCATGCGCGAGGATCGGAGCGTGCTTGAGTTTCTCGACGCGGATTATACGTTCCTCAACGAGCGGCTGGCGAAGCACTACAAGGTCGACAATGTAAAGGGGGACGAGTTCCGCAAGGTGTCGGTCGACCGAGCGCAGCGGGGCGGATTGTTGGGGCAGATGAGCATCCTGGCGGTCACCTCGAACCCGACGCGCACCAGCCCCGTCAAGCGCGGCAAATGGGTGCTCGAGAACCTCTTCGCCGCGCCGCCGCCGCCCGCCCCTCCCAACGTGCCCGAATTGGCCGACGGCAAAGACAAGCCGCTGGTGGGAACGTTGCGGCAGCGGATGGAGCAGCACCGCGTGAAGCCCTCGTGTGCGGCCTGTCATCAGTTGATGGACCCGCTGGGCTTCGGGCTAGAGAACTACAACGCGGTCGGCGCCTGGCGGACTCAGGACGGCAAAGATCCGATCGATCCCTCGGGCGAATTGCCCGACGGTCGCAAGTTTCAAGGACCTGCGGAACTGAAACGCGTCCTGTTGTCGCGGCAGGGCGAGTTTCGCAAGTGTCTGGCCGAAAAGCTTTTGACTTACGCCCTGGGACGCGGGTTAGAATACTACGACGCCTGCGCCGTGCAGCGGATCGCGGACCGCTGCGCCGCGCAAGACAACCGTTTCTCGGCGCTCGTCGCCGAAATCGTCGCCAGCCCCGCCTTCCGCCAACGAGAGTCGCGCCCGTAGCCCAGGCCGTAGCACAGGCTTCCAGCCTGTGACCTCCCCTGTCTCAAGCCCCCTCCCCTGGAGTGATAAAAATCTGAGAGTGAGTCCGCGCCCTGCTGTTGCGCCGACACCCCTCATCCCCGCCCTTCTCCCCGCGGCGGGGAGAAGGGAGCACCATCCGCGCGTGTCGTTGCGCAACACACGACTGTGGGTCCGAGGCGCCAAAGGCTTCGAACTCAACCGAGTTGTTGTTACCCGCCCCCCTTCACCCCACACTCCATCTCAAGGACCCAAACTTGCCACTCGACTATCGCTTCGCATGCGTCCCGTTGATGATCGCCGCCCTCGGATGCGGCGTCTCAACGTCGCCCAATCCAAGCGACCGGCAGTCGAGCGAGCCGGCGAAGGGGCCGGGGATCGCGGCAACACCCTCACTTGCCGCTCAGCTCGACTCGCCCGAGACGTCAGCGCAAGAAGACGAACGATTCCAGAAGGCGCTCGAAGAACTCAAGTCCAAGCAGCCCGAGGCAGCATCGGACGGCCAAGCCAAGGTTACGATCAACGATATCGAGTACGAGTTCATCAGCATCCATCGCAACGGCAAGCTTGCGACGATGAAGCTTGGGCTGACCGCCAAGAAGGGCGATCCACGGTTGTTGTGGCAAATGAAGATTCGTCTCATCGGCGCCAATTCGGAGGAATATTTGACGCCGTATGGAACGGCAGGCGGCAAGGGCGACCAGTCGGGCATCCGGCTGTTGGAAGGCATCCGCCGCGAGGTCGTGTTTGATCTGGGCGCTTTGCCGAGCAGCATGAACGAGATCAGCACCATCATCATTCCCGCCGCCAACTCGGGCGGGGGACCGCACAAAGCACGGGCGAACCCCGTAATCTTGAGAGGGAATTTCAAGGTAGAATGAGCGAGAGGAAGCAGGGGAGTTACGGGGGAAGTTTTTTGTTGGGGTGACAGGCTGGAAGCCTGTCCTACGGGGGATTTATGCAGATTTCACGACGAACTGTGTTGCGTGGCGTGGGTACTGCGATGGCCTTGCCGCTCTTGGAGGCCATGTTGCCGGAGGGGGCGACGGCGCTCGCGGCCGAATCGTCCGCGGCGGCGAACGCCACCAGTGCGACGCCGGTGCGGATGGCCTTTCTGTACGTTCCTAACGGCAAGCACATGCCCGATTGGACTCCGGGGCAAGAAGGCGCCGGTTATGAACTGCCCTGGATTCTCGAACCGCTGAAGGATCTCAAGAACGACTTTAGCGTCCTGTCGGGGCTGACGCACCAAAAGGCGAACGCCAACGGCGACGGCGGCGGCGACCATGCCCGCGCTCTTACCACGTTCCTTACGGGCACGCAGGCGAAGAAGACGTTCGGCGCCGACATTCGCGCCGGCGTGTCGGTCGATCAGTTGGCCGCCAGCCATTTGGGCCGACAAACTCGTTTTGCTTCGCTGGAACTGGGCGCCGAAGCGGGCGGCCAATCCGGCAACTGCGATTCCGGCTACAGCTGCGCGTACTCCTCCAACATCGCCTGGCGCAGCGAGACGCAGCCGGTCCCCAAGGAGTCGAATCCGAAATTGATCTTCGAACGGCTGTTCACCAACGGACGCGAAGGCGAATCGGCCGAAGCGCGTGCCAAGCGAGAACGCTACAACCGCAGCGTGCTCGACTTCGTCTCCGAAGACGCCCGCCGCTTGCAGGGACAGTTGGGAACGGTCGACCGCCGGAAATTAGACGAGTACATGACGGCCGTTCGCGAGGTGGAACGCCGCATCGCCCAGGCTGCCAAGCCGATCGATGCGCAGTCGTTGGGTTTCGAAAAGCCGGTCGGAGTTCCTGACGGTTATGAAGCGCATCTGCGCATCTTGGCCGACTTGCTGGTGCTCGCCTTCCAGACCGACACGACGCGCGTTTCGACGTTCGTCTTTGCGAACGAGGGAAGCAATCGCAGCTACGCCTTCATGAACGTGCCCGAGGGGCATCACGACCTGTCGCATCACGGCGGCGACAAGGCGAAGCAGGACAAGATTCGCCAAATCAACCGCTTCCACGTCACGCAGTTGGCTTACTTCCTGGCGAAGCTGAAAAGCGTCAAGGAGGGCGCTGGGTCGTTGCTGGATCGCTGTATGATCGTCTATGGATCCGGGATCGGCGACGGCAATGCCCACAACCACGACAACCTCCCCGTGCTCATCGCAGGTCGCGGCGGTGGAACCTTAGAGCCTGGTCGGCACGTGAAGTTCGACTCCGGCACCCCGATGACCAACCTGTACCTCACGATGCTCGATCGCATCGGCGCCCCGCGCGTCGAACGGCTGGGCGACAGCACAGGGCGGTTGGCGAAGGTATAGCGCGACGTCGGCTGAAATGTCGTTATTGCTCACACGCCACATTCGCCCCGTTTCCTCGATCAACGCAACTTGCCTCGTCCACGATGCTCGCCGATAATCGCGCTGGATCGAAGTCGACCCATGGAGTGACGGATGAGTACTGCATCTGAACCAAATATCAAAGCGAGGGTTCGGGAGGCGCTGGAGACACTTCCAGACGATGCGTCCTGGGATGACGTCATGTATCGTCTTTACGTTCGACGGAAAATCGAGGCTGGGCTTCGCGACGTTGACGAGGGAAAAACTTTGCCGGTCGAGGAAGTGCGGAGACGCTTTGGATTGGGCTCATGAACGTCGAGTGGACGCTCGGAGCAATTTCCGATCTCGCTTCGATTTATCAGCACATTGCGTCGGACTCCGCCAGATATGCCGTTAGCGTGGTCGACCGCATGACGCATCGGACTCGCCAACTCTCAGCATTCCCGCTCTCAGGTGGCATGGTGCCTGAGTACCAGCGTGAGGATGTACGTGAAGTACTCGAGTACTCGTACCGGATCATTTATCACATTGGAATTTCCCACGTTTCGATTTTGGCCGTGATACACGGCGCCTCAACGTTGCCGGAACTCTCCACGATTGAGCGATAACAAGTCCTCAACCGGAGCGGCGATTCGGAGGGATTGGCCACCGTCGGGTCGTTCGTCGCCGCCCGGTTAGCTTGATCATTAGCCGGTTGCTGACGCGGCATCGGTCAAGCACTTTTGGAACCAGCGGGCAGCGGCAGCGGCGCGGTCCGGTAGCTTTTTCGTGCCCCAAATGACGGCGACCACGCGACGCGTTTCGGGCGTCGTTTTGGTGCGCTGGGCGTCCTTGACCGGATTGGCGCAGGGTCCCTCGTCGTCCATCAGGCAAACCAAGCCTGCCAGCTCGATGGTTTGGCCCGAGAGGTTGAAGACGTAGCTAGCGCCGGGCGGCGCGATTTCAATTCGCAGCGCGCCGCGAACTCGATCCGCATCCACCACGCTGATCGGCAGACCGCTATGCAGCGACACAGCGTTGCAGACGTCGACGGCCAAGTTGATCGACTGCAACGTCCCGTCGCTCGCCGCCTTCAGCAAGTACTCCGACGCCGGCTTGCTGCGTCCGGTCGGCTTGAATCCGCCCTGCCGCAGCAAGTCGCGTACATGCTGACGCACCTCGTCGCTGGACGTCAACGGTGCGGCGGCGTCGAGTTTCAAGAGCGCCAACAGCGACTCGGGGGACGGCAGTTCGCCGAGCGGCCGAGGGAGTTCGCACTCGACGACGACCGCATCGAGCAACGGATGAGGAGCGATGTGCACAGTCAAGTTTCCTGCCTTCAGGGCGCTAGGTTACGGCGGCGCGTTCCTCGCCCGCCCGCGCGCCCAGATTTCCATAGCGGTGGTAGTCGAAGCAAACGCTCTGTTCGCGGACGTACCACAACAATTCCACACGACCTGCGCCGAGCACCGGTTCGTCGGCGAGGTAACCGCCCGTACGAGCGGCCGCTTGTCGCAAACACAGCGGCACTCGGGACGGATGGGCGAAGCGGATGCGCTGCACCGCGTGCGGCGGAGACGCTTCCCAATCGGCCGCTAACTCCGCATCCGATTCGGTCCAGAATTCAATGTCGCCCGCCCAAGTTTCCGTATGCAATTCCAGCCAAGCCAACAGCGGCCGATCGTCGTCGGCGCTGCTGACCACGATCCGCGCGCCGACGGTGCGGGCGGCGGCAAGACGCGCCAGAATGTCAAACGCCGTGTCTTCCGCAGCGACGCGAATGCGGATCGAGCGAAACGGCGAGTAGCGTCGCACGTTGTCTTGTCCCACGAGCCGAAAGTGGTCGTGGGTGCGGGAGAATTCGTCGCGCCACGCCGCCGAGTAGCTTGCGACCGCGGCCGTGAGTCGCTGGAGATCGTGCGGCGTCACGCCGGGCGGTGCGGCGCGGCAGAGGTCGTCCAGGAGCACCGCGAGCCGCTCGTCGACGACTGCGGTCTCCTCAGGAGTCCCCTGGTCCCTCGTCACAGAGTCGTCGTGTGCGACGACATCCGTTTCGCGGAACCGCAATAGTTGCGCGACGTAGTGAGGGCCGCCCGCTTTGAGCCCGGCCCCGACGACGCTGCGTCCCTGACCGCCGAAAGGCTGCCGCAACACGATCGCGCCGGTGGTGCTGCGATTCAGGTACAGATTCCCCGCCAGAATGCGTTCCTTCCATCGCGCCTGTTCTCGGTCGTCGAGGCTGTGCAGGCCCGAGGTAAGTCCGTAGCCGGTGGCGTTCACGATGTCGATCGCTTCGTCGAGCGACGTGAAACGCATCACGCCTAGCAGCGGACCGAAGAACTCCGTCAGGTGCGTGACGCTCAGCGGCGTGACGCCGTACTTCACGCCAGGCGACCACAGATGCGGATTGTCGCCGATCTGCCGCGGCAATACGGCCCATTCTTCGCCCGGTTCGAGCGTCTTGAGCGCCGTTTCGAGTTCGCCGCTGGGCGGCCGAATCAGCGGACCGACGCGCGAAGCCAATTCCCAGGCCGAGCCGATCTGCAGGCTTTCCACCGCGTCGACCAGGGTCTGCCGGAATTCGAGATCGTCGTAGACTTCGGCTTCGAGCAACAACAGCGACGTGGCGCTGCACTTTTGACCGCCATGTCCGAACGCGGATTGAATGACATGCTTGATCGCCAGCTCCCGGTCGCTCATCGCCGTCACGATCGTCGCGTTCTTGCCGCCTGTCTCGGCGAACAAACGGAGAGTCGGCTTGCGCTGCAGCATCTGCAGCGCAGTGGCTGTGCCGCCGGTAAGGATGACGGCGTCGACGTCGGGATGCGACACAAGTTTCGAACCGGCGCCGGCGCCCGGGCAGGGGACGAATTGCAAGGCCGACGTCGGCACGCCCGCGCGCCAGAAGCAGCGGCACAATTCCCAGGCGACGAGCACCGCGTCGCTGGCCGGCTTTACGATCACCGTATTGCCGGCCGCCAGCGCTGCGGCGATGCCGCCGCACGGAATGGCGATCGGGAAGTTCCAGGGCGGCACGACCGCGACGACTCCCCGCCCCTCGACATGCTGCCCCGGCAGCTCGTAGAACTCCCGCGCCGTCGCCCGATAGAACTCGACGAAGTCGACCGCTTCGCTCACCTCGGGATCGCTTTCCAACAGCGTTTTGCCGCCGTTGGCGAGCGCCGCACGCATCAGCGTTCCGCGCGCGCGACGCAATTCCACGGCGACTTGGCCCAACACTTCGCTGCGCTGGTCGACGCTGTGCGAACGCCATCCGTTCGGATCGGCTTTCGCAACCGCGACGGCCGTCTCCACGTCGCGATCATCGGCTTCGACGTACTGGGCCAGCACGGCGCCGGGACGCGACGGGTCGAGGCAAGAACGCAGCCGGCGTCCACTTGCCAACGCCTCCTGTCGCAATGTTTGCGCATACGCCGCTTGGTCGGCGGCTGATTGGTCGGCTGAATCGTCGGACGGCAGCCAACCGAGGTCGGGATTTCCTACGACCAACGGGAGGAACGACGGCGTCCAGCCGCGATCGGGATGCGCGACGATCTGTTCGGCCCAACGCGCGTTGGCGGGCAACGAAAAATCGGTGTCCGGCTCGTTGACGAACTCGCGCCATGGTCGCTCGCGCTGCGGCGCGTCGAAGCGCTCGGTCAATCGATTTTGGGTGCGACGGGGAGCGTTGGAAACCGGATGCGTGAAAGCGGCGCGGAAACCTTGTTCGAGCAACTTCCAGTCGTCGCTGTCGGGAGCGAGTCGGAAAGCGTGGCGGAGAAAGTTTTCGGGGCCCGTGTTTTCATCGAGTCGTCGGAGCAAATAGCCGACGGCGTTCAGGAACTCCTCGCGCCGACACGCCGGCGCGTAGAGCAACAAGCTGGTCGCGTGCGCGAACAGCGCGCGGCGCTGGGCATTGGCCATCCCCTCCAGCATCTCGAATTGCACTCGACCTTCGGCCGCCGGTCCGGCTAGTTCGGACAGCACCAACCCTAGCGCGACGTCGAACAAGTTGTGCGAGGCGATGCCGACGCGCACCGCCGCCAGATTCTCAGGCCGGAACGCCTCGAACAGCAGACGCTTGTAGTTCGCGTCCGTTTCGACTTTGGTCAGGAACGGCGCCTGCGGCCAGCCTCGCTGCGAAGCCTCGACGCGCTCTGCCTCCAAGTTGGCGCCTTTGACCAGTCGGATGGTGACGGGAGCGCCGCCGCGATCGACGCGTCGCCGAGCCCACTCGCAAATTCGCTGCTGCATGGCGGCCGAATCGGGGATGTAGGCCTGCAAGGCGATGCCGGCCGAATGACGCGCGAGCGCGGGCTGGTCAAGGGTCGTCATGAACGCCTCGGCCGTCAGTTCCAGGTCGCGGTACTCCTCCATATCCAGATAAATGAACTTGGGCGTTCTCACGCCGTCGCGGCGCACATATTCCAAGTGCTGCGCTTCGCGGTACAGCAATTCCAATCGTTCGCAGATGCGTCGCAGCGTATGCGTCCGCGCGTGAGGCGCGATCTGCGAATACAGCGTGCTGATCTTGACCGAAACCACCTCGACCTCGGGCAACTGCAGTGCGGCGAGGTACTTTTCCAAACGCCGTCGGGCTTCGGCTTCGCCCAGCATGGCTTCGCCGAGAAAGTTGAGGTTCATGCGCACGCCTTCGTCGCGGCGTGCACGCAGGTGTTCTACTAGGAGCTCCGTTTCGGCAGGCAAGACGACGTTGGCCGTCTCATGCTGCAAATGGCTCTTCACCAGCGGCACTGAAACGCCGGGCAGCCAACCGCCGAACGTCTGAAAGCCGCGCAAGAGGGCTCGATCGAGCCGACTGAAGAAGCGCGGGATGCCTTGCACATCGAGGATGTGCGTCAGATGCTCGGCCGTCCGCTCGGCGCGCTGCGAGCGGAAGGCCTGGTCGGTCAATTGAACGATCGTGTTCTTGTCGGCCGGCGTCTGCAGCATCCGGTCGAGTTCCGCTTGTTGGCGTCGTTCGGCCGACGTTTGCAAACGGAGCGACTGTTCGAGCAGCCGTCGCGCGAGGGCGACGGCGAGATCAATCACGGCGGGATCCGCCCAAGCGGCCGTTGTCATCGCAACTCGCAGAGGCGCTGGAGCCTACTGCGCCTTGACGTCGTAGCAGAGGATCGAATCCTGCTCGCGCAGGTACATTTTGCCGCCGATGATCACGGGGTGCGACCAACTCGGGCGCGCGTCGGAGCCGGGGATTTTGAACGAGCCGGTTTCCTTGTAGCCGTCCGGCGTCGCCTTGGCGAGCGCCAGCGTGCCGTTCTGGAAGCGGACGTAGAGGCAACCGTCGGCGGCGGCGAACGCGGCCGATCCGCGGCCCGACCCCCGTTCCTTCCACTTGATTTCGCCCGTCATCAGCGACGCGCAGAACGGAATGCCCTGGTCGTCCGAATCGCCGAACAAGAAATCGCCCACCAACACGACGCCGCCGTGCTTGTTGGCCAACTCCGTCTTAATGGGGTAAATCTCCTCCACCGTCGCCGACTTGTCCGCGCCCGGAACCTGTTTCAGCAGCGCTCCGCCGCGGCGGTAGCCGGCGGTGAAGAACACCAAATCGCCGCGTACGATCGGCGTGGGAATTACGGCCGTCGTCCGCTCAATCTCGTAGCTCCAGAGCAACTTTCCATCGTCGGCCCGCACGCCGATGGCGCCGCTGGCGGTGGTCGTTACGTAAATTCGGACGCCGCCGATTTCGGAGATCACGATCGAGGCGTGGCCGGCGCCGCGGTCCCCGGCGCGGACGGTGGTCCAGACCTGTTTGCCGCTCTTCTTGTCGAGCGCGACGATCGTGTTTTTGTCGCCGCCCGGGGTGCAGACCAGCTTGTCGCCGTCGATGAGCACCGATTCGCTATACCCCCAGCTGTCTCCCTTCTTGCCGCCGAAGTCGGCTTTCAGGTCGACCGTCCACAGTTCTTTGCCGGTCGCCGACTCGCAGCAAAACAATTTGCCGTGCGGCGTGAGTACGTAGACGCGATCGCCGTCGACGGTCGGCGTCGATCGCGAGCTTTGCCACGACTCGGGCCCTTCGTTCCACGGGGTTCCGGTCTTCGTCTTCCACAACTGCTTCCCGTCGGCCAGATCGTAGGCGAACAGGTATTCGTCCTTGTCCTCGGCGGTCGACGAGCCGTCGCCGAGCGTGTAGAGGCGGCCATCGGCGATCGCGAGGCTGGAGTAGCCGCGGCCTGCACCTTTGGCTTCCCAAAGCAGCTTTGGGCCTTCCGCGGGCCAGGCCTGCAACAAGTCCTTGTCGGGCGAGACGGCCGATCGATCCGAGCCGCGGAATGTGGGCCAACTGGCCGAGTCGGCCGCCGCCGCGATCGAGGCGGAAGTCGTCAAGCCGACCGTGACGGCGAGCCCGACGATTCCTCGAGCGAACAGGGCGGCGGTTGACGACGAGAAGTTCGAGAAAGTCCACGACATGGCGGGATGGCTCCTAGGCGGGTAGGTCGATTTTCCCCCATCATATCCCGAGGCGCGCGGCGGGGAAGAGCGGCCGCCAGTTTCCTCTTCCCGTCTTCGGCTCCGTCGCTTCCCACTGCTCGAACCGGCCGCTAAAATCGCTCGCCTCAGTCCCGTAGGTCCCATCTCCGCGAGAGCCGCGACATGCTGAAGTTCAAGTTGTTCTTGATGATGTTCCTGGAGTTCTTCATTTGGGGCGCTTGGCTCCCGTTGATTTTCGGTTACTTGCCGAGTCTCAATTTTACCCCGCTCCAACAGTCGCTCATCATCAACGCCTTTCCGGCCGCCGCCATCTTGGCGATGTTCTTCAGCAACCAGTTCGCCGACCGCAACTTCGCCGCCGAGAAGTTCTGTGCCGTCAGTCACTTAATCGGCGGATTGTCGATCTTGGGATGCGCCTTCGTCAGCAACTTTTGGGCGTTCTTCACCCTGATGCTGATTCACTGCATCTTCTACGTGCCGACGATTTCGATCACCAACTCGATCGCCTTTGCGGCCATGAAGGATGCACAGCAAGAATTCGGCATCGTCCGCATGGGCGGAACGATCGGCTGGATCGCCGCCGCGTGGCCGCCGGTTTTCATCCTGGTGGATTGGGCCAAAGTAAAGGCCGCGAACGCGCAAGGCGCCATTGATTGGCTGAGCGCCGTCTTCGCCTCGCCGCTGGAAGGCGCCGCCATGCAAAGCGCTACGGCGCTCACCTACGTCGTCGCCGGCCTGGCGTCGCTGTTGTTGGCCGGGTTCAGCATGACGCTCCCTCACACTCCGCCCAAGCCGGTCGTCGCCGGCGACGATACGTTTGCGTGGCTCAAGTCAATGAAGCTGCTCAAGCACCCCTTCGTCATGGTGTTGTGGCTGGTGACCTTGGCCGACTCTTTCGTGCACAACTGCTACTTCAACTGGACCGGCCGCTTCTTGCCGGAAGTGGGCATTCCAGGCAATTGGATCACGCCGGTAATGAGCATCGGTCAGATCGCCGAGATTCTCACCATGGCGGTGCTCGGCTTCTGCCTCAAGCGGCTGGGCTGGCGTACGACGATGATCGTCGGCATTTTGGGGCACGCGGTGCGCTTCGCCGTGTTCTCGTTCTGCGGCACGCCCGACTTCAAGGCGCTGATCATTCTGGTGCAAGTTTTGCACGGCGTCTGCTACGCCTTCTTCTTCGCCACCGTGTACATTTTCGTCGACGAGTATTTCCCGAAGGACATTCGCTCGAGCGCCCAAGGGTTGTTCAACCTGATGATCCTGGGGCTGGGCGCGTTGTTGGCCGGCTTCGTCTGCCCGCCGTTGTTCGATGCGTTCACGGACGGAGACAAGACCAGTTTCCGCGGCCTGTTCCTGATTCCGTGCCTTTCGGCGGCGGCTGCCGCGGCTGCGCTGGGCTTGTTCTTCTGGCCGCCCTCCAAGGAACAATTCGAGAAGCTTGAGAACTAATCGGTCTCGCAGTCGACGATCAACTCGTCGCGCCGCGATACTCCGGGAGCTGCCTATGTTTTCGATGCCTTGGTTCCCGCGCTGCGCAGCGATCGCGGCGGCGTGCTTATTGACGCTGGGACACGCCGCCAGCCCCGCGCCGTCGGCGGCGCTGGAGGTCGGGTTCGGCGAGACCGATATCACGCCGTCCTTGGAAAGCGGGCGGCCCGTGTGGCTGGCCGGCTACGGCATGGGGCGTCGCGCGACGGGCGTCCATGATCCGCTGCGCGCTCGAGCCGTTGTGCTGCGCGACGGCGATCAGAAAATCGCGCTCGCCTGCGTCGACTTGATCGGGCTGCAGTATCCGGCCGTGAAACGCATCCGCGAATCGCTGGCCGGTTATCGCTATGTGATGGTGTCGAGCACGCACAATCATGAAGGCCCCGACGTCATCGGCATCTGGGGAGCGTCGCCGTTCCAGTGCGGCGTCGATGAACAATACGTGGAGCTCGTCGTGAAACGCGTGGTCGAAGCCGTGCAGGCGGCCGAGTCGCAGTTGAAGCCGGCGGAGGCCGTCTTTGGCACGGCGGACGACGAAACGCTGGTGGGCGACTCGCGGTTGCCCAAAGTAAAGGACTCGGTCATCCGCGTGCTGAAGTTTCAGCCTCCCGGCGGCGGCGCCGTCTTGGGGTTGCTCGTGCAGTACTCCAGTCACCCCGAGGCGATGGGACGCGCCAACACGTTGGTGACCGCGGACTTCGTCGATGCGACCGTGGCTCGGTTGAAGCAACGCTACAACTGCCCGGTCGCGTACTTCAGCGGTGCAGTCGGCGGACTCATGGCGCCGCCCGACGGTCGCATCCAGTCGCCCGAGGGGAAGGTGTTAGAAGAAGGGGATTTTGCGTATTGCATCGGTTACGGCGAGGCGGTTGCGGACCTGGCGTCGCAAGCGATCGATGCGGCACGCCCCATTCGCTTGACGCCGTTTGCTCACGACGCGCGGCGAGTGGCCTTGCCGATGGAGAACAAGATTTATCGAGCGGCGCGGTCGATCGGCGTCTTGAAACGCGCGGCCTGGGTCTGGACGGGAGATCCCGAGTCGTTCGGCGCTCCTGAATCGGCGGGCGACGCGTCGAAACCGTTGGCCGTGGAGTCGGAAGTCGCCTGCCTGAAGCTCGGCGAATTGAGCGTGGCGTGCATTCCGGGCGAGATTTATCCCGAGTTGGTGTACGGCAAGTTTCAAGAGCCGGTTGAACCGCACGTCGACTTCCCCGACGCGCCGCTGGAGCCGAGCGTCGAGAAGCTGGTTCCCACCGATCGGTGGCTCGTCATGGGGCTCGCGAACGACGAATTGGGATACATCATTCCCAAACGACAGTGGGACGAAGCCGCGCCGTACGCCTACGGTCGCACCAAGTCGCAATACGGCGAGATCAATAGTTGCGGCCCCAACATTGCGCCGCTGATCATGAAGACCTTCGCCCGTTGCTGCGAAGCGTTGCGCTAATCGCCCTCAGCCGAGCCGCGCTAGCGGCCGGCTCGGAGCAGCGGACCGCGAATTGGTAGGCGGCGCGCTGGCGCCGCTTAGAAATCGCTTAGGGCGAGGCGGAAATTGAAAGTCGTTTAACCCGCAGCCGAAGGCGAGGCGGAAGCCAAATCAACCGTCCGCGAGTCAGGTCCCTCAACCCCGACCCTTCTCCCCGTCGTGAAGCCGACGAGGAGAAGGGAGCGAGAGCGTTACGCGACGGCGCGTTGGGCCAGGATGCGTTCGCGGCGAGCAGTTTCCCAATCGGCGTCGACCATGAGGTTGACGAGTTCCGCGAACGAGGTGCGCGGGGTCCAGCCCAGTTTTTCTCGGGCCTTTGACGCATCGCCCAGCAGCAAGTCGACTTCGCTGGGGCGCAGATAGCGTTCGTCTTGTTCGACGAACTGCTTCCACGGCAAACCGACTCGCTGGAACGTCAGTTCGAGGAATTCTTGGACCGCATGCGTTTCGCCGGTGGCGATGACGTAATCATCCGGGGCGGGCTGTTGCAGCATGAGCCACATGGCTTCGACGTAGTCCTTGGCGAAGCCCCAGTCGCGCTTGGCGTCGAGGTTGCCGAGGAACAGTTTGCTTTGCAGGCCTTCGCGGATGCGAGTGGCGGCGCGTGTGATCTTGCGCGTGACAAACGTCTCGCCGCGACGGGGCGATTCGTGATTGAACAGGATGCCGTTGCAGCAGAACATGTCGTACGCTTCGCGGTAGTTCACCATCTGATAGTGGCTGAACACTTTCGCGCAGGCGTAGGGGCTGCGAGGGTGGAAGGGAGTCGTTTCACGCTGCGGCGTCTCGACGACTTTGCCGTACATTTCGCTGGACGACGCCTGATAAATGCGGACGTCCTTGACGCGCTTCAATTGCCGAGCCGCCTCGAGGATGCGGAGCGTGCCGAGCGCGCCGACGTCGACCGAGTACAGCGGCTGGTCGAACGACACGCGGACGTGGCTTTGAGCGGCCAGGTTATAGATTTCGTCGGGTTCGGTCGACAGGATCAGATTCGTGAGGCTCGAACCGTCGCACAGATCGCCGTAGTGCAGGAAGAGACGTCGGCGAGGATCGTGCGGGTCAGGGTACAAGTGGTCGATCCGCTCGGTGTTGAATTGACTGGCCCGACGTACGATGCCATGGACTTCGTAACCCTTTTCAAGCAGGAGTTCGGCGAGGTACGAACCGTCTTGGCCGGTGATTCCTGTGATGAGTGCTCGGCGAGGCGACGAATGGCTCATGGCATCCTTTCTGAGCGATGGGGCGAGTACCGGAGGCGCGTGCGCAAAGGGAAATCACGTTCCGTGCGATTTCACGATGCGGCGACAATGTGTTCGATTCGGCGAAATGGGGCAAGAGCGAAATCTGCGGCGGTCCGTATTGGCCGCTCCGGCCGGCTATGCTAGAACCCGCTCGGAAGGATCCTGGTCCCTCGCCTACGGATAGGCTGCTCATGAAGAACTTTGGTCGCGTTCTGCGTCTGTCGCTCGCCTACCCCTGGACGCTGGCGGGCATCGTCGCCACGTCGCTCGCCGTCGCCCTGTTGTGGGGCGGCAACATCGGCGTCGTGTATCCGTTCTTCGAAGTGATCGTCAGCGGCAAGTCGTTGCAAGAATGGGTGGACGACAAGGCGGCGACGTCGCAGGCGGAGTGCCGACGGCTGGAGCAGGAGGCGGAGGCGGCGTCCGACCCGCAAACGCGTTCGATCGTTCAAGATCGGCTCGCCGCCGAACGGAAGGCGCTGGCCCTGTTCGAATTGTCGCGGCCGTGGATCGAACGCTACGTTCCGCGCGATCCGTTTCGCACGCTGTTGCTGACGATCGGCCTGCTCATGGTTTCCACCTTGATCAAGGACTCGCTGCTTGTCTGCAACTTGCTGCTGGTCGAGCGACTATCGCAGTTGGTGCTCCTGGAGCTGCGCAAGGCCTGTTACCGCACGTCGCTGGACATGGACATGGCGGCTTTCAACGACCAGAGCGCCGGCAAGTATCTCAGTCACTTTACGGCCGATTCGGGGTCGGTCGCGCAAGGACTATCGCATCTGTGCGGCACCAGCCTCCGCGAACCGCTGAAGATGATCGCCTGTCTGGCGGGCGCCGCGTGGATCTGCTGGCAGTTGCTGTTGCTGTCGCTGGTGTGCGCCCCGATCTCATTTCTGCTCATTCGCAGCTTGTCCCGCTCGATCAAGCGCGCCAGTCGCCGGGCGCTCGAGCAGAACACGCACTACTTCCAAGTCATCTCCGAGACGTTCGCCGGAATTCAGACGATCAAGGCGTACACGATGGAACGCTTTGAACGGAATCGATTTGTGCGAGTGGCGCACGAGATGTATTCGAAGTCGATGCGGACCTCGCTGTACGCCTCGTTGGCGAAGCCCGTGATCGAAGTGCTAGGCGTCGGCATGATCTCGATGGCGCTGGTGTCCGGCGCCTACTTGGTGCTGAATCAAGAAACTCACTTGTTCGGCATCCGCATGTGCAGTCGGCCGCTCAGTTTCTCGACGCTGCTGGTCTTCTACGGACTGCTCGCAGGCGCCAGCGATCCCGTACGCAAGATGTCCGAAATCTATAGCGTGCTGCAAGGCGCCGTCGTGGCCAGCGATCGCCTGTACGGTTACCTCGACCAGAAACCGACGATTACGGACCCGGCTGAACCTCGAGCGCTGCCGACCGCCTTCCAAACGCTGCATATCGACCGTGTGTCCTTCGGTTATCGCCCCGAAAATCTGGTGCTGCGCGACGTCTCGCTCGCCATTCGCGCCGGCGAATCGCTGGCGATCGTCGGCCCCAACGGCTGCGGCAAGTCGACGCTGATCAATCTACTGCCGCGCTTTTTCGAACCGACGTCGGGCGACATTCGCCTGGACGACGCTTCGATTCGCGATTTCCGCTTGCGCGACCTCCGCAGCCAGATCGGGCTCGTCACGCAGCAAACGCAATTGTTCAACGACACGGTGCTTAACAACATCCGGTACGGCACGCCGGATGCAACCGATGAGCAGGTTGTGGAGGCGGCGAAGAAGGCGCACGCCCACAGTTTCATCCTGGATCGGCTCGAAAAGGGCTACGACACAGTCGTCGGTCAACAAGGGACGAAGCTGTCCGGCGGACAACGACAACGCATCGCCTTGGCGCGGGCCATCCTTCGCGACCCGGCCATTCTGATCCTCGATGAGGCGACGAGCCAAGTGGACCTGGAAAGCGAACACTTGATCCATAAGGCGCTGGAGGCCTTCATCGTGGGACGCACGGCGATCATGATTACGCACCGCCTCTCGACGCTCGATCTGGCCGATCGAGTCGTCGTGATGGACGAAGGGCGGATCGTCGATTGCGGGACGCACGCCGAACTGATCGCTCGTTGCGACCTCTATCGCCGCCTGCACGAAATTCAATTCCGACAAAGCGCGTAACCACGAGGAGCGCCGCATGCTCAGCCGCTTTCGATGCGCGAGACGCCGTCTACGAAGCAGCCTAGACGGAGGACGCGGCGAACCGGCGCGACGCACTGCGGGTTGGTTGATTGCGGGCTGGCTCATTGCGGGCTGGTTGAGTGCGGGCTGGTTGAGTGCGGGCTGGTTGAGTGCGGGCCTGATGCTGGGCTCTATCGCGAGTCCGCACTCCGCCGCGGCAGAGCCCGCCGCGCGGAAGCACTCCAGCGGTCGATCGTTGCCGGCCATGCCCGCCATCTCGCGCGTCGTCATGTGCGACACGCCCGAGGCGGATCGGATCTTCTCCGCCCTGCAAGTCTTCCCGGCCGACAATCCGTGGAACCAGGATGTGTCGCAGTGGCCCGTCCACCCGAATTCGCGCGCCATCATCGACTCCATCGGCGCTCAAAAACCGCTGCGCTACAACACCGACATGGCGCCGATCATCGTGCCGCCAGGACACCCGAAGTCGCCGCTGAAAGTCGTCGAGTATCCCGACGAATCGGATCCGGGGCCGTATCCGCTTCCCGACAACACTCCAATCGAAGGCTGGCCCGCCAGTTATCGCCGCGATCCGGCTTGGCGCGACGTCACGCTCGACGAGGTGCAACGCGATTCGCGTGGACAGGGCGGCGATCGGCATGCGATCGTCGTCGATCCGGTCGCCGGCGTGCTGTACGAGTTTTTCGGCATGAAGAAAGTCGACGGCGGTTGGACGGCCAGCCAAGCGTCGATCTTCGACCTCCGCTCGAATCGCTTGCGGCCCGACGGTTGGACTTCGGCCGACGCGGCGGGGCTGCCGATCTTCCCCGCCGTCATTCGCTACGATGAACTGCAACGCGGCGAAGTGGAGCACGCTATGCGCGTTACCGTCCGCCGTTCGCGACGCGCTTATGTCTCGCCGGCGACGCACTTCGCCAGTCGACTCACCGATCCCAACCTGCCGCGAATGGGCGAACGCCTCCGGCTGCGCGCCGATTTCGATATTCGCCCGTTCCCTCCCGAGGTGCAAGCGATCCTGAAGGGACTCAAGAAGTACGGCATGTTGGTCGCCGACAACGGGATTGAATGGGCGTTGTCCTGCACGCCGGACGAACGCATTCCCGTGTTGCATGAACCGCTGCGGCGCGTCAAAGGCAGCGACTTCGAGGTGGTCGAAGCGCCCCGTTAGCCGACGGTCGTTAGCCGACAGTCGTTGGCCAAACTATTCGAGCCGTCCTTCGAGCGACTCTTCCAGGAATCGGATCTGCGATCGGATGCCGTCCAAGTCCGGATTCAACTCGATCGCCAACCGGAAAGCGTCGAGCGCTTCGTACGGCTGGTTCAATTCCAGATGCGAGTGCGCCAAACCTACGGCGGCGGCGAAGTGGAACGGGTTGCGATCCAGCGCCTGTCGACAGTCATTCACCGACTCGGCGAATTGCTGCAAGTGGTAATAGGCGATCGCACGCTGATTCCAGGCTTCCGCGAACCAGGGAGCGGCTTCGATGAGCTGCGTGGCGGAGTCGATCGTTTCGTCGAACGCCTCGGCCACATTGAGCCGCATGGCGACGCGCAGTTGCTGGCGATGCTCCACGGCGCCGTCACGGCACCATAGTTCGCGCAGCCCCGCTTCCGCCAAGATGCGCACGCCGCGGTCCGCGTCATGGAGCGCTCGAGCGAGCACGCTGTTGGAACGCATGTCGCCCAGGAAGCCGAGCGCCATGGTGGCGGCGCGGCGCGACAGACGCGAGCCGGACTGGGTCAGTCGCTCCAGCGTCCCGACCGAATAACGAGCGGCGACGGCCTGGACGAAACCCGCCGTGTGCTCGTTCTGCAAATACCGTTGGTAGAGATTCACCAGATGCGGCTGACGTGCGGTGGACGGGAGCACGGGATTGATCCTGGGGTTGCGTTCGCGACGCTTTCGAAGCCTAGAAGGGAGAGAAAAGTTTCGAAAGAAACCGCGAACAAGTGACTAGGGCGAGCATAATCCGGCACGCGCGGCGGCTCAATGATTTCGTTGAGTCGACTCAAGCGAAATTTGCCTTTTCGCGCGGGCCCGTTTCCGTAAGAATGAAACAACTCGCAGTCTTTGCGCGGCTTGCCGCAAATCGCTGGTCGCTGCAATTTGCGCAATCGTAGAAGTCCCTGAGAAGCTAGCATGATTCGTCCGTCTACGCGTGCCAAGTCTTGGCGCCTCGTGATTCGGCTGCGAAGGCCCGAACGAGCGACTCACGTCACTCCTACGCGTGACGTGGCGCCGAAGTTCGCCGGTTGCCTGGTTCTCATGGCGATAGGCCTGTGCGTCGGCGCCGTTTCCGCTCAAACGCCCGCCTTGCGCCGAGGAGAAGAACTGCGGCGCGCATGGGAGGAAGAGTCGTTTGCGGCCTCTTGGCAAGGTGTCGCGACTCGCGACGCACTGACGCGATTGACGCGCGAGCGTCGCGTCGCCGCGTGGCTCGATCGCCGCCTTGATCCCGATCGCCTGCTCGACATCGTCATTCCCGACGACACGCTGGAAGTCGGCTGTCGGCGCATCGCCGGCCGCTTGGACGCCGCCGTCTGCCGACTCGACGGAGTCGTCTACTTCGGCCCGCAAGATTGCGTCCGGCGCTTGCCGACGATCGCTGCGCTTCGGCGCGCGGAGGTGGAAGAACGATTTCCAGATCGTCGTCCCACGTTCGTGGCGCCGAAGGCGATGGAGTGGCCCGAGTTGACCGAACCGCGGCAATTAGTGGCCCGTTTGGCGTCCGAAGCCGGATTGTCCGTTCCGGAACTCGACAAACGCGTTCCTCATGACCTCTGGGCCGCGCGACAACTCCCGCCGCTGGCCTGGGCCGATCGATTGACGCTCGTGCTGGCCGGGTTCGATCTCACGTTTTCAATCGCTGGCAGCCAGTTGGCGATTGAACCGTTTCCCGAGTCGCCGGTGATCGAGCGAACCGTCGCGCCGAAGGGGACGGCGGCGCGCGTCGCGGCGGAGCTTAGTCAGAAGTATCCCGAGGTCGAAGTGAAGACGAGCGGCGCGAAGATCATCGTGCGTGGACGATGGGAAGACGTCGAGCTGGCCGAGCGACTGGCGCGGGGGCAGAAGGTGACGCGACCGCAGGTGCGCGAGGGAGTAAAGACGTTCACGATGAAGGTCGACCAGCAGACCTCGAGTCGCGTGCTGCAGTACATCGCCGAACAGCAGCGTCTGACGCTCGAGATTCCCGATGCGCTGCGCGACGCGCTGGAAGTGCGCGTATCGTTCGCCGTGGAGAACGCGTCGCTGGCCGATCTGCTGGCGGCGGCGCTGCGCGGCACTGGTTGCGAAGCGGAGATCCGCGAGAGCCGCGTGATCCTGAAACGCAGCCCGCCGTAGGTCGCTGGAGCCGCGCTTGGCGCGGCGGCCCCGCGAAGCGCTGCGGCCCCGTTAAGCGATGGGACGCAGCGCGGCGCCCAAATGGGTCTTGATCTCTTGTTCAATGCGGCCCTTGAACAGCATCGCTGCGAAGGGGACTTTGCAGTGCACATGCGCCGCGGCTTCTTCGACGACCAATCGGCCTTGGATCGACATGCCCAACGCTACGAATCCATAGTGCAGTTCGTTGCTGCGCCATTCCCCTTGCATGTCGGTCACGTGGTCGCCGAAGCCCTCGACCAACCGCGGCAGGACCGACTCGAGTTGTGTGCGGGCTTGGGCTTGGCCGAGCGAATGGGGAACGGTGGTTACGAATTCGGGCATGCGTGACGACTCCGGTTAATGGTGGATGGCGGTGGTGAAGAGGCGCACGAGGGGGCGCGTTCGCGAACGGCGCGGACCCAATCGCGAACCAGTTGGGGATCGAGTCGTCCGTCGCGAGCGCCGCGACAAACGGCGCCGCGCACGGCCACGTAGTCGGGCGCGAGGGCTGCGGCGTCGTCGAGTCGTTCGAGACGTAGAGAGCCGGCCAAGACGACGGTCCAGCGACGTTGTCGAGCGGCTTCGATCAGGACTCGCAGGCGACCTGCAGTCAGGTGGTCGAATAGCGATTCGCCGGGCCCCTTGGTCGCGGTATCGATGAGCAACGCGGAACAACCCGCGGGGGCCGCGTCCAGGATTTGTTCCGGAGGCGGCGCGGCGCAGCGGCCGTAGTCGGCGTAAGCGACCGCCACTTTGCGCGTCGTCGCCGGAATGCGGCGCCAGACGTCGGCGAGCCGCTGGGGCCAGTCCGGGGCGTCCGCGAGCCCGGCCAGCCCGATCTTGGCAAAGTCGAAGCCGGACAGTCGGGAGACTCGGTCAAGCAGGTGCGGGTCGGTCAGCTCGCCGAGCGCGACGCTTAACGGCGCACCGTCGCCGACGGCGGCTCGAATGGCGGGCCACGACGAGACGTGGACGGGGCCGAGAGGGCCGGCGATCGGTTCTTTGAGGTCGATCAACGCAGCGCCCGCAGCGCAGGCGTCGCGCGCTTCGGCCTCATCGCGGACGCTGACCAGCAGTTGCATCATGCTCCACAGCCCTCCCCCGTACAGGACTCGCCGCACGGTCGCAGCGCGCGATGGACGGCGACCAGCTGGGCGTTGAGCTTGCGGAGCAGGTCGACGGTGATCGGTTCGCACCAGGTGCCGCGGATGATGATGTATCCCCCCTCCCACTGCCCGAGAGAGGGGTTCACGGTACGGTTGTGCCACGACTCGTCGGCTTCGGCCAGCCGCACGACGATCGTGTTCGTTTTGACGTCGGGGTCGCGGCGATTGGCGAGTCGCGCGTCCCCTTGGCCGCGAAAGAAGACTTCGACCTGTTCGATGGGCACGCGTTCCGGCGTCGTGCCTTGCAGGTAGACCAAGAGCTGCCCGTCGGCGTAGGCCAGTCGCGGAATTCGGGACCACCGCCAGAGGCTGAAAGCGGCGGCGAGGCCGATCGCCAGCAGGAGGACGCCGGCGGTCGGAATGGGCCACGGGGCGGCGCGCCATGCGGGCAGCGCCGCCAGCACGGCCCCGACTGCGACAAGCAGCAGCGGGAGAATTAGCAGTGCGAGCACCGCACGGGAATTCGATCGCAGCCAAGGTTCGGTCATAGGGGACACGTTAGCAAAAAGGGACGTCGGCCTGTAGCGGCGGTCGGTGGAAAACGCCGCTCGATTGCGTTATCATCCTGCACGTGAAATACGAACACATTACGCAACCTCAGCACCTCGACGAATTCTGCGCCTCGGCCGCTTCTGCGCCGTGGATCGCCTTTGATACGGAGTTTGTCTCCGAGGACTCGTATCGCCCGGAACTGTGTCTGGTGCAGGTCGCGGTCGGAGAACGCTTGGCGGTCATCGACCCGCTCGCGATTCCCGACATGACGCCCTTCTGGAAACTCATCGTCGCCGCCGGTCACGAGACGATCGTGCACGCCGGACGCGAGGAATTTCGCTTCTGTCGCTGGGCCACGGGCCAACGCCCGCAGCAACTGTTCGACGTCCAGTTGGCCGCCGGCTTGGTCGGCTACGAATACCCGGCGTCCTACAGCAACCTCATCTCCAAGCTGCTCGGCCATTCCCTCTCCAAAGGCGAAACACGCACCGACTGGCGCCGCCGCCCCTTGAGCGACTCGCAGTTGGAATATGCACTGCTGGACGTCGTCTATCTGGAACGAGTTCGGACGCTGTTGTCGTCGCGCATCGCCAAGCTGGGACGCACCGCCTGGATGGAGTCGGAGATTGAAGTTTGGCAGAGCCACATTGAAGAGTATGAAGAAGGGGAGCGGTGGCGGCGGCTGTCGGGCGTCACTGGCTTGTCGTTCCGCGTCTTGGCGATTGTGCGCGAGCTGTGGCATTGGCGCGAATCGCTGGCGCAACAGCGAAATTGGCCCGTGCGACGCGTATTGCGCGACGACTTGATCATCGAGTTGGCGCGACGCCAAACGGCCGACCCACGGCGGATTCGCGCCGTGCGCGGACTGGAGCGGGGCGACTTGCAAAAACACCTGCCGCAGGTCTCGGCCTGCATCGAACGGGCCCTCGCGCTGCCTGACGAAGACTGCCCGCAGCCCGCGCCGCGCGCCGGCCGGCCGCAACTCAACCTGCTCGGCCAGTTCCTGCACACGGCCGTCAGCAGCCTGTGCCATCGAGCGCACGTGGCGCCCAGTTTGGTGGGGACGGTGGAAGATGTACGCGACTTGATCGCCTACCGTCTCCAGTTGGGTTCGGCTCGACATGAGCCGCCGCCGGCGTTGGCGCAAGGTTGGCGTGCGACCGTGGTCGGCAACGCCATCGACGACCTGTTGCAGGGGAAGCTGGCGATCCGCATCACCGACCCGCTTTCCGACGTGCCGCTCACGTTCATCGACGCTGCCGCGTCCGACTAAATCGCGTCTGACTGAATCGCGTCTGACTGTGCAGTTTGCAGTTCGGTCAAAAAACGACGACGGCCCCCGCCAATCCCAGGGGCCGTCGTCCCAGCAACTCACGACGTTTCTCGCCGCCGTCTTGCGACGGTCGGCCGTATCAGGGAAGACTCGCCGGCTTAGCGGCGAGCCGGAGTGGGGCGTCCCGCGGTGCGGGGAGCGGCGGCGGGTTCGGTCGCGGCGCCTTGCGATGCGTCGCCGAAGAACCGCGTCGTTCCTTCCGAGACCAATTGCGTCTCGCCGTTGTCGCCTGACACCTGCACTCGGAAGCGGTGGTTGCCGGCCGTTTCGGCCTTCGCTCGCACCTTGAGCACCGTCTTCTGACCGGCGCCCAGGCGAGCGATCGGCTGGAACACGGCTTGGCCTTCGGCGAGTTCCGCGACGCCGCCTTCGGCGCTCTGCGGCTCGATGCCTTCCGAGAACTGCACCAGCACCTGGATTTCCTCGGCAGCCTTCGAGCCGCGGTTGGCGATCGTCACTTCATACACAATCTCTTCGCCCACGCGTCGAGCGCCCTGCGGCTCCGAGACCGTCAATTTCAGGTCGGCCAACGCCTGCACTTCGGTAGCGGCCGTTTCGGACGCGGCAACGCCGCCGGCGGCGCTTACCTTGGCCTCGAAGCGATTTTCGCCGGCCGTCGACAATTCGCACTGCACTTCGAACACGCGTTCGATGCCCGGCGGCAGGAGGCCCGCCTTCCACACCAAACCGGCTTCGGTCGACTGGCTGCCTTCGGTCCCCGCTTCCAGCTTTGCACCCACCGGCAGCGTGATCTGCACCGTCGTGTCCTCGGCCGCCGCGGTACCCGAGTTGCTGACTCGCACTTGGTATGTCACGGGCGAACCCGTGTAGGCCTTGTCCGGGCCCGTCACCGCCAACTGAATCTCGGCCCGCTTCACCAGCAGTTCCGTCGCATTCTCAGCGCGAATGTCGCCGTCGGCGGTGGCTTCGCTGGCGATCGCGATCGTCCCTGGTTGATTGGCCGTCATCTGCACTTCAATCTGCTTCTGTTGGCCGGCGGGGATGAGTCCAACCGGGATCATTTCTGGAGTGTTGGCGCCGGTCGTGAGTCGCACGGTCACGTTCTCGGCGTCGCCCGTGCCCGGGTTGGCGACGGTGATGAGCAGCGTGACGTTCTCGCCGAACTTTGCATCTTTCGGGCCCGCGACCGACAACGCGAGCTCGGGCTGCTGGACCGCAATCGCGGCGACGGCGCTGGCCGGCTGCACCGTCCACTGCAGTCCCAGTTCGAAGGTCCGGTTCTCGCGAGGAATCACCTGCATCGCCAACTCGACGTGGCCGCCGGGCGCCACCTCGGGGATCTGCCAAATGACCGACCCATCGGTCGGATTCGACTCGGTCGACTCGGGACGGCTGACATCTCCCACGCTGGCTTGCAGGGCGGCCGTTTCGATCCAAACCGGAATCGCCACTCGCACTTCCGCATTCACGGCCGGTTCCTGGCCTGGATTGCGGACCGAGACGGAGAAATTGGCCGGACGACCCACGGTGACCGACTTCGGTCCGATCGCTTCCACGACCAGCGTCGGGGAGGGGCAGCGGACGGTGAGCGACTTGGGGACGCCGGCCGTTTTGGCGCTGCTGCCCGAGTGGGCGGCGACGCGCGGCGCGGGGGCGTCGGCGTGTTGCGGAGTGGTCGGCGGCACAGCGGGCGTCGCGGCCGCATTGGCGCCGCCTCCGCCCAAGCGTCGAGCGGCGACGGTCACGGGGAAGTTGGATTCCTCCGCCGATCCCGCGTCGGCCGAGCGACTTGGCCCGCGACCGGCGGCGCCGCGTCGTTTGAGCACGGACGCGGCTTCTTCCACCGGCGCCGGTTCCTCGGTCGACTGAGCGGCCGTTTGGATGACGTCGAAGGGGGCCGAGTTCGCGAGCGGGCTGCCGGCGGGGATCACCACCGACCGGCCCTGCGGCTGAAACCGCGGCGTCGAGGGACTCGTCGCCGGTCGCACTTGCGCCCGCGGCGTCGTCCAACGCAGCACTTCGCCATTACCAGGGGCGGCGCCCTCTTGCGCTTGCCCAGCGCTTGACCAGCTCCCGATCAGGAGCATCACGAAAAACACCAACGACTTGCGAGCCATGACTCACTCCTCGCGCCTATTCCCCTGCCAATACAACTCTGCGGATCGTGCAGCATGTATCGGTTAGCGCGAGTCGGAAGGTTTAGTCAAACTTTCCGGTTAAAATGACGCGGCAGTCTAGGGAGAATGCGCTGTAGCACAGGCTTCCAGCCTGTGACCGCAAACCACCAAGACCAACCAAACCCCCACCCCGCGGATTGCCGCGCCGCCCCAAGGATGTCGGTGCAGGCTTGTCTGTGCTTGCTTGCGGAGACAGGCTGGAAGCCTGTCCTACGGGGGCGAGTCGGAGGAATTGTGCCGGCGCTGAATGAGGAAGGCGGCCAGTAGTCCGCCGGTTAGGACGACTCCGATCGCCGCCCACCCGGCGCCTCCCAAGACAGCCTGGCGCGCTGACTCCGACCAGCCTCCTGTCGCCGTGCCTCGATACTGGCTTGGCGGATAGACCACCAAGGCGGCGGGGCCGCCGGTGCGCCAGGCCTGCAGTCCTCGCACCAACCTCGGCGCAGCGGCGGTCCACGGCAAAACGCAGACTCCAAGCGCGAGACTCCAACCTAGCATCGCCAGCACGCGGCGTCCGTTCCGCCGCTGCGTCTGAGATTCGTTTATCATCCGCCGCTCCGTTCAAGCCCCCGTAGCACAGGCTTCCAGCCTGTGACCACAAACCACCAAGCCCAACCACCCCGTGGATTGCCGCGCCGCCCCAGGCATGTCTGTGCAGGCTTGTCGGTGTTTGCCTGCGGAGACAGGCTGGAAGCCTGTCCTACGGGGTATTACTCGTAATGGAGCGCGGTGGCCAGCTGAACGTTGGACGCGCGGCGGGCGGGGAAGTAGGCGCCTAGCAACGTCACCAGCAGGGCGGCGAGCAGCGTGCCGAACAGCAGTTCGGGGTGGAATCCGAAGGCAATATCGCGGCCGGTCGCTGGCTTTGTGGCCAAGTTGATGAGGTAGGCGATCGCGTTTCCGGCGGCGATGCCCGGAACAAGTCCTACGAGGGCGATGATCGCGGCCTGCACGAGAATCGTCCGTAAGACTTGGATCCGCGTCATGGCGACGACGCGCAGCAGCCCTAACTCACGAGTTTGCTCCAGCACGCTCATCGACAACGTATTGACCACGCCGAACGCGGCCACGACGAAGCCGAGCACAATGAGTCCCCATAAACAGCCGTCGATCCCCAAAATCATCCGGTCGATTAGCGCTCGAATGTCGGCCGCCGATTGCAAGATCACTCCGTAGCGGCCCGTGAGCTGTTCGAGCGACTCTCGAACGCCATCCAATTGCCCCGACTCGGCGCGAATCACGTACGCGTCGGCGCCCGGCATCTCAAAGAGCTTCTCGGCCGCTTGCCACTCCATGTAGACGGAGAGGCCGCCGACCATGTAGTCGTTGGTGATGCCGGCGACTGTCAGTTGGCGATCGCCGTCGACCGTCGACATCGTGATGGTTTGGCCGACTTGCACGGACAACTTGTTGGCCAGGATGTTGCCCAAGACGACGCCGCCCGCGCGCATTTCGTCGTACAGCGTTTTGGGGCGGCCTTCCAGCAGATCGAACGGCAACAACCCGCCTTCGTTGTATTCACGGACTACCGCAATCACTTTGATGTCATCATCGGGCGCCGCGACGACCGGCGCGGACGAATCCGACGCGACCGTCGCCGCCGTCGCGGGACTCGCCGAACCGACAGTTCCTGTCGCCGTCGAGGTGGTCGTCGATTTGCGCACTTGCTGCGTCATCAGCTTCACGCGGTCGACATTCGCCAGGCCGGGAATCGCGTGCAAGTCTCGTTCGAGTTCCGCGGGCAGGTCGGCGTTCAAGCCGGTCGAAAAGTCGGGCATGAGGGCGCGAACGTAAAAGTCGCCGATGACGGTCTGGCGGTACCAGTCTTTCACGTCGTTGACGTTGTCGATTACCGAGTGAGCGATGCCGATGCCCGTGCTGCCGGCGACGAAGAGAACGCCGATGGTGAGCGACGAGCGGCTGCGGTGGCGCAGCAACTGTTTCTCGGCCATGCGGGCTTCGATGGCGACAAACGGCTGCAGGCACCAGACCGCCAGTCGCCCTAGCGGGGGCAGCCCCAGCGGCAGGAGCATCACCAGCCCAATTTGCAGACATGTCGCCGCAAGGATGGCAATGTCGGTTTCGACGATCTTCGCCATCCCGGCGTAAATGTACCAGCTGCTGACGGCGATCACGACGACGCCGATTCCCATGCGCCACGGGCCAACGCCGCGCAAGTCTTGCGGTGCAACTCGGCTGAGCCCTTCCAGCGGCGAAACTCGGCCGGCTTGGAAGGCCGGCGCTAAGGCGCCCACCAGCGATACAAAGAACCCGAAAAAGACGGCCCAGGCGTACGGTTCGGCCGTCTTAAGCGCCGGAGTAATCGGCGGCAGCGACACATCGAGCACGCTGGAGAGCGTTTCGTTGAGCGTCCAGGCCAAAGCGATGCCCGCGCCGATGCCGATCGCCGTCCCGATCGCCCCAAAAAAGAAACTTTCCCACAACAGCATGCCGGCGATTTGACGACGCGTTGCGCCAATCGCGCGCAGCGTCGCAAATTGCCGCCGCCGCTCGCCCACATTCATCAAAAACGTGTTCAAGATCAGAAAGGCCGCGAGCAGCAGCGACAGTCCGGTCGCCAACAACAGGCCTTCGTGAGCGGAGAGCAGCGTTTCTTGCAGGATGTTCGAGTCGGTCGCGGGCGGATGCACCTCGACCCCCTTCGGCAGCAGGTCGCCGATCTTCGACTTGATCGGGTCGAGCGGCGCGTCGGGCTTCGTCACGATTTGGATAGCGTCGAATTTGCGCGATTTGCGGTCGATGAACAGCGATTGTGCACGGGGCAGCGTCATGAAAGCGACGCCCGATTGGCGGATCGCCGAACTCCCCTTCATCTTCACAAAACCGACGACTTGGAACGGGCGCGGACGGGTCGCCTGCCGCCCCAGCAACGTCACTCGCTCGCCGACCTTAATGTCCAACTGTTTCGCGAAGTGTTCCTCTAGCAGGATCTCGTCCCCGGTACCCAACTCCAATCCGGCCGCCAAGTCGCGCTCGCGGACCGCCCCGTCGCGCGCCGGATCGATGCCGAGCACCTGGAGACGGACTCGCTTCCCGCGCACGGAGAGCGAACTGTAGCGTTGCACCAGCGGCACGGCGGCCGACACGTTCGGGACGCGCTCCACGAGCGCCAGCAGATCGGGCGAAAGCAACACGTTCGCCGACGAGGAGACCTCGAGCGACGCTTTGCCGCGGACCGTCGCGAACATCACGTCGTAGGCATTGCGCGTCGTGTCGCTGATGAGCGTCACGGCGACTGCCGCGGCCACGCCGATCACAATGGAACATGCGGTGAGGATCGTCCGGCCGGGACGTTGCCGCATGGAACGCAGACTATATCGATGCAGGATCACAGGGCGCTTCCAAGCTGCCGGGGAGAAGAATTCCAGCCCAGTATCCTGCCAAAGGGCTGCAGGCGAAGCAAGGTGAGGCAGCGTTCATCGTGCCGCGTCGTCAATCCAAGTCGCTGGTCGGCGTCCGCACGGCGATCGCAAACGCCGTGGCATGCGTGCGGCAATGCGAGATGCTGATCAGCACCTCGTCGATTCCCATCTGTTTGGCGATCTCGGCGGCGACGCCGGCGAGCACGATTCGCGGCGCGCCCCCTTCGTTGTTCCGCACCTCGACGTCGGTCCACTGGATGCCCTGCGACCAGCCGGTGCCGATCGCCTTGAGCACCGCTTCCTTCGCGGCCCAACGGCCCGCGTAATGCTGCGTCGCGGCTTTGCGCGCCGAGCAGTATTGGATTTCATGCGTGGTGTATACGCGCGTCAGGAACAAGTCTTGATGACGTTCGATCATCTGCGCAATTCGCAGACTTTCGACGATGTCGGTGCCAATTCCCACGACGTTCATGACGCAGCGTCCTTCGAAATGCGACTAACCCAGCCCGCACGCCTCTTTGGCTCGCCGCAACACGGCCCCCGCCTTCGCGCGCGCCCGCTGCGCTCCGTCGCCCAGAATCTCGCGGACCTTTTTCGGGTCCGCCGCAAACTCCTCGCGCCGCGCTCGAGCCGGTCCAAAGTAGCGTTCGGCCACTTCCACCAGCGCCTTCTTCACATGCCCATAGCCGAAGCCGCCTCGCCGATACAGGGCCGCCATTTCTTCCTTTTCGGCGTCCGTCGCAAACAGCGCAAAGAGCTCATACAGATGGTCGGTCGCCGGGTCCTTGGGCGCTTCCATGGGACGCGAGTCGGTGACGATGCGCATCACCTTCTTCTTCACCGCCGACGCCGGTTCAAAGATCTCAATCGTGTTGCCGTAGCTCTTGGACATCTTTTCGCCGTCCGTCCCCGGCACGCGAGCGGCGTGGGAGAGAACCTTCGGCTTGGGCAGGACGAACACTTCGCCGTAGGCGTGGTTAAAGCTGCCCGCCAGATCGCGGCACACTTCGATGTGCTGCACCTGGTCTTCTCCCACCGGCACTACATCGGCGTCGTAGGCCAAAATGTCGGCCGCCATGAGCACGGGGTAGGTGAAGAGCCCCGCGTCGGCGGCGATCCCCTTCGACTTCTTGTCCTTGTACGCGTGACATCGCTCCAGCAACCCTAGCGGCGTGCCGGTCATCAAGATCCAGCACAACTCCGACACTTCCGGCACGTCCGACTGCACAAACATGGTGGCGTGATCGGGGTTCAGCCCCAAGCCGAGCAGGTCGAGCGCTGCATCGAGCGTGTACCGCTCCAGGTCGACCTTCGAGCGGACGGTGGTCAAGGCATGCAGATTGGCGATGAAGTAATAGGCTTCGTTGCCATGTTGCAGATCGAGATACTGCTGGATCGCCCCGAAGTAGTTGCCCCAATGGAATCGGCCGGTCGGCTGAATTCCCGATAGCACGCGCATGTCGCACCCTTGTAATCTCAAGCCTCAAGCCTCAATGTCTTCACCAATTCGCGGGCCGAACCGACGCCGGCCTCCGCGAGCGCCCCGGGCAGCTGATCCACCAGCCGCTCGCTCAGTGTCGGGTCGAAATAGTTCGCCGTCCCGATCTGCACGGCCGACGCGCCGGTCACCAAAAACTCCATCACATCGTCCAGATTCGAAATCCCGCCGATGCCGACGATCGGCGTCTTGACGGCCTGAGCCGCTTGGTGGACGCAACGCAGGGCGATCGGCTTGATCGCCGGTCCGCTCAGCCCTCCCACCACGTTCCCCAAGAGCGGCCGACGGCGACGCCAATCGACGGCCATGCCGAGCACCGTGTTGATGAGGCAGATCGCATCGGCGCCGCCCGCTTCCGCGCCGCGCGCGACGTCGGCGATGCGCGTCACGTTGGGGGTCAGTTTCGCGAGAATCGGCAAGCTGCACTTCGCCCGCACCGACGACACCACCCGCTCGCAGGCCGCCGGGTCCGCGCCGAAATCGACGCCGCCGCTGACGTTCGGACACGACACATTCAGCTCGACCGCCGCAATCCCCGTCCGCCCCTCCAGCATCTCCGCCAACTCGACGAATTCGTCCATCGTCTTCCCCGCGACGCTCACGATGAGGGGGGCGCCGAGCGACGCGAGGTAGGGCAGGTGGCCTTCCAGGAACGCGGCGATGCCGTCGTTATCGAGTCCGATGGAGTTCAGCAAGCCGGCCGACGTTTCGACCGTCCGCCACGGTTTGTTGCCCGGGCGAGCGTGGCGCGTGATCGTCTTGGGGAGAATGCCGCCCAGCTTCGCCAGGTCGACCAGCGACGCCATTTCGCGCGCGTAGCCAAACGTGCCGCTCGCCACCAAAATCGGGTTGGGGAGTCGCAAACGTCCCAATTGGACAGACAGATCAACAGGGGGCGACGAAGCGTTCACCCTGGCGGACTCCCGGGAGAAAACGGTTGGGGCGGAGGCAGAAAACGCCCAATGTACCGGGGGATCTGAGAGGCGACAACGGCCGGACAGACGCCGTAGCCGCGGTGTTGCACGCGCGCAGCACCCTTGGCACGGCGCGGCAGCGGGCCGCCCATAGAGAGGGCTCGACATCGGGGCAGCTCGAGATGCTACGCACCCGACGGTCGCGATCGAGCGACCGAACCGGCTGCGATCGGGATCACGATCCGACGACGACCAACCGTCGTCGAACTAGATCACGCCGCCATGGATGCGCTGCACCGTCATGTGGTCAGGCATGTTGAGGAACCAGAAGCGTTCCCATTCCATAAGCAAGTTGCGCAAGTCTTCGGACGTGAAGATCAATTGCTGGGTACGTTGTGCGGGGTCCGCCGAGTAGATCGGCAAGAAGCAGCCCGTGCCGCAGCACAGCGTCAAACCAAGCAGCGCCGAAAAGATGAGCCGACGCATGACAAGTCCTCCATGACTAACATGCCGTTCGTCGCCGGAATCGACGACGAACGTGTTTCCAGTATTCGTGTTGCGTTCACTAACGTGTATCTGTGTCAGGCCAATCCGCGTAGGATTCGCCGCTCGTTCCCGCTTTTCTGACCGCTGCCGGCGTTACTGTCCGCTGCCAGCGTTACTGTCCGTTGCCGGCGTCACTGACCGCACCCGGCGTTGCCGCCGACTCGGACGTTCGCACGTCGACCGACGGAGCAGGACTTGCACCGCCGTCCGTCGCCGAATGAGCAACCGCGGCTTCGGCCGCCGAGGCTTCGGCTGCCGCTTCCGCCGCCGCCGCTTCCTCCAGCTGTCGCACGCGTTCTTCCATCTCCTTGCCTGGCTTGAACGTTACGACGAACTTTTGCGGCACATCGACGCGTGCACCCGTGCGTGGGTTCCGCGCCTTGCGTGCCGCTCGCTTCTTAACTTCAAAAACCCCAAAGTTTCGCAGTTCAATCCGACGGTCTTCGACCAAGGTGTCGACGATCGCTTGGAACGTATTCTGAACGATTTCCTTCGTCGCCAACTGCGTCATTCCGATCTTCTCGGAAATCGTCTTTACGATCTCTTTCTTCGTCACGACTCAACTCCTATGGCTCGGATGCGAGCACCTAACTATAGCCAGCATCACGACATGCGTGCAAGACGCCTAAATGTAGGCACCGTCTGGACTACAGTCAAGGTCAAACCCGCTCCCGTTTGCCCCAGGGCAAGCCGTCCCAAGGACGCGGCAGCAACGAACCTCGACGATCCAAACTTCCTGCGAACTGCCTCGCCGCAGATGTCCGTCCGTTGAGTCCGTCGCCACCATTATCGTCGGCCCAATCGGCAAACTTTAACTCACCGGCACAAACCGCACGCATTTTTCCCGCAACGGCCGCCGCTGCAGGCGTGTACGCATTGCGCAAGTTTCAAACGTGAAACGTTTTGCGTTGTTGCTCGATCGTTTCGATCGAATACAGCGGACCCTTGCCGCTCCCCGGACAAACGGTGCACACCCAGTCCCAATCTTCTTTTTTGCGCAAATTGCTATCCCAGAAGGGCCAAGTGCGACATTGCCGAGGACGCGCGTCGTAGACGGTGCATTTCCGCGCCTGGGAATCAAAAAAGACGCAGTCGCCGTTCGGGAACTCCACCAAGCTGCGCCGCACCCCGATCCGCCGTACGTACTTATCTTCAAACGCCTCGAGCTCTTCGCCCACCAACTTCGCCAACGCTTCAATCTCCGCCTGATTCACCCAGACGTAACCCGGCGCGCCAGTGCAGCAATCGCCGCACTGAGTGCACTGAAATCGCAAACCGTCCTTGTACCAAGGCGCATCGGCCATCGCTTCGTTTCCTTATTGCAGCCGTTCAAACCCTTGCGGGCCAAGTTGTTCGACTAGTTTCTTGAGCCCCTCGTCGTCGCCCCGGCGCGCGACCAGCGTGGCGTCTGTCGTGTGGACGATCACCAACTCCGACACGCCGACCGTCGCAATCGTATGGTCTGGCGTCGTGCGCACCAAGCAGTCGTGCGTGTCGAGCCCGACATGCGGTCCCTCGATCGTGTTGCCCTGTTTGTCCGAGCCCTGCAATCGGGTCACGGCCAGCCAATTTCCCACATCGTCCCAACCGAACGGCGCTTCGACCACGCATAGCGGCGCGTCGTGTTCCAACACCGCATAGTCGATCGAGATCGACTTGACGTGCTGAAACTCCTGCTCCATCGCCGTCGGCCAGCCCGACCGAGCGGCCGTCGCCGCCAACTGCGTCAGGCCCGCATACACCTCTGGTGCGTGTCGCTGGAGCCCTGCCAGGATGCGGGCCGCCTTCCAGCAGAAGATGCCGCAGTTCCAGTAAAACGTCCCCGCGGCGACGAACTGCGTCGCCGCCTCCAACTGCGGCTTCTCGCGGAATGCTTGGACGCGATAGGCCCGCACGGCCTCGTCGACGGCCGGGCCCCGTTCGATATAGCCGTAGCCGGTCGCAGGGAAGCTCGGCCGCACCCCGAACAGCACCAGCCTCAGGGGGTCCGCCGCCAGCAGTTGCTCCGCGTTCACAACCGCGTCGCGAAATTGTCCGGCCGTTTGAATGACGTGGTCGGAGGGCATCACGAGCATCACGGCGTCGGGGTCGCGCTCCAGCAGCCGTTGTGCGGCGACGCCGACGCACGGCGCCGTGTTGCGTCCCACCGGTTCGGCGATGATTTGTTCCCGCGGCACTTCAGGCAATTGTCGCGCCGTCTCTTCCAACAGCGCCGCCCCCGTTACGACCCACATTCGCTCGGGCGGAATCCACGGTTGGCAGCGGTCAAAGGTGGACTGCAGCAGCGAACGGTCTCCGGCGAGCGTCAACAATTGCTTGGGCCGCGCCCGTCGACTGGCGGGCCAAAACCGCGTGCCGCTTCCGCCCGCCATGATGACGCCGTGCAACATTCTCCGCGCCTCCTGCTCTCCGATTCGGTTCCTGAACAGTCTCGACAAGGTCGTCATTGGTATCCGAGTTGGATCGGGGACGCAACCTGGAGCCGCGAAAACTGCCCTTGGCGTGCGTCGAAAAACCGGCTATCAGCCTGGGCTTGCAACCTGGAGTTTCCCGACGATGCGTACCCTGCGAGAGAAATGGGCCTTGGTGACCGGCGCCGGTTCGGGAATCGGCCGCGCGATTGCGCTGCGGCTGGCGCACGACGGTGCTCACCTATGGCTGGTCGATGTCCGTTCCGACGATTTGCAAGCGACGGCGCAGGCCGCGACGGCGCTGGGCGGTCAAGTGCGGACCTCCGTCGTCGACCTGGCCGTGCGCGCGGAAGTCGAAGAATTGGCGGCCGCCGTCCGCGAAGCTCCCCAACCGCTCGATGTGCTTGTCAATAATGCGGGCGTCGCTTTCTACGGTCCTACTTTAACGATGACCGACGCCGAGTGGGAACGTTTGATGGCGGTCAACCTGGAAGCGCCGTTGCTGCTCACCCGCCGCCTCCTGCCGCTGTTGCTCCAGCGTCCCGAAGCCCATGTGGTCAACGTCGCCAGCATGTATGGGCTGGTGGCTTTGCCGAAGGCCTGCGCCTACCATGTCTCCAAATTCGGTCTCGTCGGCTTCAGCGAAGCGTTGCGCGCTGAATTGGCGGGACAGGGAGTCGGCGTCACGGCCGTCTGTCCTGGATTCGTACGCACCCGACTGTTCACCGCGGGCCTCTTGGGCGGCGGAGAATCGCGGCGTCGCGAACCGCCGAAATGGCTCAGCACCTCCCCCGAGCACGTCGCCGACTTGACGGTGCTCGCCATCTACCGCAATCGCCGCCAAGTCGTCGTGACCTGGCTCGCGCACGCCCTGTTCGCCGTC
This sequence comes from Pirellulales bacterium, assembly GCA_046349935.1. GTDB lineage: Bacteria > Planctomycetota > Planctomycetia > Pirellulales > Pirellulaceae > CAIXSC01. The sequence goes on along the minus strand of JAXMBK010000006.1, from coordinate 62,736 downwards.
AAACGCTTCGTTCCCGGGCTGCTGGACGCCTACCTGCAACGACAGGGGGCTAAGCGTCGCCAGGCGCGCGAGTCGGCCGAACGTTGCCAGTCGTCGGACGCCTCGCACGCGCTTACGATGGCGGCCCCAACAGCCCCATCTCGATTGCGAACTGAGTCAACTCGGCGCGATTCTTCAGCCCCAACTTGGTCATCAGTCGCGCTCGGTACGACTCGATCGTCTTGACGCTGACGAACAGGCGATCAGCGACCGCTTGGCTGGTATGGCCCTGAGCGATGAGTAAGAACACTTCCCGCTCGCGCTCGCTGAGTTGATCGAGGCGCGGGTCGGCGGGCGGGCGCCCGTGCGAGGCGTGCGCGAGCGGCGCATCGGCGAGCGAAACGAGCGTGTAGGTGCGCCCCGAGGCGATGGCCCGCAAAGCCGAGATCAGCTCCGAGTCGGCCGATTTCTTCACCACGTAACCGGAAGCGCCCGCCGCCAGCGCCATCCGCAAATAGGCCGGGTCATCGTGCATGGTGAGCACCAGAACGCGAGTCTTAGAGTGCTGACGGAGGATCGCTTCGATCAATTGGATGCCGCTGCCCCCTGGCATCGACAGGTCGAGCGTCACGATATCCGGCTTATGAACGTCCAGGCCCGCGAGCGTCGATGCACGGTCGCCCGACTCGCCGACGACTTCCAAGTCGGGTTGCGTGTTGATGAGCAGCCGCAGTCCGGCCCGCAACACCGCGTGATCGTCCGCTAGAAATACGCGCGTCTTCGCCATCAGCTCTTTCCCATCTCCGCGACCGGTATGCGGCAGGTAACGCAGGTCGAGCCATCCTCGCGCGACTCCACTTCCACCGACCCGTCCAGCAAGCCGACTCGTTCTCGAATCGTCCAAATACGAAACGTTTCCTGCGCCGCCGGCGTGCGCGTCAGCGACAGGCTCTCAAAGCGGAACTCGCCCGACGACTCGTCCATGGGCGCGACGTCGAGCGGCGCGTCCGCGCCATTGCAGACGACCAGCGACACGGCCTCCGGGGTCAGTTGCATGAAGACCTTAATGGGGCCCGAGCGACTATGTCGCAAAGCGTTGGCGATCGCTTCTTGAACGATGCGAAAGCAATTGGTTTCCACCAACGGCGGCAGGCGGCGCTGACGGCGGTCGTGGATCGTCGTCGACACCTCGCGGCCGCTAGACGTTTGGGCGTCGCGACACAATTGTTCCAACGCCGCGGCGAGCCCCACATCGTCGAGCACTGCGGGACGCAGGCCCTGAGATAGACGCCGCAATTCATCATGCAGCGTTCCACCCACGCGCCGCAGCTCTTCCAGATGTTCGCGCACCCCCGAGTCGTTCGACAATTCTTGCGCGGTGCGCAGGCCGACCAATAAACACGTCAACGATTGACCAAGTCCGTCATGCAGGTCGCGGGCGATTCGCCCCCGCTCGTCCTCCTGCACCGTCAATATCCGTCGCAGTAATTTCGTTCTCAGTTCGAGCAGGGATTCCAAGGGGTGAATGATGAACCGCCATAAGAGCGGCGCGAGAATCGCCGTCAGCATCAGGGAATCGAGAATCGCCTGGACTAAATAACCGCTGGAAGCCGGCAAGACCCACGGCAAAACCAGCATGACGAGCGCTTCGATGACGAACACCGACACGAGCACGACGGCGAAGAGTCGCCAGGGGCGTACGAGGTAGGGCAGCGGTGAATGGGCGTTCGGCATGGCGTGAAACAAGATGCGTCGGGAGAGAGCAGCGACCCACTATAGATGCGGAACGCGCGACAGTTCTGCCGGGAAAACCCCGGCAGATCAGCGCGCCGAATTGGGACTTTCCCCGACAGAGGAAACGACGATCAGAATCCTATCATCACGATCAACATTTTGAAGCGTACTCCCCACGCCGCCGCTCCAACTCTTCTTCGCCCTTGGGCATTCAGGGAACCGACATGTTGAATCTGTTTCGCCGCCTTCGCCGTCGTTCGTCGGCCACTTCGCAACGCCTTGCTCGATGGCGACGCGAACTTCGCCGCGCGATGCTCTTGGAAAACCTTGAACGACGCGCGCTGCTCGCCGCTCTGGTCGGCGACGTTCTCGGCGGCTCGAAAGACACGCTGATTACGGGAACCACCTACGAAGACGTCAACGCCGATGGAGTTCGCAATAACGGCGAGAACGGCATCCAAGGGTGGCGCGTGTTCCTCGATCTGGATCACAGCGGTACGTTCAACATCGACGCCGTCGGCGTACCGGAACCCTCGGCGCTGACGAACAAAGACGGCGATTATTCGATCGCCTACTTGCAGCCCGGCGCCTATCGAGTCGTGCAAGAGCTGCCGGCCGGCTGGAAGGCGACGTCTCCTCTATCGGTCGATGTTTCGGTCGACTCGCGCAAGACGACGACCGCCGACTTCTTCGTCTTCGGCGGCGGGACCATCTCGGGGACCATCTGGAACGACGCGAATCAAGACGGCGTACAAAACGCCGACTCGAGCACGGGCGAACTGCTCGAACCGGGGCTCGCCGGGTGGACCGTGTTTCTCGATCTTGACGCGAACGGCGCGCTGGACGCCGGCGATCCGCAGACCACGACGACCTTCGACGGCAGCTACCGATTTCAGGATGTGCCGCCCGGCGACTACGAAGTGACGGAAGTGCTGCCGACCGGCTGGCAAGTGAGCGACGTGGCGCCCTTCGATTTCCATCAAACGGCAGGCGTCAACGCACTGCAAACGTCTACGATCGATTTCGCCAACGTCAGTTTCGGCAATGGTTCGTTGCGCGGCACGGTCTGGAACGACGTCAACATCAACGGCCTTCGGGACGTGGATCCGGATACCGGCGAATTCACCGAACCCGGACTCGCCGTTTGGACCGTCTTTCTCGATCTCGACAATTCCGGAGATTGGAGCACCGATAGCGCCGGCGACTGGGAGCCGTCCGCGACGACCGACGCCGACGGAAACTACGTTTTCGTCAGCCTCGCCGCCGGGCGTTACCAGTTGACGCAGGTTTTGCCCGGCGGCTGGGAGGTCTCGCCCGAATTCGACGCCGTTCAAAACGTCACGGTCGAACCGGGGCGGAATACGGCGGCCAGCGATTTCGCCGATTTCACCGTCATGAATGGTTCCATCAGCGGCCAAGTGTGGAACGACCGCAACCGCAACGGCGCTCGCGATTACGATTTCACCGGCGCTCCACTCGAACCGGGACTCGCCGATTGGACCGTCTTTCTCGACCTCAACCGCAATCGGATCGCCGACGAAGGAGAACCGACGCAGTCGACCGACGCCGCGGGCGCCTATTCATTCCGCGACTTGCAGATCGGCGAGTATGAGGTTCGTGAAGTGCTGCCCACCGGCTGGGAAACGTCGCTGGGGTTCGACGACAACCACACGGTCGCCGTCTACTCGGGCGCCGATTCCGTTGCACCGGACTTCGCGAACTACAACGCGACCGGCGCCGCGCCGGGTACGGTCAGCGGCGTCGTGTGGCACGATCTGAACGGGAACGGCGTCCGCGACGTCGAGGCTTCGACCGGGAACTTCTCCGATCCCGGGTTGGCGGGCTGGACGGTGTTTCTGGACCAGAACGCCAATGGGCTGCTGGATGGCGCCGAGCCGCAGATGACGACCGCCGCCGACGGAGCTTACGCCTTCGCCAACGTGGCGACAGGGTCGGTGCGCGTCATGGAACTGTTGCCGGCCGGCTGGCGGTCGAGCTCCCCGGCCGTGCCGATCCAAGCCGTCTCGCTCCGCAGCGGTCAGGATTTGGCTGGCATCGATTTCGGCAATGCCGAGTTGCAAGAGTCGTCGATCGCGGGCGTCGTGTTCGCCGACAGCAATCGCAATGGAGTTCGCGACGGCAACGAACGCGGCCTGTCAGGGCTCACCGTCTATCTCGACCTCGACAACAGCGGCACGTTGAACGCGGGCGAGCCGACGACCGTCGCTTCGGGCGATCAGTTCTACACGCCCGACGTCAACGAAGCGGGCGCCTACAACTTTACGCACCTCGCCAAGGGAACTTACGTTGTCCGCGTCATCGTGCCGGAAACGCTCTCGGCGACGCCGGCCGCAGAGCTCGTCCATACCGTCGACCTCACTTCGTTCCAGAATCGAACCGGTGTCGATTCGGCCGCCGTCTTCCGCGCCAATGAGATTCACGGCGTCTTGTTTGAAGATCAAGATGGAGATCATGCGCGCGACGCCGGTGAGCCGGTTGTGCCCGGCACGAAGGTCTTTGTCGACCTCGATCGCGACAACACGCTCGACGACGGCGAGCCGACGGCCGTCACGCATGAGGATGGATCGTACGACTTCACCGACTTGTCGCCCGGCGCGTATGTTGTACGCCAAATCGTTCGCGCCGGTTATGACCACTCCTTCCCCACGACGACCTCCGGCATTCTGTGGCCCGAGGGGATCAGCAATCCGGCGGTGGGCGACGTGTCGCCCACGAACATCACGATCTCGTTGGCGACTGGCGAGTCGTCGACGCACCATGTCAGTCTGACGCTGCCGAACTCGGGCGCGCTCACCAATTTGGTCGATGTGTTCCTGCTGTTCGACGACACCGGCAGCTTCACCAATAACAGCCCCATTGTTCGCGGCGCGTTCCCGGACATCATCGCGCAGCTGCAATCGTCGCTGCCAGGGATCGACCTGGGGTTCGGCGTCGGTCGCTTCGAAGAATACGGCAATTACGCCTACGAGTATTCCACGGGCCGCCCGTTCGTGCTCAATCAACCGGTCGTCGCGGCGAGCACCACGGGGTACATGGCGGCCATTCAAGCGGCGCTCGAACGCGAGACGCCCGGCTACGGCGGCGACGGTCCTGAAACGGACGTCGAAGCGCTGTACCAACTCGTGACCGGCCGAGGCTTCGATGGAAATAACAACGGTTCCGTGCTCGACAGCGGCCCCGCCGGCCCCGCATCCACGCAGCTCAAGCCGGGCGACAGCGGCGACGTGCCGACGTTTGCGTCGTTTCAAGCGGATGCCGCGAACGGCGTGCTGCCGGCGGCTGGATCGTTGGGCGGAGGCGGCTTCCGCGCGGGCGCCCTGCCCATCGTGCTCCTAGCGACCGATATCGGCTTCGCCTATCAGCCGAAGGGAGAGACGACGGTGACGGGCGTCGGCGGACTGACGCTGCCTGTCTCCGTCCTGTCCGAGACCTCGCGGCCCGACACGCCATTCTCGTATGGCGCCGGTCTTCAAGAGACCATTACCGGCCTCAACGCACTCGGCGCTCTCGTCATCGGCTTGGGGACCAATCCCGAGTCGACGCTGGATCCGCGTCAGGGGCTCGAAGCTCTCTCGCGTCTCACCGGCGCCACCAACCAGTCGTCGACCACCATCGACAATGGCACGGCCGACCCCATCGCGCCGGGCGATCCCTTCTACTTTGAAATCGCTTCGGGGTTTGCATCGAGCGTCGCGGGCGGCGTCGTCAATGCGATTCAGAACGCGGTGACGAACGTCGCGGTCGATATCACGATTCAGGCGTCCGATCCGCGCGTCCGCATCCTCAATCACACCGGAACGGCGACGCAAGTCGGCGCCGGGCAGACCGCCGGCTTCGACATCGAATTCGTCGGGGACGGCGTGCCGCATCGCTTCGATCTGCAATTTGTGCGCGCGGGGACGTCGGTGGTTCTCGGTTCGATTCCTGTCGTCATTGGGACGCCGATTAGCGGCGATGGCTACGGATTTGAAGATCTCGAGGAAGGCGAAATCGAATTGCACGCCGACTTCGGCGACCATCAGACGCTGGTCGGAGAAAACCTGGCCCCGGTCGCCGCCGACGACGCCTACTCGACCGACGAAGACGCGACGCTGGCGGTCTCGTCGCCGGGCGTTTTGAGCAACGATGTGGACGCCGACGGGGACGCGCTGAGCGCGGTGCTGGCGAGCGGCCCGTCGCACGGCTCGCTGACGTTGAACGGGGACGGTTCGTTCAGCTATACGCCGACGGCGAACTATTTTGGCAGCGACCAGTTTGTCTATCGAGCGTCGGACGGCGTCGCCGTGTCGGAATTGACGACCGTAGCGTTGACGGTTCGACCGGTAAACGACGCGCCGCTAGCCAATGGCAACGTCTACTCGGTGGATCAAGGGAAGTCGTTGTCGATCTCCGCGCCGGGCGTGTTAGGCAACGACAACGATGCGGACGGCGACGTTCTGAGCGCGGTGCTGGCGAGTCCCGCGACGCATGGGGCGATCGCCTTGGCGCCGGATGGTTCGTTCGTCTACACACCGGCGGCGGGCTTCTCGGGCGTCGACAGTTTCCGTTACGTCGTGCAGGACGGAGTCGCCGCGTCTTCCGAGGCGTTGGTGACGATCACGGTTCGGCCGGTGGCGGGCGTCACGAAGTTTTTTGTGGTGGATGGTTCGGCGAACAAGACGTTTGAGTACGACGCGTCGGGCAATCCGGTCGTCAATCGTGCCTTGTCGCGCGAAGCGGAAAAGGCGCGCGGCATCACGGCAAACAAGGAGGGGACGCGGATTTGGACGGTCGACGCCGACTCGGTGGTGTACGTCTACGACAACCAAGGACGTCGACTGGGGTCGTGGGAAGCGAAGGGGCTCGACAAGCCGCAGGGGATTACGACGGACGGCCGCAATTTGTGGATCGTCGACGGCGAGACAGACCGCGTGTTCTTTTTCGACGGCGCGGCGGTCCGTTTGTCGGGCGGCGCCAAGCCGTCCAGCAGGTTTTCGCTTAATAGCAGCAATCGCAATCCGACGGACATCGCGACCGACGGCTCGACGCTGTGGGTCGTGAACGATGGGGCGACGGCTGATGCAGTGTTCCGCTATACGGTCTCGGGCAAGTTGACGGGCAGTTGGAAGATCGACTCCAGCAACTCGCAGCCGACCGGACTGACGATCGACCCCAACCACGTGCAGGATCTCTGGATCGTAGATGCGGGGGCGGATGCGGTGTTCCGTTACGACAACGGAGCGACGCGGATGGCCGGAACGCAGGCGGCCGACGCGGTGTTTGCGTTGGCGGGCGGCAACCGCGACCCGCAGGGGATCGTCGATCCCGCGCCGCACGTCGATGCGATCTTGGGCGATGCGCTCGACTGGGTCGCCGCCGCGTCGTTGCCGTCGCCGCTTGGTGCAGGTTCTGCGATGCACCGCGAGCCGGCCGCCACGTCGACGTTTGCCACAGGCGTTTCAGCCCACCGAAATTCGGCGTCGAGACACTGGTTCGTGCTGACGCAACGCTCCGATCGCGAGCGGGGCGAAGCCAATCGTTCGACAAGCGACGTCGACACGCCCGCCGCTGCGGCCGAAACCGCCTGGGCCGACCTCGTCGACGCCGTGATGCACCCGTAGCACAGGCTTCCAGCCTGTGACGGGCTAAAGTCTACAACAGGCTTCCAGCCTGTGACGAGCTAATGTCTGCAACAGGCTTCCAGCCTGTGACGAGCTCATGCCGCCCCTCATCCCCGTCCCTTTCCCCGTCGCCCCGACGGGGAGAGGGCGCCAGTCGCGGTCCGCCGCCGCGGCAACTCCTTGTGCGACCTGCGCGGCTTGGTAGACTTGCGCCTGCCGAGCGACCGCGAATGCCCTCTGACGCATCCGACGTCGTCTCCAGCTTTCTGCGCCCGTAGCTCAGTGGATAGAGCAGCGGTTTCCTAAACCGCAGGTCGGAGGTTCGAGTCCTCTCGGGCGTACTCGTTTAACTCGCAGCCTAAGGCGAGTCTGAATAACGCGAGGTTGAATAATGCGAGTCGGCGGCACTGCGAGGTCCTCGCCTTCGGCTGCGGGTTAAACTATCCCCCATGAGTCTCGTCGCGCTCTGCGCCGTAGAACAGGCTTCCAGCCTGTTACGCCCCCCCCCTTCACCCCCTTCGCTGCCTCAGACCCTGCGCGGTGAGGCATTGACGGTCGATTTGAGCTAACCTAGGGCGAGCCACAAGGAGAGGGGATTTGATGCGAACTCGAACTGTCTTGATCCTAGCCGTCATGATCGGTTGTAGCTGTCCGGCGTCCGCAGCAGAGCCGTTGGAAGGCTTTCTAGCGAAGCACTGCCTCCGTTGTCATGGTCCGCAGAAGGAGGAGGGAGACATCCGCTTCGACCGGTTGTCGCGCGATTTCAAGGCAGGAGTCGATACGCATCACTGGGCCGAGGCGCTTGACAAGATCAATAGCGGCGCGATGCCGCCGAAGGACGAGCCGCAACCGACGCAGGCGGAGATCGCGGCCTTCGTCACGCATCTCGATGCGCGGATTAAGGAAGGTCGAGCGGCACGAATGGCCGCGCGGCCCGCGGTCGCGCATTACCGACTAAGCCGCAAGGAGTATCAAAACACCGTCTACGACCTGCTCGGCGTGCGCTATGACCCCGCGAAGCCCGGCGAATTGAATGAAGACACGTTGTGGCATGGGTTCGAGCGGATCGGGTCCGAACTTTCTCTGTCGCCGTCGCATGTCGATCGATATTACCGGGCCGCGGAGCTCGTCTTGGACCGCGCCTTTCCGGCGACGTCGAGCGCGGCGCGCAAGGTGCGGAAGTCGGCCGCCGAAATGCGTTACCAGGGCGGAAAGACGCAACAGGAGATCCTGAACCGGTTCGGCATCAAGCGGCCTCTCCGTTATCTCCTTTACCCGGGCAGCGTCCAACAGGCCCTCTCGCCGCATTGGTTCGGTCCGACGGGGCCGGAGCACAGCGGGCTGTACAAGGTCCGGCTGCAGGCGAGCGGCATCCGGCCGCTTGGCGGGCAGACGGCTCATCTGAGCATCGGCAAGCGGACCGGCGAAGAAACCGTCGACGGCCTCATCGAGTTCGACCTCAGCGCCCCCGAGGACCAGCCCAAGGTGTATGAGTTCGAGGTGTTTCTGGAGATGCCCGCGTCGCTCGACTTCTGCGTTGTATCAACGGACATTGTGGATCGACGAGGCGGCGCCGCCTTCCGCAACGCGCTCAACAGCGGCAGTTACCTCTTCACTCACAGCAGCGAAACTCGCTTGCTGAACCCAAACGCACCGCAAATGTTCGATGACCAGGGGAACGGCCTGTTCTCCACGGTGCTGCTGGATTGGATTGAATGGGAAGGGCCGATCGTCTCCGACGCCGAGAAGTCGCGACGCACCGGCCTCATTCCGCCCGACGACGCGACGCTCGACGTGGTCGCCCAGCACCTGCACCGGTTCGCGGAACGAGCCTGGCGCCGGTCGGTGAAGCCGGAAGAGTTGGCCGAGTACCTCCAGGCCTACCGCACCGAACGCGAGGCCGGCGAAAAGCCGGCGGATGCGTATCGAGTGGCATTGCAAGGCGTGCTGACTTCCAGGCATTTCATTTACCTCGTCGAAGGCGACGCGGTCGCGCGCCAGCGACTCAACGATTCCGAGTTGGCGGCGAGGCTGTCGTACTTCATCTGGAGTTCCATGCCCGATGACGCCCTGTTTGCAGCTGCTCGAAGCGGCACGCTCAAGGAAAAGGGGCTAGAGCACGAAGTGGACCGGATGCTGGCGGACGGCAAGGCTCAGCGATTCATCCATGACTTCACCCGGCAGTGGCTGCAGCTGCATCGCCTTGGCATGTTTCCGCCCGACAAAAAGCTCTACCCGAACTACGATGCATGGCTGGAAACGAGTCTCCGTGCCGAGCCTGTCGAGTTTTTCCGCGAGCTGTTTGTGGAGAATCTGCCGATCGACGCCGTCATCGATTCGGATTGGACGATGGCGAACGCGCGGCTTTGCGAATTCTATGGTCTGCCCGAGCCGCAGGCCGACGGCTTTCAGCGAGTGTCGCTCAAGCCGACCGATCATCGGGGCGGACTCCTGACCATGGGCGCCGTGCTGGGGCTGACTTCCGACGGGACCCGACATCGGCCCGTGCATCGCGGCGTCTGGCTTAGCGAAGCGATCTTCAACAAGACGCCTCCGCCTCCGCCGGCCAACGTCGACCCGATCGAGCCGATTCCGCCCACGGGAACCAAGATCACCATCCGTCAACGCATCGAAGCGCACGCCAAGAACGCCAGTTGCGCTGCGTGCCATCGGAACATCGATCCGCTGGGGTTGGCGTTCGACCAGTACGACGCGATCGGGCAATGGCGCACTCGCGAAGTGGTTCCCACGGGCGTCGGCGAAAACCCCGTGGTCTCGGCCTCCGGCGTCTTGCCCGACGGTCGCGCCTTCCAAGACTCGGTTGCATTCAAGAAGCTATTGCTCGATGATCGTGATCAGATCGCGCGCGCTTTCATCGAACACCTGTGCACATACGCTTTGCGCCGCGTCCTGACGGTCGACGATCAAGAGGACTTGAGATTGATTGCCGACGAAGCGAAACGCAACCAGTACCGCGTCCGAGACATGGTCCGAGCCGTGGCCATGTCGGAACTCCTCCGCAAACGCTAACCGCCCCTCCTAAGGAACCCCTCCGTGAGCAACTTCCTGTCACAATCATGGCTGCTCGACCGTCGCCATGTGCTGCGCGCGATGGGCACGTGCATCTCGCTGCCGTTGTTGGAGTGCATGGTCCCCCTGAGGGCGGCGGAGCAGCAGACCGCCTCGCCCAAACGCAGCGCCTTCATCTATCTCGCGAACGGCGTCCATTCGCTGAACTATCAGATCACGACGCCGGGCAAGGACTATCAGTTCTCCCGCTCGCTCAAGCCTCTGGAAAGACATCGGAACGTCATCACGCCCATCAGCGGTTTGCATCATCCGGGCGCGCTCAGCCACCACCACAATTGCATCTCGGTGTGGCTCACGGGCGGCAAACTCGGGCCTTCCGACCGCAATTCGATCTCCGTCGACCAACGGATGGCGGAGATCACCGCGAAGCACACTCGGTATCCGTCCCTGGAAATTGCGCTCACGGGCGAGTCGTTGGCTTGGACGGCCGACGGCGTTCGGTTGCCGTCGCAACGTCGTTGCAGCGAGATCTTCGCGTCGCTGTTTGAAGAACCCAAGGGCGGCACGAAGGTGCAGCGGCGAGCTTTGCGGCGCAAAGGGAGCGTCCTGGACGCCAACCTGGCGGAAGTGCGGCAGCTGGAACAGAAGATGGGAGCCGCCGACAAAGGCCGCCTCGAACAGTATCTGGCCTCGGTGCGAGAGGCCGAGATCCGCACGCGCCGCGCCGACGCTTGGCTCGACACGCCGCTGCCGTCGATTTCGGATTCGGATCGTCAACGCACGAATCGCGACATCCCGCAGACGATGGCCGGCGATTACTTCCGCACAGTCTACGATCTGATCGTGCTCGCCTTCCAGACCGACGTGACGCGCGTGGCGACGTTCAGCCTCGGCGGCGAAGGGGACGCGTTCGCCATTCCCGAGATCGGCATTACCGAGTCGCGTCATCAATTGAGCCACCACGGCGGCGATCCGGGCTACATGGAGAAGCTCACGAACTACGATACGTTCGCCATCGAGCAGTTCAGCTACTTCCTTACACGGCTGTCCGAAACGAAGGACCTCAACGGTCAGCCGCTGATCGGTTCGACCATGTCCCTGTTCGGCAGCGGCATGTCCTATGGTCACAGCCACGGCAACGCCAATCTGCCGTTGGTGCTGGCCGGCGGTTCGGACCTCGGTCTAAAGCACGGCAGTCATCTCGATTTCAACCAGGGGCATTTCCAGGGGTATCAACTCGACAAGCCCGGCGAACATTACTCGCTGTGCAGTCGACCCGCGAACGCGAACGCCCACATGAGCAACCTGTTGTTGTTGATGGCGCAACGCATGGGCGTGGAGACCGACAACTTTGGCGACAGCAACAAGGTGCTCGAGCTATGAGAAGGTTCACTGCGGGCGTGCGACGTCGGACTCGGGAAACATGGGCGTCGGTGGTTGGCCGGGCGTTGGTGTTGGTCGTCGCGGCGCATTTCGCCGTTCCGGCCGTTCCGGCTGTTGCGGCCGAGCCGAAGGCGACCAACCAAGGAGAGGACATCTTCCGCCCCGCGACGGGGAAGTTTCCTCCGTTGGAGAAGGCCCGCTCGTATCGAGGCGAACTGGTATTCGTCGATCATGCCAACCGGCGAGGCAGTCTGCGCGTGCAAGGTTCGGGTATGTTCTTCCGCAACGACCCGCACCCCTTTGCGTTGCTCCCCTACGGCATCGTCCGCTATCAGCAGGCGCCGGCGGATCTGCGCGACGTGCCGCTCGGGACCGTCATGCATGCACAGGCTTTTCTTCCGCCCGATCCGAGCATCTCGGCCGTGCCCGTGTTGCCGGTCGATAGCGGGAAGAAGGACGCGAACCATAATCGGGGCGCCGGCATCTTCCCAGCGGAAAACCACGTCCTGCTGCTCGAAGACGAACCCAGCTACTGTCAGCGCCTCGGTTTGACCTGGAGACTGAAGGAACTGGAAATCAAGAGCCTCGCCGGCCAGATCGTGGCGACTCGCGAACCCAAAGAGGGCGGCGACGATAAGGCGACCGAAGAGAAGCTGACATTCGATGCCGCCACGCGCATCTGGCGGGGCCGCGAGCGACTTTCGGTCGAGGATCTGGTCGCCGAAAAAATCTGGTCGCAAGAGGGCAAGCAGTCGCTTGGCGGTCAAGCGGTGCTCTTGGGACTCACCTGGCGGCCGACGCCCGACGGCGTCTTCACGCGCTTTCACATCTCCGACGTTTGGTTGGACGACGCAGCGATGCAGCGCGCCGCGCGAAATCAGACGGAGACGCACAAAGCCTTTATCCGCAGCCGGTGGATGCCTGCGTGGATCGACCACGTCGAGTATGGCAAGTTCGGTCGCGCGACGGTGACGGCGACTTTGTTCGGCGGCATGGACGAGTCGCTGTACGCCGACTTTACCAAGGGGGCTTCCGCGATGATGAACGCGGTGGAGAACACATTAAAGCATACGCACGGCGCCTACGGGCCCGCGCACATGGCGTCCCGCGGTTCGATTTTGGAAGTTGCCAAAGCGCCGGGAAGCCCGCCGCTAGGCAGCAGCGGCATTCAGATCCGTTTTGAGACCGACCTGATTATTGAAGGCCTCCGTCCCGGCCGCGTCGTCCGCGTCCGTCCCGGGAATTGGCCTCAAGTTCAGCCGCCGCGCGAGGAGTACCTCAACGACGCCGACAGCATCGAAGAACGCTTCCCCACCCCGGCCATTTTCCCGAAGTACTGAGACCTTCGTCGTGGACCGCTCCGCGGTCCATGGAAGAAGCAGAACGGCGGTGCGATCCACGACGAGGAACTTGTGCGTTGGACCGCGGAGCGGTCCACGAGCTTTACCTGGACCGCGGAGCGGTCCACGACGGTTGCCTACCCGCCCGCCATGCCGTCGGTGAAGGTGGCGGTGGTCATCGACATGCCGGCGAGGTGGTCGTTGACCCACTTGATGCCGGCGCTGCAGGCGCCGAGCAGGTGGGGAGCGGGGGCCGTGAGCGGGAGGATGCTGTCTTCGGCTTCGCTGAAGAGGGGCATTAAGTCGCCGCCGTTAATGGCGCAGAAGCGGTCGCCGGCGCCGATTGCGAGCAGCATTTTCGCGTAACTTTCTAGGTTCACTTCGCCCTCGCCATGACCGCAGAATTGGTGGCCGCGTTGGGGCCAATCCTCGCTGATCATCAGGGTCGAGGCGCCTTGCAGGAACTTGAAGTTCTTGGCGTGGCTGCCCACCACGCGCGGGGCTACGAAGGGGCTGGTGAAGCGCTGCGTCCAACCTTCGCCCGCCCAGCAGTGGCTGGGATCGCCCCACACGCAGAGCGACGGATCGTAGTCGGTCGCCATCAGCAAAAGTGCAAAGTCGCGAGCGCAAATCGCTCCCGTCCCGGGGTGGATTTCATGCGCCAGATAAACGCCCAATTGATTCGCAAGCGCCCGGATTTTCGCCGTCTTCTCGCGGAAGCGTTCGAGGCCCGCCGCCATCATGCCGTCCCACCCAAAGACCCACGGATAGCCGCTGTGCAACACTGGGTGGCCCCACAGACCCCAGAACCAGCCGAAGATGCGGATGCCGGCCGCGGCGCCGGTTTCCAACATGCCGATCAGGTATTCTTCGGACCAGTCTTCGACATACTGCAGCCCCTTGGACATCACCGCCGCCGGAACGAATTTGTCCGCATATTCGGCGCCCCAGCGCGCGCTCAAGTGAGCATACGCGGCGCAGTGGGCGCTGATCGTCGGCGCCACGATGCCGTGGGCGTCGAGAATCTGTCGGACTTCGTTCGGCGAGCGAAACACGATCCGTCCGTCTTCGCCATGACCGGAGCCGTTGAGCAGATAGTTCGAGATCATGATCGAGCGAGCGCCGCAACCGGTCGCGTAGCTCGCCACGTTTTCCAACGTCTGCAGCCAGCCGACCAATTGGCCCGATTCCACGCCCGCGACGATGCTGACCTGTCGCCCGCAGCCCAAATTGAGCCGCGCCCGAGCGGGTTCGAAGTAGGCGTTGAATTCCTTGAAAAACAGCGAGTTCATCGTCTCGATTCCTTCACTTCGGCTGAGGTTGATTCCTGGGTTGGACCGAGCTAGCGGAGAGTTTTGATGCAACTCGCTCGGTCTCTTGCAAGGTTGCAAGAAGGTGTCGCTAGGTTAGCGACTTTCGACCGCGCTCGCGAGGACGCCAGCTCCCCAAAGACGCCCCGAATCGTCCAACCGGCCGAGTTTCGGGTGGTGGAACCCGAATGGGCGATCCTGCCCTGGCATCGGGACTGGCTAGCGGGATTCGAGCGTAAACAGTTGGCTGTTCACGCCGAGGATCTGCATGGCTGGCGCCTCCCATTGAGTCGGCCGGATGGCGAGGTTGCGAGGATTGTACTGAATCGTCAGGCTGGTCTTCCCATTTGGAAGCTGCTCGACCTTGAATAGGTGGCGAAAGACGTTTCCCGGTCCCAGGTCGAAATCGAAGTACTGCTTGTCGGCGTCGACGGTCACGGTTCCCAATGCCTTTTTGATTCCCTCGGGCGTGCTCCAGATGACGCAGATCTTGTTCTGCTCGATGTGATAGGCTTCTCGCTTATCGACGCTCAGCCACTTTCCTTGAATCGCAGCGAGTCCCTGCGGGATGGGCTGGCCGACGGCGTTCGCCGGTGCTGCCTGCGGTCGCGCGGCGGCGCCGCGATCAAGTCCCCGGAGCTCTTCCTCGCACTGTCGGATTTCGGAACGCAAGCGCCGGATATTGCTTTCGGCGCGACGGACGTCGCTGCGGGCGCTGCCGACCCGAAAGACGATCCCGGCCGGAACGCTTCCCGTTATCGGATTGGGACGCATTTCCGCTTCGGCGTCCGCCAGATGCTGCTGGGCGAGCGCTTTGGCGTCTTCTTCCAGGCCCAGGTTCGAGCGGAGATCGTCGATCCGCTCCAACAGGAACTCTCGCCGCTCGGCGGGAGTGAAATCGGTTTCCGCCCAGAGGCGACCGGCGGGGCTCAGGCAAATCAATAAAACGGCTCCCAGAACACTCTGCGCACGGAACATGGCAACCTCGGTTTCTTCAAGGCCCCTGCCGGGGCGTGGTAGAACGCCGTGCGCCGACCGTCGGCGAACAGCGGAGGAGGCTCGTGCCTCTTCCCCGATGAAGCGGAGGTAGAACGCTGTTTCGCGGAGGCTCTTATCCAGAATTCCCCAAGTCGGCTTGGAGCGGGGGGGAGTGATAAAAACTCTGTTGAATTCGGAGCGTCTGGCGCCTCGGACCCACTGTCGTTTGTTGCGCAACGACTCGCGTGGATGGTGCTCCCTTCTCCCCGCCGCGGGGAGAGATGTACCGATGATTTTCAAGGGGCGTCGAGGCGTGATGATGCCGGCGCGGTTCGATTTCTGTGGCACGGGTTCGCGTAGTGCATGATTACGGGTTCCTCTTTTCTGTTCGGGTGGGTTCGAGGTGGAGCAGGTCGACCAGCTTCCAACCCGCTTCATGGATCGGGAGCTTCGTGGCGGCGGCATAAAGGTCGAGCGCGTTGCCGTGGGCCTGGCACTCCGGGGCAAAGCACCGGAAGACGTTCTTGTCGGTGCTGACGGAGAAGTGTCTGCTGCGGGCCTTGTGCGGCGCGTGGAGCGGACAGGGGCCGCGCAGCTGCTTGCCGTTCACCACCAATTTGCCGCGATGGCCCAGCAGTTCCAGCACCCGCTCGATCGTCAGTTGAGAGCGAACGTGCTCGAAGTCGAGCGAACGGGACGTCGCAGAAGCGTTCGAGTTGACGGTCCCGTTCGGTGGGGCTACGTTAGAGATGGCTGCGGTGACCTCTTTTTTCGACGGGCTCGATTCCCGTGTGGGGCCCGCGGCCGTTTCTTTTGGCTCGCTGGTTGGCGCCGCCGTCTGAGCGACGACGGGGGACGCGGCTTGGCGACGTAGATGGCGTTCCGGATCGAAGTCCTGACCGGTGCGCCAGAGCGCCCAGACTTGCTGGAGCAACTTGTGCATGCAGTGCCCCATGGCCACGTCGCCGCGCATGCCCGACTGACGGAGACGGGCGTATTGGGCCTGGAGCGCCGGGTTGTGGGTGATGCCGGAGAACGCAGCGTTCCACAGGTAGGCCCGCACCAGATCGTTGCCCTTGCGCGACATATGGGTCTGGCGCCCCTCGCGCACTTCCCCGTCGCGTTCGACACCGGAGCTAGAGGCTTCGGGATAGATGCCAAAGTATCCCACCAGTTTCCGCGGGTTGTCGAAGCGAGCGATGTCTCCGATCTTGCTCGTTAGAACAGCGGCCGTCGCCTCGCCGATTCCGGGGATCGTGACGAGGCGGTGGTAATTCCCCGGGGGTAGATCACGGTACGCCTGCACGAGCATGCGTTCCAGCGAATCCTTGGCTTCCTGAGCGTGCCGCAGTTCCTCGACCATGATCTTCACGAGTTGCTCGGCGACTGTCCCGCGCATCGTGCCGACCGATTTTCGGGCGTGTTGCAACAGTTCGTCCGCCTTCTCGTCGCTCAGGTACCGAAGCGCCTTCACGCGCTGGGGATCGGCCTTCACGAGTCGCTCGGGAGTCGGCCACTTGGCGAGAAGCGCCAGCACCCAATTCGCCGTCAAGTCCTTTTGCACGATCGCCAGTTCGGGAAACACATTCGAGATCAGACCATGAAAACGATTAATGCAACGGGTCAAATCCTTGGAGAGCCCCTGCAGGCGGGAAGCGATCTGCTGCAACATGACGAACTGCGGTAGCGCGGAGAACGACGCGTCGGGACGTTCCACCACCGCGAATCGCGCCATGGCCTCCGCCTCCGCTTTGTCCGACTTCTTGCTCGGCATGTGCGCCAGGCGATAGTTGCGATTGCGCTGGGGTTCTCCTACCGACACCAACAACTCCAGCGGCAGACTGCGCAGGAAACCCTCGAGGTTCCTCGCATACTGACCGGCCGCGTCAATGCGAACGCGAATCTGCGCCGCCGGGAAACGTCGACGAATTTCCTCCAGCGACGCCTGCAATTGGTCGTAGCCTTCACGGCATTCCCGGAACTCGAGCTTCCGAGCGGCCGGCCGCTGATCGTCCCGCAGAAAAACCGCGCAATGACCGTACCGGGCCGTATCGATGCCGACTCCAATCACTTCCACGCCGCGACCGGCTGTCCCTGCAATAGCCATGATTGTTCTCCCAGTTCCCCTTCCTCAAGCCAAACGAATGACCGGGAATCGCGAACTCCTCCCGTGCGCTTTGACGAACGCATCCTTGTGATGAGCGGTCAGGCCGCATGATGTACCAAGGACGTTCTTGCCAAAGCAGGAGGAATCAATCTCTCCCAAGAGGTCAGGGCCCCAGGGCTGGGGAGAATTCCTCGCGACTGCCTTAACAAACACTTGTAATCCAGCCAGTCACCGCTAGCGCGGCGCCAGGCTAGAATTAGTCATACAAGGGCTGGGGATGAGGGGGGCAGCGCAACAACAGTGCGTGGACTCACTCTCAGACTTTTATCACTCCAGAGACAGGGGGGGGGGCAGAGGGGAGGAGACAGGCTGGAAGCCTGTCCTGCGGGGGTGCTGCATGACTCTTGGGGAAGATGAACAACGACGACGCAATCGGCAGTCGCGCGATGCTTGGGAGGCCTTTGAGTCTCACCGACGGCGCGTCACGGACGAGTTGACTTTCGCCTTGCAGCGAGCTCGTGCGTCGTCGGACGGGCGGCCTGTGCGTCTGCTGGTCCTCGGGGCGGGCAACTGCAACGACCTCGAACTCGCGACGCTCATTGCGCACGTCGACGAATTGCATTTAGTCGATTTAGACGCCGAGTCGCTTGAGGCAGGCGTTGCGCACCAGCAGATGCAGCACGTCGAGACGGTGCGCAGACACGGCGGAGTCGACTTGTCGGGCGTGCTGCCATGGGTGGATGCGTCGAGCGACCTGCCGTTCGGCGACCAGGCCGCTCAGACGCAGTTCATGTCGCATGTCCGCTCGTTTGACCCGTTGGCGACTTTCGGCTCGGCCGCGTTACCGCCGTTCGACGTCGTCGCGTCCGTCTGTCTGCTTTCTCAATTGCTCGAGCCAATTGTGAAGGCGGTGACGCCCCAGCAGCCGCTCCACCTGCCGTTGGTCCAAACCGTGCGACGGCGACACCTCGAACTGCTGATGCAGTGGCTGCGGCCGGGCGGCGTGGGATTTTTTGCGACCGACTTTGTTTCGAGCGACACGGCGCCAGAGTTGGCTCAGGTTTCCGAGGCGGAACTGCCAGCCTTGTTACAGCGACTGGTGCGCGAGCAGAATTTCTTCACGGGGCTGAATCCAAACGTCATCCAGCAACTGCTCCGCGGCGACTCTGAGTGGTCGTCGCGATTGGCGCGAGTCGACTCGCTGGCCCCGTGGTTGTGGAACCTGGGACCGCGAGTCTATGCGGTTTGCGGGTGGCGGTTCGAGACTACTTCTTCCCGTACGCCTCGCTGAACACGGCCTGCTCGGCATTCGCCTGCTCGACCATCGCTTGAGCGGCGTCGGCGTTGGCTTTCGCCTCGCCGGCGACCTTCAGCTTGGCAGCCATCATTTCTTCCGCCGCCTTTTGGGCCTGCTGAGCGGCCGCGTACTCGGCCTGCAGCGCGGCCAGCTTATCGGCGAGCGCCTTGGCGGCGGCGGCCTTTTCGGCGGCCGCCTTTTCCGCAGCGACGCGTTCGGCTTCCAGCCGTTCGGCAGCCTGCTGGGCCTCCGTCAACTTGGCCTGGGCCTGCTGTAAGTTGGCGGCCAGTTTGCCCGGCAATTGCTCAAAGGCAGCCAGATCCGCTGCGGCTTGGTCGGCCGCGGCTTTCGCGGCGGCGGCCGCGGCGGCCGTTTGGTCGGCGACTGCTTTCTTGGGAGGAACGGCCGCGTCGGCGGTCGCCTTCTCCTGCACTTTTTTGTCCGCGGCCGCTTTCGCCGCGACCATCTGTTCCGCGGCCGTCTTAGCTGCGGCCGTCTTCGCGACCAGCGCCTTGTCAGCCTCGACTTTGGCGGCTTGAGCTTGCTGCGCGGCGGCGGTCGCCGTCGTCACCAACTCCGTCGCCTTCGCCGCGACCGCCGTTTTCTCGGCCGCAACCTTTTCCACAGCGACCCGCTCGGCCTCCGCCTTCGCCGCCGTCTCCGCGGCAGCCGCCGCTTGCGTCGCCGCGTTCTGAGCGGCGACCGCTTTCTCGGCGGCCGCTTTTTCGGCCGCGACGCGTTCCGCTTCCGCGGCCGCTTTGTCCGCCGCCGTTTGTGCGGCGGCCGTCTTGTCGGCCAGCAGCTTGTCGGCGGCCGCTTTCTCCGCCGCAGCGGCGTCCGAGACCGCTTTGTCCGCGGCCGACTTGTCGGCAGCCGCTTTCGCGGCGGCCGTCTTCTCAACTAGCACCTTATCCGCCGCTTCCTTCTCCGCGGCGGCCGTCTTGAGATTGTTCTGTGCGGCGACTAGCGCCTCCGCGGCCTTAGTCGAGGCGGCGGTCAAGTCAGCGACGCGTTTCTCGGTGGAGACGCGTTCCGACTCCGCGGTCTGAGCGGCCGTTGTCGCAACCGTGAGTGCATCGGCGGCGACTTTCGCCGCTTGTGCTGCGTCGTCGGCCGCTTTCTGCACCACCGCCAACTCGGCGGCGGCAGCCTGAGCGGCCTGCTGCGAAGCGGCGGCCTGAGCGGTCGCCTGCTGGACGACGACGTTGAGCGTCGGCGGGTTCGGCGGGAGGATGGCCAATTGAGCGGCGTCGGCGAAGTTCCACATGCGAACTTGCCCCGACCAATCGCCGGCGACCACGCGCGCTCCGTCATGCGTGAACGTCACTCGCAACGCAGCCTCCGAGAACGCAGGGAACGACTTCAGCGCACCGCCGTTCCCGTCCCACGCCTTGACCGTGTTGTCTTTGCCGCCCGAGACGATGCGACCGTCATGCGTGTAGGCCACCGACAGCGCTCCGCCGCCGTGTGCGCCCCAGTTCTTGATCTGGTTGCCGTCGTTCATTTCCCACAGGCGAATGGTGCCGTCCTCGCCGGCCGACGCGAGCACGTTCGAGTCGGGACGCCATGCGACGTCGAACACGGCGCCGTTATGGCCGCGCAAGTTGAGATACTCGCGACCCGTGGCGGCTTCCCACACGAACAACCCGCCGCTGCGATCCGAAGTCGCCAGCAGCACGCCGTCCGGACTGAACTGCACGCCATAGATCCAGTCGGTGTGCTTCTTCATCTGATACAGCAGTTCGCCCGTTTCAGTCGAGTAAACTCGGACCATCTTCTGCGGGCCGCCGAGCGCCACGAGACTGAGGTCGGCGCTGATGTCTGCGGAGAGGACCGAATCAAGTTCGTCGCCGAGCTTCTGCAGACGCTTGCCTGACTTCACGTCGTAGAGGGCGACGAGCCCTGAGTGGCCGCCGCGACCGCCGGCGGCCAGCAGCAACGCGCCGTTGCGACTGAACCGCAATACATACGGTACGCCTTCCGGGAACGGCAGGATGCCCAGCAGTTGACCATTGTCCGAGTTATACAGCGCGATCTGACGTTGGCCGGCGATCGCCAACAGCGGCGCCCAGGGACTCGACGCAATCGCGGTCACCGCCGCCGCACGCGGCGTGTATAGCACCGGCTGACGCAACAAGCCTTCGGGGAACGCGATCGGGCCGGTCGGCTTCCCCGATCCGCTGGCCGCGAGCTCGAACGACTTCTTCTTCTTGATCACGACCTTCGAGCCGGCGTTCTCCAGCGCCCCGCCCTCGATCCACTTCTTGAGGATATCGAGCTTCGGCTGAGGCAGCTTATCCTGCATCGGCGGCATCTTCGGCTCTTCCGCGTGGCTCACCAGCGCCCACAATCGCGAGCTGTCGATGTCGCCGGCGATCACAATCTGGCCGCTGCTGCCGCCTTCCATGGTCTTCGCGAACGAGTCGAGCGCCAGGCCGCCCTTTGCGCCGTTCTGGTTGTGGCACGTAAAGCAGTGCTCGCGAAGAATGGGGCGGACGTGATCGTCGTACGTCAACTTCGGCCCTTCCGCGGGCTTGGCATCTTGAGCGACGGCCGCAGCGGCGGCCAGAACGCCGACAACTCCGGCCAGCGTCGAGCAGATCACGTTACGCAGGAAACGGCGACTCATAACATTATTCCCCGTTCGGGAGAAACGATCGTTTCAGCGACGGCGGCCGCGGCGAAACTCGCCTATCGCGGCCCCGTAAAGCATTGGTCATCAATTCACTAGTGGTTGAACAAGAACTCGCGCGAATTCAAGATCGCCCAGAAAACGTCCTCGAGTCCGACTTGCGGGTTTTCGGCTTGCGAGACGGTCGCCATCAGCTTCTCAACTTCTGCCGGCGTCGGTCGCCGCGAGAGTGCTCGGACGTAGAGCGTCTCCAGCACTTGTTGCGGAGTCTTTCCGGCGTCGAGCAACGATTTGATCACGCCGCCCTGCGAGATCTTGCCTTGCACGGTGTCGCCGTTGATCAAGTGCAGCGCCTGCGACAACGTCGGTTCCGTCTTCACGTCGCACGCACACACGGTGTCGCGCGGCGCTCGGCCGAACGTCGTCAAGAAGTAGTTGCTCGTCCCGCCGTCGGCGATGTGCACCGCGCGAGCGCCCAGCGGCAGGCCGCGGAACTTGTCCTTGGTGTTCGTGACTTGGCTGAGGCAGTCGAGCAGCATTTCGGCCTGGATGCGGCGCACATTGCCGTGAGCAAAGTTGCGTTCGTCATCCTTGTTGGACGGGTTCCGCTCGGTCGCGCGCTGGTACGCGTGCGAATTGCAGATGTCGCGCACCAGCCGCTTGAAGTCGTACTTGTACTCGACCAACTTGTCGCCCAGCGTCTTGAACAACTCGGGGTTCGACGCCGGGTTGCTCACGCGAATGTCGTCCACCGGCTCCACAATCCCGCGACCGAAGAAGTGCGCCCAGACGCGGTTCGAAATGCTGGGGGCGAACAGCGGATTGTCGGTCGACGTCAGCCATTGCGCGAGCACCGCGCGGCGATCGCGACCGGCCAAGTCCGGTTCGGGGCCGCCCAAGAACTTGGGCTTCATCGCCCGGCCGCCGATCAAGTGGCCCACTTCGCCTCCGCCGCTGTTGAACACGATCGTCTCGCGATAGTCTTCGCCTTGCTTGCGACCAATCTGCGCGAAGAAGGCGGCGAAGCTGTAGTAGTCGTCCATCGTCCAGCGATCGAACGGATGGTTATGGCATTGAGCGCACTGGGTGCGGATGCCCATGAACTGTTGAGCCACGTTTTCCGCGACCTTCAGCGTGTCGCGTTCGATCTGATAGTAGTTCGTCGCCGGGGCGCCGAAGGTGCCGCCCGTCGCACTCAGAATCTCTTGAATCATCTGGTCGATCGGCACGTTTCGCGCGACCTTGTCGGTGAGCCAGTTCGAGTACAAGAACATCGACTTGTAGCTCACTTGGTTGTTCGACTTGACCATGAGCAGTTCGGCCCACTTCATGGCCCAGATCTCGGAGAACTCTTTCCGTTCCAACAGCTCGTCGATCTTCTTCGCCCGCTTGTTGGCGTCTGCGTCCGACATGAACGCGACGTATTCCTCCTCCGTCGGCAGACGACCCGTGACGTCGATCGTCACTCGACGCAAGAACTGTTCATCGCTGCACAAGTCGCTGGGCAGCATCCGAATCTTGTTCAGCTTGCCGCCGACCAGTTGGTCGATGTAGTTGCCGGTGACGGCGGGCGGCGCGTATTGCAGGTCCTTAGGCAGGACGAGCACTTGGCTGCCGACGGTATGCGTGTCGTAGCGCGCCATGACGAACGCTTCGCCGCGCGCGGCGGCGGTGACGAGTCCGTCGGGATTGATCGGCGCCGAGTTGTCGTTGCTCGTCATGAACGTTACCAGCGTCGTCACGTCGCGATCGTGGCCGTCGGAGAACGTTGCACGCGCCAAGAACTGCTGCGTCGAGTTCTCGCCTTCGATGACGGCGGCAGGCGGGAAAATCTCCAGTTTCGTCGCTTTCGGCGGCGAGCCCGGATCTTGCGGAGCGCCCGCTTCGAGCCAACGGAGCAGCGTCAGGTTGTACTCGCTGTCGGCGGCGAAACGCTTGCCGCCCGTGTGCGGCACCGTGCCGATCGACTTTTCAATCAGCAGGCTGTCGGCCGGCACCGCCAAATTGATGCGACGCACGCCGATCTCGCGCGTGACGCGCGTGTAATCGCCCGCCGGATCAAAGCCGAACAGCGACAGACGGAAGCCGTCCTTGCCGCGAGCCGCGCCGTGGCAGCTGCCCGTATTGCAGCCGGCTCGAGCAAACACGGGCATGACGTCCAAATGGAAGCTGATCGGACGGTCCGCGGCCGACTCCTTCACACGCACCGGGATCGACGCCTTGAGACCTTGAAAGTCAATCTCCAACTGCGTCTCGCCGTCGGCGACCGGAAACACCGTCGTGTTGTCGACGCGAGCGAACGCCGGATTCGCCAGCTTGGCGACCGCCTGCTTCGTGACGTCCATCGTCACGCCGTCGGCGCGAGTCGCAACGACCAGATAGCGCTGGAAGTCGAGCTTCGTGTTCAGATTCACATCGGGCGGATAAACCGAAATCCCGGTGATCGGCATCTGAGCCGAGGCGACCGAGGTCGCGACGAGCGTCAGGGCGACGGCCGTCCATGCGCGGCAAAGGGTACGAGCGATCACAGCAAACTCCTTGCGTGGGATGTGGATATGCGTGCGTATATCTGGAGACCGAAACGGAACGAGCGGCGAAGCGAGGGCAGTTGCTTCTACTTCTTGCCCTGTTGTTCCCGTTCCAATCGCAGTTGTTCGAGTCGCGTGAGACGCTTGGGTTCAGCCGGCTTCGCGGCGGGCATCGGCATCGGCATGGGAGCGGGCGCCGGAGCGGCGGCGGTCATCGGCTTCGGCGGCAACGGCGCGTCGACGCGCAGTTCGCCCGTGCCGACGGTCATCGTGACCGGTTCCCCTTCGTGCTGGAACGTCGTGCGACAAACCAGTTGAGCATACTTTCCGGGACGAGCCGCGGCGTTCACCTTAATCTTGAACACCAACTCGGCCGTGTCCTTGTTGAACGTGAGCGGCGTCGACGACGTCTCCGCCGGCAACCCCAGCAGCTCGGCCTTCCCTTCGCCCGGGAAATCGGCCTTCTTCTCGACCTTCACCACCATCTCCGTCTCTTGGCCCTGCTCGGCCGCCGCCTTCTGGAACGCCAGCGCGTGATACTGGTCGACGATGTTGAGGTCGGCCAATTGCGACGAGCACTCGACGGCGGCGCCGCCGAAACCGGCGCGGCCGATGACGACGATCTTCCAGTTTTTCAGCTCCGCACCGCCGTTGGCGGTGAGCGGAATGACGGCTTCATTTTGTCCTTCCGGGATCACGACCGAGCCCGACGAGCCGACTCCGGGAGGGTTGAACAGCAAGAAGACGTTGATCGGCGCCTTGAAATCGGCCGCTCGAGTGGCCACGACTTTCAGGTCCATCGAGCCGTTGCGAACCAGCGGCGCCTTGGGCTGCACGACTTCAATCTTGAACGGGATCTCGCTCGAGACGGCCGTCGCCATGCGCTCGGCGTTGTGCCCCCACACATCGATGTTGTTTTGGCCGCGAACCAGCATCGTGCGCTGGTTCAGACGCCCTTCGAACTTGAGGTTCGCGTCGGCCGGACGCCCGATGACGTCGGCCAGCGTTCCGTCGACCGGTGCGTCGGCGGCGGCGTTGAAGAGCACGAGCGTATCGGTGCGGTTGCCCGGCATGGGCACCACTTCGGGCGTCAACCCGGCCGGCAAGTCCTTGAATTCCAAGTTCACATCGCCGCCCCAGTTCGCCCGGTTCGCTCCGACCAACAACGCCATGCGGTTGTTCTTCGGCACCACCAGCGTCGTCGGGATGTACTGCTGACGTTCCGGCAAGAACATGGACAACGTCGCGACCACCGGCGTCACCTCGACGCGATACACATAGTTCGGGCCGCCCTGCCGCAAATGGTCGTGCACCAAGATTCCGTATTCGCCGTCCGCCGGCGTGTTGAATCGCACGTAGCTGTCGGGGCCGCCCGTGTCGTCGTTGGCCACGATGCCGCCGCCTTGAGCGTTGACGATCGTGAGGACCGAATCAAGCGGCGAGCGGAGGACGCTGCGAGCGTACACGCGGATGTCGAACTGCTGGCCCGCTTTGGCCGTGAACTTGAAGTAATCGACGTCCCCCGGCTTCTCAATGATGCCGTTGAACGCGGCCGGAACCGCGCCGCCGGGAGTGCCTTGCGCCAACGCGTCGTTCGGTTCCACTTCCAGCACGTTATTCAGGTCGATCACGCGCACCGTGTTCGGCGACGGGGCCAAACCACGCGGGTCTTGTGCGTACAGCGGTACGTTTTGTTCGGCGCTGGCCGGGAGCGCGACCGGCGTCTGGAAATCGCCCGCCGCGTCGCCGATCCAACGCACATTCAGCGACTCGCCCGGCTTGCCGCCCGCGGGATACGCCGCCGTCGGCCGCGGGAACGTGCCAACATGCAAACGGTACACGCAATTGCCGTCGCCGCCGTAGGCGCTCTCGCGCACCTGCACGATGTACTTGCCGTCCGCCGGAGCGACGACCGAGCAGAGTCCGTCTTGAACCAAGAGCGCGTTGTCATCGCTGCTGGCGATCTCAAAGCGTTCCGAATTGAGAATTGCGATGTACGGATCAAACGTCGTGCGACCCAACCGCAGCCCTTCGATTTCGGCCGTGATCCGATCCCCCTTCTTCGCTTCCACTTGGAAGTAGTCGACGTCTTCGTTCTGCACCACGCCCGTCACGGAGACGTTAAGCGGAACAACCTGCGGCTTTTCAAACTCGTTGTTCGGTTCCACCTCTGCCACCAACGGCAACGGGCCGACCGTGAACGTCATCAGGTTGCTCACCCCCGTCGCCGTACGCACTCGCACTGCGTGAATGCCCATGCGGCAGTCGGCCGCGACCGACAACGTCGCCTTGAACGAGCCGTCGTTCACCGGTTCTAGCTTCGCGACCGTGATCCCCGGCGAATAAAACAGCAGTTCTTGGACGTCCGCCAGACGTCCGCCGCCATAGACCACTTCCGTGTCCACGCCCCGCTGGACGCCGGGCGGTTGGATCGAACCAAGCGCCGGTTCGACGGCCTGAGCGGCGGGGGGCAACGCCAAGACGCTGCAGAACACAGAAACGACGCAAACCGCGATCGGTGTCAGGCGCATAATGCGACTTACCTCGAGTGGATGGATCGGCGAAGAACGAGCCGATGCTGGGTGGGGCGCACAAATCGGAGGGACGCCCACGGTCGGCGGCAGGCCGAGCGCGGGCATCGCGTTTGCGCGTCGCGGGCCATCCTGTCCCGAGACGAGTTGTTGTTCTTGCGGCGTCGCGGCGCGAACCGCGATGGTCGCCGAGGCGGACCGTCGGAGCGCTCTCGATCATCGAGTGCGCGGGCCGACGGTCGGTTCGTCATCTCGACCTAACGTCGAATCTTCGGGAACTAGGCGATCAATTCCTTGATCACCTTGCCGCCGTCCACGATCTCGATGGGACGGTCGCCCGGCGCCATGAGTTCCTTGTCGGCCACGATGCCCAACAGATGATATACGGTAGTTGCCAAATCGCCCGGCTCAACCGGATCTTCTTCCGGTTCCGAGGCCGTGGCGTTCGACGAGCCGTAGATCATGCCGCCTTTGACGCCGCCGCCCGCCAACATCACGCTGAATACCTTCGGCCAGTGGTCGCGGCCGGCCGTCGCGTTGATCTTCGGCGTCCGCCCGAATTCGCTCGACACCATAATCAGCGTCGACTTCAACAGACCGTTGCGTTCCAAGTCGTTGATGAGGGCGGTGAGGCCCTGATCGAGCGCCGGCATCTGACCCCGCATGCCCGCCGTGATCTGGTTGTGCATGTCCCAGCCGCCGTAGGTCAGCGACACGAAGCGGACGCCCGCGGCGACCAAACGGCGCGCCATCAGCAACCGCTGGCCGGCCGTGTTGCGGCCGTATTCGTCGCGAACCGCCGCCGGCTCGGCGTCGATATTGAACGCCTCGCGAGCCGTCTGCGAGCTGATCAGGTTGTACGCTCGTTCGTAGAACGTATTCATGGCTCCCACGTTGTCCGACTTATCGCGCTGCGCGAAATAGTCGTTCACCGCTTCCAGGGCCGAGCGGCGACGTGCGAACCGCTGGTCGTTGACGCCGTTGGGCAGGTTCAGGTCTTGGACCTTGAAGCCGCCCGCGGCCGGGTCGGCGCCCAGGCTGAACGGAGCAAACGACGAACTGAGGTAGCCGCTGCTGGCAAATTCGTTCGGAACCCCCGG
The DNA here is from genome assembly GCA_046349935.1 of Pirellulales bacterium. GTDB lineage: Bacteria > Planctomycetota > Planctomycetia > Pirellulales > Pirellulaceae > CAIXSC01. Next base: position 35,166 of record JAXMBK010000006.1, on the reverse strand, counting down.
CACGCAGACGTACGGCGGCAAGTTGTTCCGCGGACCGTACTCGTGGCTCACCACGCTCCCCATGCTCGGGTAAATCAGCGCGGGGCTCGGCTTGTACCCCGTGAACATATTGTGAGTGCCGCGTTCGTGAGCCGCTTCGCCGTGAGTCATCGAGCGGATGACGCACAGCTTGTCGGACACGCCGGCCAGCTTCGGCAGCGTTTCGCTGAATTCTTCGCCCGTCTTGGTCTTCACCGTCCGCATTTCGCCGCGATACTCGATCGGCGAATACGGCTTCGGATCAAACGTTTCCTGGTGAGCGATGCCGCCCGGCAGGAAGATATGGATGATGCTCTGCGCCTTCGCTTCGATGAAGTCGTAGTTCTTCTTTTCAGCTCGAGCTTCCAGGCGCAGCATATCGCCGAGAGTGAGCCCAAGCCCGCCGATTGCGCCGACCGTCAACAGGTTGCGACGACTGATAGAATTCCCAACGCACTTCATGGTGTTCGAACTCCGTAGGACACTCGCAAGTGAACGTGAAATGGACTCTACACGCAGGTTTCGCAACTTAACTTCCTGCATTCCCTTGTTCGCGCAGCCCATGGGCCGCGAACGAAACGGGAGGCAGCGACTTCGGAAAGTTGGGGGGCTTCTTGCACGAAACCGGGCGGGACGCTTTCCCTGGCGGGTCGCCAATGGCCGCGGACGCCGGATCGCTCCGATGCCTCATCCGCCTTTGACGCATCAACGCCAAAGAATATCTAGCGGTCAAGCCCATGTCAAATGCGATGAGTGCGGATGTGGAAAAAAACTTTCCAGCCGTCGCGTAGCCACCGAGCCAAGTAGGGTTGGGCGAAGCGAGGCCAAGTAGGGTGGGCGAAGCGAGGCTCTGCGAGCGCGTGCCCACCATCGGCACTGGCAAGAACCAGCCACCGAGTCCACGGAGCACACCGAGCCGAGAGTCGCCCGCTACCGGTTGCTGAGCCGACACGTCTCCTCTCTCCTTTCTCCCAACTCCTCACTAATCCAGCCAAGTAGGGTGGGCGAAGCGAGCTGTGCGAGCGCGTGCCCACCATCGCACCGAGCCGAGAGTCGCCCGCTGCCGGTTGCTGAGCCGGCACGTCTCCTATCTCCTTTCTCCCACCTCCTCACTAATCCAGCCAAGTAGGGTGGGCGAAGCGAGGCTCTGCGAGCGCGTGCCCACCATCACACCGAGCCGAGAGTCGCCCGCTACCGGTTGCTGAGCCGGCACGTCTCCTCTCTCCTTTCTCCCAACTCCTCTACTAATCCAGCCAAGTAGGGTGGGCGAAGCGAGGCTCTGCGAGCGCGTGCCCACCATCGGCACTGGCAAACCCCAGCCACCGAGTCCACCGAGCACACCGAGCCGAGAGTCGCCCGCTGCCGGTTGCTGAGCCGGCACGTCTCCTCTCTCCTTTCTCCCAACTCCTCTACTAATCCAGCCAAGTAGGGTGGGCGAAGCGAGGCTCTGCGAGCGCGTGCCCACCATCGGCACTGGCAAACCCCAGCCACCGAGTCCACGGAGCACACCGAGCCGAAAGTCGCCCGCTACCGGTTGCTGAACCCGTACGTCTCCTCTCTCCTTTCTCCCACCTCCTCGACTATTCCAGCCAAGTAGGGTGGGCGAAGCGAGGCTCTGCGAGCGCGTGCCCACCATCGGCACTGGCAAACCCCAGCCACCGAGTGCACCGAGCACACTGAGCCGAGAGTCGCCCGCTACCGGTTGCTGAGCCGACACGTCTCCTCTCTCCTTTCTCCCAAATCCTCACTAATCCAGCCAAGTAGGGTGGGCGAAGCGAGGCTCTGCGAGCGCGTGCCCACCATCGGCACTGGCAAACCCCAGCCACCGAGTGCACCGAGCGAGCGGCTGCGTGCTGTCGAAGGGCTGCGTCAGCGGCTTCGAGGCCGGCTTATCGAGAGGCCGGGCTTACAGGAACGTGCGGTCCTTGCCCATTTGGACGCTGTTGCCTTTGTCGTTGTATTCCACCAGCGACATGAAGCTGCGCATGAGCATGAGGCCGCGACCGGAGGGGAGGTCGATGTTGTCGTCGTCGGTGGGGTCCGGGACTTCCATGGGGTTGAAGCCGGCGCCCTGATCGGTCACTTGGATGTAAAACTTTTCCGACGACAAGCGAAGAATGACGTCGACGATCTTTTCCGGATTGTCCTGATTCCCGTGCTTGATGGCGTTGACGAGCGCTTCTTCGACGGCCAGGTGGATGCCGAACACGTCGTGCTCTTCCCAGCCGAGTTCGCTGAGCTTGGCGAGCAGATCGTCGACGATCTTCTTCCCCTCGCCCGCGATGCTGGGAATCCGCTTCTCGATCGACCAGTTCCAAGCATGATCTGTCATGGGCCGCTCGGTGCTCTTAGTCGCTGATCGCGCGGGCTGGACGCGCTGGTCGGGGAACGGGAAAACGCCGGAAAAATGGGGTCGTTACGGGCCGCAACGACGCCCCTACTATGGTTCACGGGCCACAACTTAGCAAATTTTCAACACGCCTCCAACAGTGCCCAGATCCAGATTCTCCTGCGAGCCGCCTGGGACAGGCCGTACGATCGTCTCGATCCGAATCCCTCGACGTCGGGAGAGAGGGGGAAGCCGGGGCTTGGTGCGGGAACGAAAGCCGACGGCTTGCGCCTTTCGGCTGAAGACAGTCGTTTGCCGCGCTTGTCCGTTGCTCTAAGTCCCCAATTCGGCTAAACTTTGCGGCTTCCCTTCGAGCGGGGCGGCGTGGGCTTTCGTGGGAAAGTCCTCCCAGCTCGAAGCCGCGGGCTCGCGCCCGTGATACCTCTAACCCTTTGGTCCTCATGGTAAATCGTAACCTGATTCGCAGCCTCGAAGCCGACTCCGAACTCCACGACCTCGTCAATGCCGAAATCGGCGGACTCGATGAAGTCACGCTGTCGACGATGGACACGGAGACGCAGTTCGACGTCAACAAGATCGTCGAAGGGCGCATCATTCGGGTCGACGAGGAAATGGTGCTCGTTGACTTCGGCTTCAAGAGCGAAGGCACCATTTCTCGCAGCGAATGGGAAGAAAATGAAGAGCCGCCCAAGGTGGGCGATCTCGTTAAAGTGCTCGTCGAAGAACTGGAAGACGATCAAGCCAACGGCGAAGAAGTCCAAGGCATGGTCGCTCTGAGCAAGCGCAAGGCTCAGAAGATCCTCGACTGGCAGCGCATGATGGAGACGGTCAAGGAAGGCGAAGTCGTCACCGGCACCGTGACTCGCAAGATCAAGGGCGGGTTGCTCGTCGATATCGGCGTGAACGTCTTCTTGCCGGCCAGCCAGGTCGATATCCGTCGCCCGAACGACATCGGCGACTACATCGGCAAAGTCGTCCAATGCGAAGTGCTCAAGATCGACGAAGCCCGCCGCAACATTGTGGTGAGCCGCCGGTCGTTGATCGAAAAGCAGCGTCAGCAGGACCGCGAACAGCTGCTCCGCGAACTCCAGGAAGGCCAGGTTCGCAAGGGCGTCGTGAAGAACATCGCCGAGTTCGGTGCGTTCGTCGACTTGGGCGGCATCGACGGCCTGTTGCACATCACCGACATGAGCTGGGAGCGGATCGGCCATCCGTCCGAGATGGTGTCGATCGACCAGGAGCTGGAAGTCGTCATCCTGCATGTCGACCGTGAAAAGCAGAAGATCGCGCTCGGCCTCAAGCAGCGCATGGCCAATCCGTGGGAGCATGTCGAGGAAAAGTATCCGGTCGGCAAGGTGGTCCGCGGTTCGGTCGTGAATGTGATGAGCTACGGGGCGTTCGTGAAGCTCGAACCGGGCATCGAAGGCCTGGTGCACATCAGCGAAATGTCGTGGACCAAGCGCATCAACCACCCGAACGAGCTCGTCCATACGGGCGACGAAATCGACGTGGTGATCTTGGGCGTCGACAAGGCGGGTCAGCAGCTGTCCTTGGGCATGAAGCAGGCTCAAGAGAACCCCTGGAACAAGGTCGCCGACCGCTATCCGGTCGACAGCATCGTCAAGGGGAAGGTTCGCAACCTCACCAACTACGGCGCGTTCGTCGAGTTGGAAGAGGGGATCGACGGGCTGTTGCACGTGTCCGACATGTCGTGGACGCGCAAGATCAGCCACCCGAACGAGATGCTGGAAAAGGGCCAGGAGATCGAGTGCAAGGTGCTCTCGATCGACCAGGAACGTCGCCGCATCGCGCTCGGCCTCAAGCAGCTCAGCGAAGACCCCTGGTTGAACGACATCCCGAGCCGGTACCAGCCGGGGCAGGTGGTGTCGGGCAAGGTCACCAAGATCACCAACTTCGGCGTCTTCGTCGGCCTCCAAGATGGGCTCGAAGGCCTCCTGCACATCTCTGAATTGGCTGACCACAAGGTCGACAATCCGGAAGAGATCGTGAAGGTGGGCGACGACATCGAGGTGAAGATCCTGCGCGTGGACACCGACGAGCGGAAGATTGGTTTGTCGCGGAAGCGCGTCGAATGGGCTGGCGATGCCGGCTCGGCGCCGCCTGCCGCCGACGAACCGCGTCGCGCTCCGCGGAAGCCGGCGACCGAACTGCGCGGCGGTTTGGGCACCTCCGGACCGCTCATCCAACCGCCGACCGAAGGTCGCTAAGACCCCTACAGTCGTCGCGACGCTTGAACAACTCACGACCCCGCCGGCCTTGGCCCGCGGGGTCGTTTTCTTTGGTACATGGCGAACCGTGGGCACATTCGTCGCATCAAGACGATCGACGCGCTCGCTCCAGTCGTTTGATCCGCACCGTCGATAGAGGAGGTGTCATACATGAACCCCCCCCGAGCATCTGGCGGATCAGGCCCATCACCATGCCCAATTTTCGCGACCGCGAGATCGACCCGTCCGACGAGCTCCCCTCGCGCCGAGCGCGAAAAGGGAGCAGCTCGGTCCAAACGCCGCTCGAGACCTACCTGCGCGAGATCAACGAGACGGCGCTGCTGTCGGCGGCCGACGAGCAGTATCTGGCCAACCAGATTGCGCAAGGGAACGCGGAAGCGCGGGATCGCATGGTGCGCGCGAACCTGCGGTTAGTCGTCAACATCGCTCGCGGCTACGTCGGCAAAGGGCTCAGCCTCCAGGATCTGATTGAAGAGGGCAACCTGGGGCTGTTGCGCGCCGTCGAAGGCTTCGACCCGTCCATCGGCACTCGCTTCAGCACGTACGCGAGCTACTGGATCAAGCAATCGATCAAGCGCGCCCTGATCAACTCGGCCAAGACCATCCGCATCCCGGCGTACATGGTGGAGCTGCTGTCAAAGTGGCGGCGCGCGACGACGAGGTTGACGGAAGAGTTGGGGCGGACGCCGACGCCGGAAGAGATCGCCCGCGTGCTGGGCTTGGCGAAGAAGAAGCTGCCGATCATCAAGAAGGCGATTCGCATCTACAATCTGATGCCGCAGACCGATCAGCCCGAGAATGGTTGGTCGCTCGGCGAGATCGTGATGGACGAGCGGCTGAAGGCGCCGGACGAGGAGCTGGTCGAGCACGATGTGTTGCGGCGAGCGCTGGAGATGATCGACACGCTGGATCAGCGGGAGGCGATCGTCTTGCGCATGCGGTTCGGGCTCGACGATCACGCTCCGCATACGCTGAAGGAGATCGGCGAGCAGTTGGGGCTGACGCGGGAGCGAGTGCGGCAGATTGAGACGGAGGCGTTGCAGAAGCTGAACGACGGTTTGCGCGACCGTCGCGAGCGACGCTATCAATAGCGAGGGTGCGGTACGTGACGGACGAAACACGCGGCGGTGCGTCTTTGCAGTTGACGGACTACATTCGCGACATCCCGGACTTTCCGAAGCCGGGCATCTTGTTCAAGGACATCACGCCGCTGTTGGCCGATGCGGCCGCGTATCGGGCGGCGATCGAGCGGCTGGCGGCGCCGTTTCGCGGTCGTCAGATCGACGTGATTGTGGCTGCGGAGGCGCGCGGCTTCTTGTTCGCCGCGCCGCTCGCGCTGGAATTGGGAACCGGTTTCGTGCCGATCCGCAAGCCAGGGAAGCTGCCGTTTGACACGCACGCGTTCCACTACGAGTTGGAGTACGGGGTGGACACGTTGGAGATGCACGTCGACGGCGTGCGCGCGGGCCAGCGCGTCCTGGTGGTCGACGACCTATTGGCCACCGGCGGCACGGTCGGCGCCTGCTGCGAGCTGTTAAACAAAGTCGGCGCCCAGATCGTGGCCTGCGCGTTCGCGATCGAACTGACCTTCCTGAACGGCGCTCAGCGTCTCGCCCCCCACGAAGTGATCAGCCTCCTCCGCTACTAGCCGCGCCATCGTCGCTGATCGCTCCGCGATCAGACGTTCGCGCAGATCCGCCCCCCGCGCCGCAACGCCCCGCGCCGCCGGTGGGCCCGCGCTCGCCAAGCCTCGCTTGGCCCACCCTACGAGTCCTCCCCCGACCTTGCGTCGGGGGACGAGCGAACGCGTGCCACTCGCACTGTGCGTCTCTGTCCGTCGTTTGCTTCCGCACGACAAAAAATTTCTGTGCGCCATTTGTCAGATTCGCTTCGCGAGGTGCGTAGTCTTGTCGAGGAGGGCGCGCGATGCGAAAGGACGGCGAGCGGCGGTCGCGGTTTTTGGTGGCGTACGACATCGCCAGTTCGAGGCGCCTGCGCCGAGTGGCTCGCTGTCTGGAACGGCAGGCCATTCGAACGCAGAAGTCCGTGTTCTTGTTTCAAGGTACGGCCGCGCAGCTGAACGACTTGCTCGCCCAGTTGGCGGAGCTGATCCATCCCGAGCATGACGTTGTTCAGGCGTGGCGTCTGAGCGGTGGATTGGCGTCGGAGTTGGAGCGGCAAGGCAAACGCACGCTGACGTTTCCCAGCGCGGCGATCGTCGATCAGACCCAAGTCATTTCGATCTCTCGAGACGAGTTTGAGGAGGAGGAATAGCGATGAGCGTCAGCGACGATTTGCATAGTCTGCAGCATGCCATTTATCGCGAGGCGAAGGCGACCGCTCAGCCGATAGCGCAGTCGCTGGCGTGGCTCGTCGACCCTCGCAATATGCAAGCCGCCTGGGAGCGAGTACGGACGTCGGCGGGGGCGAATACGCCGGGCGTCGATCACCTTTCGGCCTCTTCCGTAGCCAATCGATCCGAAGCTTGGCTGCGCGGCATCGCGTCGCGATTGTGTACTGGCGAGTATCAGTTTTCGGGCGTCCGGTGGCTCGAGATTCCGCGTGCTGGTTCCTCGCACGGCGCTCCGCGGCGCATCGGCATCCTCACGTTGTCGGATCGAGTCGTCCACGCGGCGCTGAAGCAAGTGTTGGAACCGATGGTGGATCATCGGTTCGTTGACGATAGCTTTGGCTTCCGAGCGGCTCGGTCGGTCACGGGCGCGTTGGATCGGGCGCTCCACTTGCTGAATGCTCGTCACCGAACGACCGCACCGTTTCGGTACTTGGCACGCCTGGATGTGGCCGACTGTTTCGAAACGTTGCAACATCAGCGACTGCTGCAGGAGGTAAGCGGCGCGACGGCGGACGCCGCCGTGCTGCAGATCCTGGGCAATGCCTTAAGGGCGACGGGCATGGTGCGGGGACGCTGGTGGTGGCGTCGGCCGGCGGGGGTGGTTCAGGGGAGCAGCCTCTCGCCCTTGCTGTGCAACCTCTATCTGCATGGCGTTGATCTGGAGTTGGCGCGCGCCAGCCACGACGGAGCGCGTTGGCGCCTGTTGCGCTACGCAGACGACATGCTGCTTTTGGCCGACTCGCGCCGTTCGTGTCGGCAAGGGGTGGCGCGGATTGCCGCAGCCCTGCGAGCGCGTGGTCAGTCGCTGCGGCGCAGCAAGACGCAGGTGACGACGGCTCGCGACGGCGCCAGTTGGCTGGGCGTGGACATTCGATTGGGAGCGGCGGACCAGCGGTATCACTATTTGATTCCGACGAGTCGGTTGGAGGCGATGCGGGAGCGGATCGCCGAGATGACGGTTCCGCCGAGCGAGCGGATCGACCCGGCAGCCTTCGATATGGGACGTTGGTTGGGGTCGATCAACGAGCAAATGATGGATTGGTGGCACGCGTACCGATACGCCGAGAACGGGCTGTTTGTGTTCAAGCAGATCGACGAGTTTGCAGTTGAGCGGGTTGGCGAGTTGTTGCGGTCGGTGATGGGGCGAACTTGGCGGCAGGTGAAGGACGAACATCAGGTGCGTCTGCCGCGTGGCTTTCTGTCGTGGAAGATCCAGGGCGTGACGCTCACCCTCTTGTCGTCGCTGCCTCCCCATTCGCCGCACTTTTTGAGTCGCCCGCCGCTGTGGCAAATGCGACCCAAGGCGGCGGCCCCGTCGGCGCCGCCTTCGGCTCGACCGTCGGGAAACGGTCGAGCCTGGGTAGAGTGACGCCGGCGCGGCGATGGGCGACAGAGACGTCGAATTGCAAAAAGGGAGGACCTGCTGATGACTCGGACGATGGCCACGGCGACGGTGCACTTGGTGGGGCCGGGGAAAGTGAAAATCCATCAGGGACGGTTGGCGTTCAGTACGGGGGACGGAAGTCCGGCGCAGTTCGATGTTGCTTCATTGCGACATGTGATTTGCTACGGGGAGGTGGGATTAAGCGACGAGGCGATTCGGGCGTTGTTCGAAGCGCAGGTGCAGGTGTCGTGGTTGTCGCCGCGGGGGAATCGGATTCGCGGACGCATGCAGCCGGTCGGAGATTCGACAGTCCAATTGCGGATGCAGCAATACGCCCGCAGCAGTTCTGCAGACGGCGGATTGGAGCTCGCGCGTTGGATCGTACAGCAAAAGATGGAATCCCAAATGGCAGGCGCTCGCCACTTTCAACGTCATGGGAACCCGGAGGCGGGAGTGGTGCTGGAACGATTGGGCGAGCGAATGGCGCAGGCGGGGCGCTGCGGATCGGCGGAGTCGTTGCGGGGATTGGAGGGGAGTGCGAGCACGACGTGGTTTCAGTTCTTGGGCACGATGACGCCGGCGGCGTGGGAGTTTCGGGGGCGGAATCGTCGACCGCCGCGCGACCCGTTCAATGCGCTGTTGAGCTTGGGTTATGCGTGCGTTATGAACCGAGTGTCTGCGCGTCTGCAGGCGGAGGGTTTTGAATTGCAGATTGGGTTCCTGCATGAGTATCGAGCGGGTCGACCGTCGTTGGCGTGCGACGTGATCGAGCCGTTGCGAGTTCCGTCGGTGGACCGTTGGGCGTTGCGCCTGAGTGGTTTGGAGCAGTTGACGGTGGACGATTTTGAATCGTCCCCCGAGGACGGCATGCGCTTGACCAAAGGCAAGTTCAGCGTCGTGCTGCAATCGTTCGAAGAGCATTGGCTGCGCATCCAAGCCGCAAAACGCCTCGAACAACTCGTCGCCAACCTTCGCCAGCGCATCACCCAACCGTAACGCGTCTCTCCCCCGACCTCGCGTCGGGGGACGGGCGAACGCGTGGCACGCGCACTGTGCGCTGCACACATTGCTTGACCCTCACCGCAAACGTGTCGCGGCGTTGACGGTGCGAGGGTTTTGTACGTTCACGGCGGTGGGCCCGCGCTCGCAAAGCTCGCTTGGCCCACCCTACTCAAGCCGGAGGCTTGATAGCTGTGCGCCACACACGTTGCTTGACCCTCACCGCCAACGTATCGCCGCGTCGAAGGCGGGGGAGTTTTGCGCGTTCACGGCGGTGGGCCCGCGCTCGCCAAGCCTCGCTTGGCCCACCTACTCAAGCCGGAGGCTTGGATTGGCTGAGTCGTTTTGCGTTCACGGCGGTGGGCCCGCGCCCACACACGTTGCTTGACCCCACCGCCAGCGCGCGTATCATGGCGCCGCGAAGCATTACACCCTTCGAAGACTCAAGCCGGAGGCTTGCGGGATAGCTGGTCGCCGAGTTTTTGTACGTTGCGTTCGACGGCGGTGGGCCCCTCCACGGCCGCCGACCGCCAACGTCTCATCGGCTTGGCCCACCGCTCGTCGAAACTGGCCAAGCCGGAAAGGGGAGCGAGTTTTGGCCGTCCAGTACGCTGTCGGTGGGCCACACGACCGGCGTTGCTTGACCTCCACTCGCCAACGTATCGCCGCGTTGCCTCGCTTGGAAGGCCCGGACCCGGGAGCGAATTCTTGTGCGTTCACGGCGGTGGGCCCGCGGCTCGCCAAGCCTCGTCGAACTCGCCCACCCCCTACCAAGAGGTCGCAGCCGGAAGTTCGATGGCTATTCGGCGCCGAAGTTGCAGGGCCATATTGCGTCTTGACGACAGCCGTCAGCCCGCCAACCGGCCTGGCCAATCGCCGCGTTGAAGGCGGGGTTTGCGCGATCAGCGGTGTCACGGCGGTGGGCCCGCGCTCGCCAAGCCTCGCTTGTCCCACCCTACTCAAGCCGGGCGATAGCTGTGCGCCACACACGTTGCTTGACCCTCACCGCCAACGTATCGCCGCGTCGAAGGCGGGGGAGTTTTGCGCGTCCATGTCGGTGGGCCCGCGCTCGCCAAGCCTCGCTTGGCCCACCCTACTCAAGCCGGAGGCTTGATGGCTGTCGACGCTACACCGCCGCCGCCTCAATCGGCTCGCATGATTCGGATTGCGTTCCCGTTGGGGCGGTTCCCTTGCGATTCGTTGTGCAACCTAACAGAGGAAATGATCCGACACTCTCAGTCCCGTGGACCTTTGGGATGCCGCTGCGACTTCTGGCCTTTATCGTACTGGTTCCTGCAGCCGACGTCTCAATCCCGTGCACTTTCGGGAGGTCGTTGCAACGCGACGTGAGCAAATTCAAGGTCGGGGATCGGGTGGTCTCAATCCCGTGCACCTTCGGGATGCCGCTGCGACGCAGCCGTGTCGTACGACCCTGCCACCGGCGCCATCGGGTCTCAATCCCGTGCCTTCGGGATGCCGCTGCGACACCGAACTTCACGCCCGTAAGGTGTACTACAACGGTGTCTCAATCCCGTGCACCTTCGGGATGCCGCTGCGACGAAGGTCTGGAACTCGCCCGTCCCCGGATACGTCTGGTCTCAATCCCGTGCACCTTCGGGATGCCGCTGCGACATACTCCTGAGTGTCGCGGGTCTGGCACAAGCCCAGAGTCTCAATCCCGTGCACCTTCAGGATGCCGCTGCGACCCGCCGAAGGGAGTGGCGAAAAAGACTTTCGGGATATTGTCTCAATCCGTGCACCTTCGGGATGCCGCTGCGACGTTTTGTCGGTGGCGTTGGTTTCTGTCGTTTCGTTCTCGAGTCTCAATCCCGTGCACCTTCGGGATGCCGCTGCGACGCGTGCTCGTATTGAAAAAACCAATACGCGACGCTGTCTCAATCCCGTGCACCTTCGGGATGCCGCTGCGACCGTAGCGCACGAAATCAATGCTTGCGTCGGCGCAAAGTCTCAATCCCGTGCACCTTCGGGATGCCGCTGCGACTTGTTGACAACCGGATTCGTGATCGAATGCGCCCACGTCTCAATCCCGTGCACCTTCGGGATGCCGCTGCGACGGCGGCTCTTGCAACTCTTTTTGCACCATGTATTTGCGGCGCGCTTTTGCCCACTTCTGGGGTTTTTGGATTTTTCTGCGTCCAAGAATTTTTCTCTTGACGCGCTTTTTTGCAGTAAGTCCCATGAACATAGGGAGTTGCGAATTTGCCCAGATGTAAGGCCCGGTTCGGCGTACGCAGCGGCCGCGGACAACCTGTTTCGCCGTCGTGGTTTAACTCGAATTGTCAAAGAACCACGGTCAAGCCGCCGTCGACGCAGCCCCCAATCTAGGCTGGGCGACGATCGTCAATCAAGCGCCAATCCAATCGGATTGCACCTAGCGATTGGCGAACCCAAAAGATCAGCCTTGTTCATCCCGCCGATCGGCTCGCTGTTGCTGCCGGAACGCAGCGTTCTTCCCTTGATTCCCTGCGCTCGACTCTCGACCCGTAATATGACGCTGTTCGTCGAACGGTTCCAGCCGCTCGAGCACCCGCGTCTGGCCGCCCGTCGACGGGCCTCCGAACGCATCGTAGCCATACAACAGGTCCGCACTCGGATTCTCCACTTGGAACGGCGGCAATACCTGGCCGGCGATGAGCGGCGTGACTGGGTCGAGTGGGATGCCCGACTTCTCAGCGGCCTCGCGCAGCGGGCCGGCGACGTCGAGCGGCTCCAGGCCCGGTTCTCGCGACGCAACGCCCCGGTCGTCTTGCGTGATCATCCGCGGCTTGGCGTGCCGCTGATTCCAGACGTGGCCGCCGCGAGTTTTGCCGTTGTTGTTCTCGTCCACTGCTCGCGGGTACCGCACGTTCTCGACCGGCTGCTGCGTCGCCGTCCAGAACGCGGCGCGAGAGCGCAACTCAGCGTCCAACTCCTTCTCCCAACCGGCGATGACGCATTTGCCGTCCGCCGTCGTCACACTCCAGTCGGCGACCTGCAGCGGCTGACCCTCTTCATCAATCAACCCGCACACCTCGACGCTGCAATGCCCCAGGCACAGCGGTTTGCCTCCGCCCAAACGCCAGGGGACATGGCACGCCTGCAGCAGCAGCGCGAGCTCTGGGGCCGTCAGCGCGCGGAACGCGATCCGCAACTGCCCCTCAAGCCTTTCCGGCACGAGGTCGGATGTCTTGTTTGTGTCCTGCTGCGGCGGTTGCCGCAGCCGCGCGTCGCCCTTGTTCCGCTCGCCGTAGACGCCCTGCACCTGATACCGCCAAGGAGACTTCTCGCCTCGTTCGTTCGTTGTGCGGTAGACCTTGTACCCGCGCAGCATGTCCGCTTCCGAGATGTCGTCGGGGGAGGTGTTGTCGCGATAAAAGGCGATGCAGCCCGGGTGCGGTTGCGCCAGCGGCGCCAAGACGACGTCCCTCTGCACCTTGGCCGCCGCATCCAAGAACACCAGATTCTCGGGTCGAATGCGACCCGCGAAGGAGCTAGTTTGCTTCCCCCGCTCGCGAGACACCTGGCCAAACAAGTCGGTCGCCATGTCGACGCGCCCCTTTTCATCCAGGTAGTTCGGGTGAACATGCTCGGGCATGCGACTCATCACCGGTTGCCCGCGTCTTCCCCAACGCGCCCACTGCAGACTGCGAATCTCGCTCGCTGACCGAATCGAGTTGGCGGGTTGATCGGGGTTCACCGGTTCCAACCACACCAAGTCTCCCCTCTTGAGTTCAGTACGATCGCCGTGAGCGTTGCGTCCGCAGTAATCCTCCCACAGTTCGGACGGCACTTCGATGAGCCCCTTGGGGCTGGGGTCGACCTTGAGCGCTCCCTCTCGCTTAACCCATTGGCGATTGTTTTTGGGCGGTGGAAAGGGGCCCGAGAGCTTGAACTGCCACGGAAAGCCGTCGGCCTTCGCTTGAGACAGGCCGCGTAGTTCGCCCTCTTGGTTGGCCCCGATCGACTCGATCTTCGCCCACAGCGGCTGGCCCTTCGCGCCGCGATGGTTCGCGAGCTCTTCGGGATGGCACAGGCCTTTGAGGTCTTCCAGCTTCACGAGCACCGTCTGACCGACGCGAATCACTCCCGACCGATACATGGTGCCGGGGCGCACCACCTCGGCCAAGAAGACGTGCTTGGGGGTGCCGGGCGGGCTTTTCGGAGAACGGGGACCCAGGTTGAGATCGCGGCCTTGAACCAGGTGCGCGTGCCGATTGACGTGGGTCAGCGCGCCGCCGGCGAGGATCGTCATCAGGTTGCGGAGCGCGCCGCGCACGCCGGTCGCAGGGACGATCACATCGGGTCCGATCGTGAGCGCGCGATACTTTTTGTGCCCTTTCTTTTTCGTATCGTCGCCCGCATAGGGGCGAGATTGACAGGTCATGAGCGGACTGAGCGTCTTTACCGACAGTTCGAGCACGCCCGTGTACCGCGCAGGCTTCCCCGCGCCGACCGGAAACTCGTCGGCCGTGAGCCAAGTCGGTTTTCTTAGCTCGTTCAGCGGCAGACGTTCTTCCGTAAACGGCACGAACGTGTAGGGGTTGTGAAACGGCAGGCCGATGACGGAGGGCGGCGCCTTGGGCAAGCGTCGCTTGGCCCTCTTTGGACCGCCGCCGCCCGTGCCTCCTTGATAGCCGCCGCCCGCTTGCGCGGGCCGCGACGCACTCGGCCGCGACGCACTCGGCCGCGACGCACTCGGCCGCGACGCACTCGGGCGCGGGGCGCTCGACTGCGGAAAACGCCCAGGGCCGCCTCCGCCTCCCCCCTTCCCTTTCGGGCCCGACTTGGACGGCGTCGGCGCGGGCGGACGCACTGCCGGCTGTCCCGGCACGGTCACCTTGAGAATCTTGTTGGCGGCGTCCGTTTCAACCTCGACGGTCGTCCCCTCCGCCGTCGTCTGGGCGAAGCATTGCGCCGGCAGCGGGATCGGCAGCGAGGCCGAGCCCTTGCGCGTCGGCACGGTGACTTGCCACGAGCTGCCGGCCTTCTTCAGCGTTCCTTGGACCTTGGGCATGACTTATGTCTCCGCGGGCTGCACTGAGTTCGATTACGACGCTGAAAACTGTTTCGACGGAAAGTAGGGAACGACGGCTCGCAGCAAAGCACTATGCGGCCCCGCAGCCTCCGGCGGTTTGACCAGCGACAGCCGGCCGCTCGACTTGCTCGACCCCACTCGCAAGACGCCCACGTCGAGCGCTCGCAGCGTCTTGGCCAACCACCGCGCCTCGTCTTCCCGCGGCGCTTCGATCTGAATCTTCACCTCGAATCGCGGCGACCTTCCCGGCTGCGCGCCGGCGGCACTGCTTGCGGCGCCGACCAGCGCCGAGTTCTCGAAGAGCAGATTTTCGACCGCGCCCCCGCTGATCGCGTCGATGGCGACATGCTTCCGCAATTGTTCTTCGCGCAGTTCGACGCCCTCCCCTGGCGCCGGCTGCGAGCATTCGGAGTACGCATCGCTGATGTGGATGCGACTTTTTTGGAACAGCGTGCCGAACAGTTGGGACACGGGGCAATCCGTGTGCGCCGTTCCGACCTTCCGCTGGTCCTGGGGAAGAAAGGCCCAGCCCAGATTGTCGCCCGTAAGTGCCTCTTCGGGACTCGCCTTGCCGGTCGCAACCCGCTCCCGTCGTTCCACTCGATCCGCGACGCGCGGCCGTTCGCCGGCCGCTGGACGTCGAGCGTCTTCGCGTGCGGCGAGCCGGGTGAACCAGCCGCGAAACAGGCCGCGCAGCGACGAGCCGGGAAGCCGCCACAGCAGTCGGCCGTCGGCGCTCATCACGCGCTGCGGTTCGGCGTCGCACCGAAGCCCCTGGCCGTCGGCGACCAGCAGGTCTTGTCCGCGGGGGATGCCGAGCGTGATCTTGACGCACAGCCGGTCGTCGGCGCCGACGGCGGACGCCGCGGCGGCGGCCCGCGCCGGGTCCCACTTATCGGAGTTCGGGAACACGTTCGGCGCGCGTCGCCACGCCAGTTGATCGTCGAGATAGCGAGCATGCTGGTCGGCGTCTTTTAGGTCGTAGGCTCGGTAACCAACCTGACCGTTCAAATGCGCCGCGCCGATGCCGCGGGCCGATTTGCCGCCGAGCGTCGCGCCGCGCTCGAACAACTCAACGATCGTCGCGAGGAACCCCAGCGATTCGGTCGGCGAATCGTCCATGTCTCGCAACCACAAGACGACCTGCCCCGTCGTGCCGGGAGGGCAGGCTTCGAGCGAAAAGAGTCCGCCGTCGGCGACGACGCCCGTGTGGCGATCGCGCAGATGGTGCGTCCGTTCGATGACCGTCGCCTTGTGCTGCGCATGGCGGGAGATGTTCAGCACCACGTCGCTCACACGCAACCGGCTGGCCGTGTCCTTCGAGTCGGCGTCGTTGTCCGCCGCGCGGCCAAAGAAGCGTTCGACTCGCTCGTCGACATCGACGTCGGGCGTGGACTGCCAGCGCTTGCGCCAGGCGCGACGCAAGCGGCCGGCGAGCGACGTGCCGCGCAGGACAGGCTCGCCCGCGCCGTTGCGCGCAATGGCCAGACGATTGTCGCGGCCGTCTTCGCCGGCGGCGAGCCCGGCGGGAAAGACGAGCGGCAACGTCAAGAGATGGATGCGGTGCGGCATTAGCGAGTCTCCTCCCCTTTGGCGGCGAGCGATAAGTCGGCGAGCACTTCGAGGGCTTGGCAAACCAGTTCGGGACGTTTCTCGTGCGTTTGGATCATGCGGATCAACGGATCGTGAATCGGTTCCCACGCACCCCAGATTCGCGCTGGCCGGACTTTTTGTTTCTCCAGAAAGTCGATCGTCGCCCGGACGCCGGCTCGCTCCAGCCGCTGCTGGACCGCTCGGATCTGGCTGGCGCTGGGGAGCTTCCTGCCGGTCTCGGCCCATTCCAGCACTTGCGCCACCACCTGCCGACGCTGGGAATCGCCCGTCAGCACGGTGCGATGGGAACTACGCGCCTGCAGGTCGTAGTCGCCGGTCGCTTTGCCGGGATGAACGACGACGGCGCCGAAGCCCCGTTGTCGATCTTGCTTTTCGCCGATCCCCGCGCGGATGGCCGCTGCGACTTTCTGGGGATCGAGGCCGGCGGGGAGCGCGAACACGCTGCCCGGCAGGATGACGTAACAGGCCGGCAGGCGTTTTTTGTCGAGCCGGTTCCAGCCGAAGCGAATGCCCGCGTTGGGCCAGGCGTCGAGGCAGTCGGGTAGTTCGTGTTTCTTGGCCCAATTCGTCGCCAGAGTGCGCAGCGCGGTGGTTGCGTCGACGTCCTGCATCGAGTCATGAGGGATTCGCAAAGGGGACTGCACGACGAACAGCGTGACCTTCGGTTCACGCTCGTCGTCGTCCGGTCGCGCATGTTCGACAACTTGCCACTCGAGCGGGATGGCCGGTTCAACGGCGGCGACGAGTCGACCGAAGCCGCGGACGGAGCGGCTCTTGCCGACCGCGACGCGCGGGTTTTCGGAAAGCGTCTGGAGGATCGTCGGGACGGCTTCCGCGGGGACGCTCACCAAGCCTTGCCAGACCAGTGGCGCCATGGCGTTCATCGTGAACAGGTTGCGCCCGCCGCCGTCGTCGTTGGGTTTGGAACCCTTCTTGGATACGGGGCTGTGATGCACGCCGTGGGCCGTCACTACGCGCGGAATCTGGCCGGCTTTCCACAGGCGGATCTCGCCGTCGCCGGTCCCGTACAAGAGGACGCCGTCGGACGCCTTCAGGGGCGAACCGTTAACCGTCTGCGTCCAGTCGTATCGTTCAATCGATTCGTCTTGGAACGGACATCCTTCGTCGCCGTTCGACGCTTTCTCTTTCATCTCCGGCAAAGAGAACTTTGCGGCGCGGTGCGTGAGGCTGACGCGGATCGCCGCCGGCCGCGGGCCGCCGCCGGAACGCGCTTCCCTGCCCTGTGGATCCCAATCGCAAGGCTGCAGCGGCCAGGCGCGGAACAGGTCGCTCTCATGCAGGGCGGTCGCCAGCGCTGGGTCGCGAGCGTTGAGGTGCGTGAGGAGCATTCCCTGCACGGCGCTCGCGGGGATCGAAAACCCCGACTCGATGACGTTCGACTGCGTCGTGACCTCGGGGCAGCAGATCGGCGAGTCGGCTTCGAAGATCAGCCGCAACGTGGCGGCCTGTCCTTGGAACGCCCAGGTGGTCGGCGCCGGCGCGGGCGCGACGGGCTGCTTGAACTGATTCTCATTGGCTCGAAGGTGTTCGTGCAAGGCGCGCAGCAACTGGCCGGGCGAACGCTTTTCTTCGACGGGACCCACGATCGACGCCACGCACAGTCCGCAGCCGCGCTGCCGACCTCCGCCGACGGCGGGAAGCGCCAGCAGCGCGAGTCGCCAGGCCAGATCGATGGGCGTGTTGGGTTCGAGCGGCGTTTCGATGACGCCTTCGAAGACCGTGCCGACGGGAATCACTTCGGTGGTACGAAGCGTCCGGTCGAGCGCGGTCCCCGTCTCGCCGACCGCGGTCCGCGTGACGGTGCGGATGGGAGTCTCGCGCGGCGCGACGGCCGGTCCGACTCGCAACTGCGAACCGCCTACGAGCCCCAAGATGCCCGGCTCGCCGAAGACCGACCGGAGGATGGCCGGATGCCACAGTTGGTCGGCCATCTCGCGCAGCGCTTGGGACATGAGTCCCTTGATGTGGGCGCCGTCGAGCATCGGGCGTCCCCAAGCGTCGCGAGGGACGATCTCATTGAGCACTTCGCCGCCGAGTCCGGTTCCCGGCTCCGCGTCGCTGGTCAACGTAATGCGGTAGGTGTAAACGTGGCTCGTCATGGGAGTAGGCGACCTTGGTGTATTGAATTCGAGCACGACCTGTAGGGTGAATTTCGCGAAGGCGGCCGACGGCGAACTCAGGCGATGCTGGCGACTTGCTGGAGCCGCTTTTCTTCTTCGAGAAGTAGGAGGGCGTCCGGGACGAAGGTCGTGCGCGTGGGATCGGCCGGGGTTCCTTTCCAACCGCGTCCCAGCGAGCTGCCGCCTTCCCACAACAGTTCCTTGAGCAGCGCGTGGCGTTTGGCGACCGACGCCAGGAAGGCGATTCGCTCGCTCCAGGGGCGCCTTAGCCGCGGCAGCACTTGCGCGCGGACGCTGGTGGGGATCTGCTTCAATTCGTTCGCCAGCGAGTCGATCTGGCTGATATCCATCGCGGTCGGAAGCGGCTCGAGGGCGTAGGGACGGCTGAAGAGCACGACTTTGCAGCCTGCGGCGGCATCGCCGGCGATGGGCGGCGACGACGAGCATGGTAGTTCGGCGTCGATGAACTCAAGCTCGCGCTGCCGCCTCTCCGCCGGCGACTCCACGAGCGTCTCGGTGATCGACTCCCAGTCGACGGCGGCGGGGGTGGGGCCGCCTGGCGCGACGGGGCGGTCGCGAAAGCGACTCTTGGCGTTCTTCAGCAGCGATTCGGCGAAGTCGATCGCCATGTGCAGCGGGAGAGTCGTCTTGCAGAACAGTACGCCGGCGCTCATCGTGAGCTGCCCTTGGGTGGCGGGCCATAGCTCCCCTTGGGGCTTCTTCTTATGCGCCTCCGCCAACGCGGCGCTGCGCTGGGCGAACTGTTTCGTCATGACGCGCACGAAGGACATGGCGTAGGCGGGGTGGATCAGCAGCGTGATGTCGTCGCCGCCGATGATGAGCGGCCGGAGGGGGAGGACGAGCGTGAGTTTGTCGGGGGACGTTTGGAGATCGCGGTAGGCGCAGTCGAGCGGCGCTTGTCCGCCGTGGTCGGCGATCCAGAGTTGCAGGACATGGACGAGCGCGTCGAGGAACGCGCCGCGCGTCGCGTCGCTCAACGCACTGCTCATCGCCATCAGCCAATCGAGTTCGGCTTTGGTGGCGGCGACAGCGTCGGTGGCGCGTAGCTTCTGATGGTTTTTGTGAAAGGCGAGGAATTGTTTACCGATGTCGTTGCCGTCGAGGCAGACGACGGCCCAGCGGGAGCGGCCGCCGATGGCGTTCGCGGCCGCCCGGGCGTCGTTAGCCTCCCAGAGCGTCTCGTCGAGCGTCTGTTCCTGGTCGACGTCCGATTCAGCTTGGTTGGCGGGCGGGTCGATATTGCGAATGAAGCGGCAGACGAAATCGCGCAGCACTTCGGGGAGTTCGGTTCGGTCGCGGAGTTCGTCCAGGAGGCTGACGCCCAGTTGGTCGGTGCGACCGGCCTGGAGTCGATCGGCGATGATGGGATGGATGCCGCGCTTGGCCGATCTGGGAGCAGGCCAGCGGCCCGACAAGCTGCACGGTTCGCCGTCGAGCGAGGCGGGGTTGAAGGGAAACAGTTTGTCGGCGTGGTGGCAGGCGTTGGAAAGCGATTCGTCGACTCCGATGCGCAGATCGAATCCGTGAGCATGGGCGTCGTCTTTGAGTTGGTCGATGAGCGCCGATAGGGCGTTCGGGTCGTCGCAGTGAAAGGCGCCGCGCCCGCCGCCCGCGAAGATCCGTTTGGCGCCGTGAGTTTGGGCGCGTTGTTCGGAGGCCGCGTCGAACTGGGCCAAGAGCGACGAGGCGCCGCAGATCGCCTTGAGCTTTGGCACGCTGAACACTTGGGCTTGCACGCCCTTCAAGTCGTACGCCACATATTTGTCGGTGCTCATTCCCCAAGCCTTTCTCGTGCGATTCCCCTCGTGCGAGTCTTGTCATAGCACCCTAGGAAGGGTGTTTCAATCACTGACGGCCGAAAGTGAATTGCCGTCTCTTCAGTGAATACGCCGGGGCGCGACGAAATCTGACAGAAGATCCTTCGAAAGAATTTGAAAATCCGCGCCCGGATGCGCGATGCGACACCACGGGCGCGGCGGGATGGCGTCTCTCAGGTCAATGCAATTTGCATGCTGAAAAGAGCACTCCCTGGCAGGACGACCTCAATCCCTCGAACAATCAGGACGTCGGCGCTGAGCATCCACCCTGCCTCAGGATCGACGGCGAGTGGGAAGCGACTTCGCCCGAATCTTGGGACGATTCGGCTGGACTGTATCACTGAGTGCGCGGGCTTCCGCATCCGACATCACATAATCGTCCTGCTGAAAGCTCGCTACGGCGCCCAACATTTCGGCAACCTCAAGGTCCGGCCACAAATCCCCAGGTTGCACGTTAAGCGCACCCGATTCGATTCGCTAGTTCCACTTTGGGGCTTTGATGACGACGATGAGCCGAACGATAACTTGCTGAATGGCGTCGTTGCACTCGGCCATCGCTCGTACTCCAGGCCTAGTCAGTCACAAGTCCCGTGAATCGACCCAGACTCTCAGTCGTTCCCTCGCCACTACCTCGCGGCTGCGCAGGATGTTGATCGCCGCGTCTGAGAATGGTTCATCGATTCGCATCACCGACAGGACACATAGGGCGCCTTCGTGTTCGAGGACCAGTTCTTCGCAAAACACGATGTGAAATCCTTCAGCCAAACCAAAGCCATCCGCGACACAGCGTCACCTCCCTCGAAATACGTCACATCGAACGACTGGTTCAACCAGTTCGTCGAAAAGCTCTCCTCGTGTAGTACAGTTCTGCGAGCAGCGGTTTCAATTCCTGCATCGCAGTCCGATTGTCTCCTTCGGACATGGCTCGGAAGTGCTGCGCGATGACTCGCGCTTGATCCATGTTTCGATGTAGTGGTAGCGAATCGTGAAAAGGCCGCCGCGCACGGTCGTAAGTCAGCAGCGGACTGACGTAGAACTGACGATATCGTTCGCTCTGGTGGCGCGACGTCGGTTCAGCGCGAAAACAGACTTCAGTAACGCTGCTCATTCAGATGTATTTTTCGAGATATCGCCCTTTATGAGACAGGACGATTTCCTCACAAGAGATCGAAGTACTCGTCGCATGTAGCGCGGATGGATTGTTTGCGGATCTCGACGAAGCAGATTGGCGAATGAGGACGTCGGTCGGCATACTTGCCGGAAATAGCGACTGCCCATGACGTCAGGAAAGGTCGATTCTTCGCCCCTCCTGTTCGCTCCACAATGTTGCAGATGAGGGTGAGATACAGGGGCATGCGGTAGCTTTGCCATCGGCGCGAAACCGACGAGAAGTTTCAGCAGATTGATGACCCACTTGCTCTCTTGACGTGATTATCGGCGAACCGCTTCGAAAGATGCGGTGACCGATTCCTCGTTAAATCAAGCAGAGAATAGGTGGCTACGTCCAGCCGCTTGTGGAATCGCTCAAGGTAGTAGTCGCGAAACGTGATGAAAATTGCGCAGCGATTGTAAATCGTGTTCAGGGCAATCGCCGAATCTAAAAAGCTGTCGACCCCGAACTTTCGCCCGAGGATTGACTCGATTTCATCGAGACCATCAATGAGCAGGATTACCTGGCTGATATTCAGTTCCGAGATTCTCTGGTGCGAGGATGTTTCGACTGGACGGTATCGGTCAGCCGTGTGTAGAGCATGTACGAGCCGAGACGCTGGTGATGGGCGAGTCGGGCATGGCATCGCGTAGATCGGTCGAGGAGATCAAGATCGCGCGCTTCTTGTCCAGTGAATTGATTCGTTGTGCGAGGTGCTCGCAGAACGTGCTCTTGCCTACGCCGGCAGGGCCGGCGATGAGCACGACGGGTTCCTCCGCCTCGGTGGCATTGATGAGTTGCGTGGAGTGCTCCAGGCTGTCGCAGTCAAGCGGATGTGGCGCGTCGCTGCTGTCAATTCGATAGAGCTCTTGGTCAACGAACGGCTCGGCAGAGGTGAACGGCAGCGTCAGTTCGCTCGCGTGTTTCGACAGGCAGTACTGCCACAAGAAGTCTCGGATGTAATACAACTCGGGCTTCTCGGGAAGCTTACTGGAGCCAAGCGAGGCGTACTGCTCCTGAATGCTCTTGAGTCGATCGACTTCCCGACCCGTGTCTCGACTTACCACATTCGGCGAACAAATGAAGATATTCGCAAGGTCGTGATCCAGGGATGAGGCGAAGTGCGCCAGCGACTTGTGTATTGTGATATGCCTCTTTAGGAACAAGAAGCCGACGACGTTCTGTCGAGCCACCTCGACGGCGACGTATTCGTAGC
The DNA here is from genome assembly GCA_046349935.1 of Pirellulales bacterium. GTDB lineage: Bacteria > Planctomycetota > Planctomycetia > Pirellulales > Pirellulaceae > CAIXSC01. The sequence goes on along the minus strand of JAXMBK010000006.1, from coordinate 12,819 downwards.
TGACTTTCTCTTTCCAATCAGATTGCGATCGATGCGAGACGATGCGCTGATTTGGGTAATAGAGACGGACGACGTCGATGCCGCGCAGGTCTTCGAACGACTCCAAGCCTGTAGGCGAGTCTGGAAGCAAGGGCTTGAGTATCTCTTGAATTTCGGGCGGCAACGTGCGTTGGATGAAGCGATACATCCAATTCACGGTCAACGCCAAGGGCGGTAAGACGATGCCAATGACTTCATCGGGGGAGTCTGGCGTGGAGTTCGTAGAGTTGTCGGGATCGTGCGAAGCTGGGTTTGTGTGGGTGCGGACCATCTCGAGTCGCGTGTAGACTTGCCGACGCGCGATGGAATCGGGAATTGGCGGCGTGATCTGTGCACCGCTTTTGCAAACCAACTGAACAAGATCGCTCAGGCTGCGCGGTTGTCCCTGGCCGGGCGATCCATCCAGCTCTTCGTGTCCCTGAATGACGCGGGAACCAGTTTCATGGCCGCAGTGATTCAAGAGAATCACTTTGCAAAGCGCTTCCGCGGCCTTGCGGACGCTCGTGAGACGCGCTCGGGCGCTATCCTGTCCCAGTGACTCGATCAGCCAAGTCTCAAGATCGTGCAACTTTTCTGCTACCGTGACGACTTCCATGGATGGACTCTTCGAGAATGAGGCGGACGCAGAATGTCTTGTTGCTGAACTCGATGATCTTGGCTGAATGCGTTGGTGATCGGGACGGTCGCTAACGCTTGTGGGGAGGGTGAAGGCTGGTTCGCAAGGGGTTCGGCGATTCTCGCATCGCGGCCGATACAGGTCAACTTGCGTGAGGCAATCCGTCAGAACGAGACGCAGCCGGCCGTGCTGATTCGAGGATCGGGCGGCGTCGAAGAAATTTTCTCGGGAAAGCGGACCTGCGGTTCTGTCAGAAACGGTTGCGCGACGGCGTAAGGAGGGTGTAGGCCAATCACCGGTCGCCTTCCGCCCTTTCGGAGCCGCCTTACGATGTCTCGTTCGCCCCTCATTCGGCTAGACACGGTCGTGCTTGTGTTGTTCGCGATTTCCGCGTGGGTTTCGAACCCCGACGAGAACCATCTGCGACGCTACGTCAATCGACAAGTCTCGGCCGGCCAAGCATCGCTCTTCGAACGCATGGCGACTCACGCCACCGCCAAGGCGGTTCTCAGCGCGGTCGAGGTGGACCGCACGAACTACGGCTTTTTCAGCATCGTGCGTCTGGGGCCGCCCTTCGAGCCGCAGCCGATCGTCGGCGCCTTCGGAATCTGGATCGTGATCCCGAAGGACAAGCCGGCCGGCTCGACCAGTTCCGCGCGCTAGCCGCCGCTCCTCAAGCAACTCGCGCCACCCGTCCGCTTGCCGTTCGTTCCTGGACTCCCCGTCGACCTTCAGTGCGAAAGCACCGCCGCGATGAATCAACCCTTCGAATGCCGCCGTGTTCGCGATGCCAAGCTGGCCTGCGTCTCCAACGGCTCGACGTCTCGCGCCTCGGGGTTCCTGAGCGGCTTGGCCGCAGTCTGGGTGATGGGAGCAGCCTGGGGCTGTGCACCTCCCGCGCCGGCCCCTCCGAGCCCGCGAGCATCGGTTGTCGCGTCGGGCGAAAGCAGCACGACGAGCGCGCCGCCGCCGCGCATCGTGAGAAAGCCTGAAGTGGCCGCCGCACGCCTGCTCGACCCTTGGGAAGAGCTTAGCGAACGCAAGGCGCAGCTCGACGAAGACATCGATCGCTGGCTCGCCGCAGCTCGCCATCTGACGTCGCCGCCGCAGGCGCAGCGTCTGCTCGTCCTGCGGCGATTGCATGGCACCGGCGGCTTTCTGCGCCAGGCTCAACGGGAGCTGCGGGAGCACTCCGCCGAGTACCCTGCCGCGCTGACGCCGGCGCTCGACGAGCTCGCCAGCCGCTGGGAGCAGTTCGAGCAGCGATTGGCTGACATGAACCGTGCTCAAGCATTGACGCGGCCGTCGCCGCGCTAATTCCCCATTTTCTGAGACGCACGATTGTCATATCCGCTCCGCGCGGGGCGTAACGTTCGCAAACGCAGATAGTCCCTGTCCTCGTTTCATCCAGGAAGATCCCCCATGAATGACCGCTTGCCACACCTCTCGCAGAAACTCCGTCGCCGAGCCCTTGCCGCGGGCGTCTCGTTGTCGCTCGCGTTCGCCTATTTTGACGTCGCGATGCCGGTTGCCCGAGCGCAGGCGCCGATGACGTCGCCAATCGTGGCCGAGGGGCGTCTCGGAACGTTGCCGGGCGCCGAGGGCGCTTCGGCGAACAGCGAAGCGTTGAGCGGCCACGTGCGGATGTTGGAGAGGTCGATCGATCGAGCCATCTCCGACCTGCAGCACGGCGATCTCAAGGCGTTCGTGCAGTCGTACAAATTGATGGTCGACACCTACGTCGAAGTGGCCGACCAGTTGGGAGACGCCTCGGAATCGTTGGGCGAAGCCCGCGCTCAAGTGATCGTCGCTCGCAAGTCGCTGGAAAGCACCGCGAGTTCTTCGTCGGCCGCCGCCGGCAGCACGTCGGACGCCGGCGTTGCGACCTCCGAAATGACGGAGATGCGCGAGTATCTGCATGGGAAGATCGCGGCGATCCGCGCACGGCTCGACGCGGCTCGCTCCGAAGACCGAAATGCGCTGCTGGTTGAATTGCAGACGATGGTGGAACGCGGCGAGCAGCTTGAGCAGATGGCGAAAGCGGTCGAGACCACGGGGCGACCGCTGCTGCCGGGACTCGCCAGTTCAGAGCTGGAAAACCGCTTGAGCGAGGTGGAGGCGGCGCTCGACGAAGAAAAGCGAATGGTCGAGTTGGTGGGTTCGCTGGCGCGGGATGTGACCAAAGCGGCGTCCAAGGACTTACGCAGCACGATGCGGTTCTTGGAGATCGACGCCCGGATTCCGCGCGAGCAACTGGATCAATTGCAGGCGCTGCGCGGCAACCTGCAGCGCACCGTGCGGCAGATTGAGTCGACTCGCGACGAGGCGCGTCGCAATGTGGTGGTAATCCTGTTTGGCAACACGAGTCGATCGACGAAGAAGGTTTCGGCCGAGGAACTGCTGCAGCGTGCCGACCGGCTGTTGAATCGACCGACCTCGAGTCCGTCCGGTAATTCGGCCGCCAAGGCGCCCGCCGCGACGACGCGGGCCGCCGACTCGCGCTGATTCCAGGCTCTCACACATTCTCCCTTTCGTGTTTTTCATTTTTCTAAGGATTTCGATCATGAAACGCAGCCTCTTGTCGTCGTCGATGTTGGTCGCACTGGGTGCGACGGCCCTTCTGACGCGGCCGCTTACTGTTTCCCGCGTGTACGCTCAACAGGTCGACGGCCCGCCTGCGACGACGACCAAGTCGGAGGCGACGGCGGAGCCGCCCAAACGCATCTCGGCTGCTGATCTCGAAGAAACGTTGGTGTTGATCGGCGAGCTTGACGAGCGGATGAAGCTGGCCGAACTGAAACTTGAACGCGACTCGATCGATCGCAAGCATGAGATCGGCAAACTCCGCGGGCTGCTCGCCGCCGCCGATCAGCAGATTCGCATGACCTCGGCGTCGATCCAGCGAAAAGAAGAGAAGCTCAAGCAGCTGCGCCAAGAAGTGCTCGAAGAAGGCGCGGACGAAACCAAAGTGACCGCGGCGAACGCGGCGTACGAGCGGTTGTCGCGACGCATCGCCAAACCACTGGAAGAAGAGCGCGCTCGACTCGAGAAGCTCGGACGGCAGCGGGCGGCGTTCCAGCAGAAGGTCGAACGGCTGCGCGAAGAACTGGTTTCCAAGCTGATGGAGGCCAGCGAGTCGAATTCGCAGGAACGCAGTTCGAACTCCAAGGCGATCGACGACTTGTTGGAAGCCGAGTTGGCCGGCGATGCGGCGCCCAAGCCGAAACCGTAGCGGCGATGGCTCGCCGCAGGACCCACACCAAGGAGATGTGCATGTTGCGAATTCTGTTTCGATTGGGCGTCGGCTTGGCCGCGATCCTCTTCGCCAGCTTCGTCGCCGACTCGTTGTTGCAACTCACGGAGAAGGCGACGGAGATCGTCGTGCCGGTCGAGTCGCTGGAGAAGTTGGCCGCGTTGGAGGAGCAGTCGGACGAGAGCGAGCCGCTCGTCGATCCGGCGCGCGTCGCTCAATCGCAACCGGCGGTGGACGAATCGCGCGCCTCGTCTCCGCCGACCGACCCGCCTCCTTCCAACTCGCCGCCGCTCGAACCGCCCGCGGTCGCTCCCATTCCCGATCCGCTGCCGGCCGAAGAACCGTCTGCAACGCGTATCGCGGCGAACACCGCAACGAAGGATTACGACGCAAAGGAATCCGAGGTGAAGGAATCGATGGAAGAGGCGAAGGAAACGAGCGTCGGCGTAGCACGGGTTTTCAACACCGTCGACGCGGGGCAGTTGGCGAGTTTCGGCGGTGCGGCGAGCAACGCGAGCGCCGTGGATGGGGATGTGGGCGCCGGCCGAAGCCCCGTTTGGGATGTTCAACTCGTGGGAGCGGAGACCTCGCGCCAAGTCAAACTACCGACCGGCTTCGTGCTCGTCGCGGTGAGACTGCAGGGCGCGGATGTCGAACTGGTGCCGCTCGGCGGCCAACTTCCGCCGCGCCCGCTGACGGACGACGAATTCATCAAACAGCACCCGGCTCATGCCTCGCGCCAAGGAATCCGGCTCGCCGGTTCCGCGCTGAGCCCCTGGCGGGAAAAGCTGATGAATTACGACGTCCAGGGCGGTTGGCAGGCTTGGCTATTGGTCGACGCCACGACGCACACGCTGTGGATGAAGCGGTTGGACGATGAGATTCGCCGGCAAGGGCGAAGCTGGGAGCAACTGGCCCGGGTTTCCAGCAGCCTCGATATGCGGCGACGCGGAACGGCTACGAGCGGCGCGATGCGCATCGACAAGCTTACCTGGAAGAACTAGCGTCCCTGCGAACCTTTCGATTGGAGCGACAGATCATGGAATTCGTTCCCTTTCCCAGTCTTGTGAAGTACCTGCTGCACTGCGGCTGGCTCGGCAATGTTCAGTTTGGGTTGTACGTCGCCATCTTCGGTCTGTTGGCGGACCGCGGCTGGCGAAAGACGACCGGCGATCGCGGAGGTTTGCCGATGGGCGATCCTCTCGTCTCGAAGGACGTCGAGCAGTTGACCGGGGCGTGCCTGAGCATGGGGCTCTTGCTCACCTTCGCAGGCTTGTATCAGTACATCGGCGGAGGGAGCGACCAACAGGATCGTTGGCCTCTTTTGCTGGCGTTGGGTTCGAGCGCTTTGGGAAACGCACCAATGATGGTCTTGCAATTGGCGGGAATGTGCGACGTTTGGATGGAAAAGTCGCCGCCGGGCGATGAACGCGTTGTTTCGAGCGGGACGCCGGCGAGGCCGCCGGGCGAGTTGGTTTCGATGAACAGCACAGGGAGAGAGTCACATGAGTCGAAGTGCGATGATGATGTTGGCGGCGAGCGTGGACATTTGGGCGGCGCTGTTCCTGGTGCAGTTGTTGCGCCCGCAACCGGCTTGGGAAGCCTCGGTGACCATGCAATCGAAGGCGAATTCCGCAGCCGCCACGCCGGACGACGACCGCCTGTCGATCTGGCTCACCAGCCATGGGATGGGGATCTGGCCTGATCGCGACCGGACCGTGACAATCGAGGAGTTGGAACGGCATGTCAAACGCGAGGTGGAACGACGCGGCGAACCGGCGTCTCTGCGTTTGCTGTGCGACTCGAAGCTGGAAATCCGCGAGTGGAGCCGCGTGGCGGTGAAGTTGAGCGCTCACGTGCGGGACGTGCACATCGCACCGTTGCCGGCCAGCGATCAGGCGGCAGGTTCGGCTTCCTCAAACCCTTAGATTCGAAGTGCGGCATTCCATGTCTGGATTGGATGAGTTGGCGAGGTTTTTGCGGGAGATCCCGATCGTCGCGGTGCGACTGAGCCTGGAAGTCTCCGAAGACCAATTTGAGGTTCCGCGTCTGCGCGGCGTGTGGGGCGCAGCGCTGCACGCCCTCGACCCTCGCGCCTACTCCGTCTTGTTCAAGCCGGGCGACCAAGGCGCCGTCGGAATGGATGAAGTCCCAGGATACGTCGTTCGACCGCGGCTGGCGTCGAACGAACGCGCCGACGAGCGACCGGGATTGGAATTGATCTTGATTGGTTCCGCGGTCGAGCATGAAGAGTCGGCGCTGCGCGCTTGGGATATGGCTTCGGGAATGGGCCTGGGTGCCGACCGAATCCCCTTCCCGATCGTGGAACGGTCGTGGGTTTCTCCGAGCGGCTTCTCGCAGGGACGTTCTTGCCCATGGAAACTGGACGCAGTGCTTGACTACTTGGGTCCAGGCGATGAATCGCTGCCTTTGGAATTGGGGTTGGTCGCTCCGCTATCGCTCCAGCGGGATCGTCGCTTGATCGATCAACCGTCGCTCGTCGATATCGTGGGTAAGACCTGTCGGCGAATGGAGTCGTTCCTGCCGTCAGAACTACGACAATCGTGGTACGCCTGGCGCGGTTCGCTCATCGAGGATGCTCGACGACGCCCCGCCGTCGGGCGCTTCGAACGTGCGCAGCGCACGCACCGCTATTCAGCGAGGCAAAATCGCGACTTGTATATTCCGGGCGTCGTTGGCGCGCTGCGACTGCCGCACGGCGCCGGCCCGCTGCTGCCGATCCTGATGGCGTTGGAGTGGATTCACGTGGGGAAGGGAGCGAACCTAGGACTGGGACGCGCAGCGGTTCGGTTTGGGGCAACCGAGACGCCCTCAAGTTGATTGGAGGTCGACCCGCGGCGGGGTTGGCGCAGCCCACCTAGAAGGGGAGAATTCTGCCAGGTCGTCGAGAAGCAATGACGGTGCACCACGGCCTGCTCACTGCGTGAAGTTCCCCCGCGAAAAGTCGAAAACCATATGTCGATCTCGCTCGACGAAATCACGTCGCTCCGCACGCTACAACCCGATTGGCCCGAGGCTTGGGCGCGCCTGAGCTCGATCTTGATCGGTACGCTTGACTCGCCGGGGAGGCTCGTCGCCGCCGCGCAGGCCTTGAAGATCGCCTGGCCGGGAGGACAGATCGATGTTGATGACTTCGTCAGTTGGATCTTGGAAACCTATGGCCGCCGCGCCGCGCGAGGAACGCTGTTGGCGAGCTTCGACCCCTCCCGCGCAGCCGTGGAGGACTTTCTTTGTTCTCGCAATCTGCTTCGTAAGAAGGCGCTCAGATTTCTCGAACGACGCGCTCTCCGATTCCAACGCGGTCGCTTGAAGTCCAATGACGGCGCCGCAATCGCGGCGGGCGAGCGTCCGCCGCCAGCGGCCCAAGAACTGAGTCGCGAGTTTTACGGCCACGTTGCGCTCATCGAGCTCCGGTTGTCCGACTTGCCTCTGCAATTGTCCGCACGCGACCGGAAGAAGCCGACGCGAGTCGCACAGCAGGCGGGGCTGCAGTTGTATCCACGCGTCGATTGGGGAAAGGAAGAGTACGTTTTGCTGCATGAACATCTGGCGACCGTTGTGCATTCAGCGCCGGCGTCGGCGGACCCCTACGCGACGTTAGTTCAGGTGCACAAGACGGCGTCCCAGTATTGGCAAATGCGCATCCTGGACGTGCAAGACAGGATTTACAACCAAGGGCGCGGAGTTTCCGAGAGGGCGCGCGAACGACTGGAGAATCGCCGCGCGAAGCGCTTCTTCAACAAGAACTTTCAGCCGCTCAAGGTCCCGGTGCTCGTCGAACTACTGAGAATCAGCCCTAATGATGCGGCGGCGCAGCGTCGTCGGTATCGCCAAGCGCTGCCGAAGTTGCTCGCAGGTTTGCGAGTGCATCACGAGGTTCTCACGGAGCAGCGCGAGGCGACTCGAGAAAGGGGGGCGATGTGAGTCCCGACGACATGCCGATTATCGAGGCGCAACCAAGCGCTCGGTTTCGCAATCGAAACAAGCTGATCGCCCATGCCGTGAAACACGTGCTTCTCGGTCGCGACGAACGCTGGCAAGCATTGATCGACGAGACCTTGTTGGTCGAGGCCCGCGAAGAATACCGTCGCGGTCGAACGGGTCCCAAAGTCAAGGCGCTCGCACGACGCTACGAAGAGGTGACTGCCGCGTTGTTGCAGCAAGTTTGCGATCAGCGACGCGCTCATCAGCACTCGTGTCGATTCCGCTGGGATCTCGCGACGCGAACGGCCGAAGCGCTCGCGCAGACGATCGATGCGTGGCCTGACGAAGAACGATTGGTCATCGCGGCCGAAGCGCCGGTGAAGACGGGGGCGGTGAGCGAGTATCACCTGCTGACGGCCTTTCGACCTTGGCCAGGCATTTCGCGCGCGGGGCATAAACGTAAGGCGAGGGAACGCCAACGCCATCTGCAGTCGTTGTATCCGCGCCGTGTTCTCGAAGTTCATGACGATTAAAGGAGTAACCGTCGATGAATGGCGACCCGAAACAATTCTTGCTCGATGAGCTGACCCGGCTCGTTTCCGTTCCGCCCGCGAGCGCAGCAAAGCCCGCGAGCGATGAACAACGTTGGTTGGAGTACGTTCCGCTGGCGGCTCGGTTGGCGGCGCTGGGCGACGCCGCGCCGCTGCAGCGTTGGCCCGAATTGGCGCGACCCTTCGCGGAACGAGTGGAACTGCTGCTGGTGGAACGAGCGCGGGAGGGAATGTGGGATCTGTCCCAGACGCTCGGCCAGGACCTGGGGCTCGCCCTCATCGATGCTCAAGACTTTGCTTGCTTCTGGAGACGGGAGCGAAAGATCCTGCCCGGCGCAGCCCGCCGCATGCTGGCTGCATGGAAAGAGGCGGCCGACGACGTGCAACTCGATGAAGAAGCCGCGGCCATGTTGCGACGCTTCTTGCGACGATTCCCGTTGCCAGCGCGCGAACGGCTGTTGGCGGTGGATGCACCGCGCGCCTTCTCCGAGACGATCGTGTTGGCTGCCTTCGCGGGCCCGCGGCCGACCGTCGATGTCGCGTGGCCGCCGTCGCCGACCGCGACGGCCGCGCCGCTGGCCGCGATCGGACGACTCGACGACGGCCGTCCCTCGGATCGGCTCAAGCGAGTTTACGAGCGGCTCGCGGTGGTGTTCGAAGCGCCGGGAGTCGGGCGCGTGGCGGTCAGTCGACGGGTCAACGACGATTGGCAAGTGGTGGTCGACGTACAGTTTGCGGATGGGGACCACGAGGACGCCCGCCGACTGTTGCTCGACGTCGTCCGGCTGGGGCGCGTGCCTGGTCGAGCGGCCGGCGATATGCCGGGGCGATGGTTGTTCGACCTTTCGGCTTGGGAGCACGCGGAGCGGTTGCGTTGGATGGAAGAGCCGTTGGTGTTGGGGTTCCAGGATGGCTGTCGGCTGAGGCTGCAATGACGACGCCCTCGGTGATCGATTGGGGTTGGTTCGGACGTCAAACCCCTGAACAGATCGCACGCGCGGCCATTCGTCGGTCGGAGCCGGCGACTTGGATCAAGCACGCCTACGCTTGGCTGCACCAACGCATCCAGACTGGTTCCGGTTCGCTCTTGCCGCCGCCCTTGCCGGAGGCGGCCGCGTCGCCGCGAGGACCCGGGGGCGAACTGATTGCATTTCCCGCCGCGGGCGGCGGTCAGCACGGGTTCTTGGGTTGGGCCGCAGTCCGCTTTGAGCCGACGGCGAGCGTTCGACCGACCGACGATTCCGCAGGCGCCGCGTGGGCTGCGGCGAATTCTATTGCGGATTTGTTTCGCCAGTTGGATCATCAGATTGGTTGGCCGCGCGTGGAGCTCTTCGTGAGCGACGCGGGCGGAACAAGCGTGGGACTGGCGGCGTTGATCGCGAGCTTGAGAAGTTTGCTTTCCATTCCGATTCGGGACGACTTCGTCGCGACCGGATGTTGGGATTCAAAGCAAAACCTTGCGCCCGTCGAACCCGCAACGCTCGAAGCCAAGCTGCGGGTCGCCGAACGCTGGGGTTATCGGCGCTGTTTGGTGGTCGAAGGCCAGACCGGGATTCCCGCAACGACCGAGCTTGAAGTCGTCGAGATTCCGCGGGATCCGGTCGGTGCGATGTTCGCCGTGGTACGTGCGGTGGAGCGGCAGGATGGCGTTGCCGCCGAGGCGCAACCAGCCGACTTGCGCTGGGCGAAGCTGCTCGCTGTGCTCGACCAAGCGACGGTGCGCGCCGCCGCTCGCCAACAAGATGGAGAGCGCGCCTTGGCGACGACGCAAGCCTTCGTTTCCTCAACGGCGCTCGGGTTGTCGAGGCATGTGGCGCATGACATTCGCAGCCGAGTCTACTTGCATGTCGGACAAACGGAGGCTGCGGCGGAGGAACGACGGCTGGCAGAGTCCGTTCGCCCCAATGCGATGCGATTCCCCGAGGGCTGGTTGGGCGACTATCTGAAGTGGCATCAGGCGGCGCACCATGCCGTTCTGGCGCTCGATCAAGGCCGTTGGGGAAGCGACGAAGAGGAGCATCGTCGGCTGGATCGGACGCTCGCGCGATTACGGGGCGCGATCGACGACCGACAAGCGGGGCGCGAGGAACTCTTGGCGGCGCTTTTCCTCAGCAACACGCGGGCGCGGCGACTCGATTTTCTCGGGCGACTGCATCGAGATTCGAGGCGCCTCGAACAGGCTTGGGACGATCTCACGTGGCTGAGAAGCTCGTGGGAAGAATTGTTCGAGTATTGCCGGGAGATCGGACTGCGCGACAGCGATTTGCGCCGTCAACAGAACTGCTGTCTGGATGTCTTGGTCAGCCGTTGGCATCTCGAGGGCCAAGCGCCGGCGGAGTGGCTTGGCGTGGGACGCACGTTCTGGCCGTCGCAAGGGGACTTCGACGTCGAGCAGCTGGAGCCGTTCGATCTGTGGAACCTGTTGCGCTGGGATGTCGTTTCAGGAGTCCCGCCGACCGAAGAGCGAGTACGGCAGGTGATGGAAGCCGGCAGCGAGAAATTCGAGCAATACAGCGGACGCTATCCCTACTATTTGCCGTACGAGGCGGTTCTGCGTTATCGGCTGGGAAGCGCAGAGCAGCAGCAGCAAGCGGTGGAGCGGTTAGCAAGGTCGAGCTTGTTCACGCAGTCGCTCGGGGCCGGCCACATCCTAGCCGTGCTGCGGCGGCGCGCAGCGCGCTTGCTGCACGACTTTGGAATCGAGGTTCCGCTCGCCGAGCTCGCGCCGTCCCCGGGAGAGTCGGACGGCATTCGTCGACTTCACGAAGAATTATTGAGAACCCCGGAAACGTTGGTGGATCGCTGTCCGTATTGATGCGACGAAGGAGACAAGACGATGCGGCTGTTAAGCTTTTTGGGCAATTTGCCCTTCAAAGAGACCAACTACAGTTTCGATGGAAAAGAGAAGAAGACGCAATTTGTGGTTCACGCACTGGCGAGCTTCTTAACGCCGACGGAAATTCACATCCTGGCGACGAACGAAGCATGGGACATGCACGGCAAGTTGCTCCCCGAAACCTTGGCATCAAACGGCCATCCGACGCCGGAGAGGGTGCCTGTCCCCACGGGCGGCGGATCGCAGCAGTTATGGGAGATGTTTGGAGCGATCGTGGAATCGATTCGCACGTCTGCCGAACCCGTGTTATTGGATATCACTCACGGATTTCGCATGCAGCCCTTTTTTGCGGCGGCGTGCGTCCAGTACATCCAGGCCGTCGTGCCCAATCCGCCGCCGATTCGTGTGTTTTACGGGGAGTTTCGTGGAGAAAACAATCAAAGTCCGATTTGGGAATTGACGCCGTTCTTGGACGTGCTGTTCTGGTCTCGAAACTTGATGATGTTCCTGCGAACCGGACAAGCGGACGAGGTCGGGGAGTCGACTCGAGAGTTGGGGCGCAAGTTGCGGCGTCAGTGGGTGGAGTCGGATCGGAACGACAGTCAACCGAGGCTGGAGAGTTTCGGGCAAGCCGTGCAGTCGTTTGGCGACGATTTCACCACGGTTCGCACCAGCCGGTTGCTCGTCAATCAGCTCGATAAAGGTTCGTCCGCGCAGCGACTCGCCGCCGCGATTGAACGAACAAGGGACGAGGTGGCTCGCGAGTTGCCTGCGTTGGGCCTCGTGCTGGATCAGGTGCAAGCGATGGCGGCGCCGCTGCAAGTGGGCGGCGAACGGTTGTCGTCGCGAACGGGGCAGCGGGCTTTGCTGGCGCTGGCGCGGCTGTATCAGCGAATGGGACGATACAGCGAGTCGATTTCGGTCTTGCGCGAGGGTTGGATCACGTTGGGCGCGCCGACGAATGCGGACCAGCCAGGAACGGGGGAGTTTGACAACGACTGGCGCGGCATGCAGGAGCATCGTTGGCGGTTGACGACGAAGGAGTCGCGCAGCGTGAGCGAGTTGCGGAACGACATCCAGCACGCGGGGTTCAACCAGCAGCCCCATGATCGAGCGTGGTTCGAGCGGCAGTTGACGGACCTGCTGCAGCGGTGGGAAGCTGCCATCGACGCCGCCGATGGGGCGTCGGACGCCAGTCAAACCGAGAGTCCAACGCCGCTCGAAACGCTCGCTCCGAACGGATCAGACGCGTCGGCGCCGGTCTTTTATTCGATCGGCGTGGATCAGCCGATTACGGCGGACGAGCCGCTGCCGCCCTTGCCGTCGATTCCGCCTGGGGCTTTGGTGGTGGTAGACGGACGGGCGCCGATCTGGCGTTATGGGCAGGCGTTTCATCGCCTCCACGGTTCGCCCGCCGGCGCGATCGCCTTCTTCGACCCGCGGCTGGGCGCCGTCGTCGTCGCCTCGCACCACCCCCACTGGCGCGAAGGCCAAGTCATCGCGCTCGGCTCGCCCCAGGAGTGATAAAGATCTGTGAGTGAGTCCGCGCCCTGTTGTTGCGCCGACAACCCCTCATCCC
>JAXMBK010000005.1:0-711615 GCA_046349935.1 Pirellulales bacterium | reverse complement strand
GATCGAAGTTGCTCGTCTGAAACGACGACCCGATCTGACCTTTGGAGTAGGCTGGATCGTCATGGATGCGCCCGGGGCAACGATGCCAGACGCGGGCAGAGATTCGTTAACGCTGGGCGTCTCCGGCAACATCCCGATTTCGCACCGCAAGTATGACGCAATGGTTTCCGAAGCCTCACGCGAGCATTATGCCGCCCATGCGTCCGAAGACGAGATCGCGTTTCGTTTAGACGCTTTGCTGCGGGACCTATGGGAGCAGGCCCGCGCCAGTCAAAAGACCGTTGAACTCTACGAAACATCGATCCTTCCGCAGGCCCGACAGACCTTCGAGGCGGACCAAAAGTCTCTCATCAACAACACGGTGACTTTCGACCGGGTAATCCGAGACTACCGGACGCTTTTGAACCTGGAAATGGGATACCACCGCGCATTAGGCCAACTGGCAACGACGCTTGCCCGTATTCGTCAGGCGGCTGGCGTTGATCTCTTGGCTTCCCCAGAGCCACGTCCGCAACACTAATCGAGTTTTTTTGCCTGGCTAGACAGTAACTGCGTCGCCGGGGACAATGATTGTGAACTTTCCTGGGACGGAAGCCATGCACAGACCGTGCAAAAACCTGCAGGCCGCGACCGCGCTCATCACGTGGGTGGCCATTTTTGCTACTGGTACTATCCCAGTGGCACAGGCAGGTTCTTGCCTTGAGCAAGTTGGCTTGAAACCGGCGGGTGTTTGTGCCGCAGCTGAACGGTGTTGCTGCGGAAAGACGCCGGAGACTCGGGCGTGTTGCTGCCGCCAAAGTGACACTCCATCTCGGCAGCCGCCCGCAACTCGAAACGACGCAGGCCCTACGATCAAGTGGCTGCCGTGGACTGACGCAGCGTTTGGCCATCTGCCGATGGTTCCTCCTGCCCAACCAAGTTCGTTACAGCCGCGCAACTTATTCACGCCCTTCCAGCGATCCATCCAGTCGCTGCTCTGCGTCTGGCGGATTTAAACGCTCTACCGGCTACCGCTGCGCGCCGATCTCCCCGGGCAATAGTCAAAGGGGGCTGCCGCAGTTTCTTGATCGGTCGTCGCTCCGCTCGCAGCCACCCCTGAGCTGCGATTTTTAGCTTGCTCCGTCTGAGCAAAGGAAACTCATAAAGGTCGCATCATGTCCACGAACGCTTCAGCGACGAATGTCTCCCCCGCAACTCCGCCCCAACCGCCATTTCGCAAGCGGATTGCTTGGCTCGGACGGAAGTTCCTGCCAGTGGGCTTGTTCCTCGCGGCCGGCGTTACACTCATCGTCGTCGTCGGGATCACGCAGCGGCTGGGATGGTTGCGTGTGACCGAACAAGCATCGAACGCCGTTACCGCCGCGGTAGGATCGATTTTCACTTGCCCCATGCATCCACAGATTCGGCAACCTGCCCCTGGACGATGCCCGATTTGTGGCATGGCATTGGTGCCGGCTTCCAGTGGAACGGCCGACCTGAATGAGTTCTCCGTCAAGATTGAACCGGCACAGCGGCGACTCGCAAACATTCAGACCGCCAAGGTGGAATCTGACGCGCTGCAAGCCACTCTCCAGTCGGTCGGCGCGATCGCGATTGACGAGAGCCGTCAAGCAACTATCGCGGCTTACATCGACGGTCGCCTCGAGCGTCTATTCGCCGATTACACGGGCGTTGACATTGCGAAGGGAGATCACCTCGCGGTTATTTACAGCCCGCAGCTGTATGGTGCCCAGGTGGAATATGTGGAAGCTCGAAGGGCATCAGGCGCATCGGGTGGTTTGGCGGCAGTTCGTCAAGCTCAGGAAGCACTCGCGGCGAATACGCGACAGCGACTTCGCGAGTTTGGGATGACCGACGTTCAAATCACGGAATTGGAAACTACGGGGAAGGCGCAGTCCCGATTGACAATTTACGCGCCACAGGGTGGAACGGTCGTCGAAAAGTTGGCCGTGGAAGGCAACTACGTCAAGTCGGGCGATCCGATCTATCGCATTGCTGAACTGTCCACGGTTTGGCTCATGCTCAAACTGTTCCCGGAAGACGCTACCCGCATCCGATTCGGACAACGTGTCGAAGCGGTAGTGCAATCGCTTCCTGGCGAGACGTTGGTTGGACGAGTCGCCTTCATTGATCCGACGGTTGATCCGAAAACAAGAAGCGTCGGCGTGCGCGTCGAACTGCTCAACGAACAAGGCCGACTTCGTCCTGGCGACTATGCCGCGGCGAGTATCACTCTGCCGATTGGACCTCAAGGCAAAGTCTACGATGCAGATCTGGCCGGCAAGTGGATCAGCCCTATGCATCCCCAGATTGTTCGGGAGGAGTCAGGTCAGTGTCCAATTTGTGGGATGGACCTCGTGCCCACGTCGAAGTATGGCTTCGCCGACGAGCCGCTTCCGCAGCCGGAGTCTCTGCATGTGCCGCGTCCGGCAGTGCTACTCGCCGGCGGGAACAGCGTCGTTTATGTCGAGATCAAGCCGGGAGAATTTGAGCTTCGCCCCGTCAAGGTTGGTCCGATCTTGCGAGACAAGATTGTCATTCTCGAAGGGCTGAAGGCCGGCGAAGAGGTGGCTACCGCCGGGAATTTCCTGATCGACTCGCAGATGCAGTTGGCGGGGAAACCTAGCCTGATCGATCCAACACGAGCCGTGGCCAGGAGCAAAGAACGAAAGGGACCGTTGGTTTTGGAACAGGTCGCCGTTACGCCGATCGGAGGCGAGGCTGGCAAGAATCTTGAAGTTCTCTACGCGGCTTACTTTGATGTCCAAAAGGCACTCGCCGGCGACAAGACGCCGTCCGCCGGATCGGCCCAAGCTCTACACAAGGCGGCTCTGGAACTGAGTAGCGACGCGGCGCTCCCAGCAGCATCAGCCAAGCTCGCGCAGGCGATCGCCGCAAAGTCCGAGCACTTGCATCACATGGATCTGACCAGCGCTCGCAAGGACTTTAAGCCGATCAGCCACGCCGTTGTGACACTTGCCTCTCAGGTTCGCAACGAGGGGGCACAGAACTCGTTCACTCACTTTTATTGCCCGATGGTCAAGGATGGGGGCGGCGACTGGCTTCAGTCCGGAGGCGAGTTGCTCAATCCTTACTTTGGAAGCGAGATGCTTCGCTGTGGCGACAAAGTGCAGGAGTTGCCTCCTCAAGGCAAACCAGCAAGCGAAGCCCAGCCGCATGAAAATCACAAAGCTCTGCCGCTCAACAAAGGAAACACATAACCATGCTGCGGACACTCATTGAGTTCTGCGTTCGGCAGCCTGTGTTGTCGCTGCTGGGAGCCGTCGTCGTTGCTGCGATCGGTGGATACTGCGCGATGGTCGTTCCCATCGACGCCATTCCCAACGTCGGAGAGAACCAAGTCATCGTCTTCACGGAGTGGCCCGGGCGCTCGCCGAAGGACGTCGAGGACCAAGTCACTTATCCGCTGTCGGTCGCCTTGCTCACTGTTCCGCATGCGGAAAGCGTGCGCGGTAAGAGCATGTTCGGCTACAGCTTCGTGCAAATCACGTTCGCCGATGGAACTGATTTTTATTGGGCCCGTTCGCGGGTGCTGGAGCGTCTGGGCACCGCCATCGCGACCTTGCCGGAGGGGGTCACGCCCACGCTGGGGCCCGATGCCACCGCGTTGGGGCAGATTTTCTACTACGTGCTGGAAGGTCCGCCGGAGATGAACCTGGCGGAACTGCGGACACTTCAGGATTACGTCGTCAAATACGAACTTCAGTCTGTCCAAGGCGTCAGCGAAGTCGCCAGCGTCGGCGGCTATGTGCGACAGTATCAAATCGAGGTGAATCCAGACGCGCTGCGATTCCACGACATTCCACTCGACCGCCTGATCGCGGCCGTCAAGGATTCGAATATCGACGTGGGAGCTAAGACCATCGAATCGGGCGGCATGGAGTACATCATTCGCGGGCGGGGCTTCATTGGACAGTACAAGGACACCGCGCAGGCGCTGGCTGACATCGAGAAAACGGTGGTTCTTTCGCGCGATGGCGTTCCAGTCCGGATTCGCGACTTGGCCCAAGTCCAGCTTGGGCCGGATCTTCGAAGTGGTGCAATTGACCTCAACGGCTCCGAGGCAGTCGGTGGTGTCGTGGTGATGCGGTTTGGCGAGAATCCGCGCGAAGTTATCCAGCGCGTGCGAGACAAGATTAAACAGATCGAGCCGAGCCTGAAGGGCGTCAAGGTTACCGCCGTTTACGACCGGACCGGACTGATCAATGAAACGGTGGAAACGCTCACCGAATCGTTGCGCGAGGAGCTAGTTATAACCGCTGTCGTGATCGTGCTGTTCCTGCTGCACTTTCGCGCGAGCTTGATAGTTGCCGTCACGATGCCGATGGCGGTGTTGATGGCGTTTATCGGCATGCAGTGGTTTCATATCGACGCCAACATTATGTCACTGGCTGGGATCGCCATTGCCATCGGGGAAGTGGCGGACCTTGGCATCATTATTTCAGAGAACATTTACCAGCACCTCGTTGAATGGGAAGCGAGTCAATCCGCCAACGCTCAAGCGGCCGATGGAACTCCTAGGCAGCCCGACACGCGAAGTCGGACGGACGTGATCATCGACGCTACGCATGAGGTAGCCCCGGCGGTGATGACCGGCGTCTCCACGACCATTTTGAGCTTTTTACCGGTATTCTTCCTGACGGGTCGAGACTTCAAACTCTTCGCGCCGCTGGCCTGGACGAAGACATTCGCTATGGTTGCGGCTCTCTTGGTGGCGGTATTCCTGGTGCCGGCGCTTTGCCGGCTGCTTCTGCATAGTTCACGGTGGCCCTTGTGGCGCGGCCTAGTGGTGGCCGCCGTCGCCGGAAGCGCTGGTATCATGGCGAGCATCGTGCTTTGGCATCCCTGGGTGGACGAAGTTTCTCCGCTTCCGCTGTGGGCGACAGCCCCGGTGTTCGGATTCCTTGTAGGGTTGCTGGCCTTCTTCATGACGCGCGAGCGACTGCGGCCGATTGAAGAGAATCCCACAAGCCGCTTGATCCTGTGGTTTTATGAACCAACGCTGCGGTTCCTGCTGGCGCATAAGTTCACCTTCATGGCGGCACCGCTGCTCATTATTCTGCTGGGGGCCGGGGCGTGGCTCGGCCTTCCCACGGTCCTCTATCCCGGCGAGCAATTCGCCCGCGGCTTGGGGGCGGAGCCCAATGCGCTCCCTGGGTACGTTGACCTGAAGCATCGCTTTCCGGGGCTGCGAACCGACGACTGGATTGCCCTTGATGAGGGAACCTGGTTCTACATGCCGACACTTTATCCGGCAGCCAGCTTCTCGCAGGGCTTTGCCGTGCTGCAAACGCAAGACGCCCTCATTCGGGAAATCCCAGAGGTTGAAAATGTCTTAGGAAAGATTGGGCGCGTGGAATCGGCGCTCGATCCTGCTCCCGGCGTGATGATTGAGACCTATGTGATGCTCAAGCCGGAGGCAGAGTGGCGCGACGGCGTCACCATCGACAGTATCTGGAGCCAGATCAATGCGGTGGCCACGCTGCCTGGCGTGACCCCCGCTTCCCCGCTCCAGCCGATCGAGGGGCGCGTGGTCATGCTGCAAAGCGGGATCAAGGCCCCTATGGCGATCCGTGTTTATGGCGACAGCCTCGATGGTTTGGCTGTGGCCGCGCACGACGTCGGCGAACGCCTGCGGCAGATTCCGCAAATCAACGCGGCCACGGTCAATCCCGACATCGTTCTTGGTATGCCTTACGTGGAGTTCGACGTGGATCGTGAATCTGCCGCCC
The DNA here is from genome assembly GCA_046349935.1 of Pirellulales bacterium. Taxonomy (GTDB): domain Bacteria; phylum Planctomycetota; class Planctomycetia; order Pirellulales; family Pirellulaceae; genus CAIXSC01. Next base: position 705,862 of record JAXMBK010000005.1, on the reverse strand, counting down.
GTTTCGGGATGACCACGATGGACGTGAACCAGGTCATTGAAACGGCGGTCGGTGGGATGAATCTAACGCAGACAGTCGAAGGTCGCGAACGCTATCCCATTCGCATCCGCTACCAGCGCGATTTGCGGGAACGAATCGATGACCTGTCACGCCTCCCGGTTGTGACGGAGTCTGGCGAAGTGGTGCCGCTGGAAGTCCTCGCCAAGATGAAAACCACGTGGGGGCCCGGAATGATCAGTAGCGAAGATGCGAGGCTGGTCGCCCACATCGCGTTTGCCCCCTCTGGAATGGCGGGCGATCTAGAAACGGTCGAGGCTGTAGAAAGTCAGCTTCGGCAAGCTCAGGCGGATGGCACTCTGAAATTACCTACTGGGTATGCACTGCTACCTGTCGGGTCGTTCGAGAACCAGATCGAGGCAAACAATCGCCTGTTAGTCATCATCCCCATTGTCATCTTGCTCGACCTGCTGATCATTTATTTAAACTTCCGCAATCTGCCGCTGACGCTAATTATCTTTTCGCAGATTCCGATTGCCGTTTTCGGCGGAATGATCGGCCTGGGAGTCTATGGCATCGAAATGAACACCGCGATCTGGATCGGGCTGATCGCACTTATTGGCATCGCGGAAGACGATGGAGTTGTCATCGCGACCTACATGGAGCAACTGTTCGCCCGCCGACCCATGCGTACGGTACAAGACCTTCGCGACGCCACCGTGGAAGCTGGTCGTCGGCGTATTCGTCCGTGCTTAATGACCGCGTTCACAACCTTCGCCGCACTGCTTCCTGTCATGCTCGCAACGGGACGAGGCTCTGACGTGGCGCGCGCGATGGCCCTGCCGGTCTTCTTCGGCATGTTCGTGGAATTGGTGTCCCTGTTCGTGGTGCCGGTCCTGTACTGCGGCTACATGGAAATGAAACTGAACCTCTCTCCGCGTGAAGATCGAGCTGATGACGTTTCTAATCCCCTCTCTTTGGAGTCCGTCCATGCGTAACTGTCGACGCTATTGTTTCAGAGTGATCGGGGCTGCGCTTCTATGCGCAATCGCTCACTCGACAGTCTGGGCTGGAGGGCCGGTCGATTTGGACCGAGGGATCGCTCCCCACAATCCTCAGCAACCCCAAGTGGCTGTGGACGCGCAAGGGTCCATCCACGTTGTCTATGGCGTTGGAGATCTCGCACGATACCGTCGCTCGGATGACGGCGGCAAAAGTTTCACCAAGCCAGTCGATTTGCCGTCGGCTCATGATATGTCGCTCGGAATGCGTCGTGGGCCGCGGATTGCCGTCTTGGATAAGTCGATCTGCGTCAGTGTTATTGGAGGGAAACAAGGCAAGGGGCGCGACGGAGACTTGTTGGCCATGCGATCGGTCGATGGTGGAAAGACTTGGGTTGGCCCCGTGCAGGTGAACGATACTGCTGATTCCGCGCGAGAGGGCTTGCATGCCATGAGTGTCGGTTTAAAGGGGGAGATGTGCTGCGTTTGGCTCGATCTTCGCACTGGCAACACGGAAGTGATGTCGAGCGTTTCGACGGACGGTGGTAGTACTTGGGGCAAGAACGTCCTCGTCTACAAGTCGCCCGACGGTAGTGTGTGCGAATGTTGCCATCCAAGTGCCGCCATCGACAGTCGTGGTCGCATCCACGTTCAGTGGCGCAATGCAGTCAACGGAGCCCGTGACATCTACGTCGCCACCTCGACAGATGGTGGAAAGACCTTCGGCAAGGCATCCAAACTTGGGACAGGATCGTGGGCGCTCGATGCCTGCCCGATGGATGGGGGTGCGATTGCCGTTGTTGCCGGAGGCAAATTGGCCTCTGCCTGGCGTCGCGACAAAACGGTGTTCCTCTCGCTTGAAGGCGAGCGCGAGGAACGTGGTCTTGGAGTCGGGGAGCAACCCTGGATCGCCGCGACAGAAGCCGGCCCATTCGTCGTCTGGCTAAAGAAAAGAAACGACGTTGCCTACCTGCTTACGCCCGGAAGCAAATCGCCGATTGAGTTGGCAAGTCATGCCGCCGATCCGGTGATTGCCGCCGGACCGAATGGTCGCGGGCCCGTCGTCGCCGCTTGGGAGCGTCGCGACGGGAAGAACTACACGGTCCAATGCCAGGTTGTCGCTGACAAGTGATTTGAATGTCAACGAATCTCGAACGAAAGGATTATCAGATGAATCGATTTTTTATGTCCATCGGATTCTCAGCATTCGCCGCGCTAGCCCTTGGCTTGAGTGGATGTAACAGCAACGTGCCAGAAAAGACGACTCAACCAGCTGCGGGGCCAGCGGTTGAGAGCCATGAGGGGCATGTGCATAGCCCAGCAGATTTAGAGAAGGCAAAGGCGGAACTTGCGAAACTGTCCCCCGCAGAAAGAGCCTCAGCAGAAAAGCAACATGTTTGCCCAGTGACTGGTGAGATGCTCGGTTCGATGGGGCCGCCGAAGAAGGTTGACGTCAGCGGTCAACAAGTCTGGATTTGTTGCGACGGTTGCCGTGAGGAATTACAGGCGAATCCGGAGAAGTACCTGGCAAAGCTCAAGAAGGGCTGACACTCACCAACGATAGCGGAGGCATGAACGATCTGTTTGCGAGGCTGGGAAGGGGTTCCTATACAAAGTAAGGCGGCATGGCAGGAACCATTTAAGACAATTCAATGGTCGCAATTCAAGCGGTGGGAACGCCGGCAGAATGTGCGAAGGCAAGGATGAGGGCTGAGCAATGGCCAAAGATCCGATTTGCGGAATGACGGTGGACGAATCGTCGCCGCTGCGAGCTGACGTTAGCGGAAAAACGTACTACTTTTGCAGCGATCATTGCCGCAGGAAGTTTGTGCAGCAAACGCGGCACGCGGAGTCCGTCGCGCCGGAACCGGCCACCGCAAGCGGTGGGCACAGCCACGATCATCGCCATTCGGAAGTGAGTCGAAAGGGCCATGCACAGCACGCTCGTTCGCATCATAGCCAGGGCGCGGCGACAGTAAAACCCTCGACCACAGCCAAATATTTCTGCCCGATGTGCCCGAGCGTTGAGTCCGATAAACCGGGCGATTGTCCCAAATGCGGCATGGCGCTCGAGCGCAACCCGGCTTGCGTCGCGCCCGCGTCAGGCAATACGACCTACACCTGCCCGATGCATCCCGAAGTCCAACAGGATCGCCCAGGCGATTGCCCCAAGTGTGGCATGCCGCTGGAACCGATGACGGCGACACCAGCCACGGATGACGAAGAAAACGCAGAACTGCGCGATATGACCCGGCGCTTTTGGATTGGCACGGCGCTCACGCTACCCGTGTTTGTTCTGGCGATGGCCCACATGGCTCCGGCACTGGCAGCGCAGTCTTGGACAGCCAGTCATGCTTCGCGCTGGATTCAATTCGTGCTCACGACGCCCGTCGTAGCTTGGGCTGGTTGGCCATTCTTCCGCCGCGGCTGGCGTTCGCTGCTGACGGGGCATTTAAACATGTTCACGCTGATTGCGATCGGCGTGGGCGCGGCGTACATCTACAGCTCAACGGCAATGCTGGCCCCTAGCGTCTTCCCCCATGCGATGCAACACGGCGGCAAAGTCGGAATATACTTTGAAGCGGCGGCGGTAATTGTTGTTCTGGTGATTCTCGGCCAGGTGTTCGAACTCCGTGCCCGCAGTCGCACGGGCAGCGCCATCAAAGCCCTACTCAACCTTGCACCGCCGACGGCCCGAAAGATAATGCCCGGGGGCGACCAAGAAGTCCCGCTCGATGACGTGAAGGTTGGGGACCAGTTGCGTGTTGTTCCTGGCGACAAGGTGCCAGTTGACGGCGTAGTCCTCGACGGCCGCTCCAATGTCGAGGAGTCGATGATCACGGGCGAGCCGCTGCCAGTGGAAAAAAACGTCGGCGATAATGTGACCGGTGGAACCGTCAATGGAACCGGCAGTTTTGTGATGCGGGCGGAGCGAGTCGGCAGCGACACATTGCTCGGGCAGATTGTGAACATGGTTGCCGAAGCCCAGAGGAGCCGTGCGCCCATTCAGGCGTTGGCCGACAAGGTTGCGGGCGTGTTCGTGCCGGCCGTGCTGATAGTTTCCATAATTACCGTTTTTCTCTGGCTGTGGCTTGGACCCGAGCCACAACTGGCGTATGCCATTGTCAATGCCGTCGCCGTGCTGATCATTGCTTGCCCTTGCGCCTTGGGTCTCGCTACGCCGATGTCGATCATGGTGGGGGTCGGGCGAGGCGCGCAAGTAGGCGTACTCGTGAAGAACGCCGAATCACTTGAATGCCTTGAGAACGTCACGACGCTGGTCGTCGACAAGACCGGCACCCTCACGGAGGGCAAGCCCAAGCTAATGGATGTTCTGCCGACCGATGGTTTTGACGCGCGGGAGTTCTTGCGGCTGGTGGCCTCGCTTGAACAGTGCAGCGAGCATCCTCTCGCCGCAGCGATTGTGCGGGGCGCAAAAGACCAAGGAATTGCCATCGAGGCCGTTATAGACTTTCGCTCGGTGACGGCGGGTGGTGTCATTGGCACGGTTTCTGGCCGCGTGGTCATGATCGGCAAGCCGGCGTTTCTGCGAAACGAGAAAGTCATGGGCATGGAACCGCTTGAAGCAGCTGCAGCAAAGCTTCAAGAAGAAGGCAAGACGGCGATGTTCGCGGCCATTGACGGGAAACCTGCCGGGATTGTCGCCGTCGCCGATCCAATCAAGTCCACCACAGCGGAGGCTATCCGCGATTTACACGGGCTCGGACTGAGCGTCGTGATGCTGACCGGCGACAATCGTCGGACCGCCGCGGCCGTGGCTAAAGCGCTCGGCATAGACGCCGTCGAAGCGGAAGTTGAACCGTCCGAGAAAGTTGCCCATGTCAAGAAGTTGCGGAGCCAAGGCCAGCACGTCGCGATGGCCGGCGACGGCATTAACGACGCCCCAGCTTTGAGCGAAGCCGAAGTCGGAATTGCGATGGGTACCGGCACCGACGTGGCCATGCAGAGCGCGGGCATCACGCTGGTCAAAGGCGATCTGCGCGGGATCGCGAAGGCCATTCGCCTCAGTCGCGCGACCATGTGGAATATCCGACAGAATCTGTTCTTTGCCTTCATTTACAACGCCCTAGGAATCCCTGTGGCGGCAGGTTTGCTCTATCCATTGTTTGGTGTTCTCCTTAGCCCGATCATCGCCGGCGCGGCCATGAGCCTGAGCTCCGTTTCAGTAATCGCCAATGCCTTGCGACTACGGAAAGCCAAGCTTTAAGAACAGTGGATTCCGGGTTATGAAAGTAAGCTGTTAACGCCTGGGCAAAAGTTCGAAGTGGGGCGGCTTCGTTTTATGCCATCGAAACTATCTTGAAATCACGAAGTCCTGATGTTGCAATGCCTTAGGACTTTCAAGGAACAGAGTGCCGTTTCGAAGTGGGGCTGGCACGGTAAGCCGGCGAGTTGGCGTTCGCACTTTACGTCGGACGAACAAATCGTGGTGGTAGGCCGCTGGCAGCGAGAAGGCACGGTCAGAAACGGAATTCGGAACCTGCGGGGTTATTGGCAATCGCCGAGCCGGTTCAGCTCGACTTATCCAAGTTCGATGCCCGATCGATGGCAGCACCGAAAGGGTCGCGAAAACCGTATACTGTTCTGATGACACGGGTTACGCTTAGAGAAAAAGAGAGCATTGTTACGAAGAGGGTTCCGTTCGGGGAGCTTTTTCCAGTCGCGAACTTTTCCGCGACCCGCCAGTTAACGCCCAACGCCGAGAGCGACCGCTCCCGGCTTTCCGCGTTTTACGCCAGTTCTGGCAACGACTTACGGCGACTCCACGGTCCGTGAGAGTTCTCAGGAAATCGCACGAGCGCACCTCTCCGCCCAATTCCGGCCGCCACTCTCGCCCAAACTCTCGCGCTCTCGGTTTAACAGGCGCATCTGGGTTAACAACCCGGTCCGGCTCGGACCCCGGAAGGAACCGTTCGCGAAATTGGGCATGCGTTGGATTTACGCGGCTTGCCGCCTCGATCTGGCTGCGCTCGTATCGCGTGTGGTCGTACTAGCGTCCTCAGTTTGCGTTGGCCCACTGGCGGCTTGGGTACTGCTATTGCGGGCGTGCAGACTTTGCTAGGCTGGAGCAACCTGCGACTCGAGGACGCATATGCCAACGAAGCTGACCGAATACGTGCAGACGGCCGAAGCCGCAGAAATCCTGGGCGTCGCTCAGAACACGCTACGCAAATGGGCAAAGCGAGGCGAAATCCCCATGCACCGCAATCCCGTCAACGGTTACCGGCTCTTCCGCCGCGCAGACCTGGAGACTTTTCTCCACAACATTGAACGCCCAGTGAATGCGACAGAGAAGAAACTAGAAGCGCGACAAAGGGGTGTCAAAGCAAAACATTCCTCGTGATGGTGCCCGTGAACGGTGGAGGCTGCCTTGCGCCAGAATCACATCGCAGTGTTTGACTAGACCAGACGTGGAATCTTCACCTAAAGACATGTCAACTGAGTCTCTCACACGAAAAGAGATCATCGACCGCCGGCTGAAAGAAGCGGGGTGGGACGTTCGTGATCGCACGCAGGTTGTGGAGGAATTCACGGTCGCAAAAGCATCAGGGATGCAGGTGGATGAGGAAGCCGCTTCCTTCGATAGTCGCGAATTCAGCGACTATGTCCTTCTGGGCAAGAACGGCAAACCTTTGGCCGTTGTCGAGGCAAAGCGAACGTCGAGGGATGCCGAACTCGGCCGCCAACAGGCGAAACAGTATTGCATCAACATTCAGACGCAGAATGGTGGAGAACTCCCATTCTGCTTCTACACCAACGGTCACGAAATCTACTTTTGGAATATCGGTGAAGCGCCGCCTCAGCGAGTCCACGGGTTTCCAACGCGACAGGATCAGGAGCGACTTCTTTACATTCGGAAAAATAAGAAGCCGCTCGTCGACGAATTGATCAACACCGACATTGCGGGACGCGACTATCAGATCGAGGCCATCCGAACCGTGATGGAAGGCATCGCCAAGAGCCGCCGCCAGTTCCTGCTCGTTATGGCAACCGGAACGGGCAAAACCCGCACCTGCATTGCCCTGGTCGATGCTCTGATGCGAGCCGGATACGTTCAGCGAGTTCTTTTCCTGGTTGACCGCATCGCCCTTCGCGGCCAGGCCCTTGATGCCTTCAAGGAACACATTCCTGACGAACCCCGCTGGCCGGAGCCGGGTGAGAAGTCCATCGCCACGGATCGCCGCATCTACGTTGCGACCTATCCGACAATGCTCAACATCGTGCGAGACGTAGAGAATTCTCTCTCGCCGCATTTCTTTGACCTCGTCATCGTCGATGAAAGCCATCGTTCGATTTACAACACATACGGTGAAGTTCTCGATTACTTTCACTCAATTAAGCTGGGCCTGACCGCAACGCCACGCGACGTCATCGACCACAACACGTTCGCCGTATTCCACTGTGAGGACGGTCTCCCCAGCTTCGCCTTCTCATACGATGAGGCGATCAATCACGTACCCCCGTACCTTTGCGACTTCCGTGTCCTGAAGATTAGAACCAAATTCCAAGACGAAGGCATCAGCAAACGCACCATCAGCCTGGAAGACCAGAAGCGTCTCCTCCTCGAAGGTAAGGACATCGAGGAAATCGTCTACGAAGGGACTGATCTCGAAAAGAAGGTCACGAACCACGCCACGAATGCCTTGATCGTGAAGGAGTTCATGGAGGAATCCATCAAGGACCCGAATGGAGTTCTTCCCGGCAAGACGATTTTCTTCTGCATGTCGGTCGCCCACGCTCGACGAATCGAGCGCATCTTCGATTCACTCTATCCGGAATACAAAGGCGAACTCGCCAAGGTCATGGTCTCCGACGATCCTCGCGTCTACGGCAAGGGCGGATTGCTTGACCAGTTCACTCGCAGCGACATGCCCCGAGTGGCGATCAGCGTTGACATGCTCGATACCGGCATCGACGTTCGTGAAATCGTCAACCTCGTCTTTGCGAAGCCGGTGTTCTCGTACACTAAGTTCTGGCAGATGATTGGTCGCGGCACTCGACTCCTGGAATCCAACAAGATCAAGGCATGGTGTCCCGAGAAGGATGCCTTTCAGATCATCGATTGCTGGGACAACTTCAATTACTTCCAGCTCACCCCGAAAGGAAAAGAACCCAAGCCGCAGGTTCCGCTGCCGGTTCGGCTGGTTGGCGCTCGCATCGACAAGATTGAAGCGGCTCAGGTTCTTGGTCAGTCGTCAGTTGCGGACAAAGAGATCGCCGCCCTTCGCGGCCAAATCGCAGTTCTGCCGGGCAAATCGGTCACGATCATGGAATCGAAGGCCAATCTGGCGAAATGCGAGGCTGATGCTTTCTGGCTGCCGTTGACGGCGGATGGCATCGCGTTCCTTCGCCACGCGGTCCAGCCGCTATTCCGTGTTGTGTCGCAGGTCGACTTCAAGGCAATGCGATTCGAGAAAGACGTGCTCGAAGCATCTCTCGCAAAGCTCAAGGGCGAAAAGGAGAAATACGCAGCCCTTACCGAAAGCCTCACCGCGCAGATCAGTGAATTGCCCCTTTCCGTCAATGTCGTCGCACAGGAAGCTGGGCTGATTCAGAAGGCTCAGACTAATCACTACTGGGCCACAATCACCGATTTGGGATTTGATGATCTCGTGAAGCGACTCGGTCCCCTGATGCACTACCGGGATGGACGCGGTCCCAGCGATGGTCCTGCCAAATTCAACTTTGCCGATGTGCTGACGGCCAAGGAGTACGTGGAATTTGGCCCGGAGCACGAGTCGCTCAGCATTGCCCAGTATCGCAAGCTTGTCGAAGAGAAGGTCAACGAACTGACCGCCAGCAATCCCATTCTGCAGAAGATTCGCGACGGCATGAACGTCACCGAGGAAGAGGCCGAAGACCTCGCGACACAACTGCACGAAGAACACCCGCACATCACGTTGGAGTTACTTCGCCGGGTCTATCATCATCAACGGGCCTCGTTCATTCGCTTCATCCGCCACATTCTGGGAATCGAGATCCTGGAGAGCTTCCCGGATACCGTTTCCAAGTCGATCGATCGGTTCATCGCCGAGCACCCCGCACTCAACAGCCACCAGCTTCAGTTCCTTCGGCTGCTGCGTGATTTTTTGATTGAACGCGGTGGCATCGAGAAGCGAGACCTGATCCAGGCCCCGTTTACCGTCATTCATCCCAGCGGTATTCGCGGCATCTTCTCACCCAACGAAATCAACGAAATCCTGGCCCTTACTGAAAGTCTGGTCGCCTAGCCCATGCTGCAACTCAACGCCAAGCTCAAGGCCCTAATCGCTAAGCTGTGGGACCGATTCTGGTCCGGCGGCATTTCTAATCCGCTTTCTGCGATTGAGCAGATCACCTACCTGCTGTTCATGAAACAGATTGACGAGCTTGATCTCAAGCGGGAACAGGATGCCGAATTCACTGGCGATACTTATACCTCACGATTTTCCGGCGATTACTTCCTGCCGAATGACCGTTCTCGCATCGAGGAGATGTCCAAGCCGAAAGCCGGAGAATCCGCTGCTCAGAAGAAAACGCGGGAGGCCGATGCGAAAAACGAACGCAAGCGGCTTGCCATCGATAGGGCCACGCTCCGCTGGAGCCACTTCCGGCAAATGAAGGCAGACGAGATGTTGCCGCATGTGCAGCAGAAGGTCTTCCCGTTCATCAAGGAACTCAATGGCGACGGCAGCAATTTCGCCAAGCACATGGCGAACGCTGTGTTCATCATCCCCAGCGCCAACCTGCTCCAGGGAGCAGTGCAGATCATCGAAGAGATCTTCGTTGAGATCGATCGCGATGCTCGAGAAGAAGGGCACTTGTTTCAGGACATACAGGGGGATGTCTACGAGATGCTGCTCAACGAGATCAGCAGTGCGGGCAAGAACGGTCAGTTTCGCACGCCTCGGCACATCATCAAGCTAATCAGCGAGCTGGTGAATCCCCAGCTTGGTCATCGTATCTGCGATCCCGCCTGCGGCACGGCGGGCTTTCTGCTCGATGCCTACCAGTACATCGTAACCCAACTCGCTCGGAAGAAAGCAAAGAAGCAGAAGTTCGATCCGGACGAAGACGGCTTCATTCGTACGAGTGTCAGCGGCCAACTTGACCAGAACAAGAAGGACATCCTGGAACAAAGCCTCTACGGGTTCGACTTCGACAGCACGATGGTCCGACTGGCCCTGATGAACCTGATGATGCATGGCATCGACAATCCACATGTCGATTACCAGGACACGCTCAGCAAGAGCTTCACGGAGGAAATGGAATACGACATCGTGATGGCCAATCCGCCGTTCACGGGTAGTATCGACAAAGGGGACATCAACGAAAGTCTGACGCTAAAGACTACCAAGACCGAACTCCTCTTCACCGAGCGCATCTTCACGTTGCTCAAGACCGGAGGCACGGCGGGCATCATTGTGCCGCAAGGGGTGTTGTTCGGTGCCGCCGGTGCCTTTGTCGAAGCCCGCAAAAAGCTCATTGACGAGGCGGAACTGAAGGCTGTGATTTCGCTGCCCAGCGGCGTGTTCAAGCCATATGCCGGAGTCGCCACCGCCATTCTGATTTTCACGCGCGGCGGCAAGACGCAGCAAACTTGGTTCTACAACCTGACGAACGACGGGATGTCGCTCGATGATCGTCGCCAACGTGTCGATGGGAGTGAACTACCGAATGTCGTCGAGAAGTGGAATGCACGAAACCCCGAGGAGCCAGGAGACCGGAAGTCGAACTGCTTTTTCGTTCCCGTGCAGGAGATTCGTGAGAAGTCGTATGATCTGTCGTTCAACCGTTTTAGCAAAGTCGAGCACGACGAGACGGAACACGAGGACCCGAAAGACATCCTTCAGCAGTTGGCGACTCTGGAGGACAAGATTCAAGCGGGAATCGCTGAATTGCAGGGGATTCTCGGATGAATTTGAATAAACAACGAGTTCTCGTTACAAAGGTCGGAGCAGTTGCAACACAAGTCCGGGGTGTTACGTATTCAAAACATGAAGCACAAGATACGCCTCGCGAAGGCTACGTGCCAATACTTCGTGCCTCGAACATTTCCGACAATGGACTCACGTTTGACGATTTAGTCTACGTTCCAGCGACAAACGTCAATCATCGCCAAATGCTACAACCGGGCGACATTGTTATAGCGGCATCTAGCGGAAGTCTAGACGTCGTGGGCAAGGCGAGTGTTGTTGAATCACAGGTAGTCGCAAGCTTCGGTGCATTCTGCAAGGTAGTTCGGCCATCGTCAGAGATTTTTCCAGGTTATCTGGGGCACTTCTTCCGAACCCCCGAATACAGATCGACGATCTCTAAGCTGGCACAGGGTGCGAACATCAATAACCTCAAAAACGAGCATATTGATGACCTTGACATCCCACTTCCGCCGCTGCACGAGCAGCGGCGGATTGCGGCGGTGCTGGACAAGGCCGATTCGCTCCGCCGCCAGCGCCAGGAATCGCTGCAACTTACCGAGAAGCTTCTACAATCCGTCTTCCTCAATATGTTCGGCGATCCGGTTGGGAATCCCAAGAATCTGCCGACCGACAATTTGGAAAACCTGGCGAAGTTGGAACGAGGGAAATTCACTCCGCGACCGAGAAACGATCCCTCGTACTACGGTGGCGATTTTCCCTTTATTCAGACCGGGGACATTTCCCGCAGCAAAGGACGAATCACAGGTTGGACGCAGACTCTCAACGAGAAGGGAGTTCGGGTCAGCCGAGAGTTTCAACCCGGGACCGTTGTCATCGCGATCGTAGGTGCCACACTCGGTGAGACCGCAATCGTCGAGACGCCGGTCTATTGCCCCGATAGCATCATTGGAGTTACGCCGTATCCAACCAAGGCGACATCAGAGTTCCTTGAGTTCCTTTTGCGTCTATGGAAACCCAGACTAAAGGAACTCGCGCCTGACGCTGCTCGCGCAAACCTCAATTTGGAAAGGCTGCGTCCTCTTCCCGCGCTGGCCCCAGAATTGGAGCTCCAGCAGGAGTTTTCTCGCATTGCACGAGACTTGCGTCAGTTGACGCTCGACAAGACGGAGCATGGGAAGCTGCTGGACAGGTTGTTTTCATCCCTCCAACAGCGAGCGTTTCGCGGCGAACTGGACTTGCGTCGACTCCAGCTCGCCCCCGAAGCGGAAGCACCAGCCGTTACTCCAGCGTCGCAAACGACTGTTGTGGAAGGGCGTTACACGCGGCCTGGCAGTTTCATCGCCCCGGCGGATATTGAGCAGCAGTTGCTGGCGATGGAAAAGAATCTCGAGGGAGACAAGGCAGAGCCGCTCCCGTGGTCCGAAGACTTCTTCAAGTACCGCACGCTGAGCCAGATTCTCCAACCCCCATTCAGTTTCGCGAAAATCTGGTCCGCCGTGGAGCAAGATTTCGCCGAGCCAGACTATGAGACGATCAAAAACAAGGTCTTCGAGTACGTGGCTGCTGGCGTCCTGAGGCAGGAGTTCAACGAAGAGCAACGAGAAATTGTGTTCAGGCCTCGGACATGAAGCTCATTCGCCTCAAACTCGATGTCCCCTTTCGCAGCCTCCCCGCAGGATTCGAAATCGAATTCCTGCGCGCATGGGACTTCGACCGCTGCTTTGAATTCCACCCCTACTGCTTCGCCGGTCGTAACGGCAGCGGCAAATCGAATGTCCTCGAAGCGCTGGCTGCGATCTTCTACCACATAGAATGCATTAACCTCGAATATCGCCCCGCAGGCTTCGAATACGAGGAGCAGACAAACCCCAAGGGTTTTCGTGCCGAAGTCTGCACGCCGGACGCGTTCGAATTGGAGTATTTCGTTCCCGTTTCGTTTCTCACACGAATCGCTCCGCATGCTGATGGACGCACTGCCACATGTAGAATTCGGATTGTGAAGCAGGCCGGAATGAAACCCGAAGTGTTGTGGTTGAATCCGGACGAAGTTGCGAGAGATGGCTACTCGGAACTCGTTCGACATGAAGTGAAGTCGGTTCTTCCGCGATTTGTGCTTGGTTATTCTTCCGGGCACAACGAGATTCTCAGCTTGCCATTCTTCAAGATGCGGTTCATCCACTTCGATGAATACCGTTTTAAGTTGATGTTAGGCGATCACTTCTCGCGTCCGGAAGGCCGTCTAGTTTACCTCGATGAACAGTTCAGCCAGGCGATTCTTATCTGCCACTTTCTGTTTCCCAGCGATCCCGTCATTCGGGTATTCGAGGACAAAATCGGGCTCAAGGGAATCCAGCGGTTCCGAATCATAATTCGGCGATACCATCGCCTTCAACGGGCATCTGAATACCTCAAAACCTTAACAAAAGACGATTTGAAGGACCCCTCGAAGACCACGATCGAATTAACGTCGAAACTCTCCGGCCATTACGACGAGAACAATGCCTTGCAACCTGGGCTCATCGACAGGCTAATCAAATGCTCAACCGCCCATCACGAGGACTACTCCGCGTATTCGGACGACGAAAGCTACGACCTGTATCTGGACTACTGGGTTGACCATGAGACCAAGAAGGCATTTCAGTACTACTTCGGCGAAGCGTCAGGAGAATCGCCAGAAGTCGACAAAGCCAAGTCCGCACTGAACCTGTTCCAGGCGTTCCAGACTCTGCTAACGCTCAATCACTACTCGGTCGACGAAGAGACGAAGTCCGAGCTGTACCAATCTGGCAGCCTCTACGTGAACGAAACGATCTCGACCCCGGCGTCTCACGAGCGAATCACCCGCTTCAAAGAAGGTGAGCTGATCAAGGACGGTGTCAAGGAGCCACTCTACGTCAAAGCCCTTTCCGACGGCGAACATCAGTTTCTGCACACCATTGGCCTATGCCTGCTCTATCGCCACGAGTCCGCGCTGTTCCTGCTCGACGAGCCAGAAACTCACCTCAACCCGGACTGGCGAGCGTCGTACATCTCAACCCTGCGAGCCGCTCTGGAAGCCGACGCCGCCACGAAGAACGTGATGCGGGAAGTTCTGCTGACTTCGCATTCCCCGTTCATCATCTCGGACTGCCGCAAGGACAACGTTCTTGTCTTCACCAAGAACCCCGAAACACAAGTGGTCACTTGGCAAAGACCCGACTTTGAAACGTTCGGCGCGTCGGCCAACGCGATCACGATCAAAGTGTTTAACCGAAAAGAAACGATCGGCAATTACGCACTCAGCAAACTCGACCGTCTTCGCCAGCGTCTCAATAACGGGGAGTCGCCGGACCAACTCATCGACGAAGCAGGTCAGGAACTGGGCGATTCTGTCGAGAAGGTACTCTTTATCAACCAAGCGTTGAACAAGAAAGAAGGGAAGTAACGCCGTGCTGTTCAGCTACCGCTACGTTCCCCACACCATTGAGGCGTTTCAAACCTGGCTCGACCATCTTGTGAAAGAGGTCTGGTGCAAAGCGACGGGGAATTTCACGTTGGACTTGCTGCATCCCACTTTGCGAGAAGTTGTCGAGGCGATCTACAACACGGAAGTGGAGAAACCAAGAGGCAAGTCGAAGGACTGGCTGTATGGGCCGATCACGACGATCTACGACATCTTCAAAGACGAGCTGACCCCAGCTCAGCGTCAGCAGATGTCCGTGTGGTATGACACCAACAACGACATTGAGGCACTTTGCTCCTGCGATCCGGCAAAAGTGCCTGGTACTTACGCAGACGTGAGGGTGATCAACCAAAAGCTTGAAGAGGAGTTGAAATCATTCTGCCAGGATTTGTTTACGGACGTGATTCACCTAGGTGCAGCAACATCCCTAATCGGCGAGATCGACGCTCATTACAATGAATTCGTGAAGGTCAACAAGGCCGGCAAATGCCCTTACTGCGGTTACAACGATATCAAGGGTGAGCATCACTCTCGCCGTGAAGCGTACGATCATTTTCTGCCGAAGGGAGTTTACCCATTCAATTCAGTTAATTTTCGCAATCTGGCTCCGATGTGTCACGAATGCAATTCTAGTTACAAGCTGAAGCTTGACCCGGTTCGTCATATCGACCCGATCAGTCGAAAGAACACCGGCACCCGTCGAAAGGCGTTTTACACCTACTCTGCCAATAGCCCGGCAATCTCGGTGAGCGTGACACTCAGAACGGACGATGTGGCCATTCTGACGCCAGACAACATTGACCTGCAAATCGATTCGCCCGGCTGCAATCAGGAAGTTGAATCCTGGAACGACGTTTTTGGAATTGAAGAACGATACAAAGCAAAATGCTGTGCCGAGAACGACGGCAAAGCCTGGCTGCAACACGTCGTTGAGGAGTCGGCTAACTATGGGCGATCCGTTGACGAGATGCTGGCCGAGATCGAACGTGCTGCGGCCCGAGCACCGTGTGATAGCGCAAACTTTCTCAAGCAACCGTTCTTGAAAGCCTGCAAAGACGCGGGTGTTCTGCGGTGATATTCTCGGACTGTTGGTTGCTGTTGTTTCCAATCGGGTGGTCGATGCGGCTGCGTAACGGGATGACTTCGACGGGAATCATGGAGAATCCAGCGTACCGGCGAGCCAGGTTGACGTCTTGCCAGAGGTTGGGCAATTATCTTCCAATTGGGGCATAGTGTTATTACGCAGCCGCCGTCGAGTAGTCGATTCCGGTGTCGGTAAGCGATCATTGGTTCCACATTTGCAGTTGCTTCCGCCAGTCCAGTACGCCAACGATCGTCCGGAGTCGCTTCTCGGTGAATGCGTTGCGTCCGTACTCAACCGTCGGTAAAAGCAAGATCTCCTCCTGAATCTCCGGTGCCAGCGACAGCAGATTCATGATCTGCGTTAACCTCGCCCGGCTCACGTGGCCCATCCTCGCCAATTCCGCTTGGTCCGTTACGACACCATCGCGAATCAACTGGTCAAATCTGATGGCCAGGGCCATGATTCTGGCCACTCGAGGTACGCGACCAGTGGGCGTGTGGACTCCACCGGAATTATCCCGATTCTTCTTTCGGCATCCCCGCCCCTGACCGAATCTCACTTTCCGTTCGATGATCATGCAGCCTCATCCTTCCCGGCTGCCAATTCGGCGGCCAGTGTCCGAATGCCGCTCGGTCGAAACGTGATCGCCACGCTTCCCGCCTGGCCGTCGTAGGCGACTTGGTCCACGATCAACTCCACAACGCGAGCTTGTTCACGCGGTGCCAAGGACGCCCACAGGGCGTCGAAGTCCGCCAGTGCCGACGCCACTTCGCGCTCGTCGACCAAGTCTTCCGTCAGTTTCGCGAGTTCGTCATCTATCTGCGTGACGCGTTGTTCCGCGTCCCGAACACGATCTTGTGCGTCAATCAGACGTCGATTACCGGGAGTGGAGACAGCCGCCAATTGGCCCATCTCTCCGTGGGAGTCGCGTAGCGTTCGTACCAACCCCGCCCGTTCCGATTTCAGGTTGGCGATCTGCTCTTCGGCCTGATGACGCACGTGCGCGAACGTTTCGCGGATCAACTGCGGATCGCGGCCGACGCACTTGATCTCGTCGATCACGAACCGTTCGATCTCGCCTGCGGAAATCGACGGATTCGGACAGGCATCCCAACCGCGCGTCTGGGCCCGCTGGCAGACGTAGTACCGGTACTGCCGGGGCCCCCGCGCCGTAAACGAATGGCTCATCGCACAGTTGCAGGCGCTGCACCGGACCATCCCGCGCAAAAGCGCCGAGTGCTTCGTCCGCGTGGCCCGGCCGCCACTGCGGCCATTCCGCTTCAAGAGGACCTGAGTATCGGCGAAAACCTGTTTGTCTACGATCGGCGTCTGTTCGCCGCCGTGGACCTCGTCCTTGTAGCGGATCATGCCGATGTAAGCGACGTTCGTCAGCAAATCGTACAGCGACTTTTTGTTGAACGGCCGACCGCCGCGAGTGGTGCTTTTTCGCGTCGTCCACGACTTTGTTTGCCAACCCCGCTTGTCGAGTTCCCGCACGACGTCGAGCAGCGATTTACGCTCCAGGTACAGCCGAAAAATCTCGCGGACACGTTCGGCTTCGGTTTCGTCCACGACCAGTTTCGTGTCCACCACTGTGTAGCCCAGGATCGGCATGCCGCC
Source organism: Pirellulales bacterium (assembly GCA_046349935.1). Lineage (GTDB taxonomy): Bacteria > Planctomycetota > Planctomycetia > Pirellulales > Pirellulaceae > CAIXSC01. The sequence continues at coordinate 688,837 of JAXMBK010000005.1, read as the reverse complement.
GGCCCATTTTCCCTTCCGGCGTGCGGCCGCGATTTTGTCGCGCGTCCGCTCCGAGATCATCTCGCGTTCGAACTGGGCGAACGACAGCAGCACGTTCAGAATCAGCCGCCCCATCGACGAAGCCGTGTTGAACGCCTGGGTGACGCTGACGAACGATACTCTGCGGCGGTCGAACGCCTCCATGATCTTGGAGAAATCCAGAAGCGACCGGCTCAGGCGGTCGACTTTGTAGACCACGACGCAGTCAACCTTGCCCGCGTCGATGTCGGCCAGGAGCCTCCGCAAGGCAGGCCGCTCCATGTTGGCCCCCGTGAAACCGCCGTCGTCGTAGTGCTCCGGCAGGCAGATCCAGCCCTCGTGCTGTTGGCTGCGAATGTACGACTCGCCGGCGTCGCGCTGCGCGTCGAGCGAGTTGAATTCCTGTTCGAGACCTTCCTCGGTCGATTTCCGGGTGTAGATCGCACACCGGATCGCGGGATTCGAGGGTTTCGTTTCCTTCTTGCGGCTCATGCTGCGCCTCCATTCCGGCGCAGGCCGAAGAAGTGAAATCCGTTCCAGTGCTTGCCGGTGACCGCCTTGGCGACTGCCGTGAGCGACTTGTACCGCTCGCCTTCGAATTCGAAACCGTCCGCCAACACCGTCACACGGATGGTTCGTCCCTTGTAGTCACGTTTGAGCATGGTGCCAGGCAACAAAGAGGTGCTCGGTTGGATGGCGGCCGCGACGGAGACCGTTCGCTCCTCGGCATCCGCTGCTGGCTTTCGTTCGCGCGGCGCGGTTAATCGCAGATCGGCGTCGTTCGCCAACTCCATCGCCCGTCGCAGCGCCCGCTCAGACAGGCCGCCTTCGACGTTCGCCTGCATCCGCCAGGCGATTCTCTTGATCATCCACTGCTTGTGGCGGCTGTTGGTGCCCTCGCCGAAGACTTCGGTGAACTTCGACCGCAGTTGGTCGACGGTCATTCGCTCCATCGCCGCGACCTCTTTGGCGATGTTCAGTCGCGGACGCGCGACAGTAGAATCAGACGTAGCCATGACATGCCCTTTCCTCGTTAAAGGGTGGTTGTGGTGAGAGCCGGCCAGGTGTTACCAGCACCTGGTCGGCTCGTTTCGTTTGGCCTCTCTGGCCGTTAACCACGACCACTGAGCACGGTTTTCCGGGCCACATCAAGGCGTGAGGCGGACGATTCCGCGGTTCGCTGCGACAGCGATGCCGGACTCGAACTGGTTAGTCGACGGAGCTCGCGCAGTCGCAGCACGCCGGCGGCAAAGATACCGGCCAATTCCCGGAGGCATTCGGACTCCGTGAGTTCGGCGGGGTCGCGGTGTGAATTCATTGCAGTTCCCCAGTCGCATCTGCCTGCACGAAACGTCAACTACTCCGACGCGCCGCCGTCGCGGTATCCCAAACGCCACAGCGCCCGCGCCGCATCGCGCGCGAATCGCTCGACGAATGCTTCGTCCAGGTGCCAGCCGGCGGCGTGGACCATCTCGTGGACGAGCACCTCGAGCCGTTCCTCGCCGGCGAGCGTGGACAGCACGCGGATCTCCTTCTTCGGAACGTCTGGCGGATCGCAGTCGCCACGGTTCGCCAGGTTCGGAGCGAACCGCAGGTTCCACACGCGGCCGAGCAGCTTGACGCGCATCGTCGTTACCCCGCTTGGTTCGGTTCCGGTTGTCGAGCCGGAATGTCGATGACGTCCGGACGCAGTTCCTCGAAGTGCATGAGCGCGAACAAATTCCAGGCCGCGTGGGCCAGATGGTCCTCGCGCGTGTCGCCATCGAGCCACAGGTTCAGATGACGCAACGTGTGGTTGATCACGACCGAAGCCGGGAAGCCGTGCTCCCAATTGCGGTCGCCGTACTTCGCGGCCCCCTCGGCGTACGTCTCGGCCAAGCGGCGCAGACCGATCGGCGAGATCAGGTCGAAGCGCTCGCGGTCGGCGTCGCCGCTGCGCATCGCGCCGGTGGGGAAGCGAATCGTGTCGGGATGCATCGTCATGACGATCTCCAAGAAAGTGGGACTCGTGCGCTTAGCCTTCGCCCGGCATGCAACGGCACAGCACGATCACATCGCCGCAGTCGTCGCATTCCGAGTCGCAGTCGCCGTCGTCATGAACGGGGCGCTCGTCGATCGCCAGCGTTACCGACCGCGATTGCTGCACGCAGACCGTCGCTCCGGCGACTTCACGGACGACCGTTACCTCTTCGTGAACACAGATGCGCATGCGTCAGTCCTCATCGGGATTTGAGAAGCCAAGGTTCGAACACTGCTCGTCGGCCGTTGATCACGACGCCGCAGCCGAGAATCGGCTTGGCGGTGATCCGGCGTCCGTACTCGAATTGCAGTCGGCTGGCGTCGATGCCGCAGCCGACCGACATGCCGAAGACGCGAAACTCGGGGTTCGCCCACCATTTCGCGCCGGCCTGACTGTGGAAGTGACCAATCACGGTTGAGCGAAAATGATCCTTCGCCTGCGCCAGCGCCGCGTCCTGGCCGGCGCGGCCGGCGTCGCCGTGCGCGTAGATCACGCCGTCGATCACGACCTTGGCAAAGCGCGGGTGAACGGTCCATTTGACTTCCCACAGGTCGGCGTAGTCGCGCAGGACTTGCGGCGGCAGTCCGACTGCGACTGCCTGACGTTCGGTGAGTGCGTCGTGATTGCCGATGAGCCAATCCGCTTTCGGAAACGCGCGAGCCAGCGCCGCAACCTGGCGACGCGCGGCTTCGAACTCGCGAGTCGCGTTGCTCAGGCCGGGACTCTTCTCGTGAAAGCTGATCGACGCCCAGTCGACGAGGTCGCCGATGTGGACGATGCGCGTGACGTCGTGCGAGTCCGCGACGCGCCGCAGGAAGTCGACATACCCCTGTCGCATGCCGGGGCAATGCGTATCGCCGATGATCAAGACGTTGGCCATCGCTCTCCCTCGCTTCGTTAAAACGGGATGTCGTCGAGCGACTCGGTGGATTCGACCTCGGACGGCAGCGGCTCGGGCATCTCTCCCAACTCGAAATCGATGATCCGCTCGTACGGCTCGCCGGCGACGGCGCGGACGGTGATCGCGGTTGTCGTCGCCAGCGCACCGCATTGGGCCAACTCGACGGCGCGTTCGGCGGTGTCAGGAACCGGATCGGGGGAGCGGCGCTTCCACCACGCGACGGCCTTCTGCCGCGCATAGCCTTCGTGCTCGAAGCAGATCCATTCCGACTTGTACTCGTGCCAGCCGACCTTGTAGTCGACGCGCATCGACTTCGGATCGTCCTCGCTAGCGCCCCGCTTGGTGTGGACGCTGTAGTACACGTCGCTCACGCGGAACTTCGTGTTCGTCACCTGCCCCGACAGCACGCCCGCGTCCGATGCCTGGGCCTCGTGCGACTGCCGCTCCGGAATGGGAAACACGAACCCGCAGTCGGGGCACGCCGCATAGCCGGCGGCGACGACCGAATGACACTCGGGGCATTCCTTCGCGGGAGCGGCCCCTGTCCCGGCTCCGGCTTTCTCTTTCACCTTGATCTGGTCGACCGGTCCGTGCCGCAGCACGTTGCCGCCGAAGTCGAGCACCAGGCAGTTCTGCTTGCTCGGGTGCAGGCGGAATCCGCGACCGACCATCTGGTAGTAGAGGCCGGGCGACATCGTGGGACGCAGCAGCGCGACGCAGTCGATGTGCGGCGCGTCGAAGCCGGTGGTCAAGACGTTGACGTTGCACAGGTAACGCAGCGGAGCCCGCGGGAACAGGCCGCTGGCCTTGTCACCGCGGAACCGAGCGAGCAGCTCGTCGCGTTCGCCGGCCGGCGTGTCGCCGCAGACGAAGCCGCACTCGATGCCGTGTTTCGCCTGGAGCGTCGCTGCCACGTGCCGACCATGCTTGACGCCGGCGGCGAAGATCAGGCATGCGCGGCGGTCGCGGGTGTAGTCGACGATTTCGCGGCACGCGGCTTCCACGACCGCGTCCTGATCCATCAGGTCCTCGACCTCGTCGGCCATGAACTCGCCGCCGCGCACGTGCAGCGACGACGTGTCGACCTTGGCGACGCCCGACTTACTGACCAGCGGACACAGAAAGCCGTCGCGAATCAGTTCCTTGATGCCGATCTCGTAGCAGATCGCATTCAGAAAATGATCGGCCGAGCAGATCGGGCCGGCGTCGAGCCGGTACGGCGTCGCGGTGAGTCCGATCACTCGCAAGTGCGGATTGAGAACTTTCGCCTCGGCGAGAAACTGCCGGTACATCCCGTCGCCGTCGGTCGGGATGAGGTGCGCCTCGTCGACGATGATCAAGTCGAACGCATCCAGCTCGCAGGCGCGTTTGTAGATCGACTGAATGCCGGCCACGATCACGCGATGCGTCGTGTCGCGGCGATTGAGCCCGGCCGAGTACACGCCGACGGGCAACTCGGGACAGACCTGCTTCAGCTTGTCGACCGCCTGCTGGAGCAGTTCCTTGACGTGACTTACGACCAGCACCCGTCCGTTCCAGCGCGTCACGGCGTCGCGGCAGACCGTCGCCAGGATCGGCGTCTTGCCGCCGGCGGTCGGAATCACGACGACCGGGTTGTCGTCGCGCTCTCGCAGGTGGCGATACGCCGCGTCGATAGCGTCTTGCTGGTAAGGTCGCAGGTGCAGCATCATTCGTCCCAATCGTCGTCCAGGTCGTCAAGTTCGTCGTCGGGATCATCCCAGTCGTCGTCTAGGTCATCCCATTCGTCGGCCTCGTCGTCGTCCGATTCATCCCACTCGTCGAGCGAGTCCCAATCCTCCTCTGACAAATGAGGCCATTCCTCGCCGACGACTCGTTCCATGCCGGCGATGATCTCGAAGGTGATGGGCTCCGCGCCGGCGACGACTCGTTCAAATTGCGAACGCGGTAGCAGCCCGCGCATCGCGAATTCCTCGACGTCCATGCCGAGCGCCGCGATCGTCAGGCGGATCGTCTCTTCCGGAGTGCCGCCGATGACCCATCTCGATTCCGTCACGATGCGTCTCCTTGTTCCAGGCGGGCAATCTCGCGATCGAGGTACCAGCGGGCCTTGCGCAGGTCCTCGAGCTTGCTGCCCTTGCGACCGGCTCGGCACACGTACTTCACGACGCAGCCCAGGTGAAAACCCAACTGCCAGGCTTCGATCGCGGCGATCGGTTCGATGGCCGAAAACGTGTAATGCGCGGGGCGCTGAATCGGATCGTGCGTCGCGGCGTTCATGTGGTTTCCGCAACCGTGGGTGAGAGGTGGCGGGCCAACTGCGGCAAATCGTCGAGACGCACGATCGCCACCCACGACTGGTGGTTCTGCTTGTGGAGCACGACCGGGATGTTCGCACCGGCGTCCGCGATTGCTTGCGCGAGCGCCGCGTAGAGACGCAGCGACTCGGCGCGTTTGACCTCGAAATGCACATGCGGGAGCGACGTGCGAATGTCGGGCGAATCGTCGGAGCCGGCGTACTGCCGGCCTCGATGCGCCTCGACCCCGAACAGCCGCGCAATCTCGGCGGCCGCCTCCCGCTCTCCCCGTTTCCCTTTGTTGCGCGACATCAGCCCCATACGCTCGATCTCCAGGTGCTTGCTGCAGGGGAAGCGCCGGGCTCGCGCGAGAATCCGTCTCGCGCGGCCGGGCGCAGGCAATTGGCGACTGCGGGGCGTCTAACCGGCGCGTCGCCACGGCGGCGTGTCGGTCGCGACCTGCGCCGGCTTGCCCGGGGCCGCTTCCTTCTTGGCGTAGCCCTTGATCTCGTTGGTGATCTCGTCGGAGTCTTTGCGCTTCTTGCACTTGACCGAGATCACCAGCGGCAGGTCGTGCAACTCGATGCTGTCGTTGGGAGCCATCACGCCGACGGCGCGGCAAATGGCCGACAGCTCGGCCCGCGCGATCTTCACCGCCGTCGCGTTGGGGTTGTCGAGATTGAGCCGCGCCCAGAGGAAGCGGTTCTTGAATTCGCCCTCGACGATCTGGAACGTGAGCTGCAAATAGCTGCCGTTCCCGGCCTTGTTGGCCTTCACTTCGCTTTCCGTGATGACCGCCACGTACTTGCCGGCCGGTACCGGATCGAATTCACTGGCCGGTTCCACGGCGTTCGCGTCAAAGCCCTTGAGCATCACCATGCGTCGTTCTCCTGAGTGAGGTGGTTGGAAAAATCAGCGGGGGACGATTACGACTGCTGCGCAGCGCCGGCGATGCCGCCGAGCAGCGCGGTCCAATCCAGCGGCAGTTCGGCGTCGAGCCCGTAGCGGTTCTTTGCCACGCAGGACGGGCCGCCGACCGTGCGCAGAATGCGCTCGCCGCCGTCCTTGCCGATCGCGTGCGCCGTCGTCCGCTTCCGGCCGAAGCCGGTTTCCTCGGTCTGCGTGCGGAACTTCCGTGTCGCGAACAGCACCGCGTCGCACCATTCGGTGAGCAGCGCGGCGGCGTGTTTGTGCAGTCGCGGCGAGTAACGGTCGTACGGCGAGGCTTCGGGGTCCTCGAATTTCTCGACCTTGGCGTGGGCGATGAGGATGATCGCCATGCAGCGGTCGCGGTGGAGCGCGGCCAGTTGATCGAGGAACGAGCGCCACGGTGTGAGCGCGAAGATGTAGCCCTTGCCGTAGCCGCCATCGACCTTCTCGATCGACTTCGCGCCGTAGTCCTCGCAGACCGCGTCCCAGATCAGACGCTCCAGCCAATCGAGCGAGTCCACGACGACGGACTGGTAATCGTGTTTTTCGGTCCGCAGCGCCTCGAGCGCCCCGACCACGTCGTCGAACGAATTAGCCAAGGGGAACTTGTGGCAATCGATCTCACCCAAGCCGTCCTCGGTCTGGATGAAGATCGGGCGCGGGGCGTGGGACGCCAGCGTGGATTTACCGATCCCTTCGGTGCCGTACACCAACAAACGGGGCGGGGCGGAAGTGCGGCCGGTCGTGATTCTCTGGAGCAAGTCGGGCATCGTCGTGGGGTCCTGGGATTGAGGTGGGGAATTGGGGAAAGCGCGCGGCGGATGCGCGGAGCGCGATCCGCCGGCGTCACAGGCAATCGAAGAATCGCTGGTCCTCGTAACCGGTCGGCCAGTCGTTCCGCGCGAGGCAGTCGCGCAGCCGGCGGATCGCCGCTTCGTTCTCGCGCCGCGCGGCGGCGAGGACGTCGGAAGTCACCTTCCACACGCCGGCGCGGAACGGTTCGCGCTTCTCGACGGCGATGAAGAACGCCGGCGCGGCAATGCCGATGCGCTGTTGGAGCACGGCCACGTAGAAAGCCAGTTGATGGCAGTAGCCGTAGCGCCGCGCGTCGGCCTCGAAGTAATCGAGCGAGTCGACCGTCTTGAGGTCGACGATCCCGGTTTGCAGATCGAACCAGTCCATGCGGATCTGGCAGGGCGTGCCGCCGTACTCGCTCCGCACCACGCCCTCGGCGACGCCGTCCGCCAGAAGTTCGCGGGCCACGGGATGCGCCCGCACGCTGTCGGCCATTTGCTGGACCAGCGCGAACTGCTCGGCCGTGAGCACGTCCTTCTGTTGGGCCTCGGCCCACTCGGTGAACGCCTTGGTCGTCGGCCCGAACGGCTGGCCCGTTTTGGGGTTGATCGGTCCGCCCACCGCGAAGGCTGACTGGAAGGCCTCCTTGCCTTCCAAGGTCAGCGTGTGCGCCGCCCGCCCGAGCAGAAAGGCGGGGCGATCCTCGTTGGGAACCAGTCCGCAGCGTTTGCGAAAATAGAGCTGCGGACAGCGGCGGAAGTCGGCCAGCAGATGGCTGGAAAGATACTCGCCTGCCTTGGCGTGATAGACCTCCGCGGGTTCCTGCAACAGCACATCGGCGGGAGCGGGCTCGGTGACTGGCGTGGGCATAGTTTCCTCGTGCAAATCGAGACCAGGGGGAACGGGCGAAGGGAAGCGGCGCTGGAATCAGGCCGCGTCGTCCAGGCCGGCCGCTTGGAAGCGCTCGCGCAGTTGGCCCACGCGGCGCTTCAGCGTGGACATGGGCATGTCGAGTCGCCGCGAGATCTCGGCCAAGCTCAGGGTCTTGAGCAACTCGCAGATTTCCCGCAGTTCCTCGGGAAGCGCGTCCATCACCGCTTGGACGTCGAGCGCCAGATCGACCTGGTCCGTGTGACTGACGAATCCAGCGCCCAGGCCGGTGCGATGCTCTTCCTCGCTGATCGTCGGGCCGAGTTCGGACAGATGCCCGTCCGTATCGTCGATCAGCACATTGAGCGAGCCGACTTCGCCCTCGGCCTGACTTTGCTCCGTCGCCTGTTTGCGCCGCAGCGAAACGACGACCAGACGCAGGACCGTGGTGACGAAGGTCGACCAGCGGGCGCGCTCCGGATCAAAGTTCTTGCGCGCCTGCTCCAGCAGCGCCAGGCTCATGTCCTGGATCAAGTCGTCCAGTTGGGACGACGGATAGGTGCCGTCGGCGACCAGCGCCTGGGCGGCGCGACGAATGCGCTGCGTCGTGAATTTGTCCGTGACATCGGGGGCGTGAATGACGGTCATGGTGCTGCTCCTGGGTTGGTTTGGACCGTGGAGCGACACCAACAAAAACAGCGGAAGGACCATGTGCGCTGCCGTTGTCGGCGTCGCCCACAATCGCTTCCGCTTGGCGGTCGGCAGATTGTCTGACTTTCGAAATGTGAACCGCTCGAACTCTCAATCACGCGCGGTCGCCCGCGCTCAATCCGTTTCCCATTCGACGAGGAAGGGCAAGCCCTCCTGAATCGTCAACTTCGCGATGACTCCGTTCCGCTTGCTTTCCATCAACTCAAACAGCTCGACGTGCTGCTGCTTGAGGGCGAACTCCTGCGCCACGACCTTCGGCGGATTCCGTTTGCCGCCCAACTTGTAGGCCTGCTTGGTCCTCGGCGGCGGCTCGATGACCGGCTCGCCGTCGCGGACCAAGAGGTTCTGCATCGTGCCGAAATACGTCTGGTGCATCCGGTGCACCAGCCAGCGTTTCGCCGGCGTCAGGTTCTTCGTCTGCGTGCTCATCGTGTTGCTCGCGACTTCTCTTCTCCCCTACTTGAAAGTATCCGCTTTGGAGGCGCGCAACGGTCCACATTTATTTCGGCCCATTTCTTTGCGGAAAAATGGGCGCGAGGCACATGGGGCACTTAGCAGTGCCGGAGCGGGGCGCTGTGCAGCCTCGGAATAGGATGATCTTCAAGTTCGAGCGGTTTCGGCCCAGCGCCTCTAGGGAATCGCTCGCTGCGGATCAGTCACGCACGGCCGCGCCGCGCACGGCGACGACCTTGCCTACGATCCGCAAGTCGGTCTCCGGTCCGATCACGATCGGCCGGTATTTGCGCAATCTGTTTTCAGGTTGCAGCTCAATGTTGTGTTCGCGGAAGCACAAGCGTTTGACGGTCGCGTCGCCGTTGACGAGCGCGACCACGATGTCGCCGCATTCGGCCAACGGTTGCTTGCGCACGATGACGACGTCGCCGTCGCCGATGCCGGCGTCCCGCATGCTCTCGCCCTGGACGCGCAGCGCGAAACAGCGCTCGCGACGGCCCAGGTCCTGTTCGACCAGCACTTCGCCGATGACGTGCTCCTCGGCCGGAATCGGCGAGCCGGCGGCCACCGTCCCCACCAGCGGAATCGGTATCAGCTTGGCCGGCTTGTCCGTCGGCCGTCTCAGGACAGCCAGCCCGCGGGACTTGCCGCTGGCCCGCTTGAGGTATCCCTTGCGAACCAGGTGGTCCACCTGCTCATGCACGCTCGGCGCTGAAACCTCCAGGGCCTCGGCCAGCTCCTGCATGGTGGGGGCGAACTGGTGTTTGCGGATGAACCGGTCGATCTCGACCAGCGTTCGCCGCTGATTGGCCGTGATCTCGGCCTTCGGCTTGGGACCTCGTTTTTTCGGCTGGTTCAACATGACGCGCGACCCGAGAGAAATAGCCCCAATCCGCTCGCTACAACCCTTACGGCCATAGTGAACGGGAGTATAGTTACGGCGCAGTGCTAGCACAAGCAGCGGGCCAAAAATTTCTCCCAGCAGGAATTATGGACCGTCGCGGGCACCCAATGCGGAAACTCTCTAATAGGGGACCACGGTCGTTTCTTCCGCATTTGGAACGCTTCATGAGTGGGCTGCTTGAGGCAGCGCTGCGCTACGCCGAATTGGGATACCCGGTGTTTCCGTGCGTGGGCGGTCGCAAAGCGCCGCTGACGCCCAATGGATTCCACGACGCCACGACCATCGCCGAACAAATCGAAACTTGGTGGCAACGGCATCCGACGGCCAACATCGCGATCCCGACCGCCGGACTCGTGGTGATCGACGTGGATGGACCGGCGAACGCTTGGTTAACGGACAATCCCGAGCGCCTCGGCGACCTGCTGATCGGCGCGGTCGCGTCGACGCCGGGCGGCGGCAAACATTACATCTTTCGTGCGCCCGACGGCGCGGCGATTCGTTGCCGCACAGGCCAAATTGCGTCTAAGGTCGACGTGCGCGCCGAGGGCGGCTACATCCTCGTGCCGCCGTCGCGCGTTGGCGGCAAACCGTACCAATTCGCGCCGGGCCTCGAACTCGACCAGCCCCGCGACCAACTACCCAAGCCGCCGGCGTGGCTCCTATCGCAACTGGTGGACGACGCCCAGTCGTCGCCCACGTCGCCGCGTGTCGCAACCAGCGCCGCCGAGTCGAACACAATCCCCAGCGGGCAACGCAACGCGACGTTGGCCCGCTTGGGCGGAAACATGCGCCGCGTCGGCATGTCGCGCGACGAAATCCTCGCGGCGCTCGTGCGAGCCAACGCCGATCGCTGTTCGCCGCCGTTGCCCGCGGCCGAGGTCGAGCGCATCGCCGCCAGCGTCGCGCGCTACGAACCCGATCAGGTCTCGGTCGCTTTGGCGGAGGACCATTGGTCGCAGGACTTCACGCCGCCGCCGGCGGCCGACGCGCCACCGTCGCCGATCGTCGATCCCGGCCCGCTACCGGCGGAACTCTTGCGCGTGCCGGGGTTCGTGTCCGAGGTCATGGACTACTGCCTCGAAACGGCTCCCTATCCGAATCAGGCGCTGGCGTTCTGCGGGGCGCTGCCACGGCGCTCGGTATCGATGGGCTGACGACGGCCGAAGTCGCCTTCATGGATCAGGTCGATGGCGACGGCAAGCCGATCGGCATCATGCCGGCGATCATGCTCGTGCCGACGGCGCTCTCGGCCATCGGTTCGCAGCTCTACAAGTCGCTGGAACTGCGGGACACCACGGCGAACGCCAAGTTCCCCGTCGCCAACCCGCACCAAGGGAAGTTCCGCGTCGAGGTCAGCCGCTACCTGGCGAACGCCGTTTACACCGGCAATTCGGCGAAGGCCTGGTACCTCCTGTCCGATCCGAACGACCTGCCGGTGATCGAGGTCGCGTTCCTCAACGGACAAGAGTCTCCCACCATCGAAACGGCCGAGGCGGACTTTAACGTCCTCGGTGTGCAGATGCGGGGTTTCGCGCAGGACACCGTACACCCGCGAACTGTTGCGAGCCCAAGCGGAGCGCTGGTTCGCCGCCCGGAGAAAGCAGGATGGACATCACGGTCACGATGAAGGTGGTTGATCTGTTCTTCGATAACCCGGCGGTCATCCGGCGACTCGATGTGGCCAATCGCCGCGCGCTGTCGAAAGCGGGTGCGTTCGTGCGTCGTGCCGCGATCAGTCGCCTGCGACGCCGTAAGCGGTACTCGCTGCCGGGCGAACCGCCGAGCGTCCACAGCACCGATCCGATTGCTAACCTGCGATTCATCCTGTTTGGGTTCGATGGCCGCGACAGCGTGATCATCGGCCCGGTTGGACTGAACCAGAAGCAATACCTCAACGGCAAGCTGAGCGGCGGCACGGTCCCCAACCTGATGGAGTTCGGCGGCACCGCCGGCATTCGCGAGAAAATGGTCGGCACCAAGTGGATGCCGCGCGGCAAGCGCTCACCCCGTCCGAATCAGCCGACTCGCGTGCGGATCGCGGTCTACGCGCCACGCCCGTTCATGGGACCGGCGCTCGCCGCCGAGCAGGATAAGTTTCCGACTCTCTGGGCCCGGAGCGTCTCCGCATGAGCACCGACGGCGTCAAAGCGGGACGAGCCTATGTCGAGTTGTCCATCAAGGACAAGATCGGCCAGGGACTGAAGCGCGCCAAGGAACGCCTGGCTGCCTGGGCACAGGGCCTCGCGACGATCGGCACCGGCATCACCGCGTTCTCCGGTTCGATCCTCGGCGGGCTGATGGCCACGGTGCGGCAGTTCGCCAATGTGGGCAGCGAACTGGCCGACATGAGCGCCGCGACCGGCGTCAGCGCCGAGACGCTTTCAGCCCTCGGTTATCCCCGACTGAAGGTGTTTGGATGCGAGCCGCATCCGGCCAGCTACGAATCGCTGCTGCGAGACGGTTTCCCCGGAGCCTTGGCGAAGGTTGCGGTCGGCGAGACGGACGGCAGGGCCACGCTGTTCGACATCGCCGCTGATGCCAAGCGCGCTTCACTGTTGCCGTTGGCGGAGAGCGAGCGCCAGATCCTGACCGATGTGTGGACGCTCGACCGTCTTGATCGGGAGATGGGCCGGCAAAATCGCATTCTGTTGTGGATGGACATTGAAGGCAGCGAATTGCCGGCGCTGCGTGGCGGAACCGAGTTGCTTGATTCGGGGCGCGTGCGGTGGATCAACCTCGAAGAACGCCGCAACGGCGATTGTCCCGCAGCGGGTTGGACTGATCCAGCAGAACTGCACGCATTTTTAACCAGTCACGGCTTCGTGCGAGCCGCCGACTACAACCGTCACCCAACCCACCAGGACGCGATCTACGTTCACCGGGAGGAACAGCGATGAAACGATCCAACGAGTTTTTGTTCGGCGTAGCAATCGAGCTGGTAAGCGAGCGCCGCGGTCAGACCATCGTCGAACTCGGCAGCATTCGCAGCACCGGTGCGCAGAAGTCGGATGGGCACAGCACGCTTGCCTGGGGCGAATCGGGCTTGGCGACATGGTCGGTCGATATCGACTGCCGCGCCACGCGGCTCACAGCCAAGCTCGTCGGCAGCCGGTTTCCGCGGGTGCGTTGCCTGACCTGCGACGGGATCTGGTTCCTCGATACGTTCCAGCACCCCATCGATCTGCTGTATCTCGATGGTCCCCATCCCGACAAGGAGAACGGTCGCCAATGGGCTGCCGATGCGTTCGTCGCGGCGCTGCCGAGACTCTCGCCACATGCCGTGTTGTTGATCGACGATACCGATTTGCCTCGGCGTGGCAAAGGCGAGTTGGCCATTCCGCTGGCCGAGTCTGCCGGTTTCACGCTCGTTCAACTTGGCCGCCAAGCACTTCTCGCCAGGAGCATCCCATGAAAGTGATCACGATGACGGCCTACCGCCGCCCGCAGTACACGCGCGAAGTGCTCGACGCGCTGGCCCAGTGCGATGGCATCGGCGATTGGACTCTGCTCCCCAATGTCGAACCCGGCAATGCCGAGGTGATCGCGGCCTTTCGCGAGTTCAAAGCTTGCCAATGCCGCTTGGTCGTAAACGAGCGTCGGCTCGGTTTGAATCGAAACACTCTGGCGGCGTTGATGCGGGCGTTTCACCTGAAGGGTGACCACATCGTTCACCTTGAGGACGATACGGTGCCGAGCCCCGACGCGCTACGGTATTTCGAGTGGGGCATCGACCACTTGGCCGAGCATGATCCGAAGCACACGGTTTTGCTCGTCTCTGGCTACAACAAGCCCAAGACCGAACCGACGCAGGAGCAAAGCCACCTCTGCGACACCCGTCCGATTTGGACGCCGTGGGGCTGGGGCGTCGACCGCAAGCGGCTCGTTTGGTTCATGACCAACTGGTGTACGCGCAACCCGAAGTGCTTTACCTGTAACTTTCGCTCGCAGTATCAGCGAACCCGTAAGGAACTGTTCCCCCTGCTCAGCCGTGTCCAAAACATCGGTTACGCGCTCGGCGAGAACGGCCGCACGGCGGAGTGGTATCGGACAAATCACCGCACGCCGTGGGTGGCCGATCATTCCCGGGCAATCAATCATTTTACTGTGACGATAAACTAGCGACACAAGCAACACCCCTTGAGCTTATTCACGAACGGTTGTTATTCCGCTCGGGCCGCTCTCGCCGCTGACAGCGACAACCACGCCGCGGACGCCCCTCCGAGGGCAAGCAATATTCCAAATGAAACAAACGCTGTTTGGACTCCGAAGTTGCTTGCCAACATGGCTGCGGCGAAACCGCCCGATGGCTGGGCGACACGGAAGCAGAATTGCTGAACGCCGCTTATTCGCCCTCGGAGTGCATCAGGCGTCTGCGCTAACAGCCAAGTGCCGAGCTCGATCATCACACTGACGAATGCCATGCCGGCCAAACCGGAAATGCAGGCTGCGACGACCACCCCCGTTAACGATCTCCTGACTGAACGTCACAGTATCTGAATTAACGGATCGGCGAACCGCAGAACCGGAAAATACGCGATATTTGTTATACTCGGATTCAAGCATTGCCGATAATATCCACGTTGTGGTGGATTCTGGGTCAAGGTGTTTTCATGGCAAAGTCGTTGCTCATCCTGATGCTGATGACGACGCAACTCCTGGCTGGGAGTGGCGATTCGGTCTATCTGTGCATCGGCAGTGACGGCTCATACCGCATCGATGCGGGACGCGATTCCTGCACTTCGTGCGACGTGACCTGCGGAGCCGACTGCTGTGCAGACAGCAACGACAGCATTGGGCAGCGTGATGGATTGCCGTGTGGCACGCACGGAAACAATCGACGTTTTCAGCAGGCTATCGAGACGCTCGCTGCCGAGGAATCGTGCGATTGCACCCATATCCCGATCATGACGTCGTCCGACCAGCCGACGAGGGCTGCTCGGGCTTCGATCACGGTGGATGTTGAGCGACTGTCTTTACTTGTTGCTCAACCGTCAAGCATTGGCCTTGCGTGCCTGCCCGCGCCTCCGTCCAGCCTCCATCGCTGGGTCAATTCAGCAATTCCCGATTTCGCGCTGGCCGTCATCTCCACGGTCATCATTCGCTGCTAACGCGGCCTCTCTCTTCGGCGTTGTCGTTCTGAGTTGATGATCCGCCTGATCATCCTCGCTCGACATATTTCTGCCGCGTCTTGCCACGATCCAGTTTTTTGAGTGGGAGGTTCATGTGAAGAAGCTTATCGAGGGATTGAAACACTTTCAGGAACATGTTCTGTGGGAACGGCAGGAGCTTTTCGAGCGTTCCGTCCACGGCCAGCGCCCGACGGCCATGCTCATCACCTGCTCCGACTCGCGCGTCCTGCCTGAGACGCTGATGCAGGCCGATCCCGGCGACCTGTTCGTCTCACGCAACGCAGGCAATCTCGTCCCACCGCCACATGCACCAAGCGGGGAAGCGGCAACGATTGAGTACGCCATCAGTGCTCTTCGCGTGACCGATATCATCATTTGCGGCCACTACCGCTGCGGCGCGGTGCGGGCAATTCTTCACCCGGAAGAAGGCGGCGAGTTGCCTAAGACAAGGGAGTGGCTGGCTTGCGCGTCTGAAACCAAGGCGGCCATCGAGAAGGAACACCCCGACCTGCAAGGTGAGGCGCTTTGGGACAAGGCGGTCGAACGGAACGTGTTGGCCCAGATCAACAACTTGACCGAGCACCCCGTGGTGGCCGACGCGCTCGCCGCCGGGACCGTACGCTTACATGCGTGGGTGTTAAGGTTTGAAACCAGCGAAGTGCTGGCGTTTGACCCGATGTCCAACGCCTTTACTCCACTGCTGGACATGCCTGTCGTCCACGCCCTGTTGCCGGATACTATTCATCCTTCTGCGGAACCCGCAATAATCGCGTTTCCCCAGCCTGCGCAGGCGTCTGTCGCTCCGGCATGGTTCGATGCCATTAAGAGCGACATTCCGGCATCGCTGGTCGTCTTCGCCGTGGCGCTGCCGCTGTGCGTTGCCATCGCTAAAGCATCTGGTGTACCCACGGCCGCCGGCATCATCACTGCAGTCATCGGCGGCGTGGTGGTGGGATTGCTTGGCGGTGGTCCGTTACAGGTGAGCGGGCCGACAGCCGGCTTGATCATCGTTCTCCTTGGCGTTCAGGAGAAGCTGGGATTCGCTTCGCTGGGACTGATTGTGTTTCTCGCGGGACTCATCCAATTCGCCGCAGGGTTGCTGCGACTGGGACAGTGGTTTCGAGCGGTCTCACCGGCTGTCATCCTGGGGATGCTGGCCGGGATCGGTGCCGTCCTGTTGGCTCAGCAGTTTCACGTAACCGTCGATGACCTCCCGGTTCGCAGCCCGTTGGCCAATTATCTCGGTATGCCGCGCGCATTGGTGGACATCTTCGACGGTCATCCAGGGCACGAAGGCCATCTCCCCGCTGCACTGATCGGTCTGCTAACGCTCAGCGTGCTATTGCTGTGGAAAAAGGTAGTACCGAAGCGACTTCACGCCATCCCGTCGGTTCTGGCCGCCATTGTCATCGCAACTGCCGCCGCGACGCTGTTGAACCTGCCGATTCAGCGGGTGGAGTTCGACAGTCTCGCCTCAGGCTTCAAGCTGATCGACTTGAATTCTCTGCCTGCGCTGTTGGGAAACTCGACGGTCTGGCAGATGGCATTTACAGTCGCGGTTTTGGCGAGCGCCGAGTCTCTCCTCACGGCATCTGCCGTGGATGGGATGCATACGGGCCCCAGAACCCGCTACGACCGTGAACTTGCCGCGCAGGGGCTCGGTAATGCCCTCTGCGGTGTGATTGGCGCACTGCCGATGGCGGGAGTGATCGTGCGGACTTCTGCCAACCTTGAGGCTGGGGCGAAAACCCGCTGGGCATCGGTCTTCCACGGCGTCTGGATGCTCGCAATCGTACTGCTGATGCCAGGCCTTCTGAGATTAATCCCCATTGCAGCACTTGCGGCGACACTCGTCCTGACCGGATTTCGATTGATTCAATTCCCGGCAATTCGCGCGCTTTGGAAGGAAAGCCGGAGCGAAGGACTGATCTGTATTGCCGTTGCCGTCACCGTCGTAGCGGTGGACTTGCTCACGGGGGTGATGCTTGGCGTCGGCCTTTCAGTCGCCAACCTCGTCTACACGTTTTCTCGACTACGCATCCAGCATCGCGGCAACGAGGCGACTGGCCAGGTAACGCTGGTGCTTGAGGGTGCAGCGACGTTCCTGCGCCTGCCGCAACTCGCATCCGCACTGGAAAGCATTTCACCGGGAACAATCCTTCACGTCGATTTTAAGGGCCTGAGCTACATCGACCACACCTGCCTAACGCTGCTGATGAAATGGGAGAAGCAGCACGAGGCGACCGGAGGGGAGCTCATCCTGAATTGGGATACACTTCGCGCGCGTTTCCACACTGCTCGACCGCGCCCACAGCGGATCAGGGAAGTCCGGGCGGATATCGCCAGTGAATGCGGTGGTTGCCGGGAGCGCCGTCGAGCCGCGTAACTTAATGATTGAGGTAGTGGTCATACTGTGGCGTACTGGGCTTCCAGGTCTTTGCGGAGTGGCCGCGCACAACTCCAACAATTCAGCTAGACGACGAACGGATCGGAGATCGGAATGAGCGAGAAGACTCGAATTGAAATCAATCTGGTTCTGCCTGCGGTCCCAGACACACGCGACGCCTGCGTCCAGCGCCTGGCCGACTTGCTGGAGTCGAAGGAAGGCATCGAATCCGCCCATCTTCGGGAAGCCAACGAAAAAGAGCCAGCGCAATTTTGCATTCATTTCGATCCCCAGCTGCTGTCGATGGGTGAGGTCCGAGAACTAGCAATCCGAGCCGGTGCCGAGCTTGAACAACGCTTCGGCCACTTGCTGCTCAAGGCGGAGCCGATGCACGCCCGCCAAGCCCGCTCCGTGGAATCGCAAGCCAGCCGGATCAACGGTGTGCTGGAAGCTGCGGTGTCGCCGGCAGGTGCCGTGCGGATCGAGTTTGATCGACAGGCCGTTGATGTGAAGGCTATCCACTCTGAGTTGCAAAAGATCGGCGTGCTCAACATTGAGAATTCGATTCCAAGAGCGCCAGCCAGTGAAACCGGTGGCCACCAACACGGTGGCCTCTTCGGAGAACGCACGGAACTCCTATTTGCGGCGATCTGCGGCGGGCTGCTGCTCGCCGGATGGATTACCTCCGGATTGCTTTCTGCTTCGCCGTGGTTCCCCTGGAGTCTGTATTTGGCGGCGTATTTTTTCGGGGGTTTCTTTACCTTCCGCGAGGCGTTCGAGAACATCCGGGCTTTCCGGCTGGACATTGATCTTCTGATGCTGGTAGCGGCCATAGGCGCTGCCACGCTTGGAGAATGGGCCGAAGGTGCTCTGCTGCTGTTTCTGTTCAGCCTCGGGCACGGGCTGGAAACCTATGCGATGGGACGTGCCAAGCGGGCGATTGAAGCGCTTGCCGAACTTGCTCCGCAAAACGCTCTGGTCCGGCGCGACGGCCAGATGGCGGACCTTCCGGTCGAGCAGCTTCGCCTGGGCGACATCGTGATCGTCAAGCCGAACGAGCGGATTCCCGCTGACGGCTTCGTGCTCAAGGGCGAAAGTAGCGTCAACCAGGCCCCGATCACCGGCGAAAGCGTGCCCGTAGACAAGCGGACCGTTAATGATCCCCAGCAGGCGGCCGCAAAACCGGATCGGCTCGGACCCGAACATCGCACGTTTGCCGGCACGATCAATGGCGGCGGCGCTCTGGAGATTCAAGTCACCAAACTATCAAGCGAATCCACCTTGGCCCGCGTCGTGAAAATGGTCAGCGAGGCGGAGACGCAGAAGTCGCCGACGCAACGATTCACCGACAAGTTCGAGCGAATCTTTGTCCCCGCGGTACTCGCCTTCGTTGTGCTGTTGCTCTTCGCTTGGGCTGTCATTGATGAACCCTTCCGCGATTCGTTCTACCGGGCGATGGCGGTGCTGGTAGCAGCTAGCCCCTGCGCCCTGGCCATCTCGACTCCAAGCGCGGTCTTGAGCGGCGTAGCCCGCGCGGCGCGAGGCGGTGTGCTCGTAAAAGGAGGCGGGCCGCTGGAGAACTTGGGACGTCTCGGCGCTATTGCTTTCGATAAGACTGGCACATTGACTGAGGGAAAGCCGAGGTTAACCGACGCCATCCCGGCAAGTGGACGTTCCGAGGAGGAGTTGTTGCGCGTGGCCATTGCCGTGGAGAAGCTTAGCGATCACCCTCTGGCCGCGGCTGTCGTCCAGGGCGGCAAAGAACGTCTGAAGGGCGATTCAAACTTGCAGGCCAATAACGTGCAAAGCATTACCGGCTGCGGCGTCAAAGCGACGGTCGAAGGTACGTCAGTTTATATCGGCAAAGATCGCTTGTTCGGCGAAATTGAAGGGCCTCCCATACCGGACGAACTTCGCAAGTCTACGGAAGACCTGAAGGCAGGCGGGCGCACGACGATGATCGTTCGGCAGGGAGATACCTACCTGGGCGTGCTAGGCCTGATGGACACGCCCCGTGACGCCGCGAAGGTGGTTGTCGGTCGGCTAAAGGCGCTCGGCATCAAGCGAATGATCATGCTTTCCGGCGACAACCAACAGGTTGCCGATGCAGTGGCCCAACAAGTTGGCATCAATGAAGCCTTGGGCGACCTGATGCCGGACGATAAGGTCAAGGCGATTAAGAAGCTCAGTCAAGAAGACGGCGTGGCAATGGTCGGCGATGGCGTTAACGATGCCCCCGCGATGGCTAGCGCCACAGTCGGTATCGCGATGGGCGCAGCCGGTTCCGACGTGGCGTTGGAAACAGCCGACGTGGCGCTCATGGCGGACGACTTGAACCACCTCCCCTTCGCTGTCGGGCTCAGCCGAAAAACGAGCCGCATCATCCGGCAGAACCTCTGGTTTAGCTTGGGCATGGTGGCTTTCCTGATTCCCGCGACGGTGTTGGGGATGCAGATGGGGGCTGCCGTGTTATTCCATGAAGGTTCGACGGTGCTGGTCGTCTTCAACGCCCTCCGGCTCTTGTCGTATCAAGCCAAGTAATTTTGGAACCAAAGACCTAAACCTGTTGATTTTCGTCGAGCAACACAGCAAAGCCTAAAGGGCGACAATACATCTTCCCGGGCAATTGGCGGGATAGGAAAGCGTACATGAATTCGGCCACAAGCCCCTCATCTTCCACGGTGTCTCGCGATCTCACGGCCGGTTTGGTCGTGTTCCTCGTAGCATTACCCTTGTGTCTGGGCATCGCGCTGGCGTCGGGCGCGCCGTTGTTCTCTGGGATTATCGCTGGCATTATCGGCGGACTCCTGGTCGGAACGATCAGCGGCTCACAGGTCAGCGTCAGTGGTCCCGGCAACACGCTCATGGTGATCGTCGCAACACAGATTGCAACGCTGGGATCGTTCGAGGCGTTCTTATTGGCTCTGATATTGGCGGGAGTCATCCAAATCGCCCTAGGCGCGGCTCGCCTGGGATTTTTAGCCGCGTTCTTCCCGTCGAGCGTCATCAAGGGACTCCTGGCATCCATCGGCATCATTTTAGTGCTGAAGCAGATTCCCCACTTACTCGGGCACAGTGCTGATCCCGAAGGGGACATGGCGTTCCTGCAGCATGACCATGCGAACACGTTCAGCGAACTATTTCACATGGTCGACCATATCCACCCTAGTGCGGTTGTGATTGGTCTGGTTTCGCTCGCCTTGCTCTTCTGCTGGGAACGCTTTAAGCCGCTGAAACAATTTGTGATACCGACACCACTGGTTGTTGTGCTATTCGGGGTTGGCGCGGGATTGCTGTTCGAACAGATCGGCGGAACTTGGTCACTTGAGTCAAAAAACTTCGTTCAGGTGCCAAAATTCGACAGTCTGTACGGGCTCCTGGAATTCGTGCAGACGCCTGACTTTTCACAATGGCGCAACCCCGCGTTGTATATGGCGAGCTTGACCATAGCGGCCGTCGCTTCCCTTGAGACCCTACTCAACCTGGAGGCAATCGACAAGCTTGACCCACAGCAACGCACCTCTCACCCGAGCCGGGAATTGCTGGCCCAAGGTATCGGCAACATTGCAGCCGGATTGCTTGGCGGCATTCCCATCACGGCGGCAATCGTCCGTAGTTCGGTTAACGTCAACGCCGGCGGCAGAACCAAGCTGGCGACGATTGTTCACGGTGCGATTCTTCTGGCCAGCGTCGCTCTAATTCCGACGGCGCTCAACCGGATTCCACTGTCCAGCTTGGCAGCCATTCTGCTGGTCACGGGTGTCAAACTCGCCAGCCCGAATCTGGTGCGGCAGATGTGGAAGGAGGGTCGCTACCAGTTCGTGCCGTTCGCGCTAACAGTGGCCGCCATCGTCCTGACCGATCTGCTGATCGGCGTCCTGATCGGGTTGGCGGTGAGCCTGGGCTTCATCCTCAACAGTAACCTGCGCCGCCCAATCCGCCGCTTCGTGGAGAAACATCTGGGCGGCGATGTGTTGCACATCGAGTTGGCCAACCAGGTCAGCTTTCTGAACCGAGCCGCACTCTGGAAGGTTTTAGATGGGGTGCCGCCCGGCGGTCAGGTTCTGCTCAACGCACAGAACACCGATTATATCGATCCGGATGTCCTGGACCTCCTGCGCGACTTCGACGAGAAGACCGCCCCCGCCCGCGGAGTAAAAGTGAGTCTGATCGGTTTCAGAAGCAAGTATGAACTACTAGATCGTGTGCAGTATGTGGACTATTCCACGCGAGACCTTCAGAGCGAGCTGACACCTCAGCAGGTGCTGCAAATCCTCAAGGATGGCCATGAGAGGTTTCGGACCGGCCAACGTTTGACGCGCGATCTAGGCCGTCAAGTCCGTGCCACATCCACGGGCCAGCACCCGCTGGCCGTGATCCTCAGTTGCATCGATTCCCGCACTTCCACCGAACTTGTTTTCGACCTGGGCGTCGGCGACAGTTTCAGTATTAGAGTTGCCGGAAATATCATCAACCCCGATATTCTCGGCAGCATGGAGTATGCCTGCGAGGTTGCCGGGGCAAAGTTGATTGTTGTTATGGGGCATACTCGGTGCGGTGCCGTAACGGCAGCTGTCGAACTGGCCTGCTCAGCGGAAACTGCGGCCCAGGCCACCGGCTGCCAGCACCTCGAACCGATCATTCACGCGATTCAGCAATCGGTTGACCCGCTCACTTGCCAACATCTAGAACAGTTGTCGGCTGCCGAAAAGGAAACCTTCATCAACGCGGTGTCTCGCGGCAATGTCGCCCGCGTCACCGAGATGGTGATCGGGCAAAGCCAGACACTCAGCCGCCTTCACCACGAGGGACGAGTCGCGATCATCGGCGCGGTTTACGACGTTGTCACCGGAGAAATCGAATTCCTGCCCCAGGCGGATCGCCCCGTGCGAAAATTAGATCGGGCAAGTGCCGGTGCAAGCACGGCTGAACAATGAGGACCGACTAAAGAGAAATCGTCGTCATTCACTGTTCGCCCATTTGGATATTCGAAGAAGGGCTTTTTCGATTTTATGTACCGAACGGTCTTGGAATCGCGAGTGTTTAGTCGCGAAGTCCTTGTGCCGTAACACTTCAGTTGTTAACGAAGCAAAGCTACTGCTTGAAACGAGTGTTTTGGGGGGATGAGTTGCGAACAAACGCAGCGAGGTAGGGATTACGCCGCGCGTCCATAGCTTTTCAATAACCCGCCGAGTCGTTGCTTGCAGCGAACTTCGTTGAGCGGAACGATTTCTCGCTCGACATTGCCCCGCTTCGTCTTTGGTCGCCCGCGCTTCTTGGGTGTGGTGATGGGTTCATTCTCCAACGACTGGTGGGGGCGATCCTCGTGATAATGGGATAGGTATTCTTGGCAAACGTGGTCCATGTGCTGTTCGCCAAAGATCACGAATCGGTCGAGGCACTCCTGCCCGATGGATTGAATGAATCGCTCGACGAAGGCGTTTGTGTTCGGCGCTCGGAACGCGCCCGGTTTCATCTTGACTCGCAGGCTCTTCAATTTCGCATCGAACGACTTCGTGAACTTCCGGTCCCGGTCACGTTGCACATAAGTGATCGGCAGTCCGTTTCCGCGAGCTTGCTCCACAAACGATTCCGCCTGTGCCACTACCCACGTTTCGTTGGGATGGAGCGTCGCCGGCGAGAGAATGACTTGCCGCGTTTTCACGTTCAGAAACGCCAGGACGAACACCTCGCGGATGCCCTTCAGTGTGAGGATGCGCTTGGAGAAAAAGTCGCATTGCCAGAGTGACGCGGCGTGCTGCTTCAGAAATTCATCCCAGGTTCCTTCGCCCCGCTTCGGACCCGGATCGTAGCCGGCGTCCTTAAGAATGCGTTTGACCGTGTTCTTGGAGATCGAGCGGACACCGAGTTTCTTGAGCTCGCCGAGAATGCGGGTGTAGCCCCACTGGTTCTCTTTAGCCAGTTTCAGCACCAAGCGACGGATCTGTTCCGGGGTGCGGCGGCGGCCACGTTTGACCGGCTGCTTCTTGCCGTCCTTCTTCTCGGCTCGAATCCACTTCAGGAGCGTGTCGGGGGCCACGATGGTCGTCAGTTGGCGCAGCACCTTGCCTCCCAGTTTCTGCGAGAACCGCACCAGCCGGTTCTTTTCCTTCGGCGTGATGGTGATGCGTTTTGGCAACTTCCCGCGGAGGATTTCGTTCTCGACCTTCAGGTATTTGACCTGGCGAGCCAGCTCTTTCTGCGTCGCGCCGGCGATCATGGACCAGGTCGATAGCGACGGCAAGCCCATCGGCGTGCTGCCGGCGATCTTGCTGGTGCCGACGGCGCTGTCGGCGCTCGGTTCGCAGCTGTTCAAGTCGCTCGAACTGCGCGACACGACGGCCGCGACCAAATTCCCGGTGGCGAACCCGCACCAAGGAAAGTTCCGCGTCGAGGTGAGTCGCTACCTGGGGAACGCCTCGTATCCGGGCAACTCGACGAAGGCGTTTTACCTGCTGTCGGACCCGAACGACCTGCCGGTGATCGAGGTTGCGTTCCTCAACGGCCAGGAGTCCCCCACGATCGAAACGGCCGACGCCGACTTCAACGTGCTCGGCGTGCAGATGCGGGGCTACCACGATTTCGGTGTCGCCCGCCCCGAGCCAGCACGACTCGCGGCGGCGATCGGGGAGGCGTACGCGGGGCGGAGTGATTCGCGCGTCGCATACGCTCGGCACGTCGCAAGTCGCGAGTACGCAGCGCCGGTCATGGGCCGGCGCTGGTCGGACCTATGTCAGCACGTCCTGCACGAACGAATGGCGTAGTAATTCGGCCAGCTCGGAGAGATCACTATGCCGATCGGCTGTTGCTCGCTCGTCCCCACGATCGCGACCCATTTCGCTCTGTTCCAGCCTCGCTCGGTGCTGGACCTGGGAATCGGGATGGGCTTCTATGGCGCGGTCGTACGCCAATGGCTCGACGGAGGCGTGCAGCCCTGGCGAACGCGTTTAGTGGGCGTCGAGGGGTTCAGCGCCTACCGGAATTCCTGTTGGGACCTCTACGACGAGGTCGTTGTGTCGTCGATCGAGCGGTTCCTTGAAACCAACGCCGACGCCTGGGACGCCATCCTCCTGCTGGATGTCCTGGAGCACTTCGAGCACACGCAGGGCGAGGCAATCCTGCACGAATTTCGCCGCCGACTCTCTTCTGAAGGCCGGTTGTTCGTCGGCACGCCCGCTATTTGGATGGACCAGAGAGCGGCGTATGGAAACGAGCTGGAAAAACACCGATCGCTTTGGACGACCGACGATCTGCGGGCGCTCGGCTTTGAACTACTCAACGACGGGACCACCGACCGATTTGGCAACCAGATGCTTCTCGGTGTAGCGGTGAATTAGCAAGCCACGGCACCACTCCAGCGACAGCGCGCCTTGAACGCTGGCCACAGTTTGCGTGATGGCGACCACTCCAGGCCGCCCTCGGTCGCAACAGTTACTGGATTTGGCTGTATCTCGGCGACCGTGCTGCAGGTGAACGTCGCATGCCCGCAATGTGTTCGTGTGTTCCGTTCCGATTTCCTTGCGACCAAGCTGGTTGCGCAGAATTTCGCATCGAATGTGGGGATTATTCCCGTTCCGTTCATGACTCGAGTCCATGCGTTCGATAGAATTAAAGACGGGCCCTCATTGGACTTCGAATGATCAAGTCGTTTTTCATCCTGATGCTAGCTGCGACGCAACTCTTTGCCGGGAGAAGCGTTTCGTTGTTCATTTGCATCAGCGAGGACGGCTCGTTCTGCTGCGTCGACTCCGGTCCCCATGCTTGCAAGTGCTGCCAAGATGGCGAACCAGCAGCCTGCGATTCGCACGGCGACGACGAATGGTGCGCCAAGGCGTCAGATTGTGGACATCGCCATGAAGGCTCCGGGACGGGGTTAGGGGACGGATTAAGGGCAATTGGTCCTTGCGACTGCACACACGTTCCCCTGCTTGTCGCTTCGAAACACCCGACCATTGAGTCGCGTGGTTCGTTGACGACGGACGCGACACGATGGATCGCGACGGTTTATTCGACACTTTGCTCGAACACTGACGTCGATGCGGTCGTCCTGGCACGGCGCGCATACGTCAGCCCGCCACCGTTGGAGTTCGACCCGCTCTCGATCGTCATCTCGACGATCGTCATTCGCTGCTAACGCCGCCTCTCGCGCTGGCGTCGCCGAATTGATCTGGTTCCTTGCGAATCCGTGATTTCGGTTCGAGCGCATTCACGCCAGCCCGTTTGCTTTGCTGGACCGTGTCGCTGGCAAAGCGTCCCGCTGCGAGGTTCCTTTGGCTTTTGGAGTTTCCCATGTCCGCCACCGTCACTGGATCGGCGTCGCCGATCGCGACGCCACAAGTAATCGACCCAAGGCCCCATGCCCAACCGCGAAAGCGATGGTGGGTGACGCCCCTCCGCGCCGTCCCCAACCTCGTTGTCTTTTGTCTGTTGGGCGGCGTGATGTACCTGGGCCACCACACAGGCTGGAAGATGCCAAAGATGTCGGAGGTCTTGGGGTCGGCCACGGCAGCAAACGATGATTGGTGCGCGGAACATTTAGTTCCGGAATCCGCCTGCATCGAGTGTCAGACCGAGCTCGTACCCAAAGGCAAACCGCTCGGATTCTGCAAGGAACACGGCGTCGCGGAGTGCGTCATCCATCACCCTGATTTGGCGCAGGTCAAAGGCGAGGCACAGCTTCCCAAATACGATACGCTTCAAGCCATCACGCTGATCGCTCGCCCGGAAAACAACAGCCGCAACACGATGCACACTAGCCGAGTGCAATTCGCGTCGGCGGAGAGCTTGGCGAAAGTGGGAGTCGACGTCGACGTCGTGCAAGAACGACCGATGACGGACGCCATCTCGGCCAACGGGGAATTGCTCTTCGACCCGACTCGCGTGGGACATCTGTCGACCCGTATTCCGGGAACGGTCGCCGCCGTCTTCAAGACGGTGGGAGACCATGTCGAGGCTGGCGAGATCCTTGGATTAGTCGACGCGTCGCTGGTCGGTCAGGCGAAATCGCAGTTGCTGCAAGCCGTCGTGCAGCTCCACTTGCGTCAAGCGGCCGTCGATCGTTTGAAACCAATCGCCAGCAGCGGGGCCGTGGCTCAGAAATCCGTCGTTGAAGCCGAATCGGCTTTGCGCGAGGCCGAGGTCGCCTTGCTATCCGCGCGCCAGGCACTGGAGAACCTGGGATTCGAATTGCCCGAGGGGTTTCAAACTCACGATGCGCCCACTCTGGCCGAGGAGTTCCGATTCCTGGGCGTACCACCGTCCGTGCTCAGTACTCTGCCGGCTCGCACGAAGACGGCGAACTTAATTCCGATTTGCGCTACCTATGCTGGCGTGCTTGTCGCGTCGGAAGTTGTCGCGGGCGAAGTGGTGGATGCGGCCAAACCTCTGTTCACCGTCAGCGACCCCAGTCGCATGTGGCTCATGCTCAACGTGCGTCAAGAAGACGCTCGGTATGTGCGTGTTGGCCTGCCGGTGCGGTTCATCTCGGATAACGGCGAACACAAAACCAGTGGCGAAATCGCCTGGATTAATCCGGCCATCGACGAGTCGACCCGAACATTGCAAGTTCGCGTCAACATCTCGAACGCAAATGGCACGTTGCGAGGCATGACGTTTGGGACCGGTCGCATCATCCTTCGCGAGGAATCGCAGGCGATCGTCGTCCCTCGGGAAGCCGTGCAATCGACGCCGGACGCGCATTTCGTATTTGTGCGGGACAAGAGTTTCTTCGACAAAGAGTCGCCGAAGTTCTTCCACGTTCGGCAGGTTCGCCTCGGGGCGCGCGATGGACAGTTCGTCGAGCTGCTGGCCGGCGTGCTGCCTGGCGAAGTGGTGGCGACCAAGGGAAGCAATGTCCTGTTGGCCCAATTGCTGCGCAGCAACCTCGGCGCGGGATGCGGCTGTCACGATCACTAAGCGACGGAGTTTCGCCAGGACATGGACTTCCTCAATCGAGTCATCGACTTTTCGCTGCACAATCGGGTGCTTGTGATTCTCGGCGTATTGGCGGCGGGCGTCGCGGGAGTCTTCGCCCTCCAGCACCTGGACATCGACGCCTTCCCCGATACCACGCCCG
This sequence comes from Pirellulales bacterium, assembly GCA_046349935.1. Taxonomy (GTDB): domain Bacteria; phylum Planctomycetota; class Planctomycetia; order Pirellulales; family Pirellulaceae; genus CAIXSC01. The sequence continues at coordinate 661,369 of JAXMBK010000005.1, read as the reverse complement.
TGCAGGTGCAAATCAACACGGTCGCTCCGGCTCTCAGCCCGGAAGAGGTCGAGCGGCAGATTACCTTTCCAATCGAGCAGGCGATCAGCGGGCTGCCGGGACTGGAACAGCTGCGATCCATTTCCAAATTCGGCCTGTCCCAAGTCGTGGTCGTATTCGAAGACGGCGTCGACATCTACTTCGCCCGTCAGCTCATCAACGAGCGGCTGGGAACGGTCGAGATACCGGCAGGAATCGCACGCCCGCAAATGGGACCGGTCGCCACAGGGCTCGGTGAAGTATTCCATTACGTCGTCACCGGCCAGGGCTATGATCCGACCGAACTGCGCACGATCCACGACTGGGTGATCAAGCCGCCAATGCGGACGGTACGCGGAACGGCGGAAATCAACAGTTGGGGTGGGTACGTCAAGCAATACCAGATCCGCCTGAACCCCGACCGGCTCATCAAACATAATCTGACCTTCGACCAGGTCGTGGACGCCGTTCACAAGAACAACTTCAACGTTGGCGGCGGCAACATCAGCCAGCCAAGCGGCATGTTGCTCGTGCAGGGACTCGGACGCACATCGAACATCGATCAGATCCGAAGAATTGTCATCGCCGCCAAGGATGGCGTGCCGGTTCGCGTCTCGGACGTCGGCGAAGTCGTCATCGGACATGAAATTCGTCGCGGAGCTGTGACGGCGAATGGCCAAGGCGAGGTCGTGCTAGGGCTCGGTTTCATGCTGATGGGCGAGAACAGCCACGAAGTCACTCGCGCTATGAAGGAAAAGTTGCAATCACTGGAAGCGTCGTTGCCACAGAACGTGCAAGTCCAGACGGTCTATGATCGCACGCAGCTGGTCGACTTCGTCATCGACACCGTGCGCAAGAATCTGTTCGAGGGTGGACTGTTCGTGGTCGCCGTGCTGTTCGCCTTTCTGGGCAACCTGCGGGCGGCCGCCGTCGTAGCACTGGCGATTCCGCTCTCGATGCTGTTCGCCTTCACCGGCATGTACCGTTTTGGAATCGCCGCCAGCCTGCTTAGTTTGGGTGCGATCGACTTTGGGCTCGTGGTCGATAGTTCGGTCGTCATGATCGAGAACTGCGTGCGACACCTGGCGCACGAGTCGAACTCCGGCAAGAGCCGACTGGACATCATCCGGGACGCGGCGGTCGAAGTGCGCAAGCCCACGATGTTCGGCGAACTCATCATCATGATCGTCTACCTGCCAATCCTGACGCTCGAAGGGATCGAAGGCAAGATGTTTCGACCGATGGCGCTGACGGTAATATTCGCGCTGATGGGCTCGATGGTGCTTTCGTTGACGCTAATGCCAGTACTGGCCAGTTACCTCTTGCCCAAGAAGGTCGAGGAGCACGAACCATTTCTCATGCGGGTGGCGCATGCGATCCATTACCCAATCCTGCAATTCGCAATGCACCACAAGCTGGCCGTCATCGGCTTCGCCGTAAGCGTCCTGTTTCTGGCGTTCGGCATGATTGCTCCCAACCTCGGATCGGAATTCGTGCCGAGGCTATCTGAGGGTTCGATCGCGATCGGCGTCGTGCGGCTGGCGGGAACCGATCTCAGCGAGTCCATTCGGTACAACACCGAAATGGAGAAGGTGATCCTGGCCGCGTTTCCGGACGAAGTCCAAAACGTTTGGAGTCGGATCGGCACGGCCGAAGTCGCCACGGACCCGATGGGCGTCGAATTGACGGACACGTTCATCGCCCTCAAGCCGCGGGCGCGCTGGAAGAAAGCCAAGACTCAAGCGGAGCTCACGGATCTGATCGATAAGACGTTGCGGGACATGCCGGGACAGCGGTTGGCGTATTCGCAGCCGATCGAAATGCGCATTAACGAGATGGTCTCCGGCGTGCGCGCCGACTTGGGCGTGAAATTGTTTGGCGATGACTTCGCGGTCCTGGTCAGCAAGGCCCAAGAAATCGAGAAGGTCCTGAACACGATCGACGGCGCGGCCGACGTCGCGGTGGAACAGGTCACCGGCCAGCCGATGTTGCAAATCAAAGTGGATCAAGATCAGGTCGCCCGGTACGGCATATCCGCCCAGGCGGTCCTGGAACTTGTGGAGTCGATCGGGAGCAAGCCGGTTGGCGACATCGTCGAGGGACAATTGCGTTTTCCCTTGATCGTGCGACTGCCGGAAGAGTTTCGTGACAGTCCGGATTCGATCGGCAATATGCTGGTTTCGACGCCGGCCGGCGAGCGGATACCGCTGTCGCGACTCGCATCCGTCGAAATAGTCGAGGGGCCCTCCACGATCACTCGCGAATGGGGCCAACGACGTATCACGATCACGGCGAACGTGCGCGGACGCGACCTCGGCTCGTTTGTCGCCGAAGCCCGACGCAAGATCACCGACAAAGTGTCGCTACCGTCGGCCCGTTATCGAGTCGAGTACGGTGGTCAATTTGAGAATCTCCAGCGGGCGCAGACCCGCCTGATGATCGTCGTGCCTGTAGCGCTGTTGCTGATTTTCTTCTTGCTCTACATGACGTACCGCAATCTGGTCGACGCGCTGCGAGTGTTCACCGGGATTCCATTCGCGTGGGTGGGGGGCATCTTCGCGCTGTGGCTGCGGGACATGCCGTTCTCGATTTCGGCGGGAATCGGATTTATCGCCATGTCGGGCGTAGCCGTACTCGACGACATGATTCTGGTCTCGTACATCCGCCAACTTCGCCAGAAAGGCCTGCCGCTCGACGAAGCGGTCACCCAGGCCGCAATCACGCGGCTACGCCCCGTCCTGATGACGACGCTCGTCGCGAGCCTCGGCTTTCTCCCGATGGCGTTCAGCGACGGCATGGGAGCTGAAGTACAGCGACCGCTCGCGACCGTCGTGATCGGTGGGGTCATCGGAGCCATGATTATGTCGCTGCTGGTGCTGCGCGTGTTGTATTTGATCTTCAATGCCACGGTCGCGCACCATGAGGGCGACCCGGTGCATCGCGATGTAAAGCCCGCCGAACCGGTTTTGGCGGGAGCAACGGTAGGTTCCTATAGTCATGAGAGGAGTGAGGGATGAAGAACGGATTGTGGATGGCGATGATGTTGGCGGTGGCGGTGTTTGCTAGTGGCTGCGGCGACAAGGGATCGGCTCCGGCGAAGGCCGAGAAACACGCGGATTCCCATGAAGGGCACGACCATGACGCGAAAACGGCATCGTCGAAGGCGGACGATCATGACCATTCCGGCTGGTGGTGCAACGAACACGGCGTTCCCGAGGAGGTCTGCGCACAGTGCAACAGCAAGCTGGCGGCGGAGTTCCAAAAGAAGGGGGACTGGTGCAAAGAGCACGATCGTCCCGAGTCCCAGTGCTTCGTCTGCCATCCCGAATATGAGGCGAAGTTCGCCGCGCAGTACGAGGCGAAGTACGGCAAGAAGCCACCCAAGCCGCAAGGTTAGAGGTGCTGTTTACGGTCGGGGACTAGCAGCGGGTAATGCGGCGTTACCCGACGCCCGCTGAAAGCGGACTGCGGCATGGACCGAACGAAGATACTTCAATTCCGAATCGCCGGCATGGATTGCCCGGACGAAATCGCCGTTCTACGACAGGCCGTGGGGCCGATCGTCGGCGGCGAACATCGGTTGTCGTTCGACATTGTTCGTCGTCGCATGCAGGTGGAGATCGACGCCCAGAGCGTCACTGCCGCGACAGTGTTGGAGGCGGTTGCCAAAACGGGAATGCGCGCCGAACCGTGGAAGGAGGACGTGGAGCATTCCTCGTCTTTGGACGCCGCCGCCTGGAACCGCGGCATCGTTTGGATGGGACTGAGCGGAGGTTTTTTTCTAGTCGCGGTCGTGTTGCGGATTCCGCTACTGCGCGATTGGCTGTCGTCGCTAGGCGGCGAGTTGGTCGATCGCGTCTTGCTCGTCCCGTCCATCCTCTGCGGCCTCCGACTGGTGGTTCCCAAAGCCGCTCGCTCGATTCGCCGACTGCGGCCAGACATGAATCTGCTCATGACGGTCGCCGTGATTGGTGCCATCGTCATCGGAGAGTTCCATGAGGCGGCGTCCGTGGCTTTCCTGTTCGCGCTTGCCGAAGTGCTGGAGGCCTGGAGCATCCGCCGGGCCCACAGGGCGATCAGCGCACTACTCGACCTTACGCCTCCCACCGCTCGCCTGGCGAACGCGGGCGGTGGTGAAAGCACTGTCCCCATCGCTGACGTGCCCGTAAGGTCGCGGATCGTGGTGAAGCCGGGTGAGCGGATTCCGCTCGACGGTACGGTCTTGGCGGGAACCAGTTATGTGAACCAAGCGCCGATCACCGGCGAAAGTATTCCGGTCAGCAAACAAGTCGGCGATTCCGTGTTCGCGGGAACCGTGAATGGCAACGGCGCGCTGGACATCGAAACAACCAAGGTGGCGGACGACACGACCGTAGCGCACATCGTGCGCATGGTCGAGGAATCTCAAACCCGGCGCTCGCCGACCGAACAATGGGTCGAGCGGTTCGCGCTGTACTACACCCCCGTCGTCATGGCCCTGGCCCTGGTGGTGTTCGTCGTGCCGCCCGCCATCCTCGGCCAGGCCTGGAGCGACTGGTTCTATCGCAGTCTCGTGCTGCTGGTCATCGCGTGTCCCTGCGCCCTGGTGATCTCCACGCCCGTGAGTATTGTCGCCGCACTGGCGTCGGCGGCCCGACGAGGCGTATTGATCAAAGGAGGAGTCTTCGTCGAATCGCCAGCGCACCTACGAGCCATCGCCTTCGACAAGACCGGGACGCTCACGGAGGGCCGACCCTGCGTGCAATCGGTGATTCCGCTAAACGGGCATTCGGAACAGGAATTACTGGAGCGTGTCGCGGCGCTCGAGGCCCGCAGCGAGCATCCGTTGGCCCTGGCCATTCTCGCATTGGCCCGCTCCACGGGCGTCCCTGTCCGACCAGCCGACGACTATCAGGAGATTCCTGGCAAGGGCGCAACCGGGCGATGGAACGGCGAAGTGTATTGGCTGGGCTCGCTGCGACTTCTCCAAGAGCGAGGACAGTTGAACCCTGACCTGAGCGCTCGGATCGCCGCAATGGCCGAACAGGGGCAAACGGTTGTCGTCGTGGGAAATCAGCGTCAAGTCTGTGGTCTGTTGGCTCTGGCGGATCGCGTGCGACCATCGGCTAAGTCGGCACTTGAGCAACTACGAACGCAAGGCGTGCGGCACGTGATCATGCTTACCGGAGACTCGCCATCGACGGCACAGGCAATTGGGCGCGAACTTGGAATCGATGACGTTCGAGCCGGCCTGCTACCGGAAGAGAAAGTGGCGGCGGTGGAATCGCTCGTTCGCGAGTACAAGTTCGTCGCGATGGTTGGCGATGGTGTCAATGACGCGCCGGCCTTGGCGACAGCAACGTTGGGCGTCGCGATGGGGGTAGCGGGAAGTGATGCCGCGATCGAGACGGCGGACGTCGCATTGATGTCAAATGATTTGACGAATCTTTCTTGGCTCGTGGACCTGTCGCGGCGCACGATGCACATCATCCAACAGAACATTTGGTTCGCGTTGTTGGTCAAGGGAATCTTTGTCGTGCTGGCATTTGGTGGATGGTCGACGCTGTGGGGCGCAATCGCCGCAGACACCGGGGCTTCGCTCCTGGTGATCTTCAATGGGTTGCGATTGCTGAAAGAGTAGCCAGAAGGGCCCAGCGTCGCGGAACCAAGAGGAAAAGACATGGTAGTGCCCACATGTGTGAGCCGCAGGATTTGCATTCGTGGCGTCGCGTCGCCGTGGATCGCTTGCCAAGTCATACTGCTTGTGATGACCGTGGTCGGCTGCCAGCCGTCTCCGAATCGTCGCCACGATGCAAGCCCGTTGTCGCAACGCGAATCGATCTTCGACACTGGTCTAAATGAAACGGCGTCACAGCCGTGCTTTCACAACATTCGCCACGCGAGCCGGTTCTCGACTTCGCCATTGGTCACTCCTACCCTTGTCGTAAATCGTTGATTTGCGATTGTACGGTAGGCTGACTTCGTCAATGGTTCACTTCGGGATGGGAAAAATGCCGACCCAATACGCGACGGTTTGACGGTTTGGAGAACGGCAAATCCTATTGCGTTCCAAGGCTTAGTCGGACTACCATGCCAGAAGTTCGATACCTTTCCCGAAAACATCGAGAGGGGCTCGAAAACCGTATGCTTGGCTGGCGAAGCGGGTTACGCCGCGAGAAAAAGAGAGTATTGTTACGAAGAGGGTTCCGTTCGGGGAGCTTTTGCGGTTTGCGAAATGGGCCGACCGAGCGGTTTACTCAAGACTCTCGGTTTGGCTCTCTAAAAAGTCGCGTCTTATCCGCAGACCGGCCAAGGATTTACAACGCCGAGAATTAGCGCGGGTTGTCGCCCGCGAGCGCGAGAATCCTGGGCCGCCGGTTTCTATCCATTGGCGGCGCCAAAGCTCTCGCGCTCTCGGTTTAACAGACCCCTTTGGGTTAACGACCTGGTTACTCTTGGACCCCGAAGGTAACCGTTCTCGAACGCTCTTCAATGGTCGACGTCGCCGAGCGATTGATACAGTTGATTCCCTCCGACCAGGTTGCCGAATTCGCCCGGCATTGGAAGATCCACGAATTGGCGCTGTTCGGTTCCGTCTTGCGCGACGACTTCGATTCCGACAGCGACGTAGACGTGCTGGTTTCCTTTGATCCGACCGCGTCCTGGAGTCTGTGGGACTTGACCACGATGGAAGACGAACTGGCGGCGATCATCGGCCGAAAAGTCGACATGGTAGAAAAAGAGGGCCTGCGAAACCCGTTTCGGCGTCATCACATCCTGAACAGCAGGAAGGTCATCTATGTCGGTACCGAAAGATGATCGCGTTTACCTGTGGGATATGCTGACGGCTGCACGGGCGGTCGTGGACTTCACCCGCGGCCGCAAATTGGCCGAGTACGAGACCGATCTCCTCTTGAGGAGCGCCGACGAACGGCAGATCGAGATTATTGGCGAGGCAGCTCGCAGAATCTCAAAGGCGTATCAGGAGGCACACCCGGAGATTTCCGTGGCGACCGATCCAAGCCCAACGGCGCGTTCTCGCCCACGACTACGGCGAGATCAAGCACGACCGCATTTGGCGGGTCGCGGAGACTCACGTGCCCGAGTTGATCGGGATGCTTGAACCGCTCGTGCCTGCCCCACCGCCAATCGACGAATAGGGTTCCCAATGGGCGTTGAACGACGGTCCGTAATCCTCGATGGGACACAATTCACCTTTTCGATTGCGCCCGAGCAGATGGCGATCGCGAATGCGAAAGTCGACAAATACTCGGTTGCTGAGAAGCTCCAGCGTTTCGACGATGTCTTTGCTGCTCAGCCCGCTTTGCTCGGTGCAGCAGTGCAACTGCCTTCGCTGGGCGTCGACGTGCGACTTGCCGACCACGCATTTCATGTCTTGCTCGTCCTATTTGAGTGCTTTTCAATGTACGTGCCTGGGCTTCCCAGAATTGGAGCCGAGACGGTCCAAAAGGCATTCGATGATATTTCGTCGATGTTGAGATTCTACGATGGCGAGCCCCCTGAAGAAGCTCGTCGTTTGCAGATGATCTGGGCAAGTGAGCACAAGGAGCATGCGGTGCTCGCCTTCGTGGTAGGTTACCTCAATTCGAAACTCCCGGAGATAACTCGCGAGCAGGAACTGGTCCGGAACTGCTGTCTGGCCATGACGAACGCTTATCTCGCTGCATACAAAGCGATGCAATAAAGTGCGGTCTTCAAAGCCGACTCGCCTTTTGGATCGCATCGGCGTGCAGCGACAGCCTGATCATTCCTGTGTGTGGATCGAAACGGACCACGTTCAAAACATCGGCCAAAGCGACCATTTGCTGTCGAGCGTCGAGGCGCCGCCACGCGGTCAAGAACTCCTGCATTTGGGCCGCCGCTGCGGCGTCGACGAGGTGGCCCGATTCGCTGCACAAGCTTGTGCGGACAAACTCCTCGATCTCGAAGGCAGAAATGCCCACGTTCTTGCAAGGCGGTCGGCCGAGCGCGCGGGAACGGCATCGGTAATAGCGGTACTCAAGATTCTTGTAACCGGAAACACTGGGGCTCATCACGCGCCCGGACTTGATCGAACATCTCCTGCGTCACAATCGCTTCATGCCTGCCGGGCCGAGTGCCGGCACCGTCGTGAATTGCGCCCGGATAGATCGGGTTGCCAAGCATTTTCAAGACTTGCCGCGCGGTCCAAGTGCCAGTCCGTCCGCCGGCTCCGACCACGTTCTCCTGGTTGAATGTGTCCGCGATCTCCTGCGGTCGAATTCCAGCAGCCCCCAACTCGAACATCCGTCGCACCACGACCGCTTCGTCCGGTTTGATCACCAATTGCTTCGTCGGTCGTTCGGCGCGGTAGCCGAATGGGACGCGTCCAGCGACCCGCCGGCCTTGCCGCTTCAGAGCTGCCCGAGCATCGGCCATCCGTTCGCGCGTCATCTCCAACTGGAATTCACTGTCCGCGCAAATCCCGCGTTGGGTTCCACAGGAGGAAACCACTCCCGGCCTGATTCGGGACTGCCGCGTGTAGATTGCACACTTCAGACTCGGTGCTTGCGGCGGCGAAGGTGTAGTTTGGAGCTGGGGCATTCGCAGTATATTAGTTTCCGCAACTGCCAATCGGGCGCTGGAGAAGCTGTTCCGAGCCACTGCGGACGGCAAAAACTAGTTGCCAACCCGAAACTGAACACGGTCGCGGGACACCATAAGTCATTTCCTGAACGCCACTTACAAAATCCGCCTGTTAACCACACAGTCGCCGCTGAGTCAGCCCAAATTTGAGCTTTTCGTTCGGCCGCGAAACTGGCCGACCCACGGGTTTACAAGAAACGCCGAGAGCCAACCGCCCTCGGCGTTTTGCGTTTACTCGTGAACCTGCAATGACTTGCGACGACGCGAGTCTCTGGCCCACTCTCTCGCCGATCCGCCCGTTCGAACCCGCGAATGCCCAAACCGCCAGGGTTGCGTTCGGGCGACTCATTTTTCGTCTCGAAACTCTCGCGCTCTCCGTTTAAACGGGGCCTCCGGGGTTAACAATCCGGTTGCGTTTGGGGTGTGGATTGAAACGAATCGGAATCATGCAGGCCGGTTAACGGTGCGAGCTGCCCCAACGGAAACGAGACGATCCGACGCAGTCCGTGGTCGCCGACTCGGCCGCAAGAAGCGGAATGGGGCTCTCGCGATTCCCAAGAAAAAAGATTGACGCCCCCCTCACGTGCCTAAGTTTCCACTCCTCGGACTGGCCACGCCATAACCAATCTCTGTGGGGGGGGCTGTGACGATCTTTTCACGCTACGGGTATTCCAGTCACCTGAGTGCCGCCATTTCCAGCCGAATTCCGTCGGCGAGGCGACATCGTCACCGACAACTGCGGTATGAGTCGCTCGAATGTCGCAACCTTCTCGCCGGCGATTTGCTCCTCACGGGCTCGCCATTGCAAAACCCACTGATTCCCTTTGACACCAACGACGATGCCGCCGTGTCGCCAATCGACGCGCTGATTGTGATCAACCAGATCGCAGTTGCGCTGGGCGAAGGAGAAGATGCCCCCACGATTCCCACCGGAACGTATCCCGATGTCAACGGCGACCAATCAATCACGAGCGTCGATACGCAGATCGTGATGGACTACCTTGCAAACTCGGGATCAACCAATCCGCCGACGTCTGGGGCGACCTGCGGCGACGTTCCGGTACCGACGGTGACGATCGACGCTCTGCCGGCGGACGTGAACGAGATGCAGGTTTTCACTATCCGCGGTGCGATGCCCAACGCCTACGGAGTTCAAGTCGACATGGGGCCCAACTGGCAAACCCTCGACTTCGTGAGCGATGCGGCGACGTTCACCTGGTCGACAACCGGGTTCTATTCCGATGATGACGCTACGGGCACGCCAAGCGACTCGCGATCGGTCGTCGTGCATGCTCTGAACATCTGCCATTCGGCGAGTGCCTCAGCTTCATTGGCAGTGCACAATGTCGATCCGACGATTTCCCTCTCCGCGCCATCCGCCATCGAGTCGTCGACTGGGGCGATGGCAGCTCGAGCACGTTTTCCAACCTGGCGGGCGGATACTACGGCCCCTATTCGCCATTCCAGTCGATCACGGCGACGCACGTCTACGTAGACGACGATCCGACTTCGACGCCACAAGACAGCTACTCGATCACCGCCACAATCGTCGACGACGATACCGGTACGAGCACTGCGACGTCGAGCATCACAGTCAACAACGTGTCGCCGACGGTCTCGATTGATTTGGTGACGGCGATCGACAAAGTGATCGCCACCGACGAAGATGGCAATCCGCTCCAATGGCTCAATCCTGGGCAACTCGACGAGAGCGAAGGATTCATAGTGCGTGGCACCGTAACCGACCCAGGTGTCGCCGACTTGCTTACAGCTACCCTCGCAATCGACCTGAACTTCGACGGCGACACGGAGGATGCAAGCGAATCAGTCGTGTCGGGAGGCCTGTGTTTGGTTGATTCCCTGCCAGTCGGAGTTGAAGACGCCGACCGGTGAACTCACTTCCGCAACACGCTACTTTGTGGCCGGGTAGTCTTTGCCGTCGATGTTCAGATGGACATCGGGACGCGATTGGCGGAAACGCGTGAGGGCGGCTTCCGTGACGCGAGTCATCGAATGGAGAATGACGAATTTCAGTGCAGGCCATTTTTCGAGTGCGGCGAGACACGCGTCGTCAATACCTTCTCCCCGTGCCTCCAAGTGTGACAGGGCGGGCAAGACCGCTAACTTCCCTAGACTTCCTGATGAAAAGTTGCCCGTCTGGATCATCAATTCCTTCAATTGGGAAAGCTTGGCGACCCGGTTAAAGGTGTCGTCATCCATCTCTCCGATTGCCAGACTGCCAAAGTTGGGCAGTGATCGAATGATTTCTACCGCAGGGTCGTCGAGTTGTCGCGCGGCAATGTTGAGCTGAAAGAGCCTGGGGTGTTTTGCTAGGCCATGCAGGGCGTCATCGGGCGATTCACTTGAGAACTGCAGTACGTTCAATTCGGGATTCCCCATCACAGCGGCTTGAATTCCCTGGCGGGTGATGCCCTTCGAACCAATCCACAGGCCAACTAATCGTCGATGTTCTGCGAGTCTCCGTAATCCTTCATCGGTAACCCGCGTACCTCGAATGGCAATTTCCCGTAGCGACTCCCTCAAAGACTGGTTTTCGACTATCAACGAGATCGACGCGTCGGTGATCTGAGTCCCATCCAAATTCAAATGGTTTAGAGGTGCCTTAAAATCCAATTGTCGGACACCGGCATCGGTGACCTCTGACGAGCCAGAGAGTGTCACATTCTGCAGCTGTCGACACTCGGCGAGAACCGCCAAATCTTCGTCTTTCACCGATTGCTGGTTGAAGATCGATACGCCTATGACTGTAAAACTCGTCTCTGGCAGCTTGCCATTCACAACCGTGAACGGATTTCCCTGTTCATCGGCGAGGTAGGGCGTGCCTCCCACCTTCAGCACCCACTCGGCTGCCTTGCGTTCGGCGGCGAAGTCAATCGCGGCGACATTGGAGAAGTCGCTCTCGATCTTGCACTTCGGCAACGCGGCTTGCAGCTTGCGGACGCCGGCTTCGGTCAGCTTCTCACAGCGTCGAAGGTCCAGCCATACAAGTGATTGCATCTTCGATAGCGTGTCGAAACATACATCAGTGAGGCTATTACTTTCGGCAAGGTTGAGGTGAGTCAGATTTCTGAGCGTTGGCAGTACGCTAAGTGCCGAATCGGTCAATCCTGAGTTATTGGGGATTCCCAAAACCTTTAGAGCAGTGTTGTTTTCAAGTGTGCGAAAGGCCTGCGGCGTTAAATTGCAAGTACTCAATTGGAGCGTGTGAATCTGCGTTTGGCGGAATGTCGCCAGATCTGATTTCGACAAGTCGATGTAGCTCAGATTCAGGTCCGCGAGTACGGGTAGCCGTTCGGATATCTTGGCGAACCCTCCAGGGGAAGCATTGCTTCGAGGAAGATGCAGAGTGCCTAATTCCTGCAGGGAGAGATGTTGAAGCCCAACATCCGTGAACGCCGCAGGTAGGAAACAGGCTTGAAGATGTACGAGACGGTTCAGGTGCGGAATCGAATCATCCGACACTTTGGGCAATCGCCCATAGAAGCCGAGGTTTTGAATGGTGGCTGCCGACGTTCCATGTGTCAAATTGCGGATTCCCTGGTCGGTGATATGTGGAAACAGATCTATCTTCGACACCAGATCGATGGTTCGCAAGCCGGGCAAATCCGCAAGACGTCTGAGATCGTCGTCGGTAACATTCTCTGCGTCCTTTGCAATGATCACCTCCACCTGAAAGCTCGATGTGGGCAAATCTTCATGTCGGGTAATTGCTTGCTCACTGCCATTTATCTTGATACTCCTATCCCCCGGCAAAGACAGCACCCATTCGGCAACTGCTCGGTCCGGATCGGCATTCGATATCGCGGGGGCGGTCTTGGAGCCGGCTAGGTCCGTGGTCGGCGATTTCGGAATTGCCGGACCGGTGACGCTGAGCTCCTGACGCACGGTGTCGATGGAAAGGGCGATGCGGAATCCCAGGTTCCGCAATCGAGCGCAGCCATACGAGAGCCGTTCCGCAGAATAATGTGTGTGAGGCGACGTATCCCAAAATGCGCCACCGCGCATTACGCTTCCATAGCTCGTTTCTAGACCATCAGCGCCATCAATAATCGCTGCGTGACGGCCCAAGAAGCGGCCACAAACTTCCCACACGTTGCCGTAGACGTCCTTGAGTCCGAACGGATTGGATTGCTTCAAGCCGACGACCTGCGGCTTGGCAGCTGCATCCATTCCAAACCACGAATAATTAGGCGCTTCGAGCGATTCGGTTCCCCAAAAAAAACGCGCGGCACTTCCTGCTCGCACTGCCATTTCCCACTCCGCTTCTGATGGCAACCAAGCGGCGTCAACTCGACCACCACCGAGCCATTCGCAAAACGCAGTGGCATCTTTGCAATCGACGTTGATGACGGGCTGCAGCGGATCTTGTTCATATCCAACATTCTTCCAGGAAAAACCGGTCGCGCTTTGCCAGCTGCCCGAGGCATTAATTCCTAACGCAGACTGACCGCTTGGATCGCGTTCTGGGCCCGTCAGATAGTTTGTCGCGTTCGTGAACTGCGCAAAGTCACGCACCGTTGTCTCGTGGACACCCAGATAGAATGGGTGACTTATTCGAACGAGCCGCTGCGGTCCTTCCGATTGGATGGCTCCTCTCCAAAACTCCACGTCTTGTTTCCGCTCCGCGATTTCGTCGTTAATCTCTTTGGATGAACTCCCCATCGTGAACTCGCCCGGCGGGATGAGGCGGAACTTCATGCCGATCGAGTTCGTGTACTCCACCGGGACCTTCAGATACGCGGCCCACTCTTCCTGATGCTTCTTGGCCTGCTCGGCATCGAACGGAGCGATCGCTGGCTTCGGGGCATCGACGGGCCAGCCGTGCCAGCCGGTGGCGCTCGCGGTTTGCACGGTCGAGTCTTGCGTCTGGCGCTGCGTTTCGCCGCTCGCGACGGTTTGGTCATTGCCGGCCGGCTTGCGGAAGAAGTTGCTGATTCCCGTCAGTTCCAAGAGGGTGAAGCCGACAATCAGCAAGGCGGCGGTCGCTGCGAAGATCAGGGGCCCACGTGACGCCGGCTGGCCGGAAGGACGCTCGACCTTGGGGAGCGCAGGAACCGGCGTCGCCGATACCGACGTGGATTGGCTTGAGCTTGCTCGCGCGGCCTGTGACGGCAAGGCGACGCAGGTCACCTTGCCATTGACCTGCAACTCGTTTTGGCAGCGCGCCAACACGTCGGCGACTTCCTTGGCCGAATGGTAGCGTTCATCCGGATTTTTGGCATGCAACTTTTCGATGATTGCGCACAGCCACTCGGGGACCTCGGGCAGGATGTCTTGGATCGGTCGCGGAGCTTCGTCCACAACGCGTTTCAGGACCGCGATCGCATTCGCGCCGCGAAAGGGCGGACGGCCGCTCGCCATCTGGTACATCACGCTCCCCAGGCTAAACAAGTCGCTGCGGTGATCGAGCGTTTGGCCCATCGCCTGCTCGGGCGACATGAACATCGGCGTGCCCGCGATGGTGCCGGTGCGCGTCATCGTGGCGTCGTCCGCAGCGCGAGCCAGGCCGAAGTCTGTGATCTTCACCTTCTGTTCCGCGCCCGCTTCCAGCAGAATGTTGCCCGGCTTGATGTCGCGATGGATCAGCCCTTTGTCGTGAGCGGCGGCCAAGCCGGCGGCCATCTGCCGTCCCAGGTACAAAATCTCCGACGCGTCGAGCGGGCCGGCAGTTTCCAATTTCTGCGCCAACGTCTGACCGTCGACGAACTCCATCGCTAGATAGGGTAGCGGCTGCTCCTCGACGGCGTAGACCTGCACGATGTTCTCATGCTTGATCGCCGCGACCGATCGCGCCTCGCGCAAAAACCGCTTGCGGGGCGGAGAGGTCGACGCGAGTTGCGGGTTCATCGCCTTGATCGCGACATGCCGATGTAGCCTTTCATCAAACGCCTTGAAGACGATGCCGAACGCGCCCTGGCCGAGGATCTGCAGGATCTCGTAGTGGCCGAGTCGCCCAATCGAACTAGCCTTTGAAGAAGGTTGCAAGAAGCTCAGGTCGGTCGTGCCCACCGCGTCATCGTCGTGGTCGTCGTCGTTAGCAGCATCCGCCGTTTCGTTGCCGAGGGCTTGCCCCGTTGGCAACAGTTCGAGCGTCGGATGTGGGCCGGACAACTTGGTCGGCGGGGCCTGATCGACCACCGGCACCTTGAGAAAGCCACTCGCCTGATCGTGCGACGCGAGCAACTCATCGAGCCGCTGGCGCAGCGCCGCGTCCGCGCCGCAGGCTTGATCCAAGAAGGCGTCGCGTTGCTTGCGATCTTGAATCTCGATCGCCTTCTCAAAGATGTCGCGCTCGTTCATGGCCATGCTCCTCCGAAACTCGTCGTTCAACACCGCGTCCCCGTTGGGCGGAGGTCAATGCGCCGTGGCGGAGCGTCTTGCGCCAAAAATCTTTGCAGAATCTTACTTTTCGCCGTCCTGGGAGCCGAGCAACTCGCGATGAAGCCACGCTCGAGCGTAGGCCCAGCGGCGATCGGCGGAACGCCGTGGAATCTTCAGCAACTGGGCGGCGTCGGCGATCGTAAGCCCTGCGAAGTAGCGAAGTTGTACCAAATTGGCGGCACCCGGATCAGTCGCCGCCAGCTTTTTCAGGGCGGCGTCCAGGGCGAGCAAATCCTCGCGAGGTTCCAGATCCGCGACTTCCGCCGCCAATAAATCCTGACGCACCCGGTCCCCACCTCGTTTGAGCCGCTTCTTACGACGAGCCGCCTCGACCAGAATCCGCCGCATCGCCTGCGCGGCCGCCGCGAAGAAATGACCGCGATTCTCCCAGGCTGGCTGCGACTGCCCTTCCCCCACCAACCGCAGGTAGGCCTCATGCACCAACGCCGTCGCCTGTAACGTCTGACCGGGCTTCTCCTGAGCCAATCGGACCGCAGCTAGGTTCCGCAATTCGGCATAAACCAAGGGCAACAGCTTTTCTGCCGCCGACGGATCACCGGATTCGATCTGTGACAGGATGCGGGTGACATCGGGCATGAGGAATACTCGACGACGGGATTATCAAATGAAATCATAAAATGCCCGCGTCGAGATTGCGAGATTCCGTGAGCACGTTGTCTGCTCTACTGCAGTTTGTAGGCCCGCTTGATCCGTGGCGATGCCATTTGGGAGACGCCGCCGCAGCGCTCAAGTGCGCTTTGGACTCTGTCCTTCGTGATGGATTGTCCCGTGCTCTCCGATAAGAACTTCGCCGCTTTCCGAATCGACCCTTCCTGTTTATACGCCGCGACAATCACGTCGTCCGTGAGTTGCGACTTGGCCTCCGCCTTGATCTGCCGACGGATGATGCGTTCGAGGTTCTCGGAATTCAGGTCACACTGCTTAGCAGGCAGGTTTGCATCGTCGGCGAAGATGATCGCGGATAGGACGGCCTCGCCGTCGATTTGGGGCCCGTCGTGGTCGAGGGATGTTACCTGCGACAGACGCACGATCGGCGGCGCTCGTCCTGCCCAGGCATCCGTCGGCGGGACGGCGTCCCCGACAAAGGCAATCGGCCGCGTCGCGTGGGCGATTTGCCGGGCGATAGCATCGCCGTCCGGCCAAGCGAGGCCGCGGGCCAGCAGTACGTCGCGCGTTGCCCCTTGCCATTTCAGCCGGCCGAGTCGCCACAGGCGACTCGCGATCAGCGGCGTGCACATGCCACGCAGCGCCAAACCGGACGCCGTTGCTTGCGCGAGCGCATCCCAGTGGATCGTCCACCGCTCAAGCAGCTTAGGGTGGACTTCGACGCGAAAGTCTAGCGGGCACGGCACGTAGTAGCGTGTGACGCCATCGGGATAATCGAATGCGATCACCTCCTCGCCATGCTGACCGCAGGCGGGACAGGAAACGCATTCCGCATTCGCTGTGCGAACAACGATGTTCAACGCCACGAGTCGGTCGAAGTCGTCGCCAATCATGACGTACATCGACATCGCCTCGAATACTGGATCGCGGGCCTCCGCGAACGACCAGAGCCAAGCGATAGGGTCAAGCATTGATCATCCCCCATTGAGCGAGACAGCGTTTTCCAATCGCCAACAGTTCGTCGGATTTTGTCCGCACCGTACAGCGGCTCGGGAGCGCGATCGTGAATTCCAAGACCCGCGAGCGCCCGCCGCGCAGCAGCGTCAAGCGAAAGGTCGCTCCTTCAACGACTGCTTGGGTTGGCGCGAGACCGAGTCCAGCCAGAAAGCGCTGCACGAGCTCCAGCCACTCCGAGCGACAGATCGTCGACTCGAATTCTTGGACCGTCGCACGCAGCTGCTTGATCTCGCCCGCCGGCTTCCAGCGGATGCTCTTCAGTTGCACTCGGCAGATTCGATCCTCGGCGGCGGTCGGATAGTTGAAGGCCGGATCGAGTACTTGTTGCAGCCGGTAGACGGGGCGCTCGGGATTGGCTGGCGCGATGTCGATTCCCAAGACGGATCTGCAGAACGCTTGTTGCAGCGGGAAATGAATCGACTCGCCGCCGTTGGCCACGAGTTCGAGCGAGCCGTCGCTCGGCGAAAACACGAACAAGACCGAAAACGCGAATCGAGCCGAGTGGATGCGCAACTTTCCGTTGTCGCCGAAGGCGAGACGCTTGTCAGGCCAATCGTCGAGGTACGCGAAGAAATAGTCGTCCCCGTCGTGCCGGCGGTGGTGTTCGACGTGGCAATGGTGGCCGCGCATCTGCGTCGGCCAGTAGAAACCACGCAGCGCCTCCCCCAGCGCCGTCAAGACTTCCGGTGTGACGTTGAGCGGCGTTCGCGGCAAATCGTCGCGGCGAATGGCAAATCGACCCGTGGTCAGCGAATCGGCTCGCGCGAATAACGTGGCGCGTTCGAATCGTTCGGGGAAACTCAGATAGAACCACAGCGCCTTGTTCAAACGGCTGCGGCACGCGGTGAACTTCCACACGTCCCCCGGCGCTGCGTGTTTCACTTCTTGGGCGAACGCGGCGATGCCGAGTTCCGTCGCCGCTTCGGCGATCTCGTGGAACACGATCTGGATTTCGCGCCGTCGGTCCTCGGGCAATCGTTGCCACGCGGCGTAGATCGGCGCTGTCTGTTTCTTCTGGCGAAGCTCGGACCACGGCAGGTCGAGCAACTCGCCGCGTTGCTCAAAGAGCCGCTGTACCAGCGGGATGGCGAGCTGTTTCAGCAATGTTCGTGGATCAAAGTAGATTGGGTTGGCCATCTTGGTCGTTCCTCGTCTTGCTACGCAATCAATTCATTGGTCTTCCTTTGGTTTGAAGATTCGGCTGGCTCCGCAGCCGACATACGCACTTGGTCGACTGCCTGTCGGCATCCCGGTCCCCCGAAGGCGCGCAACGGGGGCGCTGCGCCGCGGAAACGGCGAACCACGAGACGCAGGGCCGGAAGTGGCCCTGACTTGCCAACAGGAAGCCCCAAGTTGGGGCTGGCTAAGGCGGCGTTAGAACGGGGTGAGCCGCATCATTCCCCGGAGCCCGTACGTCTCGGCACCGGTCATTCCATTTGCACAACTGTCCACCCGTTCACTCCCGATGCGCCCCTAGCAACACGGCATGTCGCGGTTTCAATCCTACGTCAAAACTTGTGGGCTATTCCAGTACTTAGGCGAATCGGGATGCCAATAACCGTCCGTCGCGTAACCGATCACGCCTCGAAGGGGCCGTCGACCGCTTCCAATTGCCTTACCGCCGCCTCCATCGCGATTGACGGGCATCTCGTCGCACCACGCCGTCCTAGCCACCCCGAACAGCAGAGGGAAGAGTCCTGGCCCACAAGAGAGCTTTTTGACGCGCTTCGTCGCTAATCGTTTCGTCGCTCTCAATTGCGGAAACAAGCTGTTCACGCGTTTCCACTCTATCTCGATGATGCCGGAAAGCACACACGGCCTCCCGCTCGGCTAAGCGTTCAGCCGCCTCGGATTCCGGGCGACCATCGTACAAAGTGATCGTTCCATCGTCGTTACCGACCGCAACCCACCGTTCATCAGCGCTCATGGCGATCCCGCCGTACCGAGACTTGTCCGCAGGTAGCTGTAAGATCGGCGTGTTTGCCAAGTCCGTTCGAACCACAATGATTTGAGAAGAGAACGGCTGGCGACTAAGAGAGACCGCATTATCTTGCGACACGACACCGCCATTACCGTGTGGAAATGGATGGAATTCCTCGACGGGCACCGTCTCCAGATGACCCGTCTGTATATCCCATGTATGAATAACGAGCTTGTCGTTTTCCCACGCGTGACATCCGATCCGCTTACCGTCGTGACTAAATGCCACCCTTTCCGGCTGATCTCCTGAATCACGAGTTGAGAAAACATCCTTTCCCGACGCGAATTCCCAGACTCGTATGTCGCCGTCGATCGTACGTGAGACGATTTGTTTACCATCCGGGCTGAATGCGACGCTGTAGACCTCCTTCGAGTGGGCCTTGTTAGTAACTAGTACTTCGCCGCTAGGACGATCCCAGATTTTCACAGTGTTGTCTTGGCTCGCACTGGCAACGAGTTGGCCATTCGGACTAAGCGCGACGGCACTGACCTGATCTGAGTGGCCCCGCAACGTTGTGATGTAGGGACCTTCGACGACGTCCCAGATTCTGGCGGTTCCGTCGTCGCCTGCACTCACCAATCGTCGGCTATCGGCGTGAAAGGCCACGCTGCGCACGCGTGCCGCTTTGTGACCTTTGAATTCGCATTCGGTGCGACCCGTCTTCGGATTCAAGATGCGAATAATTGAATCGGCTGCTCCGGTGGCAATATGGCGGCCGTCGAGACTCCACGAAACGGCGTGAACACTTGACGGATGGGCGCTTAGCACTGCGATCTCTCGTCCGTCCTCTGTCGACCACAACCTGACCTGTCCATCGTCGCCGCCGCTGACGAATTGCGTTCCGTCGGGGCTGAAGGCCACCCCGTAGGCGACGCCATCATGCCCTTTTAGCGGCCGAATCTCCTGAAGTGTTTCGATACTCCACAACTTCAGACCATCCGTACCAGCGCTGACGACCGTTACGCCATCTGAACTCAAGGCTACACTGGCGACGCGACCAGCATGCTTGTCAAAGCTTCCTCGTTCTTTGCCGCTGGCCAGATCCCACACTTTCAAGCGGTGGTCATTGCTACCACTCACGATGCGACTACCTGTGGAATCGAATACCAGACATTTCACTAGGGCTTCATGGCCATCGAGCGTCGCCCGTAACTTCCCAGTGTCGACATCCCAGATGCCGATCGTCGTCCCCCCATAGTTGTCACCACGCCCCGCGGCGATCAGTTTGCCATCACCGCTGAAGGCCACGCACCACACGGGGCCTGAGTCGGGGATGGAAAATCTGTTCTGCGACCAAGACCAGAGCTGCACAGATGCAGGATGGTGACTACCGAGAGCAATGCGACGACCATCGGGGCTGAATGCCGCGCCCGTGACCGTTCCTTCAAATCCTCCGATCGTCACAAGTTCGGATTGAGTCAGGTTCTTCAGATAGTTCCATTCGAATCGGCGAAGGTCGCTCTCTGAGGTTTCTCCTCGTGCCTCGTCTAGGGCGTAACTCATTTCCCCGACTTGCCCTAACGCCCAGGCATTCTGTGCGAGACGGATGCTCGCAACGTAGTGATTCATGCGTGCGCGGGCCTCTTTCTCGACTGCAATCTGGCGTTGAACCGTCTCAGCGTCCTTTGCGATGACGAGTTCCCTATTCGATTGCTCAAGTTCCTGGTTCTTGGCGGCGATGCTCGCATTCGCGGTACTCAATTGCTCATTTGCCGAAGTCACGACAGTCGATATCGCCAGCATCGCCAGCATCGCCACAATCATGCCAGCCGCAGAACTGGCAACCAGTAACTGGTGCCGCTTCATGATTCGTCTTAGACGTGCGAGCGCAGGCTCCCGGAAAACAGACACCGGTTCATCGGCCAACCACTTTTCAATATCCTCAGCTAAAGCCTTGGGTGTCGCGTATCGTTCGGCGGGCCGCAGTGCCATCGCCTTCAAGCATATGGCTTCGAGTGCCGCGGCGATTGGCGGTCTTAACTGGCGTGGCCGCAGAAATTCGCCGCGCTCAACTTTCTGCAAGATCTGCAGCACATTCCGCGCATCGTCGCCCGCAAACGGTGCTTGCCCGGTGAGCAAGCAATAGAGCGTTGCACCCAGGCTGTACACGTCCGCCGCTGGACCGAGCTCATCTACATTGCCTGCCGCCTGCTCTGGGCTCATGTAGGCCGGCGTGCCCACGGCTGAGCCCATCTGGGTCGGGGCGGAACCGCTTCCCGACTCAGGCGCGATTGTGGTTTCGCCGGCGGCTTGGTGGTGTTCGGAACGACCGACAACCTTGGCGAGGCCCCAATCCACTACCAGCGTCTCACCGTACTTACCGAGCATGATGTTGCCGGGCTTGAGATCTCGATGCAGAACGCCGCGACTGTGGGCGTATTCGATGGCTTCGCACACATCGATAAATCGCCCGAGCAGTTTGCGGAACTCGACGCCCACTTCACCCGTGGCAAGATCCTTCGCTCCCGCATACTGTCGGTGGAACTGCTCAATGGCCTCCTTGAGGCTATTCCCCTTGATGAATCGCATCGCGTAGAAGGGCCTTCCGTCAGCGTATTGGCCCAAGCCGTACACCGGTACGACGCCTGGATGCTCCAGGCCGCCGGTGACCTCTGCCTCCAGCAGGAATCGCGATCGACTTTCCGGATTGTCGACATAGCGCGATTGAATCTCCTTCAACGCTACTTCGCGGTTCAGTTCCGTATCGCGGGCCAGGAATACTTCTCCCAGGCCGCCCTTGGCGTGTGGCCGGATCACGCGGAAGCGAGACACTGAGCGGGAATCTCCATGCTCACTGGTCCACCGGTACTCGACCTTGGAGACTCGGCGGTTACTCTTGGGTGCCGTGAATGCTCGCGCAATAATGTCGCGATGCTGTGGGAACCGAGGGTGGTAGTCTTCGGCGCGCACGAAGTCACCGGCCGCTCGTCGCATTTGAATCTCTTCTCGCAGTATTGCCTCGAGCAGTTCGTCATGCGCGCTCGTAGGTGCCTGCTGCAGATAGTCCTCGATCCTTGGCGGCTTACCCTCTCGCCAGGCTTGGACGAACTGATCGCAGATCTCGTCAATCCGTGTCGCTTGATGATCAACGGTGGCGTCGACTGATCCTGCCGGCCTTGCCACATGCGTCATCGTGGCCTGCAAATCCGGGTCAGTGAGTGACTGTAACTCTCGCCGCAAATCGCCGATTGAACTCAGCGACTGTAGACTCTGCTGGGCATCGTTTCCGTGGAGTTCCAGGTGCTTCGCCACGAGCGCCTGCAGCAGTGCCATCGTATCGCCGGTCAGGGCTTTGTCGTCGAGCAGGATCTGTTCGAGCGGTCTATCTTTTTGCAGAATCCAGGCATGCATCGCCGCGAAAAGCTGGTCGCGACTGATGAAGTCCATTTGAAGAGCTAGGATGCCGACCAGGAGATTTCGATCGGTGGAGTGGGACATACAGACTGAACGAAAACGAGTTCCGGGACGGTAGGGTGCACTTCCAACGCAACCGCTGATTCAGCAGGCGATTCCGGCTGGGGAAGCATACCAGGGCGAAACTCAAGCCGCCATTTCCGAGGCTGGAAACACGTAGGCCTAATCCTTCCTTTCACGGAAGCGATGTGCCCGGACTGGATCTGCCTTGCCGCCACGCAGGCTTCGCGCTGAGTTTTCCACGCGATCATTTCGAAGGCTGGTACCAGGGCCTGCGCACATCGAAGTCATTGGCCCAACTGGATTTTCTCCAAAACGTCGGTGCTCCAACCGGCCATTTGCATTCGGCCGCGTAGGCTGTGTTCGTCTTGGACTCGCTTCAAGAGTCCGATTGCGAAGCGTCTGAGCCAACTGAGATTGTTTGCGAGCGACCGTTCCGCAGTCGGGTTTTCGTCTTCACGGAAGTTGACATCGAGCACCCAATGCATCGACTCAATTCCCCAATGTCCTCTCACGGCTTCGGCGAACCTCCGGGCCGACAGAAAGGCGTTCGATATGTAGAAGCGAGTATCTTCTTGTTCGTCGCCGTCCGGAGTGTGAGTGATACGGGTCGCATATCCGATCGCTTTCAAGGAAGGTCACTCTTTATGCAACGAACCTTTTTGGGGGAGCTTCATGATTCGATAGGTTCGTTCGTCGATACGACCGTGTCCCTTTTCTCTCGTGCCATACGAGCGGTCGAGCAATTCCTCGCGATCACCTTCCATTTGTTCGGAGATGAGTTTGCGAACTTCGGCCGCGAGCGTCGGCTGATTTTCCTTGACGGCGATGACGTAGGTTCCCTTGGCCTCGTCGATTTGCTCGACAATGTTCTTCTGGCAACCGATCGCGTCGATGGTCACGATCGCGTCCCGAAGCGATAACTGGCTTAAAAGCTGCGGTATAGCCGTGATTTCATTGCTCTTGTCATCCGTGGCGACTTGCCCCAACGCAAGCCCTTCTTCGGTCGCCCATGCGCTCACGATGTGCAGCGGCCCCAGATCTTTCGAGCGATCGTGCGAACTGCGACAGGATTTGCCGTCGATCGCGACGAGTTGTTTTAGCCCCGTTTCATTCGTGACGATAATGTCTCGAGTCCAAGCTTCAAAACTCTTTTGAAACGCATCGGGCTTGATCGCAATCAACATCCGTCGAATGCAATCGCGCGAAGGGATGCCATTCGGCAAGGGCAGGAAGCGACGTAGCCACTCTTCGCGTATGCAATCCCAGCGATGAATGGCCAACGGTCCTTTGCAATCGCTAAAGGTAGCGCAAACGGCGATCACGAGAATATCCGACAGCCGATGCTTGCGATTTCGTTCGTGTCGAGGATCGGAAAGCGACTCGAAATACGAACCCAATCTGCTGACTTCAAGTTCCTTCTTCATCCCTATCGTCCACCTCGTCCAGGGCGAACCGCGGCGAGACGTCCACGTCCCACAAAGTCAGGCCTCGCGATCCGCAATGGTCTCTGTGTACCATACGCACACCGAACGCGTCGGCCTGCCTAGCTTGCCCGTTTATGCTCGCAGGCCCTGGGACCAAGAAGGACTCGGACTCAGTAACGTGTGTCGAAGTCGTGTGTTCCGACGAGAGAATATTTCTGCAATGTTACAAACAGAGTTCCTTTCGCGGAGCTCTTTCCAGTCGCGGACTTTTCCGCGACCCGCCAGGTAACGCCCAACGACGAGAGCGCCGCTCCGCCCTCTTTCTTAGGAATAGGGCGCTTGTGTCGCGATCTGCTAGAATGCCTGGCGAGTTCTTCGCAGTATGGTCAGCGGACGGCAGCTCATGAGCCCATCTCGGCTGAAATTCTCGCTGCTCGAATCGCTTCTTGTCGTCGCGCTCTTCAGCATTTTGTTGGCATTCGTGATCCAGATTCACCGGCAGGAAATCCATTTCCCGTCAGCCGATCTGTCGATCCCGTGGCAGATACTCGTCGTGTTTGCACTCTGGTTGGCGGCCTGGCTCGGCGGTTGGCACCGAGCAAGTCGACGCAACCTCGGCGAACCCGGGAGAGTCGCAATGCCCGGTGAACTACTACTGGCGGGTTCCGCGACCGCGATGATCGCCAATGGCGTGGTCATGATTCTGTTTTTCAGGGTCCTGTCGCATGGCGGTGATCCAGATCCAATCCGCACAATCTTCTTGCTGGCACTGCTCTTTCTGCTCCTCACGCTGGGCGCGGCGGCAACGATCTTCTACCGGCCCATGCGTCGCAGAATCCTGTATTGGCTGTTGAGCCTGCTGATCCTGGGAGCCGTCTTCATGTACAACTTTTACGTCATGGCGCAGACCGTCGCTTCTGTGTAGCAACCTGCCGCACCTGCCGACGAATCGGCGGCCTCCCAACAGTCGTTACGACCGTCGGAATCCTTCCTCCTCCGGAGGAGGAAGGATTCACACTGGAACGCCCCTACAACCTCACTTTGGCTGGACCACTCACCACCCCAGCGCCACACTTTTCGACCGGCGCGCGCTGCACTTTTCGACCGACGTTTGCATTCCTCTGACTCCAGAGCCAGTCAGTCGCTAGCCCAGGTGTCTTTGTGTCATGTCCCGAACCTTCCGGACGTTCCGATCCCCCCCGCCTCGCGGCGACGCCGTTTCGGTCGACTACGGTCTCAAACTCATGAAACCTCCCGGCAAGGACTTGCACCTCGCTGATTCAGTACATTTACAAACGCACTCTTGGATCGATCCGTCGATCCCACGTGGGACCGGCGGAGCGGTCCACGACGATGGCCGCCCTGCGGAATGTCGACGCGAGCGATTCCAAGCAGGCCGAGATCGGCAACGTCCGGCCGGTTTTCCGTATAAAGGAGGTGATGAAGCACCCTGAACACGGTCCCAACTGCCGCCCGCGGAACGACGCGTTGTTTCACACAACGCGGTGGTCCGTCGTCTTGGCTGCCCGCGGCGGAGAGGGAGCAGAGAAAGTCGCCCGTTCGCTGGAGTCGCTGTGCGAGCAGTACTGGCCGCCGCTGTACGCCTATATTCGGCATCGGGGATATCGCGAACACGACGCTCAGGACTTGACGCAGGCGTTCTTCGCCAAGTTGCTTGAGAAGGACTGGCTGGACGCGGTCGATCCGGCGCGGGGAAGGTTCCGCGCCTTCTTGCTGATGGCTCTCAAGCGGTTTCTGTCGAAAGACCGCGACCAAACGAACGCCCTGAAGCGCGGCGGGGGGCGACTCACGGTTCCCTTAGACGGAGAGTTCGTCAGCCTTCTCGCCGATGCCAAGGCGGCGTCCCCCGATTCGCTGTTCGACCGTCAATGGGCTTTGACCGTACTCCAGTTCACAATGTCGCAATTGCAGAAAGAGTACACCGACGCGAATCGAAGCGGGGATTTCGAACGCCTGAAGGAGTGCCTGACTGCGGAGCGAGGAACGATCGACTATGCGGCGCTCGCGGCCCAACTGGGAGTTCGGCCCGTCTCCGCCCGCAGCAGCGTTCACCGGATGCGGGCTCGATTTCGGGAGATGTTCCGCGAGGAGGTCGCGGGAACCGTCGCCGATCCGGCGGACGTGGAAGACGAAATGCGGGCCCTGTTTGCCGCGCTGAGCGGCCATTAGGGCGAAATCGAAGTTGGCTCAAGTTGCCGCACCAAACCGGCATGCGATCCGAAACCTGCATGCAAATTGACAATTCGTTCGCCACCACGGCGGACTCTTCCGTATGGAAACAGTATGGTCGATGCTTCCACCACCTTCTGCCCGCGCTGCGGAGCCCCGAAAGTCGCGGGCCAGGTCTATGGACTGTGCGCTCGCTGCCTCGGAGCTCTCAATTTCACGAGCGACACCTCGCCCTCGGAAGCCGCCGAAGGCGGCGGGATGGAGTTTTCCCAAGAGGACTTGGCAGCGAGTTTCCCGCAACTGGAGATTCTGGAGCCGCTGGGACGCGGAGGGATGGGGATCGTCTACAAGGCCCGGCAGAAAGAACTGGGGCGACTGGTTGCGCTAAAGCTGCTGCCGCCAGAGCGCGTCGCCGACCCGCGGTTCGCGGAGCGTTTCCGCCGCGAGGCGCAGGCGCTCGCGTCTTTGGCCCATCCGAATATCGTCGCCATCCATGATTTTGGCCAGACGAACGGGCTGTTCTATCTGCTCATGGAATACGTCGATGGAGTCAATCTTCGGCAAGCGATGACCGCCGGCAGATTCACTCCCGATCAGGCGCTAGCCATCGTGCCGCCCGTCTGTGAAGCGCTCCAGTTCGCGCATGAGCACGGCGTCGTCCATCGAGACATCAAGCCCGAGAACCTGCTGTTGGACAAACGCGGCCACGTCAAGATCGCCGACTTCGGGATCGCCAAGATGCTGGGGCAGGACGCCTTGAACCGTGATGTGGCCGAGTCGCAGCCGGCCGGAACGCCGCAGTACATGGCCCCTGAACAGCGGCAACCAGGTCACACAGATCATCGGGCCGACATCTACAGTTTGGGCGTGGTCCTTTATGAGTTGCTGACCGGCGAACTGCCGACCGGTTCCCTGCAGCCGCCCTCGCGTCGGATTCAGGTCGACGTTCATATCGACGAAATTGTGTTGCGGGCCCTCGAGAAGTCGCCGGAAATGCGGTTCAGGACCGCTGCGGAATTTGGCTCACGCGTCGAGGCGGTGACGCGACGACAACAGGACCGTCCAATATCGGAGAGAAGCGATCACGCCTTCTCAGCGCTCGCACTCTGGGGCGCAGCCTGGGCGGCGATCTGCCTGATCAGTCTTCCGTTACTTGACATGGCTTGGATCGGCGGCTTTGGAAGCTTGGTGATCGGCTTGGGAGCGTTCACGATCCTGCTCATCGTCCTGCTCGATTTTCTGGCGGTACGCGTCGTGTGGCGCAGCCTTCACCAGCCCCGCACCTCTGAGAACAGCGCCGGCGTCCCTCGGAGTTGGCGAACCGCGGCGGGGATGCTGCTCGCGCTCGCAGGCGGGGTCGTCTTGCTTGGTGCGCCGGTCGTGAGCGAACTCGCGGACGGTTTTCTCCTGACGAAGGCGGCGCGCGATCGCCACCAGGAGCATGAGCAGACGGGGTTGCACAAGCAGGCCAGTGAAAAGGAGCGGACAACCCTGTTGTACATGCTCGGCGGCGGGTGGATGGCGATCGGTCTTTTTACGTGTCTCCGAGGAGAACGTCAAAGCCGTCGCCTCGTCATCGAGAGCGACGAAAGTCCGCTTATGGTCAGTACAGCAACGTTGATGACGCCCGCGGAACTCGCCAGTGTTTGGAATCAGTTTTTCTGCTACCGCACTCGGGGAAGCCTCCTGTTGGATGAAAGCACGCTCACGCATCGACGCACCGGAGTGACAACTTCCATTCCCTTGCGAGCGATCCGCGACGTCAGCATCGGACGTCTCCCCCGATTCATGAATCCGGCGGGACTCAACGTGCTGAGCATCCGCTATGAGGTCGACGGCGAGACGCGGCAGGTGCTCATCTCGCCGCTGGCGGGTTTTCAGTTTTCCCAAGAGGGCGTTTCGGACTGGTGTGCGGCGATTCGCAAAGCCGTCGTCAGCGCGACCGGCCGAAAGCCGTCCTTCACACCGCCGGAGCAACTTGGAATCCCGCAAAGCCCCGACTAATCCCAAATTTGTTGCTCGCCGCCGCCTCACTGCTCCTTCCAGATCAACGGAGAGACCTTTGACTTGCGCAACGGCCGTGTGCTGAGGCTGCATGTCGACGGGAATTCAACGCAGCTCCCAGCGCTTCCATCGATCGATACGGCTCGTGATCCCGAAGCGGTGGGACGGCTTGTTGCGAATCGTTGAGGATCGCTTCGTTGATCCCGCGTTGGACCGGCGGAGCGGTCCACGACGATGCCGCGCCTACGGACCGCCCCCCCTCTGACTCAATCCCCTTTCGCGACACGGGAATCCAGAGAGGGAGTCGGAAGTTGCGCGGCTTGCCGGAGCCATCGCGCGACGGCCTCTGCCTCTGCGCGTCCATCAAGTTGTCGCACGAGCGTAATGCATACCGCACCGTCACCAAGCCCATCTTGTTTGGGCGATCGAGCGCTGAAGACAACTCGATACCACTCGCCGTTCTGTTTGCGCGAGTCAAACTCGCTCACAAACTCCGGCGCGCTGGCTCGGCTCGCAACTAACGACTCTTGCCGTCCGCGCCATCCGCTCACAACGCGGAGTTCTTCGTCGCCGAACTCCAGGGAACTGCACCAGAGCGTCAAATCCAGCAGTCGGTACGACACGGCGAACAACGCCACCGAGGGAAACAGAGACGCAAAACACGCACCGAAGAAGGTAGGTACAATCCAGAAGAATGTCCCGATAAGCCCCAGACAGACCAAGAAACAAAGAGCCATGACAAGCGCGGCGCGTCGATCCCAGATTCCGAACTCCAGTCGATTCCCTGAGCGAGTCGGAGAGTCGTTCTGGACCTGAACTCGCGCCAAGACGGCTTGAAGATCGACCTGTCCTTCGAATGGCGCCGTGAGTTGCTCGTGCAACTGAAAGTCCTGCCGGCTATCCGCCGTACGAAAGATGGGCACCGTAAACACGGCGCCGCCGAAGCCGACTTGGTCATGTTCCGCGACGACCAGATTCCAACTCGTCAGTGTTTGCGAGCGACTGTACATGTCGCTCGTAGGTTCGCAATCGAACGGAATGGCAAAGGCGAAGGGAACGAACGTCCGGTGCGGCGCATCGGCTGGCGGCGGCTTACGGACCGTAATGGTGGAACTCCACGCGGTCTCCGTCGTCGACGTGGTCGGTCCGCTGCCCGATGACGGGCGGCTGGTCTTTGTTTGTATGCACTTCAAACAGACGTCGAAGGCGGCATCTCCAGGGAACGATTGCGGTAGGATCGCAACCCCCGCGAAAGGGCCGCCAATCACGCCTGGGACGGCTGCCATGCGTAGTTCGGCCGTGTTCCATTTACGATTCATCCAGACCACTCTGGCGATCAGCATCAGAACGGCCCCAAAGACTCCACTGACAACGAAGAAGGGCGTCTTCTGAATGGCGACGGCAAAGGGCGCAACGACCAAGACGAGAAGGCTCGCAAAGAAAAACAGCGTCAATATCGGACCGCGATTGCTCAAGCGGATGTGTTTCGCCGCCCACATGGGATTCTCCAGCCAAGGCTGGTCTGGATCGTAACTTGGCGACGGCAAGTTGTGATGAATCATCTGCGCGGCAACGAAACAGCCGGTGGCAGGGACGATCGGGCCAGTAACCGGCAGGATCTTCCAGCACAGGTCTGAGTAAGTGAGCGCGCCCCGGATGGTGGCATCGAACGCGGCGAAAAGCGATGGGAACTGTGCGAGCCCAATCACTACGACGATTAGGCAAACCGTTTGCAAGGTACGCAGCGCCAGACGTGGCAGCATGAGCGAATGGGAAGATTGCATGGGTGGAAGAAAGCGAGTCGCCAGTCGGGATGAGGCGTCCCGCACTTTAGGGGATTCCGGATTCCATTGCCAGTGACGTCGTCCAGCGTCCTGTCACCAGCTCTGCGTCCTGGGCCATGCCGGCTCAGCGACGCGTTTCCGGCCCCGATCGCGTTGAAGGAGGAAAAGCGGCAATTTTTGGCCGCTGGGACCGCCCCAAATGCCTGAACGTCGATTTTCCGTCGGCGCGTTGTAACAGTTCGAGCGAATTCCCGCTTGAGAGTGTTATCGGGGTTGGTTTGGCCCTGGATTGCACCTTACTTCTTGGGGAATTCGCCATGAATCGCTTGTGGTCTTGGACGCGGAACGCTGGCCGTCGCTCGGGGGGGAACACGGGACGGGGCCGGCGGCGAACGCTGTGGGGCGCCGAACAACTGGAAGGTCGCCGAATGATGGCGATCATCGCCTACCTGGACGACGGATATCGCGACGGCGACGACGGTTTGAACTTCATCGCCGATTGGGCCGGAATCAATGATTCGTACCACCCCGAGCTGATCGGACTGCACATCGTCGGCACGGAACAGAACGACACGGTCGATATTTTTGAATCGAAGGGCGTCCTGAACCTGCGGCTCGCCAACGCCGACGGCAGCCTGGAGTACGTACGATTCAATTCGATCGACGCTCCCAACATCTTCTTCCACGGTCTGGGCGGCGACGACGTCTTTCGCAGCAACGCCATGGCTCGCACGTTCGCCTGGGGCGACGACGGCGACGACCTGCTCGACGGCGGCAACGGCGAGGTGCATTTGTTCGGCGGAAACAACGACGACACCCTGCAAGCCGGCACGCTCGCCTATGGCAATTTCATGGGCGACAGCGGCAATGACACGCTGATCGGCACCGAAGGCGTGAACCAAATGTGGGGGGGAACGGGCTTCGACGTCCTGTATGGTCGCGGCGGCGACGACATCTTGAGCGGGGGCGCCCATGACGACGTCATCTACGGCGGGCTCGGAGACGACGTCATCTTCGGCGACGCTGGCGACGACGATCTGTACGGCGGGTGGGGGGACGACTCCATCGACGGCGCTCAAGGCGACGACATCGTCGACGGCGGCCGGGGCATGGACTTCCTGTACGGCGGCGACAACACGGACCATCTGTACGGCGGGCCGGACGAGGACTACGACTACATCGTCGGCGATCGCGGCGCCGATGTGTTTCACGTCAACTTCTCAGGGTTCAGCGGCGGCGGCAGCCCCAATCCCGACGACTTCGCCGACTTCCGCAGCGGCGCCGGCGACCGCTTCGACTACAGCGACGTGCTGACGATCGTCGTCGAGTCGGTCTCGCGAACGCGTGCCGGATTCGCGCCGAGCGGGGATACGATGAGCGGAGACGCGCTGAGCGTCGAGGAAACGCCGGAGTGGATGTACGACGACGCGGCGTGGTCCATCGTAACGTGGGAGCAACCAGCGCTCGAGTCGGTCGACGGCATGGCGAGCGAAGATCTACCGCTGATCGGCGACCTCGCGGACGACCTTGAACCGGAGACCTACGACGACGTCTACGTCGCGTTCGGCGAGGACGCGCCCGCGGAAGAAGCCGTGTTCGAACAGCCGATCGAGGAGGGGACGGTGGATGACTACTTCAGCGACCTCGCGACCAGCCCGTCGAGCACCAGCGTGTTGAGCGTCAATTCCATCGGGCGTACGGGCGGGTGGTTCGGCCGATAAGGCCGATACGCCACCCTGGGGCGTCGCCTTCTTGAGTAGCGCTGTTTTTGGAATTTTGCGACATCGCAGATTGTCGCCGGTGAGTTTTGCTCCGCCTCGAAGGCTCCGCAGTAGGTCAGCCCATGGCAGAGCGACACAGCACAACCGTGGCGCGACGCCCTGGGAAAGCCGTACCAAGGCGTTCCCCAAGCCCTGAAGGGCAACGCTTTGAAGCATTCTTTCACGGAAGAAACGAGGTCTTTCGGTTACACAAGGGCGATCCACGGTTCTCCGGCCGCGCCGGTGCACTTCCTTGTTCGCTCCTTCTTGTTTCTCACGGAGGCACGGAGACACGGAGAAAGACACAAGACTCGCTAGGGACGGAGCCCATGACGCAATCCTTCATCGATCAATGTTCAGTCTCGATCTCTTGCATCTCCGTGTCTCCGTGAGACAAATCTGACCGGGGGCGACCGCGTGCCGTTCTCGTTGTTCGGCCCCTTCAGGCAACTGACTCGCCGGGGCGCCCAAAACCCAGGGCGGCGCTTCGATCTGCCCTGGGCTGACCTGTCGTGCCCCTTCGGGGCGGATGGCCCCAGTAACCACTCGCTCGTTTCATTCACGACAACTCTCGACGATCGTGTTCTTCCGTGGCGGCGATGGAAACAGCCGTCGATATTTGCAAAACAGCGCAACTTCAAGAGGCGTCGCCTCAGGCTTTGAAACGCCAGGCTACGGCGCACGAAAGCATTCAGCCTTCGTCCGAGGCCGTGAGACACCTGGGAGAATGTCGATCGTCACGCCAAGTGGGACGACAAACGAAGTCCCGTTCGCTACGATTGTGCGCGGGCAAGCTTTCGATCAGATGACGCGTTTCCGCTCGTTATCCACACCGCTTATGTCGCGCGAGATTGTCAACAAGTTCGTTTCTTTGCGCCGCAATCATCCCGCTTGGTTGCTGCTCGCGTCGCCCAAGGGGCCGTTGATCTTGGCCAGCTTGAAGAGCCTGATCGACGCCAGCGCCGGCGGCGTCGACTTCGAAGAAGCCGTCGAACGATTGGCTCACGTGTTCGCCGATCACGCGAACGACTCGGAACTTGAACTGGGCGACGATCTACCGCTGGCTGCCCGCAAAGAACTGCGCCAGTGGCTCAAACGAGGACTCATCGTCGAACGCGGCGGCAAACTGCTGGCGACCGATGCGTTCCAACGCTCGCTGATGTTCCTCGAGTCGCTCGACGACCAAGCCATGACGTCGACCGCTTCGCGTTTGGCCACCGTCCAACGCGCGATCGAAATCCTCGAATCGCAACTCAGCCGCAATCAGCAGGAGCGTGAACAACGCCTCATCGCGCGCATCGAGGCGCTATGGCAAGAACTGGATGCGGTGCGCGCCGGCGATTTCGAAGTGCTCGACGGCCCCAAAGCCGTAGAGGGGATTCGCGAAGCGTACCAGTTGGCGATGAGCCTTCTGGCCGACTTTCGCCGCGTTGAAGACACATACCGAGAAGCCGATCGACTCCTCCGTCAGCGCATCATCAGCGAAAACCAGAACCGCGGCGACATCGTCGAAGAACTCCTCAGCGGCCACGAGGATCTGGTCCAAACAGTCGAAGGACAAGTTTTCGAGAGCTTCTATGCGCAGCTAAGGAAGGAGTCCGAGCTGCAAATCATGAAGGCGCGGATTCGCACCATTTTGGACGACCCCAACGCCGACCGCGCGCTGACCCGCAATCAACGCGTGGAACTACGGCGACTCGTCTCCCGCCTGGTGCACGAGTCGGAACGCGTCATTCAGGCACGAGCGCGTAGTGAACGCGACGTGCGCGGATTCCTCAAATCGGGGCTCGCCGACGAACAGATGCGAATCGGCGCCGTGCTGCAAGACATCTTTCAACACGCTTTGGAGCTCGACTGGACTTCGCAAAGGCTGCGCCGCTCCGAGAGTCCGCTGCCGCCGATCGCGATCACTGCGGCGAACCTGCCCGTCCCCGAACGAATCCTGCCGAAACAAGTCGGCGCCGATGACGACGTCGAACTGGAACTCGAACTGCAGCAGGCGGACCCCGCCGCGATGGACGAGGAGTTCTGGCGAGCCTACCACGCGCTCAATCGCGTCGACGTATTTCAGCGGACGCTCGATCACTTGCTCGAGACCGGACGAAAACTCACCATCGGTCAACTCGCCGCCGCGCTGCCGCCCACGCACGACTTGGAGACCCTGGTCTTCTGGCTCACGATGGCTCGGCAAGCCGGCGTCGCGATCGAAGATCAAGTCGAATCGATTGACTTGGTGGACCAAGCGGGTCAGAAGACGCGGTTCCACGTTCCCACGGTGGCAGTCGATCATTCCGCCGTGAAGGATCTGCGAGTGGAGACGTTGGAATGAGCAGCATCTTTGATAAGTTGGTCGAGTCGCGAGTTGCCGCATCTTCGGAGAACATCCGGTCGAAGGAAGAGAGTCCCTCGGATGCGGGAGTTACCTCGACGCGCGACTCACTCCTGACGCCTGCGGAAGTCAAGCTCGCTGCGCAAGAACTACTCAAGCATGGTTTCATCGAGGAAACGGCGCGCACCGACCTCTTTCGCTCGTGCATCATTCACGCGGACGCGATACAGCGGGTTCTCGAACCGTTCGACTTGACCCTGAAAGTCGACTCGCATCGCGGCGTCGCCTTTCTCGCCGTGGCGCAGGTCGCCAAGTCGAACGAATCCGACGAAGAGGATGGCTGGAGCCACCCGCTCGTGCGCAAGCAGCGTTTGACGCTCGAACAGTCCTTGCTGCTCGCGATCCTACGACAATCGTTTGCGGTGCATGAGCAAGAGTTCGGCGTCGGACAAGCGATCGCCAAGACGGCGATCGACGACCTAACGCCCAGCTTTCTCGCCTACTTCGGCGACTCAGGCAGCGACGCCAAGAATGAAAGTCGCCTGCTCCAATTGCTCGATCAACTCAAGACGCACGGCGTCGTCTCCGAGGTCGACAAGCAACAAGAACTCATCATCCGTCCCTTGATCGCGCACGTCGCCAATCCAGAGTCGCTCACAGCGCTGCTGCAGGTGCTGAAGGAGAAGAGCCAACCTTCGTCGGAAAAGGCTGGTGGGAAATGACGCTCAATCGTCCTGGCCGGAACAGCGAACCGGAAGACGATGTCGACGACGTTGCAGAGACGCGTGCGAGCCAATTGTCTACTCAACCGCCGAACATGGACGCGTCGTTCGTCCTGTCAGAACTGGAGGTATACAACTGGGGCCCGTTTCGCGGCCTGCATCGGGCCGAGTTTGACGACGCGGGCGCCGCCATCATCGGCCCCACCGGGAGCGGAAAGACGACGTTAGTGGATGCGTTAATGACGCTGCTCGTCGCCCAGCCGCGTTACAATTTGGCCTCGACGGGAGGCCACGAAAGCGACCGGACGCTGATCGAGTACGTGCGCGGCGTCTTGGGCGGCGACGGCGCCGACGGCCGCCAAGAAGTGGCTCGCCCCGGAAAGACGATCAGCGGAGTGTGCGGGACCTACAAGGGCGGCGCGCATGTCGTGAAACTGGCAGGCCTCTTCTGGACGGAAGGGACGGGAAACGCCGCCGATGATCTCAAACGCCGTTGGGTTTTCTCGCAAGCCGCCGATCAGACGTTCACGCAGTGGCTGCAGATGTTGCACGACGACGGGGTCCGCGACCTGCTCAAAATGGGTCGGGAAACGGCCGACCTACGGATTTTCGACAGCAAGCGAGCGTATCTCGAGCGCTTGCGCAAATTCTTCGACGTCGGCGAGAACGCGTTCACCTTGCTGAACCGTGCGGCCGGCCTCAAGCAACTAAACAGCATCGACGAGATCTTCCGCGAACTAGTCCTCGATGACCGCGCGGCGTTCGATCGAGCGATCGAGGTCGCCGCCGAGTTTGACAATCTGTCGGAGATCCATGCGGAACTGGAACTGGCCAAGAAGCAGCAAGAATCGCTGACCCCCGTCAAGGAAGAGCATGACCGCTTGGCTGCGTCGCGGAAAAAGACCGAGACGTGGCGCAAGCTGAAAAAGACGGCGCCGATCTGGTTCGCAAATGCGGGTCTACTCAAGTGGAACGAAGAGGCACGCGATCTGCAAGCTTCGCTCGAACGATCGCACAGTTCGCTCCACGAGTTCGCTGCGCAGCTCCAATCGCAGCAGGCCGAAGTTGACGCCTTGCGCGAGCGATATCTGGAGCTCGGCGGCAACGTCATCGGGGAGTTGCAAAACACGATCCACGCGCAGCAGCGTCTCGTCGCCGAGCGACGTAAGCACGCCCAGCAGTATCAATCGATGCTTGCTTCGTTGGGTATGAATGACGAGTTATCGGACGCAACGCTAGCCGAGAACAAGCGAGCCGTCACACTGCGACTCGAGACCGAGCGAGAGCAGCTTGAAATTCGGAAAGGCGACCTTCTTGAGGCCAGTCTGAAACTCCGCGAGGCCGAGAACCGTACGAGCGAAGTCGAACAGACGCTCAACAAGGTCAGGCAACGACCTGGTTCCAACATCCCGCCGAACTTTCAAGATTTTCGCGCCGAGCTGGCGTCGCAATTGAACTTGCGCGACTCAGATCTGCCTTTTCTCGCCGAGTTGGTCGAGGTGAAGGCGACCGAAGCGGCGTGGCGTGGAGCGATCGAGCGTGCATTGGGGTCGGAACGCTTGCGAGTGCTCGTTCCCGAGCAGCTCCTTGATCAGGCGTTGCGGTGGGTGAATCATCGCGACAATCGCTTGCACGTGCGCTTGCAGTCGGCTGCCGCCCGGGAAGAGCGTCTGCAGTTTTTCGCCGACGGATTTGTGCAGAAACTGAATTTCAAACAGCACCCGCTCGCCTCTGCCGCTCAGAAGCTGATGTCCGGCCGCGATCTTCATTGCGTCTCGTCGGCGGAAGCACTGCGCCGCACCGAACATGGCTTAACCATCGAGGGCATGATCTCGGGAAGGCAGGGCAAATTTGAAAAACAAGACCAGCGCCGCCTGGATCAGGACTGGATGACGGGTTTTGACAACAAAGATCAACTCGAATCGTTGGTACAGCAGCTAAGCGACGCCCGCAACGCCGTCGATTCGGCGCGCATCATCACGCGCGAACACGAAGCGTTGGTGCGACATGTCGAAAACACTTGCAAGGTCCTCGAGTCGCTCGCAACCCTCGAGTTCGCAACGATCGACCTGCCGAGCGCCGAAGGCGAACTGTCTCGCTCCGAACTCCGACTCAAGGCGCTGCTCGATCCGCTGTCGGACGCCAGCCAAGCCAAGTTTCAATACGACGTTGCGAATCAGCGACTGGAAGCGACTCGCCAAGAGATCACCGAAGTCCGCACGAATTGCGCCCGTTTGGAAGACAAGTTGTCCTCCGCCATCGACGCTCGGGAGACTGCGCGGCGACGCATCGGCGACGGGCTTTCTGAAGCGGATTCAGCACTGGTCGCGAAGCACTTGCGACTGGATATGAACATCCCCGCTCAGAAACTCGACGATCAAGAACGGCGTTCTACGCACGACATCGACGAGGCGCTGGCGAAGCAAGTCGAACGAGACGCGGAGATTGAACTGCAACTCGTTCGCAAGATGGAGTATGCCAAGCGGGTCGACAACGGGGCGCTTGTCGAAGTGGGATCGACGATCGACGACGTGCCTCACTATCTCGAGCGGCTGCGCACGTTGACCCAAGAGGCGCTTCCGGAGAAGCGATCGCGTTTCCTAGAATACCTCAATCGATCATCCGATCAGGGCGTGACGCAATTGTTAGCAAGCATCGACGAAGAAGTCGATGCGATCGAGCAGCGGATCGGCGAGTTGAATCACACGCTGGTCAAAGTCGACTTTCGTTCCGGGCGTTATCTCCAGTTGCTGCCGCAGCGGATCAAGGACGAGCGTCTGCGGGCATTGCACGTCGCCATGCAGAAAGTGCGGCACGCGGCGCTCAAGGACGACGGCGGGGAAAGCCACTTCAAGTCGCTGCAAGACATGGTGGCGATCCTGCGCGATGCGGGTCAGAACCGGCGATTACAAGGCTCCAAGGCGCTGCTCGATCCGCGCTTTCGGCTGCAGTTTTACGTCGTCGAAGTGGATCGACAGACCGGAGATCGCTCCCCGCCGCGGACGGGCTCTCAAAGCGGCAGCGGGGGCGAAAAGGAACTGATGGCGAGCCACATTCTGACGGCGTCGCTGAGTTATGCACTATGCCCCTCCGCATCTACCCGCCCTCTCTACGCCACGGTGATCCTGGACGAAGCGTTTTCCAAGAGTTCGCCGTCGGCGGCCAGCCGCATCATCGAGGCGCTGCGGATCTTCAGCTTGCATCCGATTTTCGTGACTCCCAACAAGGAGATCGGCCTCCTGAAGCAACATACGCGCAAGGTCATCTGCGTGCAGCGCCCCGGCAAGGAAGCCAGCTTAGCATCGATCTCTTGGGAACGTCTGGAGGAGCTAGCCCGCTCGCCATGAAGTCACCCGCCGATCTCCGATACGTCTTGCGGCGACAATGGGAAAGTCCCGCTCATCGAGAAGCGCGGCTGTTAGGCCTCGACGGCGCCTGGCCGATCGTATTGTCGATCGGGAAGCCATCGTCCCGCCTCCTTCGTTCCGACCTGGACGGCGTGCGACAGCATGTCGAAGCCTGGCGGCGCATGAAGCTTGGCGACGTACATTGGGAAGACGTGCGATATCGCGACGCGGCGGGCGAGGTGCGCATTCCCGTACAGTGGACCCTCCGTCGGCCCAGCGAATGGGTCGAGGCGATCGCCGACCCGCAGGTGCGTAGGGAGTTTGAGTCGCTTGGGGAACTGGCTCGCGATTCTCCTGCGATGTTTCATTCGTCGTTCATCCGTAAGCGCTCGCTGTGGGCGAACAAGCCGCTGCCCGAAGTCCGACAAGCGGCCAAACTGGCCGCCGCATTGACGCCCGGATGTGCGCAAGGTCGGCCGCTGCGATCGTTGTCGCTCGAGGGAATCGACACCAAGTTCTTTGAACGAAACGCAGGCTTGGTTTCCGCGCTGCTGGACGTGCGCTTCGACGGAGAAGTCAGTCGCCTCGGGTTGGAGCGATTCCTGGATGCACTTTGCGACACGGATCATTGGCTCCTCGTCGTAGACCTCGACGGTCGGCTTCTGCCTTTCGAGAAGCTGCGACTGCGCAGCGGCGAGTTGCGCGAGCGGCCGTTGCCGACCGAGAAGTTGCTCATCGTCGAGAACGAATCGTGCCAGCACTTGTTGCCGCGCGTGCCTGGCGTCATCGCGGTGCTCGGCGCCGGGCTCGATCTCCATTGGACGACCGCACCGTGGCTAGCTACGCGACAGGTCGGTTACTGGGGCGACATTGACACCTGGGGACTGCAGTGTTTGTCAACCGCACGGGCCGCTCTTGGGCGGATAGAGTCGCTGCTCATGTCGGAAGACATCTTCGATGCGCATCGTCAGCATGCGGTGCCCGAACCGGTCGTCGCCGGCATGGACGTTCCCTCCAACCTCCATGAGTCGGAAGCACAACTGTATCGCCGCCTGCTTCGAGAATCGCACGGCAGACTCGAACAAGAGTTCTTGCCGGCGTCGCTCGTCCACCACCACCTGGAACGATGGTCTCGAACGTAGACGACGCGTCAAGCATCAAATCCTCAGACAACGATTCCTTGCACCAAGCTGACGACTTCTTGGCTACAGCCCCACGAAAACGTGAAACCGGAACCGCCGTGGCCGTAGTTGTGCACGATCCTGCATCCTGGTTCTCGCTCCAACCGCACATTCTTTTCGCGATAAGGTCGCAACCCCACGGCGACCGGTCGACTTTCATCGATCCGTGCTTGTTGCAGGATCGGCAAAAATTCCTGGCAGCGCCGCCAGATCTCGCGCACTGGTTCGTAGCTCGCCATTCCAATCTCGACGTTCCATTGGCCCAGTTCGGCGATTCCGCCCAGCACGAGCATGTCTTCGCCGCGAGGGATGATGTAGACCATCTGTTGTTGCGGCATCCGGTCGGTGAGGCCGATGCAATGCGCCGTGGCGACGCGAGGCATGTTCACGCCGTCATTGTGCACGCGGACGAGCGCCCCGCGGAGCGGCTGCATGGCGTCCCCCGTGAGTTCCATCGATCCCAGTCCAGCGCAGTTGACGATCGCCTCGGCGTCGAACTCGGCGCAAAGCGAATCTTGCGCGTCGTTGAGCCGCGTGGAAATCTTGCGCTGCTCAAACTGGCAGCCCTCCTTAACCAGTCCCTCCCGCAGCCAGTGCATGTAGACGTCGGTCTCCACCAGCGGCGCGAGAAAGCTGTAGGCGTCGCACAAGCCGATCGCCGAG
This sequence comes from Pirellulales bacterium, assembly GCA_046349935.1. Taxonomy (GTDB): domain Bacteria; phylum Planctomycetota; class Planctomycetia; order Pirellulales; family Pirellulaceae; genus CAIXSC01. The sequence continues at coordinate 621,899 of JAXMBK010000005.1, read as the reverse complement.
TTGACGCCGTGTCGTTCGATCAACGAAGGCGAGTGCTCGAAGCCCTCCACGTGGCGAGCGGCTTCCTGCATTTTCGCCAGTTCCCACGGACACTCTCGGATCGGCTGGCGAAAGTAGAAGACCGCGGTCGCCATCCGCACGCCCGATGCGGGTTGAGCGGATAGGGCTTGAAACGTACGATACGAATCGACGGCCCACTGCTTCGACCGCTGCAGCGACTCCTGGTTCGAATGATGCCCGCACACGGCCGGGGGCCACTCCCAAAGAGCGCCTGCAATGACGGACGGAGTCGCCTCGGCGGATTTTTCGGCGAGCACGGCGACGGAGAACCCCGCGTCAATTAGACATCTGGCCGTCGTGAGTCCGCTGACGCCCGCACCGATCACAAGGATTCGCCTGCCCATCACTCAACTCGCACTTCCGATGAGACGAGACGGCCAGTCTCGCAAGTTCTGTCGCCCCGCAAGGAACCGCCGCTCCCGAACGGTTATCTTACTCTCTAGGGCCGCATTCTTGCAGAGGAACAACCGTGGCGTTAGCGTCTGTGTTAACGGAACACGAAGTCTTGAGACATCTCTTCTAGCACGGAAGGACCGACCATGTCGCAATGGCCCTACGGCTCTCAACAGTCTCCGATTCGACTTGAGACAGCGAAGGCAGTCCCCGTCGTGTTTCCCGTGGACTATCTTGTCGTCGACTACCCGAACCAAGAACTCCCGGGCAAGTTCAATCACTCGAATCACAACTTTTACTTCGATTCGCCTCCAACAATTCGATTTGCTGGCATTACCGCTCCGCTGGAACGCGTCCACATTCACTCCCGAAGCGAGCACTGGCTCGACGGATTGGATTTCGACTTCGAGATACACTTTGTTCACCCCTTCCCCAGTCCGTCGACGCCAGACGCCGTCACCGGCGACTCCACCCATGTCGTACTAGGGGTCTTTTTCAAGGAGCGGCGGAGCGTCCCTACTCCTCTGTCGATTCGAGCCTTGAATTCGGCCCTCAAGGCCAACGCCGCTCTCCGCAGCGACGAAAATTGCTCCGTTGGCGCCGCGGTCAATCCCGTTGATTTCTTGCCCTCAAACCGCTCGCAGTTCTTTCGCTACGAAGGATCATTGACCACGCCGGATGGCAAGTGCTTCTTCAAGGAGCGAGTCTCTTGGGTGATCTATCCCCATCTGATCGAAGTCGATCCGAGCGACGTCGAGGAACTCAAGGCATGCGCCCAAGAGGGAGCGCGAGAGCCGCAAGAAATCAACCGTCGATTCGTCTTGCGGAACTTCTCCTGAGTCGAAGCTTGTATGGGTGAACGCCTGAGCGGGGTAAGGCGCGAATCAGGGGGAGGCATCGTCACTCGGCGGTTCCCGGCTTCATCCGCAGCTTGTCGATTTGTTGCCAGTCGAGTTCCAATCCGATGCCGGGAGATTGCGGCGCCGTCACGTACCCGGAGGCGGGAGTCAGCGTGGTCAGCGCAGCACGTGCGGTGTGAAACACAGGGCCGATGATGTCGGCTGCGTAGCGATCCACGTCGACGTTTGGAATCGCCGCACACACATGGGCCATCGCCGCAGAACCCACGTCCCACTCGAGATTGCTGCCGATCGCGCAGTGAACTCCCGAGGCTTCAGCGAGCGAAGCGATGGTCAACGTATTGAGCAGGCCGCCGTTCTTGCCAGGGTAGACGCTGAGGATGTCGGCCGCGCCCAGTTGCAGGCATCGCACCGCATCCTGGACCGTGAAGACCGACTCATCGGCCATCACGGGCAGGCGGATCGACCTGCGAACGCGTGCGAGCCCTTCCAGATCCAGGCGATGCACCGGTTGCTCGACGAACAATACGCCATACTCTTCCAACGCCGGAGCGGCTCGAATGGCCTCGTTGACAGACCACCCGCCGTTCGCGTCGACCGTGAGTCGGATGTCGCCGCCCACTGCCTCGCGGACCTGACGAAGCCTTTCCAGGTCGTAGGCCAGCGGATCATGGCCGACTTTGAGCTTGAGCGTTCGAAAGCCCTCGGCGACCATGCGGCGAGCAACCTCGGCCGACTCCACAGGACCGACAGGCATGATCGGGAACCTCAGCGGAATCTCCAACCCGCGCACCGCGCCTCCCAGCAATTGATACAGCGGCGTCTGGAGGTGCTTTCCCAACAGGTCGAACAACGCCAACTCGATCCCGGCTTTCGCGAACGGATTGGCGAAGGTTTTCGCGAGTCGATCCATGCAGCTGCGGATGCGACGAGGGTCTTCGCCGATCAACCGCGGCGCAAGATGAGCGTCGATGAGCGTCTTGGCGCCGAGGCACATCTCGCCGCTCCAATCGGGCGACGCCGCGACTTCACCAACGCCCACGTGCTGGCCGTCGGCGTGGATCAGCACCAGCAGAATCTGCGACTGGAAACGAAAGCCCTTCGTGTTCTGCACCGTCCCCACTCGACGGTCGACAGGGATCACGACGGGAATCGTCTCGATCCGTTCGATGCGCATGTCCGTACCCCTTGTTCGCCGACGGGCGATCCGGCAGGCGATCAGCGTTTCTTGAGCTTCCAGACGTCGGGCTCCATGTTGTTGCCGGCGATCATCCAGAGATGGTCGCCATGCACCACGAGGCTCGCCGCGTGGCGGGGCTTCCACGGAGTGTTGGGCAATTCCGTCCAATTGGCGCCGTCCGCCGAGTACCAGACGTCGTTGCGGTTGCCGCCCTGTTGGTGATAGCCCTCCATGACCCACAACCGGCCATCCCATACGGCGACGTCGTGATATTGCCGGGGATGCCACGGCGCTGCGGCCGTATGTTGCGTCCAGTGAACTCCGTCGGCCGACGACCAGACGTCGTTGAAGTAGAGTCGCGAGGGGGTGGTGGGCGTGTCATAGGTCCCGCCGCCAAGCACCCATATGCGACCATTCATCACCGCCGCCCCGCCGATCATCCCGCGCGGCGACCAATACGGCTCGACTGGTTTCAGTTCGCTCCAGTTGACGCCGTCGGTCGTCGTCCAGACATCGCGATAAAACTTTTCGCCAGCGCCGCCGGCGAAACCGGGCATCGTCTGACCGCCGATCACCCACAGTTTGTCGTCGTGCACCACGGTGTAGTGGAGCACGCGGGGCGCCCAAGGAAGCTCCTTGCCGCGATTGACGAACTCCCAAGACTTTCCATCCGACGAACTCCAAACGTCGTTTTGATAGTGACGCTGGTTGGCGTCGCCGCCGACGATCCACATGCGATCTCTGTAGACGGCGTATCCGGCCGTATGGCGTCCTTCCCAATCCGCGGCAGGATCGAACGACTTGTCCTTGAAGGTGTTCGGTCGGACGAGCGTCCAGTCGGCTCCGTTGGACGACGACCAAACCTCGTTGTTGCAGATCAAGGGAAAGAACTTCCGTTCGGCCGGACTGGGATTCCAGCCTCCGAGCAGCCACATCTTTCCCTGATAGCTGACGATCCCTGCGCCATCACGGGCCGCCCAAGGCGCCTTCATCGTGACCAATTCCCATTCGTACTTCGGTTCGGCGGCGCGGACGCCGGCAGCCAGCGTCGTCAGCAGAAGCAGCGCGATCAGCGGGAAGCGGACCATGGTCGAATCCAACCTTTTCATGTGGGAGGGGAGGGGAGGTTTGAAGCGACGACGGTCACGCGTATTCGGGTAGGAATCGTTTCCAGTTCTCGTAGATGATGTTTTGAATCACCTCGTGCGACACGGTGGGGAACTTCGTGCCGGCGACGACGTCGTTGACTTTCCATTGGCCGGCGATCACCTGCGGCAGCGTCGCCGAAGGGAAGTCGGAACCCAGAATCAGCTTGTGCTCCACCCCGTATTCGATCGCCGTCATGAAGGCCTGATAATGTCGCAACGGGCGATAATGCAGCGCCGAGACGTTCGTGTAGAGGTGCGGGTGCTTGCGGATAAGCACGACGCACTCCGTCTCCCAAGGATGCCCCATGTGCGCGATGACGATCCGCAGGTTCGGGCACGCGATGGCGATGTCCTCGAGCAGAATGGGGTTCGCGTATTTCAGCGGACCAGGGCGGACGAACGACGTCCCCTGATGGATGTTGACGGGAATTCCGAGCGACTCGGCCTTCTTGAACAGCGGAAAATGCCGGGGATCTTGCGGATTCCAGTTCTGGTAGATCGGAGAACACTTCAGGCCGCGAAACCCGAGCTTCGTGACGTAGTACTCAAGTTGGTTCACGCAGTCGGGATCGTTGGGATCGACGGAGCACCAGCCGATGAAGCGATCGGCATGCTCGCGAACGAATTCGGCGATCAGCTCTTGGTTGGCGTTGATGCCGCAAAAGGGAGCGACGATCCCGAAGACGATCACCTTGTCGGCGTCGCGAGTGGCTTCAAGCAGCGCGGCGGGCTTGGAGTCGAACGAGTTCTTGAAGCTCACGTCGGCGCCGGCGAAGTAGACGTCGGGCGACAGTTTCATCTTGGCCCGCTTCGCCTCCCAAGCAAACTCGACGAACTCCTCCGAGTAGTGATCGGGATACCACATCAGGTTCGTATGCGTATCAAACAACATCATCAGGCTCCTGGCATCGAACCGCCTGCGAACGTCATCTTGTGCGTACACCGTACACGCCTGGAGGCGCGCTTTCCACCACGAGCTTTCGCCGCCGCCGCGCAGACAGCGCAAGACTGCAGGGAGACTCGCGACGCACTTGACCATGTCGCGTCTCGCGTCCTAGCATTCCGCACCCAAGAGAGTCGTCTGCCTTTCGCTGATACAACATGTCACATGCCTCTGGACCTATTCGCCGCCCGACCTGCGATGCTTCCCTTCTCACGGGTGCGCCGCAATGGTTCAAGGACGCAGTGATATACCAGTTGCATGTGCGAGCGTTTCACGACAGCACGGGCGATGGGATCGGCGACTTTCCTGGCCTGACGATGAAGCTGGACTACATCCAGGAATTGGGCGTGACCACGATCTGGTTGCAACCGTTCTTTCCTTCCCCGCTGAAGGACGACGGCTACGACACGTCCGATTACTGCAACGTGAATCCGCTCTACGGCACGCTGCGAGACTTCCAACGGTTTCTCGATGAAGCTCATCGCCGCGACCTCCGAGTCGTCACGGAAATGGTGATGAACCACACCTCGGACCAGCACGATTGGTTTCAGAAATCGCGTCGTGCGAAGCCGGGCAGTAAGTGGCGGGAGTATTACGTGTGGAGCGACACGCCGAACAAGTATCAGGACGCGCGCGTCATCTTTCAGGACTTCGAGGGATCGAACTGGACTTGGGACCCCGTTGCGCAGGCCTACTTCTGGCATCGCTTCTACCATCACCAGCCGGATTTGAATTTTGACAATCCCGAAGTGCGGCGCGAGATGCTGCGCGCGGTCGACTTCTGGCTCGACATGGGCGTGGACGGCTTTCGCCTTGACGCCGTGCCCTATTTGTTCGAGCGCGAAGGGACGAATTGCGAGAATCTGCCGGAGACGCACGCCTTCCTGCGCGAACTGCGGCGGCATATCGACGCGCGACATCCTCAGGTGCTGCTGTTGGCCGAAGCCAATCAATGGCCGGAGGACGCCGCGGCGTATTTCGGCGCCGGCGACGAGTGCCACATGAATTTCCACTTTCCGCTCATGCCGCGGATGTTCATGGCAATCGAACGAGAAGATCGGTTCCCCATTCACGACATTCTCGAACAAACGCCGGCCATTCCAGACGGCTGCCAATGGGCGACGTTCCTCCGCAATCATGACGAACTAACGCTGGAAATGGTCACGGATGAAGAGCGCGACTACATGTACCGCGCGTATGCCCAGGACGCTCAAGCCCGAGTCAATCTCGGCATCCGTCGTCGGCTAGCGCCCCTTCTGCGCAATAACCGCCGCAAGATCGAATTGATGAACGCGATGCTCTTGTCTTTGCCGGGCACTCCGATCATCTACTACGGCGACGAATTGGGCATGGGCGACAACATTTTTCTCGGCGATCGCAATAGCGTCCGCACGCCGATGCAATGGAACGCCGACCGCAACGGCGGCTTCTCGCGCGCCAATCCTCAGCAGCTTTATCTGCCGGTAATCATCGACGCGGAGTACCACTACACATCGCTCAACGTCGAAGTCGAGGAGAATAGCCGCCACTCGCTGTTGTGGTGGATGCGAAAGATCATTGCGCTTCGCAAGAAGTACCCTGCGTTCGGGCGCGGCAGCCTGGAGTTACTGGCGCCCGACAATCCTAAGGTGCTGGCGTTCTTGAGACAAACGCCGGAAGACACTCTGCTGTTGGTCATGAATCTGTCCCGATTCGCTCAGTGCGCTGAACTGGACCTGTCTCGATTCCGAGGCCAGACGCCGATCGAACTGTTTGGTCAGACAAGATTCCCGCCGGTAGGAGAACTGCCGTATTTTCTGACGCTGGGACCGTATTCGTTCTATTGGTTTCGTCTGAGCTGGCCGGAGGCGGAGGTCACGTCGCTGGGCGTCGAGCTGCCTTCGTGCTCGCTGCCGAGCGGCGAGTGGGATCAGCTCCTGGCCGGCAAGGGGCAGGAGATGCTAGAGCGAGTCCTGCCGCGTTTCTTGAAACGACAGCGTTGGTTCGCCGGCAAGGCGCGCCCCATCCTCGACGCCCAATTGGTCGACGTCTTTGAAGTCGCGGGCGGCGGCAAGACGGCGCCAATGCGGCTGTTGCTCGCGAGAGTCAACTATGTCGAAGGCGACCCAGACCTGTACCTCATACCGGTCGTGTTCGCGGCCGAAGAGCAAGCGAGGAACATCCTTGGCGACCATCCGCGCGCGGGCATCCTGCGGCTGGAGCGAGGAGATGGAAAGCCGGGCGCAACCTTGTGCGAAGCAAAATGGGAACAGGCGTTTTGGCGCCCCGTTCTGGAAACGATCGGACGGCGACGCACGCTCAAGGGTCGTCGCGGCAAGATCGTCGGCTTGCCGACGAACGTCTTGCGCGACCCGCCGCACGCCGGCCAAAGCTTCGACTCGCTCGCCGTTCATCAGGGCGAGCAGAGCAACACGTCGATCTTGGTCGACTCGCGTCTCATCCTGAAAGTCTTTCGACGCTTGATGCCGGGCGAGAATCCCGACTTGGAGATCGGCCGCTTCCTCACGGAGTCGGCGCGGCCGACGTGCGTTCCGCGGCTCGCCGGCGCCCTGGTCTATTCGACGTCGAGCGGCCCCGGGGAAGCGATGCGCGCGAATCCCCCCAGCGAGTCGTTCACGATCGGGGTGCTGCACGAGTTCGTACCGAACCAAGGCGACGCGTGGGTTTATACGCTGGACGAGTTAGGGCGGTATTTTGAACGAGTCGAATCAGAGGCTTCCCATAAGGAGCTTGACCCGCTGTTGCTGCCGCGCCAGCCGCTGTTGCAACTGACGAAGGAAACGATGCCCGCACAGGCCCGCGCGATGATCGGGTCGTTCTTGGAATCCGCAGAGCTGCTTGGTCGGCGCACAGCGGAGCTGCACTTGGCGTTGGCCGAGGGCGAAGACTCGGCGTTTCGTCCCGAGCCGTTCACAAGACTGTATCAGCGCAGTCTGTACCAATCGTTTCAAGCTCAGGCTCGACGCGCATTGCAGTTGCTGCGGAGAAACCTGACCAGCTTGAAGGAACCTGCGCGAGGCCTCGCCGACCGCGTTCTGCAGCTGGAGAAGACGCTGCAGGGGTGTTTTCGCGAGTTATTAGGGGGCAAGCTCACCGCGCTGCGTATGCGCTGCCACGGCGACTTCCACCTCGGTCAAGTTTTGTTCACCGGAAAGGATTTCGTGATCATCGATTTCGAAGGGGAACCGGCTCGGCCGGTTAGCGAACGACGGATCAAGACTTCGCCCCTACGCGACGTTGCGAGCATGTTGCGCTCGTTCCATTATGCGTCTCGTGTCGCGTTGGCCAGCCGTCCCTTCGATGCACTGACGTCCGGTCAGCAGTTTCACGCCGGCGAGTATTGGATGCAGATTTGGTACAGCTGGAGTGCAGCGACTTTCCTGCAAGCCTATTTGACGAAAGCAGGAACCGGCTCCTTCTTGCCCGCCGAATCTGATCCCTTGCGAACTCTGTTGGATGCTTACTTGCTGGAGAAAGCGGTTTACGAATTGAGTTACGAATTGAATAATCGGCCGGAGTGGGTCCAGATCCCGCTGGAAGGCATTTTGGCTTTGCTCCCCTCGTAGATCAGAGAACCTGCGATGTCCGATCGGCGGCCGACTGCTCGCTCGCTGAAGTCCATCCGCGCGGCGAAAGCAAAGTTGGGCGTGGATTGCCTGATGCTGCAAATCCATAACGCCAGCTTTCCCTCCGACCCCGACGAAGACTGCGGGCGTGGATCGCCGTATTCTCGCGGCGCCGACCGTCTGTTTCGGTTTGCTCAACAGTTGGGATTCGACGGCATTCAACTTGGTCCGCGAGGCAAGACGCCGCGCGGCTGTGCGTCGCCGTATGATGGCGCGCTGTTCTCGCTCAATCCGCTCGACCTGCCGCTGGCTCGAATGGTGGAACGGGGATTAGTGCGAGCCGAGACGTTCGCGGCCATCCGCGAGTCGGTGCAAGGAGCGTCGGATCCGCCGTCGCAGACTCGATTGGACGACGCCTATCAGCGGGCGGTGGAAGACATCGTCAGCCGCGCCAGCGCCGACGATCGCGCGGCAGCTCGTCGCTTTCTCGCCTCCAACGAGACTTGGCTCGTGCCCGATGCGCTATACGACGCTCTCTGCACGGAACATCAGGCCGATTGGTGGGGCCATTGGGGACGCACGACGGCAGGCGAGTTCGATCAGAGACTGTTCAATCCTCGGCCCGGCGAAGAGTCGGCCGCCAACGAGCGGCTCTCGGAGCTTCGCGAAAAGTTTCGCCAGCAGATCGAGAACTACGCGCTCATTCAATGGCTGCTCGCGGAAGAGCATCAGGCGCTGCGTCGGCGACTCGACCAGCTCGGGTTGCTGCTCTATGCGGACATGCAAGTCGGACAATCGCCCCAGGATTCTTGGGCTCGAGCCAGTCTATTCTTGGTCGATTATCGACTCGGGGCGCCGCCCAGCCGCACGAATCTCGCGGGGCAGCCGTGGGGATATTCGGTATTCGATCCCGCCAAGTTTGGCACTCTCGAGCAGCCCGGCCCCGTGCTGCAGTTTGTTCGTCAGCGACTCGATAAGACGCTTGAAGAATGCGATGGCGTACGCATCGACCATCCCCACGGTTGGATCGATCCGTGGGTATATCGAGCCGATGACCCAGACCCGTTCCACGCGGTGCAGAACGGTGCGCGACTATTTTCCTCGCCAGCCGAGCCGCTGCATCCGCAACTTCGCGCATGGTCGATTGCGCGCGCCGATCAGATCGACACAGCCGCGCCCGCCTACTCGGACCACCGCATACGCGAGTTGGATGCGAGCCAGATCGCTCGCTACGCGATTCAGATCGACTCCGTCGTCGCCAGCCTGGCAGCGCACGGTTGTTCGAGAACCGCAATCGCGTGTGAAGTGTTAAGTACACAACCCTACCAGATCGGGTGCGTACTGAGTCGGCGCAACCTGGGACGCTTCCGAGTGACGCAAAAGCTGAAACTCGCTGATCCCACGGACGTCTATCGCGTGGAGAATGCGGAGCCGGAAGATTGGATCATGCTCGGCACTCATGACACGCCATCGATTTGGGAGCTCGCGCCCAGTTGGGTCGGCAGCTCCTCAGCCGCCGAATGGGGACGCTATCTCGCAACGTTGTTGGCCCGCGAGGATCGCGATGGATTCGCGATGCGAGTCGCAAACAGTGCGAGCGAGCTGATTCACGGATTGTTTGCCTCGCTGCTGGCAAGCCGCGCTCGTCATGCATCCTTGTTCTTCCCAGACCTATTCGGCATGTCGGACCGTTACAACCTCCCCGGCGTCGTCGCCGATTCCAACTGGAGACTGCGACTTCCATCCAACTTCGAACAGCTCTACGAAACGAGAATCGCCCGGGGCGAAGCCCTCGACCTCGGACGCTGCTTCGACCTCGCCGTTGATGCGAGCTAGTTGATGATCCTCGTCTAGGCCGCAGGCGAGAGGATGACGATGGGCCGATTCAGCGCCATCGGTCCTCGGCTGCGGCTCTTGAAGTTGCGCTGTTTTGCAAATACCGACGAACGAGCGAGTGGTTACTAGGGGCGGAGCCAACCTCACTGGCGACAATCTGCCATGAACGCCCAATCCACCAAACCATGAAGCCAGTCAAGACTATCCACGGCCTAGGCGGGGCGTGCTAACATCACGGGTCGGCCCGCAGCCAATTGGAGCGTCAGGCCGCCGTCGTGAACCAGTTGAAGTGATCGCAACGTGGACGCACGTCCTCACAGTTCGGGCCAGAATCAAGAAGACCGCTTTCCTTCGACCCGCTGGAGCATCGTACTGTCGGCTGGTGCGGTCGGCGTCGAGAAACGCGAGGAGGCTCGCGCAGCGCTCGAATCGCTGTGTCAAACCTATTGGCTCCCGCTCTACGCGTTCATCCGTCGGCGAACGCCCCATGCCGAAGATGCTCGAGATCTCACCCAGGAGTTCTTCACGAAACTGATTTCCGGACGCCTGCTCGAGGTCGCCCATCCTGACCGCGGTCGCTTCCGTTCGCTCCTCCTGACCGCGGCCAAGAACTTTCTGACCAACGAATGGGAGCGAGCCGGCGCCGAGAAGCGAGGAGGCAGGCGGACGCCGCTGTCGCTTGATTTCGAACGCGCCGAGTCGCAGTACGCGGCGATCGCTGCAGACACGGCCTCTGCAGAGCAATTATTCGAGCGCCAATGGGCGATTCAACTGCTCGATACGGTCTTGAGCCGGCTGGCCCAAGAATGGTCCCAGGCGGGACGATCGCGGGATTTCGAGTTGCTGAAACCGCTGCTGGTCGGTGATTGCGAGGCACTCGGCGGCTCGCCCGCGGTCGCTCGCCAATTAGGCATCTCTGCCGACGCCTGCCGCGCCGCCGTGTATCGAATGCGAAAGCGTTACCGAGAACTGTTGCGCGAAGAGATCGCGCAAACCGTTTGTTCAGAGGAGGAAGCGACGGAAGAACTGGCGGCTTTGTTCCGGGCGTTTGAGAGCTGATTTCGAGAATTTCCCCCCTCGCACATGATTTCTGCGTCACACCTCGCGAAGATTCCGGTAGGAAGGAGTACACAAGTGAGGCTGACCCATGAGCAACTCGCCCGCGAACTGCCCCGGCTGCGGCGCCGATCTTCCTGCCAATGCCCCTCAAGGACTCTGTCCTCGCTGCCTCTTGAAGGCTGGATTGGGGGACTTGGAAGGGCGGCATCTGCACATCCGTTGTCCGCACTGCCAGCATGCCATCGAATTGGTGGATGAACAGCCTACGCTAGACCTGATCTGTCCGGCGTGTGACACCGGATTCAGTTTAGCGGGTGAGGCCACGGCGACTTTTACGGGCGGTCGTCCACTGTCCGTCGGGCGTTTCCAATTGATCGAGCGACTCGGCGCCGGCGCATTCGGCGCTGTCTGGAAGGCGCACGATCCCGAGCTTGACCGACTGGTCGCCGTCAAGATTCCGCGCAAGGGTCAACTCGCACCAAGCGAACTAGAACAGTTCCTTCGCGAAGCTCGCTCCTCCGCTCAGCTCAGGCATCCTCACATCGTCGCGGTACACGAAGTCGGCCGCAATGACGACACGGTGTTCATCGTCAGCGAATTCGTCGACGGCATTACCTTGGCGGACCGCCTGACGAGCGACCGGCCAGGAATCGAGGAGTCATCGGCGTTGGTCGCAAAGATCGCGCGCGCCCTCGCGCATGCCCACGCGGCCGGCGTCGTGCATCGCGATCTGAAGCCGTCGAACATCATGCTCGATTCGGCCGGCGAACCGCATGTCATGGACTTCGGCCTGGCGAAACGAACTGCCGGGGAAGTGACGATGACGATGGAAGGCCAGGTGTTGGGTACGCCCGCATACATGTCGCCCGAACAGGCGCAAGGCGAAGGACGCCATGCGGACGGACGCTCTGACGTCTATTCACTAGGAGTCGTTCTGTTCGAGTTGCTGACTGGCGAGAAGCCATTCCGGGGCAACATGCGAATGTTGTTGCATCAAGTCATTCACGACGATCCCCCGTCGCCGCGCCGTCTCAATGCGAGGACCCCTCGCGATCTTGAGACGATCGTATTGAAATGCCTGGAGAAGGATCCGCGTCGCCGCTATGCGACGGCCAGCGAACTAGCGGACGACTTGAACCGCGCGACGCGCGGCGAACCAATTCAGGCCCGTCCAATTTCTCGCGTCGAGCGGACGTGGCGTTGGTGCCGACGAAATCCGCTGCCGGCCGCCCTGGCAGGATTGCTCGGCTTGGTCGTCGGCGGCGCATTCCTAATCGTTACAACGGCCTGGCTCGACGCGCGCGAGCAACGCCGACTTGCGCAGAATAGCGCCCGCCTCGCTGAACTACGAGCTGCGGAAAGCCGCTCGCGACTGGTCCGTCACTTTGTGGAGGAGGGGGGGAGCGCGATTCGCGACGGTGAACCGACTCGGGCTGCGGTCTGGTTCGCCGAAGCACTCCTACAAGATGCAGACGATCCGACCAGCAACCGAACGGACATGCATCGGCGAAGGCTAAGCATGCTGGATCGTCAGTTGCCTCGCCTTGTCGGCGGCTTGTTTCGCGACGGTCAGATTCCCGAGGCGCACTTCAGCCCCGATGCGCGACGGATCACGTTCTTTCACGGCCAGTGGCTTGAGATCATCGATGCCGTTTCGGGCCGCACGCTCGGCGAACCATGCGGCTTGCAACATCCCGTACGGCAAGCGTTCTTTTCGCCTCAAGGACGCTACGTTGCGGCGATCGCCCTGCCCGCCAATCCGCCTGCAGATGGCGACTACGACGGCCAACTCGTCGTGTTAAACGCCGAAACAGGACAAGTTCTATTCGCTCCCCTTTCGCTGCCTGCGTTGGCCGGCGGGCTGGGATGTTTTACACCGGATGGCGAGCGACTTTTCGTCGTGGCGGATGGGGCGATTCACTGTTTCCAGGCGGCCACTGGCGAAAGGACCCTGCCCCCGATTCCCGTCCGAGATGTTCGCGGCTTGGTCATCAGCCCTCACGGTCGACGGCTTCTTGTTTGGCGACACGTCCTCGAATCACTGAGTGAAGTTCTCTTGTTCGACGCGGTGAACGGCCAGCCGGTGGGGGCGGCGTTGCCTGGCGAACAGATCGATCCGGACGCGATCCCAGGACAGGTATTCAGTCCCGATGGAGAGAGGTTCGCGACCTTTTGTTATGACTTCACAGGCGGCCGCGGCAGCGGACCAAGCCGATTACAGCTTTGGAACAGCGCGACCGCCGAACCGGCGCATTCCCCCATCGCCACAACGATCAATGTCGCTCACACCTTCTTCTCGCTCGACGGTTCCATCGTTTACGCGCACCTTCGCGATGAGAGCGTGTCGGGCTGGTGCGTCGCTGACGGTCGATCGGTCGAACTGCCCATCCACTTTCAGGATCGAGTGGAACGATTTGCCATGTCGCCAGACGGCCTCCACTTTGCCGTGATCAAGCACCAAGCAGGACGCAGTAGTTTGACCGTCTTTGATGCCTGGAATCGTTTTGCATCAACGCTTCACGAGGAACCGATCTCCAAATCCGCCGATCAACTGGAATTCAGTCCCGACGGTCAGCGGCTGCTCGTCTCGTCGCGCGGTGCGGAGGCCTCGCGCGGACGGTTCCACATCATCGACCTAGCTTCGCGCGATATGGCGACCGTGTCAGTCGATCGGCAGTTCGGCGCCTTGCGCGCCGAGTTTAGCGCCGACGGGGACCAGTTGCTTACCTCGGGCGACAATGGAGTCCTGCAAGTCTGGGACCTGAAACAACTTGGCGCCAACCTTTCCGTGCTGTCCGAGATGGACGGCCACGACGTTTCTTGCCTACAAGTCAGCCCGAATGGCCGCTCTTTGGCCGTCGGTCAGGGCCCCTCGGATATCGCCGTTGATCGAGGCGGCAGCAAGCCGGACGGGCGGCTTCGCGTCTGGGATCTCGCGAGTCGTCAACCGGTCGGTCCGGAACTTCGCTTCGAGTCGCGAGTCACCCAGATCGCGTTTGCTTCCGACTCGCGAACGGCGCTCGCAACCCTAAGCCACGGCGCCGCCGTACTGGTCGACGTCGCATCTGGGCGGCGACTGCGCGTCATCCAACCGTCTCACGACGAACGGGTCGGCGCCGCGGCTTTGCTGCCAGATGGACGCATTGTGGTCTACATCGTGAAGTGGCAGTCTCAAGGCGAGTACCTCAATGAACGAGGTCTCCGTTTGGAGACGTGGCCCAACTCCCCCGGCGACCGCCCGGTCTCGACGGTCGACTTGAACGAACACGAACTGTTCGTGTTCTCGCCGGCTGGCGATCGCTACTTGCTGGTGAACAAGGAGCGAGACGCAAGCATTTGCGATTCCGTCACAGGACGACCGCGCACCACGCTCGGACGCTTGCACGGCCAGCCAGAGACGGCCGTATTCCGTGCCGACGGCGACAGGATCGCGATTGTCTATGGCAATCGCGTCGTGGAGCAATGGGATACCGTCGCTGGACGCTTGGCGGCGCCGTTGATTCGCAACGTCCACAACGTCCTCGGATCGCCGCACAGTGATGGGGCGCCGATCCGCTACAGTGCCGATGGCCGACTGCTGCTGGTGAGGCTCGATGAACATCGGACGCAGCTTCTCGATGCGACTCGGGCGGAGCCGCTGAGCCTGCCCATTGCCACGCAGCGGCTGATCGGTAGTTCCGTCCATGACGTGCTCCCGGTATTCGGCTTGGATGCGAATAGCCTGTACTGCACTGCCGACCATTCGCTGCGAACTTGGCAGATTGGTTCCGAGGCCAGGGACGCCGAGAACTGGAGCGTTTGGTCGCGGCTTGTCGACAGCCATCAAATCGACGCGGTCGCTGGTTATGCACCCCTGGAACCGACCGCACTCCGGCAGCATTGGGGCGCACAGCGGCGGTGGAGAGTAGGGGAGTCCGACGAACAACGTAAAGAGCTGTCGTCGCTCCAGCACGATTGGCACCGCAACTCCGCAAGGCTGATGGAAATGGCGGCGAATCAGGAGCCGACTGGCTCCGCGACGGCCGCAGGCCGTTGGTATTCCGCTCAGTTTCATCTGGATCGACTGGTCGCGGCGGCGCCGGCGGACGCCGTACTGCGGAAGCGTCGCGCCCAGGCCGTGACGGCTCGCATCAGCAGCATTCCACCGAGTCGCCTAAGCAGCTTTCCCCCCAACATCATGCGGCAGCTTGAACAGTCGATCTCGGACGCCGCGTTCGCGATCGAGGGCGGCTTGGCGAACGATCCCCAGGTGTGGTTTGATCGGGGCGTCGCGCGGCAGTTGCTCGCCCCCCAGCACCTCGATGCGGCCGTTCAGGACGTCGCACGAGCCATCGAACTCGGTTTCGCTTACGACCGCCTGGAACTCCACGCTTGGCAAAAGAGGGCGTCGATTTTGGGACTTACTCGGCGCCTTGATCGCGAGCCCAACCAGCGACGCCTGCTTCTTGGCCGCGGCGAACTCGCCTGGGAAGTCAGAGATTGGCAAACTGGATTGGAGAGTTTTTCACAATTGATCGCCCAGCAGCCCGCCGAACTCGGTCATTATGCTCGCCGCGGCGACTGTTACGCCGGGCTCGGTCGTTGGCGCGAGGCGGTCGAAGATTACTCACGAGCATTGGATGATTCGCCCCCCGACGCCCGCATCTTGTCGTCCAGGGCCGGCGCGTTAGCGATTGTCGGCCGCTATGACGAGGCGACGGCCGACTTGGTTCTAGCACGCCAGTCAGGCTCCTACCCCTTCGACTTCCTGCTTCAAGAATCGCTCGTACGACTTCTGGCCAACGACCTCCCCGGCTATCAACAGGTCTGCCGTTTGACGTTATCTCGAGCCCACGAACTCTATTCCAAGGACGACCTCATGGCTCGCGTGCCGGCCCAGGCGGCTGCCACGATCGTCCAGACTTGCTCTCTCGGACCAGGCGCTGTCGACGATTACACGCCGCTGATCGAGATGGCGGAGAAGGCGATCGTCACCGGTTGGTACGACGATCCCGATGGTAGTCGTACAAAACTCGCCTTGGCCGGCATTCTCTATCGCGCCAACCGCTCCGCCAGGTCGCTCGAATACTTGACGGAAGTCTCTGGCCGCACCGAGACGTCGTGCGAGCAGTTGCTTTTGCGCGCCATGGTCCTCCAGCAACTGGGCCAATCCAACGCAGCGAACGCCGCCCTGGCCGAAGCCCGCGCGGCGCAGTCCCTGCATCCCGACTCTTGGCCATGGACCACGACGGCGACGCTCCGAGTTCTCCGGCGCGAAGCAGAGGAGTTAGTCAAGCCGTAGGGCGTACGAAGCCCGAGACGTCATTCATACTCGTTCCAAACACTTTTTTCCGCCTTGCCAAGATCGCCCCCTCGCCGGCGAATATCAAGATGATATCACTTCAGGATCAACCATGTATTCGAGCGTAAGCGAGGGGAGGAACGGGAATGCATACGGAAAAGACGATTCGTCCGAGTGCCGGTTGGGGGCCGCTGTTTGGGTGCTTGGGGCTGATGGGGCTGGCCGCTGCAGCCTTTTTCTGGACGGTCGCCGGCGCCGAGAGGCGGCCGCCCGTCTTGACCGGCGGGCTGGTCGTGGGCGAGATCTTCTTGTTCTCGTCGGCCTTCTTTGGTTTGTTTGGGTTGATGGCCATCGCACCCAATGAAGCGCGAGTCCTCCTGCTGTTCGGCGAGTACAAGGGAACGGCCCGCGAGTCAGGGTTCTACTGGGTCAATCCCTTTTACTCCAAGCGAAGGATTTCGCTGAGGGTTCGCAACTTTGAGACGGGTGCGACGACCACGCCCGAGCGGAAAGACGCCTCTGGCCATGTCGTGGCCGAACGCACGAGAACTCGAGGCGTCCCCTCCAAGGTGAATGATCGCGACGGCAACCCGATCGAGATTTCCGCGGTGGTGGTGTGGAAGGTCGTGAACACGGCCGAGGCGCTGTTTGAAGTCGACGACTACGAGGACTTCGTGGCGGTACAAAGCGAAGCGGCGTTGCGCAGTCTCGCCAGCCGTCATCCATATGACAGCGAAGATCATCACACGTCGCTGCGCGGCAGCACGACCGAAGTCTCCGAGCATCTCTGCAAGGACATTCAGGAGCGGCTGGAAAAGGCCGGCGTCCAGGTGATCGAGGCACGCATCAGTCACTTGGCGTACGCCCCGGAGATCGCCGCCGCCATGCTGCAGCGGCAACAAGCTCAAGCCATCGTCGCCGCGCGCACCAAGATCGTCGAAGGCGCAGTCGGCATGGTCCACATGGCGCTGGATCATCTCGCCCAGGGAAAGGTTATCGAGCTCGATGAAGAGCGCAAGGCGGCCATGGTGTCAAACCTGCTCGTCGTCCTGTGCAGCGACCGGCATGCTCAGCCAGTGGTAAACGCCGGCTCGCTTTATCACTAACGGGACCAGTTGGGAACGGCGGGCAGGACCGTCCAAGAGCGGGGGCGAACGACGTGGCAAGAGACGCATTCCTACTACGCATCGATCCGCGCATCCTCGCGGCGATACGCAAATGGTCCGAAGACGACTTGCGCAGCGTCAACGCCCAAATCGAGTTTCTATTGAGGCAGGCGCTGAGCACTGCAGGCCGCCTCCCAGCGTCTGGCGTCCCAACACCGCCGCCCGGGTGCGAGAAGGCGGATTCATCGTAAGGGTGGTTGGTGGGTCGGTGCTCGCTCTTTCTGGGAGTCGATGAACCCAAGCGTGGTCCCGCAGCACGCCGACCTAAGCGCGGCGCGCGTTTCAACATCGATGCAGCGTAACGGGAGAACGGCAGTTCCTAAAGAAGCCCTCTGGAGCAATCGGGAAGCGCTGGCGACAATTCACGTCGCTGCAGGTTCAACGAAGTCTTTTCCGCAGGCTTGCCAACATGAGCGAATTCCAGATCGTCAAGTTTCGCGCCGTCGACCGACCGCTGAATGACAAGCAATTGGAGTTGATGGGGAAGCAGTCGTCGCGCGCGAAGTTCACAAAGTGGGAGTTCGAAGTCGAGTACCACTACAGTTCGTTTCGCGGCGACATCGACGAGATGCTGCGAAATGGGTACGACCTATTTGCGTCGAACAGCAACTCCGGCGTCGTCGACATTCGGATGCGGTTGCCCTTGGGATTGCCGTTCGCACAGAGTTGTTGGTCGCAATACGTGGATGGCACAAACGTCATTTGGAATCCAGACAAACGAGGGCAGGCTGGAATCTTGGTCATTGCGCCAAGTTTCGAAGAGGTTAGAAACAGCAGTTTCGATGTCGACGCGGTGCTCGACGCGGCCGCGACCCTGCGCGACTTGCTCATAAAGGGCGACCAACGTGCGCTCTATTTGGTCTGGCTGTGCGGCACGTCAGATGCCTACCTCGATCCGGCAGAAACGCTTGAACCGCCGGTCCCGAATGGACTCGGAAGCCTCGCGAAGTCGATCGACTCATTGCTTGATTACGTAGATGTCGATCCCTTGATCGTCCATGCGGCGGCCGACGGAATACCGGATTTCGAGGCGGATAAACTGCAATCCGAGGCGGTCGATTTATGGCTCAAGTCGCTCGGCGACGCGAGTCGCACGGCTCTCCTGCGCAGGCTGCTTGACGAAGATCCCATCACTCTCAAGGCCGAATTGCTAGCGACGATGCGTGAAAGCCAGCGTCTGCCGGACTGGCCCGTTTCGCCGCCGAAGCGCCTACTGTCGGAACTTTTGGAGAGAACGGCCGAGCTCCGAAAGACCGAAGTCGCACGGCGTCGTCGCGAAGCGGCTAACCGTGCAAAGCGTGAAGCGGAAAAGGCGGAGTTGCAACGTCAACAGAGGTTGGCCGAAATGCGATCGGCGCCGGAAGTGTGGCTCGCGAAGGCGGCCGCTCTTGCGGAAGCAAAGGGCGTCGACAATTTCAGGGAGGCGGCCGAGATTCTGGCCGCCGTTCGTGATGCGATCGGCGGCCCCGCGGGTCGCCGATTGGTGCGTTCCAAGGCGCTCAAGCTCGTCAGCATGTATCCGACTCAGCATCGACTGAAGTCGGAACTGCGTAAGCAAGAGTTGATCGACTGAGCGTCAACGCCTAACCCTTGAAGGCCATCGCGAAGATGCCAGGGCGACGTAATCCAAGTGCGATCCAAACGACGACGCCGACGATGATCGGCATGAAGAATGGTTCGCCGACGCGCAAGTGAGTGACGGTGGCGCCGCCCAGGTAGGCGGTGATGAGAATGGCGCTCAGAAAGGCCGTTCGAGGCACGAGGAACAGTAGCGCAATCGCGACTTCCAAGATGCCGATCTTGAACATGAGATCCGTCGTGAACCCCATCTTCGCGAATGCTTCTTCCTTTCCTTCCCATTCCACGAATTTCCCCAGTCCGCTGGGGCCGATTAGGAGTGCCGCGAGTAGTGCGCTGAGCACCCAGCCAACGATGCGTGCTTTCTTCGAATCCATCGAGCGAATACTCTCCAGCTTTAGGAATTTTCAATCGGCGCCCAAAGTTCCATGCCGCCCATGCCCAAGCGACCATCGAATTCAGGTGTATAGCATTCCACAAACGGCGCCTTGCGAATTTGAAGACCGCAGTCAGGCACCCACTTCGTCCAGATTGCGTCGATCGCGGCCGGCAACGTCGACACATGACCGGAGTGAGCAAACACAGCATAACGCCCCGCGGGTAGTTGGAGCGTCGTCAGATCGGAAGGCAAACCATCGACGGCGGCAACCTCGACGCCGCAAAGGTAATCGAAGCCGCAGTCCTCCCGCGTGTTCCAACAGACTCCGTAGGAATTGTCGCCGCAAGCGTGTGGAATCTGCTTCATTCGGGGCGCAAATCGGCTCCATTGCGCCGGGATGCCAGACCGAGTTTCCATCGTGTAACTGCCGTTCACGCCCGCAAGCACGCGTGCCGGCTCGTCGCGAAACTGTAGCGTTCCCAGCCCCAAGGCGACTGCGCGGTGCGACGCTTCCTGCTCTCGCATCTCCAGCGTAAACTCGGCGCCGAAATCCTCCGCTTCAAAGACGCGACGGATCTCGACCTCGGATTCTTCCGGCATGGGATTGGGGCATTTCTTCAGCCACTCAATCGCTTCCTCCATCGAGTTCACTCGCCAGAGCCAGTAGCCGGCGATAAGTTCCTTGGTTTCGGTGAAAGGACCGTCGATGACGGTTCGGTCGGGGCCCGAGAATCGAACTCGCACGCCTTTCGAACTGGGGTGGAGCCCTTCGCCGGCCAGCATCACGCCGGCCTGGACGAGCTGTTCGTTGTAGGCGCCCATGGCCGCCAGCAACTCGCCGCTGGGCATTTCCCCCGCTTCGGAACTCTTGGACGCTTTGACGATCACCATCACTCGCATTGGTCGTAATTCTCCATCTGATGAGGTTTCGACGGCCGTGGACTTCGACAGCAACTCGACTATGTGGAAACCATGACCATCCAGCCGAGTCCGAACGGATCGGTGACCATGCCGTAGCAGGGCGACCAGAAGGTGGGGGTGAGCGGCATGTCAATTTTTCCGCCCTGTGCGAGCGCGTCGAATGCCTTCCGAGCGGCGGTTTCGTCTGCGAACTGAAGTGCGAGTCGAAAGCCCTCGAATCCCTTGCCGGCGTCGCAGCCGTCGGAAGCCATGAATTGCGTTTCGCCGATCTGGACGGACGCGTGCATGATCTTATCCTCGAACCCCGGCGCGAGCATTCCGGGAGGCGGCGGAGCGGGGCTTTCGCGGAACGTCATCATCATCGTGACGGTTGCGCCAAGCCCACGCTTATAGAATTCGAGCGCCTCTTCGCAACGTCCGCCGTAGAAGAGATACGGCTGAAGGGATTTTGGCATGTGCGTCGCTCCTTGGAGAATGGAATCGGGAAGTTGGTAGATCGGTCGAATCTCGACAGTGCCTTTCTTCGCGGGCGGCAAGCGACTAGCGACGGCGATTGCTTCATCGAGGTTTTCGACGTCGAGGATGTAGTAGCCGCCCAGTTGTTCGGTCGTTTCCGCGAAGGGACCGTCGGTCACGAGTCGCTTGCCGTCTCGGACGCGAATGCTGGTGGCGGAAGTCACCGGATGCAGCGGCGAAGCGGCGATGAACTTGCCTTGCTCGGCCAACTCGCGGCAGATGGCCGACGATTCGACGGTGCAACGCGTCCACTCTTCTTGGCTCCAATCGGATTCGCGGCTGTAGATCAGGAGCATGTATTTCATCGAGCGGCTCGGGATGGTCAAGAGTTGCGTACGATTGAGTTTCATGAGTTTGCCGAACGACGGCAAGTTTCTACCTGTAGTCGATCGTCGCGGCGGCAAATCGACAGCCAGCAAGAAAAGCGTGCGGCGATTCTTTGAAAGCGGCTGGAAAGTCGTGAATATGTCTGGACTTAGGCCGCAACTGGCGATCCTGCAGGCCTCGGCCGAAGCTCACTTCAGTTCAGCCAAGCGACGTTGGAGAAACCGGCGTTCGGGTTCGAGCTTGGCGAGTGCCAGGGCGTGTTGGTAGGCCGATCGAGCCTGTTCGAGGCGGCCGATTCGTCGGTACAGATCGGCGCGAGCGGCGGCGTAGAGGTGGTAGTCATGTAGCT
This sequence comes from Pirellulales bacterium, assembly GCA_046349935.1. GTDB lineage: Bacteria > Planctomycetota > Planctomycetia > Pirellulales > Pirellulaceae > CAIXSC01. The sequence continues at coordinate 600,337 of JAXMBK010000005.1, read as the reverse complement.
CGCGGTGGTTGTCGAGTGCGTCGAGGGCGGCGATTCCTGCGGTCGGCCCGTCGCGCATCGCGACCGCGACGGCATGGTTGAGTCGAACGACGGGAGTGGGAGCGCAACGTATGAGTAGCTCATACCAATCGACGATTTCGCTCCAGTTTGTGTCCTCGGGGCGGTTGGCGGCCGAATGAACGGCGGCGATTGCAGCTTGAATGGTGTATGGGCCGACGTCGTTGAGAGCGAGTGCCCGCGCGACGAGTTGCCGGCCTTCGCGGATGTGGTCGATGTTCCAAAGCGAACGGTCTTGATCATCGAGCAGGATAAGGTCGCCCGCAGGGGTCGTTCGAGCGGCTCGACGCGATTCCTGCAAGAGCATCAGTGCAAGCAAGCCGAGCGATTCGGGGTCTGGAAGCAAATCGCAAAGGAGTCGGCCGAGGCGAATGGCCTCTGCGGAGAGGTCGGGGCGAGTGAGGTGGTCGCCTGCGGACGCGGAATAGCCTTCATTGAAAACGAGGTAGACGACAGCCAGGACGGATTCAAGTCTTTCTTGGAGATCCTCTCGGCGAGGGACGGCAAAGGGGATGCGGGCGTCGCGAATTTTGGCTTTGCCGCGCACAATGCGTTGCGCCATGGTGGAAGGGGTGGTGAGGAAGGCGGCGGCGACCTCTTCGGTCGTCAACCCGCAGACTTCACGCAGGGTGAGCGGCACCTGGATCTGCGGCGAGATGGCGGGGTGACAGCATGTAAAGATGAGTCGCAGGCGGTCGTCCTCTACATCGAGTGCGGCACGATGTGCGTTGGCGGCGGCGACTTGAGTGCGAAGTTGGATGATTTGGTCGCGCGCGGCTTCAAAGCGGGCGCGGCGGCGTAGGATATCGAGCGCCTTGAAACGGCCGGTTGATACGAGCCAAGCGCGTGGGTTGGCAGGGACTCCATCGCGGGGCCAGATTTCGGCGGCGGCGACGAAGGCCTCGTGCATCGCTTCCTCGGCGAGATCAAAGTCGCCCAGGAGGCGAATGAGAGTTGCGAGGACGCGTCGTGAATCTTGTCGATAGGTTTGCTCAATCATCGAGTCGGGCCGGAGTAGGGGGGGCGAGGTGCTTCGCTGCGTCCGAACCTCAGGGACGAGTTCGCACCCATTCCTCATCAAACTCGGCATGCTTCATGCTTTTGCCTGCCTCGACGAAATAGCTGTAGACGACATGAACATGACCATCGCGAGCTTGGATCACGGCCGGATAGTGGTATTGGCCGTGGTCGTGCGACTCGAGGTGACGAGTATGCGGCCAGGTACGGCCTTCATCGTCGGAGACCGAGACGGCCAAGCGCTGGCGTCCTTTGGTTGTATCGTTGTAGACAAGCAACCAATGGCCGTTGGCAAGTCGCACGCCGTCGATTCCAGCGCCCGGATTGGGCAAGTCAAGTGATTCGACGGAGCCCCAGGTGAGTCCCTCGTCGCGTGATTCACAGACGCGGATCCTTTCAAGAGGGCCGTTTTCGCGCATGTAGGCGACGATCGCGCCGTCGACTCTCCGCAGGAGCGTCGGCTGAATGTTTCCAAATCCGGCAAGCGGGCGGCTGGCCCGCCAGGAGTCGCCATCGTCGTCGGAGTAGGCGATGAGGCTGACGGAATAAGTATCGCTGTAGAGCGGCAAGAGGATTCGGCCTGAGGGGAGCTGCAGTGGTTTGCACCGGGGCTGCCAGCCGAGTCGTTGGCTGAGTTTGTCATCGATTCGAGTCCGGAGCGCGGCCAGGGCTGCAGGCGAGGCCTCGGGCAGGGGCGGGCCGTCGCGAAGTCGCGTGTCGAGTGCTCGATGCATTTCAGCGGCGAATTGGTCTGGGATGAGCGGCATTATTCCCTGCCAAGACCAAACGGGCGGGGACGGCGAATTGTAGTGGTCGGCGACTCGGAATTGGGTGATGCACGACTCCCAGGTGTTCGCGAGGATGACAGGCCAGAAGAGCCAGAGGCGTTGTTTTCGGTCGATGAAGAGCGCCGTATTGCAGTCCGGGAATCCTGGGGTGTCGGCGAGAGAAAATGGACTGGTCCAGGCGGATTGGTTGGCGAGTCGGCGGGCGCCGAGTAGGCGAACGTCATCGGCACGGCGTTCGCCCGAGCCGCGATACCAGGAGACGAGCAGGGTGCGATCGGGGCATTCAACGATGCCGGGCGCATGGTTGTGCTCGCGATCAAGGGGAAAGATGAGTTCGGCGGCAAAGTAAGGTTCAGCGGCAGTGGCCGGCAAGGCCAAGAACGCTGCGAGAGCGACAGCCGCGAGAATCAGATGTCGTTCGGGCGAACTCAGATTGGCGATGCATCGAGTACATTGCGCGACCATGTAGCACCTGGCGATTAGGAGGCTGTCGGAATTGGCTGAAGCGGAAGAGCCTGGGGGGATAAAGTTGCTGGCCTGTCCGCAGACGCACGTTTCGAGTCAATGCCGCTCGTGAGATCGCCCATTGTAGCAGCGACGTCCCAAGGCAGTCGTCGTGCTTGTAGTCGCCCGGCGCGCACCGGGAGCAGCGACGGCGTGAAGACGTCGTCGAAACGAGCGTGCGCGCGGTGCGCAACGCGAAAAGATCGACCGGCGAGAAGGAAAAACGCGCGCGAACGAACGCCGGCGCATTCCCCCCCCCACTAGGCAGACTGTCTGCCTAGTGGGTTGGTTTGGGCCGGCGTTCGCGCGATTGCCGCGCCGCGCTGACCGCAATCCGCGCAAAACGCTCGGCCGCTTTCAACGCCTCGTCCGTCCACCGACCCGCGTCCAACCCCAGCCGCTGCAAAATCGGCGGCAGCTCCTCCGGAATCACCCCCCGCTTCCCCGCCGCCTCCTCCCGCCCGCACGCCTCCAACAACACCAAGTACTTCTCCAAGTCCATCGGCAAATACCCCGTGTCCGACGCCCGCCGCCCCGCCTCCACCCCCGCATAACCGTCCCCCTCCACCCGCACCGACGATAACCACCCCGACCGCCGCCGCCCCGTCAACGCCCCCGTCGTCGTCGCTCCGCTCGACGATTTCTTCGCTCGTTTCTTTGCTCGCGTCTCTTTCGCCGCTGGCGCCCTGACCTCCTCCGTCGCCTCAGCCCCCGCCGTCGCCCCCCTCGCCGCTTCCTCCCTCCCCAGTCGCTCGCTCCTGCGGCGCGAGCTCCCCCGGCGCACCAACCGACTCCTCCCGCTCGCTCAGTTCGCCCGCCTGCCGACGCGCCCGCACTCGCTCCAGCGACGCCGTCAGCTCCTTATCCGTCCCGGCCCCTGCCGCCCCCTCGAGCCGGTCGTCGGTCGGCTCCCCCACCGCCTCCTCCCCGAGCACTCGCCGCAGCACCTCCTGCCGACGTCGCTGGTCCGCCGCCTGCCGCTCGGCCTGCAAGTCCCGCAGCCGGTCGCACGCCCCGGTGTAGATCGAGTCCTCCGGCGACGTCGCCTGTCCCGCTCGAATCGGGTTCAAGTCGACGTACAGACTGCACGCCAACAGCGCCTCGTCGTTCGGCAACCGCACGCTCCCGAACCGCTCGGCCCAAAAATGCCCGATCAACTCGTCCTCCGCATTCGCCTTCAGCGCGATCGGCTCCAGCAGCATGATCATGAACCAACTGATGTCCGCCAGCCGCTCCCGCAGCACCTCCACCCGCAACGGGTCCTCCAGCAGCTCCTGCACCTCCTCCGCCTTCGCCCGCGGCTTCAGCGGCAGACTCTTCCGCGATAGCCGCAGCCACCGCTCGGCCACCTCCCGCCGCTTGAGCCGCTTGGACAGATCGGGCCGGTTCCTCAGGATCGTGTGGACGTGGTTCTCCATCACCGCATAGTCCAGCACATCGATCGTAAACACGCTCGCCAGCGCCTCCAGCCGCTGCCGCACCCACTCTTTCCGGTACGTGTAATCGTTCCCCGAAACCAGATCCAACCCCGCCAAGAACGCTCGCCGCACGCACTGCGAAAAGCAGTGGTACGCGCCCACCCGGTTCTTTTCCATGATCTGACGTCGTCGTTTCGATGGCATCGCCAAGCTCCTTCCCTCACGAGGAAACAGCCCCACGAACTACCAATCGCAATTCAGACGAAAATCGGCCCTGATTCTCAACGTCCCCCCCAAAAGAGAATCCTATGGCGGTTGTTTGCGACCTTGCTGCATTGGGCGAGCAAAAACTGATCTAGCTGCTCCCCCGGCATGTCGGTTACATATTCGTGCACTTGAGGCACCCTGCACTCACGAAACCTCCCAAACTCCCGCAAGCCGTCTTCGGAGCCATCGCCATGGGAATGTCGCTCACGGTCATCATTCCATGCAAAGACGAGGCCAAGAACATTCGGCAGTGCATCGAGTCCGTTCGATCTATCGCCGACGAGATCATCGTGGCCGATTCGGGCTCGCGCGACTCGACGCTCGAAATCGTCCGTTCCGTGGGCGGCTGCCGCATCATTCAGCGGGAATACGTCAATTCGGCGAACTTCAAGAACTGGGCCATTCCACAGGCAGCTCACCCCTGGGTGCTGGTCGTCGACGCAGATGAACGGGTAACGCCCGAACTGGCGGCGGAGATCCGCAAAGTACTGTCCAATCCCGATGAGTCGCTCGACGGTTACTGGATCTGGCGCGACAATCACTTTCTGGGCTATCCCATCCGCCACGGCGGCTGGGGAAACGACAAAGTGCTGCGTCTGTTTCGTCGCGATGCAAGCCGCTACCAGCAGCGTTGGGTGCACGCCGAGGTCGAACTACCTCGAGCGCGAGTCGGTCGATTGCAGAATCGCTTTGTTCATTTCACCACGTGGCAATCTGATCACTACATGCGCAAGCTCGATCGATATGCCACTTGGGGCGCACTCAACCTACGGGACGAAGGCAAGAAGCCCAACTTGCTGCGCATGTTCGCGCATTTCCCTGTCCGCTTTCTGCACCTGTACGTCATTCGGCGAGGTTTTCTCGACGGCGTCCCCGGTTTTCAGGTTTGCATGATGCTGGCTTTTTACGGCCTACTCAAGCAATTCCGCCTCTGGGAACAGTTTCACGCTTTGACTCAGCCTGATCCCGAAGCGAACGTCGCCGCCACCGCCCATTTTCCAAAAGCGTCACCGCCATCTCGACTCGCAACTCCCTGTGCTCCGGCGCAATCCTCCAGCGTCAGGACGAACGCATCCGAAATTGGACTCGCGCCGCGTCCCGTCTAAGCTTTTGGCAGCCCAAGCATCTCGCGGAGAAATCGCCCAGTTGCGTTGTCCTCCAGCGATGCAACGTCCTCTGGAGTGCCGGCAGCCAGGACGAATCCGCCGCCTGAGCCGCCATCGGGTCCCAGGTCGATGATCCAATCGGCGCACTTGACCACATCCAGATTGTGTTCGACGACGATCACCGTATTGCCTTTGTCGACTAGCCGCCCCAGCACCGACAACAACTTGCGAATGTCGTCGAAGTGCAAGCCCGTCGTTGGTTCATCAAGCACATACAACGTATTGCCTGAGTCGACGCGCGCCAGTTCCGCCGCCAACTTCACTCGTTGCGCCTCGCCGCCAGAAAGCGTGTTCGACGGTTGCCCCAACGGCAAGTAACCCAAACCCACATCGTGCAGCGCCTGCAAGGGGCGCAGCAATTGAGTGACGTTGGAGAAAAACTCGAGCGCTGAATCAACCGGCAAGTCCAAGACCTCGGCAATCGATAATCCATGAAACTTGACGTCCAGCGTCGGCCGGTTGAAGCGTTTGCCGTTGCAGGCGGAGCACTCGACATACAGATCTGGCAGAAAGTTCATTTCGAACTTCTCCATTCCCTGTCCCTGACAGGCCTCGCAGCGTCCCCCCTTCGCGTTGAAACTAAAGCGACTCGCCCCAAACCCGCGCTGCTTGGCTTCGCGGGTCGCTGCGAACAACTTTCGAATATCGTCGAACGCCCCGGTGAAAGTTGCAGCGTTGCTGCGCGGCGTCCTCCCCAAAGGCGTTTGATCGATGGGGATCACCTTGTCGATCGCCGATGCGCCTCGGAGACTCGCATAGGGCCCCGGTTTGGGCGCCTTCTGGCCCAATCGACGCAGCATGGCGGGCACAAGCGTTTCGTTAATCAACGAACTCTTTCCGCTGCCGCTTACTCCGGTTATGCAGACGAGCACTCCTAAGGGAAACTGCACGCTCACATCCCGGAGGTTATTGGTACGCACTCCTTCGAGTGAAATCGAGCGACTCTTGGCCGACTTCCTCCGTATCGCAGGCGTCTCGATCCGCTGCGCACCTGAGAGGAATTGGCCGGTGAGCGACCGCACGTCTCGACAGACGGCGTCAGGCGTCCCCTGCGCGACGACTTCGCCGCCCAATCGCCCGGCGCCGGGGCCCATATCGACCAGCCAATCGGCTTGACGCATCATGGCTTCGTCGTGTTCGACCACCAGCACCGTATTGTCTTGCCGCTGCAACCCACGCAGCGCCTCGATCAGTCGCTCGTTATCGCGCTGATGCAATCCAATCGATGGCTCATCCAGGATGTAGCACACCCCGACCAACCCCGAACCGATGCATGTCGCCAACCGCACTCGCTGCAACTCGCCGCCGCTCAGCGTATCAGCCGCTCGATCGAGCGTGAGGTAGTCGACTCCCACATGACAAAGAAACTCTAGGCGACTCGCAATGGCCGATTGCAACGGCGTCAAGATCGGGACGTTCTCGTCGGTCGCACTCCACGCCCCGCACGTCTCGCGAGCTTCCCGCACCGACAGTTGCGTGAATTCATGGATCGTGCGTCCGGCGAACCGTACGTGGTTCGCCTCAGGCCTTAAGCGCGACCCACGGCATGCCGTGCAGCGAACGGGCCCGCGAAACGCCTCCAGCCACTCCTTCCACTCCGAGTCCGTGGCGGTCGCGAGTTCCTTTTCGAGAAACAACAACAACCCGGCGAAGTCTTTCCCATCGCCGTACAACGCGCGCTCTCGATCCGCCGGCTTCCAAGCTTCCCAAGGCAACGTCGCGTCGAGTTTCTCTTGTTGCAGAAAGGCCTCAAACTCCTTTGACTCTTTCCGCGCCGAGCTCTTTCGTCCTCGCCATGGTGCAATCGCACCTTGTTCGATTGCCAAGCTGGCGTCGGGTACGACGAGTTCCGGGTCGAACTCCACTCGAGCACCCAAGCCTTCGCAGACTGGACAAACGCCGTAAGGGCTGTTGAAACTAAAGGTCCGCGGTTCCAATTCTTCGTAACTGATCTCACAGTGTGGACAGGCGAACTGAGTGCTATAAAGTTCGTCCCGCCACTTTCCTCCCGCGCTCGCCACGCCGTTCGGCGACTCGTAGAAGCAAGCGATCGCCAGTCCTTGACCGTGCTTAATCGCCAATCGAATCGACTCGCCTAATCGCGACTGACCATCCGGTTTCAAGATGATGCGGTCTACCACCGCTTCGATGACGTGATCCTTCTTCGCTGACAATTCGGGAACGTGGTCCAAATCGTACACTTCCCCGTCGACGCGAACGCGAACAAAACCCGCCTTCCTGACCTGTGCAAACACCGCCGCATGCTCGCCCTTGCGGCCTCGCACGAGCGGCGCGAGAAGCATGAGTCGAGTTCCCTCGGGGAGCCGCATGAGTCGTTCGCAAATCTGATCGGGCGTCTGCTGACGAATCGAAGCTCCACACTGATAACACTGCGGCTCGCCTAACCGGGCGTATAGCAATCGCAGGTAGTCGTAGATTTCAGTCGCCGTCGCGACCGTGCTGCGTGGGTTCTGAGCGCCGGGTCGCTGGTCGATGCAGACGGTCGGCGGCAATCCCTCCAGACTTTCAAGTTCCGGCCGCTCGAGCGAATGGAGGAACTGGCGAGCGTAAACGGAAAGCGTCTCAAGATACTGCCGTTGCCCCTCCGCGAAGAGCGTATCGAACGCCAAGCTGCTTTTCCCCGAACCACTAGGGCCCGTGATTACGACGAGCCGGTCGCGCGGCAGATCAAGGTCTACGTTGCGCAGATTGTGGACGCGCGCTCCTCGCAGTCGAATCAGGTCGTCAAGCTGCGGCACAGGAGGCGCAGTGGGTCGCACGGGCTCGTCCGGAACGCTGGAATGCGTGTTCACCATGGATGTTGCGATAGCGGCCTGAGAGTAATCCGGGTAAACTCCTCAACTGTAACATGGCCGTTTCCCTCGCAACAGGGGAGCGGTTCGCTCACGCCCCTCCCTCAGCTTCGACGCCCCCATGCCAGGCTCGGTGGAATTCCAAACGGTCGCTGCTCGCGAATCCTCGCTGCTCGCCCCCTACGCCATGCGCAGCAGCGATTCGGTCGGCCGTCGCTATCCCGAACCTGAACACGCCTACCGCGGCCCCTTTCAGCGCGACCGCGATCGCATCGTCCACAGTGCGGCCTATCGGCGATTAAGCGGCAAGATGCAGGTCTTCACCGGCGACATGGGCGATTACCATCGGACTCGGTTGACGCATACTTATGAGGTCGCCTCCATCGCGCGGACGATGGCTCGCGCCCTGCGGCTCAACGAAGATCTCGTCGAAGCGCTTGCCCTGTTCCACGACATCGGTCACCCGCCCTTCGGACACGCCGGCGAAGACGCGCTCGACGAATGTCTCGCCGATCACGGCGGCTTCTCGCACAATCGGCACGCCCTTGTCATCGCCGAGGAACTGGAAACGCGCTATCCCAACTTCCCCGGCCTCAATCTGACTCGCGAAGTGCTCGACGGCCAACACGTGCGGGCCGACAAACTCGGGGCCTTGCACGCGGAATTGGCGCCCCTGCTCGAAGTCCAAGTCGTCGACTTGGCCGACAGCATCACCTACGACGCGCATGACACCGACGACGCCGTCCAACTCGGACTCGTCTCCATCGACGAACTGCTCGAAACATCGCTGGTCCGCGAGGCGGCGGAGCGTGCGAGCCGTCAGGCCCCGCATCTCCAAGGAAAAATGCTCCGCCTGTGCATCGTCCATGAACTCATTGATATCCAAGTGGGGGATCTGCTCCAACATTCGGGTCGCGAGCTGCTACGACGAGATTTCCCCAGCGCCGACGCCGCTCGCCGCTCCAGCTTCCGGCTGGCGTCCAGCCCAGAACTCCATGATCGCAAGCGTGACCTCGAGGTTTTTCTATATGCGCGAGTTTACCGACATCCACGCTTAATCGAAGTCCGCACCCACGCTCAAGAACGCTTGCGCAGCATCTTCAATCATTATCTTAGGTCGCCTGAGAAATTACCTCTCAAATACCAACGTCGAGCGGAACAGGTGGGAATCCACCGCAGTATCGGCGACTTTTTGGCCGGCATGACCGACCGCTTCTGCGACGAGCAATATCGTCGAACTTGCAACGGGTCTAGCCCGAGCTAAAGCCCAGCGACTAGAATCTGCCTTGGTTGGCGAACTGAAGGGCGGCAGTGGTGCCGGCTCGGTGCCGCCGACGAAAGGTTGAATATGGGCATCTGGATACTTCGCGGAACGTTCCTCTTGGTGGCCGCCGGCGTCGGCGTCTCCATCATGAATTCCCGAACGTTCGAAAAGGCGGTCGGTTCGAACTCGTGGCTGTTCTTCGTCCTCGTCTTGGTCGGCGCGCTGTTCATCATCTGCGTCGATATCTTTGGCCCCCGCAAGCGCCTCGACGTCATCACGTCGGTCTACTTCGGCATCCTCATCGGGTTGTTCCTCACGTACACCGTCGGAGTGGTTTTGCAACCGCTCATGATGAACCCCGACCTCACGCTCAACGCCAGCTTTCCCGTCATTCAATTATTGCTAGGCGTCGGACTGTGTTACATCTGCATCAGTCTGCTCATGCAGACGCGCAACGATTTTCGGTTCGTGATTCCTTACGTCGAGTTTGCGAAGGAAGTGAAGGGACTGAAGCCGTTCGTGCTCGATACCAGCGTCGTCATCGATGGTCGCATCGCAGACCTGGCCGAAACCAATGTGCTCGATAATCAAATCATCATGCCGCGGTTCATCTTGAATGAATTGCAGGCGATTGCCGACAGCAGCGACAAACTGCGTCGCGCACGCGGTCGTCGCGGGCTCGACGTCCTCAACAAACTCCGCTCCAGCGAAACGGTCGACTTCAAGATCCACGACCATGAACCGGCGGAACTAGCCGGCCAGCCCGTTGACATGAAGCTCGTGTTGCTCGCGAAAAGCCTCGGCGGCAAGATTGTCACTGGCGACTACGCCCTCAACAAAGTGGCTCGCATTCACAATGTGCCGGTCATCAACCTGAACGACATCGCCAACTCGTTGAAGCCGGTTTTCTTGCCGGGGGAAAGCTTCGAGGTGAAGGTGGTGAAGACGGGCGAATCGCCTGGGCAGGGAGTCGGCTATCTGGACGACGGCACGATGGTCGTCGTGGAGGGTGGTCGCGACTTCATCAATCGTTCCGTCAAAATCGCCGTCACAAGCGTGCTGCAAACGAGCGCCGGTCGAATGATTTTCGGACGGCCTCAGTAACCGCCGGCACGCCTGCGGCGCTCCGCCCAGCCGGCTCACCGTCAGACAAAGAGACGCGACCGTGGATCGAGCAACTGCGTGGGAATTGGTCTGCGAGTTCACGCAGAGCGACAGCTTGCGTCGCCATATGTTGGCGGTCGAGGCCGCCATGCGTGCCTACGCGAGACGTTTTGGCGACGACGAGGAACAGTTCGGCGTCGTCGGACTGCTGCACGACTTCGACTACGAACGTTGGCCGAATCCGCCTGACCATCCGCTGCGCGGCGCCGAGATCCTCGCCGAGCGTGGCTGTCCATCGGAAATCATCTACGCCATCAAGTCGCACGCCGACTACTTGCCCGATTGCCCGCGCATCTCGCGACTCGACAAAACGCTGTACGCCTGCGACGAATTGTCAGGATTCATCACGGCGGTCGCGCACGTGCGTCCCGAGGGACTCGCAGGCATGCAAACCTCCAGCGTCAAGAAGAAGCTCAAGGCGAAGGGCTTTGCAGCGGCCGTCAATCGCGACGACATCGTTCGCGGCGCCGCTGACCTGGGAGTGGAACTTGACGCCCACATTCAGTTCGTCATCGACGCGCTCGCCGCCGTCGCTCCTTCGCTCGGTTTTGGTCCCTCATGATCGACCACGAATCACTCACGGAAAAACGCTGTCTGCCCTGTGAAGGGGGAGTCGCCGCCTGGACGCGCGAGGCGTGCGAACTGCAGCTCCACGCGCTGCCAGGATGGTCGCTCACGGCCGACGGCCAACGCATCGCTCGGCGCTGGAAGGCCAAGCACTTCCAAGCGGCGATGGAATTCTTTCGAGCCGTCGCCGAGTTGGCGGAGGCGGAGCAGCATCATCCCGACTTGCATCTGACCGGTTATCGCAACATCGTCATCGAAATCTGGACGCACGCGATCGGCGGCCTCAGCGAGAATGACTTCATTCTCGCGGCGAAGATCGATCGATGCGCAGCCGCACATCCAGTAACAGCGGTGGCCCCGGCGAACTGATGGCAATGGGATTGAAGTCGGCTTCCGCCAGCCCAGGAGTGGCAAGTGCAAGTCGCTCGATCCGTTCCAATAGGTCGATTATCGCTGCTCCTTGCGCGGCGGCGTCTGGGGCTTCTTCAAGCAAGCCGGCTTCCTCCGCCAACGCAATTCGCTCCGCGCAACTTAACGGCGCCATGCCAAAAGCGACGTCGCGCTGCTGTTCAACGCGAGTGCCTCCCGCGCCGCAGGCCAGCACGAGCCCGAAGCGTGGATCGCGTCGAACGCCGACAAAGACTTCCCGCTCGCCTGGCCGGAATTGTTGAACTAGCACTCCCTCGACGTCCGTAGCCGCCAACGACAGCCGACGAAAGGCCGCTCGCACCTCATCCGACGAACGCAGATCGTTCTCCACTCCGCCTGCTCGCGACTTGTGCAAGAGACTGGGGGCGAGCGTCTTCATCGTCACGCGACCGCCTAATTTCTCCCACAGGTCGAGCGCCTCGTCGACCGTGCGCGCACTGCCCCAATCAGGGCCGCTCAGTCCGACGCTGGCGATCCATCCGTCGATGGTCGTCGCATTCTGCCAACCATCGTGTTCAAACAATGGCTCGTGAAGCCAAGGCGATGCGTCCCTCTGCGCGCGGTCGACTTCACGCGTCGAGTCGGTCGGCATCGATTCATAATCTTTTAGCCAGCGAGCGTAACGCCGCGCTCCATGAAGCGCACGCGCGGCATTTTCGGGAAAGGGAAAGCAGGGAATGGCTGCCTTCCCGACGCGCAACTCCAGAGGCGGGCCTCCCGACTCCAGGAACACGGCCGCCAGCGTCTTGTCGTGCGGCGCTGCCGTCGCTGCGGAACCGATGGCCTGCGCCACCGCCGCCGAGGTGTCGGCGGTCCTGGGTACGTAAAGGACGACGATGTTGTCGATCTCTGTAGATTCGAGGAGCATACGGAGACAATCCGCAAACTCGTCGGGCGAGGTAGAGCCGACCAGATCGACCGGATTGCCGACCGACGCATGCGGAGGAAGCCGCTTCCGTAGACTCTGCCGAGTCGCCGCCGACAATTTCGGGACGTCGAATCCGCGGGCCGCGAGTGCATCCACACAGAGCACGCCAGGTCCGCCGGCGTTGGTCAATACGGCGGTCCGTACGCCGTGCGGCGGCGGCTGAAGCGCTAGTTGCGCGGCCACATCGAAGAACTCCTCGAGCGAATCGGCGAGAACGGCGCCGGCCTGCCGCGCGGCGGCGCGCATCAGCGCGACAGGCGTTGCGAGCGCCGCAGTGTGGCTGCCCGCAGCACGCGAGCCGCTTTGAGTTCGTCCGCCGTACAGCATGACCAGCGGGCGACGCCGCGACAGTCGTCGCCCGATCTCTACAAAACGCCGCGGGTCCTGCAGCGACTCCAGGTACAGTTGTACAACACGCAGCCGATCATCGTCTTCCCACAGTTCCAGAACATCGTTCTCGCTGACCATCAGCTTGTTGCCAAGCGAAAGGAGTTGCGCGATTCCCAGATCGTAACGCTGCATGTAATCAGGAAAGACGAAGCCGAGAGCGCCGCTTTGCGTGCAAACTGCGACATCGCCTGGACGGGGCGATGCGAGGCTGAACGTGGCGTTAAACGGCGATTCGCCAATCAGGTTCAAAATGCCGAGGCAATTGGGGCCGACCAACGGCACGCCGGCCGCGTCCGCTTTCGCGCGCAGAATCTGTTCGGCGGCGCGCCCCTCGTCCCCCGTCTCGGCAAATCCCGCTGTGATCAACACGATGCCGCGCACTTGTCGGCGAAGACAGTCCTCGATCGTATTGAGCACCGCTCGCGCTGGGACGGCGACGATCGCCAAATCGATCGCGAGCGGGAGTGCGTCGAGCGACCGGGCGACCGGACGACCTCCCAGCGATTCGGCCGTCGGATGGACGAAATAGAGAGGGCCCCGAAAGCTATCGACCAAATTGCGTACCAGCGTGCCGCCCATCGAGCCTTGATTGCGACTGCCGCCGATGAGGACGATCGAGCGTGGTTGAAACAGCAATTCAAGCTTCTTCGACATGTCGCCAGTATTCATTCACGCGGGATTGGATCAGCGTCAGCATCGCCTCGTCTCGTTGAGGGACGAATAAGTGCCGAAAACGTCGCTGAGGCTTCAAGTACTCTTCGACCGGCAGGAATCTACTGGGTCGGTACGTATGGCGCACGACCCCGTCCACGGCTTCCTTGAGCGGCCAGACGCCGGTCTCGATGGCCAATCGCGCCATCTGGTCGCTCAGGGCCGGATCAAATCCCCATCCCGTCGGGCAGACGGCATGCGTGAGCAACAGCTTCGGGCCTCGCCGCATCTTGGCGCGCTCGATCTTCTCCGCCAGATCAAGCGGCTCGTGGGGCGAAAGCGTCGCCACGTACGGGGGCCGATGGGCGCGCCATATTTCAAAGAGATCTTTCTTTGCCAGCGTAGCGCCCTGATGCGTGGTAGCGGTGAGCGACCCCTGCGGCGACGAGGCGGAAAGCTGAAAGCCCGTGTTGCCGTAAGCTTCGTTGTCGTAGCACAGGTACCAGAAATCGAGTCGACGGTGGATCGCGGCCGAGGTCGACGACAAGCCCATATCGAACGTCGACCCATCGCCCGCCAGCACGACGACCTGCAAATCATCTTCAGCAGACAGTTCGCCGGCCGCGAGTCGAATATCAAGGGCGTCGCGCACGCCCTGCGCACCGGCGGCGGCGCTCGCCATGTTGGTGTAAAGCCAGGAGCCGTGCAGCGGCGTGTAAGGGAACGTCGCCATCAGCGTCATACAGCCTGCGGCGTTCACAAAGACGACGTTCTCTCCCAGGAGATTGTGAATCAGTCGCAGCGACTCGAGTCCGCCGCAACCGGCGCACATGGGCGAACCTGGCGACAATTGCTCGGAACGGGGCAATTGCTTGACGCTATGGAAATGCTCTCTAGCGACTCGCATGGTCGATCTGCTCCTTTCCCGCCGCGGCGAGCGCCTTCGCCACCTTGGCTCGCTCGGCCTGCGTCATGAGCAATTCGGAAGTAAGTTGCGGCGATTGGGCCTGTGGCTGCTGAAGGACGGCCAGCATCCGGTCGAACTCCGCGTCGCTCATTTCCTTCCCGCCAAGTCCACACACAAACGAGTGCAGGGCAGGGCGGGAGGGGAGGTCGTACAGCGCCGTCGCGAGCTCCTGACGCAAGATTCCGCCGGCGCCGGGGGCCAAGTTCTGGTCCACGATGGCGACGGCGCGCGTTGCGCCCAGCGACCGTCTCAGTCGCTCTACGGGCAGGGGGCGCAGCAACCTCGGCCTCACCAGTCCGATGCGAACTCCCTGATCACGCCAGCGATCCACGGCCTGTTTCCCGAGCGTCGCCGAGGACCCGATCATGACCAACGCCAACTCGGCGTCTTCCATGCGATAGTCGTCCGTCGCTTCGTACCTTCGGCGGCAAGCTTCCGCGAATTCGCCAGCGGCGTCATGAAACACCTCGACGGCATTTTCGAGCGCTCGGTGCAGTTGGTAGCGAAAGTAGCTATAGGATGCGCCATCCAACACGGCCACTCCATGGGCCAGCGGCGTCGAACGGCTGAAGGTCGGATGAACGGACGCTCGGCGCGGCAGAAAGCGGCGCGCCTGCTCCCGCGTCGGCAGCTCCACCGCCTCGCGCGTGAAGGACAGCTGAAACCCATCCAGGTTCACCGGCGCAGGCGCGGAAACGCGCGGGTCTTCCGCGATGCGATAGGCGAGCAGGATGAAGTCGAGTACTTCTTGGCAGCTTTCCGCATGCAGCTGAATCCAGCCAGCGTCGCGAGCGGCGAGGATGTCGTTGTGGTCCGGTCCCAGCGTGATCGGTGCGCTCAGTCCGCGTGAAACATTCACCATCACCATCGGCACTCGCCAACCCGACGTCGTGTAAAGCGTCTCGAGCGCATAAACAAGTCCCTGGCTAGAGGTCGCCGAAAAGACGCGCACTCCTGCGACCGCAGCGGCGCCTGCGGCGGTAAGCATCGAATGCTCGCTATCCAGCGTGACGAACTTGCCGCGCAGCGATCCCTCGGTGAACCAATCCGCCAGCAGCTCGATGATCTCGGTCTGCGGCGTGATGGGAAACGCCGGGACGTACTCGACAGCGGCGAGTCGCGCGCCCCAGGCGGCGGCCGCATTTCCCGTCAGCATCATCCGTTCAGCGACGTCTACCATGCGTGCGTCTCCCGCTCTTCTTGAATGGCCTTCACTGGGCATACATGACCGCAGATCATGCATCCTTTGCAGTGGTCGTAGTCGATGAGCGGATAGCCGTGTTCGTCCAGTGCAATGGCGCCGTCAGGACATTGCACAAAGCACAAGCCGCATCGCGTGCAGCGGCTGGCATCCACCACCGGACGATCGACGCGCCACGCGCCTGTATGTCGCGCCGACGCGTTGCCAGGGGCCAGGATGCTCGGCGCTCCTAGCACCGGCCCGTCGTAAGCAATCGCCGCTAGCTCGCTGCCGTTCGCCAACCGTCCCATCGCGTCGTCGCCTTCGTGCTTCACTTGGACGACGGACGTGCGGGCGAAGAGTTCCCGTACGAGTCGCTCGTTTGTTTGCTGCTGTTCCGCACCTAACCCCATCGCCGACAGTTCTTCATGCAACGCTCGCACCAAGCATTCGACGTCGATGATTCCCGTCATGCGCGCTGCGACGGCAGCCAAGCCGGCGCTGAGCGATTGGGCGCGTCCCAACGCTGCGCGCGTCGCACTCGTGACGTCGTCGCACAGCACGCGTGCAGCGTGCGGCGCCAGCGACTCGGGCAATTCCCTCCGATCTGTGTTGATGAAGATACCGCGCGCCGCCTCCGCTCCCGCCAGGACGCCTGCCGCCGGATCGTCGAGGAGCGTTTCGTCGGCGATGACGAGCAAATCCGGGCGGGCGATGGTTCCTCGTTCGCGGATCGGCAGAGCACTCAACCAAGTGAAGGCGGCGACCGCGGCCCCGCGACGTTCTGCGCCGTAGATCGGTGCGTCTTGCGCATGAAGGCTGGCCAAAAAGCCAGCCGTTCCCAGAATGCGGCTCGCCGTCTTCACCCCGTGGCCGCCTCGACCATGAAAGCGAATGCGCAGCATGGCTTATCCCTCCGACTTTATTCTCGCTTCTTCTCGCTTGCGAGGCGAGATGTGGCGCCGCAAATCAACGACCAACCAGCGTTGCTATCGCGAGATTCCTATCCTCGATACGATGTCGTTCGCGGCGAGTGATCCTTCACCCATCGTTGGTCGGACGTCGTCTCCGCCTTCAACAGCCACGCATCCAATGGACTTTCGACTACTCGGCACAACGGGACTGCGCGTTTCGCGGATTGCGTTTGGAGCGGGCCCGATTCCGGCCGTCATGACCTCCGGCGCTGCCGTCGACCGCGTCGCCGTTCTCCGGCGCGCGATTGATCAAGGCATCAATTGGATCGACACCGCGGCGAGCTACGGCGCTGGTCAATCCGAGTCGAGCATCGGCGAATCGCTGGCGCAACTCGGCGCTCACGACGTCATGCAGATCGCCACCAAATTTCGCGTGGTCGGCGACGACTTTGAAAACCTCGAAGCCGCCATCCGCCAATCGCTCTCGGAAAGTATGGCACGGCTGCGCACTCGTCGCATCGCGCTGCTGCAGCTGCATAATGCGATCACTTGGCAGCGTGATTCCGAGCCGTCATCGGTCAGCGTCGACGACGTCTTGCGACCCGGCGGCGTGGCAGACGTGTTAGAGCGACTGCGTTCAGACGAGTCGATCGGAGCGGTGGGGCTGACCGGCACGGGCGAGGCCAGCGCTGTGCGCGAGGTGATTTCGTCGGGCAGATTCCAGACGATTCAAGCGCCGTACAACCTACTGAATCCCAGCGCCGGCCAGACGATGTCGGATGACTTTTCCGAGACCAACTACGGCAATCTTTTCGCCGAATGTACTCGACGTTCGATGGGAGTCTTTGCGATTCGGGTCTACGCGGGCGGCGCGCTCGCCGGCCAACCTCCTAGTTCGCACACGCTGCAAACTCGCTATTTCCCCCTCGCTCTGTATCAGCGCGACCAGGCGCGGGCCGAGGCATGGCGCCGTCGCCTCGCGATTCAAGGGATCGACCTCAAGGAAGCGGCCGTACGATTCGCCCTTCAGCATCCTGCGGTGACGAGTGCGATCATTGGCTTGAGCACGCCGGCTCAAGTCGATCAGGCGGTGCAGTGCCTGACGCCGCGCGACGAACCGCCAGAAGCTTAGAGCTCGGGCAATTCGGGCAATTCACCGATCACGCCGCGATAAAGATAGTCGCGTCCTGGGGGAGGCGTGAGTCGCGTGGTCGTGCTGTTGAAGCGGCGAAACCCTTCGCGAAACGTGAAGGCGCCGTCGACGCCCAAGACGTAAAGCTCTTGGCCGCGCAACTGCGTCTGGAGCCGCAGGTTGGAGGTATACGAATACAGCCCGACGTTCAGTTCGCCCTTCATGGCGAAGGCGGCCGGTTCGCCGGCAAGAAACTTGTCGACCTCGGCCGTCTTCACCGAGCCCATGATCATGTTGTGCTCGCCTTGCAGTTCGAGCATATACCCGCTGGTTGCGCCGTCGGACTTTGTTTTTCGGTGCAGGCGCAGCCCGCGCAAAACAACAGGCAGCCCCGGGTCGTCGTTGCTTTCGGGAAACAATTTGGAGGGTCCGCGTAGGGCTTCAAAGCGCCCCAGCGGTCCTCGCACATCGGCCCCCTTGTCGTCCAATCCCTTGGGGAACATGACGATGTAGGGCGGAAGTTGCTTTTCCGAGTCTGGATCAATGATCTTGAGACTCAGCGGGAACTGCACGCGAGCCTTCGCCGTCTCGGGAGATTCCCAAGCCCAGCTCGCCGACGTCCCCGCCGCGACCGCTACGCAAATTGCCAGCTGAAATAACCGTTTCATGACCCGGATTCTAACCAGAAGTGAATCCAGGCGCGAACACGAGTTTTTTCGGTCGTTTCGCCCTGGGGCGGCTCCTCCCCCTAGGAGCGGGCGGCCAGCGGAATGACCGTGTTGACCAGGACGATCGCCACCACAAACGTCCAGAACGACCATTTGTCGAACCGCCGCGACAACTCTTCCTGCTCGCGAATGTCGTACAGGTACAGCGAAATCACCGATTGAACCATGGTGAGAAAGATCGTCGCCATCGCCAGACCGTTGATGATGTCGGCCAACGTCATGACCCCCGTATCCGGGATCAAGGACGAGGTGACATACGAGTTGGCGATCGAGGCGAAAAAGGCGCCGACGCCTAGCCCGAACCGCGGGTCGACGTCGGTCGGCTTGATGAAGAAGGCCGACATCGCGACCGCGATCGACGCAAACAGCCCTTGGAACAGCTTAAAGAAGAAGCCCCAGCCATCTCGCTGAATCTGAATCCCGAAGCGGAACTGCGAATAAATGGCCAATTTGCCGGCGCCCATTCGCGGGTCTCCCATCGCCGACCGATACTTGTGGGGCTTCTCGACGGCGACCGCTTTGACGACTTTGAAGGCGGGCACTTTCACGCGAGAACTGACCGAACTTTCTTCGTCCGGCACCAAGATCACGAACTCTCGTCGTTGCGACCGTAGTTCGATGTTGATGTTGAGTAGATGTTCTTCTACCGGAAATCGCGTCACATCGAAGAATTTGGTGAATTCCGCCACCACGCGATACCGCTGATAATGCTCGTCCCCGTCGACATATTCGTCGGCGAGCTCTCTCTCTTCAATCTTGCCGTCGACTACCTGAAAATCTTCCCCTGGATTGAAGTCGGCGCCTTTCCAACGAAACCACACGTAGAAGTCGACTTTCCACGCCGTCTCCTTCACGGACAATTCGATGATCCGATCGACGTAGATTCCGGTCGTCACCATAACGGGCCGAGCGCCCGCCGGCAGTTCCGCGTCTTTGGCTTCCAACCCAGATTCCATCACCGACGCATCCATCCGCTCGACGTGACGCTTATCAGCCGCTTTTCGGTTCTGATACATGCCGGTCGCGATCTGGATCGAGACAAACAGCACAAGCCCGCCGACGCCGATCGTCCAGAGAGCGATCAACGCTCGGCTGGAAGGTCCCGTGTTGGCCGTCGTCTCGTGATCGTCGCTCATGAAGTTCGCTCCGCTTGCCTAAAGTTGATTTCGTCGACCGCCCATTGCGAGGGGCATTTGATTGAAACGCGGAACCCAGTTTTGGTCAACGCGGATCGGCTACAATCTTGCTAGCGTTTTCCGTTTCTGAGTAGCCCCGAGGAGCCTTTCCATGGCCAAGCTCGTCGCAATGGGCGCCATGATGATGTGTTCATCCGGCACCGCACCGTCGTCGCTCATCGTCGCCCCGCCGACCGTCACATCGGACATGCCTACCGCCAACATCCTCGACAATATCCCCATCACCAACATTCCGCCTTTCGGCACCTGCAACGTGCTCACGGCGGCAGCGTCAGGCGTTCCCACTCCGTGCGTCCCCGCAATCGTCGCACCTTGGGCGCCCGGTTCGCCGACGGTGATGGTGCGGAAGTCGCCGGCGCTTAACAACACCAGTCAATGCGTTTGCTGCATCGGCGGGACGATCACGTTCACGAACCCAGGGACGACGAACGAAAACGTCGCATGACGAGTTCCGCGCGCGGAAACTCGACGCCCCATGCTTCGCCATATTCGCCCCACGACGAGGCGGCGCACCGCACTTCGCCGACCACGCGCCCGTCCGCCGATCGACGTTCGAGCCACACCCCTGACGAGCGAACTTGCTCGGAGCTTCCGGCTCGCAACAACAGACCGGTGTCGAGCTCCTCCGCCCACTCAAGCAACATCCGCCGCTGCTCGCTGTTCCAGAGCACGGGAACCTCCGCCAGCCGACGCAGCGAGCCTCGCGTCGTGCGGACGATCGCGAAGTCGGGGCTGGCCTGACGCGCGTCTTCCAACATGATGACGCCTTGCCGCGAGCTGCCTGGCAGGTCGGACACGGGGACGCCTGCGATCGCAAGCGTTGCCAATACCGCGTTCGCGTCATCCCAAAGCGTCGACGAAACGTCGCCGTCCGCAACACGGCGCAGGTCGGCCAGTCGTTGCTGTGCGATCTGCCGTGAACAGGCCTCGTACGCCAATAACGGAGTCCGATCGACGGCGCCGGGCGGTTTGAAAATGCCGAATGGTCGATCGAGAAACGTGGCCGCCCCCAGTTCACGCAGCTCACGCTCGTCGCGTAAATCTTCCAGCGAGGCACGCCAAACAGCCTCCGCCGCGGCAGGGATCAGCGACCGCGACGGCGAGTCGGCGAAGAGCTGCCGGCGGCGCGTCCCCGGCTCCGTGATTTGCTGTTCGGGCGCCGTCTCGAACGAGGCAGGAAGAATTCGCAGATGCTCCCCCTGCGATGTCGGCGCATCAGGCACTCGATGCCCCTCGTACGTGCGACGCACAAGCAATCCTTGGCGCAGTCCGCGACGACGCAGCCGTTTCGCTCGCACGGCCGCCGCGTCATCCTCGGGAGCGTCCAGAAATAACTGCGGCGATCGAGCGGCGTGTTGAATCAACGTACGGAGAAGCTGGTCCAACCACAACGCATCGGGATAATTCGCGCCGAAACTATGGAACTTCACCAGGTCGTATGCAGTGAGGTGCCGCACGAGGTGTCGAATCATGTGCGACGTCAGATCCACCGCTTGCGATTCGCTGAGCTGATCCGCTTCGTGCGCCGCTGCGAGCAGCTGGAGCACGCGTTCGGTAAAGCCGGTGAAGGGCGACAACGAAATGCCGTGAAACAGTCGCTCGATCAATGCCGAACGCGCCGCTCGCAGCGCGGGGTCGTCGGGCGACGAATCGAAAAGCGAGGCATTCGGCGGTCCCGCGAGCGCCCGCAGCGCCATCTCCAGCCGCAATGATGCGCCGGGCGCTGTCGGGCGTCGCCAAGCATCGCTCAACAGTCGCTCTGCGGTCGCCGTCGCCGGGAGATCGAGCGAAGCGTCGTAGCCTGATCGTCCCAGCGAGAAACTGGGAAGCGGCGCTTCGATCGAGGTGATAGGCAAGCGGCTTACGCCGGTCCAGGCCTGTGCCAACACAACCGCCAACTCGCGTCGCTGCTCCTCCGGCGACGCACACCGTCGCCACGGAGCACGAAAGTCGAGCGTCCCGACCAACTCGGACAACCAACGCGCCGCAGGACGACTTTCGAGAAACCCTGGTCGCGATTCATAGACTTCCCAGCCGCGAATCAGAATCGCGCGAGTCACATTAAGTTCTTCGCGAGCGGCATCCCAGCGCAGGGCGACGCTGGGAGCGCCCGAGTCGTCTCCAAGCGGTCCCCGCGGCGCTTCCGGGTCGTCGATCCAAATATGCCAACTGCGAAAGGTTCGCTCTTCGCGAGTTTGACGCGCGTCGAGCAAGTGGCCGCGGAAGATCTCCCAGCGCAAAGTCTCGGCCGGGCGAGCTTCGATTCGCACGCTTACGCCCGGCGCCGTGAAGAAGGCGCTCGCGGACAAAACGTCGGCGACGATCAATTCCAGTTGTGAGTCGTCCATGAGCGCGCGGCCGAATCGTTTAGGAACCGGCGGGAGATGTCACGCCCTGCAACAGGTTATCTCCCAGCGAGACTTGAAACCGCCGTTCGGGCGTCTCGATCTCGACCATTCCCGCTTCGACCTTGGTGATCTTCCCCTCGACGCTGCCGATGTTCACCTTCTCGCCCTCATGCAGCTTATGGACGGCGCCCGAGGTGCGAACGGTCAACCACACCTCCCACGTACCGCCGATGTCCAGCAGCGCCGTCACGAACGTGTACTTGGCGTCGTCAAAATCGAGTTTCTTCTTTACTGGCTCGACCTTCGGCGGCGGCGGCGGATCGGTCACCGCGATCTTGATCACTTTGGTATCGGACTTGGCTGGCAGGCCGTTGTCGGTGGCGATCACGGTCGCCGTAAACTCGCCCTTCTCCTTCGGCGTCCAACTAAAATCGCCCGTCTTCGGGTCGACTCGCGCGCCCGTCGGCGCCCCCTCGGCCAGCTTGAAGGTGACTTGGTCCAATTTGTCCGGATCCTCAGCCTTCACACTGAACCGCAACGACTGCGACGGGTATCCGGTCTGGCTCCCCGAGCTTGCAATCCGCGGCGCACGATTCTCCGGCGCAAACAGATTACGTCCGACGATCACTCGCTCATACTCCGCCACGTCGCCTTGACGTAGCCGCTGCGCGGGCATGTCGATCAGTTTGTTCGTCGCATCAGCGCCTCGTAGCGACAATGCTTCGATTCCAAAACCGATATCAAGGTCCTTCGTGTCGGCGACCGGCTTGATGCTGAGTCGCTGCACGCGATGCAGGCGGTCGATCGAATAGAGCTCGTGCAGGAAGCCGACCAGTTGTTGCAGGTTGCCCCGGCAACCGACATTAAACGTATGTCGTTGGCTCGAATCGTTGCCCTTCTTGGTCCCGGTCACGTTCAGTTTAAGGTCGCGAAGACCGGCTTTCTCCAAGCGTTGCAGAAGCCACGTTTGGTAAAGCGAGCGAGCCAGTTCGCCGTCCGCGGGGAGCGACTTGCCTTCGTACTCCCGCAGCCGCTTGACGGCGCGCTGCGCGATTTTGAGTTGCTTTTGTTTACCCTCTAGCTTGTCGGTCGCCGAGTTGACTGCCTTGGCTTGCTGGTCCAAGGAACTCACAACGCTGTCGTAGGCGTACCACAGGACGAGGCATACGACCAGCGAACCGATGGAAATAGCGAGCGTGCGTTCACGAGAGTTCATGTGGCGTCTCCCTTTCCCTTCGGCGACGCGTCGCTTTTCTCGGTCTGCGGCGTCGGCTTCGCCGCGGCGGGCTGGTCATCGTTCGACTTCGTAGGTTCCGGCTTCGCTGCGGCGGGCTTCACCGGCGCATCCGCCGCTTCCATGGCCGAGGGAACGGTTAGCGACTCCTTGAATTGCCACGGATATTGCGACTGCCGCGGATCGTACTGGCTGCCGCTGCCGCTCACTCGATGCAACGAGTCGCGGAGGTTCTTTTCGAGCACATCAATATCGCCTGACTGTTTGACGTTGCCTTCCACGGAAAGCGTCCCGCCGCCGTTTTGTTGGACCAAACAAGCGAGTTGCCCGACGATCGCTTTATCCGCTGGCAAGAATTTGTCGGACACGTGATAGAGTTCGTCGAGCCATGTGACGTCGCCCGCGACGAAATCATCGACGGCCTTCGCCTCGCGAACTTGCTTGTCGAGCTTCTTGATATCAGCGTCGACTTTCGCCGACTCAACGGTCAGCTCCGTCAACTGCCGTTCATAATCGGCGAATTGGCTCCACACCCAGTAACCCAACAACAGAGCGACGCTGGCCGCGACGCCTCCGACGATGCTGTACAACTTGCGGCGGTTGGGCGGAGGCGGCGCCTTGCGCGGATTGAGGAAGTCGATGCCCGAATGTTTCCCCGCCGCTTCTTCCGAGACCATGCCCAAGAGCGGTGCATAGCGACCGCGGTGAATGGGCCGCTTGTCGGCCACCGCTTTGTCCAACGTCAGGCCGTCGAACGGGTCGAACAGTTCGATCGGCAAACTGACCAGCGTCTCGAGAGACTTGCGCAGAGAGGAATGATCGTCGGCGTCGCCGCACAAAACGATCCGTTCGGCGCGGCGCCCGCCTAGTTGATTGGACGAAGCCGCGAGCGTTCGTTTCGCTTCGCCGCTCAACCACTTCGCCTGCTCCTCGACGTCCTCCGTCTGCGGGACTCGCACGGTGCGAATGAAACCGACCTGCCCATCGACGAGCACAGTGAGGTCAGCGTCCTCGGCCAGGAAATCGATCATGAGCACGCAGCCGGCGGCGCCGACATGACGTTGCCACAAAGAGGCTGCCGCATAGGGCCGCAACACAAGTCGCTTCGGGTCGACCTCCGCACCAGCGCATGTCTTGCGGATTTGCTCCACCAATTCCGGAGCAATGGCGGCGGCCAGTACGTTGACCTGCGTCGAGCCGGCGATGTCGAGCGGCACGAAATCGATCGGCCAATTCTCGCCAACCGACGAAAACTGTTTGAGCGCCTGGAAGCGAACCAAGTCCGGCAACTCTTCGGGCGGCGCGGGAGGCAACGTCAGCAAGCGCAATTCGATGTTCGAACGCCCGACGGCGACTAACGTATCGACGCGACGGACGCCGTGAGCGGCCAGCATCTCGCCCAGTCGCTTCCCGAGGTCGGATTCCGCGGGACCTTGGGACGAATCGTCGCCCGTCGCCGCTTTCCGCCACGACTCCGCGAACGCCTGCTCGATGACGACCGAACCGGCGCGGCGGCGAGCCACGACGACCCGCGCCTCGCGTGCGTCCCATTCTAAAGCCAACAATCTTGACATGCCGGAGGTTACTCCCGGTTTACTCGACGACTACGGCGCGACGACGGCGGCGGCTCCGTCATTCAAATCCACGCCGAGCGTCTCCAGGGCGTATCCGCGCCCCAAGTGACTGATATCTCTCCACAGTAATATGCGCGGCGGCGACTCGGTAGCGTCAAGAACCACTTCGGTTCGCGCGGATGCTTGGCCTCCCTGGAAGTAACCAACCACCTGCGCCCGATAAACGTCACCACCGGCACACAAAAACGGGGACAGCGATTTCATTTCCTGCAACGTCACGATGCCTTCGGCGAGCAACCACGCTTCATGGCGGCGCATCGGCATGTTCACATCGGCCTCCGGCGTGCGGCGGCTCAGAATCTCGGTGAGGATCTCCTCGGTTATCCCCGGCACGGCCTGCAAGAGCGTCTTCGGCGCCTGATTCACATTCAAACGTCCCGGCAGCACCGTCGTCGCACTTGCGGCCACATTGTCCAGCAGCAACGGCAGGTAGGCGCCCATGGCGAGCACTTCGGAAGAGAACGGCGAATTGAAGATCTGATTGCCGCCTTGCCCCCCCTGCATCTGCACTTTGGAACCGATCAAGTCGAGCACCTGCCCGATCTTGGTGTTGCCGGCGCGACTGAAGTCGGGCGAATAGCCCTCCCAGTCGCGCGCCTGGCCCGAGGCGGTCGTCGGCCCGAACTGGCGATAGGCCACGATGTAGCTGGCCCAAGCGTCGTTGCCAAAGCGATCCGTAAGTTCCTGGTACAGCGTCGCCAAGTCGTCCTGATTCAAGTTGATCCGCGGCAACCCTTCGGCGCTGACGTTCTTCTCTTTACTTACTAACGTCAAAAACGCCGCCCACCCTAACTTCGACGTGGCATCGGTCGTTCCGTCGCCGCCGCCAAGATTCTCATTCGGGTCGATCACGCCGTTACGATTGACGTCGAGCCCAAACAGAAGGTCGGGCGTGATCCCGCGCACCAACAACAGTTCCTCCACCGTCGCCAACGGCCGATTCGCCGGCGCATAGGGCGGCGTGAGTCCCGAATAGTACTCGCGTTCACAACCGTACTCGCGCGGATCGTCGTCCTCATCGATGAAGTCAAGGATCGCATCCGCGAACTCCTCCGACATTCCCGGCAACCCCATAAGCAGCGTTCGCCCACTGCCCGAGATCTTCTTGTCGGCGACAAGCAGCAATTGCAGATTCAGGCGAGCCGACTCGTCGGCGACGCCGAATCGAATGCCGGCCAGTTGATCGTCTTGATCCAGATTCGGCGCCAAGATGCTGTACTTGCCGCGTTCGCGCGGATCAGGGTCGTCGAGTACGGTGACGCCCTGAAACAACTGGGTGTTGTCGTACAAACCGCCCGCCGCCGACCGGTCGGCGCTCGGCTTGCTCAACAGCACTCGCAACGCATCCACGCCCGAGTCGGCCAGCGCCTTGGCTTGCAACTGCTGCCCGGTCATCTTTGCCGCAGCACGCTGCGACACCATCAGTTCCGCGAACGCGTAGGCGCCCAGAGCCAATACGGCGACCACGACCAGCACGATGATCAGTACCATGCCGGCGCGACGACGCAAACGAGGCTGGAAGGGATGAACGTTCATGGCGTCGCCCCCGATGCCGCACCGGAACTCGCACCACTGCCCGACGACTCGCCGCTGGTTGAACCGTCGCCGCCGGTCGCAGCCGGTCGCGACGCTGCCAGTCGGACGACTTGCCGAAAGATCCGCGGCTGTACGGACGTGACATCGGCGGTCATTGAGTTCGTGCCATCCCAGCGGACGCCCGGTTGGATCGCCACCAAGATCTCCACGGCGAGCGGCAGAGAGTTCGTCTGCAGCGAATCCCATTGCTCGAGCCATTGCGTGCCATCGAAATATCGGAACTCAAGCCCGACCACTTCGGGGGCGATGAGTTCGCCTTTCTGATTCAACGAGTCGCTTTGTCCGTTCTCGTTGGCGTACTGCGTAACGGCTCGGTCAAGTTCACGGCGATAGAGCCCGCCGCGGGAAGCGTCTAACGACGTAATCGTTCCGGCCGGCGCAAAACCGTTCGAAACTGGCGCATCGCCTGCTGCGCGAATGAAGTACGCCACCGTCTTCGTGTCGCTGGGGACGTCGGTCACTCCGCCGTCTCCCATCACCTTCTGGTACTGTTCCAAGCGCGGCAGACGGCTCGTGTCGATCTGCAGTTGAAAGTGATTGCCGAACAACCCCGGCGCGGAAGTCGGCACCGCACCGTCGTCGATTTCCTCCGTGGCCGCAGCCTCGCCCGCTGCCCCCCCGGCGCCGCTCGCCCCGCCCGCTGCTCCACTCGTGGAAGCGCCGCCGGAGGTCGTTGCACCGCTGGAACCGCCGCCCGATACGACGTCGCCGAGCGGCATCCCGATGCCTCCCATACCGCCGCCGGGGCCGCGTCCCCCACCCTGATTGCCTCGCCCGCCGCCGGGGCCTCCGCGTCCTCCGCCGGCTCCCGAGCCGACGCCCGCATTGCCGCCGTTATTTCCCTGTTGGCCGCCCGTATTCTGGCCGCCGCCTTGTTGGCCGCCGCCTTGCTGATTCCCCTGCTGACCACCTTGCTGCCCACCGCTTTGTTGACCGCCGCGGCCGCCGCCGCCGCCAAAACCGCCGCCGCCGGGCCCGCCGCCTGGCCCTCCCGGTCCGCCGCCGCGACCAGGTCCGCCGCCTCCGCCGGGACCGCCTCCAAAGCCGCCGCCCACGAAGCCGCCGCCGCCTGCCCCCCCGCCTGCGGAGGCCGAGCTGCCGCCCCCAGACGCCCCCGGGCCGCCCGTCGCGCCCGCGGCGGCGGCCGCCGCCTCGTTGACTTGAGCCGACGCGGCATTCGTCATCATCTGCTCCACCGCCGAAAAATCCTGCGGCTGATACTGCACCGTTGAACGAATGTCCTCGCTGATCATCCGCAAGACGGCGCGTGCCAATTGCACCTCCTCCACGTTCGATCGGCGAGCGTCGAGTGTGCGGAGGTTGAGTCGAATGGCCATGCCGATCGCGCCCAGCAGGATCACCGTCAACCCAAGCGCCAGGATGAGTTCCAACAGCGTGACGCCAGCTCGACGCTTTCGTGGCAGGTATCGCATGGGCACTGTCTCTCGGGGCTGAGCTAACTTCGCGGGGCTATCGCTGGGCTGTTTGCGTTGCGCTGTAGGCGTTGCCGCTGTCTAACCGATCAGTTTCCACTGGTCGACGTCCCTGAACCGCTCGAACTTCCTGAAGTTCCTGAACTACTCGACTCGGTCGTGGGCGCCGCCAGATCCAATTGAGGATCAAGCATCCAGCGGACTAACTGGTACGGCTGCGAGCGCGAGCCGGTGACTTGTGCATCTGCCCGCTCGATGAGGATCGTCACCTGCAGCAATCCATCCTGGTTCGGGCTGTCGACCAGAATCGAATACACCCAATCCGGGTCATACGGATCCGGCTGCCGCTCTACGGGCTCCGCCGGCACGATCCCGGTGGTGATTTCCGCGAGCAGACTTTCGGCCAGCACTTGGGCGGCGGTCCAGTCACGCGCATCACGTGCACTGCGCGAGGCGGTGCGAATCAATTCCCCGACGGCCACCAGCGCACCGCCGAGGATGATCAATGAGAGCATGATCTCCAGCAAAGTCAGCCCGCTGCTTCGCTTGCGCCGTCGAGTTGGACGAGTGCTGCGTCGCGAACTGCGAATCAATTGCCGATCCATACGCACCTCGCCTTCATTGCGACAGTTGTTCCAACGAAGTGAGGTCGCCGGACATGGTGAGGCCGGTAAGTCCGCGCAGGGTGACCACGATCGCTTGGCCGCGTGAATTCGAGAGGACGATGTGCGTGTTCGAAGTCGTCCCATCGGGATAGCAGAAGATCGGGTCGGACCACTCCCCATCCGCTGCGCCTCCCGCTCCGCCGCCGCCTCCTTGCAGCTTGGCAGCTCGAGCATCCAAGGTGACTTCGGCCGCGTGAAAGATCACGCCTTCGGGAAGCGAATCTTGGCGACTGGTGGGCGAGGCGGCCGAACCGGGCATCGCCTCGAACGACGTCGCATTCGATGCGTTGACATCCTCGACCGACGCCGTCCAGGTCTCGGAGGAGAAGTTCCCCATTCCGACCTGGAAGCGAAAGGTTTGGATCGTGCCGGTGCGCATGGCTCGCACCCGCGTCTTCCCCAACTCGGCACGCAATTGCTCGGCCGCTTTTCGCAGCCGCTGCGATGCGAACGTACCTTTGATCGACGGCCAGGCGATCGCGGCGATCACTACCATCAGGGCCAAGACCAACATCAACTCCAAAAGCGTGAAACCGCGGCGCGCACCGTCGGCGATCGGACGGCGTCCAGGACGCCGCTTCAGTCGCTGCAACATGCGGATTGCTCCGTCCGCAGAAGCAATCGAGTTATTCACCAACGACCTGGATATCATCCCCGGCCCCTTGCTCGTCGACGCCGTTAGGCCCGAACGACCAGATCCGAAACTGCGTCCCGACGCCCTCGTACTGATACGGGTTGTTCCAAGGATCGTTCGGAACGTCGGCTCCCAAATAAGGACCATCCCACTTTGCCGGATTGGCTAAATCGGCCGGTGCAGCGCGCAACGCCTGCAGTCCTTGCTGCGTCGAGGGATAGCTGCCGATGTCCAAGTTAAAGTTCTCGAGCGGTCCTTTCAGGGTCTTGAGTTGTACATCAGCGGCATTCCGGAGCGCCTTTTTGCGGCTGGCGTTGATCGACACTCCGACGATCGACCCCAAGATCACCAGGATCACCAACACCAACAAGACTTCCATCAGGGTAAAACCGCCGCGTCGGCGGCGGACCGTCTTCGTTCGTCGCATCATGTCTTCTCCCGTCTCTAAAGAACCACCCGCTGAATCAACATGCCGATCCGCAACTGACGCTCGAACCGGCTTACTCTGCTTCACAGTGTATCTACACTGCACGCTTACACCGTGCCGCTCATCTTGATGACCGGCATCAAGAGGGCGATGACGACGATGAGTACGATCGTCGCCAACACCAGCAGCATTAAAGGCTCCAACAACCGCACGACCAGGTCGAGTCGACGGAAGGTGGTTTTCTCCAACCCGTCGGCGATCTCGACAAGCACTTTGTCAAGCGTATTGGACTCCTCAGCGACCGCGATCATCTCCACGACCGCCTTCGGAAAGTAGCCGCTGGCCGCCAACGGCTCCGCCAACGATTGTCCCGACGAAATGTTCTCCGACGCCTTTTCAATCGCCTCGGACAACAGCTTATTCCCCGCCGCCTCGCGGCTGATTTCCAGCGACCGCAGAATGGGCACGCCGTTCTTCAGCAAGGTCCCCAACACGCGGCAAAACCGCGACACGGCCAGCGCCTGATAGATGCTGCCGAGCACGGGCGTCTTGAGCTTCAAGCGATCGCTGATGTAGCGTCCCTGAGGCGTCGCGAGCCAATTGCGGAGGAAGATGTATCCCACGGCGCCGGCCAGCCCGGCGATCCACCACCACGTACGCATCGTGTCGCTGATCCATAACAGCGCCTCGGTCGCCGCCGGCAACTCGCCGCGCGCTCGCAGATTATCGAACAACGTCGCAAACTTCGGCACGAAGAAGATCATGAGCCCCATGACCACCAAGGTGCCGACGGTGCCGAGGAAAATCGGATAGGCGAGTGCGCCGAGCGTACGACCTTTGAGATCTTCCTGCTGTTCGGTGAACTGAGCGACGCGTTCGAGTGCATCTTCCAGGAAGCCGCCTTCGCCGCCGGCGCGGATCATGTTGATCGCCATCTCGGAGAAGGCGCCCGGATGTCGCGCCACCGCCTCCGCCAACGTCGAACCGCTCTCGATCCGACTGTGGACGTCCGAGAGGACTTCCTTCAACACCGGGAGCGACGATTGTTCGCGCAGGACTGCGAGCGCCCGCAAAAGCGGCACTCCGCTGCGTAACAATGCCGCCATCTGCGAGTACACGACGGCCATCACTTGGCCGCGGACTTTCTTCGACTGCAAAAAGGCGGTCGCCGACTTCGAAACCGAAACATTCACCGGGAAAAGCGATTGGCCCACGATCATCGCGGCCGCTTCCTTCTCGGAAGCAGCGCTTACGGTGCCAGTCACTTTGACCCCTTGGGAATTGCGAGCCACGTAGGCGAAATCAGGCATGACGCACTACCTCGCACCGTGAGCGACGGCAGGCGACTCGGCCTTGGCGTCCGCCTTTCCATCCGACATGGTGAGTTCACGGTCTCCCTTGGTGACGCGTGCGATCTCTTCGATCGTCGTCGATCCCTGAATCACTTTGTTCCAGCCGTCCTGTCGCAGCGTCCGCATCCCTTGCCGCATCGCCGCCTGCTTCACCTTCCAACTGCTCGCTCGATCATGCGCCAACTGCCGCACATCGTCGGTCGTCACCATCAGTTCGTAGATGCCCATACGCCCCGCGTAACCGATCTGCCGACATGTACGGCAGCCGACCGGCCCAAATAGTCCCTCAGGCGGAATCTGTTCCACCGGGAAGTCGCTCGGCAAATCCTCGGGGCCCAACTTCACCGGCCGCTTGCATTGCGGGCACAACCGCCGCACCAACCGCTGCGCCATTACCGCTTCCACCGTGCTGGCCACCAAGAACGGCTCGACGCCCATGTCCACCAAACGCGTGTAGGCGCCGGCCGCGTCGTTGGTGTGCAGCGTACTGAACACCAAGTGGCCCGTCAGCGAAGCTTGGATGGCGTTTTCCGCCGTTTCCAGATCGCGAATTTCTCCGATGAGCACCACGTCCGGATCGTGACGCAGGATGCTGCGCAGCGACGCTGCGAACGTGAGCCCGATCTTGTGGTGCACCTGGATCTGGTTGATCCCCTCAAGCTGGTATTCAACCGGGTCCTCGGTCGTGATGATCTTCACGTCGGGCGTATTGATCTCGATCAAGGCGCTATACAGCGTCGTGGTTTTTCCCGAGCCGGTGGGGCCGGTCACCAAGATGATCCCGTGCGGCAAGTCGATCAGTTCGCGGAACGCCTTGTACGTCTGCTCGTGCATGCCGAGCTTCCGCAATTCGAACGACATCGAGCCCTTGTCCAGAATACGCATCACGATGCTCTCGCCGTGGATCATCGGGATGACCGAGACGCGGACGTCGATCTCGCGACCACTAACCCGCAGCTTGATGCGACCGTCCTGCGGCAGTCGTTTTTCGGCGATGTTCAGCCGCGACATGATCTTCAAGCGGCTGATGATGGCCGACTGGAACCGATTGATCTCGGGCGGAACCGGCTGCGGCAGCAAGATGCCGTCGATCCGATAACGGATCACCAACCCGCTCCCCTGCGACTCGATGTGCACGTCGCTCGCTCGCGACTCAATGGCTTCCACCAATATCTCGTTCACCAACCGAACGACCGACGCCTCTTGCGCCATCTCGGATAATTCAGAACCATCCGTCTCGATGTCGCTTAAGAGCTGGATCTCTTCTTCTTCCGACGTTTGATCGATAAGCCCCTGGACGGTTTCACTGCCGACCCCCAGGTGCTTCTTGATCAGCTTGGCGATTTCCAGGCGACCGGCGAGCACCGGGACGACGGCCAGCCCTGTGGCGGCCGCCACTTCATCCAACGGATAGAGGTCGAACGGGTTGCTGGTGGCGACCACGATCGAGCCGTTGGTGCGCTGAATGGGAAACAGCCCCTGCCGGTGAATCAGGCGGTGGGGAAAGATCTTCAGCAGCGAGAGGTCCGGGTCGGCTTGGGGCAAGTCGATGAAGTCGAGCCCCACTTCGTCGCCGATGGCGCGTAGCGCATCTTCTTCGCTGACGAACCCCTTTTCGACCGCCAATTCGACCAACCGCGACCCATCGCCGCCAGTCGACCGCGCCGTCTCAAGCTGCTGGGTGTTAAGCAGCCCGCGTCGCAACAGGATTTCACCAGCTTCCATAGCGACCATGTGCGAATCCACCCTTCTCGATTCTCATTCGTGTCCCACGACGCTCCGCGCGATTTGATCGCGGAGCGTCGCTGTGTTTGCCGCTCTCCAAGGCCTGAATTGCGAACCGACGAGCTTGCCTGGAGAGGCTAGTTGCCCGGCCGACCGCCCGGACCGCCGCGACCGCCCGGTCCACCTTGGCCGCCCGGTCCACCCTGACCGCCCGGCCGGCGGAACTGCATCTCAAACGGCTCGCCCACCATATCCTTCCACTCCGCACGCTGCTCCGGCGTCAACACGCTCAGGAGCTCGTCTTCGGCTTCTTTACGCAGCTTGGCCATCTTGTCGCGGAGCTTCTTTTCCACCTCGACGGCCTTTTCCTTGAGCTTCTCTTTCTGTTCGTCGGTCAACTTCAGCTCTTCGGCCACCGAGTCGCTATTGACGCCGCCGCCGCCTTGACGCGACCGCATCTGGCGTCCGATTTGCTTCAGCCGCTTCGACTGGTGCGGCAACAGCACGTCGTCGACCTCGCGCTGGAACTCTTGCTGCCGTTCACGCATCTTGGT
This sequence comes from Pirellulales bacterium, assembly GCA_046349935.1. Classification (GTDB taxonomy): domain Bacteria; phylum Planctomycetota; class Planctomycetia; order Pirellulales; family Pirellulaceae; genus CAIXSC01. Next base: position 567,195 of record JAXMBK010000005.1, on the reverse strand, counting down.
CTGCAATTCTTCAAACTTCGCTCGGCGCTCGTCGTCCGACAGATCCCGCATCCCCGAGAACATGCTGCGAAACTCTTCCCGCTGCTTCTCGCCAATTTCCCGCAACTTCTCGATTTGGTCGTCGACCAACCCCAGTTCCTGGCGCACGTCGTCGTTTTGCAGGAGCATCATGTCGTTGCCGCCGCCGAACATACCGCCGGGACCGCCGCCGCCCGGACCGCCGAACCCGCCGCGACCTTGCGCGCTGGCGGAGGCGGGCGCACAGAGCAACCCCGCAAACAATAAGACCAATCCCAGCAACAACTTACGTTCCGCAACCATGTCTCACCCCTCGAAAACTGGTTCAGCAAGTGTAATTCAGGCCTAACAAACCAAACCCCAAAAAATGGCGAAAGTTTCGACTCGAAATGCCAAAAAAGGCCGCTCCAGCCGAAACCCAAAGTCTATTCATGTGGTTAGTTTAGGTGAGGGGAATTGCCGCTAACATCACCCCTGTCCGATCTCCCGAGGAGTCTCGTCGTGCGACTGAACCTGCCGCAAGCTGTCCAGCAAATCGCCGCTCGCTTTGTCGCCGCAGGCTTTGCCACTCACCTCGGCCTCGCCGCCGCCGCAGGCCTTTTGGGCGCGATCACGCCCGGCGCGCCGACCCAGGCTCAGGAACGCGAGGAGCGAGGCGGACGGGACGATCGAGGCGGGCGCGAAGATCGAGGCGGGCGGGGCGACCGCGGCTCCCGCCGTTTCGACCCAAAAGACTTCCTCTCGCGGATGGACGCCAACGGCAACGGCATGCTAGACGCAGGCGAAATCTCCGATCGCTCTCGCGGCTTCCTCGAATCGGCCGCTCGCGACGCCGGCATCGACCTGTCTCAGCCCGTGTCCGTACAACGGATGGCCGAGGCGATGGAAAAGCGCGCCGCGGCTCGGGAAGCCGAACGAGCTGGCGGGACGTCAGGCGCTGGGTCGTCAGGCGGCGCCTCCTCCAGCGGCTCGCCCCCCGCCGTCGGCTCCTCAGGCAGTTCCTCTTCAAGCGGCGCCAAACCTGGATTGCCGGGATTCGGCGCCCCGACCGCCGCGCCCCCAGTGCTCGGCTTCGACGCCCCGCCGCCGTCCAGTTCGGCGAGCAAGAAATACGACCAGCGCGTCGTCGATTACGTCGCCAAGATGCTCAAGGACTACGACTCCAACGGCGACGGCGTGCTCGATAAGGCCGAGATCGAAAAGGCGCCCTGGCAGTCGGACCCGCGCGAGTCGGACGCGAATCGCGACGGCAAGCTGGATCGCGAGGAACTCAACGCCCGCATCGCCAAACGCTTCGGCGCCGCCTCTCCCCCTCCCCCCGCCTCGACCTCTAGCGGCTCGTCCTCTAGTAGCTCCTCAGGCGGCTCGGGCGACGCCGCCAAGGTCCGCATGTACGCCGAAGGCTTGCTCCGCCAAAACGACGCCAACAAGAACGGCGTGTTGGATAAGGACGAATGGGCCAACGTGCGGGCCATTCCGCGCGACACCGATGCTAACAACGACGGCAACGTCACGCTGGACGAACTCACCATCAAACTGGCCGCCTTCGGCAAGGAAGGCTCGTCAGGCGGTTCGACGGCCGGCAGTGGGTCGTCGAGCGGATCGACCCCCAGCGGTTCGTCCTCCAGCAGCGATCGCTCGTCCGGCCGCGGCGGATCGTCGTACGGCAGTCGCTCAAGCGGCGCCTCGCGCGACGGCAAAGCCTCGACCGAAATCCGCAGCTATCGTCAAAAGTCGCCCGCGGAGCGGCTCCCCAAAGGCCTCCCCGACTGGTTCGCGCGCAACGATGCCGACGGCGATGGGCAAGTCGTGATGTCCGAGTACACCGCGACGTGGAGCGAATCGAAGGCCGCCGAGTTCGCGAAGTACGATCTGGATAGCGACGGCGTCATCACGCCGCGCGAGTGCCTCCGAACCCTCGAACTTGAGGCGACGCGTAAAAGCAGTTCGTCGAGCAGCAGCAGCAGCAGCCGGCCGTAACCAACCGCCCTCGCGCGGCTGCCGGCTACTTCACGGGGCCGATGCAGTACAGCGCCTTGAAGGTGCGGAAATACAGGCGTCCATCGGCGATCGCGGGGGAGGCGGAGATCTCCTCTCCTAGCTCATTTCGCGACACGACTTCGAACTTGGGCCCCGCCTTCACCACCGTGACCACGCCGCGACGCGCCGTCAGATACAACATGCCGTCCCCGTACACTGGCGACGCTCGGTGCCGATCCGCTTCCGTTCGCTGTTCATACAACTGCTTGCCGCTCGCCGCCTCCAAGCAAATCAAGTTGCCGTTCTCTCGACAGAGATAAACGAGTCCATCATGGACCAGCGGCGACGGCACGTCGGGAGTCCCCTGCGGGCGTTTCCAAAAGAAGGCCGACTCCGAGTCGGTCACGTCGCCGGCAAGATCCGGCTTGAGGCCGAACACGGGGCCGTTCTTGGCGGAGGGGACGACGATTAGTCCCGGAGTCGCCACAGGCGAAGCCACGAATCGCAACGTGTTATTGTAGTTTCCCTTGGGATTCAGGTCGCCGCACCGCCACAGCTCATGACCGTCGCCAAGATCATGCGCGACCACATAGTCGGCGCCGTGCGTCAGCAAGAACGCACGTTGTTCGTCGCGATACAACACGGGCGACGCATACGAATGCTCGCACTCCGCCTTGGCATCGCTGGAACGGGCATGCTTCCAGATTTCTCGCCCCGTCTTCTTATCGAGCGCCACGACCTGCGCTTCACGCGTTTGCGGGTTGCCTTCGCCGTGAATCAACTGCAAATAAAGACGGTCGCCGTCCAAGAGGGGCGTGGAGGTCATACCGAACGCGATATCGAGTTTTCCGTAGCGGTCTTGGACGTCCAGCTGCCAGACCGGATCGCCCGCCAGCGTAAAGCAGGCCAGCTTGCCGTTGGCCATGAAAGTCCAGACGTGCTCGCCGTCGGTCGCCGGAGAGGGAGACGCCGAATTCCCCTCGTCGCCCCGCACATCCTTGTTCCCGGTCGCGATCTTCCGACGCCACAGTTCCTTCCCCGACGTGCTTACGCACAGCAGCAACAGATCTTCGCCGTCGACGCTGGTGACGAACACGCGGTCGCCCCAGACGACGGGGGTGGAACCAGCCGGCCCAGGCATCTCAAGCCGCCAAGCCACATTCTCCGACTTGCTCCACTTCGTCGGCAAATGCGTCTCAGAGCTCACTCCGTCTCCGCGCACGCCGCGCCATTGCGGCCAGTTCTCAGCCCACGCCGCCGACCGCTGCCCCGTCGCGAGCAACACACCGCAACTTAAACACCCCAACAACACCCAGCGGGAAGCAATCGCCATGGCAAGTCAACTCGAGAGGCTAAGACCACGAGCACAGCAGAACGCGTCGCCAATCTGCCGTACTCCCGCTCCTCGGTCAAGAAGACGCATTCCCCCGCTTTCTGCCTCTGAGCCCTCTGTGGCAAGAATCTTTGCAGCACGTCTCTCTGCGGCCCCTACCGGCCTCCCCGCCCGCCGCGGCCGCCGCCGAAGCCGCCGCCGCCGCCGCCCCCCGGAAAGCCGCCGAAGCCGCCGCGACCACCGCCGCCGCCGCCTTGCTGCATGTTGAACGACTCGATGCGCCGACGAATTTCGTCTTGCATTTGCGCCGGCTGGAATCCGCCGCTGGGAGCTGCGGGGGCGGCGCCGGGCGTTGCGGCGGGTGCGCCGGCAGGCGTGGTCGCCGAGCCGGATCGCGCTTTTCCTCCGGTCATGGAATTGAGCGCTCGCTGAATCACCTGCGGGCTCGCCGACTTGATCGTCAACACGCGCATGGCTTGATCGCGATTCGAATCAGCCGCCTCATCGAGCTGTTCCACCATCGCCTTGATCTCCACAAACAGCGGTTCGGGTGCGGAGACGATTAGCGAATTGCTACGCGCATCGACGCCGACCGTGATCTTCGCCGGCTCGCTCTTCGCATTCTGCGCGTTGTCTCGACCGCCGCGGCCGCCGCCGCGCAAAGCGCGCAGAAAATCTTCTGGATTCGGCTGACGGGGCTGCGAATTGTCGGCGGTCAGCCGATTGGCGTACACTTGTCGGACGACCGCGGCGATCTCTTCGGCGGACGAATTGAACACCGGGATGAAGCGGGGCGGTGCGCTGGTTTGCACGTTCTCCGGACTCGCTTCCTGGTCGATGATCTTCAGCAGGTCTTCGACCAACTCAAGATCCATGGGCGTAGCGCGGACGAAGAGGGCGTTGAGCCGCGCGTCGGAGACAATCGCGATGGGGCCGCTGGCTTGCAGGCCTCCGCCTCCGCCGCCCCCGCCGCCGCCCATGAGGCTGCCCAACAGTCCGCCGCCCATGTCGCCGAGCATGCCGGAAGCGAGGTCGCCCAGCAGTCCTCCACCTGCGCCGCCGCCGCCGCCCGAGTCGCCGCCGCCGCCGCCCAAGATCTCTTGAACCAGCGCTCCTGCGACGCCCGCTGGCGCGTACTTCAGGTAGTACACCGTGAACTCTTTGCCGCTCGATTGCGCATTTTCACTGAGCGTCGACAGCAACGCTTCCATGGCGTCGAGCGCTTCTTTGTCTTGCGACGCAATCACAATGCCCGTCGACTGCACCGAGATCACGATCTCTGCCGCGTCGCCCGCGGCGGTTGTTTCTCCCGCTTTCACCGGCGGAATGTAGCGTTTCACGGGCTTCTTGACGTCGGCCGGCTTCTCGCCGACCGGCGTCTCCGGCTTCACTTCGCCGCCCGCGGGAGGGGCGGGCGGTTGTGGCGCCGGCGGCTGCGCGCTAGACGGCGGCGGGCTAGGCGGCTGCCAAGCTGCCAATTGGATGGAATGACGCGGCCTCTCTCCCGCATTGCGCGGCGCGGCCGGCTTGGGCGGTTCGCTCGGCTTCTCCTCGTCGCCCGGCGGCGCGGCGTCTTTGGCTTTCGGCGTCGACGGCTTCCGCGGAACCAAGTCTTCCAGCGGCAGGTCGGGCTGGAACATGCGCCGCAATTCCAACAATTCCGGCGGAATCTCCCGCGTGCTCGGCGCCGCTGCAGGCGCGTCGCCGTCGATCTTCTTCACTCGGATCGACGAGCTGTCGCCGTCCGAAGACGGTCGCACGATCCGAATGCGATTGGCCCGCACGGTGGGCCACAGCGTTTCCAATTGCTGCAGCACGCTGTCCGCCGACCGCCCCGTGATCGGCAGCGTGCGGACGTTGCCGCGATCGATCGTCTCTTCTCCCGGCGACACCGTTTCGCCTTCGCCCATTTTCGAGAGCAGCGTTTTTACTTGCGCGATCTGCGCCGGCGTGCCGCGCACGAACAATTGCCGAGTGGTCGGATCGCTATCCACCTTCGGCGCCCCGGCCCCCGGCGACTTCTCATCGCCGCCATACAGTTTGTTGATCGCCACCGTCACCACCTGCGGATCGACGCGGCGCAGCAAGAAGACCTCAATGTCGCTCGCGTCCTTCTGCATCTCGGTCAGCGTCGCCTTGATCGTGGCGTGCTGCGAGGGCTTGGCGAGGGCGACGATATTGCCGGTCTTGGGGTCGATGGCCAACCGCACGTCGGAGGCGCCGGCGAGGATCGTCTGCAGCACTTGCAGGACGGCGTTGGAATCGGCGCCGCCCATCGTGTAGATCTCCAACTGCGGCTGTTCCGCCGCCGTCGGATCGGTCGGACGGTCCGTCGGCACGTCGAGCAGCTTGATGATCTCTTCCAATTTCTCGATTCGCTCCGGTTTCCCCGAGACCAGCAGGCGGGCGTTCAGCGGATCGGGCGAGATGCGCAGCGATCCATCCGGCGCGGCATTGATGTTCTCTGGCAATCCCAGCAGGGGGCGAGCGGCCAGCAACAGTTCGTCCGTCGTCATGTTCTGGAGCTGCACGACGGTGAGTTTCTCGTTACGGTTGGCCTCGGGATCTTCCACCGCGGCAATCAAATCGCGGATGGCGCGCAGTCGCCCCGCCGTCTCTCGGACTAGCAATTGCTTGGACTGCGACAGCGTCATCACCTTGCCCTGCGGCCCGATGAGTTTCGCGATTTCTTTCTCGGCGTCTTCCGGCGTGAGTTTCTTGAGCGGGAAGAGGCAGCGCACCAGTTCAAAGCGTCCTCGCTTGTCGAGTTCCTGGGGCGTGACCAACTCGACCAGCGGGTCGGGGACTTCGTCTTCCAGATTCAGCAGCAGCACCATCCGTTCGCGCCGCAGCAGCACATAGCCTTTGGTGAGCAACACGCCGTTGAGGATGTCGATCGCCTCTTCGGGGGAATAGGTCCGAGTATCGGTGTAGTTGAAAGTGCCGGGGGGAGGTGCGTCGAGCACCAAGGAGAGGTCGGCTTGGGTGGCGAACCAGTCGAGCACATCTTTCCAAGGGGCGTATCGGAAGTTGAAACGCAGCTTCCGTTCGCCATCCGGTCCGAGCACCACCGGCGTTCCCTGTCGTTCGCCGGGCTTCGAGGGGACGACGTCGGTTGTGGGTTTGGAACGGTCCGCATTCATGGCCGGTTTGGCCGCCGCGTCGTCGGCGCCGCCCTTTTCCGCCTCCTCCGCCGCCGCTTGCTTCGCCATCGCCTCGGCCATATTGGCCGCCAATCCGGCCAGCGATTCCCACTTCGCGCGCTGTTCGACGGTCAACAGAGCCGCCAAATCGCGCTCGTATTTGGCTCGAGCCGCTTCCCGGTCCGAACTAGTGCCTCGAGCCAACTCGGCCGTTCGCCCCTTCAGCAATTCGGCGACTTGCCCCTTCTGTTCGTCGGTCAGACGCACTCGGAGCGCTACCTCGGGCTCGCCAAGCGACGCGAGGCCGGCGCGGGCGATGCGGATCTGCATCACCTTGGTGCGTTGCAGGGGGGTCAGGAATACGATCCCCAGCCGTTCCGATTCGTCGACGAACGGCTTCAACTTGGCGTCGCGTTCGGCGGGCGGCAAGTCCTTGATTTGCAGTGCTAAATCGACGGCCGCCGCTTCGCGCTTGTCAATCAACGTCAGCAACTGCTGCAGCTTTTCGGGATCCAGCTCGATCTGCTTGGCGACCTCCGGATCGACGGCCGTCGCTAAGATCCCGACGAAGGCAGGATCAGCCGCCGCGACGACCCAGGGGCAGCCGAGGGTGAGGGCGCCGCACAGCAGCAGCCGCTTCAAGCCATTACGGAGCGCGAGTCGCGAACGAATCAAAGGACACCTCGTCTATCAGTTTCCGAGCGTTTCAACACGCCGGTACAATTCGCCGTCCATCACACCTTAGTTCAAACTTCCTGCCCAAACCAAACGTGCTATCCTAGTTGCGTCACGTCAGTCGGCTGACCACGGCGCTCGGCGCGCAGTCACCCCTATCCTGAGTGAACCCCACGGATCGTAGTCGAGTTGCGTAAAATGGGAAGCTTTTCCGCGTTTCCCGTCTCCTCGGCAGGATTTTCCCCTTTGCTACCTCTTCACTCGGAACTTCGCGCCCCGCAAGCGACCTCCAAGGCCGCCCGTTCGGCTCGTTTTCCATCCGGGGGGGAGCAACTGGCGCGACCGAACGGGACGTGCCAATTGTGCGGCCGCCCCCCCCAAGCGCCGCCCTGGCCGGCTCGCTTGGTCTCCCGCCTATTCTTGGCGGCCTGGATCGTGTGCGCCCTCGACGCGGCCGCTTCGACCTGTTGCGGGCAGGCGGCCGCTCCGTCTGCCCAGCCCGTCGATCCGCGCCCCTTTGGACTGGACCTCCCCGCAGGCATCGTCAAATCGGCGGCAGGGCGGCGAGTGTTGGTCGAGGAGGCTGACGAACCGGTCGTGGCGCGGGTGCATGTCGAGATTGGCGACCACCTGATGGTGCTCCTCCCGGACGGCCGCCTCGTCGCGCGCCGCACCGCGGAGACCACGGCGACCGATCGCCCCTTTGAGCCGCTGGCGGCTCAGGAACTGGGGACGCGGCTGGCCCGCGGTCCTTTACAAGGATTCACCGTCCGGACGTCTCGACACTTTGTCTTCGTGGGCAACGCCTCCGAGGAATTCACCACCGTCACCGCTCGGATGCTCGAGTCGATGGTGCCGGGCCTGATCGGGTTCGCCGAACTCTGGAAGCTCAAGCCGGTCGAACCGGAGCTACCGCTGCCTGTGATCCTGTTTCGCAAGGAGTCGCAGTATCAGCAGTACCGGCGGATGCCGGGGGGCGTCGTGGCGTACTACGACATTTTGGCCAATGCGGTCGTCTTGTGCGAAGAAAGTCCGCTCGGCGACGCCCGTCCCGAACTGGCGCTGCAGCAAACCTTCGCCACCATCGCGCATGAGGGCGTGCACCAAATCTTGGCGAACACGGGCGTACAGCAGCGTCTGTCCGCTTGGCCCATGTGGCTCAGCGAAGGATTGGCGGAGTACTTGGCGCCGACGAGCCCTGGCAAAAAGTTGCGTTGGAAGGGGCCGGGGCAGGTCAACGACCTGCGGATGTTCGATCTGGAACGGTACCTGAAGAGCCGCGACGCGGACGCCGCCGACGGGCAGATGGTCGAACATACCGTCCTGGCTGCACGCCTGACGGCGACCGGCTACGCGTCGGCCTGGGCGCTCACGCATTACCTGGCCAAGAATCAGCGTCCCGAGTTTCAGAAGCTGTTGACGGCGGCCAGCCGCCTGGGGCCGTTGGAAGGGGACCGTCGCATCGAGCCGCCGGGTGTTTCTCCGGTCAACCTCCGGGAGTTTCGTACGATCGCGGGGGACGACTTCGCGGGGATGGAACGGAAATTGATCGGCCATTTGAAGCGTTTGCCCTACACGGCCCCCTTCGCCGACTTGCCGCATGTGGCGGCGGTCGTCGTGACAGGCGCCGGGCCGCGAGCACGCCGCGATTCCAATGTCTTTCACGAACGAGAACAGGCCGAGCGGTGGGTGCAAGACGTGCTGGCGAAACTGCCGGCAGACCAGCGCGATCAGGCGCAAGCGACGATTCGAGTTTTTCCCAACCGAGTCGCCGCGGAGGCGTTTGCGCGGCAGGGGCGCTAGCGGCGCCTGAGGCCGCGTTTCGGGCTGGTCCTCGCGAGCCGCTTGGGGCAAAATGTGCGGCGAACTGGGAACTATGGCAGCGGAAAGGGATGCACATGGACGTGGCGGCGATTACTCGGATGCAGCGTGAAACGGTCGATCGGTGGCATCGCGAGCCGGTCGACAACCCCTACGAGGGCTTCCTGGGAGTCGCGTGCCAGCAGCACGCGTTTAACTTTTTGCTGTGGCACGAGGAAGACATCGCGCGAAGCCCCGAGGTGGGGGACGCGAAGATCGCCTCGGTGAAGCGCGCGATCGATCGCTACAACCAGCAGCGGAATGATTGGATCGAGAAGCTCGACGTGGCGCTCGGAGAACAACTGCAGGCCGCCGGCGTCGTCGCAGCGTCCGATGCGCGCCAGAATTCGGAAACGCCGGGCAGCATCATCGACCGCCTGTCGATTCTGGCGCTCCGCATGTTCCATTTGGAAGAACAGACGCAGCGGCCCGATGCGACGCCCGAACATGTGGAATCGGTGCGGCACAAGCTGGCGGTATGCCTGATTCAGCATGACGACCTCTCGACCGCGCTGGTCCAACTCTGGGACGACATGCTGGCGGGTCGCAAGCGACATCGGCTATACCGTCAATTCAAGATGTACAACGACCCGACGCTCAACCCGTACCTCTACCAGGCCCGCCAGCGCACCGCCTGAGCCGGCCCCCCTCTTTTCCCGATTTTCGGTGAACCTGGCCAAGATGATTCGCGTCTAGACGAGTAACACCCCGGGAGGGACTCGTCATGAAACCTCGTGGCCAAGCAGCCCGTCGCGGCGGGCGCGCCGATCACAAACACCGTGTTCCTTCGGGACGATTCGGTTCTGCGGGAGCGGCCGTGAATTGGAGCGAGCGGCGGTTGTCGAACCACTTGCTTGTCGGCTGGCGTGATGCGGATCACGCGGCGCCGGCGTTGGGGTTCCCGATTGCATCCTCTGCCGATTCGGTCGCGTTCGGCGAGTCGCAACCGCTGCTCTATCAGGGCGACGGACACTTGTTGTGCCTCGGCCCCACCGGATCGGGGAAAGGTCGCGGGTGCGTGATCCCGAATCTGCTTCTGAACGACAATCCGGCGGTGGTGGTGGACGTCAAAGGGGAGTTGGCGCAGGTGACGGCGCGTCGACGGCGGGAGATGGGGCATCAAGTGGTGGTGCTGGATCCCTTTGGCGTGCTCGCTTCGGGAGGGTCGTCGACCGGCGCTTCGGACACTTTCAATCCGTTCGATCTGTTCGACATGCCAGATGCGCAGCCCGACGCGGACGCCGAGATGCTGGCGGAATTGATCGCGGGGGGGAAGTCCTTCAAGGACGATCCCTTTTGGGATCTCACGGCGCGCGGAATTCTGGCCGGTTGCTTGGCGCACTTGGGAATGTCGGGCAAGGGGAACGAGCGCAGCCTCGTCGGCGTCCGGCGGCTCATGCATTCGGACGACATGGACTACGAGGTGGCGAAGCTGCTGGACGACAAGGCGGTGATCAGCAGCCTGGCGCGTGACGAGTTCGTCGCTTATTTGTCGATCACCAGCGATCGTACTCGCCCCTGCGTCCGTTCGACGGCTCAAGCGTACTTGAAGTGCCTCGGCAGTCCGCCGGTGATGGCCAATTTGGCGAAATCAAGCTGGCGATTGCAGGACTTGGTCGACGGCAAACCGCTGACGGTGTACTTGGTGATCCCGCCCGAAAAACTCGCTAGCCACCGAGTGCTGCTGCGGATTTGGGTCGGGGTGTTGTTGACCGCCATCATGCGTCGTCGTCAGCTGCCCGAGCAGCGGACGATACTGTTCTTAGATGAAGCCGCGACGCTCGGGGCGCTCACGCAGTTGGAAACAGCGATTACTTTGCTGCGCGGCTACGGCGTCCAAACCTACACGTTCTGGCAAGACCTTTCGCAAATCTCGCAGCTCTACCCGCAGTCGTGGCAATCGATCGTGAACAACTCGTCGGCATCGATGCAGATCTTCGGCGTATCCAATCCGCTCATGGCGCGCCAGGTCGCGGAGCTCTTGGGCGTCGCCCCTGAGGACGTGTTGCGATTGCGCGCGAATGAACTACTGCTGTATCAGACGGGCGCCGGTCTGACTCGCTGCCGCCGCCCCGACTACTTGCGCGACCCGCTGTTCGCCGGTCTGTTCGACGCCAACCGCCGCCTCGAGTCGCGTGGCAGCCCCCGAGCGGTTTAAGCCGCCGAGTTGCTTGTTTGCCACCGAGTTCTCAGAGTGCACCGAGGGAGGGACGAAGGGGACGGCGAACACTCGGGAAAATCGCGCCGCATCCGCAGTCCGTCCAGCCACTCGCGCACCTGCCAACCGCCGTCAACGACGATCCGCGATGCCCGCACGCACAGGCCGCCAGCTCCTCTGAGAACTCGGCGCCCTCTGTGGCCAATAACTCTGTGGCCAACGACCCTGTGGCCTACCGCTGTTTGGGGTCGGCGTCGAGCGGCAGGTACAGCAGGCAGCCGCACGTCTTGCAAAAGACAGGCTTGCGCGAATACAGCTCGTTCATCGTCTGCGGTGTGAGCATCTGGGAGCAACCGCCGCACGATTCGCTCTCGACCATGGCCAGGGCGTTCTCGCCGCGAGCCTTCGTCACGCGCTGGTACTCCACTTTGAACTCGGACGGCAAGTGCGTCTCCGCCTCCGCCAAATCGGCCTTCACCCGAATTAGTTCCTGTTCAAGCAGCTGGCGCATGCTGTCGACACGCGACTTCACGCGTTCCAGCTCAACCTGAATCTTCGACAGATTCGACTCGGCGATTTTCACGTCACCCTGACGCGTTTCCATCAGCTCGAGCGCCTCGAGAATCTCGTCGGTCAAGACGCTGTTGGCCTTCTGGTCGGCGGCGATCTGTTCCTTCAGCAGTTGGTATTCGCGGTTGCTCTCGGCGGCGTTGAGCTTCGCTTGGAGGTCTTTCAGTTTCGACTCGCGCTGCTTCAGATGCAGCTGCTTTTCGTCGGCCGTCATCCGCGTTTTCTTGTACGCTTCCTTGGCCGTCGCCACCTCTTGTTCGGCGCGAGCGACCGCGGCTTCCGCCGCCTTGATCTGCTTCGGACCGGCCGCAATTCGCTCCGTGACGTCGGTCAGCTGCCGGTGGATGCGGTGGAGTTCCTCGAGGGCGCCTGGTGCGATGCTCATCGGTGAATACCTTGCTCGAAAAAGAAAACGGGCCGCTGGAAACTAACTTCCAGCGGCCCGCTTGAACAGGGGCGATCACCGAGCGGCGGTTAGGCGGCGCCGCGGATGAAGCCGGCCAATTGGCCGCTGCGCACCGGGTGCTGCAGCTTTTTGACCGCCTTGGCTTCGATCTGCCGGACGCGTTCGCGAGTGACCTTGAAAATGCGTCCAACTTCCTCGAGCGTGTAGGTGTAGCCGTCGCCCAAGCCGTACCGGAGGCGAATGATTTCGCGTTCGCGGAACGTGAGGGTCTTCAGCAGCGAATCGATTTTTTCGCGGAGAATGCCGTTATTGGCGTTCCGCAGCGGATTGTCGCTGACCGTGTCCTCGATGAACTCGCCGAAGCTGCAGTCTTCGCCGTCTCCGACCGGTCGGTCGAGGCTGACCGGGTTGCGACCGATGTCGAGCACTCGCCGCACTTCATCCAGCCCCAATTCGGCCCGTTCGGCGATCTCTTCCATCGACGGTTCGCGACGCAGTTCCTGCAGCAACTTCTTTTGGATGTTCCGCAGCTTGGACAGGACGTCGATCATGTGGACCGGGATGCGGATGGTGCGCGCCTGGTCGGCGATCGCGCGCGTGATCGCTTGGCGAATCCACCATGTCGCGTACGTTGAGAACTTGAACCCGCGTCGATACTCGTACTTGTCAACCGCCCGCATGAGGCCCGTGTTGCCTTCCTGAATCAAATCCAGGAAGCTCAAACCGCGATTACGGTACTTTTTCGCGATAGACACGACGAGCCGCAAGTTGGAGCTCGACAACTGCCGCTTCACCGTTTCGTATTCGTTGTATTGCCGCCGAATCTGATCGCAGCGAATCGCCAGACTGCGGGGGCTTTCCAGCGTGATGAGCATCAAGTCGCGCAGTTCGTGACGCAGCGTCGACCGCTCTTCGGCCGCCGTCTCGTCGTGGCGGATCTGCTCGAGCCGATCGCGGATCTCGAGCATGCGACGCGAGAACTCTTCGAGTTGCCGCATGAGCGGCTGAACGCGTCGGGTGCGCAGGCTGAGTTCTTCGACCAACTGCAAGCATTTGCGACGCCGACGCAGGAAGTTGCGTCGCGCCAGATGACGTTCATCCTCGTCGGTCGACTTGCGAATCAACTTCCCGAAGTCTTCGTGATTCTGCTGGATGAGGTGCTCGAGCGTCCGCAGGTTGTGCGGCATGCGCGCGAGGATTTGTTCTTTGGTCAGTCGTTCGGTGAGCGACACTTTGATGGTGCGATCGAAGGGCAAGTCGCCGCGGTGGACCCGCGTCAGCGTCTCGACGGTAGCGCGCAACGCAAAGTCGCAGGACAGGAGCGACCGGCGGAAGCGTTTGCGAGTGACTTCGATTTTCTTGGCCAGCGAGATTTCTTCGTCGCGGGAGAGCAGCGGGATGTGCGACATCTGGCTCAGGTACATCCGAATCGGATCGTCGCTCGGCTTCGGCATGTCGCGGGCATCGATCGGCGCGGGCGCTTCGTCGTCGCAGTCGTCGCCGCCCAGCGACGCGCTGCCCAACTTCGACTTGGCCGCCTTCGCCAAGGGGGATTTCGTCGGCGAAGACTTGCTCGACCGCGTCGGCGCGAGGCCCGGTTTGAGCCGGCCGTTCTTGTCCGAGTTCGCCGATCCCGGGAAGGGGAGAATCACCGGCCGTTCGTCCGCCGGCGCCTCATTCACCAGCTCGATTCCGCGTTCGTCGAGCGCCACGAGCAGGTTGTCGAGCTTTTCGGGGGTCACGTCCTGATCGGGCAAGTAGGCGTTCACCTCGTCGTAGGTCAGATAGCCTTGCTTCTTGCCCTTGAGCATCAATGCGTGAAGGTCGCGTTCCATGTGGTCCACTGCGTCATCCTCCTTGAGCCCTGCAAGCAGGGCGGGACTTTCATCGCGAACGCGGCGTGCGGGAACCATTCTGGGAAGCGGGTCCTCCCAGACCGGCGGGTCTCCCCGCGCACTGCATTCGATCAAGACCGGCTACCCTTCCGTGGGCGGCCCCAAGCCTCGGCGATGTTTTTCGTCTTCAAACAACTTCTTGAGCGCTTCGATCTCCTTCTGAAAATCAAGCTTGCCCGTTTCCAACGCCGCGCGCGTCTCGCGCCGCTCGCGCTCGTCGCGCCGCGCCGCTAGCCGCTCGCACAATTGCTTCATCCGCGACTCGGCCGGCTCCAACGCCACCGCGTCCTTCGCCCGCGCCGATTCGTCGATTTCCACCAACAGCGACTTCAGCCGCCCATCCTCCAACTCGCCTAGGACATGGTTGAAGTCCAAAGGTTCGCCTTGGTCGTGGAGTAATTTCATGGAGTTGAACAGGAGTCGCGCGTGGGGCGACTTGAGTTCGTCGACGCGAACGGCGGCGAACGCCATCGGCGCCAGTTCGGGGTGCACCACCGCAATCTCGAGCAGTTCCACTTCCTCCGGCGGAAGGGAACGCAGCATGATCGGCGGTCCCTGCACTTGCGGCCCTTCCGGCTCGCTGGGCCGCGTCCCCGACTTGGCCTGCTGCCCCCGCAATTCCTTAGCGCGCTGCCGCAAGACCTCTTCATCGACGCTGAACGCACGCGCCAGTCGCGTCAGGATTTGGTGTTCGCGCATGATGTTCGGCGCGGCGTTCATGTCGCGCGGCGTTCGGGCCACTGTCGCTACGATCTGTTCGAGCGCCTGATTCGCTCGATGCGTGTCGACCGTCAAATTGACGCCGTGCGTCGACACGCGAATACGATGCTCCAACGCGTCGACGGCCGTTCCCAACATCTGGCGAAACGCTTCCGCTCCCTGCGACAAAAAGAAGTCGGCCGGATCTTGCCCTTCCGGCAACGTCATGATCCGCAAGTCCATCGCTTCCGCAACGAACAATTCGAGCACTTCGTTCGTTCTTCGCTGCCCTGCGACGTCGCCGTCCAGCACCAAGTAGATGGTCTCGGCGAAGCGCCGCAGCAGCCGAATATGCCGCTGATTGATCGCCGTCCCCAACACGGCCACGACGTTGGTCACGCCCGATTGGTGCGCCAACACCACATCGGTATACCCTTCCACCACCACGACCGACCGTTCTTTCTGCACAACGTCTCGAGCCAAATCGAATGCGTATAGGTTGTCGCTCTTGGTGAACAACCGCGTTTCCGGCGAGTTGACGTATTTGGCGCCTTCGCGGTCCGACCCCGGCAACACGCGCCCGCCGAACGCGATCGGACGCCGCTGCGTATCGTGAATCGGAAAGATCACGCGTCCGCGAAAACGGTCGTATTCGCTGCCGCTTTGGCTTCGCCCCACTAATCCGCAGGCCTCCAAGACCTCGGTGGAGAACTTACGGCTGCGTCCCGCTTGTTCAATGAGCCACGTCCAACTGTCGGGCGAATACCCCAAGCGGAAACGGTCGATGCTATCCGCCGTGATGCCGCGTCCCGCCAGATAATCCCGAGCGGCTGCGGCTTGCGGCGAATGCAGCAGGCATTCGCGAAACAGCTGTTCGGCCCAGGCCACCGCCGAATAGAGCGTCGCTTTGTCGTCCGGCGAGCCGGGTTTGGCTTCCGGCCCGCGCTGCTTCACCAGCGTGATGCCCGCGCGGTCCGCCAAGATCTGCAATGCATCGCGGAACTCGACCCGCTCTTTCTGCATCACCCATTCAAAGCAGTCGCCGCCGATATTGCAGACCCAACAGCGCCAGGTCTGGCGATCGGGATTCACATTCAGGCTCGGACGGCGATCATCGTGCCAAGGACAACGCGCCACGAAACCGCGTCCCTGTCGGCGCAATTCGACGTAGCTGCCCACCAAGTCGACGATATCCGTCGCTTGACGAACCTGCTCTTTCGCGTCGTTCGCCGAATCGAAGATCACCGGCCGCATCCCGTCCTGTTGGACTCCACGACCACGACGCCAAGAACCGCCCGACAGAGCAAGCGGTTGGCCGCGACCGGAGCGTCACATCCTTGTTCCGACTCCCAGTCGCCAGTCGAGCAACCGCCGGCGTTGATTCCGCGAGCGACCCGACTAGCGAGACGTGCTTTCCGTAGCACGGCCGCACATTATAGTGCTCCCCACCTGGCGGGTCAACGTCACTAAGATCCTTGCCTGCATTCACTTAGAACGCAATCGTGCGATTTTTCACAACCGAGTTTGTCAAGTCGCCGGACCCCACTTCGACTATTTGTCCTTCTCGCGATCCTTCTCCTTCCTCTCCCGCGCCGCCGCCGGCGGACGCGCCGCCTCGGCCCGCTTTCGCAACGCCTCTTGTTGCTCTCGAACACGCCGCTGAGCGTCCTCGATCGCCCGCTGATTCTTCTTGCGTGCGTCCTCCAACGCCGCCGCGCCGCGGTCCCGGTCACGGTCCGGCGTCGCGCGCCGCGGCTCCCCCGGCGGCGGCTCCCCGCCCCCGCGCGCCGCCGGCGGTCGTTCCACCTTGGGCGGTCCCGAACGGGGCGGCTCATTGCGGGGCGCGGGGCCGCGCACCGGCTTCTCGTTCGTCGGCAACTCCACCTTCGGCCGCTCGATTTTCGGCGCATCCCCTCGCGGCAACTCCACCTTCGGCCGCTCGCGCACCGGGCGTTCCACCGGCGGGCGCTCCACGGAGGGGCGTTCTACGGACGGGCGCTCCCGCATCGGTTTTTCCCCTGGCGGCGAGTCGCCCTTGCGCGGTTCGGCGCGCGGAACCTCCGGTCGGTCCGGCGTCGGGAGCGCGACCTTCGGCGTCTCCGGGCGCGGCGGCGGCGTCCACTCGGGCGGCAAATTGCGAGTCGGCCGACCGCGGCTCGGTTGCTCGCGTTCCGGCGTCGGCTTCCCTTCCTCCCGCTTCGTCGCTCCCGAACCCGCAGGGCCCACTGCGATAGTTGACGGCAAGGTTGACGGCAGCCGCAGCCGTTCGGGCTGACGCGGAACTCGCTCGTCGCCGCGCACCGCTCGCGGCGGCGACTCGAGCGCTCGCTTCACTTCCGCCTCGCGCCGCGTCTCTTGCACTTCGCGCATCCGGCGCACTTCTCGTTCGTAAGCCTCGCGTCGCTCCACCGACACCCGTTCCACCTTGAAAGGCGCCTGGGGGCGAGCGGCCACGCGGTCGAGGCTGGTCGCCAGCAGCAGGTTTTGCACTTCCGGCGCCGGTCGAGTCGCCAGCAGTTGTTGAGCCGCATGGACGGTGTGCGGCGGACGCGCTTCGACATGGTCGCGACGATAACGGTAGTCGGCGCGCACCCGCTCATGCCAATCCGGTTCGGCGCGCACATGCTCCCACCGTCGATACGCATACACCGGGTCATACCCATACCGACTCATGTGATACGCATACGAGGGATAAATGCCGCGGCGAAAATGCGTCTCCGCGTAGTAATCGCCGAAGAAGTAGGCGCTGCGAGTCGGCCGACAGAACAGGTGCGTCGAGAAGACGTCGACATCCAACACCACGCGCGGCGCATGACGATACGACCGCACCTGCGCATAACCCCGCGGAAACCAGATCGGCGCATACAACACGCCGCGGCGCGGCAACGCATAATCCCAGTGGCCGTCGCAAAAGACGTAGCCGAAAGGAGTCCACGCAAATCGAGCCGGCACCCAAACCCATCCCGGTCGCGCTGTGACCCAGTATCCAGGACGCCACGCATAGCGGGACGACGCCCACACCCAAGTCCCCGGCGCCCAAACGTGGTCCGGCGACGGAGGATCCACCGCCGGCCCCCGCTCGACGCTCGCCGGCGGCGGCGGCAGATACTCCACTTCTTCCGACTCGTCCGACCGCCAGAAGCCCGACACCCACTGATAGCCGCCTGCGGTCTGCGTCCAATACCCGGGCGTCCATTCCAGCCCCGGCGGAATCACGCGCCACAAGCCGCTCACCCACACATAGTGGTTCTCTTCGTCATCCCAGCTCCAGTACCCCGAAATCCACTGCACGAACTCCCCTTCCGGTTTTTCCTCCGGCGGCAGTTCTTCGATCGGATCAGGCGGCGCTTCCGCCACCACCTCGCCCGCCTCCGGATTGAACACCACCGGCTGCGCATACGCTTCGTGCACCACGCCGCGCGTCAGCTCTTCGGCCATCGCGTCCGCATCGGGCGTCTCCGGCGGCGCATTCGGCGCGTTGAGGTCTGGCTCGTCTTGCGCTTGCACAACCCGCGCGGCGCCCCCGCCCGGTGCAAGTCCGAGGATCGCCAGCCCCGCCGCGCAAACGACCGTCGCGACCAGCCGCCAGCGTCGCTTCGCGCCCCATGGCGATCCTGCTGCACAGTGTTCGGCCGCTGCACAGTGTTCCGCCGCTGCCATTTGTTCCGCCATCGAAATTCGCCTTCCTTACGGCGCGGGGTCGGGCTCCAACATGCGCACCGCTCCTGGATTCTTCCGCACCGTCGCCTCGCGATAAACGTTCACCCGATCGCCGTCCCGCAACAACTCGCCGGGCGGCAACGGAAACACGCCCAAACTCACCAACGACTGGTTCACTTCGTCGGGATCAGGCCCTTTATTCGTCGTCCGATCAAAATACACGCTCGTTACGCGATTCACCCACACATTGGCCGTGTAGCGGCTCGTCGGCGGGATCCGCACTGTCCGCACTTCTTCGCGCACTCCGCCGCCCGGCGTCGGCACAAAGAACACTTCTTCCAGCACCGTCTCGCTATCTCGTTCCAATCGCACGCGCGCCGACTTTCCCGCCGGGACCACGATCTCTTGCGGCGCCGCCGGACTCGCTCGATCAAACAACCGCACCACCAGTTCTTCGGTATGCGTGTTCTGGAAGAGCACCTGCGCCGGCGGCAGCGGCGGTTCGGCCGTCACCGCCCTCCGGACCAGCCGCGGCGCGAGCGCAAATTGACGCCCCAGCAACGCCGACTCCCAGGCATTGCGGACGCGGCGACTCGCCACCAACCGGCCGCCGCGATCGACGGCCAACAAGAATCGCCCATCCCCGGGCGTCAACACGGGCCCGCCGCCCGGAAACCCCGCCATGATCACATCCTGCACCGCATTTTGCCCGTCGACGTTCCAAGCCAACCAGTCGCCCGTCGCCGACACGCCCGTATAGAACATCCGCTCCCCTCGCCGGGCGATCGCGAGCGGCGAACCGGGCGGCAAGCGCACGTCGCGCAGCACTCGTCGTTCGCCCGGATCATCTTCGGCGCCGAACCAGTGCTGGACGTGCCCCGAGTTATGAACAAGCGCCGCGCGCCACTCTCGAGCGACGCCGACGTCCCCTTCCCAGACCGCGACCGGCGCTCCAGGCGGAAAGCCGGCGCCCCAGCGACGCGGCGCACGCCCCGGCTTCTCCGTCAACCGATACTCCAGCAAGTTGCCGCGGCGATCGACCGCCAACAACCGCGCCCGCGGCGTCGTTAACAGCGACACGGGCGCCCCCGGCGGCAAAACCCCCTCGCGCTCTTCATACGCGCGCCAGTCGAATCGCTCGAGATTCGCGACCCACAACCGCCCCTGGGCGTCGACGACCGCCAGCGACGACGGCGACACAACGGCGAGCGGCGAGCCGGGGAGCAGATCGGCGCCGGGCGGTCCGTTCACGACGCCCCATTTCCGCCCGCCTTCCCATACCCGTAGATCTCCTCGCAGACCTACGGTCCAGACGCTCGGCCGCAAACTGCCCGGCTCCGCCAACATCGCAATCGCTCCGCCGGGCGTCATCGCGTCCTCGGGCGCCGCGCCCCAGGGCAGCCAGTCGCCTTCGCGCGATCGATACAGTTCCAAGCGTCCTCCGCCGTCCAGCCGCCCCACGACGTCCGTCCCTTCGGGCGACGTCCACAGCGCCAACGGCCCTCCCTCGCCCAGCGGCGGGGGCGCCGCCGGATCGTCCCTCATCACGGCGCCGTCCCTCACCGCGGCGCCGTCTCCGCCGCGGCCGCCGGCGAGCCTGCGGACCTCCATCCGGCTCACCGACCACTGGATCGCATCCCCCGCACGGACGCCGAGCTGCATCTTCCCCTGCCCCTCCACGGGCCACCGCAGGAATCGCTTCGCCGTCGCGCTGTAGTAGCCGAGGTAGCGCCCGTCCGGCGTGTCATGCTCCGCTCGAGACTCATACCGATGCTGCTCCCCCTGCGCATCGACGATCTCCAAGCCGCGTGCATCGCGCAGCACGATCGACCGGCTGCCAGGCTGACCCGGGATCTCCAGCGAATAGCGTTCCTGCCCGCAGGCGACGGTCGCCCCCGCGAATAGGCCCGCCATGAGCAGCCCCGCCATGAGCAGCCAAACAGCGAAAAAGCTCGCGGCGTCGAGCAATCTGACGAGGTAACTTTTGTTTTGCATGCCCCACCTCATTTGGCTCCCCGTCCTCCACTTGTCATCGTACGGTTCGAGCCGTTGGTTCGTCCACGAATACGGAGGCAGTCTGGTCGGAATAAACTTCCACCCAGCCGGGCGTTCGTCGCAGCGCCTCGATTTGCGGCAGACACTCGCGTCGATCCAGCAATACGACCGGCAATTCGCCGTAGTCGGCGAGATGCTGCGCCTCCCATCGTCGATCCCCGACGGCCAGTTGCGCGACGATCGTCTCCCACTCTTCGAACGTCTGCTGCGAGCACACCTCGAGCCGCCCGTCCATGAACACGCGTCCCTCGGGCCCCGCATGAAACGAGTACACGGCCGCCTGCCCAAAGTGGGCGGCGAGCACGCGCCGCGGAAACCCTTCGCGCCCCGCCGCGCGCGCCGCCTCGTGCGCAAACCAGGCTGGACGCTCCCCCAACCCAAACGTCTTCGAACCTCCCAACCACCAACCCCAAATGCCGGTCGTCACCGCCCCCATCCCCAGCAGCAGCAACACGCCGGCCAACACATTCAGGCCTCGATGCCACGGTGCGGCCGCCGGTCGTTCGCCCCAACGCCCCAGGTCGCTGACGTTCGCCAGCATCAAGGTCGTCGACGCGAGACAGAACAGATTGGTATTGCGCGCGGCCTCCCAGGCCAAATGCGAGAAGGCGACGAACAGCACGACGCGTCCCGGATGCCACCGCCGCCGCACGATCGCCAATAGCAGAAAGCTGGCCGCCGTCAGTCCCCACACCGCCAACTCGGCCGCCAACGTTGGACTCGCCAATCCATACGCCCGCAAAAACTCAATGGGCCGCTGAAACTCGCCGATCCGAGCGGCATAAAAGGCCTGCTCGACCGTGAACTTGCGATAGACCACTTCCGGAAACAGCAGTCCCTGCAGCCCGTACGGATTGAGCAACCCCGCCGCGACGCACAAGACCGCCAACGCGACGCCAAACCAAACCGACCGACCATGGGTCAAAGGCGCCAGTCCCGCGCGTTCCAACCCACCTCGCCGCTGCATCCAGCCGCGCAAAGCTTGATCGCCCAGCGCTGCGCCGCCGACGACCAGCCCCAGCACGAACAGCGAATGACAATTCACCCACAAGACCTGCACAAGCACCAGCAACGGCGTCCAACGCATGCGCCGATCCAAGTCAACGGTCACCCACAGCCATGCCGCCAAGAAGATCAGCGACAGCACCTCCGGCCGCTCGTAGCCGCGGCCATAAATGGCCATCAGCCCGGGAATCCATAACAACACGCGGACCCAACTCGGCGTTGCTCGGCCCGCCGCACTCCAGGCGATTCCCGCCGCCGTCGCAATCGCCGCCGCCTTCGCCGCCACGAGCCCATCGGCGCCGAAGCGACCGTAGATCCAAGCGGCCAGCACCTGAAAGCCCCAGTGCAGGTCGATCCAGGGGCGATCCGAATTGGTATAGGTGAACCAGTCCAGCGTCGGAACGACGCCGCGTTCCAAGATCAACTGACCCGCGCGCAGATGCCACCAAATGTCGAAGTCGGACAGCGGAAATAAGCACGCCAAGAACGTCCAACCGACCAGCAGCCCCCCCAAGAGCCGCGCCGACCAAAGGGTGGAGGAGGAGACCTGTGAGTCGCCGTTGGCTGAGGGAGGAGAGGAAGACATGCGGGGCATTGTAGTCCGAACGCTCGGCCCCGCGAGCACCAGCGACCGTCAATTGCGCGACGGGAACGTCGACCGCAGTTGGCGATAGGCGACGCGCACCTCGTCGGCCAACTTCTTCGCCTCGTCCACCTCGCGATCCTCCACTTCGTGCTCCAGCATCTCGAGCTTATCGCGCAACAGCTTGGCCTTCATCAATTGTTCTTCGGTCATCTTGCCGCCGCGCAAAACCACGCTGACTTCGAGCTTCCGCGTCCAGTCGTCGTAGATCGGAATCCACAATAGAGCGTTGTCCCAATCCTTCGTACTTGCCGACGACACCACCTCCGCATTCACCGCCTGCAGGTCGGTCAAGATGTCCTCGACCGGCGGATAGTACACAAAGCAACCGAACACGCTGAACGCTACGAGTCCGGTCAGCGCCGCGCCGCCGATCACGCTCCGGGGCAGATCCAAGTCGTACCGCGGACGTGCTTCCGACGGCCGTTCCAGCCAAGCCTCCAGCCGCCCGTCGCGATCGCGCAGATTCAACACCACGCCGACGAGTCCGACGCCGAAGAGGGTCGCGAGCCCCCACCATTCGTGCTTGGGAGTCCGCTCGCGAATCGTGATCGCCGTCCGCGACAGCGCTTCCCCGGTCTCCGGGCCGTACGCGTTGCAGTACGAGTCGAAGGCGTGCGTGTGACCGGCCGATTCGACGCCGCGCGGATGGAGCGGCCGGTTGACGCCGTAGGCGCAGGCCAACACGACCAACGTCAGGAGGCTGAACCACAAGCCCGCGCGTCGCCAACCATATTCGCGCACCGTCCAAGCCACGATTCCCATGTTGGCGCCCGCCCCGAGTACCAAAAGCGAGAACGCGGCGCCGACCGAGTTGCCGTGCTGGAACATCGACGCCACTTGCGTCATCGCCGTCATCGGCGTCGCGTAAGCGGGCAGCGCGACGATCGTCATCACCAGCGGCGACCACGGGTCGTTCGACTCCGCCGAACTCTGCAGCGCCCCCGGCGGCAAGAAGGCGCCCAAGAGCCCAACGCCGACCAAACCCAAGGCGATGTACGTCGCGGAAGGCCCCGCCAACTCGCGCGCCGCCGCGGCCCCGACTGCCAGCATCCGCTTCGCTCCCGCCGCGACCGCCGGCGGTTCCGGCGCGGCGCCGGACGACGGATCGGGAAACACTCGGTCCCACACCAGCCCCATCACCGAAACAATCGCCAGCGAACACAGCGAGAAGACGAAAATCACCAGCGGGTCGGCGAGCGTCAGACCATAGAGAATCGAGATCGGATTGAACAAAGGCGCCGTCAGTCCGAAAGCAATCAGCGCCCCGCCCGAAACGCCCGCTCGACGCATCTCGCGCAACACGGGGATCACTCCGAGCGAACAGACGGGCAGCAACATGCCCAGCGCCCAGGCTTGAGGAATCGCCCGCCACGACGTCCCGCCGAAGAGGCGTCGAGTCGCCTCGTATCCCAGTAAGCGACGGAAGACGCCGGCGACCAACAAGCCGATGAGGATCGTCGGAAACGCCTGCACCAGCGACTGAAACACTCGCAGCAATCCGCCCGCCAGCGCCGCTTCAAACATGGATTCCGCTCCCCATCACACCGGAACCGAGACGGACGCCAACACTTCGTCGACGACGCGCTGCGATTCGTCTGCCGGACACCCCAGACGCACTTCGAGCACCGGCGCGGCCACGGCCTGCACATCGTCGGGAATCACAAAGTCGCGTCCCTCGAGATGCGCCCAGGCTTGAGCCACTCGTTGCCACGTCAACACGCCCCGCGGACTCAATCCCAAGGCGACGTCGGGATGGCGACGCGTGACCGCGGCCAAGTCGACCAGATACCCGCGCACCGATTCGGCAACCGTCACCCCGGCGACATGCGTCTGCAGATGCCGCAATCCATCCGGATCCAACACCACCGTCGTCGCGGCGGCGCCGCGCGGCCGGTCGCCGATCGCGTCCTCCAACATCCGCAGTTCGCTCGAACGATCGGGATAGCCGATCCGCAGTTTCATCGCGAACCGATCCAACTGCGCCTCGGGCAAGGGAAACGCCCCGTGACTCTCCACCGGATTCTGCGTCGCAATGACGAAGAACGAATCGCTCAGCCGCCACGTATGGCCGTCGATCGTCACCTGCCGCTCCGCCATCGCCTCGAACAAGGCACTTTGCGTCCGCGGCGTCGCCCGATTGATCTCGTCCGCCAACATCACATCACAGAACACGGGCCCCTCGCGGAATTCAAATTCGCGAGTCTTCTGATTGAACAGCTGAAAGCCGGTGACGTCCGTCGGCAACAAATCGGGCGTGCACTGCACTCGAGCAAATCGGCCGCCGACGGCGTTCGCCAGAGCCTTCGCGAGCGTGGTCTTGCCGAGCCCTGGAAGGTCTTCGAAGAGCAAGTGGCCGCGTGCGAGGAGGCACGCGAGCACGCGTTCCACCACGTCCTGCTTGCCGACCAGCGCCTCGTTCAACGTCGCTCGGAGCTGATCGATGGTCGCTTGAAATCGACATTCGCGCCCCGCTTCCAAGCGCACGCTCCGCTCTACCGCCCCGGCATGACTATGCATACACCACACACCCGCAATTGCGTTGCAAATCCACTCGCACAGCAATATTGGACGAGGACGGGGGAAAGTCAAGAGGAGACGCGCGGGACGACGGCGGGCGGGGGGGACGGCGACGAGACAGGCTGGAAGCCTGTCCTACGGGGTGCGGAACGCATCGAGGAGGGACCATTGGGCGGCGGCGCCGCCGACCAGCAGCAGGCGCGCGGGGTGCTCCTGCGGCAGGAGGTTCGAGAATTGGCTCGACGTCCGGCGCCACTCGTCAATCAACCGCTCGAAGTGCTGCGCTAGAATTTGCGCGTATTGCGGCCCGCGGGCCGCTTCGTGCGGCGCCCGCTTCCACCGCTCGGCCTCCGAACGGCTGATCTGAAAATCACGCACGAGCGCCCGCGTGATATCGTCGCCCGCTTGACCGACGGCGCGAAACCACATCGTTTGCGGTCCGCTAAAAACCAGATTTGCGACGTCGCTTCCGAGTTCCAACAGGGCGACCACCGAATTGGGTTCGGTCGGTTCGAATCCCTGAGCGGCGGGGCCCGCCAATTCAAAGCGCAGCCAATTGTGCAGCGCCACCGCGTCGCTTTGCAGAACGTCCGGCTTCAAATCCAACTTCGACCACAACTCCAGGCGATTCGCCACCACATGCCGCTTGGCCGCCACCCACGACACGCGCCGCGCCGTCAGTTCGCCTTTCTTCTCCGGCGGCGTCTCCAGCGACGCATAGTCCCACGACAGTTCGTCCAGTGGAATGGCGACCTGCTGCTTGAGCGCGAACTGCAAGGCGTCGTCCAGCTTCTTCTCGGCGATCGGCGGCAGCGAAATCCAGCGCGACATCGTGCTGATCCCCGAGATGTTCGTACAGATCTTGCTCCCCGCCAACGGATGCTCCGCCGTAAACTCCCGCAACGTCTGCCCCAAGCGGTCTGCCAACTGCCGTTCGTCGACGACGCTGTCGATCGCCGCTGCATGCTCGACCAGCACCGCCTTCTCCACCGTCGCCAGCCGAGTCTTGGCGTCCCAGCGCACTTGCACGGCCTTGATCGCCGACGGTCCGATGTCGACTCCCCACGCCGTCGTCGACTCGGACTTCTTCCGCCCCCACGACCACCGTCCCCACATGCTCCCTTTGTCCTGCGGCATGAGGTTCACTTCGACGGCCGCTTCGCCGATGCCCTGCACGGCGAGCCCCAGCGCGACGAACCACCGGCCCGGATGTTCGCGCAAGGTGCGATCGACGTCCACGCTGGCGCCCGTCAAGCGCAACGATCGGCCGATCCAATCGACGCGACATCCGGCCGCCGAACCGGCCGCCGCTTCGGCCGTTTGTTCCAGCGTATCGGGAGCGGCCAACCAGGCTTCGCGCGGCGTCGCTTTCGCCCAGGTCTGCCACTGCTTATGCAGCGCCGGTGCGTCGGGATGCGACGCCAGCGATTTCAGCGTCCGGTCGACGAACAACAGCTGCGTTCGCGACGCCATCGTCGCCTTCTGGCATCGCTCCAACCGCCACAAGGCTTCGCGC
This sequence comes from Pirellulales bacterium, assembly GCA_046349935.1. GTDB lineage: Bacteria > Planctomycetota > Planctomycetia > Pirellulales > Pirellulaceae > CAIXSC01. The sequence goes on along the minus strand of JAXMBK010000005.1, from coordinate 541,059 downwards.
GTCTGTTGGTCAAGTTCCCGGGCCGCGTCGTTCACCGCCGTCGTCGGGATGCGACGCAGCATTTCCAAGGCGCCGTTCAGATCGTGACGTGAGAATCGCTTACGCGCCGATTCCACGAGCTTGGCCGCCAGTTGCTCGGCTAAGCTCCGCGCCTCCTTGTGATCTGGCTTGAGCGCCAACAAGCGTTCCAACGGCGGACCCAACTCAAGCGTTTTCTTCTCCGCCAACAGTTCGCGGATCTCGCCGGACAGCGACAAGATGGTGCGATGACGCGCACGCGTCTCGTCCAACAGCTTCGCATGGTCCGCGGTCCGCAGCCGCTCCGGAACCTCCTCCAAGATGCAGAGCGCACGTTCGACCGCATGCTGTTGGAGGCACGCCTGCGCGTCGACCGACTTCTTCGCGGCTTCCGCCTCCAGCGACTTGCGCTGCCCCTGATACGACTCGCGACGTGCTTTGGCTTCGCGCGCAAATTGATCGAGCCGTGGGTCGTCCAGCCGCGCCACCTCGCGCAACAGAGCCTGAGCGTCGTCGAATCGGTACTCAGCCTGCGCCTGCTGAGCGGCGTCCAAGCGCGCCTGACACCACGCATTTCGCTCGACTTGAAACTGACGCAAATTGACGCCGCATTGCCCGCAAAACTTCTCGCTCCGCGGATGAGGCGTCTGGCATTGGGGACATTGATCCCACAGCGTCTTGCCGCATTGAAAACAGAACTTGCGCTCCGCGCCGTTCGTCGCTCCGCAATCGACGCACGACAGTCCCGCGGCTCGCTTGGCCCCCTCTTCGACGCCGGCCGCCGATCCCGCCCCGTTCCCTGGGCTCGCATGGTGACGACCCGCGCGCCGCAAGTCGGCGTCCAGGATGGCGCGCTCCGAGGAGTCGTTGAGCGCGGCGATGGCGGCGTCGAGCTCCATCTTCACGCGTTCCCAAACGACCGGATCCGCCGATTCACGACGCTTCTCGAGCGCATCGAGCTTGCGTTTCGCCGCCGCTTGAATGCGCTGCAACGAATTCTCGAACAGCGGCAATCCCAGCATCTCATACGGATTGGGCGGTCGCTCCGTCGTGGCGACGTCGAGCCAATGGAAATAGGGATCGACCGTGATGCGTTCCGACGTGGTGGACATAAAGCCTACACTCCCACTAGTCCGGTTGCGGCGTTTCCAGCGATGAGAAGCTGCCGAACTCGCGCCACGGAATCTCCACGACGTCGTCTTGGAACCCGCCGACTCCGGCCGGAAAGCCATTGTTCAGTTGTCCATCGCCGTTGGCGTCATGAACCGTGCGCACCGACCCATCGCCGAACAGCACGTTGCACGTCTTGCGATGTACGGGGCCGAAGCCGCGGTAATCTTGCAGCGTCTGACGATTCCAGACCGCCCACCAGCCGTTCGCCCCTTCTCGCGGCGTCCCATTGGCGAAGCTGGGCGTCTGCAAATTGCTCGTCAGCACCGGCCCGTCGGTAAACGACTTCGCCAAGATTTCGCCGGCTTGCACGCTGCCGAACGAACTCGAAATCGACCCCGCCGACGCGCCGTCCCCGATGATCGGAATGAAGGCGATGCCGACCGACGATCGATCCAAGCGAGCTTCGTTCAGGGGCCCCAGAGTGACGTTTCGCGACTTGATCGACGCATCGCACGCACCTTGCGACGGCTTCAAATTGCCGCTCGCATCCAACACGGCGCCGCTGCGAGTGAGAAACCAGCTCGCGCAGTAGTTGGTGTTGTAAAAGCGATCGTAGATCTTGGCCGCGACGATTTGTTTGCGCGCGTCGCTGCCCGGCGCTAGATTCCCCGAGACGATCATCCGACACGGATTGATCGACTGCGTGCCATCCAAATTGTTCCCCGCCGGACTCCCGGCTCGATCGAGACACGTATCGAAGGACCCGACATTGGCGTCCAACAGCGCCGAATAGGCTTCGCTGAGCTGCGCGGGGTTCGAGGTGCACAGCATCTTGCCGACCGGAGTCCCGCTGTTCACGAGATCAGCGACCCACCCCTTCTCGGTGACCGCTCCGTCGCGCATCCAGTCAAACGCGCCGGTCGTCATCACCCCATTGTGAATCTGAGCGTGCCCCTGCATGGCGATCCCGATCTGCCGCAGATTGTTCACGCATGTCGCCGATCGCCCCGACTCGCGCGCCGCATTCACGGCGGGCAACAACAAAGCGACCAACATCGCAATAATGAAGATCACCACCAACAATTCGACCAACGTGAACCCACGCGGCTCGAATCGACGACCTCGCTCGTTTCGAAAACGCTTCCTGACGACATGATTCATAGGAATCTCCTGCTTGCGCCTCCACCCGACGTGGGGCTCGCGACTGGACCGAACGCACTTCGTCCGCCACACTTGGCCCTTGTTTCCACGACCATTGAACGGCCCGCGTATGAAGACCGGCTTGCCATTCGGTTAACGGCAGGTGAGCGTTCCGTGAAGACGAACAAGCGGCAATGTGAAGAACCCGAGAAGACGAACGGATGTCGAGAGAGAAACGCGATGGAAGGTGAATTCCTCAATTGGCTGCGGCCGCGACTAGCTTCGCACCCCCAGCTTGAGGTGGGAGTCGGCAGCGATGCGGCGGTGCTCCGCCTGCCTACCGGACGCGCCGTCGTCACCACGGACGCGCTGATGGACGGCGTCGACTTCATCCTCGCCGAAGTGGAACCCGCGCGCGTGGGCCGCAAGTCGCTGGCCGTCAACCTTAGCGACTTGGCCGCTATGGGCTCGCGGCCCGTCGCCGCCCTAGTCAGCTTGATGCTGCCGCGCCGCGGCGCGCTCGACTTGGCTCAACGTCTGTACGCCGGCCTGCTGCCGCTCGCCGAACAGTATCAGGTCGCCGTCGCGGGAGGCGACACCAACACCTGGAACGGGCCGCTCGCCGTCAGCATCACCGCCATCGGCGAACCGCCCCGCGCCGGTGCGTGGACTCGAGCCGGCGGACGACCCGACGATTGGATTCTGGTCACCGGCCCGTTGGGCGGCAGTTTGCTCGGACATCACTTCGACTTTGAACCGCGAGTGAACCTGGCTTGCGAACTGGCTGAACATTACGCGATCCATGCGGCGACCGATGTCAGCGACGGCTTGTCGCTCGACCTCAGCCACATCCTGACCGAAAGCGGCTGCGGCGCCCGGCTCGACCTCCCCTCGATTCCGATCGCCCCCGCCGCCTACACGCTGTCGGCCGCAGACCCCGCGGGCCGCTCGCCGCTGGAACGCGCTCTCAGCGACGGCGAAGATTTCGAGCTGATCCTCACCGCCGCGCCCGAGGAAGCTCGCCGTCTCATGGCGGACCCGATCTACGGCCCGCAACTTATCCGCATCGGCGAACTCACCGCCCGCCCTGGCCTTTGGAGCCGCAGCGCCGAGGGGTTCGAACAGCCGCTCGCGCCCCGCGGCTATCAACATTAACGAGCAAGCAACGACGCCATGCCCATGCATCCCGACTTTGACGACTTGCCCGAGTGGGAGTTCACGTTCCGCGCCGACGACGAGTCAGACACCGATCGACTCGGCGCCGCCCTTGCCGCTTGCTTGCCCGACGGCGCCGTCGTATCGCTGTGCGGCACTCTCGGCGCCGGCAAGACTCGGTTGGTGCAAGCGGTCGCCGCCGCCTGCGAAGTGCCCCGCGATCAGGTCGTCAGTCCAACCTTCGTGCTGTGCCACGAATACCACGGCCAGCGCACCCTCTATCATCTCGACGCCTACCGATTGGCGGACAGCGACGAATTCCTGGCGCTCGGCCCAGAAGAGTTTTTCGCCGGCCCCGCACTCACATTCATCGAATGGGGCGACCGCGTCGAAGACGCCTTGCCGCCAGAACACTGGCGCATCGACATCCTGGTCACCAGCGACCACGGAAGACGGTTCGACTTCCGCTGCCGCTCGAAACGCGACTCGGCGGCGTTCGAGCGGCTCCAGGCAATGTTGAGCTAGCGGTACGTTCTTCGACGATGCTGAGCCGGCCGCTAGCGCGGCTTCGGCTGAAAGGGCGTCGTTACTGTGCTAGATCTGCTTGTCGACCGCCAATTGATGGAAGTAGTGCTGCACGTTGTTCTGATTCGCCAGCAGCCAGTCGATCGACGGCTCGTGGTGCATCGCCTTGTGGATCGCTTTGGCCGTCGCTTCGCGGTTGGTCTGGAACAACAACTCCGGATCAATCTCCGTACTTACGACCGACGGATCGAGCCACGCGGAGACGATGATCCCCAGGTCGTTGACCTTCTTCTTGGGCAGGTCGCCGGCGCGGACCGCGTCGAGCACCCCGTGGGCGATCGCGGCTTGCACGGTCCCCATCAGCAGATTCGTGTAGCGATCGTTGTTCACCGTCACCTTGCTGACCATCAACGTCGTGGGACGCACCTGGACGTCGCTGTTAAGAATCGCGAAGACTTTCGTGTGTCCCTTCACCTGATTGCCGATCAGATTGGCGATCGCGTAACCGACCGGTCCGTCCAATTCGCCGATCACCACTTCGGGTTCGGCCGCCGACCAGGACGGTTCGGCTTCCACCAGCGCTTCGCCCGTGCGGAGGACGATGCGTTCCGTCGCAGAAATGGTGGAACGAGCAGGCTTCTTGGCGGGCTTTTTCTTGGCCATGGGAGTCTCTCAAGGGCTGCGATTCGAAGGAAGATGACAACGTCGCATAGTCCTACCGGCGGTCGAGTGATTCGTCAACGGACGCACCTCGTCCGCCGCTCGGCGAGTTACAATGCGGCCCACACGCTCGGGATACACCAAGGAAACGCCCGCTTATGGCTTGCCGCATCTGGGGATTGCTGGTTGGAATCAACGCCTATTCGGCCGGCGTCGGACCGCTCGCCGGTTGCCTCAGCGACATCGACGACTTCCACGCCTGGCTGCAACAGTCCTATCCCGCCGACACGCTGCACATCCGCCAATTACGAGACTCCGCGGCGACGCGCGACAACATCATTCGCGGCTTCCGCGATCACTTGGGACAAGCGGCGGCTGGCGACGTCGCCGTCTTTCAGTTCTGCGGCCATGGCGCTCGCAGTCGATCCGCGGCCGAATTTCGCGCCTTGTATCCGGCCGACAAGGACGAGGGGCTGGTCTGCTTCGATAGCCGCTCGCCGGAAGGTTGGGATCTGGCCGACAAGGAGCTAGCCGTCTTGATTGACGAACTGGCGGCGCGCGGTGCACACGTCGTCGTCCTGCTCGACTGCTGTCACTCCGGCTCCGGCACGCGCGACGCCGATGACTTCCTACAGTCTCGCGCTCGCTTCACGCACGAACAAACCCGCGAACGTCCGCTCGAATCGTATCTCGACGGCCACTATGTCGACCTTCGGAACCGAGGCGTCGCGCTGCGGGCGCCGACCGGAAGGCACATCCTGCTGGCGGCCTGCGATCGCGAAGAACGAGCTTGGGAAGGACGTGACCGTCGCGGCGTCTTCACGCGAACGTTGGTCGAGACCCTCTCGCGCAGCCCCGGCCCTCTCTCGTACGCCGACTTGTTCGTCCGCTGTCGGCAGGCGATCAAAAAGTCGACCGTCGCGCAAACGCCGCAGTTCGAGACGTTCGGCGGGTTTTCCGCGTACTCAGGCTTCCTCGGCGTGCCGCTGGAGTGGACGGCGCGTCGGTACAGCGCCACGTGCGTCGCCGGCCAATGGCAAGTCGCCTGCGGCGCCGTCCACGGTCTGCCGCCCGATTCGACCTCGCCCATCGAATGGGCGCTCTACGACGACTCGCAACTGGCGGCCGTCGCGCGCACCACCCGAGTCGGCGCTCAAGTCAGCGAACTGGAATTCGACGGCCCGCCCCCCGATTCTTCGCGAATGTACTTCGCCGAACTCACCAGCCTCCCCGTGCCGCCCATGGCCGTCTTCCTCGCCGGCGACGAACAGGAGGTGCACGAGTTTCAGGAAGCGGTCGAGGCGCAGGGCGGGGACGCCCAGTCGCGTTCCGTGCTATGGCTCGCAGATCCCGCGATTCCGACGCGGTTTGCGGTGCGCGTCGAACGGCGGCAGACGACGATCGAGTGGCGCGGAGTCGGCAAGCTGGTACAACGAGCGATCGGATCGCCGCGCGCCGTCGCACCGCATGTCCTCGCGTCGCTCGAACGCATCGCCGCCTGGGAACGGCTCGCGCAGCTCGCGAATCCCGCGACGCGGATGACGGTGGACGACGTGCCGCTGCAATTCGTCGAAATCACCGATGACGGCGAACACCGTCCCGCCGCTTCCAACCAGATTACGTTCGACGTGGTTCGCGACGAGGAGGCGGTCGAGTATCTACACGGGTACTTGCGCGCGGAGAATCGCTCCGCCCAGCCGCTCTATTTTCTGCTCGCTTATTTCACCGACCAGTTCGGCATCCAACAACTTTATCGCGATCGCATCGACCCGACCTGCGAACCGTTCGCCATCCCGCTCGACGGCAGCCTCGACTTCCATCTCACGCTCGACGAAGACGAAGGAGAGGAGGCCAATCACCATTTCAAGTTGATTGTGAGCACCGAACCGATCGACGACTTCTTGCTCACGCAGGAAGGCTTGGTCTCCGAGCTCGCGGTGGAAGAAGAGAGCTCGGGACGAGCCGCCGCGGAATCCGAGCGAGCGGGCGCGGCCCGCGGCCTTCAGCCCGGCGCGCCGCTGCGCAAGCGAGTGCATCGGCGCGAGTGGTTCTGCCGCGACGTTCACCTGCGGCTCGCCCGACGCCAAGGACAAATCGCCGATCGCGGACCGCTGGCGCTCGCCGGCGGCCTGGTCGAAATCGGACCTCACCCCGCATTCCGAGCGCAAGTGCACATGGGCGCGGTGCAAGCTTCCACGCGCGCCCTGCATGAGTCGTCAGCCGCGCCGCTCGCGCTCGCTCGACAAGGCTTCGAACTCGTCAACTTCGGCGCCTCGCGCGGAGAAGATGTCAGCGTGCTGGAGTTGACGAACATCCAGCATGAATCAAGCCTCGCCGACGCGCCGCTGACCCTGTCGCTGACGCTGCCGCTGACGGAGGACGAATGCATACTGCCCGTGACGTTCGACGGCGAAGACTTGCTTTTGGTCGGCGATCCGGCGCGCGACGCCCAGGGGAAGACGCGGGTCGAGATCCGACGCTTGCCGGAAGCCGTCGACCTCCGCCGCAGCCTCGTGAAGTCGCTCAAGCTGTACTTCTTCAAGACGATTCTGAAGCGCGACGACGTCAATCGGCTGCGTTGGGTGCAACGACATGCGGACGGCCGCCTGGATCGGCTCGGCGCCGGCGCGGCCGATAAAACGGCCGCGGCGAAAAACATTCTGCTCGTCCTGCACGGAATCATCGGCGACACGCAGAACATGGCGGCGGCGCTCAGCGGACTCGCGGCCGTCCCGCAAACATCCGACGCCGTCGTCGATGCGCCGTTCGATCTGGTGTTGACCTACGACTACGAGAATCTCGCGACTCCCATCGGCGACACGGCCATCCAACTCAAGACGGCGCTCGAACAGCTCGGGTTGAAGGCGGATGACGGCAAGCGGCTGACGATCGTGGCGCATTCCATGGGCGGACTGGTTGCGCGATGGCTGATCGAGCGAGAAGGCGGCGCTGCGTTCGTCGATCGACTCATCGTGTGCGGCACTCCCAACGGCGGTTCGCCGTTCGGCCGAGTCGATGGTGCGCGTCAGATCCTGACGTTGCTCACGACGCTCGCGCTCAACGCGTTCCCCGCCTACGTTCCTTTCGGCGGGGCGATCCTCACGGCGCTCAATGCTTCCAAGAAACTGACGCCGTGCCTCGAGCAAATGAGTCCTTCGTCGGAGTTCCTGAAGTCGCTGAACGCGAGTCCCGACCCGGGCGTGCCTTATGTGCTGATCGCCGCCGACGCGCGGTCGTTTCAAGAGTCGGACGGCCGCTTGTCAGCGCGGTTGGTCGCCAAACTGGGCCGCGGCAACTTGCTGGAGACGCTGTTTGACGGCGAGCCGCACGATATGGCGACGAGCGTCGAGAGCGTGCACCAAATCTCGGCCGCTCGAAAGCCGGCGCCGGAGCGGCGGACGGTGGTCGGGCACCACATGAACTACTTCGATAGCGCCGCCAGCCTGCAGGTGCTCGCGGAAGTCTTGCCCACCGCGGAACAAGGCGCGCAGTAGGACTCGGCGCGACCAACGAGCGCTAGGTGAGCGATCGAGAGCCAAATCCTCTTGGACGCCTGCCCGCCGACGCCCTAGGGCTGAACCAGCGAGACGAGCGCGGCAAACAGTCGCATGAGTTCGGCGGCCTGCAATTCCTTGACTTCTTGGACGGGCGCGTCAGGCCAAACGATGGGTTCAAAATGCGTTGTCTCGCGCGGACCGTACTGCACGTCGCGCACTCTCCATCCTCCCGCTGCCGCTTCCAACAGCCGATCCTCGGACGTCGTCGCCAACTCCAGGCAGTGCGGCGTAGGGGCGTCGAGATTCAGACTGTGCCAACGCAGGACCGGGTCCTCCGAAGCGTCGACGACCGGCGCCGGGAACGCCCCCGATCGCACTAAGTGTCGCAGCGTTTCCACGCGAGCTTGGGTCGTCATGATGTTAGGGAGCGTGAATAGGTTGCGAAAAGAGTTGGCGAGCGCAAAACCTCCCTGCGGAACCAGGTTGAAATGAAAGTGAAAGGACTGGCCGCCGGCCGCGATCAGGGAGTGCTGAAAGGTGAACAGCGGACAGACGCCTCGCGAAGTCGAGGCCTTGATGCTTGAGTCGCCCTGGACGAAAAAGCGACTTCCTTCCGCGCTTGACTCGTAGGCCAACAACAACTGTTCGCCGCGGTAGGCAGACATGGCGAACGAGTCGTCGGGCAGATTGAATTGCCACCGGATGCGCCGTCGGACATCGTGCGGGCGAGCGTCCTCCAATGCCAATTCGATTTTGTCTGGCTTGCCGCTGGCGAATCGCCGCAGAATCCGCTCCATCGCCCCGATGTGCTTTGCGAGCGAGCTGTCGAGGGCCGCGACGACGGGAATCATTTGCTGGGCCGATTCGGCCCACGGGGAGTCGGGGGACCTCTGCTCTAGCGACTCGAATGTCGCCACTGCCGCGGCCTTGTCTCCTTGGCTCGCTTGAGCCCAACCCAAGAAGAAGTGGATACGCGGCTCGTCGGTGCGTTCCGCCAACGTCTGTAGTTCCGGCAGCGCCTCGGCAAAATGCCGCAAGCGAAGGAGGTTCTCGACCACGACCGTCCGAACCTCCACCGAGTCACGATCCTCGTCTCGCAGTTGTTCCGTGAACAGCAAACGCTGATAGCTGCGTGCCAGGGGAAATTCGTGAAGCGCTCGCAGGCGGACGAACCGCTCGCGAGCCGAGAGGGATTCCTCGAGTGCGATTTGGAGCAGCTTGGCGGAAGAGGAATTGGGATTCGCGATTCCGCGCCGCAGACGTTCGGCAGCCGCAGGCGAGTCTTGTGCGAGCGCCGCGGCGGCCCACAGTTCTTCGCTGAGCACCCCGCTGCCATGGTCTCGCTGCAACAGATGAATCGCCGCTGCGACCTGTTGGAGAGTCGCCCGAGTGAGCGGCGGATCGGCGCTGTGCAGCCGGTCGCTGAGCAGCTCGGCGAGGTCTTGCGGCGACGTCGACCGAATCAGGAAGTCGACGGCCAGCGACTGCGGATGTTCCAGGAGAATTTTGAGTCGCACTTGCCTGGTTTGTTCGGCGTCCCGCAAGACGGTCGCCGCGACGACCATGTCGACGAGCACTTGACCAACCCTAGGACTCTTTGGCTGATCGGCGAGAAACTGTCGCGCCTGCACGAAGTATGCGGCGCCCTGATTCTTGGCAAGAAACGGCTCCGGCCCGACATACTCGGTTTCGCCAGCGCTTGCCGCCGTCAGGAGGCCGAAGACGACGCCCCACGCCGCCGTGTGGACGATCCACGCATTTGGACGTTGTTGACGCAACCGCATCGCCGCCCCCTAAATCCCGAACTTTTCCTGGATGACGAATGCCATCCGGAAGGGGGGAAACTACCGCTAGACGGCCCGCACCGGCAAGAGCAACTTGCACCTTGGACCGTTTCTCGTTCAACGTCGACATCATCTCGACGCAGTGGGACGGTGGACGCTTAGAGCAGATTGTCCCTGGGTACAGGTCCAGGCCAAGAAAAAGAGCCGCTCGACGTAAGTCGTTGCGGCTCTAAGTACACCCAGGAGGGCTCGAACCTCCAACCTTCGGTTCCGTAGACCGATGCTCTATCCAATTGAGCTATGGGTGCCCGGCGTGTTGATAACGACCACGCGCCGAACACAAAGCTTCGGATTGTGTATCTCGTCGTCAAACGTTGGCAGTAATCTACCGCACGCCGTCGCTCGATTCAACGGGCCGACGTGAACGGCGTTCGGCGCCGGAAACCGGCGTCAGACAGTCTAGGGCCTTTTCGCGAAAACAGGCCCAGACAGTCTAGGGGCCAATTTGCCACAAACCTTTTGCTGAAAACAGTTTCGCGTGACGCGATGGCAAACGGACGATTTTCGCCCGCGAGACGAAGGCGCTTTCCTTCAAGAGACGCTGCGGGGGCGGCGGCCAGATTGGCCGCAGAGGATAGTCACCCCGGATCTGGGGAATTGCTAGTTCGCGACGCCCGCTTGCAGGGCTGCGACCACCTCGCCGCCATGAATATGCACGTCGACGTCCGTGAATACCTGCTTGATGATGCCGTCCGCACCAATAATGAAGGTGGTCCGTCGCGCAATCGGCATATCGTTGATCTGAGTTAGGACGCCGTAGGCCATCGTCACCTGCCGGTTCTCATCCGCCAGAATGTCAAAGCTCAACTCGTGGTCCGCCGCAAACTCGTCGTGCGACTCGACCGAATCGAGACTCACGCCAAATAGCTTGGCGCCCAACGACTCAATCTGCTGCTTCCGGTCGCTGAAATCGAGCGCCTCGATCGTGCACCCCGGCGTGTTGTCCTTCGGATAGAAGTACAGCACCACCGCACTCTGTCCAATAAACGACGCCAAATCGATGATTTCGCCGTCTTGGTTCGGCAAACGCACCGCCGGCGCCACATCGCCAACCTCAATCTGGCTGAATGAGTTCATGACGAGCAGGGCGTCGATGGGCGACATTTGTCCGTCCCCATTCACATCGCACAGCGGCCCTGAATAGTCTTCGGGTCGAGGCGATAACGTCCGCACGCCATGCTCGTTCAGGTCGTTGACGACGATCAGGGCGTCGAGCGGTTCCACGGAACCAGACTGGTTCACGTCAAAGGAATTCACCACGTTCTGCCAGTCCGCCGCACAAAGGTGCCGCGACTCCAGATTCTCCATCCGCAACATTCGACGTGGCTTGCGCATATCCCTCGAACCCTCAAATTTTCCCCTCGCCTCGGGGTACTCCGACAAAATCTACTCGGCCCCCACGGCAAAGTCTAGAAAATGTAGTCGGTTTTCCGCCGCGGTCCGCTTTCCCTAATCTGGTCCACGAATTCGGCCCTAGACAGTCTAGGGCCTTATTTCGCACAACCACTTTAACAACAACACTTTACAACGACTCAATCGACACGACTGTCTAGGCGGCGAGGGAACCCGCCAGACTCGGTGAGAGGGGGGAGGTCGGACGGCGAGTCCGCACGAAGCATGTCAGCGCCACGAGGCCGGCCAACAGCAGGGAGGCGATCAATCCCACCAACGCCATGCCCAGAGCATCGCTGCTCAAGTTCCCTCCCAATTCCGCGGCATACACACCGTAGCCGACTGCGGCCAAGTTATGGACCGCGTGCACCACGATGCCGGCGCGCACCGATTGCGTTCGGTAAGCCAACACGCCTGTCACAATCCCCAGCGGCACGACCGCGAGCACATGGTGGAGTGAATCGCAGTGGAGGATGGCGAAGAGCCCCGTCGTCGTGCTGATCGCGGCGAACGGCGACCATCGTTCGAGCAGCCGGCGCTGAATGTATCCGCGAAAAAAGCACTCCTCGACAAACGCCGGCACGAGCATGACTGCGAAATTTGCGGCGGCGACTAGCCACCATGCCCCCGTCGATTCCGCACCGGCCATCGACTCGGCCGCAGCCGGCGGACCTGCAATCAGCGACAAGGCCACCGCCGTCGACAATGCGGTCGCGACCGTAAAGGCGCCCAGCCCCGCCAGATTCAAGCCGCTCGGTTCGCCGCCGACGGCCTTTACCAATCCCAGACGTTCCTTCCAGGGGTGCGGCGACATCCAGGCCGCGAACAAGGCGACCGCCAACATCCCGAGTTGGTAGGGGAGCAATTGAGCGAACAGGGCGGCCAGCGGATGCCGCAAAATCTGCTGGATGTGCGTCTGAATGAATTCCGCATCTCGACCGTGCACGGAATCCGCCACTCCCACGCACACCCCGACGGCCGCGTTGGCCAGCACGATCCCGGCGACGCCGCCGATCGACGCGACGACGTAGGCAGCAAACACCGTCCAAACCCGCGGCTTCGCAGGTTGCTCGGGGCTGGCGGCGGGCGTCGTCGCAGAAGGCGCCGTGGCCGATGCAGCGAGCGGCTCAACCAACATTTCCGAATTCAAGACTTGGGACATGGCGGGATCTCCGTGAGCTGAGTGGGAAGCAGGGGGAGGCCGAATGGACCTCCGACGTTTCCTTCCAGCGGAGAATCCGCGGAAATGTTTCAGGCCGATCCCCGAAGAGCCTATTTCTCCTTGACTCGCTCAAAGAAGAACGTCAGGAAACCGCTCCCCTTCGTCGCAGCAAACGCGGAAGGGCGAGTCTTGCCGAAAGGATCGAAGCACAACCTGCGGGCATTGTCGCCTAGTTCGTAAATCCCGCTGAATTTGGCCCCCTTGGCGTCGCCTTCAGTGACCACAATGTCGATTGATTTCGGCGTCTTGCTTGGATCGAGCGTGCTCGTCCCTTTGGCGATCGAGCGTCCTCCTTCAAACATCTCCCACCCACCCTCGGCGTCGTTGACGACTTTGGTGACTTCACCCTCTTTTGGAATCTCGGTCTTCTCTCCATTTTCCTCGACCGCGACGACGCGCCAGGTCCCCTTGATGAGTTCACGATCTTTCTTGATCGCTTGCTCACGCGACTCGTCCGCCTGCGCCGCAGACGACGCGATGGCCGCGACGAGACAGACTCCGCGGGTCCAATTCCAGACTGCGTTCCGAGGCCACGATCCGAACATGACGCACCCCCTTGCTGATGGCGGTTGAAGCTCGCCGACTTGCGCCGCTCGACCAATCTTCTCGCACCCAAACCTTCCCGGCCCAGTCGACCTGCGCCAGTATACCGCCAATTCGTCCCCCTACTCGCGGGGAGACTTACGTTCGACGTCGTTTTGCCTTCCACCGTCCGCAACTACGCCCGATGGCTTGTGTTTGTTAGCTTGACCACATGTCCGACATACGCCTTTCAACCGTCCGCCGTCCCGTCAGGAGTTCGCTGATGAACATCCCGTCGAACGTCTCTCACCGGCTTGGGTGCGTCCCCCGCTCCGCGACGGCGCGGCTGCCAGCATTGTTCACAGCATGGATAACCGCGTCGCTGACGGCGGGGATCGTGGCCGCGTTCGGGACGATCGCGTTCGGGACGATCGCGTTTAGGACGATGGCGACCAGCGCCGCCGAACCCACGAAGTCGGTGAAACCTCAATCGGAGCGCGCACAGCCCAGCGTTGCGAGACCGGACGTCGGTCAGACGGCGCGGGAGGCCGATCGGCTCTTGGCCGAGGAGACGACGGCCGGCACGCCGCAGGACGGTCGCCGCACTCCGCGCGTGGACGACGAGACGTTTCTCCGCCGCGTTTCACTGGACCTGATTGGGCGAGCCCCGACGCCCGAACAGACGACCGCCTTCGCGCTCGACTCCGATCCGCAGAAGCGGGCACGCATCGTCGACAAGCTTTTGGCGGACCCCCGCTACGGCGAGAACTGGGGCCGATACTGGCGGGACGTCATCTTTTATCGCCGCACTGAAGAACGCGCCCTCTTCGGCGCCGAACTGTGCGCTGACTACCTGGCTCAGCAACTGAACGACAACAAACCTTGGGACGACGTCGCCACGGCGTTCGTCACCGCGACGGGCGATGTGTCCGAGGAAGGTGCAACGGGACTCATCTTCGCCCATCGCGGCGAACCCGAGGCGGTGGTGTCGGAGGTGACGCGCATCTTCAACGGCATCCAGATCTCGTGCGCTCAGTGCCACGACCATCCGACCGATCATTGGAAGCGCGACGAGTTCCACAAGATGGCGGCCTTCTTTCCGCGCATCGCCTTGCGACCGAATCCAGGCGAGATGGGGCGAGGATTTACGGTGACCGCGACCGATTTCGAACCTCGGTTTCGAGCGCGCAACGCCATGCAGCGGATCCAAGGGACGCTCGAACACTACATGCCCGACCTGAACGACCCGCAGGCGAAGGGGACGCTCATGCAGCCCGTCTTCTACGTCTCGGGCCAAGCCATCGAATTGGGCGTCAAAGACGCGGATCGACGCGCCCAGTTTGCGAAATACCTCACCAGCCCGGACAATCCTTGGTTCGCCCGGGCGCTCGTCAATCGCCTCTGGTCGGAACTCGTAGGCGAAGGCTTCTACGAGCCGATCGACGACTTGGGGCCCGAACGCGAATGTTCGGCGCCCAAGACGCTCGACTGCCTCGCGCAGTCGTTCACGGCCAGCGGTTACGACATGAAGGAGCTGTTCCGTACGATCACGGCGACGGCCGCGTATCAGCGGGAGAGCCGCAGTCGGCGCGACCCGGACGACGTCCCCTTCGCCGCCAACACGGCTCAGCGTTTGCGCGGCGACCAGCTGTACAATCAGTTGGCGCAACTGTTGGGCGTCGTCGACGCCGCGCCGGCTGGCCGAGGCGGACCGATGGCCCTGCGTCGCGGACCGCGCGGTCAATTCAACGCCGTCTTCGGCTTCGACCCCAGCAACCCGCGCGACGAAGTCGTCGGCTCGATCCCCCAAGCGCTCGTCCTTATGAACTCGCCGCTCATCAACGGCAACATCAGCGCCCAACGCGGGATGCTTGGGAAGCTGGTTGCGCAGATCAAGAACGACGACGACCTGACGGTCGAACTTTATCTGCGAGCGTTAGGGCGGGAGCCGACGGCCGTCGAACTGGCCGCGTGCCGTGAGCACGTGAAGGAGGTCGGCGTTCGCGGCGAAGCGTTCGAAGACGTACTGTGGTCCCTCATCAACTCCACCGAATTCCTGCATCGCAAATAGAGGCAAGTGCCATGTTTTCTTCATTGCAACACGAGACGCAGGTGACGATCCGCCGCCGCGGTCGCTTGCTGCGACGCGACTTTCTCCGAGCGATTCCGGCCGCGGGCGCGGCGGCGGGAGCCGCGTTGGGGCTGGTAAGTTGGCCGGAGGTGATCCGAGCGCAGGCCGCTTCGCTGCGGAAAGCGGGCAAGGCCTGCATTCTCCTGTGGATGCAAGGCGGGCCCAGCCAGTTTGAGACTTGGACGCCCAAGCCGGGCCATGAAAACGGCGGCGAGACGAAGGCGATCGCGACGTCGGTCGCCGGCATCGAGGTCTCGGAGAACCTCCCCTCGCTCGGCAAGATCATGCACGAGTTGTGTCTGGTGCGATCGGTGACCAGCAAAGAAGGGAACCATCCGCGCGCCTCGTTTCTGCTGCACACCGGCTATCTCCCCGCTCCGACCGTGAAGCACCCGACGCTCGGCGCCATCGTCGCCAAGGAACTGGGGGACGCGGCGAGCGACCTGCCGGGGTTTGTGCGCATCGGCCGGACGCGCAGCACCGACGGCGGCGGGCTGTTGGGGGTGGAATACGATCCGTTCCTGATGTCCGACGCCGGCCGCCTCCCCGACAACACGTCGCTGGCGACCCCCGAGGAACGCTACGAAAGGCGTTTGAAGCTGCTCGACAAGCTGGAATCCGATTACGCATCGCGCGGCGGAAAGCAGGAAGTTTCGGACCACAAGAAGCTGTACAGCAAAGCGGCGCGCATGGTCCTCAGCCCGAAGATGGACGCCTTTGACTTGAGCAAGGAGCCGGCGGCAGTGCGCGAGTCGTATGGCGACGGTGAGTTCGCGAGCGGCTGTTTGCTGGCGCGACGTTTGGTGGAGTCGGGCGTGCCGTGCGTCGAAGTGGGGCTGGGGAACTGGGACACGCACGACGACAACTTTGAACGCTGCCGGCAGTTGTGCGGGCAAATGGACCGGCCGGCGGCGGCGTTGATCGCCGACCTGAAGGCCCGCGGGATGCTCGACGATACGCTGGTGATTTGGATGGGCGAGTTTGGACGGTCGCCGCGGCCCAATCCGCGCGGCGGGCGAGATCACTTTCCGCGCGCGTTCAGCATGGCGATGGCGGGAGGCGGCATTCGGGGCGGGCAAGTGATTGGTTCGACCGACGCCAGCGGCACGGACGTCCAAGAACGACCGGTGACGGTCCCCGATCTCTTCCAGACCTTCTGCCACAGCCTGGGAATCAACTCGGCGAAGGAAAACATGAGCAGCATTGGGCGGCCGATCAAGATCGTCGATGGCGGCGAAGTGGTGCCAGAAGCGTTTCGGGGTTAAGATTCAGTCGGTCGCTTGAATATTTGTCGCGGGCCCGCGACGAGCGACCGCAGTCAATCGCGCCTTGAGGACGCCATGAGCAACGAACAGACGCCGCCGACTCCGCCTCCCAATCCGCCCGAGGGAGGCGGCGGGCCGCCCAGCGAGCAGGTGCGGGTGCAGCACATTTCGGCGCGCGTTCCGGAGACGGTCAGCCGCGGGGCGTTCAGCACGGGGATGATCGTGATGACCGGCGCCACCGAGTTCATCCTCGACTTCGTGCAGAACATCGGACACCCGCCCCAGGTGGCCGCTCGAGTGGTCATGCCGCACGGCACGCTTCCGCAGTTCATTCAGGCGCTGAAGCAGAACCTCGACATGTACGTGCAACGGTTCGGGCAGCCGCCCGAACTGCCACGTCCGCAACCGGGTGCGAAACAGCCGACGGCGCAAGAGATCTACGACGAGTTGAAGATGCCTGACTCGCTGCTGAGCGGCGCCTATGCGAACGGCGTGATGATTGGGCACACGGCCGCCGAGTTTAAGCTCGACTTCCTCACGAACCTCTTCCCTCACTCGGCCGTATCGGCCCGCGTCTACCTTTCCGCGCCGCAGATCCCGCGCATCCTGGAATCGCTCAGCAACACGTTCCAGCAATTCCAGCAGCGGCTGCGTCAACCGCCGCCGGAAACCCCGTAGAACAGGCTTCCAGCCTGTTACAACAACCAGCCTGTTACAACAACCAGCCTGTTACAGCAACGTCTCCAACAACAGCCGCAGCTTCCGCAGTTCGCCGGGGTGATCGACGCCGGGCATCTCCTTGATGTTGATGCTCAGCGCTCGATTGTACTTGACCTTGCTGAGTTGGCTGATGAGCTTGCCGTACTCCACTTCCCCTTGGCCGACGCGCACCTGCAGTTCTTTCTTGCTGGTGTCGCGGAGATGGACGTGGTAGACGTACTTGATCAGCTTGTCGATGCTGCGATTGGCGTAGGGGCCGCAGATGTAGTGGCTTGGGTCGAGCGTCAGTCCAAGTCCTTTGACGTTGTCGCACAGGACTTGCACGGTGTCGGGATCTTGCGACTGCCGTCCCACTTGGCTCTTCAGCCCCACTCGGACGCCTTCCGTCTGCGCGATGGCGACCAATCGCCGCAGATGCTCGACCTCCTCGTTGAACGGCGTCCCCAATTCGGCCGACGGCACGGTGACCGTGACGACTTTGGTGGCCTTGGCGAGCTTGCAGCAGGCCGAGAATTGGGCGTAGTGCAGTTCGCCCGTCGCCTCGATCTGCAGGCTATAGGCGATCACATCTAGCCGCCGCGTGTTGCGACAAAGTTGAGTCGCTCGATCGAGGTCGGCCATGACTTCCGAGGGCTTGAGCTGATTCAAGTTCTCGTGCAGCGCGATCTCGACCGCCGAAAACTCCAGTTCAAACAACCTGTCGATCGCTTCCGGCAAGGATGACTGTTCAAAACACTCCGTCGTTGCAGCCACGAACACAAACGAACTCCTTCTCGCAAAAAATCACCCCAACCGACGTCGCCCAACCTGCCTCCAGGCGCAACGTCGAGCGGTAGCTTATCCGTTATCCGGCTCGCGCTGCAACACCTGCCGCGCGAGCTCGCGTATTGTCTACGCCCTGTCGTCCGCGCATCACTCGCGAACTTTGCACTCAGGCAAAGCCTGCTTGAGCTTCTTGATGCCTGCCGACGTCACGTTCGGGCAGAATTCGAGCACCACTTCCTTGAGGTTCTTCAGTCCTGCCAACGTTTCGAGTCCTTTGTCGGAGACTTGCGTATCGCCCAAATGAATGTATTCCAGATTCTCGAGCCCGGCCAAATGCGCGAGGCTCGCATCGTCGACTTGCGCGTCGTCGTCGAGATTCAACCTGCGCAGCTTCTTGAGGCCGGCCAGATGGGCGAGCCCGGCGCCGGCGACATTCGTTTTCCAGAGGTTGAGTTCTTCGAGTTCCGCGAGGCCCTTCAGTCGTTCAAGGCCCGCGTCGCCGACCTGCGATTCACTGAGGTCGAGGACGCGGAGTTTCGTGCATTGCGCGACGGCGGCCATGCCGTCGTCGCCGACGACCGTGCCGCGGAGACGAAGCTGTTGCATCTCAGGGAACTCTCCGACCGCGACGACGCCCGCGTTGTCGACGGCCGAACGCACGACCGACAGTCGCTGCAGCGTCTTGACGCCCTTGAGCTTCTCGAGGCTGGTGACGCGCGTGTCGTCGAGCCCGAGGATGCGGAGGTTCGGCAGTTTGGCGATCGAGTCCAGCGCCTCGTCGTCGACTTGTGCACCCCAAACTTTCAAGTCGCGCAACTTCTTCAGCTCGACCAAGTGGGCGATGCCGGCGCTGGAGACCAAATTGCAGTCTTGTAGGTCGAGTTGTTCGAGGTTCTGAGCGGCCTTGAGGTGTTCGAGACCGGCGTCGGTGACGAAGGTCTGCGGCATGCGGAGGCGGCGGAGCTTCGAGAGTCGCGAGATCGACTTCAATCCCTCGTCGCGCACGCCGGTCCGGTCGAGGTTCAGGTCTTCGAGATTCGCCAGTTCGGCCACGTGAGCCAGTCCCGCGTCGCCGACCGTGCTGCAATTGGTGAGCACCAGCGACTTGAGCATCTTGATCGGTTTGAGCGCCGCCATGCCGTCGTCGTTGATGTCGGCGCAATCGGTCAAGTCGAGCGCCGGAAGCGTCGGAATGCTGGCGGCGATCAGCTCGAGGTCCTTGTTGGTCAGCCGAGCGCTGCCGGCGACGAGTCCGGTGATTTGCTTGCCGTCAGCGGACCGCTTGAGTTCGACGCCCAGTTTTTCCACCGCTTCGATAGCGGCCGGGTCGAGCTTCGGGCCCATGGAGGGGGCCGCATCGTCGGTCGACGCGGGCGGCGGGTTGTTGAAGTCGGGCATCGACGCCGAACCGCCCGCCGGCGCGGGGGCGTCGGACGGTGCGGGCTTCGACGATTCACAGCTCGCCAGCGTCAAACTGCCGACCGCCGCCAGCGTCCCCATCGCCATTCGCCACCGTCGCTGCCAATCCCGTCGCTGCCAACCCAAGCTTTCCATGAACGTGCGCCTCGCAGTAAGGATGATGCTCGCCTGTTACGGCAACGCGTAAGACTACCGCCAACCAGCCTTTGACGCAATTCGTAGGACAGGCTTCCAGCCTGTCGCCGCCGCGCTCAACTTCCCGTCACTCCTCGCCCCCCTGCGGCGGCGTCCAACCGCGTTCGACGCACCACGAGCGCGACACAAAGCGTCGCAGTAGATTCCACACGACCTGATCCAACTGCGACTCGTCCGTCTCCTCCGCCTCCACCACGAACCCGTACCATCCCAAGCGTCTGGTTGGCTCGCGTTCGGTCGCCGTCGCGGCCTGCACGCGTTCCCAAACTCGCACCGCCCACAGCAGGCCGAAGCGATCGCGAAAGTCGCACCAAATTCGATCGCGCGGCGACGCGGCGGCGCGCGGCCGCCAAGCGTGCCAAGTCGCCGCGAGAGCGCTGAGACCGCAGAGCCACTCGCCGCCGCGCCGCAGCGACTCGCCCAGCACCGATCGGAGCGACGAATCGAGCCACGTCCCGACGACAGGCAGGTCGGCGGCGAACACGGAGGCCTGCGCGGCGGCCAACAAGAGGCCCGCGAGCCACAGGCGCGTGCCTAGTCCGTGCAGGGCCTGCATGCCGATCAGGATGAGCAGAAACCAAGCGCGGACGCCGTGAATCTCCAGCGTTACGCCGCGACGCAGCACCCACCATTCGGCAGCGGGCAGCACCAGGACGCCCCACAGCGAGAGCACGATCCATTGCCAAGCCTGCTCGTGCGGGCGTTTCGATCCCAGCACCGACATGAAGGGACAGAAGGTGAGCGACAGGGCGGCGAATCGAGCGGCTGGCAGCCAGGACGGCGCAGCGCCGCCGGCGGCCCCTTCGTAGATCTGGAGCAGCGAGGTTGCGGCCAGCGCGACGCACGCCCAGATCCAGCCGTACATCACGGTCGCTCGTCGCGCTCGGGGCAGCACGAGCGCCAACAGGGCGGCGCCGAGCAACGGAGGTGCGTAGGAGAGCATCGAATTCATCGAACGGCGCGGGCGGCTCCGCAAAGTCTCCAAAAGAAGCAAGGTTGCAGGGATCGGCAAAGTCGACGCGGCCGATAGTCGCAACCTAGATCGCAGCGCTCGAACCGACAAGTCGCTACCTGAACGAAAGCGCCGTCAATTCGGTTGCCGGCGCGACGGGCATGGGGAATGGTTCACAGGAGCAACACCCGATAACTCGGGTAAGGAAGCTCGCACGCAGCAAACGGGGACGATGTCCTTCAGGACGAGTTGAGGAGACAAGTCATGAAATGGTGTTGGGGATTGGCGCTGGCGTTGATCTTCGTGATCAGCGCGACCGCCCAAGGTCAGACCTATGGATCGAAGAGCCGTACGACGTACAGCGGCTACCGCGTCCAGCAGCCCGCGGAAGCCGAAGCGCTGCCGCCCGCGGTCGAACCGGCCGACGAGCCGCCGATCGCGCCGCTGCCTGCGCCGCAGACGCGAGTGCGTCGAGCGGAGCCGGCGGAGGGGGCGTTCGATCATTGGACGTCGGGCGTCGTGCATGACGACGGCTATTATCCGGCGTGCAACCAGTGCTGCACGGGCCTGCTCTGGCGTAAGCCCACCTGCGGGTGTCGTCCGGCGTACACGGCTTGCGGCGGTTGCGCGACGACGTCGTGCTGCCCCAGCTGGTGGGAACGGATGAATTGCCGCACGCAAGCGAATCTCGCTTACATGCAGTGCCGCATCCGCAACTTTAACAACTCGCTGTGGGGGACGTCGGGCTGCAGTTCTTGCGGCAAATCGACGATCTTCGGCGGTTGCGGTTGCAGCGGCGGCAGCGGCAGCATGGGCGAGATGTCGATGGATGCGGGCGAAGTGTGGCACGACGGTCCCTCGGACCCGCTGATGCCGCGTCCCGCGCCGCCTCGACAGCCCGCCGTGCAGCCGCACGAAGCCCCCGGCCCAGAAGCCCCGGGGCCGGATGCGGCCGCCGAACCGGACAACCGACCGGCGCGACGCTACGTCCCGTCCACCGTCGTCCCTTCCGCCGCCTGGAAGTGGACGCCCATCCGCAGCGCCTACTAGCGAGTCCAAGTTCGTAGGGTCCGTAGGGTCGAGCAGGGGTTCGACAGTCCAGGGACGGACGAACCCCTGCCTCTTTTTCCACTCTCCGTTCGCCGCTGGCCCGTCGTCATCTCGACGACGACGCGTCGTCATCTTGACTACGCCCCGAGAAACGTCCTCATTTCGCCTGCCGCACCTGCGATCCGCTCGAGACAGGCCGTTTTCTACGGGATTCACGCGATTTTCGGCATCAATTTCGAGTCGCTCCTGAAAGTACAACGGGGCCTGCCGACGGATTGGCACGCCGCCTGCATTACAGAACTCTCGACTCAGGGGGAATCGAGTTCTCAGGTTTTTCGAATCAGGAGCAGCGACATGAACGGTTGGATGAAGAAGTGGTTGGCGGGTGCGGCGGCGGCGGCGGTTGTCTTGGCGGCGACGACGGCGGCACAGGCCGGCCCGCCGCACGCCTATGGCGGGCATCGCCCCGCGCCGCACGGCGTGCATTACAACTCGAGCGGCTACCGCGGTCCGCACTCGAACTACGGCGCTGGCTACCACCACGACCGCCGCTACGATGACCGGCGGTATGACCGAGATTGGGATCGGGATTGCGATCGACGGCCCAACTATCCGGTGAGCAGCGGCTATCGGGGCCCAGCGCCGCGTCCGCTGCCGCCGACTCCGTACTACAACCCCTATGCCCCGTCGAACTCGAGCGCCTTCGGCCTGTTCGGCCGCAACTTTGGGGTCTTCTACCGCAATTAGCCGTGCCGTTACGTGAGCAGCTCGGGAATCGCATCGCCGATCGGCACGATGCGGTGGGGGCGCTGGAGCGAATCGTACAGTTGCTCGCGGCAGTCGACGCCCAACGCTTGATAGAGCGTGGCGATCGATTGGCCTGGGGTCACAGGGCGATCGGCGGGGAATGCTCCCTGCCGGTCGCTCGCCCCCCACACCAGTCCCGGTTTGAAGCCGCCGCCGGCGAAGAGGATCGAGTAGCAGAAGTTCCAATGGTCGCGACCGGCGTCGGCGCCGTTGATCTTGGGCGTCCGTCCGAAATCGCCCAGCACGGCGACGACCGTTCGCTCGAGCATCCCGCGGTCGGCCAGATCTTGGATGAGCGTGCCGCACGCGGCATCGAACTGCGGCAGCAGCGGGTTCTTCAGTTTCTTGAAGTTGCTGCCGTGCGTATCCCAGGTGGCGTTGGCGTCGGGCGCCCAGGAGACGGTGACCAACCGCGTGCCGGCCTCGATGAGTCGCCGGGCGAGCAGCACGCTTTGACCGTAGATGTTGCGACCATAGGCTTCGCGCAGCGGCGCGGGTTCTTGATCGAGCCGAAACGCGGCTTGCGTCTTGGAGCTGGTGAGGACGTCCAGCGCCCGGTGCTGAAACCGATTCATGGCAGTGGGCCCTGCGGCGCCGCGGGCTTCATCCAGTCGTCGGTTGAGTCCGTCGAGCAACCCGCTGCGGCCGGAGAGTCGATCGATGGGAATATCTTGGCGGAGGGCGAATTCGGGGATGGAAAAGTCATCGGCGTTGGGATCGCGCAGCACCCACAGCGGGTCGGACGAGCGACCAAGGAAGCCGCCGAAGAAACCGGGCTGCGGCGGACCTCCCGCCCCCTCCTTCGTGACGTAAGGCAACGCGACGTGCGGAATCGACGTCGCAGGCGGAGGGCGCAACAGCGACACCACCGCGCCCGGCGACGGATTGTCGGTCGGCTTGGCGCCGCCGCCCAATTCGCCTCGGTCGTGGCCGGTCAGCGACACGTACACGGCGGCGGCGTGCGCGTTATTGACGCTGTGATGCATCGAGCGGATGAGGGTGCAGCGATGCATCTGCGTCGCGAGCTTCGGGAGGTGCTCGCACACCGACACGCCGGTCAACGACGAGGAAATGGGCTTGAACTCCCCCCGCACCTCGGTCGGCGCCTCGGGCTTCATGTCCCACATGTCGAGGTGACTGGGGCCGCCGTTGAGATGGATGATGATGCACGCGTCGGCCCGCGGCGTCGGTGCGGCCGCTCGAGCCTGCTCGGCCCACAACAGGGCGGGCAAGTTGAGTCCGGCGGCGCCGACCGCGCCCCAGCGCAAGACTTCGCGACGATCGGGCAGTTGATGGGCCATGGAGGTCGCTCCTGGGCGAAGTTCAGGCGGGCGGGAGGCAGGACGGCGGGGACGAGCTCAGTGGATCGGCGAACCGAATCAACGAGCCCAATCGATCAGCTAACCCAATCGATTAGCTAACCCAGTTGTAACGCGCCCGCATAGCGTCCGCGACCACTTCCGTGATTTGTTTGAAGCGGACGGGCTTGGCGAGCACGGAGAACGCGGCGGCGGCTTGCGCTTCGCGAACGATTTCGGCATCGAGCGCCGCCGAGAGGAGAATCCACGGAATGGCGACTTGCGACTCCCGGACGCGTCGAGCCAATTCAAGGCCCGTCAAGCGCGGCATGTGCATGTCTACGAGCAGCAGATGGACCGGTTCGCCGAGCACGATTTGCAGTGCTTCGTCGCCATCCGACGCGAGGAGCGTGCGGAAGCCGCGCGGCGCGAATACTTCGCGGAGCGTCTCCCGAAAGTCGTCATCGTCGTCGGCAATAAGTAGGGCGGGAGTTTCGACTAACACGGCGTCACCCGGTAGGAATCCTTTCGTACGTGTATTCTTTTATCACAGCTCGGCGAAATCAAGCAAGCGAAGCCGCCCCGTTGCGGCGTGCGCGGCCGTTTCTATACTACTCTGACCCTGTTCCGGACGCATTGCTTGGGAAAGGTAGGCTTCGCGGTGGAAGATTCTTCGACGTCCCGATCGTTCCTGGCTCGCAACGAGTTTCTGATTCGGCGGCTCTTTTCGCTGTGCGGGCTGGTGCCGGTGGGGGCCTATATGGTCGTCCACTTGCTGACCAACTCCAGCTTGCTCGGCGGCTGGGCGCCGTTCCAACGCGCCGTTTACGGCATCCACAGCCTCGGTCCGGCCCTGCCGGTCGTGGAGTGGCTCTTCATTTTCCTACCGATCTTGTTCCATGCGATCCTGGGGGTCGTAATTATCCGCGGCGGCTTGCCGAACAACGGCAGCTACGCCTACGGCAGCAATTTGCGGTACACGCTGCAGCGAGCCACCGGCCTGATCGCCCTCCTGTTCATCTTTGCTCACGTTTTCCACCTCCACGGCTGGTTCCACTTCGATTGGTGGCTGGAAAGCGTCGCCAAGCCGCTCGGAGGCGCCCAATTTAAGCCCTATAACGCCTCGTCGACCCTCGCCGCGGCGTTCCAGAAGTCGGTGCTGGTCCCGATCCTGTACACGATCGGCGTGCTGTCGTGCGTATTTCACCTGTCAAACGGCATCTGGTCGTTCGGCGTCCGCTGGGGCATTTGGACCACCCCCGCCGCCATGACTCGAGCCGGTCGGGTCTGCACGGTGTTCGGCATCGGCTTGGCTTTCGTGTCGCTGGGCGCCGTCGCCGGCCCGCTGAAGACCGACGTCAAACAGGCCTACGAAGGCGAAAAGGAAATGCTTGACGCCAAGTTGACGTCGCACGACGTCGACCCGAATCCGCACAAGATCGCCCCTCCGCCGGCCGACGAAGCGGCCGAGGGGACGGCTGACGATGCCAAATCGGGCGAAGCCAAATCGGGCGAAGCCAAACCAGACGACGCGAATTGACAGCGCAAGTTGACAACGCAGATTGACGACGCGGGGCGTGAATCGACGGCTCCCTTTTGCGGTCCCCTCCTGGACGGCGCCGCGGAATCGAAGTCGCTCGACGTGAATCGCAACAAGCCCTTGAGATCCCTGTTTGCAGATTTCGAATCGAGGTAACGCAACATGGCGAAGCAGCGTGTGATGGTGATCGGCGGTGGACTCGCGGGCTTGGCCGCGACGATGAAGCTCGCTGAACTCGGCATTGCCGTCGACCTCATGAGCCTGACGCCGGTCAAGCGATCCCACAGCGTGTGCGCCCAAGGCGGCATCAACAGCGTCAACGACCTGACGCGGCAGCAGGGGGACAACGAGTGGAAGCACTTCGATGACACGGTCTACGGCGGCGACTTCCTGCAGCATCAGCCGCCGGTCAAGGAAATGACCGACTGGGGTCCGAAGATCATCGACCTCATGGATCGACTCGGCGTGACCTTCAATCGCACGCCCGAAGGGTTCCTCGATCGTCGCCGTTTCGGCGGCACGCTGTACAAGCGCACGGCGTTCGCCGGCGCCACCACCGGCCAACAACTGTTGTACGCGCTCGACGAACAAGTGCGTCGCTGGGAAGTCGCCGGGATGGTGCAGAAGTACGAGTTTTGGGACTTCCTTGGTCCCGTGCTCGACGCGGACGGCGTGTGTCGCGGCTGCATCGGCCAGGACTTGGTCTCGATGGAAATCCGCACTTTCCCCGCGGACGCGGTGATCGTCGCCACGGGCGGCTGCGGTTTGATTTACGGCCGGTCCACCATGTCGATGGTTTGCACCGGAAGTGCGGTGAGCCGCTGCTTTCAGGCTGGCGCCAAGTATGGCAACGGCGAGTTCATTCAAGTTCACCCGACGGCCATTCCGGGCGCGGACAAGCTGCGTTTGATGAGCGAGTCGGCGCGGGGCGAAGGCGGTCGAGTCTGGGTGCCGCGCAAGCCGCAGGACACGCGCGACCCGAAGTCGATCCCCGAAAGCGAACGCTACTACTTCCTCGAGGAACGCTATCCGAAGTACGGCAACCTCGTTCCGCGCGACATCGCGACTCGCGAAATCTTCGACATCTGCGTAAACGAAGGCTTGAGCGTCGAGAAGGACAAGCAGTGCGTGTACCTTGACCTCACGCACATCTCGAAAAAGGAACTCGACCGTAAGCTGGGCGGCATTCTCGACATCTACGAGAAGTTCCAAGGGGTCGATCCGCGTTCGACGCCGATGAAAATCTTCCCCGCCGTCCACTACTCCATGGGCGGACTCTGGGTCGACTACGAACGTACGGCCGCCGGCGGCCTGCAAATCGGCTCGCCCAAGACGCACGTCACGAACATTCCGGGCCTGTATGCGATTGGGGAGTGCGACTATCAGTATCACGGCGCCAACCGATTGGGTGCGAATTCGCTGTTGAGTTGCATCTTTACCGGCTTGGTCGTCGCGCCGGCCGTCGAAACGCTGTTGAAGAACAACAAGAAGGCCGCCGCCGACCTGCCGCCGGCGTTGTTTGAGAACGCTCGTCGCGATCATCAGAAGCGGCACGACGGGCTGCTCAAGCGGACCAGCGGCGGCGAGAACCCGTACTTGATCCACCAAGAATTGGGCGACGTCATGACGCGCGCCGCCACGGTGGTGCGTCGCAACGGCCAATTGGAAGCGGCGCTCGAGAAAGTCTGCGAACTCGAGCAACGCGCGGAAAAGTGCTCGCTGTCTGACAGCGGCAATTGGACGAACCAGAACGTCGTCTTCACGAAGGCGCTCGTCGACATGTTCCCGTTGGCCAAGTCGATCGTGAAGGGGGCGTTGCAGCGCGACGAGTCGCGTGGAGCGCACTTTAAGCCCGACTTCTCGATGCCCGGCCTGAAGGCGACCGACCCGGCCGAACGCCGCAAGGAAGCCGAAGCGTGGTGCGATCAATTCGAAGCCAACACCGACAAGTGGCTTAAGTCGTCGATCGCGGCGATCAAGGGGGACGATGTGGAAGTCACGTATGAAGACGTCGACACGTCGCTCATCCCGCCGCGTCCGCGTCTGTACGGGTTGGTCGGCGCAGAACTGATCGAAGAAGTGTGGAAAGGTCGAGCGGCCGCGAAAGCCGCCGCCGCCAAGTCGAACGCCTCCTAACGGTCTCGCCGGACCGTCGTCGGTGCATGTCCTAAACTCGTTTCTAGACCCTGGTAGATTGATCACCATGTCCGCTCACTCGAATCACGGTCACTCACACGACAGTCACGCCGGTTCGAACCATGGTCACGCCGATCACGGGAGTGCCGACCACGGTGATCACGGAAAACCGGACTCCTTCGAGGTGCGCGTCTTACGCCAAGACGGGCCCGGGCAGCAAAGCTATTGGGAGCGGCACCGGGTCGAGTACGAACCGGACATGAATGTGATCAGCGTGCTGCAACGGATCGCCGCCAAGGCGAAAACGGTCGACAATCAGTCGGTCGCCCCGGTTGCTTGGGACTGCAATTGCCTCGAAGAAGTGTGCGGCGCCTGCACGATGGTGATCAACGGCCGCGTGCGTCAATCGTGTTCGGCGCTCGTCGACAAGTTGCTGGCCGACAATCCGGGCGAGATCGAACTGCAGCCGATGACCAAGTTTCCGGTCGTGCGGGACTTGGTGGTGGATCGCAGCCGCTTGTTCCGCGGCCTGCAGAAGGTCAAAGCCTGGATTCCAGTTGAAGGCTATTACGACATGGGCCCTGGCCCGCGTCAGTCGCAGGAACAACAGGAAACGGCCTACCCGCTCAGCGAGTGCATGAGTTGCGGTTGCTGCCTCGACGCGTGCCCGCAATACGTGAAGGTCGAACTGACTCAAGAAGCCGGCGAGACCGACGAGCAATTCGCGCAGCGAAAGCAGGAGGCGTATGACGCCAACTTCGTCGGCGCTCACGCCATCAGCCAGGCGATGCTCTTCAACGCTCATCCCACCGGCAAGATGAACGCGGGCGAACGCACCGACGCCCTGATGGACGAAGGCGGCATCCAGATCTGCGGCAACGCCCAGAATTGCGTCGCCGTCTGCCCCAAACACATTCCGCTCACGACGTCGATCGCCCGCGCCGGCCGCGCGACCACGCTGCGGATGATCCAACGCATCTTCGACAAGTGACGTGAACCGCCCCGTACCTCGACCTCGGCTCCCCATCACGTACGATCCGGAACTGCCGATCGTCGCCATGAAGGCCGAGATCGCCGAGGCGATCGCCAAGCACCCGGTCGTCGTCGTTTGCGGCGAAACGGGTTCCGGCAAGTCGACGCAGTTGCCCAAGATCTGCCTCGAATTGGGACGGGGTCTTGAGCGGCAAATCGGCCACACCCAGCCGCGCCGCATCGCTGCGCGATCGGTCGCCGCGCGACTGGCGGAAGAACTGCAATCGCGAGTGGGCGAAGCGGTCGGCTTCAAGGTCCGCTTCACCGATGCGACCGGTCCGTCGTCGTATGTCAAGTTGATGACCGACGGCATCCTGTTGGCCGAAACGCAAGGCGATCGCGATCTCCGACAGTACGACACGCTGATCGTCGACGAGGCGCACGAACGGTCGCTCAACATCGACTTCTTGCTGGGCTACCTCAAGCGACTTCTCCCGCGCCGCCCCGACTTGCGCGTGATTATCACGTCGGCCACCATCGACGCGCAACGCTTCAGCGAACACTTCTCCTCCGAACTAGGCCCCGCGCCGGTGGTCATGGTGTCGGGACGCACATACCCCGTCGACGTCTGGTACCGCCCGCCGCACGAAGCAGAAGATGACGACGAGCCGGATCGTACGCAAGCAGTGCTCGACGCCGTCGACGAACTGCTGATTCACGACCGCTGGGGCGACATTCTGGTCTTCTTAGCGACCGAGCGCGAGATTCTCGAGGTGTCGAAAGGACTGCGAGGCCGACTGACGCAGCATGCCCAGGCCTGCGAGATCCTGCCGTTGTACGCACGACTGTCGGTGCAAGAACAGAATCGCGTGTTTGAACCGCATTCCAAGCGGCGCATCGTGCTGGCGACGAACGTCGCCGAATCGTCGCTCACGGTGCCGGGCATCCGCTACGTCATCGACACCGGCACGGCGCGCATCAGCCGCTATGCGCCGCGCAGCAAGATTCAACGTTTGCCCATTGAGCCCGTGTCGCAAGCGTCGGCCGACCAGCGCAAGGGGCGCTGCGGTCGCTTGGGGCCGGGCATTTGCGTGCGTCTGTACAGCGAAGACGATTATCTGGGGCGCGAACGGTTCACACAGCCTGAGATTCGCCGCGCGAATTTGGCCGCAGTCATTCTGCAAGCCGAATCGCTGAGACTGGGCGCGATCGAAGAGTTTCCATTTCTCGACCCGCCGCAACCGCCGCTCATCCGCGACGGCTACAACACGCTGTTCGAGCTGGGCGCCGTCGACGAGCAGCATCAACTCACGCCGCTCGGGCGACAATTGAGCCGCTTGCCGGTCGATCCACGCATCGGTCGCATGCTGCTGGCAGCGGCCGACGAAGGCTGTCTGCGCGAGATGCTGATCATTGCCGCGGCGCTCGAGGTGCAGGATCCGCGCGAGAGGCCGGTCGACAAACAGCAGGCGGCCGACCAAGCGCACGCCCAGTTCGCGCACCCCGACTCCGACTTCCTCACCTATCTGAATCTGTGGCGCTTTTACGATCGGTTGAAGGAGGAGTTATCGAAGAACCAACTGCGCAAGGCGTGCCATCAGAATTTTCTGTCGCCGACGCGGATGCGCGAGTGGCACGACGTGCATCGTCAATTGCAACAATTGGTCGACGAGGTGCTGCGCGACGCGGCGCGACGAGCCGGCACGCGGCATGTTCCCATGGCCGCTCGCGACGCCCCGCCGTCCGCGACTTCCCCAGGAGGCCTCGCGGCCGACGATGCCGCGGCGCTCGCCGCCGGCGCGGGACGAGAGCTGAACGAGGCGGCGCGCGACTATCCCTCCGGCTCCCCCCGCTACGCCGCGATCCACCGAGCGCTGCTGTCGGGGTTGCTTTCGAACATTGGGCTCAAGACCGACACCGGAGAGTATCGCGGCTGCGACAACTTGAAGCTGTCGCTATGGCCCGGCGCATCGGTCTTTTCGCGCAAGCCGCTGTGGATCGTCGCCGGGGAACTCGTCGAGACGACGCGGCGATTTGCGCGCACCGCGGCCCGGGTGCAACCGGAATGGATCGAGCCGCTGGCTCAACATCTGGTGCATCGCGCGTACAGCGACCCCGCCTGGAACTCGAAAAGCTTCTCGGTGACCGCGTTCGAAAAGGTGACGCTGTTCGGCTTGCCGATCGTCTCGCGGCGTCAGGTCGCGTATGGGCGGATTGATCCCGAATTCTGTCGGGAGCAGTTCATACGACATGGGTTGGTGGGGGGCGAACTACGGAACAAACCGCCGTTCTTCGAACATAATCGGCGGCTGCGTCTGGAATGCGAAGAGATGGCCGCCAAGTCGCGGCGAGCCGACTTGGTGGTCGACGAGTACGCCATGTTCGGCTTCTATAACCGCCGCCTGCCGCCCGACGTCTACGACGAACCGCGACTCAACAAATGGCGCGCGGACGCCGAGAAGTCCAACCCGAAACTCCTGTACATGGAGTTGTCGGACCTGACATCGGCCGACGACGCACCGCGCGCCGACGCGTATCCAGACGAGGTGCGTTGGGACAAGCTCAAGTTGCCGCTGGAGTATCGCTTCGAGCCGGGGGCGGAGCAGGACGGCGTGACGCTCGTGGTGCCCAAGGCCGGGCTGCCGCATCTCTCGGCCGACCGACTGGGCTGGCTGGTGCCGGGTTTGCTGCAACAAAAGGTCGAGGCGCTGATTCGCGGACTGCCGAAGGCGCTGCGTCGCAATCTGATTCCCGCGCCGGAAACAGCGCGGAAGGTGGTCGCCGAGCTGCGTTTTGGGGAAGGAAGCTTCGCGGAAAACGTCGCGCGGCTGTTGAGCAAATACGCGGGCGAACCCGTGCCGGTGGAGGCGGTGCAATCGGCCGAATTGCCGCAGCACTTCCGGATGAACGTGCGAGTGGTCGACGACAAAGGCAAGACGGTCGGCGCGGGGCGCGACCTGAATGAGTTGCGCGAAGAGTTGGGAGTCGAGGCGGCGGCGGCGCCGACGGCTCAAGAAGCGCCCCAATGGCACCGCGACGGCATCACGCGCTGGGACTTTGGACGGCTGCCGGAATCGGTGGAGCTAAAGCGCAGCGGCGTCGTGTTGCCGTCGTACCCGACGCTCATCGATCAAGGCGCCAACGTATCGCTCCGATTGCTCGACCAACGCGAGGCGGCGCAAACCGAGCTGCATCGGGGCGTGAGGCGGCTGGTGCAGTTGCAAGAGCAGCGCGCGATCCAGTCGCATGTCGATTGGTTTCCCGACTTGAAGCAATTGTCTGTGCTGATCGCGAAGCTCTATTCGTCCTCCGACTTCAAAGCAGCGATCGGGTCGCTGATCGTGGACCGAGCGTACTTGGCGGAGCGGCCGCTGCCGCGGACGGAGGACGACTTTCAGGTTTTGATTCGCGTCGGTCGGTCGCGCATGGAGTTGGCGGTGCAAGAGGCGGCGGCCGTGGTTCCGCCGCTGGTGAAGAATTACCACGCCGTGCGGCTGGCGTTAGAGAATTCGGCGCGCATCCCGCCGCACGCGGTCGAGGACTTGCGTCTGCAATTGAGCGAACTGTTGGTCAAGAACTTCCTGACGACCACGCCCTGGACCTGGTTATCCCAGTTCCCGCGCTACTTGTCGGCGATGCAGGTGCGACTGCAGAAAATTTCCCAAGGCGGCGGCCCGCGCGATCGCCAATTGCAGACCGAACTCGCCCCGCTGATTTCCGCATACCGCACTCGCCGCGACGCGCACGCCAAGCGCAACCTGCGTGATCCCGAGCTAGAAACCTATCGTTGGTGGCTCGAAGAATACCGCGTTTCGCTCTTCGCCCAACAGCTAGGCACCTCCATCCCCGCCAGCCCCAAGCGACTCGCGCAGCAGTGGAGTAAAGTAGCGCCGTAGAACAGGCTTCCAGCCTGTTACCTCTCCCGCCTCTCCCCCGCCTCCGCCGCCTCTCCCCCGACCTCGCGTCGGGGGCTCCGCGAACGCGCAGCGCATTGCCCCTCACCCCCGGCCCCTCTCCCCGAACGGTAGTTCGGGGAGAGGGGAGCAAGAATTAGGCGAGCGCTGTGAAGAGGTAGCTCAACTCCTCGTCGATTTCGGCGGGGTCGACGACGGTTTGGGCGATTTCTTCGCGGAGGATCTCGCCGCAGCGTTTGCGCAGGCGGTGCACGGCGACTCGCAGGGCCGATTCGCTGATCCCCAGTTCAGCGGCCAGGTCGGCGTAGGGTCTGGGCGGGTCGGCGCCGCCGAGCGTTTCTCGGAGCGTCTGAAACAACGTCTCCCGTCCCGACTCGACGTATTGCACTCGCAGCCGCTCGATGGCCCGCTCAAGCAGCGTCAGCGCCCACCGGCGATCGAAGATCCGTTCGGGGGTCAATGAGTCGACAGGTTCGAGATGATACCGCTGTTCGCCCGACTGCCAGTCGAGCGACAGGGTGCTGACGGCGCCCCCGCGACGCTCGGTGTTCTGATCGCGACGATAGTTCGCAAGAAAGTTCGAAAGCGACGCGAGCAAGAAAGAGCGGAAGCGGCCGCGCTGTTGGTCGGCCAGCTTCAGTCGATCTTTCTCCAAGAGCGCCGCGAAGAACGACTGTGTGACGTCTTGGGCGTCTTCCGAAGACAGTCCTCGTCGTCGTAGGTAGGCGTAAAGCGGATACCAATAGTCGCGACAAAGCGACTCGAGCGCCGCGGCGCTGTGCGGCGACTCGCGCTGACCGGCGGCGACGACCAAGCTCCAATGCGTCGTGGCGAACCCTTCGGAGGAACTCATGTCGCCATTGCTCCGCACAACAAGGCCGTCCGCAATCGCGGCTCGGCGGAATGGGTCCACGGAATCGACCGATCGGACTAGTGCACGGTTCCCCAGCGTTGTTCCAGCCGTCGCGCCAGATACCCTAGCGGCACCGACATCAACAAGTACAAGAGGGCCGTCGCCAACCCGACCTCCAGATACTTGAGACTCGACTTCGACAGCATCTGATACTGTTTGGTAAGTTCGATGATGCCGATCGTCGAAACGAGGCTGGTGTCCTTGAACAGCGCCACGAAGTCGTTCGTCACGGGCGGCGTGATCACGCGTAACGCCTGCGGCAAGATGATCCGCCGAAACGTCGTCACTCGCGACATCCCCAGCGAAGCGGCTGCTTCCCATTGGCCGGCGGGGATCGACGAGAGTCCGCCGCGGTAAATCTCCGCTTCATAGGCGGCGTAGTTGAGCCCAAACGCGAGGATCGCCACCGTAAAGTCGCTCGGCTTGAACGACACGCCCCACTGGGCTTGATCCAGCAGCGACGGGATGGCGTAGTACAGCAGGTACAACAGCAACAACACGGGAATCCCGCGAAAAAACTCGACGTACCCCACGGCGAACCAGCGCAGGGGCGTCGGACCGTAGAGCCGGCACATGGCGATCAACAGTCCCAAGGCCATCGCCAACGCCATGCTGGCGATCGAAACTTCGATCGTCACCAGCGCCGATCGCACCAAGAGAGGAAAGTACCTCGCGAACGTGAGCTGCCGGCCCGTTTCTCCCAGCACGTCGCCGATCTCGCCCTGCGCCCCGGGCAACGTCGGCCGCTCTTCGGACAACAAGGTCTGATCTTCGTTCCAGAGATGCCACTTTTCGTAGATGCCGCGCAGCGTCCCGTCGCGCGCCATGCTCAACAGCGCCTCATCGAACTGCTGGGCCAGCGTCTCCTGATCGCGGCGAAAGGCGATCGCGTAGACGCCTTTCTCCAGCGGCGGCCCGACCAGCTTGAGTCGCGGGTTGGGGCGGCCGTAGTAAAGTGCGATCGGCAGGTCCATCAAGACCGCATCGACTCGTCCTAGTTCCAAGTCCTTGTACGGTTCTGCCTGGCTGTCGTAGAACTTCGCGGAGATTTCGCGGCGTTCAAGCAATCGCGAGGCCGCCGTCTCGCCGAGCGTCCCGACTGTCGCTTGCAGCTGGCGGCAGTCGTCCAGCGACGCAATCCGCAACTCGTCCGCTCGCACCACCAATTGCAAGTGGTAGACGTAATAGGGGCGACTGAACCGCAGGCGGGCAGCTCGGTCGGGCGTGACTTCGAGCCCGTTGAGGGCGAAGTCAAAGTCGCGTCGCTCCAGCCCCGGGATGAGCGAGTCGAAGTTGTACTGCTGAAACTCGATCGGCCGCTTCAGCCGCTGCGCCAGCGAATCGATCAATTCAGCCTCGAACCCCACATTGCGATTCGGATCTTGCGGGTCCTTGAACAGAAACGGCGCACCGCCTTCGGCATCGGCCGCCCACCGCAGCGGCGTCGCCTCTTGCGCTCGCACGTCGACGGCGACCGCCGTGCTCAGGATCGCGCACAGGATCGCGTTCAAAGCCGCCAGCGACGCAATCAACCGCGGCGCCGATGCCATTCGCACGAGCGGCCGTCGGCTCAACCGAGTCGCACGTGTTCGACTTGATTCTTGATCATCCATTCCAGCCACCCCTCCTGTTCCTCGGTGAGTTCCACTTCGGCTTTGGCTTCCGCGTCCAAAGGAGAAACCACGCGCACGACGAGATCGTCGAGCCACTGTTTGGCGTCCGCGGCGCGAATCCAATACTCGCCGGGCCCCAGCGGCGGGACGCCCGGTTCGCCGGCAGGCGTCATGAAGTAAGCGATATCGGTGCGGAAGCGATCCGGCATCGAGTAGGGCGGAAGCGACTTGCCGACGGCGTAAACCAGCATGCGGGACACGTCATCCAAAAAGCGAATCAGGAAAGGGGCGCGGACTCCGCCGCAGGTCCCCTTGAGGTGAATTACAATGTCGGTCGCATTCTAGTAGGTTGGGACCGCCGAGCCAACGCAAGCGACGGGGCCCCGACCGGCCAAACTTTTCCCGTACGTCATGACGAGCCGCTCGCCGCAATTGAACTACTACCTCGGCTGCCCTGTCTGGGCCTGCGCCGACTGGACCGGGAGCGTCTTTCGTCGCGACGCGCGCCGCGCCGATTGGCTGACTCAGTACTCCCAGGCCTTCAACACGGTCGAAGGCAATAGCACGTTCTACGCCATCCCGTCGCAGGACGCCGTCGCGCGTTGGGCCTCCGACTCGGCGCCCGGCTTTCGCTTCGCCCTGAAATTCCCTCAGACGATCAGCCACGAACGGCAGCTTGAGCACTGCGACGCCGACCTGAACCGGTTCCTCGCCGTCCTCGAAATCCTCGGCCAAGCCGATCGACTGGGACCGACGTTTCTGCAACTTCCGGCTCAATTCGGCCCCGCTCAACTCCCGTCGCTGGCAAAGTTTCTCGACGGACTGCCGCCCGAGTTCCCGTACGCCGTGGAAGTGCGGCATCCAGGCTTCTTCGCACAGGGGCCTGAGGAACGTGCGTTCGACGACATCCTGACGCAGCGTTCGATCGACCGAGTGCTCTTCGACTCGACGATCTTGTACGACGGTCCGCCGACCGACGAGCACGAGCAGGAATCGCAGCGCCGCAAACCGCACGTCCCCGTGCGACGTACGGTCACCGGCCGCCGTCCCTTGGTGCGGTTCGTCGGTCGCGACGACGTCGAGCGGTCACGCGCCGGACTCGTCGGTTGGGCGTCGACCGTCGCCGCGTGGATCGACCAGGGACTCGAACCGTACTTCTTCACCCACTCGCCGTGCGACGCCTTCGCCCCCGCCACCGCTCAGATCTTTCACGACGCCCTGCGCGCCGTCCGCCCCGCCACGCCGCCGCTTCCCGAATGGCCCGGCGTCGCCGCCGAAGCGCGGCGCATGAAACAGCGAGAATTGTTCTAGTCCGCAACGCTTTCAGCCGACGCCGCGTCAGCGGCCGGCTCGCGTGCCGATTGATTAGGGCGTTTGGCGCCGTGGGCTAGCGCCCGTCGGCTGAGGACGGCGTTCTTCGTCCGCCGAACGCGGCGAAACAGACGTTCTTGTGCAGCACATCCAGCTGCTCGAAGCCGGCACGCCGCAAGCGCTCGAGTTGTTCGAGCAGCGGGCGCGGCGAGTCTTCTTGCTCGATGTACGCGAACACATGGTCCCGATACGACGCGTCGCGCAGCCCCGTCAGATACTCGCCGTACCGCTGCCGCATGAGCTCGCGGATCTCGGGCAGACTGCTGTCGACGAGGTCGAAGATCCACAGCGACCCGCCGGGCCGCAGCCAGCGGAAGAAAGACGCAAAGACCTGGTCCCACTCGTCGTCCGTCCGCAGGTGATGCAGCACGGCCGCCGCGAGTATCACGTCGAACGATTGCTCGTTGAACTGCGCCTCGCGAATATCCGCCTGCTGCGTCGTGA
Organism: Pirellulales bacterium; assembly: GCA_046349935.1. Lineage (GTDB taxonomy): Bacteria > Planctomycetota > Planctomycetia > Pirellulales > Pirellulaceae > CAIXSC01. The sequence continues at coordinate 504,466 of JAXMBK010000005.1, read as the reverse complement.
TGCGCCCCGTCGTCGCACACGCGACTCGCTGTTGAGCGCGATCCAGCATCGGCCGACTGAGATCGACCAACGTGACGTCGAGCCCCGGCAGATGCTCGAGCAGCTTGAGCGTGTAGTTGCCCGCGCCGCAGCCGACGTCGAGCACCGACCGAGCGTCGGGGGTCGACGCCGCGGCCGCTTGTGCGACCAGCGTCATCGCGAGCGGCGCGTCGATGGTGGCCGACTGGCCGGTCTCCAAATTCGAGAAGCGTTCGACGTCGGCGTCGAAACGCTCGCGAATTTGAGAAACGGTGGATTTCATGGGGGGAGGTGGGGGGGGTAGAGAGGAGTGATAAAAGACTCTGTGGAATTCGGAGTGTTTGGCGCCTCGGACCCACTGTCGTTTGTTGCGCAACGCTGTCGTTTGTTGCGTAACGACACGCGCGGATGATGCTCCCTTCTCCCCGCCGCGGGGAGAAGGGATGGGGATGAGGGGGTGTCAGCGCGACAACAGTGCCCGGACTCACTCTCAGATTTTTTGTCACTCCAGAGGGAGAGGGCGAGGGTCACAGGCTGGAAGCCTGTGCTACGGGGAGAGTTCTGTGATGGGTTGGCCGTCGGGGAGGATGGGCATGGGGCGGCCGTTGTGATCGAGGAACGATTGAGTCCAGTCGATGCCCAGGTGGCGGTACATGGTCGCCCAGAGATCGCTGGGGGTGAGAGGCCGGTCGAGCGGGTATTCGCCCTTGTTGTTCGTGGAACCGATCACTTGGCCCGTCGGCATGCCGCCGCCGCAGCACAAGAATGACATGGCTTGCGGCCAGTGGTCCCGGCCAGGCTGCATCACGCCGGTCTGCGATCCGATCGTCGAGTTAATGCGCGGCGTGCGTCCAAATTCGCCCGTCACGATCACCAACACCTTGCGGTCCAAGCCGCGAGCATAGATGTCCTCGACCAACGCCGTCACCGCCTGATCGTAGATCGGCAGCCGCACGCGCAGGTCGTTGAACATGTGGCAGTTGACCGCATGCGAGTCCCAGTTGTAGGTGCCCTCCTTCAACCACGGGATTCCCGAAACATATGGATTCTCGAGCACCATGGTGACGAAACTGCTGCCCGCTTCGACCAAGCGCCGCGCCAACAACAGTCGGTGGCCCCAGGCATGCTTGCCGTACCGCTCCCGCAACGCCTCAGGCTCTTGCGTCAAGTCGAACGCATTGCGAGTGCGATCGTTCAGCAGCATGTTGATCGCCTGCTGATTGAACTGGTCCAGCGCGTTCATCGAGTCGGTGCGTTCAAAGCGGCGACGCAGATTGTCGAAGCCGCTGAGCAGCTGCATGCGGTCGTCCAACCGCTGCTCAACCTCCTTCGAGACGCCCAGATTCTGAATCTTGAAGTCCGGGGCGCTTGGGTCGCCCCCGAACGTGAACGGCGTGTAGGCCGTTCCCAGATACGCCGCGCCGAAGCTGAACGTGTCGAAATGCGTCCGCCCGTTGTCGCAACCGCAAATGTAGTTGGGCAGCCCCAACTGGCGACTCTCCCGCAGCTTGGCGACCACCGAACCGACCATCGGGTAATCGTTGACAAAGCCGACCGGCTCGCGCGGGTCGCGCCCCGTGAGAAACTTTTTGTGCCCGCCGCCGTGGTCCGCGAACGTATGAGCGACCGAACGCACGATGTTGTACTTGCGCGCCGTCTTGGCGTGCAGCGGCAGCAGTTCGCAGACGTCGAGCCCCGGGACCTCCGTGGCGATCGGACGCATCTCGCCTCGATACTCGGCCGTCGCCTCCGGCTTCATATCGTAGGTTTCCATGTGCGGCGCACCGCCCGGCAACCAGACGAAAATGACCGAGTGGTCCGACTTGGCGCCCTCGACGGCGCCTTGCGCCTTCAGTCGCAGCAGATCGCTGATTCCCAGTCCGGCGACGCCAAGCGAACCGACTTGGAGAAAGTTCCGACGCGATACGGGACCCGAACAGGCGGCGGCGAATTGCGACATAACGTTTCCCGGGGCAGGGCAGGAGGTGAATCCAGGAAGGCGAGCGTGCTTCAGTATTCCGTGGAAATCGGCATGGTGTCAATTGCGACGCTAGGGGAGTGCCGGATATTTTGATTCCCCGATCCGGCCCGACCGCCGCCGCGTCGATCGATCGTCGCAATTTCACCTCTCCGCTTGAGCCCGCAACTTGCAAGGAACGACTGAATGGATCTGGGTTTACAGAATAAGTGCATCCTCGTGACCGGCGGCGCCAAAGGGATCGGCGAAGGGATCGCCCGCGTCCTCGCCGCCGAAGGCGCCCTGCCGATCATCGTCGGACGTAATGCGGCCGATAACGCGGCTGCGGCGGCCGGCATCCAGGCGGCAGGCGGAGTCGCTCACGCCATCCAAGCGGAGCTCACTCAAACCGACGACTGCCAGCGCGCCGTCGAACAGGCCGTCGCCATCCACGGACGACTCGACGGCCTCGTCAACAACGCCGGCGTCAATGACGGCGTCAGCCTCGAGGGCGGCGACACCGAACGTTTCCTGGCGTCGCTGCGCAAGAACTTGGTCCACTACTACGACGTCGCCCGGTTCGCCCTCCCAGAACTCAAGAAATCAAGCGGTCCGATCGTCAACATCGGCTCCAAGGTCGCCGAGACAGGGCAGGGCGCCACGTCCGCCTACGCCGCCGCCAACGGCGGACGCAACGCTCTCACCCGCGAATGGGCCATCGAGCTCGCCAAGTACAACATTCGCGTCAACGCGGTGATCGTCGCCGAATGCTGGACGCCGCTGTACGCCAACTGGATCCAGACGCTCCCCGACCCCGTCGACGCTCGCCGACGCATCGAAGCCAAGATCCCATTCCAACAACGCATGACCAGCTGCGACGAAATCGCACACATGGTCGCGTTCTTGCTGTCGCCGCGATCAAGCCACACGACAGGCCAGTTGATCCACGTCGACGGCGGGTATGTGCATTTGGATCGAGCGATGACGTGAAAAAGGGGGGGCGGGGAGAGGGGGGTGGGGAGAGGGAGGCGGGGGGCAGGGAGAGGGGGATGGGGGGGCTGGCGGTGAGTAACAGGCTGGAAGCCTGTTCTACGGCTGGTGTAATAATCCTTGGATTGCGGGGAGGCCTTCGAGGAGGAGGGTGGGGCCGGGTTGGAGGCAGAGGCGGCCGGGGAGTTCGTGGAGGGCGCGGCGCTGGACGGCGGGCAAGGCGTGCCAGCCGGGGCGCGCGGCGATGGAGTCGAGACAGACCGGTTTGCCGCACCACGACGCCAGAATGACGTCGGGACGACGGGCCAGCACTTCCTCCGACGTCACGATGCGTTCCGACGCTGCTTTGCCGGCGCGGCGGTCGGCGAAAATGTCGACGCCGCCCGCCGCCTCAATCAGCTCGCCCACCCAAGCAATGCCCGAAATCAGCGGCTCGTCCCATTCCTCGAAGTACACCCGCGGTTGGTCGCGGCGCGACGCCGCTTCCGCCCGCGAGTCGCGCCAACGACGCTCGAGTTCATCCACGAACGGCTCGCTGACCTCCGTCAGTCCAGCCGCTCTCCCCAACAGCCGACAGGTGCGCAGGATGTCGTTGACCGAGCGTTGGTTGGTCAAGAGCACATTGTGGCCGCGACGCCCTAGCTCCGCCGCCGCCTCCGCTTGTAAGTCGGAAAAGCCGACGACCAGATCCGGCTCAAGCGCATCGATCACGTCGTAGCGCACCGTCGTGAAGGCGCTGACGATCGTCTTGCCGCGGGCGTGGGGCAAGTCAGAAGAGTAGGCCGACACGCCTGCGACCAAATGGCTGGCGCCGAGTCGGTCGAACAAGTCGAACGACTCGGCGGTCAGACAGACGATGCGACGGAGTGCGTCGGTCATGCGGAGGTCATGTGGAGGTTCGCACTAGGCATGGAACTCGCTGCGCTCGTTCGTTCCATGACGAGGAGTAACAGGCTGGAAGCCTGTTCTACGGTTGTTGGACCCAGATGTTGCGGAAGGCGACCGGGTTGCCGTGATCTTGCAGGAACAGGGCGTCAGGTCCGGGGCCTTCGGAGTGGCGGCCAGGGGTGCCGGCCTTAAGCTCCAGGTCGCTGTAGATCGTGACGCCATTGTGCTTGATCGTGACGCGCGCGTTCTGCGTCTTCTTGCCGTCGCCGTCGTACTTCGCCGCCTTGAACTCGATGTCATAGGTCTGCCACGACAGCGGCGGATAGCACATGTTGACCGCGGGCTTCACTTGCGAATAAATCCCGCCGCACTCGTTGTTTTCCCCTTCGAGGCCGAACGAATCGAGCACCTGGCATTCGTAGCGGCTTTGGATGTACACGCCGCTGTTGCCGCGTCCCTGACCGCGCGCCTTCGGCATAAAGGGCGTACGGAATTCGATGTGCAGCTTGTGGTCGCCGAGCTTCTGTTTGCTTTCGCAGTTGGTGGCGCCCAGCAAGTTGCCTTCGATCAGCTTGCCGTTGTTGAACTGGTCGGCCGACGTGCCGTCGAACAACACGATCGCGCCCGCGGGCGGCTTCATCCCGAGCGTCGGGCTCTTCCGTTCCACCTTCTTCAACTCGCCCAGCTTCGTGCCGGCCGAGTCGGTGATGGAGATCAAGCCGTCCTTGATCTTCGCTTCGTGGTCTTGGCCTTTGATGACTACCGCGTCGCCTTCCCACTGGCCTTCGTTGACCATGCGATCATCGCCGCGATTCCAGCCTTCGCCCGGCAAGCCGCCCTTGTAACCGACGCCGCGGAATTTGCCGTCGCCGAGTGCGATGACTTGGCCGCCCCATTTCTCGCCGCCAATCTCGCCCAGGTACTCGCCCTGAATCGCAAAGTCCGGTCCCGCTTTCGCCGGATCGGTCTCCGCATCGCCGCCCGCTGCCAAGGCCTGGACGGCCAACCCGAGAACGCAACAGGCCGCCACGGCCCACGTACGCTGCATACGCATCGTCAATTCCTCAAAACAAGACGCTTGCCTGGATCAAAGCCGAGGCGCCCTCGGCCCGCAAACATCCGATTGTGGACCGGCCCACTGGCAGCGGCAAGCGGCCCCTAGTGCACGAAGAGAAAGTGCTTGGAATTGACGAGGGCCCAGAGCAAATCCTGGTAGCATTCGTCGCGCGTCGGCGCTTCGTCCAAAAACTGCACCGACGCTTCGATCTCCGCGGTCGTCGCCGGCCGCGACAGGGTCCACAGATAAAGTTCTTGCACGATCTCCTCGTGCGATTTCTTTTCGCCGATCAGCTTCGCGATGCGCCCCTTCTTGTCGCCGATCTTGTTGGCCAGCGTTTCGCCGTTGAGCGTATGGAGGGCCTGAGCCAAATTGGCGTCCGGGCTGCGTTCGCATTCGCAAATGCTCGCCCGTCGCGGCTTCGCAAACGTATTCAAGAAGTAATCCGGATACTCTGCGTCCGGCAGCTCGATGGCCCGCGTCCCCAACGGCAGACTCTTGTACTTGGTTTGCACATCCGTCACGCGATCAATGGCATCCGCCAGCGGTTCGGCCGCCAACCGCTTCACGCGATAATGGCTGTAGAACCGCGAGTCGCCGGCGTTGCCCGGCGTCGGCTGCGACGACAACTGATACAAGCGGCTCGTCATGATCGCCCGCATCAGTTTCTTGAGGTCGTAGTTCGAGTCGACCAATTGCTGGGCGAGCGCGTCGAGCAGCGGCGGGTTGGTGGGCGGGTTGGTGCTCCGCATGTCGTCCACCGGTTCGACGAGCCCGCGTCCCAACAAGAAATCGACGTAGCGATTGGCGACGTTGCGGGCAAAGTACGGATTGTCCTTGCTGGTCATCCATTGAGCCAATGGCAAACGGCGATCAAGCGGGTTCTCGAGCTTCGGGCCGTCGAGCGCTTTCGGTTCCATTCGCTTGCCCGTGCGCGGATGCGACACTTCCCCCGCGTCGCGCACGACGACCACCTGTTCGCGGCCGAACAACCCGAATTCCTCGCTGTTCTTCGAACCCACTCGCGAGAAGAACGCCGCCAGCCCATAGAAGTCATCCTGACTATACTTCTCGAACGGATGATGGTGACACTTCGCACACTCCAGCCGAACGCCCAAGAACGTTTGCGCCACCGCTTCAGTCAAGTCGGTCGGATTACCGTTGACGCGGAAAAAATTGGCCGGCCCGTTGCTATAGATCGAGCCCTTCGCCGTAATCAATTCGCGGACGAATTGGTCGGCCGGTTTGTTGACTCGAAACGACTCGCGAATCCAATTGTGCAGCGACCACATCCCTTGCTCGCCCAAGTCGCGGCTCGAATTGCGCACCAGGTCGGACCAACGCAGCGACCAATAGGCGGCGTACCAATCGTTGTACTTGTTCTGCGCGGGGTCGGTCGCCAGCCCCAGCAGTTGTTCCACAAGCTTCGTGCGCTTCTCGGGATCGCTCGACTGCACAAACGCCTGTGCTTCGTCGGGAGTCGGCAACGTGCCGATCGCGTCGAGGAAAGCTCGGCGAACGAACGTCGCGTCGTCGCACAACGGCGACGGCTCGATGCCAAGCTCGCGGAACTTGGCCGCCGCCAAGTCGTCGATAAAGTTGTGGCTCTTCCAGTCCGCCAATGCCGCATTGTCCGCGAACGGCGACACGAACAGCGAGATTTCGGCCTGCCCTTCGTAGCGAATCATGATCGGCGCCTGCCCCTTGCCGACGACGGTGACGAGGCCGTCGCGAGTGACCGCGAGCACGCCGTCGTCCATCGTGTCGAAACGCGCCGACGCCGTCACGTCGCGGCGCGTCCCGTTCGCATACTCGGCTTCCACACGCAACTGCTGCACCGCATCGACCGCGGCCACGCGCCGCGACGGCGTCACGTGCAGTCGGACCACTTCGAGATCGTCTTTCGTCGGACCGGGCATCCCGCCGCGAAGCCACGCGAGGAAGATCTGATAGTCGACCGAGTTCTTGTCGAGCGGCCGACCGCCTCCGTGCGGCGTCTGCATGGTCGGTTTGAGCAACACGAGGCTGTTCTCGGGACGAATCACGTCGACTCGGCGTTGAATCTGGTCCAGCGCAATCGCGCGGTAGTCGGTGTCGGGCTCCGACCCAAACACCGACAGCTTGAAGCCGCCCTTGCCGTGCTGAGCCGCATGGCAAGCGGCCATCGCGCAGCCCGACTTGTTAAGAATGGGACGCACCTGTTCGGTGAACCCGATGTGCGGTTGATCGACGACGCCCGCCACCGTCACCGGCACCTCCTTCGTCGCCCCTGGCACCGTCACGACGATCTTGGCCGCGCCGTCGCGAACGGCCAACAACCGCCCCTGCGGCGACACGGTCACGACGCTCGGGTCGGAGGACGCATATTGAGCGGCCGTGGTCAGGTCGACGCTGCGATCATCCAGCTCGCCGGCACCGTTCGCGACCCCCACCAACAATTGGGCGCGATCAAAATTCCCCTGCAGCTTTACTTCGGCGGGACGCACCGCGATCGGAGTCTGAGCCGCAATGGAACCGGCGTTCGCACCCACGGCGACGAAGACGCAGATCAAGACGCCGACTTTCCACGAAGTGCGTGAGAGCAAAGTAGCGATCGGGAGCGATGACCGCATGGCGGGATACTCCTTGGTGGCAGGTGGGCGACAGGCGGGACGTTGAGTATGTCGCATCAAGCGACTCAAAGCCATAGGAATCGGGCAAGTCGCGCGATCCGCCCCGTAGGACAGGCTTCCAGCCTGTCAGCCTCCCCACGACGTCACCATGCCGCACGAGTTACAAACTCCCTTCTCTCCGCCGGTTCGGCGACGTCGAAGCACGGGGGGCGGGAGACAGTGTGTGTGGTGGGAGAGAGAGAGGGGGGGGCAGTGGGGATTGGCGGGGAGTAACAGGCTGGAAGCCTGTTCTACGTGGGCATTCTTTCACCGTTGCTTTGCGGCGCGCCGATGGATTAGGATAAGCGGGTCCAGATGGGTCCAGCCCGCCGACCGCATTCCTGCGACTGCTCCAGCCGAGCCCCGCCGACCACCGCCCACCTCACGGAGATCCGTCATGCTGAGCCTGCTTCAGGGGATGACGCACGATTGTGAACGTTCGAGTCGCCGGAGTTTCCTACAGATCGGCGCGCTTGCGGGCCTGGGGATCACGCTCCCGACGTTCCTCGCTCGACAAAAGGCGTTCGGCGCCGCACCGCCGCGGGGGGACGTGAGCTGCATTTTGATCTGGTCGCAAGGCGGCGTGAGCCACCACGATACGCTCGACCCCAAGCCGAATGCGCCGGTCAGCGTGCGGGGCGAATTTGGGATGATCGATACGGCAGTGCCGGGAGTGCAATTCACGGACGTCTGCCCGAACCTCGCCAAAGAACTGGGCCGCTACGCGGTGCTTCGCGGTTGGAACCCCAAGAACGGCAGTCACGGCACGGCCGACCAATGGGTCATGTCGGGTCGCAATTTCAATCCGGCCGTTCCCTATCCGTGCTACGGGTCGGTGGTGAGCTACGTGAAGGGTTTCAAGACGGCCATGCCGCCGTTCGTCCAGCTAGGCACGTCGGTCGACCGGCGCTTCGGCGGCGGCACCTCCGGCGTCCTGGGACTCGAGCACAACCCGTTTGAAATCGTCGCCGATCCCAACGCCGAAAAGTTTGCAGTCCGCGACATCACGCCGCCGCAAGGCGTGACCTCGAACCGAGTGGACCGCCGTCGTCGCATGCTGGGCGCGGTCGACCAATTGCAGCGGCAAGTCGACCTCCAGCCGGCCGCCTACGAGGCGCTCGACGAAAACTATAAGACGGCCATCCAGATGATTACGGCGCCCGAAACCAAGCAGGCGTTCGCGATCGAAGAAGAAGACAAAGCCTTGCGCGAGGCGTATGGACGCAACAAGTTCGGCCAAAGCTGCTTGCTTGCGCGGCGCTTGGTGGAAGCGGGCGTGCGGTTCGTCACCGTCACCGACGGCGGCTGGGACACGCATGCCAACAACTTCAAGTCGCTCAAGGACTCGCGGATGCCGCCTGTCGACAAGGCGCTTCCGCAACTGCTGATCGACCTCGAACAACGGGGCCTGCTGCAGAATACGCTCGTGTGCTGGCTGAGCGACTTCGGGCGGACGCCGAAGGTGAATTCAGCGAGCGGTCGAGACCACTGGGCGACGGCCGGTTTCGCCGTCATGGCGGGCGCCGGTGTCCCGGGCGGCGCGGTGCTCGGCGCCACCGACGACGAAGGCGGCTTCGTGACGAAGGACGAGTATCACAGCGAGGACATCGCGGCGACGGTGTATACAAAGCTGGGGATTCCCGTCGAGCTGATCGCGCAAGCGCAGGATGGTCGCCCCGTGCGACTGATCGAAGGCAAGCCCATTTCGCAGTGGTGCTAACCTTGGACCTACTGCTCGCCAGTACGTCTCCCTACCGCCGCGCACTGCTCGCGAGGCTCGGACTGCCGTTTCGAGTGCGAGCGCCGTTGTGCGACGAGGAGTCGCTGAAGGCGGCGGCGCTGAGTCCGCGGGAATTGGCCGAGCATCTGGCGTTTGCGAAAGCAGACAGTCTGGCGTGGCAGGAACCGCAGGCGACGATCATCGGCAGCGACCAACTGGCGACCTTCGACGGCCGCATCCTCGGCAAGCCGGGCAGCTTTGACGCCGCAGTCGAACAATTGTTGTCCATGTCGGGGCGTCCCCACCAGCTCATCACCGCCTTCGTCGTCCTGCATCAAGCGGTCGCTCGCCGTCACACCGATGTCGCGACGCTGCAGATGCGCCGATTGACTCGAGCGGAAATCGAGCGTTACGTGGCCGCCGACCAGCCGTTTGACTGCGCCGGCGCCTATAAGCTCGAAGAACGCGGCATCACGCTATTTGAACGCATCGAGAGCGCCGACCACTCGGCCATCACCGGTCTACCGCTAATCGCGCTCACGACCACGCTGCGCGAGCTCGGAGCCTGGAACAGCGAATCGTAGGGTGGGCCAAGCGAGTTGTAGGGTGGGCCAAGCGAGGCTTTGCGAGCGCGGGCCCACCGCTGCCGTTGGCCAACGTCGGTGGGCCCGCGCCGGGCGGCGCGATGTCATTCGTACGGCGCAGCATCCACCGCGCCCGGCTTGGCGCCACCCTACGGGACGCCTCGTCGCTCTCGGTGAGCTCCGTGCTCTCGGTGGCGAACTCCAACGTTGGTGGGCCCGCGCCGGGCGGGGTGATGTCGCTCAGGCGACGCGGCATCCACCGCGCCCGGCTTGGCGCCACCCTACGGGACGCGTCGTCGTTCTCGGTGAGCTACGTGGACTCGGTGGCAAACACCATCGTCGGTGGGCCCGCGCCGGGCGGGGCGATGTCGCTCAGGCGACGCGGTATCCACTGCGACCGGCTTGGCGCCACCCTACGGGACGCCTCGTCGCTCTCGGTGAACTCCGTGGACTCGGTGGCGAACAACATCCCCGGTGGGCCCGCGCCGGGCGGGGAGATGTCGCTCAGGCGACGCGGCATCCACCGCGCCCGGCTTGGCGCCACCCTACGGGATGCCTCGTCGTTCTCGGTGAGCTACGTGGACTCGATGGCGAACTCCATCGTTGGTGGGCCCGCGCCGGGCGGGGAGATGTCGCTCAGGCGACGCGGCATCCACCACGCCCGGCTTGGCGCCACCCTACGGGATGCCTCGTCGTTCTCGGTGAGCTACGTGGACTCGATGGCGAACTCCATCGTTGGTGGGCCCGCGCCGGGCGGGGAGATGTCGCTCAGGCGACGCGGCATTCAGCACGCCCGGCTTGGCGCCACCCTACGGGACGCGTCGCCGCGGCTCGGTGAGCTACGTGCTCTCGGGGGCAAACTCCATCCCAGGTCGGGCGGGCGATGTCATTCGTACGGCGCGGCATCCACCGCGCCCGGCTTGGGCCACCCTACGGGACGCCTCGGCGCGGCTCAGTGAACTCCGTGCTCTCGGGGGCAAACTCCATCCCAGGTGGGCCCGCGCCGGGCGCGCGATGTCGTACTCATGGCGCGGCATCCACCGCGCCGGCTTGGCGCCACCCTACGGGACGCTTCGTCGCGGCCGGTGAACTCCGTGGACTCGGTGGCGAACTCCATCAGGTGGGCCCGCGCCGGGCCGTCGTACTCTCGGTGTGAGCTCCGTGGACTCGGGGGCAAACTCCATCGTTGGTGGGCCCGCGCCGGGCGGGGAGATGTCGCTCAGGCGACGCAGTATCCACCGCGCCCGGCTTGGCGCCACCCTACGGGACGCTTCGCCGCGCTCGGTGAGCTACGTGGACTCGGTGGCGAACTCCATCCCCGGTGGGCCCGCGCCGGGCGGGGCCATGTCGCTCTTGCGACGCAGTATCCACCGCGCCCGGCTTGGCGCCACCCTACGGGATGCTTCGTCGCGCTCGGTGGCTAACTGCGGGGGCAGACAGGCTGGAAGCCTGTCCTACGGGGTTACAAAAATTGAATGGAAAATCTCGAAATGTTTTTGGGAATTCGGGGCCGGTTGGGGCTTTGTTTTGCGATTAGGTGGGTGTCTCGCACACGGAGTCCTCGAACATGGCATGCTGGAATCGCGACGCGCGGCGACGCGCTCTGACGTTAATCGAAATCTTGGTGGTCCTCGGAAGTTTGGCGCTGCTGTTTGCCCTGCTTCTGCCGGCGGTGCAAGCGGCGCGCGAGGCGGCGCGACGGCTGCAATGCCAAAGCGCTCTTCGCCAACACGGTATCGCCCTAACCTGCTACGCCGATCTGCTCGGCGCCTACCCGCCCGGCTGGAACTCGCTGGGACTGGGGTGGTCCGCGGCCATTTTGCCTTACATTGATAAGCAAGCGCTGTTTGAACAGATTCAGTTCCCGTCGCATCAATCGGGAGACTGGGAATCGGCGACAGGCAACGCCGCCGTCATTCAACAGGTTGTGCCGCTGTTTCGCTGCCCCACGCTGATGGTTCCCGAGCACTTGCGGTCAAATCGGCTGCCAGCCCGCGTCCCCGGCAGTTACCGCGGCAATGCGGGGAGCGAGGCGACGTCCGACGACCGCAGCACCTTGGTCATCCCCGGCGCCAAGTCGCTGGAGGACCCGCGGCAAGACGGCGTTTTCTTTGCCTGTAGCCGCATACGGCCAGCCGACCTGCGCCGCGGCCTCAGCAACACCTGGACGCTATTGGAATCGCGGACGGATCCCGAGTTCATCAAGGATGGGCAAGCGATGGACTATTGGTACATCGGTTCGCCCCAGATCGATGGCTGCCGTTGCGACGGCGGAACGGCCGGCTCTGAGTTCTCCGAGTTTGTAGGAACGACCTACTCGCGACTCAACGCCAGGCTGCGTGATCCGCACTTGCACGGCGTGCTCATGGAGCTGGCTTTCGGCAGCTACCACGCCGGCGGCGCGTTCGCACTCCGCGCCGACGGCGGGGTGAGCTTCATTGACGATGCCATCGATCTGGCGGCGTACCGAGCACAAAGCACTAGGCTGGCGCCTTAGCCGCCACGGCCTGTCACTCGCGCCGGCGGCACTGAAAGAATTCCCACATCACGTCGTTGGCGTTCAGGTTGCGAGTGACGGGGCCGAGCATCTTCAGGGAGGTGGAGCGACCGGGCCACGTGTGGCCGCAGCCGTGGATGGTATGCAGCCAAACTTCGCTCCCCTCGCGGCCGTCGCAAAATCTGGCCCGAGTCACTCGAGTCCCATCATCGACGACGACCGGCAGTTCGTCGATGAGCGGCGACGCGGCGCAGCCGTTGGCCCGCACCCAGGCGTCGATCGACTGCTGCACGGAATAGAACCGTGCTTTGCTGAGGCTGCGTTTCCCGATGCCGCCCTCGTAAGGGGCGAACTCATCATGCGTTCCGTGGAAGTGGCAGACGGAGACGGGCCGTTTCGGCAGGCAGTCCAAACAGCCGATGGGGCCGCCCACCGGCGCAATGGCAGCTATCTGGTCCGACAGTTCGGCGGCCAAGCGATAGGACATCATGCCGCCGTTCGACATGCCGGTCGCGTAGAGGCGGCGACGGTCGATCGGCAGCCACCGATCCAGATGTTCGATAAAGCAACGAATGAAGTCGACGTCGTCGACCTGATCCTTCATGGCCCGACCGCAACAGTTGCCGCCGTTCCAAGTCAGCGCCTCGGGCGTTCGCCCCGTCCCGCTGGGAAAGACGGTCACGAATCCGGCCGTTCGGCCTTTTTCCGCCAGCCCGCTGAATTCGATCATGCCTTCGGCCGTCGAGCCGCCGCCATGAAAGGCGAACACGACCGGCAGCCGATCCTCGGTCGAGGCGACCAGTTCATCGGGTACGAACACTAACGCCCGACGCGTGCGCCCGTCGATCTCGATCAGGCGCTCATGCGGTTCGTAGCTCACAGCGTCGCCCGCCAGATTACATCGCGACTCGAGAACATCGCTACTCGAGAATAATGTCGTCGACGGTTCGGCCCGACGGGATCATCGGGAGCACGTGTTCCTGATAGGGAACTTCGACATCCAGCACGAACGGGCCGGGGTAGTTGATCATTTCCTCAAGCGCCCCGACGAGGTCCGCCTTGCGGCTGACGGTCGCTGCGCCGCAGCCGTACCCCTTGGCGATGGCCACGAAGTCGGGGTAGCGCTGTGTGGCGTAGATGCTGTCTCCCTTGCCGGAGGCTTCGGCGTGGTCGATCGGGCCCAGGTACGTATGGGCGCGGTTGCCGGAGTGGAAGCGATCTTCCCACTGCACGACCATGCCGAGGTGCTGGTTGTTGAGCAGCAGCACTTTGACGGGCAGTTTTTCGCAGTGCAGCGTCGCCAGTTCCTGAATGTTCATCTGGAAGCTGCCGTCGCCGTCAATGTCGATCACGAGCGAATTCGGATGGGCAGCTTGCACGCCCATGGCGCAGGGCAGCCCGAAGCCCATCGTGCCCAACCCTGAGCTCGACGCCCACGTGCGCGGGCGACGGAACTTGTAGAACTGCGCCGCCCACATTTGGTGCTGGCCGACGCCCACGGTGATGTAGGTGTCGCGTTCGCGCGTGATTCGCGAGAGTTCGGAAATGGCGTGCTGCTGGGTGATGCCTTCGAAGCGATCGTCGTATTTGAACGGCCGCTCGCGTTTCCACTGCTGAACCTGCCGCACCCACGGTTCGATCTCTTCCGGCGCCTCGACGATCTGATTGAGTTCATCCAGCGCGTACTTCACGTCGCTGACGATCGGAATGTGCGCCGGTTTATTCTTGTTGAGTTCCGACGGGTCGATATCGATATGGATGATCTTCGCATGCTTCGCGAATTCGGCCAACTTCCCCGTCACGCGATCGTCGAATCGCACGCCGAGCGCGATCAAGAGGTCGCAGTCGCGCGTGGCCCAGTTGGCGTAGACGCTGCCGTGCATGCCGAGCATATCGAGCGACAGCGGATGTTCGTTGGGGAAGGCGCCCAGTCCCATGACGGTCATCGTCACCGGAATGCCAGTCCGCTTCACAAACTCGCGCAGCGAATCGCTGGCTTCCGAAGCAATGATGCCGCCGCCCGCATAAATCAGCGGCCGCTTGGCCAACTTGATCGCCGCCGCCACTTGTCGAATCTGCTCCGGCAGCGCCCGTCGCGGCGCAACTCGGTAACCCGGCAAGTTCATCGGCTCATCCCAATTCGGGATGCAGGACGCCATCTGGACGTCCTTCGGCATGTCGATGAGCACCGGTCCGGGACGGCCGGTCGTAGCGATATGAAATGCTTCCTTCACGACGCGCGCGATCTGATTGACGTTCGTCACCAAGTAGTGGTGCTTGGTGATGCCGCGACAAATCTCGACCATCGGCGTTTCCTGGAACGCATCCGAGCCAATCACCGGGGTCGGCACCTGGCCGGTGATGGCGATGAGCGGGATGCTGTCGAGCTTCGCGTCGGCGATGCTGGTCACCAAGTTCGTCGCTCCCGGACCGCTGGTCGCCATGACGACGCCCGGTTTGCCGGTCGAACGCGAATACCCTTGCGCCGCAAACGCTCCCCCCTGCTCGTGACGCGGCAGGATCGTGCGAATTTTGTCCGAGTAACGGGTGAGCGCTTGGTGCAGCGGCATGCTGCAGCCGCCCGGATACGCGAACATCACCTCGACGCCGTGATCTACCAGCGACTTGACCATAATGTCCGCGCCGGTCATCAAGTCGGTATTCTGGGGTGCGCTCACGGTCGTCATCGAATTCGTCTCCTGCCTGCCTATAGGGTCGCGGGGCACGACGTTTCCTCTCCCACGCGGCGAGGATCGGTCGAGTCGCGTAATCGGGCGATTGTCCCCGATTTCGAGTGAATATCCAAGGGTAGGCCGACGCCCTGTTAGTTTCAAGAACGAAGGACTAGACCATGCGAAATCGTCGCAGGTTCACGAGAATAGTCGTGCCGGTGGCGTTGACTTTGGCGTGGCTCGCCGCCGCCCCCCGCGCCGCTCAAACACAAAACCTTGCGCCGCAACGAGAAACAACCGAAAAGCCGCCCTCTCTTCCCGCCGCCGAAACGGCAGATTGGTTCGACTGGAGTCCGGCCTCGGGCGACGACGATCGGCCGCCCGCCTTCGACCTGCGGTCGCTGAATGAAGCGCAAGCGGGCGACGGCGGCTTTATCGGCATCCGTTCCCTCCCCTCCCACGACTCCCCACGCGACGACGCTCCGCAGGGAGTCTTCATCCAAACGAGGACCGGGCAACCGATCCGCTTTTGGGGCGTGAACGGCCCCCCCGCGTCCGCTCACACTTTCGCCGAACTCCAACCGATCGCCCGCCGACTGGCCAGCTATGGCGTCAACCTAGTCCGCGTCCACGGCGCCGTGTTTGACCAGCGCGGCGAACCCGACTTGGCTCGAGTCCGTCACGTGCAGGACATCGTCGCCGCGATGAAGGAGCAGGGGATATACACGCACCTCTCCATCTATTTCCCGCTCTGGTTTAAACCGCCCGCCGACCTCGCTTGGCTCCCCGGCTACGACGGTCAGAAGCACCCCTTCGCCGCCCTGCAGTTCAATCCGGAATTTCAAAAGCGCTACGCCGCTTGGTGGCGCGCGATTCTGCTCACGCCGCACCCCGAAACTCGCGTTCGACTCGTCGACGAACCGGCCCTGATGGGGGTCGAGATTCAGAACGAAGACTCGTACTTCTTCTGGACCTTCTCCGACAAAAACATCCCCGATCCTCAGTTAAGGCAACTCGAGTCGCAGTTCGCCGACTGGCTCGTCGCGCGCTACGGGTCGCTCGACGCGGCCCTCGCGCGCTGGCCCGGCCCGCCCCTGCCGCGCGACAACGCAGGCGAAAAGCGAGTCGCCTTTCGGCCGCTCTGGAACATGGCGCATGAACGGACGGCCCGCGATCGCGACACGGTTCGCTTCCTAGCCGAGCACCAGCGGGCGTTCTATCAGCGGCAAGTCGCGTTGCTGCGCGAGCTAGGCTTTCGCGCCTGCATCACCTGTTCGAACTGGACCACCGCCGACCCGCGCTACCTCGGGCCGCTGGAAAAATACACCTACGCCGTCGGCGACTTCCAAGACCGTCACGGCTATTTCAGCTGCGGCCACGAGGGAACGTTCTCGGAATGGTCGATTCGCGAGGGGCACACGTATCGCGACCGCAGCGCCTTGCGCTTCGACCCCGTGAAGGCAGGCCAGCCTCGGTCGTTCGGGCATCCCGTGGTCGACACGTCGTACGACGACAAGCCGACCATGCTGTCCGAGACCACTTGGAACCGGCCCAATCGGCATCGGTCCGAGGCCCCGTTTTTCTACGCCGTCTACGGCGCCTTGCAGGACGCCGACGCGATCGTGCATTTCGCGCTCGACGGCGGCGACTGGTCGGTGAAACCCAACTTTTTCATGCAGCCCTGGACGCTCATGTCGCCGTCGCAGATGGGCCAATTCCCGGTCGCCGCGCTGCTCTATCGCCGCCGCCTGATCGACGCCGGCGACGTGCTCGTCGACCTGCGCCTCGATCCCCAGCAGCTGCTCGATCTGGCCGGTACGCCCTTGCCGCCCGACGCCTCGCTGGATGAACTCCGACTGCAAGACGTACCGCTTGAGGCGCGACAACCGAGCGCCAGCGACGTGATCGATCCGCTCGTCCACTTCGCGGGGCGGACGCGCGTGCGATTCGCAACGGACGGCCCGCCGTCGCAGGTCGCCGACCTGCGTCCCTGGATCGACCGCACGAACCGCCGAGTGGTCAGCAGCACGCGACAGGTGCAATTGGACTACGGTCACGGCTTGCTCACCGTCCAAGCCCCGCAGGTCCGCTTGGCTTCCGGCAACCTGGCCGCACGCCGCGAGATCGTCCTCGGCGATGTCGCCTTCTCCTCGCCGCTCGACTTGGCGCACTTCGCCCTGGTCAGCCTCGACGGCCGCCCGCTCGAGCAATCGCAACGGATATTGCTGCAGGTGATGACGGAAGAGCGTTCGACTGGATTTCGCTCGGAACCCGCCGACGACGCGGGAACTCGGCGCATCACCAGCCTCGGCGTGAATCCCTGGCAAGTCCGCCGACTGGCCGGCCAAATCCGGCTGATGCGCCCCGACGCGGCCCAATTCCGCCTCACGCCGCTCGACCCTCGCGGCCGCCCTTTCGAGTCGCCGGCGCAGCCCCTATCGCTCGCCGCCGACGGCCGCTTTACGCTCCTTCCCGACGCGCCGTACTACTTGATCGACAAAGGAAGTTGACACGCCTTGGGCTCAAGAGCTACTATTATGGATGTCGATGTCCATTATTGAATGCCGCGGTCGTTGGCGAGTGCCAATTACGGGGCCATTCGAACGACGGCGACGACGGAAAACGGAAGGGCTCGGCCCATGTTGTCACAGACTGCGGAGTATGCGTTGCGGGCGATGGTCCATCTGGCGATGCGCGGCGAGACGCTGGCGACGACAGTCGATATCGCGGACGCCACGAAAGTGCCGGCTGGCTATTTGTCGAAGGTGATGCAATCGCTGGCGCGCGCCGACCTAGTGCATTCGCAGCGCGGCTTGGGCGGCGGCTTCAGCTTGGCTCGACCCGCCGACCAAATCACGGCGCTGGAAGTGATCAACGCGGTCGACCCGATCAAGCGGATCGAGCGTTGCCCGCTGGGGCTCGACGAACACCGCGACCAACTGTGTCCGCTCCATCGCCGCATCGACCAAATGATTGCGACGGTGGAGTCGACGTTTAAGTCGACGACGATCGAAGAAATGGCGATCTCGTCGCGATCGAAGAAACTGTGCCAATTCCCGGCGACGCCGCCGGGCAAATCCTGACCCACCGCCGCGTCTCGAACCGTTCGACGGCGTCCATCGGGGCGTTCGCGAACGGCTCGCCCCCCCTGCGCGGCCGACATTCCCAGGCGAGGTTCCATCATGCGCAAGCTCAGGCGAATTGCGGCGCGACGCGCCCTCCCTTTCGGTCTCACCGAGTCACTGGCGTCATTCGTCGGCTGCTTGATCGGCGGACTCGTCGGCGTCCTGGCCTGCAGCGTCTCGGTCGTTCGCGCCGATCTGCCATACGAGCAGGATCCGATCAACTATTCGAAGGCGCCCGTCAACGACCCGATCGCGCGCTTGCAGAAAAAGCTGGACGACGGCCATACGACGCTGCCTTACGACGATCGCCAAGGCTACCTGCCGGCGGTGCTCGATCGGTTGGGAATTCCGCATTCGTCGCAGGTGTTGGTATTTTCGAAGACGAGCTTCCAGCGGAGCCGCATTTCGCCGCGTACGCCGCGGGCGATCTACTTCAGCGACGACATGTACATCGGCTGGGTGCAGCACGGCGACGTCGTCGAGATCACGGCGATGGACCCGCAACAGGGGGCGCAGTTCTACGCCCTCTCGCAAGAGAAAACCGATAAGCCGCGATTTGTCCGCCACACCGACAACTGCCTCGTATGCCATTCGTCGTCCAAGACGTCGGACGTCCCCGGCAATTTGGTTCGCTCCGTCTTCTCCGACAAGCAGGGGATGCCGATCTTCAGCGCGGGGACGTTCAGCACGAATCATGAATCGCCGTTCTCGCAACGTTGGGGCGGCTGGTATGTGAGCGGCAAACATGGTTCGGCGACCCACATGGGCAACGTGTGCGTCACCGACAAGGACAACCCCGAGCGGCTGGACACGGCGCTGGGTTCAAACGTGACCGACCTGTCGCAGTTCTTCGATCCGAAGCCGTACCTGACGCCCCATAGCGACATCGTCGCCCTGATGGTGCTCGAGCATCAATCGCACATGCACAATCTGATCACCCGCTCCGGCTTCGATTCGCGAATGGCCCTGTGGTACAACGACGCGCTCAACAAGGCCTTCCAGGAGAAGCCCGAGCACCGGTCGGAAAGTACGACGCGACGGTTGCGCAACGCGGGCGAGTCGCTTTTGAGGTACCTGCTGTACATCGACGAGAGCCCCTTGCCGTCGCCCATTGAAGGGACGTCGGGATTCACGGCCGAGTTCGCCGGCCGCGGTCCGCGCGACAAACAAGGCCGCTCGCTGCGCGACTTCGACCTGCAGAAGCGGATCTTCAAGTATCCGTGCAGCTATCTCATCTACAGCGAGCAATTCCGGCAACTGCCGAGCGAAGTCAAAGACCACTTCTTCCGGCGCTTGCATGAAATCCTGACCGGCGTCGACGACAAGCCGGAGTTCGCGAAGCTGTCGCCCGCCGACCGCCAAGCGGTGCTGGAGATCTTGCGCGACACGCTGCCCGATTTGCCCGACTATTGGCGAGCGCCGACGGTGGCGGCCAAGTAGAAGGTCAAAGCGACGGGTTCGTGAAAGTCAGACGGCGGCGGACGACGTCCATCGCGGGTGACTTGGGGCGCTGTGTTCCTTGCTTTAAGATACGCGACAGTCCGCGGGTCCTTTGAGAGACATGACGGTCGAGTAACGAAGGGGAAGGCAGTCCATGGTGCGAGTGGGAATCGTCGGCGTCGGGTTCATGGGGTGGATTCATTACCTCGCGTATAAGAACGTCCCGACAGCCCAATTGACGGCCGTCTGCACGCGCGACCCGAAGAAGCTGGCCGGCGATTGGCGCGGCATCCAAGGCAACTTCGGACCGCCGGGCGAGCAGGTTGATTTGTCGGGCGTCGGTCGTTATTCGGAACTCGAGGCGCTGCTGGCCGACCCGAACGTCGACTTGGTCGACATCTGTTTGCCGCCCGACCTGCATGTGTCGGCGGCGCTGCAGGCGTTCGCCGCCGGCAAGCACGTGTTCATCGAAAAGCCGCTCGCGCTGTCCGACGCCGAGGGGCGTCAGATCGCCGCCGCCGCCCGCGCTGCGAACCGCCAACTGCTCGTCGGCCAAGTCCTGCCGTTCTTCAACGAGTACGCGCATGTCCGTCAGCTCGTGTCGTCGGGACAGTACGGCAAGCTGCTGGGCGGCCACTTCCGCCGCATCATCTCCGACCCGCTATGGCTGAAGGACTTCTACGACCCGCGCAAAGTCGGCGGGCCGCTCATCGACCTCCACGTCCACGACGCGCACTTCATTCGCCTTCTGTTCGGCATGCCGACCGCCGTCACGACGCAGGGACGGATGCGCGGCGAAGTGGTCGAGTTCTGCAATACGCTGTTCCACTTCGCCGACCCGTCGCTGGTGGTGAGCGCCACGTCGGGCGTGATCAACCAGCAGGGACGGCCGTTCACGCACGGCTTTGAGATCCACCTGGAACGCGCCACGCTGGTCTACGACTTGGCGTTCGTCGCCGGACTCGACGCGCGCCTCACGCCGCTGACCATCCTCGACGCGGATGGAAAGGCGATCGTCCCCGAACTGGGAGACGGCAATCCCCAGCGGGCGTTCGAAGCGGAAATCGCCGAAGTGGTCCGCAGCTTGGAAGCGGGAAAACCGTCCGAAATCCTCGGCGGCGACCTAGCCTGCGACGCTCTCACCATCTGCCAGAAGCAGGCCGATTCGGCGCGGTCCGGCCAGACCGAACGCCTGTAGCGCCACAGTCGTGGACCGCTCCGTCGGTCCAACGGCATTGTTGTGGACCGCTCCGTCGGTCCAACGCTTGGCTTCCTTTGCGCTGGATCGCGGAGCGATCCACGACTTTACCCAAAACGGGCCAGTTACATCAAAAAACATTGATTCATCCGTCCGATAGGGTTATAAGTGGCTGGCAGTCGGGGCGGTGGATGCGCGCCGGCTCGCGATCTCGACACAACCTGAAGGCGAGGACCAAGCGATGCTCCAGATTTCGGCGGGCGGATCGGGCAGGTTTTGCGACGGCGTTTCTCGACGCCGCTTTCTGCAGGTAGGAGCGCTCGGCGTCGGCGGGCTGACGCTGGCCGATTTGTATCGCGCGGAGGCGGCGGCAGGGACGACGACGAGCCACAAGGCGGTGATCAATATTCACTTGGCGGGCGGGCCTTCGCACCAAGACATGTTCGACTTGAAGCCCGAAGCGCCGGTGGAGTTCCGGGGCGAGTTCAGTCCTATCAAGACCAACGTCTCGGGGATCGAAATCTGCGAACACATGCCGCTGCTGGCCGCGATGGCGGACAAGTACGCGGTGCTGCGATCGCTGGTCGGCATGTACGACGACCACAGCAATTTTCACACGCAGACCGGCTTCGGTCGCAACGACCTACGGAACGTGGGCGGTCGTCCGTCGCTGGGCAGCGTCATCGCACGCATTCAAGGCCCCGCGGGCAGCGGTGCTCCGCCGTTTGTGAGCTACAACGGCGGCTATCCGGGCTACTTGGGACCGGTGCACAAGCCGTATCAGCCGCAGGGCGGCGATTTGCGATTAGTAGGCGGCATGACCTCCGATCGACTCGAATCGCGCACCAACTTGCTGAGTTCGCTCGACCGCATCCGCCGCGAGGTGGACGGCAGCGGGCAGATGTCGGCGATGGATTCGTTCACGCAGCGCGCCGTGGGCGTGGTGACTTCCGGCAAGGTGGCCGATGCGCTCGACCTCAACAAAGAATCGCCGCAGGTGCGCGAGCGATACGGCAAGAACGACGGCAACATGTTCTTAACCGCTCGGCGACTGGTCGAAGCGGGGGTCCGTGCGGTGACGTTCGACTGGGGCAGCTGGGACACTCACGGCAACAACTTCAGCCACCTGAAAATGCAGTTGCCCAAGTTAGATCGGGCGCTCAGCGCGTTGATCGACGACCTGGACCAACGCGGGCTCTTGGCCGACACCACGATCGTGATGTGGGGCGAATTTGGCCGGACGCCGCGCGTGAATGCGGGTGCGGGGCGCGACCACTGGTCGAAGCTGTCGATGGGCTTCTTGGCCGGCGGCGGCCTGAAGACGGGCCAAGCGATCGGCAGTTCGACTCGCTATGCCGAAGATGCGAAAGACCGCCCCGTCCATCTTCTGGAAGTCTTCGCCACGCTCTACCACAACTTGGGAATCGATCCGACGACGCGGTTGCTGGATCCGAGCGGCCGACCGCAGACGTTGGTCGAACAACGCAAGCCGATCCGCGAGTTGTTGGGGTAACGGGTGAAGCGGCGGGGCCTCCGCCCTGACTTGCTTGCCACTGCCGACAAAAAAATCCACCGACCGCCGAGGTCGGTGGATTTTGTTTTTTCCATGTGCGCCGTGGGTCGCGTGAGACGACCGGCCTACCAGCCCATGACCATGTTCGACTCGATCACTTTTCGTGCTCGATCGAGGTCGTCGCCCGTTTCGTGCATGAAGAGGCGGATGGCGTGAACCTTGTCGCCGGAGGCCTTGGCGAGGCAATCGCGCGCGATATCGCAGGGGCTGTTTTTCGTGTTCAGTCCGAGCACGCCTTTGGAAATGACCCACGTATCGCGGGGCCGTTTCGTCAAGCGAGTCACTTTGTCGCCCGGGTAAGCGTCGCGCACGACGGCGCTGGCCGCTTCCTCGTCGCTGGCCCACGTGATGATGATGTGTGCGTCAGTCTCGACCTCGAAGAGTGGCATGGCTGCCTCCTTTTCCAGACGGAAGGAACGGGTGACTCTGCTGAACACTGTACCGCACGTCGGGGAGTTTCGAAAGTCGCGGTAATCGCTAGGATGCGTTTCGGACGGTTGCGAACGCCGAGGGCGGCAACCGCGGCACGGCGTTCGAAGCGACTGAGCGGCGAAGGGAAGGGGCGGGCATGGCGAGCGAACCTGGTCGAGACGCACAGGGATTGGGCGAGGGGCCGAATCGCGCGCCGCCTCGGCGCTGGGGATCGCTCGTCGCCTTGTGCGTCGTCGGCTTGGTGGTCGCCGCGCCGCTGCTCTACAAGCAAGCGCCTCGAGAAATGGCCCGCTGGCATCAAGCCGCGGCGCTCGAACATTACCTCGACGGCGACTTTGCAAAAGCCCGCGAGTCGCTGACGCAGTCGCTCGCGTGGCGCCCTGACAATCCCGACGCCTTCTTGCTGCTGGCGACCTGGGAGCGCGAGGGCGGACGCTACGACGAGGCGCTGGCGGCCTGCGAACAGGCGCTCGCGTTCGGCGCCAGCCCGATCCGTCTGTATCTCGAGCGGAGTCAGGTCTATCAGCACCTTGGTCGTTGGGAAGAGGGACTCGGCGATTGGAAGCTGTTGGCCGAAGAGGTGGAGGACGGCGAGACGAATCCGTTGGTGCTCAACGGGCGCGCTTATGCACGAGCGCTCGCGAACGTGGAACTCGACGCCGGCATGCGCGACATCGAGCGTGCGTTGCAGCAAGCCGGCGGCAACGCCGCGATGCTCGACACGCGCGGCTACCTCCACTATCGGCTCGGCAATCTCGACGCGGCGCTCGATGACATGAATAAGGCGATCGAGGGAGCGGAGAAAGAATTGGCGGAAGGAGCGACGGAGGCGACGCAAGTCGACCGCGCTGCGGCCGACGCGCGTGTGGCGGAGCGGGCGCAGAAGGAGCGACGTCGGTCGCTCGCGGTGCTGCACTATCACCGCCTGTTGGTGCTCGAGAAGCAAATGGCGACGGAGGCGGCGGACAAGGACCGCGCGCGAATTAAGGAACTGGGATTCGACGCCGGGGAACGACTGTTCTAGCGCCCCTTAACTGCGTGCTTTGCTTTCCCGCTCGACATGTCCGCCGATGTGGAAGCAAATCAAATTGCGTCCTTGTTCCTTGGCCTGGTACAGCGCTTCGTCGGCGCGAGAAATCAGCGACAGGGCGTCGTCGCCGCGTTGCACTTCTGCGACGCCGCCGCTGATGGTGAGCGACAGCTTGTCTTCGATCGCCTTGCGGATGCGTTCCGCGATGGCGAGGGTCGGACGCAGTTCCGATTCGGGCAGCAGCACCATGAATTCTTCGCCGCCGTACCGCGCGACGATGTGTCCTTCGTCGACGTTGATGGCGATCTGCCGCGCAACTTGGTGTAAGACCTTGTCGCCGTGGAGGTGCCCCTGCTCGTCGTTCAGCTTCTTGAAGTAGTCGATGTCGAGCAGGATGATCGAAAACTTGTCGCCATGGAGGGCGTAGCGGGCCAGCAGCGCGGCCAGATCGTCGTCGAGTGCGCGGCGATTGCAGACGCCCGTGAGCGCGTCGATGCGCGTTTCGCTGATTTGCATCAGCAGATTTGTTTGGCGGCGGATCTCGTAGTAGGCCTGCGCCACGTCGCTGGCCAGCGGCAGCATCGAGCGCAATAGCCGGTCTGCTTCGTCGCACACTTCGCGTCCCACGAGCCCATCGGCCGACTCGCCCAATTTCTCCAGGCGATGCTTGAAGCTCACGATGTCGGCGTGGTGGCGCGTAATGCGGCCGCGAACGCCGCGTGCGATCGACTCGAGCTCCTTCACGATGCGGCGAGCGTGATTGAGGTCGTGGCGCGTGTTATTGATCGCTTCACGATGAATGCGTTGGCGCCAAGTGATCCAGTAACCGATGGCGACGACGATCGCGAGTCCCACGGGCGGAGGCAGCCCGAAGGACCAAAGGCTGATGTCGGCGATGGCCCAATGCAAATCCATAGTACGCGCATGCTCTCTACTGGAACTCGACCTGCGTGCGTCAAGCGCCTCGCCGCCGACGGCCCCGCTTCTGACCGCTAAACCAACTCTACGTCATTTTTTCCAACCTGCTGGTGCGGCGCGGCAGAATTGAGAGTCGCGGGTCGCTCACTTTTTTTGTGGACAATAACCGGCCCTTGCGAAGCGTTCATCGCGAGCTATAATTCGGCTCAGTAATGCGAGGGGCCGTAGCTCAATTGGTTAGAGCACTGGACTGTCGATCCAGAGGTTGCGGGTTCGAGCCCCGTCGGCCTCGCTTACTCTTTTTTGTCGCAACACGTTGCTGGTGTTGCTCTTGCTTTGATGCCCTCGGTGGCGAGAGGCGGTTGGCATGACGACGGGCGTCGCGAGCTCGGTTGGCTCCTTGGATTGGTCGCCCTACAAGTCGTTGTCGAACGACGAGTTAACGCAGCGGATCAGCGCCGTTCGCAAACGCTTGGGCCCCGAACTGCTCATCCTGGGACACCATTACCAACAAGATGAGGTCATCGCGCTTAGCGATCTCCGCGGCGACAGTTATCAGCTGAGCCAAATGGCGTCGGCGAGCCAGTCGTGCCGATCGATCGTGTTCTGCGGCGTGCACTTTATGGCGGAGACGGCCGACATGCTGGCCAATCGGACCGAAAAGCTGGCCGAACGCGGCGGGGAGCGTGTGACGGTCGTGTTGCCCGACATGGCGGCCGGCTGTTCGATGGCCGACATGGCGGCGATCGAGCAGGTGGAAGCGGCGTGGGACGACTTGGGGACGGTGATCAACACGGAAGAATTGATCCCCGTCACCTACATCAATTCGGCTGCCAGCCTGAAGGCGTTCTGTGGTCGGCATGGCGGGATCGTCTGCACGTCGAGCAACGCGAAGCCGGTGCTGGAGTGGGCGTTTCAACGCGGCAAGCGAGTCTTCTTCTTTCCCGATCAGCACTTAGGCCGGAATACGGCGCTGCGGATGGGAATCCGCAAGGAACAAATGCCCGTTTGGGACCCGTATGCCGGCGATCTCGGGGGGAATCGCGAAGGGGCGATCGCCGACAGTCGCGTGGTCCTATGGAAGGGGCACTGCAGCGTGCACCAGATGTTCCGACCGGAACATGTGCACCAGTTCCGCGACCGATCTCCGGGAATCAAGATCTTGGTGCATCCTGAGTGTCCGCAGGAGGTGAACGACTTGGCGGATATCTCCGGCTCGACCAGCAAAATCATCCAAGTAGTCGAGTCGGCGCCGCCGGGAACCAAGTGGGCGATCGGCACCGAATTGCACTTGGTCAATCGCTTGAAGAAGGAACATCCCGAGCAAGAGATCCACTTCCTGTCGCCCGTCGTGTGCATGTGCGCCACGATGTACCGGATCGACTTAGCGCACCTGTGCTGGAGCCTTGAGAATCTGGCGGCGGGGACGCCCGTCAACGTCATCCAAGTCGATCCCGAGACGACCCGCTGGTCGCTCGTCGCCCTCGCCCGGATGCTTGAGGTAAAATAAGCCGTACTGCCAGCCTGAAACGCCAGCTTGTGCTGCTAAGCGGTAAAGCTGGCCGCCCAGGCTGCCAAGTCGGCTTGGCCCTTGCGATTGCAGAAGTCGCCCAGCGTCTCGTTCTCTTCACGAGCCTGTTTGTAGTAGGCCAGCAACGGTCGCAGCGTCGCCACTACGTCTTCTTCCGGCACCATGTCTTGGTACTGGAAATTGAGGCGATCGCCGAGCAGGCGGCCGCCGACGAAGATGGTGTACTTGCCTTTAGCGCGACCGACGAGCCCGATGTCGGAGTTGTAAGGGCGAGCGCAGCCGTTGGGGCAGCCGGTCATGCGGACCGTGAATCGGTCGCGGGACAGGCCCAGTTTCGCCAGTTCCGTCTCCAGCTGATCGATGAGCCCCGGGAGGGCTCGTTCCGCTTCGGTGATTGACAAGCCGCAGGTAGGCCAGGCGACGCAAGCCATGGAATAGCGGCGGACGGTCGAAATGTCCTCGGTCAGCGGCACATGGTGCTTTCGCAGAACCTCGAGGAACGCTTCTTTGTCCTGCGCGGCGATGTCGCAAAACAGGATGCTTTGGTGCGCGGTCAGGCGGATGCCGGGGCGGAAGCGACGGCAGATTTCGCGGATGGCCGACTTCAACTGCATCTTGTCGTCGTCCTTGATGCGGCCGTTCTCGATGTTGAGGCCGTAGAACCAAGCGCCGTCCCCTTGCTCGTCCCAACCCATGTGGTCGTTGAAGTCATGGACGTCGTCATCGGTGCAGGGAGGCAGCGGAGCGCCGAAGTATTCCTCGACCTTCTGCTTGAACGCCTCGATGCCCCAGTTGGCGATGACGTACTTCAAGCGTGCGACCTTGCGATCTTCTCGGTTGCCGAAATCGCGTTGCACCTTGACGACGGCCGTCACCACGTCGAGCGCCTGTTCGGGCGTGCAGAAGCAAAGTCGCTTGGCGAGCGCCGGGAACGTTTTCTTGGCCGAGGGAGTCACGCCCAAGCCGCCGCCGACGACGACGTTGTAGCCGACGACATGATCGTCCTTCACGATCGCCATCAACCCCAGATCGTTCGTATAGAGGTCGATGCAATTGTCGAACGGGAAGCCGATGGCAATTTTGAATTTACGCGGCATGTAATGCTTGCCGTAGATCGGTTCGACGTCGAACCCTTCGGGATCGCCGCCCTCGATCAACTGCTTTTCGCCCGTAGCGACGTCGGTCAACCAGATGTCGTGATAGGAAGACGAGCGCGGGGCCAGATGCGCCGCGATGGCGTCGGCCAACTGCTGCGTCTCGGCGTAGTACGGCTTCTTGTAGGGCGCGGGGCAGCACATGACGTTGCGATTCACGTCGCCGCAGGCGCCGAGCGTCGACAAATGAATCTCATTGATGCGACGGATGACCGCCTTCAAATTCGCTTTGGCGACGCCGTGCAATTGCAGACCTTGCCGCGTGGTGACGCGCAGGGTCGTGTTGGCCAATTCGTCGGCCAGGTCGAGCTCCGCGAGCAGTTGGTCGCTGGTGAGCTTGCCGCCGGGGATCTTCGTACGGACCATGAAGATGTACGCTTTGCCCCCGCCCGACTCGGTCTTCGGCGCCAGGCGTGCATCGCGATCGTCCTGCTGGTAGGTCCCGTGGAACTTCAGGAGGGTCTCGCTGTCCTTGCCGAAACAAGCGTTGCCGTCGACGAGTTCCGAACCGATCGGCCCGGCCAAAAACTGGCTGTTTTCCTTGATCGTCTCGACCGGACTGACCTTACGCTCTACCGACATGGGGCTCCTCGCTTCCACTTCGCTCCGCACCCGCTCGCCGCCATCGGACCACGCTCAACGATCGCTGCGAGCCAAACGATGCCGTTGTTTATAGTCCTTGTGCGGCGGTGCGACCATGCCAGATCACGGTGCGCCGCCGGCGTCGACGCTTGGAGCGGCGCAGCGTTAGGCCGCTTCGCGCGCCGGCTCGGCGACCGCCTCGCCGGTCCCCACAGGCCGCATCGAAGAGCCGAACGCGGCGGTCGGGGTGGAGCGAGCCGCGAGCACCGCCGCGCGCTCTTCCGTCGTACGAGGAAAACGCAAAATGCGCGGCGAGACGCCCTGGACCAGTTCACGCAGCGCCGCGGGCGTCCGCTGCGCCTCGGGTTCCAGCACTCGGCGCGCTAGGACGACGGCGAACATTCGCAAGACGAGACTGGCCAAGAAGGCCGCCTGGAAGGGACCGATCGTCCAACCTCCCCACTGCGTCTGCCATCCCTGCCCGCAGCTGATCAGATAGCCCGTGACCACGGCCGTGATGCCGCCGATGAGCCCGGCCAGAGCGTTCCCCGCCGCCAGGAACATCGTCCGATTCTCGCTCGGAGAATACTTCAGCAGGTACCCCTGATTCGCGATGTTGATGCCCGCGTTCAGTTGGGCGTCCATCATCAGCACGGGGACGAGGATCCAGAACGCCAGCGTCGGATCGTGCGGAATCAGCAGCATGGCGCCCATATTGAGCGCCTTGAGCGCCGTGCAGAGCACCAGCAGCGGTCGGTGCCCGCAGCGGTCGGCGATCCCGCCGAACCGTCGGGACCACACGGCCCCGCCAATCCACGACAAGGCCCACACCAATAGAACTCGATCCAGCGACATGCCTACCTGTTGCAACAGATACATGCCGATGAACGGAGCGCCGACCATCGCTGCAAAATGCCAAAAGCAGGCGTATTCGATGAACGAACGAAACCGCGGGTCGCGAAATGGGGCGACGAGCGTATGTCGCCAATCGCCGACGCGCGCCGGCTGCGCCGGCGGTTCTTCCACCTTGAAGAACAGCAGCAAATCGGCGACTCCCACCACGGTCGCCGCCGTGATCAACCAGCCAAAGGCGGTCCACATGCCAAGTCCGCTGTGGAGACAAACCAGCGAGCAAGCCAGCAACGTGGCGGCCGCCGTCCATTGCTGCCACAAGTGGCGAATCGCCCAGAATTGACTGAGCCCTTCCTTGGGCAAGTAATCGCCCATCCAGGACAGCCATAGCGGCGAGCCGAAATGCAGCAAGGCATGATTCAACAGCGACGCGCCGACCAAACACCACACCCACGTTTCGTTCGACCACTCGGGAAACAACCACGGCCCGAGCGCGAAGGGAAGGTACGAGAGGCGATGAGCGAGCGACGAGCAGAACCACCACCAACGTCGCTGACGTACATTGCGCGTCACGACGGCGGCGATGAACTGCACGAAGAATAATCCGGTGGGCGCAGCGCCGAGCAGCCCGATGTGCAGGCCGGTAGCCCCCATTTGGCGTGCGAATTCGATGAGCAACGGCGAAGTCGTCACTTGCGTGTACGCCATCGCCAGACACCCGCCCACTACCACGGCGCGTCGAGCGCCCACGATCGACCACTTTTCCATCACGTAACCACGACTTCCTCTCGCCTCGTTGTCTGCCTGGGAGGCGGCGGAGTGTAGCAACGTCGAGCGGGGAAGGCGAGGCAGATCGTCGGGGCGGACCAGCCAACCCGCCGCTATCACGCTAAACCATGACCCCATAGCCCCTTACGGACGCTGCTCCGCTCCGCACATCGTCCACGTCCGCCAAGATTACGACCTGGTAATGTCCACGCCAAATCGCTCTAGCCTCCCGCGCCGGAAATGGCGAGAATCCCCGCCGCAAGGAATTCAAGGACGAGGAGCTGGCGGCATGGCGCTGAAAGGTCGGATGAAGCCCGTCGTGGATTACACGACCTATGTCTTACTGCGCGTCGTCATCTGTTTGATTCAGACGGTCACGTTGGAGACCTGTGCGGCGTGCGCTCGCGGGTTGTCCTATCTGCTGGCCGACGTCATTCGCCTCCGCAACCGCACGGTCGATGAGAATTTGAAGATTGCGCTGCCGACGTTGGCGGTCCGCGAACAGCGGATGCTGAAACGGCGGATGTGGGAACACTTGATCTTGATGATCTGCGAGATCGCCCATGCGCCGCGCAAACTGCGTCAAACCAATTGGCTGAATTACGTCGCCATCGAGGGGCGTCGCGAGATCGTCTGCTACCTGCTCGACCAACGCCCGATGATCATCGTCTCGGGCCACTTCGGCAATTTCGAGGTCGGCGGCTATTTGATCGGCTTGTTGGGCTTTCCGACGCACGCGATCGCCCGCACGCTCGACAATCCGTACGTGGATCAGTTCGTGAAGGCGTTTCGCGAGCGGAAGGGGCAGTACATACTGCCGAAGGATGGCAGTGCGACGCAGGTGGCGGAGTTGTTGCAGTCCGGCGGGACGGTGACGATTTTGGCCGACCAGCATGCGGGCCCGAAGGGATGTTGGGTCGACTTCATGGGTCAGCCGACGTCCTGCCACAAGGCGGTGGCGCTGTTTACGCTTTCCAGCGGTGCGCCGATGCTGGTCATTTCCAACACGCGCACCGGTCCACCTCTGCACTACACCGTGCGACTGGAGGGGTTGGCGGAGCCGTATGAATTGGGCGACGGGCTGGCCAGTGTTCCGGGCATGACGCGGTGGTACAATCAGTGTCTGGAAGCGGCCATCCGCCGGACGCCCGACCAGTACTGGTGGCTGCATCGGCGCTGGCGCGGCGATCCGCCCCCGCGCAAGGGCGCGAAGGTCGCCGCTGACGCTTCGACCGAATCCCAGCGACCGGCGGCCTAAGCGGCGCGACAAGCGCGGCGCGAGGCGTCGCTCGTTCGCGCTCCACTCGCCCATCCCGCCCGCCATGCCTCACTGGATCCGCATCGCGTCGACCGCTGATTGCCCCCCGGGCGCCGCTCGGGAATTGGTCGCCGACGACCGCATCATCGCGCTATTCAACGTCGACGGCGTCTTTCATGCGCTCGACGGCATTTGTCCGCACCAAGGCGGCCCGCTGGGGAAGGGGCGTCTGACCGGTTGCACGCTGACCTGCCCTTGGCATGGCTGGCAGTACAACGTCGAGACAGGTCAGCACCTTACCAACGCCTCCATCCGACACCCGCGGTTCCCGGTGAAAGTGGAAGGCGCCGACGTCCTGGTCGATCTGGACGGCGATGCGCAAGACCACGCGATGCAGGGGACGCGATGACCATTCGCACCTTTCGCAACAGCGACCCGCCGCACTTGGTTCGACTGTGGAACCAGCAACCGCCCACCATCGGTCGCCTCCAGCCGCTCACCGTCCGTGCGCTCGACGATACGGCCTTGGCGAAACTGTATTTTGAACCGCGGGGACTGTTGGTCGCCGAGCACGATGAACGAGCGGTCGGCTACATCCATGCGGGCTTCGCCCCCACTGCGGACGGCGCGCAACTGGATCGGTCGCGCGGGTGCATTTCGGCGCTCGTGGTGGCACCGACGTCCAACGCCGACGAGACGGCCCGACAGTTGTTGGCGGCCGCCGAGGAGTATCTGCGGCGAGCAGGTGCGAAATCGGTTTGCGCCGGCGCGCCGGGCCCCGTCGATCCTTTCTACTTGGGAATTGACGGCGGCAGCCGCGGGGAGGGGGCGCCGACCGACGACCCGCGACTGATTCCCTGGTTCGTCGCCGCCGGTTTCGCCGAAGCCGGAAGTCGCACGATCTGGCGACGCTCGCTCAGCGGCTATCGCCCGCCCGTCGAAAGAGCGTTGTCGAACTGGCTGCGCACGACGCAGGTCGAGCGCACCGCGGAACTCGGCGCCCGCTCCTGGTACGACGCAGGCACTTTGGCCCAGCGCGAACGATGGTCGTTTCGCCTGACCTCTCGTTCGTCTCCCGCGCGCCAGGGGCGAATCGAGTGGTGGGACATGCAGCCGCTGGCCGACGCGCGCGGCGAGCGGATGGCCGGCTGGAGCGAACTGACCCTGGACGCCGCCGCCTGGACCGACGGCCTGGCCAAGTTCCTGATCTCCGATTCGCTGCGACGGCTGCGCGAAGCGGGTTGCACGCTGGCGGAAGCGCAAGTCGGCGACGACCTGCCTCCCTTCGCAGCGATGCTGAATGCGTTAGGCTTTGAATCGGTCGCCGAAAAGCGTCTACTTTCGAAAGAACTCTAGCGTCTTGCCGTGATGCCCGGCGATGCGCTGCGAAACGGAAAGACTTCGACATGCCCAAGATCTTGATGCCGCTGGGAGACGCCACCGAGGCGCTCGATACGTTTTATCCGTACTTCCGCTTGCTAGAGGCCGGATATGAAGTCGTCGTCGCCGGTCCTGAGGCTCGTTTGTACCACACGGTCCTGCATGAGATTCCGCCCGATTCGTCGATCCCCTGGGACATCACGCAAGAACGCCCGGGCTATTTCATCCGAGCGACCGTCGCCTTCAAGGATCTCTCGGCCGCCGACTACGTAGGCGCGTTCATCTCGGGCGGTCGGGCGCCCGAGTATCTACGGTACGACCAGGATTTGCTGCGCGTCACACGCGAGATCCACGCCGCGGGAAAGCCGATCGCGTGCGTCTGCCACGGAATCGAAATCCTCACCGCCGCGCGCTGCATTCAGGGTCGGCGAGTAACCACGGTCGCTAAATGTGCGCTCGACGCCGAACAGGGCGGCGGGACTTACGTCAACGCCGAAACGGTCGTCGACGGCAATATCGTCACCGCGCGCACCTGGCACGACAACGCACCGCTCATGCGCACCTTCCTGCAGATGCTTGAGTCGCGAGGATAGGCGATGTGGAACGATGGCGAATGGCTGCATCAACTGCGCACTCGACCGCTGGAAACGCTGTCGTTGGACGAACTGCGTCATGTGCGTCGTCGGATGAGCGAATCGCCCGAGTTCCTGGAGGCGCTGACCAGCGACGTGACGCTCGCACGCGTCGTCGACGCGGTGATGGAAATCCCCGAGCGAGAATTGGCGACCCCCGTGACGACCGCGACCCCGACCCTCGGTCGTGCTCCTTGGCGTCGCATCCTGCTCATCCTCGCGTTGCTCGCCATCCCCGCGCTCATCGCCGCGTGGCGCGTGTCGATTTCCGACGACGCTCCCGCGCCCGCAGCGAACGCCCCGTCGCCCGCAGACAGCCCCGCCGCCGACGATTCGCCGACCGCGGCATCAAAGGCGCCCAGCGCCGACGCCGAACCGCCTGCACCCCCGCCGCCTGATCCAGCGCCGCCGGTACCCGAGGCGCCGCCGACCGCGACGGCGCCGACTGGACCGATGACCGTCGCCGATCCGCCGGCCGCCGCTCCGCCGGCCGCTCCGTCCGACGCCGCTCCGCCGCCGCCGCCCTGGCAAACGGCGCTCGACGTCGAACTCCCCGCGCCGGCCTTCGCACCCCAATGCTGGGAAGGCTTCGACATGTCGGTCGCGCTGCCCACGCGCCAGTCGCTGCAAGCCTGGTTCGAAACGGTTCCGGGGCATGGTTTGCGTTGGAGCGACACGCGCGTGCCGGCGGGCGTATGTGCGACCTTCGAAGGCGTCATGCGACTCAAAGCGCCGCTCGGCGACGACCGCGTCTTGCGGCTGGCGATCGATAACTTTCCGCGATTGCAATTGCATTTCTTTTCCGGGCGCACCGGCGTCACGCTGGTTTGGGCCAATGACGATCCGCGTTGGTCTGCCTATTCGGTGACGCGCGAATCGGAGCATGCGTTGCCGAACGCTTGGCGGCTGGCAGCCACCGACGGCGGCCGTTCGCGACGCGCCGAATTCCGAGCGGCCGGCGCGTGGGAGCTGCGTTACCGCGATGGATACCTGGTGATCAACCGCGGCGACATCGTCTTGCTGCGAGTGCCGTTCGCGGAAACGCCGCGCGACGTCTACTTTCAGGGACGCGCCACCTTCTACGGCCTCGCGCTGGCGCGATCCGTCGATGGGCCGCCGGTCGCGCCGCAATGGCCCGATGAAGCGCCCCTGCCGCCGCAGAACGAAGCGACGACGCTGCCGCCTCCCGATCAATGGGCGCGGTCGCTGGAAGATTCCACTCGCTGGCTCAAGACGACCGAAGGCGAATGGCGGCTCGAGACCGACGGCGCCAAGTCGCGCGGTTGGGCGGCGGTCGCTTTGCCTCGAGTCGGCCTGCACGAGATCATCGTGCGCTGGCGCAATCCGTCGATCGGCGCGGGCCTGTTCTTGGGGACGGAGAAAGATCCGCCGCAGCAGGTCTTGCGCGTCGTCCAAGACAAGCGGAGCGGGCAGCGCGCACTCGCATGGTGCGGCAACGATGATCGCATCGAAACGACGCTGCCGAACCCGGTCGAATCGATCGCGCCGCTCACTCATGACTCGCCGTGGATTCGCTTCGTCGTCGGTTGCGGTTTGTTGCGAGCTTGGCAAAGCGGCGACGGAATGCATTGGGTCGAACTGCCGCAACTCGCGCGACTCGGCACGCGCGGCCTCACGCATCTCGGCATGCACCACGTCGGC
The DNA here is from genome assembly GCA_046349935.1 of Pirellulales bacterium. Taxonomy (GTDB): domain Bacteria; phylum Planctomycetota; class Planctomycetia; order Pirellulales; family Pirellulaceae; genus CAIXSC01. The sequence continues at coordinate 469,897 of JAXMBK010000005.1, read as the reverse complement.
GCTCAGAAACCGGCGACGCAGGCGATCGCCCAAATCTGGACGCGGCCGCTTGCGGCCCTGACTCAGTCGGCGGACGCCTCGCTCGTCGTCGACTCGTCGGCGCTGTTGGCGGCGACCGACTTTGCGAATTGGGAGCGAGCAGCCGATCAGGGACGGCCGCAATCGGCGGGCGAGCGGGCGTGGACGCGTGCTTGCGCCGCGGCGACGCTGGCCGCCGGCACGAACGGCAATTGGAACGCCGCCGTCCTCGAACGATGGCTCGACGCACTGGAACCCGATCTACCGCTCGAGAATCGCTTTGCGATCTACCAAGAAGCGGCGACGCTGCTGGACATCCCGGATGGCGGCGGCAGCGGCGTCAACCTCGCCGCGCGCTATCGTCGCGCCGGCTGGGACGCATTCCTTCGCGACTCCGCTCCGCCTGTTTCGGCCGTCCGTCCCGCGATTCAGCGCGCATCGATGCACGTCAGGCAGAATGACTTGGCGTTCGAAACGCGTTCGGTGCGCGCCGAGTTGCTGATGTATCTGTACGCGGGGCGCTGGTCGGAGACGATTGAGCTGGTGCGACAGTTGCGTTTCTTCCATCAACAAGCGCAGACGCCGGTGCTGGATTGGGCGGACGCCGTGGCGCGTCGCGCCACGCCTGGCCCCGACGCCCCGGGCAACGCGGCGTCCGCATCGCCGCCCGGCGCGGTCAAGTCGGCCGCCGGTCCAGCGCGACGACGACGCTCCGGCGATTCGGGGCGGCTCAAAGAGGGCTGGCAGCCGCTGTTGTATGAAGAGCTGGGGAAGGAAACGTACAACGCGCTCGCGGAACTCGACGGACTCCTCGCCGCCGACGCCTTCGACGACGCCGCGCGACTCGTCACCCAGCTCAACCCGTCCCAAGTTCAAGGCCTCGCGCCGCTCGACGCCGACGATGAGCTGCTGGCTTCGTTGCCGACCGCCGTCTCGTGGTTTGCGGCCGAGCATCCAGCCTTGCGCGACGCGGTGCGTGCGAAGTTCAACAATTTGGCGCCGCTGCGGATGCGGCCCGCGATGTTGACTGGCGAGCCGTCCGAGGTAGAACTCGCCGCATTGCAGTTTGCGGGAACTGCGGCCGCCGCCGAGGGACATCGCTGGTTAGGCGATCGGGCCCTCGCGTCCGGCGTCTTCCCAGCCGCTCGAGCCGCCTACCGTCGCGCTCTGTCGGGGACGCCGGACGCACAACGCATGGCTCTGGAGTCGCGATTGCGGCTGGTAAACGCCTTGCTCGGGGAAGACTACGGTACGGCGCCGCAACAGCCGGTCGTGTTCGGCGCCCACACCATGTCGGTCGGCGACTTTGAGTCGCTCGTCGCGGACGCTCGGCAGCGAGCGCAGCAGGGAAAGCGAGTGACGGCGGAGCGGCGACCGGAGGCACTCGCGCCGCGGACGCCGCGTCCCGCCGCAGCATTAGAACCTCAGCCGCGCGGCATGGTCGACGGACCGGTCGGCGAACGTCCGCAGGAAGAAGTCACGCGTTGGCTCGATCGACTCGAAGTCGATTGGGCCGGACGACAGCTCGGCTGGACCCTCGACGGCGACACGCTGTACGTCAACAACCGCTTTCACATCGCCGCCTATCAACTGGCGACGGGCCAGCGGCTGTGGCAGACGGCGGTCCCTGAAAGCAAGAAGGTCCCGCGGTCGCGCGACTGGAGTCTCGTGGCGATGACGCCGCGCATCGACGGCAATCGCATCTACGCTCGCATCCTCTACGGCGATGGGCCGCTGTTGGGCTGTTGGGACGCCGCCACCGGCCAAAATGTTTGGCTCGCCGATCAATTGCAGGGCGTTCATGCCGCCTCCGACCCGTGGGTCTTTCAGGATCGGCTGCTTGTTTTCACCGTCACTCGCACCGAAAACTCCGACGCCTTGCTGCGACTCGCGACCTTCGATGCACTTACGGGCGAATTGCTGGGGCAAGCCGATGTTTTGCAGATGCGTTCCAGTTGGTACGCACGTCACTGTTGTGAAACGACGTTGGCCGACGACATGCTGATCGCGTCGCTGGGCGGCGCCATCGCGGCCTGCGATTTGCGAGGTCAGGTGCGCTGGGTGCGTCGGCAAGTTACGCTGCCGTCCGAGGAAGATGGAGAGTGGGTGCTGCAAGCGATCGAAGCGCCGCTGGTCCAAGGCGATCGACTCTATTCGGCTCAACCGGGCGTCCGCGCACTCGATTGCATCGACCTGGAGACGGGACGACGGCGTTGGCGGGCGTTCATTCCCGACCTCCGCCGCCTCGTCGCCGTGCTCGAAGACCGTCTGATTGTGGCGACCGATCGCGGTCTCGAAGCGCGCGGCGCCCGCGACGGGGCTCGACTGTGGGAACACGAAGTGCGTCGTCCGCTGTGGGGCTGTTTGGCCGGCGGACCGCACGGCGTGATCTACTCGCAGACCTCGCCGCCAGACAACGAGAAGAAACTGACGCCGGAACTCGTGTGGCTTGATCCGGCCACCGGCTTGCCGCGAGCCGCCTGTTCGCTGCCGACGCTCGCCGATCCCGCCCCGCGACTCGGACCGTTGGTTCCGTACGGCGAGCGGTTCATGGTGTTCTATGGCCGCGGGCAGGCGGAACCGAAACGCGAGTTGCTGGAATTGATTTATCGATAACGAGGTGCCGTGTGGCTCGACCCAACGCTCGACGTGTTCCATTCCGACCGAGTTGGTTGGCGGTCGTCTGCTTTGCGCTGCTGGCCCGCGTCGCGGTCGCCGACGAGCCCAAACCGGCGGACGACGACATGATGCCGCCCGCGATGCAGGCGACCGTGGAGCAGATTGCGAAGGAGGCCCGCGAGTCGGTCGCGATCGTGACGTTTCAGGGACGCGAGGGGCAGCAGCAGGGTTTGGGGACGGGCTTCATCGTCAGTGAAGACGGCCTGATTGCGACGAACCTGCATGTTCTCGGCGAAGCGCGTCCTCTCTCAGTGCAACTATCCGACGGCTCGCGTCACGAGGTCGCCGAGATCCATGCTTCGGATCGCCACCTCGATCTGGCGGTCATTCGCATCCAGCCCAAGCGAAAGCTTCGTCCTTTGCCGCTGGGCGATTCTGACAAACTGCGCGACGGCATTCCGGTCGTCGTCATCGGCAATCCGCTCGGCCTGCAACACAGCGTCGTCAGCGGTTCGGTCGTTTCCGGCACGCGCGAGGTCGAAGGACGACGCATGATTCAATTGGCGATCGCAATCGAGCCGGGAAACAGCGGCGGTCCGGTGCTCGACATGCAAGGTCGAGTGCAAGGCATCGTCACGCTCAAGTCGCTCGTCACGAAGAACCTCGGATTTGCACTCGAGGTCAACGCCCTGAAATCGCTGCTCGAACATCCCAACTCCATCCCCATGTCCCGCTGGCTGACCATCGGCGCACTTGACTCGCGGGAGTGGCAGCCGCTGTTTGGATCGCGGTGGCAGCAACGAGCGGGTCGAATCCATGTGGTCGGCGCGGGACAAGGATTCGGCGGCCGTTCGCTTTGCCTGTCGCGACAGGCGCCGCCGGACGCACCGTACGAGGTGGCGGTGCAGGTCAAGCTGGACGACGAGTCGGGCGCCGCGGGGCTCGTCTTTCACAGCGACGGACGCGACAAGCATTATGGGTTTTACCCGAGCGGCGGGAGGTTGCGGTTGAGCCGCTTTTCGGGGCCGGATGTGTTCAGTTGGCAAGTATTGTCAGAGCGGCCGTCGGAACACTATCGCCCCGGCGAATGGAATCGACTGAAGGTGCGAGTGGAACAGGATCGCATCCGCTGCTTTGTGAACGACGAACTGGTGATTGAATCCGACGACGACGCCTTTCGCTCAGGCAGCGTCGGGCTGGCCAAGTTTCGCGAGACCGAGGCGCAGTTCAAGCAGTTCCAGGTCGCGGCGAATGTGCCGGATGGGCGAGTGTCGCCGGAGATGACGGAACGACTACAAGCAATCATCGCCGACCTGCCGCCGCTGGAGCGTCAGGGAGGGGAGAGCGTCGCGCGCTTGTCGGAAGCGCCCGAATCGTCGCTGACAGTCCTGCGGCAAGAAGCGGAACGGCTGGAGCAACGCGCCGCCGAACTGCGTCGAGTCGCAGGGGATGTGCACGTCGCGCGCGTCGTCCAACAGCTGCAGACGTTGCTGAAAGACGACGAACAACCCGACAAGGAGTTCAACTTGCTGAGGGCCGCTTTCCTGGTCGCCTATGTCGACGATGAAGAACTCGACGTCGACGACTACCTGCGACAAGTCGACCAGATGGCGGACGAAGTGCGGAAGGAAATGCCTGAGAAGGCCGATGAATCGGCTCGGTTGGCGGCGCTCAACCAATACCTGTTCGAGGACAATGGCTTTCACGGCAGCCGCACGGAGTACTACCACAAGGCGAACAGTTATCTGAACCGCGTGATCGACGACCGCGAGGGAATTCCGATCACGCTTTCCGTGCTCTACATGGAGCTCGCGCGTCGTCTCGACGTCGCCGTGCTGGGCGTCGGCTTGCCCGGCCATTTTTGCGTGAAGCATGTCGCCAAGAATGGGGACGAGCAGCTGATTGACGTCTTCGAGGGAGGCAAACCCATGTCGCGTACCGACGCCGAGAAAAAGGCGGCGGAAGCCGACGTCGAACTGCGTGAAGAACACCTGCATCCGATGACGTCGCAACAGATCGTTCAGCGCATGTTGCGCAATCTGCTCGCGTTGGCCCAAGAAGCGAAGGATCGCGAGGCCATGCTGCGGTACCTCGAACTGCTCATCGCGCTCGACCCCGACGGCGTCCAGGAACGCGGCCTGCGAGCGGTCGTCAAGTTTGAAACAGGCCGTCGCGACGCGGCCGTCGCCGACCTGGACTGGTTTTTCGACCGCCGCCCCGCAGGCCTCGACCTCGACCGCATCCGCGAAATGCAAGAGTTCTTCCGCTCCAACACGCATGCGCCTACCCCGTAGGGTGGGCCAAGCGCAGCGCGGGCCCACCGTCAATCGATACGGCGGCGGGGAAGGCGGCGGCGGCGGAGGTAATGGCGGCGGGGGCGGGGAAGGCGGCGGCGGCGGGGGTAATGGCGGCGGCGGGGCTTGACAGGCTGGAAGCCTGTCCTACGGGGGTGGAATCGCTAGAATGCGGCCCTGGGAGGGCATGGACATGATCGCGACTTGGTTGATGGCGGCGGGTTTGTTGGCGGCTCAGGCAGGCGACGCGGCGACGCTGAAGGCGAATGTCGCCAAACTCGTCAAACAGCTCGATGATGCGCAGTTGTCGAAACGAGAAGCGGCGGAAAAGGAGCTCGTAGCGCTCGGACCGAAGGCGCTCGAGTTGCTGCCGAACATCACGCGGCAGACGCCGGCGGAGGTGAAGGAGCGACTGACGCGCGTGCGAAAGCAGCTTGAGAACGCGGCGGCCGAGTCGGCGACGAAACCCACGCGCGTGACGCTCAAAGGGCCGCTCAAATTAAGCGACGCCATCGCCGCCATCGAACAACAGACCGGCAATAAATTGATCGACTATCGCGAAGAGTTCAACCAACAAGCGCGCGACGTCGAAGTGCAAGGCGACTTTCAAGATCGTCCCTTTTGGGAAGTCGTCGACAAGCTGCTTGATCAAACCGAACTCACCACATACCCGTTCAGCGGCCAACGCGGGGCGCTCGCCGTCGTGGCGCGCAACGAACAAGAAATCGACCGCAGCGGCCGCGGAACGTATGCCGGCCTGTTTCGCTTTGAACCGTTGCGGATCGAGGCCAGTCGCGACCTGCGCAATCCCGAAAACCATTCGTTGCGTCTGTTCCTCGACATCGCCTGGGAGCCGCGGTTGCAGCCCATCGTCGTCACTCAGGCGCTCGCCGATCTCAAGGTGACCGACGATCAAGGCGCCGACCTCCCGATCGACGGGCGAGAAGGGGAAATCGAGATCCCGGTCGACGGCGACTCGGCGGCGACCGAGATGTACGTCCCGCTACAGTTGCCGGGACGCGACATTCGCAAGGTCGCGTCGCTCAAGGGCAAACTGCAAGTGCTCGCACCAGGCCGGGTCGAGACGTTCGAGTTCACCGACTTGGAGAAAGCCAAGAATGTCGAACAGCGCAAGGCGGCTGTGACCGTGACCGTCGACCAAGTGCGCAAGAACCAAGAACTGTATGAAGTCCGCCTGCGAGTGAAATTTGAGTCGGCGGCGAATGCGTTGGAGTCGCACCGAGACTGGATTTATCAGAACCCGGCCTATCTGGTGGACGCATCGGGCGAACGTTTGGACAACGTCGGGCTCGAGGCGACTTTGCAGGAGTCGGACCAAGTCGGCGTGTCGTATCAGTTCGTCGCGCCGGACGGCGTGAAGGGCTTCAAGTTCGTTTACGTCACGCCGGTCTCCATCATTCAGTTGCCGGTGGAGTACGAAGTGAAGGACATCGAGTTGCCGTAGTGGGCGACGGGCCAGGCAGGACGGAGCGGGTTCATGAATTGCGAGCGCGAGAGGGCGGGGGATCGGATGGATCGGATGGATCGGATGTCGAATGTGCGGCGAGTATGGCATGGCGGCGGGTGCGCGCTCTTCTTGTGCCTTCTCGTCTGGCCGACGTTCAATCTGCCCGCTCAAGACGGCCCCGATGGCGCGCAGAAGCCCGACGCCCAAGCGACCGAACGGCCGTCAGCCAAGAAGCCCGCGCCGATCGACGCGCGCCTTGCCGCCGCCGTGGAAGGCGACCCCATTACGGCAGCAGAAGTGCACCGCGAGGTGGCGCGCGTCGCGCCGAACGGGCTGCCAGACGAGCAGACGCGAGCTCGAGTTCAAGCCGTCGCCCTGCAGCAACTGATCGACCAGCGACTCATCCTGCGCAATCTGGCTCGCACCAAGGTCGCGGCAGATCCCCAAGAAATCGACGTCATGGTCCAGCGGCTCGTCAAACAACTCGACGCACGCAAACTGACGCTCGCCGATCACCTCGCGTCGCTCGGAGTCGACGAAGCCGGCCTGCGGAGACAAATCGCGTGGCAGATGAGCTGGGGGCGCTATCTGGAGCGCTACCTGACCGACGAAAACCTGCAGAAGTACTTCGACCAGCATGCGCGCGAGTTTGACGGCAGCGAGCTGCGCGTGGCGCACATTCTGTGGAAGGTCGATGCGAAGGCGCCGCGCGAAGCGTGGCAAAAGGCGCTGGACGAGGCGGCCGTCGTGCGACGGCAGATCGTGGGCGGCGAACTGACCTTTTCCGAGGCGGCGAAAAAGCACTCGCAAGCGCCGACCGCGTCCACAGGCGGCGACATCGGTTTCATTCAGCGTCGCGCTCCCATGCCTGAAGGCTTCAGCAAAGCCGCCTACGCATTGGAAAGAGGGGCCGTCAGTCCGCCGGTGACGAGCGTCGCGGGGGTGCACCTCATTACGTGCCTCGAAATCAAGCCGGGCATGGGCAAGTGGGAAGACGCGCGCCGCGACGTCCAAACAGCGCTCGTCCAGTACCTCTTCCAATGGCTCGCCGACAAAGAGCGATCGCAAGCCAAGGTCGAGTTCACCGGCGCTTTGCCTTATCTGAAGCCCGGAACCGATGAACTCGTTCTGCCCGCGTCCAAGGACTAACTTGACTCATGCATGCCTGGAACGCGGACGCTTTGCAGCTGCTTCGCGAGCGGCTGATTGAGTGGTTTCGTCAGCACGCCCGGGACCTTCCCTGGCGTCGCACGCACGATCCCTATCGCATTTGGGTGAGCGAAATCATGCTCCAGCAAACCCAAGTCGCGACGGTGACGTCGTATTACGAACGATTCTTGGCGAGCTTCCCCGACGTGCGGGCGCTTGCAAACGCCTCTGAAGAAAACGTGCTGCGACACTGGGAAGGACTGGGCTACTACCGTCGCGCTCGTCACCTGCACGCGGCCGCGAAGGTGATCGCAACGGAGTATGGCGGTCAGTTTCCCCGGACGCTGACCGAAATTCGAAAGCTGCCTGGCATCGGACGTTATACGGCCGGCGCGATTCTGTCGTTTGCTCATGATGACTCGCAGCCGATCGTCGAAGCGAACACGCAGCGACTTTATAGTCGGTTGTTGGCGTACGACGGAGACCTGACGACGCGCGCGGCGACCGACGTGTTGTGGCAATTCGCCAGCGACGTACTGCCGCGCAGCGGCGCGGGTGAGTTAAACCAGGCGCTGATGGAGCTGGGCAGTCTGGTCTGCACTCCACGCTCCCCTGACTGCGGCGCATGCCCGTTGACCGAGTTGTGTCCGACGCGTGCCAGTGGAACGCAGGATCGCATCCCGCGCGCGACGAAGAAAATGAAGTACGAGGAGGTGACCGAACTGGCGGTGGTGGCGTGGCGCGGAAGCAAAGTCTTGGTGCGTCCGTGCGGTCCCGCCGAGCGCTGGGCGGGGCTCTGGGACTTCCCGCGCTTCGCCGCTCAAGCAACCTCCGATCGCCCGCAGCAGCTGCGCGACGGCGTCCGGTCGCTGACCGGCGTCGAAGTCGAACCGGGCGGCGAGTTTCTGGTGATCAAGCACGGAGTGACTCGCTTCCGCATCACTCTACATTGCCACTCGGCCCAAACGCTCCGCGCGCCTCGCCGTCTGCAACGCGACGCCCGCTGGTCGACTCTCGAGGAACTCGCCGCCCTCCCCCTAAGCGTCACCGCCCGTCAAATCGCCGATTTCATCGCCAAGAGCGCCCAGCCGTAGGGTGGGCCAAGCGAAGCTTTGCGAGCGCGGGCCCACCGAGCGGTGGTCGACGGCGCGGGGCTCGGCCCGGTGGGCCACCGGCGGTGATCGACGTGGTGGGGCGGGCGCAAGCGAGGCTTTGCGGGCCCACCGGCGGTGATCGCCCACCGGCTGCGCAGAGAGTTGAGTTGAGAAAGTAGTAAGGAGCGCGGGCCCACCGGCGGTGATCGACGGCGCGGGGCTCGGCCTGGCCGTAGGGTGGGCCAAGCGAGGCTTTGCGAGCGCGGGCCCACCGGCGGCGATTGACGGCGCGGGGCTCGGCCTGGCGGCCGAGAGACAGGCTGGAAGCCTGTCCTACGATTTCGTCTTGGCATGTGGGCGAGGTTTTTCTACGATCCGCCGCGCTAAGGAGCTTGTGAATCGTGAAAAACCTATTTGTTGCTCGTCCTGCGGCGTGGTCGTTGGCCGTATTGGCGGCGTTGATCGTCGTGTATGCGGGGTGTCGTTCTGCGCCGATTACCGGCCGGAAACAGATGCTGTTGCTGCCCGAAGACCAAGAAGTGTCGCTGGGGGCGACGGCCTACCAGGAGACGGTCGCTAAAGAGAAGCTGTCGACGAACGCGCAATATAACGAGATGGTGCAGCGAGTCGGTCAGCGCATCGCCGCGGTCTCGGATCGCAAGGACTACCAATGGGAGTTCAAGGTCATCGCTTCGCCGCAGCAGAACGCTTTCTGTTTGCCGGGCGGTAAAGTCGCCATCCACGAAGGCATTATGCCGATCTGCGAGTCGGAAGCCGGGTTGGCGGTCGTCATGTCGCACGAAATCGCACACGCGTTGGCTCGCCATGGCGGCGAGCGAATCAGCCAGGGCTACGCCGTCGAAGCCGCGCGTCAAGCCATGGCCTATGCCACTCGCACTCAAGAGCAGCAGCGGCAAGAAATGATCATGAAGGCCTATGGCGCCGCGTCGGAGTACGGCGTCATTCTGCCCTATAGCCGCAAGCACGAAGCGGAGGCGGATCACATCGGTCTGATGTTGTTGTCGAAGGCGGGTTACGACCCGGCCGAGGCGCCTCGGTTCTGGCAGCGGTTCGCCGCCGCCAACACGGGCGAGAAGCCGATGGAATTCTTCTCGACCCACCCCAGCGACGCGAATCGGGCGGCGGCGTTAATGGGGTTGCTTCCGGAAGCCCAAAAGTTGTACGCCGAGTCGCCGGCGAAATATGGTCGCGGCGAGATGATCGCCGTTGCGCCGACCGCGCCTCCCGCCGCTTCCACCGCCGGCGGTGCGCCTTCCGCGTTGACCAACCAGCGAGTGGCTGCTCCGCCGCTGGTCACGCCTGCCTCGAGTCCGGGCGTTCCGGGCGCGAGCGGGTTTCCTGCGACCGGCGCCGGTGCGCCGGGAACTGCCAGCGGCCCGTCGATCTTCGGCCCGCCGATCCGAGGTCAGTAAGTTTCAGCGAGTCATGGCCGCGAGGCGACGTTGTCGCGGCGCTGAGAATCAGGCATCTTGAGTGCTCCACGAATCACTCAGGACGCCCCGCCATGACGATCGCCGACGCTCGCCGCCCCCCCGAACCGCCGCCTCGTTCCGTCGCGGAACTGGAAGAGCGACTTAGTCGCCCATCGCCTGAAGCGATCGCCGCCATGCAGCGACTTGACGGCGACCTCGTGTTGCTCGGCGTCGGCGGAAAAATGGGCCCCACGCTCGCCCGTATGGCGCGTCGCGCCTCGGACGCCGCCGGCGTCTCGCGGCGCATCTTCGGCGTCTCGCGCTTCACCTCGTCGATCGCGCGCCAGCGGCTGGAAGATTGCGGCGTGGAAACGATTCCCTGCGACTTGCTTGATCCCGGCGCCGCGGAGCAGTTGCCGGACGCGGAAAACGTCATCTACATGACAGGGATGAAATTTGGGGCGAGCGGCAATCCGGGCCTGACCTGGGCCATGAACTGCTATGCGCCGGCAGTCGCCTGTCGGCGGTATGCATCGAGTCGCATCGTGTCGTTCTCGACCGGCAACGTGTACGGCCTTACGTCGGTCGCCGGCGGCGGATCGGTGGAGTCGGATCCGCCGCGACCCGACGGCGAATACTCCATGACGGCGCTGGGACGCGAGCGAATGTTCCAGTACTTCAGTTCGGCGCAGGGAACCCCGACCGTGCTGTTGCGTTTGAACTACGCAACCGAACTTCGATACGGCGTCTTGGTGGACCTAGCGATGAACGTCTACGCCGGCTCGCCGGTGGACGCCTCCATGGGCTACGTGAACGTCATTTGGCTCGCCGACGCCAATGCGATGACGCTGGCCGCCTTCGACCATGTCGCGCCGGGGGCGAGAATTCTGAATCTTGCGGGCGCCGACATCTTGTCGTTGGCGGACGTGGCGCGGCAATTCGGCGAGCGACTTGGTCGCGACGTCCAGGTCATCGGCGAAGCAGGGCCCGATGCGCTCTTGAACAACGGTCGCGCCAGCTACCCGTTGCTCGGCGCACCCCAAGTCGATGCCCAGACGATGATCGAGTGGACGGCCGACTGGGTCGCGCGCGGCGGCGAGAATCTCGGCAAGCCGACTCACTTCCAAGTGCGCAATGGAAAGTTTTAGAGGCGATCTTCATGAGCGAGCCAGGCGCACACTGCTCGTTTTGCGGTGCGGCGATGAGCCAACGACAGGGGCATACGCGGCGCTGCGATGCGTGCGGCGAAACGACGTACGTCAATCCGATCCCCGTCGCGACCGTGCTCTTGCCAGTCGTACGCGACGGTCGTCCCGGACTGCTGGCGATTCGTCGGCGAACTCCGCCTAGAGTCGGGGAGTTGTCGTTTCCGGGAGGATATGTGCACTTCGGCGAGTCGTGGCAGGAAGGCGCCGTTCGCGAATTATTCGAGGAGACAGGCATCGAGCTGGAGAATCCGCGGTCGCTCAGGGCCTTCGACGTCTTGAGCACGTCGCGCGGACACCTGATCAACATTTACGGGCTCGCCGACCTTCGCGACTGGAACACGCTAGGCGAGCTCGTCCCTACCGCAGAGGCCTCCGAGTTCGTGCTGCTCGACGCGCCCGCTCCGATGGCGTTTCCCCAGGACGACGTCGTGGTTCAGGCCTTCTTTGAGTCGGCATTCTGGCGCGGGATGAACCAAGCCGATTGATGCTGCTGCATACCAATATGCGGGTAGTAGGTTTGAGCGGCCGGGGCGGCGAGGAGGATCAGCATCGTGTCGAGCCCCGCAGCTTGATGCGTGCTGTGCAACAATTGCTCGCCGATGCCGCGACGCTGAAACGCGACATCGACTGCCAAGTCAGACAAGTATGTGCAAAAGGCAAAGTCGGAGATTGCTCGCGAAACGCCGACCAATCGCCCCTCGACGCGAGCGGTCACGATCACGTCGGCCGCTCGCAGCATCCGCTCGATCCGGTCTGGTTCCGCAACCGGTCGCCGTTCGGCCAGCGTCGATCGCACCAGCACGTCGATGAACTCCTCCGCCGTCAATTGCGGCTCAATGCGGTATTCCACTTCGCTCGTCTCGCTCGTCGCGTCGTTCGTCACTTGGCTGATCCTCGGCGTTGCTCTTCCGTCGGCGAAATCTCGTCGCGTTCGACGCTCAATCTACTTGAATCTGTCCGCGGCACCATGTTCCCTGATGGGCTGGCGTTGGATTTCGATTTCGTCGTCGGGCCGTTCCGTCGCGTCGCGAAGCAAGTTTGGAGTTGCGGTATGCGTGAGTTCGTCGTCGCCGTTTCGTTGTGCTGGGGCATGTGGTGTTGTCAAAGCGTCTTTTTCGCCGCCGCCGTATCCGCTCAATCCCCGTGGAAGAAGCATGTCGTGCACGAGGGGCTGCATAATACGACGGCGATTGCGGGGGACTTTACCAAGGACGGGGCCCCCGACGTGATCTTCAACGCCGCCGGAAGAACTCGCCTATTGGTCGCGCCCGACTGGAAAGAAATTGTGCTCGACGCTACGCCCGGATACGACTTCATCCACAGCGAGGCGTTCGACGTCGACGGCGACGGCGACCTGGACTGGATCGGCGCCCGCTACAGCCCGGGGCTCGTGGTTTGGCTGGAACAGCCCAACCAGCCGCTGACGGACAAGTGGCCGCTACGAATCGCAGACGAGCAACTGAACGGCATACACGGAGTGTTGCAAGCGGACGTCGACGGCGATGGGCGGATGGATCTGTTGGCCAATAGCGGCCAACCGACCGGCCCGTGGGCCAATTCGGCTGCGTGGTTGCGAGCGCCATTAGATCCACGTGCGACGCACGCCTGGGAGCGCATCGTGTTCGCGGACGGCGATGCATCAGGGTTGAGTCACTACTTTGGAGCGGGGGACGTTAATGGCGACGGACGCCTCGACATTTGCCTCGCGGCGAAGGGAGGGCCGCAGGCCGAACCCGGTACGGGCGAGTGGTACGCATGGTGGGAAGCGCCGACCAGTCCACGCGCGCGGGGCTGGAAGAAGCATGTCATCGCGACAGGTCAGCCGGGCGCGACGAACATCATGCCCGCCGACGTGAATCGCGACGGCAAAGTCGACTTCATCGCGACTCGCGGTCACGACCGCGGCGTCGTCTGGTTCGAGGCGCCGCAGTGGAAATTGCACACGATCCACCCGACCCTCAAGGAACCTCATTCGCTCGTCGTCCGCGATCTGGACGGCGACGGGGATCTGGATGCGGCGACGTGCGGATATGGCGACCGGGAAGTGTGGTGGTTCGAAAACGACGGCCGCGGCGGTTTTCGAAATCACCAAGTCGCCGCGGATCAGGCGGCGTATGACATTCGCGCGTTCGACATGGATCGCGACGGCGACCTCGATCTTCTGATCGCCGGCCAGCAAAGCAAGAACGTCGTGTGGTACGAGAACCCGCGTTAGGAAAGGATCGGCTGCGGCGCCCAGCGCGAATCGGCCCCGTCGCAGGTCAACACCGCACGGTCCTGTGTCTCCGCGGCGGCGCCGGAGACTTCCACGGGCAACGAGGTTTCGAGTCCGTTCAGTTGGCTGCGAACGCGGAGGGTCCAGACGCCGCTCGCCGCGTCGCGAGGAACAGGTTGCTCGGCGCGCAGCACGCCGTCGGTCGCGGCGACGAGATAGCGATTCTCGATCGACTTGCCGGCGGGATCGACCAGTTCGACGGCGAACGGCAGTTGTCCGGCGATGCATCGTTCACTGGCGTCGGCGCCGCTTGCCTTCAACCGAATGACGCCGCCGGGGGCGACTCTCTGAAACGCACGCAGCGAGACCAGTTCCAACTGCGTCGGCAGGAGCGCAAAGACGCGGCGCGGGTAGCGCGTGAGGTCGCACAGGATGGGCTTGGCTTTGCCGTGCAATAGCTCCTCGGTCACATCGTAGACCAAGTCGGTCGGCGGTAGGTGCGACGCGGGCCAGAGCCATTCGCGCCATGCTTCGCTAGCCGTCCGCTTCGAATCGGCTTGCCGCCGCGTCACGACGAGATATTGGGCGCACCCCGGCCTCTGTCGTTGTCGCACCTCCAACTGTGATTGTTCGCCTTGCTCAGGAACGAGCCACGCCGCCGGGGACGAACCAAAAAGTCGGTCGAGCAGGGCGGTGGAAGGGGGCGCATCGGCGAGCCGCGCGATGTCGGGAAAGAGACGTTGGCAGCGGCGGTCAAATTCGCGGTAAAAGAAGTCAGTCGAGTCGTGCATGTCGGGTTGCTCGCATGACAGAGACGGATTGAGAGGAGTATTGAGCGGTGGGACGTCGCGGGGGGGTGGATGGAGTTTACGAGTCGGCGGGGGCGGGCGTCCACGGGCGTGGGCGGTTTCCGCGACAATCCCCCGCCGCGCCGGGGAACGGGTCGAGTATGATGGCGAGCGTTTTGACGATCCTGTTCCTTCCGCCAAGATAGACCACTCCGCCGATGCGCGACGCCGCCTCCGACTCGTCCCATAACGCTCGCTCGCCGCAAGATTCAGGTCGCCTGCCGATCGAACCGCCAGATCCGTTCATGACCTCGATCCAGCCCGGCAGCGGCGTCTGCATGCGGCTCGAGTTGGCTTGGGGGCGAGTGCGGCGGGCGTGGCTGAAGACGTTTCGCCGCGGCTATGTCGAACGAATGCGAAAAACTCGTCGCGGCGAGCCGGTGAACGTGCCGCACGAGGTGCTCGATCCGCGCGACCTCAAGTTTTATCGCAATCAGGGGGACTGCGGCTGGGCGCCGGAAGACGATCCGTTCGCTTGGCGCGACCGCCTCCCGTTCGCTCGAGTGGGGCTGGCCGAACTGCTGCTGATCGGCGGCTTCTTCGCGCTGCTGACTGCGGTCGCGGCCTGGCTGTTCTGGCCGGCGGCCTGCGTGCCGGCGGTGTTGGGGGGGCTGGTAGCGTGGTTTTTCCGCGATCCGCACCGCCGCATTCCGGCGGAACCGGGGCTGGTAGTATCGCCCGCGGATGGGAAAGTCGTGACGATTGCGGAGAAGGAGTACGACGAGCACATCGGGGGGCCGGCGGTGACGATCGGCATTTTCCTGAGCATCTTTAATGTGCACATCAATCGCATCCCGGTGGCGGGCCGCGTGATCGGGATGACATACCATCGCGGGAAGTTCCTCAACGCCCTGTTGTCGGCGTCCGTAGAGGAGAACGAACAACTGCATCTGCGGTTCGAGGAAGACGTCGCGCCTCATCGCCGGTTCATCGTGAAGCAAATCGCCGGCGCCATTGCCCGGCGAATCGTCTGCTGGGTGCGTCCGGGAGAATCTTTGGCTCGCGGCGCGCAATTCGGTATGATCAAGCTCGGTTCGCGTACGGAACTCATCATGCCGCGCGAACCGGGGCTCGAGATTCGAGTGAAACTAGGACAGCATGTTGCGGCGGGCTCGACGGTGATGGCCTGCTACGCCAAGGCGGAGAGCGGAACCGATGGCTGACACGGCGAACGGGCGTCGGACGAGCGGCGGGAATGAACTCAAGCGGAGGCGGCTGTTCGGCGTCGTCCCCTCGCTGCTCACCCTGGGCAACGGCGCCTGCGGATTCGGCGCGATCACGATTGCGGCGAAGGCGACGGTGGAAGGCGCATCGTCCGAACATCTGTATCACGCAGCGCTCCTGATCTTCCTGGCGATGCTGTTCGACGCCCTCGACGGCCCCGTCGCTCGCCTGTCGAAACAAACGTCCGATTTCGGCGCTCAACTGGACAGCCTCTGCGACGCGATCAGTTTCGGCGTGGCGCCCGGCTTCTTGATGTTGCGATTCTGCGACGTGTTTCCAGCTCGAGTGCAGTGGGTCGTCGCAGTGCTCTACATGCTATGCGCTATTTTGCGTCTAGCGCGGTTCAATGTTTCGAAGGCGGCGAGCCCCGATCACGACAACTTCGCGGGGCTCCCTTCGCCAGCGGCGGCCGGCATGGTCGCGTCGTTGGTGGTGATCGCGCCGGGACTAGCACGCTGGACGACTCCCGAGTCGTCGGAGATGCAACGGCAGTTTGCCGAATGGCTGCAAAAGTTCTCGGAGGCCGGGCTGCCGATCGTGACGTTCGTCGTCGCCTGCCTGATGGTGTCGCGCATCCGTTATCCGCACTTGTTCAATCAGCTCTTCCGCGGCCGACGCAGCTTTCGGCATCTGGTCAACTTGTGCTTCGCGCTGGTGGTGATCGTCGCGATCCACGAATTGGCGGTGCCTTTGATTTTCTCGTATTACGTCTTGAGCGGCCCGGCGCGGGCCATTTCGTCGCGCATCCCGGGGCTGGGCGCCAATCCCGACCGCGTCATTACGTAGCCGCCGTCGGACGCCGTCGTTCAACGCAAAAACCCCTCGGCGAAGCGAACTCCGCCGAGGGGCCCTGCGAGATGCGATCCAAAGCCGAGTCAACTCGGGCGAGCACTACCAGTTGTACGCCACGCCGCCGAAGGCGCCGTGGAGGATCAACGTGCCGTCGGTGCGGATGCACGAGTTCTCTTGCAGCTGGTAGAAGTACGTCGGGATCTGGTCGTTCGCTTCCGCGACGCCCGTGGCGGCGATGACCTGATAGCCGGCAAACACGCTCCAGCACTTCGTAATGTTCCACGATCCGCCGACCGAGAAGTCGGCGACGAACGACACGTTCGTCTTATGACCATAGATGTCGTAGGGCCGACCAAAGTTCGAGCTGACGGGGTTCGAAACCGTGGCGTAACCGCCCGGACCGTAGATCGACTGTTCCATCGACATGCTGTTGCCGAAGACGCCTGTCTTCGCGGTGCCGAAGACCGACAGGTTCGGCGTGATGAAGTAGTCGGTGCGGCCGCCGATCTGGAAGCCAGCCAGGCGATTCCGGACTCGCATGTTGTAGTGCAGTTCGTTCCCCGACCCGTCGAAGACTGAGTCGTCGGCGTCAGCCGAGAACAGGAAGCCTTCGTTGAAGTTGATGTAGCGGAAGCCGGCGAGGAAGCTGTAGCGGAAGTTATCGCCGCAGCCGTTGCCGAATCCCGAGGCGCAGGTGCTGCCGCAACCGTTGCCGTAGGCATTCGAGAAGAACAGCAGGTTGAATTCGAAGTTGTGCACCGTGAAGTCGCGTTGCAGCTCGTGGCGTTGCGCACCGTCGTAGATGTCGCCGACGGGCGTCCCGTTGTACGCGATGCCCGACCAATCGAGCGTCGAGTGGACTAGGCCGTCGTTCGCGTTGGCGTATTGGTCGGCATACTGCGTCGACGGGTAGAGTCCCCAGTAGACGAACTGAGCGCCGACGTTTCCGCAACCGAAGTAGCGGCCGACCGTGATGTTGGGGCCGACGGTCGTCGGAATGCCCGCATCGCCGTAGTGCATCGACGGAATGCTCTCATCCGTGTAGCAGCTCAACCGACGATCGCTTTCCTGACGCTTAAAGAAGACGGCGCCGGCGCTGCCGAACCACATGGGCGGAGCGCACGAATCCCAACCGCCGTTCATGGCCGCCTTGTAGTCTTGATCATAGGTCTGCACCGGCGATGGGGCTGGCGACTGCGCCGGTCCGCCATAGACGCCCGTCCCGATGTACACCGGATCGGCGGGCGGCGCCGGCGGCTCGACTTCGACGCGGCTGATGGTGGCCGGCGCACCGTAGGTCGGGGCAGGGTAAGTGTTCGGTTCCGTCTGCGCCATCGCTTTGCCAGTGATCAGCAGCAGGCAGAAAGTCCAGAAAAGTCCTCGTCCTTGAAGAACTCGCATCGCTCAGCTCCTTGCAGGCGTTGAAACTCCGTTTTCATCCGATGCAATCCGCGCATCGGGACTTCGCGACCCGCGAACGTTCCGAATCGAGAACTCCGTTCTCCAATCCCAGGAACTCGTGTCCGCCATGTTGGTCGTCGCGTCGTAGTAGTCCAATCGACCAGGAGCAGCGCGGCGTCTCCCCCAAAACGGCGTCGGCGCGTGGAAAGTCAAGTGCGGTCGCCGTTGGATTCGTTACGCGCGGAACGACGCGAACAGACAGACCGGTCCAGCGACGCAAGAGGCGTCGCGACATGGCGTTGCGCAAGGCACTTCCGCTAGAAGCGGAACGATCGGCGCGCCGGAAAGAACCGGTGCGCAGGAAAGAACCGGCACGTCAGCGAGAATCGGCACAGGCCGCATAGATGGACTAGGCGGCAGCTTCCTCGGCGGCGGCGGAATCGGCGGCCGAATCAGCGCCGACGGACGTTCTCTCCACCGCCCCTTGCACCTCGCGGGCCAGCTGGCGGTAGTCTTCCGCGCCGTGGGACTGCGGAGCGTACCGCAGGATCGACTGCCCAAAGCTGGGCGCCTCGGCCAAGCGAATATTGCGGCGGATTCGAGTGGCGAAGGGGTGCGCATTTCGCCACACCGGACTGCTCGACGGCGGCTGGCGGAAAAACTCTTCGACGTCATGGCTCACTTCCGTGGCCAAGCGAGTCGCCGATTCGTACATGCACAGGACGACCCCCGTCAGCCGCAAGGTCGGATTGAGGCGGCTGGCGACGATCTCGATCGTCCGCAACAGCTTGCTTAATCCGTGCAGCGCCAAGAAGTGCGGCTGCAACGGCAGAAACACTTCGTCGACGGCCGTGAGCGCGTTGAGCGTGAGGACGCCCAAGGACGGGGGGCAGTCGAGCAGCAGGAAATCGAACGGGGGCGTGTCTTCGCGACCCAGATCGCGCGCCAGCTTGTCGCGCAGGATGAGTTCCCGGCCGACTTCCCCCGCCAACTCCATTTCGGCCGCAGCCAGGTTCAGGTGAGCTGGCACCACCCACAGCCGATCCTCGATCGCACGGCGCACGTCCGCCAACTCGGCTTCGCCCGTCAACACATCGTAGATCGACAGATCGTTTTCGCGCAGCGAGACGCCCAAATGCAGGGAGGCGTGGGACTGTGGGTCGAGATCCATCAGGCAAACTCGAGCGCCGCTTTCCGCGAGCGCAGCCGCCAAATTGACCGCCGTGGTCGTCTTCCCGACGCCGCCCTTCTGATTGATGATCGCAATCGATCGCATCGTTCGTCCCTCCTTGACGTACGTCGCTCCGAGTACCGGCGACGCGGTCGGGAGTATAGCGGAAGGGGCGCGAATCGTCCTAGACGAAACTTACCCGGTTGGTTTCCCCTGCGTTATCCACTACAAACAGCACATCTTGCGGGATCGATCACGGCGGAGGCGGGTTCCCGCGGCGCCTTCCCGACAGCGTCTCCCTAAGAGAAGCGTCTCCCTAAGGGAAGCGTCTCCCTAAAGGAGTCGTTCAAGTTCTGTAAGCCTTGGAGGTTAGCGCCCGTGCGCGTCATCATCGAGAAGGATTCGAGTGCGGTTAGTCGCCGAGCGGCCTCGTTCATCGCCAAACTGATCCGCCGCAAGCCGGCTTGCGTCCTGGGGCTCGCCACCGGCGGCTCCCCGGTCGGCGCCTACCAAGAACTCATCCGCTTGCATCGCGACGAGCGGCTCGATTTCTCCCGCGTCACGACATTCAACTTGGACGAATACGTCGGACTGTCGCCGGCGCATCCTCAGAGCTATCGATCGTTCATGCAGGCGCAGCTGTTCGACCACGTGAACGTCGTTCCATCGCAGACGCACGTTCCGGACGGCCGGGCGCTCGACTTTGAGACCGCCTGCCGCGAGTACGAACTTCGCATTCGCGAAGCGGGAGGCATCGACCTCCAATTGCTGGGCATCGGTTCCGACGGGCACATCGCCTTCAACGAACCCGGTTCGTCGCTCGGCAGCCGCACACGACTCAAGACCCTCACGTCTGAAACGATCCGCGACAACGCGCGGTTCTTCGGCAGCGAAGATCTCGTCCCGAGACTCGCGGTGACCATGGGAGTCGGCACGATCTTGGAAGCACGCCGCTGCCTGTTGGTCGCGATGGGCGAAGGCAAGGCGGACGCCATCCGCCAGACGATCGAGGGCCCCGTGACGTCTCAGATCACCGCAAGCGCGCTCCAACTGCATCGCGACGTGATCGTCATCATCGACGAGGGCGCCGCGTCACAATTAGCGCGCCGCACCTATTACGAAGAAGTCGAACGCAGCCAACAGCAGCTCGAGTCCGGCAATTTGGCCGCCCTCGGCATCGGCGAACACTCGTAAGCTCCGTAGGGTGGGCTGCTCCGTAGGGTGGGCCAAGCGCAGCGCGGGCCCACCATGGCCGCTGCTCCATAGGGCCCACCATGGCAGCGCGGCGACTTGCGACGTGCTTCACAGGCTGGAAGCCTGCGCTACGACTGGTACTCGGCGATGAATTTGGTGAATTCGTAGCCGAAGTCTTCGGTCTTTTTGTCGCCGACGCCGCGGACTTTGCGGAATTCGGCGAGCGTCTTGGGGCGGCAGCGAGCCATTTCTCGGAGCGTCGCGTCGTTGAAGACGATGTAGGCCGGAACGCCCAATTCGTCGGCTCGTTCGCGCCGTAGTTGTTTGAGCGCCTGAAAGAGGCCGCGGTCGACCCCCTCCCACGCATCGGCCTCGACCGACTTCGTCGACTTCCCCCGCCGCTCGGCGGGCTCTTTGTCCTGATCGACCGGCTTCAGCAGCCTCGGCGTCGACTCGCCGCGCAGCAGTTGCCATCCCAGCGGCGTGACTTCCAGCACGCCGTACTCGCCGACCTTGTTCATATAGCCCTGCCCCACCAGTTGCTCGATCCAATCGCGCACCGCGCGTTGCGATTCGTGCTTCAACAGCCCGTAGGTGGACAGTTTCTGGTGGCCGTTCGCAAGGATGCGTTGGTCCTGCGATCCGCGCAGCACCAGCGCCGTGTACTCGCCGCCGAAACGCTGCTGTTGCCGCATCACGCTGGACAAGATCTTTTGGCCGATGATGAGTGCATCGGGGGCCAAATCCACTTGCCCCAAACAGATATCGCACGCGCCGCAAGCGGGCTGATCGAGGTCTTGTCCGAAGTAGCGCACCAGCGCGCGATGACGACAAACGGCGCCCGTGCAGTACGCCGCCATGGCGTCGAGCGATTCCAGGGCGCCGACGGGCGGTTGTGCGTCGTCGGCGGCCCAGCGTTGCTTCCACGACATGACGTCGCTGCCCGAAAACAACAACAGACACTCCGCCTCCAACCCGTCCCGCCCCGCTCGGCCGCTTTCCTGCTGGTAGTTTTCCAGCGACTTGGGCATGCCGGCGTGTACGACGTAGCGTACGTTCGACTTGTCGATCCCCATGCCGAACGCGACCGTGGCGATGATCGTGTCGACGCGATCGCCGACGAAGGCGTCCTGATGCCGATGACGCTCTTCGTCCGACAATCCGGCATGATAGGGGAGGGTGCGATAACCGAGTCCGGAGAGGGTGGAGTGGAGCGTGTCGACTTCGCGGCGCGTGAGGCAGTAGATGATGCCTGAGTCGTCGCGATGCCGGTCGAGCACCTCGCGGACTTGCTCCAGCAGCTTTTCTCGGCGGGCGACGCGGTAGATCAGATTCGGTCGATCGAACGACCCCACCAGCCGCTCGGGGTTTTCCAGGCCGAGCTGTCGCGCGATGTCGTCGCGCACGCGCGGCGTGGCGGTGGCGGTGAACGCATGGACGCCGATGCCCGGAAAGCGTTTCTTCAGCAGCGCCAATTCGCGGTATTCAGGGCGAAAATCGTGCCCCCATTCGCTGATGCAATGGGCCTCGTCGATGGCGAACAGCGACACATTGCACGACTCGAGAAACTCCAGCGTCCAGGGCTGGACCAGCCGTTCGGGAGCCACATAGAGCAGACGAAGGCGTTTGTCGCGGATATCGTCGAAGACGCGGCGACGCTGCTCGGCCGTCTGGCTGCTATTGAGAAACGCGGCCGACACGCCGCAGGTCCGCAGCGAGTCGACTTGGTCTTTCATAAGTGAAATGAGGGGGGAGACGACGATGGCGAGCCCAGGCCGGCAGAGTGCGGGAACCTGGTAACACAGCGATTTGCCGCCGCCCGTCGGGAGGATGATGATGGAATCGCGGCCGTCGAGCACGGTCCGCATCGCCTCCTCCTGAAGCGGCCGAAACCCGTCGTAACCCCAGTATTTCTTGAGCGCATCCCGCAGCATATCTCGCCGATCCGCGTTAAAAGTCCTTGCCAGCAAGAGTATCCCGAGCGACCGGGGGGAAGGCAAGTCGGCGGGGAAGTCGCGAGAAGGCGGCGGGGAAGTCGAGCGGGGGCCGCTTGTCGATCCGCGGCGAGACGACGAGAATGAGCCCCGCGTTGTTCATGTTTTTGCCGTCGGCTCGTTCTTGCAGGGGAAGTTTTTCGCCATGCCACGTTGCGTCCTGGCTTATTCGGGGGGGCTCGATACGTCCGTCATCCTGGGATGGTTGATGGAAGAGGGCTATGAAGTTCACGCGGTCTACGTCGATCTGGGGCAGCCGTGCGAGGACCGTGAAGCCATCCTCAAGAAGGCGCGCGACATCGGCGCCAAGAGCGCTCAGATCGTCAACGTCCAGGAAGAACTGGTGCGCGACTTTGCGTTCCCCGTCCTGCAATGGCGTGCGAAGTACGAAACGCACTACCTCCTGGGCACCTCGATCGCGCGCCCGCTGATCACCAAGAAGTGTCTGCAAGTGGCCCGCGAAGTGGGCGCCGACTCGTATGCACACGGAGCGACAGGCAAGGGGAACGACCAGTGCCGCTTCCAACTGGCCGCCGACGCGCTCGAACCGGGCCTCCAGGTGCTGGCTCCGTGGCGCATGGAACGCTTCCGCAAGGCGTTCCCGGGCCGGACGGAGATGATTGCATTCTGCAACGAGCGGAACATTCCGGTGAAGGCGTCGGTCTCAAAGCCGTATAGCTCGGACGAAAACTGCCTCCACATCAGCTACGAAGCCGGCAAGCTGGAAGACCTCGAGGTCAACGGCTTCGACTTGGTCGAGTTCGGCATGACGGTGTCGCCCGAACAGGCGCCCGACCAACGCGAGGCGGTGACGATCGGCTTCGAGCAAGGCCTGCCGGTCAGCGTAAACGGCCAACGGCTGGCGGCGGACAAGTTGTTGTTGGAGCTGAACAAGATCGGCGGCCGCAACGGCGTCGGCCGGATCGACATGGTGGAAAACCGGTTCGTGGGGATGAAGAGCCGCGGCGTGTACGAATCGCCGGGCATGACGATCCTGTACGAAGCCCTGATGTACATCGAGCAGCTGACGATGGATCGCGACCTGATGCACTTGCGCGATCGCTTGGCGCCGGAAATCGCCGAGATGGTGTACTACGGCTTCTGGTACACGGCGAAGATGGACGCCTTGATGGCCTTCATCCGCGACGCACACAAGAACAGCACGGGCGAAGTGCGGCTCAACCTGTACAAGGGGAACGTCATGGTCGACAGCCGCTCGAGCCCCAAGAGTTTGTATGACGAGGGGATCGCGACCATGGAAGGCGGCGGCTCGTACAACCAAACGGATGCGGAAGGATTCTTGCGCATTCAGGGTTTGCCGAGTCGCGTGCAGGGACGCGTTTCGCCGCGCCAGTACTAATCGGCCGCCATTGGGTCGGTACCGCGTCAAGAGACTTCGCACGTCGAGCCACTCACGGGCGCCAACATGTACCTGGTTGAGAATCCCGTCCTGCAGCGGGAACTGCTGGTCAACCTGCGGATGTCGCGGGCCTTCGTCCTGCTGCTTCTTTACCAGGGCCTATTGGCGGCGGTGGTCTATTTCGCGTGGCCGAAAGATACGCAGGTCGACCCGACGCGACATGAGTCGGCGCGGCAGTTGGTCGACCTGTTTTTCAGCGGTCAATACTTGTTGGCGTCGCTGATGGCGCCCAGCTTCGCAGCTGGGACGATCACCGGCGAGAAAGAACGTAAGACCTACGAGATGCTGCTGGCCAGCCCGCTGCGGCCCGCCGCCATCGTCCTCGGCAAGCTGCTCGCGTCGCTCACGCACCTCGCGGCGCTCATCTTTGCGTCGCTGCCGATCGTGATGCTCTGCCTGCCGCTGGGCGGCGTGTCGCTGTATGAAGTGCTGGCGGCGTACCTGGGACTGATTGTGTCGGTGATCACCTTCGGCATGATCAGCGTCGCGTGCAGCAGTTACTTCAAGCGTACGGCCGCGTCGCTGGTCGTGTCGTATTTGGTCATCCTGCCGCTCGCCCTGTTGGGAGTCATGGTCTGGTTCACCTTGGCCGATAGCCAAGCTTGGCTGCGACTGCTGTTGACGATTACGATTTTGCCGGCGGGCGCCGGCGCGATTTGCTTCCTGTTATTCGTGAACACGTGCGTGCGGCTGTTGCATCCGCCGGACGTCGGCAGCGAGGGGCAAGAAGTCGTCGACCTAGAGCAGGAAGCCCAGGAAGCCGTGGGATTGATCATCAATCGCGATCAATTCCCCGACCGACTCTTTGCACCGGCGAAGCGCGACGACCTGATGGAGGACGACGCGAACCCCGTGTATGACAAGGAGGTTCGCAGCGAAATCTTCAGCCAAGGAACGCTCATGCTGCGTCTGGTGATCCAGGTAAGCATGGTGCTGGCGATCCCTATCATGGCCGGCTGTCTGTATGTCGCGCCGCAATACGCCGCGTGGTACATCGCCTACGTGCTGATGTTCAATCTGCTGGTCGGCCCCGTGTTTTCGGCCGGCAGCATGACCAGCGAACGCGAGCGCGAGACGCTCGACCTGCTCCTGACCACCGTCATCACGCCGTGGCAGATCCTCTGGGGCAAACTGATCGCCGGGCTGCGAATCTCAAGCGTCCTGACGTTCTTTTTGGTTTGGCCCGTGCTGCTGGCGGCCGTGATGGTGCAGGCGTACTGGACGAATCTGCTATCGGTCGGCGCTTACTTGGCCATCATCCTGCTGACCTGCTGCACGACCGCCATGCTGGCCCTGTTCTGCTCGGTCATGTTCCACAAGAGCGCGGTGAGCATGATGACGACGTATGCGCTGATTGCGACGTTGTTCTTTGCGCCGTTGGCGGTGAGTTTCTTCGCGAAGACGTTCTTCGCGGCGGAAGTCGGCTTAGCGACGACGACGAAGGCGACGACGCCCGCCGGTGCAACGTCCGCCGAGAACCCCGGGTTGATCGGGGCGAATGCCGTTCCGGCGCGTCATCGCCACTGGACCAAGCTGCTGGGCGTCGCCAGCCCCTACGCGGCCGCCTTTGAAGTGCCGCTCAAGACTGATCCTGTCGTTCGTGAAGACGCCAACGCCCCGCCGGTCGGCGACTGGCTGATCTTCTGGGGCCACATCGCCTTCACGCTCGGCCTCAACGCCAGCTTGCTCGGCATCATGATCTGGCTGTTCCGCAACCGCTGGCGAGTCTCCGGCGACGCCCGCTAACCCCATCCTCCTGCTCCACCACGCCCCGCTCTGAGACCTCCGTATCCTCTGGCGCACACAAGAGCGCAGAGGCTACCCGGCCAAGGTCCCCAGCAGCAGGTTCGCGACGCTCATGTAGATGACGATCGCCAAGATGTCGCTGATGCCCGCCACGAACGGGTTGCTCATGAGGGCCGGGTCGAGCCCCAGGCGTTTGAAGAGCATGGGGAGGAGCGAGCCGAAGACGGCGCCGCAGGTGACGACGAGCACCAGCGTGCCAGGGACGACGAGTAGTTGGAGGGCGTATTGGCGAGCGGTGGGTTCGTTGAGCGTCAGGAGCCACGAGACGAGGAAGCCGCAGCCGGCGAGAAAACCGCCCAGCATGAGCCCGACGATCAGCTCGCGGCGGACGACGCGATACCAGTCCTTCAACGACACGTCGCCCGTAGAAATGGCGGCGATAATGAGCGTCGCCGATTGGTTCCCTGAATTCCCGCCGCTCGACATGATCAACGGGATGAACATGATGAGCCACGGCCACTCTTTGAGTCGTTCTTCGTAGTACTTCAGCGCCGAGGCGGTGAAGAGGGCGGTGAAAAAGAGGATGGCGAGCCACATGCCGCGTTTCCAACTGAGCGTGATCAGCGGCGTGCGGAGGTACGATTCATCCAGCGGCGTAACGCCCGCCATGCGTTGCACGTCTTCGACCGCCTCTTCGCGCACGACGTCGATGATGTCGTCGTGGGTGATGATGCCGAGCATCCGGAGTTCATCGTCGACGACGGGGATCGCCAGCAAGTCGTACCGAGCCACTTTCCGCGCTACATCTTCCTGATCGTCGCGAACATTCGCCACGATCAGTTCGGTTTCCATGATGTCGCCCAGACGAATGTCGGGCTTGCCGATCCCCGAGACCAGCTGACGCGTGGTCACGGTCCCGCGCAAATGCCCCTCGGCGTCAATGATGTACAAGTAGTAGATCGTTTCCAGATGTTCCGACTGCCGACTGAGTTCGTCGAGCGCTTCGCGGACGGTCAGCGATCCGGCGAGCCGCGCGAATTCAGTCGTCATGACCGCGCCGGCGGTTCCTTCAGGGTAGGCGCGCAGCCGCTGAATGTTTCGGCGGATGTCGGGCGATAGCAGCGGCAACAGTTCGTCGACGACCCCAGGCTGCAATTCGTGAATCAAGTCGACTCGGTCGTCGGACGCCAGTTCCTCAATCAGCGCCGCGATTTCCGCTCGATCTTGCCCCTCGAGTACTTCGATCTGCTTCTCGTGATCGAAATAGATGAAGATTTGCTCGCGCTGGTGGGGTTCGGCATGCTTAAGCACCGCCCAGGCTTCGGGGGCCGTTAACCCTTCCATGAACTCGGCCGTCCGCGCAGGATGCAGCGCGGTGCAAAACTCGCGCAGTTCCGCCTCGTTCCCTTCGGACAGGTATTCGCGCAGTTCGGGAAGGTAAAGCGTGTTGACCATGGCGGCGTGACGGTGGCCGGCAAGCGGCCGACAAGCCGCTTGATTGCAATGTGCATCCCAGACGCCTCGACAGTGTACGACGAGCCGCGATTGGACGGGAGGGCGCTGACGCGTTGCCAACCCCCTACCGACGGCCGACGACGAGCGCCGAGAGCGTGGACGCGACGGTGAGAACGGCGCACCACAGACGCGCGGAGGGGAGCGAATTGCTGAGCCCGAGCCATCCGACGACGCGGCCATCGACGCCGGACAGCATTGCGACGCCCAGCAGGAGCGCGCACGCCATGGCGACCGCCAACAGCACGATCGCGACGACTCGATAGGCCGCACGCCGCGCGAACTGAGTCAAATAGGGGATGTAGGCCAATTCCAGGGCGGCGACGCCGAGTGAAATCAGGGCCCAAGGAGCGAGCCCCGGGGAACGAGTCGCCTGGAGATGCTCGATCAAATCGACCAGCGCGGGCAAGGCGGTGAGCCCCGCGGTCGCCAACAGCGCGAGTACGCTGGGCCAGGAGACGCGTATTTCGGAACGGGCGGAGGGAGATTCAGAGAGCAACGGCGAAGGGCCCATAGCGGTCGCAGTGCAAGTTGACGGCGGTGACTCGGGCGGTCCGACCCGCCGACGACCCTCTATGGTAGCATCCACGCAGCGCCCCAGGAGCAACTCGACATGCGCAGTTTTGCGATCCTCCCCGCCGCTGGCCGCAGCGTTCGCATGGGCCGGCCCAAGCTGCTGTTGCCGTGGCGCAACGCCGCCATCATCGACGCCGTGCTCCAGACGTGGCTCGCCGCCCGCGTCGATCGTGTCGTCGTCGTGGTGCGGGCGGACGACCAGGCGCTGGCGAACGCCTGCCAAGCGGCGGCGGAGGCGGCGGGCGACGAACGGCTGGCAATCGTCCGTCCGACCCCAGATCCGCTCGACATGAAGGCATCGGTCGCGGCGGCGCTGCGCTGGCTGGCAACGCACGAGCAGCCGACGGACGACGATGTTTGGCTGCTGGCGCCGGCCGACCTGCCGACATTGAGTCGCGAGACGATCGAGCGGATGCTGGCGGCAGCCGACTCAGGACGTCGCGAAATCTGCGTGCCGCTGCACGGCGGGCGCCGCGGCCACCCGGTCGTGTTTCCCTGGCGGCTGGCGTGCGCCGTCGACCAATTGGGGGAGGACGAAGGAATCAACCGCCTGCTGACGATGCACCCGGTGCGGGAAGTTCCGGATGAACTGGAGTCGCCGCCCAGCGACATTGATACGCCCGCCGATTACGCTCGTATGGTGGAACGAGGCGAGATGCGCTGATAGGCTTTCGCCCGTCGGAGAATCTCAGTTGCAGGTTCTTGCTTTTCTCTTCCTCGGCAACGTGTAACGGCGATGGCAAACGCGCTGGCAGCTAGTGGCTCGACATCGTCCCGACCCGGTTGGTGGTCGCCGCAACGTCCTTGGTTTTGGATGTGGGCGCTGGCCTGCGCGACGCTGATTGCGTTCCCAGGCTGCAGCGGCTGTCGCAAGGACAGCGCGGCGGCCAAGAAGAAAGCGGAGGAAGAAGAAGCGGAGAAGAAGAAACAGAAGAAGAAGGAACTGCCGGACTACGAAGTCACGCAGTTGACCAGCTATCCCGACGACCCAGATCAGGTGCAGAACTTCGTGAAGCCCGGTCATTGGGTCACGATGACCGAACAGATGCGGGCCAACAATTTCGACTTTCAGGCCGAATTCGAGTTGGCTGCGACCGACAGCGACGGTCGGCCGTTTTTGGTGGAAGACACGGACTTTCACCTGCGATTGAACCGCCCGGTGTCGCTCCCCAAGGGCCAAGTGCGCGTGGTCGAGTTGACGACGTACGTGCCGCGAGTGCCGCGGACGGCGGCGAACACGGAGACGAAGCGAGTTTGGTTCGAGGGCAAGCTGCTGGCGGCGCGCGGCGGAAAGCAGGTCAGCGAAAGCCGCGAAGCGACCACGGAAATGCTCGAATACGAGTACTTCATGGTGGTGTTGGCGAAGGAACCGAACAATTTCCGTTTCCTGAAGGTGCTCGATTCGATCGCGCCGCCGGCGCACGGCGAAGACGGCGGTCGAAAGTATCACTATCGCGTCATCTTGCCGCCGACCAATGAATTCGTGCCGCTCCCCTCGCATCCGCTGACCTGGACCAGCATTGCCTATTTGTTTTGGGACGAGTTGGATCCGAATGTGTTGTCGACGGAACAGCAACAGGCGTTGCTGGACTGGGTGCAGTGGGGCGGGCAGTTGATCATCAACGGCCCCGGATCGCTCGATTTACTCAAGACCAGCTTCCTCGCCCCCTACCTGCCGGCCGAAAGCGAGGGAGCACGCGATCTGGGGCCCGCCGAACTCAAGCCGCTGGATGAGTTCTGGTCGCTGCCCGCCAAGCGAGCGCCGATGGCGCCGCGGAAGCTCGAACTGAAAGGGGGCCGACCGTTGCTCGGCGTCCAACTGAAACTGCGCACCGGGGCGCAGTGGATTCCGAATACGGGCGATTTGGTGTGCGAACGGCGAGTGGGCGGGGGACGGATCGTGGCGACGGCGCTGCCGATCGACGACGAGTCGGTGCGGAACTGGCCCAGCTTTGACAACTTCTTGAACGGCTGCTTGCTCCGCCGACCCGCGCGCGACTTTCAGAAGCTGGCCGACTTGAACGACGACAGTGCAGAACCGATCTGGGATCGTTTCCGCGACCTGCACCCCACCGACCCACGATTGATGTCGACGTTGCGTTACTTCACTCGCGACATTGGTCAACTGGAGCCGTCGCGCAGCGAACGCGCCGGCGGGGAGCGCAACGAAGCAGACGAATCTTCCGCGGCGGGCGCCGATGCGCCTCCGGTCGCCACGCCCGTCCCCGCAGCACGTCCGCCGGCAACGGCGGAGGCGACTTCGCTGCCTTCCGAGGTGTATGAGGACTATCGGCTGCGCGGAGCGAGCCCCGATCGGTTATCGGGCGTGGCGGGCTGGAACGACGACAGCGGCGTTTCGACCGCCGTCTTGGACACGATTCGCGAAGCGGCGGGCATCTCGATCCCCGAGGCGTCGTTCGTGCTGAAGATGGTCGCGATTTATCTGGTTGTGCTGGTCCCCGTGAATTGGCTCGTCTTTCGGCTCATCGGCAAAGTCGAGTGGGCCTGGTTCGCGGTTCCCATCCTGGCGATCATCGGCGCGATCGTGGTCATCCGCCAAGCGCAGCTGGACATCGGCTTCGTACGGAGTCGCCGCGAGGTGGCGGTGCTGGAGATGCAAGGCGGCTATGATCGCGGCCATCTCACTCGCTACACATTGCTGTATTCTTCGTTGTCGACCGGCTATGACGTGACGTTCAGCGATCCATCGGCCGTCGCGCAACCGTTCAGCAAAGGCGCCGCGCCGCAGGCGGGCATGTATGCGTCGAGCCGGAGCGTGAGTTTTCGGCGGGACGATCAGGTGCGGCTGCGCGACTTCTTGGTGAATTCCAATTCGACGGAACTCTTGCACAGCGAGCAGATGTTGCCGCTCAACGGCCCAATGGAGTTGGAGGGCGACGACGCGAACGGTTGGGAGCTGCACAATCATGGCGATTTGGCGCTGTCCGACGTCGGGCTCGTGCGGCGCGTGGGACAGAGATACGAGCAGTGTTGGATCGGAAGTCTGGCGCCGCGATCGCAGACGCCGGTGAGATTTACGCCCTGCGAGGATGCCATACGTCCGTGGGTGCGCGAGTGGAACGAATCGAAGGTTTGGAACGCCGCTTTGCCGCGCGAGTCGGGCGAGATGCCGCTGGATCGTTTCGCCGAACTGGCCATACGGAAGATGCAGTTGGGAGACGGCGACATTCGGCTGGTCGGCTGGTCGCCCGACGACCTGTCGGGCGTGACCTTCGCGCCGGTCGCCGCTCAAAATGCCACGCGCACCGTCGTCGTCTGCCACCTCCGGCGCGGCGATTTGCCGCCCGTGGATCGCGACGCCAACGTCCGCACCGACTACTACGTGCCTGCTCCCGTCGAGAGCGAGGAGCCCGCCGTAGGACAGGCTTCCAGCCTGTCACCCCCCTCTGGAATCCCCCCCCGCATTGCATCCCCGCCTGCCGCATCCCCGCCTGCCGCATCCCCGCCTGCCCGTCCCCCTGGCGCGCCTTCTTCGTCGGCGACGTCGCCTCCTCAACCTCCTCCGCCGCCGCCGACTTCTCTACCCAACTAACCACCACGCCGTGTTTCGACGCGCGAAATCGCCTCACAGGATCGCTCCCGATGATTGAACTGGTCGACTTCGGCAAAGACTACGGCGACTTTTGCGCCGTGGAGCGGCTGAATCTCAAGATTGAGGCCGGCGAACTGTTTGGGTTCATCGGCCCCAACGGCGCCGGCAAGAGCACCACGATTCGCTTTTTGGCGACGCTGTTGAAGCCCAGCCGCGGCGAGGGGATGGTCAACGGGTACAGCGTCAATCGCGAGCCGATGATGGTGCGGCAAAGCGTCGGCTACATGCCGGACAACTTCGGCGTCTACGACGGGATGAAGGTCTGGGAGTTCCTCGATTTCTTTGCGGTCGCGTATCGCTTGGGACGCAACAAGCGACGACAAGTGATCAAAGACGTTTTGGAGCTGCTGGATTTGGGTCACAAGCGCGACGACTACGTGAACGGTCTGTCGCGCGGGATGAAGCAGCGACTGTGTCTGGCGAAAACGCTGGTCCATGACCCGCCCGTCTTGATCCTCGATGAACCCACCAGCGGGCTCGACCCGCGGGCCCGCATCGAAGTCAAAGCGCTGCTGAAGGAATTGCGGCGGATGGGCAAAACGGTGCTGATCTCCAGCCACATCTTGTCGGAGCTGGCGGACACCTGCACGACGATCGGGATCATTGAACGCGGCCAGTTGCTGATGCACGGTCCGATTCAGGATGTATACCGCCGCATTCGCGGAAACCGCATGATCGAAGTGAAGTTCGCCTCGGGCATGGATGTGGGATTGTCGGTGATTCGCAGTTCGCCGCACGTCCGCAGCGTCCAGGTGGACGAAGGGACGGTGACGGTGGAATTGGACACAGACGACGAGGGCGTGGCGCGCCTGCTGTACGACATGGTCGCCCAAGGGGTGGGCGTGCGTAGCTACGCGGACAAAGACCCGACGCTAGAAGACGTCTTCATGTTGGTGACCAAGGGCCTCGTGACGTAAGGAAAATCTCCGCAGATTCCTGAAAATTCCATCCAGAATTCAGGGCCGATTTTTTCTCCGATTGCGATTGGTAGGAGCGACGTACGACGCGATCGCCGCAGGGGCGTTGCGTGGTCGCACGTCCAGTCGCTCAAGGAGAAACGGCCATGGGAATGGATGTCTGGGGATGCAATCCGACAGGACCTGCGGGGAAATACTTTCGCGCCAACATTTGGTCGTGGCGACCGATCCAGTCGCTGATCAATGAGCTGTGCAGCGACTTGTTGGACGAAGCCACCCTCGTTCGACTCGGGGTCAACGTCGGCGCAGGCCCGCGCGAATCGGCGGTGTGCCGCGAAATGGCCAACCGTTTCGATCGCTGGCTCGAACAACATACCGAAGGCCATGGACTCGACCTGGGCCTGCGAGTGACGCCGGACGGGCGCTTTGTGACCGAGACCGAACTGGCGTCCAACCCGCAGCTCGAAACACTTTCGCCCTATCGGGTTCAGGATGAACATTTGAAGGAATGGGTGGAGTTCCTGCGGCATTGCGGCGGCTTCGAAGTCTGGTAGGTGAAAACCGATGTTTGACGCGGTGCTATGCGGATTTTCGATGATTCGAATGATTTCACCTGTTGTGGGGGAGTCTGATTCGGTAGGCTTATGGATACCTGCAGAGCACCTCCTCCCTCCCACTCAGGATTGAGCCATGGCTTCCGCGATTCCCACCAACACCATGGGCGCTTCGACGACGCGCGAGATGATTCGCTCGAAATTGATGCGTTGGCTGCGCGAGGAGGCCCAGACGCCCGTGGAGTGGATTGAAGAAGATCAGTCGTTGACCGCGCTCGGGGTCGATTCACTGGGCGTTGCGGCGATCAGTTGCGAGCTGGAACGAGAGACCGGCAAGCGACTTAACCCTGAAGTATTATTCGAGTTGGAGAATATTCGACAGATCGCCGAGTACCTCGACCGCCTCCCTGTCGCCAGTCGGCCGCTTGAGGCTCCGAGCAGCGTTGAGGGCCGATCGACGGGGCTCCCAGCCGCGGACCGCAGCGAAGACCACTCGACGATGGGGGAGGCTGCAGAGGCGCCGATCGGTCCTGTCGATCCCTCGGCGACCGGCGCGGCGCTGATTGAACACTACGCGCAACTCAATGGACGCATTCGGCAGCTGAAGCAGAAGAACGCCTACTTCTTTGAAACGCCCATTTCGAAGCACGACGGGGTGTGGGTGGTCGCCGAGGGGCGGCGAATGCTCATGCTAGGTTCCTACGAATACCTGGGGCTGCTTGATCACCCCAAACTGCAGGCCGCCTCGCGCGCCGCGCTCGACACCTTCGGCACCGGACACCACGGCGCCCGGTTGCTCACCGGCACCACCGACCTGCACAAAAAACTCGAAGCAAAACTCGCAAGCTTCATGGGCGCCGACGATGCGCTCGTGTTCAGCAGCGGCTATGTCACGAACCTGTCGACCATTTCGACGCTCGTCGATCGTTCGTGCGTCGTCATCGGAGACGCCTGGAATCACGCCAGCATTGTGGACGGCTGTCGCATGTCGGGCGCCGACTTCTGGACCTTCGAGCACAACAACCTCGACGCTCTGGCTCAACAACTGGCGCGCGCCGCCGGCAGGCGCACGCTTGTCGTGGTCGATGCAGTGTTCAGTATGGATGGCGATGTCATCGACCTTCCAGGCGTGGTCGATCTTTGCAAGCGGCACCGAGCGCTGCTGATGGTCGACGAAGCACACAGCCTCGGGGTGCTCGGCAAAACGGGCCATGGCATCCAAGAACACTTTGGGTTGGCGAACGGCGACATCGACGTGAAGATGGGCACGCTGTCGAAGACGTTTGCCAGCAGCGGCGGATTTGTCGCGGCGAACGACGAAATCATCACGTTCCTGCGCCATCACGCGCGCGGATACATCTTCTCGGGCGCTTTGTCCAACCCGCAAGTGGCCGCGGCGCTGGCGGCGGTCGAAGTGCTGGAAGAAGAGCCGGAATGCGTCACTCGGTTGCATGAGAACCGCGATTACTACGTCGCCGGTCTCCGACGGCTCGGCTTCGACATCGGCCATACGACGACTCCGATCGTCCCGATCATGACCAAGAACGAAGCCTGGACGCTCGAAATGACCGCTCGCTGCCGACAAATGGGGCTCTTAGTCGTCCCGGTCGCCTTCCCTGCGGTCCCGATCAACGCGCCGCGTCTGCGCACCTGTATCTCGAGCCTCCACGGCAAACGCGAGCTCGATTTCGCGCTGAACATCCTGGCCCAAGCCGGCCGCGCCACGGGCCTCATCCAGTAGCGCCACCGAGTTCTTTGCGGCGGCGGGATTTGCCACAGAGGGCGCAGAGGCCACAGAGTTGGGGGGCGAAGAGTTGGGGCGTGGGGGAGTTGCATGCACTGAATCATGTTTCTGATTCTGTGTTTTGCAGCTAGTGATCAAGCGATGAC
Organism: Pirellulales bacterium; assembly: GCA_046349935.1. GTDB lineage: Bacteria > Planctomycetota > Planctomycetia > Pirellulales > Pirellulaceae > CAIXSC01. The sequence continues at coordinate 435,547 of JAXMBK010000005.1, read as the reverse complement.
GTCACTTGATCCATTCAGATGAGTCGCATCATTCACGCGGAAATGATGCAGTGCAAATGATGCAGTGCAATGGATCCAGTGGAAGTGAGGGATCGGAAAAGGCTTCCAGGCCGCCGTTCACTCGAATCCAAGAAACCTGCGTCCCGCTTCCAACAAGAATTCCGCCCCTCCTATTTCCCGCCCCTCGTCACATTCTCTGTGACCTCTGAGCCCACTGTGACCTCTGAGCCCACTGTGACCTCTGAGCCCACTGTGACCTCTGAGCCCTCTGTGGCAAGAAATTCTGCGGCAAGAAAATCTGCGGCAAACAACTCCGTGGCTAGACCAGCTTACGGACGACGCCGACGACGACTCCCAGCACTTCGGCGCGGGGGACGTAGATCGGTTTCATGGTGGAGTTGGCGGGTTGGAGGCGGATGCGGTTTGCTTCCGGGAACCAATACTTGAGCGTCGCTTCCCCTTCGGGCGTTTGCGCAACCACCATCTGCCCAGGGCTCGCCGTCTTCTGGCGCTTCACCACTACGTAGTCGCCGTCCGCGATCTGCGCCTCAATCATGGAATCGCCGCTCACACTGAGCACAAACAAGTTCTTCTTGTTGAACAACTCCGACAAGTCGATCCGCTCCTGCTGCTCAAACGCCAACTGCGTTAGGCCCGCGGCCACGACGCCCGCCATCGGCAGCCCCTTCGTCTCCTCCAGCACTTCCCGATCCAACTCAATCGCCCGCGACTTGTTAGGACTGCGCGTGATCAGCCCCTTTTTCTCCAGCGCTTTGAGGTGGCACATCACGCCGTTGGGCGAACTAATCTCGAACTCTTCGCCGATCTCCCGCACCGTCGGACCGTAGCCCCGGTTCACGATCTTGTCGCGAATAAAGTCATACACCTTCCGCTGGCGTTCGGTGAGCGAATCGAGAGCCGACATGGCGGTTTCCTTCCTACAAATTCCTAACGCAACACACACGTTCGTCATCGTAATATACACGCGTTCACAGTCAATAGCATTTGTACAGTCCCTACAGTTTCCCAATTGACCGACGTCGTTCGGGGGTTTCCCCGTGCGCCGTCGACCGTAGAATGACGCCGTTTGAAGCATCCACCCCCGCGCACCGCCGACCGTTCGCCCTTCGCACTAGGAGCCGTCGCTCATGAGCAAATCCACCGCCGCTCAGACGTCCGCTGGACGCAAATCGTCCGGCACTCGAAACTGGGGCTGGCTCGCCGGCTGCCTGCTGCTGGTCGGCGTCGCCCTCCTCGCGCTCGCCTTGATTCCGCAGGGCGGGGGTCGCAAGCGTCGGCCTCCCTCGGGCGAAACGGCCGTCGGCAACACGCCGGCCAAGTCGTCGTCCTCTTCAAGCAACTCGGCAAGCAGCTCGTCTGCCCAATCTTCCGCCGCCGGTCACTCGGCCGACGAGCACTCCAGCGAGGCGCTGCAAAAGCTGGTCGGCCGCTGGAAGCGCAGCGACGCCGATTACGTCTTGAAGATCAAGTCGGTCGACGCGCAAGGACAGATCGAGGCGACGTACCTCAACCCGTCCCAGATCCACGTTGAGAAAGCCAACGCCCACTCCCACGGCGACGCCGCGCACCTCACCGTCGAACTCCGCGACGTCAATTACCCCGGCTGCATCTACGATCTCCACCTCGACGCAACCGCCGACCAACTGGTCGGCACCTATTTCCAGGCGGCGCTGGGTGAAACCTACGAAGTGAAGTTTGAGCGGGCCGAGTGACGGGGCGGGGAGGCGGGGGGCGGGGGGGGAGAGGGGAGAGGCGGGAGGGAGGGGAGGGAGGGGTAACAGGCTGGAAGCCTGTTCTACGCGATTTGCTTGCGGAAACGGGCGATGCTGGCGAGGAGGATGATGACGCAGCAGGTTGCGAGTCCGCCGGCCCAGGGCCAAAGGTCGACGAAATCGGCGCCGCGGAGGACGATGCCGCGCAAGATCTGAATGAAATACGTCACGGGGATCAGAAACGAGATGCCGTAGATCGGCAACGGCATCTGCTCGCGCGGGAAAATGAATCCCGACAACAGGACGCTCGGCAACATCACCACGAACGCAAACTGCAGCGCTTCGACCTGCGTCGACGCCACCGTGGACACCAGCAGCCCCAGGCCCAACGCGCACACGATGAACAGGCACGAGAGGCCGATGAGCAGCCACAGGCTGCCGCGGATCGGCACGCCGAATACGTACATCATGACCGTCAACACGATGAGCATCTCGAGCATCCCGACGGTGGCGTAGGGAATCAGCTTTCCCATCAGCAGCCCCGTGCGACCGACGGGCGTCACAAACAACTGTTCCAACGTCCCTTGTTCGCGTTCGCGCACTACCGAAAATGACGTCAAAAACAGCGTCACCAATTGCAGGATGATCCCCACCAATCCTGGCACGAAGAAGTGAGCGCTCTCCAGATCGGGGTTGAACAGCAACCGCGGCCGCACCTCGACCGGCACCGCCACGTGCCCCTTATCGTCCCGCGCCACCTGCACCTGCTGCGCCTCGATCCGCGGCTTCGACGACCGCAGCGAGACATTGAGTCCCAGGAGATTGGCCGCGTTCATCGCCGTGGTGGCGACTTGCGAGTCGCTGCCGTCGATGAGCACTTGCACGGCCGTTTGTTCGCCGCGCAGCACGCGGTCTGAGTATTGGGGTGGAATCCGCACGCCGACGCGCGCCCGCCCCGACGTCAGCGCTCGCCGAAACGACTCGTCATCCTGCACGCGCTCGACGATCTTGAACACCCGCGTGTTGACGAACGCCTCCGACAACTCGCGTCCCGCCTGCCGACCGTCCATGTCGTAGAGCACCGTCGGTATATCTTCGATTTGCGTGTCGAGCGCATAACCGAAAACCATCGTTTGCATGACGGGGACGACGAGCATGAAGAAGATTGTCGCCGGCTGACGTCGCAAATGGAAAAACTCCTTGATCAACACGGCCCAAAACCCGTCGCCCGTGCGATGCACGGCGCGCCGCGGCTGCGGCGGCGGGTGCTGCTGCGGCGGCGAGGTCTCTTCCGGCTGCCGGTCTGGTTCCGCTGGACGAGCATTCTCGAGCTTCTCCTCGAGCGCACTCTCCGGCGGCGTTTCGGCCTGGAGCTCGGGGCGAGCCTGCGCGTCGGCGTGGCGAGTCAGCGCCACAAACACGTCCTCCAACGAAGGCTGAATCGCGCGCACCTGCGGCGGCTCGCCTTCGACCTGCGCCAGGCGCCCAAGCTCCTCGGGGCTCAAACTGTTCTGCGCCAACAGGTGAATCGTCTCGCCGAACAGGGTGGCGTCGAGCACCGCGGGGTTGTCGCGCAGCGCGGCGAGGCGCCGCGGCGGATCGGGCACGGCGATCTCCCAGCGGCTTGAACCGGCCGGCGTCACCTCGGGAAGCCGCTTCAGTTGTTCCGGCCGTCCCACCACCAGCAGCTTGGATTGAAAGAGGTAGCCTACCTCCGAGCAGCGTTCCGCCTCGTCCATGTAGTGCGTACTGACCAGCAGCGTCACCCCGCGCCCCGCCAACTCGAACAAGAGGTCCCAGAGCTGCCGCCGCGCCACGGGATCGATGCCCGCCGTCGGTTCATCGAGAAAGATGAGCTCCGGTTCGTGAATCAGCGAACAGGCCAGGGCCAAACGCTGTTTCCAACCGCCCGACAGGACGCCCGCCAACTGATCCAGGCGATCGCCCAGCGACGTGAGCTCGAGGACCGCGTCGCGACGGTCTGCCAATTGCTGTCGCGACAATCCGTAGATGCGGCCGTAGAAGTCCAGGTTTTCGCGCACCGACAAATCCGCGTACAAGCTGAACTTCTGCGACATGTAGCCGATGCGGCGCTTGATCGCCTCGGGTTCGCGCGTCACGTCGCACCCCAAGACGGTGGCCGATCCGGCCGTCGGAGACAACACTCCGCACAGCATGCGAATGATGGTCGACTTGCCCGAGCCGTTCGGGCCCAGCAGGCCGAAGATGGCGCCGCGACCGATCGAGAAGCTCACGTCGTCCACGGCACGCAGCGAGCCGAACGACCGCGAAAGGTGCTGCACGTCGAGGACGAGTGGAGAGGAGGCGGTCATTCCAACCACACGTCGGCCGCCATGCCAGGCCGCAGCCGATCCAATCCCTCGCGGAGCGTGACTTTGATCCGAAAGACCTGCTTCGAGCGTTCCTCGGGCGTCTGGACGTTCCCCGGCGTGAACTCGGCCTGCCGCGCGATAAACGTCACTTCACCCATGAACTTCTCGCCCGGGTAGCTGTCGACGGTGACGGCGAGCGACTGGCCCAGTTTCAGTTGCAGTCGGTTCTCGGGAACGTACGCGCGGACCCACAGGCGTCGCGCATCGACCAACGACAGCACGGGCGCGTTGGGAGGGACGAGGTCGCCGGGCTGCAAGTCGATCGCATCGACGACGCCGGCCGACGGCGCCCGCACCGCCAGTTCGCCCTGCTGCACCTTGATCGCTTCTACCGCCGCCTCGGCCGCCTTCACCGCCGCCGCCGCGCGCTCAATGTCCTCCGGTCGCGATCCGTTGTAGGCCAGCCGCCACGCTGCATCGGCCTCGGCCAGTTCCGCTCGAGCGGCCGCTTTGTCCTCCGCGCGCGTTCCCTCTTCCAGCAGTCGCAGTTCCTGATCGCGCACATCCTTCTGCGCTTCGGCGACGCGCAGTTCCTCCATGGACCGGTCGAGTGCATCGCGGCTGATGACGCTGTTGTCTTTCGACGCCAAATTCACGTTGCGTTCGTGAGCGATTTTGGCGCGTTCAAATTGCGCCAGAGCGAGCCGTTGGCGAGCGCGAGCGGCCTCGATCTCTTCCTTGCGCGGGCCTGCTTCGAGGGCGTCGAGTTTCTGTTTGAGCCGCTCCTTGCGAGCGGCCGCTTGCGCGACTTCCTCTTCGCGGAAGCCCTTTTGGAGTCGTGCGAGATCGGCGCGACGACCTTCCCGTTCGGCTTCCGCTTCCTCTAACCGCTGCCCCAGATCGAAGGCTTCGAGCCGCAACAGGACGGCGTCCTTGTCGACCGTCGCCCCTTCCTCCACCAGCACCTGGGCCACGCGTCCGCCCAGCCGCGACCCCACGCGAATCTCATCCGACTCCAGAAAGCCGGAAACCTTGAGCGGCCCTGGACGCTGTTGGCCGATCAACAGCGCTGCGATCAAGATCGTCGCGACCACCGCGACCGCGACCACCCGTTTCCACATTGCGGACCGTCCTGCAGGCGAAAAGCGAGCCGAGCGCGGGCCGGTGATTGACAGGCGCGCCGTCCGGCCCCTACAACGCAACTCCCAGCAACTCTACGCGATCTCTTTTCCCTCAACAAGTTCCCGCTATGAAACACGCCTCGCAGCCCACCCACGTCGACGTCGGCGGCGTGCGTCTCAAACTCAGTCAGTCCCACGACTCCACCGGGAAATGGATCGGCCAGCAAGAGGTGCTCAAGCAGTTGCTCGCCTGCTGGATCGTCGTCGACGACCAAGACCTGCCGCTCGCCCCGCGTTTGGTCGGTTCCCCGGGCATCGGCAAGACGGCGCTCGGCATGGCCGCCGCCGAAGCGCGACAACAAGAGCTCTACATCTATCAGTGCACGGCCGATACGCGCCCTGAGGATCTGCTGATCACGCCGGTGCTCGCCGAAAGCGGCAAGATCGCCTACCATGCCTCGCCGCTGGTCACCGCCATGCTGCGCGGCGGCGTCTGCATTCTCGACGAAGGCAACCGCATGAACGAGAAGTCGTGGGCGAGCCTCGCTCCGCTGCTCGATCATCGCCGCTACGTCGAATCAATCGTCGCGGGCATCACGATTCCCGCGCATCGCGACTTCCGCTGCTGCGTCACGATGAACCAAGACGACTCGACCTACGAGATCCCCGATTACATCTTGAGCCGCCTGCAGCCGACGCTGAAGGTGGGTTTTCCGAATCGGCACGACGAGCTGTCGATCCTGCACTATCACCTGCCGTTCGCCGAACCGCAGATGCTCGCCATGACCGTCGACTTCCTGCAACACGCTCATGAACTGAAACTCGACTTCTCTCCGCGCGACGGCATCAATCTGCTCCGGTACGCCATGAAGAGACTCGGCCAAGATCCCCAACATCCGCTGGGGAAAGACAAAGCTTGGCAAGAGGCGCTGTTGGCGTGCTTGGGCGAGGACGCGGCGGACCTGGAGTCGCTGGCGCAGCGCCGCAGCCGAACGCTTGGCGGAGACTCCGTCCCGCTCGGACTTGGCGACTTCTTCTTTTCGCCCGACGATCCTTTGCATCCCGATCGGGGCGACGACGACGAGGACGACGACGAGGATGAAGATTAAACCGCCATGACCAGCCCCGTCCTAGCGTTCAGTCCGCGAGTGACCTGTTTTCCCGTGGTGCACGGCAGCGGCGATTGCGCCGTCGAGGTGCGGCGTTTGCTGCTGGAAGGACGCTACGACTGCCTGGCCGTTCCCCTGCCGCCCTCGTTTCAGGCGGACGTGGAGCGCGCGATTGAGTTCCTCCCGACGCCGACGGTGGTGACGCAGCGCGAATCGCCGCGGCGAGAACCGCGCTGGAATAGCGATTGGAACAACGAGCCGCAGTGGCAGCCCGAACCGACCTGGCGGGAGGGCGAGGACGACGACGATGCGGGCGGCGGGTCCGACGACGACGCACCGGCGACGCTCAGCTACGTCCCGATCGATCCATGCCAACCGGTGATCGCCGCATTGCGTTGGGCGCTCGGCGAACGCGTGCCCCGCGCGTTCATCGACTTGGAAACCTGCCCGTTCGAGGCCTACTCGGCGCCGCTTCCCGACGCCTATGCGCTCAAACAAACGTCGCTCGAACGCTTCGCGGCCGCCATTCTTCCGACGCTGCAGCGGCCGACCAGCGAGCAGGCGCAGCAGCGGATCGTGCACATGGCGCACCGCCTTCATGAACTGGCCGCCCGCCACCGCTCCGTACTCTGCGTTTGCTCGCTGCTGGACTGGCCCTGGCTGCGCGAAGCCTTCGTCGAGCGGACGCCGTCGCTGGCCGAAGATGCAGTCGTCGACGAGACGGAGACGTTTCAAGTCGACCCGCAGACGCTGCTGTTCATGCTCGGCGAACTCCCGTATATCACCGGCCAGTACGAACAGGCCCGCGCCGAACTGGACGACGACGCCAATCTGTCCATCGACGGCGTCAAACAACTGCTGCTCGTCGCGCGCGACGCGTACCAGGCCGAGTTCAAGGGGCGGGCGCGGAAGATCTCGCCGCTGCACTTGCGCCAGTGCCTGAAGTACATCCGCAATCTGTCGCTCGTCGACAGCCGGCTGACTCCCGATCTCTATACGCTCGTCGTCGCCTCGCAGCAGATCGCGGGCGATGCGTTCGCCTTGCACGTCGCCGAGACGGCTCGGCAGTATGCGTTTCCCCAGATTTCGCCGTTTCAATCGATCAAGATGAGCGTCGATCGAGCGCGGCTGCCGGACGGCGAAATGGTGGAGATGACAAGTCGGTTGGCCGGCCCGCCCCTGGAATGGCGGACGTTCGAACTGCGGCGGCGGCCTGAGAAGTGCGAGCTTGATCGCTGGGCCATGAAGTGGAATCCGTACCAGCAATGCAGTTGGCCGCCCGAAGACGAGTTGATTGAGAACTTTCGTTCGCATGTCTTCGAGCGCGCGAAGCAGATCATGGGCGCCGATCTGGCGCGCACGGAAAAGTTTACGACCAGCATTCAGGACGGCATCGACATTCGCGAGACGATGCGACACTGGCACGACGGCCAGTTGTGGGTGAAAGTACTGCCTCCGAATCGCGGGACGCTCGACTGCGCCGTGATGCTGTTCGATTCGCCCGCCGACCCGCGCGACTATCCCTGGCGCACGACCTGGTTCGCCGAACATCAGGAGGAATCGACGCTCGCCTTCTTCGCGACGAACTTCGGCGAGGAATTGATCGGCCCAGGCATCTGCCGCGCAACGTACGGCGGCGCCTTATTCCTGTTTCCTCCCGTCGGCATCCCTGACGTCTGGTCCGACCCGCGACTCGATTTCACCGATACGCTCGAAGAACGACTCGTCGCCGCCGCCTGCCTCCATGCCCGGGAACCGCATGTCGCGCTCTTAAGCACGCTCCCGCCCGGCGCTGGCTGGCGACGACTGGCGCGGCGCTTCCGCAAAAAGCTGGTCCATGTGCCGCTGGCTCAATTCAGCGACTCCACCATCCAGCGGTTGCGCACCGTCCACGTACTGAACGGCCGCCAAGTGCGCAGTTATGCGGCGCATTTCATACGCAAGGCTTGATTCGCGGGGCTTGATTCGATCGAGTCGCCCGGCCGTCGTTTCCTTTCCCGCGCCCGATCCTTACACTAGGGGCGTTTCGGCGGCATCACGCGCGACTTCAGCGAGGAAGTCGGCGTCCAACCGCTTCTCTTGGCAACAGCTGGAGCGACGTCGTGGATCGCATGCTCACTTTCATGAATCTGCTCGCCGTCGCCACGGCGGACCATCAGCTTACTGAACGCGAAATCAAGTTCCTGTCGAAGCGGGCGCGGGAACTGAAGCTGACCGATCACCAATACAATCTGGCGATGAATCGCGCCTTGGCTCACCCGGGCGAAGTGCAAATCCCGCGTCGCAAGGCGGATCGCATCGAATTGCTGCGCGACATGATTCGCGTGATGGCGGCCGACGGCGTGCTGGCCGAAGTCGAAAAGCACTTGTTCGCCATCGTCGCCGCGTACATGAAGTTTGATATGGCTCAAGTGGACGCCCTGATCGACGACGTACTGGCCGCCGACGTACTGGCCGCTGACGTACTGGCCGCCGACGACTTGGACGCCGCTCCGTCGGTTCGCCCAGCCGCCAAAGCGCCCGCCAAACGGCCGTCGAAGTCCGCCGCGAAGTCCCCTCCCAAAACCGCCAAGAAATCGACGGCTCCCGCAGCCGCCAAGTCGCCGCCGGCGACGCGCCGAAAGCCGAAGAGCCGCTGATATGAGGGGTGCGATTCAGCGTCGTCTGTCGATGCGCGAAGGGTTGGCACGCCTGCGACACACAGGCCTCGTGTGGCTGACCGTAGGCGTCGCGCTGCTGTGCTCGACGACTCCGGACGCGATGCGACAATGCGCGGCGCAGCAGAGCGCGGCGCAAGAGAGCACGGCGCAGGCAAACCTCGAAGAGGACGACGAGAACCCCTTTCGTCCAGGACTCGTATTGGTCGCGGCGGACGGCGCTGGACGCCAAACGACGCGACTCGCCGACCGACCGTTCGTCGATGGCGATCCCCGCCGACTCGACGAGCGTCTGGGAGACGGCCCCTACACCTGGCGCTGGCGAGGTCGCCTGTGGGTGCAACAGCCGGGCGAGCATCGGCTGGCGGTATATGTCTGCGGCCGAGTCACGGTGCGCATCGGCGAACAAGTGGTGCTTGACGCCGCCAGCGCCCAACCCGCATGGCATGCCAGCCCCCCGCTCGCGCTCGACTTCGACCACCATCGGCTCGAGATCCAATTCACCACCCAGTCGCTCGCCAGCGCACAGGCAGCGCGGCTCGGCCTGTACTGGTCGAGCGCAGCATTTTCGTTGGAACCGATCCCCGCGCGTTTTTTGCTGCACGATCGCGAGTCGCAGGGGGACGAGGCGGAAGTCGCTCGCACCCAACAGCTAGGTCGCGACCGCTTTCGCGAGGCGCGTTGTGCGGCGTGTCACGAGTCGGCGAGCGAAGCGCCCGCGGCGCGTGCGCCGGCGCTGGACCGAGTGCGTGGGAACTTGCAGCGCGAGTGGATCGTGGAATGGCTGCAGGCGAAACGGCCGCCGGAGTCGGACGAAGTCGCGCACGCTGCGCGGACGATGCCCTACTTCCAATTGTCGCGCACCGAAGCGCTCGACTTGGCCGCCTACCTGATCGACCGTTCCCCCGCACCGCTTGCCCCACGCAAAGCCCTCCCGGCGCCGCCGCCAGAAAAGCCGGCCGCCAAGCCGGCAAGCAGCCAGGCGGCGACGAACAAGCCAAGCAATCCTGCGACGCCCAACGCCCAAGCGGGCTTAAGGCTGTTGCGTACGGTCGGCTGCTTGGCCTGTCACACCCATGACGGGTTGGGAACGAACGACTCGTGGGCGGGCGGCGACCTGACGCAGCTGCACCGAAAACGCCCGGCGGACTTCGTCGAGCGATGGTTGGCCGATCCGTCCGCGATCAACGTCGATCATCGCATGCCGGCGATCGACTTGAACCGTGCCGAGGCGCGCGATTTGGCGGCGGCGCTGTCGCTTCCCGCCGATCGCCGACCGCCCGCTGCGGCCGCCAAGACTGATTCGACGAACGCGGCCACCCCAGACGCGGAGGAGGGCGACGCCGAACGGGGACGGAGCTTGTTCCGCGAACTGAATTGCCAGGCGTGTCATCGCGGGCCCGAAGCCCAACCGGTCGCGGACGCCGTGTCGCGGCGGCCGCTTCAAGCGACGCAAGTCAATTCGCCCAAATCGTGCCTGCAAGGTGTATCGTCGGACTCGGCCTCGCGGCGGCCGCGCTACGCGTTCACTCGGCCAGAACAGCAGGCGCTCGCCGCCTACGCGGCGGCCTTGGACGCTCGCCCGCAGACGGCCGCCGCTCCCTCGTCCACGAAAACGCGATTCGTGGACGCGCTGCGCGAACGGCGCTGTTTGTCCTGCCATGCGCGTGACGGCTCGACGGGGATCAGCGTTGCGGCCGCCGCCGTGGTCCAGCGCGACGCCGAACTCGCGCCGCACCTCCCCGCCCTCGTCCCGCCGTCGCTGACCGGCGTCGGCGACAAACTTCACGACGCGGCGCTCGACGCCGCCATTCGTCGCGCCCCCGGTTCGCGTCGCCCATGGCTGGCGGTGCGAATGCCGCGATTCGAAATGTCGGACGAAGAACTGCGCGAGCTGCGCGACCTATTGGTCGCGTCAGACCGCGTTCCCGCCGGCGCGGCTTCCGACCTGCATCCCTCGCACGTCTTGCCGCGCACCGCGTTGCCGCTCGACGACCTCGCGCTCCGCACGGCCGGCGGGCGACTCGTCACGCCCGATGGCTTTGGTTGCACGAGCTGCCATGCGGTCGGCGGCGTGCAACCGCCTCCCGCGCCGCTCAACGCGCGCGGTCCCGACCTCGCTGAGCTTGGCCAACGCATTCGCCCCGAATGGTTCGATCGCTGGGTGCGCAACCCGGCGCGACTGGTCCCGCGCATGGAAATGCCCTCGGTGCAGCTCCCCGTCCGCGGCGTGCTCGACGATCGACTCGACCAACAGTTGGCGGCGGCGTGGCACGTCTTGAATCTGTCCGACTTCGTACCGCCCGAGCCGAATCCGGTGCAGACGCTGCGCCTCTCGGGCGTTCCCGAGGCTCAGGAGCGGGCCGAGTTGATTACGGACGTCGTGCAGGCCGATGGACGGACGCTGATCAAACCGTTGTTGATCGGACTCCCGAATCGTCACAACGTTCTCTGGGACCTCGAGGCGCCGCGACTCGTCCGCTGGTCGCTCGGGGACCTCGCGCGTCAGCGGACGAAGGGGAAGAGTTGGCATTGGGAGGCGGCAGGCGTCAACCTCCTGCCGTTCGCCCCCGCAGCGCGCACGCCTTCTGACGCCGCATTGCAAACTTCCGACATTGTCTGGCAAACGGCCGATGCGAGGCTTGAACCGCGTCTCCTCGGCCAGTTCCCGTGCGATCTCGAGGGTTGGCGACATGTGGAGGGCGGCCTGGAGATTCGTTATCGGCTGGAGTTCGCCGCCGCACCAGCGTCGGAGACGACGAACGACTCGCCCGAGAAGCGGTGGTCCGCTCAGGTCGTGCAAACGATCACGCCGCTCGATCGCAATTCGCTGGCGCCCGAGAACGGCTTTCGACGACGCATTCGCATCAAGCTCGAGCGCCCCGACCAGCGAATGCGTTTGACGACGACGCCCGAGCAGGGCGGCGGTCGCCTCGTGCTGCGGACCGACGGCGCGACTTGGGACGACGACCGATCGGTGCTGTTTCCGCCGCCGCGCGCGGGAGACGATCAAGTCGAATTGGAATTGGAGTATCGGACGACGCAGCGAAACGACCAGTTCCTGTCGAACGCGGCGACCGTCCCGACGACGACAAAGTCGCGCCCTGCGCCGCGCGAAACACCGCCGCTCGAGGAGCTTCCTGGGGCGCCGGGCTTCATCGCCCAGCGGCTTCCCTTGGACCCGCGTCCCATGCCGACGGCGCTTGCTTGGCGTCCCGACGGAACGTTGATCGTTGCATCGCTGAAGGGGCGCGTCCTGCTGGCGCGCGACCAGGACGGCGACTCGCTGGAGGATGCGTGGAGCGTCTTCAGCGACGAGTTGGCGGCGCCGTACGGAGTTGCGGCGGCGGGGGAGGCGATCGACGTCGCGACGAAGTACGCCGTGCTGCGACTGTACGACGATGATCGCGATGGTCGAGCGGACCGGACGGCGGTGGCGGCGGCGGGGTGGGGCCACACGGCCGACTATCACGACTGGACGGTGGGCTTGCCCAGCGACGGCGCGGGCGGCTACTTCATCGGGCTCGCTTGCCAGCAAGACAAACGCCCCCTCGAGGCCGCGCGGCTGCGCGGGACGGTTGTGCATCTCGTCGCACCGCACGGGGCGCTCCGTCCCGGCGAACGCTTTCGGCTCGAAGTCGTTTCCGGCGGACATCGATTCCCGATGGGGTTCGCCAAAAGCACCGACGGTCAATTGTTCGTGACCGACAACCAGGGCAACTACAACCCGTTCAACGAACTCAATCACGTGCGCGCCGGCAAGCGTTATGGGTTCATCAATGCGCTGGAACAACGTTCCGATTTCCAGCCGCCGACCGAATCGCCGGCGATCGAAATTCCGCATCCTTGGACCCGCAGCGTCAACGGCTTGGCGTTGCTCGACCTGCCCGCCGGCGCGCGTTCCGCCGCCGAACGCCCGTTTGGACCTTTCACGGGACATCTCGTCGGCTGCGAATACGACACGCGACGACTGGTGCGGATGAGCCTGCAAAAGACGGGCGAAACGTATCAAGGCGCGGTCTATCCGCTGACGCTGGACGATCCGCAGGGCGACCAAGGGCTGCTCGGACCGCTCTGCTGCGCCGTCTCGCCCGAAGGAGCGTTGTACGTGGGCGGCATTCGCGACAGCGGCTGGGGCGGCGGCAACAACCACGGCGAAATCGTGCGAATGACCTTCGCCGCCGACCGCTTGCCGCCGGGGATCGCCGAAATGCGTGCGACCGACGACGGCTTCGAGATCGACTGGACCCGGCCGCTCGACCCGCAGCGGCTCGCGCAAGTCGCTCACTACGGTTTGTCGTCTTACCGCCGCGTCTCGACTCCCGCCTACGGCGGGAACGATCAAGAGCGGCGCGACGAACGGATCGAGCGGGTCGACGTCGAGCTCGGAGGACTCCGGACGCGGTTGCGACTGAGCGAACTGCGACGCGGGTTCGTCTACGAGCTGCGCGTGCGCAACTTGACTTCGGACGGCGAACGACTGCACCCGGCCGAAGCCTACTTCACGTTGCGAGGCCCGTAATCGCGCGGCCCCTCGACGCTAGACCTTGTAGTAGCGGGCCGCGTTGTCGTGCAGCAGCTTGCGTTGGTCGGCGGCGGGGCGGCTGGCGATGATCTCGCGAAGGGCGACCACCCATTCCTTGTAGGTCGCCACGAGCGTGCAAACAGGCCAATCGCTGCCGAAGATCACTCGATCGGGTCCAAAGGCGTCGAGGCAGTGATTGACGATCGGCGCGAGGTCTTCGGCGGACCAAGCGTCGGGAGTCGCCCGCGCGATGATGCCGGAGATCTTGCAGAGGACGTTCTTCTTGCCGGCCAGGGCCGTGATGTCGCGCCGCCATTGATCGGGATCGTGCTGCGGTTTCTCGCCGGACTTCTTGGACTTTGGAAAGGCTTGCGGATCGCCGTTGCCGCAGTGATCCAGGATCAAGCGAGTCTCGGGACAGGCGTCAGCCAGTTTGACGGCGTCGCCCAGTTCCGTGGGACGCATGCAGAGATCGAAGCTCTTGCCCATCTCGCCCAATAAGCGCACGCCGCGAATATAGGCCGGATCAAGGCACGTGCCCGGCTTTGTTTCGTCGACATGGAGCACTTGCCGCACGCCTTTGATGACCGAGTTGTCCTTGTACCGCGAAATGTAGGCGGCGAATTGATCGCTGGCGGGACGTCCGGAAATCACGGCGCCCACGGTGAGGTTCTCGGGGTGCTTGGCGATCTCCAGGAGGTGTTCAGCTTCGAGCACTTGCTGCGACGGATCGACGTCGACCTCCATGTAGACCGCCTTGACGACGGGCAAACCTTGGACGGCTTCCAGGTAATCGCGAGTCACATGGCTGCGGGCAAGCTTCGGCGCGGAAGACAGCCACGGCAGCTTGAACTTCTCGATGTCCCACAGGTGCTGGTGCGTGTCGATGATGGGAATTTCGTTCATGGGCGAAGCTTTGTCGGCGGCAAAGAGTGAAGGAGCGACCACGGCGGCGCTGACGGCCGCGGAAGTCTGCAGGAATGTTCGGCGAGCGACGGAAGTGGAAACGTGCGACGACCGCGACATGATACGAGACCTCCGGAGGAATACGAGACGCGACAACGACTCACAGCGACTACATTTGACGGAGATACTCGATCGCCTGCGCGATTTCCAGTTGCGGCTGGGGAACGGCGTCGCGCTCGATCGACAAATAACCCTGGAATTGCTGCTCTTCCAGGACGCTCAAGATGTGCGGGTAATCGGCCGAGCCGCGACCGAGGGGAACGTCGCTCCCGCGTCCGCGCCCCAAATCGCGCACGGCGTCGGTCGCGTGCACCAGCAGCACGTGCTTGGCCAACGCGTTGATCGCCTCGGACGCGGAAAAACCATTGACGATCAAATTGCCGGGGCTGAATGTGACGCCGAGCGCGCCGGCGGGGAGGGCGGCGAGCAACCGCGCCAAATCGGCGCCTTCTTCACTGCCGGTCTCGGCGGCCAGCGTGGCGCCGATGCGTTGGCCGTAACGACCGAGGTCGGCGAGGACTTCGGTGAGGAGCGTCCAAGATTCCCCTTCGGACTGCGCCGGAATGCGGCCGACTTGATTGACGACGACCGAAGCACCGAGTTCGAAGGCGAACTTCATCGCCTGTCGAGTGGCTTCGACGCGGCGATCGAGTTCGTCTTTGACGTTGTAGCCGCGGCGCGTGCGAAACGTGACCGCAGCGACTCGCAGCTGCAAGTCATCGAGCAGCTTGCGAACTTGGCGGAGCCCGGTGCGAGAGAGGGCCTGCGGGTTCAATTCGCCTCGAGCGTCGATTTCGACCGCGTCGGCGCCCAACTTTTTCGCCAGCGGCGCGGCCTTCGCCAGCGGCAGTCGCAAGCTCGTTAAGTGAATGCCGATGCGGATTTGCAGCATGGGAAGCTCGCGGTGACAGGATGTTCGCGCCCCATTCTATTGCGGGTCGAGCAGTTGGCGAGTGGGGACAGGGGGGATGGCGCGGCGTCCACCACCGCTATTCGGGGGACGCCAACGCAATTACGTTGCATTTTTGCAACACTCACAACCGATTACATAGCAGTGACTTACGACACGTGCGTTGCTTCTCGCAGACGTCCCCCCCCACTGAGAGCATTGCTCGGATCGGCGAGTCCTATAGATTTCCAGCATTCGCGGAGCGAATTATCAGCATTTCCCTCAGAACCGGATCGTCTGCGAAAGTCTGACTCACCCGCAAACTCCCCGATTTGGGCGACTCCCTGACGCCAGCCTATGGCATCCCCCGAATCGGAAATGGCGGTTTTGGCAGACTTGGCGGAGGCGGCGTTTGCACAGCCTCGATGGCGAGGTGGTGCTCCGAGTTCATTCGCTGTCCGCGAACGTTCCTCGTCGGTGAGGAAGAAAGGTAGGGATGCAATGTCGCGTTTGTGGAGTTTTCCGTCGCGCCGGGAAGGCGTGCGATCGGCGCGATTCTCTCGCCGTTACTCGATGTCGCTGGCAGCCATGGCGTTTCTGACGGCGACGGTGACTCTGTCGGTAATCCTGTCGTCCACGTCCGCTTTCGCTCAGTATCCGGGCGGCGATTCACCGCCGTATTCGGGCGGCTACTCGCCTCCAGGCGGTGACGCCCCGCCGCCTCCAGGCGGTGACGCCCCGCCGCCTCCAGGCGGTGACGCCCCGCCGCCTCCAGGCGGTGATTCTCCTCCGCCTCCAGGCGGCGACTCCCCCCCGCCTCCGGGCGAGGAGACTCCGCCGCTGCCGGGCGACGGGGAAGAAGCGCCGGCGGACTACAGCGGCCAGTATGGAGTTCCGCACGTCTCGGGCAGTTGGACTCGAGATGATCCGCTCTTCACGGTCACCTACTGGACTCCGACCGTGAAGACGGTCCAGGAGCAGTGGAATAGCTTTGAGACGTACGACCACACCGTGCCGGCGGGCGACGGCTTCCGGACGGGCGAGAGCGGTTGCGGGAACATCATGGGCGACGTCACTTACACGTTCCAGTATGTCGAAGACAACTGGGTGATGACGAACGTCTGGGGGATGCACCATGACGTGATCGACAGCATCGTTGAACAAGTCGACATCCTCGGCGACCCGGTGAAGCAGTACGTTTTCCAGCAGACGCACACCGATACGAACGAGACGTTGTTCGTCGGCACGGCCGCCGATTTGACTCCGGGAAACGTGACCGAATGCCAGATCGAGTATCAGACGGTCAAGTTCACCCAGGGCGCCAACTTCGATCCTAACGGCGATCAGTACACGCGTTGGGAATACTTGGACATCTCGGCCATCGAATGCATGACCGGATTCGAAGAGGTTTGGGGCGAGCTCCCAGGCGGAGTGGTCGTAATCGTTCGCACCGACTACTGGATCGAGTACGACAGCAACGGCAAGGCCATCCAGCGACAGTCCGTGACGACGTACACGGAATAGAACGTTGCAATGCATGTTGCCATGGCGGCGAACCTCCGGGTTCGCCGCCTTTTTTTTTGGCCGATCGAAGCGGAGACTGTTACAATCCGCGAGTCCGACGCGCCGCCTCAACTCGTTCCACTTCTCCTAGTTCGGAGCTGTCATCGTGACTCGTCGCGCTCTCGCTCAGCTGGCCCTTGGTTTGCTTTTCGCGTTGTCGTCGCTGGTGGTCATTCCGTTCCTGGCGTGGTCGCAGCAGCCGCCCCAGAAGACGGCGTCTGAACGGCGAGCGACCGAAGCATCAGAGGCGGAAAGAGCCGCCAAGAGGCAAGAGATCATCAAGCAGGCCGAGGGGAAGGCCCCGGCGGAGCGTCCCGCTTCCAAGCAATCGACGATCACGCTCCCGATTCAGCGCATGGAAGAATTTTTTGGACGTCAGGAAGTGGTCGCCGAATTGGGCCTCTTGGACGCCCAGGTCGAAGAAATCCAAAATCGGCTGCAGAAAGGGCTGCAGCAGTTGAGTTCCATACCGCGATTCACGCCGGATCGAAAGCCGGTCGGATTGGCCGGCATGCAGGCTGCGATGGTCGAAGTACATCTGCAAACGCGCAAGGATATCGAGCAAATGTTATTGCCGCATCAGGCGCTGCGATTTCGACAATTGGCGCTGCAATTTAACTATCCGAATCAAATGCTGCTGATTTACACGAGCGACGAGTTTTCCAAGGAACTGGGTTACACGCCCGAATTGCGCAGCGCGATACGCGATGAGATTTCGCAGTCGGACCGCGAAATTCGCGAAGCGGTCGAGCGGGCTCAACAGGCGGCTCGCGCTCGCATTCAAGCGCGCTTCACCGCGGAACAGCGCGCCAAAGCCGAGGAGCTCGTGGGGGCGCCGTTCAAGTTCGAACGAGAGACGCCCGATCAAATTCGGGCGCGGCTCCGAAAAGGCTCAGGGCGCTAGTCGGAGCTCGGCCTGGGCCCAGCCGCTCTTGCTTCTGGCAAGCCCGCCATTTGGCTAGCCCAACAAGTCAGTCAGTTCGTCGACCAGCTTGCCGAAGTAGGCCAGCGCGGTATCGACAGGTTGCGGGCTCGCCATATCCACGCCCGCATCGCGCAATAGTTCGAGCGGGAACTTGGAACTGCCCGACTGCAGGAAGCGGAGATAGGCGGCCAATTCGGGCTGCCCCCCTTGCAGCACTCGCTGACTGAGCGCGACGGCCGCCGACAGGCCGGTCGCGTACTTGTAGACGTAGAAGGCGCGGTAGAAGTGCGGAATGCGGAGACACTCGAGCGACAATTCGGGGTCGAGCGCGAAATCGGGTCCGAAATAGCGTTCCAGCAGTCCGCGATAGACTTGACGCACCGCCTGAACGGTCAGCGGCTCGCCGCTTTCCACCATCGCATGCGTCGTCTTCTCGAATTCGGCGAACATCGTCTGCCGAATGATGGTCGCTCGGATGTCGTCGATCTCGCGATTGATCAAATACGCCCGCTCGCGATCGTCGGTGGTGCGCGAACGCAGATGGCTGCTCAGCAGTTGTTCATTGAACGTGCTGGCGACTTCCGCCACGAAGATCGCATAGCCGCTGTATTGGTACGGCTGGCTGCGGTGGGAGAAGTAGGAGTGCATGGAGTGGCCCGCTTCATGGGCCAACGTAAAGACGTCGTTGAACACCTCGGGCTTGTAGTTCATCAGAATGTACGGGTCGCTGTCGTAACAGCCGCTGCTGAAAGCGCCGCTTTGTTTGCCCTGATTGGGATAGCGGTCGCACCAACGGCCATGGAGACCGGCTGCTAAGACGTCGACGTACTGCGACCCCAGCGGCGCGAGCGACTCGAGCACCAGTTCGCTGGCCTGTTTCCACGAGTGCTTTTTCTCGATGTCGGCCAGGATCGGCACGTACGTATCGTAATGGTGGATTTCTTTGAGCTTCATCTTCCGCCGCCGCAGTTCGTAGAACTTGTAAAGCGACGGCAGATGCTTGTGCACCGATTCGATCAAGTTGTCGTACACCGAAACGGGCACGTCGTCGGCAAACAGCGACGCCTCGCGAGCGCTGTTGAAGCCGCGAACCTTCGCATAGTACACGTCGGCCTGGATCGACCCCTGCAGCGTGGCGGCAAGCGTATTTTCGTGCGCGGCGAACTGCGCGTAGTACTGGTGAAAGGCGGCCTTGCGAGTCGGGCGGTGCGGCGACACGAGGAACTGGGAGAAACTGGAGGTCGACAGTTCGACGAGTCGACCTTTCTCGTTCTTGATCGTGCCGAATTTGAGGTCGGCGTCGAGCAGTTGGCGAAACGCCTTGCTGGCGGCCTGCGCCATTTCTCCTTGCATCGCCAACAGCCGCTCTTCCTTGTCCGACAACGTGTGCGGCTTGTACCGCAAGATCCGCTCGACCGCCAACCGAAACTCCGCCAGTTCCGCGGAAGCCAGCAGCTTTTTCATCTTGGCGGCGGGGATGGCCATGATCTCGGGGCGGAAGAAGCTGGCGGCCTGTCCCGCTCGAGTCGACAGGTTTTGGAATCGGCCGACCATGCGCTGCGCGTCGGAGTTCGCTTGGTCTTCTGCGGCGCGAAGGAACGCATAAGTCCCGAGCCGATCGCAAGCCCGATCGAAATCGGAGTCGAATTGCAGCGCCGCGGCGAATACGGCGGCGCTTTCCGCCAACCGTCCTCGATACGTTTCAAACGTCGGAATTTTGGCTTCCAGTTCGACGAACAGCTTCTCCCATGCCGCATCGTCCACAAACAGGCTCGACAAATCCCACGTATCGCCCGGCTTGACCTGCGCGCGCGTCGGCTGGCGCTTCATATCGGAACTCCTAGTGCGGTTCACCAGCGGAAAACGGCCGTGCCCCAAGTGAGCCCCGCGCCGAATCCGCACAAGAGAATGTGTTGCCCGCGATGAATCTTTCCTGCTCGATATACCTCTTCCAACGCCAACGGAATGCTGGCCGCCGAAGTGTTGCCGACGCGGTCGACGTTGATCACGGATTGCTCGGGGCCGAAATCCAGCGACTTGAACGCGGCGTCGAGTATCCGGCGATTGGCTTGATGGAGGACGGCGTGTGCGATATCGGCGGCCTGCAGCCCGGCCTGACGCAGCACGTCGCGAATCGAGTCGGCGACGAGGCGCACGGCCCACTTGAAGACCGGCTTCCCCTCCATGACCAAATACTGACGGCCCAAATCCAGCGAGGCGGGGTCAAGCGGCAATTTGGACCCTCCGCCCGGGATGCATAAGAGGTCGGCGCCGTTGCCGTCCGCCCCCAACGTGTAGGCGATCAATCCTTGATCCGGTTCGCCCGGGCCGAGGATCGCGGCGCCCGCGCCGTCGCCGAACAGCGGATAGGTCTTCTGATCGCGGGGATTGACCGTCCGCGACATCAGATCGGCGCCGATCACCAAGGCGCGGCGGCTGCAACCCGTTTTAACGAACTGAGCCGCAGTGACCAGCGCGTAGACAAAACCAGAACACGCGGCGTTCACATCCATCGCCGGGGCCATACATCCCAACTGTCGCTGGACGTAGCAAGCCGTACTCGGAATGAGCGTGTCGGGAGTCGCGGTGGCCACCACGATCAAATCGATCTCCGCCGCCGTCGTCCCGGCTCGCTCCAGGGCCTGCCGAGCGGCCTCGAGCGCCAAGTCGCTGGTTCCAACCCCTGGTGCAGCATGCCTCCGCTGCTCGATTCCCGTCCGCTCGATGATCCACTGGGCGTCGTAACCTAAGGCCGCCAGATCGGCGTTGGTGACGATGTGCGGCGGAAGCGCCGCGCCGAGCGACAGCAGGCTGACGCCCGTGACGGAGCGAATCTGGCCGACGGTCGCTAACGAGTCGCTGATTTCAGACCTGCCGCCCAAGGATGCCATGAGCTATTCCGCTTCGGATCAAAGTCGCTACCGCCCGCCGGCTCGGATCAAGTCCGCAACTTTAGCGAGGTTCCGCCGGAATGTCGATCCACGTCCGACGTTCATGCGACGCCAAACAGGCGTCGGCAATCATTTGCGCACGCAGCCCGTCGTAGAAACTGGGCGTCGCCTCCCGACGCTCCACGATTGCCGATACAAATTCCCACATCAAATCGTAGCGGAAGACGGTCGCAGGCTCCCCCTGACTCGGGTCGCGCGGACTCCCCTCCGGCTTCAGAAACTCGGGCGGAACATCGACCGGCGCGAGATCCACGCCCGTTTTACCCACCATAATCTGGTTGGGCATATGCAGTCGATAGACGGCCGTTCCCTCGGAACCGTTGATCTCGGCCCATTCATGCCCGAAACCCTTGAAGCCGTATCCCTTGGCCAGCGTGGTCCCTTCCCAAACGCCCGTCGCGCCGCTTTCGAACTCCCCGATCAAGCACGACCAATCGTCCACTTCCGACGGCGGGCAAGGTTGACCTTCTCGAGTGACCGTGCGGGGCGCGAAACGCGCGACGGCGCCGCAGATTTTGCCGACCGGCCCCAACAAGTCGATGGCGAAGTCGATGCGATGAATCGTCATGTCGAACAAGTCGCCCGCGCCAGCCGTCGACTTGTACTGACGCCATCCCCAACTGGTTTCCGGCCAATCCAGAAACCGTTGACTGCGAAAGTGTCGCAGTTCCCCCAGTGCCCCCGACTTCACCAAGTGCCGCAGATACCGCATGGAGGGCGCAAAGCGGTAGGTGAAGGCCGTCATATGCACCACCCCGGCGTCCCGCGCCGCATGGTACATCTTCCGCACTTCGTCCGCGTTCAACCCCAGCGGTTTCTCGCACATGATGTGCTTGCCGCCGCGGGCTGCGGCCAGCGCGATCGGAAGGTGCGTGAAGTTAGGGGTCGCAATGACCACCGCGTCAATATTTGGATCGGAGCAAACCTTTTCGTAGTCAGTCGTTACGTACTCGATCCCCCAGTCCTTGCGGCGTTGTTCTAGCAACGCTTCCGACGCATCGCAGGCCGCCGCCAATTGAGCTCGTGAATCCAGCCGAATGGCAGGCACATGGTGATAGTCGCTCACCGCCCCCGCCCCGATGATCGCCACTCGGACGGGCGTCGCCGTCGCCACTCGCTGACTCATCTGAAGCAACTCCTGGAAGATTTTTCTTGGCGCGAGAAAGAAAGGTTGGCCAGTCGCAGTCGCGGGTGGCGCGACCACGGCCGCATTGAAGCTTTTGCGAGCGTCAACCGGCTTCGCCAACCTATCGAAAACGCAAACTACATGGCAACTTACGATCGTTCCAGCACGATAAGCGGCCCTGTCGCGGCGCTCAAGGGGTCGGCCCCCAAAACACGTCGCGCGAGTCGCCCATTTCCCGCCTTGTGGCACCCCATCCAAGGGGTGTCCCACGACGCAGGCAAAGAATACATTGGTGTGACTTAGTAACCGTGCCGCGTGCCTATCGGGTGTTAGCCGACGGGAAAACAGGCACTTCTACTTGCTGAGAAAAGCTCCATCAATGTGCATTCTCGCCATTCAATATCGGTTGGTCCCAGAGGCCCCGATTCTTGTGGCCATGAACCGCGACGAACGGTATGACCGCCCCAGCTCGGCCCCGGCCATTCAATCCGGCAAGCCGCGAGTGCTGTGCGGAGTCGACCAGGAGGCGGGCGGTACGTGGCTCGGCGTGAACCAACACGGATTGTTGGTGGCCGCCTGCAATCGAAGCAAATCGCTGGGTCCCTTGACTCCACGCTCCCGCGGCACGCTGTGCCGGGAATTGCTCCGTTGCGGATCGGCACGCGAAGCGGTCAACAAAGCGATGGATGAACTGTCGACCGGCCTGTATGACGGCGTCAATTTTGTCTGTGCGGACGCAGAAAGCGGTTGGGTCATTCACGGCGGCAACGAACTCGAAGCCGTCGAACTTGAGGACGGCCTCAGCATCGTCAGCAACGGCGATGTGAATGATCATCGCGACGAACGAGGCAAGTTGGCTCGTCGACTGCTCACCCTTCAGACGCTTGATTCGCCCGTCAAGTTCCTGGCGGTCGCCAGCAAGGTGTTCGCACGCCCTTCCGCGCTGCCCGATCGTCCCAGCATGGTCGTCCGCGGCGCCGAAAAGGGAACGGTGAGCTCGACCCTCATCGCGCTCGGCAAAAAGCCCCGCGACGCCATCTTCCAGCACGCCGGCGATGCTCCCGACAAGGCGCGCTACGAAGACTACTCGCCCCTGCTGCGGGACATTCTTAGCCGCGGACTCCGCGAATCGCGCACCAAGCAGAAGGCGTAACGTCCCGTCGATCCCATTCCGACGCGAGTCTCTGGCCTCGCGACGCCGTCTAGGGTGCGGCGTCGCAGTTGGGGGCGGGTGGCGGCGGGTGCTGCGCTGGTTGGGGTGGAGTGGTTGGTTGGGGTGCGTAACAGGCTGGAAGCCTGTTCTACGG
Source organism: Pirellulales bacterium (assembly GCA_046349935.1). Lineage (GTDB taxonomy): Bacteria > Planctomycetota > Planctomycetia > Pirellulales > Pirellulaceae > CAIXSC01. The sequence continues at coordinate 412,342 of JAXMBK010000005.1, read as the reverse complement.
GGGGGGGATTCGCCGGATGAGGTCGAGCGACGCTTCGATCTGCGCCAGGTCGGCGGGCCCCAAGGTTTGGGCGCAATACCGGGCTAGGTAAAAGCGCTCGATGATGCCGCGCGCGGCGGCCAAGAATTGCTCCACAATCTCCGGCCGATCGCTGCATCCCGACAACGAAGTCGCTGGCGCCATCCCCTGCGGCATCGCCCACGGCTGCCAACTAGCGGGCCGAGCCAACTCTTCTAGCCACTCGCGGGGGGTGACGCCGGACGGCCGCAACAAGCCGCGTTCCGCCAGCAGCATTTCGAAGCTGGCGTAGAACGCGATGGAGGAACCCGCCTGTTTGCGCCGCCGGAAGCCGCGGTCGCGCACACGACGCCAGCCGTCGACCAGCGCCGCCAGCAGGCGCCGCCCCCAACGGCGGGCCGCCCAGAGGGCGACGAGCAATCCGATCGTTCCCCCGATCCCTAAGGACCACGGTCGATTCCGCCATTCAGCCGCCGCCCAGCCGCGCAGTTCGGCGAACCGCCGCGGCCAGAGGCGAGGATCAAGCCAGGCGCCGAGCGCACTCCCCCAGGGCTTCGCCAAGGGATCGTAAACCGACTCGCGCTGCCGTTCCGGTCCCATGCTTTGCACGTAGTCGTTCCACAGAAACTCCGCGTAATCCAACATCTGGTCCCAACGGGTGCGCCACGTGCCGACATCGACGCCTTCCTCGCGCAGCCCGGGGGTCGGGTCGAGCCGCCACCAGCCGCCGCTGCCCGGATATTGCCAGCCGCCGACGTTGAGCAGTTCGACTTCTTCCGGGTCGATGTGCATCTCGACCCACGCGTGGGCGTCGCGCTGCCGGACCAGCAAATAGTCGCCCACGCCGTTGAACTCGCCCCCCTTGTAACCCACGACCAAGCGTGCGGGGATTTTTTGGCTGCGCAGCATCAGGACGAGGGCCGTCGCAAAGTACTCGCAATGTCCCGTGCGATGCCGAGCGACGAAGTCTTCAATTGGGTCGACTCCCTGGACGCGTGGAAAGCGGAAATCGAGCGAATAGGTGTATTGGCCCGACTGCAGGAAGTGCGCCTCCAGCAAGCGCGCCTTTCGCAGCCGGTCGGCGTCCAGAGCATCGGCTTCACGGAGGATGCGTTCTGCGAGCGCCGCGATTTGCGGGAACTTGCGCCGATCAAAGGCCTCGCAATCCCGCACTTCCGAAAAGTACTCCTGCCGTTTCAGGACCGACGTGCCGTAGGCGTCCGGGATGACGGGAATCGCGCGCCCGCTATACAGCCCCGTCGTCGTCACTCGATATTGCAAGCGGCCGCGCGCCGCCAACGGTCCGGCCTCTGCGCGCTGGAGTTCCGCGGTCCGCGCGTCGTAGAGCACATCCTGCGGCGTGTCCGGCAGTCGGTAAGCAGGCGAGATGGAGAACAAGGTCGACGTCTGCGTCGGCTCCAGGCGAATCTCTTGGTCGATCAGATTGCCGACCCCGGTCGGCGGGCCGGCGATGGGCACTGCATCCCGCACCGTCCCGGGACTCCATCGCCCCGGCGCCTGAACTGCGTAGCGATTCAACACGGCGCCGCGAAAGTACGTCTGTCCCACCACTTCGTAGGGCAATTGCGTTTTGTTGTCGATGAACGACACGCGCATCGCCAACTCGTCGCTCTCCAAAATCCGCCCCATCTCTTCCAGCGTCACGCTTCGCGAGAACCCCACTCGTCCCGCTCGACCGCCGCCGGCGCCGGACCACGTCGTCCCGCCGATGCGGGGCGTCGCGTAAAAGATCGCCGCGGCAAAGACGAGCGTCATCACGGCGAGCAGCGCAACGGGGCGTCCCACGCGCGTCTGGACCATTTCCGCTGCGACTTGCTCCGCTTGCGCCGACCAGCGCCGCGACTCGCGCAACACAAACTGCAACAACAGCGCAGCCAACGCCAAGACCATGTACAGCAGCAACAAGAAGCCGAACTGCACGCTTAAACTCATGGCCGCCGCGACGACCACCTCGAGCAGGCTCAAGACCAGCAATTGCCAGTACACGCGCAGGTTCTTTTCCTGGAAGAGCAGGACCAATTGCAAATAAAGCAGCAGGTTGGCGATCGCCAGCAGTTGGTTCTGCCCTCCGTGCCGAAAGAAATCGATCATCGTGTAGCCGACGGCCGCCAGCGCGGCCGCATTGGCCAACGGACGATTGAGCCGCAGCCAGCCGAGGATGTCGGTGAAGATCACGGCGGTCGGCGCGGCGGCGAGCATCAGGAGGACGACGAGCGAGTCGTTTTCGCCGAGTCCTAGGAGCAGCGTACCGAGGACGGAGAGGACCGCCAGCAAGATTTGCAAGGTGCGTTCGACCTTCATGCTTGCGTCTCCCCGGCGTCGGCGGCGTCGCCGCTTGAGGCCGACGGCTGCGCTTCAAAGAACTCGGCCGCCGTCGACGTCCCCATCTCGATCCAGAACGGGCCCGTCCCCGACCGCCTCCCCGCTCCCTCCTCCGCCGACGCCAACATCTGAGCTGTTTCCGGCGGCGGCGAGCGCGTACTGATCACCACGATGCGGCCTCGCCCGCCGCCGTGCGGCAGCCGCGGCAGCGCTTTGCGCCAATCGGGGTGCGTCGTCGGCTGGATCTCCGCCATCGCGTCGAGCATTTCTTGCCGAGTTCCGGCGGTCGCGGGCGTGCTCCAGGATCGTGCGGCGACGCCGGCCAGCCCGCAACGCAGCGTGCACGAGCGATGACGCGAGAACTCGACGAGCACGGTCGCCGCCATGCTCAACGCGGCCTCGACGCGCTCTCGATCGGCGGCCGACGGCTGCGACGGCGTCCACAGATCGACCAGCAACAAGATGTCTTCTCGACGCGGGTCTTCAAACTGCAGCGTCGTGAGATTTCCCTGTCGTGCGCTGGAGCGCCAATGAATCCAGCGTCGACTGTCGCCAGGGCGCCATTCGCGGAGTCCGTAGTAGTCTCCCGCATAGACGCCGCGCCGCTGACTCGACGCCCGGTCCCCCAACGCGGCCTGCTCGACCCAACGTCGCCAAGCGGGCGTAAGGCGTCCCAATCGCGGCGCAACCAACACCTCCCCAGGAATCTGCATTTCGCTCCGAGCTTCCAAGAACCCGAACGGAAAACGGGTCGACGCGCGCACTCGCTCGAAGGCATATCGACCGCGAGCGGGCGGCATCCAGGAGTAGCCGCTGGTCGCGTCCGACAAAGCGCCGACGTGCGTGAAGAAAGCGGTCTCCTCGCGCGGCGGCGTTTGAAAATCGCCCACGATTCGCCACTGATCCGAGACGGCGATCGCCCAGCTGGAACTTCCCGAGCGATCGTTGCGGCAGGTCCATTGCACGGACACGGTTTCGCCGGCGTGCGCGCGCGACGGCAAGCGTCGACGAAGCCGCAATCGTCCCAACATAAGTCGCGCCAAACGCCAGCTAAAAAACAACGGCCCCATCATGACGGCTGCGAGCACGAACAACAGATTGACTTCGCGCAACACAGCGCCGCCGACGATGAACGACAACACGATCGCGTAGTACCAGCCTTCCCGCGTGAGGCGCACTTGGCGACGAGTGGACATCGGCGGGCCCTTACACGGGAACCGGAACTTGGGCGACCAGGCGGCGGATGAGCCCTTCGATCAACAAGCGTTGCTGGCCTTGAGCGAAGGAGCGGGGGATGACGCGGTGACTTAGCACGGCTGCGGCCAGGTGCTTGATGTCGTCCGGCGTCACGTACGTTCGCCCGTCCAGCAACGAAGCGGCCTGCGCCGCTCGATACAAACTGAGCGCCCCGCGCGTGCTCACGCCGACGCTTAGTTCGTCGCACTTGCGCGTCGCATCCACAATATCCAACAGGTAATCCGACAGCGAAGCATCGACCGTCACTTCACGCACGGCCGCTTGCAACCGCGTCACTTGCTCGCAAGACAACACCGGCTGGAGTTCCTCGACGGGCTGTCCACGACGGTGAGTCGCCAACACCTGCCGCTCGTCCTCGCGGGCCGGATAGCCGACGGAGATTCGGAGCAGGAAGCGGTCGAGCTGACTTTCGGGGAGAGCGTAAGTCCCCTCGAACTCGAACGGATTCTGCGTCGCGATCACCAAGAACGGATTCGGCAGACGATAGGTATGGCCGTCGACCGACACCTGCCCTTCGCTCATCGCTTCCAAAAGCGCGCTTTGCGTTCGCGGCGGCGCTCGATTGATCTCGTCCGCGAGCACGATATTGGCGAAAATGGGCCCCTGGTGAAAGACGAACTCCGCCGTCTTCGTATTGAAGATGCTGCTCCCTACAATGTCGCTGGGCAGCAGGTCGGGGCCGAACTGCAGCCGGCAGAATTCGCCGGAGACGCTGCGCGCCAACGCCTTGCCGACCAGCGTCTTGCCGACGCCGGGCACGTCCTCCAGGAGGATGTGTTCGCCGGCGAGCAGGGCGACGAGACACATGCGCACGACATCGGGTTTTCCCAGCACGACGCGACAGATGTTGGCTTCGAGCTGCCGGACAAGCGTCTGATGTTCGATGGTCATGCGAGTATGGTAATGAGTTCTAACGCAAAACAAAGTAGAGCAGGGGGGATTTACCCGCCTGGCGCCGTCTGGCTCGACCAAGGCAGCCTCCTGTGCGCTTGCCCCGATTGCCGCGCGCCGATGTCGGTCCGGTTGTGGCTGGGCGTCGCCGAATGCTGGCAGTGCGGCGCGGTCATCGAATTGACGCTGGAACAAGAACGGGAAGCCCGCCGCTTGGTCGAGCAAGCCCCGCCGCCGTCGCGGCCCGCCCCTCCCGCGCGACAGCCTGTCGAGTCGCCGCCTGTTGAATCGCAGTCGGCCAGGATACCGTCGGTCTCGCCGCCGACTGCGCCCCCGTTGCCATCGGCGCGGCCGTCTCCGTCCGCGCCGCCTTCCGCGCCGCAGCCCGCACGCCGGGCGACTCGGCGCCGTCGCCGCCCCAACCCCGTACGCGACTGGCTGCGCGACATGCCCGCGTGGCTTGTCAGCCTCCTCCTGCACATGTTCCTGCTGTTGCTGCTGGGGCTGCTAAAGGTCTATGAGAAGTCCGAGTCGCCGTTCATCACGATTACGACCGCCGTCGCTCGGCAACCGACTCCCGGCGAAGCGACCGTCGAGATCGACGAGCAGGACGAGGTCGCGTTCAACCTGCCGATCCCCGACAACATCGATCTTCAGAACAAACAGATCCGCGAGGCGTTGGCGGCTGCCAACCAGGATGCGCGCGAACTGCAATTGGACCCGGAGATTTCGCTCCCCAACTTGCCGACCGTCGAAAAAGTAAAGCAACTCGCCAGCTCGGAGGATCCAGTGCGACGGTCGCTCGCCATCCGCGATCCGCGGCTGCGAGTGGAAGTGATGCGTCGCGAGGGGGGAACGACGTTGACCGAAGCGGCCGTCTCGCGCGGCTTGCGCTGGATCGCGCGGCAACAACAGCGCGACGGCCGTTGGACCAACGGCCAAAGCGGCTTTGATACGGCCAACACAGCGCTCGCGTTGCTCCCGTTCCTCGGCGCGGGACAAACGCCGCATGCCGGCGTCTATCGGGATCATGTGGCGAGCGGCCTACGCTGGCTGCGCGCTCAGCAGAAGCCCGACGGCGACCTGCGAGGCGGCGCATCGCAGCATCCCGGCATGTATGCGCATGGCATCGCCAGCATCGTGCTGTGCGATGCCTTCGCACTCACGGGCGACGAATCCTTGCGTGAACCGGCCCGCAAGGCGCTCGCGTTCATCGTCGCCGCGCAAAGCGACTCCGGCGGTTGGCGTTACATGCCGCGTCAAGACGCCGACCTCAGCGTCGTCGGGTGGCAACTCATGGCGCTCCAAAGCGGACGCATGGCGGGACTCGAGATTCCCTCGGAAACGCTGGAATTGGCCGACCAATACCTCGACACGGTCGCCCATGACGACGGCTCAAAGTACTCCTATCAGCGGCAGGGAGGCGAGTCGCGGCCGACGCCGACGATGACCGCGGAAGGCCTCTTGTGCCGCATGTATTTGGGCTGGCGCAAGGACACGCCGGGGCTGGTGCGCGGCGTCGAGTGGCTGGCGGACCAGCACTTGCCACACAAGCGAGAAGCGAACATCTATTACTGGTACTACGCCACTCAGGTCTTTCATCACTACGGCGGCGAGCCGTGGGAGAAGTGGAATCGGCGCATGCGCGATCTGCTCGTCGAATCCCAGGTGACTCAGGGCCCCCACGCCGGCAGTTGGCACCCTGAAGGCGATCGCTGGGGCAGCACCGGCGGACGACTGTTCATGACGTCGCTCGCCGTCTGTTCCTTGGAGGTGTACTACCGACACGCTCCCATCTATCGCCAGATCAAGCTCGACTAGCGATAGTCGACTTGCGACGAGGTCCCGACGGTCGGCGCCGCATGGATCGCTCGGGGCGTCGCCCACGCGGACGTCGCCGAGGGAGCGCCCGCGGCGGGGCTCGCCATCGAACCGCCGTTCGGCATGGCCGACGACGCGGGCGAGGTCGCCGGGATCGTCGCAATGCGGGACGGCTGCCCAGGCAAAGGAGTCGCCGTCGAGTTGGGCGGCGTAATCGGCGCGGGCGTCATGACGCGCGACGGTTCGTTGGCCTTGCCGGTCGGCATCAGCGGTTGGCCGGCGCTGGTCTGCGCCGCCGGCGGCGCTTGAAAGCTGGCCGGAAGCACTGCGGGCGTGTAGGGGACCGCCACTTTCGGCAGGTCGGGAGGCAGCGGGCGTCCTTCCGCCTTCGCACGGAGTTCGGTGATCTGAATGAGCGCCTCGGCGGCCGAGCGCAGACTGCCGTCGGAGGCGAGCGCCGCGTGGTAGTTTTTCTCCGCTTCGGTCAGTTCGCCGAAACGCGCTTGAATGTAGGCGAGATTCGCCAGCGCCTCGGCTTCCGTGCCCGACTGGCGAAATTCCGCCAACGCCGGTTCAAACTCGCCCCGTTCGCCCAGAATGATCCCCAGATTATTGTGAGCCCGCTTGTTTCGCGGATCGATCTGCAACGATTCGCGCAAGAACAGCTCGGCCGTCTGCGAATCGTTCTTGAGGTAGTAGCCATACCCGAGATCCGCGAGCAGCTCGGAATTGGGCTTCTTGAGAGACTGTCTAGCCAGTTCGAGTTCCGCGAGCCCCGCATCGACGCGCCCCTCGCGGAGCGCAATAACGCCGAGGCGCTGGTGGGCTTCAGAGTGCTGCGGATCGACCTCAAGCACGCGGCGCAAGATTTCTTCCGCTTGCTGATGCTTCCCCTGCCGCTCTTCCAGTCGCGCGAGCGTCACGAGCCGCTCGGAATCCTCCGCCGTACTGCCGAACCACTTGGGGAGCGGATTCCGTTCTCGCATCGACGCGCAGCCGCTGGCGCAGACGACGGCTCCCCATGCCAGCAGAAGCAGTCCCGCCATCCTTGGCTGTCGTCGCATGCTTTGCATCCTCGTGTCGGATTCGTCGTCCCGCGTCGACTAGAAGAAGCCGCCGCCGCCCATGCCGCCCATCCCGCCGCCCATGCCGCCGCCGCGACCCGAATTGCGATTCAGGCTGTTGCCGTATTCGCGAGCCGCCGCCGTCGCCTCGATGCCTTCCGACGCCGCCGGCGCCACGATCACGCGTCGATCGGCATCCGGCACGCCCATCGACGTGAGCACCGCGACCACCACCTGACGACGTTTCGAGTCCAGAGCGTCGTTGTAGTGCACGGGGTAGTTGAATCGAGTTCCCGGTTTCGCGCTGGTGTCGCTGCGTTCAATGACCACCGGATACTGATCGCCGCGCTTCATGTTCACCGCGATCTGTCGCACATGGTCTTCGCCCGCCTCGTTCAGACGCCAGCCGCCGATGTTATTCCCATCCACGTCGACTTCATTCAACTCGAACTCGTGCATGTACACGGTGTACTTCCACGCTTCGGCGTTCTCTTCCTGCGTCTTCATGATCTGGTCGACGCCCGATCCCAGCGGCGGAGGAGGAGTCGTATCGACGTATTCAGGCCAGCGGCACCCTACCAAGCCAAGGCCGATAGGAGCAAGGCCAACCAGCAGAGCGGCGTCGCGGAGTACACCGAGTTTGCGGGGCAACATGGGATCAGATTCCTGTGACGGAGAGGTGTTCGTGGTAGGAGGGAAGGGCGGGGCGGGAGGGCTTACTCCGACAAGCCGCTCGGTCCATTCACGTAGAACGATTCTTCATCGACGAAAGTGCGAGTCGCCTTGCGCTGCCCCTGGGCCGCTCGGTGCCCTTCGATGACCGCCTTCTGACGAGCCGAGGGCCAAAGCGTGCTGCGATGCATGACGCTGGGAGGACCTTCGATCTGCTGTCGGAAGAAGAAGGCGATGTCGGTCGGGTCGGTGACTTCCATCCCCGGCAGCAAAGCGGGCGCCTGCTCTCGCTCCAGCGGATGAATCAACTCGGGACTGACCAACACCACCATTTCGGTCTCTTCGCGCTTCTTCGCCTGGCTGCCAAACGCAGCACCTAAGACTGGAATGTCGCCAATGAACGGGATGCGGCTGCGTTCCCCCTTCTGATGGTCTTGAATCAAGCCGGCGATGGCCAGCCATTGGCCCTCGCGCAGGTCGACCGTCGTGCTCACCGTCCGGGTGTTGAGCCCCGGGATGCCGTTGACGTCGTTTTCGTTGTTGCGAGTGCTCAACGTCGGCATCACTTGCAGCCGGATCTTGTCCTTGTCGATGATGTGCGGCGTGAAGACGATCGCCGTACCAAAGGATCGGAAGACGTTGGCCACCGCCGACGCTCCTTCGACCCCCACCGTCACCGGCACCGCGAACTCGCCGCCCGCCAGGAAGGTGGCCGGTTGGCCGTTGAGCGTGATCAAGGTTGGTTCGGCGAGAATCTTGCTGTAGGCGTTGGAGGAGAAGGCCTTCATCATCAGGAAATAGTCGCCGTCGTTCAGGATGGCCGAGATGTTCGCAGCGCCGGCGAACCCCGCGAAGCCCATTCCCCAGTTGCCGACGTCCAAACCGTAACGAACGCCCAGATCGCGGAGCGCCGTGCGGCTGATTTCGGCCACTCGCACCTTTAGCATCACCTGCTGCTCGCCCGGCACATTCATCAAGTTGACCACTTGGCTGAACTGCAGCTGAGGGGCGCCGGGCAGTCGAGCGACTTGACCGGCGCCGACGATATTCTGGTTCATTCCATTCTGACCGCCCTGATTCTGAATCTGGCCGCCGACCAGCGCCAAGATTTCCGCCGCTTCCCGCGAATCGCGGGCCTGCCCGCGAATCACCAGTTTGTCGGCGACCGGAAACAACTGCACTTGGCTGTTCGGGAACAGCTCATTAATGCGCGCCTGCAGCTTGCTGAACTCGCTCGCCGCTTGCTGCTGTTCCGATTCATTCGCAGCGACCTGGACCAGGTACCGGAGTCGCCGAGTTTGACCGGCGTCGTCCTGGAACCAAATCGTCACCGTCGTCTCGCCCGCTTTGAGACCAATTACTTCCAGTTCGGACGGAGTGAATTCGTTGATTTCCACGACCGTGGGGTCGGTAATCGCGACGCGTTTGACGGGCAAGCGAGTGCGCACGACGCGCGACCGAGCCGGCTCGACGCGGAAAATCAATTCCGGGTCGATCACCTCCTCAATCAAGCTCGTCTCTTTCATGAGCGTCGCTTCGGCCGGTCGCTCGACCTTCCGCGCATCGGTCGCGGACGGAAGTTCGCCGGCAAGCTGCGCAAATGCGGGTGCGGGGACGCAGGCGATGGCCGTCAACAGGAGATTCCGGGCCATCTTGCGCCAATTGGCCCTACGTCGAGAATCGTGCGGGCTTGCCATGAGTCTTTCACATCCTGTTCAGACGTCGATGATGATGATCTTTGCCGACCCAATGGGTGCGGGCCCACGGGTCGCAGGCGGTCAGGGTTAAACTCGTCATGCCGGTCGTATCGACTTGAGAAGTCGTAGCGGTTTTAACGAGCCTAACGCTTAATCACGTCACAACGGGGGATGCCTAACCCCATTCCAAGCAATCACATAGACGATGCTTCATGGCTCCTGCGATTTTTTCCCCTCGCTAGGGTGTCTGACCAACTACCTATAGCCAGAGTCAAACTTGAGTTTTCAATTTCTTCCTGTTCGGCCGGCGCCGATCGGCCTTAACGACCACAGAATGGGCAACGCCCGAAAAATTGATAAACCTGGCAAGATAATCCGTGGAGTTCGGACTTTCTCGAATTGACGGTGGAGCCTGTCCGAACATGGTTCGTAGCGACCATGCCGCGCCCGCTCAACGCGCCCCCCGCAGGCAGCAATGAGCCGGTCGAGGAAACCCGCCCCCGCAACCCGGCGTGGGTTCTCCCTCACGAATGGGCATGCGTCCTACCCAAGTCAGATTCCGACCCACTGAGAAAGAGACGATTACTGCCATGAGATGCTGGGCTTCCTTCGCCGTGAGCGTCGCCGTCTTGATCGGGCAGCCCTATTACGTGCTCGCTTCGACGCCCTCCGCCGTTCAGATCTCGGCCGTTGAGGACGCCGCCGCCGAGTCGGCCCGGCAGCCCGCTCGCTATTCCGTCGGCGACAAGAAAGTCGCTCGGAAGCTGCAAGATGCCGACGCCCCGGCAAAAGCAACTCGCAAACTCTCGGATGTCGTGGACGCTCCCGCCAAAGCGACGCGCAGCTTGGCCGATGCGGCGCCGGCCCCAACGACGCCATCGCAGCCGGCCGCTCGCCCTGCCAGCTCGGCCATCGCCCGCTCGCTGAACGACGCCCCGCAGAAGGCCGCCGTCCCCTTGGCAGCTCCTAAGGCTGCGACGACGCCCCCGACAGCGCCGCAACCTGCAGCCTTGCAAGCCGCAGCGCCGCTGCCGGTCGCCGTGGCTCAGTCCGACCTCTCCAAGAAGGCGACGCGCAGCCTCGCCGACGCCGCGCCGAAGAAGGCGACGCCATCGCAGCCGGCCGCGCGCCCCGCTAGCTCGGCCATCGCCCGCTCGCTGAACGACGCCCCGCAGAAGGTCGCCGTCCCCTTGGCAGCTCCTAAGGTTGCGACGACGCCGCCGACAGCGCCGCAACCTGCAGCCTTGCAAGCCGCAGCGCCGCTGCCGATCGCACCGATGCCGATCGCCGTCGCTCAGACCGAGCTCCCCCAGAAGTCGACGCTGGCCGCGCCGAAGCGTTTGGCGCCCGCACCTGCTTCGCCGCTTCCGAGCGCTCTTGTGAAATCGGAACCGGTGGGAACGGGAGTTGCCGCGCCGCCAGTTCGTCGGAGCGTTTCCGCACCGGCCGAATCGGTGGTGCGTGCGACTCCGTCAGCGGCCTCTGCGCCGAAGTCGGTCCCCGCGCCGGAGAAGGTTGCCGCGCCCAAGGCGCCGGCGCCCTTCCACACCCCCGCGCCGGCCGCCTTGTTGGTCGCTTCGAAGCCGGCGACCCCTGTCGCTCCCGCTCCGGTTCCCGCATCAACGGCGACTGCCGCCGTCCAGGCCGCACCGAAACCGGTTGTCGCCGCGGTCAACGCGCCGACCGAGCGACGTCGCGTCGTGCAGACGGTGGCGGATTCCGCGCCGGTGGTCGCATATGCGGCCCAGCCGAGCGCCCCGGTTCGTCGGTCCTTTGCGGTCCAAGCCGCTTCACAACCCGGTCCCATGCCGACCCCTGCGGCTCGCACCGCCGTTCCGCAGCCGGAGCCCGATTCGGACGCGGACATCAAGTCGGCCTCGGACGCGCCTGCTCCGGTCGCTCAGGCGCCTGCGGCGCAGGACAAGTTGGCGGAATCGTACGTCGACGGCGACTATTGCCTGGACTGCGAGGAAGGCGAGGTGTGCGAAGACTGCCGTTATGGGCTGTGCGACCTGCATCACGATCTGAAGGCGATGGCTCGCAACATGCCGCCGCACTATCCGTACGAAGCACAGCCTTGGACGTACTATTACTTCCGTCCGTACAACTACCGCCATATCGAAGCTCAGCAGCAAGAGGCGGCCGCATGGGGAGCTGATCCCAATCAACCCTACGCTCGCAAGATGTTCGACAAGATCTACGCCGATCTAGAAAAGCAGATGGCCGACCAAGAGGACGACGCGGAAGACGGAAAATAACCGCCCGCGCAAGGCTTGCCCAAAAGCCGTCGTTCGAGAAAAGCCCTTCGCCCGCACGAAGGGCTTTTTTCGTGCGCCGCGGCTATTCCTCTTCCGCCTTCGGCTCGCGGCGAAAGACGGCGACGACGTCTTCCACCGGCACGACGAACAGTTGATTGTCCTGTTCGAAGTCGACGGGGATGGCGTTCTTCGGATGGAAGAGGATCTTGTCGTACTGGCGAAGCGGCATTTGTTCGTCGTTTTCAACGACGGCGGAAATCGCGACGATGCGACCGGTGATCGTGGGAATCTCCGCTTGGTCCGGGAGGGCGATTCCCCCCTTGGTCGTCCGTTTGGGCTCGTCCTTGCGTACGAGCACGCGGGCCCCGATCGGTTCGACGTACTCAAACACCTTGGGTCGCGCCTTCGTCATTGCCGGCTCCCGTTCCTCCCGTGCACTGCCGCGAAACACAACTTCAAAATTAGCCAGCGCAGCGCGAAGAGACAAGCGGGCGACCGGCGCTGTCCGCCCCTTAAAGACGGTCAGCCCCCTACAACAGTTGTTTGATGACCTTGCCGTCGCTGAACTTCATGGGACGCCCGATGGGAGTCAAATGGTCTTGGTCGTACACGACGCCCAATTGGTGGAGCACCGTAGCGTGCACATCCGCGACGGTGACGGGGTCCGCGACGTCGGCCGAATCGGGCTTTTCCAGCCCCTTGGGATCGGGCGACGTCTCGCCGACGACGCGGCCACCCGCAATGCCGCCGCCCGCAAGGGCAATGGTAAAGCCGTGCGGCCAATGATCGCGGCCTCCCAAATCGTTAATCCGCGGCGTCCGACCGAACTCCCCGCCGCAAATCACGATGGTTTCGTCCAGCAGTTGTTCTTCCTTCAGATACCGCAGAAGGGCTGCGAAGGCGGGGTCGAGCTGATTGGCTTGCGTGCGATGGCCCTCGTAATTGGCCGCATGCGTGTCCCAACCCGGCAATGTTACTTCCACGCACCGCACGCCGACCTTGATCAGCCGCGCGGCGGCCAGGCAGCCGCGGCCGAAGCGAGAGTCGCCAAACTGTGCGCGCAGCGCCTGCGGCGCCTCGTTGACATCAAAGGCCTTGAGTTGGTCTGACGACATCATTCGTTCGGCGTTGTGGATCGAGGTGGCATGCAGCGTCCGAGTCTGGTCGAGGTCCTTAAGACGTCCGCGTGCGAACGTCGGCTCCACCACCTTCTGCAAGTCTTCCATGCGGGCTTTGAATCGTGCTTGCGGGACGAGCGCTCGGACGTCGGGGACGGGCCCGACCGGGTCCTCCGTGCGAAACGCGTCGAACTGATCCCCCAGGTACCCGCCGCGCGCTCCCCATTGTCCGGGAAAAATCGAAATGTGCCGCGGGATTTCAATGTTGTCCTTCAGTTGGTGGCACAAGACGGCGCCCAAGGATGGATGAATGAGCGTCGGGTCGGGGCGAAAGCCGGTCTTCCCTTGGTATGTCGCTCGCTCGTGGTCCCCTTCCTTACTCACCACCGACCGGACCAGCGCTACGTCTCCCATCTGGTCCGCCAACTGCGGATAGAACTCGGAAATCTGCACCCCCGCCGCCGCCGTTGCAATCGCCTTTGACTGGCCGGCGATTTTCGTCCCCGGATGCGGATCGAAGGTTTCCAATTGGCTCGGTCCGCCCTGCAGCCACAGCATGATCACGCTGCGCGGCTTCTTGCGAGTCGCCGACGGCCCTTCGTCAGCGCGCGCCAGCCGCTCGGCCAACTGCGTCCACCAGGACACGCCGGCCGCTCCTGCCGCGGCGCGGAGCAACGTCCGACGATGCCAGTGCGCGGCCGAACCGCATGGAACGTGAGCCGCATTCAACCCTTGAGGCGTTTCGCACATCGAACCATCTCCTGCACTGCGCCGACCGACTTCGGTTTCCACTAGTGATTCCACGAAAACTCGGTGCTATTGACCAGCACCCAGCACAAATCTTCCAGCGCGCCGATTCGCTGCGTCCCTTCCGTGGGTGCAATCCGCGCCGCAAAGTGCTCCCATTCCTCCGGCGTCGGCCGGCGCGACAAGACGACCAAATAGGCCGTCTCCACAGCCTTCCGCGGATCGCGGGCGATGACGGCGATCCGCGTCGCCGCGTTGAAGACCAAGTTCTCCTTGGTCCGCTCTTTCACCAACTCGCCGTTCATCATCAATAATCGCTGTGGAATCGTCCCGCCGCGATCGGCAAACTCGTCTTCCCCCGTGTCGCCGTAGCGTTTGACGAATTCGTTCGTCTCGCCGAACTTAATGAGTTTCCGCAGGATATGCGCGTCGTCGTCGATCGGCGTGAGCGAGGAGGCTTGGATGACCGAACCGGCGACCTGCTCGGGCCGCAACCGCGTGAGCGGGAACGAAGCCCAATGCTGCTCGTGCTCCGTCGTAATCTCGAACTCCGCCCGACTGTCGCGCTGAAACGCTTCGGTGGCGACCATGAGTCGAATGAGCCGTCGCACGTCGAACTGATGCTGCGCGAAGTCTTCCGCGAGCGCCTCGAGCGCCGGCGGGAAGGGGCCGTGCAATTTGATGTCGTCGACTGGATCGATGAGCGGCCGGCCGAACAGCAGCGCCCAGAAGCGATTCACGGTCGCGCGGGCGAACGGCTTATTCTCCGGGTGCGTCACCCACCCCGCCAACCGTTCGCGCAAGGTCCCATCGGCGCGGACGAATTCGGGATTGAACGGCGCCGACGCGTCGACCGGCGTCGCTTCCTCGGCGCCCAAATAGCGAGTCTTATATCCCTCGTCCGACTTGCGGTCTCGGATGCCGGCCACTGAATTACCCACTTCGCCGAAGAAGGCCGCCAACTGGTGAAAATCGCGCTGTTCGCCGCTGCGCGGCGTCGCCGGGTCGCCGAGGAAAACTTTGTCGAGCCGATCGTCGTGGCATTGCAGGCAGTCGATCCGCATGCCCAAAAAGGCGCGCGTCGTCCGATTGGCCAATTTGACGGGGTCGGGTCGATTGTCCGCGTTCGGGTCGGAGGTCGCCGTCACGAAGTTCACCGCCGGCGAATCGGTCCACAATCCCTCCTGACTGATCAGCTCCCGAACCAGTTCGTCGTACGACATATCTTGCCGGTGCAACCGGTCGCTCAGCCACGCCACAAATCGGCGACGGCGATAGACGATGAATGGACCGTCGTCGGTCCCTACAAACGCACGCGCTAATCGCTCTGCGACGTAGTCCGAGTAGCGTCGATCTTCCAACAAGTGCGCCGTCCACCACTCCAGTCGCTCCGACTCCGGCAACTGTTCCAGCGTGCGAATTTCCTCCAGGGACGGAATGGCGCCGGTGAGGGCCAGCGAGAGGCGGCGCGCGAGGATGAGCGACGGTGCGGAGGGAGTCGGTTCGAGCCCTGCGCGTTGCCAATCTTCGTGAAACGCTTGATTGATGCGCGCCACCGTTTGCTGGAACGCCGCATCGGTTTGCGCGAGCGGCACGAGTTCGCGAGGCGGTTCGACGCGGTCGCGCCGCCAGTAATTCGACGCCAACGCTGCTCCGCCCGCCAGACAGACCAGCACGAAGACGATATCGCGTTTACCCATGGAATCGAACTTCCTGCGAAACGACAATCGAACGAGCCGGGTATAGACCTACACGAGGAGATACCTGGGCGGCGGCCTTTCAGTTTCATGTGGCCTGCTGCATCCTGTCCAGTGCGAATCGAACCGAGGGCCGCCATGACCAATTCGCTCGTTGATGCCGATCTGTTGGCGGAACCCGAGCCGCCGGTGCGGATTGTGGCGGCCGAGGTGATCGAGGAGCGAGTGGCGGTCGTCGATGAAAGATCTTGGCTGCGCAGGTTCTGCGACGCCGTGGGTTCGGCCTGGGAATGGAGCTTCGGACTCTTCAGCCTATTCGTGGGACTGGCGATCCTGGCGACGATTCCCGTGCTGCAACTGCTGAGCCTGGGATATTTTCTGGAAGTCAGCGGCCGAGCCGCTCGGAGCGGCCGGCTGCGCGACGGCTTCGTCGGCGTCCGCAAAGCGGCGCGAGTCGGCAGCGTCGTGCTCGGCGCTTGGTTCGTCATGTGGCCCCTGCGGGTCGTCGCCGAAATGTCGTATTCCGCTTGGCTCATTGATCCCGAGGGGCGAGGCACGAAGGCATGGCGGTTCGGCATGGTGCTGCTGACCGTCCTCGTCGCCCTGCACATCGGCTGGGCCGTGTTTCGCGGCGGCCGCCTGCGACACTTTCTCTGGCCGGCGCCGCTGCAGTTTTTCCGCCGCGTCGCCCGCGGCGGCATGTACTCGGAGGCGCGGGATCGGCTGTGGAACTTCGCCGTCAGCCTGCGGCTGCCCTACTACTTTTGGCTCGGCGCACGTGGATTCGCCGGCGCCGTCGCGTGGCTGTTCCTCCCCGTCATGCTGCTGATCGCCGCTTTTCTGCTGCCCGACGGGCCAGCCGTCTTGGCCGGTATCCTAGGCTTTTTGCTGCTGCCGATCGTCGTCCTGTATCTGCCGTTTCTCCAAGCCAACTTCGCGGCCGAAAATAAGCTCGTCGCGATGTTCGACGTGGGCCGCGTGCGCGAGGCGTTCCGACGCGCACCGCTCGCCTTTTGGTTCTCGCTGCTGATCCTGCTCGCCTTCGCCCTCCCCCCATATTTGCTGAAGATCGAGTTCGTGGAACGGGAGGTGGCGGGGGTCGAGAGCCTCGTGTTCGTCGCCTTCATCGCCCCCGCTCGATTACTGGCCGGTTGGGCCGTCGGACTCGGTCGCCGACGCCCCCAACGCCGTCACTTCCTCCTGCGACTCGTCAGCCGGTTCGGCATGATTCCGCTGGTGCTGTTCTATGCGCTCGTGGTCTATCTGAGCCGTTATACGTCGTGGTATGGTTCCTGGAGTCTATTCGAGCAGCATGCGTTCCTGCTGCCCGTCCCCTTCCTGGGCCTGTGAATCAATTCCCATGCTGGCGCGAAACCTCCTCTGGATCGTTCTCACGGTCGTCATTTCGCTGGCGTGCTACCAAAAGACTCAATGGAATCGCTACGCGTCCACGCTCAGCGAAGCCATGACGCTCATCGAACGACACTACGTCGAACCGGTGCAGCAGCGACAACTGTTCGAAGACGCCATGCAGGGCATGGCCTCGGGACTCGACGCCTACTCGGGCTACATCGAACCGCGCGAGTACGATGAGTTTCAAGAGGTGCTGGACCAGCAGTTCGGCGGCATCGGCGTCATGGTGGAACTGCATCCCCGCACCCGCCAACTGACCATCATCAGCCCGATCATCGACACCCCCGCTTCCCGCGCCGGCCTCCGCGCCGGCGACGTCATTCTCGCCATCGACGGCGAAGAGGCGGTCGATCTGGAAATCAACGACGCCGTACAACGCATCCATGGCCCCGTCGGCTCGAAACTCACACTCCGCATCCAGCATGTCGGCGAGTCGACGCCGATCGACGTCGAATTAGAGCGCGCCGAGATTCGCACCGACTCGGTGCTCGGCGACGTACGGCGAGCGGACGGGTCGTGGGACTTCTATCTGGAGGAAGACCCGCGCATCCTTTATCTGCGGATTACGTCGTTCGGCGAGCGGACGGCGGATGAAGTGCAAGCGGCCCTGCGGTCGCGGAACTCCCGCGGCCGCGGCCCCTCCGCCGTCCTCATCGACCTGCGCGACAACGCCGGCGGCCTGCTGAATTCGGCCGTCGCCGTCTGCGACATGCTGCTGGAAGAGGGCGTCATCGTCTCCACGCGCGGTCGCGGAGGCGTCGAATCGCGCCGCTATTCGGCGCGCCCCGATCTTGAGTTGGCTCGCGAAATCCCGGTCGCCGTGCTCGTCAATCGCTTCTCCGCCAGTTCCAGCGAGATCGTGGCGGCCTGCTTGCAAGACCACCAGCGCGCCGTCATCGTCGGCGAACGCACCTGGGGGAAGGGAACCATCCAAAACATCATTCCGCTAGAAGCCGGCAAAAGCGCTCTGAAACTCACGACCGCCAGCTATTGGCGTCCCAGCAATCGCAACATCCATCGCACGAAGGACGCTCCGGAATCGGCCGATTGGGGCGTTTCCGCCGACCCGGGCCTGCAGGTTTCCATCCCGGAAACCGACTTGCGCAAAGTTCTGCAATACCGTCGCTATCGCGACGTCCATCACGCTCCCCCTGCCGCAGCGCCGAATGATTCGAGTTCCACGCAGCCCGCCAGCGACGCGGCGTCTGCGGACGCCCCGACGGCGGACGAGGAATCTCCCGTGCCCTTCGACGACCCGCAATTGCGGAAAGCGCTCGTCTGGCTGCACGGGAAATTAGGCGAGTCGGCGGATTCGGCCGACAGTCGACCCTAGCGGCGGTCGACGAAGAACGAGCCGTTATCGGCCACGTTCAACAACGGGGCGAAATAGCCGCGTTCACGCGAGGAACACCCCGGGGTCCAGACGACGCCCGTGAACAAATTCCACGATTCCTGCGCGTGTCCGGCTTCCAATCCGAGGCCCGAGTGTTCGGCCGGGATCAGGAACGTGAAGCCGCTTTGCAGAGCCCAGTGTTCGTTGATCTGCATCGACGCATCGGCGCCCAACAAACCATCGCTTTGACTGGTGAAGCCCGCAAACGCCCGCACGTGATTCTCTGCGCACTCGCCGAAACGCACTCGGTAAAAGCCCGCGTACCAATCGGTCGATTGCCACGTCTCTTGCGCCGTCGTCGGCGGTCCGGGATTGAAGGTCGACGTGGCGGTCAAGGGGGTCGTCCCCGCAGCGAAGACCAAACCGAACTCGCGTTCGCATTCCGCCTTCCAACTCAGCTCGCCGCGCACCTGCATGAAGTCGCCTTCGAAGTACCAGTTCTCGTGCAGCCAATCGACGCCGATCACCCACTGCAACCCACGATCCACTCGATGGAACACGGCCGTGGTCAAGAAAATCTGATTGCGCGACTCCAGGGTGAATTCCGAGCCCGACAGGTTGGCCTGCGTGAGGCGAGCGCCCAACTGCCAGCCGATTTCCGTGGGAATCCCGAGCGGAATTGGAGCGCCGAAATTCACCGCTTCATACAAGCCAAAGCTGCCCTCAGCGCCTCGATTCACCGGACCCGTGTATCCTGCGACGCCGCCCATCACCTGCCACGTCCGCAACGCCTCTTCACAGAAGTCGGCCGAACACATGTCGTCCGACGAATAACGCCCGTCCCACACCGGCGGCTCTCCCGGTTCCGTCTGCCAGACCACGTCGCCGTCCACCACCTCGCCCGATCGCAAGACGCTTGGCGATTGCATCCCCGGCAACACCTCTTCGCCCTCGATCGGGTCAGCCTTTCGCCAACCGTGAGAGGCCGCCCACTGTTCGTGCTTCGGCACAAAACCGACGTGGACCGGCGGCACGGCGCGCATCGCGGGCGCCCCGTACGACGTCCGCAACACGTTTCCCTGATTGCCGTTAACGCCGCTCGGAGGACTCACCATCGAATAGCGTCGAGCAGTTTGGGCGAGGGCCGGCGCGGCGCCGACGACCGTCAACGCCAACCCGACGATCAGGGCGAGCTTCACTCGCGCGACGACTAGGAATTGCGAATGGCGATGCGTGAATTTCATGGTCAGACCCCGTGCCGAGGCCCGGAATCCACCAACAGAGTTCCGGGTAGCCCCAACTATCGGCCCACGGCGCCCCGGAACTTTCGGCAAAATCGTCAAAGTCAGACTAATCGACAAAGACAACCCAAACTACCGACCAAGCCGCATCTCTCGCAGTCTCCGTTGTTTCTCAATTCCCTCCCCACGTCGCCAAGTCCGCTATGGATGCTTCACGCCGCGCAGCTCGAGGTCGTCCCAATCGGTCGTGTCGTCGAACGAGCCGATGCCGACGCGTCCCCAGACGAACGTCTTGTCGGTTGCAGTCATCACCGGCTTCTGCAGGTCGTCGTAATAGACGCGAATCGCTCCGTCCGCCGTCGTCCGCTCCACACGCACCGTATGCCACTGGTCGTCCCAAGGCGTTCCGGCCGTCGTCGTCGTGGAGATCTTCGTCCGCGGCTTGCCGTTCACGATGAAGATTTGATTTGCGTGGTCATCCATCTGCTTGCCGAGGTGTACGTAGTAGAAGTGTGCCGGATCCTGATACCCGAACACCAGCACCGCATCGCGGTGGCCGTAATCCGGATGCGTGCTCAGGACCTTGGCGGTAAAGACGAAATCGGTCACGGCATCGTCCTTGCGCAGCGCGATGTTCACTGGACTGCGATGCGGAGGCTGATACTTGCCCTGTTTCACAAAGTGGCTGTAAACGCGCCGCCCGGCCGTCTCCTTCACTTTCCAGTGCGTCGGGTCGAGAGGCTGCCAGTGTTCGGCGCCCGACTCGAAGTCCTCCAGAAACACGCGCGGCAGCGACGGTTCGTCCGCCGCGACGGGCGTCGCCGGACGAACCACTTCGACTGGCGAACGGGCCCACAGGGGACTGGCCCATGCGGCGCCGATCAGCAGGAAAGCGGCGAGCACCATTTTGGCGGTCAACGAGCGGCTAACGCAGAATTGTGCGAGATTCCGGAATCGAACAAGCGACATCGGGGCAGTCCTTGGGGAACGGGGCGGAAGGGGATCGACGAGCGACGCAGTCGCCGGGGCGGCATCCGTTTTGTACTCGCCGCCAGCCCCGATGGCTACGCAGCCGCTGCGTGAAGACAGGCAATTTGCCGAAACTGCAAATGCAAGCCAAGAGACCGAGGCTGCGGGGAGTTTGCCGAGCGTTCGGATTCTATTGTTCCGGCGAGCGGTGACGGTTCGATCAACGATTGCGAGGGCCAAGGGAATTTGCAGCGGAAGGCCCAAGTGCGATGCGCGACAACACGGTGCTCGCTCGCACGCCACAACACGTTCGGCAGGGGGAATGAACCATGATGGTTAAGGCATTGAGTTTCTTGTGCGCGGCCGTTTGCATTCTGGCCAGCGCGACCAGCTTCGCTCAGACGCGAGCCACTCCGACTCGCTACTACACCTCCAGCTACGGCACTCCCGCCGGCGGTCGCTATGTGGGCTTTGGGCACGGCGGCGGCTGCGCCGATTGCGGCGTCCCTGCGGGGGATTGCGGGTGCGATTTCGGCTGCGGCGGCCCCGGTCGCTGCCATGGCTGCCACCGCTGCTGCCCGCGCATCCTTCCCGCCGTCGCTCGCGGCGTCGGAGCGGTGGCCGACTTCGTTGGTTGCACGCTGGATGTGATTTTCTGCCGTCCCGGCGGCTGCGGCGGTTGCGGTAGCTGCGACAGTTGCTGCGCTCCGCGGACTTGCTGCGTTCGTCGCCCCATGTGCGGCTGCGGTCGCGGCTGCAGCGACGGCTGCTGTGGAGGCGGCTTCGACGGCTACGAGGGTGGATACGAAGTGATGCCGGGCGAAATGCACGGCGAACCGGTGCCGGCCGTCCCGCAAGCTCCGGCCGCGGCGGCGACTCGCGTCTACCGCTCGCAAGCCAAGACGCGTCCGATCGTGGCGCCCAAGGGTCAGGTTGCTCGCAAGTCGGCCCCGACCGGCCGCAGCCAATACACGGCCGCGCCCGCTTCGGCTCAGGTGGAAGTCGTGCGTAAGGCCTCGGCCGAACCGCGGACGCTGAACGTCGATGACCACGCCGCGGCGCTCGATCCGTTCGGTGATCGTGAAGTCGCCGCTCCGCAAGTGCGGCCGACCGCCAGCAAAGCGCCGGCCCACTCGCTTCCCGCCAACCCGCTCCGCTAAACTGCTCCTTCCGCTCGCCTGCCGGCGGCCGCTCCCTGCGGTCTCGCCACACAAGGCTTATCCCTACGCAGCCCGACTCCTTGCGAGCCGGGCTGCGTTCGTTTTCAGCGTTTCCAGAATCCTGCTTCCAGAATCCCGCCTCCCGTCTCCAGCCGCCCGCCTTACGCCTCCAGCGCTCGATCGAGATCGTCCCACAGATCGTCGACGTCTTCGAGTCCCACGGAAAGGCGAATGAGTCCATCGGTGATGCCGTGAGCGGCTCGAGCGGCCGGATCGTAGCTGGCGTGCGACATCGACGCCGGCTGCTCGATCAGCGATTCGACCGCCCCGAGACTCACCGCCAACTGAAACAGCTTCGTCGACTTCACGACGCGTTTGGTCTTGGCGTCGTCGGCGTCGAGTTCGAAGGTGAGCATCGCGCCGAACGCGCCGTCCATCTGTCGTGCGGCGATGCCGTGTCCTGGATGTCCTTGCAGTCCCGGATACAGCACGCGACGGACGCGGCGGTCGGCAGCCAGGCGCACGGCCAACGTCTGCGCCGTGCGCGACTGTTCGCGCACCCGCAGTTCCAGCGTCTTGATCCCGCGACTGACCAAGAAGGAGTCCCAAGGGGAAAGCACCGCGCCGGCCGCGTTCTGCAAGAAATACAAGCGATCGAACAGCGACGGGTCGCGGACGACGAGGGCGCCTCCCAGCACGTCGCTATGTCCGCCCAAGTATTTCGTAGCCGAGTGCATGACGATGTCGGCGCCCAATTCCAACGGCCGCGTCAGCACGGGCGTTGCAAACGTGTTGTCGACTCCCAACAGCGCACCATGTCGATGCGCGATCTCGGCGCAGGCCGCGATATCGGTGATCGACAGGCGTGGATTCCCGGGGCTCTCAATCCACACCAAGCGAGTTCGCGGGGTGATTGCTTTCTCGAATTGGTCGAGTTTCGTGCTGTCGGCCAGCGAGACGGTGATGCCCGAACGGTTGACGACTTTGTGAAATAGGCGATACGAGCCGCCGTAAATGTCGGAACCCGCCAAGATATGGTCGCCGGTCGACAGCAGCATCGTCGCACAGTGAGTGGCCGCCATTCCCGAGGCGAAGGCCAACCCGCCGCATCCCGACTCCAGCGACGCCAGGTTCGACTCGAGCGCTTTCCGAGTGGGATTGCCGCTGCGCGAGTAATCGAAAGCGCCCCATTCCCCCGCGCCCGGTTGCACAAACGTAGATGCCAAGTGGATGGGCGGCACGACCGCGCCGGTTTGGGGATCGTGCACGTGCCCGACATGGATGGAACGAGTACGAAATTTCATGAGAGGCGTTTCGTTAGGAAGGAGGACGAATCAACGTTGGCGTAGACGCGAACCGCCAAACGACCCGCTCATTCTAACGTCGCCGCGCGCTCAGGACGTCTACCGTCGTCTCGTTTAACCCGCGGCCGCAGGCGAGGGCGTTCGGCAGGGCGCGCGAGGGACGGCCCGCCTCGCCTTCGGCTACGGGTTAAACGAAACTTCCAACTGCACGCTTGCCGCGACGCCGAGCCCTTACCATCGACGAATCCCCACCAGGCACATGTCGTCGAACTGATCCTGATCTCCCACAAACCGCTCGATGTCCTCGCGGACGTAATCGCACAACGCCGTCAAGTCCTGCGGCCCCGACTCAATAGCATGCCGGAGGCGTGGATTTTCGGGCACGTGATAACGCTGCCGGAGTTCGTTTTCGGCATCCGTGCAGCCGTCGGTGTACAGCACCAGCGCCTCGCCCGGTCCCAGGGTCGTCCGCAGCTCTTCGTACTTCCACGACTCAATCCCGCCCAAAATACACCCCTGCCGTCCGCCTCCCAGTTCGCTGACTTCCCCCTTGGCGTTGCGTCGCCATGGCAGGCAATGCCCCGCGTTGACCAAGCAAACCTCGTGCGTGCGCGGGTCGAGCGTCAACAGCAGCAGCGTCACCGTCTTCTCATCCTGGTCGCAAATGCGCCGATTCAGCCGCTCGAGAATTTCCGTGAGCGGCAGGCCGATGTCGAGCATCGCGCGCAGTTCGCCCGACACCTTCGTCATGAACAGCGACGCCGGCAGCTGTTTTCCCGATACGTCTCCGACCGGGATCGCCAACCGCCCGTCCGACAGCGGAATGAAGTCGAAGTAATCGCCGCCCACGAAGCTGGCCGGCTGATAGAACTTGTAAAAGTCGTAGCCTGCGACGACGGGCGTCTTCGTCGGCAGCAGCGAGTCGAGAATTCGTCGCCCCTCCTCCATCTCGCGCTCGACCAGCTCCAACAGCGCCACATCCACGGCGAACGCGATCAGGTGAGCGGCCGTGCGGAGCAGGTCCAGATCGTGCGTTCCAAACGGTCTACGTTCATCCAGCGATTCCAACTGAATGCAGCCCAAGACGCGGTTGTGGCGGTCGAGCAGCGGGGCGCACAACATCTGCCGTCCCTCGGTCTGCACCGCACAGCCTTCTTCAAACACGGCCTGATAAACGTCGGGCGGAATCGTGTTTTGGTTGGGTCGCGACAACGTGTCGCGGCGGCAGCGCGCGACGACGAGTCCCGACTTCAGGCCATGGTGGCGAGGAATCCACAAGAGCCCGCGATCGCAAGCCGGCAAGTTTTCCGCAAGCGTCTCGAGCACGTGATCGCAGCGCGGCTCCAACTTCACGTCGCGCCGCAACGACTCGATCATTTGCGTGATCAGGTTGAGTCGGCTGATCGACGTGGCGACCGCCGTCTCGCCCGCGCCAGACATTCCGGCAGGCAGCTTCAACGACACGCGCGAACCGTCCGACCGCTGGTCGACCACCACGCTGTCGCCCTTGCCGGAAAACGACTCCGAATCGTCGTCGCGATACTCGAAGCGAAACACGCGTGCGATCGTCACCAAATCGCCGTTTTTCAGCGGATAGGGACGCAGCGGGTCTAGTCGCAGGGAATTTACTTCCGTCCCGTTCTTGCTTCCCGCATTGGCCGACCCGCGATCAACGATGAAATAGCCGTCGTCGCGCCACTCAATCGTACAATGCAAGCCGCTCACGCGATCGTCAGGCAGCGTGTACCTTCCACACAACTCGAGTCGCTTGCCGATTCGCGCCACGTCGCGGCGCACCTTCAGGTCTGGCACGCGGACGGGTCCGTCGAGTAGCTTGAGCACCGGCATGGACGATTCCTTCTGGGGGCGGCAGAGCCTTCGCATTCTAATGAGCAGCCTGAGCCCATAACAGCGATGACGCCTCCCTCCTCCGACCCCGAATTCGCGCGCGACGCCGCCGGGGCCGACGCACAGTTTGGCGCCCTCCCCGCGGCTCGGCCCAGCGAAGAGCTGCTCGTCCAACGCCTCGCCGATTACGCCCCCGCCCGCCCCGTGGAGCGCATCCTCGCGACGTCGCTCGGCCGCGCTCAAGCCGCCCGCGCCGCGTTGCAGCGGTTCCCCGAGGCCCAGGCCGCCTGCTGGTTTATGGACGTTTATCGAGCCGCTCGAGCCCGTTTGCCGAACGACTCGCCGCGACTGACGGTCGTCTGCCAACCCGACCTGCCGCCCGCGGACGTTCCGGCAGGCTACGACCTCGCCCTCCTCCCGTTCACGGCTCACGGCGATGCGGAACTCACCCGCGAACTACTCCAGCAAGCTTGCGTCGAACTAGCCGAAGGCGGCCAGTTGTGGACTTCCACCGACAACCCGGACGATCGTTGGCTGCGCGGCGAACTGGAGAAACTATTCCCGCGCATCCGCACTCACGCGTCGCCCCAGGGCGTCGTCTACTCGGCTGTTCGCACCGCGCCGCCGAAGAAACTCAAGGACTTTTCCTGCTGGTTCGCATTCCGCGACGGGCCCCGGCTGCTCCAGGCATATTCGCGTCCAGGCGTGTTCAGCCACCGCCGCATCGACACCGGCGCTCGTTGTCTACTGGAGACGATGCAGATCGAGTCGGGGATGAAGGTCGTGGATATCGGCTGCGGCGTCGGAACCGTGGGAATCGCGGCCGCCGCGCGCGCGACCGGCGTCAAAGTCTTCGCACTTGACTCCAACCCCCGCGCCGTGGAATGCACTCGAATCGGCGCCGCCGCCAACCAGCTTTCGCACCTCGTCGCCGCACTGGACGCCGAGGTGCGCGTCGACGCCCCAGGCCAATACGACTTGGCGCTCGCCAACCCGCCCTACTATTCCCACCATCGCATCGCGGAACTGTTTGTTCTCGGCGCCGTCCAGGCCCTTCGTCCCGACGGCCAGCTACTGTTGGTCACCAAGGACCCCGTTTGGTACGACGAAAACCTGCCGCGTTGGTTTCACGAGCAAGAGATTCTCGCCGTCCGTTCCTATTTTGTCGTGCGCGCTGTCGGTGTGACAAACCGATAAAGAAATCATCCCGTTAAGTCGTGCGGAAATAACGGAAATTCGGGCGACCTTGCTTGGTGCGTCCAGAGTGCTTGCGCAGGGAGGTGCGGGGATGACATCTCAGAACAATCTCGACGGATTTTCGCGAAGAATTCCCGCTCGGCCGCTCGCAACGCAGCGCGAGCCCCTGCAGCCGATCTTTCTCCACGGCACTTGGCGAACTGCGAGCACCTTTCTGTTTGCACAATTTAGAAAAGAGACGCAGAACAGATGCTTCCAAGAGCCGCTCCATGAGTTCCTGGCAAGCCTCACGCTGGACAACATCAGCAATTTCCGTAGCGAGTCGATGTCCAGTCAGATGCGACATCCGGTTTTGGATCTTCCGTACTTTGACGAGTATCGCTTGGTATTCGACCCCAGCCTCAACCGCATTCCCGATACCTGCGACCAGCAGGCGGTGCATGGGTTCTTCTGCAGCCCGCTGGAGTGCACGAACCGGTACCTGGAGTCGCTGTTAGACGCCGCCCTTTCCGAGGGCCGACGGCCCGTGTTCCAATTCTGCCGCACCTACGGCCGACTCGCTTGGATCACGACGCGATTCGACGCTCGACACATATTTTTCTTTCGCGCCCCGCGAGACCAATGGGCGTCGTGCTATTCATTCCAGTTCGATTACTTCTTGCCGATGTTCTGTGCGATTGCCGCACAGCGTCCCGCGCCGCATCGTCGCATCCTCGATCGTTGCCTCAACCAGCCCTTGCCCCGAGCGTCTCACTTCACCGGTCTTCTCGGAAACTCGTCGATCTACAAACTGCTGCGTCGCGCCTGTAAGTTTGCCAGGGGCCTCTCTCTCGGCGATCTCTATCGTGTCTTCTACAGCGAATGGCGATTTGCACTCGCTGCGGGGATGCACTACTGCCCTGAAGTCGTCGACGTAAATCGCCTGTCCGAAGACTCGGCGTATCGCGAACGAATCGCCGAGTCGTGGCAGATTTCACTGGACGGCTGCCGCGTGCCGCGTTACGAACAACGACCGTTGTCGAATGCCGAGATGGCCGACATTGAGGCGGAAATCGAGTCGGCCTTCGGGCTTGCTCGAAGCGAGCAAGCCCGCGCCTCCTAAACGACGAGCGCCCGTCTATCGCCCCATCTCCGCGAAGATCGAATCCAGCGACTCGTGCGAACCGCCATGCGTCGAATCGTCCCGCTTGGCGACGTGTCGAGCCAACTCGTCAAGCGTCTCGCGTCGGCTCATGCTGACGACGGCGTCGAGCACTCGCACTCGATCTTCCCCACGCGACGCGTCTCGGCCTCGACGACTTGAATCCTCGCTGACGTGCTTCGCCGCCAACGACGAGCCGGCGCCAGAGCTGCCGCTGCTCGCCCTCGCGAGATCATCGGCGCCTCGACCGCGTGAAGTCCGTCCGACAGAGTCCTCGACGACGCCGACCGGTCGCGGATCGGCGATCCCTTGCGGGTTCGTGTTCGCCGACGCGAGCGAGAAAGAGACGCTCGCCGCTTGCGTCCCGCTGATCCGCGAAGTCGCCCCGTCGTACTGGTACACCCGGTCGGTGCTCGCATCGACCACCCACAGATGATTGACATCGGACGGATCCAACGTGATGCCGGTGGGAGTCGGATTCGACGTCGGCAATTGCCAGCTGCCTTGCAGCACGCCGGCGGTCGAATAGCGGAACACCGAGTCGACGCCGAGCGTATCGTTGAGCACCCAGATGCGCGAGCCGTCGGCGACCAGATCGGTCGAGTTGAGGTTCGCTCCGTTCAGGGCGAAGCTGGAGGTTGGCGAGACTTTGCCTGAACGAACGTTCGCGCCGCCCGTGAAGGCGAACACCCGATCTTGGTTGGGATCGACGATCCATAGATTGGCGCCCCAAACCGTGATCCCTTCCGGCTTGCCGACGCCTTGCGGAGTCCAATTGCCCAGCAGGGCCCCCGATTTGTCGTAGACGAAGACCGAACCGCTGCCGTCGATCACCCACTGCGTCGTGCCGGTCGCGTTCGACGCAATGCCGCGCGGTTTGCTATCGGACTTATTGAGCGGCGTGCTCGTCACCGGCGATCCATCGGCCGCATACTGGTACGTCGTCGTACGATCCTGGTCGACGACGAAGAATTTGGTCCCCGGCGGCGGCGGCGGCACGACGGTGATCGACACCGTCGCGAATCCTGAAGCGTCGATCCCGTCGGTCGCCCGATAGGTGAACGAGTCGACGCCGCTGAAACCGGCCGTCGGAGTATAGGTGAACGAACCGTCGGCGTTCAGCACGAGCGACCCGTTGGCCGGCGAAGCGCCCAGCAACGCGGTCAGCACGCCGCCCTCGACGTCGACGTCGTTCGCCAACAGACCCGGCGCTGCGACGATCAGCGATTGATCGCGGTTGGTTGAGTAGCCATCGGCGACGGGAACCGGCACGTCGTTCACCGAATTGACGTTCAGCGTCACGGTCGCAACGTTCGAATTGCCCGCCCCGTCGGTCGCTCGATAGGTAAAGCTATCCGTCCCGAAGTAGTTCGCCGCGGGTCGATAGGTGAACGATCCATTGGCGCTGAACGTGAGCGTCCCGTGCAGCGGGTTCGTGAGCCGCACGGCCGTGAGTGCAGTTCCTTCCGGATCGGCGTCGTTGCCGAGCACGCCGGGCGCCCCAACGCTGAGCGTCGCGTCTTCGTTCACCGAATAGACGTCGTCGCCGGCGGTCGGAGCGTCGTTGACGGCGGCGACCGACAACGTCACCGTGACGACCGTCGAGTCGGCGACGCCGTCGTTCGCAACATAGGTAAAGCTGTCGGCGCCGAAGAAGTTCGCCGCCGGCGTGTACTCGAAGGAGCCATCGGCGTTGAATGCCAAGGCGCCATGAGCGACGTCGGCGACCAGCCGAGCGGACAGGGCGTCGCCATCGGCATCCGAGTCGTTGCCGAGCACGCCCGGTGCGGAGACGGCAAGCGTCGTGTCTTCGTTCAGGCTGTAGCTGTTCGCCGCTGCGATCGGCGCGTCGTTGACCGCGGCAACGTTGATCGTCGCCGTCGCCACGTTCGAGACGAGCGATCCGTCGGTCGCTTGATACGTGAACTGATCGACGCCGGAGTAGTTTGCAGCCGGCGTGTATTGGAACGAGCCGTCGGCATTCAACGTCACCGAACCGTGCGCGGGACCCGCGACCAGGGCCACCGTCAAAGCGTCCCCTTCCAGGTCCGCGTCGTTGGCGAGTACGCCTGGCAGAGGACTGTCGAGCGACGCGTCTTCCGAGATGGAGAACGCATCATCGACCGCAACCGGAGCATGATTGATGCGTGCGACCTCGATCGTCGCCGTGCCGATGTTCGACGTCGCCGACCCATCGTCGACTCGATAGGTGAACGAATCCACGCCGTAGAACCCCGCCTCGGGAATGTAGTCGAATGAACCATCCGCTCGCAGCGTCACTGCGCCGTGAGCCGGACCAGACATCAACTCGACGGCGAGCGAATCGCTGTCGACGTCGAGGTCGTTGCTCAGCAAGCCAGGCGCCGCGATCGTCAGAGTCGACTCCTCGATCGCCGAGTATGCGTCATCGGCGACGACCGGTGCGTCATTCACCGGCGCCACCGAGATGACGAAGGTCTGAGCGGCGCTGGTGTCGACGCCGGACAGTCCGACGCCGCCGTTGTCGTGCGCTCGCACCGTAACGACGGCCGACCCGTTGGCGTTCGGAGCGGGAGTAAACGTGAGCGTTCCGTCGGCCGAGAGGGCCGGAGCGACGCTGAACAGCGACGGGTTGTCGTTCTCCACCAGAAAGTCGACGACCTGTCCCGCCTCGGAGGCCGGCCCCGCGCTGATGTTGGTCGCCCAACCGACGACCGTCTGCGACGCCGCGTCCTCGAGCATCGCTTGATCGCCGCCCGCCGTGAAACTGGGCGCCGCATTCTCCACATAGTGGCCGTAGCGGGCCGAATCATCGAACTCGCCGTCTTCCAACTCCACGAAGTGATAGCCGTCGCCGGCGACTGGCGTGCCGATCGTGATCGGGATCGAGCCCAGCACGACGTTCGTTCCGGCGCGGACGAACTGCAAGTCGAAGCGATGCGGACGTCCGTCGCCGATAAACTCGATGTCGAACGCCGCCGTCTGTCCGGCGCCGACGCCGGCAATCGTCCCCGTGTGATTGACCATCTGCACGCGAGGATCGCTCACACGCACGGAGATATCGAGCGCCGTGTTGCGGACCGCGTTCTGAATGGCGTTCACCACGCCCGCCGAGACGGTCGGCGCGAAACCGGTGGTGATCTCAAAGTACAGCGGATCGCCAGGCGCGATTGGGTCGAGCGTGCCGTTGTCGATGGTCGTCGTCGATCGATTGATGGCGCCGGTCAAAGTCGCCAGCGACTCCAGGCCCAACCGCGGGTCGAGCGTGTTCTGCGGGTTCGTCCCGAGACCGATGACCATCGCCCCTAGGGCGTTGAGGGCGGTGACCGTTTCTTGCAGGCCTGCGCCCGCGCCGAACGGAGTCGAACCGCGCGAAGTTTGAGTGAGGGCCGACACGGGCAGTTCCGTACCGCTTACTCCAAAAATCGTAGTCTCCCCCTTGGGCTGATAGACGAAGCCGGTGTCGGTCGCCAGGAGCACGATCGGCAGCGCCCCGTTGCGGAAGCCGCCGCCGCCCACATTGCCGTCGGCCGGCAAGACGTGGTTCGCCGGATCCGCCGTAAACGACGAGAAGCTCGGCACGTCGCCGCTGGCGCCGGGCGCGGTCTGCGTCGCAGCCAATCCGGCGGCGCCGCTGTCCGACGTCGTCCCGTTGTTGTTGCCGTCGAAGCCCAGGCCGGTCACCAGTTGGTACAGCGCCTCGATGTCCGTCTCCGACTGATCCCCGCCGTAACCCGGCGCGACTCGGTCGAGCGCCGCTTGGATGGCCGTCGACATGCCGGGCGTGCTCGACGCCACGATCGGCTGGTTCAAGATGAAGGGTCGGCCCGTCGCAAATTCGCCGGCAAAGCTGCCGTACTCCTCTAAACGCCCAACGCCGAAGCCAAGGTCGATGCCGGGCAAGGCAGCTTGCAGGTCGGTCATGATCTGCGGAAACGCCGCGCGCACAATCGGGCTATTTCCAGCGAAGCTTCCCGTGTCATCAAACAGCAAGAACACGTCCGCCATGTTGGCCAGAAAATCAGTCGGCAACGTGAGGCTGTAGGTGTCGCGATAGCTGGCGCCCTGGGCGAGCGAAATGGTGATGCCCGTGTGCGACACCAACCCCGTGGCAGGGTGGCTCGTTCCCGACGGATAGTAAACTCCGCCGCCGGTCGTCGGGTACGTCACCGGCCCCGAAACGCCGTGCTTTTCCCGCACCACGTAGGCGCCCGGCGTCAGATGGAGGAACGCATATGAACCATCTTCGCCCGACTCGGTCTCCGGTTCCTCCGGATCAAACTCATCGTCGCGATCGAGATCCAGATAGATCGGGACGCCGACGCGGGGGAGCTCGGAATCATCCTTCACGCCGTCGGCGTCCGAATCGTCGAAGACGTAGCCGTGAATTTCGTTGGCGCGGAACAGATTGGCGAAGTCGACGTCCGCTTGGCTGGCCGGCCCGACCGTCACCGTCTTCTCGCGCGCCGCCGCCGCCGTCGCCTCGAGGTCGGACGAGACCACCTCCCGCACGACGTATGTTCCGCGCGCCAAGTGAGTGAAGGAGTATTTGCCCGTCTCGTCGACTCCGGGCGTGAAGAACAAGTCGCCCGAGGTGGTCGTCGTCGGTTCGCCCGCGTCGAGCAGGCCGTTCACGTTGACGTCCAAGTACACCGTCAATCCGCTCAGGCCGCGTTCGCCCGCATCGCGAGCTCCGTTGCCGCTGGCATCGAAGAACGCCGTGCCGCTGATGGTGTAGAAGTTCGCATCGCGATTGCCGAAGTGGAGCCCGGTGCGATCCTCGCCGTTCAACAACAGCAAGTCGTAGCGGCCGGAAGCGGGCGTCGTCGGCGTGAAACCGGCGAAGGGAATCTGCCGCAACGACAAATTGCCATACGGCACGTCGGCGAACGAGTAAGCGCCGGACGGATCGGTCGAAGTGGAACGCTCGCCCGCGTCGAGCACTCCGTTCAGGTTGGCGTCAATGAAGACCTGCCAGCCTTCCATCCCCGGTTCGGCCGCTCCCTGCACACCGTTCGCATCGACGTCGCTGAACACCACGCCTTGAATCGAACCCGCTTGCGGAATCAGGTTGTAGAAGTCGACCGTTTGCACTCCATTCGTCGCGACCGAAGTCAACAGACTGGACGGCTTGCCGATCGACGTGATCCAGCCGGCCGGCATCACTTCCGTCACCCAATAGCTGCCCGTGGGAACTCGAGTGAACTGATACGCGCCCGCCGCGTCGGCGACCGTCGCCGGCTCGCCCGCATCCTGGACGCCGTCATGGTTCAGATCCAGGAACACGGCGACGCCGTCGTGCCCCGCTTCATCCGCGCCGCGCAACCGATCGCCGTTCGCGTCGTTCCATACGGTCCCTTGAATCGTGCCAATCCGTTCGCGAGCGCCCAGGTTCACACCCGTGCGGTCTTCGCCGTTGAGCAGGTGAATCGTCATCCCGCCGCCGACGCCGTTGGTCGCTTCCCAATTGGCGGGCAGGACCGATCGCAACGTTTCAAAGCCGTAGTTGACGTTGGTGATCGAGTAACGTCCGTCGGCGTCGGTCGTGGTCTGAGGCTCGCCCGCGTCCCAGGCGGCGTTGCCGTTCTGGTCGATGTAGACCTGCCAGCCGCCCAAGCCCAACTCGCCGACGCCGATCGCGCCATCGGCGTTCGGGTCGTTCCACACCGTGCCGCTGAGGGTCCCCGTCGTCGGAATCAAATTGTAAAAATCGACGACGTACAGCCCGTTCACGGCCACGGTGCGGGTGACGACCGCCGGCCGTCCCGTCGCGGTGATCCAACCTTCCGGCAAGACCTCCGTCACTCGGTACGCGCCCGTGTGGATGTTGACAAACGAGTACTGACCGCCAGCGTCCGTCGTTCGCACCGGCTCGCCCGCATCGACCGCGCCGTTGGCGTTGAGATCCAAGAAGACGGTGTGACCGGCAGCCGGAGTTTCGCCGGCCGATTGCGAGCCGTCGCCGTTGTCGTCATTCCACACCGTGCCTTGAATGTTCCCAATCTGCGGAATGAGGTTCCCGAAATCGGCGCGCACGCCGCCGCCGGCGACCACGGTCACGTCGCGATAGGGCACGGCGCCCTCGAGCGGAAAGAGGCCGCCGACGGTGGGACGCAGGGCGCCGAGCGGCGTTTCGTAGACCCGCGCTGCTCCCGCCGGCACGCCGGTGATCGAATAGTTGCCATCAGCATCGGTCGTCGCCGTCGGTTCGCCGTCCGTAAACGCCCCGTCGCCGTTGGAGTCGACGAACACGGTCCAACCCACGAGCCCGTCTTCGCTCGGGTCTTCAATCCCGTTTTCGTTGTCGTCTTCAAATACTGCGCCGCTGATGCGTCCCGTCGTCACCGGTGCGGTCACATTCGGAAACTTGGCCTTCACCTCGCGATCATCGCGGACGCGCACCGTCTGGTGATCCGTGAAGCCGGGCGTCGGCGACCATTCGGGCTCGAGCACCTCGTACACCGACGCATTCCCGGCTGGCACGCCCGTAATGAGGTACTTGCCTTTGTCGTCGGTCACCGTCGACGGCTCGCCTGCATTCAATGCGCCGTCGCCGTTCGTGTCGACGAACACCGTCCACCCTGGCAGGCCATTTTCCGACGGATCGTCGATGCCGTTGCGATTGACGTCGTCAAAGACGACCCCCGAGATGTCGCCGACCATGAGGCGACGATGCTCGAGCGTCTCGACGCTCATGCCGCCGCGCGTCGTGCGTTCCCCTTTCCGCCGCCGCTGGCCGCGAAGTTGTAGTTTTCGAGCGAGCGACTGCAGCGAGCGAGCGAAGATGTCGGCCATGAGCGGCGGTTCCCCTGAAGAGACGGATCGGACGAGGCGAATGCATGGGACGTCGCCGAACACCGGCCTGGACTCGTCCCTGCGTGGGAGAGCCGAAACGCGTGCCGCCATCCGCCATTCACCCGCCAAATCCCCCCGCAGGAAGGAACTCGCCGCGGTCCGAGCTCCGCCCCGAAGGGGCCGAGACAGGTGAGCCCAGGGCAAAGCGACACGGCGCAGCCGTGGCGCGACGCCCTGGGAAAGCCGTACCCGGGTGTTCCCCAAGCCCTGAAAGGGCGGTACACGCCGAGCGCGAGCCGTTCTCGTTGTTCGGCCCCTTCAGGGCAACGGACTCGCCGGGGCGCCAAAAACCCAGGGCGGCGCTTCGCTCTGCCCTGGGCTGACCTTTCGTGCCCCTTCGGGGCGAAGGCCCCCCAGTAAACACTCGTTCGTTTCATTCACGACAACACGCTACGATCGTGTTTTTCCGTGGCGCCGTGAGAAACAAGAACGAACGCCCAGACAAGCCGGTCGCCCTCTCCGGCTACGCTCCCTCCAAGAGCGCTAGCAGATCCAGAATCTCGTCCTTGCTGAACGTATTCAGCAACCCGGCAGGCATCGGCGACTGCAGCGACGGCGTCTGCGACTCGACGCTGCGTTTTGGCACCTGGATCACCTTCTCCGGCTGCAACAGGTCGGCGACGAGCGTCAAAGTCTGGCCGTCGTCGGACGCGGGACGTCCGATGAAAACTCGCCCCTCCTCGGTCGTCACCGCCACGCTGCGGTATTTCTCGTCGATCGCATGCGACGGGTAGATCAGCGACACGAGCAGGTCGCGCCGCCCGAAACGACGTCCCACCTGTGACAGGTCGGGGCCGACCGGCGATCCCTGCCCGCCCAGCTTATGACACTTGACGCACGAAGCTTCCGCGAAGACGCGCTCGCCGCGTTTTCGATCGCGCTGCTTGGGGTCAAAGTCAAGCGACCCGACGAGGTCGTCGAGTTTCCAGTCGCGCACGAACGGCCGGTTGGTCGGCGACGCGGGCGTCGCGGCCGCGGCAGGCTTCGGTTCTTCGATCAAGTCGCCGAGCGTCTTCTTCTCTTGGTCGCTGAGCGTCGCGACGGCATCCTCGCGAATGAACTGGACGAACTTCGCGAGGAATTGGGCGCCATAGAAGTTTCGCATCTCGCGCAGCCATTCGAAGTAGGTCTGGCGTTGAGCGACCGTCCACGGCGAATGGACGTGACGCAGCAAGTAAAGGTAGGCGACCTTTTCTTCCTGCGTCTTTGCCGTCGCGACGAGCGGCAACGTTTTGCCCACGACGCCGGGCGACTTGCCGTAAACCAGCAGCTCGCACAACTGCACATCCCAATGCGGCTGGCCCGACGGAAACCGCTCGTCGCAGAACGCCCACACCGACGCCGCCAACGTCGGTTCCAGCTGACCGGCTCGGGCCGCCGCGAGCCGCAGGGACCGCAAGTGCGTCGTCATTTGGTCCTTGGCGTCTGGCTTGGCCGCTGCCGCCAATAGCGTACGAATGACGTCGGGCAAACGCTCGCGCGGCGCAAGCCGCGCTGCCGCCAGCAGGGCGGAAGCCGACGCCCGAGGGCGTTTCTCCAACAGCGCCCGATTAACCCACTCGGCCGCCGGCTGATGCTCGATGGCCGTCCGCGCCGCATTGCGAATCCAAACATCGGCGTGGTCGAGATGCGGCCAGGCGGCGTCGACGGTCCCTGCCGCCGCACGTCCATGCAAGGTTTCCAATCGACGACGCAACGCCCGCGACTCGGCCGCTCGCACCGCCTCGTCTGCGGCAGTCGGCGCGGTCGCCGCAAGCGACTTGGCCGGCGATTCCCCGCCGACGTAGGTCACTCGATACAGCCCCGACTGCGTCCCGCGCCCGCCCGTCAGAAAATACATGGCGCCGTCGGGGCCGAACTCGAGATCGGTGACGTTGAGCGGCCGGCCTTGCAGAAACGGCTCCTCGCGACCTATGTAGCTGGCGCCGTGCGGTGCAAGGTGAACCGCGATGATCCGTCCGTAGGACCAATCGAGAATGAAGAGCGCACGCCGGTAGACGTCGGGAAACTGGCTGCGAGTGCCGAACTTGACGGAGGTCGGCGAGCCCAGACCGATGTTGAGCGTCGTGGGCCAACTGTCGGGATACCAATCGGGCCAGGCGCCCGTGCCGTAGCGCCAGCCGAATTCCCCGCCGCTGGTCAGGTGCAGCACGCGAGTGGCACGATACCAGGGCATGCCGACGTCCCATTCCATATCGGCGTCGTAGGTAAAGCATTCGCCGTCCGCGTTGAAGTCGACGCCGTAGGGGTTGCGCAGCCCGGCCGCGACGATCTCCCAAGTCTTGCCCTCTTTGTCGGTGCGCACCAAGTGGCCGCCGGGCGGTTGCATGATCGAGTTGAACAGTTGTTTGTCCCACGTGCACGGCAGCAGCCGATCGTCGGCATAGTTGCGGTAGGGGGACGTTCCCTCGACGAAGTCGTCGGGGAAGCGAACGTCGTCGCCATGAATCGAATAGATCAGGCCGTCGGGCCCGAGCGTCAGGTCGTTGCGTCCATGCCCGACGTGCCCGCTCGTCGCGCGCAGCAGCTTTACTTCCTCGAATCGCCCGTCGCCGTCCGCATCGCGCAGCCGATAGAGTCCCTTAGAGTTGTTGGCGTTGGCGTACAGCGCGTCGTGCGCCCACAAAAGGCCGCGACACTCCAACAACGTGTCGTCCACCACCTCGACCCGCGTTTCTTGTTCCACGGTCGCCGGCCGAGCATCTTTCGGCAGCGTCAGTCGCAGGATGCCGCGTTTCTCGCGCGAGATGAACAGCCGCCCCTGCGGGTCGAACTCGAGGGCCACCCACGAGCCTTCTTCGGGGCGCGCCGAGCGTAATCGTTCGACGCGAAAGCCGGCCGGCGCGGTGATGCGGTCGACCGGCGTCGCCTCGCCTTGTCCGAGCGACAATTTCCACTGGTTATAGTCGTCGATCTGCCCCGACTCGTCGGGCTTCGGCGTTTGAGCGAAGGAGGAAACGGGGAACCCTGGAGCGAACGTCGCCAAGCACGCTAGAATAACGACCCCATGCCGCCACGCACGGCGCGATTGTACGCACGACGAGAACTCTGTGGCGTCTGACGACACGACGACTTTGCGAACGCGGCTCATGGCGAACTCCCGGAAGACCCTTGGCGACGCTCGCGATTGTGGCGTGCAAGGATTCCGGCGACAACCACGGCGGAGTCACCCTTGAGCATGCAGCCCGACGATATTTGTCCTCGTCCGAACGAGACGTTGCCGATGCCGACGCGTCCGCACGCAGCGCCCATTTTTCCGACGTCGGTCTGGGCCTGCAGCGATCCCGCACAAGCGGGCAGCATGCTCGGCGGCACGCTCCCCGGCTATGTCTACCAGCGCGACGGGCACCCGAACGCCGATCAATTGGTTTCCAAGTGCTGCGAGTTGCATCGGGCCGAACAGGCCGTGATCACCTCGTCCGGCATGTCGGCTCTCTCCGCTGCGGTCCTCTCGCAGTTGCAGACGGGCGATCACGTCCTCCTCAGTCGGCACTTGTATGGGAAGAGCCTGTACTTGATTGGCACCGAGTGCGCTCGCTTGGGAATCACGAGCAGCTTGGTCGACACGTGCGACTTGCGGGCGGTGGCCGACGCCCTACAGCCTGCGACTCGCATGATCGTCGTCGAGACGATCGCCAACCCGCGTCTGCAGGTGGCGGACATCGGGTCGCTCAGCGACATCGCCGCTCGCAATCGAGCGCATCTGTTGGTCGACAACACGTTCGCGACCCCCATCCTGTGCCGCCCCCTGACGCTCGGCGCCGACCTGGTGCTCGAAAGCATCACCAAGATGATGAACGGACACAGCGACGTGATCCTCGGGATGCTGGCCGGCTTCGAGCACAATTGGTCGCGTGTGCCGGGCGTGGTGTCGGCGTGGGGACTGGCGAGCGCGCCGTTCGAGTGCTGGTTGGCCAGTCGCGGACTGGCGACGCTGGCGGTGCGAATGGAACGAGCGTGTGCGACGGCGCTGAAGGTCGCCGAGTATCTTGCGGGGCGGCGCGACGTGGTGCGAGTCGACTATCCGGGGCTGAGCAGCCACCCGGACCATGCGTTGGCGACGCGACTGCTGGGGGGCCGTTTCGGTTCGATCGTGACGTTCCACTTGCCGGGCGGTACGGCTGCGGCCGCTCGGTTCATGCGCGCCGCGCCGTCGATTCCCTTCTGTCCGTCGCTGGGCGAAGTCTCGACGACGCTGAGTCATCCCGAGTCGACCAGCCACCGGGGATTGACGGTCGAACAACGAGCCGCGCTTGGCATCGACGGCGGTACGATCCGCTTGTCGGTCGGCATCGAATCGGCCGACTACGTGCTCGACGCGCTCCACGAAGGCCTCAATGCGCTCGAAGCAGCCTAACGAGAAAGGCTCGCCATGGAACCGCACGCCTCGTCCCCATCCTCGCGCTCGCTGCCGCGCGGGCGTGGCGAATTGTTCATGAGTCCCGACGTGGAGTCGGCGCGGCAAGCGTTTCGTGCGAAGCCGAAACGGATGGTCGACAAAGTGATGTCGGTGCGCGACGCGGTGCGCCAGTTCGTCGCCGACGGCGACTATCTCGCCTCGGGCGGCTTCGGCGGCGACCGCATCGCCACCGCGCTGCTGCACGAGATCGTGCGTCAGCACAAACAGCAGCTCAGCTTCGCCGGCCACACGGCGACGCACGACTTTCAGATCCTGTGCGCCGGCAACGAGACGGGGCGCGGCCAGTTGTTGGCTCGCTGCGATGTCGCCTACATCGTGGGGTTGGAGGCGCGGGGGTTGTCGCCGCACGCGCGACGCGTGGTCGAGAGCGGTCAGGTGCAGCTTTGCGAATGGACGAACTATGCGCTCGCCGTCCGACTGCAGGCCGCCGCGATGGGCGTCCCCTTTTTGCCGCTGCGCACCATGGCCGGCACAGATACGATGGAACGTAGTGCGGCGCGGACCCTTGAATGTCCGTTCACCGGCCAGCCGCTCGTCGCCGTTCCCGCTCTCTGGCCCGACGTCGCGGTGATCCACGTGCACGAGGCCGACTGCTACGGCAACTGCCGCATACGCGGAACGTCGGTCGCCGACTGGCATTTGGCTCGAGCGGCCAAGAAGTTGATCGTCAGCTGCGAGCGGCTGGTTCCGAACACCGAGATTCGCCGCGATCCCACGTCGACGGTCATTCCGTTCTATTGCGTCGACGCGGTCTGCGAAGTGCCGT
Source organism: Pirellulales bacterium (assembly GCA_046349935.1). Taxonomy (GTDB): domain Bacteria; phylum Planctomycetota; class Planctomycetia; order Pirellulales; family Pirellulaceae; genus CAIXSC01. Next base: position 373,133 of record JAXMBK010000005.1, on the reverse strand, counting down.
GCGGCAGTTATCCCGGGAACATGCCCTACGAGTATTTCTCGGACGAAGGCCATTTGCGGGAATGGCTTGAGGTGGAACGCGATCCGGCCAAATACCTCGACTTTCTGGAGCGCTGTCTGTTCGGCGTGGAGGACTTCGCCGAGTACCTCGAGACATCGGGCGGAGCGGCGCGGATGGACCGACTGCGGCGACAAGAACTGCATCCGGAACAATAGGTCGCCGCCACGACGGCGGTTTGCTTTCCGCGCGCCGAGAGGCTAAAAGGTTTGGCTCACGCCTTCCTACCCGCCTCGTTGCGCCCGCCGCGCTGGAGCCAACATCATGGACCTGACCGACCTGAAGTGGAACGAAGTCGACGCCCTCTCCCGCGACACTCCGATCGTCATCCCCGTCGCGGCACTCGAACAACACGGCCGCCACATGCCGGTCTTCACCGACAGCATGCTGCTGGGCGAAGTCGTGCGACGAGTGAAGGAACATCGCGCAACGGCGGACAAGGTGCTCTTCACGCCGCTGCAATGGCTGGGCAACTCGGAGCACCATCTCGACTTTCCCGGCACCATGTCGGCGTCGCCGCGATTGTACTTGGACTTGTTGCGCGACATGGCCGAGAACTTCCTGTTCCACGGCTTTCGTCGCATCCTGATCCTGAACGGACACGGGGGCAACATCGTGCCGGCGCAGCAAGCGTTCTTTGAACTGCGACAGAAGTACCGCAAGCAAAGCGACCTGTGCCTGGTGACGACCACCTACTGGACGCTCGGCGGCCAACCGCACAAGCATTCGCCCGACATCAAGCAAACGCAGATGGGGCACGCCTGCGAATGGGAAACGTCGATGATGCTGCGGATCAATCCGCACTTGGTCGGCGACGTCGCGCCGCTGCAATCGGTCTCGTTCGGCGAAGGCTTCTCCCCCGCACACCGCGCCTGGATCACCAAAGACCGCACCGAACCCGGCCACATCGGCGACCCGCAATTCGCCACCGCCGAAAAGGGCGAACTGCTGTTCCGCGTCTTCACCGACGACGTCATCCGCCTCCTGCAGCGCATGCTCGCCTGGAACGGAACAACGTGGGACGCCCCGTCGTAGAACAGGCTTCCAGCCTGTTATTGACTTCCAACGCACGCCCTTTCCGCCGCCCCCGCGCCCGTGGACGGCCCAAAAACTCTCCGCCCATGGAAACCGTCGACCATGCACCGAGCCGAGTGCTAGGGCGGCGAAGGGCAGCGAACCAACGGCAAGTCTCGAGACAGACGCATTTGAGGCAGACGGGCATACTTGAGGCAGGCACATTCGGGGCAGACAGGCAGTTTCGGGGCAGACAGGCACATTTGAGGCAGACAGGCTGGAAGCCTGTCCTACGGGGGATTCATGACCAACCAGGATGAACTCAAAGCGCGGCTCAAATGGCTGGTCTGCGGCATGCTTCTGTTGGCGCTGGTCCTCAATTACATGGACCGGCAAACGCTGACGCTCACCATCACCGCGATCGAGAAGCAGTTCGGACTCACGAACACGCAGTACGGAAAACTGGAGGAAGGATTTGGGTACGCGTTCGCCGTCGGCGGTCTTTTCTTTGGGCTCATGGCCGATTTGGTAAACGTACGCTGGCTTTATCCGACCGTTTTGTTGGGATGGTCGGCCGCGGGAATCGCAACTGGATACGCCGACCGACTCGGCAAACTGGTCGTCCCTGTGCTGGCCCAGTTTACCGATGTGCACCAGTTGGCGATGACGCATGACCTGCAAGTCACGCCCGCGGAAAACATGGCGATCACCGAGTCGTACTTGGGCTTTATGGTCTGTCGTGTGATTCTGGGTTTCTTTGAAGCAGGACAGTGGCCGTGTGCACTCGTGACCACGCAAAGGTTGCTGGCGGCCGCGGACCGTCCTTTCGGAAACAGCATTCTGCAAAGCGGCGCTTCGATCGGCGCCATCCTCACGCCGATCGTCATCAATTTCTTTGATCCCTCGCTTTCCTCCCCCGGAGTTTCGTTGACGCCCGAACAGCTCGGCTGGTGGCGCACGCCGTACGTCGTGATCGGGGTCGCGGGAGTTGCTTGGATCGGCCCGTGGCTATGGATGACGCTCAAGATGGATCTCAGCGCTCCGACTGCGGCCAGCGGCGCCGGAACGCCGTCGGCGGTCGTCCCGGTCGATTGGCTGCTGCAGGTTCGCCGTTACGTGGCGCTGGTCGTCGTCGTCATTGTGATCAATTTGACGTGGCAATTCTTCCGAGCTTGGATGCCGAAGATGTTGGAGCAACACTACGGCTACGAATCGACGTCGGTGCGCTGGTTCGTGACGGCCTACTTCATTTCCACGGACATCGGCTGCATCGCCGCCGGCGCAAGCGTGAAGTGGCTGGCCGCTCGACGTTGGAACGTGCATACCGCACGCGTAATCACCTACAGCGTCTGTGCGGCGCTCACCGCGCTCAGTACGGTTGCGTCGACGCTGCCGAAAGGACCGCTGCTGCTTGCAGCCTTTCTGGTCATTGGATTCGGCGCGCTGGGACTTTTCCCCAATTACTACTCATTTACCCAAGAAATCTCGCAGCGACACCAAGGGAAAGTGAGCGGCTCGCTGGGCTTCATCACGTGGGTCGTTACGGCGAGGATGCAGGCCCTCATCGGCAAGCAAATTGACGCCACGAATTCCTATGCGGACAGCGTCTTTTGGATTGGACTCGCCCCGGCCGTCGGCGCCGTCGCGCTATTGCTGCTGTGGGGACGTCAGCCGGAGTCGCCAGCACCGGCGACAGCCGTCCGCTAGCGAGGGTCGGCTGAAATGCGGTTAGCGGCGGCGGATAAGTACTATTCGTCGCTGGCTTCCGGCGCCACGCGGCGGCTCGTCGGTCCCTCGGGCGGCGGGGAGGGGAGTTCTTCCTCCTCGGGTGCGAGCGGCGACGCTTCAGGCGTGCCGGCCAGCGGAATCGGGTCGCGGACGACGGGCACGGGCGGCGTCGGCCAGCCTTCGACCACGCCGGTGCGCTGCTGACGCCAAACCTCTCCCTCCAGGCTGTTCTTCGCGAGAAAATTGCCCGGAATGCCGCGATACCACGGCACGTAGTTCAAGTCGGGTCCTTGGCAGCCCACGAACGTGAAAACCGCCGCGCCGCAGATGGCAGCGCGTACGACCGTCGTCAATGCAGCTCGAAACATGGCGGTCCCCCCTCCAGGCGCAATAGTCCCTACTACTGCTATCGGCGGAAGAATCGTCAAACTTGACCGCTCGGCGATCCAGGCCCGTCGAGGCGGCCCCTACCGAGCCGCGACGAAATCGGCCAGGGCCAAATCGAGGCGTTGGAGGACTTCATCGACGTCGGCCAGCGACATGGCGTGGCAGAAGCCGTGATGACAGGCCGCCCCGCCATAGTCGTGGAAGTAGACGCCGTGATGGTTCGCGGCCGCAATGAACTGCAACATCTCCTGCCGACTGTGCTTCTGCGCGTCGCCGAACGTTCGCACCTCTTCGGTCACGCCGAAGTACAGTCCAAACCGAGCGCCCAAGCCCTGAATTCTGGCCACAACGCCATGCTTGGCGAATAGGTTCGCAATGCCCGGATACAACTTCTGCGCCACCGAGTGGATGTGCGGATAGAAGGTCGGCTCAAGGTACGCCCTCACGGCCGCGAGTCCCGCCGCGATGACCGTCGGATGTCCGTTATACGTCCCGCTGTGCTGGCAATCGCCTTCCGGCATCAGCCGCGACATGATGTCCGCTCGGCCGCCGAACACGCTCAGCGGATACCCGCCGCCGACCGCCTTTCCCAGCGTGCACAGGTCGGGCGTGACGCCCAAGTATTCTTGAGCTCCCCCTGGCCCCATGCGGAAAGCGGCCAAGACTTCGTCGAAGATCAGCAGCGTTCCATGCTTGTGCGTGAGCGACCGCAGCGTCGCCATGAACTCGGCCGACGGCAGGACGCACCCCGCGTTGAACCAAATCGGCTCCCCGATCGCCGCCGCCAACTCGTCCCCATGCTCCTGGAACGCACGTTCCAACAGATCGGGGCGGTTGAAGGGAACTTGGACGAGCTGTTGATCGAGCCCCGGCGCGACGCCCGCCGAGATCGGCTTCAGCTCGGGCGCGAATTGGTCGACGCCGTCCTTCGCGGCCCACATGACTTGGTCGTGATAACCATGGAAGTTGCCTTCGAAGCGCAACAGCTTCGATCGTCCGGTGTAGGCGCGCGCGAGTCGGATGCAGTGCATGGTCGCTTCGGTGCCGGCGCCCGTGAATCGCACGCGTTCCAGACACGGGACCGTATCGCACAACAGCTCGGCTAGTTCCGCGTGAATCTCCGACTCATAGGAACAGGGAGCGCCGCGGTCGAGCGACGCTTCGACGGCGGCGCGGATGCGCGGGTCGCCGTGGCCCAGCAGCGTGGCGCCATGGCTGCAGCAGAGGTCGAGGTACTCGCGGCCGTCCAAGTCCCACACGCGGCTGCCGACGCCGCGACGGATGTACATGGGTCGGCCGAGGGCCAGGTTGAGCCGCGTCGAAGAAGTGACTCCGCCCGCCAACGACTTGCGCGCCCGCTGATAATGTTCTTCCACGCGACTCATGCTGAATCCTTGTCGAATTGAGAGGGACGACGCAGTGCGGCTGCGGCGAGTGTTGGATAACGCAGAACGGCCGCGCACGCAAGAACGCCCCGCCGCTCGGTCCCTTGCGATTCGGCTCGTCGGTCGCCATATTCGCCCCAGCGTCGTCGGCCCGTTCTTGCGTTTTTCCCCCTTGAGTCGCTCGCCATGTCGAAACCTCGCGTCTTCGTCACTCGCCGCATCCCCGCCGCCGGTTTGGACAAGGTGCTCGCCGCGTGCGACGCGCAGGTTTGGCCCGAACAGCTCCCCCCTAGCCGCTCCGTGTTGCTCGAGAAAGTCCGCGGCTGCGACGGCATCCTGTCGCTGCTCACCGAACGGATCGACGCCGAAGTGATGGACGCGGCGGGTCCGCAGTTGAAAGTCATCAGCAACTTTGCGGTGGGCTACAACAACATCGATGTGGCCGAGGCGACGAAGCGCGGGATTCGCGTGGGGAATACGCCGGGCGTTTTGACCGAAGCCACGGCCGACATCGCATTTGCGCTGCTGATCGCGGCGGCCAGGCGGTTGGTCGAGTCGGTGGACTATGCGCGGGATCGACAGTGGAAGACCTGGGAGCCGCTCGGTCACATCGGCATGGATTTGCAGGGCAAGACGATCGGCATCGTGGGGATGGGCCGCATCGGCTATGCGATGGCGAAGCGCTGCTACGGCGGCTGGGACATGAACGTCGTCTACTCGGGCCGTTCGCGGAACGAAGAGGCCGAGCAAAAACTAGGGGCCCGGTGGGTCGACTTCGACGCGTTGTTGGCCGAATCGGACTTTGTGTCGGTGCACACGGTGTTGAACGACGCGACGAAGCACCTGTTCAACGCGGCGACGTTTAAGAAGATGAAGAAGTCGGCAATTTTCATCAACACAGCGCGGGGGCCTATTCACCACGAGGGGGACCTCCATGCGGCGCTCGAGCAGGGGGACATTTTCGCCGCCGGTCTGGACGTCACCGACCCCGAACCGCCCGATTTCGAGAACCCGCTATTGCGGCTCCCCAACTGCATCGTCGCTCCGCACATCGGCAGTGCGACGATTTCCAGCCGCAACGGCATGGCCGAAATCTCCGCCGACAACCTGCTTGCCGGCCTTGCCGACGCCCCCCTCCGCCATTGCGTAAACCCCACGTAGCACAGGCTTCCAGCCTGTGACCAACGCCAATCTCCCCCACAACCCCCTCCCACGCCTTTTGAAGTTGCGCTGTTTTTGAAATTTGGCGTCATCGCAGATTGTCACCAATGTGGTTTGCTCCGCCCCGAAGGGCAACGCTGTGAAGCATTTCGCAACCGTCAACCGTCAAGGCGTCACGGTCACTCAAGCCGGAGGCTTGATAGCCATTAGCCGGTGAGTGAGCGAAGCGACACCACCGGTTCCTGACGCACCCACACCGACAACCACCACGCGCCCCCCCAGAAAATGCGTCACAGCGTTGTCTGAAAGGGCGGTACACGGCGAGCGCGTGCCGTTCTCGTTGCTCGCCCCCGGTCAGATTTGTCTCACGGAGACACGGAGACACGGAGATGCAAGAGAACGAGACTGGACTTTGATCGAGGAAGGATCGCGTCATGGGCTCCGTCCACAGCGAGTCTTGAGTCTTTCTCCGTGTCTCCGTGCCTCCGTGAGGAACAGGAAAGAGCAAACCAGGAGGTGCACCGGCGCAGCCGGGAAAGCCCCAAACCCAGGGCGGCGCTTCGCTCTGCCCTGGGCTGACCTGTCGTGCCCCGAAGGGCAACGCTGTGAAGCATTTCGCAACCGTCAACCGTCAAGGCGTCACGGTCACTCAAGCCGGAGGCTTGATAGCCATTAGCCGGTGAGTGAGCGAAGCGACACCACCGGTTCCTGACGCACCCACACCGACAACCACCACGCGCCCCCCCAGAAAATGCGGCACAGCGTTGTCTGAAAGGGCGGTACACGGCGAGCGCGTGCCGTTCTCATAGCTCGCCCCCGGTCAGATTTGTCTCACGGAGACACGGAGACACGGAGATGCAAGAGAACGAGACTGGACTTTGATCGATGAAGGATCGCGTCATGGGCTCCGTCCACAGCGAGTCTTGAGTCTTTCTCCGTGTCTCCGTGCCTCCGTGAGAAACAGCAAAGAGCAAACCAGGAGGTGCACCGGCGCAGCCGGGAAAGCGCCAAACCCAGGGCGGCGCTTCGCTCTGCCCTGGGCTGACCTGTCGTGCCCCTTCGGGCAACGCTGTGAAGCATTTCGCAACCGTCAACCGTCAAGGCGTCACGGTCACTCAAGCCGGAGGCTTGATAGCCATTAGCCGGTGAGTGAGCGAAGCGACACCACCGGTTCCTGACGCACCCACACCGACAACCACCACGCGCCCCCCAGAAAATGCGTCACAGCGTTGTCTGAAAGGGCGGTACACGGCGAGCGCGTGCCGTTCTCGTTGCTCGCCCCCGGTCAGATTTGTCTCACGGAGACACGGAGACACGGAGATGCAAGAGAACGAGACTGGACTTTGATCGAGGAAGGATCGCGTCATGGGCTCCGTCCACAGCGAGTCTTGAGTCTTTCTCCGTGTCTCCGTGCCTCCGTGAGGAACAGGAAAGAGCAAACCAGGAGGTGCACCGGCGCAGCCGGGAAAGCCCCAAACCCAGGGCGGCGCTTCGCTCTGCCCTGGGCTGACCTGTCGTGCCCCTTCGGGCAACGCTGTGAAGCATTTCGCAACCGTCAACCGTCAAGGCGTCACGGTCACTCAAGCCGGAGGCTTGATAGCCATTAGCCGGTGAGTGAGCGAAGCGACACCACCGGTTCCTGACGCACCCACACCGACAACCACCACGCGCCCCCCCCAGAAAATGCGGCACAGCGTTGTCTGAAAGGGCGGTACACGGCGAGCGCGTGCCGTTCTCATTGCTCGCCCCCGGTCAGATTTGTCTCACGGAGACACGGAGACACGGAGATGCAAGAGAACGAGACTGGACTTTGATCGAGGAAGGATCGCGTCATGGGCTCCGTCCACAGCGAGTCTTGAGTCTTTCTCCGTGTCTCCGTGCCTCCGTGAGAAACAGGAAAGAGCAAACCAGGAGGTGCACCGGCGCAGCCGGGAAAGCCAAACCCAGGGCGGCGCTTCGCTCTGCCCTGGGCTGACCTGTCGTGCCCCTTCGGGGCGGATGCCCCCAGTAACCACTCACTCGTTTCATTCACGACAACGCTCGACGATCGTGTTTTTCCGTGGCGGCCAGGGAAACAGCCGTCGGTATTTGCAAAACAGCGCAACTTCAAAACCCACGCCCGCCCCCCTCATCCCCGGCCCTTCTCCCCGCAGCGGGGAGAAGGGAGCACCATCCGCGCGTGTCGTTGGGCAACAAACGCCAGCGTTGCGCGACAAACGACAGTGGGTCCGAGGCGCCAAACATTCCGAATTCAACAGAGCTTTTATCACTCCACACACTCTCTCTCCCCGCACCGCCGCCTTCTCCCCCTCCCCCCCGCCACCCCTCTCATCGCGCTTTTCAAAAAAAATTTGCCAATTTCCCGATAAACGCCCGGCGGCGGCGAAAAACTCCCCGTGGCGCAGGGATCGAAAACAGGGGCCTCAGAGCAGCAAGCGCGGCGGCCGAGGCGTTCAAACGACTTGATTTAGGGGAGTTGAAGCCATGCTCAAGAAGTCTTTGATTGCAGGGGGCGGCGTGCTGTTGCTGACGACGGTGATCTGCGGGCGCGACGCCGTGAGTTACGTCTCCACCTCGGCCGGGTGGGTGAAGCAGACGGTGAAAGACAGCGTGCCGATCGAGTTTGAGCTCGAACGGGCGCGGAATATGATCAAGGATCTCGACCCTGAGATTCGCGACAACATGCACGTGATCGCTCGGGAAGAGGTCGAAGTGGCTCGGTTGCGCGAACAGTTCGCGGAAGCTCAAAAGCAATTGACCAAGGACCGCAGCGATGTCGCTCGACTGAAGAAGGACCTCGACGAAGGCGGCAGCACGTTCGTCTACGCGGGCCGTTCCTACTCGCAGAAGCAGGTCGAAACCGACCTCTCGCGCCGTTTCGAACGGTACAAGACGAAGGAAGCGACGGTCGACAAACTGCGTCAGATCCTGGCCGCGCGGGAAGCCGGCTTGATGGCAGCCAACGACAAACTGAAGGCCATGCAGGCCGCCAAGCGTCAGTTGGAAGTCGAGATCGAGAACATGAAGGCGCGAGTCGAAATGGTGAAAGTGGCCGAATCGACGTCGGCGGCGGTCGCCTTCGACGACAGCCGGCTCTCGCGGACGCGTGAAGCGCTCCGCGACATCGCAGCTCGCATTGAAGTCGCCGAGAAGATCGTGGCCACGACCGGTTCGACGATGCCTGACCAGATCCCGCTCGACGAAGTCGACTCCAAGGACGTCTCGGAAGAGGTGGCTCGCTACTTCGCCGAACATCCGTCGAACGAAGACATCGTGAAGCTGGACTGATCGATCATGGTCGGATTCCGCTCCTCAAAAACGAATGGCGACTGGCCCGGGCAGGGTCAGTCGCCTGTTTGCTGTCAGCGGGGGAAGGCGATGGCCACAGCGTCACGCAGTCAACGCTTCGTGCTTTGGATCGACGCCGTCGGCGGGTATCTGGTCTGCACCGGAACGAAGGTGACGATCGGCCAAGCCCTGCCGGGAAACCCGGTCGACGTCGCCATCCAAGGGGACGTCTCACGACGACATGTCGTGGTGAGTCGGCACGGAGAAGGGTATGTGCTGGAGCCGGTGCAGCCGGTGCGGATCGGCGGTCAGCGGATCGCGTCGCCGGTCAATCTGACGGATGGCGACGTCATCGAACTGGGGGGGAGCGTGCGGATGCAGTTTCGCAAGCCGCATGCTCTCAGCGGTTCCGCTTCGCTGCAGATGTTGAGTCGCCACCGCACGCAGCCGCTGGTGGACGGAGTGCTGTTGATGGCCGAGTCGTGCGTGCTGGGGCCGTCGGCGACGAACCACGTGGTGTGTCGTCAATGGGAACACGATTTGGTGCTGTTCCGCCGCGACGAACAACTGCATTGCCGTGCTTCTAAGTCCTTGGAAATCAACGGCCAACGCGGGTCGGGAGTCATCCCCCTGAATGGAAATTCGCGCATTGTCGGGGAAGATTTTTCGTTGAGCGTCGAACATCTTGCGTAGTCAACGACCAGGAATCTAGACAAATGGCTCAACCCGCCGTTACGCTAAAACCCAACAGTCCGCTCGGCGGCCCGACGGAACCTCATCCTCAATCGCCGGCCGGCCCTCGTTGCGAAGCCATGAAATTCTCCTACGCCACCGGCGCCCGGCCGCTCGACGGCTTCACCATCAAACGCGGAGTCGGCGTAGGTGGATTCGGCGAGGTGTACTACGCCGTCAGCGACGCGGGCAAGGAAGTCGCGCTCAAGCGCATCCAGCGTCACTTGGACATCGAGCTGCGCGGGGTAGGGCAGTGCTTGAACCTCAAGCATCCGAACTTGGTGAGCTTGTACGACATCAAGTACGACGATCAAGGCGAGGCCTGGGTCGTGATGGAATACGTGGTGGGAGAGAGCCTCCGCGACGCGCTCGACCGTTGCCCGGAAGGGCTCCCTGCCGCGGAAGCACAACACTGGTTTCTGGGGATGGCGGCGGGCGTCGCCTATCTGCATGACCGCGGCATCGTGCACCGGGACCTTAAGCCGGGCAACCTCTTCAGCGACGAGGGGGTGGTGAAGATCGGCGACTACGGCCTGTCGAAGTTCATCTCGTGCAGTCGCCGCAGCGGCCAGACCGAGAGCGTCGGCACGTTCCATTACATGGCGCCCGAGATCGGCCGCGGCTCGTACGGCAAACAGATCGACATCTATGCACTCGGCGTGATCTTGTACGAGTTGCTGACGGGTCGAGTGCCGTTTGAAGGGGAGTCGACGCAAGAGATCATCATGAAGCACTTGACGGCCGACCCCGATCTGTCGATCGCGCCGGCGCCGTTTCGCGAAGTGATCCGCCGCGCGCTCATGAAGGATCCCGAGAAGCGGTATCGGAACGTGGGCGAGATGGTGGAGGCGGTGCAGGGCGCGTTCGGCGCCGCCGGCCGCTCGCGCGGCGCAGGCCCGGACATCGTGGATGCGTATGTGGTCGAGGGACCTCGCCATCACGCTGCAGGCGCCCAGGCGGCTCGCGCGGCTGCCGCTCACGCGCCGCTGCCGCCTAGTTCGCCGTCGCCCTTCTCGCCGTCGCCCAGTTCGCCGCCGGCCTCGCCGGTCGACGACGAACCGATCGCGGCGGCGCTGCGCGGCGGCATCGACCAGGCGCTCGCCTGGATCAACGATCCCAACACGAACAATTGGACGCGAGCGCTCGTCATCGGCGCGGCCGTCGTCATGCTGTACTGGAACGCTGCCTGGTTGATTCCGATGGCGGTCGTCCTGGGCGTCGTCTACTTGATTTACTTTGCCGTGCGAGCCGCCGTATTGGGCGTTTCGTCCAAACCCTCGGCGCCGCATGTCCCGCATCCGAACGGGTCGCGTCCCCCAGCGCCGCCCGCGCAGGTTCAGGCTGTCGCCATGCCGGCCGCGCCTCTGCACGCCGCCTATGCGGCTCAAGAGGTTCGACATGCGGCGCCGGTCATGGCCTCGTTGGACAAACAGCCCACGGAGAAAAGCAAGCGTCGAGTGCGCACGTCGGAAGCGGTGCGTGCATTGTTGGCCCAGCGGCCGCGCTTGGAGCAGGCGCGTGATTTGACGGGGTCGTTGCTGGTCGCGCCGCTGGTGGCCGCCATCCTGACGGCCGTCAGCTTGATGTTGGGCGATCGTTCCAACGACTACTCGATCTCCACGGCGACCACGTTTGCGTGGATGTGGGGGACGACGGTCGTCGGCGCCTGGACCCTCCTGTCGCTGGGCAAGTCCTGGTCGCACACCAACGGCGACGACGTTTGGCGTCGCTTTGCGATGCTGATCGCCGGCATGGGCGTCGGCCTCGCCGCCTGGGGACTCGGCCTGTACCTCAACGTGTCGCTCGCGCCTGCGTCCCCCGCCGCCGTGCGTCTGCCCGGCATCGGCGCGCAGCTGTACAACTCGGCCACCTCGCAACCGCAACTGGCTGCGTACCTCTTGTTCTTCGGATTCCAGTTCCTCGCGCTCCGCTGGTGGAAGCAAGCCGATCCGCTGCGTTACACGCGGCTGAATCTGTGGGACGCCGGCGTGTGCGTGCTGGCCGCGCTGATCGTGAGTCGCTTTGTGCCGTTTTGGTCGCCGTGGGGCCTGCTCATTCCGGCCGCCATCTCGCTCACCGTGCAATTGTCAGCGCCGTGGATCAACCAGCCCGAGCGAACTCGCTTGCGTGAACTGGTGGGCGGCGGCGTCTAGTTGGGAGTACCTCCATGTCTCGTTCGATGAACGCTCGAGTTCCGACTGCGTTGTCGGCGACGAAATCCACCAAGCACGGCCGTCGCGCCCGTCGCGAGTCGCTTGCCGCCGTCTTGCTGACGCTCGCGGCATTGGGCGGCTGGACGCACGCGCAAGACGCCGCACGCGCCGACGAGGCGACCGCTGCGCCCAGCGCCCCGGTCGCCGACGCGCCTGCAACGCCCACTCCACCTGCAACGCCCAGTTCGCCAGCGACGCCCAGTTCGCCGGCGACGCCCGACGCCGCGAAGCCGCAAGAGGCGCCCGCCGCCCCGGCGCCGCCCGCGGCGCCTCAACCGCCGCCGACGGCAAGTCCCGCGGAACCGGAAGACCAGCCCGCCAAGTCGCTCGCCGAAGAGCAAGCCGAGAAGCGGGCCGCGGCGAAAGGCGAGCCGACTCCGTTGTCGACGCCGCCGCTGTCGGAGGAGTCGAACTTTCACGTCGACCGGACGAAGCGGCCGGGGTGGGTTGAGCAGCCGCCGGGACGCGAAGGGGAACTGCACACCGCCAGCGTTTCGTCGACGCCGCACGCGACACAGCGAGCGGCCTTTGAGGCGCTCGATTCGGAACTGGTCGCCACCGTCGCCGCGTACGTCGAAGAGCATCTCGAATCGCCCGACGCGGCCCGCGACATCCGCTACACCGCGAAGGAAATCAAGGCCCGCTTGATCAAGGAGCCCATCTACTTGGAAAAGGGGGAACTCGTCGGCGCCGGCCCCATGTATGACGCGCACGCCCAGTTGGTGTTCGACGCGGCGTTCCGCGAGGAACTCGAGCGACGGTGGCGCGACCTTCAGTCGCTGGCGCGGTTGTTGCGATTTGCAACCATCGTCGGCGCGATCGTCGCCGGCTTGGCGCTGGTTCGCTGGAGACTTGGCCGCCTTGAGTCGAAAGGCAGCGGCAGCGGCGTCGAACCCGCCGCGCCGGTGATCGAGCGCGGGTTGAAGTTATCGGTCGGCACAGCCATACTGGCCGTAGTCTCCGTCGCCGGCTTGTGGGCGGCGTTACACTTCCTTGTTTGATTCATTGCGTCGATCGCGTCACGCGACGACCGCGGACGCGGCACGGTCATGACGGCAGTCAATGAAGCGGATCGCTTGCTGGTCGAACGCATCCGCGAAGGCGATTCGCAAGCGTGGTCGGAGCTGATCAATCGCTTCGAAGGGCGGTTGTTCGCCTACGCCGAAGCTCGACTGCGCGACCCGGCCGCGAGCGACGACGTCGTCCAAGAGACGTTCATCGGCTTCCTCAACAGCCTCCCGAATTACGACCGCCGCCGCGCGCTCGAGAACTACCTCTTCAGCATCGCTTCGTACAAGCTTACCGACTACCTGCGCCGCGAAGGCCGGCGCCCTGCCATCCCGCTCTCCACCGGCTCGAACTCCAGCGGCGAATGGGATTTGGAAGCAACGGGACAGCGCGGCGCCAGCAGCATCGTTCGCTCTGGCGAACGCCAAAAGCTGGAAGAGCAGGCGTTGGTCGAGGCGCTGCGAGACCAAATCGAACGGTGGAAACAAAAGGGGGACTGGACCAAGGTGCGGTGCACCGAACTGCTGTTTGTCAGCGGCTGGGCGAACAAAGAGGTCGCCGTGGAATTGGGGATCACTGAACAGCAGGTAGCGAACTACAAGTTCGACTTCATCGCTCGCATGAGTCAAATGGTGCGCCGCCAGGGGCTCAATGTCGACGTCTTCCCTGAACTACACTCCGACGGAGCCGCCGACGCATGACTCGCAGCTACTCCGATGGCGAACTCGAAGCCTATCTCGACGACTCGCTGCCGCCGCCGCAACTGGCCGCCGTGGAAACGGCGCTCCGCGCCGACCCAGAACTGCTAGGACGCCTCGCCGCCATCAATCAGCGCCGCAACGCGGGCGTCCATACGCTCGGCGAAATCTGGCGTCGCCATCGACTGACTTGTCTCTCGCGCGAGCAGCTGGGCAGCTTCCTCCTGGGGACGCTCGCGCCCGAGGAAGCAAGCTACATCGAATTCCACATTCACAAGGTGGGCTGCAGTCTGTGTCACGCCAACTTGCTGGACCTGGAGCGTCAACAGCGCGAAGCGGCGCAAGTGCGTCAGACGCGCCGCCGCCGCTACTTTGAATCCAGCGCCGGCCTCCTCCGCGGCCGCCCCTAGCGTCAACCAAGTAGGGCGGGCCGTAGTAGGGTGGGCCAAGCGAGGCTTGGCGAGCGCGGGCCCACCGGCTGCGGCATGCGACGCGTCGTTGTCGGCGTCGCTGCGCGACTGACAGGCTGGAAGCCTGTCCTACGGCGCCGCGGCTTTGCGCAAACGGTCGGCGACGGCGGTGCCGAGCCCCTTTTCGTCGGGCAGTTCTACGAGTGCGACGTCGCAGCGGGCGCGGTCGACTTCGCGTAAAGCGAGATACAGTTCGCGGGCCTGTGCTTCCACGTCGGCCGGAAGACGAATGAACAACAGTCGCTCGTCGACCGGCAAATCGGCGGCTGATGGGGCGAGCACCGCCACGCGACGACCGGCGGCCAGCTCCACCGCCGCGTGCTTCGCCAATCCGCCGCGCGGGACCAACTCCACCGTCGCCTCGGGCGCGTAGTGACTTTTCAGACGCCCCGGCGCACGCGGCGAGGCCTCGGTCGGCTCGCCGCAGGCGATTCCCAACACGCGCTCGATGGCTTCGCGAGTCACGCCGCCCGGCCGAAGGACGACCGGCGCCGGCCCTGTCGCGTCGACGATCGTCGATTCCACCCCCACCGAGCATGGACCGCCGTCGAGGATCATTTCCACGGCGCCGCGCAATTCGTCCAGCACATGCTGAGCTCGAGTGGGACTGACGCGTCCGAAGCGGTTGGCGGACGGGGCGGCGATGCCGCCGCCGAAGGCGACCAGCAGGGCGTGAGCGACCGGGTGCGAGGGAACGCGCAGGCCGACCGTGTCGAGCCCGCCCGTCACGACGTCGCTCACATGCGGCTGCCGCGGCAAGATGAGGGTCAGCGGCCCGGGCCAGAACGCGGCGGCGAGTCGGCGAGCGTAGTCGGGGATGTCGCGAGCCCAGTCGTCGAGCTGCTGGGCGTCGGCGAGGTGGACGATGAGTGGATGATCGGCGGGCCGTCCCTTGGCTTGAAAGATTCGAGCGACGGCGGTTGGGTTCGCCGCGTCGGCGCCCAATCCGTAGACGGTCTCCGTCGGGAACGCGACCAGTCGCCCAGCATGCAACAGGGCCGCCGCCTTCACCATCACTGCCTCGTCGCTGGCAGCAGTCCCAGGCGCGATGACCTCCGACGCGTCGCTCATCGGATCACGCGCGTCGCGCCGGCGGGCGCTGCGGTTCGTACTTGCAACAGTCGATCGGGCACACGTCGTGGCTGGGGCCCAGTTCGCCCAGGGACAAGCGGACAGGGTCGGCGGACAGGCGTTCTTCAATGAGTTCGCGGATCATCTGGACGAAGCGCGGATGGGTGCCGATGGTCGGGCAACGGACCAAATGGATGCCGGCTGCTTGGCACACATCGTGCGCTTCGACGTCGAGGTCGAACAGCACTTCCATGTGGTCCGAAATGAATCCGATGGGCACGATAACGGCGTCGCGCACGCCTCGCTCGCCGGCCGACTTCAGCGCCGCACAGATATCGGGCTCCAGCCACGGTTGTTGCGGCGGCCCGCTGCGGCTTTGGTAGACCAAGTTCCAAGCGGGGACGCCGGCGACGGCGGCCGTCAGCCGACATGCCTCGCGCAACTGGATTTCGTATTTGCAGTTGGCGGCCATGCCGAGCGGGATGCTATGGGCGGTGAAGTAAACTTCCGCCGCCGACCGCCGGTCGGCGGGAATCTTCGCCAGCGATTCGACAAGCAGCCCTGCCAGCGGCTCGATGTATCCCGGATGATTAAAAAACACGCGCAGCTTATCGATTTCCGGCGCGTCAGGTCCGACTTGTTCGCGCGCGACGGCGAGATTCTCGCGGTATTGGCGACAACCGGAATACGAGCTGAAGGCGGAGGTGAAAAAGGCGAGCGCGCTTCGGACGCCATCGTCGCGCATTTGCCGCAGGGTGTCGGGAAGCAGCGGATGCCAATTGCGATTGCCGAAATAGATCGGCAGGCGGGGACCGTGCGTTTGGAGTTCTTGTTCGAGCGCGGCGATGAGTGCGCGGTTCTGCGCGTTGATGGGGCTGACGCCGCCGAAGTGATAGTAGTGTTCGGCGACCTCGAGCATTCGTTCGCGCGGCACATTGCGTCCGCGCAAGACGTTCTCAAGGAACGGCATTACGTCGTCAGGCCCGTCAGGGCCGCCGAACGAAACGACGAGCAGGGCGTCGTAGACGGCAGGAGAATCGGCCAAGGCAAGGCATCCTGGAGGGAGCAACGAAGAAAGGCAAGTGACCCCACGGGGATTCGAACCCCGGTCGCCGCCGTGAAAGGGCGGTGTCCTAGGCCTCTAGACGATGGGGCCCTCTACGTTGCTGGGCTCCAGGTTCCTCAGCGACGTGCGGTATTAGATTGTCGGCCCGGCAGATCGTCAAGTGGAGGAGCGACGAGGGAAATTTCCGGAAATCAATTTCCCGCGTCGGGCGGCGCCGGCGTTTCCCCTGTCACTTCACTGCGCTTGATCGCTTCGTACACCTCGCGACGATGCACGGGCACTTCCTTCGGCGCCTCGATCCCGAGTCGCACTTTGTCGCCGCGAATCTCGACGACGACGACCGTGATTTCGTTGTTGATGACGATGCTTTCGTTCTTCTTCCGCGATAGCACTAACATATTCCATCCCTTCGCGATGCGTTTCCTACGCGCTAATCTCAATTCACTCTACGTGCCCCAAATTGACAGTCAAGCAAACCCTATCGAGCGCAAGGATTTTTCCTGAGTTTTTTCAGCGGCCAAGTCATCCACGACCGGCAGGACCGACACAACCGGTTCCTTTTCAAGTCGCCGCGGGGGCGTCTTGCGGATGGGGGTTCCGTTTCTATAATTCAGCCTCTGGCTCGCCGTCCGAATCCACCGAATCGACTCCGACGAAAGGTTGCGCACCGCCGCGATCACTGCGTTTGAAGCAGTCTTGCGCGACAGAAACGCAAACGAGTGGAAATATGCGTGAGTGGCTGAACAACGTTTTTCTGGCCGTCTACACGGTGGCTCACGGCATGTGGGTCACGCTGCGGTACTGGCTGATCACGTACAAAGAAGATCGCGGCACGTTCACCGAGAAGTTCGAATATCCGGAGAAACCGGTGCCGGTCGCCGCGCGCTATCGCGGTTTCCATCGGTACGATCTCACCACGTGCATCGCTTGCGATCAGTGTGCGAAGGCGTGCCCAGTCGACTGCATTTACATTGGCAAAGAGCGGGTGGAAGGGAGCAAGGGCTTCCAGGTCACCGGCTTCGCCATCGACTACTCGAAGTGCATGTTCTGTGCTTTGTGCGTCGAGCCGTGTCCGGTGGACTGCATCTTCATGGGTGCGACGCACGACTTGAGCTGCTACAGCCGCGACGGATGCATCGTCGACTTCTCGCGACTGCCGGTCGACATTGCCTGGGGACGTGCGACCTTGAATCCCACGGCGGTGGCCGAATCGAAAGTGCTGGCGACGCCCGTCCATGGCGGCCCCAACCAGGGCTAATCGCAACGTCCGGAGAAATCGTGCGCGAAGTCGCACGGTTTTCGGGCCAAATCGGCTAGATCCACGTAGAATACGTGTAGCGAAGTCGATGATTTTTTGTGGGAACCTTGTTTCACCCAAGCTCACGCCCGTAACCCATGGCCGCTCCCGTCTACAAGCCGACGCGTCTTTTCACGCTGGACCAAGCCAACTCCATGTTGCCGCTGGTGCGGGTCATTGTGCGCGACATCGTCGAGCTGTCGCGAGAGCTGGTCGATCGTAAGCAGCGACTGGAGCTGCTGGTTCGCGATCGCCCGGCGAAAACGAGCGCGCTCTATAGCGAGGAGCTGGAGCAGATCGAAGTCGACCTGGAGAAAGACGTTCAACGCCTCCAAGGCTACGTCGATGAACTGCTCGAATTGGGCGTGGAACTGAAGAGTCCGATCGACGGCTTGGTCGATTTCCCCTCCGTCGTCGAAGGCAAACCGGCTTTACTTTGCTGGAAGCTCGACGAACCCTCGGTGCTGTTCTGGCACGATCTGGAATCGGGCTTCGCCGGTCGCCAACCGATCGGCCCCGACACGGCGATCGAAAATCACGATCCGGAATAACGCCGCGAGATCCGCATTTCAGCCGACGCCGCGCTCGCGGCCGACTCTCGTATCCTTGCAAAGCAACCGACGGCGTCTAAAATGCCGTGTCAATTGGCGACGAAACGCTCCCGCGTGAATCGCCAGACGCGAACGCCGCGGGGCCGTTCGCGCATGCAACTTATGCGGTCCGGCGACTCGCTCGCCCGGCCAACTCAACGGAACCAGCCTATGTCGTCGGCCTTGGACGTGTCCGTGGGCATCGTGGCGTATCTCGCGCTCTTCGCCGGCTTCGGCCTCGTATTTCTCTTTGCGAACCTGCTCGTCGGCAAGTTCGTACGGGCGCACAACCCGCACCCTGAGAAACTCGACATCTACGAATGCGGCGAACCCACGATCGGCTCCAGCTTCGTGCAGTTCGACTTGCGGTTCTATGTGGTGGCGCTGCTGTTCATCATCTTCGACGTCGAAGTGGCGTTCTTCTTCCCGTGGGCGACCGTCTACGGCAAGGCGACGAACTTGGCGGATGAACAATTCGCCACCGTCACCGCCACAGCCGACGGCAAACCGGCGCTGACCAAGGATGCCGTCCACTTGTACCGCGAACTGGGGGTGAGCCAACCGACGGCGATCAGCGAGATCCCCGCGTCGCTGGAGGGCAAGATTGCCGGCGGTTTGGATGAAGTCAGCCGGGCTCGCGAAATCGCGCGTCGCGGTGCACACCAGTTGGCGGGCTTTACGCTGATCGATATCGCCGTATTCTTCGGCATTCTGATGGTTGGATTCGCCTACGTATGGCGGCGCGGCGACCTGGATTGGGTCCGTGCAGTTAGTCAAGAACGTGCGCAACGCGGCGCCCGCCCCAACGGCAACGCAAGCGGCGTGGATGCGGCGGAGAACGCAGCCCTCTCGGCCTAGCGACAAACAACTCCAGGCCGACTGGCGAATCGATCCTTTACGACACCAGATGAGCGAGTGAGCGACGATGAGCGGACAAGATCTGCTGAATCGGTTGAAGCAAAAGTTCGGCGACCGCATCACCGGGAGCAACCTCACGGCGATCGACCCCTGGATCGAAGTGGCGCCCGAAGGATTGGTCGAGGTGTGTCAGTTTTTGCGCGACGACGCCAACTGGCAGATGAACTACCTCAACTGCATCACGGCGGTCGACTACTTCGAGAAGGATCCGAAGAAGGCGGCGAAGGCCGAGTTTCCGCCGCATCTGCAACTGCTGTATCACTTGTCGAGCCTCACGAAGAAGCACACGCTGGTGCTCAAGGTGATGCTGCCGCGATGGAAAGACGACGTGCCGGGGCAGTTGCCCGAGGTCCCGACCGTCAACCAGGTTTGGCGCACGGCCGACTGGCACGAACGCGAGGTCTACGACTTGTCGGGCGTCTTGTTTACGGGCCATCCTGACATGCGGCGCATCCTGTGCCCGGAAGACTGGGAAGGCTACCCGCTGCGTCGCGACTACGAAATGCCGCTCGAGTATCACGGGATTCGCGGCCGCTAACGGGCCGCGAATTCCGCCGTCGGCCGAGTCGTCATCGGCCGTTCACGCACACCGTCACCGCTTTCGTCACAGACCGCAATCCCAGCCGCTCCACCGAGCGGACCCAACATGAGCACCTACCTGGAAGATCCGCGGATTATCGAGTTCGACGTTCGCACCGACGAAATGTTGGTGAACATGGGCCCGCAACATCCCAGCACCCACGGCGTGCTGCGATTGGCGCTGCGGACCGACGGCGAAATCGTTTCCGAAGTGCAGCCCCACTTGGGCTACCTGCATCGGTGCGCGGAGAAGATCGGCGAAAACCTGACGCCGCGGCAGTGGATTCCCTACACCGATCGGATGGACTACCTCGCCGCGATGAACATGAATCTCGGCTGGGCGCTGTGCGTCGAAAAGCTGATGAAGTACGAGCTGCCGGAGAAGGCCCGGCACTTGCGCGTGCTCATCGCCGAACTGGGGCGGATCGCGAGCCACTTGGTGGGCATGGGCGCGTATGGGCTCGACTTGGGCACCTTCAGCCCCTTCTTGTATGCCTTCCGCGAACGCGAGAAGATCCTTGACCTATTCGAAGAAGTTTGCGGCGCCCGCTTGACCTATTCGTACCTCACCCCCGGCGGCGCGACGGCCGACCTGCCGCGCGGTTGGGTGCAGAAGGTCGAAGCGTTTCTGGAACAGTTTGAGCCGGTGATTCAGGAGTATCACGCGCTGTTGACCACGAACGCGATCTTCGTGAAGCGCACGGCGAACATCGGCATTCTTTCGCCGGAAATGGCCATCTCGTACGGCTGCTCGGGCCCCGTTCTCCGCGGCAGCGGCGTCGACTACGACCTGCGTCGCGACGGCGAAGCCCGCTACACCAGCCTGTACGACGGCTACGCCTTCGAAGTCATCGTCCAGAAGAACGGCAGCTACCCGAAGGACCATGACTATCCGGCCGTGCCGCGCGATGCGGTCCTCGGCGATTGCTGGCATCGCTTCTACGTCCGCATGCTGGAAGTCGTGCAAGCGATCGACCTCGTGCGACAAGCCATCGACCGCTACAGCCGCTCGACCGGAGACTGGGGCACGCCGATCAAACTGTCGACGAAACTCCCCAAGGGCGAAGCCTATTTGGAAACCGAGTGCCCGCGCGGGCAGATGGGCTTCCTGATCGTCAGCGACGGCTCGGCCATCCCGTACCGAGTTCGGGCGCGCAGCAGCTCGTTCTGCAACCTGTCGGTCACGGAAGAGCTGTGCCGCGGTTGCTTGATTGCCGACATCCCGGCGATCGTCGGTTCGCTCGACATCGTCATGGGAGAGATCGATCGCTAACTTGGCTCGCGCAAGGGAAGCTCGTCGCTCGCCGCTTGGCAAAGCGACGACGCGAGCGTGCGAGCAGTCCGTTTTTGCAGCAGTCTACTTTCGCCGACGGGTGGCTTGTGCCATATTTCACAATCTTTCGGGGCAGCCCCCTCACGCGATCCCACAACGGCCGGCAGGTGCTCCGTGGCTGACTTTATCAACTCGCAGATTTTTGGGCATTCCCACTGGCTGGGCTACGTCATTGCAGCCCTGATCCAATGCGTCTTGTACCTCCATGTCGTGGCGGTCGGCGCGTTGTTCTTCATTTGGCTTGAACGAAAAGTCTCCGGCCGCATCCAAGATCGACTGGGGCCCACGCGCGTCGGCGGCAAGTTCGGTTGGCTCCAGACGCTGGCCGACGGCATCAAGCTGCTGGCGAAGGAAGACATCACGCCGGGCACAGCCGATCGGTTGCTGTTCAAGGCGGCCCCGTACGTCAGTTTTGCGGCCAGTTTCGCCGCCTACCTGGCGCTGCCGTTTTCCAATGGCTGGGTCGGGCAAAACATCAATGTGGCGGTATTCTTCATCGTCGCGGTGATGGGGCTGGAAGTCTTCGGCGTCATCTTGGCCGGTTATGCTTCGGGATCGAAATGGTCGCTCTTCGGCGGCATGCGTGAAGCGGCTCAGGTCGTCAGCTATGAAGTGCCGGTCGGCATGTGCGTCATGATTCCGGTGTTGCTGTGCGGCACGATGAACCTGGTGACGATCGGTGAAATGCAAGCCGGCTGGTTCACCAATTGGCTGATCTTCCACGACCCGTTCACCTTGATTGTGTTCTTTGTGTACTTCACCTGTGCGACGGCAAGCGTCAATCGCGCGCCGTTCGACTTGGCGGAAGCCGAGAGCGAACTGGTGGCCGGTTTCCATACGGAATACTCGGGGCTCCGATGGAGCTTCTTCTTCATGGCCGAGTACGGCTCGATGTTCACGGTCAGCGGCTTGGCGGCCATCCTGTTCCTGGGCGGCTGGAACGGCCCCATCCCGATCTTCGACATCTTGGGTTGGTCCTACTCGCAGGAAGAATTGGCCGCGGGCACGTTCCGCATCACCGGCTACGTCGCCAACTTGGCGGGCTGCGGCAACTTCATCATGAAGGCCGTGACGCTGGTCACCGTGATGATTTGGGTGCGGTGGACGCTGCCGCGGTTGCGCATCGACCAAGTGATGACGACCTGCCTCAAGTACTGCGTGCCGCTGGCGGCAGGCTGCTTCTTGGGTGCAGTGCTCTGGCAATATGGCTTTTTCGTGACGGACCACGCCTTTCCGTCGCCCAACGACCTCCTGCCGAATTTGCATCGCGGAGCGGTGCGCGAGGCGTGGACGCTGGCGCCGGAAGGGGTCTCCGAGAAGAAGTCGGCTGCGGAGTCCGAGAACGCGTCGCGGAAGACGCGTGATGACAACGAGCAGGAGGCTCAGGGCAGGGTCGCCTCGCGATAAAGAACTGGGAGTACCCCGATGAGCCTGTTTGCGGCCCTCGATTGGCATACGCTTCTCTTCGCCTTTTTTGCGCTCTTGGCATGCGGCTTCGCGCTCGCGGTGGTCTTCACCAGCAACGTGGTCCGGATGGCCTTTTACCTCACGTTGTCGCTCAGCGCGACCGGCGGTCTGTTCTTCCTTGCGGACGCAGAATTCGTCGGGGCGATGCAGTTCATGATCTATGTGGGCGGCACGCTCGTGCTGCTGATCTTCGGCGTCATGCTTACCGCTCAGTCGCGCTTCGTGCAGATGAAGACGGGCGCCGGCGAATGGGTGTTGGCCGCCGTCGTCGGCAGCGCCCTGCTGGTGCTGCTTGCTCGAGCCGCATTGATGAATCCGGACTGGCGGACGGCGCGTGAAGATCGAGCGGATGTGAAGGTCGTGGAGTCGCAGACGGCGACGGCCATTGGACAGGCGCTCAGCGGCGTGCGCACCGATCGGCTCAATGCCGACGACGCCACGCTTGCTCGCGGCATGTCGGGTTACTTGCTGCCGTTTGAAATTGCGTCGATGCACCTGTTGGTCGTGCTAGTCGGGGCGGGCTACCTGGCTCGCGCCAAGCGTCGCGCCGCGTCGTCGGCCGAGAATGCATAAGGACGGGGGAAAGACGAGTGATTGATTTCTTGGGATCTCCGGTCACAGTCTCGCACTACATGATCGTCGGTGCGATCCTGTTCGTGTGCGGCGTGCTCTGCATGGCGACCAAGCGCAACGCGCTCGGCATCCTCATGGGCATCGAATTGGTGCTGAACGGCGCCAACGTCAACTTCATCGCCTTCGGCAGCAATCTGCTCCGGGAACACAACCTGGGTTTAGATGGACAATTGATGGCCCTGTTCGTGATTGTACTGGCGGCTGCCGAGGCGGCCGTGGCGCTGGCCATCGCGCTCAATTTTTACAACAACCACACGTCGATCGACGTGGATACCGCCGACGAGCTGAAGGGCTAGGCGCATGGACTTCTTACCGCTGCTTTTGGGAATGGCCGTTCTGGCGCCGTTGGCGTCGTTCTTCACCATTTTCGTCCTAGGCCGACGCCTGGGTCGCAATGGCGAGGCCGGCGCGTACATCGCCGTCGCCGCCATCGTCTTCGCCGCGATCTGCTCTTACGCGTCGCTCGGCATTTGGCTCACCCACCACTTTCCGGGCGGCGGCCATCATGCGGCCGAGCATCACGACGCCGAACATCACGACGCACCGGCCCATGCCGGCGCGTCGGCGAGTTGGCTGAGCGTCGCGGGCGCCGCGGAACTCAACCTGCAAGACGCCGCTCCCAGCGAGCCGGCGGCTGAAAAGACGGCGGCTGAAAAGACGGCGGCTGAAAAGACGGCGGCCGAAAAGACGACAGCCGAAAAGACGGCGGATGCAGCGAAGCCCGCCGATGCGGCGGAAACGTCGGCGGAGACTCATGGCGCAGCCGAGCACGCGGAAGCCGAGCACGCGGACGGCGAGCACGCTCACGCCGCCGAAACGCCGGTCATCGCCTACACGGGAACCTATTGGCTGCTGGGCAAGTTCGGGCAGCTTGAGGTCTCGATCAGCTACTACATCGACTCGCTGACGCTGGTCATGTTCTGCATGGTGACGCTCATCGCGTCCTGCATTCACTTCTATGCGATGGGCTACATGCATGACGAATTGCATGAGATCACCGACAAGGAAGTGACGCTGTCGAACGGCGAGTACTTGAAGCGACAGGGGCGTTTCCATCGCTTCTTCCAATACCTGTCGCTGTTTTGCTTCAGCATGCTGGGACTAGTGCTGGCCGGCAACATCGCCATGGTGTTCTGCTTCTGGGAACTCGTCGGCATTTGCTCGTACTTCCTCATCGGCTTCTACATCGAACGCAAAAGCGCCTCGACCGCTGCGAATAAGGCCTTCATCGTCAATCGCGTCGGCGACTTCGGCATGATCATCGGCTTGATGGCCTTATGGGCCAGCCTGGGCACGTTCAGCTTCGGCGACATCGACGCCGACAAGAGCGGTGCGATCGAGCCGGCGGAACGCGGCCTGTTCAGCCTCGTGCGGTCCGAAGCCAACGGCTACGCCGTGAAGGTGCCGGACGGCATGTTCGTCGCTTCGGTGGTGAAAGAGGAAGGCGAAGTGGGCGAACGAGCTCGTTCGATCCTCGCCGACCACGCGGGGGACGCGGCGACGACGCGTTCGCAGATTGAAGCCGAGTTTC
The DNA here is from genome assembly GCA_046349935.1 of Pirellulales bacterium. Lineage (GTDB taxonomy): Bacteria > Planctomycetota > Planctomycetia > Pirellulales > Pirellulaceae > CAIXSC01. The sequence goes on along the minus strand of JAXMBK010000005.1, from coordinate 348,507 downwards.
CCGACTTGAAGCATCCGGGTTACTGGCTATTGATCGTGGCCGGCGTCGGCATCTTCTGCGGCTGCGTGGGCAAGAGCGCTCAGTTCCCGCTGCACGTTTGGTTGCCTGACGCCATGGAAGGTCCGACCCCCGTTTCGGCCCTCGTCCACTCGGCGACGATGGTCGCGGCCGGCGTGTACTTGGTCGGCCGCTTCTATCCGGTCTTCGCCCCCGAAGTACTGATCGTGATTTCGGTCGTCGGCGCCGTCACGCTGTTCATGGCGGCCACCATCGCCATCACCGCGGTCGACATCAAGCGCGTGCTGGCTTACTCCACCGTGAGCCAGCTCGGTTACATGATGCTTGCCTTGGGCGTCGGCGGTTGGATCGCCGGCCTCATGCACTTGGTCACGCACGCCTTCTTCAAAAGCCTCCTGTTCATGTGCTCCGGTTCGGTCATCCACGCGGTGCACACGAACGACATGCGCGAGATGGGCGGGCTGCTCCGCAAGATGCCCGTCACCGCGATCACGATGCTCATCGGCTGCCTCGCGATCGCCGGCGTCGGCGTCCCCTTCGTGATCGGCTTCAGCGGCTACTACTCGAAAGATGCGATTCTGGAACAGGCCTTCTCGCTGTCGCAGACCAACGGCGGCGGAGTGCCGACGGTGCTGTTCGCGGTTGCCGCGGGCGGTGCAGCCATCACCGCGTTCTACATGTTCCGCATGTGGTACATGACGTTCGTCGGCCAGCCGCGAAATCAAGAACGATACGATCATGCTCACGAGTCGCCGCCGGTGATGTACCTGCCGCTCGTCGTGCTGTCGGTGTTCGCCGTCAGCGTGGCGTGGGACACGTCGCTATTGGGCTACGGCTTGATTCCGGCCGGCGTCCTCATTTGGCAAGGCATTCAGCGCGGCTGGTTCCGGTCGTCCGGCGGACATGATGCGCATGGTCATGATGACCATGGACACGACGCTCACGGGCATGATGCACACGCGCATGGGCATGACGCGCACGGCCACGAGGCCCATGCACATGCACATGGGCATCCCGCTCATGGGCATGCCGCTCATGGGCATGACTCGCATCATCACGGCGGCGCAGCGCCGTTTACGTTGCCAGGGGTGGTGACGGTGCTGGTGATTTCCTTCATCGGCGGTTTGCTGTTGCAGCAAGTGTTGCCCAAATCGAGCCTCACGTTGGCCAATCTACTCAGTCAGTCGCAACCGGCGGGCATCCAGCATGCCGACGTGATTGCGAAGGGCGAGTTGATTCCGTGGACCTATCCGAACGAGCACTTGAGTCACGCGCCGAGCATCGCGATTCCGGTGACGCTGTTGGCGACGGGGACCTGGATCATCGGGATTGGGTTGGCGACGGCCATGTACGCCTTCGGTTACTTGAATCCGGCCGACGTGCGTCGACAGTTCTCGCCGATCTATACGCTGCTTTGGAACAAGTGGTATTTCGACGAGCTGTATCAGATTGTGTTTGTGAAGCCGTGCCATGTGGTTTCGGGCTGGATCGCCGGCATCGATCGCAATTGGATTGACGTGTTCATCAACGGCGTCGCCGCGGTCACTCGTCGCTTCTCCGAGTTTTGGGAGCGGCTGGCGGATCGCACGGTGGTCGACGGGATCGCCAACGGGATCGCCTCTTTGACCTATCGGCTCGGCACTTCGCTCAAGGTCCTGCAAACCGGGCGGCTGCGTCAGTACGTGATGTTCATCATTTTGGGAGCGGTCGCGATCTTCATCCTGATCAGCTTCTTCTGGAGCACGACTCTGGCCCGCTAGTCCGCGGATCAAATTCGCTGGGAAATCGACACTATGAACGACAATTTCTGGTTGGTCACATTGCTCGTCTTTTTGCCGACGCTAGGCGCCATCGTGCTGGCGTTCTTGCCAAGCGACAAGCCGAATCTGCTCCGCTATTGGACGCTCGGCGTGACGGCGGCCGTCTTCGCCTTCATCATCTCGGTCTTTTTCCTCTCGTCGCAGACGAAGTTCGATGCGTCGAATGACGGCATGCAGACGGTGGTGAATGCCGAATGGATCAGATCGTTCGACATCTTTTACGCGATGGGTATGGACGGCATCAGCTTCCCGCTGATCGTCCTGACCGGCTTGGTTAGCTTGCTGGCGATGGGCGCTAGCTGGTCGATCACCAAGCATGTGAAGGCTTACTGCATCCTGTTCCTGCTCCTGGAAACCGGCATGCTCGGCGTCTTCCTGGCGCTCGACTTCTTCCTGTTCTATGTGTTCTGGGAAGTGATGCTCCTGCCGATGTACTTCCTGATCGGCGTCTGGGGCGGACCGCGTCGCGAATATGCGGCGATCAAGTTCTTCCTGTATACGCTGTTGGGCAGCGTGTTGATGTTGGTCGCCATCCTGATGCTTTACTTCAAGAGCGACCTGACCGACCCGGCTTTGCGTCCGCACTTGGAAAAGTGCATGCTGTCGGCCTCGGTGGCGGAAAAGGTCGAGACGGCGATGGCGGCGCGGGAAGCGGGCGACAAAACGGTCGCTCCGATTCATACCTTCAACCTGCTCGCCCTGTCGCAGATCGGTCAACAGACGGAGCAATTCGACAACTTCGGCACGGCCGAAGATGGTTCGCCTCGGATGTTGATCGGCAAGAGCCTGCAGTGGTGGGCGTTCTTGCTTTTGTTCTTGGGCTTCATCATTAAGGTGCCGTCGGTTCCGTTGCACACCTGGTTGCCGGACGCGCACGTCGAGGCGCCGACCCCCATCTCGATGATTCTGGCCGGCGTGCTGCTGAAGATGGGCGGCTACGGCATCATCCGCATTTGCTACCCGATCTGCCCCGCAGGCGGCTATGAATTGATGCACGTGGTCTGTCTGTTCGGCGTCGTGAGCATGGTGTACGGGGCGTTCGCGGCGCTGGCGCAGAAAGACTTCAAGCGCATGGTCGCCTATAGCTCGGTCAGCCACATGGGTTACGTGGTGCTTGGACTGGGCGTATGGTCGGCGACGAAGGCGTCGGGCTACAACGCCGACTACTGGAACATGGGCGTGCAAGGCGCGATGTTCCAAATGATCGCTCACGGCATCAGCTCGCCGGGCATGTTCTTTATGGTCGGCGTCGTCTATGACCGCGTCCACCATCGCGACCTGGAGAAATTCGGCGGTTTGTTCGGCCGTATGCCGGTATACACGGCCTTGTCGATGGGCATCTTCTTCGCAGGCCTGGGCCTTCCCGGTCTGTGCGGGTTCATCGGCGAAGTGTTCGTCGTGATGTCGGTGTGGAGCTTCAGCCACACTCTGGCGGTGATTTCCGCCGCGGTCGTCGTACTGACCGCCGCCTACATCTTGTGGGCCATTCAGCGCGTTTATCTGGGCGCGGAGTACAAGGGCGAGCACGGCGATCACCTGACGCCGAGCACCATCCGCGAGAACTTGATCGCCGGCATTTTGTTTGTGCTGTGCATCCTCTGCGGCGTGTTCCCGTACCAAACCATCCTGAAGTACATGGACCCGACGATCAGCCGCCAAGTGCGGGAATTGACGGAGTTCACGAAGCGGATCGAGGCCAAGTCGGCCGCCGCTGCGGAAGAAGAAAAAGCAGTCACGCGCGACGCCGTTCAGAACGAAGGGCGAGTGAGCCGAGCGGCGACGACGTCGCCGGTCGCGGTCGCCAGTTCGTCGGTCGCCCCGTAGCGTTTCGTTGGAATCGAGCCGGAGCCGCCCGCGCGTCCGTTCACCTTTTTTCGGCCAGGGCCTACAGCCGTGAATCTACACGTACTCGTCAGTCAGTTGATCTCCGATACGGAAGGAAGCGTCGCTCGCTTTCTGCCCGAGTTGGCGATCTGCGCCACGATCATCGCGATGCTCTTGGTGCGAGTCTCTCCGCTGCGACGGTTCGTCAGCTCGTTCGCGATCCTGATCGTCGGCGTGCTCGTGGCGCTGGCGTTCACCGGCCCCTGGACGGGAGTCGACCGGCAAGAAATCTTCTCCGGGATGCTGGTCTACGACGGGTTCACCGTTTTCCTGCGCACCATTTTGTTGCTCTTCGTCCTGCTGTTCGCCATCTACACGCGGCTCTCCGGTTTGCCTGATCGAGAGGATGGAGCGGATATCTACACGTTGGTGCTCGGCGCAACGCTCGGCATGTGCGTGATGGCGTCGGCCAACCATCTGCTCACCGTCTTCCTGGGCGTGGAAATGGCGAGCGTGCCGTCGTACGCCTTGGCCGCCATGCTGAAGGGGCGGCGTCAAAGCAGCGAGGCGGCGATCAAGTATGCAGTCTACGGCGCCGGCGCTGCAGGCGTGATGTTGTACGGCATCAGCCTCATCGCGGGGTCTCTCAACACGCTGCACTTCCCCACGCTGGCGCTGCAGCTGGCCGAGCGGCTGGGAGACATGTCGTCGGAACAGGCGATGGTGTTGGCCCTGGGCGGAATGCTGCTCGGCGTCGGCTTGGCCTTCAAGTTGTCGGCCGTTCCATTCCACTTCTGGTGCCCCGACGTCTTTGAAGGCGCAACGGCCGAAGTCAACGCTTTCTTGAGCATCGCGTCGAAAGCGGCCGCGTTGGCGCTGTTGATCCGAGTGGTGGCGGGCTTCGGCACGCTGCCGCCCGACTCGCCGGCCACCGCCAAACTGGAACTCGAAGCTCGCACGCAAATCGCGGCATCCCAGTCGAACGCGACGAGCGACGGCGAGTTTCACTTAGTATCCGCGGCGCAGGAAACGCCGGCAACGGAGGCGAAGCCCGCGGAAGACGCAAAGCCCGCGGCCGAATCGTCGCCAGCGTCGGAAGCCGCGCCTGCAGCGGAGAAGCCGGCCGAGGCGGCGGAGGCAGCCCCCGCGGCGCCGACCGGGAAGCTCGCCGAAGAAGAGATCCGCCGCTACGCACGCCAGATCGCCGTCGATCGACTGGCGCCGGTGCGTGGATTTGCGGGCAAGCTGATCGCGTTCCTGGCGGTGCTGACGTGCACCTTCGGCAACTTGGCCGCGTACGGCCAAACGAACATCAAGCGTCTGTTCGCCTACTCCACGATCGCCCACGCCGGCTACATGATGATGGCCGTGCCCGCGTTCCTTGTGATGGCGGGTTACGACAGTCCGGCCGCTTCGCGAGCGGTTGCAGGGGTCGGGGTGTACCTGTTCGTGTATCTGTTCATGAATCTGGCCGCCTTTGCGATCATCGCGTTCTGGCGGAACGCGTATCGCACCGAGCGGATCGAAGACTACGCCGGTTTGATTCGCCGCTCGCCCATCACGACCGTCTGCTTCTGCTTGGTCCTGTTCAGCCTCGTCGGTTTGCCGCCGTTGGCTGGCTTCATCGGCAAATTCGCCGTCTTCGCGCCGCTGGTCGACGGCTACCGCATCTCGTCCGAGGCTGGTCACCCCGCCCCGTACTTGTTGGTCGTGCTGCTGGTGGGCGGCATCAATACGGCGATCAGCCTGTTCTACTACCTGCGTGTCGCGAAGGTGATGACGATCGATCCCGAGCCGCGCGACCGTCGTCCTGGCGAGTTCACGAATCCGTGGCTCCAAGCGACTTACGTGTGCGCCTTGACGCTGCCTTTGGTGTTGCTGATCGTGGGCTGGGAATGGCTGCACGAGTGGTCGCTCAGCGCCGCTCGCCAGATTCTCGGCTAGTCGTCGTTCGTCTTGGGAAGAGGAAACGAGTAAACCATGAGTGCCTCCACGACCAACGCCGTGCTAAATCGCTTGGTGAGCATGCTGAACACGACGCTGCCCGCCTATTTGCGCGATGCGCGTCCCTGGACCTATCCTGGCCGGGAGCAGGCTTTCGACGCCCTGCGCGACGTCGGCGAGCAGCAGGTGGAAGCGGCCGAACGGCTGTCCGCTTGGATTCTGGAGAACGGCGGCATCCCTTCGAAAGGCCGCTTTCCGCTCGATTTCACGCGTTTCAACGACCTGTCGGTCGACTACCTCGTTCGCGAATCGCTGCGCCGCCAAACGCTGATGATCGCGAAGATGGAAGCGTGCCTCGACGACCTGGGGCTCGTCCCGCACGCTCTGGCCTTGGTGCAAGAGATCATTGGCGAGGCGAAGGCGCACGCGGACATGCTGCGCGACGTGCTCGCGCCGGCCGCCCACTAGCCGATCTCGATGACCTCCGCTGTGGAACTCTTCGACACGCACGCCCATCTTGACCATGTCGACTTCGCAGACTGTCTCAGCGAGGTCTTGGATCGAGCGGCGCAGGCAGGCGTGACGTCGATCCTGTCGCTCGGAACGACGCTGGCTTCGAGCCGAGCGAACGTGCTGTTGGCCGAGCGTTTTGCGTCGATCTACGCGGCGGCCGGGATTCACCCCAACCATTGCGCCGAGTCGGCGGATTCGGACTGGGACGAGGTGGTCAAGTTGTACGACCACCCGCGCGTGGTCGCAGTCGGCGAAACCGGACTCGATCGCTACTGGGACTTTGTCCGCTTCGACGTCCAGCAAGACTACTTTGACCGCCATCTGCGAGCCGCTCAGGCGCGCGATCTGCCGGTCGTGATTCACATGCGGGATTGCGAGGCGGACGTCCTGGCGATGTTGCGCGAGGCGTTGAAGCGTGGACCGCTGCGCGGCGTCATGCACTCTTTCGCGGCGTCGGAATCCGGAGCGCTGGAGTGCCTCGAGATGGGGCTGTATATCAGCTTTGCCGGCATGGTGACTTACAAGAAGTCGGACGAGCTGCGGCGGATCGCGGCCCTGATCCCTGAAGACCGCATCTTGGTCGAAACCGACTCGCCTTATCTGTCCCCCCACCCCTTTCGAGGGCAAAAGCCGAACGAACCAGCCCGCGTGGTGCACACGGCTCAATGCCTCGCCGACGCCCGAGCGACCTCTCTGGCAACCTTCGCCGCGCTCGCCGCCGCCAACGCACGGCGGTTGTTCAACAAAACTCAGTAGCCCCATCCAGCCAGCCGCTGCGCCGGTAGCCGGCAGCAAGCGCACCGTCGGCTCCATTGCGGGGGTTTGGGCAATTCAGCTGACGCCGCACTCGCGGTCGGTTCGGGCGTCTTCCGCCAAGAAAGATTCAAGAATCACGATCGGTATTGACTCAAGACGGCCGGTCTCGGTACTGTTCGCCACCTGCGCATGAAGCGCTGGTTTGCTCCTTACTCGTTTTGGATTCGGGAGTTTCGGCATGAAGCCGTCCATTTCCGCGATGCGGTCGTCAATGCAGCGGCGCGAGTTCCTCGCGTTGGGCGTCGCCGCGGGGCTGACGTCGATGAGTGGATGCGCGGGGTCGCTGATTCGCGGGCAGAACCCCGAATTGGACGAAGTTCCGGTGGAATTAGAGGAGGAGAACGTCCGGGAATCGGTAGGCGACATTTCGCGGCCGTGGGGCAATCGCGGGATGAAAGTCGAATCGATTGCCCTGGTGAACAATTTGGCGGGGACAGGCAGCAATCCGCCGCCGGGTCCGCAGCGACAAGCCTTGATCGATGAGATGCAGGCCCGCAGCATCCCCAATCCCAACGAAATCATTTCGTCCCCGAACACGTCGTTGGCATTGGTCCGAGCCGTCCTGCCGCCGGGCGTGAAGAAGGGCGACCGCATCGACCTGGAAGTGCGAACTCCCAGCCGCTCGGAAACCGTCAGCCTGCGCAACGGGTGGCTCATGCAATGCCGCCTGCGCGAAATGGAAGTACTCGGCGGCAAAGTCAGCATGGGGCACATCACCGCGCTGGGGGAGGGCCACGTACTCGTCGAGTCGCTGTTCCAGGGCAAGGAATCGAAGGTGCTGGAGAACCGGGCGGTCATCCCCGGCGGCGGCATCTCGCACACGAACCGCACGATGGGACTCACGATTCGCGAGGATCATCACTCGATCCAGACGGCGGCGATGGTCGCAGCCAGCATCAACGCTCGGTTCCACAATCTGGACGCGGCGGGCGGCAAGTCGCAGATCGCCAATGCGAAGCGCGACAATTTCATCGAACTTCAGTTGCATCCGCGGTACGAGCTCAATATCGGACGTTACTTCCGCGTGATCCAGAACATCGTGCTCCGCGAACCGCCGAAAGAGCGGCCGGAGCGTCTGGAAGTGCTGCGTCGCAAGTTGCTCGAGCCGACGTCGACGGAACGTGCGTCGTGGCAACTGGAAGCGATCGGCAAAGAGGCGATTCCGGCTCTCAAGGCGGGACTTGATTCGCCCGACAAAGAGGTGCGTTTCAATGCCGCCGAGGCGCTGGCGTACTTGGACGTTCCCGAGGCGGCGAAGCACTTAGCCGAAGCGGCGCGCGATTCCGTCGCCTTCCGGTGGGCGGCGCTCGCGGCGCTCGCCAGCATGGGCCCCGACGCTTTCGACTCGCTATCCGACCTACTGCATGTTCCCAGCATCGAAACACGCTACGGTGCGTTCCGTGCATTGAGCCAACGGCGGCAGGTGAGTCCGCTGGTGCGCGGCATCGTCCTGGGAGAAGACCAGTTCAGCTTTCACGTCGTGCAATCGATGGCTGAACCGGTCATCCACTTCGCACGCACGCGCCGCCCGGAATTGGTGCTGTTCGGCGCCGAACAGCGCATCAAGCCGCCGCCGTACTTGTTCATCAATCGGCAAATCTTGATCAAGGCCGTCGACGACCGCACGGTGCGGATTACGCAGTTCCATCCGGGCGAAGAGGATCGAGAAGAAACTTGCTCGACCGAACTGGCGCAGATCATTCCCATCGTCGTCCGCATGGGCGCCACGTACCTCGACCTGCTTGTCGCCTTCCGAAACGCCAAGAAGGACGGGCTGCTCGATTCGCGCATCGCCGTGGAAGCGTTGCCTCGTCCGGGACGCACGCACGTCCGCGATGAAGAAGGTGCGGAGGGAGACGAGACGAGCGAAGCGGATGAGTCGCCGTCGGAAACGGATGAAGCCGCGGAAAAGCGGTTGGCGGCGCCCGACGTCTTCGAACGAGACGGCAAGACGGTTGAGCAGATCGACTTCAACAACTACGAATCCAGCGCGTGGGATCGCTTCTTGTCGCGCTGGTTCGGGGTGACCACCGAGTAACCGACCGACATGCTCAAGGCACTCGAACTCGCCGGCTTCAAGAGCTTCGCCGACAAGACGCGCTTCGATTTTCCGGAGGGCATCACGGTCGTCGTCGGTCCCAACGGATCGGGCAAGTCCAACGTCGTCGACGCCATCAAATGGGTGCTCGGCGAGCAAAGCGCCAAGAGCTTGCGCGGCCAGGATATGGCCGACGTGATCTTCAAGGGCGGCAGTGCGGGCGGCCGCAAACCGGCGAATGCGGCCGAAGCCACCATCATCTTCGATAACTCCGACGGCCGCCTCCCCATCGACGCGCCGGAAGTCCACGTCACTCGCCGCGTCTATCGCAGCGGGGAAGGGGAGTACCTGATCAATCGGCAGCCTTGCCGTCTGCGCGACATCAAGGACATGTTTCGCGGCACCGGCGTGGGCGTCGATGCGTACAGCCTGATCGAACAAGGCAAGGTCGATCGCCTATTGCAAGCGTCGCCCAAGGATCGCCGAGCGATGTTCGAGGAAGCGGCGGGGATCAGCCGCTTCAAGGCGAAGAAGGTCGAGGCGCAACGGCGACTCGAACGCGTCGACCAAAACCTGTTGCGACTGTCCGACATCGTCGAAGAAGTCGACAATCGCCTGCGCAGCGTCCGAGCTCAAGCGTCGAAAGCAAAACGCTATCGCGAGTACAGCGAGCGACTGCAAGAACTGCGAACGCAGGTGGGGCTCTCCGACTGGCACAAGTTGACCGAACAACTGGCGGAACTGGAACGCACCCTCGAGGCGCTGCGCGAGGAAACGGCCGGAGGATCGACGAACGCCGATCAACTCGAGACGCGATTGCAAGACGCAGACCACGAGTTGTCGCAGTCCGCCGATGCGTTGCGCGAGGCCGAATCGCGCGTCGCGCAGGTCCGCGAGCGCGTCGTCTCGCTCGAAGCGTCCTGTCAACAGCACCGCACGCGTCAGCACGAGCTCGACGCGGAGCGCACTCAACAGCAGGGCCAAGTCTCGTCGCTCATCCGCCAATCTGCGGAACTGCAGCGTCGACGTCTGGAACATCAACAGCAATGGCGGCAGGCCGAACACGAGCGCGAAGAGCACGCGCAGGGCGTTCGTCGCCGCGAGGCGCGGCTCGCCGAAATCGACCGATCGCTGGAGGAACGGCGCGCCATCCTGGAATCGCGCCGCGGCGACCACGTCGCCCATTTGCGACGCGCGGCGACGTTGGGCAACGAAGCCAGCGGCTTTCGTTCGCAATTGGCCGTGCTCGCGGAAACGGCTCAACGCTGCCGCCATCGACTCGCGGAACTCGACGACATGATCGCCGAGCAGACGGAAGAATTGGGACGCGCGCGCCAGCTGGAACAGGAACTGGACCGCACCGCCTCCGACTGCCTGAAGCAGTTGGAGACGGCGCAGCGCGAGGTCGCCGAGAACCGCCGCGTCCAGGCGCGACGCCAGCAGGAAATCGCGGAGATGTCGGGCGTTCTCACCGGCGTACGGGAACGCATCACGATGCTGGAAGACTGGGAAGCCCGTCGCGAGGGCGTCGGCGCCGGCGTCAAAGAGATTCTGACGTTCGCGCGGCAAGCCAGCAGCGGCGCGTTTGCGGAGGTGCGCGGACTAATCGCCGACTACGTCCAAGCAGGAGTGGAATTGGCGCCGTTGGTCGACGTCGCGCTAGGGGACGCCGCCCAATACATCCTCGTCGACGGCGATCGCCTCCTCGAACAAGTGCAACTCGGCGCCTTCCGTCCTTCGGCGCGAGTCGGCTTTGTGAGACTGCACGCGCCGGCCTCGATTCGCTCAAACGACGACTCGCGAGCGGTTCGCCTGGAACTGCAACACGGAGTCATCGGCCGCGCCGATCGGTTGGTCGAAGTGCCGGCCGAAGCGGCGCATGTGATCCACCAGTTGCTGGGCGCCACTTGGTTCGTCGACGATCTCTCCAGTGCATTCGCCTTGCAGGCCGGGCCTGGGGCGGGAGCGCGTTTCGTCACTCGGGCAGGTCAGGTGCTGGAACGCGACGGCATTGTGATCGCCGGCCCGCGTCAGTCCGCAGTGGGCCTCATCTCGCGGCGCAGCGAACTGCGCGACCTGCGTCAACGCGCCGCGGTTCTGGAGTCGCAGATTGCGGGCGGTCAACGCGAAGTGCTGCGGCTGCAGGAGAACATCGATCAGCAGGATGTGCGCGTTCGCACCTTGGCGACGGAACATCAACAGCTGGCTGCACGCCTCACCGAACAACACGTGCGCACGCGGTCGCTCGCCGAGCAACTGCAGCAACGGACGGAGCTGCGCGACGCCACAAGCGGCGAGGCGCTGGCGGCCGAAGGCCAACACGCCGACGTCGCGGCGCAATTGGAAGCGACCTCCGCGCTGCTCGTCGCCGTCGAAGCGGCGCAGGGCGGTTTGGAAGCGGCTATCCGCGAGGCGGAAGCGGCGGTCGCCGAGCTTGACGTGCAGCGGCAACAAACAGTCACCAGCGTCAGCGTCGCGCAAGTTGAACTCGCACGCATCGAACAGCAGCGCGAGTCGATTCGCACGCAGTTGGAACAAGTCGAGCGCGACGAACAGCAACGACAGCGCGCACTTCACGACGCTCGTCGGCAACTCGAAACGCTGGTCGAACGACGCGTACAGTCCGAGCGGCAGGTGTTGAGCGCCACCAGCGAGTTGGCCGAACTTTACCTGCGCAAGGAGCAGGCGGCGGACTCAAGCCGCGAGGTGCTGCTGCGTCGCGAGACGCTTGTCGCACAGCGCACCGGCGTCTCCAAGGAACTCGACGCCCTCCGCAAGCGGCTCAAGCTGGCGGCCGAGCAGATGCATCAGAAGGAACTCGCGCACAACGCCCTCGCGCTGGAGCGTCAGACGCTTGTTGCGCGTTTGCGCGACGACTACGGCATTGAACTCGACAATCCCAATCAGCCGCCGACGGCCGAGGAGTTGCAGCAGCGGGAGGCGGTCGAGGAAGAGATCGCCACGTTGCGCAAGAAGATCCAGAGCATCGGTGCGGTGAACCTGGAAGCGCTCGCGGAATTGGACGAGTTGGAGTCGCGGTTCGGCGGGCTGTCGGCCCAGTATCAGGACCTGAAGCAGGCCAAGGAGTCGCTGGAGAAGATCATCCAGAAGATCAACGGCGATAGCCGCCGGCTGTTCTTGGAGACGCTGGAGAAGATCCGAACGAACTTTCAGACGTTGTATCGGCGGGCGTTCGGCGGCGGCCGCGCCGACATCGTGTTGGAAGAAGGCGCCGACGTGCTCGAAGGCGGCGTCGACATCGTGGCGACGCCCCCGGGCAAGCCGTCGTTCAGCAACTCGCTGCTCAGCGGCGGCGAAAAGGCGCTGACCGCCGTCGCGCTTCTGCTGGCGATCTTTCAGTTCCGGCCCAGCCCCTTCTGCGTGCTCGACGAAGTCGACGCCCCGTTCGACGAAGCGAACATCGGCCGCTTCATCGACGTGCTCAAGGACTTCCTGAGCTTCACGAAGTTCGTCATCGTGACCCACTCGAAGAAGACGATGACGAGCGCCAACACGCTGTACGGCGTAACGATGCAAGAGTCGGGCGTTTCGAAACGCGTGTCGGTGAAGTTCGAGGACGTGAGCGACGACGGCGAGATCGATCGTGCGGCGGTCGAACGCGAAACTCGCCGCGAAGGTGCGTCCGGAGATAAGGCCGCTTAGGTCTTGGCGACGGTCAATTTCGCAGTAATCGTTCGAACCGCTACGTCTTTCGCGACCCGAAGGTTCGTCAAGGCTCGTCAATCTTTCTAAAGTCCTACCCCCCTTCGAATCGAAATAATCTTTCGGAAGGTGATTGCTGTGCCGCGGCAGTCAACTTCTGACAGGGGGAAAACTTGCCAGGGACGTCCACGTCCCTCGACGAACGCTCGGCGTCTGCCCAGCCGCCGGCCGTTTCCTGCACGAATTCCTCGCCAGCCTTGTACAACGCCGAGTACTTCCTTCCAGCCGGATGAGAATTGCCGGTCGGATGCGTGCGACCGACGCGCACCGATTCAGCGATTTTTACCAATTTCCGGCCTGGGATGGTGCCGATGACGTACCTGAGGACTTGGATCAGAAGGAACTGAACCGAGACCAAAGAAGCGAAAAACTAGTCCCGACCCAGAGTTTGTGAGCGACCGGCCCGCACCCAAAGCCGGAACGATGGACCGACAACCGGTCGAGCACAAATAGGGACTGTCCGCTTGAAGCGATGCCCTCGCAACAAGCCCAGCAAACTCAATGAGTGAGTAAACGGAGAGTCTGCGATGAAGGTCTTCACCACTGGACAGGTCGCGAAGATCTGTAAAGTAGCCCCGCGAACGGTGAGCAAATGGTTTGATTCGGGACGCCTGAAGGGCTACCGAATTCCTGGTTCTCAGGACCGCCGTATTCCGCGTGAATACTTGATCCGGTTCCTGAAGGAACACGGGATGCCGTTGGGCGACCTGGAAGATGAGGCCATGGCCAAAGTGCTGATCGTGGCACAAGACCAGGTGCTCATCGAAAACCTGAAGCGCGAATTGCCCTTGGAACGTTCGTTCAAAGTCGCGGTTGCGGCAAGCGGATTCGAAGCCGGCATCCAAGCCGAAAGCTTCCATCCGGATTGCATCATCTGCGATTTTTCGATCGGCAAGGTCGAATCGCTTCAGATTTGCCAGAACCTGCGGAAGAACCCGGATTTTGCCGAAACGATCCTCATCGCCCTGTTGCCGGATGACGGCAGCCCGATGAGCTTCGATCGTTCCAGCATCAACGAAACGTTTAAGAAGCCGTTCGACGCCAAACTGCTGGCCGAGCGCCTTCGCACTTTGATCGGCGCGAAGAAAGAACTGGTCTAAGTTCCCTTCGTGAGAGTTCGCCTATAGCCCGCCGCGGCAGACCCCCGCGCCGGTTCTCATATATCCGCTCCCGCGGACTTATACAACGCGAAGGACTTCGGAGCAGCCCCGCTCCGAAGTCCTTCGTTTTTTTGTCGACTGGCTTTCGCGATGAACGCCCGCCGCCAAGCTAGTCGTGCATCGCATCCGGCTTCGGTTCCGGCAAGAAGAAGCTGGCGGCGAAATTCACCAGGTAAACCGTGAACGCGACGGCCGCCGCCGCATAGGCCACCTTCGTCGCCGGTCCTGCTTCGATCGGCAACCATTCGGCCGCGTACTGCGTCACTGCCGCGAACGAAGTGCCGATCAGTCGGCCGCCGATATTCGCGGCAAAGCTCTCCCCCGTCCCGCGCAAGTGCACGGGATAGGCATGCGGCAAGTAGTTCCCCCAGAAACTGAACTGCGCGACCGTCAAGAAGCCCGCAATGAACATGCCGTACTTCAAGTACGTCAAATTGGTCACGGCCGCCCAGCCGAACACCAGCGGCATCACGACCAACCCCGGGATCAAGAACATTCGCAACAGATTTCGCCGACTGGCGATGTACAGAATGAGCACCGCCAGCGCACCACGACCAAACAACCCGCCGACTTCCTGCACCTTCGTGGCTTCCGACGCCCGCGCCTGTTCGATCAACCCCGTGATCGCTCGCTTCTTGCCCGCCACCGCGGCCGCGATCTCCTTTTCATTCTTCCCTTCCGACTCCAGCTTCTTCTTCATCCCGGCCTGAGCCGCCTCGGGAAAATCCTTCTCGACCGCCGCTGCGACCTGTGCTTGCACGTCGGGCAGCCCAGGGACGATCTGCGGCATTTGCTGGATGGCGCCGAACGCGGCCGCAAAGCTGCAGGTGAACATCAGCGTCGTGACCAGCGTCGTCCGCCGCAGCTCGGGCGAAAACAGCTCGCCGATCGACGGACGTCGCAACGTCCCCGACTCGCGCTTCTTCTGCCACGAAGGCGACTCCGGCAAGAACGGGCGGATCAAGATCAGCGGCACGGCGGGAATGAGGCCCGACATGAGCGTGTACCGCCAAGGTGCATGCGTTTCCTGAATCTCCCCCAGGAAACTCAGAAACCCTGGCAACTGCACCGCCGGCAACTGAAACGCCGGCAGACTGACTCCGCCGAACAACGGCACGGGCTGGTTGACGGCCCAAGCGATCGCCGCACCGTTGGCGACTGCGACCAACAAACCGCCGATCGAGGAAAAGGCTTGCGTAAATCCCAGCACCCCTTCGCGCTGCTGTGGATCATCGAACAGTTCGGCCAACCAAGCCACCGCCGCCACGAATTCCACGCACACCCCGATGAAGACGAGGCAGCGGAAGAACAGCAGCATGTAGAGGTTCGTCGAGAAACCGGCGGCGAACGCCGCGAAGGCGTACAGCAGGATGCTCCACGTCAACACGCGACGACGCCCCAGTCGGTCGGTCATATAGCCGCCCAGCAGCCCGAAGACGCCGCCCGCCACAGCCGGCACATAGAACAACAGCGAAAACCAGTGCTTGAACTCGGGCGTCCCCGGCCGAATTCCCCCCAGTTCCAATAAGGCGGGGCGAATGATCAGCGGCAGCATCAGCAATTCATAGATGTCGAACGCAAAGCCGATCGACGCAATCGTGCAGATCAACCACTGGACGGCGGTCAGCGGCTTGCGAATCCGCCCCGACGACGACAGGTCACTCATGAGGTTTCTCACAGTCAAAAGAGAGGTCAGTCTGAAGGGAGGTCCGCCCCAATCAGGGCGAAGCAGGCAGGTTCCAAGCAGCCCGGATTGTGAACCATCCTCGCCGCCGCTCGCAAGCCCCGTAGGACAGGCTTCCAGCCTGTCTCCTCCCCCTCTCTCTCCTCCCCCTGTCTCCTCCCCCTCTCTCACCTCCCCCTGCCTCCTCCCGCCTCTCTCGCCGGCCTAACCCCGTCCCAACTCCCGCTGCAATCGAGCAAACAAGCGATCGACTTCCGCCGTCGTTTCGGGGTCGAGCGACCAGGCGTATGGGCGACGACGGCGGTCGGTCGCAAAGAGCCCGCGGCGGTGAAGCAGGTACTTTTCGATGGCGAGAAAGCCATCCAGCCCGGCCTGCAACTGCAACGCGACCAGCGCGCAGATCGGATAGTAGATCCGGTACGCCGCGTCGTCGTCGCCGCGTTCCAGCGCCCGCCATAGCGCAACGATTCCATCCAGGAATTCCATGCCGGGCATGGTTCCCGCGATTCCGCGACGATGACTATCGATTAGCAAGATGCCGCCGGAACCTTCGAAAATGCGAGCCTGTCCGCCAGTGGCGTCGCGCAGCTTGCTGAGGTTGGGCCCGATCGGCGAAGCTTCCGGCTTGAACAAGATCTTCTCGGGCCCGAAGCGTGCGATCAACTCGGCATGCACGTGCATCGGGATGGCTTGTCCGACATAGCCGGAGGCGTCCTGCACGATGAGCGGCAGCGAGATTTGTTCGGCGAGCGCAACGTAGTACGCCAACAATTGATCGTCGGGCAATGCACTGGAGATTGGCGGGATGGCCATCAGCGCATCGCAGCCGGCCGCTTCGGCCTCGCGCGCGTAGACCAGCGCCTGCCGCGTGCTCTCGGCGCCGACTCCCGCGACCACCGCGCCCCGCCCGCGGTTCAGCTCGGCCAGCTTCCGCGTCAGCTCCAACCGTTCGGCGGCCGTCAGCCGCAACAGCTCGGAGACCATTCCCGAACAGTAGCCCTGGGCCCCTTGCTCGTAGGCCCAATCGATCTGCCGTTCCAGACTCGCGTAATCAATGTCGTCATTGTCAAGAAACGGCGTATGCGCGATCGGCAGAACGCCCGCGATGGTACGGCTCATGATCGATGCCCATTCTCTGGCGGCTAAGCTATTGTTCGTTGCCTTGAAACAGCCCGTCGAGCGTGCCGCGAATCGCCTTCTGGGTCGCCCCCTGCATCAAATCCGTCTTTTGGGATTTATGCATCGCCTCGGCCAACCCGACGTGATCTTTCCATTCCGCGAACCCGAACTCGCGAATGTCGACGTAAGTATCGCGGAACGTCAGACCCGTCTTCGCGATCAGGTGATAACCGTCGTCGGCCCGTACGACGTGGAAGCTCATTGAGCCGTACAACGTCGCCGCCCCGGTGAAGAAACCGAATACAAAATTGCGCATCTGCCCCTCCGTGCTTTCCTTCACGACGCTGCCGTCGCGCCGCATCAAAGATCCCCGACTCTACCCGGTCGGGCCGTAGGGAGACAATTGGACAAGGGGGGACAATTCGCAACGAGGCCGCAGCCGTCAGCCCGCTGACGCAAACTCGCGATCACTCCCCTTCCGTCGCCTCCTCCAGCTTCACCTTCGGAGCGAACCAGGGGTAGATGGCGGGAACGACGAGCGCGGTGAGCAGCGTCGAGGTGACGAGTCCGCCGATGACGACCGACGCCAATGGCCGCTGGATCTCGGCGCCGGCGGTCGTCGAGATGGCCATGGGGAGAAAGCCGAGGCTGGCGACCATCGCCGTCATCAGCACGGGTCGAATGCGCACCAGCGCCGTCTCATGAGCGGCCGCCTTCAGATCGACTCCCTCTTCCCGCAGATGTTCCGCGCCGCTCACCCACACCAAACCGTTGAGCACCGCGACGCCGAACAACGCGATGAAGCCGACGCCCGCGGAGATGCTGAACGGCATCTCGCGCAGATACAGCGCAAAAATGCCCCCGGAGGCGGCGATGGGAACGGCGAGAAAGATGAGCGCCGCCAGGCGCACAGAACGCAGACTCGTGTACAGCAACAGCCAAATGACGAGCAGCACGACGGGGGTAATGATCATCAGTCGCAAGCTGGCGGACTGGAGGTTTTCAAAGTCGCCGCCCCAAGCGATCTCATACCCCGTCGGCAGTTTCACATCGCGATTGATCAACGCCCGCGCTTCGGTCACAAAACTGGCCACGTCCCGACCGCGCACATTGCACTGCACAAACGTTCGCCGCCGATTCGCCTCATGCTCGATGCTCGGCGGCGTCTCTTCCAACAGCACGTCGGCCAATTCGCCGAGCGGCAAGAGCGCGCCTTGCGGCGTACGCACCGGCAGCTGACGAATGCGTTCCGGATCTTGCCGCCATTCGGTGGGAAACCGGACCATGATGGGAAATCGTGCGCGTCCTTCGAAGACGCCGCCCACCTCGATGCCGCCGGCCGCAGCAACCGTCTCCAGGAGATCTTTCGCCGAGATGCCGTAGCGGGCCAACTGCGCGGGTCGCGCCAGCACCGTGAGGGTCGGCGAGTTGGCTTGATAGTCGGCTTTCACGTCTCCCGCACCGGGAATCTGCTTCAGATGCCGTTCAATGTCTTTGCCAAGTTGGCCGAGGGTCGTGAGGTCGTCGCCGTAAATCAACACGGCGACATCCGCCTTGACGCCCGCCACCAGTTCATCGACGCGCATTTCGATCGGCTGCGTGAAACCGAACGACGCGCCGGGTATCTTCGTGTTCAGCACCTGCTCCATTTCGCCGACCAGTTCGTTGCGCGATTTCTTGGGGTTCGGCCACTCGCCGACCGGCCGCAACATCACCCACACGTCGGTCTGCTGAACCCCCATCACGTCGTTGGCGATCTCTGGTCGCCCCGTCTTGCAAAAGACGGTCCGCACTTCCGGAAACTCTTGCAGCAAATTCTCCACGCGCGTCGACATGGTGATGGAGTCTTCCAACGTGGCGCTCGGCAACCGCTGCATCTCGACCAGGATGTCTCCTTCGTCCAGTCGCGGCATGAATTCGGCGCCCAAATGCATCGCTACAGGAATGCTGAAGACCACGACGAGCGCGGCGGCGGCGGCGGTGGGAACAGGTCGGTCGACCACGAAATCGACGCACGGCCGATAGATCCACTTCACCAAGCGCAACAACCAAACCTCCTTCTCCTCCATCTTCTTCGGCAACCCCAGATACGCGAGCACCGGCATGAGCGTGAGCGAGAGGACGAGCGATCCCATGAGGGCGAACAACACCGTCAACGCCATCGGCCGAAACAGTTTGCCTTCAGTCCCTTGCAACGTGAGGATCGGCAAGTAGACGACCGCAATGATCAGCTCGCCGAACATGGTCGGCTTGCGCACTTCGATCGCCGCATCGCGAATCACCTGCATATGCGTCAACCCCTTCGAATGATGGGCGATGCGCCGGATGCAGTTCTCGATCATGATTACCGAACTATCGACGATGAGCCCGAAGTCGATCGCCCCCAGACTCATTAAGCTCGCGGAGATCCCGGTCGCGAGCATGATGTTGGTGGCGAACAACATCGACAGGGGAATGGCCAGCGCGACGACCAGGCCCGCGCGTACGCTGCCCAACAACATCAGCAGCACGACGATCACCAGCACGCCGCCTTCGATGAGGTTCTTGATGACCGTATGTAATGTGCGCTCGATCAGTTCCGCACGATCGTAAAGAATCTCGATCTCGACGCCCGGCGGCAGCACCGTCGATTGCCGAATCTGTTCCAACCGTTCTTTCGCTCGATGCACGACGACGCGCGAGTTTTCTCCGAGCGTCATCATGACCATGCCGGTGACGACTTCGCCGCGACCGCCGCGAGTGGCCGCGCCTTGTCGCGTGAGCGGCGCGATCTGTACGGTGGCGACGTCCTTCACCAAGATCGGTGCATCATCGCGAGTCGCTCGAACAACGACGTTTTCGATATCCGCAGCGCTCTTCAGCAGCGCCTCGCCGCGTATGAAGCGCTGTTCGCCTTCGTGCACGATGTAACCGCCCCCGGCGATCATGTTGTTGCTGGACAGCGCCGCAATCACTTCGTCCAACCCCACGCGCTCGCCCGTCAGTCGGTTGGGATCAACCTGCACCTCGAACGACTTGTAAAAGCCGCCGTGCGAATTCACCTCGGTCACGCCTTCGACCTGCCTGAGCCGCGGCGCAATCTCCCAATCCAACAACGTGCGCAACTCCATCGGCGAATGCACTTCGCTGCGGACTTCGAATTGCAACACTTCGCCGAGCGCCGTGGAGAGGACGCCCAGTTGCGGCGAGCCATGCTCGGCGACCTGTTCGCGCACCTCGGCCAACTTCTCGCCCACCAGCTGCCGGGCCCGCATGATGTCGGTCCCTTCCTCGAACACAATCGTCACCAACGACAGGCCGAACTTCGTGACGCTGCGAATCTCTTGTCGTCGCGGGAGACCGTTCATCTCCGCCTCGACGCGATTCGTCACGAACTGCTCCACCTGCAAAGGCGGCAGTCCGGGCGCCTCGCTGACGACCTGCACCTGGACGTTGGTCATGTCCGGTACCGCGTCGATGGGAATCGACAAGGCGCTATAGATGCCGCCGATCGCCATCAACGCCACCAGCGAGATGACGAGGAATCGATTGTGCAGCGAAAAATCAATGAGTGCCGTAAGCATGAATCGCTACTCCGCTTCCTTGTCGAGCAACAATTCGGACTTCAAATAGAAGGTCCCTTGATCGACGACCGGTTGTCCTGCCTCCAAGCCGCTTAAAATCTCGATCCATCCGCCCGACTCCAATCCCAGTTTCACATCCACTCGGCGGTATCGATTCTCCCCCAGCGGCACAAACACGAACGGCGTGCCTTCGTGACGCATGATCGCGCCCGCCGGCGCCACGCAGGCCTCATGCGACGCGCCCAACGGCACGTCGACCCAGACGAACATGCCCGGTTTTAGCTTTCCTTCTTGGTTCGAAACTTCGGTCACGAGGGGGACCGAACGACTTTCCTGCGACACCTCGCCGCCGACGAACAACAGTTTGGTGCCGTAAACGACGTCGCCGAGCGCCGGGACGCGGATCGCGATCTCTCCTTCGGACGAATGCTCCAGCGCCTTCCAATCTCGCTCGTGAATCTCCGCTTCCACCCACAGTCGCGAGGTGTCGGCCAACGTCACCAGCGACTTGCCCTGCGGCACTCGCGCTGAGACCACGACGCCGCGCCGTTCGATTCGCCCCGCAAACGGCGCGCGCACGACGAATTCGCTGAGCTTCGACAGGTCGGCGTCCTCAGGCGGCTGCTCTCCTTCCCCCTCTCCGCTCTTGGCCGCTCGGCCTTCGACCTGAGCCGCTTCGTCGATCGAGCCTTGCGGTCCCAGGAGCGTAGCGAGTTGATTTTGGGCGATCGCCAATAGCCGATGCGCCTGCAGTTCGGCGGCGTGCGCCTTGGAATGGTCGCGCTGCGCCTCGAACCGAGCACTCTCGCACGCGCCCTTAAACGTCGCCGAGGCCACCTCGCGATTGCTCTTTCGCTCCTCCAGCAAACGCTGGCTGACGACGCCCTTCTGCTCTAATTCCGCGGAACTCGTCGAAACCCGCTCGGCGAATTGAAGCTTGCTGTACGCGGCGACGAGTCGTTCGCGATAGGCGCCGAGCGCTCGAGTATCCAGATCGCGTTCGATTTCCTCGAGCGGCGGGCGTTTGGCGAGCGTGGCGAGCAGTTTTTCGACATTGTCGCTGATCTCCTCCGCCCAGACATGTTCGCGTTTGGCGAGCATCCAGTCGGCCGTGCGCTGCAGCACCTCGTCGCGCGCCCGGCCAATCTCCGCGCTCGACAACCGCACGATCTTGTCTCCCGCTGCGACCTTTTGGCCAGGTTCGACCAACACTTCAATCACGACGCAATCCAGCGGCGCCGTCACGTCCAGGTGCTTGCCGCCGTCGTACGCCAACTTGCCCGGCACGGCTCGCGATTCGCGGATGACGCGCCGACTCGCTTCCGTCACATGGATCCCGGCGAACTCGACCTTCTCGTCCGTCAATCGCACTTCGCTTGCAGGTCCGTCGTCCGCAGCGGCGGCGACATCCTTCGCAACCCCGGCGTTCGCATCGTCTTTCCCGCGAAATGCTTGCCAAGTCGCATACCCGCCGACGCCGACGACCGCCGCCAGGACCAACCAAGGCGCGCCTTGGCGAATCCAACGAGGAAGACCGCCTCCGCGCGTGTTCGCAACGGGAGGCGAGGAAGAAGACGTCATGCGAAAACTCCTAAAGGCGGGACGACGTCGCTCAAGCTGCAGGAGCGGCGAAGAGGACGACGGTGATTTTCAGATTACCAACGAAGGTGACCTACGACAAACCGCTAGTTTAGGTGGTGGTGCAGCGTCCGGAAAAACCCCTACAAGCGTCGCGACGCGATGCTCGTACGAACATTCTTCGCTCCATTGCGTAGGAAACATTTCAGAAGCGATTGCGAGCCATTCGGCGACTCAGCAGACTTACTTCGAGAGTCGCGACACGCGTGGTTTGACGCGGTTTGCGGCTCGTTCGCTCACTCATCAGGAATCCGACCATGAAGACGCTCGCCGCCGCCATCGCGTTCGTCGCGTCGACTTTTGCCGCCGCCGCCTGGGGACAAGCGCCCGCCGTCTTCGTCCCTGCCGGCCCGCCGTTGGTGGGCCCGGCTCAGATGTACGTCCCCGCGCCTCAGCCGGTGACGACCTACTACGCTCCGACCGTCACGGCGCTCTACCCGCCCACGACCTTGTGGAACTGGTGGCGGCCCCGTCCGGTCGTCGCCTATTACGACGGCAGCGTGATCACCTATCCCTCGACCATTCCCGCCGCGCCGGTCGTGACCGCGCGCCCTGTGACGGCCTATTACCCGCCTCCGGCGACGGCCCTTCCAGTCGCTCCGACGACCACCTACTACCCGTCGACGGCCGTCGCAGCCCCTGCGGCGCCTCCGGTCGCGGCAGGCCCGACGGTGGTCTATCGCCCGATCGTCGCGCCGAGCCAAGCCTATTTGTATTCGCGGGGACCGCTGGGCTTTCCGCGCGTCGACGCGGTCCCGGTGGCGACGCCGCAATTGGTGCCGGTCGTAATTCCCTAGTCGTGAATCGTTCTTGGACGGGCTTCAAGCGGAAACGTCGCGGCGGTTCGTCCTACGCGTCGCCCCGGCTGGACTCGTGTTTCCGCCGGGGCTCGTGTTTCCGCCGGGGCTACCGCGAACGGGCTGCGGACGCTATAGAGAAGGGGTCCGCGCGCTCGTTCCCTTCCCGCCGAAGATCCCATGACGTCCGATTCGTACTCGCTGCCCGTCATCTACGACGATCCCTCCGGTTCGGATCGGCTTGCCGCTTTGCAGCCGCCTGCGGAGGCGTACGCGGCCCCTCGACCGCTGCCGATGTCGGCCGCTGAAGCGCAGGCTCGCGGCTGGAACGAACTCGACGTCGTCATCATCACGGGCGACGCGTACATCGATCATCCCAGTTTCGCGATGGCCATCTTGGGGCGCGTACTCGAGGCGGCTGGCTTTCGCGTCGGCATCGTGAGTCAACCCGACTGGCATCGCTGCGACGACTGGCGACGCTTCGGCCGACCGCGGCTGTTTTTCGGCATCAGCGCCGGAAACATGGACTCGATGATCAATCATTACACGGCCAATCGCAAAGTGCGCAACAGCGACGCGTACTCGCCGGGCGGCCGCATCGGTCTGCGTCCCGATCGCGCCACGCTGGCGTATTGTCAACGAGCGCGCGAAGCGTACCCCGGCGTGCCGGTGATCGCCGGCGGCGTTGAAGCGTCGCTGCGCCGGCTGGCTCACTACGACTACTGGAGCGACAAGGTGCGCCGCTCCATCTTGCTCGACAGCAAAGCCGACCTCGTCGTCTACGGCATGGGCGAAGCCTCGATCCTCGAGATCGCGCGCCGCTTGGCCGCCGGTCAAACGGTCCGCGACCTGCGCGACATGCGCGGCGTCGCTTATGCGTTGGGCGCGTCCGAGAAGCCGCCGGAAGACGCGTTGACGATTCCCAGTTTCGAGCAAGTCTCGACCGACAAGCTGGCGTTCGCCGACGCCACGCGCATGATTCACAACGAGACGAATCCTTACAACGCCAAGCGGCTCGTCCAATGGCACGACCGGCAAGCGATCGTCGCCAATGCGCCGCCGTTTCCCATCACGCAGACGGCCATGGATCGCATCTACGGCCTCCCGTATACGCGTCGCCCCCATCCGACTTACCAAGAACCGATTCCCGCGTTCGGCATGATCAAGGATTCGGTCACGATCATGCGCGGCTGCTTCGGCGGCTGCACCTTCTGCTCGATCACGACCCATCAAGGACGCATCATTCAGTCGCGCAGCAAAGACTCGGTGATCGGCGAGATCCGCCGCATGACCGACGACTCGGCCTTCAAAGGCACGGTCAGCGACATCGGCGGCCCCACCGCCAACATGTACCAGATGCGTTGCTCGCGTCCCGAAGTGGAAGCCGTTTGTCGACGCCAATCGTGCGTCCACCCGACGATCTGCAAGCTGCTGGGGACCGACCACGGTCCGCTGATCGAACTGATGCGCGAAGCCCGCGAGTTGCCGGGAGTGAAGAAAGTGTTGGTGGCCAGCGGCATCCGCATGGACTTGGCGCGGCGTTCGCCCGAGTACATGCGGGAACTGGTGCGACATCACGTCGGCGGCCACTTGAAGGTCGCTCCAGAACACACCGACGCCGGCGTGCTGAACCTGATGCGCAAGCCCAGCGGCGACGACTTCGAACAGTTCGCCGACGTGTTCCAGCGCGAGTCCAAGAAAGCAGGGCGCACGCAGTTTATCGTGCCGTACTTCATCGCGAGCCACCCTGGCAGCGACCTTGATGCGATGATCGACTTAGCCGTCTTCCTGAAACGCAACGGCTACCGGCCCGATCAAGTGCAAGACTTCATTCCGGCGCCGTTCGACGTGGCGACCGCCATGTACTACACGGGGATCGACCCCTTCTCGCGCAAGCCGGTCTACATCGCCAAACAGTTGCGCGATCGCAAGCTGCAGCGTGCGCTCATGCAGTTCTTCAAGCCGGAGAACTACTTTGAAGTGCGGCAGGCCCTGCAACAGGCGGGCCGCCAAGACTTGATCGGCAACGGCTGCGACTGCCTCATTCCCGCCCAAGCTCCCCCCGAGGCGCTCGCAAAACGCCGTGAAGACGCGAACTCGCGATTCCGCGGCGACTATGTCCACCGCATCGGCGGCCAGTCAGGACCGCCCGCGAGCGGCAAAGGACCCGGTCCCAAACCGCAGGGCAAGAAACCGCAGGGGGGAAAGCCGCCGGGCGGCAAGGCTCAAGGCGGCAAAGGGCAGGGCGGGCCGGCGTCCGACGGCCGCAAGTCGTCGTCAGAAACCAGCCCCAGCGGCCGCCAGTCGCGGCATGCACCGGGGGACGGCTACCGCCCCGGCCGCTCTTCGACCCGCAAGAAGAAGCGGTAGTCGCTTATGTCGGTCGTCGATCCGCACAGCGAACTTGCCCCCAGCCGCTACGTCGTCGGCATGGATCTCGGCACCACCAACTCAGCGGTCGCCTACGTCGACACGCTGGAGCAGCCGTGGCAAGTGCGCGTCTTTCCCATCCCGCAGGTCGTTGCGCCGGGGCAAGTCGAACCGCGCGAAACGCTGCCGTCGTTCCATTATCAACCGATTGCGACGGAGGCGGCCGGCGACAGCCTGCGGCTCCCCTGGCAGTCCAAGTCGGCCGACTACGCGGTCGGGGTGTACGCGCGCGATCAAGGCGCGCTTGTTCCTGGTCGCTTGATCGCCTCCGCCAAGTCGTGGCTTTGCCACGCCGGCGTCGACCGCCGCGGCGCCATCTTGCCGTGGCACGCCGCGGAAGACGTCGAACGACTTTCGCCGGTCCAAGTCAGCGCCCGCTACCTGCGCCAAGTTCGCGACGCCTGGAACGCTCGCTTCCCCCAAGATCCGCTTGAACAACAAGACTTTGTCTTGACCCTGCCCGCGTCGTTCGACGAAGTGGCGCGTGAGTTGACGGTGGAGGCGGCGGCGGATGCGGGACTGCCGCGCGTCGTCCTCATCGAAGAACCTCAAGCCGCTTTCTACGCTTGGCTGTGCCGACACCCAGACCAATGGCGTTCCCAAGTCGAACCTGGACAAAAGATCCTGGTCTGCGACATCGGAGGCGGCACTTCCGACTTCACGCTCATTCGCGTCCGCGAGGCCGAAGCGGGCAAAGTGCAGTTTCATCGAGTCGCGGTCGGCGAGCATTTGATCCTGGGCGGCGACAACCTCGATTTGGCGCTGGCTCGACATCTCGAATCGCGAGTCAACTCCGGCGGGCCGCTGTCGCCGCGCCAGTGGGACGTGCTGGTACGTTCGTGCCGGCGAGTGAAGGAAGAGCTGCTGGTCGAGCAGGGCCCCGAGACGTTGTCGATCCACTTGCCCAGCGGCGGCGCTAAACTGATCGGCGGCGGCCTGCGGGTCGATGTGACTCGCGAAGAAGTCCATCGCTGGTTGATCGACGGCTTCTTTCCGCTCGTCCCGCTCGATTCACGCCCCGACACGCGCCGTTCCGGCTTCCAAGAGTTCGGCCTGCCGTACGCGTCCGATCCGGCCATTACCAGCCATCTGGCGGCGTTCCTTACCGCCCATCGTCATGCCGGCAGCGACATGGAGGCGCCGAGCGACGGCGAGGCACGCGGCGCGACGACCGCGCAGACCTCCGCCTTAGACCATGATCCGGCGCGTCCCGATATCGTGCTTTTCAACGGCGGACTGTTTGAATCCTCGCAAATCCAGCGTCGCATCCTCGACGCCCTCCAGTCGTGGTTTCGCACCGCCCAAGATCCGACGTGGACGCCGCGCGTGCTGGCCCACGATCGACTCGACTTGGCCGTCGCCCGCGGCGCCGCCTACTATGGGATGGTGCGGCGCGGAGAAGGGGTGAAGATCACGGCCAATTTGGCGCGTTCGTACTACATCGGTGTGGAACGCAGTGCGGGCGATGCGTCTGACTCGCCTGCTTCGCGCGGCGCCGCAATTTGCCTCTTGCCAGGGAACGCCGAACCGGGACAAGAGTTCCGACTTTCCGAACACCGGCTGCAATTGTTGGTGTCGCAACCGGTCGAGTTTCCGTTGTATGTGTCGAGCACGCGGCTCGCTGATCGCGCCGGCGTGATGCTCGAGATCGATCTCGAGCAGATGCGGGCGCTGCCGCCCATTCGCACCGTTCTCAAAACGCGTCGGCGAGCCGACGCGACGACCGCCGACGTCGAATTGCACGCGAAGCTGACGGAAATCGGGACGCTTGATCTGTGGTGCGCGGAACTCGACGGCTCGCGCCGTTGGCGACTGCAATTCGACGTCCGCAGCGCCACGCAAACCGATCTCGACGGTCACGAATCGGCGTCCGAATCGGAAGGGTTGCTCGACGAAGACGTCTGGCGTCAATGCTGCGCTGTCTTAGCGTCCACGTTCGGTCCCGACGCGGCCGAAGCGCCGGACGGCGTCATGAAGCGACTGGTCGCGGCGGCGGAAATGGATCGACATGAATGGCCCACCTCCCTGTTGCGGCGCATCGCCGAACAGTTGCTGGAATGGGAAGCGGGGCGCCGTCGCTCGCCGCTTCACGAAGCGCGCTGGCTCAACCTGCTCGGCTACACGCTTCGGCCCGGCTACGGACTCGCCGTCGACGACTGGCGCGTCTCGGAGACCTGGAAGACCATTCAAGGCAAGCTGGCCTTCGCGGCGGCGGCGAATCGGACGGAGTCGCTGATCCTGTGGCGGCGAGTCGCCGGCGGGCTGTCGGCGGGGCAGCAGTTGGCGGTCGCCGAACCGCTGTTGGCGCCCGTTCGCGCTTTGCATCGACGACTCACGACCGGCAAGGATCGCGGCAGCGACGGAACGTTCAGCCCTCACGAAGCGACGGAAACATGGCGTTTGCTCGGCTCGCTGGAACTACTGCCGCTCAGCGTCAAGCACGACCTGGGACGCATGTTGGTCGACCTTCTTCCAAAGAAAAAGGTCGAAGCGGCCAAGCCGGCGATGGCCTGGGCGCTCGGGCGACTCGGATCGCGCGAGCCGGTCTACGGGCCGCTCAATACGGTCGCGGCGGCGGAGACGGCCCGCCGGTGGCTCGTCGCGCTGCTTGAACAGCCGCCGACCGATCCCAACCTGCTGCTCGCCGTCACCTTGCTGGCGCGGCGCACCGGCGACCGGTACCGCGATCTTCAGCCCGACGATCGTCGCCGCGCACTGGCTTGGCTGGAAGCCTGCCAAGCGCCGCAGCACTACTGCCAATTGGTCGCCGAGGGCGGTCGTCTGGATGCGGAAGAGCAGGGGAAGGTGTTCGGCGAGTCGTTGCCGGTCGGCTTGCGACTGGCGTAGATCACTTGAGGAGCCAAGTTGCATGTCGCTGCCCGTCTTCAATCGCGCGACGAATGTTCCGCCTGAGTTGGCCGAGTACCCGGTGGTGATCGAACAACCGGTGCAATGGGGCGAGCAGGATGCGTTCGGCCACGTGAACAACGTGACGCACTTTCGCTGGTTCGAGACGGCGCGAGTCGCGTATCTCGAGCAGTTGGGAATGGAGTACATGACTTCGCCCGAGGGGAAGGGGCTCATTTTGGCGGCCATTCAGTGCAACTACCGCCGCCAGATTAAGTACCCCGACGCAGTGCTGATCGGCTGCCGAGTGACCCGGATCGGCAATGCCAGCCTCACCATCGCTCATGGAGTCTACAGTCGTCTGCAACAGGCGATCGCCGCCGAGGGGGATTCGGTCGTCGTCATGTTCGACTACTCGGTGCAGAAGTCGCGACGCGTTCCCGAGGATCTGCGAGCCGCCATCTCGCAGCTGGAGGCGCGTCGGTTCGATTAGCGGCCGCGTTGCATCCCGCTGGCGGCGCGACTATCAATGACGTTCCGCGTTTTTGTTTCCGTACCTTCAGGATCTTTCCATGCGTCGCGTTTTCGTTGTTCTCGCCGTCCTTCTCTCGACGACCGCCGCCATCCCAACGTGGTCGCAGGATCTGAAGGATCCGCCTGCCACCCCGGTCGACCAGCTCAAGGTCGCCAAGGGGTTTCAAGTCGAACTGCTGTATTCGGTGCCCAAGGACAAGGAAGGGTCGTGGGTCAATTTGTGCCCGATTCCCGGCGGCAAATTGGTCGTGTCCGACCAATACGGCGGCCTGTACCAAGTCACTCCGCCCAAGTTGGGCGGTAAAGCAGACGAGACGAAGATCGAGAAGATCAACGTCGATATCGGCGAAGCCCAAGGCCTGTTGTGGGCGTTCGACAGCCTGTACGTCGTCGTGAACAAGGGCGGCAAGTACGAGTGCGGCTTGTATCGCGTGCGCGATACGAACGGCGACGGGTCGCTCGACAAAGTCGAACTGCTGCGTGAATTGGTGGGCGCGGGCGAACACGGTCCGCACGCCGTCCTGCCGACTCAGGATGGCAAGAACCTGATCGTCGTCTGCGGCAATCAGTCGAAGATGACCGAGCTATCGGGTTCTCGCGTTCCCAAGTTGTGGGGCGAGGATCACCTCCTGCCGCGGATGCCCGACGGACGCGGCTTCATGCGCGGCGTGCTCGGCCCGGGCGGCTGCATCTATCAAGTGGATCCGGATGGCAAGAGCTGGGAATTGCTGGCCACGGGGTTCCGCAATGAATTCGATGCGGCGCTCAATCGTCACGGCGATCTATTCTCGTACGACGCCGACATGGAATGGGACATGAACACGCCGTGGTACCGCCCGACGCGCGTCTGCTTCGTCGCCAGCGGCGCCGAGTTTGGCTGGCGCAACGGCGCCGGCAAGTGGCCTGCTTACTATGCGGATAGCTTGCCCGGAATCGTCAACGTGGGCCCCGGCTCTCCGACCGGCATCGCGTTCGGCTACGGCGCCAAGTTTCCCGCCAAGTACCAAGAGGCGCTATACATCTGCGACTGGAGCTACGGGAAGCTGTACGCCGTTCATCTGGAACCGTCCGGCGCCTCGTACACAGGACAGTTGGAAGAGTTTGTTACAGGCAGTCCGCTGCCGTTGACCGACGTCGTCGTCAATCCGCACGACGGCGCACTCTACTTTGCCATCGGCGGTCGGAAGACGAAGTCGGGGCTGTACCGAGTGACCTATGCGGGCAACGAGTCGACGGCGCCGTCGCAACCGATCGATTCCCCGGAGGCGGCCGCCGCGCGTACGCTGCGCCGTAAACTGGAAGCGTTCCATGGACGCAAAGATCCTGCAGCAGTGGAAACGGCGTGGCCGCACCTGAAGAGCAACGATCGCTTCATTCGGCATGCGGCGCGAACGGCGATTGAACATCAAGACGTCGCCTCGTGGCGCGACCGGGCGCTCGCGGAAACCGACCCCACCGCCGCCGTCAGCGCTTTGCTGGCGCTGGCTCGCGCCGGCGGCAGCGATCCGTTCCATCGCGCACCCAACTCGCCGCCCGTCGACGCGGAACTGCGCGGCAAATTGCTCGCGTCGCTCGGACGACTCGACTGGAAGTCGCTTTCGAACCAACAGCGGCTGGAAGCGCTGCGAGTTTATCACGTCGCGCTGAATCGACTTGGACCGCCTTCCGACGCGGAACGAACCGCGATCCTCGCCAAGCTGGATGGTCAATTCCCGTCGGCGGGACGCGAGGTGAACACCGAACTGGCGCAGTTGTTGGTCTACCTGCAATCCCCCACGATCGCGGCGAAAGCCGTCCAAAAGCTGGTCGAGGCGCCGACGCAAGAAGAACAAATCGACTATGCACGGACCCTGCGCGTGCTCAAAGCCGGCTGGACGCCCGAATTGCGAAAGACGTACTTCGAGTGGTTCTTGAAGGCGCATCATTATCGGGGCGGCGCCAGCTTCGGCCTGTTCGTCGACAACATCAAGCGCGACGCCGTCGCCACGCTCAGCGACGCTGAAAAAGTCGCCCTGAAGGACGTGCTCGAGGCGATTCCCGCGCCGGACGCCCCGCCCAAGCCGCAGTCGCCGCGGCCGGTCGTCAAGCAATGGACGCTCGCCGAGCTCGCGGGCTTCGTCGATAAGGGACTGAAGGATCGTGATTTCGATCGCGGCCGCTCGCTCTTCGCCGCCGCTAATTGCTTTGCGTGCCATCGCTTCGACAACGAAGGCGGCGCCGTCGGTCCCGACCTCACGCAATTGGCCGGCCGCTTCAGCGCTCGCGACATCCTCGAGTCGGTGGTGGAGCCGAGCAAGGTGATCAGCGACCAGTACACGGCCGTCACCGTCGTCACCGAAGACGGCAAGGTGGTCGTGGGGCGCATCATCAACTTGGCGGGAGACAACATGATGGTGAATACCAACATGCTCGACCCCAACGCCATCACGGCCGTCGACGCGCGACGCGTGGAAAGCATCACGCCTTCAAAGCTCTCGATGATGCCCGAAGGCTTGCTGAATACGCTCCATGAAGAGGAAGTAAAGGACTTGATTGCCTATCTGCTGTCTCGCGGCAATCGAGAACACGCCATGTTCAAGAAGTAGGGAGAAGCAGCCATGAGCGCGCGATCGTTCGGCGTTTGGTGCGGCGGCATTTTGTTGGCTCTCTGCACCAGCGCGATCGCGCGCAGCGAAGACGCCGACGGCTGGAAGGTCGGCGTCGGGCGAGTGAAGATCACGCCCGAGAAGTCGATGTGGATGGCGGGCTACGCCTCGCGAAAGAAGCCCTCGGAAGGCGTCGCTCAAGATTTGTTCGCCAAGGCGATTGCGATCGAAGACGCGTCGGGCAAGCGGCTTGTCATCGTCACTCAAGACTTGATCGGCGTCCCCCGTGCGCTCCGCGAACGGTTGGTCGCCGCCGTCGGCGAGAAGTTCCAACTGCCTCCCGAGTCGCTGTTGGTCAACGCGTCGCACACGCATTGCGGGCCCGAACTGCGCGTGCAGCGAGTGCCGCTGGAGGGACCGCCCGAGGAGGTCGAACAGCGTCTTCAATTATCGCTGGACTACACTGAGCAGCTATACGCGAAACTGCTGGGCGTGATTGAGCAGTCGTTGCAGACGTTGGCGCCGGCCAAGCTGGATTACCAACGTGCACGTTGCGGGTTCGCCATGAATCGGCGACGTCCCACCGAAAAGGGATTCGCCAACGCGCCGAACTCCGACGGGCCGGTGAATCACGACGTGCCGGTGTTGCGAGTGACGACGCCGGAGGGGAAGTTGCGAGCCGTCCTGTTCGGCTACGCCTGCCACAACACGACGCTCGGCTTCTATTTCTTTTGCGGCGACTACGCGGGTTTCGCGCAAGAGTATTTCGAGGCCGCGAACCCGGACGTCACGGCGTTGTTCTTGAACGGATGCGGCGGCGATCAGAATCCGTACCCCCGCAGCACGCTCGAGTTGGCTCAACAACATGGTCGCGCGCTGGCCAACTCCATCCAAGCGGCGCTCGACACGGTCCCGCGCCCCGTTCGCGGTCCCCTCTCGCCCCGCTATGGCGAAACATCGCTGGAGTTCGCTCCGCCGCCGACTCGCGAGCAACTGTTGCTGGCGGCGGAGGGAACGCAAGAGCCGCAGCGCGGTCACGCGAAGCGATTGCTGAAGCAGTTGGAGGAATCCGGCAAAATCCGCGAAACCTACGACTACCCAGTGCAAGTGATTCACTTCGGCGACGATTTGACGCTGGTTGCGCTGGCCGGCGAGGTCGTCGTGGATTACTCGCTGCGCATCCCCCGCGAGCTGGCCGGCAAACGGCAAGTCTGGGTCGCCGGCTATTCGAACGACGTCTTCGGCTACGTCCCGTCGCTGCGCGTGCTTCAAGAAGGCGGCTACGAAGGCGGTGAAGCCATGCTCTGGGGCTCGCTCCCCGGCGCCTTCACCCCCTCCGTAGAAGAACGAATTATCGAAAAAGTAAAGTCGCTAGCGCCGTAGGACAGGCTTCCAGCCTGTCTCCGCAACAACAACAACAACAACAACAACAACAACAACAACAACAACAACAACAACAACAACAACAACAACAGACGCACCACCGGCAGAGACGTAACACGCTGCGAGCCGGTGCGGATGCGCCGAAGTGCGTGTGCAAGTGGGAGAACACCGACTGCGGCGTGCACCACAGGCTGGAAGCCTGTGCTACGGGGTTACCGCGTGGTGGGGGCGTTGACGCGGAGGAACGTGTAGAGCGTTTCGTTGCCGCGGAGAATGTAGAACTTCACTTGCGGCGTCTTCGTCAGTTCCGAGCTGTTGAGGATGTACTCGATGTTGCTCATAGAGACCGTCTCCCAGCGGTGCATGCCGACGAGAATGTCTCCGCGACGGATGCCTTGGCGAGCGGCCGGGCCGTCCGCTCGGACGTCGAGGATCTTGAGGCCGCCGGCGTAGCGCGAGCTGACGCTTTGTACGCGTTCGGCCGCGATCGGCTCTAAACGCAAACCAAAGACCTCCCACGTCCGCTCCGCCAATTGATCCACGCCGCGGCGATTGGGATCAATCTTCATCGTGAGGCGGACCTTCTCGCTGCCGCGTCGCACTTCGACCGGCAGTTCGTCGCCGCCGCGTCGTCCGATCAAGGCGCGTTCGAAGTCGAGCGCTCGTTCCACTCGAGTTTCGCCGACCGCGGTCACCACGTCTCCGGCCTGAAAGCCCGCTTCATAGGCAATGCTGTTGTCGCGCAGCGACGACACCACGAACTCCGCCTTGACCTCGCCGCCTTGGCACACAGTGCGGCCGATCAAGCCGTGCGAAATCTTCTCGATCCGTTCGCTGCTCATCAGCTGCGCCGCAATGTCCATCGCCGTATCGACTGGGATCGCAAAGGCGATGCCTTGAGCGCCCACGCGGACGGCCACATTCACGGCGATCAAGTCGCCTTCGATGTTCAGCAGCGGACCGCCCGAATTGCCCGGGTTGATGTCCGCACTGGTTTGAATCACGTCGCGGTAGGTTTGTTCGTCGCTGACTTGCACGGTGCGATGCAATGCGCTCACGATGCCGGTCGTCACCGTGTGTTCATAGCCGAAAGCGTTGCCGACGGCGATCACCGTTTCGCCGGGCATCAAGTCGCTGGAAGTCCCCACGCGCACCGTCGGCAACGGTTCGGGCGAGTCGATCTTGATCACCGCCAAGTCAGTCTTAAAGTCGTAGGCGATCAGTCGAGCGACGAAGTTTTTCTGATCGTGGGTCGTGACTTGAATCCGAGTCACGCTGTCGACGACGTGGTGATTCGTCAGGATATAGCCGCGCTCGTCGATAACGATGCCGGTCCCCATGCCGTTGACTTGCCGGAAGTTCTCCCCCGACTGCTGAGGGTCGTCCGACCGAACCGTCTTGCGACCGTGGATGTTGACGACGGCGGGTCGCGCTTCCTCCACCGCTTTCACAATCGGCGTCCGCCGCAGGTTCGACCCGGCTTCGACGTTGGACACCGTCGCCAATGCCAGAATGGTCCCCGCACAGCTAATCTTCAGCCACTTCGTGAAGAGACGGCTTCGGCGCTTGGCTACCTGGATCATGGATTCTTCAGCCGCGGGGGTTGGGGGCGGTTCCGAAAGGGAACATCGGCCCCACAGCCAAGGTCGATTGAAGACCAGCGAGCCAACCGTCAAGGTCTCTCTATCTTGCCAGCCGATCCCGCGCCGGACCGTGGCTCAACGAGCCGTCGCCGGTCCATTCCTGAAAAACGGCCCCCATTCACTCAAGATCCCGCCTGCCGCGGCCGACGCCCCAGAAAGACCAGCCGCAGGCTTTGCAAAGCCAGAAAGAGAAGCACTGGCAGAATGATCAGGTACAGCCACAGCGGTCGTCGAGTCGCCGTGGGGCTGCCGCCCGCCGCCGGCATGTCGTCGGACGACTCCGTCGAGTGCCGCCCCGTCGCGCTGCTTCCCGCACGGCCTGTCGCATCGGAAGTCGATCGGCTCGCGCCGGCGGCCTGGGCGTCGATCGCCGTCGCCGCCGTGCGGTCACGGTTCAGCGCGCCGCGATCTTCGCGAGTGGACTGAATGCCGTCGAACACAGCCGCGATCACCAGCACGAAGGGAATCACCATCAGCAGCAGACAGCCCAACGCGGACATGACGCCCTTGAACGTGTCCTCCTCCGTCACCGATCCATGATGGAGTTCAATCATCCGCCCGCGACGAAGACTGAGCTCAACGGTATCGGCGACTTCGAGATCGCGACAGACGGCTGGCCAGTCTGGAGTCGGCTCGACGCCGTTGTTAGCCGCTTCCAGAGCTGCGAGCGCCGACTCTGCCG
This sequence comes from Pirellulales bacterium, assembly GCA_046349935.1. Classification (GTDB taxonomy): domain Bacteria; phylum Planctomycetota; class Planctomycetia; order Pirellulales; family Pirellulaceae; genus CAIXSC01. The sequence continues at coordinate 313,746 of JAXMBK010000005.1, read as the reverse complement.
AGTTCCAATCGGGCCATGTCTGCGTCGACGTTTGGCCGTTGTCGCGACGCACCTCCAATGACCAGGCCGCATCGTCTTCCGGCATCGTCAGCACGGCGCGACCTCGTGCGCCGACCAGCGTCAGGCGGGCGCTGATCGCAGCCGACGTCGGCTCCACCGACCAGCGAGCCAGCACGGCGCCTGCGCCCGCCAGTTGTACGCTCAGATTGCCCCACGCCTCGGCGTCCGCGGCGGGGCCCATGGCGCTGACCTTGCTCACCGATCCGATCAGCGTCCGCACCAACTCGACGTCGCGCGTCAGCTGAAAGATCACGTCGGATCGCTCGCGCTTTGACAAGGCCCGTTCAATCACCACTTGATCGATCGCCCCGATCGGCGACCGATCGGCCGTCGCGATCCACTCCGCCAACTCGGGGAGCGCCGGATGCCGACAACCGGGAAACTGAATGACGAGCGGCCCGTGTCGCTCGACGCGAATCATGTCAAGTTCCAGCGCAAGCAGGGGATCGCCCACGGGGTGCGTCGCCAGAATCGGCACGGCCGCTTGGACCAATTTGCGCAGACAATCGGGGCCGTCGAACGGTTCGCGATCCCGCCCCAAGACGACCGCATCGACCTCATTGGTCGCAATCAGCGACTCCCAGTCGTCGTGCGCAACCGCTCGGGGCGCGAACGGCGCAAGCCGACGGCGCCACGCGGACGATGCACAAACGGCGACGATCGCATGGCTGCCGCCGTCGGCCGCATGCCGCGCCACGCGCATCACTTCCTCATCGCCGCCCAGTATCGCCAGTTTCATGTCGCAGAATTCGATTTGTTACAAGCGTCGTATATGAAAACCGCCGTCGACATGGATGCGTTCACCGGTCGAAAACGGAAATTGTCCTGAGGCCAGTGCGGCGACCGCCTTGGCCACATCCTCCGGCTGCCCCCATCGTCGAATGGGCGACAGTCCCTCGGCGATCAATCGATCGTACTTCTCTTGCACCGGCGCAGTCATGTCGCTGGCAATCACCCCGGGACACACTTCATAGACGCGAATTCCCAGGTCGGCCAGCCGGGTGGCAAACAGCCAAGTCATCATCTGCAGGGCGGCCTTCGCCATGCAGTAGTCGGCGCGATTGGTCGAGACGGCGAAGGCCGAAATCGAGGAGACGTTGACGATCACGCCGCCGCTCGAGTTCCCCGCGGCATGCGATTCGAGTCGCCGCTGCATGCGTCGCGCGGCCTGTTGGGCGAGGAAAAAGGGCCCTTTGAGGTTCGTCGCAAAGACTTCGTCGAAGGCTTCTTCGGTCGCTTCGAGCAGATCCCTCCGGCCCGGCGAGGTGATGCCGGCGTTGTTGACGAGCACGTCGAGCCGGCCCCAGGCGGCGTCAGCGGCGTCGAGCAACCGCTGACGATCGTCGGCCGACGCCACATCCCCCTGCACGGCGATCGCGGCTCCGCCCGCCTGCCGAATCCCCTCGACCACGTCGTCCGCCGCCGCCGCACTGCGTACGTAATTCACGACGACGGCGTGGCCCTGACGAGCCAATTCTTCGGCGATCGCCCGGCCGATGCCGCGAGAGGAACCTGTAATCAACGCCACGGGATGCTCGAACATAGCCCCCGATGATAACATGGAGCGATGCCGCGGGAACACATCCACTTTGTCACCGGAAAACTGGCCGCAACGGCGCTCCGCGCTCAAGTGGAATCGCTCGCGCGACGACTGGAGTTCGATTACTCGATCGACGTCCTGCCGATCACGGTCGCCGCCCTGATGACCCCGCGCTGGATCGCCAAACACTGGCAAGTGCCTGAGACGGCGACGCGCGTGCTGCTGCCGGGCTACTGCGGCGGGCCGCTCGACGAACTAGCGCAGGCCGCAGGAAGGCCGGTCGACCGCGGCCCCAAAGATCTCCGCAACCTGCCGCAGTTCTTCGGCCGCGACGATGCGGATCGCCACGGCTACGGCGCTCACAACATCCAGATCATTGCCGAAATCAATCACGCCCCGCGGCTCGACTTCGAATCCATCTTGCGGATCGCGCAACAGGCGGCGGCCGATGGTGCGGATCTCATCGACGTGGGCTGCGATCCGGGGGAACCGTGGAGCGGCGTCGGCGAGTGCGTGCGGCGTCTACGCGACGCGGGCCTGCGCACTTCGATCGATAGCCTCAATCCACGCGAGATCGAACCGGCAGTCCGCGCCGGCGCTGAGCTGGTATTGTCCGTCAATTCCTCGAATCGCGACGCAGCCGCCGACTGGGGCTGCGAAGTGGTGGTCATCCCAGACGACCCCGCGGCACTATCAGGCTTCGACGAGACGATCGACTTCCTCGCCGCGCGCGGCGTCCCTTATCGACTTGATCCCATTCTCGAACCCATCGGCTGCGGGTTCGCCGCCAGTCTGGGGCGTTATCTTGAGGTGCGACGCCGCCACCCTCAGACGCCGATGATGATGGGCATCGGAAACATCACGGAACTCACCGACGCCGATTCCGGCCCCCTCAACACGTTGCTACTGGGCTTTTGCCAGGAGACGAACATTGGCAGCGTCCTGACGACGCAGGTGATCAACTGGGCCCGCACCAGCGTGCGCGAATGCGATTTGGCTCGACGCCTGGTGCACTACGCGGTGCAACGCGGCGTTCCTCCCAAGCACCTATCCCCCGAACTCGTGACGCTCCGCGACCCGCTGGTTCCCGAGTTCGGCGCCGCCTTTCTGGACGACTTAGCTCGACAAATCCGCGACTCCAACTATCGCCTGTTCGCGGAACGAGGCGAATTGCATCTCGTCGGCGCCGATCTGCATCTGTCCGACGCCGACCCCTTCTTGCTCTTCGAAAAGCTGCAGTCGACGAACCCCAAGAACGTCGATCCGTCGCATGCCTTTTACCTGGGTTACGAATTAGCCAAAGCGGCGACCGCCCTGACGTTGGGCAAGGAGTACCGGCAGGACGAATCGCTGAATTGGGGCTTTCTGACGATTCCCGAAACGTCGCATCGAGAGCGGAAACGTTCACTTGCGGACCGCAATCGGGAGGGGGAACGGCCTACGGACGGGTCGGCTTTCGAGTAGGATAAAGGCGACCGTCCCCACCAGCTCGAACACCGCGCCATCTGTGACTGACTTTCCGCTCTGCGAACCGCTCCCCGAGACGCTCGACGCCGAACAGGCGTGGCTGCGACTGATCGATCAGCCGCACGTCCTGTTCCTGGATAGCGCCACGCGCGATCCCGAGCGCGGCGCATGGTCGTTCGTGGTCGCCGATCCCTATCGCTTTATCAGCCTGCCGGTCGACGCTCCCGCCCCGCTCGATTCGCTGCGCGACGAGCTGACGCGCTGGTCGTCCGACGCTCAGGTCGGCTTGCCGCCGTTCAGCGGCGGAGCGGCTGGCGTGTTTTCCTATGAGCTGGGGCGATCCTTCGAGCGACTGCCGCGGACCCGCTACGATGAGTTCGGATTTCCGGCGCTGGCGGTCGGCTTCTACGACGTCGTGCTCGCTTTCGACCATGTGCGAAAGCGCGGCTGGATCGTTTCGCAGGGCGTCCCCGAGTCGTCGCCCGCGGCTCGGCGACAACGAGCGACCGCGCGACGCGATCAGTTCTTGAGTTGGCTGCAGCGTCCGGCTGCTCGCGTGTTTCGAGATTCCAAGTTCGCAGCCTCGAAGTCTGCCACGAGGACGCCGAGTCTGAGCGCCGAGCACTTGGCGCCGAGATTCGCCGTGGCCGGCCCGAGCGGCTTGACGAGCAATTTCTCGCGCGACGCCTACTGTCGCGCCGTCGAACGGTCGGTCGAATACGTTCGCGCGGGCGATGTTTTCCAAGTGAATCTGTCGCAGCGTTTGCTCTTTCCCGCCGTCGACGACGTCGTTTCGCTTTACCAACGCCTCCGTTCGCGCAACCCCGCACCGTTCGCCTCCTACTTTGATTGCGGCGAGTTTCAGATCGCCAGCGCATCGCCGGAGCGGTTTGTGCGAGTTCGCGATCGGCACGTGGAAGCTCGCCCCATCAAGGGCACGCGACGTCGCAGTCGCAGCCCTGAAGCCGACTTATTCGCCGGCGATGAGTTGCAAGCCAGCGAAAAGGATCGCGCCGAAAACGTCATGATCGTCGATCTCTTGAGGAACGATTTGTCGATCGTCTGCCAGCCGCAAAGCGTACACGTCTCGCAACTGTGCGGACTCGAAGTCTACGAGTTCGTGCAGCACTTGGTCTCGGTCGTTCAAGGCACATTGCGCGACGACGCCGCGCCGCTTGATCTTCTGTCTTGCGCGTTTCCAGGAGGCTCCATCACCGGCGCGCCGAAGGTCCGCGCCATGGAAATCATCGCCGAACTCGAACCGACCGCGCGCGGCCCGTATTGTGGGTCGCTGGGTTACCTGGGATTTGACGGATCGATCGACCTCAACATCCTTATTCGGACGATCACGGCCGGCCGCGGCTGGTGGCAATTGCCTGTCGGCGGCGGCATCGTCGCCCAGTCCGATCCTCGGTTGGAGTATGAAGAGACGTGGCACAAAGCGGCCGGGCTGCTCCGCGCACTACTCCCCTAACGCGACCATGATTCTGCTCATCGACAACTACGACAGCTTCGTGCACAACTTGGCGCGGTACCTGCGCCGCTTGGGGCAGACGACGCACGTCGTACGAAACGACCGCATTACGCTCGCTGAAATCCGCGAACTGGCGCCGCGCGCCATCGTCTTGTCGCCGGGTCCTTGCAGTCCGAACGAAGCAGGCATCTCGCTCGACGTCGTCCGCGCCTTTCACTCGACCATCCCGATGCTTGGAGTTTGCCTTGGGCATCAAACCATCGCACAAGCCTTCGGCGGCCGCATTGAACGCGCCTCGGAACCGATGCATGGCCGCAGCAGTCCCGTCTGGCATCACAGTGCAGGCCTCTTTCGCGGGTTGCCTGCTCCGTTCACGGTCGGCCGCTATCACTCGCTGGTCGTCGCACAATCGCCTTGGCCCGCTCCCTTGCAACTCACCGCCTGGACCGCCGATCGCACTGTGATGGCATTCGAGCATCGCGACTTTCCCGTCTACGGCGTGCAGTTCCACCCAGAGTCGGTTTTGACGGAGTGCGGTTTCGAGTTGCTGACGAACTTTCTCCGCCTCGCGCGACTCGAAACACCGATCGCGATCCCGACGCGCAACGAGGAATGCCCAACCGATGTCCCGCCGGCGTTCTCCTTGCCCGACCGTCCCGTCACTTTCTAGTCTAGGACACCGGAAGTAATCGCCCCCATGATCGTCGAAGGCATCGTCACCACTCGCAACGCTGATGGCTCGATCAACATCGCGCCCATGGGGCCGCGCGTCGACGACGATTGGAAATCGCTCGTTCTTCGTCCTTTTCCCACTTCGACGACTTGCGCGAATCTGGACCGAGAACGCGTCGGCGTCTTTCATGTTACCGACGACTGCGAACTGCTAGCACGAACCGCCGTCGATCGGCTCGAAGTACAACCGCCGCTGACGGCGATCGACGGTTTTCCCGTTCCACGGCTGGCAAACGCCTGTCGCTGGTACGCCTTTCGCGCCGCCTCGGTCGATAAGTCGGCGCCGCGCATCGGCTTCGACTGTGAAGTCGTCGCCAGCGGCGTCGTCCGTGATTTTCTCGGATTTCAGCGCGCGAAGCACGCGGTCCTGGAGGCCGCCATCGTGGCCACTCGCTTGCACCTGCTGACGCCGGCCGCGGTGGACTCCGAAATGCAGCGTTTGAAAGTCATCGTCGAGAAGACGGCCGGCCCGCAAGAGTTCGCAGCGTTCGCGCTATTGGAACAGTTCATCAAGGAAAGTCGCCGATGAGCGCGACGCCCGCTTCCACCTTCGCCGTGCAGCCGTTGCGACTTCGAGTCGATGTGCAAAGCGTCCGCGTCTGCGCTTCAAGTCGCTTGCACTTCGGCTTATTCTCGTGGGGCGGCAGCGGACGACAATTCGGCGGCGTCGGCGCCATGGTGTGCGATCCGGGTCTGGAACTTTGCGCCGAGCGGGCTCGCGAATTCTCCGTCGAAGGAGAGGGAGGCGATCGAGTCGCCGCGTTTTGCGAGACCTGGCGGCAACGCTGCGGAATTCGTGACTTGCCAGCGCTGCGATGGCGAGTCGTGCGACCGCCGATCGAGCATGTGGGGTTGGGGAGCGGCACACAGTTGGGACTCTCCGTCGCCGCCGTCCTCTATCAATTCTTCAACCATGCACGCCCCGCGGCGCAGGAACTCGCGTTAAGCGTCGGGAGAGGACTCCGCTCAGCGATCGGCGCTTACGGATTTCAATGCGGCGGACTCATCGTGGAGCCCGGCAAACACGCGGACGAACTGCTCTCGCCGCTGGGACGACGTGTTTCGCTTCCAGACCAATGGCGAGTCGTATTGGTGCGTCCGCAGGTGGAGTGCGGACTCCACGGCGTCGCCGAGAAGAGCGCCTTTGCGGCCCTGCCGCCTGTGCCTGACGAAGTATCTGGGCGACTCCGCTTTCTGGCCGACGAACTGACGGTCGCTGCCGAAACCGCCGACTTTGAACGTTTCTCGCAATCTTTGTGGGACTACGGCGCCTTAGCAGGAAGCTGTTTCACGCCCATCCAAGGCGGACCGTTCAACGGCCCTGTCCTGACTCAACTCGCCGATCTCCTGCGATCCCTCGGCGCCGTCGGCGTCGGGCAAAGCTCTTGGGGGCCGACCATGTTCGCCTTTCAGCCGGATGAATCGGCGGCAGATCGTCTTGTTGACGCTTTGCAGTCTGCTTCCGATCAGCCCCTGTCGATCACCGTCGCGCCGATCGACAACCAGGGCGCTCGCCTGACGACTCAACTGATGTAGCGCCGAGTGCGTCGTGCGCCGCGTTCACTTACGAGGTCCCAGCACATGAATCGTGTTGTGAACCACGCCGACCACCGGCTCGCCGCTGGCGGCCTTCAACCGATACTTGATCTCCATACCCCACGTCGGCGCGAGATCGGGAACCTCGAGGAGGAGCGTGCGGCGGTCGGAGGAAAGCTGCGCCGACGCGACCGACAAAGGCCGCTCATCGTAGTGCTTTGAACCGTAGTTGGCCGTCCGCTTGAGCCCCCAGACCTTGAGCTCGTACCGACTCAAATCTTGCACCGCCTCAGAGTCCAATTCGCCGGTGAAACCGAGCGTTAAGCGCCCTTGTTGCGCATGAATCTCGCGCGGCACGTACATCGGCTTTCCGGTGGCGCGGATGCGGTAGAAGCCGCCCGGCTGCGTAGCGCTGCCCGCCCACGAAAACATGCCGCAAGCGTACAGCTGCTTATCCTGCGGGTGAAAGCGGCCGCGGATCAGCCCGGTAGGAAAGATGGGCAACGGCAACTCGCACATGCCGCCCTGTCGTACTCCGCCAACCTGCTCGTGCGGCACGACGAAGATCTTGCCGTACCCATACGACAGGTTCAGCAACGACCCGCCCAACGACCCCCAAGCATCCATCGGAGTCCACAGGAGTTCAGCCGGCGAGCGGTCGAAAGCATTGGTAATCCAACACAAGGGCGGACGCATGGCTTCGTCCGATTCATCGGTCACTTCGTGATAACCGAAGAGGTTTCCATAGAATTCTTGCGGTCCTTTCCCATCGACCCAGTTGATGCGGTTCTTCGGGTTCCAGTGACCCTCTTGATCCGTGACGATGAACGTGCCGTCGGGATTCAAGCACACGCCGTTCGCGGCCCGAAACCCGGTCGCCAGAATGTCGGTCCGCTGGCCGTCCGGACTGACTCGCAACAGCGTTCCGTGATGCGGGACGACGGCCGGAAGCGCGTGTCGCGCCGACTTCGCATAGTAGAAGTTTCCCGCCGCGTCAGTCTGCAATCCCATCGCAAATTCGTGGAAGTGCTCCGTCACCTGATGGTCGTTGTTCAGGCTCTCGTAGAAGTCGATCTCTCCGTCGCCATTGACATCATGCAGCACGACCAATTGGTCGCGGCAGGTTACATGAATTCGATCGTGAAGGTACTTCAGTCCCAGCGGTTGGAAGAGTCCCGTCGCGATTCGACGCCATGCCAGCGATGCGCCCTTCTGCGTCACGATCCAGACGTCGCCATCCCAAGTACAAATCGCGATCCGATCGCCGCCCGGCAGGAAGTCGAATCCCGTGAAACGCAGTTGAGCAAACCACGGATTGTTCTGCGGATGGGCAAGCACGTCGACGGACAAAGGTCCTTCGTCGGCGCCGATCAACGCCTCCGTCTGCAGCGTTTGCGGCCAGCGAGGCGGACCGCCAAGCGTCAGCGGCGTGAGATCAGCGTCCGCGTCCGGCAACACGACGCGTTCGGCCAAGGCCCTTGCTGCACCGACGTCGGCCGTATTCGGACGCGTCGTCCAGAGCGTGAAGCGCAGCGGTTGCTCGCCAGCCGGAATGTGCAGCCGTAGCTGCCCCTCCGCCGCCAACCACTCCCACCGCACGGGCGTCGTGGAAGGCTCAATTCCCGCCAACAGCCGTTCTGCTTCCGCGGCGCCGCGAGCCGCTTCCCCTCGATGCACTTTCGCCGTGTGCTCGCGTCCCGAGGCGTCGGGCCAGGTCGCTTCCAACGCTTGTTCCCAGCGCCAGCGCCCTTGCAATTCCGGGGCGCTCGTCGGCAACTCCTTTCGCCACTCGTCTGCTTCGATCTGTCGCTGATAGAAGCGGACGTCGTCTAGTTCGCCGACATAGTGCGAACGCGGGCGAGGAAAATCGGGCGAGGTGAATCCGATGCGCAGTCGAGCATTCTCCAGCGGCGCGGGGGCCCGCAGTGTTCCCTCGCCGTCCAATTTTCCATCGACGTACAGCCTTACTCGACCGTCTCGTTTAGACCAGCTCAGTCCCACATCGTGCCACGCGCCGTCATCGATTTTTCGTTTGGCGACGACCGCACCGACCCAGCCAATGTCGAACCCCAGTCGGCCGTCGCGGATGAACCACGTTTGACCATTGGGCGCCCAGCGGTCCCCCGCCGGCGCAAGCGCCAGAATCGTCCCGCCCTCTCGAGTGCGCACACGCGCGGCAAGCGAAAAGTCCGCCGAATGCCAATCGAAGGCCGCCCCATCGACTTCGGCATAAGCAGCCCCGTCCCAGCGCCAGCGGCGCTTCTCGGACGCTGCGGCGTCCGCAGCGCGAGGCTGCGAGTGGCTCGCACCAACCAGTACGACGCCGCGGCGAACATCGTCCAGCGGCGCAAGGGAAAGGCCTTCGTTCGTCCCTAGTTGAGCGACATTCAAAACGAGTTCGCGGCGCCGCGGGCCGATTTGAAACTGACGCGCAAACAGCGGGCGCGCATCGGCCGTGCCATCGGCCCATTGTCCCAAGCGGGGCAATTCGAGCACCGGGCAATCCGAATCCAAGTCGTACGACAAGACGGTCTTCAGCCCGTGATGATAGACGCCGCGGAAGTGCGCCCACGAGCGGGGCAGGGGACCGTACGTGCGCCCGTCCCGCCCCACAACGCGCTGATCGTCGGCAAATGAACCATCTTCCGGTCGCCCCCAACCAGGGCCCACAGGATTCGTCCAGGCCAACTCGCCGACGACGCGCGGATGCACGCCATGTCGCCCGTCGAACTGAATACCGGCCCAATCGATAAACCGCGACTCCGCTTTGCCCGCCGGCGCCGACCACGCGCCCGCCGCTCGCATCGTATCGTGATCAAAGATCATCCAATGCGCGCCGCGCGAAACGCCGCCGGGTCCCGGATCGAGTCGAACGGCGACCCCCTTGTAGGCGATATTCGGCCGCGGCGCCTTCGAGGCCGACGGCAATTCGTACGTATGAATTAGGCTAGGACCATAGTCCATCACGACCCACGGCTCGATATTGCTTGGGGCCGGCCCGCGCGTATCCCCCTTCGGCAGAGCGGCCAAGTAGGCCGCATCGACCGTCGTGTATTGCGTTGGGTTGTGCGGCTTCAGGTAGGCTTCGCGAATGTAATGAATGACGTCGTACTTTTGTTGAGGCACCATCCACGTCTGCGGCGCCATGAGCCCGAATCCGTGCGTCAACGTGCGGTACATCGCGAGCGGATCGCTGCCGTTCTTGAACTTCCCTTCCGCGAATCGCAACGACGTCGGCAACGAACCCGCCAGTTCTTTGGTGCCATGACAATTCACGCACACTCGCTGATACAGCTTTTCGCCGCGTTGCCGCGAGGCCTCGTTCCACGATCGAATCAGGCCGGCGTGATCGAGCCGCGTTTCGTACTCGGGCAACGTGAACGCCAACAGCGATGCCGGCGGCTGCAGCTGACGTGCTCGCTCAAGCCCGCCGTCGCGCACGTCCAACACATAACGCACCAGGTCGAGGAACTGTTGGCGGCTGGCCAACTGATTGACCTGCCCCGCCGGCATCAGCGACTGAGAGCCGGTCTTCTCTTCGTCGATCGCCTTCAGCGGGACGACGACTTCAGCGCCCAGCTTGGCGGCGTCGCGCAAAACGACCGACTGTTGGTCGCGAGACGCGACCACGCCCTGAAGTACGCGTCCATCCTCCAGCACCAAGGTCGTCGCCGCAAACCCTGCACGGATCTGCTTCGACGGCAGCAGAATCGACTCGACGATGGCCGCATCAGAGGCGTCTTTCTCTAACTTCGTCAGGTCGGGTCCGAGCCCGCTCGACTGCCCCGATTGACTGGGCCTGGCCGACGTCCCGAACAGATGGCACTTGGCGCAGGCCGATTGCGGTTGGTGAAACAACACCGCGCCGCGTTGCGAGTCTCCCTCGACGCGCGCCGCCTGCGCCAATTTGTCGGGCGACTCGGCCAACAGTTGAGCTTCCAGCGTCCCGCCGGCGGGCGACTGCGCTTGCGCCGCGTCCTCGGCAAGACACAGCCACAGCGTCATGAACAGCGTCATCAACGACGCCGTGAACAGCGCCGTACTGCAAGCTCGAGTTACCCGCCCTGACGACCAACGACGACGCAGCGGAGAGAATCCCTGGCGCATCACGACGTTCCCCAAGAGAAGCTCAGACTAGTGAATCAGGTCCTTCATCTCGCGGACCGCTCGTTCCAACCCCACGAAGATCGCGCGGCTGACGATCGCATGCCCAATGTTCAGCTCATGCATGTCCGGAATGTCGGCGACCGCTCGCGAGTTGTGATAGTTCAGCCCATGTCCCGCATGCAGCGCCATGCCCAACTCGCGGATGCTTCGCCCGGCCGTGGAGAGTTGTTCGAGTTCCGAGCGTTGCTCGGCGCCCTTCGCCAACGCGTACTTGCCTGTGTGCAATTCGACGGCCTGAGCGCCCAGCTTGGCGCCCGCTTCGATCTGAGCCATATCGGGGTCCAGAAAGAGACTCACATAGATTCCCGCGTCGCGCATCCGCGCAATCGCTCGACCGACGGCGTCGGCGTGACGGATGACGTCGAGTCCTCCTTCGGTCGTCACTTCCTCGCGCCGCTCGGGCACTAAAGTCGCTTGGTCAGGCCGCACGTCGCACGCGATCGCCACAATCTCGTCGCTGCAGGCCAACTCGAGATTGAGCTTCACCGAGATGGTTTGGCGCAATAGACGCACGTCGCGATCTTGAATGTGGCGTCGGTCTTCGCGCAAGTGGACCGTGATCCCGTCGGCCCCGCCCAGTTCAGCGAGCGCCGCCGCCCACACCGGATCTGGCTCATACGTCCGTCGCGCTTGCCGCACCGTCGCCACATGATCGATGTTCACGCCCAATTCAGGCATCGCCGTCTTGCTCCCATGCTGCCGACCATCCGAGTCAAAACGCCGATCGTAGCATCGGTCCCCGAATTCAACCACCGGCGGATTCAGAAGCCGATTCCCGCAGCCGCGGTCATTTGCAGCACTTTGGTGTTAAACGTCGCTCGCTCGGCTGGTACGATAGAGCTCCTCGCCTGAATCCCCTTTCGCCCGCCGCCCACCGGAGACTGTCGCATGCTGCCGCGCCGCCAGTTCCTTGCCTCGCTTGGCCTTGGTCTCGCCGCCGCCCCTGTGTGGAGCACAGGTCTCTGGAGCACTGGTCTGCCGCCTGCGTTCGCGGCAGAAGAAACCAATCGGCCGCTCGCGAGCGGCGCCCGAAAGAAGCTGGCCGTGGTCACGACGGAATGGCGGTATCGGTCGCACGCTTGGCACATGGCGGAGCGATTCTTGGCGGGCTATCCGGTCGAAGGGCAGTGGCATCGCCCGCCGTTCGACGTCGTTTCGGCCTACGTCGACCAAAAGCCGGAGAACGACCTGAGTGCCGATCGGGCGCGCGAGTTTGGTTTCAAGATCTACCCGACGGTCGCGGAAGCGTTGCGTTGCGGCGGCGAGGAATTGTGCGTCGACGCGGTGCTGCTGATCGGCGAACATGGCGACTATCCGCTGAGCGACCTGCGACAAACCAAATACCCACGCTACGAAATGTTCATGCAGATCGCGGACGTCGTCGAGAAAGACGGTCGCGCGATTCCTGTCTTCAACGACAAGCATCTTTCGTGGAACCTCGACTGGGCCTTTGAGATGGTCGCCCGCGCTCAAAAGCTCAAGATCCCGTTTCTCGCCGGCTCGTCGCTTCCCGTTACTTGGCGGATGCCGTCGATCGAGATGCCGCTGGGTGCAGAGGTTGAGGAGCTGATGTGCATCGCCATCGGCTCGGTTGACAGTTACGACTTCCACGCTCTGGAAGTGATTCAGTGCATGGCCGAACGGCGGCGCGGCGGCGAGTCGGGCGTGGTCGCTTTGCAAGCGTTGCGAGGCGAGTCCGTTTGGAAAGCGTTCGATGCTCCAAGCTGGCAAGCCGGCGGCTGGGATCCAACGCTGTTCGAGGCGTGTCTTTCGCGAAGCCAGACGCTGGCGCAGACGCCCACCGGCAGCCATCGTTATCCGACGGTCGAGCAGATCAAGACGTGGGTGAAGGAACCGGTGGCGTATCGAATTGAATATGCCGACGGCGTCAAAGCCACGATGCTGTTGCTGAATGGGCTGGTCGGCGACTTTACCTTTGCGGCGCGATTGAAGGGAGAAGCACGTCCCTTATCGACGCTATTCTATTTGCCTCCCAATCCCAATGTCACCTATTCGGCGTCGCTCATGGCGCAAGCCGAAGAACTGTTCACGACCGGCGCCCCGCCTTATCCGATCGAACGCACCTTGCTCACCACCGGCCTCGTGCAGGCCGGGATGGCGTCGCTGGCCCAAGGTGGCAAACGCCTCGAAACCCCGCGGCTCGCCGGCGTCAAATATCAACCGCCGCGCAAGTCGACGTTCGCACAACGTTAGACATCGCGATGCAGGTCCGTTCCCTCAGACTCCAACGTTTTGAGCCCTCCCATGTCGTACGATCCAACTCGCCGCAGTTTTCTGCAGCTTGGGACACTCGCCGTCGGCGGTCTGTCGCTCGCCGAACTCCTACGTTTGCAGTCGCAAGCCGCAGTCCGTCGCGACTCGGAGAAGTCGGTGATCTTGTTTTGGTTGAGCGGCGGTCCGGGACACATGGAGACGTGGGATCCCAAGCCGCAAGCGCCCGCCGAATATCGAGGCCCCTTCGGCGCCATCTCGACGTCGTTGCCGGACGTGCAGTTTGGGGAATTGATGCCGGAAACGGCGTCGCTGATAGAACACTTGGCGATTGTGCGCACCGTGAACCACGGCTCGGGCGACCACACGAAGGGCAATCATTGGATGCTGACCGGCTTCGAGGGCCCCGCATTCAATGCGCCCGACAATCAGGTGCAGCGACGTCCCGCGATGGGGTCGGCGGTCGCGCGTGTATGCGGCCCGAATCGCCCCGGCATGCCGCCCTACGTGGCGGTCCCCAATCTCCGCGGCGGCACCGACAATTTGTTCCACTACGCCTCGTATCTCGGCGGCGGCTACAACCCGTTCGTGGTCAACAGCGACCCGAACGACAAAGCGTTCGCCGTTCGCAATCTGACGCTGCCGCGCGAACTCACGCTCGACCGAGTCGCCGATCGCCGTAATCTGCTCCGCGATCTCGATCGCTCGCGCATGGCTCGCGAACGCGTCATGCAGGACGCAGACGCTCACCATCAGGCCGCATACGACTTGCTGACCAGCGCCGCGGTGCGCGATGCGTTCGCCGTGGAAGACGAGCCGGGGCGGCTGCGCGATTCATACGGGCGTCACACGTTCGGACAAAGCGCTCTGTTGGCGCGGCGACTGGTTGAGCGGGGCGTGACGTTCGTGACCGTGAATTGCGTCCCATGGGATCACCATGGATCGCCCGGACAGTTCAAAACGGAGGAAGGGGCGAAAAAGCTCATCCCGCCGCTCGATCAAGCCCTCGCCGGCCTCGTCTCCGACCTGCGCGACCGCGGGCTCTATGACAAGACGCTCATTGTGGCGATGGGCGAATTCGGTCGGACGCCGCGCATGAACGCCAACGCTGGCCGAGATCACTGGGGTGCGACCTTCAGCGTTCTTTTCGGCGGCGGCGGGATGCGAATGGGGCAGGTGATCGGACGCAGCGACGCACGAGGAGAACGAGTCGTCGATCGACCGCTCGATCCGCAAGACGTCGCCGCCACGATCTATCACCACTTGGGCGTCGCGCCGCAACAAACCGTCTTCTACGACGCGCTCAATCGCCCCATGCCGCTGCTCGATCGCGGGCAGCCGATCCGGGAACTGATCGGCTAATCGCCGTCCCGCGGTTTCAGTCGGTCGACCCATTCCAGGGCCGTCAACGTCGGCGCTGGCTCGTCGAACAAGGGTTGCGAGGCCAGCTTCTGCTCGTCATGTCGTTGCAGCCGGTCAAGTCGCAACGCTTCTCGGGCGGCGTCCTGCATCTCCTCAAACCGCTGTCCCTGAACATGGAGCGCATAGGCGTATTGCGCCCAAGCGACGGCCGAGTTGGGGTAGAGTCGTACAACTGTTTGGTACTCGACGATCGCACCGTCGAGCTCCGAGCGCGAGCTGGAACGGCGGTAGTCGAGCAGGTACATGTTGCCGAGCCATCCATGGAGGGCGGCCGAGCGAGGATTAAGCTTTCGCGCCGCTTGTTCGGCGGCCTCTCGGTCGCTGGCAGTCGGCGATCGCCAAGCCAACTCGAGCCACCGTCGAGCGATCGCCCCGGACCACGGGTCGGCGCGACTGGCTTCCGCTGCGAGCCGCATCGCCGCGGGCCCGTCGCCCGCTTCATGGGCCAGCTCGGCCTGGGCCATCCGCGTGTCCGCGAGATGCAGCGGACGGAACATGGTGAAGTGAGCGACGACCGCCGCGAGGGCGGCCATGCTGGCGATGCCGAGCGACGATCGTCGAGGATGTTCCCGCGCGACGATCGGGGGCGTTCTCGACTCGGACAAGTTGCACCCCGCCGCCAGCAGAATCCACAGTAGCAGTGCGAGGCCCGGGTAGAGCATGCCGCCTGACGCTTGAAGATGCACAAGCAGCACCCAAGGCGCAACCCAAATCGCCTTCTTCCACGCTTCGCCGGCCGCCGGGCGACCGTATGTCAAAAGCGAGAATACGGCGGCGGCCAGCACCCCGACGCCGATTAAGCGTACGTCGGGCGCGCGTAGACGCAGCGCAGCCGACAGCAGTCCGATGAATAGCCCGCCCAGCGCCGCCGTGTAGAGGTTGAAAAAGCTGAATCTTGCTCGCCCTGTCGGTTCGATTTCCACCAACGGCGAGGCGTCCGCGCTCAACAGGGCGTGTTGCGAGCGGCGCAAGTGCAGCATCAAGAAGATGAACCACAATCCGAGCGCAGGCAGCCCGCTCGTCGCAGCCAGCTCGAGCCAAACGTTGTGTGGATCGGCCACCACTTCGCTGGCCTCGGCAGGACGCACTTCGCAGTAGTAGTCTTGAAAGTTCCCCAATCCGCAGCCGAACCAAGGCTGTCGGCCGATGATCTTGAGCGTTGCTCCCCAGTATTCAGTCCGCATCACGAGCGACTTGACGGCCGACGCCGCTCGAGCCGACCAAGTCAGCCAAGCGCCGATCACGACGACGACCGTGACGAGCGCCGTCGCCGTCCACCAAGGTCGACTGCGCAAAGCGGGCCATTCGAGCCATGCGACGGCGATCACGCCCAGCACCGCCGAAACCGCCGCCGCTCGACCGCCCGTCAGCGTCAACACGGCGGACAACGAGACCAGCGCAAGGGCCCAGACGACGCGTTGACGAATCGACTTTGACCCGATGCACAGGGAGGCGGCGAACATGATGCCGACCGCCAACAAACCGGCAAGCGAGTTGGGATGCAGGAAGGTTCCCGTCGGTTGGTTCGCTTGCAGCCGACTCTCGAACGCCGCTCGATGAATGTTCCCGGGCGCAGTCGGGATTCCCTGGCTGGCGAGAATCACTTCAGGTTGCGTCTGGTATTCGCGCCAGGCGAGCGGTTGAAGCACTTGGTGTTGATAGGCGCCTGCGGCGGCTTGCCCCAGACAAGCCAGAACCAGCGCCAACACGAGCGCGCGACAGGCGGTCGGTTCGCGAAATCGCTGCCTCGCGATGAAATAGGCCGCAACCCACGACCCGAATTGCCAGAAGACATTGAGCGATGTCCGAGCATCGGCCGTGGAGGCGCGTAACCAAGTGCTCGCCGCAACCCATCCCAAGAGCAAGAGGGCGACCAAATCGACGCGCGCCAGAACGACCGGCGCGCGCCGTCGCGCCAAGGCGCCGAACTCCAGCGCCGCGAAGACAAACCATGCCAGTGCGAGCAGCGCGTGCGTGCCGCGCAGCCCGGCTGATTCGCTGGCAGGAATCAGCGTCGCCACGGTCAGTGCGATGAATACCCAGTGGGCGCGCTGCATGGATGTGCGGACTTGCGTCACTCGTCCAAGGTCCGCGTTGGACGATCGTCTCCTTGAGTCGGACTAGTCCGCTTTTTGGCGTCCGCAATTCGTTTCTCGACGCGCAGCTTGTGGAGACTGGCGCCAAGCGATGGTTGAGCTTTCTCGTACCAATAGCGAGCACGCGCAGTGGCGCTGGCCTTCTCGATCGTCGTGGTCAACTTATCGGCCAGATCCCACCACTGATCGGCGACGGCCACCTGCTGTTCGCCTTGCAAAGGAGAGTCAAGGTCCAAATTGGCCAGTTCGCGCAGCCGCTCGTCATCGCCGCGCGCGAGCATAGGCAAGCCGCGCGTCCAATCCTGCTTGACGAGTGCAAAGTACCGACCTACCGCGGCGTTGGCTGCAGGGTCGGCCGGCGAGCGAACGAGCGTGTGAAGTTGGTCGGCCAATCGTGTGTACGCCAGCTTCGATTCGCGGAGGAAGTCTTCGCGGAGATTGATGCGATACTCGCGTTCCGGTTTTTTGCTGCGCCGGGCCGAGTTCATGGCCAGCCGGTAACCGATCCTGGCGTTGTTGAAGTCGTCAAGGGCCAACGCTTCGTCGCCCAACTTGAGACCATGCTCGTACAGCGGTTCCAATTCGCCGTCCCCTTCCAGGTTCGTCGCCGCTTGTTCAAGCGCCTTGAGCTTCATCGAAAGAGCATCGACTCGAAAGTCGCGAGCCAACTGATCGCAAGCGGCGATCGTCGTGGTGATGTCTCCCGCCTTGGAAGCGATATCGCGAGCCGCCCGGAGAAGAACGAACTTGCCGGCCGAATCGGACTGAACCTTCTCGACCTCGCCAAGCATCTTCTTCGCGAAATCTCGTTTGTCCTTGAGCTTCTTGGCGTTCTTGAATTCATTGCCGTATAGGTCCCGCACAATCGTCGCGGCCGCTTCCAGTTGCTCGTCGGACGGCGGCTCCAGTCGACGATCCGCGGCTGCCCCAACATCCGCGACTCCCGAGCCAATCGGTCGGTTGCCATTCGAGGCCCTCGGCGTCGAGGCCTCGGAACCGCCTCCTCCCACGCCGGCATCATTCCCGCTCCCGGGCGCCGCGGGACTGCCGCCCTTCGCAGCCACTGGAGAGTCCATTACCGGCGTTCCCATCGGTCCCGCTTTGCGAAAGCGCGGAGGCAAAGGGTTGTTCGCCAATCTCTCGCGCAACGCCGCGTCGATATTGGAATGCGCATAGGCGGTCGTATCGGCCGCTCGGAACGGTTCGCCGCCGCTGGGCGAAAACAGGGCCAACAACTGCGGGTCGGAAATGTCGGCCGCGATCAGCCGCACCCCCATTTTGCCGCCGAAGATTGCAAAGCAGGCATCCTGCCGCATACCGAACAAGTCGCGTTGGATCGTGTCGGGATTCAGGGCATAGTCGTCCGGTGCGGTCCAGGGTCGAGCAAGATCCTTGTGCACCTCGACCACCAGGGCCGTATTATCGACGCCATCTGAGAAGTCGCGAACGTCCAAGGGATCGACTTCGGCACAAGCGGTGCCGGGTCCGACGAGCATCTGGATGCAGGTGTAGCCGTCCGCCCGCTCGGGCGAAATGTATTCGATCGGGATCTCCTTGATGAGCTCTTTGTTGTGGGGACTGTCCCAGGGTTGACTGAAGTCGAACCGCCCAAACAAGTCGGCTCGGCCCAAGGCCGGCAGCAACATCACGCGCCAACTCATCCGCCCGCTGAAACACTTCGCCGGGGGATAGGTCCGATCGCGAGCCGCAATCGATTCGAGCGCCGCGCTGATCTTGCGCATATTCACGATGACCTTCTCGCGCCGCTCCTTCTCGGAAGTGGTCTGTTCGACGATCACCGGCACAGGCGGCGCACCGGTGGGCGACGGTGCAGGCGGAGTCGGCGTCGCCGTGGGCGCGGCCGGAGGAGTCTGAGAAGCAGCGCTCGAGGGGGGCGGCGCGGCCGGCGTCGCCGCGGGCGAGGGAGTCGCTGCGGGCGCTGCCTGCGCCACGGCCGGTGCGTCGGCTTCGTCATCCACGACGGGACGCGGCTTGGGAAGATATTTGGAGTTATCGCCGCAGCCGGAGGCGAAAGATACGGCCAATATCAGCACAGCCCAGCGCGATCGCGACACGATAGATCCTCTTCTCTTTAGGGGCGGCTAAACAGACAAGACTTCCGCGCGCGGGGCGCGCGGAAGTCAGGCGTCTTTCGACATTCACTCGACTTGCCAGTGCATGGCGCCTAGTCGAGATTCTTCTTGTTCTGGAACCGCTGGAGCAGAACACCGCTGAAGATCAACTGCGGATCAAGCTCCACGATGCCATCGCGATAACCGATCAGGTCAAGCTGAGCCTGCGTGGCGGTCGGCGAGACCTGGAACCCCGGGTTGAGGTATCCATCCTTGTTCAGGTCCTTGAAGGCGCGGATGCTGCCGTCGGCGAACAAGGTGTTGCAATTGCCAGCGTGCACCGGGCCCATGTCGCGGGTGTCCTGGAGGTTGGCCCAGGGATACGCCGAGAAGTTCGCCACGTCCGGCTGCTCCAGCGTAAAGATGCTCGTCAGGGGCGCCGTGCTGTCGTGCACCGTCGCCACGTGAGCACCCTTACCCCACGATTGCCAGGTCGTGCCGCCGCCCGTCAAGGTCGCCGGACCGTCGGTGAACGACTCCACCATTCGATCGCCCGGCTTGCCGAATTCGCCCATGTTGCCGACCAGGAACGCTTCCTTCTGATCGCCCACATTCGCGTCGCTCATCAAGGGAATGACCGACGAGTTGTGGTACGAGCCATCCACCGTTCGGCGAGACAACGGTCCTTGGGTGTCACGCAAGCCCTTGACGAACATGTTCGGACCGTAGGTGATCAAAACGTTGTTTCCGTTGTCGACGGCGGTCAGCGACGCCCCCCCGCGAACCAGGAACCAACTGGTGGCGTAGTTCGTGTTGTAGCCCTTCTTCAGGAAGTGCTCGACCACCGCCGTTTCACGCGCGGGACCGACGGCCGTTGCCATCACCACGTTGTACGCACCAGCGTAGACGCGCGACGTATCCGAGGTCGCTTCGTTCGCGTTGATCGTGATCGTGCCGAGATAGTCGTTGATCTTCTCGGACAACTTGCCCGGATTCGACGGGCAGAGCATCTTGCCGGGCTGGCCCAGGCCGCCGTTGACCATGTCGGCCACCCAGCCGACCGTGTCGATGCAGCCGTCGCGGCCGCCGTCAAAGGCGCCCGACGTGTAGCGTTCTCGCGGATCGTTGTCCGCGTGCGTCGTCAAGCTGATGAAGAACTGACGCAGATTGTTACGGCACGTATTCGACCGAGCCGACTCGCGAGCGCCCGCGAGCGCCGGGAGGATGATCGCCGCCAAGATGGCGATGATCGCGATCACCACCAGCATTTCTACCAAAGTAAAACCACGTTTACGCATTTTGCATGTTCCTGTTTGAACCGAACCAAAAACCCACTCGCCTCGTATTCACCTTCGCCTGCCAACTTTCGCCGCAGCCCGTACCGTCCTCCTTTCGTTGGGGACTCAGACCGTTGAGTGATGCGGTCATTAGGCCCGCACCCGATAAACGCTGCGTGTGCGATTTGTGAAGGACTCAGAAGCATCTCGCGAAAACCAATACATCCTCCAGATGAAGATTTCGCGCCGTAGAACAGGCTTCCAGCCTGTTACGATCTCCCCTGCCTCCCGCCGTAGAACAAGCTTCCAGCCTGTTACTCCCCGCAAGCCGCCTAAGCGGACGCGCGTTACGGCCGCAGATCAAAACAAACCACTTGCCGCTCGCTGCGCACCACCAGCCGCCCGCGATGCAGGCACGGCGCGCTGTAGCACGGCGCCGCCAGCAGCGGAACGGGAGAGACCTGCAGCGACAATGAGTCCTGGCCCTCCAAGCGCATGGACCCGAGATGACCGCGCTCGCCGATCGCCAACAGCCAGCCGTCTGCGGCGAGCGCCTGTCCACGATCAAGCTCCGAGGCGGCCTCCCACAGCAACCGCCCCGTACGCCACTGGATCGCGCGTAATGGGGCGCCGCCTTGTCGCATCGCACCAAACCCCAAGACGCGATCGCCGTCGAGCACCAACGTATTGAAGACGCTGTCGAGCACGCGTCGGTCTTTCCACACGACCTCGTATCGGCCGTCGGACTGGAGATGCAAACAAGCCGCCCCCGCGCCTTGCCCGGCGACGAGGAGCACGTGGTCGCCGATCAACAAGGGGGACACCGCCGTCACCGTATCCGCTACTCGCGACCGAAACGGATACGTCCAGCACTCCGCGCCGGAGACGGGATCGAGCGCCGCGAGTCCCGCGTCGGTAAGCACCAGTAAGCGAGTCGCATCCTTGCCGCGCCACAGACGAGGCGTGGTGAATGCTGCGCGGTGGTCGGTCGCCGTCCACAGCGTCTTGCCCGTCGTCCGTTCCAAGGCGACGACGCCCGCTTGCCTATCGACGACGCCCACATTGAGGAAAATGCGATCGTCGTCGATCAACATCCCCGCACCGAAGGGATACTCGCCTGGCTTTAAGCCGAACTCGATCCTCAGTTCGCGCTCCCAGACGACTCGACCGTCGTGTCGCTGCACGCACACGAGACGCCCTTCGGCGCCCACCGCCACGATCCAATCGCCCGTGGCAACCGGCGTCGAATACGGTCCGTCGCTGTACTGATAACGACCTCGGTAGCCGGTAGGCCAATGTGTACGCCACAGGGTGCGGCCGCCCTCTAGTTTCAGGGCTTCAAGGACTTCTTCATCTCCTTCGCGCCCCCAAACGTACACCGTCCCATCAACGGCGATCGGCGACGAATAACCGGAACCGATCGGACGCTCCCAGCAACGCCGCGATGACCAGTCATCGGCATCGGGAAGCGACAGGCCGCATTCGAGCGAGTTGCCATTCGCGTGGGGGCCAAAGAGCGTCGGCCAATCGCGGCCCAATGAAGTCGCTGCGCCAGCGACGCCCCATTCCCGCTCCTGGCGAACCGTCTTGAGGCTCGTCGACGTGCGGTCGGTGCGCGTGCGCTGCGAGTCAAGAGCCAGCGCAGCAAACGTAGACAATACGGCGACTAGCAGGACGACGAGTCCCCATGTCGATCGTTTGACGCGAATCAACCGGCTTTCGGCGCGGCGCACCACCACTGGTCACTCCCCTCGATCGCGATTCGTGATCGCGCAACGAGACGAGTTTCGAGGGAAATGTGAAGGTGGTGCGAACCCCGCGTGTAGTCCGTCCGCGCGCCGTTAGTCCGCTTAGCTGACGACCGTCGGACGGGGTCGCGGCGCGGGCAGCAACTGCGACAACTTGATCGATTCAAGCTGCTGACGGGCCGAGTAGGTTACGGACCGGAGCGCCGCTTGGAAGCGAGAATGCGTACTGTCTTCCGCATTGCCGCCGCCGTCGCCAGCAAAGTCCAACGGACCATCGATGGCTTCGATGACATCCAGCAATGAGACTTCTTCGGGCCGACGGTTGAGCGCGTAGCCGCCGTCAATGCCGCGCGTCGACTTGAGAATCCCATGATTCACGAGATCGCGCAAGATCTGCAGAAGAAACCGTTCGGGCATATTCCCCGATGCGACCAACCGACTACATGGGACGGGCGAATTGGAACCGCATTTCGCTAGCTCTAATGTCGCTCGCACTGCATAGGTCACGGTCCTGGAAAACTTCATGACACCGCCCTCGCTGAACGCTCGGAAAGCAAGTCCTTATCAGCCCTCACTCTTGGCTGACAGCCTGTCCCGTTAGCGACACCAACCATATATAAGAAATGAGTTATATGTCAAATGCCTTCAAGCGTTTCCGACGACGCAACCCCCTCGACCAAGGACAATCATCTGCCCCACAAAATCCACACTTGCACAGTGGCATTTTTCGTAAGTCCAATGATTCCGGACGCTGTACGATGTCCGCGCCCGTGAGGGTCAGCTGAGGTGTGCATCACTGCACACCCAAATCACACGGTCCCCCCCACTTTGAGAAAACCTGAGAGACCAGCGATTTCAGGATGTCGCGTTACGACTTGGCGCGATCGAGCGCATCGCTGCCAGCGTCGCCGTGCTCCGCCTTCGCGACAGGCGTGCGCAGCGAGTGCCAGGCTAACAAGAGGGCGCCGACGACGAGCCAGCAGTCGGCCAAATTGAAATTCGGCCAGACCCACTCGCCGTAACGAAACAAGATCCAGTCACGGACGGCATAGATGGGGGAACCGTCGGCATTCACCCCCCCCCACAATCCGAGTCGATCGTAGAGGTTGCCGAGAATGCCGCCGACGATGAGTCCCAGAGTGGCATTGAGCCACCGATCGCGTGCGGCGCCGCCATAGATGACCCAGAACAAAATGCCGCCGACGGCGAGCACGGACAGCGACGCGAACAACGTCACCTTCCCTTGCCCCATGCCCCAGAGCGCGCCCTGATTGAGAGCATGCTGAATGCCGAAGTACGGCTCCACAATCCACCACTCGCCCTGCTTCCCCGGCCCGCGCGACCAGGCGAAAACCCAGGACTTGGTGAGTAAGTCGGCGGCGCAGCCGCACGCACCGATGGCGAAAAACGTCGCCCAACGCCAGCGCAAAGCGGCTGGCGGAAAATCCATGGCGCCATTCCCAGG
Organism: Pirellulales bacterium; assembly: GCA_046349935.1. Classification (GTDB taxonomy): domain Bacteria; phylum Planctomycetota; class Planctomycetia; order Pirellulales; family Pirellulaceae; genus CAIXSC01. Next base: position 290,458 of record JAXMBK010000005.1, on the reverse strand, counting down.
CGTATCCGTCACAGGCACATCCGTCACTGGCGCATCCGTCACTGGCGCATCCGGCAAGTTAGCGGTGCTGCTTCTGCAGCTTCGACGCACACTTGACGCAGTGCGGCGTATACGGAATCGCGTTCAGCCGAGTCTTCGGGATCTTCGCCTCGCATTCCAGGCACACCCCGTAAACTCCCTCTTCGATCCGTTCCAACGCCGCTTCAATCTGATTCAACGACTCCTCGTCGTTCTCCATCAGACTGAGCGTAAACTCCTGCTCGAAGTTGTCGCTGCCCACGTCGGCCATGTGGATCGGCATGCTCGACAAGTCGCCGCTTGCTTCGCTGCGAGTTTTGTTGAGCGCCGCGTCGGCCATCGCGCTGACGTCGCCCCGCAATCGACCACGGAGTCCCAGGAGGAGCTTCTTGTAGTCCTTCATCTCACGCTTATTCATCGTGACCTCGCCGCTTTCCAACTCGTGTGCTTACTTCTCGACCAGCGGTCGCGTCTACCGGCGTATTCCCCGCCCTAGCTCCGACCCTGCTAGCACAGCACTATAGGTATGTCCAGGCTGAGTGTCAAATTAAGCCCCCCCCAAAGTAACGATTAACCCACGACCCCCACTCTACGCAAACTCAAACCAGAAAAACATTTACACCTGCCGCGCCGCGAACCGGCTGCTGGACATCGGGCGCAGAATGTCTAGCAAAATTTTTCTTGTTCTATTTTCAAGAACGATTTTGTGAGCGCGCAAAGTTAGGTATTCTAATGTCCCCGCCGGACCGCCCTCGGGTCCTTCCCAGCCCTCACCGGTCAATACTTCCCAAAGGAGTCTCCATGACCGACTTTGTGCGCCCGCTCGCCCGCGCCCTGCTCGCCGGGACCCTCGCTCTTTTCCTCCTCACTCCGCCCCCGCGCCCACTCGCGGCTCAAAACGCTCCCCCCGCTCAACCGGCGACCGCGAAACCCGAGAACGCGAAACCCGAGGCCGCAAAGTCCGACTCCGTCGACGTCGATTATGCCGGCGAACTGCCGCGCATCCCGCCGCTGGAACCCGACGCAGCGCTCGCCAAATTCCATGTCGCCGCGGGATTTGAAATGCAACGAGTGGCCGCCGAACCGCTCGTGACCGACCCGATCGCCATGTCCTTCGACGAAAATGGACGTCTGTTCGTCGTCGAGATGCGCGACTACTCGGAAGATGACAAAGCGTTTCTGGGCCGCATCCGCTTGCTGGTGGATTCCGATCGCGACGGCGTCTACGACCAGTCGACCGTCTATGCCGAAGGACTCTCCTGGCCGACGGCGCTCCTAGCGGTCAACGGCGGCGTTCTGGTGGGCGCCCCGCCTGAGATCTATTTCCTGCGCGACCGCGACGGCGATGGAAAGGCTGATGAACGGAAGCACCTCTTCACCGGCTTCGCTCGCTCTAACGTGCAAGGCCTGCTCAATTCGTTCCAGTGGGGACTCGACAATCGCATTCATGGCGCCACAAGCAGCAGCGGCGCCGTCGTGCTGCTCGGTCCCGACCACCCCGACTTCGACGCCGCGAAAGCAGCGACGCAAAACGGGCTCGCGCTGCGCGGTCGCGACTTCGCGATCGACCCGCGCACCTGGAAAATGACGGCGACCAGCGGCGGCGCACAACACGGAATGTCGCGAGATGATTTCGGCACGACCTACGTCTGCCATAACAGCGACCACCTGCAACAGGTCATGTTCGAGGACCGCTACGTCGCGCGCAATCCTTACCTGGCGCCTCCCGCCTCGCGACTCAGCATCGCGGAAGACGGACCGCAAGCCGACGTCTATCGCACGAGCCCCGTCGAACCGTGGCGCATCGTGCGCACGCGCCTGCGCAGCAAGGGCGTCATTCCGGGCGTCGTCGAAGGCGGCGGTCGACCCGCCGGCTACTTCACCAGCGCCACCGGCGTGACCATCTATCGCGGCAACGCCTGGCCCGCCGAGTATCAGGGAATCGCCGTCGTCGGCGATGTCGGCGGCAATCTGATCCATCGCAAACGCCTGGAACCAGCCGGCATTCCGAACGTCGGCCGACGCCTCGATCAGAAGGTCGAGTTCGTCACGTCGGAAGACATTTGGTTTCGTCCCGTGCAGTTCGCCAACGCGCCCGACGGCACGCTGTACGTCGCCGACATGTATCGTGAAGTGATCGAGCATCCGGCCAGCCTGCATCCCGTCATCAAGAAGCACTTGGACCTCACCAGCGGTCGAGACCGCGGGCGCATCTACCGCATCGCCCCCGTCGGCGCTCGACCCTCCGCCCCCCCGCAGCTCAGCGCCGCCTCCACCGCCGACCTCGTCCAGACGCTTGCCCATCCCAACGGCTGGCATCGCGACGCGGCGCAACGTCTCTTGTATGAGCGACAAGACCGATCGGCCGTTCCAGCGCTCGAGACGCTGGCGCGTGAGTCGCAATCGGCCGTGGGTCGAGTGACCGCGCTGAGCGCGCTGGACGGACTCCAGGCCCTGACGCCCGAGGTCATCCTCGCGGCGCTGCGCGACGCCGACCCGCGTGTGCGCCGTCATGCGGTTTCACTCTCGGAGCGTCTGTTGGCCGATGCGCCCGCCGTCCGAGAAGCGATTTACGACCTCGTTTCCGACCCCGACCTGCGCGTCCGGTATCAGCTCGCTTTCACCCTCGGCGAAACGTCAGGCCCACGCCGCAATGCGGCCCTCGCCCAATTGGCCAAACGCGATCCGGCCGACCTGTGGATTCGCACGGCGGTCCGCAGTTCGCTGGCCGAAGGCGCCGGCGCCGTCCTCGAAGCGCTCGTCGGCGATGCGTCCTTCCGTACGACCGCGGCGGGCCGCGAGTGGCTGCGGCAATTGGCCGAGCAAATCGGGAAGCAGCAGCGCGAGGACGACGTCGCGTCGCTGGTCGCCGCCTTGCGGGAGATCCCCGCCGCCGAAACGGCGACCCTGCAAGTCATCCTTCAAGGACTGGCCGTTAAACCGGGCACGCCGCTGGCCGAACAAGTCGCCGCCGCCACCGGCGGTCGAGCCGACGAATTGGTCAAGGCCATGGTCGTCAGCGCCGCCAAACGTGCGGTCGACGATCAATTGAAACCGGCCGAACGAACTGCGGCCGTCCAACAACTGCGCCTCGGTCGGCTTGAGGAACTGTCCGCCACGCTCGTCAAACTGCTGGAACCAGCTCAACCGGCCGACGTCCAAACGGCCGCCCTCAATGTGCTCGGCGCATTCCGCGACCCGCAAGTCGCCAAGCTGTTGTTGGAGCGTTGGTCGTCCTTGAGCCCCCGCCTGCGCAATCAAGCCGCCGACGTCCTCTTCTCGCGACCCGACTGGATTCTCGCGCTGCTCGACGCCGTCCAGTCGGACTCGATCGCCGTCGGCGACATCGATCCGGCGCGCTGGCGTCTGCTCGCCAGCCACGCTGACGCTCAAGTGAAGGCCCGGTCGGCGGCCGTGATCGCCAAGCTGCAAGTGGGTCGGCGGGGCGACGTCGTCGAGTCGTATCGCGACGCACTGACGCTCGCCGGCGACGCAGGGCGCGGCAAAGAAGTCTTTAAGAAGGTCTGCGCCGCCTGCCATCAACTGCAGGGGCTCGGTCACCCCACGGGCCCAAATCTGGCCGCCATGAAGGCCCGCGGCCCCGAAGCCATCCTGCTCAACGTGCTCGACCCCAACCGCGAAGTGAATCCGCAGTACCTCAACTACACGGTCGTCACGCAGGACGGACGTTCGCTCAGCGGCATGATCACCGCCGAGAGCGCCACGAGCGTTACGCTCAAGCGGGCCGACAACGCGTCCGATACCGTGCTGCGCATCGACATCGAGGAGCTGAAAAGCTCCGGCATGTCGCTGATGCCCGAAGGACTCGAGAAACAAGTCGACAAGCAGGCGCTCGCCGACCTGATCGCGTACCTCAAAGAAGTGGAATAGTCGCCGACGACTGACTCACGCTCGCCCTCGATACTCGTCCAGCGCATCGCGGATCATCCGCTCCCATGGATGCTCCGCGCGCCACCCCGTCGCGGCGACCAGCTTCGAGACGTCGGCGATCCACTCCTGCTTCCTTCCCGGCCGCGACTCCTGGTACGGCCGAGTTGCATCGACCATCTCGCGCAATCGAAAGAACAGGTCTCCCGTTCGCTGCTCGCAGCCGCTGCCGACGTTGTAGATTTCGCCCGCGACGCCGAGTTGGGCGAGCAGTCGATAGGCGCGGACTACGTCGCGCACGTCCGACAGATCGACGTGACTATCCAAGCACTGGACGACGACCGGGTCCGCTCCGCGCACGAACTGCGAGATCCATTCGATCAACATCATCCGTTCGCCTTGCCGAGGTCCGGCGTGCTTGAACGCGCGAGCGACCAAGGCGTCGACTCGACCGGCCCTTGCGGCAGCGAGCACCGCTTGTTCGGCCGCCCATTTCGTTTTGGCGTAGCCGGACCGAGGCGCGACAGGGTGCGTCTCTCCCACGTGCACCTCGGCGCCCGCTTGCGGTCCATAGACATGGCTGGTGCTCGCCAGCACCAGCCGCGGGCGCCACGAGCAACCGGCCAGCAGTTGAACCAGCGTCTGCGTCGCTTCGACGTTCACTTTCCACGCCGCCGCCGTCGGCTCGTCCCCGCCGCAATCGCTCGGCACGCTCAGCGCCGCCAAATGATACACCGCGGCGGGTTGAAACCGCTGCAGCATCTCGCTCAGCGCTTCGGTCGAGCCGCTGGCCAGATCCCACGGAATGAGCGACATCTGGGGCGCCGCAGAGTTCGTCGACCAGCGTCCCTCGCGCGTGGAGCCGACGACCTCGTCGCCGCACTCGATCAGCCACTCGGCCAAGTGCAGCCCTGCGAATCCAGTCGCGCCGGTAATGAACGCACGCACAAACGGTTGCTCCCTGAACGGTCAGTCCGTCTCCCGCCGCACGCGCTCGAGATCGGCGTCGACCATCATCGCCGCCAATTCGGCCAGACTCACCTTCGGCGTCCACCCTAACACGCGTCGCGCCTTCGACGCGTCCCCGCACAGGTGCTGTACTTCCGCGGGCCGCAACAGTTTTGAATCGGTCTCGACAAAGTCGCGCCAGTCCAGCCCCGCGTGAGAAAAGGCCAGCGACGCAAAGTCGCGCACCGAATGTCGCTGGCCGGTCGCGACCACATAGTCGCCTGGTTCGGAGTGCGCCAACATGCGCTGCATGGCGTCGACATAGTCGCCCGCGAACCCCCAATCGCGTTCCGCGTCGAGATTGCCCAGCTTGAGCGTACGTTGCTTGCCCAGCTTGATGCGCGCCACCGCGTCGGTGATCTTGCGGGTCACGAACTCTTTTCCCCGCCATGGCGATTCGTGATTGAACAGGATGCCGCTGCAGGCAAAGATCCCGTAGCTCTCTCGGTAGTTGATCGTGATCCAGTGGCCGTACACTTTGGCCACGCCGTAGGGACTCCGCGGCCAGAACGGCGTCCGCTCCGTCTGCGGATCCTCCAGCACAGCACCGAACATCTCGCTGCTGCTGGCCTGATAGAACCGAATCCGCGGATCGACTTGTCGAATCGCTTCCAGCAGCCGAGCGACTCCCAGCGCAGTGACTTCGCCGGTCAAGATCGGCTGTTCAAAGCTGGCCGTCACGAACGATTGCGCCGCCAAGTTGTAGACTTCTTGCGGCGCGACGCGCTCCAGCAAGCGCACCAGCGACATTTCGTCGAGCAGATCAGCGCAGTGCAGGTGCAGGCGGTCGCGAATCTCGGCGATCCGCTCCAGCCCGTCGGTGCTCGTGCGTCGCATGACGCCGTGCACCTCGTACCCCTTCTCGAGCAGCAGCCGCGATAAGTAGGCGCCGTCTTGCCCCGTTATGCCCGTGATCAACGCGCGTCGCGACATGGCGCGGCCCTCCGCTTGCAACCCACTTCCGCGGACATGCGGCGACTACGGCGTTTCGTCGCCCGTCGTCGGCACATCTTCCTTCGGCACGCACACGACGGCGGCGAGCGTATCGCCTTCATCAAGCGTCATGATTCGCACGCCTTGCGTATTGCGGCCGATGACGCTCATGTCGCTTGCGGCGATCTTCTGAATCTTGCCGCGCGACGTCATCATCAGCACTTCGTTCGAGTCATCCACGCGAGCAATCGCAATCACTTTGCCGTTGCGCTGCGTCGTCTTGATGTCGCGAATGCCCATGCCGCCGCGACGCTGCGTGCGGTAGCGATTGGAGGACGAGCCTTCGTCCTCGGCATCCTCCGCCTCCGCTTCGACCGGCGGCGGCGCTTCGACTGGCGCTTCGGCGGTCGGATCGCCGGTCGCTTCCTCCTCGCCCGTCGCTTCGCTGTCGCCGCCTTGGTAGGGCGAATTGGGACCGAAGCTCGTCCGTTTCCCGTAGCCGAATTCGCAGACCGTCAGCAGCGTAGCGTCGGGGTCCGCGACCACCATGCCGACGACTTCGTCTCCCTTGCGAAGCGAGATGCCCTTCACGCCCGACGTATTGCGTCCCATCGGCCGCGCCCCCGCCTCGTGAAAGCGAATGGCCATGCCGTTCGCGGTCGACAGCACGATTTCGTCGCCCGGCTTCGTCACCACCACGTCCACCAACTCGTCCCCCTCGCGCAACTTGATCGCGATGATCCCGCCCTTTTTGGGACGGCTGTAGTCGTCGAGCGGCGTTTTTTTCACGAGCCCCTTGCGAGTCGCCATCATGAGGAAGTGGCCGTCGACGTCGAAGTCGCGCACCGGCACGCACTCCATGATCCGCTCCCCTTCGGCCAAGTTGAGCAGATTGACGATGGCCCGTCCGCGGCTTTCGCGATTCAACTGCGGCAGGTCGTACACCTTCTGCCAGTACACCTTCCCTTGGCTGGTGAAGAACAGCAGGTAAGCGTGCGTGCTCGCCACGAACAGGTGCGAAATGGGATCCTCGTCCTCCGTCTTCGCCCCTTTCAGCCCCTTGCCGCCGCGCTTCTGCGAGCGGTAGACGCTGGCCGGCGTCCGCTTGATATAGCCGTTGTGGCTGATCGTCACCACCATCGTCTCTTCGGTGATGAGATCCTCGAGGTCGACCGAGCCGATCTCCTCGCCGCTGATCTCCGTCCGCCGTTCGTCCGCATGCCGATTGCGAATGTCACGCAAGTCGGTCTTGATGATCTCAAGGATGTTCTGTTCATCCGACAAGATCCGCAGATACTCGGCGATCTCCAACAGCAGCTCGGCATGCTCGCCCGACAGTTTTTCTTGTTCGAGATTGACCAGTTGCCCGAGCGTCATGCGGAGGATGGCTTCGGACTGGACGGCCGTCAGTGTGTAGACCGACAAGTCGCCCCGTTCCAGCTTGAACTGCTCGAAGCCGACGTCCCCGAGGGCCCGCTGCATCATGGCCGCCGGGCACTCGACCCCCATCAGCCCCACCTTCGCCTCGGCCTGCGTCTTCGACGCGCGGATAATGCGAATGATCTCGTCGATGTTCGCCAGCGCCAGCAGCAAACCCTCGACCGTATGCTTGCGCTTCCGCGCCTTCGACAACAGGAACTGCGTGCGTCGCCGAATGACCGTCAGGCGATGCCGCAGAAACTCCTGCAGCATTTCTTTGAACGTCAGCTCGCGCGGCTTCCCGTCGACCAGCGCCAGGAAAATCAACGACACCGATTCCTGCAGCGGCGAGAATTCGTAGAGCTGATTGAGGACGACGTCAGGGTCGGCGTCGCGTTTGATCTCGATGACGATGCGCACCGGCTCTTTCAGGTCGCTTTCGTCGCGGATATTCGAGATGCCCTTGAGCCGGTCCTCGTTGACCAGTTCGGCGATGCGTTCGACGACTCGATCGCGCGCCTGCTGATACGGCACTTCCGAGACGACGATCCGATACCGATCGTTCTTGTACTCCTCGATCTTCGCACGAGCTCGCACCGTAATCGTGCTGCGGCCCGTAAAGTAGCCGCGGCGAATGCCCGCGCGCCCGCATATGATGCCGCCCGTCGGAAAATCAGGGCCCGGCACAATCTCCAGCAGCTCGTCCATTCCGATGTCGGGCTCTTCGATGAGTCGAATGAGCGCGTCGCAGACTTCGCCCAGATTGTGCGGCGGAATCGACGTCGCCATGCCGACCGCGATCCCTTGCGCACCGTTGACAAGCAAGTTCGGGAACTTCGACGGCAACACCGTCGGCTCCAAGTTGCGCTCGTCGTACGTCGGCACAAAGTCGACCGTGTCCAGGTCGAGATCGTCGAGCATCGCGGCGGCGATCGCGGACAAGCGGGCTTCCGTGTACCGCATGGCGGCCGCCGGGAGGCCCGCGATCGAGCCGAAGTTGCCTTGCTTGTCGATCAGCGTGTGCCGCATGTTCCATTCTTGGGCCATGCGCACCAGCGTCGGATAAATCACCGCCTCGCCGTGCGGGTGATAGTTGCCGCTGGTATCGCCCGAGATCTTCGCACACTTGACGCGCGACGACGACGGCCCCAGGTTCAAGTCGTTCATGGCGACGAGAATGCGGCGCTGCGACGGTTTCAATCCGTCGCGAACGTCGGGAAGCGCTCGGCTGACGATTACGCTCATCGCGTACGTCAGGTAGCTTTGCTTGAGCTCTTCCTCGATCGCAAAATCGACCAGCTTGCCGCCGTGGTAATCGCCGCTGCCACCCGCCGCCCCAGCCCCTTGCGGTGCATCAGGGTCCTTCGGTCCACCCGCGTCTGTCGACAACTCAGCAGTCCTTTCAACGTGGGGACCGGCCTGATGGCGTCGCAAAACGACGCGCCGATCCAACCCCTTCCGACCGTGAAAACTTCAAGGCCCAAAGTGTACCAGTTGCCGCCCCGCGCCACAACCGGACGAACCCGCCGCAACGACGTCGCAACCGATTGCCATCACAAGACTTGCGACGCACCTTTTAGGGACGCGAGAGAAGACGTCGTGAGTGTCGTGGATCGCTCCGCGATCCAACGAGGAGGGAGGCGTTGGACGCGGAGCGATCCACGACTTACGGCTTCGCCGGGATCAGGCGGATGCCGCGAAGATCGATCAACGCCGACTTGATCGGGCCGTCGGCCCGCATCACTAACTCCACCGGGCCGGCGGGAAGCTCCAACACGCCGACCGTCTGCGAGCGGTACTGGTCCCACGTTCCTGTGCCGGCGACTTGGCCTCCGAGAGTGCGACCGGCCGCTTCGATCACGAATCGATCTCCCGCCGCGCCGTCGGCGCTCGCGTAGTCCAGCGACACCGTATAGCGGCCCGCTTTCGGCGAGTCGATCGACCAGGCGGCATGATCGGTCGGGCTGCTCCAGTAGCCCAAGTTTCGATAGTGCTCTTCAAACACCAGCGTCGGTCCATACACTCGCGCCGTCGTCGCCAACAGCCGAATCGCGCCGCCGTCATCCCCGCGCACCACCTCGGGCTTGTTCCCCGGGAACGATTTGGGAGGCGGGCCCGACGACTGCACGTACGCAATCACGTCCGCCACCTCCTGCGGCGTCAAATCCTTCTCCAGCCCCTCCGGCATCAGCGACTTCCCCGTGCTCCGCAACTCTTCAATCTCCGACCGCAAGACGCTCGTCGACTTCCCTTCCTGCCCCATCAGCGTCACGCTCGTCGTCGACTCGGAACTCAACAACCCCGTCGCCGTCCGACCATCCTCCAACACCACGAGGTAATCGAGGTACTTGTCTTCGATCGCTCGGTTGGGGTCGAGCAGCGCGACAAGCAACGCGTCGGACGACTTGTTGCCAATCGACGCAATATCGGGACCGACCAGATGGCCCACTCCTTCGAACCGATGACACGCGGCGCACCGCTTCGCAAACACCTGCTTGCCGCGCTGCGCGTCCCCCGGCGATTGCAGCGCCGCCGAGTAGGCTTCAATCACCTTCGCCCGCGCCGGTTCGCTGGCCCCCGCCAACAGCGTCTCCGCCCGCTTCCGCAATGCCTCATTCTTGTGCCCCAACAGCTGCTGTCGTCGTCGAGCGTCGATCTGGCTCGCCGGCGCTTCGCCTCGCTCGATCGCGGTCAGCAATCCGGCCGTCAGTTCTTCGCGCGCGAGCAAGGCGTCGAGCACCTGGGCGCGGAGCGTTGGGCTGTGCGACTTCCAGCCGGCGACCAGCAGTTCGGCGAGCTGCGCCGGTTGCCGTCGCACCAGCGCCGCGACGGCCGCGGATTGCAATGGCTGCGGCTTGCGCGGACTGATTAAGCCCGCCAACAGCATGGCGTCCTCGTCGCGTCCCGCCGTACGACTCGCCAGCAGCCGCACGGCAGCCGCCTGCGCCGCGATGCTCTCGGGCGAGGTTGTTTCCTCGGCCAGCGCGCGGCGAGCGGCCTCGGAGGCGGTCGCGAGCCGACGGCGCGAAGCGTCGTCCAACAACGACTCGATCGCACCGCGGCGTCGCTCGAGCGTTTCGAGCACGCCGGCCAGCGCATCCACTTGGGCGGCCGTCAATCGACCGTCGCCGTCCAGCGGCAAGGAGGTCAGCAGCGACGACAGCGTTTCGCGCACCACGTCTTGAACGCCCAGCGCCGCGGCGACGGCCAGCAGTTGTTCCACGACGCGTTCTTGAGCCGCTCCGCGCGGCGCCGCCAGCACGCCCGCGAGCACGCCGCGCACGTTCTTCGCATGCACGGAGCTCAGCACGGCCGTCCGCAAATAGACGTCGTCGGGCGAGGCGGCGACCAGCTTCGCGAGCAACGTCCCGCCGCGCTCGTCCCATTCGCCCAACGATAACGCCAACTGCAAGCGCACCGCCGCATCCGCGTCGTCCAGCCGCCGCGTCACAGCCGCCGCCAGGTCCGGCGCCGCCGCGAGCCGCTCGGCCGTCGTCGGCGCTCCCCGCAACCATGGTTCGCTCAGCCGCAGCGCCTGCTTGCGCACGCCTGGGTGGGGATCGTCGAGCGCCGCGACCACCGCCGCAAGCGGCAGCGATTGGAGCCCCTCAAGCGTGCACAGCGCCTGCATACGCACCACGGGCCGCTGCGCTGACTGCGCCAGTTTCCGCAACGGCTCGACCGCCGCCGAGTCGGCTTTCCACAGCAACATCTGCTGCACCATGTCGCGCTGCCAGCCGTTGGGGCTGTCGAGCGCCGCGACCAGCGCCGGCACGTCCAACTGGTCGATTTTCGGAAGTTGACTCGCTTGGGCATTCGCCGGGACGACACGATAGATGCGTCCGCGATCGGTCCCCGCGCGCAAGTCGAGCTTCCGTTGCCAGACCTGCGGAATCCACTCGGGATGCTCGATCACCGCTCGATACATGTCGGCGATCCACAGCGCGCCATCAGGTCCCGTGCGGGCCATCACCGGGCGGAACCAGTTGTCCGACGACGCGAGAAACTCGCGCTGCTTCTCTTCATCCGGCCGCCGACTCGTGAACGACGCTCCCTCGGCCGTCATCCATTCGCGATGCACTAGATTGTGCACCGGTTCGCAGATGAACACTTGCGTCGCCGACTCGCCGCCCGGCAGTCGTTCGTCGCGATACACCTCGGGGCTGCAAGCCGACGTGAAGCGGTTCGACATATGAAAGTCGTTGAAGCGACCCAGCGTCCGACTGGTCGGGAACACGGGCGACGCGCCGGGCTGCACCGACACATGCCTGCGCAAGTCGGGCGTCGCGACATGCGGATTGCGGCGCAGGTAATGGTCCTCAATGACATAGTGCCACATCGGATTGGCGTTGTTGCCGCCGAACCAGTTGCCCCAATCGTCGCCGTTGCGGCCGAACTGCGTCTGTCCCGATTGCGTCTGCATCTCGCCCGTGTCAGGGCGCAGCCGCACATCGCGGCCGCTGATGTCCAGCACTTGGCCGGTGCGCAGCGACTTGATCTTCCCGCCGCTGTCGCCGTTCGCCTGATACAGCCAACCATCGACGCCCCAGCGCAGGCCGTTCGTGCGATGTTGCTGGTTCCCTTCGACGAACCCTTCGAACAACACTTCGTGTTTGTCGGCCTTGCCGTCGCCGTCGCCATCTTCAGCGTAGAAGATCGACGGCGCGGCGGAAATCAACACGCCCTTGCGCCACACCTTGATCCCGTTGGGAAACGGAATGTCGTCCAGGAACAGCGTCGCCTTGTCATAGCGTCCGTCGCCGTTCTCGTCGGTCAGCACCTTCACACGACCGCCCGGCACGTTCAGCGGATCGCCGGCGCCGTTCCACGCCACGCCGTTGGGATAGTCGCGCATCTCGACGACCCACAGTCGACCGTCGGGTCCCCAATCGAAAGCGACCGGGTCTTCCACCAACGGTTCGGCCGCGACCAACTCGACCTTGAAGCCCTGTGCGACCTGCATCGTCGCCAGCGCCTCCTCGGGCGATTTGGGCGGCGGCACGTCAGCCTGTTTGCTCGCCGAATAGAACGCCGGCGGCAACAGCTTCTGCACCGTGTCGACGATCAGATCCTCCACGTCGTTCGACCAGCGTACGGGCCGCGCGTAGAAGTACATGGAAAAGTCGGCCTCGTAGCCGCCTTCCCGCAGCACGCGTTTCGACGCGATGTAGCACGGGACGTCGTTGGCGTAGGCCGTGATCCACAACCGCGCACCGTCGTGTTCCGACTTCAAACGCATGGCGTAATCGACGACCACTTCCCCGCCCAGGAAGACCATGGCGAGCTCTTTGCCGAACGTCCAGGTCCCCACCGGATACGACCGCGTCTTCGGCAGCGTCTCGCCTTTGTCCAGGCGTTCCAGGAACTGGCGCGCATGATAGCCAGGGGCGCCCGGCTGCTTGGCCGCTTCCTCCCACTGAGCGCGCGACGGCAACGGCGCAAACGGCAGGTCGATGTACCTCAGTCGACACTCGACGTTCCCCGCCAGCGGTTCCAACTCGGTCGTCAGCAGTCGCTTGACCTCATCCGCGAACGCCCGACCGTGGCCGCGCACGATCTCCAAGTCGCCCGTCTTGCGCGGATTCGGATTGGCATCCGCGCCGCAACCGATCGTGATGAGCGACACCGCTCCCGGATGATCTTGCTCGATGAACTCCATCGCCGCGCCGCACCAGTCGCCATGGATCTGGTTGAAGTCGCCTAGCGTCGTGCAGTGGCACGCGTAGTTCGCCGCAACCGCGATCAACTTGCCATGTTCGTCGCGCGCGGCGAGCACCGGCAGGCTGTGATCTACGGGGCCGTCGGCTTGGACGCCGAAGCCGGTCCACTGGCCGTCCTTAAGCACGCGGCGATTGGCCGCAAATCCAACTCGCCCTTGCCCCCACTCCAACCGCGCCGGCCGACGCCCCTTCAGTGCGTCGAGCGCGACCTGCACCAGTTTCTCTGTCAGCTCGCGCGTGTATTGATCGATGTGCGCCTGGTGTTCATCAGGAATCCGTTCGCCGAACAGGAACGGCGCCCAGTTCGTCAAACACGGCGCGTTGTGCGTGTGACTGACCGCAATCACCAAGCGTTCGCTGCGAATCTTGGCTCGTTCCGCCAGCGACTTGGCGACCGCTTCGCGAATCTCCGCGGTCAATCCGCAATTGTCGTACGTGATGAGCACCGCGGGACCGGCGCCGTCATCGCCGCCGATCGCTAGCGCCTTGGCCCAGATCTTCTGCGCAACTCCCTCCGACTCGCGTTTTCGCGAACTGTAGCCGCTCAACCGCACCGGATATTCGGGGGTAATGTCGATCTTCGCCGCACCGACCGGCGTGGGCGACGCCGTGCGCCGCGTCTCCCGCGCCGTGTGCGACTGAAGCATCGCGGCATACGACAGGCGGTCGACGTGATTCGGCAATCGCTGCGTGTCCTCGTTCTGAATCCAGAGGTGTTTTGAATGAAAGAACGCACCGTTGTTGGTTCCATCGCCGCGGACGAGGGGCGGGATGACCGGTTTGCCTTGCGACGAATCGTCGCCGCGCCGGCCATCGACGGCGCGTTTGCTCCAACCGCTCGTCCAATCGGCGAAGAGGTAGAGCGAATAGCGGGCCGCGTCGGAGAAGAGCACGTCGCGGCGGCCGTCGCCATCGACGTCGACCAGCCGCAGGCCGGCGTCGCGCCCCAGTTTGTCGAACAACGCGACTCCGTCGGGCAGGTGAAACGGCAGCCGCTGCCACGCCCCTTCGGCCGATCGTCGCCAAACCTCGGTGGAGGCAGCGTCGCCGTCCGCGGCGAGCGTCATCAGTTCCGGCGTTCCGTCCTGATCGATGTCGACCTGCAGTCGCGGCGTCGCTGTGCGTTCGGCCGGCGCCGCAGTCGCCGCCCACGCCGCGAAATCCTGCGTCTCCCACTTGTTCGTCGCCGAGTTCCAGCGGCGGATGGCTTGCCGCGAGGCATTTGCGATCACGACGTCTTGATAGCCGTCGCGGTCGACGTCGATCAGCCGCACGCCGTGGTCGTCGCCCTGCGGGTCGCGGATCGGGTGTCCGTCCAGCAAATGACGATTGAGTCGTTCGAGACACTCGGCGAAGTTCAGGAACTTGACCTTGCGACCGTGCTGCTTCACCGCATGATCGATCAGCTCGACAATTTGGTCGTTGCGAATCCAGCCATGAGGATGGAAGACCAGATTGAACGTTCCCTGTTTGATCACCGCCGCGTCGAGCGCCAGCTTGAGGTCGCGCACCGTATCGGGGTTGTTGGCCTTTTGCACGTGCTGCGCCGACCAGTCGCTCGGCACAACGCAGGGAAACTCCCAGCACTTGTCGCCGATGATGTATGGATAGGGGTAGTCTTCGATCGTATTCACGAACGAGGCGAAGGGGACGTAGCGTCGAAATCGCTCGCCGCCCGCGGCGTCGCGCACGATCGATTCGGGGAGATCGCGGTCCTGCGCCGTGATGATGTTGAAGACCGACGTATCGATTTGCAGAAAGCGACCGCCGCCGGTCGTGCGTCCAAACACTTCGTTCCAGAACCGCGGGCTGGGCGTGTTGAGCGAGTCGCAGCAGGGCATGCGGAACGCGACCGGCCGATTGCCGGGAATGGAATGCATCAAATCGACGCACCGTTCGTACGTGCTGCGCGCCTTGGCGAAGTCGCCGCCTTGCAGGCAAGGGCAGGGGTGGTCGACCGTATGGCACTCCAGGTTCAGCCCTTCTTGCAGCCAGCGCGCGACCTGCGGATCGTCGGGCTTCACGTTGCAAGTCAGGATGCTCACCGGCGCTCGACCGTCGAGCGCCTTGAGTCGCTCGAGGATCGGCCGCAAGAATCGTTCGTACACGGCCGGATCGCGCATGTCGTCGATCCCCAGCGTGACGACGCACTCCACGCCCGGCTCGCCCACCCACTGCGGAGTCGTCAAGCGCGCGTAGCCGCGATGCGGGTAATAGGGATCGAGCGGCTGGGCGGCGTGCACGAATGCGGCGCGTTCCGCCGCGTGCAAACCGACGGCCGTCGTCGCGCCTACCAAGAACGCCAGAAACGCCAAGCACGGCCAACCAGCAAGCCAACGGGTCGGATGAACCTCGGACTGCGTACGAGTGCGCATAAAACAGTCTCCTTCCGCCGCTAGCCATCCACCTCGACGCTGCGCGGCCGTGCCGGGACGACTCCCAAATTGCGATGCGCCACCAATTCGGCGCAGATGCTGACTGCGATCTCGGCGACCGTCTGCGAGCCGATGTCGAGCCCCACGGGGGCGTGCACCGCGCGCAGCGCGTCCGCCGCGACCCCTTCGTTCAGGAGATCCTCGAAGATGAGTTTGATCTTGCGACGGCTGCCAATCAGTCCGACGTAACGTGCGCCGCGCTGCACCAAGTGATACAGCGCTCGCTCGTCGTGGTTATGGCCGCGAGTGACGATGAGGCAATAAGTGTCGCCGGTGATTTCGAGCGCCGGCAACACCGTCTCAATCGGTCCGCAATAGCGCCGGTCGACGCGTGGAAACCGCTCGTCGCTGACGTACTCGTCGCGATCATCGACGACCCACACGTCGAAGTCCAAGTCGACCGCCATGTCGGCGACCGCCTTCCCAACGTGGCCTCCGCCGACGATGACCAGTCGACAACGGGGCAGCACGGGCAAGAACGCGACGCCCTGCGCCGCGTAGGGGCGAGGTCGCTGCGTCAGCGGCTTGAGCAGTTCGAGCACGCGCGGCGGCGCGGTCGGGGCAGACGAATCGTCGCCCAGCACGTCGAGCAGCCGACCTTCGTGATCGAACAGGTACTGCGCGGGCGCACTCAGCCCGATCGCCTCCCCGTCGAACACGACTGCCTCGGTGAGTCCCAAGCCGTCGGCGACGCGGCGCGCCAGTTGTTCGAAATACCGTTGCACGGCCGCGGACTTCGCCGAGTCGTCGCCGACCACCGGCTGCACGAGGACCTTCATTCGACCGCCGCAAATCAGTCCGTCGTCCCAGCCGTAGTCGCTGTCGAGCTGAAACGTCGAAACGATGGGCGTCCCGTCGGCGATGACCTGCAGTGCGCGGCGTTTGACCTCCGCCTCGACGCAGCCGCCGCCCAACGTGCCCGCTTGCGCGCCGTCGGCGAAGACCAGCATCGTTGCGCCGGCCTTCTGGGGAGTTGAACCGCGAGTTTCCACCAGGCGGCAGTACGCCAACGGGACGCGTCGATGCAAAGCCGCGATCAGTTTCGCCACCAAGTCGCGCATCAGGCTGGTTCCAACACTTGCAGCGTCGTGCGAATCACCATGTCCTTCACCCGCGGTCGATATTCCACCATGTGCGGCGCGACCAAGTGCGCCTTGAGCGCCTCGAGACTCTCCCACTTCTCCACGATCGTCACCACGTTGGCTCGCAACGGCAATTGAGCCGAAAGTCCCGTGTCGACGTCCACCGTCGGACCGTATTCCAAGCAACCTTGTTCGGCGAGCACCGGCGGCACGATGCGATGGAACTCGCGCAAAAAGTCGTCGCGTCTTCCCGGATGCAGCTCAATCGTCGCAATGACGTGAATCATCGTTCGTCCTTCTCGTTTGCCTTGTGGATGCGGGTCATTGTGAATCGCTGGCGACCGCGAAACAATGGGCCGCATGATCATCGACATTCACAGTCACGCGTGGGAATACCCGCGACACTTCAACGACGACTTCCGCGAGCAGGCGCGACGCGCTCGAGCGGGCGTGGACCTCGATCTGACGGTGCGTTACGAAGACTATGCGCGCGAGTCGACCGACGACACGCGCACGGTGGTGTTCGGCGGCAAGGCGCGACTCTCAGGCCTCTGGGTCGAAGACGATTACGTCGCTCAATACGTCGCGCAGCACCCCGACCGATTGCTCGGCTTTCTGTCGGTCGATCCCGTCGTTCCCGGCTGGGAAGACGAGCTGCGTTACGGTCACCAGCAGCTCGGCTTGCGCGGCGTCAAACTGATGCCGATGTACGCCGGGTTTCGCCCCGACGACCACTCGCTTGATCCCCTATGGCGCTATGCCACGCAACACCATCTACCCGTGTTGCTGCACACCGGCACGACGTTCCTGTCGCAAGCGCCGCTCGAATGCACGCTGCCGCGTTGGATCGACAACGTGGCGCGGCGCTTTCCCGAGGTGCGGATCGTGATGGCCCATCTAGCGCATCCGTACGAAGGGGAGTGCATCGTCACGATTCGCAAGCATCCGCATGTCTACGCTGACATCAGTGCGCTGCATTATCGGCCTTGGCAGTTTTTCCAAAGCCTCTCGCTCGTGCAGGAGTACGGCGTTTGGCACAAGCTGCTGTTCGGTTCCGACTACCCGTTCACGACCGTCAACGCGACGATCCGCGATCTGCGCAAGATGAACGACATGGTCGCCGGGACCGGCATCCCGCGACTCGACCTCGATCGCATCGAACAACTGATCCACCGCGACTCCCTGTCGCTGTTGGGCCTGGACTGAATCCTTGACGCCCCGCCGTACGTCGAGGAACAATAGAGCGTATCCCGCCTCCTACGCTTCGCGAGCCGTCATGAACGCATCCCGCCGCTCGACGCGCATTGTCCCTTGTGCCAGCCTGCTCGTCGGCTTCGCCGCCGCAGGCTTCTTAGCCGCCGGGTCGGCGGTCAACGACGTCCGTGCCGCCGAAGGTGCTCCGGCCGCGTTCACGCCGCCGCAGTTGGAACATTTCGAACGTCAGGTGCGGCCCCTATTGGCCGAGCATTGCTGGGAATGTCACGGCGCGAAGAAGCAAGAGTCGGGCTTGCGACTCGATTCCCGTGCGGCCGCTCTTCGCGGCGGCGACAGCGGGCCGGCGGCCGTGGCGGGCAAGCCAGACGACAGCCCGTTGATTGAAGCCATTCGTCATACGGGTGGGCTCAAGATGCCGCCCGAACGACAACTGCCGCCGCCCGCCGTCGCCGCGCTGGTGCAGTGGGTGCGCGACGGATTGCCGTGGCCGGCCGAAGCCGCTTCCAGCACCACGCCGTCGATCGCCGAGCTCGCAAAACAGCATTGGTCGTTTCAGCCCGTGCGGAATCCGATTCCCCCAGATGTGGCTCGGCGCGACTGGGCCCTGGCGCCGCTCGACCGTTTCCTGCAGGCGGCGCAAGAGCCGCTGGGCTTGAGCCCGTCGCCGCCCGTCTCGCGCGCCGCATTGCATCGTCGCTTGGCGTTCGACCTCGTGGGACTTCCTCCCTCGCCCGAGGAGGCGGCCGAATTCGCCGCCGACGCGTCGCCGGACGCCGTAGAACGGCTGGTCGATCGACTGCTCGCCTCGCCGCGACACGGCGAGCGCTGGGCGCGACACTGGCTCGATGTGGCTCGCTACTCGGACACCAAAGGCTACGTGTTCTTCGAGGACAAGAACTACACGTGGGCGTATACCTATCGCGACTACGTGATTGAGGCGCTGAACGCCGATCTACCTTACGATCGGTTCATCGCCGAACAGTTGGCGGCGGATCGGTTGGAACGAGCGGGCGATCCGCGGCCGTTGCGAGCCCTCGGGTTCCTGACGCTCAGCCCGCACTTCATGGGCAACACGCACGACATCATTGACGATCGGATTGACGTCGTGACGCGCGGCCTCTTGGGCCTCACCGCTTCGTGCGCTCGCTGCCACGACCACAAGTACGATCCCATCTCGCAGCGCGAGTACTACGGCCTCTACGGCGTGTTTCGCAATAGCGAGGAGCCGGGCGTTCCGCCGCTCGACCGACCGCCGCCGGACACCGACGAGTACCGGAAGTTTGCCGCGGAGCTCGAAAAACGCGAAGCGGCGCTCCAAGCGTTCGTCACTCGTAAACACCAGGAACTGGTGACCGGAGCGCGAACGCGCGTCGCCGAGTATCTGATGGCCGCCTATGCGGCACGCCACCAGCCGGCGACCGACGACTTCATGCTGATCGCCGACACGGCCGATCTCAATCCCACGATGATCTTGCGTTGGCGGGTCTATCTGGAGAAGGCGGCGCGTCAGCCGCATCCGGTGTGGGCCGTGTGGACGCGTTTGGCCGCCGTGCCCGAATCGCAGTTCGGCGAGTCGGCGGGCGCCGTCTTGCAGCAACTGCTGCGCGACGACGAAGGCTCGCATCCACTCAACCCGCTCGTCCGCTCGCGATTTGCGACGCTGCAGCTCAAGACGATGGGCGATGTTGCGGCCGCTTACGCGTCGCTGTTGCAGGAGGTCGAACAGCAATGGCAGAAAGCGGTCTCGGAGGCGTCTAAACAAAGCGCACCGCCGCCCAAGACGCTTGCCGATCCTGCGACGGAGGAACTGCGAAAGGTGCTGTACGGCGCCGAGTCGCCGGCGGACGTTCCGGTGATGTTGGGCTGGGGCTTTCTCACGCTGCTGCCTGATCGAGCGTCGCAGGGGGAGTATCAAAAACTGCTGAAGGATGTCGAGTCGCATATGACGACGGGCGCTGGTGCGCCCTCGCGAGCGCTCGTGCTGTTCGACGCCGCACAGCCCTACGACGCGCGCGTCTTCCTGCGCGGCAATCCCAATCGGTTGGGCGACGAGGCGCCTCGTCAGTTTTTTGCGATCCTCGACCCCGCTCGTAAACCGTTCGGCCCCGGCAGCGGCCGACTGGACTTGGCGCGCGAAATCACCGCGCCGACCAATCCGCTCACCGCGCGTGTGCTCGCCAATCGCCTCTGGCTGCATCACTTCGGCGCCGGCATCGTCCGCACCCCCGGCGACTTCGGCCTGCGCGGCGATCCGCCGACGCATCCCGAGTTGCTGGACTATCTGGCGGCGACCTTCGTCGAAGACGGTTGGTCGCTCAAACGGCTTCACCGACGACTCGTCACTTCGGCCGCCTATCGGCAAGCGAGCGTGGATCGGCCCGAGGCGACGGCGATCGACCCCGACAATCGTCGCTTCTGGCGGATGAATCCGCGGCGACTCGAGTTTGAGTCGTTTCGTGATTCGCTGCTGGCGGCGGCCGATAGCCTCGACGGCCGGATCGGCGGTCCGTCGTTGCCGCTGCTGGGCGACGCCGTGGTCCCGCGTCGCACGTTGTACGCGTACCTCGATCGGCTCGACGTCCCCAGCCTCCTGACGACGTTCGACTTTCCCAATCCCGCGCAAAGCAACCCGCAACGGGACCAAACCACCGTGCCTCCCCAGGCGCTGTACTTGATGAATAACGCGCTGTTGGACGAGTTGGCTCGACGCGTCGTCGCTCGACCCGACATCCAACCGCTCGCCGCAGCAGACGCGCGCATCCAACGCCTGTATCGAGTCCTCTTCGCGCGCGACGCGACGGAGGGGGAGGTGGAACGTCTGCGGCGATTTCTGGGCGAATCGCCGGACGCGGCTGCTTGGCAACAAGCGGTGCATGCGTTGCTGATGAGTAACGAGTTTGTGTTTATCGACTGACCGCAGCGCCGACGGGGCGAGGATTCCATGCGAGAGATTGAATTACGCGTATCGCGACCACCCGAGACCGTGGGGCGGCGCGACATGTTGCGTCGCTGCGGATTCGGCCTGGGAGTGCTCGCCGCCGCCGACCTCTTGGCGAACGAAGACGCCGTCGCGAACGACGGGGCGCTGAACGCCGACAAATCGGCCGGCGGCGCCACGACCGGCGGCGTCAACCTGCCGCTCGCGCCGAAGAAGCCGCACTTTGCGGCGCGCGCCGAACGAGTCGTGCATCTGTTCATGAACGGCGGACCGTCGCAGGTCGATACGTTCGACCCCAAACCGCTGCTGGATCAATATCACGGCAAGCCGCTGCCGACGCAGAATCTACGCACCGAACGCAAGACCGGCGCAGCGATGCGTTCGCCTTTCAAGTTTCAGAAGTACGGCCAGTCGGGGCTCGAGGTCAGCGAGCTGTTCGCGAAGACGGCTCAACACATCGACGAGTTGTGCGTGATTCGTTCGATGACTGCCGACGTGCCCAACCATGAACCGTCGCTCATGCTGATGAATTGCGGCGAAGGGCGGCAGTCGCGGCCGAGCATGGGGTCGTGGGTGACGTACGGACTGGGGAGCGAGAATCAGAATCTGCCGGGGTTCATCGCGATGTGCCCCGGCGGTTACCCGATCGTCTCGACGCAGAATTGGCGTTCGTCGTTCTTGCCTGGCGCCTACCAAGGCACCTACATCGACTCGCAACATACGGACGTCGACAAGCTCATCGCCAACATCCGCAACCCGCGGCTGTCGCCCGAAGCGCAGCGCCGACAACTCGACCTGCTGAAACAGTTGAACGACGACCACCTGCGCGAGCGTGCTGCCGCCGCACCGCTGGAAGCGCGCCTCCAGACGTTTGAGCTGGCGTATCGCATGCAGTCGGAGGCGGTGGAGGCGTTCGACTTCAATCGCGAGCCGCAGTGGGTGAAGGACGCATACGGGCCGGGGACTCAGGCTCGTCAGCTCCTCATCACGCGCCGGTTGCTGGAACGAGGCGTACGGTTCGTACAGGTTTGGAGCGGGGCGGGGCAGCCCTGGGACAATCACAGCGATCTCGAGAAGCAACACAAGGACCTATGCGGTCAGTGGGACCAGCCGATCGCCGCCTTCCTGTCCGATTTGAAACAGCGCGGCTTGCTCGACTCGACCCTGGTCCTATGGGGCGGCGAATTCGGACGGACGCCCGTCGCCGAACTTCCGCAGCTCAACGGCCGCGACCACAACCACTATGGCTTCACCTGCTGGCTAGCCGGCGGAGGGGTGCGAGGCGGGTATGCACACGGCGCGACCGATGAGTTCGGCTTTCGAGCGGTCGAGAAGCCGGTGCATGTGCACGACCTGCATGCGACCATGATGCACCTATTGGGGTTCGACCACGAGCGGTTGACGTACCGTTATGCGGGCCGCGACTATCGCCTAACCGACATACACGGCAAAGTAGTCTCCGAGCTCATTGCTTAGTGCGATTCGCCGATACAAGCTATGTTCTGTGGGAGCGAGCCGGGTCGCTCGCCGCCGCCACCCCCTGTCGGGAATCCTCGTTTTGACTCACGACGCGTCGCACAATCCGCAAGACTGTCACGACGCGCAGGCACTGCCATCGCCGCCGAGCGGCGCTGCCGCCGTCGAATCTCACGGCGACGTCATCGCGGCTGTTCTAGCGCCGTCCAGCGAAGTGCAGATGTTGGCCGAGTTGCAACCACACGAGGCGGCCGAATTGCCCAGCCTGGGCGGCGCCCACTGGCCGTTCACGCCGTTTCAACGTCCGCGAATTTGGACGGCGCTCGCCGCCGCCATCCTGGCGTTGCCCATCAGTTGGGTCGTCTCCGTCGTCGCCGCGATGCTCGTGCTGGCGGTCACCGTCGGGCCCGAAGCGTTCCGCAGCGGCGCCGCGTTTAGCGCCGAGACCAAGCAGTTGTCGAACACGCCGCTGGGACTGGTCGTCATGGCCCTGCCTGGCCAGCTCACGTTCTTGGCCTGCGCGTTTGGAGCGGCCGCATTGTCGCCCGTCCCGTGGCGGAAGCGGCTGAAACTGGAACGCGGCGTTTACCCCTACTGGACGTGGCCCTTGCTGGCGGGCGGGACTCCCGTAGTCGCCTTCGCCACGTCCCTGACGCTCGGGCTGTTCATGAAAGAGCCGAGCGAACACATGCTGTGGATGGAGCAGATGTTTCGCCAGCAACCGCTCAGCGTCTTGCCGCTGCTGTTGCTGTTGATCGGCGTCTTGCCGGGGTTGGCGGAAGAGTTGCTGTATCGCGGTTACGTTCAGAATCGATTGTGCCAAGCTTGGCCCGCGGCGATTTCCATTCTTTTGACCGCCGTCATTTTCGGCATAGCGCATGTCGACCCGACGCACGCACTGCACGTCATTCCGCTGGGCATCTGGCTGGGAGTACTGGCTTGGCGCACCGAAAGCCTGTGGCCGGCCATCCTCGGCCATGCCGCGAACAACAGTCTCGCGCTGGTCATGCTGCGGATGATCGATCGCTCGACCACGCCGCCGACAGTCAATCCGGCCGTCGGTTTTCTGGTGCTCGGCGCTATGGGCTCGTTCGCCGTCGGCGTCGTCCTGCTGATCGTCGCCGGTCGGCCGTTGAGTTGGCGGGACATCTTTAGTTCTCCACGACGTTAGCCAGTCGCGGGCCTTCCTCCGCGCAAGGAGCACGCTGGTGCTGGAACGTTACTTGTTGGGCTGGCTGACGCTGTTGTGCGGCGTCGCATTCTTTTGGCCCCAGTTGCTGGGCGAATCTTTTGATCCGTTCGTGGCCAGCAAGCCCTACATCAAATGGCTCATCACGGCCACCATGTTCGCCGTCGGCGTGATGATGCCGCGGGACGAAGTGCGACAGGTGCGCGAGCGTTGGCCGCATGTGCTCTTCGGTACGGCCGTCCAATACGGCGCCATGCCGCTTTTGGGGTGGCTGGCTGCACGGCTCAGCGGCCTCTCGGTCGACTATCAGATCGGCATTATTCTGGTGGGCTGCGTTCCAGGGGCCATGGCGTCCAATGTCATCACGATGAACGCCAAGGGACACACCAGTTATTCGGTGAGCCTCACCACGGCTTCGACCATGCTCTCGCCGATCATCGTGCCGTTCACCCTGGGGCTGGCCCTTGGGAAAGAGGTCTCGCTGAACAAGCTTGAGGTGGCGCTGGACCTTGTGGTTCAAGTCGTCGCACCTGTTTTCGCCGGCTACTTCAGCGTCCGGCTGTTTCCGAAGTGGGAGGCGATTGGCAATCGAATCGGTCCCATCGTCGCCAATCTAGTCATCCTCTGGATCATCGCGGCCGTCGTGGCGCTCAATCGCGAGCGGCTGGCGGCAGGGTCGACCAGCGTGCTGGCGCCGCTGCTAGCGGTCAACCTGCTGGGTTATCTGGCCGGGTATGGATCGGCGTCGGTCATTCGAATGCCCGAATCGATGCGACGGGCGCTGGCGATCGAAGTCGGCATGCAAAACGCGGGGTTAGGAACGTCCTTGGCGCTGCAACTGTTCCAGGATCGGCCGGCGGCGACGGTCCCGACGGCGCTCTATACGTTCGGCTGCGTCTTTACCGCCACGATCTTGGCTCGGTATTGGGCCGCTCGGCCCCCCGCCGCCCTGACGTAACCAAGTCAGATTGGCGTTGTCCGCCTGCAGACTCCTCAGTACCCTAGACTGCCAGTCAAGGAGGGGAGCGACATGCAGAAGGCTGCGCCGAACGACGCGCGGGGGCGAATCCGCGAGATTCAGGCCGATCCGTGCAATCAGTGGATTCCGCGAGCAGCGGAAGCGGGAAAGGTCGTCGAGGGTTTGCATGTGATGCACAACGGACTGCGCGTGCATCCCATGGGTCGCTTCTACCTCGACGCACTCGCTCAAAACCGCGGCTGCCACGAACCGCAGGAAGAATACCTCTTCCAAGAGGCGCTCAAGTTCATCCCTGCCGGCGGCACGATGTTGGAACTGGGCGCCTACTGGGCCTTTTACTCGCTTTGGTTCGCCGCTCGAGTCCCCGACGCCCGCTGTTACATGGTCGAACCCGATCCGACGAACCTGGAGGTCGGCAAACGCAACTTTGAAGCCAACGGCCGGCAAGGACGGTTCTTCTGCGACAAAGTGGGCCGCGACCATTTGAAAGTCGATCAATTCCTCGACGAACAACGCATCGAACAACTCGATCTCTTGCACGCCGACGTGCAGTGCGCGGAACTCGAGATGCTCGAGGGAGCGGAAGCCTCGTTAAGCGGTCGCCGCATCGGATATGTGTTTCTGAGCACGCACGGCCAAGACTTACACTATCGGTGTCTGGAAGTGCTGCGTTCCCACGGTTACGTGATCGTCGCCCATGCCGACTGGTATGACGGCACCTATTGCCAAGATGGAGTCATCGTCGCTCGAGCGCCCCACCTCGTCGGCTTGCAACCACTCGCGCTGCCGCTGCGGGCGCCGCACCGTCCATATGCAATTGGCTCGAGCGACGAGACGTGGGAGACTCAGATGGCGCAGCTGGCCGCCTACCGCGGCCCCCTGCGCAACGCGGTCCGCTGGGTCAAGCAGTTCGTCGGCGACGCCCTGAAACGTTCGCGAGATTGAATCACGCACCTCCACCTCGCGCGGCGACGTCCGCCAGGAATCATGACATGCAAAACTTGGGGACGAACCGCCGTACGTTTGTGCGCAGTTCGATTAGCGCGGCGTGCGGCTTGGGACTCGCGGCGGCGATGCCGTTGCACAGCGCGGTCGCTCAGTTGCCGCAGTCGGCCGCGAATCCCGATTTTCGCGTCACGAAGGGGCGCATCCGTCAGTCGGTCATGGGGTGGTGCTTCAACCCGATGACCGCCGAGACGCTCGCGAAGCATTGCCGCGACATCGGTCTGGTCGCCATGGAAGGCATCCCGCGCGAAGCCTATCCGGCCGTCAAGAAACTTGGGCTGGAGATTTCGCTCGTGAGCAGCCATGGCTTTTCACAGGGGCCCTGCAACCCTCAGTTCCGCGACCTGGTGATCGAAAAGCTGAATGAAGCGATCGACGTGGCGGCAGCCGTCGGTTGCCGGCGAGTGATCACGTTCACGGGGATGCGTTTCGACGGCATGGACGAAGACAAGGCGGCGCGGAATTGCATCGAGGTCTGGAAGCAAGTGCTGGCGAAGGCCGAGTCGCAGAAGGTTATGCTCTGTTTGGAACACCTCAATTCGCGCGACGGCTCGCATCCCATGAAGGGCCATCCGGGCTACTTCGGCGACAATGTCGACTTCTGCATCGACCTGATTCGCCAAGTGGGCTCGCCGCAGCTACGACTGCTGTTCGACATCTATCATGTGTCGATCATGAACGGCGACGTGATTCGCCGTATTCGCCAGTACAAGGAATACATCGGTCATTACCACACGGCCGGCAACCCCGGCCGCGGCGAACTCGACGACACACAAGAGATCGCCTATCCGGCCGTCATGAAGGCCATCCTCGAAACGGGCTACGACGGCTTCGTCGCACAGGAATTCATCCCCACCTGGAAAGACCCCGTCGCGGCGCTGCGCCATGCGGCGCAGGTGTGCGACGTGTAAGGACGAGGCGTCGCACAGCCGTAGGACAGGCTTCCAGCCTGTCTCCTGTGGATCGCGCGGCGAATCGCGGTAATGACACCCTGCCGCGACCGTTCATCCATTCGAAGATAGGTGGGTCGGGGATGAGGGGTCACAGGCTGGAAGCCTGTGCTACGGCAATGGCTGGGTCGATCGGAGGTACGCGAACAGGTCGCGGACTTGTTGGTCGGTGAGGTCCTTCAGCAGCCCTTCGGGCATCAGCGAGACGGGGGTCGCGCGCAGGTCTTCCAGTTCCTCGCGGGCGAGCACCAAGGTTTGTCCGTCTGCGCCGCGCAGCGTCACCACTTGCTGGTCCTGGTCGGCGATGAAGCCGCTAACCGTCCGACCGTCGTCCGTCACCGCCACGTAATTCTCGAAGCCCTCGCGAATTTCGGCGCTGGGATTCACCACGTTCAACAACATGCGGCGCAAGTCGTCGCGCTTGTACGAAGTCAGCTCCGGCCCAATCCGGCCGCCCTCTTCAAACAGCCGATGGCACTTCCCGCAACTCGCTGTATACAACTGCTTGCCGTTGTACGGATTCCCCGAGCCGGCCAGGATCGCCTCATTCAGCCGCTCGACCGTCGCCCGCATCTCGGCCGTCGTCGCCCCCTGCACCTCGCCGAACAACGCCTTCACGCGTTCCGCGATCTGCGGATCAGGACGCAGCACCAGCTTCTTCACGTCGGCGGGCGCGAACAACTCGACGGACGCCTTCCCCGCGGCCGCAGCGTCCAGCAGCGTCAACGTCCACGCCTTGCGCGACGCCAGCACGCTGACGGCGAGCGACCGCGAGTCGCGGGAGAGTTTCGGCAGTTGCTCGACCAGCGTCGATGCGATCCGCGGCTCGTCGTAGCTTTGCAGCGCCGTGAGCGCCGCCGCTCGCAACGACTCCTCTTTCGTCGCAGCCGCCAAAGCGAGCAGCGAGTCGACTGCGGGCGGCTGCGGGACCTGTCCCAGCACTTCTACCAACTGTCGCCGAACGGCGACGGCCCCCTTCTCGTCGGGAATCAGACGCAGCGCTTCCTCGAGCGCCGAGGCGTCGCCTTGGCGCAACCGCAAGGGCAGCGACGCACCGCCCGCTTTGCTGATCGCGGCGGCCAGTTCCGTGGGCAGTCCCGCCAGCGAACGCCCTTGGTACGCCTCCTCGAAGCCCGCCATGAGCAGCTTTCCAGACTCTTCGTTCGGCGCCTTGGCGAGCAGCTGCGCACAAGTCAGCAGATCGCGGCGCGCACCCGTGGACGCGTAGCGCCGCATCAGCCGCGACAAGAGATGTTTGCGAACCATCGGCAATTGCCAGGTCGTTGGGGAATCGAGCAACGACAGCACCGCGTCGCGATCTGATTCAGCCCGCGCTTCCATGGCCCACCAAATCAGCAGCGGCACATGAATGTCTTCGACATCCTCGCTTCGCTCCACTAACCGCCCGACGATCGCCAGCCCCTCCTTCGCCGGCAGGCGACGCGCCGACGACGCCAACTGGCTGCGAACGTAGACGCTGGGGTCGCGATAAGCCAAATCGACCAGCTTGGCGAGCTGAGCGGCCGTGGCATGACCGTCGTCTGCGATCATTCGCACCGTCCATTGACGAACGAACGGATCATCGTGTTCAAGCAGCGCCAGCGCCGCTTCGTCGCTCAGCCCGCCGACGCGTTGCAATGCCCAACACAATTCCAACGCATTCGGCCCCTGAGCGGTCGATAACGATTGACGAATCTGTGCGGCAAGCGCCGGGTCGCGATGATCGGCGAGCGCTCGGAGCGCCAACTGACGCACCGACCGTCGATCGCTTTGCAAGGCGGCCAGCAACTGCGCGGGGCTGGATCTGCTGAAGTCGGTCAAGCGGGGCTCGGACTTGGCGTCTTTCGCCTGCAAGCGGTAGATGCGTCCCGAGCTCTTGTCGATGCGTCCCTGATAGTGGCTGGCATGATCAATTCGCTGCTCGTACATGTCGGCCACGTACAGCGCTCCATCGGGGCCGCTCTTGATGTCGACGGGACGGAACCACGTATCGGTGGTCGTGAGCGCATAACCCAGATCCTTCGTCTTGAACGACGAACGGTCGGGCTGCACGTCGCTGAACACCACGCGTCCCTGCAGCGGTTCGACGCCGAATAGCTTTCCGTGATAAGCCGCGGGAAGCGTCCCGTCTTCGTAGATCACGAAGGTGTGCGTGAACCGCGGTACGCTGTGATGCGTCATCTGCGGGAAGTAGCCGAACGAGTAGGGGTTGCTCAGCGCGCCGTGTTTGCCGAATCCCTTTTGGTAGTAGCCGCCCTGCACGTAGTGAAAGCCGCGCGTATCGCCGCCGTTGTGCCCCGAATAGATGCGTCCCTTCGCGTCGATTTCCACGCCGAACGTGTTGCCGCCGCCTTCCGCGAAAATCTCGTACTTGCGAGTCGCCGGATGGTAACGCCAGATGAGCTGCCCCATGGAGTGGATCGGCGGGTCTTTCGAGCCGGGCCGCTTCACGTCGCCGCTCACCGTGCTCCCTTGGGCGCCATATAGCCAGCCGTCCGGTCCCCAACACAGGCTGTTGGCGATCGAATGGGAGTCCTCGAGCCAAAACCCTTCCAGATGCACTTCGGGATCGCCGTCGGGGACGTCGTCGCCATCCTTGTCGGGATAAAACAACAGATATGGAGGATTCAGCACCCACACGCCGCCCTCGCCGACGGCGCACGACGAGACCAGGCTCAATCCCTCGACGAACGTTTTGTGTCGTTCGAACTTCCCGTCGCCGTCGGCGTCTTCATGGATCGAGATCCGATCGGCGCCGCGGAAATGGTTCGGCGGTGCTGGCGGCACTCGGTCGTACACCGTCCGCAGAAACTTGTCGCGGCTGACCATCTTGAGCCCCGCCGGATTCGGGTACTGTCGAAATTCGACGACCCACATGCGTCCGCGAACGTCCCAGGAGATTTGCAGCGGCTGGGCGATGTCAGGCTCCGCCAGCACCAGCTCGACTTGCAAGTCGTCAGGCGTCTGGAAACGCGCCAGCGACTCGACAGGCGCTTGAGGTCCCGCTTCGTCCGCCAGTTTCTTGAGGGTGCGTTCGAGTTCCGATTTCGGCGCCCAGGCCGCGTGAATGAACTCCGACGGTGGAGCGGCGACGTCGGCGCCCGTCGCCCAGGAAGGGTCGTCGCCGGCCCGCATCTGCCAGGCGCCAGCCAACCGGACTCCGCGTTCGCCGCGGAACAGTACGGGCGACGCCACATTGAATCCGGTCCGCCGCTCCGGCTCCTGATAAATCCGGATGGCGACGAGCGTCTTGCCCGCCGAGCCCGCGTTCCCCGTGCGAAACGCATCGTTAGGGAGCGAAAAGCGTTCTGGATCGCCCAACGCCGAACGGTACTGCGGGGGAAACGCGCCTTGCGTTCCGACTCGACGACCATTCACGAAGATCTCGCGCGCATCGTCGGCGGCCTCGACGAACAATTCGCCGTCTCCGGCGGCGGGGGCCGGAGCGACGGCGTCGGTCAGGTCAACCCAACAGCGGTACCAGAACACGCCGTTGCCGGGTGCGCTCTTCCACACCTCGGGAACCTTGACGCTCTTCCAGTCTTGCGCGGGAAGGTTGCGGGCGGCGCAAAGCGTCGAGAGAGCGAGCGCGATGAGCGTCCAAAGTCGGCAGGGCAAGGCAAAACGCGGCATGGCGGGAACCTTCCAGAAGGATGTCGCTCGGGCGGGTCCGCCATTGTGCCACACCCGTTCCCGCCGCTGCAACTTGGCGACCTCCGCGCCGCATGAATCCGCACCGCATGAAAACGAAAAAGGCCCTCGGCGACGTCTCCGAGGGCCCTTCGTTTTTGGGTCCGTCGTTTCGGCTCAACCGTCTAGGCTTGCGGGCCCGACATGGAAGAGCGAATCGCGGTCGAGTTCAAACTAGGCAGCGCAGCCGCACTTCGGCTCGCAAGCCGGCTTGCAGCAACGCGACTTGCAGCAACGGGGCTCACGGCACTTCGGGGCCTTGCAGCACTTCGGCTCCTTGCAGCACTTTTCTTTGCAGCAACGGGGCTCACGGCACTTCGGGGCCTTGCAGCACTTCGGTTCCTTGCAGCACTTTTCCTTGCAGCAGCGGGGCTCACGGCAGCAGCGGGGTTCTTTGCCGCACTTCGGCTCGCAACCGCAAGTCGGGGCCTTCGCCGCGCAGCTCGGCTCAGCGCCGCACTTCGTTTCGCAGGCCGGCTTGCAGCAACGCGACTTCAGCTTGCAGCAGCGGGGTTCTTTGCAGCACTTCGGGGCCGGCGCACAGCACTTCGGCTCGGGCGCACAGCACTTCGGTTCGCAGCCGCAGCTGCCGCCGCCGCCGAGCAGACCGGCGAACGCGCTGCCAGCCGAGGCGAGGTAAACAAGGCCAGCGGCCACAAACGCGGTCACAATCGCACGACTCTTCATGGGTAGGCTCCTCTAATCCGGAAATGGGTACGGAAACAACCTCATCACCAAACCGCCGGCCCCGCGTCATGCTTCGATGCGGTAGCTCTCCAGCCGTCGCCTGATGATCTTCAGCTTGTTGTCAGCTGATGTCAGAATGCGGTATCGTCCGCCCAAGCCCCCAGCCTTCACCAACCCCAAGTTTCACCCAGATTTTTTCCAAACCCCCGAACCGTTAAGAACGAACGCGCCGTCCCGTCCGTCTAGTCCGACTTTGACGGCATATATGCATAAGATTTGACGCGTAGAGAACTTACGCGACCAAAACCACCCACAAGAAGGGGCTGCAATACCTGAAGTTGCTCGCCCCGTAGGAAGAACGCGTTAGCGCCTCGATCGGCGAAGAAGACGCGATTGGGCTACGGCGGTTGGCCGCACTTAATCCTTACGGCTTCTTGCGCTTCGCCGCTTCGGCCGCTTTCCGTTCACGGTATTCGGCCAAGATCTCCGCCGGTTTCTGCTCGAACAAGTCGCGACAGCCGGCGCAGCAGACGTAGTACATCTGCCCCTGATAGGTCACTTGCATCGTTCCCAACCCGCCCGTGACGACGCACTCGGGCTGGGACGTCCCCTTTCCAAACTCGCTTCCCTTCCGCGTGTAGCCCACTTCGGCCAGACGCGTAAAGCGATCACTGATGGCCGATTTGCGTTCCAGCAGCATGACGAGCCGATCGCCGCCCGCGACGACCCGTAGGGAGATGCGTTGCGGCATTTCCGGCGGCGCCTGGTCGGCGGCCAACACGACGCCGCCCTCCTCGCCGATTTGCCCCGTGTAGACGACCTCCGCGTCTCCCGCCCCTCTCGCTCGTAGCTCCACGCCCCCAGGCCGGTCCGTGGCTCGCAGTTTGCCGCTTGTCAGGTACTTGCCGCGAGCGACGGTGAACTCCAGCAGCGCATCGTGATCGGCCGCTCCTTTGCCCTGGGCCGGAAACCGCCACACCCAAGCCGACTCTTCGGTCCAGCCTCCTTCGGTCGATCCGCGCCGCAGTTGCCCCGCGCCGCGCCACTCCCCGACGAGCGGCTGCAAACGTTGGAGTCCCGCCGGCGCTTCGGCTGCGGGTTTCTCATTTGCGGTTTTCTGGGCCATCGGTTCCGCGGCCCGCGCTACGTCGACGCGCGTCCTCACGGTCGCGACGGCCCCGACCGCCAGGCAACTGAGCGTCAGGGCGAGCCGCAACGTGGAGAAGAACGGCTTTTGGTGACAGCGCATGTCGCAGCCCTCGTCGAGTTCCCTTGAAAGCATCGCCAGCTTCTAACACCTGCGGCGCACGAAAAGTCTCAGTTCGCGGCCGATTCTTCTCGCAATACGTCGACCACCAGCCGCTCGTCGACCCCTCCCACCAGCTCGACATGTCCCATGCGCGTCGGCAGCACGAACCGCAGCCGACCATGCTCGACCTTCTTATCCAACTGCATCGCGGCGACCAGTTGCTGCGGATCGATCGCGGGAACTTGCACGGGCAAGTGGAGTGCGGCGAGCAGTTGGCGTTGGCGCTGCGTCAGGGCGGCGGGAATTCGCCCCATCCGTTCGGCCAGCCGCGAGGCGCAGACCATGCCGATCGAAACCGCCTCGCCGTGCAAATAGCGACCATATCCGGTCGCCGTCTCGATGGCGTGACAGAAGGTATGTCCGTAGTTCAGCACCGCGCGCAAGCCGGTCTCTTCACGTTCATCCTTCTCGACGACGTCGGCCTTGAGACGGCAGCAGCGCGCGATCACCTGCTGCAACAGTTGCGGATCGCGACTCCGCAACAACTCGACGCTTCCCTCCAGCAATTCAAAGAAGTCTGGGTCCAGGATCACGCCGTACTTGACGACTTCCGCGAGCCCCGCTCGGTATTCGCGTTCGGGGAGCGTTTCGAGCGTCCGAGTGTCGATGAGGACGCCGGCGGGCTGCCAAAACGAACCGACCATATTCTTGGCGTCGGGCAGATTCACTCCCACTTTGCCGCCGACGCTGCTATCGACATGCGCCAACAACGTGGTCGGGACCTGCAAGAAGCGCAGTCCGCGCGTAAAGGTCGCGGCGACGAACCCCGCCAGATCCCCGATCACTCCCCCGCCTACGGCGACGACCAGCGTTTTTCGATCCGCTCGAGCGGCGACGAGCGCTTGCCAGCATTCGTAGACGCGCGCCGGCGTTTTCTCGGTTTCACCGGCGGGGAGCACATGCCAATCGGCTCGCAATCCGGCAGTGCGCAAGCTTTCCAGCACCGGCCGTCCAAAAAGTTCGGCCACATTCGCATCGGTGATGACGAACGCGTGCGTGGCGCGGAAGCGATTCCGCGCCCATTCGCCCGCTTGTCCCGCGGCATCGGCGCCGATTTCGATGTCGTAACTACGTTCGCCGAGGTTGACTCGGACGACCGCGTTGTCTCGAGCGACCACGGACGGTTCCTTACTTGGCTTTTCGGGCCCGTTCGTAGTCCCCCTGCGTCACCGTAATCTGACGGCAAAACCCCGAGTGAACTCGGACGTATTCCAGATGAGCGCATTGATCGGGGGCGGCGTGCAAGACGGTTTCCACCTTGGACTTTTCGGCGGCCGAGACCTCGGCCAAGTCCTCGGGCCATACCGTGTTCGTTTCCATGACCAGCGCTTCGCGGTACGGATCGAACTTGTCGGCCATCGCAATCACCTCCGAACTAGGATCTGAATCAAGGGGGCGGCAGAGCACGGCCCCGCAGGAACGAAACATCAATATAATGAGCGGCTTTCCCGTGGAGAATACGCCGATGGCGAATCGAGGCGCCTGGGCCATTGCGGCCATGTTTCTGGTCGGCTTGGTGCTGGCCGGCGGCTCCGTCCTTTATCACCACCAAAAGGGACGTCGGGCGCTGGAGTTTTGGGGGGCGGCCGACGCCGAATTGATCCGGCATGCACCGGAAGTCGAGCTGCTGGAGCTGGCGCCGCTAGGTGCGGAGGAAGCGGCACAGACACAGGGAGAGGCCTCCGAGCGCTTGACCGTGGGCGACCGCCCGTTTCGCATCACCCGCAGAAAGTCGATCGCACAAGCGCGCGGGCTCGTCCACGCTCGGCATGCGTTCATCATCGACGCCAACTACGACTGGTCGGCCGCTCGCACGCCGCCGACCGGCTCGGCCGAACCGCAATGGAGTCACGCGCTGGTGTTCCGCCGGGAAGACCGCCAAGTCACTCTGGCATTTGCGTTCGACCAGGGCCTCCTCCAGCAACTCGATTCGCACAAGACGGCCGTCCTGCAGCCCACGATCGCGGCCGCCGAAAAGGCGTTGCTGCTGCGAGAACTGCCGCCCTAACGCCTGCCGGGAGATTCGCCAAATACGACTGAAAGTCGTGGACCGCTCCGCGGTCAACGTCGGCCCGCCGAGCGGGCCGGAACCAAGCAGAAGCCTTGGACCGCGAAGCGGTCCACGACGATGGCACTGGCCTCAAACGCCGCGGCGGGCGTCGACGTATCCCCAGATCAGGCCGACGATCAGGCCGCCCGTATGCGCCGCGTTGGCGATGGCGGGCATCCATTTGCCGAGGCTCCCGGAAAGGGCTTCCAATCCGGATAGCATGCAGACGGCGTAGAACACGAGCGTCATGATGATGCTTTCGCGCGTCATCACCATTCCCGCTTCCGGCCTGAATTCACTCATCATCCACAAGTAGCCGAACAGTCCGAAGCAGACGCCCGAAATGCCGCCGAAGAACGGCGAATGGGTCCACTGATATTGGACGATGTTGGATGCGACCGCCATGACGAACAACATGGCCGCCAGGTACGGCGTGCCTCGCCGTTCTTCGATCAAGCCTCCCAGATAAGACAGCGCCAGCATGTTCATGATCAGGTGCGCCCAGCCGAAGTGAATGAACACGGGCGTCACTAAACGCCAGACTTCGCCGGCTCGAATCGAATGCCAGCCGTCGGCCGACGCGCGGCCCCCCGCCTTCACCTCCGTGAACATCAAGTCGTTGCGGAGATCCGAACGATTCGAACCTTGATCGGTAAACAGAAAGACGCCGACGCAAAGAATGGTCAACAACATGACGAGCGGGCGACGGCCGCGGCGCGGACGCGCAAACGCCTCGCTCACGTCGACGATCCGCTCGCGAGCTCGTCGTTGTTCCACAACCACCGCCTCGCGTCGTTGCGCGGCCGCGGCCTGAGCGGCGTCGTAACGGGGGTCGCGCGGCGCCGCACAATAGGCAGCCAGTTCACGCCGGCCAACTTCCACCTGGTCTTCATCCCGAACCCACACTTCCCAAGCGTCGCCCGCCGGCTCCACTTGCACTTCGACCCCTTGCATAAAGAGGTGGTCGCCGAGGCGCACGGCGTCGTATTCGGTCGGAACGTTTCCTATGTGTCGCATGGACTGTTTCCCGAGCGGCTCGAGTGCCTGGAGATTAGGACGAGGAAAGTTGCGGGTTGATCAGCACCTCGCCGGCGGAGGTCGTCAGCACCCCTTCCGCCACCGGGCAACTGACTTGCGGACGCGCCGCGCGGCGCAGCTCGGCCCGAATGTACCCCAACCCCAAGACGCCGCGGAGCGCGGGGACGTCGAGCGCCGTGGTGATTCGCAGGGCAGGCTTGTCGGAAGTCGTCAAGGTTTGTCCGGCGGCCAGACCGTCGGCCGTCGTCCTTCCAGGCGCCAAGAATACCGCCAGGTTCCAATTCACGTGTCCGCGAGCATCGATGCGAGCGACCGTTTCTTGGCCCAGGTAACACCCCTTGTTGAAGCTAATCGCCGTTTCATTTCGATCGACTTCCTGGGGAAGCGTTTCGTCCGAAATGTCTCGGCCGTATTCGGGCAGCTTCGCGGCGACGCGCCACAATTCGAGCGCGTCGGCGTCCAGCAACGTTGCACTCCGCCGAGCATCTGCGGCGGCCGTCCCGTCGCTTGCCAACTGGCCGCGCACCCATTCGCAGAGCTCTTCAATCACCGCCGCCGGCGCCGCGCCCGGCGTCTCGACGATTGTATCGGGGCCGTTTGGGTTCCAAGCCGTCGTCCGCCAGCGCACGGGCGTCCCCGCCGCCGTGATCGGCGCATCGCTGGCCGTCGCGCGCCCCAGAAGCGCTCGCCGCACGGCGGCGCCGGCGTCTTTCAGAAAGAGCCATGCACGCGTCTCGGAACTGACGTCGGCCAGCTGCACATCTTCGCGAATGATGTACTTGTCAAGGTGCTTCATCAGCGATGCAACTTGGTCGACCGGCGTCTCGATGATCAATCGCTCCGCCTGACATTCGACGAATCCGTACGCCAGGATGCGTCCCTGATACTGACAGAAGAACGCCTCGCAGGATCGACCGACCGGCAGCTTTTTGATCTCGTTCGTGCACAACCCGTGCAACAAGGTTGCTCGATCCTTCCCGCGCAACTCCACGCGGCCGCGCGGCGACCACGGCAAGACGCCGCCGCTCCTGAAGACGTCCCAAGCTGCCGAGTATGCGTCGTGGGGCATGGTCATTGCTGTCGATTCCTTCTTCACGTTCGCCAATCGCTGCACCGCCGGAATCTGCACCGCCGGGAATTGCATCGCCTAGCTGGCCCGCACGGCGACGCTCGCAAACTGTCCGCCGCTCACCACCACGCACGTCTTGAGCCCGCGACTTAACCGCGCTAACTCGTCTTCCGTCGAGACGGGGGTGAACCCGACTTCGTCCACGACGTCATCCGCCAGGCGGCTCCACAGATACAAGCGATGCGACTGAGCCAGATCGGCGAGCACGGCGGCCGGCAGCACATCGACGGGCCGTTCTTCCTCGCGCGCCGTTCGTCGCCTTCCCCCCGCTGCGGCGGCGCCGCTGCGCAAGGCAGGTCCCGGCGCTTGCTGCAGGTCGGTGCACAACACAATCACCCCTTCGGCGCTGACGATCCGATTGGCCATCGCCAACGTTCGCGCGACGTTGTCCCACGTTTGCTCCGATTCGCCGCCGTCGATGGCGGCCACCACGAGGTCCGCTTCGTGCGGCGTCGCGCCGCGCCACGCCGCTCGGCACCGCTTCGCCGCATTCCGCTCGGCCGCTTCCGCTTGTCCGGCGATCACCGCCAACACCGAATCGGCTCGACCGGGAATGACGCGCACGACGAACTGAACGCCGAGCAGCCATTGGGCCTGGGCCGCCTCTTGTCGCCAATCGGTGCGCTGTTTGCGCCATTGCCGCAAGTCGCACGGACTCAGTCGACGGCGTGTGGCGACGTCGGAGAAGGTCGGAAAGAGCGAGCCAGCGGCGCCCAAATAGCCGAGTGTATCATCGATGCGTTGGACGCCGATGGGAATGACCAAGTCGGCATCGCAGATGCGTCGAGCGACGTAAACGGGATCTGCTTCGTCTGTCGCCGCGAGGTACGACACGGCCCCTTGCGCCTCGGGGACGTGCCACGCCGCCTGGATGCCGCGCCGCTCTTCGTCCGACAGCGCCGACAACAACCACGACTTTTCCGGCTCAAGCACCAAGCCTTCTTCATTGATCGAGTCGGGCGGCGCTTCGCCCAACGGCGTTGCCGCGAGCACCGTGACGCACTCCGAAGAGACGCCGCCCGCGGCGAGGCCCCGCACGACGCCCGCCACGATCGCCGGCGTCTGCGGCACCCCCGGTTCCACCGTCACCACGACGTGATCGCCGGGGACGAGGGCGTCCTGAAGCGGCGGGTAATCGAGCGGCTGGCGCAGCGCATCGCGTGCGGCTACCGCCGCGTCGACTACCGATTCGCCAACCGGCAACCGACATTCGGCGACGCACAGCGACTGGGTCCAGTCGAGCGACAGGGAGCAGCCATTTCCATAGGGCAACGGGTGAGTCATGCGGCAATCGTATTCCAAACGCGCGGCCGATGCCTAGGGTGCGAGCGACTCGCTGCCGCCGCGTTTACCTTTCCCCCGGCGCCTCCCATAATGCGTGCCATTCAGGAGACTATGGCATGAGGCACGCGTTGTTCGTCACGTTCGGCACATTTAGCATCCTCCTGTCGCTCGCCGCGGGATGCTCAAGCGACCGAGTCGCGACGGTCGAAGAACCGTCGCAGAACACGGCCATTCCGGTCGACGAGCTGCTCGACAACGTCGTCCGCGCCTACCGCAACGGCACTCGCTACGAGGACAAAGCGACCATCGAGCTGTCGTATCGAGACGGCGATCAGCGAGTCAGCGACAAAGCGGATATCTCCGTTTCGTTCGCGCGTCCCAATCGCCTTGCGCTGCGAGCTTACAAATCGGTCGTCTACTGCGACGGGCGACGCTTTCAAGCACGCATCCGCGATGAAGGGACGCGAGACCTCGACGGCCAAATCCTCGACCGCCCCGCCCCCGCACAGCTCAGCGTCGCCGACTTCGCCTCGGACAAAATCCTGTTGCAGCAACTTTCCAGCGCCGTCCTCGCGAACGACCAGGGCCGGCTCCCCCCGCAACTCGAATTGCTGCTGGGAGACGACGGTTGGCGACTTCTGACCGACTCCACCTTGGCTCGAAAGATCGTCGGCGAAGAACCGCTCTCGGGCGCAAACTGCTTGAAGGTGGAGATTGACGCCCCGGTCGGCGTGCACTTTGTCTGGATCGACCCGGCGTACTACACCGTGCGCAAGATTGAGTTTCCGCGAGAAGCGCTGCAGCCGGAGCTAGCCCAGGCGGAACACCTGCAAGACGTGAAGCTGACTGCCGAGTTTCACGAAGCAGTGCTGGACTATCCCGGACGCATGCGGCAACGTCGATCGCCGATCCCCGACGGCGGCCGGCGCGTGCGCTACTTTGTGCCTCCTCCTCAACCACTCCCAAGCGAGCTATTCGGCAAACCGGCGGGCGAGTTCGCTTTGCAAACGCTGGAGGGCCGCCCCGTCGCTCGCCAATCGTTCCACGGCAAGCCGGCGGTCTTGATGTGGTTTCATGAACATCCGGCCTGTCAAACGGCGTTGCAGCAGTTAGAGGCCGTCTTCCAAAAGGACAAGTCGGCGACCGTTTACGGCGTCTGCACCGAACCGTCGACCGTCGACTCATCGCACATCGAATCATTCCTGCGCGACTGGAACGTGACGCTGCCCGTCGTCCGCGACTTAGAAGCCTATGGCCGCGACCTCTTTCACTTTCAAGGCTCGCCCGCGCTGCTGGTGCTTGATGCCGCCGGCATCGTGCAGATCGTCGAAGTCGGCGCAAACCCGCAATTGTCCGAGGAACTGCCCGCGATCCTCGAACGCCTGACGAAGGGAGAGGACGTCGCGGCCGAAGTGTTGGCGAAAGACGCGGCCGAGCGACGGCGGTACGAACAGGAACTGGCCGTCGCCTCCGGCGAACAGCCGCCCGCACCCCAAGCCGAGTCGCCCGGCATTGACGCAAACGCCGCCGCTGCCGCTCCGCAGTTCGTCCCCGCCGCCGGCCCGAAGCGACTCAAGAGAACGTCGCGTTGGTCGATTCAGGGGTTCACGGAACTCGGCGGACTAATCGCCGTGCAGGGCGCAGGCGGCCGAGCGCGTCTGTTCGTCATCGAGGCGGGGCGCACGCTGATTGAGTT
Organism: Pirellulales bacterium; assembly: GCA_046349935.1. Taxonomy (GTDB): domain Bacteria; phylum Planctomycetota; class Planctomycetia; order Pirellulales; family Pirellulaceae; genus CAIXSC01. Next base: position 251,320 of record JAXMBK010000005.1, on the reverse strand, counting down.
GTCCCCGACGGGCAAGGAACTCGAGCGACGCCCCTTGGCAATCCCCGCCGACGCACGCGCGGAACGAGCTCGATTCTGGCCGCTGGGGGAAGGAGCGGGGCGTTGGGCGATTGCCGCCCGCCAGCCGCCCCGCGTGTTTTTGCTCGACGAACAAGGCGCCCTGATCGCCAGCCCAATCGTGCCTGCCGCCGCAGCCGGCGACGCGTCGTCGCAGACGGCGCCCGAAATCGAGTGGCTCGACCGCACTGGGTCCGGCGCACCGGAGTTGGTCGTGCGCGCCCCAAGCGGTCCGGGGGGCGTTGCGCCGCTGGCTTGGTTCGGCATCGATGGTCAGATGCTTGCACCGACGGCGTCTCTACCGCGCGAGGCCAGCTGGCTGGCCGTGGCGCCGCCGCTGCCGGCGGCGGGCGGCAAAGCAGGTTGGAGCTTCTGGTTTGGAGACGAGCGAGGACGCGCGCAGCGGCTGTCCGCCAGCGGGCAACTTGAACCGCTCGAAGAGGTTCGCGACTGGCGATTGCAGCACGTCATTGCGGCCGGTTTTCCGCCCGAATCAGCCTCCAAGGCGGCCGGTCTCGCCGCAAACAGCATGGGACGCACCGCACTTGTCGCGTTCGACGAACGCTTTCGGCAGGCTTGGAACTACCCGCTGCCGGCGCGGCCCCGCGAGTCGCCGTGGGAACCGATTCGAGCGGCCTTGCTGTTCGTCGAGCGAGAGCCCTTTTGGGTGCTGACGGCGGCGGACGGAACGGTCCACTTGATCTCGGCCGACGGCAGTTTCTCGGACTACTTTGCCCTGGGCGAAGCAGCGACCGGTTTAGCGACGCTGCGCTATGACGGCGACGCCTTGATCATCACGGCGACGGCGCACGAGGCGACGGCGTGGAGTTTCGAGCGACCGTAAAAACTGCTATGTTTTGGCTTCGATAAAGCCAATTCAAGGCTGATTCAGCAGAGCCACGTTTAGAACTTTTCGGAGATGTGACGGATGGGCGCGAACGCCGAATCGATGGTTGCCTGGACTCGAGCTCTCATGGGCGCCGATGGTTTTCCCGACCTGACGCTCGAACAATACCTGGCCGACATCCCCACCCTCGATTCGCTCGGCGATCTCCCCGCCGGCACGGTGGTGGTGGTCCGCGGCGACACCGACTGCAAGCCTGGCGCCAAGGTCGGCGACGGGGACATTCGCTTGCGCAGCATGCGCGAGACGCTGGAGTTCGGTCGCGCCAAGGGCTGGAAGCAAGTGGTGCTCGGCCACATCGGACGCGATCCGTGCACATCGCTGTATGCGGTGCGTCAACGGTTGAGCGACATCCTGGGCGTCAACGTCGCCTTCTACACTAACTGGCTCGACCCGGTGAAGAACACCATCCGCGACTCGATCACCGACGCCATCAAGAAGGCGAAGGACGGGTCCGTCATCTTGTTGGAAAACACGCGCATCTACGACATTGAACGGAAGCTGTGGAAGGCGAAGCCGGACGATTTGCCGAAAGAGGCGCCGGCCCTGGCGCAGGTTGCCAACGAAGTCGCCGCCAAGATCGGTTCGGTCTTCGTCAACGAAGCGTTTTCGGCGGGCAGTCTCGATGCGTCGAGCACCGTGTTGCCGGCGGCCATGACGCGCGTGGCGTTGGGCAAGTATGCCGCGGAACAGTTCTCGGGCCCGATGCTCCGCTGCCTCAAAGCGCAGCTGGTGGTGTTCAGCGGTTTGAAGGCCGACAAGCTGGATGACATGGAAGCGATCATCCGTCGCGGCCATGTGCGCAAGCTGTTCGTCGCCGGGTCGCTCGCCATGGTCATGAAGAAGGCCGACGCGCAGCTCCAGGGCGGCGACTTCCACATCGGCTTCGCGGAAGAAGCCAGCCATGTTGACGCCCCCTTCTACGTCCCGGCCAAGCGATTGGAGCAGGCCAAGAAGATGCTGACCGAAGGTCGCCAAGCGGGCATCGAGTTCGTCCTGCCGGTCGACTTTACGCTCACCGACGGCACGGTCTCCGAAACGATCGGCCCGGGCCGCATTCAGCTCGACATCGGCCCGAAGACGAACGCCTTCTTCTCGGAGAAGGTCGGCGAATTCATCGCCGCTCACCGCTCCGGCGCCAACGGCGATGCGAGCGTCGCGTTCCACAACGGCGTGTTCGGGAAGTTCGAAGAGGCGCCGTTTGAACGAGGGACGAAGGAGTTCGTGGCAGAGTTCAAACGGATGAAAGACGCGGGCATCGAGGTGTACGTGGGCGGCGGCGAAGGCGGCACGGCGCTCGAGCGATTCGGCGGTCCGGACTGGGTGACCCACTGCTTCACCGCCGGCGGCACCGTGCTCAACGCCCTCGGCAGCGACCCGGTCCCGTACCTCGTCGCACTCCGCATGGCAGCGCTTCAGGCGAAGTAGAGTTGTTTGAGCCACCGCGAGGCGTGATCCCACGCCTCTGCGGCGGCGTGAAAATCGACCTCCATCCACCGCGGCGTCGACTCGGTCACGACGCGCGGGCGCACGGTCGATTGTCGATGCAAGGGAAACTGAGCGCTCGGTCCACGCGCCAGCGACTCTTCCACCTCCGGCCGCAAGAGGTACTCCACCAACTGCCGCGCGTAAGCGGCATGCGGTGCGTGGCGAATGACGGCCAACGTATTGGGGATCAGCAGCGTTCCGTCCTGGTCCGACGCTTGGTCGGGATAGACGAGGTGGACCGGCGACCCCGATTCGATTTCGACGATGGCGTCGTCGGTGTCGGTGAGGCCCCAGGCAAGCTGCCCGCGCCCCACGGAAACCGCCACCTGCTTGTTGCCGCTCATCGTCAGCGCGTTCTCCTGCACCGCGCGGAAGAACTTCTCCGCACGAGCGCGTCCCCAGCGAGCGAAAAGCACGGCCGCGTGGCTGGCGGTGGTCCCGAACAACGGCTTGGCAATCCCCGCTTTCCCCTTCCACTTCGAATCGGCGAGGGCCTCGATCGTCGTCGGTTCGTCGGCCGCGTCAACCATGTCGTGGTTGACCAAGAGGACGCGAGCGCGCGCGGCAAAGCCGTACCAACAGCCCTGAGGATCGCGGTAGTTGGGAGGAATCGTTTGCGCAACGGGCGTATCGAAGGGCTCAAGCAAGCCTTCGCGCTGCAGCCGCAGCGTGTGCAAGATCTCGTTGTTCCAAAAGACGTCGCAATGCGGCCGCTGACGTTCCAACAAGAGGGCGTTGACCAGCCCGACGGTCTTGGTGGATTCGACGTCGTATTTGGGAATGACTTCGATTTTCGTTTCAGCCTGAAATTTCTCGAGCCACGGAGCGGAGAATTCCCGATCGAGCGCGACGTAAGCCGTGACGCTGGCTTGCGCCGGTTTGGGGACGCAGCTTGCGGCCGACAGCCATGCGCACGCCGAACCGCCGAGAATGCTGCGACGCAGCCAAGTCCGTCGATCGAGCGACCGCGACGCATTAGATGAACTCATGGCGGCTTCCCGTGTATGCTTGTATTGGTGAGCAACCTAGCCTATCGATTCGCGTCCACGAACGGAAACACCCTCATGTGCTCATTTCGCTGCTTAGCCCGACTCGTCGGCTTATCGCTGCTCAGCGGGATGGTCGTCGAGTGCCTGGTTGGATGCGGTTCGTCAGCTCCCCCCGAAGCGGCCTCGCCGGCCGCTCAAACGACCCCCGCTTCCCCGCCTGCAACGACGTCGCCGCAGCCGACGCCGCCGCAACCGTCGCCGCCGACGACAGGGAAGACTGCCGCGGTCGCGCCGCCGGAGGCGCCCGTCGAGGCGCCGCGGGAATCCGAGATCGGCTCTCTTCAGGGCGATTCGACGACCGTCCCCAAGAAACCGCGTCCCGCCGGTCGAAAACTGGGCGAACTGCTTCCCGCCGACATGCAGGAGGCCGCCGAGAAGGATCGACCGCTCAAGCATGAACCGCTCTCGCCCGAACGAGCGGCTGCCGCCGGCCTACGGCGACTCGAAAGCCAGCATTTGGTCCTGTATACCGACGTTCCTTCGTCGCCTGCGGTCGACGAATTGCCGCAAGCCTTCGACCTCGCAGTGCCGCAATGGTGCAAGTACTTCAACGTTCCGGCCGAGAAGGTTTCCGAGTGGAAGCTGACGGGCTACTTGATGGAGGACGTTGCGCGCTTTCGAGCGGTCGAGGCGATTCCGACATTCATTACCGAAATCGCCAATGGATATCAGTGGGACGACGAGTTGTGGGTGAAGGAGCAGTCGACCGATTACTACCGTCGACATTTGCTGCTGCACGAGGGAACGCACAGTTTCATGGTGCGATTTCTGGGTGGATTCGGCCCGCCCTGGTACGGCGAAGGGATGGCGGAGTTGCTCGCAACGCATCGCTGGGCCGACGGTCGCTTGCAGTTGGGCTATCAGCCGCGAGATTCGGAGGAGGTCCCGGGGCATGGGCGCATCAAGATCTTGCGCGACGACTTCAAAGCGGGCGTCGGTCGGTCGCTAGAGGCGGTGTTTCAGTACGACAGTCAAGCGCATCTGGACGTGAAGCCCTATGGTTGGTGTTGGGCGGCCGCCTCCTTCTTGAGCGTCCATCCGCAAACTCGCGAGTCGTTTCGGGAGGTGCAAGCCCATGCCCGCGACGGCGGGCTCGATTTTACTCGCCGCTTCCTCGAACCGATCGCGGCCGATTGGAATGCAATCTCGGAAGATTGGCAGCTGTACATCGCGGAGGCCGAGTATGGATACGACTTTGAGCGTGCGCGAGTGCGTCGCAAGGCTTCGGAGCCGCTGACGGGGGCGGAGGTGCGAGTGAAGATTGCGGCCGATGCAGGTTGGCAATCGACCGGCGTGACGCTGCAACCGGGCGTCGCGTACGAGATCGCGGCGGTGGGACGATTTCAGATTGTGGGCGGCGAGCCGGCTTGGTGGAGCGAACCGCAGGGCGTCACGATCCGCTATTACCGAGGCCAGCCGCTCGGCATGCTCCTGGGCGCCGTCCGCCCCGATTCGTTCATTCCCAATATCCTCACCCCCTTGGCCAACCCCACGCCGATCGGCCGCAAAAAGCTCCTCACCCCCGACGCCGCCGGGACGCTCTACTTGAAGATCAACGAATCCCCCGCCGACCTCGCCGACAACACGGGCGAAGTCCTCATCCGAATTCGCCCCGCCCCGTAGAACAGGCTTCCAGCCTGTTACCTTGGCACACCAAAGCAAGTGCGAGGCGCCAAAGAATCGGTGGGCCCGCGCTCGCTTGGCCCACCACATCTGTATGCGTGAATGCGGCGAGATGGTGGGCCCGCGCTCGCAAAGCCTCGCTTGGCCCACCCTACTTGAGCAATAGCGCTAGCAGCTCGTCCATCGACTCTTCGTCTCCGCGGCGGTAGCCGGTCCAGACTCCGACGGCGATGCCGTCTTGATCGGCGATGATCGTCGTGGGGTATTGGAATGATTCCATCTTCAACGACAGCATCATGGGCAAGCGAGTGGCGTTCTTGAGATCGACGTAGACCGGCAATTTGTAGCGTTCCGACTCCAGGAACCGCCGCGCGTCTTCCGTGAGTCGCGCGACGTCCTCCTGTTCCTCTTCGCCGCACACGACCGACACGAACGCAAACCGTGGATCGTCATTATAGCGCTCGTACAGCTTCACCAGATGCGGAAACTCCTCGCGACACGGCGGGCACCAGGTACCCCAGAAATTGATCAGCGTGATTTTGCCCTTGAGCTGCTCGTAGTTGAGCGGCTGGTCGGTGTTCACGCTGGGCGCGAGTTGCACGCGACCGATTTGTTTGCCCGCCGCGGGATGCTTGGCGCCCGACTTGCGGCGACTTTGATTCGTTCCGGTCATGACGACGACCGTGGTCGACACGGCGACGATCGCCAACAAGGGAAAGATGAACAGGGCGAACTTGGCGGATCGGCGGTTCGCCGCGTCTGGGTCGTACGGCGGGCGCGGAGTGAGTCCGGCGGAGTCGGCAGGCGTCGCAGGGGGCTGTTCTGTCATGGCAGTGATTCTGAGGAGTGGCTCACGTCGTGGCGGCGTCGATCTCCCAACCGGCTCGATAGGCTCGCTTGAGGTATTGGTCTGCCTCGGGCGTTCCCGGGCAACGCAGTTTCTCGGCGTCCCACGTTAGTTTCTTGCCGACGCGATACGCGACGTTGCCCAGATGGTTGGCTTCGGTAAGCCATCCGGCATACTCGAAGTTGCAGGTGGTCGGCGCGCCTGTTTTGCACGCATGCAACCATTCGGCGTGATGACCGATCGATGCGGGAATGAAGGGTTCGGGACGCTGGAATCCCTCGAACTGTTTCTCGGGCAACAGCACATGGCGTCCGTAATCCGACAGCAGCATCCCTTTGTCGCCGACGAACAATACGCCGCTGTCCCATTTGGGAATCGAGCCGTCTTGGAACTGCGGCGGCTTGTTGACGCCTTGGTACCACGTGAGCTTGAGTCCGGGCGCGTCGCCGCGCGGGCCGTATTCATACGTGGCCTGCATCGACGCCGGCGCGAGTTCGGGATGAGGCGGCGGGCCCGAGGCTTCGATGTTGAGCGGCGCTTTGAGGTCGAGCGCCCAAAAAGGCAAGTCGTTCCAGTGGCTCCCCAGATCGGACATGGTGCCGCTGCCGAAATCCCACCAACGGTACCATTTCGGCCCCGGGAAATAGACCGGATGGTACGGCCGCTCGGGGGCCGGGCCCAGCCACAGATCCCAGTTGAGCCCCTCGGGAATCGGATGCTTGTCCTGCGGCCGCTCGCGCACCGACACGATGTCCCCGAATCGTTTCGCGTCTTCGTCTGATTGCACACCCCAGGCTCGCGACACCCACACATGCACTTCGGTCACGTTGCCGATCGCCTTGGTCTTGATCAGTTCCACGACGCGCCGATAGTTGTCGCCGGCGTGAATCTGAGTGCCCATTTGCGTCGCCACTTTCGCCTGGGCCGCCGCCAACCGCACGACGCGCGCTTCCCAGACGTTATGCGTGAGCGGCTTTTCGCAGTAGACGTGCTTCTTGAGTCGCAGGGCGGCGAGCGTCGGGTAGACGTGCGTATGTTCGCACGTACTTACCACCACCGCATCAAATTCGTCCGCGTGATCGAACAGGCGGCGGAAGTCTTGAAACTTGCGAGCTTGCGGATGATTCATCGCCGCGCGCTCCAAATTCGGCAGGTAGACGTCGCACAAAGCGACGATGTTTTCGCCCGCCACGGCGCCCAGATTTCCGCCGCCGCGACCGCCCGATCCGACGACGGCCACATTGAGCTTCTCGTTGAGATTGCGACCGCGGACGATGGCGGGAGCGCCGAACGCCGCGACGCCGGCGGCGGCCGTGCGCAAGAACTGGCGACGGTTGGTCGCGGAGATAAGACGACGACGCGGCGGGGTGTGGGAGTGGTTGTTCATGGGACGTATCATAGCCGCCTGATCGACGCTTGCGAACTATTCCCACCTTCCGCGAGGCTCGCACCATGAAGTCGCTCGCCGTTTCCCTGTCGCCCTGGATGCTCGGTTGTCTCTGGCTGCTGACGACGGCGCTGCGAGCGGACGACGAATTGCCGAACGCGAAGCCGACGCCGCGGATGCAGGTCGTCCCGCAACCGCTGCACCAAGCGTCGGTGCAGCGCGACGGGCTGGAGATTTCGCGCTACTGGTTCGACGGCGCACTGCGGCGGCCGTTCTTGTTTCCGCTGGTCGGTCCCAGCGGCCGCTCCGTCACGCGCATGGCGCACCCGCGCGATCCAAACGGCCACAGCCATCACAATTCGGTGTGGATCGCGCACCACTCCGTCAACGGCGTGAATTTTTGGGCCGACAACGGCGACGGTCGGATCATCCACGAAAAGGTGGAGGCGTACGAAGACGCCGACGACCAGGCGCTCATCGCCGTGACGAACGCGTGGGTCGATCGCGACGGCAGAAAGCTGCTGAAGGAACGCCGCGAAATGCGGTTCGTTCCCGAAGCCGACGGCCAGTGGCGGCTGTTGCTCGATCTGACCCTGACGCCGTCCGCTGACGCAGTCACGTTCGACAAATCGTCGTTCGGGCTGGTCGCAGTGCGGATGGCGAAGACGATTGGAGTGCACGACGGCGGCGGCCGCATTCGCAACTCCGAGGGGAAAATCAACGAGCCGCAAGTGCATTGGCAGCGTGCGAAGTGGGTCGATTACTCGGGCCCAATCACTCCCGACGCGCGCGAAGGCGTCACGCTGATGGACCATCCCTCCAACCCGCGGCACCCGTCGTACTTTCACGTGCGCGACGACGGCTGGATGGGGGCCTCCTTGAGTTTCGAGGGGCCGCTGGAAGTGAAGGCCGACCAACCGCTACGGCTGCGCTATGCGTTATGGATCCACCGGGGCGTCCCTGATGGACCGACGATCGACGCGAAGTACGCCGAGTTTGCTACTCCCTAATCGAGTTGAAATTGCTCGAAGGAACATGGCATTTCATGGCCTCGACGGAGAAGCTTGTCATCACCTTGGTCGACAAGTAGTAAAGCAACCTGCTGTTCGGCGTCATTCTTTATTCGGCGCCGCATTTCATTCAGCGCAAGCCGCGGCGATGGCGGCGGCGAGTTCGTCGACCGTGGCGCCGCGGACCAGAAACCGTTTTTCGGACGACGTGTCGCCGCTGAGAAGTTCAAGCTGGGAACGCTTCAGTCGCAGGGATTTGGCGAGCACTTCGACGATCGCTTTATTTGCCTTTCCTTTCTCGGCGACTTGAGTGACAGCGACCTTGAGCGCCCCGTTCTGCTCCCCGCGCAGCGCGTTGGCTCGCGCGCCAGGTTGCGCCTTTACAGGCAAGACTACTCCTGCGGCATGCGGCTGCAGGTCGATCATGCGTCGAGCCCCTCGAACAGCGCAGATCCCACGCGCACCATCGTCGCCCCTTCGGCGATCGCCGCTTCAAAATCGCCGCTCATCCCCATCGACAACTGATCCCACGACAGCTCCGGCGGGGAAACGCCAGCCAATCGATCGCGCAGCACGCGCACAGCGGTAAACTCGCGTCGCACTTGGTCCGAGTCGCTCTCCAAGCCCGACATGGCCATTAAGCCGCGCACGCGGATGCCGCGCAGCTGCACCAGCTTGGGCAACAGCGGCTCGAGTTGCTCGGGGGAGAAACCGTGCTTCGTCGCATCGCCCGAAATGTTTACCTCCAGGAGCACGTCGAGCGGCGGACGGGCGGCGGGGAGCGCGGCGTCCACAGCTTCCAGCAGCCGCAGTCGGTCGCCCGCATGGAGCCAACCGACACAGGGTAGTGCGAGCTTCACTTTGTTGGTTTGCCACGGACCGATCAAATGCCAGACAATCGACTCGTCGGACAGCGTCTGGGCTTTTTCGACGAGCGTCTGGGGACGGCTTTCCCCCAGATCGCGTACGCCGGCGGCGAGAATCGCGCGAATATCGTCGCTGCCCACATACTTGGTGACGGCGACGAGGCGTACGGAGTCCGCGGCGCGGCCCGCTTGCTGCGCCGCGGCCTGGATCCGCTCGCGGACCTCCCGCACGTTCGCCGCAATCCGCGCCGCTCGTTCCACCATTCTGTTTGCTCTCCGAGTGACTGCGGTGCGCGTAATGGCGGTCCTCTGGTCGACGCAGGCTGGCGCAACTATTCGTCGATGCGCACCAGCGGATCAGCGCTGCCGTCTTTCTTGATCTCCGCCGCGAAGAACCAACCGGCCACATTCTGCCCCAATAGCGATCGGTTGCCCTTGCGCGACAAGGCTTGATAGAAGAGCCAATGACGACCGCCGAATTGGACGCGGTAACCGGCCGCCATGTCGCGCGGCACGACTTCTAGATTCTCGGCGATCGTCAAGCGACGCCACGTGAGCGGGCGACTGAGCAACTTGCGGTCGGTCGCCAGCAGCAGCGGCATGTACAGCGAATCGCCGGTCTGCCGCGACGAGGCCGTGAGCATGCCTGAGTCCGCTCGCAACTCGCCTTGCCAAGGCGCCGCGCGCCATTCGGGAAACGACAGCGGCAGGACGTAAGCCAGCGGCTTCGGTCCGTTCAGTTTCCACTCGTGAGTCTCTTCCGCCGCCGAGCCTTGAACGCCCGCGGCCAACGGCCACTCGAGCCGATAGTCGATCTGAGCCGGGCGATCGCCGAGGACGGCGTCGGCGATGAACACCAACTTCGACTCGCGACACAGCAAGAACTGTCGCTGCAAGTTCCAGCCGTCGCTGAGGTCCATCGACCACTCCAGGTAATCGACTTCCTCGTCGGTGAACCACAGGGTCTCGGTCCAAGGCGAGATGGGTTCAAGCGGTCGGCCGTCGATGGCGACGTGCGCCTGCCAAGTCCCCTCCAGCAAGCGACGGCCCTGGCAATCGATTTCGGCGCGCGATTGTGAATCCGCGAACGAGCAGGCGACCCGCACCGCGGTTCGCGACCAGTCGGAGCGCATCGTGGCGAGCCCTGCAGCGTTCGAGTAGTCGCTGGGCAACGGCGGGACATGCGCGGGCGAACGCTTCGGAATTTCGATCAGCGCCGCGGTGGTCGCCAGAATGCGAGTCTCCACGTGCGCGCACAGTTCGAGCGCCGCGGCGATGACGGCTGCGCTCTCGCCGACCAACTCGGTGTCGCTAAACATGGGAGCGCCGACAGGTCGCGCGAGGCGGATGACGGCTTGCGTGAACGCATCCAGACGAGCGGCCAAGTTGTCGCTCCAACCCGCCAAGCCCGCGTCGCGCCACCAGCGAGCGCACCGCGCGAGCGAGGCGAGCAACAACGCGCTGTGGGGCAGGGCGGGGGGAAGCGGCGTCGATTCAGCGTCGAGCCACATCGTCAGACTGCTCGCCAACAAATCGCCGAGCGCGGCGGCCTGCGAGTTTCGTCCGGCGGCGTCGAGCAACGACGGCGCGCCTTCAGCGAGCCGCAACGGCCACAGCAATTCAATGGCCAGCAATTGGTGGATCAGCGGCGACGACGCGGCGCCCTGGCGCGCAAAGTCGGACGCCTGTCGTTCGAGCGCGGCGGCGAGCTCCGTGCGCAAGTCATCGGCAAGCGGCGACGGCGACTCGGCGACCACATACGCCCAAGACAAGCAGGCGAGCGCATCGTGAATCGAAGTGGACATGTCGCCAGCCTGCGAGCTCCGGAGCAGCCACTGTCGAGCGGCGTCGGCGAGCTGGCGATCTTTTGAGCGCGCGGTGCGGCTGGTGCGCCACGGAACCGACGTCGTCAGCGCAGACGATGCGGATTTCGACAGCCCCCAATGCAGCGTAAGCGGGTCGAGCGAAACAGCGACGGAACTCATGGTGAAAGACGTCGAAAAAGACCGAAAAGAGCAGCGTTGGCGAGTGGACGGAGCGGAGCGCGCCTATAATAGCCGAACCGTGCGTCGCTGTGAGCCGCGAGGGAGCGACTTCCCGCTTTTCCCGCAAAAAACAGGGAGACTTTCATGCAGTATCAATGGCTGAAGAATTGCGTGCGCATCGTCGCGCTGGGAGGCCTGTTGGGAATCGCCGCGAACGCCTACGCGGACGATCAGGCGACGGCGTCGCCCGAAGCGGCTCAGGAGTCGCCCAACAAGCCCGCAACAGAAAAGCCGGGGACTGATAAGCCGGCAGCAGAAAAGCCGCTGGCAGATCCCCCCGGCTTCAAGCGGCTCAGCAAGACGCATCAAGTCTGGATCAGCCCCGAGCGTCGGATGCTGATCGTCGACGGCCGCATCTGCTTGCGTCAGGGCCAACTGGAGATGCTGGCTTGCCCGCAGAAGACCAAAGAGCATGAAGCGATCGTCGCCGTGTTCAGCGATGCGATGACCGTGCACGCCGGACTACTCGCCATCGGCGCCAAATCAGGCTCGCCCGTTCAGTTCGCCCCGGAATACAAGGCGGCGACCGGCTCGCGCATCGACGTCGCCGTCCTGTGGACCGACAAGGAGGGAAAGCGACAGCAAATGCCGGCTCAGAAATGGGTGCGTCACACGCAGTCCAAGAAGGAACTCGAGTCCTCCTGGGTGTTCGCCGGCAGCGGCTTCTTCGTCGACGAGCAGACGAAAGAGAAGTTCTATCAGGCGGAGACGGGCGACTTGATCTGCGTCTCGAATTTCCCCACCGCGACGCTCGACCTGCCCGTCGAGAGCAGCCAAGCAAACTCGCAGTTGGAATTCGAAGCGTTCACCGACCGCATTCCGCCGGTCGGCACGCAAGTGCGTCTGGTGCTGACGTTCGTCCCGAACGCAGCCCCGAATGCAGCGCCGCCCGGTGCAGCGCCGAAGAAGGTCGAAGCCCAGCCCTAGTCGGTCACAACAGGAAGCTGGCCAAGACCGCAGCGAAACTGACTCCGCTCGCGGCCATCGCCACGCGGCACAACCACACCGCTCGCACCACGACGGCTCGTTCCTCCTCCGCGATCACGCCGCAGCGCAAGGCCTGGTCGTCGGCGCGGGCGAGCAGCCACATGCAGAGCGACGCGGTGAGGCCGGCGAAGAACCACAACCCGATGAACGCGAGCCAAAAGGCGTCCATGAAGCCGGAGAAGCCGAGTGCGAAGCCGCCCCACCCTAGCGGCATGGACGCCAGCACCAGCGCGGCGGCGACGGTGGTGAGCGTCGCGCGACTGGTTCGCGACGCTTCAAAGTCGCCGCGCTGACCCGCGCGAATGCCGACGCCCTGCGGACTTTGATAGACCTCTTTCGCCGCGCGCGATCCGGCCGCTTGAGCGGCCGCAGCTTGATCGACCGCAGCTTGATCGACCGCAGTCTCCCCCGTCCCGGATGCGACGCCGTCCGCCAGCGACGCGACGACCGGCGCGTCCAATTCGCGAAATGCATTCATCCCCGCTGGGTCGCGAAAGCGATCCACGCGGCTCGCCGTCGGCGCACTTGGGATCAAGGGTCGCTCGTCCATCGTCGTTCGTCTCCGGCGCTACGCTCCGATGTAGCAACGATCCAGCATTTCGGCCGGCGTCATCACGTAGCTGACGTAAAACGCGCCAAATTCGCCGTACCGCGCGCTGGCTTCATCGAACCGCATCTTGTAGACGATGTCCTTCAGAAACGCCGGATTCGCGGCCCACAGCGTGACGCCCCACTCCCAATCATCGAGCCCGACGCCGACGGTGATCAGCTGCGACACCTTGCCGGCGAACGCCATTCCGCTGCGTGCATGTTCGGCCATCAAGCGATTGCGTTCCACATACGGCAGCGTGAACCAGTTCTCGCCCACCTTCCGCTTCTTATTCATCGGGTAGAAGCACATCGACGGCCAAGGAGGCAGATCGGGCGTCAAGCGTTGGCGACGCATCATCGGCTCGCGATCTGCATACGCCTTCACCTTCGCGTTGAACGCCGGACTCCCCTCGACCTCGCCTTCCTCTAGCAGCCGCTTTGCATACTGCTCGACCGACGGCACGTACTCCGAGACTTCCGTCACGGAAACGAACGAGTAGACGGGCTGCAAGGCGGGCCCCAGGCGGCTGGCGAGCAGCCGTTGATTGACGGCTTCGATCTTGAGCGGATTGGAGTCCATCAGCATGACCAGGAAGTCGGCCTTATGACCGCTCACCAAACTGGTTTGCATCCGAGCCGGCGCGTGCTCAGCGTCGGGATTCAGGATGCCGATGACTTCCTCGCGTCCTCCCCGCAGCTGATCGACCGACATTCCCGCTAGCGCGGCGCGGTCAAAGCGATAGTACGAGTGCGTGCAGTGCCACCCCTCCGCCGGCTCGAGCGACACTTTGACCACTTCCGCGGGCCCTGGACGACCATGACTCATGTTGCCTTCTCCTCATGTATGCGGGCGTGCCTTATCGGGCTTCATCATAAGGAAAGTGCGGGACCGACGAGAGCCCCCCGGCGTCTTCGCCGCCGCGCAAACGGGGCGTCCCGCGGCTCGGATCGAGTTCGTTCAGCGCGAATCGCGGCGGCGACGACGGGGGCGCAACAGCGAATAAAAGATGCTGACGACCACGACCAACACGACGGGGGCGGCGAGGGTGAACAGGGTGAAGGCGAGCCGCGCGTTTTGACCGCCTTGGAGGGTCCGGGCCAGGTAATAGCCGGCGGAGGCGATGACGCAGAAGACGAAGGTGACCAGCAGCATCCCGCCGATCGTGAACTGCGGCAGGAGACTTTCCGAGCGTTTCCCAGATGGGCGTTTCCCAGATGGGGGCGGCTGACGGGCGGGATCCGACCCTGGCGGAGGTTTCACGGGCAGGTTCCGATCGTGCGGGTGGTGACGATTCGTTCAATTTTCCGGCTTATACGGCCGATGTCACTCGTAAGCAAGCTCACGCTCACACGCACAAGGTATGCGATCATGAAACGCTTTGTCATCGCTTTATTGCCCCTCGTCGCCCTTTTGGCGGTCGGCTGCCAAGGGGGAGGACGCAACGGGCGCTGCCCTCAATGCCAGCAAGTCGGGGGGGGACGCATCGCCGACGGGCTCGTTTCGGGCCGTTATGCGCGCGGCATGAACGAACCGGCGGAAGACCCAGGTCCCGCGGCCGCTGCGGTCGCCTACCCCTACTATTCGCTGCGGGGACCGCGCGACTTCTTGCAGAATAACCCGCCCAGCATCGGCCGGTAAGGTTAGCCGCGAAAGCGACCGACGGCGAGCGTAATGTTTTGGCCGCCGAACCCGAAGCTGTTATTCAGCGCCACGTCGCAGCGCGTTTCGCGCGCGACGTTGGGGATGTAGTCCAGATCGCACTCCGGATCCGGATTTTCATAATTGATCGTCGGCGGCAAGACATTGTCGCGGATCGCCATGAGGCAGACGATCATCTCGGTCACGCCCGCCGCGGCGATCAAGTGCCCCATCATGCTCTTGGTGCTCGACACGGGCGTCTCTTTGGCCCGTTCGCCGAACACCTGTTTGCAGGCCACCGTTTCCACTCGGTCGTTCACCGCCGTGCTGGTGCCGTGCGCGTTGACGTAGTGAACATCGGACGGATTCAACTGCGCGTCGCGGAGGGCCATTCGCATGCAACCAATCGCGCCGCGTCCTTCGGGATGGATATCGGTAATGCGATAGGCGTCGGCGGTCGAGCCGTATCCGAGGATCTCGCCGTAGATCTTGGCGCCGCGACGGCGTGCGTGTTCCAGTTCTTCCAGGATGACCATGGCGCCGCCTTCGCCTAGGACGAATCCGTCGCGCAAGCGATCAAACGGGCGCGAGGCCTTGGTCGGTTCGTCGTTGCTAGTGGAGAGGGCGGTGAGCAGGTTGAAGCCGGTCACGCCCAGCGGGTGGATCATGCTATGAGCGCCGCCCGAGATCATGGCGTCCGCATCGCCGCGACGAATGATTTCGGTGGCTTCGCCGACGGCTTGACTGCTGGCCGCACAGGCCGTGAGGCAGTTGAAGTTGGGCCCTTGGGCGTTGAACAGCGACGCGACGAAGCCGGCGGGCAGATTGGGTTCCTGCTCCATTTCGACGGCCGGATCCAGCGTCTCAAGTCCGCATTTGATGAAGCGGGACAAGTCGAGCGTCTCGCCGGCGATGCCGGCGACGAGCATTTTGGAGAAGGACGCGAAGTCTTGATTGCCTTCGCCGGCGCCCAGGTAGACGCCGAAGCGAGTGGGGTCCAAGCCATGGTCGAGGATGCCAGAATCCTTGACGGCCTGCGACGCGGCGCCGGCGGCGAACCGGGAATGTCGCCCGCGTTTCCGCCAAAAGTCGACGTCTTCGGTGAATTCACTGACGTCCCAATCGCGCACTTCGGCGGCGATGCGGGTGGGCATGCGCGAGGCGTCGAACAGCGAGATGTAGCCGACGCCGGAGCGACCTTCCTTCAGTCCCTTCCAGACGGTCTCGATGTCGTTGCCCATGGGGTTGATTGCACCGACCCCGGTGACCACCACACGTCGTCTCATCCGCTCACTCTCCCCGCCGCGTCTTCGTCACGCGGGCCCTTCAAAAAGCCGCCGTTCCGCTTCCAACAAGTGCGGAGGGATGTCCAGCGGCGAGCCATCTTCCTTGACGCCTACCCTAAACAGTTGCAGCATCCGCAACAAGCGCAGAAATTCCGCCGGCTCAAACAACTCGCGTCGATTGCGGTCGTCCAGATGGGCGAACATGAGTTCCACGTCTGCCTGCGGCCGACCATTGATCGTGCTTTGGCAGTAGCACACCGCACCGTCGCCCTTGATGTCGTCCAGTCGCGCGTGGTAGGTCAGCGTATCGCCGGGCAAAGCCGGGCAATGAAACTGTGCTTTGGCGATCTTCGCCAAGACCACGCGCTCGCGAAACCCGCCGAATTCGCCGATCAAGAGCCCGCCCGTCTGGGCCAGCCCTTCCACGATCAACGAATTCGGAAACATCGGATAGCCAGGCAGTTCGTCCGTCATCGACTCGTGGCCGAGCGCAACGTTCTTGATGGCCGCTGCTCGCTTGCCGCGGTGGAATTCAACAAACCGATCAATCAAGAACCAACGCATCTCGACCAACTTCCTCGAGAAGGACGGCGAACTTCCTCGGCGTGTAGCGCCGACCTCACAGTTAGGCGCCGACCTTGCTCTCGACGAATTTGCACAAGTCGTTGACTGTGAGCAAGTTGCCGAAATTCTGCACCTGCGGATCAGCCTTGAACTTCGACAGATCGGCGTAGGGCATCCGCTTCTGGAGCTCTTCGAGCCCCACTTCGGTGACGCGGCCGTCCTTCACGTATTCCGAATTGGTGAGAATGTCTTCCGCGGACAGCTCCGAGGTGGAAATCTTGATGCCGAAGGCCTTCTCCAGGCGGAAGACGATATCCAAAAAGTCAATCGACTCGGCGCCCAAATCGCCAATGATCGTTGCTTCGGGCGTTACGTCATCTTCGTCGACGCCCAAGGCGTCCACGAGCGCGGTCTGAACCTTCTGGAAAACTTCGTCTTTCGTCGGCGCCATGGCCTTTCGTCCTCCTAAGCGGGATCTATTGCTACTTCGAAAATGAATTCATGACCAACAAGCGTTCAAGCTGACGCCGTCACGGCCGACTCGACCGCCGCCAACGGCCGATACAGCTGCTGGAATATCTCTCGCATCCGCCGCTCTGCATAGAGGTCAGACGTCGTCAACTGCGGATCTTCCGCCGCCAACCGCCGTCGCTCCAGCACCAAGCGCGCGCTCACCGCGACCTTATCGCCCACGGTCCCTTGGGTCTTGAGCGTCGTCAGCAGCCCCTCTTCCTTCAACACGGTCGCTTCAATCCACAGGACCTGACCCGGCTCCACAAAGTCGGCATACTTCACGTTGCGCGCTTCTTTGAGCGTGATGCAGGGGTGGGCAAAGTCGTCGGAGGCGTAGATGAGCCAGCGTGCGGTCTGCGCCATGGCCTCGAGCATCAACACGCCCGGCATCACCGGAAACCGCGGAAAGTGATCCTGCAGATACTCTTCCGCCAAACTCAAGGCCTTCATTGCGCGAATTGACTGGCCCGGTTGTAAGTCGACAATTCGATCAATGAGGGAGAATCGCATGATGGTATCAACGGAGTTGCGAACGCGCGAGCGGCGGGGCGTCCCCCCTACGGATCGGGCAGTCTGTGTATTTTGAAGCCGGAGTATAATGGCGGATCGTCCCGCCGACAACCGAACTTCTCCCCCCTGGCGGGCCGTTTGTCAACCAAGGGCGCGGCTGCTAGATTTGGGCCCATGCGAAAAGGCGTTGCCGTATCACCCGGCGTGGCCGTGGGAACGGCCTACTGCATCCATGAGATTTTCGTCAATCCAGACACTCAGCGTCTGGAGGATGGCGACGTCGCGGACGAACTGGCTCAATTCGAGGACGCTCGAGAAAAGGCGGCCGACGAACTGCGCGCCATGGCTCATAAGGTCGAAAGCCAGGGACTCGACGAAGCCTCTCGCATCTTTGCCGGCCACGAGTCGATCCTGCGCGACCCCTGGTTGACCCGCAAGGTCCGGCACTGGATCGTCGAGGATCGCCTGCGCGCCCCCGTCGCCCTCCAGCGACTCGTCGCCGAATACTCCGAACTGCTGTCCAGAACGGGCGACGAACTGCTCAAGCAACGGATCTCGGACATCCGCGACGTCGTCACGCGACTCAGTTCCCACCTCACCGACGTCCTCAAACCGGCCCACAACCCGCTCCACGGCCCGCTCATCGTCGTCGCCGACGAACTGCTGCCGTCCCAAGCCGTCGCGCTGGGGGATATCGATGTTCGCGGCATCGTGACGCAAGCCGGCAGTCAGACCAGCCACGCCGCCATCGTGGCGCGCAGCCGCGGCATTCCGGCCGTCTGCGGCGTCCAGGGCGTTCTGCGACACATCCGCACCGGCGACACGGTCGTGGTCGATGGCCGCGAAGGGCACGTCCTGATCAACCCGCCGCCCGAAACAGCCAGCGCCTTCCGAAAGCTCGAGCGCGAATTCTTCCTCCTCAAAGACCAACTCGCCGAAAACCGAGAACACCCCGCCGTCACCGCCAACGGCGAGAAACTCGAGTTGCTCGCGAATATCAACGGCGTCGCGGACGCCCGTGCGGCCGTCGCGATGGGCGCCACCGGCATCGGCCTGTTTCGCACTGAATACCTGTATTTGACTCACGTCAACGTACCGGACGAGGAAGAACAGGTCGCCGTCTATTGCGACATCATCGATGCCAGCCCGCAGCATCAAGTCACCATTCGGACGCTCGACATCGGCGGAGACAAGACGGTCCCCTACCTGGGACACACGCACCAAGAGGCCAACCCGTTTCTTGGCTGGCGCAGCATCCGCCTCTCGTTCGAACACCCGCAGTTTTTCATGACGCAGTTGCGAGCCGTGCTGCGCGCAGCGGCGCATGCCAAACAGCAGGGGGGGAGCGTCCGCTTGATGTTCCCCATGATCACGACGATCGAAGAAATGCGGCGCGTCCGTCGCATGGCTCGCCAAGCGACTCAGCAACTTCAAGCCGCACGCAAGCCGTACGCGGAAGTGCCGTTGGGCATGATGCTGGAGGTCCCGGCCGCCGCCGTCTCCATCCATTCCATGCTCAAACTGGCCGACTTCGTCTCCGTCGGCTCCAACGATCTCGTCCAGTACCTGATGGCGGCCGATCGCGACAATCCGAAGGTGAGCCACCTGTGCCAGCCGCTGGCGCCGGCCGTCTTGCGCATCCTGCATTACGTCATCCGCGCCTGCCGCAAACACGATAAACCGCTGACGGTCTGCGGCGAAATGGCCGGCCAACCGCGGGCCTTCGTCTTGCTGCTGGGGATGGGGCTGCGCAGCTTCAGCATGAGCCCTGCGTTCATCCCGTCGATCAAGGAGCTGGCAGCGCACGTCTCCACGAGCGACGCTGAACAGATCCTACAAGCCGCTCTGAAGAAATCGACGACGCGGGGCGTTCAACGACTGCTCGGGGACGAGCTCAAGCGGCTCGCCCCCGATCTGACGCTCTTAGATATCGCGACGCCCTGATATCGCGACGCCCTGATCGGCTGTTCGCTAGGCCTTCGCCGCATCGATGGCCGACTGAATGCGGGCCTTGCCTTGCACACCGACGAAACGGCCGACGACCTGGCCGCCCTTGAACACCAAAAGCGTCGGAATGCTGCTCACGCCGTAATCCTGAGCCGCGTTGGGGTTGTCGTCGATATTCACCTTGCCGACGACGGCGGACCCTTTGTTTTCGGCGGCCAGCTCTTCGATGAGGGGCGCAATCTGCCGGCACGGGCCGCACCACGGCGCCCAGAAGTCGACGAGGACCGGCACCGCGGACCCCAGTACTTCGGTCTTGAAATTGTCGTCCGTGAATTCCTTCGAATTTGCGCCCATGGCTCTATCTCCGCGGCGGCGAAGTCGCCGCACTCGATTTGGAAAAAACTAAGAAACACCCTGCCTATCAAGAGGCCGAATCGCCTGACGAGGTTCGCGGCCTAGAAGGGTCTGGAATTCTAGGGGTCGGCGCAGAGACCGTCAATCGAACGCCGCCCGCGACACCCCGCCGGAGCGGGTGTTGAGCGGCAGACCGACATGGCATACGCTGGGGCCTCGACTTGACGTTCCTCTCCCGCTGTTCCCTTTCGCGGTCGTTTTTCCCATGAGCGTCCTTCCGTCTGCCGCATCCCCGTCCCGCATCGGCGGCACTCGCGTGCCCAGCTACGTCTTTGAAACTCCCGGCGATCTGGCTCGGCACGTCGCCCAATCCATCGCCGCCCTGATCCGCGAACGCAACGCCCAAGGCCAGTCGGCGGTCATCGCCCTCCCTGCCGGCTCCACCCCCACCGGCATCTACCGCGAACTGGTGCGCCTCCATCGCGACGAACAACTCGACTTCTCGCGCGTCATCGTCTTCGCGCTCGACGAACTCCACGGCCTGGGACTCGATCAGCCCCAGTCGCACGGCGCGATCCTCCGTCAACAACTGCTGCGTCACGTCAACATCCCGGCCGAAAACGTCTTCCTCATCGACGGCCTCACGCCGGTCGAGCAGGTCGCGGAATACGCGCAGCAAGTGGAAGCGGCGATCGCCCGCGCCGGCGGACTCGATCTGGCTTTGCTCGGAATCGGTCGCAACGGCCACGTCGGCTACAACGAACCGTACACGTCGCGCGGCAGCCGCACGCGAATCGCGTCGCTCGATCCGTCCACTCGCAAAGCGGCGGCCAGCGACTTCTTCGGCGAAGAACATGTGCCGACGCAAGCCATCACCCTGGGGCTCGGCACGCTCCTCGCCGCCCGCAAACTGCTGCTCGTCGCCCTCGGCGAACACAAGGCCAAGGTAGTCCGGTCGTTGCTCGAGGACGCCCCCTCCGACAAGCTCCCCGCCAGCCACGTCCAGGACCATTCCGACGCCACCGTGTTGGTCGACAGCGCCGCCGGCCAACTGCTCAAGGCCCGCGCCACCCCCTGGCTGGTCGGCCCGCTCTGCTGGAACGACCCGCTGATCAAGCGCGCCGTGCTGTGGTTGTGCGAACAGACCGGCAAGGCGTGCTTGAAGTTGTCGGACGACGACTTCCGCGACCACGGCCTGCACCAACTCGTACGCAAACACGGCCCCGCCGAAGTGCTCGCGCGAAGCGTCTTCGATTGGATGATGGCCACGATCGAACACCATCCGGCTGGACGCGCGGCCGACCCGGCCGGCGGACGCAAGCGCGTCATCTGCTTCAGCCCGCACCCCGACGACGACGTCATCAGCATGGGCGGCACGCTCATTCGACTGAACGAAGACGGCCACGAAGTGCATGTCGCCTACATGACCAGCGGCAACATTGCAGTCTTTGATCACGATGCTCACCGAGTCGCCGATTTCGTCGCCGAATACAACCGCCTGTTCGGACTCGAGACCGACAAGTCGCTGCAGCTGGAGTCGGCCGTTCTCAATTCGCTCACCCACAAGAAGCCCGGCGAACCGGACATCGACAACGTCCGCCGCATCAAGGGACTGATTCGCTGGAGCGAAGCGAAATTCGGGGCCTTCGTCGTCGGCTGCAAAGAGGAACATCTCCACAACCTGCAGCTGCCGTTTTACGAAACGGGGACCGTATCCAAGAATCCGGTCGGCCCCGACGACGTCCGCATCTTGCGCGAGTTGATTGAACGAGTCGACCCGCACCAAATCTACGTGGCAGGGGACCTCTCCGATCCCCACGGCACGCACCGCGTCTGCGCCGAAGCCATCTTCCGCGCACTGCAGGAAATCGAAGCCGCTCGCGGTTCGCGCCCCGAAGTCCTCCTGTACCGCGGCGCCTGGCAAGAATACGATTTGCACGAAATCGAAATCGCCGTGCCGCTCAGCCCCAGCGACCTGCGCCGCAAGCGCAAGGCGATCTTCATGCACGAAAGCCAAAAGGACGACGCGCTGTTCCCGGGCACCGATCCGCGCCAATTCTGGCAGCGCGCCGAAGATCGCAATCAAGGCACCGCCGATCGCTACAACCGCATCGGCTTGCCCGAATTCTACGCGCTGGAAGCCTTCGTCCGTTGGAACGGCATCCCCATCTAGCCCCCGTCGTAGGACAGGCTTCCAGCCTGTCTGCACCAAACAACCGAGAAGTCAGCGTAGAAATCAGCGTAGGACAGGCTTCCAGCCTGTCTGGGCAGAACGTCTGGGCGGAACGCCGCGGTGATGCGCGGGCGGGACAGTTTGCAGTTCGCTGCGCGTTCGCGGGGCCCCCGACGCAAGGTCGGGGGAGTGGCGCGCGGGGGGAGGTGACAGGGTTGGGTCGCGGGCTGGCAGCGGGGAGGTAACAGGCTGGAAGCCTGTTCTACGGGCGCTGTGTGATTGTTCTTGCCAAGCGGGGCGTCGACAGGTCACAATGGGGCGAGTTCCTGAGAACTCCCGCCCGCCGCCCCGCCTGATTCGACCGCAGCTTGTTCCGACTCCCGCCTGTAGGTCCGTTATGTTCGCTCGCTCCCGACTCTTGGCGCTGTTCGTCGTTGTTTCCCTCTCCGTCGCCGCCGCGAAGCTGCCGGCTGCGGAACCGCCTTTGCCCGAATTCTCGCAGGCGGTTCGGCCGTTCCTGGAAAAATACTGCCTCAACTGCCACGGCGCCGAAAAGCCCGAAGCCGAACTGTCGCTCGACCGGTTCCGCGATGCAACCAGCATGGTTCGCAGTCGCAAGATCTGGATGAACGTCCTCAAGCTGGTCCGCGCCAGCGAAATGCCGCCCGACGACAAGCCGCAGCCTACCGGCCCCGAGATCGACGCCTTCGCCGACGCCGTCAAAGCGCTCTTCGACCATGCCGATCGCACGGCCAAACCGGATCCGGGGCGAGTCACCATGCGGCGGCTGAATCGAGTGGAATATCGCAACACGATCCGCGATTTGGTCGGCGTCGACTTTGATCCGACCGAGGACTTTCCCGCCGACGATATCGGCCATGGCTTCGACAACATCGGCGACGTGCTGACGCTCTCCCCGGTGCTCATGGAGCGCTACCTGGCGGCCGCCGAAAGCATCATGTCGCGGGCGATCGTCCCCAACCCGCCGCCGCCGCCCAAGCGACACCTGTCGACGCGCTATAGCGAGCCGGCCGGTCCCAACATCGCGCTCGAAGGCAACTTCCGCCCCATCAGTTCCAGCGGCGATTCGCCCATCGCCACGGGACCGTTGCATACTCCTTACCAGTGGGAGGCCGAAGGGGAGTACGTCTTCCGCTCGCGCGTCTATGCCACTCGCGAAGGCGGCGCCGTCGACGACGCCGCGCCCGTTCGCGTCGCCGTGCTCGTCGCCGGCGAAGGGGTCGCGGAACCGGCGAGCGACGAGCAAGCCGCGCAGTTGGCCGGGCAGGCGGTCGCCGCGCTGCGACCGTTCCGAGTGCTCGAGACGCTCGAGATCAAAACGAGCGACCCCAAGCAGGCGCAGCGGATCGAATTGCGCGTCCCCCCGATGGCCGGCCGGCAGCGGATGGCGATCGCGCTGGTCAAACCGGCCGACGGTCAGCCGCCCGTCAAGTTGTTCGTAGAATACTTGGCGCTCGAAGGGCCGCTCGACACGCGCCCCGCCAGCCATCGCCGGCTCCTGGCCGTCGCACCGGACAAGCCGGTCGCCGAACAGACGCGCGAAGCGCTGGCACGGTTCGCGACCCGTGCTTATCGCCGCCCTCCCACCGACGACGAATTGACGCGACTCGTCAAGCTGGTCGAAGTGGCGCAGGCGAACGGCGAGAAGTGGGAAGGGGCCATGCAGATGGCCATGCAAGCCGTCCTCTGCTCCCCGAAATTCTTATTCCGAGTGGAACTGGACGACCGCCCAGAAGCGCCCGAGTCGCGACCGCTGGATGAATTTCAGCTGGCTTCGCGACTTTCGTACTTCCTGTGGAGCAGCCTGCCGGACGACGCGTTGCTCGAAGAAGCGCGGGCCGGAACGCTTGCGAAAAACCTCGAACCGCAAGTCCGTCGGATGCTGGCCGATCCGAAGGCCGATGCGCTGGTCAGCCAGTTCGCGCTGCAGTGGCTGCAAGTGAAGCGTCTCGAAACGTTCGCACCGGACGCGAAGCAGTTTCCGCAGTTCAACGAACGCCTGCGCGGCGCAATGCTTGAGGAAACCTCGCGGTTCTTCGCGTCGGTGATGCGCGAGGACCGCAGCATCCTCGATCTGCTCGACGCCGACTACACGTTCCTCAACGAACCTCTCGCGCGACTTTACGGCATCGCCGACACGCAAGGCAATCTCGTCGGCAAGAAGGCGGAGCGGCCCGGCGGTCAACCGCTTCGCGGCCGCGAGTTTCAGCGAGTCGCCTTGCAAGATCGCACGCGCGGCGGCTTGGTGACTCAGGCGAGCATCCTTGCAGTGACCTCGAATCCGACGCGTACTTCGCCCGTCAAACGGGGGCGTTGGATTCTCGAACAACTGCTCGGCGAGCCGCCGCCGGCGCCGCCGCCGAACGTCCCCGAACTGCCGAACGACGAGCAGGCGGCGGCAGGCGCGTCGCTGCGCGAACGATTGGAAATTCACCGGCGAAACCCCAGTTGCGCGAACTGCCACGAGAAAATGGATCCGCTGGGTTTTGCGCTCGAAAACTATGACGCGATCGGCGCATTCCGCACGAAGGATGGAGCTTTCCCGATCGATCCTGCCGGTCGTCTGCCCGACGGGACGACGTTTCAAGGGCCCGAGGATCTCAAGTCGATCCTCAAGGAACGCAAGGGACTCTTCGCCCGCAGCCTCATCGAGAAGATGCTGACGTACGGCCTGGGGCGAGGCGTCGAGTACTATGATCGGCCGACGATCGAACGCATCGCGTCCGACCTGGAAGCCCACGACTACCGATTTTCGCGACTCATCGTCGGGATCGTCGCCAGCGATCCGTTCCGATTGCGTCGCGGCAGCGACGTTCAGTAGCCAGAGGAGCAAACCGCATGTTGATTCCATCGCAAAAGCTTTCCCGTCGTACGGTCCTGCGCGGGCTGGGCGTCGCCTTGTCGTTGCCGTGGCTGGAAGCCATGGGGCCTGTGACGGCGTGGAGCGGCGAGACGAAGCCTGGGCAAGAAGCGCCGAATCGGTTGGCCGTCCTCTACGTCCCGAACGGCGTCAACATGGCCGATTGGACCCCGAAAACCGAAGGTTCGCAGTTCGAGTTGACGCCGATCCTCGAACCGCTCGCCAACGTCCGCGAACAACTGTTGGTCCTCACCGGACTCACCGCCGACAAAGCGCGTCCCCATGGCGACGGCGGCGGCGATCATGCTCGAGCGCTCGGCGCCTTCCTCACCGGCGCGCAGCCGCGCAAGACCGACGGCGCCGACATTCGCGCCGGGGTTTCGGTCGACCAAGTGATCGCCGCGCGGCTCGGCGACAAGACGCGTCTGGCGTCGCTGGAGATCGGCTGCGAAGCGGGCGCCATGGCCGGCAATTGCGACTCGGGCTACAGCTGCGTGTACTCGTCCACCATGTCATGGCGGTCGGCGACGCAGCCGCTGCCGAAAGAAGTGAATCCGAAGCTGGTGTTCGAGCGTCTCTTCGCCTCGACGCCCGACGCTCAGCGACTCCAGCGCGACGCGCGTCGCAAGAGCGTCCTCGATTTCGTCCGCAGCGACTCGCAAGACCTCTCCGCGCGACTCGGGATCAAGGACCGCCAGAAACTCGATGAATACTTCTCGGCCGTCCGCGACATCGAATTGCGAATCGAACGCGCGGAAAAACTGCCGCCGGTGAAGACGCCCGACTACAAAGCGCCGACGGGGATACCGGCCAGCTACGAGGAGCACATTCGACTGTTGTGCGACTTGATGGTGCTTGCCTTCCAGGCCGACGTCACGCGCGTCTGCACCTTTGTGCTGGCGAACGAAGGCAGCAACAAGCCGTACCCGTTCATCAACGTTTCCGAGGGGCACCACGACCTCTCGCACCACGGAAACGACGAGGCCAAGAAGGCGAAGATTCGCCAGATCAATACGTTCCACATGCGGCAGTACGCGTATCTGTTGGAACGGATGAAGGCGGTGACGGAAGGGGACGGTACGCTGCTTGATCACGCCATGGTCGCGTACGGCAGCGGCAACTCGGACGGCAACGCCCACAATCACGACAATCTGCCGCTGTTGCTGGCGGGCAAAGGCTGCGGCACGCTGACCGCCGGCCGCCACCTCCGTTACACCAATGAAACGCCGCTCAACAACCTGTGGGTCTCGTTGCTGAACCGCATGGAAATCGACGTGGCGCAGTTGGGCGACAGCACGGGTTCTTTGCCCGAACTGAGCTAGCGTTCGCCGCAGAAACGGTCGTTACTGAATGGTCGTCGACGTTGAATCGGTGAGCAGCCCTTCCATGTCCCAGATGGCGTTCCACAAATCGCGGAGCGCGTCGAGGTGCGCGACGTTCATTTCGTAGAACGTCCGCTGGGCGGTGAGCAGGTTGAGGTAGCCGATTTCGCCCGCTTGAAATCCGGCTTGCGCCAGGTCGAGCGTCTCTTGCGCGTTGGGCAAGATCTCGGTTTCGTACTTCTCCACCTGCTGCTTGGCGTTCGCGTACCGTTCGTAGACCGGCGCGAGTCGGCTTTGCAGCGAGTTTTCGACGCGACGAATGGCGTTCTCGGCGGCGATCAGTTCGCTTTCCGCCGCCCGGACATTGCCTTGATTGCGATTGAAGACCGGGATCGGCATGGTGACCTGCAACGCGCCGTCGGTCGACCGAATCGCCGCATCGCGTTGCACGATCCCTTGGATGGTCAAGTTGGGGACGTATTCCACCCGCGCCCGATCAATGGTCGCTCGAGCTCGTTCCGCCGTGGCGATCGCCGTCGCCAATTCGGGACTGGAGCCCAACAAGCGCTGAATGGTTTCGTCCCAATCGTAGGTGCGATCGAGCGCGTTGAGACTGGCGTTGAGCGGTTGAGGCGGAAGTTCGGGAACGCCGGTGGAAGCGGCCAGCGACCGCCACGTCGCGATCACTCGATTCCGCGAGTTGGTCTGGAGGATGCGGGCCTGATCGGCCACGATCCGCGCTTGCAGGAGGTCGGTGCGGCCGATTTCCTTGGCCTTCAGCAACGACTCGGCGACCTGCACGCCGCGAGCGCCGATCTCCACCAATTGGTCGTTGAACTGTGCTCGCTTTTGCGCAACCATGGCGTCGTAGTACGCCTTACGGGCCACGGTGAGGGCCCGCATCTGTTCGGTCGAAAACTCCATCTCGACCCGCTGGATCTCCTGCTCCGCCACCGCGCGACTGAGTCGCAGTTTGCCGCCGCGAACGATTTCCTGCTGCACGACGACGCCGTCCTGCTCGGCCAACCCACGGCTGCCGATTTGCTGGCCCGAATAGCCGACGAGCGGGTTCGGCGCGAGTCCAGCTTGCAGCCAGAACCCGCGCGCCGCCTCGACTCGAGCGGCCAGTTCCGCGATGCCGGGATGGTTTTCCAGAGTCAGTTGTTCGATGTCATCCAGAGTCAATCCGTTCACCGTCGCCGAGGGCCCCTCGCTGGGCGGCTGTGGGGGCAATTCCTCGGCGACGGCAGTTCGCGGATCTTGAGCGTGCACGGTGCGCATCACGGCCGGTCCCGCCGCGACGCGGCGGGCGCTCGCCGGTTGGACGACGGGTGCAAGACGCTCGGCTGCGTTCGCTTCCGGCGTACGACGCATGCCGCTCCATTCTTGCGCGAATCCCTGACTGACGCCGGCCGCCAATCCAAGCGCGACCAACGTGCGAATCAGCCTCTGTTGCTTTCCCATCCCCGACCTCCCGGACGCGCAGCGGAAGGACGCCGACTTGCCAACGCAACGACGAGCGTCTCCCTACTTCTGTTTCGGCCGCGCCGATTCTCCGGCTTAAGCCGATTGATCCGAATGAACGGATTGCAACGACGCGCACGGTTACGGCAATCAAACACGACTGTAGCGATCAACACGACCGACACATCGAGTCGCCGCCAGGCCGACCGTGTTATGATCAGAGGTCGTTCGTCGCCTTTCGCCGGGCTCCAAGACCAAGCCATGAACGTTCCTCCCCCCCACTCCGACGACCTGCGGGCCGGCCTGCGACCGCCCCAATTCGGCTTACGCACCGTCTGGCTGGGGATCACCTGCTTGTGCGTCCTCATGGCGGCCATGAAATGGCTGCCTCCGATGGTGAGCGCCGTCTTGGCCGTGCTCAGCTTGTCGGTCGTCGCCCACGTCTTGGGAAATGCGCTCGGGATGCAGCTGCGCAGCAGCGGCAATCGACGGATCACAGACCCAGGGCCGACCGAAACGCCGCGCGGCGGCCTCACGCCGGCCGACGTCAAAAAGCTGGCTCCGCCTTCCCAACTCACACAGCGTCAGTCGCTCGGCCGCTTCCGCTTCATTTCGCCGATCATCGGCTCCGTCGCCATGGCGATCGGCGGCTATTTTTGGCTGCTCCAAATGCTGGGCCGCAAGGCGACTTGGGGCAACGTGAGTTTCGGCGTCGGGGCGTTCCTGGTGATCGGCGGCATTCTGGGGTACCTCGCCGGTACGTTTCTCCAGGTGCTCATTTCCGCCAATGTCGAGGCGTGGCGCAATGGAGAACCGCCGCCATGAGCGACCCGCAGCGTCCCAGTCGGCGCGACCTGCTCTCGGGCCGCGCCGTCCAACGACTCGCCCAATCCTCGGCCGACAGCGCCGCCGCACAAGCGGCCGCGGCGCGCCGACGTCCGCCGGCCTACTTGATTCACGTCGCACGGACCGCCATGGCGTGCGAGTTCGAAGTCATGCTGAACGCCGGCCAGTATCCCGAGGGTCCCGATGCGGCGCTGCAGGCGCTCGACCTCGTCGAACGCCTCGAGGAGCAGCTCACCGTCTACCGCGACCACAGCGAAGTCAGTCGGCTGAATGCGTCGGCGTTCGAGCGCGCCGTCGAGGTGGAACCGCGCTTGTTCGCGTTGCTCCAGCAGGCGAAACAGTTGCATGCCGACACGGGAGGCGCGTTCGACATCACGTCCGGGCCGCTCTCGAAAACCTGGGGCTTCTTCCGTCGTGCGGGAAGGCTGCCGAACGACGTCGAGATACAACAGGCGCTGGAACGAGTCGGATCGCAGCACTTGGAGTTGGACGAAACGCGGCGTTCGGTGCGGTTTCTGCGGGCCGGGCTGGAGATCAATTTGGGTTCGATCGGTAAAGGCTACGCCCTCGACCGGTGCGTCGAATTTCTGTGGGACGCGGGCGTCCAGGACTTCCTACTGCATGGCGGGACCAGCAGCATTGTGGGACGGGGAACGCGCGCCGGGTTGCTGGAGTCGGAGACAGGCTGGATCGTCGCCTTGCGGCATGCGCTCCGTCCCGATCAGAAACTAGCGGAGATTCGGTTGCGCGACCGAGCGCTGGGGACCTCGGGGTCGGGCTCGCAATTCTTCTTTCACCAGGGTCGTCGCTACGGCCACATCCTCGACCCGCGCACCGGTCGACCTGCCGACCGAGTCGTCTCGGCGACCGTCTTGGCGCCGACGGCCGCTCAAGCCGACGCACTCGCCACGTCGTTCTACGTCCTGGGGCTCGAGGCGACCGCGGAGTACTGCGCGGCGCGGCCGGAGATCGGAGCGCTCCTGGTCGTCGCCGGCGCAAAGGCCGGCGCGGCCGCCGTAGAACGCTTCAATTTGGGCGACGACGAGGTGCGGTTGGAAACCGGCCCCGTGGAATCCTAGTAGCGGAACGTGACGCCGAAATTCACGCCGTGAATCCAGAAGTCGTCGTCCTGGAACACAAATTCAGGTCGCGCGGCGCCGGCGAACGGAACGGACAGATTCACCGCCAGTTCCGGGTCGATCGCCATGTTCGACTGCGTCACATTCGTGAAGTACAGCAAAGAGTAACCGAGCGAAAACTCGATGCTGTCGGTCAAGAACCAAGTAACCGTGGCGCCCAGTTCCGGAGCGACGCTGAAGGTGTCGCGCGAATACATGCCGATGTTGGTGGCTTGAGCCAGCAAACCGCCTGAGGCACCGTTGCTGAGTCCGTTGATTTGCACCGACTGGTGCATGTTGCCCAGGCCCACCTTCGCCAGCAAGTCGAGTCGCACGCCGGGGCGGTCGTAGACGAACATGAGCCCCAAGGCGCCGCCGTGGAATTCATTCCGCGTGGAAAACATGTCGGTGACTTGAAACGGCGTCGTCGTCGGGTCGCTGACGCTGTTGATCAGCAAGCTGTCGTTGATCGTGGCGAATTGGTAACCAAGCAACAGGTCGACCCGCGAACGAGGACTAATGTAGATCATCTGCCGCCACAGTGCGTCGCCGCCGATGACGTCCGATTCCGCTTGAACCTGAATGTTGCCCGCTCCCGCAGGGTAGGCGACCAAAAGCGAGTTTTGTTCGGGCGTGCCGGTGACGTCGAGAAACGGGCGGGCGAGGATCGCGTAGTCGGACTGCGAGGCGTCGAATTGCGAGGTGGATTGCGCCAGGAACCACGTGCGCGCCATCCAGCCGCGCGTCTGTTCGGCGTCGGCCCACCAGCCAAAGCTCAGCCGTCCGCCCGGTCGAGCTTGGTCGACGACCGTTTGATTTCCATACAACACCGTCGTATCGCCGCCCAAGATGCCGGCGTCTTGCGCAGGCGTTCCCAGCGGGCTCGTCGTGACCAGCGGCGGGAGCCCCATGCCGCGGCGCCACCAGAGAATGTATTCGGCGCCGGCCCACCAGCCGGTCTGCGGCTGCAGCGGTTCGGCCCACGGCTCTTCCATCAGTTCGGACGGTTCCGCCAACTCGGGAACCATCTCGCGACTCGGCGCCCGTTCATAGTTGGAGGGCGGTTCCGAGGCGTTTTCGGGCGTCACGTCGCGCGCCGGCGCCTTCGGCACGCGCGGCGCCGAGCGTAGCGACTCCGATTCGACCGGCGCCGTCTTGGGGCGGGATTTCGCAGGCGTCGGGGCAGCTTCCCCTTCCGCTTCTTCCTCCATCGCAGGTTCGTCTTGCGGGTCGACGGCCACATTGGTCGTCCGCGGCGTACGCATCACCGATTGGCCGGCAGCCGAACGGGTTTGCGCAAGCGCGCGGGCTTCCAGCGTTCCCAGCATGCCGCATCCGGCCAACAAAACAGTCAGCAGCAACGGCATCTGTCGGATTCGGGCCTGCATATCTTCAAACCGACTCATGGCAACTCGCCGAACGGCGTCCTCGAAAGGAGCGAATGGGCGGGACGGGGTGCGTGAACGAGCTACCCCGACTCGCGCGCGGACTGTACCGAGGAGGAGCAAAGGGCGGTAGGCCAGTTTGTTGCGTTCGTTGCGAAATCGAGCTAACACAGGGGAGCGAGCGTCCGGGCGGTCCGTAGGGAACCTACCAACCCTAACGCGCGAGCGGCCGAGGAACTGGCTTTATCCATTCCTCCCAGCTTGCGTATTTATTGCTGGTGGGTAAGGCCCGTGTTAGGATGGAACGGCTTGAAACGGCGCGAGTTAGGAACGAGTTTGCGCGCCGGTGGAGGCTCCGCGGGGCCGATCGACGCACGTAAGATGTTTCCCACTAAGGAGTTGTTCAGTGTTTTGGCAGCTCAATTCGCCGCCGTCTCGAGCGGCTCGGCGACGCTCTCCCTTGGGGAAACCTACGTTGCGCCGGTCTCGGCGGCTCGGGATCGAAACGCTGGAATCGCGCCGGGTGTTGGCGGCGTTTACGGTCGGCAACTTGCTGGTGACCAGTTCGCCCACCGACCAATCGTCAATGCTGTACGAATTCACGCCGGACGGCCTACAGGTGCAGTCGGCCGAGATTCCCCATCCGTCGATTGCCGTTTCGGAGCGGGCGCGCGACGTGGTATTGGACGCCAACGGGAATGCTCAGGTTTATAACGGGACGTTTGACGCCCGTTTGTCGACGTACGATCCGGTCGCCGGAACGTGGGTCCATTCGTCGATTCCGTATTGGAGCACTGGAAACAACATTTCGTTCGGCGGCATCGCGGCGCTCGACGACTTCGTCTATGCGTCGGACATGAAGGTGCGCAGCGAGCCGACGGACGGTCGCGGGATTGTGCGTTTCAACGTCAACAACCTCGATTCCGGCTGGACGACTTCCACCGACCCCAACATCGGCGATTCGGTGACCAACACCTCGACGACGATCCCGCACGTGAGCATTCAAGGCACGGGCGACGGTTCGTTCGATTACTACTCATTCACGGTCGCCGACGCCGGCGCTCGCGGCATCTTCGACATTGACGGCGGCGACACGGGCGCTCCGGGCAGCTTCCATTCGTACCTGCGTTTGTACGACGCGGACGGCAATGTGATCGCCATGTCGTCGATTTTCAACGACGTGACGAATGGGCAGTTGGGCAGCACGTCGAATCGCGACTCGTATCTTGAGTACACCTTCGCGAATCCGGGGCAGTACACGGTCGAGGTGGGCGGTTGCTGCACGCCGGAAGGCGTTCCGGTCGGCGCATCGTATACGCTCCACATGTCCCTCACCGGCCACTCGACCTACGTCTCCGGCGGCGACGGGCAGCTTACCGAAGTGGAACCGAACAACACGTTGTTTACGGCGCAAAACAGCGACTCGGCGGAACGGTTTTCGGCGTCGGGCAGCGACGTGATGGATGTCGCGGTCGGGCTGAACGGCCTGATTTACGCCTTGATCTACACGGGCAGCGCGACCGGCGGCGGCAACTTGGTGCGCGTCTACGATCCGTCCGACATGTCGCTGGTCGACACGATTTTGCTGCCGCAAGAGCATCGCGCGATCGCGGTCGACCAAGCGGGGAGCCTCTACCTGACGCAGCCCGGCATCTATCGCTATGACGCGGACGGAGTGCTGCTGGCGTCGATCAACAATCCGGTCGGCGGTTTTCTTTCAGACATCGACATCAAGCCGGGCGCCTGCGTGGCGGGCGAAGCGTCCGCGCCGTGCTTGGCCGTCGCGTCGAACAACGGCTACATCGTACTGACTACGACGTCGCTGGACGATTTCAATTTCTTCCTTGCGCGTCCGTCGAACAGCCAAACGTTTGTCGCCTTCGTCGACCCGCCGCTCGATCTGCCGCGTGCGACCGACGACGTGTATCGCGTGCGCGAAGACTCGGTCGCCAATTCGCTGAACGTGCTCGTCAACGACCTGGTGAATTCCCAGGGGGTGTTGTCGATCGTCGACACGTCGGCGGCGACGGCGGGCGGGACGGTGCGCATCGTCGGCGGACGAAGCCTGCAGTACACGCCGGCGCCCGACTACGCCGGCCCCGAGTCGTTCACCTACACGGTCGACGATGGACTCGGCAGTCGCTCCACCGCCACCGTGACGATCGAAGTGTCGAACATCAACGAGAACCCCAATCTCCAGCCAGACGTCGTCACCGTCGCGGAGGACAGCGTTGATAACGTGATTGACGTATTGGCCAATGACACCGGTTTGCCCGACGTCGGCGAGACCCTGACGATCGCGGCGGCGGGCCCGGGCAGTGCGGGCGGGACGATCGTCATCGACGGCGCCGTGCTGCGGTATACGCCAGCGGCCGACTTCGCGGGCACGGAGACGTTCCCGTACACGGTCGTCGACGGCAACGGCGGCTCGTCGACCGAGACGGTGACCGTCAACGTGCTCAACAGCAACGATCCCCCCACGGCGACGCACGATTCTTTCGCCGTCAATCCGAACAGCTCGAACAATTTGCTCGACGTTCTCGCCAACGATTCGACGGCGCCCGATAGCGGCGAAACGATTTTCATCCTGTCGGCCACGACGCCGCAGCACGGTTCGCTGTTCATCGAGAATGATTCGTTCATCCGCTACACGCCGGTCGGCGGCTACACCGGCGCTGATTCGTTTCAATACACGATTCGCGATTCCAGCGGCAGCGAGGCGACCGCTTCCGTCACGCTGAACGTCACGGTCGTCAATAACCCGCCGATCGCCTTGAACGACGCGTATGAGATCAACCGCAACAGTTCGGGAAATCGGCTGCGAGTGTTGTCCAACGACCCGTTCGCGCCGGACGTGAACGAGGTGCTGACGATCACGGGCGTCTCGGTGCCGAATCGCGGCGGCCAGGTCACGGTCACCGACAACAACACCGTGATTCGTTATTCGCCTCCCCCGCAATACACCGGCGTGGAGACGTTCACCTACACGGTCAGCGACGGCCGCGGCGGGACCGCGAGCGCCACCGTGACGCTCACGGTCGGCAACTTCAACAGTGCTCCCATCCCTGAAAATGACGCGTTCACCTTGCGGCAGAACACGTCTGACAATCCGCTCGACGTCCTCGCCAATGACACGGATCCGGACGGCACGAATATCTTGACGATTGTGAGCGTCGGGGCGACTTCGAGCGGCGGGTTGGTGCAAATTGCGCCCGATCGACTGTCGTTGCTCTACACGCCGCCGCAACCGTTCTTGGGCGTAGAAACGTTCACCTACACGGTGGATGACGGGCAGGGCGGGGTGGAGGAAGCGACCGTCACGATCACCATCGTCGGCTGGCAGAATCCTGATAATCGCTTGGATGTCGATCCCAACCCGCCCGGCGTCATCAGCCCCGCGGATGCGGTCATTCTCACGAATGAGCTGAACTTCCCCACGATCATCGGCCCCAATGGTCTCTTGCCGACCCCGCCGGTGAATCCACGATACTTCTACGATGTGACAGGCGACGGATACCTCACGCCGCTCGACGCCCTCTTGGTCGTCAACGCCCTGAATGCGGGCTTAGGCGGAGAAGGCCCTGATGCGGGCGAAGGCGAAGGCGAGCCGAACGAGTTCGCCGCCGATTTGTTGCTCGCCGATTGGCCGTCCGCCGGATTCACGCCGGCCGGCGATTCCGCCAGCGATGTCGAAGCAAGCGACGAGGGCGGCACGGAGCGACCCGCCGCGAAGGTGGCGCGACGCGACGCATGGGCCGATGCAAATGTCGCCGCGACGGACGAAGAGCCGTGGGCGCCGTCGCTCCCATCGATAAGCGACGAATGCGCACACGATGCGTCCATCGCCGACCTGTTTGCACCGGTCGACGAGAACCTGCCGTAGCGCGCCGCTCACGGCAGTCTATCCGCGTGTGCGGGCGATCCGCGTGCGCGGGGGATTTAGCGAGTCTGCTGGAGCTGCTGCTCGGCGTTGTACGCCTTCTGAGCGGCCGCTTCCTTCGACAGCACGAACTCAGGCCCCGGCGCAAAGTACTGCACGTCGTCCGTGTGATAATAGGGGCTCGGCAATGTCTGGCCGCCCACCGTGACTTGGCAGCCGGTAGCCGTGATCGCAGCCAGCAATCCACCCAGGCACAGCGATGCATGAACCCAAGCTGTCGCCATTTTAGCCTTCATCGTCCCAACCTCCGCTGTCTGTCACTCGATGGCCTCGGAATCGTCACAACCCTTATCGACGGAAGAACCGGCAGACTTTCACCATTCTGCAAGATTCGCTCGCCGCTGCCCGTTCGAGAATCAAAATGAGAATCTCGGCAATCTAGAGAAACCAAGCATCCTCAGCGCCCCGAAGGTCGTGGGCGCCAGACTCGCACTCGCTTCGCCTCTCGTAGATGGGTTTAGAGCCCTGGCGGGCAACGCCATGAGGCCTTTCGCCACAGCTAAACTCCAAGGCATCACCGTCACTCAAGCCGAAGGCTTGATAGCGATTAACCGGTGGTTGAGCGAAGCGACACCACCGGTTCGAGGGCGGCCCCCCACCTCCTACGACAACTCCGGCGACAACAGCGTGCCGCCTTCGACCATCTCGACGGCCTCGCGGCGATGGAGTGCAAGACTCGTCTGTGCGATCGTTCCCAGAACGCTCAGACAGTCTAGGGGCGGACGCCGCATTCGTACTCGTACTCAGCAACGCGTTACTCGTACTCGATTTGCGCCAGCACGATCGACGTCCCTTGGGGGCCCCAGACGGTCTCGTAGCCTTGGAGCAGGCGACTCGCTAGCGGCGAGCGTGAAACAGGTCTTCGAGCGGCGTTTCGGGGTGGACGATGACCGTGTCCAGGTCGTCGGCGCCGAGGGCGATTCGGCCATCGCGGTTGAAGTAGATCGGATCGGGACAGTCGTCGCCGATGCACCCCGGAATGAAGCCGATGTGGAAGTCTTCGTAAAGAACGTTCTGGCCCCGACCGCTGTGATTGTCGCTCCGGTTCGTGACCGCCCCGCGACTGGGAGCGTCCGCGAGCAGACCGACGGTGGAGCGGCGGAGGTTGCGCGGGCCGACGTACTTGCGACCGTCCTGCAAGAAACCGACGTTGTACCCGTACCCGCCATGGGCACGCGCTCGCACCTGCGCCATTTGAACCGGCGAGGAGCGGTCGATTTCGACCAACGTGGGGACGCCGGACGTCGCCAATTCATTTGTCGCCAAATTACTCGTCGCCAATCCGTTTGCCGAGGTCGGCGGCAAAGGCGAAGTCGGGCAACGGCCCGTCACGTGGGCGTCTGCCAAATACTGATTGTCGCGCAAAACTGGCAGGTAGATGCCGTCAAAGGAGCGATTCCCTTGTTCGGGAATCTGCGGGAACATGCCGGTGAACATCTCCGCATACTGTTCCAACCCTAAACCGATCAGTCGCAGGTTGTTCTTGCACAGCTCGCGTTGAGCGGCGAAGCGGCTGTGCGAGAGGGCGGGCAAGAACAAGAACGAAGCGGCGACGACGATGCCAACGACGACGAACAGATCCGCAAACGACCATTGATGTCCGTAGCTTGATTCCCGAGCCGCCGCCGGCCGCAAACTGGCAGGCGTCGGCCGGACTTCCTCTTCTGCTTGAACCTGGGTGGAAACCCAAAGACAGGTCCGCCGGGCCAGCCCCGCCGGCGGCTCGTGATGTTCGCGATCCAACTCCACATCCGGAAGCACTTGAGCCAGCCGTTCCAGCTCGGCCCGCAACCCGGAATCACGTTCCAGGGCCCGTTCTACCTGTTGCTGCTCCTCGGCGTCGAGCGCCCCGAGCAGGTAACCCACCAGATGTTCGCGAACAGAGACACTCATAGTTTCAATCGGCGTCGCGTTGTTTCAGGTATTCGCCCATTTTCACGAGTGCGGCATGGAGCCGGCTCTTCACCGTCCCCACGGGGACGCCCAGGACGTCCGCCGCATCACGATACTTCATCCCCTGGTAATACACCAAGTTCACTGCCACCCGCAGCAACTCGGGCAACTGCTCCACCGACTCACGGACCAAGCCTTGCCGTTCCACGCGGGTCACATCGGTCAACGGGTCGGGCGTACCGCTTACCAACAGATCCACCAACTTGCCGACGTCCGAATCGTCGTGCGAGTGGCGCTGATCCAAGCTGGCAACTCGGTGCCGCTTGTTTCGCCGCTGCACATCGATCGCCTGGTTGGTGGCGATCGCGTACAGCCACGGACGAAACTTGCGTCCTTGTTCGAACTGATCCCGCTTCAGATAGACCTGGAGGAAGGTGACTTGGAAGGTATCGGCCGCCAACTCCTGATCGCCCAGATAGCGACGCAGGTAGCTGAACAGCTCCCGTTCGTAACGGTGAACCAACTGCTCGAACAAGCTTCGATCATCCGTATCGCGAAACCGGAGGAACAATTCCTCGTCCGTCCCCGGTGCGTTCTCAGGAAGGTTCGAAGCAGAAGTCATTTCGAGGGTGGCGTACATTTCTTTACGATCCGTCGGGCCAAGGGTTCGGCAGGGAAACAGAAACCTGTCGTAATTTCCCCACTCGGCACGTCCGTTCGCGGCGGTCATGTTACCAGAAAAGGCGAACAAACGAGTTCGAGGCTTCCGTGGGGAACTGGGTGAGCGGCATCGTTTGACATGCCAAGTCGATCGACTTACACTCACGACTCGTATATCCCGCAAAAGCCGTGCCCAAAGCCCGACCGTGAACCGATCGACCTACCGCTGGGCTGCTCCAGGCGACATCAACGCGTTCTTCGGCTTGATGTTAGACAATGTCGCCGATTTGCTATTGACTGTGGGACTGCTGCACCTGGTCTTTGAATTTCCTACAAAGTTCGCGCTCCGCCATATGGTGCCTGGCACGGCCCTCGGCGTTTTGGTCGGAGATCTTCTGTTTTTCTGGCTCGCTTTTCGACTCGCGCGACAGACAGGCCGCAACAACGTCACCGCCATGCCCCTGGGGCTGGATACTCCTAGTACGCTAGGGATGGTCCTCTTTGTTCTCGGCCCCGCCTTCCTCAACGCCAAAAATCAACTGGGACTCGACGAAACGGCCGCCGCTGCTCACGCCTGGCACGTCGGCATTTGCTCGCTGGTCATCAGCGGGCTCTTCAAGTTTGCCTGTTCATTCGGCTCCGGCTGGATTCGCCAGATCCTCCCCCGCGCCGGATTGCTCGGGTCGCTCACCGCCATCGCCCTTGTTCTCATCAGTTTCCTGCCGCTCGTCGAAACCCTGCACTCCCCTGTCGTCGGCCTGACGGCGCTCGCCGTCATCCTGACGACGCTGGTCGCCCGCGTCCCGCTGCCGTTCCGCATCCCAGGCGCCCTGGGAGCATTGCTGATCGGCGGTTCGCTGCACTACCTCATGCAAGGGTGCGGTTGGCTCGAGGCGCCGCCGGCCGAAATCGACCCCGCCGCCGGCCTGCTCCCTACCGAATGGCTCGGGGCGTTTCGGATGGAGTGGACCAGCGCGTTTTCCACCTCGCTCCACTACCTGCCAATCGTACTCCCCTTCGCACTCGCCACCGTCGTCGGCGGCATCGACTGCACCGAGAGCGCCGCCGCCGCGGGAGACGAATACGACACCAAGCAAGTAATTGCGGTCGAGTCGTTGGCGACGTTGGTGGCGGCATTCTGCGGCGGCGTCATCCAGACGACGCCCTACATCGGCCATCCCGCCTACAAAGCGATGGGAGGACGAGCGGCCTACGCGCTGGCCACTGCGATCTTCGTCGGCGCCGCCGGTTTGCTGGGCTTCTTCGGCTACCTCTATGTGATCGTCCCCAAAGCAACCGTCTTCCCGATCCTGGTCTTCGTGGGGCTTGAGATTACCGCCCAGAGCTTCCATGCGACCCCGCGCCGACATTACGCGGCTGTCGCGCTCGCCTGCGTCCCCGCACTCGCGTCGCTCGCCGGCATCTTCCTCGACCAAGTCATCGGCGCCCTCACGCCGCCCGGCCAGACGCCGCAACTGCCCGAGAAACTGCAGGCCGACGTCGACGTTCTGCACGTCCTCGCCAACGGCTTCATCGTCACGAGCCTCCTCTGGGGCTCGCTCTTGGCCGCCATCGTCGATCGCCGCCTCTTCCGCGCCGCGATCTTGTCCGCCCTCTCCGCACTGCTCACCCTGTTCGGCGTCATGCACTCGCCGCTCGCCGGCAATTCACTGTTCCTCCCCTGGGACCTCGCCGAACATGATCGTCGCTTGACGCTCGGTTTCGCCGGCGGCTACTTGTCGGTGGCGCTGTTGATGACTTTGTGGGGGATCTTCTTCGCTGTTTGGCGACGCGCCGCCGACTTGCCCGAAGACGAACCATTGGACTTGCCGCCGACCGCCGACTGACCGCGCCTGACTCCCGAATTCACACGGAGCCGCCCCTCATGGCCCTCTCGCGCATCCTGGAAGTCGAATACATGGACACGGTCGAAGACGCGCGCGAGTACGACGCGATGGACCACGCCGCCGTCAACCGCAAGTTCGTCGACGATCTGCTCGCCAGCGGCCCGCTGCCCGACGACGTCCTCGACCTGGGCACCGGCACCGCGCGCATCCCCATCGAGCTCTGCCGCCGTCACGAGACGTGCCGCGTCATGGCCGCCGACGCCGCCGTGCAGATGCTCGAGTTGGCTCACTACAACATCGAAATCGCGGGGCTCGGCGAGCGCATCCAACTCGCGCACGTCGACGCCAAACGACTCCCGTTCCCCGACCGCATGTTCGGCGCGGTCGTCTCGAACAGCATCTTGCACCACATCCCCGAACCGCTGTCGGTCGTACGAGAAGCGGTTCGAGTGCTGGCGCCGCACGGCCGCCTGTTCTTTCGCGATTTGCTCCGCCCCGATTCGCTCGACGTCCTTGAGCGGCTGGTGCAGACGTACGCCGGCGGCGAGTCCGCGATGGCGCGACGCCTCTTCGCCGACTCGCTCCACGCCGCCCTGTCGCTCGACGAGATCCGCGATCTCGTCGAGCCGTTGGGATTTCCGCGCGAGTCGGTGCAGGCGACGAGCGACCGGCACTGGACTTGGTGCGTGTAGCGGGGGGCGGGGGCGAGGTGGGGCGAGGTGGGGCGAGGGGAGATGTGGAGGGGGGGGTAACAGGCTGGAAGCCTGTTCTACGGGGTGATCCAGGCGCCGTCTTGGCGGGCGCTGGCGAGGCACGCGTCCATGACTTGCTGCGTCTGGAGCGCGATGTCGGCCCAGTGGTAGTCGGGGGCGCCGCTCAGAACGAGCTGGCCGAAGCGGCGGAAGAGTCGCATTTCTTGCGAGTCTTCGTAGCTGTTGCTGTACTCGTGGGCCGAAACTCGTCGGGTGCGGTCGAGCATATTGAAGTCGCTGCCGCGCACGTGGAACATGGCGTTCGTCACGTCGAAGCCCGCGTCGCTGCCATAGAACGGCAGCACAAAGTCGCGCACATGCACGAAGCCCTTCGAACCGCTGATCGTCGCGAACTGCTGGTTCTCGGTGCGGAACGAACAGTAGAAATTGGCCGATACGCCGCCCGCGAAATCCAGTTCCGCGGAAAACTCCATCGGCACCGAATCGGGACTGTCCGGCCGGCCGCTCGCCGACAACAACCGCGCCGACACGCGCTTCGGCATCTGATATTTGGTCGTCCACAACGTGAATCGGATCGTGTACCACCCCAAGTCGCCCAGGCACCCTAGCGGCTCGAGCTGGCTGTGCGCGCGAATGTTGCTTTGATGAAACTCGTCCGGCGCCGCAAAGCTGAACAGCGTCGAGATGCGTCGCAAGTCGCCGACGCTTTGGCCGTCGTCCAGCACTGCGCGGAGCTTGTCGAGCCGCCCGCTGTGCATGAACATCACGCCGTCCATGAATTGAACCTTGTTCCGTTTGCAAGCGTCGATCATTTCGACCACGTCCGCCGCACAGCAGCCGACCGGCTTCTCGACGAGCACATGCTTGCCCGCCTCCGCCGCTCGCACCACCCACTCCTTGCGTACGCCCGTCGGCAGCGGAATGTAGACGGCGTCGATATCCTTCCGCGCCAGCAGTTCTTCGTAGCTCCCGCACGCCTGCGGTCGCTGCGCAAACGGCACGAAACTTTGACACTCCGAAATGAATTGCTCCGCCCGCTCCTGGCTGCGGCTTGCCACCGCCGCGACCACGCCGTTGCCGGAGTATTTCACGGCTTGCCAGTTCTTTCGTGCGATCACCGCGGCGCCAAGGATGCCCCAACGACAAGTGGAATTCGACATGGTGTATTGTTCCCTGTTATGGCTAATTGAGTCGGTGGACGGTTGGAAGGTTGGAAGGAAGGCTCGCGACGCAAATGTGTAGCAGGCTGGCGTGGGATGCCATCGGTCACAGGCTGGAAGCCTGATGCTACGGGGGTAATTGCGCGTCGGCGAAATCGAGGAAGGCTTGCCAGTCTTGGCGGTTCATCGAGTGTTTGCCGGGGCGGATGAAGTAGCCCAGTTTGCTCTTGATGAGTTGGTTGACTTCGGGGGGGCGGGACGCGTCGAGGCCGCCGGCGTTGAGCAGCTTGTAGACCGGTTCGGCCGCTTTCAGCACTTCGAACTGGCCGTCGGGGTTCGCCCACACATCTTCCACCGCATTGGAGAAAAGGACGGGGCGCGGCGCACAGAGCGCCGCCAAACAGTGCTGATCGAACGGCAGTCGCGCTGGTTCGTCGTTAAACCGAGTGAACTCGTCGCAAAACCAGTGCGGGAAACGATCGTTGATCTGTTTCACCGACTCGCCCACCTTCCCGCGACTGGGCGCCGTTCCGCCGCAACCCGCCTGATGCGGAATGGCCAAGGCGATCCGATCGTCCAGCGCCGCTGCGAGCAGCGTGGTTTTGCCGTTGCGGGAGTGGCCGACGGCGGCGATGCGTCGCGGATCGACCTGCAGGGACGACGTCGCCAACAGATAATCGACCACGCGATGATAGCCCCATGCCCACGCGGAAATCGCGCCTGCGTCATCGGGCCCCGGCTTGGTTTGCCCCGGCTTGTAGAACGAGGGTTCGATGCCGTCGGCGAAGTCCGGCGTATCGGGGTCGATGTCGCCGCTGTAGAACGTCGCCAATCCGTAGCCGCGGCTGACGATCAAATCGACATTCCACACCTCGGCTTGTCCGCCGCGCCCCTTCTCGGTCGCTCGGTTGTCGACCACGCCCGCGCACGAGGGATATACCCACGACGTCGGAATTTGCACTCGCGGATCCGCGACCACCGTGTGGTTGCCGCAGAAGTTCATCGCCACGAACATGGGAACGGGGCCCGCGCGATTTGGGCGAATCACGAGCACTCGCAGACGCTGCGACAAATCGGGGCCGTAAAATGCGAGCGTGTCTTCGCGCAGCGTCGCCTTGCCGTCCAGGAACTGAGCGTCTTCGAACGACGGCCCTTCCACGACCCAGCGCTGCGGCTTCGCTGGCAGTTTGCCATACATGTAGTGCTGAAACAGCGCCTGCAATTCGGGCCGGCGTTTCTGCATCCATTCCGCCGGCGTGGTCACTCGAGTGCCATCCAGCATCACCAGCGGGTCAGGCAACTCGGCCCGCACCGGCAGTTGTTCAAAAGTTGGGAAATCGGCCGCGCGCACTTCGCGATGGAGCCCGCCGACGGCGGTCAGTCCCAGCATCCACGCGACGCAGAACGCTGCGACATCGCAGCTCCACGCCCGGTCGGCCCGCCGCGCACCCTTCGTCGAATAACTCATGCCGCCTCGCCCCTTGGAAAAACGAGTTGCCGATCCGCCTTCTCTTCGTCGGCGAATAATGTACTCGTTTCAGCCCCGGACTGGGACGGGACGACGCGCGCGGCTAGGCGGAGGGATGCCAACCGGCGTCCGCCCACAACTGGCCGCTCACGGCCGAGTTCGTCACGAGAAAGCAGATGGCGTCGGCGATCTCTTCGGGACGAATGAGCCGCCGCAGTTGCGTATACGGGAGCACCTGTTTGTTGATGATCTCCTCGCCCATCGCCCGCACCATCGGCGTGTCGGTGAAGCCCGGATGAATCACGGC
This sequence comes from Pirellulales bacterium, assembly GCA_046349935.1. Lineage (GTDB taxonomy): Bacteria > Planctomycetota > Planctomycetia > Pirellulales > Pirellulaceae > CAIXSC01. The sequence continues at coordinate 208,476 of JAXMBK010000005.1, read as the reverse complement.
GCAGCGAACGCCGTGAAAGATGGCTTCCTTGCTCAACGTCGCCGCGGCGCCTTCGAGCCCCGCTTTGCTGGCCGCATAGGAGATCTGACCTTTGTTGCCTTGCGACGACACCGACCCGATGAACACGATGGCCGCTTGAATCTCTTCCCGCGGCTCCCAGCGTCCCATTCCGCGCTGGCGACGGTCCCGAGCGACTCGCGAAACCGCCTCCAGCGCCCAGTACACCGGCGCGATCAAGTTGACGTCGATCACCTGCCGGAACGTCGCCTCGGGGTAGATGCTCACTTCTCCCGTCGTCTTGTCCGATTTGACCGCCAGCGCATCGCGCGTGATGCCGGCCGCCGGCACGCAAATCGTCGGGACGCCGTGCGAGGCCGTCGTGAGGTCGAAGCAGTCCGCACGAAACGACTCGTCGGTTGCATCGCCCACATGCGACGCGACGACGTCGCGTCCCGCTTCTTGATTCAGACGAGCGGCGACGTCGCGCGCCTTCTCGTCGCGGTCCACCAGCGCGACGTGCCGCGCTCCGCGCCGCACGAGCTCGCGGATCACCGCCTCGCCGATCCCGCTGCCGCCTCCCGTCACCACCGCCACTCGATTTTCGATTCGCATGATGCAACTCCTTGATCTGGGACGTCAGGCCGCGGCCGGCGTCGTCGTCGAACGTTTCACGATCCACTCCGCGGCGGCAGGCCAGAACTTCTGGTGCGCTTTGGAACTCACCGCCAATCCCACGTGCCCTGCATTGATATTCATTTTCTGCACGTCGGTCGAACCAACGACGTCAGCCAGCGCAAACGTCGACTCGGGCCGCACGAGATGATCGTGATCGGCAGCCAACAATAGCAGCGGGCAGGCAATCCGCTTCAGATCGACGAGCTTTCCGTCGTAGCGATATTCGCCCTTGATCAACTGGTTCCGTTGATAGAAGCACTTCACGAATTCGCGGAACGTCTCGCCGGCGACGGGAATATTGTCGTTGGTCCACTTCTCCATCGCGAAGAAGTTTTCGAGGAACTTGTCGTCGTGCATGTTCTCCACGAAGCCGGTGTACTTTTCGATGAAGTTCTGCACGGGCTTCATAAGCGAGAACGTGGCCTGCAGGAACGAGCCGGGGCAATTTCCGTAAGCGTCGATCAGACGATCGACGTCGAAATACTCGGCCTTCGTCCACAGATGCAGCAGCGATTCATCGCCGCTGAAGTCGATCGGCGCCGCCATCAGACTTAGCGTGCGCACCGCCTCCGGATGCACGGCGGTGAAGATGGTCGACATGGTCCCGCCCATGCAATAGCCGAGCAGATTGAGTCGCTCGACCGACGCCCGCTGGCGCACGACGTCTACCACTCGCCGTAGACTGCCGTCGATATAGTCGTGCAGGCCCATGGTGCGGTCGGCGGCGGAGGGGACGCCCCAATCGATGAGGTAGACGTCGAGCCCCGCCTCGAGCAATCGGCGAATGACGCTGCGTTTCGGCTGCAGATCAAGAATGTAAGGCCGATTCACTAAGGCGTAGCAGACGAGCACCGGTTCGCGCACTTTGGCGGGCGACTCGCGCTGATAGTGGTACAGCTTGAGTTCATCTTTCTCGTAGACCACGTCATGCGGCGTCGGCGAGACCTGCGTCCGCATGGAGTGCTCGGCTGCTCGCGGCGCCGCCAGCATGCGATCCCAAAACTTGAATCCCTCTTCCCACGACTTCTTCTGGATCTCCAACACGACATCGAACGGATTCTGCTGAGTCATGGCAGTCGCCCTTTCCCATTCCGAATGGCGAGCAGGTCGATGGATTACATCGAATAGCCGCCGTTGATATCGAGCACTTGTCCTGTGATGTAGGCCGCCGCGTCGGATGCCAGGTAGGCGACGCCCGCCGCCACTTCGCCTGGTTCGCCGAGCCGCCCGACGGGGGTCGCTTGCACGACGGCGTCGAGCGCCGCGGCGGGCACCGCCTCCGTCATCGCCGTGCGAATGAACCCTGGCGCGATCGCGTTCACCGTGACGCCTTTTCGCGCGTATTCACGCGCCAGCGATTTCGAGAACGCAATCAACCCTCCCTTGGCGGCCGCGTAGTTGGCCTGGCCGAAGTTGCCGATCTCGCCGATGACGCTCGAGATATTGACGACGCGTCCCCAACCCCGCGCGGCCATGTCGTCGATGAACTGTCGAGTGACGAAGAACACGCCGGTCAGATCGACGTCGAGCACCTCGTCCCACATCTCTTTCGTCATCTTCTTGAACGACTTGTCCCGCGTGATGCCCGCGTTGTTGACCAGAATGTCGACTCGTCCGAAGTCGCGCAACACTTCCTCGCGCAATCGAGCCGCCTGTTCTTCCACCGCGATATTGCGTGCGTAGACTTCCGAGCGGCGACCGAGCGCACGGATGGCTTGACGCACTTGCAGCGCCAATTCGCCGCCTGTGTTGCATACCACGGCGACGTCCGCTCCTTGCGCGGCCAGCGCCAGCGCAATCGCTCGACCAATCCCGCGCGACGCGCCGGTGACGACCGCCGTGCGCCCCTCCAGCCGCAAGTGCGGCGTCGCCAATCGCACTTCCTCCTGCAAGACCGCATCAATTCCGTTGGAGCCGTCCATTGCGCCGCCTCCTTTAGTGAGCCTCATCCGCAGGCTTGCCGTCTCCCTGCAAGCGTTTCTCGAGCGTCGTCAGTCGCCGTTCGAGCGTGTTCAGTTTTTCCATCTGTTCCGCGTGGCACATCTCCAGTCGCTCGTAGAGCCCCGCAATGTCGTCGACATGCGGCATACCCGCTTGTCGCGACGCCTCGCGCTGCGCTGCATCGGTCGACGACTTGAGCGCCGTCGTCGCCTCCAGATTGCGCCGCATCGAATCGAGAAACGCCGGCGTTCGCAAATAGGCGTCGATGCTCTTCGTGAGCGTATCGAGCCAGCGTTTACGGAGCTGCGCGAGGTCGACGTTGGGAGGCGTCGCCGCCATCATCATCTGCGCCCAATCGCTGCGCTGTTCGACGAAGTGAGTCCAATAGTCGAGCCATGGTTGCATCACCGCCAAAGCGGGATCGTCGGCTTGAGTCGCTGACTTTGGGTCTGCGGTCATGAGCTAGCCCTTTCGCGTTATGCGTCCGTCGAAGCCCCGCGCGACGTCAACCTCCCGGTCGCTCGATCGCCAGCGCCACCGCCTCGCCGCCGCCGATGCACAGACAGGCGACGCCGCGCCGACCGCCGGTGCGAATCAGCGTATGCAGCAATGTGACGAGGATGCGTGCGCCGCTGCAGCCGATGGGGTGGCCCAGCGCCACCGCGCCGCCGCACGGATTCACCTTCTCGGACGGAATTCCCAGTTCCCGCTCGGCCGCCAACGTCACGGCGGCGAACGCTTCATTAATCTCGAACACGTCGGTCGTTTCGACCGACCAATTCAGTTTGTCCAGCAGCCGCCGCAACGCGCCGATCGGCGCGAGCGTGAACCATTCGGGTTCGCGGCTAAACGTCGCGGCGCCGACGATCGTCGCCAGCGGCGTCCAGTTGCGTTCGCGCGCCGCTTCGTCGGACGCGACCACGAGCGCCGCCGCGCCGTCGTTGATGCTGGAGGCATTTCCGGCGGTGACGGTTCCGGTCGCCCCGAAAGCCGGACGGAGCGCTCGGAGCTTCGCTTCGTCGAACCGCGCCAGCCCCTCGTCGATCTCCACCGTCGTCGTCTGCTTCTTGCTCGTGGAAACCACCGGCGTGATCTCGGCCGCGAACCATCCGGCATCCCGCGCCGCTCGAGCACGCTGGTGGCTGCGCACCGCAAAGTCGTCCTGATCCTGACGACTCAATCCGGCATGCACGGCGCATTGGTCGCCGTACGTCCCCATGTGGCGACCGCCGTACACATCCCACAGTCCGTCGACGATGAGCGAGTCCAGCAGTTCGCCGTGTCCCATGCGGTAGCCTTGGCGAGCTTTCGTCAGCAGATACGGCGCTCGACTCATGCTCTCCATGCCGCCGGCGACGACGACGCGCGCTTCGCCGACATGAATGGCTTGAGCAGCCAGCATGACCGCTTTGAGCCCCGAGCCGCAGACTTTGTTGACGGTCGTGGCGCCGACCGACGTCGGCAAGCCCGCGAGGATCGAAGCTTGGCGAGCCGGATTCTGTCCCAAGCCGGCGCTCACCACGTTCCCCATCACCACTTCGTCGACTTGGTCTGCAGCGAGTTCGGTGCGTTCCAGCCCCGCGCGCCCTAGCGCCGCGCGGATCGCGATCGCGCCCAGTTCGGTTGCGGAGACTTCCGCCAAAGAACCCCCTAACGCCCCAATCGGCGTTCGCACGCCGCTGACAATCACCGCCTTCATTGCACCGCCTCCTCCGCGAAACGCCTCCTCCTCAAACGGTCGAGCTCTCGGCCGCGCTTTCAGACTTTCTTCGCGGCCAGCGCCAACACCTGGTCGGCGATCGCCTTGAATTCCTTAAGCTGCGCCTCGCTGAGGGTGCGGAACGATTCGAAACTGTGCCGGTACAACTCGAGCACCTTCTCCTGATACTCCTGCGGCGACTTCGCGTCGCTCAACCGGAACAGCTCCTCCAGCGACTTGAGGCCGGCGGCGTAGTGCGCGTCGACCATCTCGCGCTGCCGCTTAAAAACCTCCGTCACCGACTCTTCCCAACGCTGCTGCATCCGCCGCAGCCCTTCCCAGGCCTCGGTCGCCGCCGCCCCGGCCGCCGCGCCTGCCGCAGCCGCACTGGTCGCACTGCTGCTGGTCGCACTGCCGCTGGTCGGCGCCCCTGCCATCCCCGCCATCCCGGGCATGCTGGGCATCGGCGGAAGCATGGCCGCCCACTTCCGCATCATTTCCTGTTGCATCTCGACGCTTTGCTGCGTCGCCTTCTTCAGGTTTTCAAGCACTTGTTCGTACATGGCGATGTCCTCCCTGTCTCTCATCATCGGCCGTGTCCAGCGGCCTGACAAGCCCAATTTGCTGCATTTGCAGCAAATCGCCTATCCCTTGCCAAAAATGCACCTTCGAGCATAGGATTAGCCGGAATTGCGGCCAATGCTGCGACTGCAACTACTGAACGTGCAGCAATGCACTTGACGATTGCCGAGCGAGAGGACCAGCCATGTCGGAGCCGATTGAAATCACGCGTTATCCGAATCGGCGTCTTTACGACCGGTCGACGGGCCAGTACGTGACGTTGCAGGAGTTGGAGGAGAAGATTCGCGCGGGGCAGGACATCGTCGTCCGCGACAGCAAGTCGGGCGACGACCTCACGCGGTCCGTCCTCACCCAAATGCTGTTGGAACGGCATCCAGAACGGATGGACCTATTCCCCGTCTCGCTGCTCCATCACCTGCTGCGCGCGAACGACATGGCGCTCGAGTGGACGCGGACGGCGCTGCGGCAGTCGCTGGCGTTCTTTGAGTCGCTGCCGCAGCCGTTTCCGACGAGCGCCGCGCCGCGGCCGCCTGACGCCGCGCCGACGACGTCCCCCGCTCCCGCTTTCGACTGGATGACGCCTCTGTTTGCGCCGTTCTGGCCAGCGCCGCCGGCCGCACCGGCCTCTACTGCACCGGCCTCTACTGCGCCGGCCTCTAACGCGCCGCAGCCCGCAGCACCGCCTCCCTCTTCCCCCGACGTCGCGCTCGCCGAACGCCTAGAGCAACTGGAGCGACGCTTGCGGGAACTCGAAGCCAATCACGCCCCCTCTCAGCCGACGCCGCGCTAGCGGGCGGATTCGCGTTTCGATGGGAGTCTTCTGCGTCTCCGTGCCTTTGCGTCTCCGGGAGATCCATTGCTGCGGGTGTGAATGCTGATGGTGATGAGCCAAGTCAGGGCGGATAAATTTCTCCAACGCCCGGAAGTGTATTTTTCGCTGCGGCCGCATACCAGGATGGTCCGCTTCGCACCGTCTTAGTTTTCGCCAAGCGTTGATTTGCGGCGCAGCGTATGGTGGTAGTGCTGCGCGAATCGATGCGCTTCGTCGCGGACGTATTGCAGCAGACGCAATGCGAACGAGTGGCGATTCAGCCGCAGCGGCTCGGCGTTCCCCGGCACATAGACTTCCTCCTCGCGTTTGGCGAGCGAGATGACGGTGGGGGGGCGGATGTCGAGCTGTTCGAAGGCCGACATGGCGGCGTTGAGCTGCCCGATGCCGCCGTCGATCAGCAGGATGTCAGGAAACGAGCCGCCGTCGTCCGACAGTTTGCGAAAGCGCCGCGCGACCACTTCGTGGATGCTGCGAATGTCGTCGATCCCCGTGACGCCTTGGATGCGAAACTTGCGATACCCCGGTTTGAACGGCAGACCGTCGATGAACTGCACCAAGCTGGCGACCGTCTCGCCGCCTTGCAGGTGCGCGATATCGACTCCTTCGATCGTCCGCGGCGTCTCGGCCAGCTTGAGCACTTTCCGCAGACCGGCGAGCCCCTTCTTGGGATCGATGTAGAACACTTCCGGTTGGACGTGGGTGTCGATTTCGCCGCGACGATCAAGGTTCTCAAGCAACTTGATTTCATCGCGCAGCTTGGCCGCGCGTTCAAAGTCCAACTGTTTCGATGCGGCCTGCATTTCGTCTTGCATCTGCCCCAGCAATTCTTGCTTCTTGCCGTCGAGGAACATCTGCAGGCGACGGATGTCGCGACGATAATCTTCCTTGCTGATTCGCAAGTTGCAGGGCGCCGTGCACTGCTTGATGCTCGCCAACAAGCACGGGCGAAACCATTCCCAGCGCGGATCGCCGTCTTCGATGTCGAGGCTGCAGGTGCGGAACTGAAAGATGCGTTGCAGCACTTGCAAAGCGCCGCGCAAGGCGCCGGCGTTGGGGAAAGGACCGTACAGCTTCACGCCTCGTTCGCGAGGCTGCCGAGTGACCTCGACGCGTGGAAAGTCCTCGTACGTCGTGATCATCAGGTACGGAAACGACTTGTCGTCCTTGAGTTCCTTGTTGTGTTTGGGCTGGATGTCCTTGATGAGTCGCGCTTCCATCAGCAGCGCGTCGACTTCGCTTTCGGCCGCGACGAAATCGATGTCGCCGATCTCGCGGACCCACTGCGTGCGGACGTCAAGCTCCGCCCCTTTCTGGAAGTAGGTCGACGCTCGAGCGCGCAGGTTCTTCGCTTTGCCGACGTAGATGACGCGACCGGCGTCGTCCTTCATCAGATAAACGCCCGGGACCTGCGGAAACTCGCGCACCTTCCCCGCCGCTCGCCGAAACCCAAATTCATGCGTCTTGGGATCGCCCGCTTCAACGGCGTCGGCCACGTCGACCGCCCCATCGGGCGGCAGTTGCGGCTCGTCGTCCCAGGCCGGATCGCCGCCGGCGGCCGTCTCCAGCCCCAATTCGTCGGCCAGATCGTCATGGTCATCCGCGTCGCGCGGTTCAGGCTGGTTCGTCATGCACGCTCAATACCCCATAACTGCACTTGGCTCGCCGCCCGCTTGTTCGTTTCCCTACCGCACCGGCGCCTTCCCCATCAACCGTCGCAAGAAGCCGATTTGCCCCCCGTGCAGCATTTCGTGGTGGGCGCAAAACAGCAGGGCGCCGAAGCGCGTCGCCTGGGCGGCGTACGGCATCTCGGTGGGCGTTGCGAGCGCCTCGTCGGTGAACCCCGGCAGTTCCTTTCGCACTTGCTCGTGGATGCGTTCCAGCGTCTGACGGATCTCGGCGGGGGTCGGGTTGGCGGCCGGGTCGGCGACCGGCTGGCTGCCGCGCTGAAACGCTTTGCGAAACGAGCTGGGCATCAAGTCCAGGTCTTCCGGCACTCGTCCGCGCTGTCGGAACAAGCACAAACCGTACTCGGCCATCGCCAAGTGCCCCACCTGCCAGGCGATGTGACTGGAGCAACCGGCGGGCATGACGAACCAGTCTTGATCGTCGATGTCGGCCAGCAACGACTGGACGTATTGGCGGGCGGATTCGATCTGAGCGAGAGCCAGTTCGGCGTGCGTCATCATCTCACCTTGTTCAAGAATAGACAGACATGCATGATAGCGTAATGAGCCGGGAAGTGCCGAGCGTCGGCGGCGGCGATTCGAGAGAGAGAAGGGCGGTTAGTCGCGCATGTCCGAGGAATACTTCAAGATCGCCGGCGGGTACGTTTACGACCCGCGCAACGGCATTGACGGTCAAGTTCGCGATATCTGGATTCGCGGCGGCAAAATCGTCGAGGCGCCGACGGACCCTGAGGTGCGTGCGTCGCGCGTCATCGACGCGGCGGGGCTGGTCGTCATGCCGGGCGGCATCGACATGCACTGCCACATCGCCGGCCCCAAAGTGAACGCCGCGCGGAAGATGCGGCCCGAGGAGAAGCGGAAGGCGGAGCCGGTGCGGCGAACGGCCATTACGCACAGCGGCACGCTCGGCAGCGTTCCCAGCACGTTTGCAACGGGCTACAAGTACGCAGGACTCGGCTATACCACCGCCTTCGACGCCGCCGTCCCGCCGCTCGCCGCGCGGCACACGCACGAGGAATTTGAAGACACGCCCTGCCTGGACAAAGGTTTCTACGTCCTGATGGGCAACAATCACTACGTGATGAAGGCGATCAAGGAGAAGACCCCGCAGAAGCTCGACGCGTTCGTCGCCTGGCTGCTGGGCGCCGCCAAAGGCTACGCCTGCAAACTGGTGAACCCGGGCGGCGTCGAGGCCTGGAAGCAACGCCCCTCCGGCAACGTCCATACGCTCGATGAAAACGTCGATCACTTCGACGTCCGCCCGCGCGACATCATCCGCGAAATGGCCCGCGCCGCCGATTCGCTGCGTTTGCCGCACGCCGTCCATATTCACTGCAACAACTTGGGGCTTCCGGGCAACTGGACGACCACGCTGGAGACCATGCGGGCCCTCGAGGGGCACCGCGGGCACCTCACGCACATTCAGTTCCACAGCTACGGCGGCGGGGACGTCGATGAAGACACGTTTTGCAGTCGAGTCGCCCCGCTGGCCGACTTCATCAACTCCAATCCGCAACTCACCGTCGACGTCGGCCAAGTTTTGTTCGGCGAGACGACCAGCATGACGGGCGACGGGCCGCTGGGGTATTACCTCCACAACGTCTACGGTACGAAGTGGTTCAGCGCCGACACCGAGATGGAATCGGGCTGCGGCATCGCGCCCATCAAGTATCGCAATAAGAGCCTCATCCATACCCTGCAATGGGCGATCGGGCTCGAATGGTATCTGATGGTGAATGATCCCTGGCGAGTGGTGATGAGCACCGACCATCCCAACGGCGGCTCGTTCCTCGCTTACCCGCAGATCATCCGGCTGCTGATGGACAGCACCTACCGGCAAGACGTGCTCAAGACGGTCCATCCGGCGGTGCGCGAGCGGTGCCAACTAGCGGACCTCACTCGCGAATACACGCTGCAGGAGATCGCCATCATCACGCGCGCCGGTCCGGCCCGCATCTTGGGGCTGGATCACAAGGGCCACTTAGGCCCCGGCGCCGACGCCGACGTCACGATTTACACGCCGCACGAAAACAAAGAGCTGATGTTCGAGTTGCCGCGGTTCGTCATTAAGTCGGGGCGCGTGCTCGTGGAGCAGGGCGAGATTCGCGAAGTGCTGCAGGGGAAGACCCTGCACGTCGGCCCCGAGTACGACTCGGCCATCGAGACCGATATCGAGCAGTGGTTCGAAGACAACTACTCGATCCGCTTTCGCAACTATCCCGTCGCCGACTCGTACTTGCACGACCACGAACAGATCCAAGTGCGCAAAGAACTGTAAGCGATCGTTGGTGCGCGGCTACTTCTTCTTGACCAGCGTCGGGGCCAGGAACACAGCTTCGCCGCGCGTCGCGCGCAGTTCATTGACCAGCATGACTTCGCGCGTCGGTTCTTGAACCTCGAACGCGAAGACGACCTTCTGCCCCTTGGAATCGCCGACGACTTGGTTGTCCCGACGTCCGCCTGAGATGCGGATGCCGGCGCCGCGCCCCGTTTCGTCGGGCAGCGGTTCCACGCCGCGTGTTGCGATCGTCGCTTCGACTTCATAGCTGCCTTGCTCCAGCAGCACGCGCTGCCGCCACGACGCCACGCAATGGCCGCTCGCCCCCGCACGAATCCGCCACCGCTTGCGTCCGCCGACTTCCTCGGCCTGCAGTTGAGCGTCGGCCGAGTCTTGCATGACGAACCAGTCCTTCAACTCGTATCGTCCCGCCGCATCGAACTCGACCGGCAGCGGCTCGGCTTCCTGCAGTTGGCGCACGACGCCTTCGTAACGAGCGGCTAAACGTCCCTTGAAGTCGCGGGCGCGCTCTTCGTGATGCCGCACCGCGTCAGCCCCGCGCGACTCGAAGTACGGTCGCAACCGAGCTTCCGCGCGGTCGGCGATCGCCAGTAAGTTTTCCTTCGTGTACTGCGGAAGAAGTTGTTCGATGCGACGTCGATACGCGGCGCGCCATTTCGGGTTTTGCAGCACCGCCGCCGCGACGATCGGTTCCGCTCGATGAAACAGCGGGAAGCCTGGATCGCCGAACATTTGATCCATGCCGTGGGGGAGAAAGTGCGCCTTGCCCGTCTTGGGATCGAAATAGATGCGGTAGTTGTTGCGGTTCATGGTGTATCCGTCCCAATGGCACTGCAGTCGTTCGACGGCCATGAACGTCAGGAAGTTGTTCAAGTCGAGCCGCTCTTCGATGAGCTTCCAGCGCATGGCCGGATCGGGCTCGCGGCAAGCAGCCAACAACCCCTTAAGGTCGCTAAAGTCATCGGGTCCTCGGCCCGAATCCTTCTCCAGATTCGCATCGATGTCCTGGAGGAAGCCGCCGTCGTACAGATTGCCGTCGGGGTCGGCGAAATAGCGTTTCAAGAACGGCTTGTCGAACGCTTCCTTCAGGACGTACAGCCCCCAATCGCGATCATTAAACTTCACTTCCGCAAACGAAACGCGCGGCGCAGGCAGCCCGGCCGCTTCGCACAGCGCCGCGCATGTCCACTCCGACAAATACGACTCGTCCTGCACCGAGTTGTTGAGGTGAAACTTCTGCAGGCCGTGGAAGTCTTGCTTCTTTCGCTCGCGATCCACGTTGACCGTGTACGCGGGCCGATCGTCCACTCCCCGAAAACTGCCTGCCGCGCCCTTCAGCTTGAGCCCCACCTGTTCGTACGTCTTCCCCGACTCAACGAGCGTCGCGGGGACGTAACGACGAGCGTCCTCGCGCAGTCGCTGCACCTGAGGCTCGACCACGCGAAACTCGACGCGACGAATCTTGGCATCTGCAAAGAACGCGTCAGCAGGGTCGGCCGGCGACTTCTTGGACTTCGCGGCCGCCGCCTGTTGAACGGCGAATGCCGAAACCGGCGGTCGGGACGCCATCAGCAGCCAAGTCGCAGCGACCGCGAGCGCACCCAGAACGGATATCGTCGCTCCCCAACGAGACGCCGATCGCAACCAACCTCGACCAAAACCTGCGTTCGACTCGACCATGGCGATTCGCCTCCCTTTCAATGCCAACCTCGCACCCTCGCAGCCGCCCTTTCTCGCAACCGCTCAGTCCGCCTCGCGCAGCTCGACGCTTTGCACGCCTTCGAGCGGATGAAGGGCTTTCACGAGCGTCAACGGCGACTCGCCGGGCCGCAGTTGCACGGCGTAGTGTAGGTCGAGCGCCGCGCCTTGCCGCGCCGACAGGACGCTTTGCAATCGCTGACTGGTCAGCAACCGCTCAAAGATCGGCGCAAACAACCGTTCCGAATCCACTCCAATTCCTACACGCACCACTAGCTCGCGTTGATCCGGCGACGGCGCCGCAGGACCTGAGATGCGCCCGAGACCGAGCGCCGTCAACGACACCAGGGGGACGCCCAACAGCGTGACGGCCACATACCCCGACCCGATCGCCATGCCGACGACGACCGCAAAGATCACGAACGCGGTATCTCGAGTATCCTCGACGACCGTGCGAAAGCGGACGATCGACAGGGCGCCGACCAACCCGAAAGCGCGGGCCACGCTGTTGCCGATCACCAGCGTCGTCATGGCGACGAGGATGGTCAACAGCACCAGCGTCGTGGGCAGCGGGCCCGTCAGTTCCAACCGGCGCCGTTGCGACAACGAGTAGACCGCGGCGACGAACAGGCCGGACAGCATGGCGAGGCTGAGCCGCATCGCGAGCCCCTGCCAGCCCAATCCCGAATCTTCCACGACGACTTCGTCCCGCAGCCAATCAAGCATGAGATGAGATTCCTGTCGACCTGCGACGGCGGGGCAGTCCCGCCGATCGTTTCGGCCGCCCACCATTCTTAGCAGGTTTTTCCTCCGCTGCGCCACTTTGCGTCGTCAATTTTCGTTCACTTGCCATTCGCCGCCCGCCTGCTTCAATACGCAACATCTAATGGGAGTCTCCGCCGGCGGGGACGAAGGGTCGATTTCTCTTCCACGAGGCAGCAACAAGATGGCCGATTGGGTCGAAGAAGGCGCCAAAGCGCCGGCGTTTACGTTGGTTTCGGACGACGGTTCCAAGGTGAAACTGGCGGACCTGAAGGGGAGTCCGGTCGTTCTGTACTTCTACCCCAAGGACGATACGCCGGGTTGCACTCGCGAGGCGTGTGCGTTCCGCGACCGCAAGGACGAACTGAAGAAGCTCGGCGCCAAAGTCCTGGGCGTCTCGGCCGACGACGTCGCCAGCCACGTGAAGTTCCGCGACAAATACGAGCTCAACTTTCCGCTGCTGGCCGACGCCGACCACAAAGTGGCGGAAGCGTACGGGGCGTGGCGCGAGAAGAACATGTACGGAAAGAAGTCGATGGGCATCCAACGCTCGACCTTCCTGATCGACGCCGACGGCAAGATCGCGCGAGTCTGGAAGCGCGTGCAGGTCGATGGACACGACGAGCAGGTGTTGGCCGCGCTGCGGGAACTAAAGGGTTAACTCGGCAAGAGTGCGAGTGCCGATAGGCGGGCGGCCCGCTGGCCGCTCGCGTCCCGACGGCGACTCAGCGGACCACGCGGGCGACCAACAGCGTTCGGTCGTCATCGGGCGGTCGTCCCGCGGCGAACTGGTCGACCGCCCCGATGATCGATTCCAGCAGCGACTTCGCCTGCAACGAGCAATTGCCCAATTCGCGCTCCAGCCGTTCCACGCCGAACAGGGCGCCTTGCGGGTTGAGCGCCTCGGTGATGCCGTCCGTGTAGATCAAAAGTTGGTCGCCTACCTCCAGTTGAGCCGTCGCCGTCTCGTACTGCGCTTCCTCGAACAACCCCAGCGGCATACCGCGAGAGGCCTCCAGACGCAACAGCGACCCTTCGCGGCAGCGTTTCACGAGCGGCGGGGGATGGCCGGCGACGGAGTAACGCAGTTCGCGCGTCACCGGGTCGAACGTCCCATAGAAGGCGGTGACGAAGGTATCGGTAAGTCGCGCGTAACGGCGGGCCAGTTGCTGGTTGAGTCGATCGAGCACTTGGTCGGAGGGCATCATCGGGCCCGGGAGCGTATGAGCGAGGCAGTGCGTGACCGCCATCAACACCGCGGCGGGCGTTCCATGTCCGCTGACATCGGCCATGAAAATGCCCCACTGGCCGCCCGGGAGTGGAAACAAGTCGTAGTAGTCGCCGCCCGCCCAGGCCGCCGGCTGGTAATGAGCCGCCAGATCAAGGCTCGGGATGGCCGGCAGTTCGGTCGGCAGCAATGCCAATTGAATGTCGCCGACGGCCCGCATTTCGCGATCCAGCGATCGGTACGCACGTTCCAACTCTCCCTTGATGACCAAATTGTTCGTCGCCTGTCCGAACAAATTGCTGCGCCACACGATTTCAGGAAGTTGATCGACGTCAAAGGCGTTCGGGGCCTGCTGCAGCAACAGCACCATGTTGAGCCCCTCGCCGCGGTCATACATGGGAATCGTCATCACCGACCGACACCCCTCCAGGAGCTCGCGGGCCGGGTCGTCCGCTGGCACGTGAAAGTCGTGCAGCACCATCGCCGATTCCGAGTACAGCCACTCCGCAACGACGCCGCCGCTCAAGAGCGGCAAACGATGCCGCTCTTTCCACGGATTGACGTCGTGCTCCCAGGTAGAACTTCGAGTCACTCGGTATTGCGGATGGGATAAGCCGCGGCGGCTGAGCGAGATGCGACGATCGATGGGCAGCAGCTTCAACATTCGCTCGCTGTACGCGCGAACCATCGCTTGCGGGTCCGTCTGCTGACTCATGTCGCGCATCGTTTCAATGACGGCGTCGAGTCGTTCTTTCCAGGTGGGGCCGGCGGTAGAGGTGGGCGACATGAGCAACGCTGCGCTGAAGTGAACAAGCCGGACAAACGACGACGAGCGGGCCTGGGGCGGTCGGCACGATTTCCCCAATTCAGCGGGATCGTCGCGTAACCTCCGGGGCCTCGCCGGGTTACTGTATACCATAGCGTTCGGCATACCACAGCGTTCGGCGGCTTTCGTCCATCCCCCTGGTTTTGGAGCGGCGGCAATGCAGTTTTCCTCTTCGATGCGAACCGGCGTGCTCGCCGTTCTGACCGGACTGTTGGTTCTGACGACCTTGAGGGCGCAAGACGCGGCGCCTCCGTCGCCCCCGCCGGCGGGAGCACGCATGGTCGCCGTCGAGTTTCAACTGATTGATCTTCCCAGCGAAGCCGTGGAGATGAACGGTCAAGCAAGCGAACTCACCGCGGCGCAAATCGTCGAGTTGGTGAAGGCGAACAAGGCGTTGGCCGTCTCGCGTCTGAAACTGAACGCGATCGAAGGTTTTGCCTCCGAGGTGCAGTTCGGAGAACGCGTGTCGACGGTCGTGGGACGCACCCTGGCAGGACCGCGCGGGGGCGGCGGCGGCTTTGGCGAAACCACGAATATTCAGTTCGAGAATCTAGGCTTTATGGCCTCGGTCGTCCCCAAGATCATGGCCGACCGATCCATTGCGCTCGCGATTACCTTTGAACGCTCGCGAGTCGCACCGACTCGGTCGCCAGCCGCACCGCCGCCGCCGCCCTCGCCCGCGACTCCGCCCGCCCCCGCCCCCTTCACTCCGCCGCCGAAGAACGACCAAATCCGCGTCAAATCGAGCGCGGTGGTGAAACCCAACGAACCGACGCTGTTGGCCAGCCGATCCTCGGGCGGCGACCAAGGCGTGACGACCGTCGTCATCGTTTCCGCCTCGGCGCCATAGTAGTGGACCGCTCCGCGGTCCAACTCTACGTCTTTCCTACTCACTGCAACGGACCGCTCCGCGGTCCAACGTCGGCACTTTTGGTTCGCGCCGCGATCCGCGTTGGATCGCGGAGCGATCCACGACGATGGCGCTACTTGGCCGTCTTCACTTCGATCAACTCCGAGTAAAGGTATTTTGGACTGGCTTGCAGGCATAGAACGTCCAAGCGGTATTTGCCTGGCGCTTGCGGGCTTTGGACCTCGATCCAGTACGCGTAGACGTGGGCGGAGACTTCCGTGAGTTGATCGCAAGTGCCGGACGATGCGGTAAGCGGACGCGGGGCCAGCGTGTCGATTTGGAGCATGCACGATCCCCAATCCGAGAAATCGGGGGCGAAGCGAATCGTTCCCTTTACTCGCAGCGGCTCCCCAGCCGTGATCACTCGAGTCGGCGAGTCGCTCAACCGGGGGCGTTCCGCCTGCGGCGACTTTTCACCGCAGTCGATTTCGAGAGCTCGCGGATCGGGCGCCTTCGCATACGGATTCGGCTTCTCGCCGCACCCAACGCCGAAAAGCAGGGTGAAGGCGAGCAGCCCGACGAATTGCCGGTGGATTGTCATGGGTAGCTCGTCGTTGGCGGCGTACACCTCTGGCGAGTCTCGATCTGTCGTCGAGACTTCGCCAGAGAACATTGACCTCGAGAGATGAGTCGCGAGCGAAGTCACTAGTGACTTTTCATGATAGCAAACCACCCTGATTGCCCAGCGGTGCCATTGACCGGTTCAACCCGATATCTCGCCGTACCTTAACAAGCAAGACGCTAGTTTCAGTCTCATACTCAGCACCTCCTGAAAGCAAAATATACGCCGGCATCGAAACGGACTCAGTTTGAATCGGCGCCCCGCGACCCGCTCGCGCGCCAAACGCGGAGGTCGACCGAGTTGGCGACGAACGCCACATGTCCATCGCAAGCGACGACGTTGACGCCGCCCAAATGATTGCTGGAGGCGGTTGAAATGGCGTCACTGAGCGAAGTCCGATTAAGACAGCTTGGCAGATTCGGCGTGGCAACATGGTCGTAGAAAGTGACGGCCATATTCCCCAGCGTCCACGGGAGCCCTCGACCTCTCATGTCGCCTCGCCAGCCAGCTTGCGCGGGACGGGCTGGCAGTGTATTGCAGTATTCTGCAAAAACATCGATCTCCGACGCGGAAAAGCTCCGGGGAAGCTCCCAGGAAACCGTCAACCGACCGCCGCTGCCATCGCTCGATCTCGCCTCGGCAACCAGACTGGTGTTCGAGAGGCCGCCCGAGATGTCGGACGCGCGAACGGGATCCGCGTGTGGACTCCCGCCGTGCGTTCCGGAGTCATATCGAAACACTCCATCCATGCCGTAAAGCGGCCACCAGGTCCCAAAGTTCCCGAAGTAGTTCGTACTGGCCCGCCTCTGCGAGAGCGAACCAAACTGAAAGGAACGCGGCGACGATTCCGAGGGACAGCGCCAGATAGGAAGTTCCGTTCCGGAAAGCTCCCACTCGTCATAAGGAGAGACAGCGAGATCGCGTTTCTCCATCAATGACGCTTGCTCCAAAAACCCGAGAATGGCGACGCTGTATCCGTATCCCTGTACGGCCCCATGTGGAAAACATCGGTACTGTGATTCGTAGTTCGCCACCGCCAACCCGATTTGCCGCAGATTCGCGGAACAGCCGAGCCTGCGACTCGATTCGCGAGCCTGTTGAACCGCGACCAGCGTCAACGACGCGAGCAGCCCGACGATCGCGATCACCGCCAACAACTCCGTCACCGTCATGCCGCGACGGCGGCCGACTTCGCCTTGCCATGCCAACCCATGCCGACCCATAATCGCCCCCGTGCAAGAAACATTCGGGCTCGGTCGCAGCAAACGAGTCAATACTGGCAAACAACCTACCACACAAAACGGGGGGGGCTGCAAGCACATTTCTGGGAGGATCTTGCTAACCAAAAATACACTCGCAGTCCGCTCCCCCATAGTCGTGGACCGCTCCGTCGGTCCAACGCTCCCTCGATCCAATGCAGAATAGAAAGTCCGGCCCGCTTGGCGGGCCGGCGTTGGATCGCGGAGCGATCCACGACGATCTGCGGCGTGGTACACTCGAACCGGTGGGTGCGAGTGAACATAGTCCTTTGTTCGTGAGGAATCGACGATGCGCGGGCGTGGTTTGTTGGTCTTGTCGTTGATCGGAATGTTCGCGGCTTCGACGGTCGCGTGGGCTTGGGAAACTAAGGCCGAGCGGCCGGCGGCCGAACCGGTCGAGCCAAGCATGCACGAGTTCATGGAGTATGTGTTCGAGCCGTCGTTCAAGCGGCTCAAGGCGGCGATGGCGACGGCGCCGGCCGACAACGCGGGCTGGAAGGCGATCAAGGGCGACTCGCTGTCGCTCGCCGAAGCCGGCAATCTGCTCCTCTTGCGCAAGGCCGACGAAAACGACGCCGAATGGGCCGAACTCTCGGTCCAAGTCCGGTCGCTCGGCGGTCAGCTCTACACGGCCGCTCGCAAGAAAGACTACCCCGCGGCGCGTAAGCACTACGAAGCGATGGTCGTGAAGTGCAACGCGTGCCACACCAAGTTCGCCGGCGGCGAACATCAACTGAAGCCGTAACGGCCTCATGGCGACGGTCCCGCTCGGCCGCATTCGCTTGGTCATCCTGTTCTTGGTCGCTTGGGCGATAGCATCAAGCGGCCTCGGGCGAGCGCACGCACTCGACGACGTCGGCGGCGTTCCTCAATTCGAACGCGACGTCAAACCGCTGCTGGAACGCTACTGCAGCCATTGCCACGGCGAGCGCAATCACAAAGCCGAACTCTCCGTCGTGTCGCTCGCCGGTCTCCGCAAAGGCGGAGAATCGGGCCCCGTGCTCGCCGCCGGCAAACCGGCCGAGAGTCCGCTCTTCGAGTTGGTTTCGACGGGCCACATGCCGCCCGCAGGCGAGAAGCGTCCCACCGCCGCCGAAGTCGAAACCTTGCGTCGCTGGATCGAACAAGGCTATCGCAGCGAAGACCCCGCCAACGACGCTGAAAAGATTGCGTTTCACGAAGTCCTGCCGATCCTGCTATTGCGCTGCGCGTCGTGCCACGGTCGACAAACGCAAGAAGCGGGGCTCGACGTTCGCTCATTCGAATCGCTGATGAAAGGCGGCAAATCGGGGCCCGCGATTCGCCCCGGCGATGCGTCCGCCAGTCCCCTGTTGCAGCGAATCGCAGCGGGCGAAATGCCGCCCAAAGCAAAGCTCGCCGCCGCCAGCGTGAAGCCGGTCGAGAAGGGCGAATACGACAAATTGCAGCGCTGGATCGAACAAGGGGCGGCGCATCCCAGCCCCACGATCGACGTTCCCAACGGCGAACCCGATCCGCTTGTCTCCGACGCCGACCGTCAGTTCTGGTCGTTTCAACCGCCCGCGCATCCAACCATCCCGCTCTCGTTCGACGACGATGCTCACGCCGCTCGACGCGCCGCCTCTCGAACGCCGGTCGATGTGTTTCTCGACGCCGAGTTGCGCAAGAGCGACTTGCGCCTGCAAGCCGACGCGGACCGAGCGGTCCTGGCTCGTCGCTTGACGGTCGATTTGCTGGGCGTGCCGCCTTCCGTCGAGTTGGTCGACGAGTTCGTCGCGGACGACGGGCCGGACGCGTACGAGCGGCTGGTGGATCGACTGCTGGCTTCGCCGCGGTACGGCGAACGCTGGGCCCAATTTTGGCTCGATCTGGGCGGCTACTCCGATTCCGAAGGGGTGCAAGACAGCGACTTGCCGCGTCCCTGGGTCTACCGATATCGCGACTACGTCATCCGCGCTTGGAACGCCGACAAGACGTACGATCGCTTTCTGCTGGAACAATTGGCAGGCGACGAGTTGGCGGACTACGAACACGCGCCGCAGATCACGGCCGAACTCTCCGACAACCTGGTCGCAACCGCGTTCTTGCGTTTGACGGCCGACGGCACGTTCGCCGGAATCACCGGTTTCGTCCCCGATCGGCTCGACATGATCGACGATCAATTGCGGATCGTCGGTGGATCGGTGCTCGGCTTGACCATCGGCTGCGCTCGCTGCCACTCGCACAAGTTCGATCCCTTCCCGCAGCGCGACTATTACCGCATGGCCGCCGTCTTCAAAGGTGCGCTCGACGAACACGACTGGCTCAAGCCGACTCGGCAAGGCGGCCCGCCAGGAACGCACGATCGCTATCTGCCGTACGCACCGGCAGAGGAACGTGCGGGCTGGGAAGCGCACGAGCGACAGATTCAAGCTCAGGTTGACGATTTGCGCCGGCAGCTCGCCGCGGCGGGCGACGACGCGGAAGCGAAGAAGCGGTTGGAAGCGGAGATCAAGAAAGCAGAGTCGCAGCGGCGTCCCGAGCCGTTGGTGCGAGCGCTGTGGGATCGGGGCGACCCTTCCCCGACGTATATCCTCACGCGCGGCAATTATCTCACCCCTGGTCGGCTGGTCGGCCCTGCGTTCCCGTCGATGTTGACCGACGGTCGCACGCCGCTTGTCGCTTCCCCGCCGTGGCCGAATGCGCAGAAGACCGGCTTGCGGCTGGCCTTCGCTCGCTGGCTCGCAACGCCCGATCATCCACTGACGTCGCGCGTGTTCGTCAATCGACTTTGGAAGCATCACTTCGGCGAGGGACTCGTCCGGACGCTCGACAACTTCGGCCGCGCCGGCGATCCGCCGTCTCACCCGGAACTACTCGACTGGCTCGCGCGCCGCTTCACGCACGACGCGTGGTCGGTGAAATCGTTCCAACGGCTGGTCGTAACGTCGTCGGCGTTTCGTCAATCGTCGTACCTGACGCAAGCAGCGCTCGACCGCGACCCAGAGAATCGCCGCTTGTCGCGTTTCCCACTGAAGCGACTGGAGGCGGAAGCCGTCTATGACAGTCTCTTGTCGCTCGCCGATCTCCTCGACCATCGTCCCTACGGCCCGCCCGACGAATTCACGGCGCGACCCGATGGACTCGTGACGGCGAATGCGACGCACGGCGGATATCGCCGAGCGATCTACGTGCGTCATCGACGCACGCAACCCGTCTCGCTCTTGGCCGACTTCGACCGACCCGCGATGAGCCCCAATTGTGTGGCGCGCGTCGACTCCACCGTGGCGCCGCAAGCCTTGTATCTGCTCAACAACGCCCAATTGCAGTCGTGGGCGGAGAGCTTTGCAGAGCGCGCGATGCAAGAAGCGCCCGATCGATCCGATCTCGATCCCGCGGTCGTCGCCCAACAGCGACTCGAGCGACTGATGCGACTGGCTTGGTCGCGCACTCCTAGCGGCGAAGAGCGCGAGGCGTTTCGCACCGCCTATACAGAACTGCTGGCGACTTGGCGCACGCGCCTCGCCGCGCTTGAGAAAACGCCCGAAAAAGCGCCCGCGATGCTGGAACTTGAGACGCAGCGACGTGCGCTCGCGCAAACCGCTCATGCGCTAATGAACTCCGCCGGCTTCCTGTTCGTGGAATGAGCGAGGCGAACCATGCCATCGACGACGCCCAAATCGATCCCGCTCAGTCCCACCAACGCTCCGCCGTACGTCGCGCGACGCGATTGGCTTCAGTCGGTCGGCGGAAGCATGGCTGGCGCGGCCCTGCTGTGGCTGTTGGAGCGAGAGGGGCTCTCCACAGAACCCCGACCACTCGCCGCGGCGCCGCTTGCCGCTTCAGGCTCGTCGCCGGTGCGTCATGATCTGCGACCGCGAGCGCCCCACTTCGAGCCGCGCGCGAAGGCGGTCATTCAGCTGTTCATGAACGGCGGTCCGAGCCAGATGGATCTGTTCGATCCCAAAGAGAAGCTCGAGAAACTGCACGGGCAGTCTTACTTCGACAAGATCGCCGGCGAGGTGGAGAGTCCTCAACAGGCCGGTGCGCTGATGCGCGGGCTGTTCAAGTTTGCGCAACACGGCGAGTGCGGCATGTGGGTGAGCGACGCGCTGCCGCATTTGTCGAAGTGCGTGGACCAGATCACGCTGCTGCGCGGCATGTACACGACGAACCTGACGCACGAGCCAGCGATCTTCAAGATTCACAGCGGACAGGAGCTGATGGGCCACCCCGCGCTCGGCTCGTGGGTCGCCTACGGTTTGGGCAGCGAAAACCAAGACCTTCCAGCCTACATCGTGCTCGACGACCCGCGCGGCTTGCCGATCAACAAGACGCAAAGCTGGCAGGCCGGCTACTTGCCGCCCCTATACCAAGGCACGCGCTTCCGCTCGACCGGCTCCCCCGTGCTCAATCTCGACCGCGACTTCGACGAGCCGGCGGAGGCGACGCGCATCGAACGCAGCCTCATCGGGCGACTCGATCGCCTGCATCGCGACCGTCACCCGCTGGAGCCGCGGTTAGACTCGCGCATCGCCAGCTATGAGCTCGCGGCGCGCATGCAGACGGCGACCGTCGAAGCGTTGGATTTGGCAACCGAGTCGCCGCGCACATTGGAAGAGTACGGCATCGGTCGCGAACCCACTGATTCGTATGGACGCCGTTGCCTCTATGCGCGGCGGCTCGTCGAGCGCGGCGTGCGGTTCGTCCAGTTGTTCATCGACGGCCAGATCTGGGACAATCACTCCAACCTGCTCACCGGCCTCAAGTCGGCCTGCGAGCGGACCGACCAACCGATCGCCGCTTTGCTTACCGACCTCCAGCGGCGCGGGCTGCTCGAATCGACCTTAGTCCTGTGGGGAGGCGAATTCGGCCGACTCCCGATCGCGCAGATCGGCGACGACAAGGACGAAAAGAAGGCGGGGCGCGACCACAACAAGAACGCCATGGTCGCCTGGATGGCGGGCGGCGGCGTCAAGTCGGGCTACGTGCACGGCTCCACCGACGAACTGGGCTTCGCAGCGGTCGAGGGGCGCGTCGGCGTCCCCGATTGGCACGCCACGATCCTCCATCTGCTCGGCCTTCATCACGAAGACCTGTTCTTCCTGCGCAACGGCCTGCGAAACCGCCTCACCGGCGTGCAAAGCGCCACCGTGATTCAAGAGATCCTCACGTAGGACAGGCTTCCAGCCTGTCTGCCCCGAGCCCGTTTGCGCCACAGAGGGCGCAGAGGTGCGAATTCGAGGCGGGGCGACTCGGTGGCCTCGGTGGACTCGGTGGCAAAAAGGATCCTTCTTGGCGGCTGACAGGCTGGAAGCCTGTCCTACGGGCCGCCGCGTTCGTTTTGCGCCACAGAGGGCGCAGAGGTGCGGATTCGCGGCGGGGCGACTCGGTGGCCTCGGTGGACTCGGTGGCAAAAAGGATCCTTCTTGGCGGCCGACAGGCTGGAAGCCTGTCCTACGGGGACTTCAGGGGCGGGATATAGGTGTTTGTGAGTGCGGCGTAGTCTTCGCGGACGGGGCTGAAGACGTCGAGCACTACGGCGGGGCCGTCGACGGCGACGGCGCGGTGCGGCACGTTCGGCGGAATGATGAACAACGAACCGGCCTCGACGACGCGCGTTTCGTCGCCAATCGTCAGTTGTACTTTTCCCTGGAGCAGGATGCCGCCCTGTTCATGCGGGTGACTGTGCAATGGCACCTCGGCGCCAGCCTCCATCTCCAAATACGACAGCATCAGGTGCTCGCCGAACGGCGTTCGCATGCGGCACCCCGGAACCGGTTCAATCGGACGAATGGACTGTATGTCAATGAATGGCATTTTTCCGCTCTCGAAGTGGTGAAGCGACGCGGTCGCCGCGCCGCCGCTAGTCTAGTCTCTCTTCCCCGCTCGTCGCCTACGGCTGCTCCGCCGCGGCGGCGCCGCCGTGTCGCGCGATAAACTCGACGATCGGCGTCGGGTCATCCAGCCCGTGAGGATGATGACCGACGCCCGGCTTCGCGATCAACGTGATGTCGCCGCCCAGCTTCTTGTAGCGCTCGGCCACCACCCCCGTATTCTCGTCCCAAGGCACGACGTCGTCCGCATCCCCGTACACGTGCAGCAGCGGCACGTGGGCCTTCGCGAGCGGCTCGAGATTGTCGACCGGGTTCGCCTTCGACGCCAGCGCCTCGGCGTCGTCCTTGTAGCCGTACCGCTCCAGGACCAGTTTCCAGTCGCGCGGGCTGCCCTTGCCTTTCCCTTTCCCGCCTGGCCAACTCTTGAAGTCGCACACCGGCGCGTCGCCATAGATGCACGCGACCTTGTCGGGATTCGCCGCGGCCCAGTTGTAACAATACAGCCCCCCGCGACTCAAACCGACCAACGAAACCTTCTTGCTCAGATGGTGCTTTTCCGTGAGTTCCTGGTGGAGCAGGTTCCAGTGCCGCACCGCTTCGGGTGCGCCGAGCATGTCGGGGACGCTGAGGTACACGATGTGAAAGCCGCGTTCCAACAGCTTTACGTCGGGCGCCGGTTTGTGTCCGAAGAATTCGCCGTGCCAGACCCAGGGGTTGCCCTTCGCGGGCGTCTTGGGGACGACCACCAGCGCCTTCTTGCCCCCGACCTCGAAGTCGTAGCGATCAAAGCCGTTCCACTGCGACTTGACGCCCGGGAACCGCGGAGCGTCCGCGAAGCAAATCAAGTGTTTGTTGGTGCGCAGATAAAGTCGCCCGTCGGCGGCGGCCAGCGTCGAATTGCAAGTGGCGCCCCACTTGTTCGTCGCGACCACCTCGAGCTTCTCGGGGTTCGGCTTGAAGACGACCGTGTCGGCGTTTTGGTCGACGGCGTACAGCAAGTCGCCGACGCGAATGATCGACGCCCAATAGTCCACGCCCGCGCGTTCCGCCCAGCGAGTTTTGCCGGTCAGCGGATCAAGGCACTCCAGCGTCGCGGGCCCCGCGTTGGGGCGATACACGAGTCCGTCGACGACCACTCCCGAACCGATGCTCTGCGGATTGTTCTCCTTGCGCCACAGTCGCCGCGATTCGGTCACATCCCCCGATCCGCCCATGCGGACGGCAAGCGCGGGTCCGCGGAAGCCGCCGGTGACAAAGCAAACGTCGCCGACGAGGACGGGTGACGAGTAGGAGAGATCGCCCCGATCATGCCCGACGCCTCCGCACCACCAGAGGATCTGGCCGTTCGCGGGATCGTAAGCGACGACGCGCTGCGGCATCACCGCGATGATTTGGTCGCGTCCTTCGACCTTCGCCACGACGGGAGTCGACCACGTGCCGTGGTACTTTCCCGCCTTGTTGTGGTTGGCGTCGCCCTCGAGCGGCTCGTCGGTCTCCCACAGCGTCTTGCCGCTCGCCAGATCGAACGCCGCGATGAAGCAACGCTTGCCGGGCCCCGTGCTGAGGATCACTTTGCCGTCGTACAACATGGGGGACGTGCCGTAGCCCCACATATGTTCGAACTCGCCCAAGTCGCGTTTCCAAAGCTCGACGCCGTCGTGCCCATAGCAGTACAGACCGGCGGACGCGTGCCAGACGACGACGCGCCGTCCGTCGCTCGCGGGCGTCGTGCCGCCGTACGGGTTGGTGTCATGCGTGGGGTGCTTCTTCGCAGCCGCCGCCGTGCGGACCCACAGTTGCTTGCCGCTGGCCGCGTCCAAGCAGTACAGGCTGCGCTGCAGGCCGTCGGCGTCTTCCGCCGAGGCGACGAACACTCGTCCCTGAGAAACGATGGGGCTGCCGTTGCCTGGGCGCGGCAGTTCGACTTGCCAGGCGACGTTTCGATCTCGCCCCCAATTCAGCGGCGCGCGGACATCGTCAGCGACGCCGGACCCATGCGGACCTCGAAACGCGGGCCAGTCCGCGGCGACCGTCGGCGCCGCGGCGAGCAAGCTGAATAGGCCCAGCGCCCACGCGGGGCCGCAGCGCCGCGTCGCGTGGATCGCGCCGTTCAATACGGTTCGGCCAATCAATTGAATCATCGGTACATGCTCCAGGAATGTCGGCGAGGTGAACGGCGGTACGTTGAACCGCGCCGCGATTCATCGCACAATCGAGTTTGGTTGATCAACCAAACGTAATTCGACAGGCGTGGAGGGCGGCGGGTATGAGGCGGCGACTGGCGGCGTGGTGTCTCGGCGTGTTCTCAATTAGTGCGTTCAGTATCTTGGTCGGCGACTCGGCGAATGCTCAAGTCCCCGGCGCGCAGGTGAAGGACTTGTCGCTGTTGGTTGCTCCCGATTTGCCTTGCGTCTGGCCGGTCGGTATGACGCCGCATGCCGTGTTGTCGCAACAGCGCATCGGCCCCGGCCCGTTCCACCGCGACTTGATCATCATCGACGAACACACGGGCACTCAGTGGGACGCCCCCGCGCACTTCGTCCCTCCGCCCGACTCGGGAGTTCCCGGCGCCGGCCCCAACGGGCTCATCACCGGCGAAAAAGTGCCCGCGTGGCAATTCTGCGGTGAAGCTTGCGTCATCGACGTCACCGATTCGGTCGATAAAGCGCCCGAAGGCGCCAGCTTTCTCATTCGCCCCGACGTTGTGATCGCTTGGGAGAAGAAGAACCGGCCGCTGAAGTTCGGCGACGTCGTGCTGTTTCGCAGCGACTATACCGACCGCTATTACAAACAGTTTCCCGAGGGAGATCGGTTCGTAACGACCGCCTTGCGGAAAGATACGCCGGGCTGGCCCGCGCCGACGCCCGAGACGATGGAGTACCTGGCCGAACGCGGCGTGCTCACGTTGGGGCTCGACGGCGCCAGCATGGGGCCGCTGCCCGACCTGGCCGTCGCGACTCACCAAGCGGGCGGCAAGCGCGGCATGATCTGGATCGAATGCGGAACGAACCTCGGCTCGCTCCCAACGACCGGCGCCTTTTACGCTCAATTACCCGCCAAACATGCCGGCGGCTCGGGCGGCGAATGCCGAGCGCTCGCGATCACGGAACCGAAGTTGGCGGCCCGACTGATCCGTAGCGCTCGCGCCAAGAAAGTGGTCGACCTCTCCGTCACCTTGCACGAAGACTACCCGATCACGTGGCCCGGCTACGGCCCTGGCGAAGAGGGCAGTCGCTACGTCTCCAAGGTGCTCAACGCGTTCGCACGCAATCGCGGCCCCTATTTCGCGCTCACCCATCTCCTGGACGGCCAAGTCGGTACGCACGTCGTGCTGCCCAGTTTTTCTTTGCCCGCGCCGGGCTTCGATCCCGCGCAATACGACGCCAAGACGCGACAACTGCTCGCCTCCTATGAATCCAAGTACGGCCCGCGCGGTTTCAGCACGTTGACGCTGGACCAATTGCCGCTCGAACAAACCATGGGCGAAGCGCGCGTGATCGACGTCCGGTCGCTGGTCGGCAGCACAAAACAAGCCGACTGGCCCCGCTCGCCGTCGATCACGGTCGAGCATGTGAAGCAGTACGAGTCGCGGACTCGACCGTTGGCGGCGGGCGACGTCGTCCTGTTCCGCTCGGGTCACTCCGACGCTCATTTCAAGCCGCTGCCGCCTGCACCCGAGATCGACCCGTGCTTCGCCGCTCCACTGTTGGGGAAGGCCGAGGGCTGGCCGGCGCCGACGCCTGAGACAATGGCGTACTTGGCCGAGAAGGGGATTCGCTGCGTCGGCACGGACGGCCCGACGATGGGCGGCGTCGACCGTGAGCAAGCGGCTCACGTCGCGTGGCTCGCGGCGACGAAGAACCTGTTGTTGATTGAGTATCTGACGAACTTGGGAGCGATTGAGGAACAGCCGTCGTTCTTCGTGTTCGCTCCGATGAAGATCAAGGGGACGCGCGGCGGGTACGGGCGAGCAATCGCCATCCCGTACGTCGACTAGCGCCAGCGAGGGACGCGACGATGCAAGAACTTCCCAATCACGTTCGACTGGGCCTGTCCCGCCGTCAGTTGCTCGCGCGCATGGGCGGCGGGCTTGGAACGCTGGGACTGGCCCAGTTGCTCGCGGACCCCTCGTCGCTTGCTGCCGCGCCGGAACAGCCGGCGCTGAAACAGACGGCGCCGGGCAAGTCGATCGTGCGCGGTCCGCACATTGCACCGCGTGCGAAGCGCGTCATTCAGTTGTTCATGAACGGCGGTCCGTTCCAAGCCGACTTCTTCGATCCTAAACCGCTGCTCAACAAACACGCGGGCGAACGGCCGAAGGAAGTCGACTTTCGCACGGAAAACGCCACCGGCGGCCTGATGGCCGTGCCATACGCGTTTCAGCCGCGCGGACGATGCGGGCTGCCGGTCAGCGACCTATTGCCGCACCTGGGACAATGCATCGACGACTTGTGTATTCTCCGCGCGGTCCACTGCGACAACCCCAACCACGGGCCGGCGCTGTTCCAAATGAACAACGGAACGATCACGCCGACTCGCCCCAGCATGGGCTCGTGGTTCCTCTACGGTCTGGGCGCCGAAAACCAAGACTTGCCGGGCTACATCGTGCTCTGTCCCGGCCGGCCGGTGAGGTTTTCCGAGATGTGGTCGAGCGCCTTTCTGCCCGGCGAATATCAAGGCACCTACATCAACCACAGTCAGCTCGATCCTCAGAAAATGGTGCCGTTCATCCGCAACGCCAAGTTGTCGCTGGAACAACAGCGACGACAACTCGACCTGCTCCGGTCGCTCAACGAAGAGCACTTGGCCCAGCACGCGGGCGAAGCGGCGCTCGACGCGCGCATCCAAGCCATGGAGACCGCGTTCCGGATGCAAACCGCGGCCGGCGAAGCCTTCGACCTGAATCTGGAGACGAAGCAAGTCCGCGAGCTTTACGGTTCCAGCCACTACGCCAACTCGTGCCTGCTCGCACGCCGATTGGTCGAGCGCGGCGTGCGGTTCGTACAGATTTACTACGGCAACGGCCAGCCGTGGGATACCCACCGCAATCACAACGCATCAACCGAGTCGCTGGCGAAGGATATCGACCAACCGACCGCCGCGCTGCTCATGGACCTGAAACAACGTGGATTGCTCGACGATACGCTGGTGGTCTGGGGCGGCGAATTCGGACGCACGTCGACGTCCGAAGGCGGCGATGGGCGCGACCACAACCACTGGGGTTTCACCATGTGGATGGCGGGCGGCGGCGTACGCGGCGGCATGGCGTACGGAGCGACCGACGACTTCGGGTTCCGCGCCGTCCAAGACAAGATGCACGTGCATGACGTGCACGCCACCATTCTGCATCTGCTGGGGCTCAACCATGAACGGCTGACGTATCGACACGCCGGCAGAGACTATCGACTTACCGATGTGTACGGACGAGTTGTCTTGGAGATTTTGGCGGGGTAGGGCGGGGTGACGGGTTTGTGGTGGTGCTGGTCATAGGCTGGAAGCGTGTTCTAAAGTGCTGGTCACAGGCTGGAAGCGTGTTCTAAAGTGCTGGTCACAGGCTGGAAGCCTGTGCTACGGGGCGGCTTGCCAGTCGTGCCAGCGGGATTTGACCTGCGCGGGGGTCGCGACGCCGGTTGTTCCTAGTTGCTGGACGGTGATGGAGGCGACCAGATTGCCGACGGCGGCCGCTTCGGTCGCCGTGGCGCCGGCCAATAGCGACGTCACGATGCCGCTGGAGGCCGCATCCCCCGCACCCACAATGTCGACCGGACCGGCGACTTGATAGCCGGGTACAAGCGTCACGGCGCCGGTCGGGTCGGCGGTCAGCATGCCGCGTTCGCCGCATGTGCAGTAGGCCTGCCGCCCTGTGCGCTGAGCCAGCGCCCGCAGCGAATGTTGCACCGCGGCGTCGTCTTCGATCGGCATGCCGGCGGCCGACGTCACTTCGCTGCGATTCCCCTTCAGCGTTCCGAAGGTGAAGCGATGCAAGTGCGCTCGACTGTCGACGTACACCAGTTTCTCCGGATCGCGGGCGGAGAGCTCGGCCAGCTTCCGCCGCACGACGTCGTTGACCACGCCCCAATCGGTCTCGACGATCTGGTCGAGCACGATCAGCCCCTCGCACTCGGACCACAGCTGTTCGATCCGCCGACAAACCTCCTGCGTCGTCGCTTCCGCCAACGACGCTCGGTCGCGAATATCCAGACGATTCAATTCTTCGACTTGGCCGTCGGCATGCCGACGCAGAGGCTTGGTGTAGGTCGGCGTCAGTCGTTTCTCGTCGCTCACGATGTATCGCGGATCGACCGGCAAGCGTTCGAGCGCTTTGCGCAGGTCGTAGCCGTGGCCGTCGTCGCCGATGACCGTCACGGGGATCAAGCGTCCGACGCCGAGCGCCGCGAGGTTGTTGAGGACGGTGCCCAACGCACCGGGCGCGTTGCGGATCTGCGTGATCTGGTACGCCTCCAGCCCCGTCTCGATCGACATCTCGCGCACGTCCGGCGCCAACTCGAGATAGCGATCGAGAAACAGGTCGCCGACGAGGCCGATGCGAATCTGCGGCAATTGGGCGAGGAACGATTGGAGGCGATCAAGAGTGAGCATGGTCGGCGATCAAGACTTAGTAAGGACGCCGCGGGCGGCGGCGACCAGGTTGCGAAGTTCTTGGACGGTGGTGAGCTTCTTCCATTGTTCGCGCGCGACTTCGGCGAGCCCCGCGGGCGAGGTCTTCATTTCGTTCTTGAAGTATTCGATGAAGACCGCGCCGATCCAACGCGTGATCAGCGCTTGCACGAGCCCTTGCAGGATGCCGCCGGCCAGCGTCCCGGCGCCGGGGACCGTTCGCAACAGCGTCGCGATCGACGAGGCGATGATCGGCGTCGCCGCACTTACGCCCAGGATGGCGACGAGGTTTTTGCCGAGTTGTCCGAGCAGTTTGACGGCGGCGTCGAGATCGATGTCTTGACGGTACACGCGCGCCAAGTCGAGCACCATCTTCGTCGTGATGGCGCCGCCGGCGGCGATGTCGAGCAGCGGCAGGGGACTGAGCGCCGCAGCGCCGCCCGCTCCCCACATGTACTTGTCGATCAATTCCCAGGCTTGCTTGTCAAGCGACTCTTCGACGCGTCGGCGTGCTTCGTTCACCAATCCGCGCGACTGCAGCAGCAGGTTGGCCAACAACAGATTCGTGCCGTCGCGTTGCAGCAGCGACAACATGCGCACCGCCAAGGCGCTGATGTCAGGGGGCACTTCCACCTCTTCTTCGCGCTCGCTGCCATCCGCCAGCACGCGCACTCGCCGTCGCTTGGCCGTCTGCGACTGCACCCCCACGATGTCCTCGGCCGCGAGGATCGACTTCAGTTGATCGGCGATCTGCCCCAGCAGCGACGCGCGCTCCCGTTCGTCGTACCAATCCTGCTTGTTCAAACAGACGACGATGCGTTTCTCCATCAACCCAAGTTGTTCCAGCAGATGGAACTCCGAGGCGCGTAAGGGGCCGTCGACGACGAGCAGGACGAGGTCGGCGTCTTTCGCCGCGGCGGCCGCAATCGCCGCTCGCTCCGCTCCATCCACTTCGCCAAGCCCAGGAGTGTCGACCAGCGTGACGCGGTCGAGCCCCGGCCAGGGGATTTCATTACGAGTGACGGTGGTGCCGCCCTTGGGGTCGGTCTGGAAGACGTCGCGGCCTGCGAGCGCGTTGAGCAGCGAAGACTTGCCGCTGGAGATCGTTCCGAACACGACGATCTCCAGTTCCTGCGACTCGCGCTTCTCCTGGAAGTCGCGCAGCATCGGCTGCAGGTGCCGCTTGATGTCGTCGGCGATCGCCGGATCATCCTGCAACTGAAAAATGCTGTCGAGGTTCGTCTGAATCTCGTCCTGCTGCTCGCCTTGCCCCAATTCGCTCGGGTTCCGCCGCCGCTGCTCAACTCGTTGCTTCTTGCGACGAGTGGCGTTCCAGATGCGGAAGGCGATCGAACCGGTGATGCTGGCCAACAGCGCAGCGCCGCCGCCGACTAAGACGAAGTAACCGATGACCCACGGCCGCCCACAGTCTTCAATCTGTCGATACTGGTCGACGATCTTGGGAGGAATGTAGACCAACAGGAACCCGACCGCCGCGAGCAGCACGAGTCCATACAAGCCGGTGCTAGTGCGCCAGGGTTTCATGGAGACGGGGGTAACAGGCTGGAAGCCTGTTCTACGGGGCGCCCTCTTCGAAATCGGTTTTGCGATGTTCGGACTCGTTCAACCAGGCGGTGTCGTCGTCGTCGGTCACCAAGTCGCTGTCGTCGCCGTCCAACGGTTCGTCGTCGTAGACCATCTCGAGCCCCTCGGATTGAAACGATTCGTCGGCGTACGAGCCTTCGAAGTCGTCGTCTTCCTGGGATTCGCCGTCGAGCAGCGAATCTTTCCAACGTGGGTCGTTGGGATCGAACCCGCCCGCCGAGGCGCCTTCGCGCATCGATTCAGCATCGGGGCGCGACTTTTTCCCCTTGGACAATTCATCGCGGCGGTCCGCTTCATTGCGGCGATGCAAATACAGCTTGATCGGCACCTCGCCGAACGGCAGTTGGTCGCGAATGACGCCCAGCAAGTAGCGGCGATACTGGGCGGAAAACGCCTTGGGATCGTTGCACACCAACACGATGGTCGGCGGTTGCGTGCTGACTTGCGTCGCGTAATAGATCTTGCCGGTGCGGCCGCGCACCGGGTGCGGCGGGTGCATCTTGACCGCGTGTCGCACCAACTTGTTCAGGTCGGCCGTCGAAACGCGGTGCCGCGACTGCTTGAACAGGTTCTGCGCGTGATTCAACAGCGCCTTGACGTTCTTGCCTGATTGGCCCGTGATGAAGGCGATCGGCACGTTCCACATCGTCGGAAACGTGTCGCGCAAATAGCGGACCCAGCGCTCCGTCGGAATCGACGCCGCCATCAAGTCCCACTTGTTCACCACGAAGACGCAGGGGCGGAAGTGTTCGCTGATGTACTGGCACAATTGCTTGTCGACGCGACTGATCCGCTCCGACGGATCAAAAAACAACAGCACCACGTCCGCTCGACGAATGCTGCGTTGCGCTCGGTGAGTGCTGTAAAAGTCCAGGTCGGTCCGGACGCTCTTGTTGCGCCGCAGACCGGGCGTGTCGATGGCGATGAACGTCTTGCCGTCCAATTCGAAGCGGACGTCGACGCTGTCGCGAGTCGTCCCCGCCACCTCGCTCACAATCATCCGCTCGGCCCGCGCCAACGTGTTGACGAACGTGCTTTTGCCCACGTTGCGGCGACCCACGATCGCCACCTTCATCACCGGCTCTTCGACCGATTGCGAGTCGTCGGTGGCTTCGGGCAGATGTTCGATGATCTGTTCCAGCAGCAGTTCGCGATTACGATTTTGCATCGTGCTAACGCGCAGCAACGGCCCGTTCGACAGCTTGTAGAACTCGTCCGCCTGCGTATCAAACGTGGCGTCGTCCGCCTTGTTGGCGACCAGCAGCACCGGCTTATTGATGCCGCGCAGACGCGTCGCCACGGTTTGATCGAGCGGCAGGATGCCGGTCCGAGTGTCGACGACGAAGAGGATCACATCGGCCTGTTCGATGGCGGCCGTGATTTGACGCTCCACGTCGTCGGTCAAATCATCGACGTCCACGACGCCGATGCCGCCCGTGTCGACCAACTCAAAGAATCGGTCGCGTTCGTACATCAAAAATTGGACACGGTCGCGCGTCACGCCTGGCTTGTCGTCGACAATGGAGAGCCGCTTTTTGGCTAACCAATTGAGGAGACTCGACTTACCGACGTTTGGACGACCGATGATGGCAACTTGCGGGACTGGCATGCACAGCATGATAATCCACAACCGGCCCAGCGGACAGGCTTAAAGCGTTTGGCCGATTGAGGACCCCGCCAGCCGAGCTCGCGCGAGCGAGCGGCGCGGCGTCGGCTGAGGGCATTTTGACGCGGGACAGAGACATGACCCCAGAACAGATGAGACACGCCGTCCTGCAGCAGCTGGCCAGCCTACAGCGCGCCGGGGTTCAGCAGTTGCCGCGCGTGACCATCCCCGTCGCCGCTTGGCCGCAGAACGACCCGCCGCCGGCCGCGTCGGACGCAGCACCAGCCCTCGCCGCGACGCCTGCCCCCGTCGCTCCGCCCGCGACGCCCGCTCCCCCGGCCGTTTCGACGAGTCCCCCGCCGCCGCGACCGGCCCCCAAACCGACCGCTCAGCCCGCGGCCGCCCCGCCCGCTCGCCCCATCCCCGCGCCAACGGGAATTTCGACGCCCCCGGCCCCCGTCGCCGCTCGAGCGGCGCAGAGCGTCGACGAACGCCGCGTCGCGCTCGAGGTGATCCAGGCGGAAGTGAAAGGCTGCACGCGCTGTTCCGCTTTGGTCGCCAACCGCACGCAGACCGTTTTCGGCGTCGGAACGCTGACTCCGCGCCTTTGCTTTTTCGGCGAAGCCCCCGGCGCCGACGAAGATCGCACGGGCGAGCCGTTCGTGGGGCGCGCCGGTCAACTGCTCGACAAAATCATCGACGCGATGGGACTGCGGCGCGAGGACGTTTACATTCTCAACGTGCTCAAGTGCCGCCCTCCCGACAATCGTCCGCCCCAAGACGACGAGATTGAAAACTGCCGCGGCTTTTACACTCGGCAATTGGAAGTCTTGCGGCCCGAGTTCATTTGCTGCCTCGGCGCGTCGGCCGCGAAAACGCTGCTGCATTCCGCGTTCAGCATCGGCAAAATGCGTGGGCGTTTCTACGACGCCCATGGCGCTCGAGCAATCGTCACCTACCACCCTGCCTACCTCCTGCGAAATCCGGCTGCGAAGAAAGACACATGGGAAGACATTCAGATGCTGATGCGCGAAATGGGGCTCCCCAACCGCAAGGCCGACCCGTCCTAAGCGGCTGGCGTCGTTCCCAATGGTTCGTGGGCGCCTGGCTGTTATTCGCGGCAGCCTGCGGCGGCGAACACGCGGCGGCCGCGGAACCCGCCCGGAATTTCGTTTACCTGTCGGTTCCCGGCGCAAAGCGCATCGACCTCTATTCGCAGAACGCCGCCGATGGACAGTTGACGAAAGTCGCCGAACAGCCGACCCGCGGCGAAGCGGCGGCGCTGGCAGTCGATCCACAGCGACGTTACTTGTTCGCAGCCTACCGCCCCGAAGGCCAGTTGGCGGCCTACCGACGCGACTCGGCCACGGGGCGACTCACCCTGATCAACGTCGTCGACGCCGGAATCGATCCAGCTCACCTGGCCGTCGACCGCAGCGGCCGCTGGCTGTTGGCGGCCTACTATGTGGCGGCCAAAGTCACCGTTCATCGAATTGGCGACGACGGCGCCTTATCGGCGGTTCCCCAAAGCCAGCATGCGACGACCGAACGGGCCCACGCCGCCGTTTTGAGTCCCGACGACCGCTTCGCCTACGTTCCGCACACCGGCCCCAATCGGATCTTCGCCTACCGGTTCGATGCGGCCCGCGGCGACCTGGAGCCAGCCTCCCCGACGCTAATCCGTCTTCCCGCCGACACGGGCCCGCGGCACGGAGCGTTTCACCCGCGTCTGCCGGTGGTCTACTTCAACCACGAACAAGGCAACGCGGTGCAGCCGTTCGACTGGGACGTCCACTCGGGTCAGATCACTCCGCGTCCCGCCGTCTCCACGCTGCCGTCCGGCTACGACCAGCCCAATGCGACCGCCGAACTGAAGGTCCATCCCTCGGGGCGGTTCGTCTACTGCGCCAACCGCGGACATCACAGTCTGGCGCGGTTCCAAGTCGACCCCGCGACGGGGGACCTGAAAGCGCTGGGGCAAACGCCGACCGAACCCACGCCTCGATCGTTCGACCTCGATCCGGCCGGCCGGTTTCTCTACGCGGGCGGCGAGTCGTCGGGCAAACTGGCCGGTTATCGCATCGACGAGTCGACGGGGGATCTGGTGCGATTCGGCGAGTGGACGGTGGGGCCGCGGCTCTGGTGGGTGCTGGTGGTGAAGGGATTGGCGCACTCGCCGTAACACGGCAGCCCGCAGCAAAACCCGCCCGTTTAGGGGGACGATTCTAACGGCAGTCGGCAGGCGCGATTTTGACTTCCGGCGCGCACCGAACTTGAATCTATCAAAAGCGTTCGATACGATGCCGATGGTGAACCATAGGGTTCCGTCCCTCCTAGGCGAGATGATTCCACCAACCCACCTGTCGTTTCGGCAGCCGCCGACGACCCCTGACCGACGGTCGCACGTCGACGTGCAGTACGCAACTCGACGGCAGCGCACCGAACAAGGAGCAACTTGATGTTGACGATCCTCGGTCGCCCGCAAGGGCGCAGCGGTTTTTGTGATCGAGTCGCACGTCGCGACTTTCTGAAGATCGGCGGCATGGTGATGGGCGGCCTCTCGCTGCCGCAATTGCTGGCGGCTGAAGCCCAGGCGGGCATCGGCAAGTCGCACAAGGCGATCATCAACATCTTCCTGCCGGGCGGACCGCCGCACCAAGATTTTTGGGACGTG
This sequence comes from Pirellulales bacterium, assembly GCA_046349935.1. Classification (GTDB taxonomy): domain Bacteria; phylum Planctomycetota; class Planctomycetia; order Pirellulales; family Pirellulaceae; genus CAIXSC01. The sequence continues at coordinate 173,220 of JAXMBK010000005.1, read as the reverse complement.
AAGGTCGACGCGCCGTCCGAGATTCGCGGCGAGTTTCAACCGATTGCGACCAACGTGCCGGGGATCGAAATCTGCGAGATGTTTCCGCAGCTCGCGAAGGTCATGGACAAGTGCATTCCAATCCGGACGGTCGTCGGCGCCGCGGGCGGACACGATGCGTACCAATGCATGACGGGTCGACCGCTCAATCCGGCCCCGGCGGGCGGTTGGCCGGCGGCCGGCGCTTGGGTCTCCAAATTGCAAGGACCGGTCAACAAGAGCATCCCGCCGCACTTGAGCCTGTGCTACAAGACGGATCACGGTCCGTGGGGCTACGACGGCGACGGCGGATTTCTGGGCATCGCCCATTCGCCGTTCAAGCTGGTCGGCGGACGTTCGGAAACCAGCAAGCGCGAGAACATGGTGCTGCAAGGCATCACGCTCGACCGCCTGCAAGACCGCCAGAATCTGCTCGCCAGCTTTGATCGCTTCCGTCGCGACATCGACACCACGGGCAAGATGGCGGGGATCGATGAGTTCACCAGCCAAGCGGTCGGCATCCTTACTTCGTCGAAGCTCGCCGAAGCGCTCGACGTCTCCAAGGAAGATCCTGCGCTCTTGGAACAGTACGGCCGCGGCGACCAAAAGTTCCGCGACGACGGTGCGCCGAAGCTCACGGAGAACTTCCTCATCGCGCGACGGTTGGTCGAAGCGGGCGCTCGAGTGGTGTCGCTGAACTTCAGCCGGTGGGACCACCACGGCGACAACTTCGGCGCCTTGCGGCAAGACTGCCCGTTGCTTGACCGAGCGGCGGCGGCGCTGATCCGCGACGTGTACAACCGCGGCTTGGACAAAGACGTGTCGATCGTGATTTGGGGCGAGTTCGGCCGTACGCCGAAAATCAATCCGCAAGCGGGCCGCGACCACTGGCCGCAAGTTTCGTGCGCGCTCTTGGCGGGCGGCGGGATGCGGACGGGCCAAGTCATCGGCGCCACGAATCGACTGGGCGAATACGCCGTCGAACGCCCGGTGAAGTTCCAGGAGATCTGGGCCACGCTGTACCAGAATCTGGGGCTGAATCTGCGAGCGATCCGCGAGTTCGACCTGCGGGGACGTCCGCAGTATCTGGTCGACGAAGGGATCGAGCCGATGAAGGAAGTGGTCTGATGTTGAATCTGCTGGGTCCTCAAGATTCGCGTCGCTTTTGCGACGGTCTGTCGCGACGTACGTTCCTGCGAGTTGGTGCGCTCGGCATGGGCGGACTGACGCTCCCGCGGTTGCTGGAGTTGGAAGCGCGGGCCGGTCAAAAGTCGTCGCACAAGTCGGTGATCATGGTGTTCTTGTGCGGCGGACCGCCGCACCAGGACATGTACGACATCAAGGTCGATGCGCCGGTGGAAGTCCGCGGCGAGTTTGATCCGATCCCGACCAACGTGCCCGGCATTGAAGTTTGCCAATTGCTGCCGCGCTTGGCCAAGATCATGGACAAGCTGGTCCCGATCCGCAGCGTGGTTGGCTGCCGCGACGATCATGCGGGGTATCAGTGTTTCACGGGTCACTTGAGCCAGAACGAGCCGGCGGGCGGGTGGCCGCACTTCGGCGCCGTCGCCTCGCGCCTGCAAGGGCCGGTGGCGCCCGGCGTGCCGCCGTTCGTGAGTCTCTGCTATACGACGCAGCACAAACCGTACAACGAACCGAGCGCCGGGTTTTTGGGCTTGGGCCATTCGTCGTTCCGACCGACCGGTCCCGGCCGCGACGACTTGGTCCTCCAAGGCGTGACGCTCGACCACCTCGCTGATCGTCGCAACCTGCTCACGTCGCTCGACAGCTTCCGCCGCCAATGGGACAACCGGGGCGCGATGGAAGGCATGGACGTCTTCACGCAGCGGGCGATGGGCATCCTCACGTCGTCCGACCTCTTTGATGCGCTCGACGTCAGCAAAGAAGACAAGCGCACTCGCGAACGTTACGGCGAAGGCAATCCGAATCAGCCCAAGGGAGACGGTGCGCCGCGCGTGCCGCAAAACTTGCTGCTCGCCCGCCGCCTGGTCGAAGCCGGGGCCCGAGTCGTGACGGTGAACTACAGCTTTTGGGATTGGCACGGACAAAACTTCCGCAATGCGAAGGAAGAATTGCCGGTGTTCGATCAAGGCGTCTCGGCGCTGGTCGAAGACCTCCACGAACGCGGGCTCGACAAAGACTGCAGCGTCGTGGTGTGGGGCGAGTTCGGGCGGACTCCGAAGATCAATAAAGACGCAGGACGCGACCATTGGCCGCGCGTCTCGTGCGCCCTCATGGCAGGCGGCGGCATGAAGACGGGCCAAGTGATCGGCGCCACGGATCGCATGGGCGGCGAACCGTCCGACCGACCGGTGACTTTCGAAGAAGTGCATGCGACGCTGTACCACAACCTGGGCATCCATTGGGGCTCCGCGCCGCGCATGTTCGACTTCCGCGGTCGACCGCAGTACATCGTCGACCCCAACGTGAAGCCGATCGCGGAACTCGTGGGCTAGGGCGCCAGCAACCCTTCGACTTGTCGAGCTAGCCGTGGAACGCGTCATCAACGCAAGCAGCGCAGGTCGAGCTCGCCGCGGGCTGTGGTTTGTGGTCGCGTCGGCGCTGGTTTGGGTCGGCCTGAGTCAGACCGCCGACGCCCAGCCGACTTCCGCCACGCCCTCGTTCGCGCTCGACGTCATGCCGGTGTTGGCGCGAGCGGGCTGCAACCAGGGGGCGTGTCACGGCAATCTCAACGGCAAGGGCGGCTTGAAACTGAGCCTGCGCGGCCAGGAACCTGACGACGACTACCAGACGCTGGTGCGCGACTTCGGCGGACGACGCGTCAACTCTCTGGTCCCGTCCGAAAGCCTGCTGCTGCTGAAGGCCGTCGGCAAAGTCGTTCACTTGGGCGGCGTCCGTTTTCAGGAGACGTCTCCCGAGTACGCGATCTTGCGCGACTGGATCGCGGCCGGTTGTCCGCCGGCGGCGGCGAGTACGCCGCGCGTCGCCTCGCTGGAGGTCGCTCCGCGCGACGTGGTCCTCGTCGCCCCGCGCGACTCCGTGCCTTTGGTCGTCACTGCCGCGTACACCGACGGTTCGCGGCGCGACGTCACTCGCTTGACCGCCTTCGATCTCTCGAACCTGGTCGCCACCGTCGACGCCGACGGCGTGGTGCGTCGTCAGACCGACGGCGAAACGACGGTCGTCGCCCGCTACTTGGATCAGCAAACGCCGGTTCGCATTGCGTTCGTCCCCGACCGACCGCCGTCGGCTGCGCTCCCCGCGCCCGCGACTTGGATCGACTCGCTGTGGCAAGCGCGATGGCGTGAACTGCGAGTGCAGCCGGCGACGCAGGCCGACGAGGCGACGCTCGTCCGGCGGCTGTTCCTCGATCTGCTCGGAATCCTTCCGTCCGAGGAAGAGGCGCGTGAGTTTGTAAGCGATTCGGGTCCTGACCGTTGGGAACGGTGGATCGATCGTTTGGTCGCTCGCCCCGAGTTCGCCGAGCGGTGGGCTTTGGCCTGGAGCGACGTGCTGCGCGTGGAAGAAAAGGTGCTCGACAATAAAGGGGTCGAGCGGTTTCATGCGTGGATTCGCGACAGTTTTCGCCGCCAAAAGCCGCTCGACCAGTTCGTGCGCGAACTGGTGACGGCGACCGGCAGCACCTACGAAACGCCGCCCGCCAACTTTTATCGAGCGCTCCGCGACCCGGTGACGCGGGGCGAGACAGTCGGTCGGCTGTTCCTGGGCGTCCGCCTACAGTGCGCTCAGTGCCACAACCATCCGTTCGATCGTTGGACGCAGGACGAGTACTACCAGTGGGCGGCGTTGTTTGCGCGGGTCGAGTATCAGATCCTCGAGAATCAAAAGAAGGACAAGCTGGATTCGCACGAGTTTGTCGGCGAGCAGATTGTGAAGGCGTCGGATGTCGGCGAGGTGCGCAACCCACGCACTCGGAAGGATGCGATCCCGAAGTTCTTGGGCGCGGATACGCCCGAGATGGAGCCGAATTCGGACCGTCGCGAACCGTTGGCCGAATGGCTAACCAGCCCGAGCAATGGTCCTTTTGCGCGGTCGCAGGTGAACTTCGTTTGGTACCACTTGTTCGGACGCGGGTTGGTCGAGCCGGTGGATGATCTGCGCCCGACGAATCCGCCGTCGCACCCCGAGTTGTTCGAGCGGTTGGCGGCCGAATTTGCGCGGGACGGCTTCGACCACGGTCGCTTGGTGCGCACGCTGGTCGCGACGCAGACGTATCGCTTGAGCGCCGACTCGCCGGACGGCGTGGAAGCGGATGAATCGCTCTTTGCGCGCGCAATCGTGCGGCGCCTGCCGGCCGAGACGCTGCTGGACGCTCAATCCCAGGTGTTGGACGTTCCGGTGCGGTTCACAGGGTATGACGCGGGCCTGCGCGCCGGTCAGCTGCCGGGGGTGCGCCGCAGTCGCGACCGGGATCGCAAGGCAGGGGAGGGGGATCGTTTCCTGGCGACTTTTGGCAAACCGCAGCGTCTCTTGGCCTGCGCCTGCGAACGCTCGCAAGAGACGACGCTAAAGCAGGCGTTGACGCTGATGAGCGACGCGGACTTGCAGCGTCGTTTGGACGATTCCCAGGGTCGCCTGGAACGTTGGCTCCAAGATCGGCTTCCGGTCGACGAATTGGTGGAACGGCTGTACTGGACGACGCTGAGCCGCGCCCCGACGCCTGAAGAACAAACACGCGCCGCACAATGGCTAGCCGACGACCGCGACCGCCCCGCCGCCCTCCGCGACCTCGCTTGGGCGCTGCTGAACGCCAAAGAATTCCTGTTCCGCCATTAGCCGTAGCACAGCCGTAGCACAGCCGTAGCACAGGCTTCCAGCCTGTGAAAAGCAACCACGAAAGGCCTCCAGCCTGCGTCATGCCGCACCTCACCGAGCGCCCGTGGATTCGCCTATGATGTTTTCGTGATCGCAGAGCAAGACTCGTGAGAGGACTGTTGGGCGGGAGGACAGTTGGGCGGGAGGGGCGTGTGGAGGGGAGACAGGCTGGAAGCCTGTCCTACGGGGGCGTATGGCGCTTTATCGTTGTGTTTGCGGGCAAGGGGTCTTGATGCACCCGGGGATGGGCGGCGCGTGCGACGCTTGCGGGCGGCGTTATGGGCCGCAGGTGTTGGCCGACCGCGACGGGGGAGAGACGACGGCCTACTTGGCGCCGACCGACCCGGGGAGGCTGACGGGCGTCCTGTCGGACGCGCAGCCGGGCGAATTGACGGCCGACATGGCCGTCGCCCAAGCCGACGCCAGTCTCGACGATTCGCTCGTCGGCCGCCAACTGCAACACTATCGGCTCGAGCAGCGGCTTGGCGCCGGCGGCATGGGCGCTGTCTATCGGGCGCTCGACGAGTCGCTGCAGCGGTATGTGGCCGTCAAGGTCTTGCGGCGCGCGACGCCGCGTCCGGGCGATTCGCAACATATCCAGCGTCTGCTCCAAGAAGCGATCGCGCAAGCGCGAGTGAACCATCCGCACATCGTTCACATTTACTACGTCGGTCGCGAAGGGGAAGTGCCGTTCTTTGCGATGGAGTTGGTGCGCGGCCAGACGTTGGCCGAACGACTCGCCCACGGCCCCATCCCTTACGCCACGGTCGTCCGCTTTGCCCTCCAAGTGATCGACGCGCTGCGCCATGCCGAGCAATACGACATCGTTCACGGCGACTTGAAACCGGGCAATATCCTGCTCGCACACGATCGGGATGTGAAGCTGGCCGACTTCGGACTCGCCCGTCGCCTCTCCGACCGCTCGCAGGAAGGCAGCGTCTCCGGAACGCCGAACTATCTCGCCCCGGAAGCGCTCGCCGGTCGGCCGCTCGATGTCGCCAGCGACCAATACTCGCTCGGCGTCACGCTCTTTGAAATGACGTTCGGCCGTTTGCCGTATGCGGCGACCGGGAGTCAGTTGTTAGAGCGGTGGCGTTCCGACGAACCTCCGACGGTCGAGTTTCCCGAAGTCTGTCCCAAAGAAGTGCCGCTCGGCTGGCGCACGGTGCTGATCCGGTTGCTCGACCCGCGTCCCGAACGGCGATTCGGCAGTTACGAGGAACTGTACCGAGCGGTCGAAGCCTGGCAGCCGCTCGACATGCCCCCGGCGAATCGCCTCCCCCGACTCCTGGCCTGGATGCTCGACTTCATCCTCGTGTCGCTCGCCCTGGGCCTGTTCATGTTTCCGATCTCGATCTTGCAGAGCTACCTGATCGGGAAGGGGCTGAAGTGGGTGGCAGGCGGCGTCGAATTACTGGGGTTCGTCGTCCCGGCGCTATTCTGTTTGCTGCAAGGCACGTGGCAGACGTCGGTCGGTAAGAGCCTATTCCAGATCCGCATCGTCGACCGACATGGACTTGCCCCTCCGCGGCAAGTCCTCGCTCTGCGAGGACTGTTTCAACTGCTGCCGTTGCTGGTCGGCATCCTCACGGTCGTCCCGATGTTAGAAGGCTACCCGCTCGTCGGCGGCGTGCTGGAGGGACTCGGACTGCTGGTATTCCTGATCGACGGCGCCGCAACCTTCTTCTCGCCGTCGCATCGCTCGCTGCACGACCGCCTCTTCGACACGCGCGTCGTCCCCGCGGTGGGACGACGCTAGCGTTCGTCTTTCCCACGAATCGCCAGGAATTCCTGCTCCCATCTCCCCGTCGTCACGCGACGGGGAGATGGGGTGGGGATGGGGGGGGTCACAGGCTGGAAGCCTGTGCTACGGGGCGTACTGCACGTGGTGGCCTTTGACTTTGAGCGGAATTCGGTAGAGGCTCACATCGATGGTGACGTACAGCACCTTCGCTTCGTCGCCGATCCCGAACTCCACGTTGCTCGGCAAACCCACCACCGGCTTCCCTTCGGCGCCTTGACCCGCCGGCCCCGTTGGGATGAAGGCGACTTCCTTCCCGTTCGTGTCGACGACGAGAACGCCGGGACGTTTTGGTCCACGCGCGGTCAGGTAGACGTGGCCGTCGGCGTCGACGCACATGCCGTCGCAGCCGGCTTGATCGCCGAAGTCGACGATCGTCTGCCGCGGTCCGGCCGCCTTGCCGTCGGCGTCGAGCGGAAACTTGTAGATCTTCATCGGGCCCGGCGCCGGCTTCGGTGCGTCTGGATCGATCTTGTCGCTGCCGTTGTCGTGGTCGGCCAAGTACAGCCACTTGCCGTCGGGGCTGATCGCGATCCCGTTCGGCTTCGACACCTCGTGCGTGAATTCGCTCACCTTGCCATCCACGTCGACGAGGTACACCGCTCGGTGTTCCAATTCGCGCGGTTCATCGCCCAAGTAGCGCGGGTCGGTGAAGTAGATCCGTCCCTTGGCGTCTACGCATAGGTCGTTCGGCGCGTTAAAGCGTTTCCCCTCGAACTTGTCGACGATCGTTTCGCGCTCGCCCGTCTTCACGTTCCAGCGCGACACGCGGCGGCCGCCTTGGTCGGAACCTTCACAAGCGAGCAGCCGTCCTTCACGATCAAAGATCAAACCGTTGGCCTTGCCGCTATCGAGCGTGAAGGCGGTGGTTTGGCGCGTCTTGGGGTCGAAGCGCAAGATTTGGCCCGCGTCGGCGCCGAGCGGAATGTCGGTGAAATAGATGCTGCCGTCCGGCGCGACGCCCGGTCCTTCGGTCAATCCGCCCCGAATCGGATACTCGCGCGTGTACAACCATTCAAGTTTTGCGTCAGCCGCAACGATCTTGTCGCCCGTCGGCGGCGGAACGTCGGCGATCGCCTTCGAGTAGTCGGCGAAACGCTGTTCGATCCGCCCGGCCTTCTCGTCTCCCTTGTGAAAGACGACGCGGTACTTCAGCGTAAACGACTCGCCCGGCTTCACCGTATGGCTGCCGTCGCGATCTTTGGAGTTATAGAAGTCGTGCAGGCCGAACGGGTTGGCCGCGAATAGGCCGTAGGTACGAACGTGCCAGTGCGATGGATACCGAAAGCTGGAAGGGTGATTGAGGATGGCGATGCCGAGCGTCTCGCCTTCCACGGGTCCGTAGTAGTCGACCCAGCGCGAGGCCTTGCCCCAAGCTTTGTCGTCGACCAAGCCGGCAGCGTTGACAATCTTGCCGCCCAGCTTCTTGTCGACGTTCATCGTCCCCGCCACGCGGACGCCGAACGCTCCTTCCTTCGTGTCGCCGAACTTGGCCGGCGCGTCGTCGGCGAAAACGGTCACGTCGAAGTCGATCCACCGCGCCTCGCCGTCGGCGCCGAATCGCAGCGTGCGGAGGTCGCGGCAGATCTTTTTGCCGTCGGGCCCCAGCCAATCATTGCGAGTAACGATGACGGCCTGAGCGCCGCCTTCGACCTTCACAAACTCCTTGTGGACGATGTCGCCGTGATTCTTCATTTCGTCCCAGAAGCTTACGCCGTTCACGTCGCCGTGCGTAAACCAGAACGACCGTTGATGCACGTGGTCGGTCTTCTCGTCCATGTTCCCTTCGCGCATCGGCCAGGCCCGCGTCATTTCCTTGCCGGTGGGACCGACGATCGGCCACAAGATCGGCTTGGCGCCCGATTTGATCAGGTAGCGAGTGAACAGTTGGCCGTCGACCTTCACCGTGACGCCCGCGTCGTCCTTTTCAACCGTGAATTCCGCGGCGTTCAACGTCGATGCGACGCAGGCGAATAAGCCGCACAGCGCGGCCCCGATCAGCAGTTTCCTCATGGGCGTGGTCTCGCAGGGGAAGGGAGGTGCAGGATTGGAGTGACGTGACATGGACAGGCGGGAAGCTGCGCTCGCAAGGCCGCCCTAGGCGGCGGCCGGCTTGAGCGACGGCGGGCGCGGATCGCCCATGCGAGTGAAGACGATGATCGCCTCGACCAACATGAGCACCGCCAGACCGACCAACAGAATGGCGATCCAAACAACCAGATTCAAGGACGTCGCCGCCGGCGCGGCCGAGTCGGCGGCGACGCCGGTCAAGCGCGAGAGAATGACGTCGCTGGGGAGGTTCGAGCGGATGATGCGGACCAGCGCCCAGAGGCTCATCGCATACATGAATACGGTGGGCAGACCGGTTACAAACAAGACCCAGATCGCGCGGCGCGTCTTCCACAGCCAGACGGTCACGCCCAGCAGCGTGAGGGCGGCGAGCAGTTGGTTGCTGGCGCCGAACAGCGACCAAAACAGTTGCCAGATGGGAATCGGCTTGCCTGTCGCATCCTGGCTCTTTTGCATGACGAACAGCGCCGGTGCGCCGGCGGTGAGGATCGTACCGAGCCACTTGCCGCGCGCGTCGTGCCAGCCGGTAAGTTCCTGGATGATGTAGCGGCCCAGACGCGTGCAAACGTCCAGCGTGTCGTAAACGAACGTGGTGAACGCCATCAGCGCGAACGAGACGCCCAGCGCCGGCGGCACATGCAGCACTTGCAGGAAGTTGCCGATGCCGTGCGCGTAGATGAAGTTCGGTTTGGGACCGCCGGCCAGGACGGGCGACTTGGCCGAAAGGATCATGACGCAGGCCAGAGACACGATGGCGACCATCGCTTCCAGCAACATGGCCCCGTAGCCGATCACACGGGCGTCGGTCTCTTTCCGCAACTGTTTCGAGGTGGTGCCCGAGGCGATGAGCGAATGAAAGCCGGAGCAAGCTCCACAGGCGATCGTGATGAACAGGATCGGCACGAGCGGCTCGCCTTTGACCGACTGCCAACCGATGAACGCGGGGTACTCGATCGGCTGTCCGCCGAGCAACAGCCCAATGGCGCCGCCCGCGAGCGCGACGTACAGGAAGTAGCCGCCGAGGTGCCCGCGGGGCTGCAACAGGAGCCACACCGGAATGACGGCGGCCACGAGGCAGTACCCCAGCAAAAGAATGTCCCAGACCTTATGGGCCGCGGGGTCGTCGAGCCCGAACCAAGCGCCCAGGTCGAAAGGGATCTTCTGACCAACCCAGATGGCGACGCCGACCAGCGGCAGAAAGATGATCGTCGCCGCGTTGATGGACAGTTTGGTGTACCGCAGCAACAGGCCCATGATGATCGGGAGGACCAAGTACAGCAGCGACGAGGTGGCGATGCCGCCGCCGGTGACGACTTGGCCGTTTTCGAGCGTCTGGCGGCCGACGAACGAGGCGGCCGTGATGTCGGTGAAGGCGACGACGATGTAGACGAGCGCCAGCCAGACGAAGCTGAGGAACAAGAGGTACGAACGGGGCGTCATGTGGTCGCGCACCACTTCGGCGATTGAGCGGGCTTTGTGGCGAATGGAGGCGACCAGCGACGAGAAGTCGTGGACGCCGCCGATGAAAATGGAGCCGACCAGGATCCAAATCAGGGCCGGCAGCCAGCCGAACATGAGGCCGGCAAGGATCGGGCCGACGATGGGGCCGGCGGCGGCGATGGCGGAAAAGTGTTGCGGCAGCAGGGCGTGCGTCTCGAGCGGCAGGTAGTCGTTGTCGTCCCGCATCTCGTTGGCGGGCGTCTGCGCGTCGGGGTCGAGGCGAAAGAGTCGCGAGAGGATGCGGCCGTAAGTCAGATACGCGATGCTCAGCAAGATCGCGGAACCAATCAGGATCGCCACCAAGTTCATAGGGGTTTCTCCGCCAAGAGTGTCGAGCAACGCATTACGATAGCCTCGCAGACGGGGAGACTCTATAGCCCAGAACGCCATTCCCCCCACTGCCATCCACAGGGAAACGGCCCCATAATGGGCCGCTTTGCGATTCCCGGTTTGGTTGAACGAGAGGCAGATTGTGGCAGAACAAGTCGTCATCATCGGAAGCGGGCCGGCCGGCTGGTCGGCCGCGATTTACGCAGCCCGCGCTAACCTGCAGCCGGTCGTCTTTGAAGGCACTCCGCAACCCGACATGATTCCGCTCGGGCAATTGGCCTTCACCACCGAAGTGGAAAACTATCCCGGCTTTCCGTTCGGCAACGTGCGCGCGTTCATTGAGTCGGCGGTGGCGCCCGAACGGCACTACAATTTGCCGCCTCCGCCCAAGGGGCACGTAAAGGACGGCCAGCCGCACTACGCCGTGCAGGGGGTGGAATTGGTCGAGTTGATGAAGCAGCAAGCGCTCAACTTCGGCACGCGCGTGATCGGCGACGACGTCATCGACGTCGATGTGTCGACCCGTCCGTTCAAGGTCATCTCGCGCGACAACGGCGTCGTGGAAGCGCAGACCGTCATCGTCGCCACCGGCGCTCGCGCGAACTACCTCGGGCTCCCCTCCGAAAACGACTATAAGAATCGCGGCGTAAGCGCCTGTGCCGTGTGCGACGGCGGCTTGCCGCGCTTCCGCAACAAGCCGGTCGCGGTCATCGGCGGCGGCGACTCGGCCGTCGAAGAGGCCACGTACCTCACCAAGATGGCCTCGAAGGTCTACTTGATCCATCGACGCGATCAGCTGCGAGCGTCGAAGATCATGCAAGAGCGAGCGCTCTCGAATCCCAAGATCGAACCCGTTTGGAACTCGGTGGTCGAAGAGTGCCTGGGGAACGAAAAAGAGGGACTCACCGCGCTGCGCTTGAAGAACCTCGCGACGGGCGGGACCAGCGACTTGCCGGTGATCGGCATGTTCGTCGCCATCGGCCACACGCCGAACACGTCGTTCCTGAACGGCAAACTGGAAGTCAACGACAAAGGCTATCTGAAACTGACGCGACCCTTTCGCACTTGGACGAGCGTGGAAGGGATTTTTGCGGCAGGCGACGTCGCCGACGACTATTATCGGCAGGCGATCACATCGGCCGGCAGCGGCTGCATGGCCGCACTCGACGCCGAACGTTGGTTGGTCGAGCACGGCATGTAGTCGCCGCGCCCCGGTCAATCGCCAGTTACCCGCTACGAGTTCCCCTTCCTACCTAAGCCGGTCTGAGGAGCCCATCGATGGCACTACACCACGTGGATACGCCCGACTCCCCTTTGTCGCCGCGGTCAGGTCCCTGGTACCAGGACATGACTCGCTACCACTGGTTCGTGCTTACCGTCGCAGCGCTCGGCTGGCTGTTCGACTGCCTTGACCAGCAGCTCTTCACGTTGGCTCGGCCGACCGCCATGCGGGATTTGTTGGGCGTCCCGGCCGGCGATCCGTCGATCGCCGAGTGGGGTGGATACTCGACCAGCATCTTCATCCTGGGATGGGCGACCGGAGGCTTGATCTTCGGAGCGCTCGGGGACCGCATCGGACGCGCCAAGACGATGATGATCACCATCCTCGTCTACTCGGCGTGTACGGGGTTGAGCTCCCTTTCGGTAAGCGTCTGGGACTTCGCCTTCTATCGCTTCATTACAGGCTTGGGCGTCGGAGGCGAGTTTGCGGTCGGCGTGGCGCTGGTCGCGGAAGTGATGCCGGAGAGTGCGCGAGCCCGAGCATTGAGCTTGCTGCAAGCGTTGTCGGCCGTCGGCAACATCTCGGCCGCCTTCATCGGCTGGGGCCTCGCGCCGCTGGAAGAAAGCGGCGTGAGTGCTTGGCGCGTGATGTTCGTCATCGGCGCCTTGCCGGCTCTCTTGGCGTTGGTCATCCGCCGCCGACTTAAGGAGCCCGAACGCTGGCAGGCCGCGCAGGGCGAATCGAGCGTCGAAAAGAAGCGCGGTTCCTACGCCGTGATGTTCAGCGATCCGCAGTGGCGTCGAGCGGCGGTGACGGGACTGTTTCTGGCCATTCCGGGCGTCATCGGCCTATGGGGCATCGGCTTCTTCAGCGGCGATTTGACGCGCGTCGTGTTCCGTCAGGCCGTCGCCAAGGACAAGTTCGAGGCAGCGCTCGCCGCGTCCAAGGACGACGCCCGCACCGCGACGCTCACGAAGCTGTACGACTGGGAACAAAAGCTTATGCCCAAAGACAAGCGCGATCCGCTGTCGGAGGCGGAACAGGCGATTGCCAAGGAGATGGAAGGGCAGATCAGCAGCCGTCTCACGTTTTGGCAGAGCCTGACGCTGCTCATGCAACAGTTGGGCGCCGCAGCGGGCATGTACAGCTTTGGCTGGCTTGCTCAACGCATGGGACGCAAACCGGCGTTCTTCATCGCCTACACGGCCGCCATGTTCACCACGGCGCTGGTGTTCTGGAAGCTCGACGATCCCACCGACTTCTGGATGCTCATCGTGATGGGCTTCTTCCAATTGTCGCTGTTCGCGCTGTACGCGATCTACTTCCCGGAAATCTTCCCGACGTACCTCCGCAGCACCGGCACCTCGTTCTGCTACAACGTGGGGCGGTATGTGGCGGCGTTCGGGCCGATCGTCTTCGGGCTGCTTACCAGCCGCGTCTTCACCGGCGCCGACTACCCGCCGCCGCTGAATTGGCGTTACGCGGGGATGTCGATGTCGTTGGTGTTCATCATCGGCATCATCACCCTTTTCTTCGCCCGAGAAACCAAAGGTCAGCCGCTGCCCGAGTAGCCGTGTGCTAGGCTTTGAGCATGCTTGACCTGATCCTCCATCTCGACCGGCACCTGCACGATCTGACAGCCGAATACGGCGTTTGGACGTACGCGATCCTCTTCGCGATCGTGTTTTGCGAGACAGGGCTGGTCGTGACGCCGTTCCTCCCCGGCGACTCGCTGTTGTTCGCCGCCGGGGCGATCGCGTCGCTGGGGTCGCTCAACGTCTGGCTGCTGGGGCTGCTACTGACCGTCGCCGCCATCCTAGGCGACACGGTGAACTATCACCTGGGGTACTACCTGGGGCCGAAGGTGCTGCGCGCCGAGAAGAACTGGCTGTTCAACCGCAAGCACCTGGAACGAACGCATGCATTTTTCGAGCGATACGGCGGCAAGACGATCATTTTGGCGCGGTTTGTGCCGATTGTTCGGACGTTCGCGCCGTTCGTCGCCGGCGTCGGGGCGATGCGCTACCGGCGATTTTTGGCCTACAACATCCTGGGCGGCATCCTTTGGGTCGTCGGCTTCGTCGCCGCCGGCTACTTGTTCGGCCAGCTTCCCTTCATCAAGAAGAACTTCAGCCTCGTCATCCTGGGCATCATCTTCGTCTCCGTCCTCCCGATGATTTGGGAGTACCTCTCCCACCGCCGCCGCCCCAACTAACCCCCCTCACCGCCGACCTCGCGTCGGCGGCTCGCTGAACCGAAGGCACTCGCGTCGGCCGCTCACTGAACCGCAGGCGTCTAGGCCAACCCCAGTTGCCCCAGCACGGCCATGATGCCCAGAAACGTGAAGTACACGCCTGCCAGCCCCAACCCGACGCGAATCGCCCAGTGCGGACGCAGTTCGCGCGGCAGCAACTTGGTGTTGATGGCCAGCGTATGCCAGGCGCTGAAGGCGAAAGCGAAGTTGTAGCCGGTGGTCGCCATCTCGAAGACCTTCCCCGGCTTCACGCCCGCCCAGATGACGATGAGCCCTGCGGCGCAGAAGCCGACGAGCACGGCGAAATAGACGTATTTGATGTAGCTCACGTCGAGTTCGCGGAGTTTCGCGCTGGCGGTCCAGAAGACGTCGACCCAGCGGCGTACGAATCCATCCATGGTCGAGATCATGCTGGTCATGAGGACCAAAAAGCCGCAGAAGAGGGTCCCCATGCGGAAGTACCAACCGAGCCGCGGGCCGCTGAACCAGGACTTGATGGCGGGTTGACCGGCGAGCACCTGAGGCGGCGGATCGCTGATGACGTTGGCGACGCCTTCGGAGGTGAGCGACGCGACTTTGGAACGATCGACTTCGGTGCCGCGCGGCAAGAAGCCGACCGACAGAATGCTCGGCAACGCGACGCCGATGAAGCAGGCGCCCATCCAAACGAACACTTGGTCGCGAACGATATGCTTGTACCAACCGCGCCAGCGCGGCATCGATTCTTTGTTCACTTCAAACACGCAGCCTTCGTGCGACAGCGTGATGCCGTGCCCGCCGACGATGCTGGGAATGGCGCCGACGTGAAAACCCATCCCCCAGCCCTGGTCTCGCGTAAAGTTGCTGATCGGCGTGTTGGTCAAACCGCCGTTGCCGGCGATGGCGGCGAGCCCCGCGATGAACGCGATCAGCGACAGGTCGACCTTGGGGAACGTGCCGTTCTTGAAGAATGAGGTAAAAACGTTATCGACGTTGGCGCCGTCGCGTTTGCCATCTCCGTCAGCGTCGACGAACTTGATTAGCTTCCCGGCGGAATCCTTCTCCCACGTGTCGGGCTCGCCGTCGCCGTCGGAGTCGACCGTTTTAGGAAGCACTTGTTCGACGATGTCGAGTCGCCCGTCGCCGTCGAAATCTTCGCCCGGATCGAGCTGTCCGTTGCCGTTCCAGTCTTCGACATGCTCGACCGGCACGTTGCCGAATTTCACGAGCCCGCTGGCGATTTCGAGCCAATGCTTGGGCTGCGAGAAGAATAGACCAATGGTCAGCAGGAAGCCGAACACGGTGATCAGCTTGATGCTCATCACGACCTTCAGCGAGTTGTAGACTTTGCCGCCGACCACCAGCGGGATCGCGAGCGACAGGTACATGATGGACGAGACGGTGCGGTGAATCCACTTGTGCGTCACGTCGGGATCGAAGTTGCTGATGAACATCGACTCGATCGCCACGGCCGCATTGACGACCAGGTACGGGAAGAGAGAGCCCCAGTCGAGCAGCAGGTAGAAGAACAGCCAAAACATGGGACCGGGAAGCGTGCGGAACTTGCCGGTGAAGATCGGTTCGCCGCAGTAGAGCGTGTAGCGACTGATCTCGATGTTGTAGAGCACCTGGAACAGGATGCTCACGGTGGCGACCCACAGGAGCGACCCGCCGTACTTGGCCGACACGGCCGGCCCCGCCAGCCACTCGCCGCCGCCCACCGCCGCGGCGCCCATCACGAGCCCCGGGCCGATCATGCCGACCCAATTGCGCCAGGTGAAGTAAGGGGCGGGGACCAGTTCGCCAGTGGTCCAGCGCGGCATCTTCGGAGAGCCAGGATGCGGCGCCTCAAAGGTCGAGGAATTGGCCATGCGAGCATTCGCCTCTGCGGAAGGAATCGTGCGCGAGGGGAGTCGCGCGGAAGGACTGCGTTGGTCAGGCGGACGAGCGAGCGAACTGGCGATACGCAAACTGCGTGGGAACGACGTTCGCTCGGCGACGACCAACCAGTAAATGCCGGGTGACATGATGGGTCACCGCTATCGTCGGGTCAAGTCGCTTGCCCCGTTCACCCCGGCAGCTCGACCCAAAAGCTCGCCCCTCGAGGTCGGCCCCAAACTAACTGGTCGTCAGCCCGCTGATGTACTTCCGCCAGCTCGCTAACTGCTCCGTCGTCAGGCTGTTCTCGCGAGTCAGCTCGTGCTCCAGCTGTTTATCCGTCCCGGAGACGTGGACGGTGACGGTGAGTCGCCCGTTCTCTTCGTACCGAAACTTCACATCGATCGGCGTCTGAGCGGGCAGGTTGGGCGGCAGGTCGCGGACCGTGCAGCGTCCTAGTTGAGAGCAGTCGTCGGGCGACATGCTCTCCCCTTCCACGATCTGCACCTTGATCGACCGTTGACCGGCCTTTTGCGTTCGGAAGACGCGTTTGGCGGTGACCGGCAACGGCGTGTTGCGGGGAATCACGATCGCATTCCGCGGACGCTTGGTCTCCGTCTCCGTCGCCACGATTCCCAGGCTATGCGAGTTGACGTTGCGAATCTGGAATCGCGGCGCGTCGCCATGGTGGCGAGCGAGGAGGATGCCGGCGTGGAGGCACGCACCGTGCGCCACCGCCTCGTCGGGAGACACCGAACAGTCCGGCTCGCGTCCGCTCAATTGCCGCAGCATGTCGATGACGGCGGGCATGCGAGTGGAACCGCCGACCAGCAGCACGCGGTCGATCTCCTTCCATTCCAGCCCCGCGGCTTGCACGGTCTGCCGCGTGGTAAACGCGGTGCGGTCCAGCAGATCCTGAGTCATCTCTTGGAATTTTTGCCGAGTCACCTCGAGCCGCACGGCTTGGCCTTGGTAGTCGCAAGCGATCGTCGTCTTCGACCGCGCGGACAAGGTGCGTTTCGCGTCCTCGCATTCCCGCCACAGTCGCCCCGACGCGTTGGGTTCCTCGCGCGGGTCGATGCCGAATTTGCGAATGAAATCTTCGGCCACGAAGTCGACCAAGCGTTGGTCCCAGTCGCGGCCGCCGAGCACCACGTCGCCGTCGGTGGCCAAAGTGTTGAAGTTTCGCCCTTCGATCCGCATCACCGTGACGTCGAACGTGCCGCCGCCCAAATCGTAGACCAGGACCGTGCGAGGCATGTCGCCGCTGCCGTCCGGCCGCAGGAAGCCGTGTTGGAAACCGTAGGCGACCGCCGCCGCCGTCGGCTCATTAATGATGTCCAGCACATCGAAACCGGCCATGAACCCGGCGTCTTGCGTGGCCTTGCGTCGAGTTTCATCGAAGTAGGCGGGGACGGTGATGACGACTTTGCCGAAGTCGCCGATCTGCTTCCGAGCGTCGAGGCGCAACTTATTGAGGACGAACGCCTCCAGCGCTTCGGGCGGGTACTGTCGACCTCCCAGCGACTTGTGGAAGAAGCGTTGCCCCAGCTCGCGCTTCGCGCATTCGGCGACCCCGGCGGCGTCGGTGGCGATCGCCTTGATGGCCTCTTTGCCGACCACAACCTGGTCGGGCTCGAAGAAGACCGCACTGGGGGTGAGTTTATCCCCTTCGGCATTGATGAGCGTCCGGGGACGTCCCAGATCGTCGAGGCAGGCGACGACCGAGAAAGTCGTGCCTAAGTCGATTCCCACCGCCGGTATACGTCCCGCCATAGCCGCGTTCTCCCCCCCTCGATTGACTCCCCCAAGTGTAGCACGGCGCGGGCGCGGGCGGGCACATTGGTCTAGGACATTCACCACGGATTGCCTAAGATCCCTCGCCAATTCGTCTGAACTGCCGGAGCATGGATGCGATGGACCACGAACCCACTCAACCGCGTACCCACTATTCGTCTCGACACGCCGATCGCCGAGCGGAACGCGTTCACGAAACCGACGCCGATGCGGCGCCTGAATCGAACCCCGTCGACGATCTGCGGACGGCCCGTCGAGTAACGCGGCAAGGCCGCCTGACGAAACTACTGTTCCTGGCGCTCTTTCCGGCTCTGTTGGCGTGGTTGGCCCCAGCCATCATCGCCCACACGTCGCTCCGCCAAACCATCGTCGAGAAGGCGACTGGGAAGCTAGACGGCCAAGTCACGCTCGGCGGCGCCTCCTTCGGCTGGCTCTCGCCCGTGCGGCTGTACGACCTGCAAGTGACGGATCGCGACGGCGAGCCGGTGGCTTCGGTCGCAGCCATCTCCACGCACCGCACCCTGTTCGGGCTGTTGATGAATCAACGCAATCCGGGGACCATCGTCCTGGAAAAGCCCGTCGGACGGCTCGTCCTGCGCCGCGACGGCAGCAACCTCGAAGATCTCCTCGCCCCGGTGCTCGAAGAGCCCTCGTCCGGCAGCGAACCGACCCCCGTAACGCTGGAGGTGATCGACGGCGAATTCGAGTTGGTCGACGCCGAAACGGGACGGACTTGGAAACTGGCCGGCTGCAATGCGCTCGTCTCGCTGCCGGGCGCCAAGGACCCGATGGAGGCGGAATTGCGCGGCGAGATCAGCGGCGATTCGGGCGGCGGACCGATCGAAGTGAACGCCGTGTGGAATCCGGGCGAACAGTTGGGCAGCGGCAAAGTGGCCTTCAAGGTCGACTCCCTGCCGCTCGACCTGCTTGACGCACCGCTGCAACGTTTCGTCGGCGACGCGGCCGCTGCGGGCCTGCTGTCGGTCCAGGGAGAATATCAGTGCAAGGCCGACGGCCGACAGCACATCGTCTCAATCGACAATCTCGAAGGACGCGATCTGGTCGCCCGTGCGGCCCAGTGGCTCGGACAAGATCAGGTGCGCATTCCGGCGCTGAAGGCGAGCGGCGCGGCCGCTGTCGGAGAAAGGGAAATCCAGTTTGCGGGCGTTAAGCTCGCCTCCGACGTGGCGACGCTCGACGCCGACGGCGCACTGTCGCTCGACGCCCTCCGCGCCGACGGCGGACTCGCAAAACTGCTCTCGATGCTCCAGCGTGAAGACATCGAAGTCCGCGCAGAACTCGACCTCGCACGCCTCGCGGCCCTTTTCCCGGAAACGCTGCGAGTCCGACCGGGGACCGAGATCACTTCGGGCAAATTGCAGGCGACGTTCTCGAGTCGCGTGGAGCGCGAACGGCGAGTGTGGGCGGGGCATCTGGCTTCCACCAACCTCACGGCGCTCGATCAGGGCCGCCGCATCTCGTGGGATCAACCGGTCGAGCTGACGCTGCTCGCGTCGCTCGGCGCCGACGGCCCCATCATCGAAAAGTTGCTGTGCACGTCGAGCTTCCTGCAGGCCGAGGCGCAGGGGACGGCGGCGGACGGGCGTTTGACCATGGAAGGGGACCTCGATCGACTCGCGCGCGAGTTGTCGCAGTTCCTCGATCTGGGCGGCACTCGCCTGGCCGGCAAATTGAATGCGAACGTGAATTGGAATGTCGCCGAACGCAACCGCGCGACGGCGCACGGCGAAGTCGGACTCAATCAATTGGAGATCATCTTCGGCGACGCGCGGCCTTGGCGTGAACCGTCGCTGAACGTGACGTTCGACGCCCAAGCTTCGATGAACGGCGCTGCACTCGGAACGCTCCACTCGGCGACCCTCAAAGTGGCCGCCGCCGAAGACACGCTCGACGTGGAACTCACGGAAGCGGTGCGCGGACCTTCCGCCTCCACCACCTGGCCCCTCGCTGCACGTCTGCAAGGCGACTTGCAGCGTTGGCTGCCGCGAGTGCAAACGTTCCTGCCGCTGGCGGGCTGGGACTTGGCCGGCCAAGCCGACATTCAGCTTGCAGGTCGCTTTAGCCCCGACCGAGCGGAAGTGGCGCAGGGCAAACTGGGCTTCCGCGATTTCACCGTCGTGAGCGGCGGACTGTTTGTGAACGAACCGCAGGTGCAAGTCGAATTGACCGGCTCGTGGGATCGCGACACGGGACGCATTGAATCGCCGACGTTGACGTTCGCCAGTTCGGCGATCGCCTTCCGCGCCGATCAGGTCGCCTACGAAATGTCCGACCGCGGCGGCAGTTTGTCGGCCAACGTCGGCTTGCGCAGCGACCTCGCGCGACTTACCGGCTGGATTCAGGACCCGCGACTCCCCGTCGAATGGCAGCTCGCCGGCATGTCTTCCGGCCAAGTACGCCTGGCCCATGCCGGCGGTGCGACGACCGCACAGTGGAATCTGCAGTTCGACAATCTGGCCTATGCGGCCGTCGCAGATTCCGCCGCGAGCCCAGGGCGCGTCGCCGCGGGCGCGCCGGCGCTCGAACCAAAATGGCTCGAACCTAAACTCGTGTGCACCGGCGATGGGACGCTCGATTTGGCCGCGCAAGCGTTCAAGATCAATCAGTCGAGCGTCACAGGGGACGGCGTCGAAGTAGCGCTGGCCGGGACGGTGCAGGAATGGAACGCACGGTGCAACGTCGCGTTGGAGGGGCAGATCGGCTACGACCTGGCGCGATTGGTGACGCGACTGCGTTCGCACCTCGGCCCGTCGCTGCAATTGGACGGCCGCGACGTTCGCCCGTTTGCGGTGCGCGGCCCGTTGCGAAACTTGGAAGTCTCGTCGCCCGCCGTGCGTCCGGCCAGCGGCGGCCCCAGCAACGTCGCAGCGACTCCCTGGTTGCCCGCTCAATTGGGCGCACAAGCCGGCCTCCGGTGGAACTCGGCCACCGTCTACGGCCTGCCGATCGGCCCCGGCGAACTGGAGTCGACGCTGAAGGACGGCGTCCTGCTGTTCAAGCCGCTTGACGTCGAAGTCGCTCAAGGACGACTGCGTCTGGCGCCGCGAGTGCACTTTGATCAACCCGAACCGGTGCTCGTCGTGGAACCCGGTCCCGCGCTCGAGAAAGTGACGATTACGCCCGAGCTGTGCGCGACGTGGTTGAAGTACGTCGTCCCGGTCGTGGCCGACGTGACCGAGGCGCAGGGGCAGTTCTCGATCGCGCTGCAGGATACGGCGGTTGTTCCGTTGCAACGGCCGGAGGACGGCGAAGTGCGCGGACAAATCGACATTCACGGCGTCCAGGTCGGTCCCAGTCCGATGACGCGCGAACTCATCAGCCTCGCGCAGTCCATCAAGGCGATCGCCGACAACAAGCCGGCGGCCGAGTCGTCGAATGCGAAAGTGTGGCTGCAGATGCCCGAACAGCCGATTCCGTTCCAGTGGCGTCAGCGACGCGTGTATCACGAGCGGCTGGCGATCCACGTGAAGGATGTTTCGATCGTGACGGGCGGTTCGGTGGGCGTCGATCAAACGGTCAGTTTGATGGCCCAGATTCCGATTCGCGACGAATGGGTCGCCAAGAACCGCTATCTGACGTCGCTCCAAGGCCAAAGCCTGCAGTTCCCAATCACCGGCACCCTCTCGCAGCCGCGAGTGGACCGTCGCGTGCTGCAGAACTTGGCCGCGCAAACCATCACCAACTCGGCCAACAAAGTGCTCGAGCAGGAATTGAACAAGGGGCTCGATCGCTTCTTGCGGCCGCGTACGCCGCAGACGCCGCAACAGCCGGCGGCCCCGCAGCCGGTCGCGCCGCAACAGCCGTAATGTGCAAGGGTAGGGGTGCGTTGGTTCGCGGAGCGTTGGTTCGCGAAGCGAACCACGACTATTTCAACCGGGCTCGGATCTTCTCAAGCCGCTTGGCTAGCTCGGCTTCGAAGCCGCGGTCGACGGGGCGGTAGAACGTGCGGTCGACGCCCAGATAATCCTGGGCGACGATGCCGTCGGGGCTGTCGTGAGCGTACTGATAGTCGACGCCATGGCCCAACTGGTCGGCGCCGCGGTAATGGGAGTCGCGGAGATGGCGGGGCACCGGGACGATGCGCCCCGTTCGCACCTCTTGTCGTGCTTCCGAAATGGCCGTCGTCGCGGCGTTCGACTTGGGCGCGCACGCGAGGTAGATCACGGCTTGCGAGAGGGTGAGCTGCGCTTCGGGGAGGCCGATGAACTCGCAGGCCTGCATGGCCGACACGGCGAGCGTCAACGCTTGCGGGTCGGCGTTTCCAACGTCTTCGCTGGCCAGGATCACCAACCGTCGGCAGAGAAAACGAATCTCCTCGCCGGCCTCCAACATGCGCGCCAACCAGTACAGCGACGCGTCGGGATCGCTGCCGCGGATGCTCTTGATCAGCGCACTGGCGCAGTCGTAGTGCTCGTCGCCCGTCGGGTCGTACTGCACAGCCTTCTTCTGCACCGATTCTTCGGCCAACTGCCGAGTAAACTCGACGGGCCGTTGTTCGCTGGAGAGCACGCCGATCTCCAGCGTCGTAAGGGCTCGGCGCGCGTCGCCGTCGCACACGGCGGCGATGAAGTCGAGTGCGTCTTCATGGAGGTTGACGGCGTGGGCGCCGAGTCCGCGCGCGCGGTCGGCGGCGGCGCGGCGCAACAGCGACTTGATGTCGTCCGGCGACAGCGGCTCGAACTGGAACACCTGACTGCGGCTGACGAGCGCGCTGTTGACCGCAAAGAAGGGATTCGAAGTCGTGGCGCCCACCAGCGTCACCACCCCTTCTTCAACGTCGGGCAACAGCGCGTCTTGCTGTGCTTTGTTGAAGCGATGGATCTCGTCGACGAACAGCAACGTCCGCGGCCCGCCCGTGGCGACCTCGTTGCGCGCCGCCTCCAGAACCTCGCGCAGTTCCTTGACGCCGCTGGTAACGGCGTTCAGCGACCGAAATTTGCGACGGCTTTCGGTCGCGAGCAGCCGCGCGAGCGTCGTCTTGCCGGTGCCGGGCGGACCGTAGAAGAGGACCGACGCCAGGCGATCGGCCTTCAGCAACCGCCGCAGCAGTTTGCCGGGGCCCAAAAAGTGCTGCTGTCCGACGAACTCGTCTAACTTGACGGGCCGCATGCGAGCGGCGAGAGGCTGTGCACGGCGCAGGTTGGCCGCTTCGGATTGTTCAAACAGCGATGACATGGGGCGATTCACGACGGCGCGTCGTGCGAAGGAACCACGAACCAATGACTTCCCGAGCCGCCCGGTTCCGCTGGCCGCTGCGCGAAGCACCCCTATAATGCTGGATTATTGAAGCAAAGCGACGTGGCTCGCACAATGACTCCACTCCCGCCGCCTCTCTTATGAATACTCGACGCCGCATGCTCCTTTGGCTTCCCGCCGCCCTGGTTGTCGGAATCATTCTGCTGTTCGCCGCCGTCCTGGCGACGACCGTGGAGGATTGGAGTCGCGATTTGTCGCAGAATCGCGCCGAGACGCGGGCCGACCATGCCGACCCGCGACTGCAGCCATTCCGTTCCCGCGAGTCCCCCGCGGAGCTGGCCGATCGAGTCGTCGCGGCGGCAGGCGAACTGCGCGGGTGGCAATTGGTCGAGCGTCAGGAGAACGGCGAAGCGATCGAGCTGCATTTAACGCGCACCACCCCGCTGTGGCGTTTCGTCGACGACGTCCGCGCGACGATTCGTCGCGTCGAAGGCGAAACCGAGTTGAGTGCCAGCAGCCAGTCGCGAGTGGGGAAGGGGGACCTGGGCCAGAACCCGCGGAACCTCCGCGAGCTGCTCGACAAGGTCCGCGCAGGCCGATCATAATCGCCCTTCAAGCTTCCGTTGCGGCCGACTCAGCGCCGCGTCCTCTGGCAGACGCGAGCTGTCGGCGACGAACGCGGCGGCAGGCGCGGGAGCGTATGGGGAGGCGGAACGGATGATGCAAAAGCTCGAACGATTCGGCGCGGTTTTGTCGGCGGTCGGACCGATCGTCGGCGTGCTGGTGCTGTTCGCCATTGCCATCGGCGTCCCGACGCTCATCGGTCTGGTCGTGCTGGGGCCCATCAATCGAGCGGCCGGACGACTGCGAGCTCCGACGCGCTTTCAACTCAGCGACTTTCTATGGCTGCTGGTGCAAGTGCAGTTGGCCTTGGCGTACTGCGTCGAGTTCGTGGGGGTGAAGCATCTGTGGTTTTTCACGTTGGTGTTGGGCTTCCTGCTGACGGCCGTGACGGCCATGTGGGCCGGCGGCGTAAGTTTCATGTCGCGCGCTGGAGTGACTCACCCGCCGCGTCGCGCCGTCTTCGTCTTGTTTCTCTTGCCGATCACGCTGGCGCTGATGATGACGGCGACCCTGCTGCTGGTCGCCGCCGTCGTCACGTCGACCGGCGTCTCCTTCTCGCTGGAATATCGCGTGCAGATCGAGTACGGCATCGAGCGGTTGAATCTGGGACCGATCTCGGCCGGCATCGGCATGTCGCTGTTGCCCGTGTTGGGATACGGTCTGCGTCGGTTATCGCGGTGGGTCGTGTTGGGGCCGACGTCGGCCAACGACCTCGGCAGCGCGGCACTCGCCAAGTTGCTCGCCCCCCATCCGCTCGACGCCGTCACGATGGGGAGCTCCAGCGATGCCTGACGATCGAACGCCTTCCCGCGATGTGCAGCGCCGCTTGGGACCGCTGTGGCGTCGTCGCGACGTGCTGAGCGCGGGCGGGTTGAGCTTATTTGGACTGACGTTGCCCGAACTGCTGGCGGGGCGCACGGCCGCGGCGGCGCCCGTGTCTGCCGAAGGATTTGGTCGCGCGAAGGCCTGCATCCTGCTCTTCATGTGGGGCGGACCGGCGCATCAAGATACGTGGGACATGAAGCCCGCCGCGCCCGCGGAAGTGCGCGGGGAGTTCCAACCGATTGCGACCAACGTGCCCGGAGTGCACGTCTGCGAGCACTTTCCGCGCATCGCACAGCGCATGGACAAGCTGTGCCAAGTCCGTTCGGTGACGCATAACAACGCCGACCATACCGTCTCGACGCACTTCCTGTTGACCGGCATGCCGCCGCCGCCGACTTCCGACATTCGGATGCAGTGGCCGCATCTGGGTTCGGTCCTCGCACGGCTCGGTCGGGGCCGCGGCGCGCTCCCTCCGTTTATCTCGATGCGCCCGAAGCTCGAGAACGACGTGCCGCGCTTCGTCGAACAAAGCCAAGGTCAGTTCGCCGGATGGCTCGGCCCGCTCTACGACCCCATGACGATCGATAGCGATCCCAGTCGACCGACGTATCGCGTCGGCGAGCTAGCCGCGCGGCTCGACTTGCCCGCCGAGCGGCTTGATGGGCGACGGCGGTTGCGCCAGGCGCTGGACGACCAACTCGCGACCGTCAGCCCGCAGGTGAAGGCGCACGACGCGAACCGGCAGCGTGCATTCGAATTGCTGGCGGGTGCGACCGACGAACGGCGCGCCTTCCAACTGGACGAAGAGCCGCTGGCGCTGCGCGAACGTTATGGACTGAATCCGCACGGCCAATCGGTGCTGCAAGCCAGGCGGCTGGTGGAGCGCGGCGTCCCGTTGGTGACGGTGTTTTGGCCGAACGACGGCATCAAGAATGTCAGCGTCTACTGGGACACGCACAGTCGCAACTTTGTGGACTTGAAGGAGCGGCTGATGCCGGTCGCCGATCAGGCGTTCACGGCGCTCTTGGACGACCTCTCGGACCGCGGGATGCTCGACGAAACGCTGGTGGTCTGGACGGGTGAATTCGGCCGGACGCCGAAGATCGGGCAAGTCAACAGCGACGCAGGGGCGGGGCGCGACGGCCGCGATCATTGGCCAGGGTGCTTCACGTCGGTGCTGGCGGGCGGCGGAGTGCGCGGCGGGACCGTCTATGGCAGGTCGGACAAACACGCCGCGTTTCCGGCAGCCGATCCGGTTTCGCCCGCCGACCTGATCGCCACCGTCTATCATTTGCTGGGCGTGCCGGAGGGGCAGGCGGTGGACGACATGAGCGGTCGGCCGCACTTTGTGCGTCCCGGCCATGTCATTCGCGAGCTATGCGTGTAGGGAACGCACGCCTGGAAAATACAGCTTTTTGAGTGTGCGGCGTCCTGAGAGGGCGGCGACGCAAGACAGCGGCGACGCAAGACAGCGGCGACGCAAGACAGCGGACGACTCGGGACGCCCCTTCTCCCTCGAACCAATCAGGGAGAAGGGCGGCAGCAGAATTGGTCGTCGAGATGCGCGGAGCGCGAGCGAACTTATTCGCCGCAGAGCGGATCTTTCTTTTCGGTGATGACGGGGAGCCCCGGCGCCAATTCGGCGTTGAGTTCCTTGAAGGGCTTCCAATCTTCCGGGAGGTTGTCTTCGTGGAAGATGGCTTCGACCGGGCATTCCGGCACGCAGGCTTCGCAGTCGATGCATTCATCCGGGTGGATGTACACCATCTGCTCGCCTTCGTAGAAGCACTGAACGGGGCACACCACAACGCAGTCCGTGTACTTGCAGCCAAAGCACGGCTGGGCGACGACGTGAGCCATTGAGTCGATACTCCTTGCGCGAAACGGGATTCAGGAACGTCGGATGATTGCTGAGGGCGGGACGAATAACGAGTTCTGTCGGACGGACGTGCAGCCGAAGACTACTGAGCGGTGCACGCGCCCGAACATTTTACGTATCCTCTCCAACCCTGCCTAGCTCCCCGAACCGCGTCTCCCCGCCAGTCCGACCGCCACGGAGAGGCCGCCGAAGACGGCCGAGGCGATCAGGGACCAATGGAGGAGTCGGCTGGTGCGAGCATGCAGTTCGTGATTGAGCATATAGGAGTCGGGGCGCTTTTCGCCAAGACCTTCGTGCTGCAAATCGTGCCAAGCATTGTAGAGCTCGTCG
Source organism: Pirellulales bacterium (assembly GCA_046349935.1). Lineage (GTDB taxonomy): Bacteria > Planctomycetota > Planctomycetia > Pirellulales > Pirellulaceae > CAIXSC01. The sequence goes on along the minus strand of JAXMBK010000005.1, from coordinate 146,678 downwards.
GGCCCCAAACCGTCGATCAAGACGGCGTCGTAGCTGCGTTGCCCTTCGATCGACCAACTGACGTCGATGCGGGAGCGGGCCAGCGCGAGGGCGGCCGTGCAGAGCAGGGCGAGGACGGTGACGAGGATGCAAGCGAAGAGCAGCGGGGAGCGGGCGGGCGCGGCGGACGCGTCGGCGCGGCGACTTGCTGTTGCGTCGTCGTGGTACGGCGGCAAGCTGCGCAATTCGCGCAAGAGGGGGACGGCGAGCGTGCGACCGCACGTGCAAGCGAGTTCTTGGCCCGCCTGTCCGGGAGTCACTCCGTAGGCGGCGCCGCACTCGCAAGTAAGCTGAAACCGATTGCTCATGGAAAGTCCGTTAGTCGCCGGGAGCGGCCGAGCCGCGGTTGGCCCACCAGGGGAGGCTGATGCCGCCGTCGATGAGCAGCGTGGCGCCGGTCATGTAAGAGTGACGGGGGTCGCAGAGGAACACGATTCCCTCGGCGATTTCGTCGGGGGTGCCGAGTCGTCCGAGGGGAATTTTGGCGCCGGCTCGTTGGAGCGTGTCTTCGCTGGCGAACTTGCGTTCGCCAGGCGTGTCGGTCCAACCGGGCTGGATGACGTTGATGCGAATCCGATGCTCGGCGACCTCGATGGCGGCAGTGCGCGCGGCGTGTTCGATGGCGGCCTTGGACATGTTGTAGGCCATCGCGCGCGGCGCGGGAATGAAGGCGTGCGGCGAACTGACGATCACGATCGCTCCGCCGCCTCCCTGGGCGATCATTTGCTGAGTCGCGGCGCGCATGAGGTAGAACGCGCCCCACATCGTGACGTCGACGGTGCGGCGAAAGCCGGCCATATCGGCCTGATGAAAAATCTCGCGGTCGCTATAAGCCGCATTGCTGACGGCCACGTCAAGTCGACCGAAGCGCGCGACCGTGTCGGCGACCAACTTTTCGACGGCCGCCAAGTCGGCGACGTCGGCCTGAAGTTTAATCGCTTCTCCACCTGCGGCCTGGATCGCCTGGACCACTTCCTCAGCCTGTTCGGGATGTGAGCGGTAGTTGACGGCGACTTTAGCGCCGGCCCGACCAAGGGCGATAGCAGTGGAACGTCCGATGCCGAGACTCGCCCCCGTGACCAGAGCAACCTTGCCGTGCAGATCCTCGCTCGCCATGTACCTTCGACTCCTACTGACACTCTTGCGGACACCGGCGAGCGGAAGCGCGCACCGCGTGCGTTGAGAAAGGGGAGCAAGCCGAGCTTCGACTTGCGTGGGAGTAATGCTAAACCGAGCCGAAAATCGGGGCAAGTTGGGCAAGAGCGCTGTGCGAAATTGCGTGTGGAGAGCCACCGCGACGACGCGAAAATTTTGTCTTCAAAAAGTCTGGACTCCCCCCTCCCCAGCGCTAGAATGACTCGTGAGTGAATCTCGCCTCGCGCGTCTCGAAATGTTGGACGTTGCTCATCAGGAGGATGCGACCCGAAAGCTTGTTTCGCGGTTTGCGGCGTGTTATTCTCCAGCCTGACCAAATTCGCTAGCTGCAATTCTTTACCAAATGAACGCGAGCTGGGGACAACTCGCGATTGAATGGTAAAGTTACGTTGTTCGCGGACAGACTGGTTTCACACGATCGGCACGAGTCGAAGGCGCTGTTTCTCCCCATGGTGATTCGGCGGCCGAAGCTGGCAGATGGCAGTAGCGGGAAGATTTGGTTTACAGGAATACTGGCTAACAGGGACACTTGGCGGCCCCGACGAGACGTTGGCGGGCGGCTGGGTCAACTTGGTGTAGGAGTACTAAGTTTGTACGACGCACTTCTTGAAGAATTCGAAGACGACTCGACGCGCACGCCGGAAGAGGAAGATGGCTTTGCCATGCAGCCGCTGGCCGAGGTGGAGGTCGAGGAAGTCGACGATGAACTCGAGCCGGTGGACGGCCCCGTGGACCAGGATGTCGCGGTAAAGGTAGACGAGGACGGAGACCTGTTGGCTGGGTTGGACGACAACGAATCGTGGTCGGACGATCCGGTGCGAATGTATCTGACTCAGATGGGCGAAATCCCGCTGCTCACTCGGCAGCAGGAAATCCATCTGGCCAAGAAGATCGAGGTGACTCGCCGTCGCTTCCGATCGAAGCTGCTGGAATGCGACTACGTCATTCAAGCGGCCTACAAGGTGCTCAAGCGCGTCCATAAGGGGGAACTCCCCTTCGATCGGACAGTGCAGGTGTCGGTCACCGATCGCTTGGAAAAGGACCAGATCCTCGGGCGGCTCCCGCACAACCTGCGGACCCTCGACGTGCTCCTCAAGCGCAACCGACGCGATTACCTGATGGCGCTCAGCAAGTCCGAAGCGCCGCCGCGCCGCGAGCAAGCTTGGCAACGACTCGGCCGCCGCCGCCGCAAAGCCGTCCGGCTCGTCGAAGAGCTCGGCTTGCGCACCCAGCGCATCGAACAAATGATCAAGACGCTCGACGACTTCAGCCGCCGCGTAGACGAGCTGAAGACGAAGATCGCCGCGTCGAAGACTGACAAGCACTCGGCGGAAAACCGCGAACAGTGGTTGGGCGAGTACCGGATGATCTTGGTGGCCTGCCAAGAGACGCCGACGAGCCTGCGGAATCGCGTGTCGTACCTGAAGCGCGTCTACTCGGAGTATCAGCAGGCGAAGCGCGAGCTGTCGGAAGGCAACTTGCGGTTGGTCGTGTCGATCGCCAAGAAGTATCGCAATCGCGGGCTCAGCTTCCTGGACTTGATCCAGGAAGGGAATGCCGGCTTGATGCGTGCGGTGGATAAATTCGAGTATCGCCGCGGCTTCAAGTTCTGCACTTACGCCACGTGGTGGATTCGCCAAGCGATCACTCGCGCCGTCGCCGACCAAAGCCGCACCATTCGCATCCCCGTGCACATGGTCGAGACCATGTCGCGAGTGCGGAATGTGTCGCGACAGTTGCTCCAGGAGCTGGGACGCGAACCGTCGATCGAAGAAGTCGCTCGCCGCGCCAAAACCACCGTCGACGAAGCGCGACGCGTGCTGGCGATGAGCCGCTACCCGATCAGCCTCGATCGGCCGGTCGGCAACAGCGAAGACAGTCACTTCGGCGATCTGCTCCCGGATGGCACGGCCGAAAGCCCCGCCACCGGCGCATCGCAGGAAATGCTCCGCTCGCGCATCAACAAGGTGCTGAAGTCGCTGAGCTACCGAGAACGCGAGATCATCAAACTGCGGTACGGATTGGGCGACGGCTACAGCTACACGCTGGAAGAAGTCGGCCACATCTTCAAGGTTACGCGCGAACGCATCCGCCAAATCGAAGCCAAGGCGGTGCGCAAGCTGCAACAACCTAGCCGCAGCCAAGAGCTGGTCGGGTTCCTCGATTAAGCCGACTCGCGCTTCGCAAGACGCTCTCAAGGCCGGTTTCGCTGCCTGCGAAACCGGCCTTTTTTCGTTAAGACCTTCTTCAAATCCTTAACGATTCCTCAAGCTCGCCTAACCTCTTCTTCAACGATTCTTCATTTTCCAACCCTAAAGAATGGTTCACAAAACCATTCCCAGTTGGAGAGAAGGAAATGCGGAAGTTGTTTGCGGCGATCATCCCCGCGATGATCGTCCTCTGCCTCGGGTGTGCGCGCGGCTATGAAGACAAGCTGGCCGCCACCCTCGTCCCCGCCAAAGGCAAAGTCACCTATCAGGGCAAACCGTTGCCCAACGCCGTCGTCACCTTGCACCCCGTCGATAAGCTCGCCGGCGGCGGCGCCAGCGCCACGGAGCTCGTGCGAACCCCGTTCGGTATCGCCAAAGACGACGGGTCGTTCGAACTGACCACCATCAAGCCGGCCGACGGAGCTCCCGAAGGCGAATACGCCGTGACCGTATCGTGGACCGGCGAGAAGGCTCCCAAGTCGGATAACGATGCCGCGCCGGAACGCTTGCCTGCCAAGTTCCAGAATCCAGTCGCGTCGGGGATTCGCGTTCAAGTCCGCAGCGGACAGGAACTCCCCGAAATTCGCTTGAACTAGTCGTCCCTAAGTCCAACCCAATCTGCCAAAGTCGATCTACAGAACAGAACAAGGTAAACCTGAATGTCTCGTACGCTTCGCACTGCTCCGCGCACCGGCTTCACGCTGGTCGAACTGCTCGTCGTCATCGCCATCATCGGCGTGTTGGTCGCGCTGCTGCTTCCTGCCGTCCAAGCCGCTCGCGAGGCCGCTCGACGCATGAGCTGCTCGAATAACCTCAAACAAATCGGACTCGCTCTGCACAACTACGAAAGCGTGCACGGCGTCTTGCCGCCGAGCCGCATCGACGTGAACCCGCCGCGATTTCAGCAGTCGTGGGTTTCGCTGACGCTCCCGTTCATCGAACAGGGCGCCATCCACTCGCAGTACAACTTCGGCACGAATTGGTACGACCCGGTCAATGACCCGCTCACTACCACTCGGCTGCAAGTCATGATGTGCCCGTCGACTCCGTCGTCGCGCGCCTTGCCGCCGGGTTCGCTGTACAACGGCGTGACCAACGGTCTGCGCAGCGATCAGCCGCGCTGGGGGTATGCGGACTACGGCAGCATCAACGCCGTCCGCAACGCCTTCATCGTCGCGTCGGGCCTGCCCTCGATCAACCAGAAGGACGCCATGGGCGCGCTCGGTCGCGGACCGGCGGGCGTCAGCTTCGCCGAGATCTTGGATGGGACTTCGAACACTATCTTGATCGCTGAAATCGCCGGCCGGCCGAATCAGTACATCGGTCGCCGCGTGTCGCTCAATCCGCGCGTAGGCAACGTCGCCTTCGGCACGCCCTATACGGCGGACGGCTGGGGTTGGGCCGACATCAACGCGGGCTTCAGCGTCGACGGCGCCAACTCGGCAGGCGTCCAAAACAATACGTCCGGCAGCGGCGGCGTGACGATCGTCGGCAACTGCGTGATGAATTGCACGAACGATAGCGAGATCTACGGCTTCCACCCCGGCGGCGCCATGATCCTGATGGGAGACGGCTCGGTCCGCTTCCTGTCGCAGACCGTCGAAGGTCGCACGCTCGTCGCGCTCATCACGCGCGACATGAGCGACGTGGCTCGCGAATGAGCTGACCTGAGATCGGTCATCGCCCAACTGGAGAACCCATGCACGCCCCGTCCCCCTTCCATCGCCTGCTGACGACGCTCGCCCTCGCCCTTCCTGTTTGGTTCGGGCTCACCACCCTGACGATAGCGGAAGAGAAGTCGCCCGACATCGAGTTGCTCGGCGTCGCCGAACTTCCGGGAACGGCCCGCGATCTATCCGGCTTGCAAGGCGAGGTGGAGACGGGCGTGCCTGTAAACCTGTTGGGCGGATTTTCGGGTCTGGAGTACACCGGGACGGGGGATCGCTACCTCGTCCTGACCGACCGCGGGCCGGCGGACGGTGCAGCGACCTACCCGTGCCGCGTTCAAACGATCGAACTGCCCGTTCCAGATCGAGTCGCTCGGCGGTCCGTCCCGCGACTTCTCGCGACGACGCTGTTGCGCGACGAACAGGGCGCGACGCTTTCGGGGCGCGCCGCCTTGATCAATCCCGCGGCGCCTCAGCAGTCGCTGCGATTTGATCCTGAGGCCTTGCGTCGTTCCTCCAGCGGCACTTGGTGGATCTCGGATGAGTATGGACCTTCCATTAGCGAGTTTGACGCCCATGGGACGCGGCTTCGAAAACTGACGACGCCAGCGCACTTCCTCGTCGAAACTCCCTCCGCAGACCGCGCTGTGGAGAACGAACAGAACAAGATCGGTCGTCGTTCAAACGCGGGCTTTGAAGCGCTGGCCGTGTCCGCCGACGGACGGCGACTCTGGACGATGGTGCAACGCCCCCTCTTGCAGGACGGCACGCGATCAACGGGCGGCGTCATGACGGGCCGCGCGTGCCGAATTCTCGAACTGGAAATCGATTCCGGCGCAACGCGCGAATTCGTGTACCAATTGGACGAGCCGACGCATGGCGTCAACGAATTCTTGGCGTTCGACGAGCGGCGGTTTCTCGCCATCGAACGCGACGACCTCCCCGGCGCCCAAGCCAAGTCGAAACAAATCGTGCTCGTTGATCTCGATGGCGCAACGCCCGTCGACGGCGTCGCGCGCCTTCCTGATCCCCTGCCAGCAACCATTCAAACGGCTCGCAAACAGGCGTTCCTCGACCTGCTCGACCCGCGCTGGCAGTTGGCTGGCGAATCATTCCCCGAAAAGATTGAGGGGCTGGCCTGGGGTCGGACGCTCGACGACGGTCGTTCGCTGCTGATCGTCGCCTCCGACAACGATTGCGACCCGACCGAACCGAGTCGCTTTTGGTTCTTCGCCGTGCGGCGGTCGACGAAGTCTTGCGAGTGACGGCTGGCGCGGCCATGATGGGCTTGAGCGGCGCGACGGCTAGCGCCGCCCCCGCCGTCATGTCTCTCGCCGGAGCTCGCCTGCGTGACTGCTCTTCGTTTCCAACTGCTCATTGCGGCGTTCTGCTCGGCGTGGTTCTTTCCGTCGGCAGCCGTCGCTGCGTCCGACGACGCCGACGAATTAGCGCACTTCGAGCGGGAGGTGCGGCCGGTCCTGATCGACGCTTGCGGTCAGTGCCACGGCTCCAAGAAGCAGGAATCGGGACTCCGCATCGACGCCCGCGACGCGCTGCTGCGCGGCGGCGATTCGGGGCCTGCGATCGTCCCGAGGAAGCCCGCCGAAAGTCTCCTCTTGCAGGCAGTGCGGCACGAGCGCGACCTCAAAATGCCTCCCGATCGCCAGCTTTCGCCCGCACAAATCTCTGCGCTGGAACGCTGGATTCAAGCCGGCGCGCCCTGGCCCGCGACGGCGACCGTCGTCCCCGCCTCGCGCGGCGGGCCGTTGACGGACGACGAGCGACGATTCTGGTCGTTCCAACCCTTGCTCGCGGCCGCTCTGCCCAAACCGGCCGCGTCGTCGACGGCGACCGATCCCATCGATCGCTACTTGGCCGCCGCGCGCGAGACGCAGAAAGTCGCCGTCGTCGGCGAAGCGTCGCGACGAGTGTTGCTGCGCCGCGTGACGCTCGACTTGATTGGACTGCCGCCCACGCCCGAACAGCTGGCCGACTTCGAGGCGGATGAAGCGCCGGATGCGCTGGCGCGAGCGGCCGATCGACTCCTGGCGTCGCCGCGCTACGGCGAACGTTACGGCCGGCATTGGCTCGACGTCGTCCGCTACGCCGACACAGCCGGCGACGGCGCCGACTATCCGGTCCGCGAAGCGCACCTGTACCGCGACTATGTCATTCAATCTTGGAATGCGGATAAGCCGTTCGCCGACTTCGTGCGCGAACAGATTGCGGGCGATATTCTTGCCAACGAAGCGGCCGTCCAGGGACGCAGCACGCCGGAGCAATATCGCGAACAAGTCGTCGCCACCGGCTTTCTCGCCGTCAGCAAGCGGTTTGGCTACAACATCAACAACGAGTTCCAACATCTGGACATCGCCGACTCCATCGAGGGCCTGGGACGCTCGTTGCTCGGCTTGTCGATCGGCTGCGCTCGCTGCCACGATCACAAGTACGACCCGATCAACATGACCGACTACTATTCGCTCTACGGCATCCTCGCGAGCAGCCAGTTTGCGTTCCCCGGCGGCGAAGAGTACAAGCGGCCGCACAACCTTGTGCCCCTCGTGCCGCCCGCCGAAAAAGCTCGCCGACAAGCGGCTCGCCAACAGCAACTTGCGGCGTTTGATGCCGAGCTTCAACGGCTCAGCGCCCAGCGTGCCCCCCTCGCTGCTCAATTGCCCAGCGAACCGTTGACGGCCGAGGCGACCTTCGAGACGCAGAAAGTGGATCAACCGCTGCAACCGCCCTTCTTTCAGGCCGGCCCCAACCGCGTGCTCTCCGATGCGCAAAGTCCATTCACTCACCTGGCGCCTCGGGGCGAGCGCGGCGTGCGACTGTCCAACGGCGCACCCAACGACGGCATGCGGCTGGAGCGAAAACCGGGCTTCACGGCGTCGTCGACGCCCCGCATCTATTTCAGCATCGACTTCCGCAGCCACACGCTTCCCGCCGAAACCCCCGGTTCGCATCGCTTCTACTTGGGCCAAGGCGCAATTGCTTCTTTGGCCTGGGAAGCCAGTTTGACAGCGGACGCACTTTTCTTGCGCAACGGCGCCCAGTGGGAACGCATCGCGACGCTTGCTCCGCTGCAGTGGTACAACCTGCAGCTGGAAATCGACGCCTCCTCGAAGACCTATTCAGGGCGTCTGGGGCGACCGGGGCAATGGATCGAGTTTCGCGACAAGTCGCTCGCCCCGGGCTGGAATGGTGCGATCGATACGTTCTTCAACGACGGCGTCGGGCACGTCGCCGGCCCGCGTCCTACGTGCGACCTCGACAACCTCGTCCTTCAATCCCAGCCGCTTCCCGATCGCTCGACCGCCTCTTCCTTGCCGCCTGAACGCCTCGCGGAACTTCAGAAACAACTCGCCGGCTTGGATGCCCAAACCGCTGAACTGAAGAAGCAACGCGAGACGGCTGCGGCGGAACCGCTATTCGACGTCGCCTACGCCGTCGCGGAAGGCAAGCCGCAGAATGTGCGCATTCAGAAGCGCGGCGAGCCGGATCGATTGGGAGAAGAGGCGTTGCGACGCCATCTGGAAGTGCTTGGGGGCGAACCCGTGTCGCGCCCCGAGGCCGAAAGCGGTCGCCGCGACTTGGCAGACTGGTTGGTGCGCACCGACCGACCGCTGGCCTGGCGCGTGATCGTCAATCGGCTGTGGCAATGGCGCTTTGGCGCCGGCTTGGTGCGGTCGTCCAGCGACTTTGGAACGCGCGGAGACGCCCCGACGCACCCAGAACTGCTGGAACATCTCACAAAGCGGTTAATCGACTACGGCGGCTCCCTCAAGCGACTGCAGCGCGATCTGACGCTGACGCACGCGTATCGCTTATCGAGCGACGCGGCAGCGGGGACGGCCGCCGCCAACATGGAGATTGATCCCGCCAATCGCTGGCTGTGGCGCTATTCCCGTCGGCCGCTCGACGCCGAAGCGATTCGCGACGGCATGCTGGCGTTGTCCGGCGACCTCGATCATTCGCGACCCGGTCCGCATCCGTTCCCGCCGGTCGACAAATGGACGTTTACCATCCATTATCCGTTCCACGCCCAGTACGAAACCAATCAGCGCAGCGTCTACCTGATGGTCCAACGAGCTCGGAAACACCCTTACCTCTCGCTGTTCGACGGCGCCGACCCCAACCTTAGCACGGCCGAGCGCGGGCTCACGACGACTCCGACGCAAGCGTTGTATTTGATGAACGCTCCGTTCGTCCATGAACGATCGCAGGCGTTGGCGCAGCGACTCATGCGCGAACACGCGACGCTGGAAGAGCGTGCAGCATGGTGCGTGGCCGCAGCGACCGGGCGCGCCGCCGTGCGCGAGGATCTGGAAGCGGCTCGCGAGTTTCTCCGTGCCTATGCTCAGCGGCTGGGGGTCCCCGTGGATTCTCCGGAGGCTTGGGCCGCTTACGCGCGAGCGACGCTGGTTAGCAACGGGTACTTGTTTGTCGATTGAGTTCGCTTTCCTCTAGCCCCGCCAAGGTCGCATGCCGACGATCGCCGACATCGTACGCTGGTTCGATGACATCACCCCGCTGGGACTCGCGGAAGATTGGGACAATGTGGGCCTGTTGGTCGGCGACCCGACCGGCGTCGTCGACCGCATCATGACTTGCCTCACGCTGACGCCGTCTAGCGTCAGCGAGGCGGTGCGGATGCAAGCGCAGCTTGTCGTCGCTCACCATCCTCTTCCCTTCAAGCCTTTGCCGCGCGTGACGACGGAGACGACGCCTGGCCGGCTCGTCTGGGAATTAGCGCGCGGCGGAGTCGCGGTCTATAGTCCGCATACGGCCTTCGACTCGGCCGTCGCCGGCATCAACCAGCAGTTGGCCGATGCGCTGGGACTGTGCGACGTGCAGCCGTTGCTGCCGCCGTCGCCAGGCGCGCCTGCGGGAGGAACGGGCCGCTGCGGGCGTTTGCCGACGCCTTGCAGCTTGGCGGAATTCAGCGCGCGAGTCTGTCGCGCCTTGCGAGTTCCGGGGCTGCATCAGGTGGGCGAAGGGCGCCGGACGGTGGAGCGGATCGGCATCGCCTGCGGCAGCGCCGGCTCGTTGCTAGGCGCTGCGCATCGAGCCGAATGCGACGTGCTGTTGACCGGCGAGGCCAACTTTCACACGTGTTTGGAAGCGGAGGCGCTAGGCGTTGCGCTGGCATTGCCGGGCCACTACGCGACGGAGCGTCACGGAGTCGAGCGGCTGGCGGATATGCTGCAATCCGCCTGGCCGCCAGTGGAAGTCTGGGCGTCGCGCGAGGAGCGCGACCCGCTGGAGTGGCTTACTGCTGAACGCTAATCACGCGTCCATCGCCGTCGCGACACTCGATCTCGAAGTGTTCCGGGAACGAAGAATCAGCGCTCAGGATTTGAATCTTGATCTTTCCTTCGTCCTCGAGCCGGCTGATTTCCTTACGTTTGCGATTATTCAAGTACGACGTCACTTCGGCGTTCACGCGCACGGTGATCGTCGCCACGTAAGGAGTTTGCGACGCGAGCATGAGCATGCGGACGACTTCGATCGCCATGCTTTCGGCCGTCTTGACCAAGCCTCGCCCGTTGCAGCACGGGCAGGTGGAGTAGACGCTGCGATTGATGCTGGGGCGAATGCGTTGCCGAGTCATCTCGATGAGCCCGAAGGGGCTCGTGCGCAGGATCTTGGACCGCGCACGATCGCGTTTCAGGGCGTCGCGGAGCGCTCGTTCGACGCCGCGACGGTGCTTATCGCGTCGCATGTCGATGAAGTCGTTGACGATCACGCCGCCCAGATCGCGGAGCCGCAGTTGTCGAGCGATCTCTTTGGCGGCGGCCAGATTGAGCTGAAACGCGGTTTCTTCCGCGTTGTCTTCGGCGCGGAAACTGCCGCTGTTCACGTCGATCGCCACCAGCGCCTCGGTCTGGTCGATGACGATGGAGCCGCCCGCCTTGAGCGGCACTTTGCGGCTGTGGATGCCGGCGATTTCGTGTTCCAACTTGTACTTATGGAACAGCGGCTCTTTGGCTTCGTAGTGTTCCAAGCGCGCGACCTGGCGCGGCATGACGAGCTCGAGAAACTCTTTGGCGCGGTCGAAGGCGTTCTTCTCGTCGATCACGATCGCATCGACATCCGTGGTGACGATGTCGCGAATCGTGCGAATGATCATGTCGCTTTCTTCGTAAATGTCGCACGGCCCCGGTTCGCGCTTTACGCGCCGCGCAATGACGCGCCATAGCCGCACCAGGTACGCCAAGTCGCGCGCGAGTTCTTTGCGAGTGCGGTCTTGGCCGGCGGTGCGGACTATGAAGCCCAGTCCCTTGGGGGGGTTCAGGTCGAGCATTGTGTCGCGCAGTTGGCGGCGGATGTCGTCGTCTTCGATCTTGCGCGACACGCCGACGCGACCAAGCGCGGGCATGAGGACCAAATAGCGTCCGGGAATGCTGATGTAGGTGGAAAGAGTCGGTCCTTTGCTGCCGATTCCTTCTTTGATGACCTGGACCAGCACTTCGTCGCCGCGGCGGAAGATCTCTTGGATCGGCGGCTTCACGCGCGGCCGGCCGCTCGAATTGCGGAAGTTGCGTCGTCGTCCGCCGCCGCGACGTCCTTGGTCGCCGCCTTCAGGCCGACCTTCGCCGCCTTCTTCATCGTCCCCCATGTCGAATTCGCTATTGCGACCGCCTCCGATCGGCTCGTTCGGATCGTACCCGCCTTGGCGGAAGTACTGCGGCTCGACGTCGCTGATGTGCAAGAAGCCGTTGCGGCCGACGCCGAAGTCGACGAACGCCGCCTGGATGCTCGGCTCGAGATTGACGATGCGGCCTTTGTAGATGTTGCCGACGTAATTGTCTTGGCTGGCCCGCTCGATGTAGAGTTCTTCGAGAACGCCATCCTCCACGATCGCAATCCGACATTCCTCGGGTTGCGACACGTTGATGAGCATTTCCTTTTTCATGATTGCCTTTCGGGATGCTGGGCTGGTCGCATGAGGCGGCAAGGGGAAGTCGCGCGGCGGAGTGGAAACGGGAACAGCGGCCGCCTTCTCGCGCCGCGTCTCACTGATCCACGCCCCCCGCAGGCTCGACGGTCTCGGCAGGCGGACTCATCTCATCAAAGCCGCGGTCCACGAGCTCGGCGATCGCATCCAGCGCCGGTTGGGCATCGGGTCCGTGGGCTTGAAAAAGAAGTTCAGCGCCCTGGCCGGCCGCCAAGGTGAGGAGCGAAAGGACGCTTTTCGCGTCGAAACGATCTCCCCCCTTCACGACCTCGATCTGTGCCTCGAACCGGTTCGCCGTCTTGACGATCAGGTCCGCCGGCCGGAGGTGAATCCCCTGCGGATTACGGATGGTCACGACTCGAGATAGACGTGCGCTGGCCATCGGAATTCCGGCAGGTTCTACGAAACGAACAGAAACCCACGACTTAGGATACAAACTGCCCCTTGTCGGCCTCTTCCAGCAGCGTCTGGATGTCTTGCTGCGCCTTGGCCTGCTTCAAGAAGCGGCAGAACGTATCGTTGCGCAACTGACGCGAGATGTTCTCAAGCGCCCGCAGATGGTCGCCCGGGCGATCGGGCGGCGACACCAGCAGGAAGAACAGATGGACCTTTTCGCCGTCGAGACTGTTGAAGTCGATGCCCGTCGCACAGACGCCGACCGTCCCCACGAGCCGATCCACGCTAGGGTGCTTCGTGTGAGGAACGGCGATCCCGCGGCCGATGCCCGTGCTCCCCAATTCCTCGCGCTTCATGATCGCCTTGACGATCCCTTCCAGTTCCGACTCGGGGATCGCTCCCGCTTCGACCAGCGAACGGACCAATTCATGAATCACGCTCGGCTTGTCGTCCGACGTCACTTCGGCCTTAATCGCCGGTACGCAAACGAAATCAGCAAATTTCATATTCCCTCGTTACTTCGCCAGGACTGGGGAACGACTTGCGGTCAGATGGCGATGCGAAACGAACCCGACCGATCGTGCGCCAGACTGCGATGACTCGCCGCCCGCACTCTTCGCCGCCTTCACTCCTCTGTGTCGCCGTTATTCCTCTGTGTCGCCGTTATTCCTCTGTGTCGCCCGTCGTTTCCAAGTGCTTGTGGCCGGGCTTGCGATGGCCCGTTTGTTTATCGCGGAGTTTCCGCAGTTGAGCTTCCACCTTATGGACGGCGCCGTCCAAGGCGGCGAGCAAATTATCGGCCTTCTCCGACGCGACGCACTCCGGCGCGTGTTCGGCCGTGACTTGTACTTCCACCGTCGGCGATTCCCGGTGTTCCAGGTCGACCGTCACATGAATCGACGTCGTGCGTTCGTGGTACTTCTGCAGCTTCTCTACCTTTTCCGTGATCTTCTCTTGCGTGGCCGGACTCAAATGGCCATGTCGGGCCGAGATGTTGATCTGCACGAAACGTGCTCCTTCTAAATCCAAAACTGGCACTGATTTGCCGTCTGCAAAGTTGCCGTCAGCCAGCGCCCCACGGAACGGTAAGCCGACAATGGAAGCTGTATAGTTTAACCACTCAACCGACGGACGAAAGGGGCGAACTAGCTCCTCGGCCCCAGAACCGTCAAGAATCAGCGAAATTCGCCTTAACGAACTCGCACAGAGGGACTTACGCGCGAGGTCTTCTCGGAGGGCAGCCGCTTTCCGTCCGCGGCGGACCGTGCCTTATAGGCAATTCGGCCCTCCTTGAGCTGCCTCCGCCATTCCTGCGTCGGCAGCCGCCGCGCCTCGGCCGCCTTTTCGGGCCGATAATTGTGAGTCGATTCCGTGATGCGGCGCAAGTTTTCAAACGCCAGCACTCGCATCTCCAAATCATCGTGCTCCAAGAAATCGACCAACTGCGCCGCCCCCCCCTCGGCAACTTGCGACGCATCGTACCCACGCAGCATCCGATACAGGTCGGCCGCGTTTCGCTTCTTCAGCCGCTCAATCGACTTCAGCACTTCGGTCGCTTCCTCAGGCGAGCGGCTGACTGCGTCACGCAACCCATCCACCGCCTCGTCCCAATACGAATACTGCTTGTCGCTAATCAGTTCATTCCACAGCGCATCGTACTGACCTAGCACCCCCAAACAACGCGCCGCCAAAGAACGTACTTCCGTCTTCCGGAACTCGGCCAACTCCCCCAACGACAGCGTGATCGGTCGGTCCAACTTCAAGAATCCCACCAAATCCTCCGAGGCACGCCGATCCAATCCTCCCACCGACGGCGGGCTCGTCCATTGCGGATACGCGGCCGCTGCCGGCTCCGCACTTTCCTGCCCCACGCTCCATGCCAGCGCCTCGCCGTTCCCAATGATCTCCTCGCGACCGCCCGCTCCCAACCAGCCGATCTTGCCGTTGCGAGCATAAATGGCGATGGTCGCCGCCGGCGCTTCGGTCGCTGGATCGATCCCTGCCAGGAAAGAGCGGCGAACCTCCACCGCGACCTCCGCATCCACATCGACGAACCGCAACTGCCCCGTCTCTCCTCCCACGTTCAGTCGCAATGAAGCCCCAGGCCTCCCCGACGACGCACAAATCAGCCGGCCAAAGTCGACCGACAACTCCGGCAGTTCGGTCCCATTCACGGCCTTCAACTGCAGGGAAGCATCGCCGACCAGCATCACCTGCACGCCGGTGGTCAACAACAATTGCGGACGATAAACGGGCAACGATACCAGTCGATCGCCATCCGACAATCGCGCACCGCGCGCCAAGCGATACCACAGCCCATCCTCTGCGCTGCGCCGAGCAAGAATGTGCTCTTCGGACAGAAATCGCCCCAATTCGAGCGCCTGAACGGCCGCCTCAGCGTCCTCCCCGGCTTCGTTCCCCGCGCCCTCCGAATTGCCTTGGCCCGCGCGCGGTTTCGCGCCGAATGGCAAGGGCAACGAGGCGCGCGGCGGCGCTCCCGCCAGCGGCGGTTCCGGCGGCATCTCCTCCGCCGCCTCCGCGGCTCCCACCGCTCCTGGTTTCGCATTTCCCGCGAAGGCTCCGCCATTCAATTCATCCGGAGTCGGGGCCGAGTCGCCTGGAGCAGCCGGCTCGCCGCCGACCACTCCCGCCTCGGCGCCCGCTTCGGGAACGCCGCCAGCCGCTCCCCCGCCGACCATCCCGCCGTTCGGCGCACCGGCCCCCGCCGCTTCGCTCCCCACTGCCTCTCCCCCGGCGCCTGCCTGGTCGGCGCGTGCCTGGTCGGCGGCAGCCGCGTCCGACGCGCCGCTCGAGCCGCTCGGCGAACCGCCGGCGTCGATATCGTTCTGCGCCATTTCCACGCCCGGCGCCGTAGACGACTTGCCGGAACGCCAAGCCGCCAGCGGGTGCGTGGCATCAAAGGGGCCGAGGAGGCGGAGACCGCCCAACACGAAAACACAGACCAGCGCCAGCGACAGGGCCAACACCCACAGACGCGTCGCCGAAAAGGAACCCGCCGAAGGGGCGTTGGCAATCGGCGGCGGGGTCACTTCTTCGGCCCCCGCCGACGCAACCGGCGGCGGCGCAACAACGTCCACTGCGGCCCCCAACGGATCTTCGTCCCCCCAGGCGTCGTCCGGCTCCAACGCAGGCTCCACGCTCTGTAGCCGGATGAGGTTGTACATCCGCAGCCGCACGTTCGGGTCGACATGCGCCGGCTTATCCATGACCGCCGCCAACACTTGGTGGCACGATGCCACCTCCGCCAAGTGCACGTCTGACTCGAGACACACTTTTTCAAAATCGAGCACCCGGTCGGCGGGCAGCGTATTGTCGAGATACTCGGCGACCGAATTGGCGTCGAGCCCGATGCCGCGACCGTCCACCTTGGGCGCCCCTAACCTCAACAGGCGCATCCGAGTACGAATACGCTGCACCAATTCGGTGGCGATCTTGTTTTCCTCGATCCGCTTCCCCATTTCGACCGCATCGGCCGGTTCCAGGAGGTCGTCAAGGTACGCCAGCAAGGTCCGTAAGGTTAAACGCATGTCGTGCAACTCCCGCAATGTCCCGCGCCTCGTCGCGAACCCGCGCCGCGGCCAGCTTGTCAGGAGCATTAGTGGGTGCGCAGCACGCCTGCCGTACAAAAAAACGAAAAAACGCGAAAAACGGCCGAGAAAATCATCTCGCCGCTCCCCAGAACGGCCTCGGTATGTTGCCGGCTTGCTTGCGAGAGATGCCTTGGGAGTTTGGCCGGCGGCGGTTAGACTGAAATCCATGGCGGTGGGCAAGAGCGATAGCCAAGGATGCGAGAACGAAATATCCTGGGGTGAGAAACATCCCTGGGCCTAGAGGAGGGAGCGTTGCAGTGGCTGATTACTCCCGAATTCGACGGCAGCAGTTAGTGCGCGAAGCCGAAGGCTATTTGGAACTCGCGAACATGTTCGCCAAACGCTGGCCGCTTCCGCAGCCGCTGCGCGAGAAACTAGCCGAACGGGCGCTCGAGACGCTCAGTCGCGCGACGCTGACCGGGAGCAATCGCGCCCAGGTGCTGTTGCTGATCGGTCAAGCCAACCGCGTGTTGCAGCGCTACCCAGCCGCCATTGAAGCCCTCCTACGCTCGGCGGACCAAGATGGCGAAAACTTGGCCGTGTGGTTAGCGCTGGCGTCCTGCTACAAGCGCATCGACCGACTCGACTTGGCCATCGAAACGTTGGAACACGCACTGCGCGTCGACGACGAGTCGGCGATCGTGCACTACAACTTGGCCTGCTACTGGTCGCTCTCCACCAACCCCGCCGCCGCTCTGCATTATTTGGCGATTTCCTTCGAGCTCGATCCACGGTACCGCGAACGAGTGGCCACGGAGCCGGACTTCGACCCGCTGCGCGGCGATCGGCGCTTTCAGGCATTGATGAGTCGCGTCGGGGTCTGAGCGTCCTGCGCTCTGCACTTCGCTGCCAGGATGAGGGTCTCCCGCACTGCTACCCCTACGGAGGCGAACGTGGCAGCCGATTTCTCCCCGTTAAGTTTTCTGCGAAGCCGGCGCGACGTGCTGCGAGTGGGAGCGTTGTCGATCGCCGCTCACGCCGTGGCGGCTCACCCCCTGCCCGCAACTTGGCTGGCCGCCGCCGAATCAGCGACGTCGAGTCCCGCGGTCGAAGGGCCCGGAAAGGCCAAGTCGGTCATCGTCCTCTGGATGGCCGGGGGGGTGACCCATCTCGATTCGTTCGATCCTAAGCCGCAAGCGCCGGTCGAAGTGCGCGGCGTGTTAAACGACATCGCCACCTCGGTTCCCGGCGTTCGTTTCTCCGAAACGGTTCCCGAACTGGCGCGGATGGCCGATAAGTTGGCCGTCCTGCGCAGCTTTTCACACGATAGCGACGACCACCTATTGAGCCAGGTTTACACGCTGTCGGGGCGGAAGGTGAACCAGAATCAGCTGTTCACGGAACCCAATGCGGGTTCGATCGTGTCGCACTTGCAGGGCCCGCGCAACGGACTCCCCGCGTATATCGCCGTCCCCGGAGTCACTCGCCCCGGTCCGCCGCCCCACAACCTGTTCGTCGGCGGCTGGCTCGGCAGCCAACACGTGCCCTATTGCTTGGGCGGGCTCCCCGAACAACCTGACTTCTCGGTCGGGGAGAAGCTCGACAATCCGCCGGCAGAAGCCGACGAGTCGCTGACGCCGGCCTCGATCACTCTGGGCGACGAAGTGCCGCTCAGCCGACTTTCGCGGCGCACCGCCTTGCGCGACAGTTTCGACCAAGCGTTGCGCACCATTGAACGCCAAGACGCATTCGTCGCCGCCGAGAGTCGGTATCGCGACGCCCTGCGGTTGCTGACGACTCCCGCCGTCCGTTCGGCATTTGATTTGTCGACCGAGTCGCCCGAGGTGCGCGAGCGATATGGCAAGACGAAGATCGGCGGTCGCTGCCTCATGGCGCGGCGGCTGGTCGAGGCCGGCGCCCGGTTCATCCTGGTCGACTACGGTTACGATCCCGACTATGGCAATGTGTGGGACAACCACAATGCCGAGGTGCAGAATCATCCGCCGATTCAGCAGATGGCCTTCCGCGGCTATCACTTGGCCGGAATGGATCGCGCCTTCGCCGCTTTGATCGCCGACCTAGAACAGCGCGGCCTCCTCGACTCGACCCTCGTCGTGTTCCTCACCGAATTCGGCCGCACCCCGCGCATCAACGCCCGCGGCGGACGCGATCACTGGGGCAAAGCCGGCTCGCTCTTCTTCGCCGGCGCGGGAACTCGAGCCGGTCAAGCCATCGGCGACACGGGGCCGCAAGGCGCCGCCCCCACCGGCCGCCGTTATTCGCCCGCGGACGTCGTCGCCACCACCTACGCCGCTCTCGGCATCAACCACCGTCGAGTCATCCACGACTATCAAGATCGCCCGCGCTTGATCCTGGACGAAGGCGAAGTGATTCGCGAAGCGGTCGGGTAAGCGGGGGCGCGGTAAGCGGGGGTATGGGCAAGGGTGCGGGTGACAAAGAACTCTGTTGAATTCAGAGTGTTTGGCGCCTCGGCGCCACTGTCGTTTGTTGCACCGCCACTCGCGCGGATGGAGCTCCCTTCTCCCCGCCGCGGGGAGAAGGGCCGGGGATGAGGGGGGGCGGAGGTCGCAGGCTGGAAGCCTGCGCTACGAGCGGAGGGCGTACTGGCGGAAGGCTGCTTCAAAGCGAGTCCGATTGTCGGCCAGCGTCGAACGCACATCCTCCTCCAACTGCTCTGGAGAAGGATAGTTCAACAGGAATGCGAGCTTGCGCAGCTCCGAGGGATCGCTGGGGAAATCGTGACGCGCGGTGGTGTTCATGAGCCGCAGGCGGGCTTCGATGTTGCGGAGAAAGCGATACGACTCGCTCCAGGCCAAAGCGTCGTCAGCGGACAACACGCCCTGTTCTCGCAGCTTCTCAAGGGCGTCGAGCGTGTTGGGGGCGAGGACGCCCGGCTTTTCTTGACCGTACTGCAGTTGCAACATTTGCACCACGAACTCGACGTCGACCGTCCCGCCCGGCGCACGCTTCAGGTTTCGCGGCGAAGCGTCAATCTCGATCCTCCGCCGCATGTGCTGGATTTCCGCCGCACAGGCCGGCTCCCACGGCCGGACGAACTGAGCGTCGCGGACGCGTTCGATCAACAGCTTGCGAGCGGCCTCGGAACCGTACATGGGTCGCGCCTTGCACAATGCCTGACGCTCCCAAAGTTGTCCGCGGCCCGTGGCGAAGTACCGAGTAAACTCGTCGAGCGACACAGCCAAGGCGCCGTTCTTGCCGGTGGGTCGCAAGCGTGGATCGAGTTCATAGAGGCGGCCGTAGGGACCAAGCTGCGTGACGGTCTTGATGATGCGTTGACACAGTTGGCTGAAGAAGTGCTGGTTCGTCGTGCTGGCGTCGCGGCGGCCGCGGATGCGCGAGACGGTCGAACCATCCCCTTCGTACAGGAACACCACGTCGAGATCGCTGTGATAGTTCGGCTCGCGCCCGCCCAACTTTCCCATCGCCAGCATCAGAAATTCGCACGGCTTGCCGTCCAGGGCGCCGCCGAGCAGCGTGGGTTCGCCGAATCGTTCGACCATGCGGTAATATTCACGCACCGCAATCTGCTGCAGACACGATTCGGCGATGTCGGCGAGCGCTCGGTGCGTCCGACGAATGTCTTCCTTGCCCAGGATGTCGCGCACGCCCACGCGGAGATGGTTCGAGTTCTTGAAGCTATGCAGGATCGGATCAAGGTCCTCGGCGCCGCCGCATAACTCGTCCAACGACTTCTGCAGCGACTCGAGCGACGGCAGCTTGTCGAGCACCAGCGAGTCCATCAGTTCGTCGATCATCCCAGGATGGCTGGTGAGGATGTTCGACAAATAAGGACTCGTCGCACACAGATGCACGTACAGCTTGAGCGACGGGGCGTTAAAGCTAAACAACTCCCAGAGGATGCCCTTGCCGCCGATCGAGTCGCTGACGCGGCTGAGTTCCAAGAGGGTGGCGTCAGGATTGGGCGTCGAGGCGATGGCGCGTAAGAGCGACGGGGCAATCGAGGCCAAAAAGTGTCGGCAACGGCGCGTTGACAGGAAGGGGATCTTCTCGGCCGATAGCGCCATCAAGTGCTGGTAAGCCGCCGGTACGTCGCGGAAGGCGTACTTGCTCAGAACATCGCGAATCGTCGCTTCAGACGGGTCGGGGTCGAGCACCAGATCGATTTCGGGAGCGCAGGACTCCGAGTCGGGAAAGGCGTTATTGAGCAGGAAGTTCAGAATCCGGCGATTGACGGCCGTCTTCTCTTGATAGTCTTGCTTGAAGGCTTCCAGCGCCGACCGCTCGGGGGCGTCGGAGTAGCCGACGCGGATGGCCACTTTTCGCAGTTCCTCGGGCGAATCGGGCAACGTGTGCGTCTGCAAGTCGAACATGATCTGCAAACGGTGCTCGATGCGCCGCAGCAATTCGTAGTTCTCCGCCAGCAGCATGCTTTCCTGATGGGTCAAGCAGCCGGCGCCTTCCAGACGCGCGATCGCCTCGATCGTATTCCCGGTTCGGACGTTGCGCGTCTCCCCGCCGTGCAGTAATTGCAGAAACTGAATGACGTATTCCACGTCGCGCAAGCCGCCGCGCCCCGTCTTCACATTGCGCGTCTCGCCCCCTTCGCGGATGGCTCGTTGCTCAATGCGGCGCTTGAGCGCCTGAATGCCCGTGATGTCGGCTCGATTGAGGTAGTTGCGGTAGATCCACGGCGTCAGCTGCTCCAGGAACTCCCGCCCCAACTCGAGGTCGCCCGCGGCGGCGCGCGCCTTGACGAACGCCTGCCGCTCCCAAGTCCGCCCCGAAATGTCGTAATAGCGCAGCGCCGATTCGACGCCGATCACCGTCGCCCCCTGCTTGCCGTCCGGCCGCAGCCGTAGATCCACTCGGTAACAGACTCCCAAGTCGGTCGGTTCGCTGAGCAGCCGAATGACTTGCCGAGCCAACCGCTGGAAGAACTCGTCATTCGTCGTGCGCCGCGGGCCGGACGTCTCTCCCGGTCCGTCGCTCAGGAAAATCACATCGATGTCGCTCGAGTAATTCAGCTCGCAGCCGCCCAACTTGCCCAGCGCAATCATGACGAAGCGCGCCGGTTTGCCGTCGGGACGCAACGGCTTCCCGCGCTGCTCGGAAAGCTTGCGCCACGCCGCCTGCACGGCCGCTTCGCAGAGGGCGTCGGCGAGGAACGAGATTTGACGAGTGACCGTGTCGATGTTGTGACGGCGAATGATGTCGCCATAGGCGATCCGCAAAGTCTCGCGCTGCTTGTAGCGGCGCAGCGCCGTCATCACGGCCGCTTCGTCCGCCAACGCCGCCACCTCGGCGCAGATCTCTTCCACCAAGGTTTCGCGCGACACGGGTTGACCGTCGGTCATGCGCACCAAGTCGAACGTCTCGGGGTCGCGGATCAGCAGGTCGCTCAGGTACTGGCTGGTCGAAAACACTTGCAGCAGCGTCGGCAGCGCCTCGGGATCTCGCTCGAAGAGCGCGCCCAGCGACAACGGGCTGCGCGCGGCCCGCACAAAACGAGCCAGCGACGTGAGGACCATGTCGGGATCAGCCAATCGCGGCAGGCACTGTTCGAGCTGCGAGATCATGGCTGCCAGCAGGTCGAGCGTCACCCCCGCTTCCGCCATGTCGACCAAATTGTGATGCGCCGCGTGAGCGTCGCCGAACCCGAGTCCACGGAGCCAACCGCGGGCGTCCGCGGGTTGGTCCAGATACTTGACGAGCTGCGGAATATCCATGGAGCGCTCCGAATGCCGCGCGTCCCGCTTCGACACGCGCGTGCAACATCGTACCTCACGGCGACGCTCTGCGTCAGCGCGGCTCCCGCCGTGGAAAACAAACACGAAAAAAGGCCGGCCTTCTTCCGAAGACCGGCCATGCGATGCAGACCAGCAAACCAAGCCCGCCACCGAGTTACTCGGGCTTCGCTTCTTCTTTCTTTTCTTCCGCCTTCGGGGCGGGCGGGGGAGGAGCGGCCTCTTCCTTGGCCGGTTCCTTCTTCTCTTCCTTCGGCGGGGCCGGCGGCGGCGGCACGGCCGCTTTGACTTCCGTCTTCACAAACTCGGCCATCTCCGCCTTCAGCTTGCCCGACTGTTCCTTCACCTGACCGCTGACGATCTCCGGCAGCTTCGCGAGCTCCGCTTTCCACTGCGTGGTCAGCCCGTCGGTCGCCGCCTTAATCCGCGCTTCATTGACTTCCGCCAACTTCTTGGCGTCGACGCCGTACTGATCGCCAAGCCGCTTGAGGGCCACCTCCAGCTGCTTTTCGACGTCCATCTTCAGGCGCGCGACTTCGCCGTTCACCTTCTGTTCGGCAGCCGTCTTCATCCGAGCGATCTCGGCGTCCGCTTGCGCCTGCAGCTTCTTCGATTCGGCCGCCACTTGGTCAGCCATTTGCTTCCGCGCAGCAGCCAGTTCGCGATCAACGTGTTCGCTGAGCTTCTTGGATTGAGCGGCGAACTGATCGTCCAGCTTCTTCGACTCCGCCTGGAACTGCCCTTGCAACTTGGCAGCTTCCCCTTGGACTTGCGAGTTCAGGGACGACTGTAATCGCTGTTCCGCCGCATTCACGTCCCCCTCGACTTGGGCGGAAAGCTCCGCCGACAGTTCCGAATGCAGTTCGGCTTTGCGTTTTTCCCAAACGCGCCGGAAGGGGCCGGCGGTCGCGTGGTCCGCCATCACGAGGACGCCGACCAAGCTGGCAATCGCCCACACAGCAATACGCATGTTTCTACTCCTTGTCATCGGCCGAATTGTCGCCAAAGGACGGAGGCTGCGGCGTCAACCTCGGCGTCCTGTAAGTTGCCTGCACAAAAGTTCTCCAAATAGCATAATTCGCCCTGTCTCTCACGGCAAAGCCCGCCCCGTCCGGGGCGTCTCTTTTTTGCCACTCCGCAACACGGCTTGCGCCGAATGCGCCGTTTGTGCCCGAAAAACACCTCGCCGCGGCCTCACTCCAACCAGTCGCGTCTCCCAGCCCCAAACCAACCAATTGGGAAGTCAAGCACACCACGCAGAACAGGAGCTCTGCGAAGAATCGAAAGAATAGGTAAACGGCGCCGCCGAAAAGTACGATAAATAGGGTGTGGAGCTAAGACAGGAAGTCTTGGCTGCCACACAGCGAAGAGGAACGCGGCTCGCATCTCGGTCGAGTCGCGAACTCGAATGGGTGACACCATCGGCGCGGAACAGGGCGGTGAATCGGACGTGAGACAAGCAGCGGGGCGTCGCTTCCCTCGTGGCATCTGGGTGCCAGCAAGTCTCCAAATCCTGCCGATCACCGTCCTGTTCCGACCGAGCCCCCCATCTCTACGGCCTTTCTGGTCGATTCATTAATCTTGCCCCGTTTGGAACACCTCCCTAGAATCGAAACATACGGAGGATTGGAGTGTTTAGTACAAGAGGCGGGAATCCTTCGGGAATCCGGCCGCTTGGGTTCCAAGTCCTTGTATTTTCAGGGATTACATCGTGCCGCTTTCTGACATCGACCGCGTGCTGCTGGATCGCTGCTTGGCGCGTGAACCGCGTGCTTGGCGGGAATTCGTCGATCGTTTTCTGGGTTTGGTGGTGCATGTCATCAACCACACCTGCCACGCCCGCTCGATTCGCTTGACGGCCGCGGACACGGAAGATGTGATCTCCGAAGTCTTTCTGACGATCGTCAACGAGGACTTTGCGGTGTTGCGACGGTTTCGCGGCGAAGCTTGCTTGTCGTCGTACCTCACCGTCATCGCTCGACGCGTGGTGGTCCGCGAGCTCCTCAAGCGCAAGGTGACCGCCAGTTTGACCGATTTCCTGGATGATCCGGCTCGAGCTCTCGATCGAGCGGTGGGGCCCGAAGAGCGTATGACGAACCGCGACGAGGTCGTCCGATTACTCGGCCGACTCGAAGGTTCCGAGGCGGATGTAGTGCGCATGTACCATCTCGAAGGGAAGACCTACCACGAGATCAGCGCCAAAATGGGCATGCCCGAAAACAGCGTCGGCCCGACGCTCAGCCGCGCTCGCGCCAAACTGCGGCGCGGACAAGAAGCTGGCTTGGTGGCGCGGCAGGGCAGCTAGCTGGGAGCTGTTCGCTGACTCAACGGTTAGCTGTCTGAATTGTAAAGCCCCTCGCCGCCTCGCCCCTCCTAGGTCGCCTCCCCGCTTCGTCGATAATCGTCATAGCGAGCGGCGGCGCTGTGGCGTCGTCGCCGTGCGTGTAGTTTGGCGGCGCGCAAGCGAAGGGGGGTATCGGGATGCCCAGGCGGGGAATTCCGCGGGCGGCGGCGTTCTTGTTTTGCGCCGCATCGCTGGTCGGCGAGTCGCCGGCGGCCGACTGGACGCAGTTTCGCGGTCCAGGCGGGCTCGGTCGTGCCAACGAAGCTCAGGCGCCCGCGACTTGGAATGCATTTCGCAACCTGGTCTGGAGCACGCCGCTGCCCGGTTCAGGATGCTCTTCTCCCGTCGTCATCGGCGACCGCATTTGGCTCACCACGGCGGAGACGACGGCGTTGACCACCGAGCAGCTCAGGCAGCGAGCGCAGGACGCCGAGTTCCCTTTGGACGACTTCCAAGTGCATCAATCGGTCGCTCTGTTTGCCCTCGAACTGGACGGAAAATCAGGCCGAGTGCTTCGTCGAATCCGCCTCTTTGCGCACGACAGCCCGCCGGCGATCCATGTCTGGAACCACTACGCCTCGCCGACGCCTGCGGCCGATGATCGGCAGCTTTATTGCCACTTCGGCGCGCTCGGCACGGCGGCAATCCGCTGGCAAACGGGAGAAATCGCCTGGCAGCAGCGTCTCGCGGTGGATGACGCGACGGGGCCGGGAAGTTCCCCGATCGTGTGGCGCGAGCGACTGTTCTTGGCCTGCGATGGGCGCGACAAGCAGTTTGTCGTCGCGCTCGACGTGCACACGGGCAAGGAGCTCTGGAAAACGGCTCGCCCCCCCATCGAAGCGAGCGACGAAATGCACCGCCGCGCCTTCTCGACGCCGATCGTCGTCCCGGACGGCGACGGCGAATCGCTCGTTTCGGTCGGCGCCCAGTGGCTGGTTGCTTACGATCCGCTGACAGGTCGCGAGAAATGGAAAGTCAACTTCGGGACAGGCTATTCGATCGTCCCGATGCCTGGTTATCGCGACGGGCTGCTGTTTGCGTGCACCGGCTATCCCAAACCGCAATTGTGGGCGGTTCGCACGGGCGGCACCGGAGACGTCACCGATTCGCATGTGGCCTGGATCTACGACCGCCAGGTCCCGGAGTTGTCGTCGCCGCTGGCCGTCGACGAGCAAATCTACCTCGCCTCGCTTTCGGGAGTCCTCGCCTGTCTCGATGCGAAGACAGGCGCCAAGCTTTGGCAACAGCGCGTCGGCGGCAGCTTCCATGCGAGTCCAATCGCCGTCGGGAACCACGTGTACTTTGTTGACCGCGATGGGACGACGACCGTGGTCAAGGCGGGACGCGAGTATCAGGTGATGGGAACGGGACAAGCGGCCGGCATTCATCAAGCCACGCCCGCCGTCTATAACCACGGGCTCCTGTTGCGCAGCAGCGAAGGACTGTATTTCGTCCGCACCAACAACAGCCCGTAGGACAGGCTTCCAGCCTGTTTTCTGGAAAAGCTTCCCGCCGCCGCAGATCGCGCTGTGATCGGACGTTGGATCGCGGAGCGATCCACGACGACTGCCGGTGTCGAGTCGTCGGTTCAAATGCGATCACCCCGGGAAAAAAACGGCATCGCCACGTTCGCCGACTTTCGCTATGCTCCCCCGGGAACGCCCAGATTTTTCGCATGGTTCGTGAAGAAAGGATTCGGCATGAAGTGGCATGGTTTTCTGGCTCTAGGTGTTTGCTTGAGCGCCTCGACGCTCTGGGCCCAAACAAAACTCCCCGCTCCCGCGTCTGGCGCCGCGACGCGTCCTGGCAGCGCCCCCGCAGCCGGCACGTCGGGAACTCGCCCCGCCGCCGCTTCGGGCGCACGGCCTAGTGCACCCGGCACTGCCGCGCCTGGCGCCGGCGCCGCTCCGCGCAACGGCGCAGCAACCAACGGCGCAGCCACCACCGGCGTCTCCGCGCCGGCCCCGCGCACCGGCGCCGCCGCTGGCGGCTTGACCGCGGCGAACGCTCGCGACTACGCCAGCTACGCCATCGGACTCGACATGGCGGGTCGCTTTCAATCCGAAGGCACGACGATCAACATCGATCAACTCATCCTGGGCCTGAAGGACGGATTCGCCGGCTCCAAGCCGCGATACGCCGAGGAACAGCTCCGCGCCGCCGCAGAAGCTTTCGACAAGGAACTGCAAGCACGCGCGCAAGAACGATTCCAGCAGGTCTCGGAAAAGAATAAGAAGGATACGGCCGCCTTCTTGGTGGAAAACAAGAAGAAGAAGACGGTGAAGACGACCTCGACCGGCCTGCAGTACGAAGTGATTTCCGCCGGCAAAGGTCCGTCGACCGCCAAGATGACCGACACGATCAAGGCGAACTATCACGGCACGTTGCTCGATGGCACGGTCTTCGATTCGACGCAGGGCGACGAACCGGTCGTGATTGAGGTCTCAAGCGCGATCGCTGGTTGGACCGAAGCCCTGCAGCTCATGAAGCCAGGCGACAAGTGGCGTTTGTACGTTCCCCCGGAACTCGCCTACGGCGCCGAAGGCTTCGGCCCCGTTCCTCCCAACGCCCTGCTGGTGTTCGATCTGGAACTGTTGGAAATCTCGAAGCCTGCCGCTGCCACGCCGGTCGGCCAAGGCACGCTGCCGCGTCAGATCAAGTAAGTGCGTCCAAGCACGCTCGACGCGCCGCGCTTTGCGGCTCACGTCCACTTCGCCCCCGACGTCCAACTCGACGCCGGGGGTTTTTTTGCGCGCTCGCCTACGGTATACCTCTGTCGGTTTCACCTCCGACGCCTATTCGACAAGGACCACCCGCCATGGGTCGATGGATGTTCTCGATTGCCTGTTCACTGGCACTGCTATGCGGCGTTTTCGCCTCGCCGGCGCCCGCTCAAGATAAGCCGGCCCAAGATAAGCCAGCCCCAGATAAGCCGGCGCTCCAGCCCATGCCCGACACTCCGTTGCCGCTGAAGCAAGTGCGCGCGTTTCCGAACGTGCGGTTTCGTCGCCCGATCGTGCTCACGCATGCCGGCGACGGCGCCGACCGCCTGTACGTTGCGTCGCAACTGGGCGTCATCCAAGTCTTCGACAACAAACCGCAGGTCGAAGAAAGCCAGCTGTCGACGTTCCTCGACCTCGAAAACAAGGTGATGTACAAGGACAACGAGAACGAAGAAGGGCTGCTCGGCTTCGTTTTCCATCCCAAGTTCAAGGAGAACGGCCAGTTCTTCCTGTACTACACCACGCGCGACGCCCCGCACACTTCGGTCATTTCGCGTTTTCGCACCGTGAAGGGCGATCCGACGAAGGCCGACCCGGCGTCGGAAGAAGAATTGATGCGCGTGCCGCAGCCGTTTTGGAACCATAACGGCGGGGGACTCGCGTTCGGCCCCGACGGCTGCCTCTACATTTCGCTGGGCGACGGCGGTTTCAAGGACGACCCGCAAGGCAACGGCCAGAACCTCGAGACGCTGCTCGGCTCGATCCTGCGCATCGACGTCGACCATCACGACCAAGGCCGCAAGTATGCGATTCCCAAGGACAACCCGTTCGTCGGCCAGGACAAGGCGCGTCCCGAGATCTTCGCCTACGGTTTCCGCAACGTCTGGGGCATGTCCTTCGACTCCCAAACCGGCCTTCTCTGGGCGGCCGACGTGGGCCAAGACCTGTGGGAAGAAATTGACATCGTGGAAAAGGGCGGCAACTACGGCTGGAAACTCCGTGAAGCCATGCACAAGTTCAAGGGCGGCGCCGACGCCCGCCCGGACCTCATCGAGCCGATCTGGGAATACCACCACGACATTGGCAAATCGATTACGGGCGGCCTAGTCTACCGCGGCAAGAAGTGGCCCGAACTGGTCGGATGCTTCCTGTACGCGGACTACGTGAGCGGCAAAGTGTGGGCGCTGAAGTACGACGAGAAGGCGAAGAAAGTCATCGCCAACTATGCCTTGCAAAGCACGGGCATGCCGATCATTTCCTTCGGCGCCGACGCCGCCGGCGAGATCTACTTGACCGATTCGTTCGGCCAAATCTGGACGATCGGCAAGTAGCTCGGTAGCCCAACTGGGCCGACAAAAATCAGCCTGACCGTCGCCAAGGAGCCTCCATTGGACGCCTCTCTGCAACACCGACTCGAGCGCGCCATTCAAGTAGCGCGAGAGGGCGGAAAATCCACGTTGTCGCGTTTCCAAAAAGTCGATTTGGCGGTGGAACGCAAAGCGGACGACTCGCCCGTCACCGCCGCCGATCGCGACGCGGAACGGCTGATGCGCGAGCGGCTCGGGGAGTGGTTTCCCGACGATGCCATCGTCGGCGAAGAACTTGGCGAAAAGTCAGGCGCTTCGGGCTTTCGCTGGATACTCGATCCGATCGACGGGACGAAATCGTTCATCGGCGGCGTGCCGCTCTACAGCACGCTGGTCGGAGTTGAGCGGGACGGCGAACCGCTCATCGGCGTCATCTACATCCCAGCGCTCGACGAGGGCGTTTACGCGGCTCGGGGAAGCGGAGCGTTTCACTTCCAAGCCGATTCGCAGCCAACGCCGGCGCGAGTCTCACGACGCTCGTTGGCGGACGGAATCTTCGTGCTTTCGCAGGTCGACTCGTTCGCCAAACGCGGCGCTCGCACGGCGTTCGACCAACTTCAATCGGCCGCCTATGTCACTCGGACTTGGGGCGACGGCTACGGCTACTTGCTCGTCGCGACCGGTCGCGCGGAACTCATGGTCGACCCGATCATGAACGTTTGGGACGCGGCCGCCATCCTCCCGGTGCTTATCGAAGCAGGCGGAACGTTTACTGATTGGCGTGGTCGAGCGACGATTCGCGGCGGCGAGGGAATCGCCACCAACGGCGTGATTCTCGAACAGGTGCTCGCGATCACGAGCCCTTTTGCGCCGCCTTCGTAACGGCTGCATCCAGCGACTCGAGACCTCGATCGCGGTGCACTTCATAGTGTCCTGAGTGGAATTCGATGACTTTGCCATCGGGGCCGATCACGATCCACAGCGGCAGTTTGGCCCCGGCGACTCGCGGATCGCCGAACTTCCGCAACGTCGCACCGTCGTCCAGCAACAGCGGGTAGCTCAGGTTCATGAAGGCCTTGAGCCGCCCAGCCGATTGGCCGGCGCGCCGCCGCGCCGCAGGATCCGACTCCGCTGGCTCGTGCACCGCGACTCCGTAAACGGCCACGCCGCTCTTGCCGCGCTGTCGATACAAGAAATCCAGAAATCCCGTCTGGCCATACGGCTCCTCGAGCGGTGCGTCGCGGTATTCCCAGAAATGCAGCACCGTAACTTTGTCTGCCAGGGCGGCTCGATCGAGTTTGGCGCCGGCGAGTCCTTCGAGCTTTAAGTCGTCCGGCGCCGGCTGTCCGAGCGACTTTTCGCGCAAGGATGCCACGGCGCCCGAACGGCCTTTCTGCGAGCGGAGGTCTTGTTCAATCACTTTGACCAGCGGCCCGATGACCGGTGCATCGCTGAGCTTGCCGAGGTCTGCTTGACGTCCCTTGAGGACTTCTAGCTGAGCGTCAGTCCACGCGACATCTTGATCGAGCGGTTCCTGCCCCATGTCCTGTCGCAGTTTGAGCAGCCATTCAAAACCGCGCGCGGCGGCGGTCAAGTCGGCCGACGACAACGCTCGACTCGCGGCGAGCTCCCATTGCAGCTCAAATTCCTGGCCCTGCCCGATGAAAACGCGTTCTTGGAGCGCGACGACGACCGGCGAATTCTTGTCGACCCAATAGGTTCGCTTGACGCCGTACGCGTTCCTAGCTTCGACGCGCCATGCCTCACGGTCCCCTCTTTTTTCTTCGCCGACCACGCGATGCTCGAGCCGCCCGAGTTCCCAACGGGCGTCCTTGGCAAGCGGTCCGTCATCGGGTGCTAGCAGCGGGAGGACGAGTGGAACGTGGCTTTTGCCGTCGCCGCGGTCGTACAGCAACGTCGGGGGCGTCCCCGCGGCCGTTCGCCACTGCGGTCCCAAATCCACGCGTCCCAACCGATCCGGCCAGCTCCAGGCGCCCGGCCCTTGCTCGTCGAGCGTCCAGAAGACGGCGGCTTGCCGAGCGTCGCCGCTGGCAAGCAACACGTTTACCTCAAACACCTTGCGACCGGAGTCCTCGCCCTTGATCGGCGTCATGGAACCACGGAGAGTCAACGACGACCCGGGTTCCAGAGCGGGGAGGGGAGGAGCGGCGAGCAGCGTGAACGCAAGGAAGGGGGCGAAGGCGAGCGACATCGAAGCGATCCCTGGGGTGGCGGGAGGGCGGGAAGCGGGCGGCGCCTCGTCGGTCCGGTTGGGCGGCCGCCGCAAGGGCCGCATAATCGTCACCGCGAGGACGGGGACATTTGAATCGGAATAGCGGAAGAAATCCAGTCGAGAGGCCGCCATTGCGACAAGAGTCGGAATCGGTATACTTTGGGGTTCCTTCATTGAGAAACGTTACGCGAAGAGGTTGATCATGGCCCGTGCTTGCGAAGTCTGCGGCAAGACCGCATCCAGAGGTAACCAGGTTGAAACGCGCGGTAAGGCGAAATACCTGGGTGGCGTCGGTACGAAGGTCACGGGGATCAGCCGTCGCCAGTTCAAGCCGAATCTGCAATCGATCAAAGCGAGCCTTCCGAACGGAAGCGTCAAGTCGATGCTGGTCTGCACGACTTGCCTCCGCAGCGGATTCGTTCGCAAAGCGGTGAAGCACAAGCCGTTTAAGCTTGGCCCGCAAGAGAAGGCGAAGACCGGCGCCAAGGCGGCAGCCAAGACTGCGGCCAAAGCCTAACGCCCGCGCGCATGAGTCTCCAGCGGACCGACGTCGAGAAAGTGGCGTTGCTAGCGCGATTGCGCCTTAGCGACAGCGAACTCGATCGACTTACCTCGGAACTGGGTCAGATCGTGCAGTTCGTGGAGCAGCTGCGCGAGTTGGACACGACGGGCGTAGCGCCGCTGGCGCATGCGCTCGAGATCGTGAACGTGTTTGCGGATGACGAGGTGCGTCCTAGCTTAGACCGGGACTTGGCGTTGTCCAACGCGCCGAAGCGGGACGAGGAGTGCTATCGAGTTCCCGCCGTGTTGGGGGAATAGAAGGGTTCGCCATGTCTTGGGTCGACGCATCGGCGGCTCAGCTGCGCAAAGAACTCGAGGCGCAGCGCGTCTCGTCGGTCGAATTGACACAAGCCTGTCTGGAGCACATTGCTCGACACGACGCGCAAATCGGCGCGTTTCTCGCCGTGGATGCGGCGGGCGCACTTCGCCAAGCCGCGGAAGTCGATCGACGGCGCATGGCGGGCGAAGCGCTCGGCCCCTTAGCCGGAATCCCCATCGCGCTCAAAGACATCCTCTGCACCGCGGGCCAAACCACGACGTGCGGATCGAAGATGCTCGAGCGATTCGTGCCGCCCTACGACGCCACGGTCGTCGCCAAACTGAAAGCGGCCGACGCAGTCATCGTCGGCAAAGTGAATCTCGACGAATTCGCGATGGGCGGGTCGACGGAGAATTCGGCCCTGCAGCGCACTTGCAATCCTTGGGATCGCGAACGGACTCCGGGCGGTTCCAGCGGCGGGTCGGCGGCTTGCGTCGCGGCGTCGATGGTCCCGTGGTCGATCGGCACCGACACGGGCGGGTCGATTCGCCAGCCTGCCGCGTTGTGCGGCATCACGGGACTCAAGCCGACCTATGGCCGAGTGAGTCGTTACGGCCTGATTGCGTTCGCGAGCAGCTTGGATCAAGCCGGACCGCTGGCGCGGACCGCGGAAGACGTCGCCCTGTTGCTCGAAGCGATCGCCGGCCACGATCCGCTCGACAGCACCTCCGCCGACGTCCCCGTTCCCCGTTATTCGGACCTGATCGATAAGCCGTTGGAAGGCCTGACGCTCGGACTGGTGCGGGAGCACTTTGACAAAGGGCTCGATGGGCAAATTGAAGCGGCGGTCCGCGAGGCGATTCGGATTTACGAGTCGCTGGGGGCGAAGGTGAAGGAGATTTCGCTTCCGCACAGCCGCTACGGGATCGCGACCTATTACATCATCGCTCCCTGCGAGGCGTCGAGCAATTTGGCGCGGTACGACGGCGTGCACTATGGATTTCGCACGGACGAACGGGCCATGCTGGCCGAATTGGCGGCGGAGCGAGCGGCGGCGCTGGCCCGCGGAGGAGAGCAGGCGGCCGACGCAGTCGACTCGCCCTTGGTACGGCTGTACCGCCAAACTCGAGCGGAAGGATTCGGCCCCGAAGTGAAGCGGCGCATCATGCTGGGCACTTATGCCTTGAGCGCGGGGTACTACGACGCCTACTACGTAAAGGCGCTGCAGGTGCGTCGCATGATTCGCGGCGACTATGATGCGGCGTTCCGCGACGTCGACGTCGTCATCGGTCCGACGACCCCTGCGCCCGCGTTCCGCTTGGGCGAAAAACTCAATGATCCGCTCGCCATGTATCTCGAGGATCTCTACACGGTGACGGCCAATCTGGCGGGGGTCGCCGCCATTTCGTTGCCGTGCGGAATGACGGCCGAAGGCTTGCCGATCGGTCTTCAATTGCAGGGCCCCGCCTTCCAGGAAGAGCGGCTGTTGCAAGTCGCGCATCGTTTCCAACGCGTCACCGATTGGCACACTCGGAGGCCGAACCTGACATGAGCGACGGTCCGTACGAGTTGATCATTGGTTTGGAAGTCCACGTCCAGTTGGCGACGCGCAGCAAGCTGTTCTGCCGTTGCAGCACCCAATTCGGCGCTGCGCCGAATACGCAAACTTGCCCCGTCTGCATCGGATTGCCGGGGGCGTTGCCGGTGATGAATCGCGAGGCGTATCAGTTGTCGCTGCGCACGGCGCTGGCGCTCAATTGCGAAATCCCTCGCTTCACCAAGTGGGATCGCAAGAACTACTACTATCCTGACTTGCCCAAGGGATATCAGATCAGCCAGTTCGACCTCCCGATGTCTCAGCATGGCTGGCTGGAAATCCACGACGCCAAGGGAGAATTCGAGCCCAAGAAGATTCGCATCACGCGCGCGCACCTCGAAGAGGATGCGGGGAAGAGCATGCATGACGAATTGGCGGGCAAAGCGGATAGCCGCATCGACCTCAACCGCACCGGCACGCCGCTGTTGGAGATCGTGAGTGAACCCGATTTACGATCGCCGAAGGAAGCCAAGGCTTATCTGACCGAATTGCGTCTGTTGCTGCTGTATTTGGGGGTTTCCGACTGCAACATGCAGGAAGGCAGTTTGCGAGTCGATGCTAATGTGAATCTGCACATTCCTACGGCCGACGGCACGATTGCGACGCCGATCGTCGAGGTGAAGAACGTCAACAGCTTTCGAGCCGTCGAGCGGGCATTGGCCTATGAAGCGACGCGTCAATACGAGGCATGGCTTGAGACGGGCCTGAAGAAGGGCGAGGCGCCGAAGCAGACGCGCGGCTGGGACGACCAGCGGCAAGTCACGTATGGCCAGCGACACAAAGAGGAATCCAGCGACTATCGCTATTTTCCGGACCCCGATTTGGCGCCCGTGGTGGTGACCGACGAACAGATCGAGCGAGTGCGCGCGGGGCTAGGCGAGTTGCCGGCGCAGCTGCGGCAGCGGTTGCAAGCGCAGTATCGATTGACGGCTTACGATGCCGACGTGATCGTCAATCAGGAGCCGGCGTTTGCCGCCTATTACCTGGCGGTTGCGGACGCGGTCGGCGACGGCAAGCTGGCCTCGAATTGGGTGACGCAAGAGACGCTGCGGCTGATGAACGAGCGCGGCGAGAGCGTCGACCAGTTTCCGGTGTCGGCGGCAGCGATGGCCGAACTGCTCACCGGGATCAAAGCAGGGCGAGTGCCTGGACCGCGAGCGAAGGAAGTCTTTGCGGTTATGGTCGACCAGCGGCTGAGCGTCGCCCAGACGCTTGATCGCCTGGGGATTGCGGCGGTGAGCGGCGAAGAGATCGAGTCGCTTTGTCGGCAGTTGTTGGCGGATAACCCGCGAGTGGTTGCGGATGTCGCCGCAGGCAAGGTGCAGGCCGTCGCGTCGCTGATCGGCCAGGCCAAGAAGCGGAATCCGAATGTGAATCCGAACGATGTTCGTGAGACGTGCCTGCGGATCATTCAGCAATCCTCGTCGAGTTGATTGAGCGAGTCGAATGGCGAGGTCGATTGTTACGCTCACGACAGACTTCGGTGCGGGCAGCGTGTATGTCGCGCAGTTGAAGGGGTCGCTGTTGCGTCGCTCGCGCGACGTCCTGCTCGTCGACATCACGCACGACATCGGCCCGCAAGACGTCCGCGCCGCGGCGCTTGTGCTCGCGGATGCAAGCGAGTGGTTTCCGCGCGACGCCCTGCATGTCGCGGTGGTTGATCCGGGAGTTGGTACCTCGCGTGCGTTGGTTGCGGCGCAGTTTGACGGCCGCCGAGTGTTGGGGCCGGATAACGGCATATTCGATGGCCTGCTCGCCAAGGGCAAGCCGGATTGGGCGTTCCGATTGGAAGCAGCCGAGTATTGGAATGCGCGAGTCGCCGCGACGTTTCATGGACGCGACATTCTGGCGCCGGTCGCCGCGCAGCTGTTGGAAGGTTTGGCGCCGATGAAGCTTGGACCGCCGCATGATTTGGCCAAACGGTTGGAGTGGCCGGAGGCGCGGAGTGCGGATGCGAGTGTGATGGGAGAAGTGATCTTCGTCGATCGATTTGGCAATCTCGTGACGAATCTAGAGGCCGCACTGCTGCAGGATGCTCGGGCGCGGAGTAGAGGAGGGAGAGGCAAGGTGAGGTGCGGTGCGCGGGCGGGCATCGAATGGGTGGAGACCTATGGCGACTGCCCGAGCGGTTCGATCGTCGCCTTACTGGGGTCGTCGAACCGTCTTGAGGTTGCAATGGTGAACGGGAACGCCGCGGAAGCACTGGGCGTCGGCGCGGGAACCGAGGTCGAGTGGACTCCGTGAGAAGTAGACAGAAAGTCGCTTCAATTCGACGTTTAGGGCGGTTTCCCATATTTTGCTGAGGCGTTCGAGTGCGCTACAATAGTCGCCGCAGCGTGAGAGACTTGAAAGCAGACGCAAGGGAGGAGTTGCCGTGCCCGGTCGAGTTGAAGGACGAGTGACCAGCATTTCTCCAGAGGGAAACCTCGTTACCGATATTGCATGCGAAGCCTTGCGCGATGCACCTCGTGACGAACGTGTAACGATAACCTGCGACGAGCATATGACGGTGGGACTATTTGGCTCGGACCATCAAGAGCCGCCGATGACGTTTCTCGGGTTGTTGAGCGCCTCGGGGTTTCTTGAGTTGTGCATGGTCGGCGACAGCGCGTGCATCATGTTGGGCGTTCGTCCCGGCGAAAAGGTCTTGGTAAAGTGGAGCTAGAGTCGGCGGAGCGACCGGTGGGTGCGTCAGAGGAAGACTTGCGGAATTGGGATCGTGACATCGTCTGGCACGCATTCACGCAGATGGCGGAATACGAGCCGTTTCTGATTGAGCGGGCGAACGGGTGCACTCTTTTTGATTTGCAGGGTCGAGCTTATTTGGATGGAGTGAGCAGTCTGTGGTGCAATGTCCACGGTCATCGTCATCCACGTCTTGATCAAGCGATCCGAGACCAATTGGATCGCGTTGCCCACGTCACGTCGCTGGGAATGTCCAACCCCACGACCGTGCGGCTTGCGAAGCGCCTCACCGACCTTGCGCCGGCGGGTCTGCGCCACGTCTTCTTTTCTGATAATGGGGCGACAGCCGTTGAAGTGGCGCTCAAGATGGCCTTTCAGTACTGGCATCAGCGCGCGGATTCACGACCGCAGAAGACTCGGTATCTGGCGTTTGATGCAGCCTATCACGGCGATACTTTGGGCAGTGTGAGCGTCGGGGGAGTCGCTCGATTTCATCAGCTGTTTCGCCCCTTGCTGTTTGACGTGGTGCGAGCGCCGACGCCCGATTCATATCGCCCGCCTGCCGGCGTCGAGTCGACTCGCTTACGCGAGCATTACTTGCAAGAGGTGGAGCGGTTGCTTGCGGAGCACCATGCGACTTTGGCGGCGGTGGTAATCGAACCGCTGATGCAATGTGCGGCCGGGATGGTGAAGCATCCACCTGGCTTTTTGCAGGGAGTTCGCGCGTTGACGAAGCGATATGACGTGTTGCTGATCGCCGACGAAGTGGCGGTAGGGATGGGGCGAACAGGTCGGATGTTCGCCTGTGAGCACGAGTCGGTGACGCCCGATTTTCTATGTTTGGCCAAGGGGCTGACGGGCGGCTACTTGCCCTTATCAGCGACGCTTACGACCAACGAAGTCTACGAAGCGTTCTTGGGCGACTTCGCGTCGTCGAAAACCTTCTTTCATGGGCACACGTATGGCGGCAATCCCCTGGGAGCGGCAGTGGCGCTCGCGACGCTGGATGTGTTCCGCGAAGAGCGGACGCTGGAGCGGATGCAGGCGAAGATCGAACGGCTAAGCGAGCACTTGGAGCGGATCGGCGCGATGCCGATCGTAGGGGACGTTCGGCAGACTGGCATGATTGCCGGCATTGAGCTGGTGAGGGATCGCGCGACGAAGGCAGGTTGGCAGTGGGAGGAGCGGGTCGGGCATCTGGTATGCCAGCATGCGTTGAGCGAGGGGGTTTGGCTGCGTCCCTTGGGAAACGTCGTGGTAATCATGCCGCCGTTGAGCGTCACGATGGACGAGCTCGATCGGATCTGCTGGGCGGCGGAGCAGGGGATTCGGCGGGTGCAATCAAGTCAAGGTGAACGTTAGTCGGCGAGCGGCTGCCGTCGGTTTCTTGAGTAGCGCGCGCACCACGAGCGTCCGCGACGTTCAATTCGCGTAAAAACCGGCGCGTGACAGGCCCCGCAGAGGCGTCCCTCGCGCTGCCGACTCGCTCGACGACCGCGCGCGGGGGCTTTGGGCGCTTTGGGCGAAAAAATTCAGACTGTCTGAATTAGGTTTCCTTTTTCGCGCGTTTTTCCTTTCCGCCGCCTGCCGCGCACTGCGCCCCGATCCGCGCAAAACGTCGCGCCGCCGCCGCCGCCTCGTCGCTCCACGTCGCCTTGTCCCACCCCAGCCGCTCCAACAACGGCGGCAGCTCCGCCGGGATCACCCCCCGCTTCCCCTCCGTCCGCTCCCGCCCGCACGCATCCAACAACTGCAGGTACTTCTCCAGCGTCATCGGCAAGTAACCCTT
Organism: Pirellulales bacterium; assembly: GCA_046349935.1. Classification (GTDB taxonomy): domain Bacteria; phylum Planctomycetota; class Planctomycetia; order Pirellulales; family Pirellulaceae; genus CAIXSC01. Next base: position 109,454 of record JAXMBK010000005.1, on the reverse strand, counting down.
GTCCGACGCGCGCCCGCCCCGCCGCCGCCCCCGCATACCCGTCCCCCTCCACGCGCACCGGCGACAGCCACCCCGACCGCGGCTTCTTCCGCCGCAACACCCGCCGCGCATCCAGCTCCAGTTCGTCCGGCCCCTCTCCCAGCACCCGCCGCAGCGTCTCCCGCTTCCGCCGCCGCTGCGCCAGCAGCTCCTGCTGCAAATCCCGCAGCCGATCGCAGGCCCCGTAAAGATCGACGTCTCCGGCGACGTCGCCGCCCCGCTCGGATCGGATTCAGGTCGACGTACAAACTGCACACCAACAGCGACTCGTCGTTCTCCAGCCGCATGCTCCCGAACCGCTCCGCCCAAAAATGCCCCGACATCTCGTCTTCCAAGTTCGCCCGCAACGCCAGCGGCTCGTTCAGCATGATCATGAACCAGCTGATGTTCGACAGCCGCTTCCGCAGCACATCCACGCGCCCCTTCGTCTTCAGCAGCTCCTCCACCTGCTCCCGATCCGGCGGGTCGAGCAACGCCAGCCGCTTACGGCTCAACCGCAACCACCGCTCGGCCACCTCCCGCTTCGTCCAGGCCCGCGCCACATCGGGCCGGTTCCGCAGGATCGAGTGCACGTGATTCTCCATCACCGCATGATCCAGCACGTCGATCGCAAATACGCTCGCCAAAGCCTCCAGCCGCTGCCGCACCCAATCCTTGCGGTGGGAAAAGTCGCGTCCCGTCTCCAAATCGATCCCCGCCAAGAACGCCCGCCGCACGCAGCGGGAGTAACAGTGGTACGCCCCCACCCGCGTCGGGTCCATAATCTCACGTCGTCGTTTCGCCGGCATCGCACACGCTCCTTCCGACACTCACCTCCGCGGAGTCGCTCTCCGCAAGCACCACGGTCCAAACAACCGCGCAACTCACCAATCGCAATCCGTCCGAAAATCGGCCCCGGAAAACTCCAAAAAAGCCAAATTTCTCGGAGACAATTCCTGGCCCCCCCTTCGGCAGCCTCTCTAGCCTTCCGCGACTTGACCTGCGTCCGTTACGCTATCGAGATGCGAACCGCTGCGATGCGGACATGCGAGTCTGGGGGGAGATGACTAATGCGACTGGGATTAGCGTTCCGGGCGTTTTTCCGCACTCTGGGAAACGCGGCCGTTGCCGAACAAGTTGAACGAGTGCTCAATGGCGAGACGATCGCCTTGCCGCCGCCGCGCGGTCGCGAGGCCGACGCCGCTCGCCCCGATGCCCCTGCTTCGGCGCGTCCCGCCCCGAAGACCCCGGCCCGCAGCGAGGCCCTCACGCTGCTCGCCGCCCTCCAACGCGAAGCCCGCTTCGTCGACCTGGTTCAAGAGTCGCTGGATGGCTACTCGGATGCCCAAATTGGGTCTGCAGCCCGCGACGTCTTACGCGACTGCCGCAAGACGCTCGATCGCATGTTCTCGCTTCAGCCGCTCTTGGCTCAGCCCGAGTCGGCCGAGGTCGAGGTGCCGGCAGGTTACGACCCCAATCGTTTTCACTTGACGGGACAAGTCGTCCAAAGTCCGCCGCTCCGCGGCCAATTAGTCCATCCCGGATGGCAAGCGACGACTTGCGCCCTTCCCAGTTGGTCCGGTGCATCCGATTCGGCCCTCATCGTGGCTCCCGCTGAAGTCGAGGTACGCTAAGCATGTCTGCTCGCTTCATCATCGGGATCGACTTGGGCACGACCAACAGCGTCGCCGCATTTACGCCTGTCGAAGGCGATCATCCGCAGGTCCAGTTGCTCTCCATTCCGCAACTCGTCGCGCCTTCGACGATCGAATCGCGTCCCTCGCTGCCATCATTCACCTATCTGGCCGCCTCGCACGAACTGGGCAACGCTTCCCTCGACACACCTTGGAGCAAGAACTGCGACTATGCCGTGGGCGAGATCGCTCGCCGCCAGTCCGCCGACGCGCCCGAACGGACGGTCGGCGGCGCCAAGTCATGGTTGTGTCACAGCCGAGTCGACCGCCATCAACCGATCCTCCCTTGGGGCGCCTCCGAGAAGGTCGCCCGCATCTCGCCCGTCACCGCCACACGTCGGTACCTCGAACACCTCGTTGCGTCCTGGGAACACGCTCACCCCGACGCTCCCTTCCGCGACCAACACGTCGTACTGACCGTCCCGGCCTCCTTCGATGCGGCCGCCCGCGAGCTCACACGCGAAGCCGCGTTGGCGGCCGGCCTCCCCGCCAATTTCGTGCTGCTCGAAGAACCCCAAGCGGCCATCTACGCGTGGCTCGACGCGATGGGAGACCGATGGCGACGCGCACTCAAAGTGGGCGATCTGCTGTTGACGTGCGACGTCGGCGGCGGCACCACCGACCTCACGCTGGTCGGCGTCGCCGAGGAGCAGGGGGAGTTGGTGCTGCGTCGAGTCGCCGTGGGCTCTCACTTGTTGGTGGGCGGCGACAACATGGATTTGGCGCTAGCTCACGAAGTCGCCCGACAGTTCGCCGACAAAGGCGTGAAGCTTGACCCGTGGCAATCAGTCTCGCTATGGCATTCATGCCGCGCCGCCAAAGAAGCATTGCTGGCGGAGAACGGTCCCAAGAAGCACCCCATCGCCGTGCTGGGGCGCGGCAGCAAGCTCATCGGCGGCGCCGTGTCAGTCGACGTGGATCGGCAGAAGGTTCTCGATCTGCTCATCGAAGGCTTCTTCCCGCGGTGCGCCGCAACCGACAAACCGGCTCGGCGACGAGCTTCCGGCTTTCAAGAAATCGGGCTGCCGTTTGAGACCGACACAGCCGTCACACGCCACGTCGCAGCGTTCCTGCAAGCTCATGGCGAAGCCGACAATCCAGCACGGCCCTCCCACGTTCTGTTCAATGGCGGCGTCTTCAAGGCGGCGTCCCTCCGGAGCCGCTTGCTGGAGACGCTTGGCGACTGGGCGGGCCGAAAGTCGGCCCCGAAGGTGCTCGAAGGCGAGCACGACCTGGACAACGCCGTCGCCCGCGGCGCCGCCTACTACGGCTGGACGAAACACCGCGGCGGCGTACGCATTCGCGGCGGCACCGCTCGATCCTATTACGTTGGAATCGAATCCGCAGGACTCGCCATCCCCGGCGCACCGCGACCCTTGCGGGCCCTTTGCGTCGTGCCTTTCGGCATGGAAGAAGGCACAGAACACTCGGTGCCCTCCAGCGAAATCGGACTGGTCGTCGGCGAGCCGGCTCACTTTCGCTTCTTCAGCTCGAGCGTCCGAAAGCTCGACCGGCCCGGAGACGTCGTCGCACATTGGACGGAAGACGAGATCGAAGAAAGCGATTCGCTCGAAACCACGCTTCCGGCCGATCCGACGCGCGACGAACATTACGTCCCTGTGAAATTCGAATCCAAAGTGACGGAACTCGGCATGTTCGAATTGTGGTGCGCGAGCACTCAGTCCGAGCGAAGATGGAAGCTGGAGTTCAGCGTCCGCGACGAGGATCAGGAGTAATCGCTTCCATGGCCCCAACCCCATCGCTCGACGGCCCCGACTTTTCTCGAAACAACGGCCTTCTTCCCGCCGTCGCACAGGACGCAGTGACTCGCCAAGTCCTGATGGTGGCCTGGATGAATGCCGAGGCTTACGCCGAGACGCTGCGCACGGGACGTGCGGTCTATTTCAGTCGCAGCCGCAATCGCCTGTGGCGAAAGGGGGAAGAAAGCGGTCACGTGCAAACGGTCAAACGCATCCTCGTCGACTGCGACGCCGACACCATTCTGCTCGAAGTCGAACAAGTCGGCGCGGCATGCCATGAAGGGTACGCCACCTGCTTCTTCCGCGAAGTCACACCCCAAGGATTGAACGTCATCCACACGCGACTCGTCGATCCCGCCGCCGCCTACTCGAAGCCTCAAGCCAGCTCGCCTTCGTAAACTTCGCCGAACTAGGCGTCACTCTTCCGACGACTCGTCGGGCAAACGAAAGACCAGCCGAATCAGTTCCGCGCGCGAGCGCACCTTGAACTTGGCGTAAATCGCCCGAGTGTGGTTGTGAATCGTGTGGCCGCTCAACTTGAGTTCCCGAGCGATTTGCTTTTCGGGAATGCCCGTAATGAGCCAGGAAAACACGCGACTCTGAGCCGGCGTCAAGTGGTTCTGCAGGATGGTGCGAGTCGACTCATCCGAGCCATCGTCCGATTCGCTGGAGGAATCGCGACACAGGTACAGCGTCACGGAACCAAAACGCACCTTTTCTCCGACCGAGAGCACGCCCTTCTTGACGCGGTTCTCGTTGACGAACGTGCCATTGTGGCTATCCAAATCCTGCACCTCGACGCGATCCGCAGTCACTTGGAGGCGCGCGTGCTTGCGCGAGACGGGTCGATCGGGCAGATAGATGTCCGACGACGAGTTCCGCCCGACAAACGCCTCGCCGAGATTCAGCCGGAATGTTTGAATGGAATCACGCGTCTGCTGAATCAAATACAAGTCGGTTGGTTCGGATTTCGCCTTCATGAGCCCTTCTCCCTCTCAAGCCGCTCGCTTGCCGCCTTTCTCCTTTCACCGCCGCATCCCCCTCTAATGTAGCACCACATCCCCGTCTTATGCACGACAAATCTTCCGTAAGCCGCCCGCGCGCCGTCAATCTTCGCGGCGCGTCCTTTCGAGCAACGTTCGAGCCGTCGCGTGATTCGGCGTCTCCTGAAGCACGACTTCCAAATGACGGCGCGCCGCAGCGAACTCTCGACGCTCCAGGTAAATCTTCGCGGCGTTGATATGAGCATCGGTGTAATTGGGGCGCAGTCGAGCGGACTCCGTGAATTCGTGTAAAGCGTCGTCCAGTCGGCGCTGCCGAAGATGCACATGCCCCAAGTTGTAGTGAGCCAGCGGCGCGCCCGGCCTTCGCACCAACGACTCCCGAAAGTACCGCTCCGCGCCGTCCAGATCTTGCGCAAGAAACGCAGCGACGCCCGATTGAAAGTACACATCCGCAGACTGCGGATGGCGATTGCGGGCTGTTTCGAGCAGCCCCTGCGCCTCGTGAATTCGCTGAGTTCGTGCATAGTATTGCGCGAGCGTCGAGTACAGTTCGGGATCGCGGTCGTCCACCTGCAACGTCTGCCGAAGCAGTTCGATCGCCGCCGCTTCCTGCCCCGCCTCCGATAATTCGGCCGCGCGACGCAGCGCCCAGCGCGCATCGCGCCGCAACATAAGCACCTCGGAGGCCCAAGGATCGTCCCATCCCACTTCGCGATCACGATACTTCGCCGCCGACTCGACCGCAGCAGTCGCGGCGTCTGCTTGACCGGAGCGGCGCAGAACCTGCGCGCGCAGCTCCTGGACTTCGCGAGTTTCCGCGTGCGTCCTCACGGCCTCTTCCGTCTCCCGCATCGCGCCTTCCACATCGCCGCCTAGCAGGCGACAGCGTGCAAGCCCCAGGTGCGCGCGAACGTTCCGAGAACCGCCTTCCAGCGCCGCCTGAAAGTGGTGTTCGGCATCGGCAAGCGCATGGCGCGCCAACAAGATTTCTCCCAACCGAACATGCGCGTTCGCCGCGGTCGGCCGCAAGGCGATCGTTCGTCGAAAGGCCTCTTCCGCCGCAACTTCGTCGCTCGAGTTGACGACCAATCCCTGAAGGTAAGGCCAGCGCGGCTCGCGACCATCAAGCTGTTCGGCCCGTTGCAAACAACGGATCGCCTCCGCCTCGTATTGATGGCTGAAATACACCATCCCCAGGCGTCCCCACGCGTCGGCGTCGTCAGGACGACGCACCGCTTCGGCATACGCATCGCGCACCAGTTCGACGACTGCCGGCGCCGCGTCGGACAACATGGGCAACGGCGGCGGTTCCGTCGAATCCGCGAAGGGCCAAAAATACACGGCGCCGATCACGGCGGCGGTCGCGACGACGACCGCCCCGACTGCCGCTCGCCATTGCAGTTTGCGCCGCGATCGCGGCGCGGCAGGTTCAGAAAGCGGACGCAGGTCGCGCTTTCGTTTCATGACGTTCGCCCCACTTAGTATTCGCCGACAGGCTGGCCATCGTGAATGTAATTCAGTCGCAGCCAAGTGCCATAGTCGATCGTTTGCGACAGGAAGTGGGTCGATCCGTCCGCAAACACGAACATCTCTCCCCCCGGATGCAAGCTGTTGAATACCCAGGCATAAGTTTGTTTGAGCGAGTTCCCCAAGTAGGGCCCATTGATACCCCAGTCCCGCGCTTCGACCGACGTGTAGGCGATGATCCCGCTCGAATTGACGACCGTATCCGACCGCAAGCCTACTGCGCGACCATGGCAGCAGGTATGCGTCCCGGTGAGCCCCCAAGGACCGTACACGGTCGCCGTCTTGTGCCGCCCGCCCGACGCTTCCCCTACCGCAATCGTGTTGCTCGTCCCGTCCGTAATCGCCGCCATGTTCGCAGCCCCGTCGTTGCCGAAGCAGCCCTGCCGCACGTCGGAACTGAGCGTTCCCCAAGGGGCGTCGTAGTCGGTGAACACGCCGGTCGCGAACAGGTAATTCGTCCGCTTGGCGTTATTCATCGAGTAGAAGTCGCTGGGCGTATTCACGCCGCGCGTCATGGCTAATCTCTTTCGCAAAGCAAATCTGAAATCCGACAAGGCGCAGCAGCAACAGCCGCCGCCGCCCAGGATTTCGCGGCACAACAATCGCCTCTCAAACGAAACGCCTCTCAAGCGAAACGACCTCGCGTTGCCTGGCGGCATCACGGAGTGCGTCCCGTTCCTCGCTCCAACACGACGACCCGGTTGAGAACGGGCAAATCGAATTGCTCCCGCTCCCCCTCTGGCCATGTCACGACGACCGCCTCGACCTTGTCGACTTTGCCTAGCCCTAAGTGAACTCGTCCATCGTGCGCCGACAAATAGCTTCCGCAGGTCGTCGCCTGTCGCCGCACAAGACGCCCCTGCGTTTGCAATTCCACACTAGCGCCGATGGCGACGCGTCCTCCCCTGCGCGGGTCCACCAACTTCAACGAAACCCAATTCGCCACTTGGGTCGTCGAGTTGCGGTAGAGCCGCACGGGACCTTCCACCGCCGAAACCAACAAATCCACTCGCCCATCTGCATCAAAATCGCCGGCGGCGAGTCCGCGCAGAACGGCGGGCTTCGAGAGCAGCGGGTCGGCGTCGCCTGCGGCGAGTGCAAACTTGCCTGTGCCGTCATTCAGGTACAGGTGACTTCGTTCTGCATAATCATCCCAAAAAGATGAGGCGACCAACGTCACGTTCGCCTGTCGACGAACTCTCCCATTGGCCACGACGAGATCGAGGTCGCCGTCGTTCTCAACATCCAGAAACGTCGTTCCAAAGCCGGTAAATGCGTAACTGGGTCGCGCCACTTGGGCGAGCGCCGACGACTCGACAAACCCGCCCTGCGAGTCGCTCAAGTAGAGGGCGTTGCTTTCGCCGTCGAGGTTGGTGGCAAACAGGTCGAGCGCCCCGTCGTGATTCACGTCTTCCGCCGCGACTCCCATGCTCCCTTGTCCGCGCCCCACCAAGTCGTACGCCGCGCCCAGCGGCACCGCCTCGTCGCGAAAGGCTCCATCCCGCTGATTGATCCACAAGAAGTTCGCATGGCCATCGTTCGCGACATAGATGTCAGGCCACTGATCGCCGTTGAAATCGCCGCACACCACCCCCAGCCCCGCGCCTCGCTCGTGCGCAATGCCCGACCTTTCGCTGTGATCTTCGAACTTCACGCCCGATTCATCGCTCATGTTGCGATAAAGTCGATCGGGAGTGCGCTCGAACATCGCCGGGTTGCAGAAGTCCTGTCGGCCGTTGGCGCCGAAACAGGGGCGAGTGGGATCGTAGTCGACGTATTGGCAAACGAAGAGATCGAGCCGTCCGTCGCGGTCGAAGTCAAAAAAGGCGGCCGACGTGGACCACCCGTGCCGCCCGATTCCCGACGACTCGGTGATATCCTCAAAGCGACTGCCGCGTTGATTCTTGAGCAGTCGATCGCCGCGATACGCCGTAATCAAGAGATCGTCGTAGCCGTCGTTATCGACGTCGCCGACGGCAAACCCCTGCACCTCGCACTTGACGCGCAACCCCGCTTCATCGGTCGCATCGCGAAACCGGTGCTGATCGTCCTGTTGGAACAGTCGCACGCGCGACGGCCAGTCGCCGGCGCCGACGGCGACCAGCGCATCCAAGTCGCCATCGCGGTCGTAGTCGATCCAGGCGGCGCCCGGCGACATGCTCGCCGGAAAGAAGTACGATTCGGCTGCTTTGCCCGCATGGCTGGCGACGAGCCCGCGGTCCGCAGCGACGTCGCGAAACCAAACGCCGGGCGTCGCTCCGGGCTGCCGGGCGACGTTCTCAGCGACGTCCTTCGCAGCCTCTTCATTCGCACCGCTCGACGGCGTCTCGCGAGCGGGCTTGCAACCCACCGCCATGGCGATCGAACTGATTGCCAATAGCCACCCCCAGCCGAGTCCGTTCGATCGCATGCGACGCGGCTACTTGGCAGAATCAAGCTCGAAGTTGGCCGAATCGCTGCCGCCCTCGGGGACGGTGAACGTCAATTTCGTCGTTCCCGAACTGGTGTATTCGGCGGGAATTCCCTTCTTCGCGCTGGCTGCGGGATTGGAATTCCGTTGTGCGGCGGCGGCGGCGGCGGCTTGCCCGGCATCCAGCCCTTCTTCCGGTTTGGAGAACTTATCATCCGACTCTTTGCGGAAGAACACCTTGTTCTCACCCGGCTCGGCCCCCGTCACCAACTTGAACTTTCCTTCCGCATCGGTCTTGCCGAAGCCGGCATGTTTGGGGCCGACGAAATGCACTTCGGCGTCCGCCAGCGGTTGCCCATCCAGCTTGACGACTCCCGACACCCTTACCGTCTTGACGCCCGTTCCATCCGAACAGCCGACGCAGAACAACACTACCAGGACGCTGCACCACTTCATGTTGCGAAACATCGATCCACCCTTAGATCTAGCTATCCCTCTGTGCCCAAACCGGTTCGCCGCACCACGAGCGTGGTGCGGCGTCGCCGGCCTCAACAGAATCCCAACCCGTTCTCGCGAACGATTCACGCACGACTAGTAGTCGCCAGTCGGTTGGCCGTCGTGAATGTAGTTCAGCCGCAAGAAGGTGCCGTAATCCATGGTTTGCGCGAGGAAGTGGGTCGACCCATCCGCAAACACGAACATGGCGCCGCCGGGGTGCAAGCTATTGAACACCCAAGCATACGACCGCCGCAGCGCATCGTTCTGGTAGACGCCATTAATGCCCCAGTCGCGCGCTTCGACCGAGGTATAAGCGCCCACCACCGTGGTTGAACTGGTGCTCACTACGCGACCGTGGCAGCACGTATGCGCGCCATTGAGCCCCCAGGGGCCGAACACCGTACTCAATTTATGCCGCCCGCCCGACGCTTCGCCGATCGCGATCGTGTTGCTCGTCCCATCCGTAATCGCCGCCATGTTCGCAGCGCCGTCGTTGCCGAAGCAACCTTGGCGTACGTCCGAGCTGAGCGTTCCCCAGGGGGCGTCGTAGTCAGTGAACACGCCCGTGGCGAACAGGTAGTTCGTCCGCTTGGCGTTATTCATCGAGTAGAAGTCGCTGGGTGTATTCACGCCGCTTGTCCGGCTCTCGCCGGCGACCGGCGAGGAGGGGCATTCGAGCGCTTTCAGCCGCAGGCTGTACACCGGCTGATTGACGGCGTCATTCGAATTGATGATCGGCCGTCCATAGGGCGACGAGACGCTCGAGGGGAACGCAAAGTTGTAGTTGCTGTGCGCCGGGCCTTGCTCCAGTTGCGGCAACAACAGCACGAATCCGGTCGTGTTCTTGACGTCGATGTTGGCCGAACTGTTCCAGCGCCCCGACCCCAGCAGCGCGGGCGGGAACGCTCCATGAATGTCATGGTAATTGTGCAAAGCCAACCCCAATTGCTTGAGATTGTTGTTGCACTGGGTACGGCGAGCCGCCTCGCGGGCCGCTTGCACGGCCGGCAGCAGCAACGCCACCAAAATGCCAATGATGGCAATCACCACCAACAGCTCCACCAGCGTGAAGCCCCTTCGATCTCGATGCCCCAGTTTCATGACCAGCCCCTCTCGCAAGAATGAAAAAAGACTTTATCCGCCTGACCGTTCCATCGCTCCAACCAATACTCTCACTACTGCAGCCAACCCCGAACGTATAAATCGAACCGCAACCCACCCGCCTTGCTCGGCGCGCAATAACGCCTCGACGGCAAGCTGCTTCAACAAACGCAATCAGCGCGAAAATCGCCCGCACGGACGTAAGCCGCACGCCGACGAAACCGCCGAACCTGATTTATGCCTCGAATGAGTGCTAACGAACGGAATTAGACGCCAACGAGCGGCCGATCCGGAGGACAGAGGCGAACCGGACGAAGCCGAGGCTTCATCGGCGCAGCGCAGAGACAAATCTCCTTCGGCATTGCGCAATCCCCTCCAACCATCGAACATCGGGCCGATCGGGAACAAACCTCGCATTGCCGCGGAATGACGGCTGCACGAGGCGCCTACGTGACGCAATCAGGAAACTTCTGGAACGGAAAAGACCCTTGCCTGGGCAATCCAGCGGCCCCTACTTTAGCGGGACGCCAAACCAATATCAAGCGAAAAAAAGCCGCCGCTACGCGTCGCACGACGGTGCGCAGCGCGTCCACCATGGAAACCGTACGGCCTGCGGCAGGTTGCGGGCGCGTCTTCGGTTTTCTTGAAAAAAGTCGCGAAGAGCCGCCTGTAGGGCAAGTCGCCTCTCCACTCCCGGCGTCGATTTTGCGACTTTTGACTACGAGTCGGTTATGATTGCCACAGAGGCGTTGGTCGCGCGCGGCGAGACGCCCTAGGTGCGTTGCAATAGGGAGGGTCGCCACCGATGAGTACATGCCGATTCGGCCGGCTGTCATGGATGCTCGGATTGTGCGCGTTCGCCGCGCTGGCTTTTCCAGGGATCGGTCGAGCGCAAAACAATGCCGCACCACCCGCCCAAGGCGGTGGAAATACGGTCAAGGGCGTCCCGCTGCTCGGCCCGAATGCGGCAGTCGCGACGCGCAACGTGCCGGGCGCCGACTACTATTTGGCTCGAGCCGTCTACTACAACGGCGACTTCGCCTCCGCCCGTCGCAACTTCGTCGACGTCTCGCGCGGCGGCATCAAGGGCTTCGACGGCGCTCGCTGGATTGACTCGATCTGCTACCACTCGATGCTCGGCGAATGCCACTACCAACTGGGCGATCTGGCCGCATCGCTGGAACAACACAACTCGGCGCTCGCCCTGTACATGTCTCATCTCTCCTGGATGCTGCGGATCGAATTCCCCGACGCACCAGGCGTGCTGACCAAAGTCGACCGACCGCCCACATGGGGCGCCAGTTCGCGCAATTCGGTCCTCGGTCGTTACCCCGAAACGCTCCGCTCGCTGCAGGGCCAGTCGGACGCCGCCAATCAAGCTGCGATTCAGCAAGGCGGCATCCTCGCGCAAGCACAACTCAGCCCCGTCGGCGCGATGGAAGTCTTGCGCTGCATCGCCGTATCGCTCCACCGCCGCGCCGAAATCCTCGGACCGGCCGGCGCCCACGATCCCTTCACCCAGACGCTGATCGACGGGATCTCGCGCCGCCCCGCCCCCGCCAATCACTGGTCGCAGTGCTTCATCGACTTGCAGTTGGGCCTAGCCTACGTCGCCGCCGGCAAGCCGGCCCAAGCGGCTTCCGAACTGCAGAAGTCGCTGCTGGCAGGCGGCCAGTTTGAGCACCCGATGACCTGTCTGGCGCTGTTGAACCTGGGCAAGATCGCGCTGGCGACCGGCCAGTTTGACAACGCCATGGCGGCCTTCACCGAGGCGACTTTTTCCGCTTCCGTCTATGGCCAATGGGACGTCCTCGAAGAAGCCTTCCGCGGCGCCGTCTCCACGCACCTCATTCGCGGCAATAAGACGTTCCTCGCCGCACTCGCTCCCGCCGTCGATTGGGCTCAGCGCTCTTCCATCAACCTCGAAGCCTCGCTGCTCGTTCTCAGCGCCGAAAACCTGCTCGCCATCGGGGAAACGCAGCGAGCCATGGGGCTGCTCACGCGTGCTCGAGCCGTCCTGGGTCGCCATGAGGCGCTCGCGGGGCAGATCGGCGCCCGTTACCACTACGAATTGGCGAAAGCGCACTTTCAGGCGGGCAACCTGTCCGCCGGCTCGCCAGCCCTTGCGACCGCCATGGCCTTCCAGTCCAAAGGCTCGCGCCGCCTCTTCCAAATCGCCTACTCCGACAACCTCTATACGCAAGGGATACTCTCCGAGCGATTGGCCGACGCGCTTTACGCCGACGTCCTCCGCGAACCGCAGCCCAATGACTGGAATACCGAGCCCATGGAGACGCTCAGCGTCGTCATGACGCCGAAAATGCTCCCCATGGAGCATTGGTTCGAGGTGGCGATGAAGCGCAACGAACCCGAACGCGCCTGCGAAATCGTCGATCGCATTCGCCGCCAGAAGTTCTTCGGCAGCCTGCCGCTCGGCGGACGCCTCCACGCATTGCGCTGGGTTCTTTCCGCACCGGCCGAAGCCCTCGGCGATCGCGCCAACCTGCAGCGTCGCGACATACTCGCCAAGTACCCAGGCTTCGCGGAGCTCGAACAAAAGTCCGCCGCCTTGCGGGCGCAAATCGCCGCCGAACCGCTCGCGATCGACGATCCCGACGCCCAGAAAGAACAGGCCGGCCGCTACGACCAGTTGCTGAAACTGTCCGCCGCCCAGGAACTCATCCTGCACGACATGGCGGTCCAGCGCGTCCCTGCCGACTATGCCTTCCCGCCGACGGTCGCCGTGCGCGACGTCCAAGCCAAATTGGCCGAGCAGTCGCTCATCCTCGCGTACTTTAATGGCACCCGCGGACTCTACGGCTTCGCGATCACCAAGGATAAGTACGCCGCCTTCAAGCTGGACGCTCCCAACAAGCTCCGCGCCGACCTCGTCGACCTGCTCAAACGCCTCGGCTTGCGCGACCGCAATCAAGCGATTGAAACGAAAGACTTGAAAGACGACAGTTGGCAGCCAATCGCTGCTCGCCTGCTGGATGCTCTCGCCAACGGCACCAAGCCGGAAGCCTGGGATAAGTATCGCGAAGTCATCATCGTGCCCGATGGACTGCTGTGGTACTGTCCGTTTGAGATGTTGCCCGCCGGGAAAAACGGCGAACCGCTGCTGACCAAGACGCGCGTGCGCTATGTCCCGACGGTCAGCCTCGCCATTCCCGACGGCCGTCCCACGAAACCCGTCGCCCGCACGGCTCTCGTCGCCGGTCGTCTTTACCCGCGCGACGACCTCCAGGTCGCCGCCGCCGGCGCGGAAGCGTTAGCCGGAGTACTGGCGGAAACCTCGCGACTCCCCAATCGCTTGCCCGGCCCCTCCAGCTTGGTCGCCAAATTCTGCGACCGGCTCGTCGTTTACCACGACATGGAAGACACCGATAAAGGCCCCTACGATTGGTCCCCTGTGCAAATCGACCAAAAGAAACCGCTCAGCCAACTCGCGTCCCACATGACGCTTCCGTGGGGCGGTCCCAGCCAAATGGTGTTCCCCGGTTACCACACGCCGGCCGAAGTCGGGCTCAAGAAAGGCGGCGTGGGCGACGAATTGTTCTTCTCCATCTGCGGCCTGATGGCGAACGGCACGCGCACGATCCTGCTCAGCCGCTGGCGCGTCGGCGGCCAGACGAGCTTCGATTTGACTCGCGAGTTCGTCCAGGAATTGCCGCACGAGCCGGCGAGCGAAGCGTGGCAGCGCAGCGTGCTGTTGCGCATGCAGTCCGAGATCGACGCCCCGCACGAGCCGCGTTTGCGCCTTAGCAGTCAAGACGAGCCGGTGCGCCCGGTCCATCCGTTCTTCTGGGCCGGCTACCTGTTGGTCGACACGGGCGTTGAGCCGCCCGCACCCGCCGCTCAGGCCGCCAAGTAGCGCGAGTCCGTCTCTCACTCGACCGGCGGCAATCGCTCCCAATCCCCCCTGGGTTCGTCCGCGTCTGCCGCGAAACGAGTCGGGATCGATTGCCGCCGGGCCGCCAACTCGGCTGTCGCGCCGCCGGCCGGGAGTCGATGCAATCGCAAACGCGACTCGCGATATCGCGCCGTCGCTTCGCGGACTGCCGTCGACGTACGCTCCGGAAACGGCGGGAGCCTGCCGACCGCCGATCCGTACGCCGCCGACTCCCACCATTGCGCCGCTTCAGCGCCTCCCCCTCCTTGAATCCAAGCCGAGAAATCGCGCCACGGCGAAGCCGCACGCGACTGCTGCTGCAAGTCCTTGGCCACGGCCTGCCGGAGCTGCGATTCAGCGTGCAGTACGGCGAGGGCTGCGTCGCGTGCGACCAAATCCGTCTGCGCGTGGACCAACACCAGAAATCGCCGCTCGGTCCACCGTCGCAACACTTCCTCATCGCCGACCAGGGACGTATCGCGACCGTACGCCTCCGCTTTCACGACCAAACAGTCCGCGCGCCACGCCTTGGGCACGTTCAACACCAACTCGATTTCATGAGCGCCCTCCAACGTCGTGCGCGGCGTGGGCTTGAACTTGAAGTACGCGCCGTGGCCGCGGTTCACCGTCCCGCTTGCCACGCACAGTTCCAGCGGCGGCAGGTTCTCCCAGTGCGAGTCGGTCGTGGCTTTGCGTTGCTGAGCCCCCTTCACGTGCGCGTCGACGATGCCCGGATACTGGCCTTTGACTTCAAAATCGAGCGACTTCGAAGACTCCTCGTGCCGCTCGACGCGCACCGCCCCCGCCACGGGCGACGTCAGCGTCGTACGAGGCGCGTAATCGACCACCTGGGCCGTGCGATCCGGGTTCTCGACGCGGATGAGCAGTTCCGCGAGGTCGCGCTGACTATCGGGCGGATAAAGCACCGAGACGCGCAGGCGGACTCGCACCCGCCGACGATCGGGCGTCGCCGCGCGATCTCCCGCATCGTGCGCCTCTTCCGACGTCGCCGCCGTTCGGGCGACCTCTTCGGCCGCGACCAGCGTTTCGGCGTCGAACTGCACGGCCGGCGCAGCCGCGTCCATCCGACTCGGCCAAGACAGGTCCGCGCCCAGGACGAACGTCCAAGCAGCGATTTGAATCCACAACGGCCCGTGCACGGCGACCACTCCCCAAAACGAACTCGAGAAGGATTCCCTTCAAGCGTTTTACCGGGGACGGACGACCATCCCCGGCTCCGTCTTGGAGCGTCATGCGAAAGGCGGCAGAAAGGCCGCCATCAGCATCCTAGGCATGTCCAGCAAATCAGCCAAGCGCGTCAACTGCGAATGTTGTTGAGGTGCTCCAGCGCCAGCATGAGGGCGTGCGTCCCTTTGCGTCCCAACCCTTGGGCTCGCACCGCTTCATACAGCTGCTTCGCGAGCCCCAAACCGGGCAGGCACAGGTTCATGCGTTCCGCCTCGGCCAAGGCGATCCCCATGTCCTTGATAAAGTGCTCGACGAAGAACCCGGGCTCGAAATTGCGCGCGATGATCCGCGGTCCCAAGTTCGACAGCGACCAACTGCCAGCCGCACCCGGCGTCACCGATTGCAGCACCGTCTCGAGATTGAGCCCCGCTTTCTTGGCGTACAGCAGCGCCTCGCAGACGCTGATCATGCCGGCGGCGATGAGCGTCTGGTTGACCATCTTCGTGTGCTGCCCCGCGCCGGGACCACCCTGATGGACGATCGTCTTGCCCATCGCCTCAAAGCACGGCTGCAGCGCCGTCACCGCTTCTGCATCGCCGCCGATCATGATGGACAAGCGAGCTTCGCGGGCGCCGATGTCGCCGCCCGAGACCGGCGCGTCGACGCTATACACGCCGCGCAATTTGGCCGCCTCGTAAATTTCCACCGCCAACGACGGTTCGCTGGTCGTCATGTCGACCAAGACGGTTCCCGGTTTGGCGCCCGCGAGCGCCCCTTCGGCGCCAAGCAGCACTTCGCGCACATCCCGCGGAAAGCCGACGATGCTGAAGACGACGTCGCACTGCTGCGCCAATTCTTTCGGGGAGGCGGCCCAAGCGGCGCCTTGCGACAACAGTCCGGCCGCTTTGTCCTTCGACCGAGTGTAAACGGCGGCTTGAAATCCCTTCTTGATGAGATGGCCGCACATGCTGGCGCCCATCACTCCCGTGCCGATCCAACCAATACGCGTCTTGCCAGGTGCAATTTCCAATGCCGACATGCTGACTGTGCCTCCGCGAAGATGTGCCTTGCCAAGGCGTCGTTTATCGCATGCCGAACGACTTCTGGCCAGCAGTCGCCGCGACGCTTGCTCGGCTCACGTCGCCGCCCCTACCACTGCGGTCTCTGGAGGATCTCGCCCAGGATGAAGGCCGTCCGCACGCTTTCGGGCGAACGCAACGACGACGCAATGTTCTTCGCCATGTCCGAGGGTTCGGCTTTCGTCACCTTCGGCGCGACGCTCGACGTCGACCCGTCGCCGGCCGCAGCGCGAGCGGCCAGTTGGCCTTGAGGCCCGGCGCCAAACAATTGTCGTTGGTGCTCCTGAATCTGAGCTTGAGCGCGCGAAACGTCTTCGCCCAAGTGGGCGGCATGTTCCGTCACGCGACGCGAGTCCAAATGGCGCGCGACGTACTCGGCCACATCGTCGCCCGTCACCGGTTCCACCTCGACCGCTTCCGCCGCCACCAGCGGCCCCGGCAGGGGGCGTGCCGGCTGCGCCACGAGCACCGGAGGCGGAGCCGTTCGAGGCGGCAGCGGCCTGGCCGGCGCAGCCGGGCGGCGCGCCGGCGGCGGACCATTCTGATCCACCATCTGCTGCAAGAACCGCCCCAGCAATTCCCCCAAGTCGTCGCCTGGCATCGTCGCGCCCTTATGTCTTGAGGCTGGGACCCGAATTGCCCGCCCCCGAACCGGCGATCGCACGCCGCATTTCCGTGTCAGCCTGCATGTTCCGCAGCTTGTTGTAGTCGATGATTCCCAGCTTGCCGGTGCGGAACGCGTCCGCCATCGCCTTCGGCACGTCCGCTTCCGCCTCCACCAGCATCGCGCGACTTTCTTCAATCTTCGCCGTCATCTCCTGTTCGGCCGCCACCGCCATCGCTCGCCGCCCTTCCGCGCGCGCTCGAGCGACTCGAGTGTCCGCTTCCGCCTGATCGGCGCTCAACTTGGCGCCGATGTTCTGCCCCACGTCGATGCTGGCGATGTCGATCGAAACGATCTCGAACGCCGTCTGAGAATCAAGGCGCCGCGCAAGCACCGTCTTGGAGATGACGTCGGGATTCTCTAACACCGCCTTGTGGTCCTCCGCCGACCCAATCGCGCTCACAATTCCCTCGCCGACGCGCGCCACGATCGTCTCCTCCGTCGCCCCGCCGATCAGCTGCTGCAAGTTGGCGCGCACCGTCACGCGCGCCGTCACTTTCAATTCAATGCCGTTCTTCGCCACCGCCGACAACTTCGCCTGCACCCCGCCCTTGGCGGGACAATCGATCACCTTCGGATACACGCTGGTCTGGACCGCCTCGAGCACATTGCGGCCGGCCAAGTCGATCGCGGTCGCTTCGCGAAACGACAGCCGAATCGTTTTCGCCTTGCGAGCTGCAATCAGCGCTCGAATCACCAGCGGCACGTTGCCGCGGGCCATGTAGTGCGCTTCCAGCGCCTTCGTCGTGAGCTCCTTGTCGTCGGCCAACCCGGCCTGCACGGCCATGATTTTGCTGCGCACGATCACACGGGCGTCGACTTTGCGAAACGTCATCCCCAACAGATCCCAGATCGACACGTCGGCGTCCGTCAGCGCCGATTGAATCCACAACCGGAAGTAGCTGGCGAACACCCCCATGAAAATCAAGAAGCCGACCAAAATGATGAACGCCACCACGATGCTGACCAGCGTCGTCGGATCGATCGCGCCCTGTTGCGCGAACAGGCAGAAGCAGTTCATGTTGTTCCTCGCGTAGATTGCAGTTCAGAGGTCGGCGGCGCTGCCGAGGGCGTTTCCGCCCGTGTTGATTCTGTGAGTGATTCCAAATCCAGCGACTCAAGCGGCTGCTTTAGGATGTCGTCGGGAGACGATGACGCAGTGCGGGCCGTCGCGGTTCCCACGGACAACTCGCGAGCCGCCTGGGCGAGCTCCTCGGGGACCAGCGGACGCACCTCCAGTCGGTTCAGGTCGACGCCCGTGACGCGTACGATCTGCCCCGGCTCGATCGCCGCCCCTTCCCCCGAGGCATCATAGGACCGCTGGTCGATCACGACGATGCCGCTCGGCAACATCTTCGTCTTCGCGACGGCGAACTTGCCCACCAACAACCGTAATTCGTACCGCGGATCGGTCTCGGGAAGCACATCGTCCGAGTTTTCCGGCGGCGGATTGAGCACCCGCTGACCGATCGGCGTGTGCGGCCACCATTTCACGGCCGACATCAGAAACACGGGGACGACCACGGCCTCCACCGCAAACATCGTCGCCCCTACATTCCAGCTTTCTCGAAACGCACACACGAGCGACCCGATGATCGCGAGCGTCGCGAGCGTTCCCAACACGCCGCCCGACGGCACGAAGAGCTCGGCCGTCATGATCGCCAACGCAATCAGGAATAGCCCAATCGACCAGACCCACATATCCATGGACGCTTCCTCTGGGTTCACGCTCCCGCCCCAAGAAGCATTCTTCTCCGAGCGACCTGCAAGAGCAAGCGTCCCCCCTCGGTTGCGGACGCCCTCTTTAGCGGGAGTCGACGCTTTCGGCGTGGTCCGAGTTCTTGAGCGCGGGCCGCTCCCGCGTCTGGGTTCCGGGAAATAGCCGCCCCAGGTAGGCTGGCAGTTCGGGCCCCTTCGCTTCATGGGAAAAGGACCTCACGTGTTCGGGCAAGGCGTGACCCGGGATGGGCGTATCCACGCGCCAGTGGCGCCATTGCCCTACCTGCCACGCCTCGATCTTCGCCCCGGCCATCCCCCAGCCCAATAGGCCCGGTTCGATGCTGACGCTAAGGCCCTGCGCGCCTTGCGTGTGGCTGGCGATGCGGAACTTATAGCGGGCCAAGCTTTGCTGCCCCTGCGTTAATTTCGGGTCCAGCTCCGTCCAGAACAGATTCTCGAGCTCCTCATACTTCTCGGCCGTGAGTCGCCCGAGCGTCACGGTGCGGCGGCTTTGCGTCCCCATCGGTTCGCTGCGCTGCACCACTTCGTACTGCAGGTACTTCTCCCAGGTCGTCTTCAGGGCGTCGTCGAGCGCTTGGGCTTGAGCGGGCGAGAGCGACAATTGATCGGCGATGGCTTTCGTTCCGCGCGGCCCGTCGCTGGTCCACTTCCAATTCCAGTCTTCGATCCGAGGCCGAGCGACCTCCTCCGTCGCCGTGGCGCTATCCACAGACACAATCGGCGCTGGCGCGGGCAAACTTCGAAGCCCAAGCAGCCCCAGCGGCAAAACGGCCGTTCCCACGCAGGTTAACGGGACCAGCAGAAACAACCACCACAGCCACGTTCCGTGATCGGGCGACGCGGCATGGCCGGCGTCGTACGTCGCGAACGCCGGCGGCGCAGGCGGCGCGCTGCGAATGCCGCTGTCGCGACCTCCGCCCCGCCCCTCTTCCTCCGCTCGCTCCGCCTTGCGTCGCTGCCGCGCGACCAAGAACGCCACGAGTGCGCCCAGCAGCACCAGCCCCATGACCAGCGTCGTCGGCTCGACGCCCACCCAGTCCCAAAACGCTTCCGCCGGCGTCAATGGGCCGCGGCTGAATTTCGTCCCGGCGACTCGCCCCCCCAACGGCAACCCGCCCTGCGCCTTGACCCCCACGGCCAAGCCGCCCACTGCGAACGCTCCGACCGCACATCCGCCGGCGGCCAACAGCAGCCCCAGCGACAGGCCGCCGAACGAAAAGAGCCCGACCGCGAGGCCCCCCATCGCGACGACGCCGCGCGCGACGCCGCCAATCGCGAGTCCGCCCGTCGCGATGCCGCCGATCGCCACCACCCCCGTCGCGCGCCCGCCGACGGCGATCACGCCCCGCGCTTCGCGCTGCATGCCCGTATGCGGGTCGATGCCGGTCGCCACATCAATCCAGGGCAGCCCCAGCAAGGTCAGGTGGGACCGGTATCCGCCGCCGGCCGACATCGACGAGGACGCAGACGGGGAATTGGGCGACGACGACAATCCCCACACGGATGAATCGCGATAGATGCCTTCCCCCACGCCTGACAATCGTTCCACGGCCGACTTCAGTTCGCTGGCCTGCTGATAGCGGGCTTGCGGCGACTTTTCGAGCGTCCGGAGGACCACTTCGTCCAACTGGGAAGTGACCTGCGCCTTTTGAGAGGGAACGGGAAACCGCCCCAACGGCAGTTCGCCCGTCAGCAACTCATAGAAGACGACGCCGAGCGAGTAGATGTCCGCGCGGTGATCAACCTGTTTCGCCCCCTCCATCTGTTCGGGGGCCATATACCGCGGCGTCCCGACGACTTGGTAAGTGCCGGTCAGCGACACGTCCAGCGGTTCATTCGACAGCAGCTTGGCCAGACCGAAGTCGGCGACCTTCACGCGTCCCTTTCGATCGACGAGCACGTTTTCGGGCTTAATGTCGCGATGCACGACCCCTTCGTCGTGCGCGTACTGCAGCGCTTCGCAAATCTGCGGAATGATCTGCAGCGCCTCGCGAGGAGACACCTGGCCCGCCCGCATCGCCTGCCGCAAAGTGACTCCGTCCACGTACTCCATGACGAAGTAGAAGTACGCGCCGCTGCGTCCCGAATCGTAGACCGTCACGATATGCGGATGACTGAGCCGCGCCAGCGCCCGCGCCTCGCGATGAAATCGTTCCGCAAACGCCGCATCCGTCGCCGCATCCGGAGGCAGAATTTTCAGTGCGACGATGCGGTCGAGCCCCCGTTGTCGGGCTCGATATACGGCCCCCATCCCGCCTTGCCCCACCAGTTCGAGCACTTCGAGGTGCGGGAAGTGGGGGGCTAGCTCCTGCGGCGCGGGCGGGATGAATCGAGGCGCTCGGCCTCCCAGGCTGTTCCACGACGGCGAAGCGACGGCGGCCTCCGCACCGGAGGGCGCGCCCGCGTCGTGCGACGCCCAATCCCTGGTGTCCCCCACCTCCCCTGGGAGGGGACGGCGTGCGGCGAAGCCGAGCCCCATGATGCAGCGCGGGCACAGGCCGCTGGGCGCGTCCGCGACCAGCGGCGCGCCGCATTGCGGGCAGAAACGAGGCGAATTGGCGGGCAGGTCAGGCGTCGACGGCGGTAGGGTCATAGGACGAAGTCCCCTTTCACCCTCCCTTTAACCCGATCGCGGCGGCTCGTTACAGCCCCGCGAGGAAAAAACTCCGCCGCGACAGGCCGCGGCGACTATTTGTCGCCTTCCTTCTTGGCGTCGGCAGCGTCGCTCTTCTTCTCGTCGCTCTTCTTCTCGTCGCCCGATTTCTCTTCGGCCGGGAACTGCGACTTCAGGAACGCACCGATCTGGCGCGCCAACTGACCTTCTGGATCGGCTTTCTGAGCCGCTTCGAGGACTTCCTTGGCCTTCGCTTTGTCGGTCTGCAGGTACATCTGTCCCTTCATGACCAACACTTCTTGCAGCAACGCGCCGGTCGGCTTCTTGGCCTCCAACAACTCGTCGATCTTCTTGACCGACGCTTCGACGCCGTCCGTCGCGAAACCGCGGACGATCGCCTGCAAGGCCGACCGGACTTCGCTCGCCGACAACAGCGACCCGTACTTGGCCTTGAGACCGCCGGCGTTGTCGGCGTCGAGCGCAACGATTTGATCGACGATGTCGCGATACTGAGCGATCGCCATTTCGGCATCGACGACGGCGAGCGCTTCGTCAAGCAGCTTGGCTTTCTCCGCCCCTTCCGCCTTCTCGGCCTTCGCCAACGCTTCGTCGCGCTTCGTCCGCGACTCCTGGTTCTTCACCAACGTCTCGACGTAGTCTTCGGCCTTTTGACCGCCGAACCCAACCGTCTTGGCGTAAGGGCGTCCCTGCGCGTCGACCAAAATGATCGTCGGCACGCCTTGCACTTTGAACTCGTCGGCCAACTTGCGGTACTGCGCGATTTCGGCCGGCGATTGCTTCGACTTGTCGCGCGGGCTATCCAGCTTCAAGAGGATGAATTTTTCCGGCGCCTTCGTCTTGAAGACTTCCGTATCCAGAACGTTCTTCTTGAGTGCGATGCAGGGGGGGCACCAGTCCGAACCGGTGAACTCCATCAAGATGTCTTTGCCTTCTTTCGCCGCTTGCTCTTTGGCCGCGGCAAAGTCGACCAACCAGCCCTCTTCCGCCGCGTGCAACCCGCTCGTTCCCGCCAACAGCGCGGTCAAC
The DNA here is from genome assembly GCA_046349935.1 of Pirellulales bacterium. Taxonomy (GTDB): domain Bacteria; phylum Planctomycetota; class Planctomycetia; order Pirellulales; family Pirellulaceae; genus CAIXSC01. The sequence goes on along the minus strand of JAXMBK010000005.1, from coordinate 87,218 downwards.
AACGTCGCCGCTACGATCGCCATGTGCCTACGCATCGCAATGCACCTCGTCTCGGACGCGAGCGGCCTTCGTCCGCATCCGCGTCCCGAATAAAAGAACTTCCGATCCGACCCCGTCCCAGCTCGTACGCCGCGAGCATCCTAGCATACGGCTCGCAGCACCCGCCACGCCCAGCCGCCGCATTCCCCTCAACCAAGGACCTATCGGCCCGTCGGCCTCAGCGCGCGACCGGCGCCTCGATCAACAGCGGCCCCGCCCCGTCCAAGTTGTCGCGCACCAAGTCGCTCAATTCGTCCGCCGTCGTCGCTCTCCGCGCTTCGACCCCCAGCGCTCGCGCGAGCCCCAGAAAGTCGATCGCCGGTTGGTCCAGATCCAGCCCTGGACGCTCGCCTCGAGCCAGTTCGGGCATCTGCAGAACATTCCCGCAAACCTTCAGAATCCGGTATTCGCGATTATTCGCCACGACGAAGGTCGCCGGGATGCGATAGCGAGCGGCTGTCCAGAGCCCTTGGAGGCCGTACAGCGTCGCGCCGTCGCCTAATAGTCCAACGACCGGGCGATCGGGCCATGCCAGTTTCACGCCGAGCGCACATCCCAGTCCCCACCCGAGCGCCCAACCGCGATGCGCGAAGTGCCCCGTCGGATCGCGGAAGACCCCGAGCCGCTCCAAGACGTTCTGATGCGTCGTGATCGACTCCTCCACCACCGCCGCATCGGGCGGCAGGACTCGAGCCAAAGCCTGCATCAATTGCAACGGCGTCAGCGCGCCCGAGATGGTCGGCTGAGCGGCCATCTCGCGCCGCAGCGACTCCTGCGCCGCCGCGCGCCGCGTCCCCCACGAGGCGGCGCGCGCCGCCGCCGCGGCTCGATCGTCCGCCGACAACGTACGCTCCAGCCGTTCGTGGATCTCTTCCAGCGCGCAGCGGACATCGCCCCACACGCCGACTTCCACGGGGTAATTCTTCCCGATTTGCCAGGCATCGCAGTCGATCTGCACCAACCGCAGATGCTCGGGCAACGGCCGCTCCGGCTCTTGATGAATATACAGCCGCAGCACGTTCAGCCCGACGGCCAGCGCCACGTCGAACTCTTCCAACCGCGCCCGGACTTCGGGCGACCAGTAGGGCAGGATGCCGGCATACAGAGGATGATCGGCGGCGATCGGCAAGCGGCCGTGCGCCGTCGTGTTTTCGGCGAACACCGGCGCGCCCCACGTTTCGGCGAAGCGAGCCAGCGCCGCGCAGCCGCCCGCTTCGGTGACGCGCGAGCCGGCGAGGATCACGGGACGACGTGCGCCCGTCAGCGCCGCCGCGGCCCGTTCCACCGACTCCACGGCGGGACGCACGCGTCGATCGATGCGACAGGGGGGCGACAAGTCGGGTCGCTCCAGCGCCTCCAACTGCACGTCGATCGGCAGCGACAAAAACACAGGGCCGGTGGGCGGCGTCAAGGCGACTTGCACCGCACGCCGTACGGCCGACGGAATGTCGGCCGCTCGCTGCACTTCGGCCGACCACTTGGTCCAGGGACTCGCCACGCGCACCAAATCCCCTTCCAACACCGGCTCGGCGAATCGCAAGCGACGATCTTGCTGGCCCGCGGTGAGCACCAGCGGCGTCCCCTCGCACCACGCGTTGTAGAGCATGCCCAGGGAATTGCCGAGTCCGCAGGCGATATGGACGTTGCAGACGCCGACCTGCCCCGACGCCATGGCGTAGCCGTCGGCCATCGCCAGCACGGGGACTTCATGCAACCCCAGGATGTACTGCAAGCGAGTATCGCGGCCCAAGGCGTCGTTCAACGGCAATTCGGTCGTGCCCGGATTGCCGAAGATGTACTTCACTCCGGCGCCCGCCAAGATCTCGAGGAATGCTTCGATGCCGATCATGGGAGCTTAAACGCCGTCCGTAGTTCTTCGATGACGTGATCGGGCATCGAGGCGACCTCGCCCAAGACCCGCGCGTTGATGATCGCCTCCGCGGTGGCCTCGAGTACTTCGAGCCGATCGAAGGCGTCGAGTACGCTGGCGCCCACGGCGATCACGCCGTCGTTTTGCAACAGCGCGATGGGGCGTTTCATGGAGAGACTTTCGGCCAATTTCCTCCCCCCCTGGAACTGATCGCCGAACGGCACTCGCGGCACGTCCCGCAGCAAGATGTAGCTCTCGGGGATCGTCCGCGAGTCGAATGATTCACTGGTGACGCTGAAGGCGGTGGCGTTCACCGGATACGCGTAGGCGACCGCGGCCACGTCGGGATGCTGCGCGTAGATCGCTTCGTGATTGCGCGTCGCGCGACTGGGCGTCTTCCCCGCCTCGACCGCCCCCTTCCGGACCAACACGAAGTCTTCCACTTCCAGCGACGGCCGGTCGGTGCGATAGGGAGTGATCAAGAAGCTGTCGGCATCCACGCGCGCCGAGAACGTGCCTTGCGAACTGATGAACAGCCGCTGCTGATAGCCGCGGCGCATAAAGTCGCGTAATTGCCGACGCAACTCCAACTCCGTCGTGCTCGGCGCCGAATGCTCGAACGACTCCCACTGCGACGTCATCCGCCGCGCGAGCAACAACTGTTCGTCGCTGAGATAGCGCACAGGTCCCAAGTGCGAACCCTTGATGATCGTCTTGGCGGTGAATTCCAGCGTCTCAAAACGCTGAAACGCCTGCCCCAACTCGGCCCCCGCAACGACTACGCCATGATTTTCAAGTACGACGCACGAAAACCCTTGAGAGAAGGTGTCGGCGATGTTCTGCGCCAAGCGACCGCTGCCGGGGAGCGCGTAGGGGGCGAAGCCGACGTCGCCGCAGACGTGATGCGCTTGATGGAACAGGCGCGTGTCGGGGACTTGGCGGCTGATGCTGCAGGCCACCAGCGCCACCGGATGGGCATGCACGATCGCGTACAAGTCGGGCCGAGCGTCGTAGATCGCCTTATGAAACGGAAACTCGGACGACGGCGGATGGCGCCCGTCGACCGAACCATCCGGCCGCACGCAGACGATGTCTTCGCGACGCAAACTCCCCTTGTCGACTCGCGCCGGCGTGATCCAGATCGAGCCATCGGGCTCGCGAATCGACAGATTGCCGCCCGACGTCGTCGTCATGCGCAACCGGTAGATCCTTTCAATCGCGCGCAGCAGCGCATCGCGCGGATGAAGCCACAGCGAGCGGGGATCGGCTAACGTCGGCAAGGTCATGAACGCTCCTTCGAATCGTCGGGCGGCGGCGGAATGACGAGCGAACCGGCGGCGCCTGTCGCGGGGGAATAGAATTGCGCCAAGTCGAAGCCGCCTCGCTGGTCTTCCTCCAACAACTTCACCCGCATCTCCAACTGATCGATGCGGCGTTGCAGAAGCTGAGTCAGCTTGGCTTCGTCCTGCTGTTTGCGGCGGCGCGGAATCGCGGGGTAACCCAGGTGTCGTTGCAATGCGGAGAACAGGTAAAGCGGATCTTTGCGGCGATTCGCCAGCGCAATGCGTCCCTCTTTTTCGCCGAACAGCGGCGCCGGCAGCGGCTCGCTGTATTTCTCGGGGTCCGCCTCCTGCCGCTGTCGGTAATGCTCGCTGCACACGTAGATCATGTCGGCCAGGTCGACCATTCCCAGTCGGCGACGAACCGACAGAATCCAGTCGCGCCAGGCGGCGTCGAATTGCGGGTCGGCGGCGATGGCGGCGAGTCCGTGGTCGTAGCGCAGGCGATTGCGGCACAAGGTTTCAAACTGGTACAGGAACAGCCCCTGAGCGGTCGCCCCTTGCGCTCGATATTCGGCTTCAAAGCGGAGCACCTCGAGCGCCACTTGGTGGTCGAATCGCCCGCGATCGCTTTCCGCCATCCGCATCACGAACGTCTGGAAGGGTGCGAAGTAATGCGCCAGCCGCGCCATCGCGGTGTGCAACGAGCCGGCGTGCTTGAGTTCATCGAGCAGGAAGCTGATGGCGAGCGGCAGGCGAGTGGTCGCCAACAATTCTTCGCGTACTTGTTGCAACAAGTCCTGCAGCGGAACGTCGTCCGAAAGCCGCTCGGAAACGGTTCGGAAGAAGTGCGCCTGCTCGACATATTCTTCGCGTTCCAACATGGGGTCAAACATAGCCTTTCGGCCGGCTCGGGGACAGGCGAGCAAGGCGAAGTGCGGCCGATCACGGGGGACGCCGACGACTGCTCTGGCGGGGCCTAGCCTACCGACGTCCTAGGGATCAGGATGAAGCAGACATTGCCCACCTCAGAATTCCCACCGCAACTACACTCCTCCGTCCGTGTTAGAAGTCCATGGCGACGTGGGAGGCCCCACATCGTCATTTCGCAAAGGACCGTAGCGGGGTTCGATGCTACAACCTGAAATACCGCCCTTGGCCTGGCTGATTTTCTACTGCCTCGCCATCGGCTGCACGATCGGAAGTTTGTGGTTTAGCGTCTCGACGCGCGGTCGTGCGGCGGGCTGGGTGGTCGTGCGCATCGGTCTCGGGGTGCTGATCATTCCGGCCGTTGCTCAAGCTGACGCCTGGATCGCCGAGCAGGCGGCGGAACCGCAGCGAATCTGGCTGCGAATGCTGGTATTTGCGGCCGGCGTGCTCGCCGCCGTCCTGCTGCTGGCCCACGAATCGTGGCTCGAACGCCGCCCCTGGTGGCGTCGTGGAGGTCGCTCGACCACCCTCCTCGCTTGCTCGCTTGCGGCATCGGTCTTGATCGGCCTGCATTTTCATCGGTCGGCGGCGCCCGAACTGAGCGACGGGATGTTGGAACGCCAGATTCGAACGGCAAAGGCGCCGACGGAAGAGGATGAAGTATTTGGAGTGACCGATTTGGGGCGCGACTTTCCGCTTTTGAGGTTCTCCACAGAGGAAGCGTCCGCCGACCAAGCCGGCGACGACCCGGAGGCGCTCGTCGATCCGCTGGCCTTGGTCCCCGAACCGTATCGCCTGCGCGTCATCATCGCCCACTCAGAAGCCTCGCCCGCCAACTGCCACGGCTGGGTGTTCACCGGCGGCAAATTCCTCGTGCAAAGCCGCTACGTCGACCGGATTCTGGAAGACAACGACTATCACGTCGTCTCGCAGCCGCGAGTCGGGGATCTCATCATTTATCGCAATGAAGAGCAGGAACCGGTGCACACGGGGCTGGTCAAAGCGGTCGGCAACGACGGTTTTGTGCTCATCGAAAGCAAATGGGGAGCGCTCGAAACGTTCTACCATCTGCCGGAAGATCAGGTTTACTCGCCGAACTACAACTACTACCGCAGCACCCGCCCCAATCACTTGATCCTCTTGCTGCTCAGGCCGATCCCGCCCGCAACGCCGCCGGCGTCGCCGCAGGTCCCGATCACCAAGTCGATCAACGGCTAACTTGCGCTCCCCGGCGGCGGTGATTCTAGTGCGCAATCCCTGCCCCTTATCGCACGCCCTCCGCACACCCCACCAGCGAGCCGCCGGACCAATCCACAAGAACCACGCGCCGACGCCAAAGGAACTTTTCACGCCACTAAACCCGGATCAAGCGCGGTTATTTTTTCGCAAGAATGAACCTCTGGCGACCTCCGGCGGGCTGATCTGTATTGTTTGGCTCGTGCGCGAGTGATATCGTAGGGGGCATGGTCCAGCGGTAATCTTCCTCAGACGGGGTGGCTCCGAGGAAGAGTAAGGACAGATTTAAGACCTCCCTTTCTTTCTCTCTCCCCCTTCGCGCTGAAGTCGTGCGCCCTTGGACTCGGGGATGGTCGCAAGACGTCTCCACACGGTGATCCAGGCCACGATCGTCCAATCCGTTTGGGAGCTCCAGTAGCGCACTGCCTATGTCCACGACCATTGATCCACAGCCCACGTCGAAACGCGTCATCCACGTCGAGGGCGCGACGGTTCGACTCGCCGGCGACTCCGGCGACGGCATGCAACTCGCCGGCACGCAATTCACCAGCACCTCCGCGATGCTCGGCAACGACATCGCCACCTTTCCCGACTTTCCGGCCGAGATTCGCGCACCGCGCGGCACGCTGGCGGGGGTGAGCGGCTATCAGGTTCACTTTTCCTCGCAGGAGATTTTCACTCCCGGCGATCACCTCGACGCCCTCATCGCCATGAATCCCGCGGCGCTCAAGACGAACCTCGGCGACCTTCAAAAAGGCGGCGTGCTCATCGTCGACTCGGACGCCTTCGACGAAAAGAGCCTGAAGCTGGCCGCCTATGCCGACAACCCGCTCGAGAACGGCTCGCTCGACGGCTTTCAGCTGTTCAAGGTATCGATGACCAAGCTCACGCGCGAGGCGGTCAAAGGCCTGGGACTCGGCACGAAAGACGCCGACCGCTGCCGCAACTTTTTCGCCATGGGCCTGCTGTATTGGCTCTACGGCCGCTCGCTCGAACCGACGCTGCGTTACATCGACGCCAAGTTCGCCAACAAAGCGGACGTGGCCGAGGCGAATCGGAAAGCGCTGCGAGCGGGCTGGTACTATGGCGAGACAACCGACGCGTTCGCCAGCAGCTATCAAGTGCCGCCGGCCAAATTGCCGCCGGGCAAGTACACCAACATCATGGGCAACCAGGCGCTGGCCTGGGGACTGATTACGGCGGCCAAGTTGAGCAACAAGGAGTTGTTCTACGGGACGTACCCGATTACGCCGGCGAGCGACATTTTGCATGAGCTCAGCCGCTACAAGAACTTCGGCGTGAAGACGTTTCAGGCCGAGGACGAGATCGCGGCGATCGGCGTTTCGATCGGCGCCGCCTACGGCGGTTCGATGGGCGTGACGTGCTCGAGCGGCCCGGGCATTGCGCTCAAGGCCGAAGCCATGGGCTTGGCCATGATGCTCGAACTGCCCCTGATCATCATCGACGTGCAGCGCGGCGGCCCCAGCACCGGCTTGCCGACGAAGACCGAGCAATCGGACTTGCTGCAAACCATGTTTTGTCGCAACGGCGAAGCGCCGCTGCCGATCATCGCGGCCCGCAGCCCGGCCGACTGCTTCTATGCAGCGCAGGAAGCGTGGCGAGTGGCGACGCGGATGATGATTCCGGTCATCATCTTGTCGGACGGCTACATCGCCAACGGCGCCGAGCCGTGGAAGATTCCGGACGTCAGCGAACTGCAGCCGATTCCGATCACGCATGCTCCGCCCGGCGAACCGGACAAAAAATTCTATCCCTACGAGCGCGACGAATTGCTGTCGCGTCCGTGGGCGCTCCCCGGCACCAAGGGGCTCATGCACCGCGTGGGCGGCATCGAGAAGCAGGATCGTACGGGCAACATCAGCTACGACGCCGAAAACCATCAACACATGACGAATGTTCGCGCCACGAAAGTGGCGAACGTCGCCAAGTTGATCGGCGACCAAGAGGTGCTCGGCCCGGCCTCGGGCGACCTCCTGGTGCTCAGTTGGGGCGGCACGTACGGCGCTTGCAAGACGGCCGTCGAACGCTGCCAAGCGGCCGGCCTCTCCGTCGCGCACGCGCACTTGCGCTGGCTCAACCCGTTCCCGTCGAACCTCGAGCAGATATTGCGCAGCTACAAGAAGGTCCTCATCCCGGAACTCAACGGCGGCCAGCTCCGCATGCTCATCCGCAGCAAGTTCCTGGTCGACGCTCAGGGCTTCAACAAGGTCAAGGGACGTCCGTTCGCAGTCGAAGAGCTGACGGAACAAATCCGGCAAACGTTGGCGTCCTAGTCGCCGGCGGCGCGGCACGTCCTCCCTTCATTCGAACATTCATTTTGAAAGATAGATTTCATCCTCCTATGAGTACTGAACTTCCCGTATTGAACGCGAACGACTTCGCCAGCGACCAGGACACGCGGTGGTGCCCCGGCTGCGGCGATTACTCGATCCTGGCCCAGATGAAGAAGGTGCTCGCGCAGCAAGGCATCGCGCGCGAAAACATCGTCTTCGTCTCCGGCATCGGCTGCTCCAGCCGCTTTCCCTACTACATGAACACCTACGGCATTCACGGCATCCACGGCCGTGCGCCGGCGATCGCGTCAGGTCTGAAGTGCGCTCGCCCTGATCTGCAGGTATGGGTCATTACGGGGGACGGGGACGCATTGAGCATCGGCGGCAACCACTTCATTCACGCCATTCGCCGCAATCTGGACCTGAAAGTCGTGATGTTCAACAACCGCATCTACGGTCTGACCAAGGGGCAGTACAGCCCCACCTCGCCGCTGGGAAAGGTCACCAAGAGCACGCCGATGGGCGCGATCGACTATCCGTTGAACCCGCTGTCGCTGGCCATCGGCTGCGAAGCGACCTTCGTCGCCCGCTCGGTCGACATCCACATCAAGCATCTATCGGAGGTGTTGCGGCGCGCAGCGGAGCACAAGGGGACGGCGTTCGTCGAGGTGTACCAGAACTGCAACGTGTTTAACGACGGCGCGTTCGACTATATGACCGACAAAGACGCCAAGGCGGACAACGTGATCGAGATCGAGCACGGCAAGCCGCTGATCTTTGGCAAGAACCGCACCAAGGGCATTCGCCTCAACGGCACGACGCCCGAAGTGGTCGAACTGGGCGCCGGCGGCATCCAGGAAGACGACTTGTTATTCCACGACGAACAGGCGGTCGAACCGACGCTGGCCTATCTTCTCAGCCGGATGCGGCACCCCGACTTCCCCGAACCGATCGGCGTCTTGCGCGACATCCAGCGCTCGCGCTACGAAACCGAAATGGCCCGCCAAGTCTCCGACGCCAAAGCCAAACGCGGCGAAGGCGACCTCGCCAAGCTGTTCTCCAGCGCAGAGACCTGGACAGTAACGTAGAACAGGCTTCCAGCCTGTTACCTCCAACTTGTCACTTCCGCGCGGCGTCGCCCACGACGCCGCGCGCCGCACGCGTCGCCCGCCCCGCTAGATGTACTCTTGCACCGTCGGCTTGATGATCAACTCGGGCACATGCGCACGCGGCGGCAAGTTGGCGATGGCGACGACCATGTCCGCGACGTCCTCGGGCAACAGCATCCGCGCTTTCCGTTCTTCGCTTACCGGCGCCGGACGCTTCTCGAGAATGGGCGTGTTCACTTCGCCCGGAAAAATGTTCGTCACTCGAATGCCGTTGGCGGCTTCCTCGTTCCACGCGGCCGTGCCGAGCGCGGTGACGGCGAACTTTGACGCATCGTAGGCGACTCCGCCCAGCGGCGCGGCCCGCTTGCCGGAGATGGACGAGATATTGATGACGAGTCCGTCGCGGCGAGCGCGCATGCCGGGCAAAGCGTAGTACAGGCAGTTGTAGACGCCGGTGGCGTTGATCGCCATCACCTCGTCCCACTGTTCGGGCAGCATCTCGGACAGCGACCGATTCTTGATGTTGGTGCCGGCCGAATTGACGAGGATGTCGAGCGGTCCGAGGGTCTTGTCGCACCAGGCGAACAGCGTGCGGACGCTTTCGCGGACCGCGACATCGCACACATGCCACAGCATGGGGGCGCCCTTCCACGACTCGACCGCCGCTCGAAGCACTTCTTCGCGACGCCCCGTAATGGCCACTCGGCAGCCTGCCGCGGCCAACGCCTGGGCGATGCCCCAACCGATCCCCGTGGCGCCGCCCGTAACGAGCGCCGTTTTTCCCTGAAGCGACATGCGGTGAGTTTCCTGTGATCGCGCTGCTCGACGGCCTGCACCGGCGGCAGACCCGCGCGGAAGTCTAGTCGACGAGCCCGGGGATTCACAAGCGGCGGCGGTTGCTTGCGTCGAACGGTCGGACGACGAATAATGGGGAGCGTTGCGGGCGAGCACCCCGCAGGTAGGGTCACTCGTCTCTTCTAGGCCGCCTCGCCGCCCGCTGGGTATGTCGCAAACCACCACCGATCCTCTGGACACGACGATCGACATCGTGACGCCGGAGAACATCGAGTTCCATTATCGGCTGGCAGGCCCCTTTCGGCGCCTCCCCGCCTTGATGCTCGATTATTTGATTCGAGTGACGATTTACGGGTTGATGTGGTTTATCGCCATCCTGGTGCTGACGCTGCTGGTCGCCTTTCTGCCTGCGCTGCGCGGCATGGCCGAATTCCTCTTCGGCGGCAGCATCGCCTTCATGCTGGTCTTCTGGTTTGTGGTCGACTGGTTTTATGGTGGTTTTTTCGAATCCCACTGGAATGGGCAGACGCCCGGCAAACGCATGCTGGGCATCCGCGTGGTGACGATTAACGGCCAGCCGATCAACGGCTTGCAAGCCGTGCTGCGAAACGTGCTGCGCTACGCGGATCTATGCCCGCTCATGTCCTTACGCATGTTCTCGCCCCTGTTCGGCGACGAACTCGACGGCGGCTTCCCAGACGTCTACATGATTCCCACGCTCCTGGTCGGACTCATCTCGATGCTCGTCACTCGCCGCTTCCAGCGCCTCGGCGATTTGGTGTGCGGCACGATGGTGATCGTCGAAGAGCGAAAGTGGCTGGTCGGCGTCGCACGACTCGAAGATCCGCGAGCCGCACAGCTCGCGTCCTACCTGCCGGCTGACTTCGTCGTCAGCCGACCGATGGCGCGGGCGCTGGCGATGTACGTCGATCGACGGCGGTTTTTCACCATCGAGCGACGGCGCGAAGTCGCTCGACACTTGGCTCAGCCGCTCATCCGCCAATTCGGACTGTTGCCGGACACCAGCGACGACTTGCTGTTGTGCGCGCTGTACTACCGGGCGTTTGTGGCGGACAAAGGGGAAGAAGTGCGTCCCGCCTCGCTGCCTGCTCCCGCACTCCCGCTGTACCCGCCGGGCGCCGCCGCGCATCCGGGGTATCCGAGTTACCCGGGGTATCCGGTCTATCCTCAGCCGCCGTCGGCCGGCATGCTGCCGACCGGCGCTGCGCCCGGCTTTTATCCCGTGACCCCGCCCGTGAGTCCCGTTCCTTACCCGCCGAGGCCGCGCCCATGAAAGTCGCTCAACTGCTGGAGGTGCGGCGTCAGAACTGGATGGAGTTGGAGCGGCTATGCGACGAACTGTCGTTGAAGCGCCGAGTCAATCTGACGCCTGGCACCATCACTCGTTTTTCCGACTTGTATCGAGCGGCGTGCGCCGACTTGGCGCTCGCCGATAGCTACAATTTGCCGCCCGACACGGTGCGTTACTTGCACCAATTGGTCGGTCGAGCCCACAACCAACTGTATCGCAGCCGCCCCTTCAATCTGACCGCCTGGGGGCAGGTGCTGCTGTACGACGTACCCCAAAGCATCTTTCAGGATCGCTGCGTGCATGTGGCGTTTTGCCTGTTCTGGGGCATCTTTATCTTGAGCGCCGTCTTGGCCTACTCGCGGGCCGTTTGGCCGTCGTACGCCGAGGATGTCCTCGGCGAGTCGGCGATCGCACAATTGGAAGAAAGCTTTCGCGACCCGCTCAGCGATCGCCCCTACTCGGTCAACATCCTCATGGCCGGCTTCTACATCTCGCATAACACGGGGATTGGCCTGAAGTGCTTCGCCGGCGGATTGCTCATCATCCCCGGCCTGTTCATCACCATTTTCAACGCCGGCTTCCTCGGCGCCTCCTTCGGCTATATGGCTCGTCCCGACGTCGAATCGGGTAAGAACTTCTTCGAGTTTGTGACGGCGCATGGCCCCTTTGAATTGACGGCCATCGTGTTGGCGGCCGGCGCTGGGTTGCGGCTCGGCATTTCCTTTTTGGCCACCAAGGGGCTGACGCGCGCCGATTCGTTGGCGCTGGCGCGACGCGAAGCCATGCCCGTCATGGGGGCGTCGATCGTGTTGTTCTTCCTGGCGGCGATCACCGAGGCGTTCATCTCGCCGACCAGCCTGCCGTACTTCGTCAAAGCGGCCGTGGCGGTGATCGACAGCGGCCTGTTGATGTTTTACTTCGTCGTCCTAGGATTCCCGCGGAGGCGCCCGGATGCAGCTTGATAGCACGCGCATCGTCATCCGCGAACGAAACCAAGTCGAATTGCTCGACCTGGCCCTGTTTCTGCTGCGCACGCAAGGCGGCCGCATCCTGGCCTCGTCGCTGCTCGGCATCCTCCCCGTCGCACTGCTCAATTATCTGCTCTTTGGCTGGATGGGCGCGTACGATTTTCACGACTACGCCGGAAGCTTCCTGCCGTTCCGCTACGTTTGGACCATGTCGCTCCTCGTGTTCCTCGAAGCGCCGCTCGCCACCGTCTTCACGACGATGTACGTCGGACTTGCGGTCTTCGAGGAGAATCCGTCGTGGCGCGACGTGTTCCGCGGAGTCGGTCGATCGTGGAGCCAACTGTTCGTGGGGCTGGTCGTGCTGCGCGGCCCCTTGCTGGCATGGCTGCTGCTGGCCGCGGCGTGGGAAGAGCCGAACTACACGGGCTGGGAATTCTGGGTCATCCTGATCGCGGGCGGCGTCGGCATCATTCGCGGCGTGCGCACGTTTCTCCCCGAGGTGGCGGTGCTGGAGAACAACCCCTGGCGCGGTTCCAGTCCCCTGACGATGACCTTAGGGCGACGCATGAGCTTGCTGCACAGCAGCCTCAATGTGTCGCTGTTTCCGCGTTGGATGGTCGTGTCGCTGATGTCCATCGTGCTCGCCGGCGCCATCGCCCACGGCTTCCTCTTCCTATCGGGAATCTTCCTGCACAATTGGCGTTGGGGCCCGTTGATGTCTCACGTCGCCATCCCCGCCGCCATGTGGATCGTCGCGACCTACATCGCCGTCGTCCGCTATCTAAGCTACCTCGACACGCGCATCCGCAATGAAGGCTGGGAAGTGGAACTGTTGTTGCGTACGGAGGGCGGCAAGCTGCAGCCGCGCACGACGTGACCTACTTATCCCCCTCGACGCCGCGCTGTTTCCTTCCGATCGCCATCGTGCTCGGATCGTTCGCATTGACGACGGCGGGAAGCCTGTCTGCTCCCCGCAGTACGGCTGCCCAGACGGCGACTCCGACGGCGGACCCACTGGCCTCTCAACCGCTCGCGGATCCCGTCGAGTCGGGACGCGAGGCGATGCGCGTCGGTACGTATCCCTGGTACGACTCGACGAACGACGACCTGCAGCGCATCAACGTGAAACCGCCCAAGCCGCCGAAGCCGCCGAGCAACTGGGATTGGGGCGACTGGAGCTTCGAGGGGATCAAGGTCTTCTTCGATTCGCTGGGGGCGCTGGTTCGAGTGCTGTTGTATGCGATCTTCGCCGCCTTGCTCGCCTTGCTGGTCTATATCCTCGTGAAAGTATTCCTAAGGCACTCGTCCAAGGACGCGGGGGACGAGGAAGACGACGAAGATGAGGAACGAGTCGGGGACGTCGACCGGATCGAAGAGCTGCCGATTCAGATCGCGGCGCCGCGCGGCGACTTTCTCGCGGAAGCGCGACGTTTGTACGAAGCGGGCGATTACAGCGGCGCGATCATTTATCTGTTCAGCTATCAACTGCTGTACCTCGACCGACACCAACGCATCCAGCTCACCAAGGGCAAAACCAACCGACAATACTTGCGCGAAGTCCGCTCTCTCCCGCAGCTCCAGTCGATGCTCGCCCGCACCATGGTCGCCTTCGAGGATGTTTTCTTCGGCCACCACAAACTGGAGCGCGACGCGTTCGAAGAATGTTGGCGCGAGGTCGACGAGTTTCAGCGGCTGGGTCCGCAGGGAGGTGCGACATGAACGTCCGGCCTCGAAGCTTCGCGGCGCAGCGCGCCGTCCTCCTCCTGCTCGTGCCGCTCGCCCTTTCCCTGGGCTGCCAACCCGACGACATCAATCGTCAATATGGACAACGGCGCGCGGCGGTCGGCGCGGACAGCGTCAACGGCACGGCCGTTTTCGCCAAGATGTACGAACAGGCGGGGCATAAGGTGACGACGTGGCGGCGACTGTCGCCCAAGCTTCATCAGTACGATACGCTCGTCTGGTTCCCCGATACGCTTGACGTTCCCTCGCCGCGCGAACGACAGTTTCTGGATCAATGGCTGGCGCGCGATTCGTCCAAAGTGCTGGTCTACGTCGGCCGCGACTTTGACGCGGGTCCGCTGTACTGGAAGAAGATGGAGACCAATGCGCCGCCGGGGCAGGCGGGGGAAATCGCTTCGCGACTGAGCGACGCATTGTCCGACCATAACGCGGCCCGCAATCGCGCCTCGCAAGATGCCTACGCCCGCTGGTTCGTCCGGCGCAACGGCAAGGGCGAGCAAGTCCAGTCGCTGCGAGGTCCCTGGGCCGAGGGAATCGATGCGTCAAAAGCCGAGATCTCCGTCGACTGGCGACTCGACCCTGTCCAAACCGACGATCTTCCAAAATTGGGAACGACGTCGACCATCACTCCCGCCGCCAACTCTCAGAAGAAGCGATCCAAGCGGGCGCAAAAGTACTTGACGACGACCGAGTACTACTACGAATCGCCGAGCGTTCCGCAGTCGGAGACGCTGCTGGAGAGCGGCGAGGGAACGCCGCTCGTACGCCGCGTCACCGAACCCTCCGTCAACGAATGGTCGCAAGGCGGCAAAGTGATCGTCGTCGTCAACGGTTCGTTCCTGCTCAATCTGCCGTTGGTGAATCACGAGCATCGCAAGCTGGCGGCGAAGGTGATCGCCGAGAGTTCGCCGGGGGGGCGAGTTGCATTCCTGGAGAGCGATGCGGCGGGGCTTGACACCTATGCGCAAGAACCGGACGCCGAGATCCCTTCGGGGCTCGAGTTGTTTTTGATCTTCCCGATCAACGCGGTGATCCTGCATCTGGTCGCCGTGGGCATCCTATTCTGCTTTACCGTCTTGCCGATCTTTGGTCGGCCGCGGCAGCTGCCGCGGGAGCCGACGTCCGATTTCGGCGCTCACATCGGAGCGGTCGGCGAACTGCTGCAGTTCGCGCACGACCGCCAAGCCGCTCGACGCGCACTGGACGAATACCACAAGGTGGTGCGCGGCGCCGGCGCCCGCACGACTGCGACTACGACTGCGGCCGCGCCCGCCACGGCGGCGCCCGCCCCCAACCCCAACGCTAACTTGCCTAGCCAACCTTGAAGGAGTTGCGATGAACGACCCGAGTCCATCTGCCAGCACGGTGGAGTTTCCGTGCCAGACGTGCGGGCGCAAACTGCGCGTCAGCACGGCGCATTCGGGCCGACCGGCCAAATGTCCGCAGTGCGGCGGCGTGCAAATCGTGCCCGCCGCCGACGCCGGCGCGCCTCCTGCCGCGGCGTTTGCGCCGAGTCCCCCGGCGTCCCCGCCGCTCGCCGCCCCCGCGGCGACCGGTCCCGTTGTAACGGGCCCCACGGTCACTGGCCCCGCTGTCACTGGCCCCTCATCGCCGCCCGGGTTTCCTCCGTTTTCCGCAGCGCCGGCGCCGTCGCCTACGGCTCCGCATTATCCGGCCGCGCCGCAGCCCTCCGCCTCTCCGTTTACTCCAGCGCCGTTCACTCCAGCGCCGTTCAACCCTGCCCCGTTTACGCCCGCGCCGCTTCAGCCGGCCGGCGCACCGACGTCGGGTTTTGGCTTCGCGCCGGCGCAGGCGTCGCCGCCGTCCTTTGCGACGCCGACCGCGCCCAGCGCCATGCGTATGTCGACGCCCGCCGATTCGGGCAAGCGGACTCCGACCAAAGAGTTGTTCGATCGCATCATGGCGCAGATTTCCCGCGTCTATGTGGGTCAAGACGAACTGGTCGTCGGCACGCTCGTCGCCCTCTTCTCGAACGGGCATGTGCTGATTGAAAGCGTCCCGGGGCTTGGAAAAACGCTCTTCGTCCGCACGCTCGGACGCGTTCTCGGCCTGCAGTTCGGACGCATTCAATTCACGGCCGACTTGATGCCGTCGGACATCACCGGCGCGCCGCTGTTCGACATGAAGACGCAAGAGTTCCGCTTTCGTCCCGGCCCCGTCTTTACGCAACTGCTGCTCGCGGATGAAATCAATCGTGCGCCCGCCAAGACCCATGCGGCGCTCCTGGAAATCATGCAAGAGTTCCGCGTGACGGTGGACGGCACGTCCCACAAGCTGGAGAAGCCGTTCCTCGTGCTTGCCACGCAGAATCCGATCGAGTCGGAGGGCACGTACAACCTGCCCGAAGCGCAGCTCGACCGCTTCATGTTCAAGCTGATCGCCAACTACCCGGCGCTCGACGAAGAAAAGCGAATCCTGCAGATGCACAGCCAGCAGGTCGACATCAATCGACGGCTGGAAGACGAACTGGACGTCGTGACGACTCCCGAGGAGATTTTGCGAATTACGCAGGAGAACGGCGACGTCGTCGTCGACGACCGGCTGGTCGATTACGTCGCCAAGATTGTGCGTGCGACGCGCACCTGGCCTCAGTTTCACATGGGCGCTTCGCCTCGCGCCGGCATCGCCATCCTGCAGGCCGCGCGCACGCTGGCGGCCTTCCACGGTCGCGACTACGCCGTTCCAGACGACGTCGTGCAAATCTCGATCGCCGCCTTGCGCCACCGCGTGATCCTCACCGCGGAAGCGGAGGTGGAGGGGCGCAAGGTCGATGAACTGCTGCAAGAGTTGCTGCGGTCGGTGGAGGTGCCTCGCCTGTGAACGACTTCGCCCAGTGGTTGCTGAATAACGAAGACTGGCAGCTGCATTTCACGTGGCTGTGGCTCGTGATGCTCGCCGGCCCCTTCGTGCCGCTGGCGATCTTCAAACGGGTCTATCCGAACAAGCGTCTGTTGTTCATGACGCTGTTCCCCACCGCTCTCTCCGTGTTGCTGGCCGTCGACTCCGCCTGGATCGCCGTCATCGTCGGCGTCGACGTCCTGATCGGCGCCTTGGCGATCATCGACCTTGTCTCGCTGCCGCGTCGCAAGAACTTTTCCGCTGAACGGGAGACCTTGCGAGTCGCCTCGTTACGGATGCCGCATCCCGTTCGGCTGCTTGTCAACAATCTTTCAAATCGTCGCCTGCGTCTTTGGGTCCGCGACGACGTTCCCGCCGAGTTCACGGCGTCGCCGGAGGAGTTCGTGATTTCGTTGACGCCGCGCAGCCGCGGTGCGCTGCAGTATGAATTGAAGGCCAGCCGCCGCGGGGCGTTCGAGATGCGAGCGATCCATCTCCGCGTCGTCAGCCGACTCGGCCTCTGGCAACGCTACCTCTCCTACAAAGCCGACTCCACCATTCACGTCTACCCCGACATGAAGCAGCTCAGCGAGTACGCTCTGCTGGCCAGGACCAACCGCCTGAGTCTCATGGGGGTGCGACGCACGCGGCGCGTCGGGCAGGACCACGACTTCGAACGGCTCCGCGATTACACGCCCGACGACAACTACAAGCATCTCGACTGGCGCGCCACGGCGCGCCGCAGTCGACTCACCGTCAAGGACTTTCAAACCAGCCAAAGCCAACGGCTCATCTTCCTTGTCGATTGCGGACGCATGATGACGAACGAGGCGAGCGGCCTGAGCCTGCTCGATCACGCCCTCAACTCGATGCTCATGCTCAGCTACGTGGCGCTGCGGCAAGGCGACTCGGTCGGCTTCATCGCCTTCTCGGATCGCGTCTTGTCGTTCGTACCGCCGCAAGGCGGCATGAAGCAGATGAATCAATTGCTGCATGCCTCCTTCAACCGCTTTCCGGAGATGGTCGAGTCGCGGTATGACGAGGCGTTCATGCACTTGTCGACGCACTGCCGCAAACGGGCCCTCGTGATCCTGGCGACCAACTTGATCGACGAAGTCAACGCCCAGCAGGTGCATCGCTACTTGGCCACGCAGGTCGGACGCCACTTGCCGCTGGGAATCTTGCTCCGCGACCATCGCCTGTTTGATGCGGCCGACGAGCCCGACCCGCGCGGTCCGGCCCTCTATCGCGCCGCCGCGGCCGCGCATATCCTGACGTGGCGACACCAGGTCATCACCGATTTGCAGCACGCCGGCGTGCTCTGCCTGGATGTCTTCCCCGAGGACATGACGGCGCCGCTCGTCAATAAGTACCTCGAACTCAAAGCGCGGCACTTGCTCTAGTCGGGTGGAGGATTCGGCGTTTGCGACGCACTCTCGGAGCGATCGTCGTTCTCTTGATTGCCGCCGCTTGCGCCGCAGGCGTCGTCTGGCGGTTGCGCCACGATCGCACGGTCGCCGTCGACCATCTGGCGCAAGCCCGCACCGCGCTGCGCAACCAGCGTTACGATGACGCGCTCGCGGCCGCCGAACGGCAATTGGCGCTCGCCCCTGATTCGCTCGGCGCCCTCCGCTGCGCCGCCGAATCCGAAGTCCGACTGGGTCGGTTCGACGAAGCGTTGCGTCGAATTGCACAAGCGAACGACCACCGCCGCCTGACCACGGCTGCGGACGATGCCAGTGAATATGCCAGTGAAGACGAAGACCTCTTCACCCTCTACATGCTGGGCGGACACATTGAATTGCTGGCCGAGCATGCCCGCGAAGCGGAGACTTTCCTCCGCCGCGCCCACGCCTTGCGTCCCGACGACCTCGACGTCAACCGGCGGCTCGTCTTTCTCCTCACCGTCGCCGGTCGTCGCTGGGAGTCGAAGCCGTTCCTCCAGAAGCTCGTCCGACTCCAGGGCCAAACCATCGAGGAACTGATCCTCGCCAGCGATCTGTGGCCGGTGTACGAGATGCCTCGCGAGTTGGAGCGATTCGAGGCCGCGTCGCCCGGCGATCCCCTTCCCAAACTGGGCCTCGCGCGACTGGCGCTGCATCGCAACGAGTTCGCTGACGCGGTCCAACTGCTCCGGCAAGTCGTTCGCGACGCGCCGCCATTGCTGGAAGCGCACGCGTGGCTCGGCTTCGCGCTGGCCCAATCGCCGCAGTCCGTCGCGTCGCTCGGCGATTGGGAGCAATCT
The DNA here is from genome assembly GCA_046349935.1 of Pirellulales bacterium. GTDB lineage: Bacteria > Planctomycetota > Planctomycetia > Pirellulales > Pirellulaceae > CAIXSC01. The sequence goes on along the minus strand of JAXMBK010000005.1, from coordinate 68,538 downwards.
CTGCCGTCAGGCGCCGAGGAACATCCCGTCGTGTGGGTCGCACGCGCGCTCGGCGCGGAACTGACGGGTCAACCCGAGTCCGCCGCCCGCTGCTATTGGGAGGCGACTCGCCGTGATCCGCAGTACGAATCGGCCTATTCGCAACTGGCCCGCGCCCTGCATGGCATCGGGCGAGACGCCGACGCGCAGCTCGTCCGCGCCCGCGCAACACAGTTGTACGAACTCACCGCCCTGTTGAAACGCGTGCACGCCGATCGCGACGACCTCACGAAGCTTCCCGAGGGTTGGCAGACGCTCCGAGAACTCACACGGCGCTTCGAACAATTGGGACGCTTCGGCGAAGCCTGGAACTGGAACCGTCAACTGGCGAACCGCCCGCAAGACGCTCCTTGGGCCGCTGACGAAGCCCAACGACTAGAACCGCTGGCCAAGGGCGATCCCTTTTATATCGACGAGTCGCTCGATCCAACGCGCACGCTCGACCTCGCCAGCCTGCCGACGCCCGTTTGGAACAAGTCGACGCCGCGCACGGCCGACGCCGCACCGCAGCGATCCTCCAGCACGATCCGCTTCGTCGACTCAGCGTCGGCGGCCGGCCTCTCGTTCATGTACTTCAACGCCGACTCGCCCGAAGATCGTCGCTTGCTCGGCACCACAGGCGGCGGCGTCGGCGTCCTCGACTTCGACCTAGATGGTTGGCCTGACATCTATCTGTCGCAAGGCTGTCCCTGGCCGGTCGATCCGCAGGAGACGCTCTACCGCGATCGACTGTTCCGCAATCTGGGCGTCGGCAAGTTCCAAGACGTCACGCGGCTCGCTTCCTTGGGCGATGCGTCGTTCAGTCAAGGCGTCGCGGTCGGCGACTGGGACAACGACGGTTTCCCCGACCTTTACCTTGGCAACGTCGGCGCCAATCGACTCTATCGCAACAATGGGGACGGGACGTTCACCGAGGTCGCCGAATCCGCGGGGTTGGGCGGAGACGAATGGACGACCAGCGTCGCGATCGCGGACATCGACGCCGACGGTCATCCCGATCTTTATGACGTGAACTATCTGGGAGGCGACTCGCTCACGCGCATCTGCCAAGTGCAAAACCGCCGCCAGCCTTGCCTCCCCAATCTCTTCCCCGCTCAAGACGATCGCCTGTGGCGCAGCAACGGCGACGGTCGTTTCGTCGATGCCTCGCGTGAAGCGGGATTGTACGGCGCGGACGGAGCAGGGCAGGGGGACGACGGCAAGGGGCTCGGCGTCGTGCTCGCCGACTTCGACGGTTCACGACGTCTCGGCCTGTTTGTCGCGAACGACGGGACGGCGAACTACTTCTTTGAGCCACAAGCAACGCGACAGTTCCTCGAGAGCGCGGTGCTCGCGGGCTTGGCGTACGACCGCAACGGCCTGCCGCAAGCGTGCATGGGAGTCGCCGCCGACGACTTCAACGGCGACGGACTACTCGACCTATTCGTCACGAATTTCTATCGCGAATCGAACACGCTGTACGTGGCCGAGCCGGGCGGCAAGTCGTACGTCGACCGCACGGCCGAATTCGGCCTGCGCGACGGAAGCCTCGAACTGCTGGGCTTCGGAACCCAGTCGCTCGACGCCGATCTCGACGGCTGGCCCGACCTGATTATCACCAACGGACATGTCCGCGACTTGCGTCCGCAGGGCGGCCCCTATGAGATGCCGGCGCAGTTCTATCGCAATCTTCAGGGGCGGAAGTTCGTCGAGCCGCCCGTCGAACAATTGGGCCCCTTCTTTCGCCAGAAGAACCTCGGCCGCGGACTCGCGCGACTCGACTGGAACCGCGACGGTCGCGAGGACGCCGTCATCTCGCATGTCGACGGCCCCGTCGCGCTGCTGACGAACGACACCGAGTCGCCTGGACATTGGATCGCCGTGCGTCTGGTCGGGGTCCACAGCAGCCGCGACGCCATTGGAACGTCGGTCGAAGTCGAGACGTCGCAAGGGAGGCGAGTACGACAATTGACGGCCGGCGACGGGTACCAAGCCAGCAACGAACGGCAGTTGGTATTCGGACTCGGCGCCGCCGAGCAAGTCCAGCGACTCACCGTCCGCTGGCCCGCCGGCGGCGAACAGACCTTCGAGTCGTTGGCGGTCGACGCGCGGTATGTTTTGGTGGAAGGCGCCGCTTCGCCTTGGCGTAATGAGCCGTGACAGCGCGGTGGCTAACTCCTCGTCGCAACTTCGATCACTGCTGCAACCGACCACTTGATCAGGAATCCCCCAGAGTGACGCTGAACTCTATCTCCGACGACGACTCGCAACACTGGCGTCGCCAATGGAATCTTCGTTCGGACACCATCTACCTGAATCACGGTTCGTTCGGCCCGCCGCCGCAGCCGGTGCTCGACGCGCAGCGCCGTTGGAAAGCCGCGCTCGACGAGCAGCCGATGGATTTCTTCGTACGTCAATATGAACCGGCCTGGCGCGAGGCGCGTCGACGGTTGGCCGCTTGGCTCGATACGCGCGACGAAAACCTGGTGTTCGTCGAAAATGCGACGCATGCGATGAATGTCGTTGCAGACAGTTTCCCGCTGCAGCGAGACGAGGAAGTGCTGTTCACCGACCACGAGTACGGCGCCGTGTTGCGAATTTGGGAACGGCGCTGTGCACAAGTCCAAGCGGCGCCGCCCGTCATCGCGCGATTGCCGCTGCCGATGGAGTCGGTGGAGCAGGTCGTCGATGCGTTGTTTGCCAAAGTCACTTCGCGCACGCGGTTGATCGTCGTCAGCCACATCACGTCGCCGACGGCCGTCATCCTGCCGGTCGCGGAGATTTGCCGCCGAGCGGCTCGAGAAGGAATCGCGGTCTGCATTGACGGTCCTCACGCTCCGGCGCAAGTCCCCTTGTCGCTCGACTCGCTGAACGCCGACTTCTACGCGGCCAGTTGTCACAAGTGGCTCAGCGCCCCGTTTGGTTCGGGCTTTCTGTACGTGGCGCCGCGCTGGCAAGATCGAGTGCGGTCGCCCTTGTTGAGTTGGGGAAGACTGTTGCCCGCCAAGCCGGAGAAGTGGGACGACGAGTTTCTGTGGAGCGGCACGCGCGACTCAAGTCCCTACTTCTCGATCCCGACCGCGATCGACTTTCTCGAGTCGTATGGTATGGACCGTTTTCGCGAGACGACGCATGCTCTGGCGCGTTATGCGCGACAGTCGTTGGTCGACTTGTTCGGACTCGAGCCGATTGTGCCGGATGATCCGGCTTGGTACGGCACGATGGCGCACGTGCCGCTGCCTCCCGGCGATGCGCGCGTCTTGCAGATCGCGCTGTGGCAGCAGCATCACATCGAAGTGCCAATCGTGGCCTGGAACGACCGGCGCTACGTACGCGTCTCGTGCCATCTATACAACGACGCCAGTCAGATTGATGCACTAGTGCACGCGCTCAAAGACTTGACGCGCACCCCGTAGGACAGGCTTCCAGCCTGTCTGAACTCAATCCGCGCCCGAGATCAATCGATTCCAGTCGGCCATCATCAGCGTAGGACAGGCTTCCAGCCTGTCTGAACTCAATCCGAGTGCCAACTCGCAGGGCGCGGCGCTTGCAGTGCGCTTGCAGTGCGCTGCGCGTTCGCGATTCCCCCGACGCGAGGTCGGGGGAGATAAGGGGTGGGAGACGGAGTTGGGGGAGGAGGAAGGCTGGAAGCCTGTCCTACGGGGGCGATTCTAACGGACGCGCGGGGCGCGGGGGTTTGCGTGCGGGTTTGCGGCGCGGGGCGTCGATACATCTTCACGTCGACGGCGGAAAGGCGTGAATCCAACAGAGGCGGATTTGCGAGGCGCTGACTTTTTCCGCTCGATCGCTGGCGGCTTTCGCTGGACACGAAGGCGCCAAGCGTTGCTTCGTATCGAGCCGCATGATGGGGACCTGGGGATGCCGAAAACGACGTATCGCGTGGTAACGCGCGGTCCCGATGGGGGACTGCGCATTCGTGACTATCCGAACTCTGACTACTTGCTGCAGACGCACATCCAAGTGGGCGTCGACGATTGCAGCACCGATCTTGAGCTGCGCGGACTGCCTGTCTTCCGCGGGCTCGTCGGTCCCATGCCCGACGGCAAGAACGTGATTCGGTACGAGTCGCCCGAGGTATTCGAATCGTTGACGAAAGAGTGGACGGCCGCCAAGGTCGCTCGCCGTTCGCGCCGTCGCACCGCGGCGCCGGTCGCCGATCCTCTGGTCGAAACCGAAAGCGTCGACGTCTAGTCGCGCCGCGCACCGACCGCACGAAAACCATTCAGCCGCCCCCGCGCTAGCGAGCGGCTCAGGACGGTCAGCTGCAACTGATTCGTCTGAGCGACGCGCTACTGCGGCGGAAGCCATGGTCGAGCGGCGGTGGCGGTGGGAGGAGCGGGGCCGAGCGGAATGCGCGCGATCTTCTCCTCGGCGACAAACCCCAGACGACGCACCGGCACGCGCACGACGCTCGTCTCCGGCACGACCGACCGGATGACGACGGGGGTGCGCACGATTTGCGTACGCGTTTCCCAGCGTGTGACGGGAGGGCCGCCGTTCGAACTGGCGACGGTCACCGGAACTTGCATCGTTCGCTGGTCCTCGCGGAACGTCGTGCGATACTCCTCGCGGTACGTCGTCACTTGTCGCTCTTCCCACTCCCACTGCGCGAACGGCTTGCGTTCGACGACCACCTGCTCTCGAATCAGAATGCCGTTTTGTTCGTAGTAGCGGTCCTGCGTCTGGGCGCAGACCGTCGTCGCACCGCACGCCAAGAAGATGGCGGCGACGAATAATCCGGCGACGACTGGCGACCGACGCATCATGAATCGGTTCCGCGAGCGGGCTTGAGGGAAGTGAACGACGAGTACCCTGCGCCGTCGGTTATCGACATAATGACTACAACCACTTGAATCGTCCTCGTGAGAATCTTTTGCCATGACCGGAAAAACGATCTTCAAGCGGATCATCGACCGCGAAATCCCCGCCAACATCGTCTACGAAGACGACCTGTGCCTCGCCTTCCGCGATATCCAACCTCAAGCGCCGGTGCACATTCTGGTGATCCCGAAGAAGGAAGTTCGCTCGCTCGCCGAGCTGACCGAAGATGACCTGCCCTTGGCGGGGCATCTCTTGCTGGTCGTCCGCAAATTGGCCGAGCAAGAACAGTTGGGGGCGGGTTACCGAGTGGTCACGAACATCGGTGTGGAGGGAGGACAGTCGGTCCCGCATCTGCACTTTCACTTGCTGGGCGGACGACCGCTCCACTGGCCGCCGGGTTGAGTCCGCCGACCAGCGGACGTCGCCAGCCGGCGGATTGCGGCAGCGCAGTGCGGCAAGTGAGAATGGTGGTTTGACGAGCGGCCCGTCGCGAGCGGCCGTGGCATGTTGAGTCGGGGAGGCAGCGTCATGTATCCATGTCATCGAGTGCAACCGCAGTCGTACAGTCGCCGAGATTGGCTGCGACGGACGGCCAACGGCTTCGGCGCGGTGGCGCTCGCATCGCTGTTGCACGAGTGGCAAGGCGGGACGTCGGCGAGCGGGGCGGATGGCCAAGGGGGCAAGCCCGACGTCTTCGGCGCCAAGCCGTCGCACTTTCCGGCGCAGGCGAAGCACGTCATTTTTCTGTACATGGACGGCGGTCCGTCGCAGGTCGACACCTTCGACCCCAAACCGCGGCTCAAGCAAGAAAACGGCAAGCCGTTTGCGATGAAGATCGAGCCGACTCAGTTCAACAACAACGGCGCGACGCTGGGATCGCCGTGGGAGTTCAAGCAGTACGGCGAGAGCGGCCTTTGGATCAGCGACCTGTTTCCGCATGTGGCGAAGCATGCCGACAGCTTGGCCGTGCTGCGGTCGATGACCAGCGACTTTTCGGAGCACACCAACGGCAATTATTTCCTGCACACGGGAATCGGCATTCAGGGGCGTCCGAGCATGGGCGCGTGGTTCGGGTATGGGTTAGGGAGCGAGTGTCGGGATTTGCCGGGCTTCATCGTCCTCAACGGCGGCCTGATTCCTCCCGGCGGCTTGGACAACTTCAACAGCGGCTTTTTGCCGGCCACCTATCAGGGCTCGATTTTCAACACGGGCGATGCGCCGGTGGCGAACATTCGCCGGACCGAGCCGACCGAAGCGCTGCAGAAGAACAAGTTGGAGCTGTTGAAGAAGCTCGACGCGCGCGTGCTCGACCGGATGGGGCACGTGGACCAATTGGAGTCGGCCATTTCGAACTACGAGTTGGCGTATCGGATGCAGACGGCCGTCCCGGGCTTAGCCGATTTGAATCAAGAGACCGAGGCGACGCGCGAGATGTACGGCTGCAACTCGAAGTTCGGCGGCACGGCGACGTTCGGCCGCGAGTGTCTGTTGGCGCGGCGGTTAGTGGAGCAGGGGGTGCGGTTCATTGAGTTGACGTGTCCCTCGGTGGGCCATGACCGGTGGGACCAGCACGCCAACTTGAAGAAGGGGCACACGGAGAATTCGTTGGCGGTGGACCAGCCGATCGGAGCTTTGATGACCGATTTGAAGCAGCGCGGCTTGTGGGACAAGACGCTGTTGGTGTGGGCAGGGGAGTTTGGACGCACGCCGTTTGCACAAGGGTCGGACGGCCGCGACCACAACCCGTTCGGTTTCAGCGTCTGGCTGGCGGGCGGGGGAGTGAAGGGCGGCGTGACGTACGGCGAAACGGACGAATTCGGCTACAAAGTCGTGGAAAACAAGTTAACGATCCACGACCTGCACGCAACGATGCTGCACCTATTGGGCATCGACCACACGCGACTGACGTTCCGCTTCGGCGGCCGCGACGTCCGCCTCACCGACGTCTACGGCGAAGTCGTCAAGGAAATCCTCACGTAGAACAGGCTTCCAGCCTGTTACCTCACGTCTGTCTCTCTCGTTCCCCCCTCCCACTTCCAGCCTGTTACCTCACGTCTGTCTCTCTCGTTCCCCTCTCCCACTTCCAGCCTGTTACCTCACGTCCCTCTCTCCTCCTCCGTCTCCCACCCACACCACCCCGCACCTCTCACTTTCCCCGCCCCGCTTGACACTTTTGCCAAGCGACGGGACACTTGTTCGTTCGGGTTACTCTGCAAGAGTACCCGTGGGAGCCTGTAGCTCAGTTGGTAGAGCAACGGACTTTTAATCCGTAGGTCTTGGGTTCGAGTCCCAACAGGCTCACTTTCGCCTTCTCTCGTCAGGCTTCGCACTCTGGCGTGCAAGCTCGCACGCTTTCTAGAGTTGCGGCGAGGCGAGTGTCCATTGTCGCCAAGTGATTGAAGGGCACACAATCGCACGCTACGGCACGCAATCGCGTCCTGACTGCTGCAAATGCGCTGCGCGCTCTTCGACGACGAGTGCCGCGCTTGGGGCAGGTTACGTCGGCTATCCGATGCGGCGGGCGTCCTTCGGGACGTCCAACAAGCAGGGCAAGCGGGCGATCGTCAGCGCCTCTTGGCCAGGCACCAAGTGACCGTACGTATCCATCGTGAGCGTGATCGTCGAGTGTCGCATCACGGTTTGGATTTCCTTGGGATGCGCACCGGCGATGGCCAGCCAGGCCCCGCAGGTGTGCCGGAGCGAGTGGAAATCCAGTACATGGCCTTCGTGGTTGGCATCCGTCAAGAAGTCGGAGTTTTGACGTCGCGCCAATTCGTGCGGATCATCGACTGCGGCAGCCAGCCAAGCGCACCTCGCGGCGGCCAAGTCAGCTCGCAACATATCCGCCATGTTGAACTTGCTGGGGAGCGTGAACACGGCGCCCTTCCCCGTCCGTGCCGCCAAGTGCCCTTGCAACGCTTCGGCCATCTCCGGACGAAGATACAGTCGGGCTTCCTGGCGGTTTTTCGTCGCACCCGCCCGACACAGGATGAAGGGCGGGGATGCATCCAGAAAGAGGTTGCCGCGCATCAGGCTACGCAGTTCGGCCGCGCGGAGGCCGGTTTGGATCGCGAGCGCATACAGCCACGTGCGTTCCTCGGAACACATGCCGAACCGCATCGGTCCGGCCAAAGTCACCCGTCGCAGCCATTCCCATTCTTCGTGTAACAGCATCCGGCGCTGCCGCCGACGATCCGTTTTCGGATTCGGTTTTTGCACGGAGGCAAGCGGATCGATCGCCAGTTTGTGAGTCGACACCAGCCATCTCGTTAACGTTTTGATGGCGACCAAGTGCGCATGCACGGTGCGGGCCGACTTTCCGTCGTCAAGCAGTTGTGCCGCCACCCGATTGACTCCGTCGGCTGCGATGTCCACGGCTCGAGTGAAGTCGGCGGCGGCGCAGACGACTCGAATGCACTGGAGCGTCCGCTGAACATGGGGCAGGCTGCGTTTGGCGGCCGTCATTTTCGCGGCAAAGTCCACGAGGTGCGATTCAATCGTTCGTTGCGACTGGCTATTGAGTTCTTCGATTCGACGGTCAATCACGCCATCTCGTCGCAATGCCGCATCGGCTTCAAGCTTCGCGGCGATCCGTTCGGCGGTCGCCTTGTCGGTGGTGCGGGCGCTGCGGCTGATGCGCTGGCCGTTGTGATCGAAATACGAAATGTAGTAGCGGCCGCCGCGCTGGTTTCGGCCGCCCCGTTTATAGACTGTCGCCATTTGCGTTCCTTTCCGTGTAAGCATCGAGATGAGTCCGCCGGCTACGTCGTCGCGAGCCGGCAAACGTACGCAGGACACTCAGCCAGCCCGTAGCGCCGAGTGCAAGTTCGTTTCGGTCCGTCGACCGCAGAGGGCCAAGACCGCCAAGTGGTGAGAACTTGGCGCTGTTGCGATTTCGGCCCGCCGAAAACCGTCAAAACCCGGCTGTTTTCGCAACACCGCCAAGAGCGCCAAGTTCTTCCTCTTTGGCAGCCTTGGCGGTGTTGGACGGGAGTCGCAGCCACCAAGGCCCGGGCACTTCCTGGCGGAACGATTCAATCCCCAGGTTCTTGCGCGCCCGTTGCAAGGTCCGCCGCGCGAACCCGTGGACTTGGCGTCCCTCGTCTTCGACGTCTTTGGTGAGACGAGGGCCGCCGGCCAATACGTCCTGCAGGAAGGTCGTGGCGTCCCGCAAGTCGTCGGCTTGAGGCCCCGGTCGCTCGGCGCGTTCTTCCGCGGCCAGACCGTCGTCAGCCGTCATGGCGACTGGGTCCGGTTCCCACAGGAGAGCGCCCGGTTCTCCCCAGATGGTGAACGCCAAGCCTTGACCCTCCGGGGCCAAATTATTCTTGCCGGGCAGGAACAGGCGTCGGGCCTTGTTATCGCGATCGCGACTGAGATGCCAAACCGCACGCGCCAGGCCGGTGAACGCGCGGCTGCCGAGCGCCAAGTCGTCGGCCACACTGCCCAGACTTTTGCGACGATGAGCGACAACGACGAACGCAAAGCCCAGCTTCTCCGCCAGTTTGGTGACCGGCCCCAACACGCCGCGTACTTCATTGTCGCGGTGCGCGTCGACTCCGCCGCCCAGAAAACTGCCGATCGGATCGAGAACGACCAGGCGGACGTCGGACAACCGCTCCAAGGCGGTCTCCAATGCTGCCACGTCGCTCAAGGTGAACATCACTTCGTAGGTCTTGCCCTCCGGATCGAGACGTCGCACGGTGGACAGCAAATGCACGCGTCGTACATCGGCTTCTTGTGCATCGAGTCGCGGGCGGATGGTGTCGGCTGGATCGTCCTCGGCCGAGATCAAGACGACCGAACCTTGCGGACACTCGCTCCCGTCCGGCCACTGCGTCCCCGTCGACACACGGGCGGCCATATCGGTGGTGACGAACGACTTTCCCTCGCCCGGCCGTCCCACCAGCAGCGTCAGGCGCCCCAGTGGAATACGTCCCGGCCAAAGCCAACGGACGTCCTGCGGCTCGATATCGGCGAGACAGGTCAGCACCGGGCCGGGCTGATGCTCGGCGAGTCGCCGCTGCTCTTCCCTCTCAGCGGCCGCGACGAGCGTCTCGAGTTGACAGCGCAAGGCCTCGGGTTCGACGGCGTCCCGCTGTTCCAGAAAGTCGAACAGATCGCCCTGGTCGGGGAGGCCTGGCAGTTCGAGAATCAACGTCCTAGCGGGCGGCGAAACTTCGGACAGAAGTTGCCGGACCTGCGCGGCATATTCCCGGCCCGGGACGTCGTTGTCCGGCAGGATCACCACATCTTTGCCCGCCAATGGCGACCAGTCGGTCCTGTGCGGACTTTTCGCGCCGTGAGCACTGGTCGTGGCGACGAGCCCGATCGAATGGGCCGCGTCCGCCGCTTTCTCACCCTCGGTGACAAACACGCGCGTCGCCGTCGCAATTTCCGGCAACCGGTACAACGGCAGGGGGCCGGGTGGATCACCGATCCGCCATCCCTTGGTTGTGCGACGGATCGGACGAAACGTCTTGCCCGTCGGTGTATCGAAGCGGACGACGACGAAGCGCTCGTTCCCGCAGGCATCCTGGTAGGTCCAGTGATTCGCCGGGGCGGCGCGAAGCGAATTTGTCAGCGATTCAATGGCGGCGTCACATGTTGCAAACGTCCGACCTCCTTCGTTGATTCGCGCACTACCACGCGTTCTCCTGGCCGAAGACGAGCGCCGCGAGGCGGACGTGCTCGGAGGCAGGAACAGGTCACCGACGTTCAGCCCGAGAGCCTGGCAGATCGATTCGGTTGAACAACCAGCATGACAGTGCAACAGCACCCGTCCGTCGGACCCTTCGGAAATCGACAGGCTCGGCTGGCGGTCAGCATGCGCCGGGCAGCGGGCCCGCCAGCCGTCGGCCGTTTTGGTCACGCCAGCGACGCGCGACAGGAGAAGTTTTGCGGGGGTCATCGGCGGTCCCCCTGTTCCGTACGGGAAACGATCCATCGCTCAAGTTCACGCGCGGAGTACCGGACCGACCGCCCGATACGCACGCAGGGGATTTCGCCGGAAGCGGTGAGTCCCCACAACTTCCGAGCCGATAAACACAACACTTGTGCCGCCTCGCGCGCCGTCAGCAGTAACCGGGCGGGGCTCGACTGCGATTCTTGCATCGCCGTGCTCCTGGAAAGAAGGATGACGGCACGCCACACCATGCGACGTGCGTCAGCCCCAGGGCGGTTGAAAGCGGCTACCAGCCAAAAAGAGCGGCAGAGTGCGAGAGACGGCTCGTTGGCCGATAGCTACCGAGTCGCTATCGGCGCCAAATTGCGGGGGCGACGGTTCCCGTCGTTTGTGCTGGCGGTCCGGCGAGCACCCAACAGGGCCCGCAGGCCGAGCCAATCCTCGGGCGCGGCTCGGAAGGGATTACTGCGAGTGAACCGCTTGGCGCTGGGCACGACGTCTTCGTTCGCCTCGGCGAAGGCGATTTCGCGCCGGAGCGCCGCTTCGTTTTCCGGCAGCAGGGTCAATACGCACCCGGCCGATCGTCCGGAGCCGATCGAATCGTTGCGGGTTGGCAAATCCGCGGCGTATCGCAGCAAGCCATAGCATCGCCCCGCGTAGCGCAGTTCAATCAGCCCGCGCCGTCCCTGAATGCTGGCATCGTCGAGCGGACGACATGCGCGTCGAAAAGCCGTCGTCGCCGCGCGGATGGATCGCGCCATCTGACCCGCGAATTCGGTAGCCAATCGCCTGAGTTCGGATGCCACGTCCGTGGGTAGAAGCGACAGCGAAGATTTGGGGATCGGATCGTAGTACGCAATCTGTCGCGTCGGGAGTCCCAAGAGCCAATGGGCGTACTCGGCGGCATCGCCTTGATCGTCACGAACGGCCGGGGACGTCTCGTCGCTGCCCGATGGTGGATCGGCGGGGTCGTCGTCGTTGAGCAGAATCTCGTCCGCGAATCCGTCGGTTGCGTTCTCGGAAGGCGCCCAACCACGAATCGTGCCGGCCGGGTTCCGCACCAGCGACATCCAAGTGGGCGCGATGGAGCCGTCGGTGTCGGACAGCTCAAACCGCAGGGGCGAGCGCCACCACAGCCGTTGGAGTTCGCGCCGCTGTGAGCGCGTCGACCGGGCGCACTGTTGGGAAAACGCGAGTTCCGCAGTTTCGATCTCGCAGTCGCCGCAGATCAGCTGCGGACGATTCGGCGGACTAATCCGCCGGCACACCGGACATTCGCGCATGGCCGTGGTTTCGCCCCCCGGCGGATAAAGGCCACACCGGGCCGTCCGGACGTAACCATTGGCGTCGGCCGGAGCGATAGCATCGAGCCAACTGCTCGAACACACGGCTTGCAATAATCGGCGACGAAGTCGCAAGCCTTGGCGATAGCTCAATTCGCCGAGCATCACGCACCTCGCGCCTGGTGCCGCATCGTGTCTACGAAGTCGTCGACCTCCTGATCGCTGACACCAGTGTTGGTTGCTGAAGGATGTCGCCAGTCCTTGGGAGGCCGACCACTTAGAACGGGTTTAAGTCGCTGCTTGTACGTCGGCGACTGCTGCACGGCGGTCTTGATGCGCTGAAACTCCTCGTCGTTTCCGCCCGTTTCTTGGACGACGTGGCGCGCAAACGCCGTGGGACCGAATTGTTCTTGGAATCTGCGCCGGGCGTCAAACTCGCCCCGAAGCACGGCTTCCACGAGTTGTTCGTAGCGAGCGGCCCGGTCGCTCAAGAACCGCTTCAGCCGCGCCTCGGTGTCGAGGTTACGTCCTTCGCATCGAGTGGCGGTCTTCGGTGTTGGCGTGGCGCTGACTGCGCTGGGCGATTGGCCTTGGGACTGAAGGGACTCGGCCAGCCGCGAGAATGCCTCGGCGAAGGCCGCGGCCCCTTCGTTCCAATTGGCCACGGCGACCGACGCCGATGGCACCTTCGCGTCAGGTGGGCCGAATCGCAGTAGCCGCCCTTGTCCACGCACTGGCGGTCGAAACGTCAGCGGCCACCGCCGCAGTACGAAATCGAACACCATGCGTCGACGTCCTTCAATCAGATCACATCGAGCCTGAACGCCGCTGGTCGTCAGCCGCAATTCTTGCGGTTCCAACAACTCGCCATGCACGGGAGTCGCGTCGCGTACGTCGCTCGCGCGCCACGCGGCGAAGGCGCCTCGCCATTCCTCCCACAACCTCGCCGACAACGACTCAAGCGCCTCGGCCAGTCCGTATTCGCCCGTGGCCGTAATGGTCGCCTCGACCGCCAGCGGTTGGTTGAGCATTCGCAGTCGAAAACGACAGCGTCGTTCGACCATTTCTGCGGCGATCAAGAGCGCGAGCGCCGTCGTCTCTTGGGCGCTCAAGTCATCGGGCGAAAACTCCGCCCAGCGTTCCGGAAGGTGGCGCAACAGTTTGGTGACCGATGATTCGAGTGCGTCCTGCGCATCCTCCGCCGACGAGTGGTTGCAGTCGATGGATTGATCTGGCGTCATGATCGCCTCCGGCGACGACGGACCGGAACCGCGACTAGGGACAACCCAGACGTCGCGCGCGGTCGTCGGCAGAAACTCGTAGAAATCGAGTCGATGGCGCCGGCCCTACTCCGCCGGTCTCGAGGAGCCCGAAAGATCGCGGCACCCGATGCTGTCCCGTCAGGACAGAAACGACTGACATAGGGTACATGCGTATACACTCTCGTCAAGTAGGCAGGTCGAATCGCCGCAGGCGGTTGTTGCCACCGTCGCCGCTTGATCATCGCGACTCCCAAAACCCGGCGGCAGTGGCCGTAGCCGCTTCACTCCGCGGCGACCGTGATGTTTCCGCGACCTGTTGGTAGAATTCCTTGTTCAGACGCGACTGATTTCGTCCACCGGCAATTCCCATGTCCGACGTCACCCGTATCCTATCGCAAATCGAGTCCGGCGATCCGTCGGCGGCCGAGCTGCTGTTGCCGCTGGTGTATGACGAATTGCGGAAGCTGGCAGCGTTCAAGCTGGCGCAAGAGAAGCCGGGGCAGACGCTGCAGGCGACGGCGCTGGTGCATGACGCTTACATCCGGTTGGTCGACGTTGAAAAGGCTCAACACTGGAATAGTCGCGGACACTTCTTCGGCGCAGCCGCCGAGGCGATGCGGCGCATTCTGATCGAAAGTGCGCGCCGCAAGTCTGGGCCTCAGGCCGGCGGTGCGCACGGTCGCGTTGAATTGTCGGAGGCCGCAGCGGAGGTAAAGGGGCCGGATCTGGATGTCATCGCACTAAGCGAAGCTCTCGATCGGTTGCAGGTCAAAGATCCTCGCGCAGCTGAGCTTGTAAAGCTGCGTTTTTTTGCTGGACTAACCCGGCATCAGGCGGCCGAATGCCTCGGCATTTCCGTCGCAACCGCCGACAACGACTGGGCTTACGCCAAAGGGTGGCTCAAGGCGGAACTTGTGAGAGCGTCCGGCTTCTGATGATGAACAGAACTTTTTTGAGAATCTGTTAGAGCATTGGCCGGCCATTCTCGCACTGATTTTCGGACGACATGTTGCGAGAAGAAAACCATGGCCAACGAACAGCTCGACGAGAAGGCGATCTTCAACATCGCCCGGCAAATCGCTTCTCTGGACGCCCGACGCGAGTACCTTGACCAGGTCTGCAGCGGGGACAAGTCTTTGCATGAGAGGATTCAGGCTTTGTTGCAGGGGTACGAGGAACAGACGAGTTTTCTCGAGTCGGCCCCTGTTTCAAAGCTCTCTCCCACCGTCGCTCAGCCGATCACCGAAAACCCCGGTAGCCAGATCGGCCCCTACAAACTGCTCCAGGAAATCGGCCAAGGTGGGATGGGCGTGGTCTACATGGCCGAACAACTCGAGCCAGTCCGCCGCAAGGTGGCTCTCAAGATCATCAAGCCGGGAATGGACACGCGGCAGGTGATTGCCCGGTTCGAGGCCGAACGGCAGGCCTTGTCCTTGATGGATCATCCGAACATCGCCAGGGTGCTCGACGCCGGGACGACCGATACGGGGCGGCCTTACTTTGTGATGGAACTCGTCAAAGGGCAGCCGATCACCGAGTACTGTGACCAGCAGCGTTTGACGCCGCCGCTGCGGCTCGAGTTATTTCTGGCTGTCTGCCATGCCATTCAACATGCACATCAGAAGGGGATCATTCACCGCGACGTCAAACCGTCGAACGTGCTTGTGGCTGAGTACGATGGTCGGCCGGTGGCCAAGGTCATCGACTTCGGCGTGGCCAAGGCGATCAGCCAGCCACTGACCGAGAAGACGATGTTCACGGGGTATGGCCAGATCGTCGGGACGCTGGAGTACATGAGTCCAGAACAGGCGCGGGTAAACCAGTTGGACATCGATACGCGCAGCGACATCTATTCGCTGGGCGTACTATTGTACGAACTCTTGACGGGCAGCACGCCTTTCGACAAACAGCGGCTCCGTTCCGCCGCCTGGGATGAAATGCTGCGGATCATCCGCGAAGAAGAGCCGCCCAAACCGAGCACCCGGCTCACTGAATCGAAAGACGCACTGCCTGCGGTGTGTGCTCAACGGCAGACAGAACCGGCGAAGCTTACGAAACTGGTCCGCGGTGAGTTGGACTGGATCGTCATGAAGGCCCTGGAGAAGGATCGGGCTCGGCGCTACGAGACTGCCAACGGACTCGCAAACGACATTCAGCGGTACCTGAACGACGAACCGGTCGCCGCCTGTCCGCCGTCCGTAGCGTATCGGTTCCGTAAATTCGCGAGGCGGAATAAAGCTGCCATGGCGACCACGGGACTGGTGGCGGCGGCGCTGGTGCTGGGACTGGCGGGGACGACATGGCAGGCGATCCGTGCGACGATGGCGGAGCGGCAAGCACTTTCGAGCGCGAAGGCTGAAATCCAGCAGCGCCAGTTGGCTGAAGCCGCCGCCCAAGCTGAACGCACAGCCAAGGAAGCCGAGGCTCGCCAGCGTGAGCAGGCCCAGGCGGCGGAAAACAAGGCGACGGAGGAAGCGGCCGTGGCCAAGGCCGTCAACGACTTTCTGCAGCACGACCTTCTGGGACTCGCTTCCGCCGAGAGACAACTGGCGGCCGAGATGCGGCCCGACCCCAATTTGAAGTTGGCCACGCTGCTCGAACGAGCATTGGCGAAAGTTGGCGAGCGTTTCGCCGATCAGCCGCGGGTGCGGGCAGAAGTGCAGGAGACGCTGGCGATCGCCTTTCGCAGCATCGGCCGATTCGAAGAGGCCACCCGGCTGCAGGAAGAGGTACGAGAATATCGCGAATCCACTCTCGGCCCCGAGCACCCCGACACGGCCAAGTCAAAGCTCAACTTGGGCGCGATGTATTACGCCGAGGGCCGCCATACCGAGGCTGAGCCGCTCTGCAACCAGTGCCTGGAGACTTACCGTCGCGTGCTGGGCCCCGAGGCCTACCCAACCCTCGTTTCAATGAACAACCTGGCGACACTGTACGAGTTCCAAGCCCGCTACGCCGAGGCCGAGTCGCTCTACAACCAGTGCTTGGAGATCGAGCGTCGCGTGCTGGGCCCCGATCACCCTCAAACGCTCATCACGCTGCAAAACTTGGCGAGCCTGTATAAGGCTCAGGCCAACTACGCCGAGGCCGAGCGATGCTTGACCCAGTGCCTGGAGATCCAACGCCGAGTGATGGGCCCCGAACATCCCGACACGCTCACGTCGCTATCCCTCCTGGCGGGGCTGTACCAAGCCCAGACCCGCTACGCCGACGCCGAGCCGCTCTTTATCCGGTGCCTGGACATCCGGCGCCGTGTGCAGGGTCCCGAACACCCCGCCACACTCGCGTCGATGGACAATCTGGCGAGCCTGTACCTTATGCAGGCCCGGCATGTGGAGGCCGAGTCACTCTTGACCCAGTGCCTGGAGATCAAGGGTCGCGTGCTGGGCCTCGAGCACCCCGACACGGCCACGTCAATGAATTACTTGGCGATGCTGTACACGGCCCAGGCGCGTTACGCCGAGGCCGAGCGATGCTTGACCCAGTGCCTGGAGATCCGACGCCGAGTGATGGGCCCCGAACATCCCAAAACGCTCGGGTCGATGTGCGGCCTGGCGACTTTATATCGGGACCAGGCCCGCTATTCCGAGGGCGAGCCGCTTTTGACTAAGGTCGCGGAGATCCAGCGTCGCGTACTGGGCCCCGAACATCCCAACACGGTCACGTCAATGAACGACTTGGCGACGGTCTACTTGGCTCAGGCCCGCTTTGACGAGGCCGAACCGATCTTGACAAAGGTCCTGGAGATCCACCGTCGCGTGTCGGGCCCCGAGCACCGCGAAACGCTCGCGGCAATGAACAACCTGGGAGCGGTGTATAAGTTCCGGGCCCGCTATGCCGAAGCCGAATCGCTTGCGACCCAGTGCCTCGAGATCGCGCGTCGCGTGCTGGGCCCCGAGCACCGCGAAACGCTCAAGGCAATGAACAACCTGGCGATGCTCTACCAGGCCCAGGCCCGCCTTGCCGAGGCGGAGCCACTCTACACCCAGTGCCTGGAGGTCCGCCGTCGTGTACAGGGCCCCGAGCACCCCGACACGCTCACGGCAATGTCGAAACTGGCGATTCTGTACCATGCCCAGACCCGCCATGCCAAGTCTTTTGCACTTCATTTCCAGATTATGGAGATCAAACACAAGCTCTGCGAGAAAGAGTATGCGCGGATGAAGGACTCGCTTGGCGCCGACCACCCTAACACGCTTTCCAGTCTGTCGAATCTGGCTGCGTCTTCAAGCGCGGTCTATCGAACGCAGGAGGCGAACGCGATTTACGAGGAAGTGGTCAAACGACGAACCGCCGTGCTCGGCATTGCTCATCCCGACACGACGCTGGCCATGAATGATCTCGCTGCCATCTGGATCTTAGAGGGCCGGATCGACGACGCCCTGACAATGCTCAAGGATGTCTTGGCGACAAGGGAAGCACGTGTCGCCAAAGAGCCAGTTAACGCGAGAGAACGCATGGCGTTGGCGTGGACGCATGGCTTGATTGGAGACGCCGAGCAAATTCGGCAGCAGTACGAGGTGGCCGAGCGTGCCTATGCCACTGCGGATGAATTGTCCGCCAAGTTGAAGGAGGAAAGTGTTCCGTTCGATCGGACATTCGCGGATCGGTTTGCCAAGTACCAACGAGCGCTGGCGTTCTGTCGTCAAGCACAACAAAGAACTCAGAAAGACCAGGGAGCAGCCGACCACAGACCTGAGGTGACGCCGTGGCTAATTCACGCACGCCTGAAATACCTGCTCAAAGAGCGGGACCTTCTCGCCGCCATTGCTGTCGCGGAACAAATGAAGGAAGGGGCCGGAGGCGATGTCGACCTCTACTTCTCAGCCTGTGCATTTTCGTTGTGTGCATCGGCGTCACAAGATACGAACACCGAAGCCCGACCGTCGGATGCACTCGCCGATGAAGCTATGAAACTACTCAATCAGGCCGTGGCAAAAGGCTTCTGGAACGCAGAACGGATCGCTCGCAATCCGGACCTTACGGCACTTCACGACCGCGACGACTTCCAATCGCTGCTGAGGGAACTTTCGGCTTCCAAGCGCGAGAACCAATAGGGTGTGGCACGTCACATCCAGGGTGGACGTCTTACGGCGGATCATGTCGGTCGCGACCGGCTAAAATTCCTCGGTTTGCGCTGGGGAGTCGCTCAAATCGGAGTTGCCGACCACTTCCGGCTCCGGAAAAAGAGGGCCGAATTCTCCCAAGAATCTGTTAGAGCATCTGCCGCGCATTCTCGCACTGACTTTCAGATCGGTTAAGGCCGTTGACAAACAGGCGCGGCCCGCTGACTGCCCAAGAACGTCATGATTCCAGGAGAAATGAGCATGTTCCACACGCTGAAGCGGCTGTTTTTGCAGCCATCCCGTCGTCCATCGTTGCCCCGTCGACGCGTTCTCCGTTTGGAGTCCCTTGAGATCCGGACCACGTTGACCGCTGGCCTTGATTGGGCCGTGACCGCGCAACAGCATGGAACGCTCGGCCGGGAGAGGGCTGAGGAGATCGCGATCGACACAGCGAACAATTCCTACGTTGCAGGCACCTTCAGTGGTACGGTGGACTTCGATACACAGGATTCCGACCCGACGACGCGGCCCGAGCTAGTCAAGGTGTCGTACTCGATCCCCAACCCGAGCCCGGAAGATCCCGCCCGCCGCAGCTATCTGCCCAGCGGGTTTGTCGCCAAGTACAACGCGGCCGGGCAGTGCGAGTGGGTGACGGCGATGACGGAGTCGCTCAGCGGTGCTGTCCAAAGCGAGGCGAAGGCGCTCACCTTCACCTATGATGCGACTTACGGCGGGCGAGTGGTCGCCGTGGGGCATCGCTCGACGAGCACCACGTTCGGCAGTGCCGGCCAGGATGGCGTCGTGGCTTGGTTCGACGCGGCCACGGGCGCAGTCCTGTCGACGAAGATGTTCGGGGGCACTCGCGACAACGATTACGGAGCCGATGTCACGATCGATTCCACTGGAAACGTGTATGTGACAGGGTCGGTGGAAAATGCTCCGGCGTCGGTCTTTTACAACAAGGACATCTACGTCGCAAAGTTCAACGCCAACACCAGCCTGGCGTGGGCCAAGATGATCGGGGGCAGTTCCTATGCCGACGAAGGGACAACGATCGGCATCGATGGAAGCGGCAATGTCACGGTCGGGGGGAACTTCGAGGGTACGGTGGATTTCGATCCAGGTTCCGGAACTTATTCTCTCCAGAGCGGTACACCAAAGCTGGATCACCCGCGAGCTGGATTCGTGTTGCAGTTAAACAACTCTGGCGCTTTCCGCTGGGCAGATCACTTTGCGGTAAGCCAGACCTTTTCCCACAGTAGCGTCACGGAACTTGTGGTCGATGCGTCCGGAGCGGTGACCGTTTCCGGAATATTCAAGGGTAACGTGGACCTTAACCCAGACAAGCGAGCAGCGTATTCGGTGTCATCCGTAAACGGAGTCGACGGGTATTTGGTTCGGCTGAACGCGTCTGGCAAGTTTGTGTGGGCGAAGACCATGGACACCACCTTTGTGTCCGGGATGACAGTTGGCGGGGATGGCGGCATTTATGTCACCGGCGGCTACAACCCAGACTCCTCGGACCCTGGCTTCATCGCTCGGTTGAATAGCACCACCGGCGATCTTGATCAGGTCGTTCCGGTCGCCAGTGGCGGTTCCGCGATCGCTGTAGACGGTGCCGGGAATATTTGGTTGGTGGGATCGTTCTCTGGTACAGACGTCGATTTCGATTTCACGGACGCGGAACGGCTTTTGTCGGCCGAAGGCGATCAAGTGGGCATGTTCCTGATGAGGCTGCATCTGTGACACCGATTTGCCGCCGCCGCGCCGCGAGTCTTGACGGTGTCCGGCCTGTGATCGGCACAAGGTGGCCGCCACACCGACTTCGTAGGCCAAGGTGAATGCGGCGGCTATAATCGGGCTCGATTTCCTCTTGTTCCTCGAGCCCGCCCACATGTCCGACGTCACTCGCATCCTGTCGCAAATTGAATCCGGCGATCCGTCGGCGGCGGAGCAGTTGCTGCCGCTGGTGTACGAGGAGCTGCGAAAACTGGCGGCGGCCAAGTTGGCTCAGGAGAAACCTGGACAGACGCTGCAGGCGACGGCGCTGGTGCACGAGGCTTACCTGCGGTTGGTCGGCGACGGGAAGCGAGAACAGTCCTGGGACAACCGGGGACATTTCTTTGCGGCGGCCGCCGAAGCCATGCGGCGGATTCTCGTGGAAATGGCTCGGCGCAAACTGCGACACAAACATGGAGGCGACCAACAGCGGATCGAGCTCGATCACGCACACTTGGCGACCAACTTGCCTCCAGACGAGTTGATACGACTGGACGAGGCCCTGGACGAACTCGCGGCCCGCGATGCGTTGGCCGCCGGGCTGGTCAAATTGCAGTATTTTGCTGGGTTGTCGTTGGAAGAAGCGGCCGAGTCGCTGGGGGTCCCACGCTCAACCGCCTACCGACATTGGGCTTACGCACGCGCCTGGCTGATTACCCGGGTGCAGGAATCGACCTGACGCTCGGCGACAAAAAAAATCAGCGCGTCGCGGTGGGATTTTGGGACGCGAAAAGTCGCATTGTGTGCGAAGCATCAATTCCTCTTCCCCCTTCATTCCGCTGATGACACACTCTCCAACTCGAGCCCGCGACATATTTCTGGAAGCTCTCGACAAGAGTGACGGCGTCGAGCGACAAGCGTACCTCGCTCGAATCTGCGAGGGAAACAACGAACTTCGTCACCAAGTCGAGCAGTTGTTGGCCGCCCACCAGCAGTCGCGCGCATTCCTCGATCGGGGCGCCCTCGCGCCAGGTCCGACGGAAGGACTCCCTTCGCGGGAACGGCCCGGCCATTTGATCGGCAACTACAAGTTGCTCCAGCAGATCGGCGAAGGGGGAATGGGCGTGGTCTACATGGCCGAGCAGCTCAAGCCCGTGCAGCGTCGCGTCGCACTCAAGATCATCAAGCCGGGGATGGACAGCCGGCAAGTGATCGCTCGCTTTGAAGCGGAGCGGCAAGCGCTCGCGCTGATGGACCATCCCAACATTGCCAAGGTCTTGGATGCCGGCACCACGGGACCGCCGGATGAAGACGCCGGATTGGGAGTTGGACAGACTTCATCGTTCAACCTCGGCCGCCCCTATTTCGTGATGGAACTGGTCAAGGGCATCCCCATCACGCGGTATTGCGATGAACAGCATCTCACGCCTCGGGAGCGTCTGGAACTGTTTCTTCCCGTTTGCCAGGCAGTGCAGCACGCGCATCAGAAAGGGATTATTCACCGCGATTTGAAGCCGTCCAATATTCTGATGGCGTTGGTCGATGGTCAGCCCGTCCCCAAGATCATTGACTTTGGCGTCGCCAAGGCGACCCACCAGCGACTCACCGAAAAGACGATGTTCACGGAGTTCGGCCAGATCGTGGGGACGCTGGAATACATGTCGCCGGAGCAAGCGCGGCTCGATCAACTCGACATCGACACCCGTAGCGACATCTATTCCTTGGGCGTGGTGCTGTATGAACTCCTGACCGGAGCGACTCCCTTCGACCGCCAGCGACTGCGCAGCGCCGCGTTCGACGAGTTGCTACGAATCATTCGGGAGGAGGACCCGCCCCGCCCCAGCACTCGGCTGAGCACGGTTGAGACCCTGCCCAGCGTGGCGGCCAATCGGCGGATTGAGCCGAAAAAACTGGGCGTCCTGTTGAGCGGCGAACTCGATTGGATCGTGATGAAGGCCTTGGACAAAGACCGCGCCCGAAGGTATTCGACGGCGACCGATCTGGCGGCCGACTTGCACCGTTACTTGCACGACGAGCCGGTGGTGGCGTGCCCTCCGTCGGCGGCCTATCGTTTTCGCAAGTTTGCCCGCAGGAACAAAGCGGCTCTGGCGACGGCGGTCGCCATAGGGCTCGCACTCTTCGCGGGAATCGTGGGAACGTCGTGGCAAGCGTTTCGCGCCACTCGTGAAGCGAATCGAGCACTGACGGCGGAAGGACTCGCGGAGCAGCGATACACGACGGAGAGGGAGGCGCGGCAAGACGCGGACCGAGCTCGTCAAGCCGAATCGACTCAGCGCCAGCTGGCGCAGCAAAAGTCGCGGGAAGCTCAGCAAAGTGCCGCCGAAGCCGTGGATCAAGGGAAGAAAGCCTCGGAGGCCCGCGACCGGGCCGAGGCCAACTTCGCCCAGGCTCGTCGCGCCGTCAACGACTACTTTGTGCAAGTCAGCGAAGATCCCGCATTGGCGGCGCCCGACTTGACCGACCTGCGACATGGCCTGCTCCGCTCCGCGCTCACATTCTACGAGGAATTCCTGAAGGAACGAGCCGACGACGACTCCCTGCGGCTGGAGCTGGCTCAAACCCACTTGAAGGTCGCCCAAATCCGGTTTGACCTTGGGCAAAAAAAGGATGGGACCGACGCCCTGCGCGATGCGCTGCGGCGATTTCAGGAGTTGCTAGCGGACTCGCCGCGGGATCTCGAGGCCCGGATCGGTGAAGCCGCCTGCTTGGACAAGTTGGTGCAGTTCACTGATGCGATCGCCCGCTGGGAAACGCTGCGCGCCGAGCATCCCGACGACGAACGGATACTCCAAGCCGCGGCCAAAACCTACAACCGGCACGGCGTCGTACTCAACTTGAATTCGAAACCCCGCGAAGCGCTCGCCGCCCACGAACAGTCGCGCGAGATTCGCGAGCGGCTGCTGGCACGCGACCCGAACAACGCCGCTCGCCTCGACGAACTAGGCCAAACACTCAATAACCTCGCGGCCATCGCGGTACGGGATCCGGCGCGCGGCGACGATGTGACGAAGCTCTACGGCGGAGCCCGCGAGTATTTGGAGCGGGCCCATCGCTTGTCGCCGGGCGATTACCAGATTGCCCACAGCACCGCGGTGGCCTGCAATAATCACGGTCGGCAACTCGAAAACTCGGGACATCATGCGGAGGCGGCGGACGCGTACCGACGTTCGGCCGAGATTCTGCAGAGTCTGGTCGCACGCCATCCGACGCTGCGGGACATCCGCGAACAAATGGTGGAGCGACATCGACAGATGGCCCGAAGTTTCGTCCGCATCGGACGAACGCGGGATGCAGCCCTGGTGATGCGACGTCTACGCGAGGCGATCGCAAGTCTTCCGGCCGACTCGGCGACGGAACTGCTGGCCATCGCCCAAATGCGGGCGCTGGGCTCCATTTCATTGGACGACGACGGCGACGCTAAAGCAGGCTTGACGGCCGAGGAACGGGAAGACGAAGCTCGGTTCGCCGTGGATGCATTGGAGACGGCCATCCTGCGGGGCTTTCGCAACGTGTCGTTTCTCCACACCGATCCAGCCATGGATTCTCTTCGGCAGCGCAAAGATTTTCAGAATCTTCTCCTGCACTTGGAACAATTGGTGAAACTCGACGAATTGCGGAAGAAGCCGCTCGCCGAGCAGGCGGTCGAATTGGAAAAGGTCGGCGACACGCTCGCGAGTCTCGCGGCGGACAAGCCTCAGTTCGCGGGTTTTCAGGCCGGCGTCGCCCAGACGTATTACGCCTTGGGAGCGGCCAAACTGGGACTGGGGGACAAGGCCGCGGCGGAGATCCAATTCGACAAGGCACGGGCAATCCTGGAACCCATCGTGCGGCGACAGAACGCACCAGACCATCTCGTCATGTTGGCAATGGCTCGGCGCCGACTCGGCGCCCTGTGGTGGGAGAAACAGCGTTACGTCGAGGCCAAGAACCTGTGGAACGAGACTCGTCGGCTGCTCGACGAGGGGTTGGCCAAGCACCCCGATCAAACGGCGATCAAAGATGCGCTGACCGTGCACGAAGTTGAACTGGCGATTCATTTCGCCGAATACGGTCATTGGTCATTGGCACATGAGCATTGGAAAGCCGGCCGACAATTCGGCCTGCGGATTCAGTCAGCTATGTGGGATGGGCGCATCAGTTCACTGGACGCCTTGTTTGACGCGCCCGACGAATTTGCCGCGTCGTGCCAGCAACTGATCAGTCGCACCGAAAAGAGTTTCGACCCGCATGTGGCTTGGGCCGCTGCCTTGCGACCCGACTCGGGACTGACCGCCGACCGTTGGCAACAGCTGGCTCAGGATGCGGAGAAGGTCCACCTGGATTTTGGCCGCGGCGTTCGCAGCCGATTTCAGCTGTGGACCGGCGACATCGAGTCGGCTTTGCCCAGACTGGCGGATTATTTGGCCGTGGTGGGGCACGCCAAGCTGGGGAAAATGCCCGAGGCCAAGGCAAAGTTTCAATCGGAGGAACGAGCGTACAAGAATGCCTGGACCTCTTGGCTGAAGGACCGGCAAGATGGCGGCCTTCGCAAGTTCACCGACGCCTACTTTGCCCGCAACTGGACGGACCCCAAGACGAACGCATGGTGGTGGGCGGTCGGACTGACCGTCGCGCGCCGGTTCGCTTGGCCGCTGGTAGAAGGACGCCCGGCGGCGGATCCCTGGCGGCACCTGTTGGAGTCCAAGATCTGGGAACGGATGGGAGAGCCCGAGCGGGCCGCCGAATCATTCCGACAGGCGGTGGAAGCAACGCCGACCGATCCAGAAGCTTGGTTGGCGCGGGCCCTCTATTGCGAAAGCATCGGCCGTCAGGATCAGGCGAATTCCGATCTGCGGAAGGCGGTCGAGTTGTCCGCTGATTCCGTGCAGTATCGGATTGAGCTGGCAATGTATTACGATCGGCAGGGTCAGCAGGAATTGGCCGAGTCCACTCTGCGGGAGGCCGGGTCCGACCCTGCCGCGCTCGCGGCGCGAGGGAAGCTCGAATTACTCCATGGGCGTCCGGCTCAAGCGGTCGAACCGCTGGCGAAACTCGCAAAAGACCGACAGGAGACCTTGGGGCCGAGCGACCCCGCCACTCGTAGCGGCATGTTCGCCCTGGCGCGCGCGCACTTCGAGGCGGGTCAATGGAACGAGGCTTGCCTCATTTACGAAGAGTTATTGGATCATGGCGCGCGGCAACTCGGACCGGACTCCAAGGAATCATCGGTCGTGCGACACATACTGGCCAGTCTGTATCAGTCTTTTGCCTCGCAGCTTGACAGCGAACTCCAGAAGAACCCCGAGCAGGCGCTAGCGATCGCCCGTCGCATGAGCCGCGTGGACTCCCGTCATTTTGCTGTATTCCCTGCCTACAATCTCGGCGCGGTGCTCTGTCGACAGGGCGACCATGCCGAAGCGCTCGAGCATCTCAATTCGGCACGGTGGGGCGGCGGACTCACGGCAGGTTCTCATCTATTTGAAGCCATCGCCTTCTGGAAACTAGGAAAGGCGGACGATGCTCGGCATCGGTACGCGCACGCGGTCTCGCAAATCCTTGCGCAGCCCCCAGCGGCTGCGTATACCGCCCACTTGGACGAAGTCCGGAAACTGCTAGATCTCAAGCCGGATCACGACTTCGAGGTCGTGATGCAGGTACTGGACCGCGCAATTATCAACGCCCCGTCGAAGCAGTTCTTGTGGCTTCGTCGCGGCGCGGTCCGATTCAAGTTGCGGCAGTTCGCCGACGCATTGGCCGATTTTCAGCGGGCGGCGGAGTTGACGCCGAGCGATGCCTATGCCTGGGCCGGACAGGTTCGGGCACTGCACGCGCTGGAGCGCGATGGCGAAATCCGAACGCTGCTCCAGGATGCGGTGGCCAAGATGACGGCCAACCTCTCCAGCGATCCGAGTTCGTTCACGAAATCCTACGACCATGCTTGGTATGTGGCCCGTTGCGTGCCAGAAATCTGGAAAACGGTCGACGAGACGGCCGCATTTCTCGACGAGCTTCCGGGAGAAGCAATGCGTAATCTGGATTTCGAACGGCGGTACATCACGGCCGCTTGGCTGCTGCGGGAGGGGGATCGGGCCGGCTATGAGCGTTCATGCCGGCAGGCTGCCGAACAGCGCGATCCAACCAACATGCGACACACTCACATCATGGCCCGCATGGCCGCCTTGTCGCCTGAGACTCCCCTTGCCGCGTCGGAAATTGTGGATGCGGCCCGACAAGCCGCGGAGAGGGTGCCGCTGAGTTATAATCAACACGGCTTGGCGCTGGCGCTGCTGCGGGACGGGCAATTCCACGCGGCGATTGAGCAGGCTCAGTTCGCCGCGGAAGACGGTTATTTCCCACCCATGAACTGGATGGTCCAGGCGCTCGCCCATCATCATTTGGGACAGCCTGACGTCGCCAAGCGAATTGCCGACCGCTGTCGGATTTGGCCGACGTCGGCCGCGGAAATCGGCGCGTTGCACCCACATGATCGCCTCGGGGCCGAACTCTTACACCGCGAAGTCGAACGCTTGATCGTCGACAAATAGGCCCTCTTCCCATTCCATCTCCAGCATCGCCAGCCCAGGTGCGCCGGCAGTCGACCGTTGGCGTTGGTCTCCGTCGACTTTTCTCGAAATCTCCGCGAAAAAATCGCGGGGCCGGTGGGACCAAGGCACTCGGAAAATCGCATTGGCAAGCGACGAGAAACGCTTCACGCTTATCCCCGGGAGACGCTTGCCATGAGACTCGGAATGCCATTGATGCCTACCAATTCAACTCAACCGCCAAGAGCAGCGTGGCTGGTCGTGATGGCCGTCGTTTGCCTGCTGTTGGCCCCGGCGACGACCTCGGCCCAAAAAATCAAGCCACCACCTCCTCCTCCGCCGCCGCCGGCGGGCGCCATCTTGTTTGACGCCTCCACCTGGCCCTCGGCGCAATGGGGAATGAACGTCGACGGATCGGAGAAGAGAGTCGCCTTTCTACATCAGTTCATGACCAAGCCAGTTCCGTCGGCCCGCGTGTATGGGACGGATCCCGTGCGTCACCGCTGGTGGTTGGCGCTCGGGGAGGTGCAAGTCGTGGGCGCCCCTCGGACCGTGTACGAAGTCTTTGCTTGCCGGCCCGATCAGGATGGGAATTTGCAGCAAGTTCAATTGACGGCCCTGTATCCGTTCGTCGATTTCCACCACACCAGCGGAGCGCACTCGTATCTCGGCTGGTCCAATAATGGAACGGATTCGTTTGTCTCGTTCCGAGGCAAGACGTATGGCGCGGAAGACGCTCAAACGCCGGCGAATCTGAACGATCCCAGCGACGACTTGATCCACATCTTTCGGCTCAACTTCAGCGCGAGCCAAATTGAGGCGGCCTTGACGCTCGGCGTCGACCCGAAGTTTGGGATCAATGAATTTTCGACTGGAACCCTCGAATCGGTTTTGGAAGCGGGCGGCGATCTCACCGAGTGGGTTTTGGCGTACCACGATTGGTCCCCCAGCGGGAAGCACATCGCGTACTCCACGCCGTGGGGATTATGGGTGGCGGATTGCACGGTCGGCACGGCGACTCACGGCGACGCCAAGACTCGCCAAATCTGGACCGAGTGCCGATTTCCGCGCTGGTCCCCCAACGGCCTGCGGATTGCAATGAGCCACGATGGCAATGTTTGGACGATCAGTCCCGACGGCAGCGGAGCGGCCAAGGTACTGGGAAAAACTCGCAGCGACAGCTATTCAGTTCCGGTCTGGTCTCCTGACAACAGTCAATTGGCCGTTAGCCATCGACGGGCCAAGGGTGTGGATTCTGAATACTTTCTGTCGCGCGTCCCAGCAGCCGGCGGGACGATCACCATCCTGACGAAAGAGCTGGATCCAACCGTGGAGAGGAGGCCGACAGGCTGGTCGGCCAATGTTGTCGCCGGTCCTTAGGCGCTCTTTCAGCAATGCTCGTGCTGCTGTCGGAGCGGCACGAGCACGGTGGACGTGGACTCGAAGAAGCGCAGCGATGGCCGCGCCGCATTTCGCCCCTGAACGACTCGTCGCCAATCGACTCTCGTGCGACAACTTCTGACTCGACCGATTCAGCGATCGACCACGGCTTCCACGGGACGCCGTCGAGTGCGAGTGAGTTGTCGAGTACGAGTACGATCTCACCGACGAAAAACTCTGACGCATCGAGCCCTGCTCCGCAGCGCTGTGAAACATTTTTGCACGGGAAAACCAAGGGCTTTCGTTTACACAAGCAGGAGTCTTGCCAGTAATCAGCCGGTGGTTGAGCGAAGCGACGCCACCGGTGCGCGGCGTACGCACCGCATGTCGTTCTTGGCTCTCACGGAGACACAGAAAAAACTCGCAACTCGCCGTCGTCAGAGTCGGGAACCGGGTGCTAGCGCACCTTCGGCTGAGAGCTTTCAGCCGAAACCGCGCTAGCGGCCGGTTCGCTTCCAGGTTGAATCGTCCTGAATGATCGCTCATTTCCGAACGTCACTGGCTTGGGATCACCATGCGTCGGCTTGACTTTCAGGAGCGGGCCGCTGTGGCGCCCGTCCGGAGGCAGATAGGAACTCGCCGGCCAGACGGTAAACTGGGAGGCGGCAGCAACCATTCGTGAGCCTCCCACGATGTCCGATGTCACCCGCATTCTGTCGCAAATCGAATCCGGCGATCCGTCGGCAGCCGAACAGTTGCTGCCGCTGGTGTATGACGAATTGCGGAAGCTGGCCGCGGCGAAATTGGCAGAGGAGAAGCCGGGACAGACGCTGCAGGCGACGGCGCTGGTGCACGAGGCCTATTTGCGACTGGTCGGCGACGGGAAACGAGCACAGTCCTGGGACAACCGGGGACATTTCTTTGCCGCGGCGGCGGAAGCCATTCGACGAATCCTGATCGACAACGCTCGGCACAAGCAGCGGCACAAACGGGGCGGTCATTTCCAACGGAGCGATATCGAGTTGGCCGACCTGCCGACGAAGATGACGCAGGACGAATTGCTGGCGCTCGACGAGGCGCTGGTCGCCTTGGCCGAACACGACCCTCTGAAAGCGAGGCTTATTACACTTCGCTACTTTGGCGGACTCACGATCGAACAAGCGGCCGAAGTACTCGGCATTTCCCGGGTCACCGCTTTTCGCTACTGGACCTACGCTCGCGCTTGGCTACATCAACGAATCCAGGGCGAAGACGCCTCGTCGTAAATAACTGAGATTAGATCGATTCATCGTGGAGCGCGCTGTTCAGAAAGATCGCATGGAAGAGGGGGGAGGCATTGTGTACCAGCTGTGATGGAGCCTGCGATGAACGCCGAAGAAATCTTTCTGGCAGTGCTGGAGCGGAATACGCCGCTCGAGCGAAAGGCTTATCTGGACGGGGTTTGTGCCCATGATCCTCAGCTGCGACGACAAGTCGAGGGCCTGCTTCGCTCGCACGAAGAGGCCGGCAGTTTCTTGGACGCCCCGCTGTTTGATGTAGCCGCCACTTCCGATCAGCAGCCCAAAGCCGAACGCCCCGGCACTTCAATCGGTCCCTACAAACTGCTTCAACAGATCGGCGAAGGGGGGATGGGCGTTGTCTACATGGCCGAGCAGACCCAGCCGGTTCAGCGCCGCGTGGCCTTGAAAATCATCAAGCCGGGCATGGATTCGCGGCAGGTCGTCGCTCGGTTCGAGGCCGAGCGACAGGCGCTGGCCATGATGGACCACCCCAACATCGCCAAGGTGCTCGACGCGGGAACGACGGACGGCGGCCGACCGTATTTCGTCATGGAACTGGTCAAGGGCGTTCCATTCACGCGTTACTGCGACGAACAGCATCTGACGCCGCGCGAGCGACTGGAACTTTTTGTACCGGTCTGCCAAGCCGTCCAGCATGCCCATCAGAAAGGCGTCATCCACCGCGATTTGAAGCCGTCGAATATTCTGATGGCCCTCGTCGACGGTCGCCCGGTTCCAAAAGTGATCGATTTCGGCGTGGCCAAGGCCATCCACCAACGGCTCACCGAAAAGACGATGTTCACGGAATTCGGCCAGATCGTCGGGACGCTGGAGTACATGTCACCCGAGCAGGCGCGACTCGATCAACTCGATATCGACACCCGCAGCGACATCTACTCGCTGGGGGTGTTGCTGTACGAACTGCTGACCGGCGCAACGCCCTTCGACCGACAGCGTCTGAAAAGCGCCGCCTTAGACGAACTGCTGCGGATCATTCGTGAGGAGGAACCGCCCAAGCCCAGCACGCGACTGAGCACGATCGAAACTCTACCCAGCGTAGCAGCCAATCGACGGACTGAACCGCGAGGATTGAGCAACCTGCTGCGCGGTGAATTGGATTGGATCGTCATGAAGGCGCTGGAAAAGGATCGGGCGCGGCGCTACGAGACGGCCAACGATTTGGCGAGCGACCTCGAACGGTTTCTGAATGACGAGTCCGTCCATGCCTGTCCTCCCACGGCCGGCTATCGCTTTCGCAAATTCGCACGGCGGAACAAGGTTGCCTTGGCTACCGCCAGTCTCGTGGCGGCGTCGCTCGTGATGGGCATCGTCGTCAGCGCTTGGCAGGCCGTACGAGCGTCGCGGGCCGAACAACTGGCGAACGATCGATACGCAGCCGAGTCTCACGCGCGCCGCGACGCGGAAACAGCGCGACGGGACGCGGAGGCCGCGCGCAGCGAGGCCCTGGCCGCGCGCGACACCGAGAAACAAGCCAGGGAGGAGGTCGAGTCCCAGAAGCGCCAGGCCGAGGAGAATCTTGCCATGGCGCGGGCCGCGGTGGACGACTACCTGAACAAAGTCACCGACCACGAACTCCTGCGCGTCCCCGGATTGCAGAGGCTGCGCGAGGATCTGCTCAGCACGGCGCTCCGCTACTACGGACAGTTCGCGGAGAAAAAGGGGAACAACGTCGAATTACAGAAGACCGCGGCGTCTGCCCAGTATCGACTGGGACTGATCCACGACGATCTGGGGGCGGTCGACGACGCGACCGCGGCGTTTGCACGGGCCATCGGTATTTATGAACGTCTGCGGGCTTCTGGGCATGCCGCTCCGGACGTCAATTTGGGCCTGGCTCGCGCCTACTTTTACACCGGACGCCACGACGAGTCGGTGCGGCTATGCGAGGAAATCCGGCAATCCGATCCCACCTCCGCCGACGCTCGAAGTTTGTTGGCCGAATCCTACAACGAACGCGCCATACTCGCCCTCAAAGCGCCCAATCACGCTCTCGCGCTTCGCTATCATCAGCAAGCCTTTGAGCTGCAAGAACAACTGGCGCGCGAATTCCCCCGCAATGCGAAATACCACGCTTGGCTGGGCGCCACTTTGAATAACCTGGGCGTCGTGCTCAGCCAACAAGGCAAATACGCCGACGCGCTGGCGATGTTCCAACGCGGGACCGAGTACAAGCGCCGGGCCTACGAACTAGCGCCTCAAACGATTCTATGGGGCGAGTGGCTGGCATCGGGCCTGGCAAATATCGCTGAAGCAGAAGCCGAATTGACGCAGTACGAGGCTGAATTGCAGACGCTCGAAAACTTGGTCGCGATTCGCCGAAAGTTGGCGATTGAGAATCCCGCGCTCACGCGCTTGCGCCGCGAGCTAAGTCGGTCGTACCAGCTGTTGGCCATTTGTCATGTACGTGGGAACCGAAAGAATGAGGCGGCCCGCCAATGGCGACTGGCGCGCGAAACACTGGAACATCTGCCGCTCGATACGCCCGCTGAAATCGTTGGGTTGGCCGAAATCCATGCGGCACTCGCCGAATGGAACAGCGCCCTGGCCTCGGACTCGCTGATCCAGGCCGAGTTGCAGTCGAACGCCGACCGAGCGATGGAACTGCTTCGGAAGGCCGTCGATGCCGGGTTCCGGAACGCCGCCAATCTTCGGGAAAACAAGGCCTTCGACAGCGTACGGAACCGCGACGATTTTTCCTCGCTCGTCTCGACCGTCGAGAAACTGGCGCAGGCCGACAAGCTCGTGGCCGAACAGCAGAATTCGGCCGCCGCAGCGCTCGCGGCGCGTCAAAAGGCACTGGAACTGATCCAACCGACGCTGGCGAACCAACCGGGAGCGTCAAGTTCCCGACGCACTTACGCGGAAACTCTGCGGTCGATTGGTGAGGTTCACATTGCCTTGCGACAATACGCGGCGGCGGAGCAGTCGCTGGCCGATTCCCTCGCGGTTTGGCGGGAAATGGAACGAGCGGGCGGCGACACGGCACTGTCCTCCCGCTTGGGCGTCATCGGCTCGCGACTTTCCCAAGCCAGGCTGTACTTCGGCCAAGACCGCGGCGAAGACGCGCGTCGCATCTACGAGGACAGTCGGCGCGAATTGGCTGCACTCTTCGTGGAACACTCCAACGATCGTTCGCACGCTGCCCAAATCGTCGCCCTGGAAGCCCATATTCTCGAAACCTATGGTCGTCTTGGCTTGTGGCCGCGGATGGCCGAGTACGCTCGCGATTTCGCCCCGCGCGGCCGTTGGTCCACTCCCGCCTGGAATTTGGAACTCGCCACTCTGCTGCCGCTTGTCGAGAACGAAGCCGCGTTCCGCGCCGCGTGCCAACGCTTTCACGAACAACAAGCCGGAGCCCAAGGTCGCGTCTGGTCTCCCGTCGAGCGCACGCTGCTAGCCTACTTGAGTTGCCTGGTCGATCCCCCGGCGTTGCCAGTCCAACAATTGTTGGACTGGTCCCAGGAATTTGAAGCCCAGAATCATCACGTCTACTGGTCCACGACGATCTGCGCACTGGCGCATTACCGGGCAGGAAACTGGGACGAAGCATTGCGGCGGTTGCAAGATCGCGTCACGCCGTTGACCGCCAAGTCGCTCGACAACCAGGGAACCCGGCCGTTGGAATTCTATCTCCTGGCACTGGTGCTGAAGCGAATGGGCCGGGAGCAGCAGGCTCGCCAGCAATTGGACGTGGCGGAGGAACTGTGGGCAAGGTTTCTGCAGGAGCGTACTTCGCTCAGAATCTCCCCGTTGCTCAAGCACGCGGCGCCCGTTTGGTCGAATCTGGCCCAAGCCCAGCTCCTCCGCCGCGAGGCCTGGCGAGAGGTAGCCGGCGAGGCGGCGAACGAGTTTTGGATTCACCTGTTGCAAGCTCGCGGGTACCACGATTTGGCCGATTTCGAGAAACGTGACGCGGCCATGGCGGCGGCCTGCCCCGAAACAAGCAGCACTTGGCGCGACCTCGTTGCCCGAGCCCAACTGTGGCAGCGTTTCAACGTCACGGACCAAGCTCTCGCCGACGCCCAACGCGCGCAGGAACTGGCCCCTGAGGAGCCGGCAGCCTGGGACCTGATCGGCTCGATCTACAACGCGTCCGGCCGTTACGACTTGGCGCAGCCACTCTTCGAACAATCCCTGAAACGGCTGCGCGAGCAGCCCGCCCCAGACCCCGCGGCCACACGTGATCTCACACTGCTTCTCGCTAATGCCCAAGTGAGTCTCGGTCAGTGGGAGAAAGCCTTGAAAATGCGCACCGATGTGGCGGCCCTGGCGGCCGCCACGTCGCCATCGGATGCGACACTGCTCGACACGGCCCAGCACAATCTGGCATACGAGAACATCGCGGCGCTCCCCAAACTCCTGAATCTGGTCAAACAGAATCCTGACCAGGCGGTCTCGATGGCGCGAGCGGCGGCGGCTGTCGACAAGGACCGGTATCGGCACATCGTGTTGAGAAGCCTCGCGATATTGCTTTCGCAGGCCGGAAAGGACGCAGAAGCGGTAAACGCGTTCGAAGAGACCTTGAGCGAATTCAAGTCGGATACGGCGGCAGGATCGGAAGCGCCCTGGTTCTACTGGGCTCAGTCCCAATGGCGACTTGGCGATCATGATGCCGCGCGCCGACAGTACGGAGAGGGCGTTGCTTGGCTTGCAGAACGACCGCGCTGCCGGAATCAGTACCAATTGCGAGACGAAACGGAACGCCTGATGGGCCTTGATCAGGAGGCACGGTATCAACTGGCGATCAAATATCTGGATGACGCTTTGAGCAACCAATCCAATGAACCGATGCTGCGACGCCGGCGCGCCGCGATGCATCGGGCCCACGGAGCGCGGGACAGGGCTCTCGAAGACCTGGAGTTGGCATTGACTCTCGACCCCTCGAGTGCCGGCATCTGGTCCGACTTGATCAAACTCCAACTCGACATGAATGACCTGCCGACCGCCCGCGCCACCTTGGATCGAGCCGTGGCGAAGATCAAGGCGTCCTCCAGCCACGACATTAATCGGGCAGTCGATCGGCTGTGGTACGTAACCGTCGCCGGGCGTCGCGCCCTGCCCGCCGACATGACACCGGCCCGATTCGTGGAAACCGCTCTGAACACAGGGATCTCCGCCATGCGAGCCGAGGAACTCTTTCAACATGCCGCCTGGCTGTTGAGGACCGGCGACCATGAGTCGTACGCCGCGGCATGCAAGGCGTTGGCCAACCAACCGAACCGCACTGCCCGCGAGGAATACTTACTAGCGCGTTTGGCATCGCTGTCTCCCAATCTCCCCATTTCATCCGACGACATGCTGACGGCGGCGACCGTCGCCACCGTGCAAGCGAAGAACGTGGGGTGGCACGAACATGCCTTGGGCATGGCCCTATTGCGAGCGGGCCGCTATGGCGAGGCCATCCGACAATTGGAGCGCGCGTCCGATCAATTCAAACATCAGCCGCCTCTCTGCTGGATCGCCCTGGCCATCGCCCATCACCGGGCGGGCTGGGATTCGGCAGCCCGACATTGGCTGGAAAGGGCCCGGGGTACGCACGTCCAGTCCATGCTGGAGATCGACGGAATGAACCATCCGCATGAGCGTCTCGCCATGGAATTGCTGTGGCGCGAAGCCGAGCTGCTGATCGAACCAGATCAGGTCGCAAGGAACGCGATCTATGCGTTTCCTGAACTCGCTGAAGAATCGGCGAGTTCGGCGCTGCCATCCTTAACGCGTCCCACGGAATCGAAGTAGGGGCCAGAGTTTTTTTACTTCATTCTTGCCGAACCTGGAGCGCGCGGGAGAGTAACGTCGCATTGCTTTTCGGAAGGGAAAGAACGGCCAGCGTGCCCGGATTTCTGTTGTGAATCTTTCCGAATCGTGATGTCGAAATCTAAGGATCCCGCCATGATGTCGCCCCGCACTCGACGATCCAAGCTCTCTGCCATTGGCCGCCCGTTGTTGCGATCCCGTCGCTTCCACCTGGAACGCCTGGAAGACCGCTCCCTGATGGCCGTCCTGATCGGGGGCGACGCAAAGGTCAGCGAAGGCTTCCCTTATCAGCTGAACCTGACATCCGATCAGCCGGTCACTCAATGGTCGATCGACTGGGACGGAAATGGCTCGACGGACCAGACGATCATGGGGAATCCGTCCAGTGTCAGTCACCTGTTCAGCACGACGGGAACGACGGTCGGGAGCATTCGCGCGAAGGCGTTGATCGGAGGCGTGGAAGTGCCCGCCACGGTGTCGGCGGGCGGGCAGTTTGCACAAACCCTGCTCGCGGCGGGAAGCGACGCACCCCAGGGCAACACCCCCTGGATAACGTTTGGCCCGGACGGAGATCTTTACGTCAGTTCACTGGGAACAAACAGCGTGCGCCGCTACGACGCCGTCACCGGCGCCTTGCTCGCGGAACTCACGGCGCCCGGCAGCAACGCCCTGGACGCTCCCACCGACCTAACGTTTGGTCCGAACCTTACGGGAGACTCAAGCCCTGACTTGTTCGTCAGCAGTTTCAATGACAGCCGAGTTCTGCTGTTCGACGGCGCCACGGGCGCGTATGTCCGAGACTTCATTCCGTCCGGTGTGGGCGGTCTGCTCAACGCACGAGATCTGGCCTTTGGCCCTGACGGCAACTTGTATGTGACCAGCGTCAACACCCGCGAGATTCTGCGCTTCGACGGCGCCACGGGCAACTTTCTGAATGTGGCATACGCGTGCCCGACCACCGACCAGTCGATCTCGTCTTTCGCATTCCGATCCGATGGCGGCCTATTCATCGCTGAGTATCTCTCGACCGCCTCCAGCCGAGTGATTCAGGTCAATCCCTCGACGGGTCAAGTCTTGAGCGAACTGGCGCCAAGGCGGCTCGGCGGGTTGAATTACGCCCAGATCGAGTTTGGTCCGGATGGGGACCTGTACGCCGCGAATTTTAATGAGAACGAGGTGCTTCACTTCGATGGTATTTCGGGCGCCTTTCTGGGCGTCTTGGCGGCGGGAATCGGCGACAGCTACATCCGTAGCATTGAGTTCGGCCCCGACGGCAGCCTGTACGCATCCGGCATCGATAGCGCCAGCAATTTCTCGCGCGTCAATCGTTATGAAGGTCCCTGGGCGTCGACGGCAACGACCGCAGTGCCGGTGACCGTACTCGATGCGAAGACCTATGCGAAGACGAAGATCGAGAAACTCCCATCTCCGGGTTCGATCTCGCCGCTATCCTCAACGATCTCGGTGCCGGATGCCGGCGCCGTCTACGACGTCAAGGTCACACTCAACGCCACGGCGCCTCTGCCCTACCTGCGAGCCCGCTTGGTCAGCCCTGCGGGGACGACCATCGACTTGCTGCCCGCCACCAGCAAAATGAGCGGCAGTATCCTGCGTGGCACCGTGCTCTACGCTGACGCGTTCCAGCCCGTGGCGGCCGGAACAGCGCCCTACACCGGGGACTTTCGCCCGTGGCCGGGCGATCTTGGAGTTTTTGCCGGCCAGCAGGCGCAGGGAACCTGGACTCTGAAAGTCTCGATGACTGGGGCGCCGGGAGGCAGCAAAGGGACGCTCGACGGCTGGTCGCTGACTATCAGTCGGGACGCGAACCTGCTGCAGGCTGAATCGCTCGGAACTGGCGGCGAAACGTCCACGTTGTCGGTGGCGCAGGCGACTCCCTTCGTGACGGAAGCGATGGCGCGCTGGCAGGCCGCCGGCAACGACACATCGGCGCTGAGGGGCGTCAACGTGCAAATCGCCGATTTGGGCGGCACGACGCTGGGCCTCGCCGCCGGCAACACGCTTTGGCTGGACGACAACGCCGCCGGCTGGGGCTGGTTCGTGGACTCGACTCCCCGGGACGATGCCGAATTTGCTCTGCCCGGCAATCAAGGCGAACAGGACCGGATGGATCTGCTGACCGTCGTCATGCATGAACTGGGACATCTCTTGGGTCGCGGCCATGACGAAGAGGGCCTGATGGCCGAGACGTTGGCAGCGGGCGTGCGGTCGACCGGGCTGGAGCACAATGACGTATTCCTGGTCGATCAGGTGTTTCGACAAGGGGATGGCCATCGAGCCGACGCGTGGCTGGGAGCGTGGTTGAGCGATCAGTTCGACTCGATGCATGGGCGGGGCAAGCGGCCTCGTTAGCAAGAGGGTCGCGACCGCGAGCAGGACCAGAATTGGGAGTTCGACGGCGGGGTTATTGATTCAACTCGTCGGCTTGCGTTCGACATGCGTCAGTTCGAGCCCTAAGCGGGGCAACTAAGACACGCGACTCCGAGACGACACGCTTTGTGACGACACGTGTGCCGTCGCGAGATGAAACATTCGTCTTGGTCAACTAACGGGCGCAGGGATATCCCTCTACTGATTGGGATTCCCCCGAAAGCGCATCCTCGTCGCTCGGCGGCGATGCACGGGCTTGCACTGGCATGCTGGGCGGGGAGTTGAATGAGCTCGTCGGACATTTGTCCGGCGAGCCGCCCTGCTAGGCAGTCGCATACGAGTCACCGCTTCGAGTGCCCGTAGAGTGACTCCTCCGCCCTACCAGCCACCGCAGTGATCACTTGGAGCCAGCGATCAAAGTCCACCTTGGCGAGCAACTCGTTCAGCTTTCGGTAGAATACGAGTCGACCGACTTCGGCAGTTGATCCGGCCGTGATATCCTGATCCTGCTGAATTTCGCCCTTCGCCGTCCCAACGCCATCGCTGCCTTGGGGAAGGAATGACATGAAACGACTCTGGATCGCATTTACGCTCGTCATGGGCGTCTCATTCTTGATTCTGGGCTGGATCGGTACTCGCATTTATCAGGAAAAGCCGCCGCTTCCGACGAGTGTCGTTTCCACTGATGGTGCGGTCGTGATTGGCGAAGGCGAGATCCAAGCTGGACAAAACGTATGGCAGTCACTGGGCGGCATGGAAGTCGGTTCCGTGTGGGGACATGGCAGCTATGTGGCTCCCGACTGGACCGCCGACTGGCTGCACCGAGAGGCGACATTCATTCTCGATCGCTGGTCCAGCGCCGAATTTGGAAGCGAATACGCCCAACTCGATAGAGAAAAGCAGGCTCAGCTTCAGGGACGCTTGGCAAAGGAGATGCGAACCAACACCTTTGATGCCAGTGTTGGAACCGTTACCATCTCGCCGCTCCGGGCCGAAGCGTTTCAGTCGAATTTGCAGCACTACTCGGACGTGTTCGCGAATGGCAAGTCCGAGTACGCAATTCCGGCTGGGGCCGTCAGCGAACCTGACCGCTTGAAAAAACTATCCGCGTTCTTTTTCTGGTCCTCCTGGGCTGCTAGCACGAATCGTCCGAACGACCAGATCACCTATACGCACAATTGGCCGTACGAACCGCTGGTCGGCAATCGGCCCACGGGAGAAACCGTCGTCTGGACCGGCGTGAGCATCATCATGCTGTTGGCGGGCATTTCGGCGATGGTTTGGTGGTATGCCTCCCGAAAGTCGGCAGAGGAGGAGCCCAGTCTGCCGGAGGCCGATCCTCTCGGAAATTGGTCCGCAACGCCGTCGCAGAAGGCGACCATCAAATACTTCTGGGTCGTAGCCGCGCTGATCTTGCTGCAGATGTTGCTGGGCGTGGTGACCGCCCACTACGGCGTCGAAGGGGATGGCTTCTACGGCATCCCGCTCTCCAAGTGGCTGCCCTACAGCGTGACCCGAACGTGGCACGTTCAAATGGGCCTGTTCTGGATCGCGACGGCATGGCTGGCGGCGGGCTTATTCATCGGTCCGCTCGTCAGTGAACACGAACCGAAGGGACAACGGCTCGGCGTCAATCTCCTATTCCTGGCGCTGCTGGTCGTCGTGGCTGGATCGTTGACCGGGCAGTGGTTGAGCGTCCAGAACAAGTTGACGGACGATGTGTCGTTCTACTTCGGCCATCAGGGATATGAATACGTCGATTTGGGGCGAGTCTGGCAAGTGGCGCTGTTCGCTGGTTTGTTGCTATGGCTCGTCTTAATGGTGCGTGCGTTGCTCCCGGCCCTGCGGCGCTCGGGCGAGCAAAAACAGCTCGTCACGCTTCTGTCCGTGGCCAGTGCCGCCATTGCCCTCTTCTACGGGGCGGGGTTGACATGGGGCCAGCACTCGCATCTGTCAATGGTCGAATACTGGCGGTGGTGGGTTGTGCATCTTTGGGTCGAAGGGTTCTTTGAAGTCTTCGCCACGACGGTCATCGCCTTCTTCTTCATGCGCCTGGGACTGATTCGGCCCGGTATTGCCGCGGCCTCCGCCTTGTTATCGGCCACGATCTTCCTTTCGGGCGGCATCATCGGCACGTGCCACCACCTGTACTTCTCCGGCACGCCGACTGTCGCTTTGGCATGGGGCTCCGTGTTCAGCGCCCTGGAAGTCGTGCCGCTCACACTCGTCGGCTTCGACGCGATGGAAGACCTACGGCGGTCACGGCTTGCGCCGTGGGTTCAGCGCTACAAGTGGCCGATTTACTTCTTCGTGTCAGTTGCCTTCTGGAATATGATTGGGGCTGGTCTGTTTGGCTTCATGATCAACCCTCCGATCGCCCTGTACTACATGCAGGGCCTGAATACAACGCCCCTCCATGGCCACGCCGCCTTGTTCGGCGTCTACGGGATGCTGGGAATCGGACTGATGTTGGTCTGTCTTCGTGCGTTAATCCCCGGTCGTGAATGGAAGGACGGTCCACTCAAGTTCTCGTTTTGGGCGCTCAATGGCGGACTGATGATGATGTGTATCTTAAGTTTGCTCCCTGTGGGCCTGATGCAGACCTGGGCCTCGGTCGATCTCGGCTATTGGTACGCTCGCAGCCCGGAGTTCATGCAGACCGATACGCTCCAATGGCTCCGCTGGATGCGAGTTCCGGGGGATACAGTGTTCTTTCTGGGAGCCGTAGCGCTGGTTTGGTTCGTCGCCGGGTTGAAGTCGGGGCATTCGTTTAAGAATCAACCGAGTAAGATCTAACGCGAAGGTGCGGAAAACGTCGCATTACGACGGTTAGTTCACCAGCGCGACAATAATTCGTCCGCCAGGCGGATGACGTCGCTCCGCGGAAGCGTGCGGCCGCAACCGGCGAGCGGATCGTCGGTGATCACCGCGACAACGTCGTTGAGCGACATGGCGAGCGGAGGAGTGCCGCAAGCGGCCCGCCAGACTTCGAGTTTGGGGGCGTTGGTTTGCGTGTCGCCTTCGACGATGACGAGGCGGCAATCCGCAAAGGCCGCGACGAATTGCTCGTATCGAGCGTCTCCCGACAACGCGGCATTCCCGGGCGCCACATTCGGATTCCAGAATATGGCGTTGAGTGAGCGCGTCAGGATGCCGACGACGGCGGCGCCCGCCGCGCGATGCCGATGGGAATCCTTGCCTGGGACGTCGAGTTCATGGTGATGGTGAGTGTGCTTGATCGTCCCGACGCGCAACCCACGCGCAGTCAATTCCGCGACCAGTTCTTCGACGAGAGTCGTCTTGCCATGGTTCTTCCCGCCGATGATGTGAATGCGATGCATAAGTGTTGATGGCCGAAACGTAAACTAGGCAATCGGAGCTGGCGCGCCGCCTTTGATC
Organism: Pirellulales bacterium; assembly: GCA_046349935.1. Classification (GTDB taxonomy): domain Bacteria; phylum Planctomycetota; class Planctomycetia; order Pirellulales; family Pirellulaceae; genus CAIXSC01. Next base: position 27,679 of record JAXMBK010000005.1, on the reverse strand, counting down.
TCAAGATGAGCGGGACGGGACAGGAGGGTGAACGCTTCACGCCTGAGTTGATTAACGCCGCCGCTTCACAGACTCTGAATTGTGTTGCAAATTCGTTGCCGGAGTCGGTTCGCCATTCACGGATTATCAGGATTCTCGGCCGTTCTCGACTTCCCGTGATTTCCCGTCGTCGAGCCGTGTCAGCTCGGGCTGGGCCCTTTTGTGACGGGAACTGCCGCTCTGGGATGTGCCTTGCTGCCTTATTCTCGGCGGCCGGCAAAGACTTGTGTCGTCGACGTCAAGTCGGGCGGACGCAGGGCGCCGAATGTCCTGATCACGCCCAGTAGCGCGCGCAGGCGTCCATTTTCGCACACTCCGCGCGTCGAGGGCGACGCGTGTTAAATTAAGATAAACGGGTCCGATTGTCCGGGGTTGGAGCTGTGATCGAAGAATTGGTCGTGCTCGCAACGGACGACGACAGGTTCGGCACGAGAAGTGCGTTCCAATGAGGGGCCGGTCGTGACCGAAACAGTGCGCGATCCGACGCCCCAATTCGGGCGACGCTTGAAAGGTGGAATTCGGATGGACGAGCCCATAGTCGCAGCCAGGACAACGAATCCGGTTTCGCGCGAGCGACTACATTCCCGCATTCTGCGCTGGGTTCTGTGGTGGAGCGCCAGCGTCGGAGTCTGGATTAGCGCGTGTTTGCCGCTGAACGCGCAGGACACGCCGGACTATTACCGTCAGAATTGTATGAACTGCCATACGATCGGCGGAGGACGACTGACCGGTCCAGACTTGAGAAACGTGGGACAGCGCAAGGATTCCGAGTGGCTGATCAACTTCATCATGAATCCCAAGGGCGTGATCGATAGCGGCGACTCGTACGCCAAGAAGTTGGTCGAAGAATCTCGCGGGGTCGTGATGCCGGTCGGGCCGGGAATGAACCGCTATCGGGCCGAGCAGATTCTCAAGTTGATTGAGGCGGAGTCGAAGCTGGAGGAATCGCAGTTCAAGGGGCTGCGCATCTCAAGCGAACCCTTTACGGAAGCAGATCGGCGCGCCGGACGCGACCTGTTCTTGGGACGGAGACCGCTTAAGAACGGCGGCGCTGCCTGCAATAGCTGCCATTCGATGCATGATCTCGAAGCGCTGGGCGGAGGACGGCTGGGGCCGGAGCTGACGCGCGTCTATGAGCGGCTCAAGGGGCGTGCGGCCACTGCGGCTTGGCTTTCCGCTCCGGCCACAGAGACGATGCAGCCCATCTTCCGTAAACATCCGTTGGATCCTGCTGAGATCCATGCACTGACCGCGTACTTCGAAGCTTCTGCGTCTCAAGCGGAGCAATCTCCCTTGCAGGGGCGAGTCGCCTTTCTGCTGCTGGGATTGGGCGGCGCCGCGGGGGGCATCATGTTGCTCGATTCGCTTTGGCGCCGCCGCTTTGAGGCTGTTCGACGACCGCTGGTTTCGGACGGCGTCGAGGCAGTCCACTCGCAATACTTCCAGCACACAACACGAGGTGAAGAATGAGCCTGCTTCGGGACGCTATCGCCTGGATTCGCGACGAAGTGAATCCGCAAGGCCGCCAGTGGGAAGAGTTTTACCGCAACCGTTGGCAACACGACAAAGTAGTACGCAGCACCCACGGCGTGAACTGCACGGGCGGTTGCACGTGGAATATTCACGTGAAGGACGGCATTGTCACTTGGGAGATGCAGGGACTCGATTACCCGCGCCTTGAGGCCGGTTTGCCGCCGTACGAACCACGCGGCTGTCAGCGCGGAATCTCCTTCAGCTGGTATCTCTATAGTCCTTTGCGAGTGAAGTATCCGTACATTCGCGGGGCCCTGATCGACCTGTGGCGGCAGGCCCGCGCCGATCATGCCGATCCGGTCGATGCCTGGAAGAGTTTAGTGGAAAACCCGGCAGCCCGACAGCGTTGGCAACAGGCCCGCGGCAAGGGGGGGCTGCGGCGAACCGACTGGAAGACGGCCTTGGAGATCACAGCCGCCTCGATGGTGCACACCATCAAGACACATGGACCCGATCGGATCGCCGGTTTTTCGCCGATACCCGCCATGTCGATGGTGAGCTACGCGGCCGGCGCTCGGTTGATGCAGCTGATCGGCGGCATCTCTCTTTCCTTCTACGATTGGTACTGCGACCTGCCGTCCGCCTCGCCGGAGACCTGGGGCGAACAGACCGATGTGCAGGAGAGCGCCGACTGGTACCACGCCAAGATGCTAGTCTCGATGGGCGCCAACATCGGCATGACTCGCACGCCCGACTGCCACTTTCTGGCCGAGGGGCGGCATAACGGTACGAAGCTCTGGGTGTTCTCTCCCGACTTCAACATGGTCGCCAAGTACGCCGATGAATGGGTGGCCGTGAACGCGGGCCAGGACGGCGCTTGGTGGATGGCGGTCAACCATGTGTTGCTATCGGAATTCCACCACAGAAAGCAGACTCCGTACTTCATCGACTACGCCAAGAAGTATTCGGACTCGCCGTATCTGGTGGAAATTGTCAAGGGCGAGGACGGCGTCGACCGTGCAGGTCAGTTGCTCCGCGCCGGACGACTACAGAAGTACGTCGGCGAAGAGCACGGCGAATGGAAGTTCTTGGTTTGGGATGCCGCAACGGACGGCCCTAAGATGCCGATGGGCAGTTCTGGTTTCCGCTGGAGCAAGACGCCCGGGCAATGGAATCTGCTTCCAAAGGACGGCGCCGACGGAAGCGACATCGATCCGGTCCTGACGCTTCTGCCGCAAGCCGAGACGGTTGCTCAGGTCGCGCTTGACGACTTCGGCGGGGGAAAACTGGTCCAACGCGGCGTGCCCGTTCGCACGCTCACGACGCACGATGGGAGTACGGTCCGCGTCACGACGGTGTACGACCTCCTCATGGCGCAGTACGGAGTAGACCGTGGTCTGCCGGGCGAGTATCCGCGGGGATACGACGACGAGGACGCGCCCTACACGCCGGCCTGGAGCGAAAAGTACACCGGCATCAGCCGCGACGTCCTGATTCGATTCGCCCGCGAGTGGGCGACCACCGCCGAACACACGCAGGGGAAGTGCACGATCCTTATCGGGGCGGGGATCAATCACTGGTATCACGCGAATCTTATGTACCGCGCGGGCATTCACGCGCTGATCTTCTGCGGCTGCATCGGCGTCAATGGCGGCGGATTGGCGCACTACGTCGGCCAAGAAAAGCTTGCGCCGATGGAGTCGTGGTCGTCGATCGCCTTGGCGAAAGATTGGGTGGGCCCTTCGCGGCTGCAGAACGCGCCTAGTTGGCATTACGTCCATACCGATCAGTGGCGATATGAGAAAGAGTTCAACGAGTACCACGCGCTTCCCCAGTCAGCGAATAGCCGAACGACCGCGCGGGGGCACACGATGGACATGCAGGTTCGCGCGGTGCGGCAAGGTTGGTTGCCGTTCTACCCACAGTTTCCGGAGAACCCGCTCGAGGTCGTTAAACAGGCTCGTACCGCCGGGGCGAGCACGCAAGAGGAAGTCGCGAACTGGATTGCTCAGCGTCTGCAAACGAAGCAGATGCAGTTTTCTGTGGAAGACCCTGATGCCGAAGCGAACTGGCCGCGAGTCTGGTTCATCTGGCGCGGCAACGCGCTGATGGCCAGCGCCAAGGGGCACGAGTATTTCTTGCGTCACTACCTCGGCACTCATGACAACGCGCTGGGTCAGGATCTCGCCAAGGAGTCGGTCCAGGAAGTCAAGTGGCACGAGAACGCGCCCCGCGGAAAAATGGACTTGGTGGTTGATCTGAATTTCCGCATGGATACGTCGGCGCTTTACTCCGATATCGTGCTGCCAGCCGCCACTTGGTACGAGAAAGCCGACCTCAATTCGACCGACATGCACAGCTTCATCCATCCGCTGTCGCAGGCGGTGCCGCCGTGCTGGGAGTCGAAGAGCGATTGGGCGATCTTCAAGGAGGTGGCGAAGAAGTTTTCGGAACTCGCGGCACAGCATTTCCCGGAACCGGTCGAAGACGTGGTGGCCGTGCCTTTGGCGCATGACTCGGCCGCGGAGATCGCCCAGCCGGACATGAAGCAGTGGATCTTGGGAGAAGGCCCGGCGATTCCGGGCCAGACGATGCCGTCGTTCCGCGTGGTCTCGCGCGACTACGGCAACGTCTACAACCAGTTCATCTCCTACGGATCGCTTGTGCGGCAAAACGGCCTGGGGGCGCACGGCACGAGCTACTCCGTCGAGGCGGAGTACGACGAATACCTGAAGACGCATCGCACGGAGACATGGGGTGGCAAAACCTATCCGTCGCTCGATAGAGATGTCGACGTCTGCGACATCATCTTGCATTTTGCCACGACGACAAACGGCGAACTGGCGTACCGGTCTTACCAGAACATGGAGAAGAAGACCGGCCTGCGGCTGACGCATCTGGCGGAGAAGAACCGCGGCTTTCGGGCTTCCTACGCCGATATCCAGAGTCAACCGCGCCGATTCATCAACAGCCCGATGTGGTCGGGGCTGCTCGAAAATGGTCGGTCGTACTCGCCTTATACTTACAATGTGGAAGAGTTGGTTCCTTGGCGCACGTTGACGGGCCGACAGTCGCTGTACCTCGACCATCCCGTCTATATCGACTTCGGCGAGCACCTACCGACTTACAAACCGAAACCGCTGGCGATGGAGTACGCGGATCTGCGGTTCAGCGAGACCGGCCCTGAGGTCGGCCCCACGTTGATGCTCAATTACCTCACGCCGCACGGCAAGTGGCACATTCACTCGACCTACGGCGACAACCAGCGCATGACGACGCTCTCGCGCGGAACCTATCCGCTGTGGCTCAACGACCATGACGCGGCCGAAATCGGCATCGCCGACAACGACTGGGTCGAAGTCTTCAACGATCACGGCGTCGTGGTGACGACGGCGATCGTCAGCGCCCGCATCCCGCGGGGCATCTGTATGCAATACCACGCCCCGGAACGCACGATCGGAATCCCGCTTTCGCCGCTGCGAAACAATCGCCGGTCCGGCGGGCACAACAGCCTCACTCGTACTCGCCTCAAACCAAATCTGATGATCGGCGGATACGGGCAGTTCACTTTCCACTTCAATTACTGGGGGCCCGTCGGGTGCAACCGGGACACGCACCTGTTGGTGCGCAAATGTCCGCAGGTCGTGTACTAACGCCAGGCGGGCTGCATCGCCCGCCGAGTTGCCAGAAAGCAACCCACCCATCGACTACTCCTCGAAATCAACGGAACAGCTCCCATGCAGGTACGCTCGCAAGTCTCGATGGTGTTCCACCTCGACAAGTGCATCGGTTGTCACACCTGCAGCGTCGCCTGCAAGAACGTGTGGACCGACCGCAAAGGGGCGGAATACATGTGGTGGAACAACGTCGAAACCAAGCCCGGTACGGGCTACCCAACGAAATGGGAGGATCAAGAGAAATACCAAGGCGGATTCAAGACCAATGAAAACGGCCAGCTGAAGATGCGGTCGACGAGCCGGTCGCGGATCGTTCCGAACATCTTCCACCATCCGCACATGCCGAGCATGGACGACTACTACGAGCCATGGACTTACGACTATCAAAACTTGTTTAGCGCGCCAGAAGGGGCAGATCAGCCGACCGCGGTGCCGATCTCGATGATCGATGGCAAACCGGTCGATATTCAATCAGGGCCCAATTGGGACGACGATCTCGGCGGGTCGCCGATCTACGCCGCCAACGACCCGAATCTCGCGGGCCTCACGGAAGAGCAACGTCTGCAGCTCAGCAGTGTCGAGCGGCTGGTGTTCTTCTATCTGCCCCGCATCTGCAATCACTGCCTCAATCCGTGCTGCGTCGCTTCCTGCCCGTCGGGAGCGCTCTACAAACGGGGCGAGGACGGCATCGTGCTGATCGATCAACAGAAGTGTCGAGCTTGGCGGGCCTGCGTTGCGGCCTGTCCTTACAAGAAGACTTACTTCAACTGGTTTACCGGCAAAAGCGAAAAGTGCATTCTCTGTTACCCGCGGTTGGAAACGGGACAGGCGCCGGCTTGCTTCCATTCCTGCGTCGGTCGCATTCGCTATCTGGGCGTGCTTTTGTACGACGCCGAGCGGATCGAGGAGGTCGCCAAACGGCCCGACCAGGAGCTTGTGGAAGCCCACCGCGAGATGATCTTGGACCCCTTCGATCCACAGGTCATCAACGCGGCCCTGGCGAACGGCGTCTCGGAAGGGGTGATCGAATCGGCCCAACGCTCGCCCGTGTACAAGTTCGTCAAGCAATGGAAGATCGCATTGCCGCCGCATATCGAGTATCGCACGCTGCCGATGCTGTTCTACGTCCCGCCGATGTCGCCCGTGCAGGCGAGCAAGGAGGGAGACTCCATCCAGCACGCTAGCGAGAACCTGTTCCACGACATTGACCAGTCGCGGGTGCCGATGAAGTTCCTCGCCAATCTGTTGGGGGCCGGACATGAAGGCGTGGTGCGTTACGCACTTGCCAAGCAAAAGGCTGTCCGCTGGCATCGCCGGGCCGAGACGGTGGGCGACGTCGATCGAGCTACCGCCGACCGTATGCTGCGGGAAGCCGACTGCACCCGCGAAGAGGCTGACGCGATCTACCAACTGACGGCGCTCTGCACTTTCGAGGACCGCTTTGTGATTCCTCCGATGCATCGCGAACAGGCGATCGAAATGATGAAAGAACCGCACGAGCACCGGGAAGAGGCTGGCTTCGGCTTCGTCGGCGCGCCGAGGAGGGGACTCTAGATCATGGCTGGACCACGAACACTGCACGCCTTTCGCCGGTTGCTCGACTATCCGAGTGAACAGACTGTCGAGGCCTGTGAACTACTGTACATAATCCTGCAGTCCGAACTGCCCGAGGCAGCTCGGGAGATCTCGCGTTTTGGCGCTTGGCTCGAAGGGACCGCTCCCTGGGAGTGGGAAGAGGCTTATACGGCGACCTTCGACGTCAATCCTGCTTGCGCTCTGGAAATCGGTTGGCATTTGTTCGGTGAGGAGTACGATCGCGGCCTGTTGCTGGTGCGGATGCGGGAAGAACTGCGGAAGTACGGAGTACCGGAGTCCGGTGAACTACCCGACCATCTGACGCACGTCTTGCCGCTGATCGGCGCGATGCCGGAGGGCGAGGCGAAACGTTTTGTGCCGGCCTGCGTGCAGCCCGCAGTCTTGAAAATGCAAGCGGCGCTCGGACGCGGCGACAGCCCTTACCAGGGAGTCATGAATGCCCTGGCGGCCGTGCTGGGATCAGTGTGGGGGGAGGGGCGGCCGTTGCCAGACGGCTCCACGCCGCATCGAGCCGACGGTCGCGCCGTTCCTTCAGGAGTCGACTTGCTGCACGCCTTTCCCGCCGCGGACGTTGCGTTCGAGTGCGGCGGCTGTCAGGGAGAGTGCGGCGACCAAAATCCCGCGCCGACGCTCGTCCAACTCGAGGCGAGCGGGCACCGCGACGAGGAGAATCTGTGATGCCAGTGCGACCTATAGATCAGTTGCTGTTCATCGCCATTCCCTATGTGTGCTTGTGCACCTTTTTCTTGATGACGATCCATCGTTATCGAGCCCAGTCATACTCCTATTCGAGCTTGTCGAGCCAGTTTCTCGAGAATCGCCAGCATTTTTGGACGACGGTCCCGTTTCACTACGGCATCCTGGCAGTGACGTTCGGGCACCTGCTCGCATTCTTGATTCCGCGTTCGATCTTGATCTGGAACAACCATCCCCTGCGGCTGTTCGTCCTCGAGATTGCGGCGCTTGCATTCGGCCTGATGACGTTAGTCGGACTGGTCGGTTTGATGATCCGTCGAGCGTCCATCGCCCGGATTCGGAAAGTAACTTCCGTCAACGATTGGATCTTGTTTGCGATGTTGCTGGTGCAAGCCGCCAGCGGCGTGTTGCTCGCGCTGTTCTACCCCTGGGGTTCGTCTTGGTTTGCGACGAATATGTCGCCCTATCTGTGGTCGCTCTTCCTGTTTCAACCAGATGTGAGTTATGTCGCGGCGATGCCGCACCTTGTCAAACTGCATATCGTGCTGGCCTTCCTGACGATCGGCTTCTTTCCGTTCACGCGGTTGGTGCATCTGCTTGTAGTTCCCAATCCGTATCTCTGGCGTAAGCCGCAGGTCGTTCGTTGGTACGGTCGCCGGTAAAGGACGTCCTTGGAATATGAACGCTTCGGCAACTACGCCTCCGACCTTCGACCGTTACGCCTGGTGGATCTTGACGATCAACACTTTGGCGTTCACGGTCTGCTTCGCTGTTTGGATGATGAACGGCGTACTGGTGACTTACTTGGTAGATAACGGAGTATTCCGCTGGAGTCCCTCGGAGATGGGCTGGCTGATCGGTATCCCGGTGCTCACGGGTTCCATCTTCCGGTTGCCTTTGGGGATCGTGACCGATAAATGGGGCGGGCGGCCTGTGTTGGGCGCGCTGTTACTTTCGTGTGCGATTCCCACTTGGCTCGTAAGCATCTGTGACAGTTACTGGCACTTTGCGCTGGCAGGACTCGGGTTCGGCATGGTGGGAACCGCCTTTGCGGTCGGCATCGCCTTCACGTCGGTCTGGTTTCCGCCACAACGGCAGGGGACTGCATTGGGGATTTTCGGGGCGGGCAACGCTGGTGCGGCGCTTACCAGTCTTGGCGCTCCTCAAATCCTCAACTGGTTAACCGACCAGGGCGAGAACATCGAAGGCTGGCGACGCTTGCCGCAACTGTACGCAGGCTTGTTGCTCGCGATGGGAGTGCTGTTCTTGGCGACTTCGCGGAATCGGCTTCCCGCAGGTGGAAAAAAGACACTTGTGAAGTGCTTGACGCCGCTAAAATCGGTTCGCGTATGGCGATTCGGCCTGTACTACTTCTTCGTTTTTGGTGGATTCGTCGCACTCGCCCAATGGCTTGTGCCCTATTACGTCAATGCCTATGCAATGTCGGTCGCCATGGCTGGTGCACTCGCCGCTTGCAATAGTCTGCCTTCGGGCGTGATCCGCGCCGTGGGCGGCTGGATGTCGGACGTTTGGGGCGCGCGGCGGGTCATGTACTGGGTATTGGGACTCTCGCTGGCATCTTGCGCCCTGTTGATCGTGCCGCAGATGGACATCCACGCTCCGGGCAGCGGAATCATGTCGCGGACGGCAGGCGAAGTGACCGAGGCGACCCGTGAGCGAATCGTAGTTGTCGCTCCGAAGATTGGTGCGTCAAGCTATCCCCTCCAGCCCAAGACTCGCGAATTGGTGAGCGAAGCCGAACGCAACTCTGGACTCTTGATCCTGCCACGGGCGACATCGTGGCAAGAATCGGTCGTCGAAGTCGGTCAACAAGTCAAGAAGAAGGAATTGCTCGCTCGCGGCGTTACGCAGATCTTCTTCCAGGCCAATGTTTGGATCTTTACGGTGCTGAGTCTCTTGCTCGGCGCCGTCATGGGAATCGGCAAGGCGGCCGTCTACAAGCATATTCCCGACTACTTTCCTAACGATGTCGGCGTCGTGGGGGGCGTCGTAGGGGTGATTGGTGGGTTGGGCGGTTTCATCTGTCCCGTGATCTTCGGCTACCTGCTGCAGTGGACGGGACTATGGACCTCCTGCTGGATGTTCTTTCTTGTACTGGTCGTGGTCTGTCTCGCCTGGATGCACTTGGTAATCGCGAGAATGCTCAAGACCGAGGCTCCGGACTTGCATCACCGGATTGAATAAGAAGGCGTGTCTCATGTCAACGCAACATTCGCGTCCGTCTGATACCGCCGGGAATTCGCCTCCAAGTGGAGGCGATTGGTTGCAGGACTGGACGCCGGAAGATTCAGAGTTTTGGCGGAAATTGGGTTCGCCGATCGCGTGGCGGACGCTGGGGCTGACAACCGCGGCGCTGGTGCTGTCGTTCTCGACATGGTTCGTCTTCAGCGCCCTCGTCGTTAACTTTACCGGCGTCGGCATCCGGTTCTCGGAAGATCCGAAGCAGAACGAACGTTTGTTGTTCTGGCTGGTAGCCATGCCAGGGCTTGCGGGCGGCACGCTGCGCATTGTTCATACGTTTCTGATCCCCATGTATGGAACACGCAAGGTGATCACCCTGGCGACGCTCGCCAAGTTGATCCCTTGCCTGGGAATCGGCTTGGCTGTCACGACGCCCGGTACGCCTTATTGGGTGTATCTGGTGCTTGCCTTGTTGATTGGCATGGGAGGGGGGGATTTCTCGTCTCACATGCCAAGTACCAGCCTTTTCTTCCCCAAGCGACTGCAAGGCACGGCTCTGGGCATTCAGGCCGGGATCGGGAACTTCGGCGTTTGTCTGACGCAGTTTCTGACGCCGTGGATCATCGGGGGCTCTGCGCTCGCCGCAGCGGGCGCTTCGCAGACGCTCACGACCGCGCAGGGTGCACGGGAGGTCTGGCTGCAGAACGCGGCTTATTGGTATGTGCCATGGTTGCTGCTGATCAGCGTTCTTTGCTGGATCTATCTTCGCAGTGTGCCAGTGAAGGCGTCATTTTTGGAACAACTGGACATCTTCCGCGACCAGCACACTTGGTACTGCACGATCACCTACCTGATGACCTTCGGTTCCTTTTCCGGATTCGCAGCGGCGTTTCCCCTGCTAATCAAAAGTCTCTACGGCGGATTTGGCGAAGATTCGCCGAATCCGTTGGACTACGCTTTCCTTGGACCTCTTGTCGGTTCGACCGTGCGTGTAGCGTTTGGGTACATTGCGGATAAGACAGGCGGCGCCATCCTCACCCATTGGGCAGGATTAGGAATGATTGGATTCTCCCTCGCGCTGGTCTTCACCGGCGCCTTGGCGCCGACATCGAATTCACAATTCCCCTGGTTCGTGGGGTTGATGCTGGGACTGTTCTTTTGCTCGGGAGTCGGCAACGCTTCGACCTTCCGGCAGTTTCCGGTGATCTTTGCGCATAACCCGCGGCAGGGAGCACAGGTGCTTGGTTGGACGGCTGCGGTGGCAGCTTATGGACCGTTCCTGTTCTCGTCGGCGATCGGAGAAACTTTAAGTTTGACCGCGGGGCGGGGAGCGAAAACTGCGACGCCGTTCTTCCTCGCCGCCGCGGCGTTCTTCCTTGTCGCGGTAGGAGTCAATTGGTGGTTCTATACCCGCAAGGGCTGCGTTCGGCCTTCATGACGTCCGGAGGAATCGTTGGTTTTTCTCCGATCATTCAGGATCTGAAATGTACTATCGCATCATGAATATCGTGCTGGCGGTCGGCATCGCCCTCGGGCTAGTGGTGTTGGGCGCCTCCGCATCATCGTGGCGACTGCCGGACAATCAGCAGGGGTACGCGCCACAACAACCCATTGCGTACTCGCATCGCTTGCATGCCGGAGAACTGGGGATCGATTGCAAATTCTGCCACTCGGCGGCGGAACATGGCCGGCATGCGGGCATTCCCTCGGCGGACGTCTGTTTGAAGTGTCATAAGTATGTCGCCAGTTCCTACGACTTGCTGCGGCAAGAACTGACGAAGGCGGACGCCGAGAAGCGCAAGCCGCAAATAGTCGTCTCGGATGGACTCAAGCCGCTGTACGCCGCACTCCGCATCGAAACGCCTCAACAACCAGTAACTGATCCCGCCGCCGGCATACCTTGGGTCAAGGTGCACAACCTTCCCGACTATGTGAAGTTCGATCACCGTGCGCATGTGGCGGCAGGCGTCAGCTGTCAAAAGTGTCACGGCCCGGTCGAGTCGATGGAGCGAATTCGCCAAGCGGAATCGCTGTCGATGGGCTGGTGCGTCAACTGTCATCGCGAGTCGACGGCGCAAGGAATCAACGGTCGCGCCGTGAACGCCTCGCTGAACTGCTCCACCTGCCACTACTGAGTCCCAGATCATGTCTTCTGTCAAAAAAACGCCCGTCTATTGGAGAAGTCTGCCCAAACCACTGGGGGCGGCAGAGGTCGCTGAGCCGGCCTCGCCCTCCAACCCACGGCCTGTCGCGACGAGCGGCCTGAGCCGGCGACGCTTTCTTGAAGCGGCCGGGTTCTCGCTCACGCTCGGGGCGCTGGTCGGATGTAGTCGCGCGCCGGTCGAAATCGCTCTGCCGTTGATGGAGCAACCCGAGGGGCGGATTCCGGGCCGTTCTCTGCGCTACGCCACAACCTGCCGCGGTTGCGCCGCGGAGTGCGGCTTGTTGGCGACCGTGCGCGACGGTCGTCCCTTGAAGATGGAAGGACTGCCGGAACATCCCGCTTCGCGCGGAGGATTGTGCGCCGTCGGTCAGGCGCTGCCGATGGGTCTCTACGACCGTCAACGATTGGAACAGCCGCTACTCGAGGGCAAGCCAAGCGACTGGACCGCGGTCGACCGACGAATCGCCGGCGCGCTGGAGAAGTGTCGGGCGGAGCGCGGGGCGGTGCGGTTGGTGACGGGAACCGTGACGAGTCCCTCGCTCCAAGCGACGATTACGTCTTTCCTCGGCGGTTTTCCCGATGCGCGACACGTCGTCTGGGATGCTCACAGCAGTTCGGCGATACTCGACGCGCACGAGCGGACGCATGGCGTTCGCAAACTGCCGCGGTACCTCTTTGATCAAGCTCAGGCGATTGTTTCGCTCGGCGCCGATTTTCTCGGCACCTGGATTTCTCCCGTCGAGTTCACCGCCGGCTGGAAAACGCGACGGCGACCGACCGTCGAGCGTCCGGAGATGTCCTGGCACCTGCAACTGGAGGGGCGGATGTCGCTGAGCGGCGGGAAGGCGGATCGCCGCGTTCGGGTCTCACCCGCCGACTACGGCGCCGTACTCAGCCGAATCTACGTCGATCTCGCGAAGCGCGCGGGGGCGTTGATCGAGCCAACCTTCGCACTGCGACAAGAGGACTTGGTATTGGCGGAGGCATTCCACCATGAACTGGTGGAACGCCTGTGGCGCGCCCGCGGCTCGGCGCTCGTCATTTCCGACAGTCAAGATATGCGGGTGCAAAAACTGGTAAACGGCGTCAATCAGTTGCTGGACGGTTACGGAAAGACGCTGGACCTGCAGCGTGACAGCCGCCAAAGGCAAGGCAGCGACGCAGCCTTGCAGGAACTGCTTGACGAGTTGCGGGCGGGACACGTAGGCGCGTTGTTCGTGTGCGGGTTCGACTTGGTGCACAGTCTGCCCAATTCGCGGGAGTTATTGGAAGCCCTCAAGAAGGTTCCGCTCGTGATCTGCACTGCCGAGCGCGAGGACGACACGACCGTCGTGGCAACTGCCGTTTGTCCGGACCATCACCCACTTGAATCCTGGGGGGATGCGGAGCCCATAAACGGCTGGCTCAGCCTCTCGCAACCGCTGCTGCGGCCCCTGAAGCAGACACGGTCGTTGCTTGAGTCGCTCGCAATTTGGAGCGGAACCCCCGCCGACGCCCTGGACATCGTCCAGCGGCATTGGCGCGAACACATTCTCCCACGGACCGATCAGACCGACTTCCAGTCGTTCTGGGATCAGTCGTTGCACGACGGCGTGGTCGTTGTGCCGCCGCAGGAGACGAACGAACCCTCGTTTCGGGCGGCGGCGCTCGAACCACTGCCGAACGGGAGCGCGGAAGCGTGGGTGCTGGAACTCTTCGATCGCGTCGGTTTGCCAGATGGACGCCACGCTCACAACCCCTGGTTGCAGGAACTGCCCGATCCGATCACCAAGACGACCTGGGACAATTATGTCGCTTTGTCCCCCGCGGCGGCTCGCGAACTCGCGATCATCGACGGTGACGTGGTCCAGGTCGCCCTGGCCGACGGCGGCGAGATGGTCGAGTTGCCAGCGGTTGTTCAGCCCGGCCAGCACGACCGCGTGGTCGCCATTCCGCTGGGCTACGGGGTGCGTGGAACTGAGCGATTCGCCCGGGTTGGTCCCCAATGGCTGGAGGCGCGGCCGACGGTCGCGGCGGGGGAACGAGTCGGCAAGAATGCGGCGTCGCTGTTGGAGTCGAACGGCGCGGGCCTGCATTACCATCGCACCGGTGTACAGATCACCAAGATCGGTCGCCGTATCGAATTGGCGACGACGCAGGAGCACCACCGTTTGGAGGTGCCGGCGCACGTAGCGCCTCCCGGCGCCGAATTGCGCGAACCCATTCAGGAGACGACGCTCGCCGCCTTCGCCGCCGATCCGCGAGCCGGTGCGCCGGCAACTCACCACGACGCGGGGCCCGACCTGTGGCCGAACGATCATCCCCTCGCCGGTCATGCCTGGGGGATGAGCATCGATCTCAATGCCTGCACCGGTTGCTCGGCATGCGTCATCGCCTGCCAGTCGGAGAACAATGTTCCGGTCGTGGGGCGTGACGAAGTGCGACGACAGCGAGAGATGCATTGGATTCGCATCGACCGCTACTACTCAGGGGAGGGAGACGACGTGGACGTCGCCCATCAGCCGATGATGTGCCAGCACTGCGGACATGCTCCCTGTGAAACGGTTTGCCCGGTGCTGGCCACAGTGCATAGCGACGAAGGGTTGAACGATCAGGCCTACAATCGCTGCGTCGGAACTCGCTACTGCGCCAACAATTGTCCCTACAAAGTGCGTCGCTTCAATTGGTTTGAGTATTCCCGCGACGACTCGCTGCAGAACCTGCTCCTCAATCCGGATGTCGCCGTGCGTTCGCGAGGCGTCATGGAGAAATGCTCCCTGTGCGTGCAGCGGATTGAGGAAGGAAAGGCCGAAGCATCGCGCCGCGGCCTTCCGCTCCAGGACGGCGCGATCCTCACCGCGTGCCAACAGTCGTGTCCCGCGCAGGCCATCGTATTCGGCGACGCGAACGACCCTGGCAGCCAGCTTTCCCAAACGCTTGCCAGTCCACGGCGTTTCGGCGTCTTGGAGGAGTTTAATTTTCGCCCGATCGTGTCTTACCTACGGATGGTGAGAAACCGAGAGGAAAACCATGGGGACGCGCATCAGGAGCAGGCTCATGACTGATCGCCATTCGATGCTTCGCCCTCCGCTGATCACCGGCGACAAGACGCTCGCCGGGGTGACGAATGACATCTGCGCCCCCATGGCGGGGCGCCCGACGATCTGGTGGTGGGCGGCGTTCTTCGTTGCACTCTTCGCGCTCGCCATTGGCGCGGCGGCGGTCTGGTATCAGTTGGCCGTAGGCATTGGAACCTGGGGCTTGAACAAGACCATCGGTTGGGGATTCGATATCACCAACTTTGTCTTTTGGGTCGGCATTGGACACGCGGGAACGCTCATCTCGGCCGTACTCTTCCTCTTCCGCCAAAAATGGCGCACGGCCGTCAATCGCTCCGCCGAAGCGATGACGATCTTCGCCGTCTGCTGCGCGGGCATCTTTCCCTTGATTCATATGGGACGCACCTGGCTCGCATTATGGATGATCCCTTACCCGAATGACCGCGGGCCGTTGTGGCTGAATTTCAAATCGCCCCTGCTCTGGGACGTGTTCGCCATTTCCACCTACCTCGCGATTTCAGCCGTCTTTTGGTACATCGGGCTGATTCCCGACTTGGCCACGGTTCGTGATCGCTCCCAAGATGGCTGGCGAAAGAGAGTCTTTGCGTTCCTAGCGATCGGTTGGGACGGCTCGGCGCGCGTCTGGAACCGCTACGAGACGGTCTATATGCTGCTCGCCGGTTTGGCGACGCCGTTGGTATTCTCGGTGCATACCATTGTGAGCATGGACTTCGCCACGTCGGTGATTCCAGGTTGGCACACGACGATTTTCCCGCCTTACTTTGTGGCCGGAGCAATTTTCAGCGGTCTGGCGATGGTCATCACGCTGATGATCATCGCTCGCAAGACGATGCGATTGGAAGATTACATCACCGTGAAGCACATCGAGCGCATGGCGCTCTTAATGCTCTCGATGGGTAGTCTCGTCGGTTTGGCGTACGCCACCGAGTTCTTTGTCGCTGCCTATAGCGGCAACCCCTACGAACAGTTCGTCTTCTTGAACCGGGCAGCCGGGCCGATGCGGTGGGCGTATTGGACGATGGTCACTTGCAACGTGGTAATCCCACAGTTGCTGTGGTTCAAAACGGTGCGAACGCAGCTGCCCGCGGTGTTCGTGATCGCCATCGTCGTCAATATCGGCATGTGGTTCGAACGTTTCGTGATCATCGTGACGAGTCTGCACCGGGACTATTTGCCGTCGAGTTGGGCGAGTTACTCGCCGACGACGATTGAGATCGCCACGTTTGTGGGGAGCTTTGGACTGTTTTTCACGCTGTTCTTAGTGTTCTGCCGCATCGCGCCGGCGATCGCCATCGCAGAGATTAAGGGAGCAGCGCACCTGCCGAAACCCGCGGCGGATCGGCCCAAAGCGAGGGAGCAAGCGACATGAGCCAACGATTGTTGTCTGCGAGTTTCGCACACGAAAGCGATTTGTTGTCCGCCGTCGCCGCCGTTCGCAACCAAGGCTGGACCATCGTCGACGCCTACACGCCCTATGCGGTGCACGGGCTGGATCGGGCGCTCGGACTGCGGCCGTCGCGACTGCCCTGGGTTTGCCTGTTGGGAGGCCTGATCGGGGCCATGGGAATGCTGTGGTTTGAACATTGGACCATGGCGTTCGACTGGCCCGTGAATGTCGGCGGCAAACCGTGGAACTCGCTTCCCTCGGACCTGCCGGTGGCGTTCGAAGCCGCCGTGTTTTTGGCGGGATTCAGTTCCGTGTTTGCCCTGTTCGCCGTCAGTCGCCTTTACCCCGGGAAGAAGTGCCGTCCCGTGGACCCGCGCGTCACTGACGATCGCTTCGTCTTGTTGATTGAACAGTCGAACGCGGCGTTCGAGGTCGCGGATGCGATCCGGTTGCTGCGGGACCACCAGGTGCTCGAAACGCATGAATGCATCCGCGAAGGAGCACGCTCGTGAAATCGCCGCTCTTAACGCTCGGTCTCGCCGCACTCCTGGCGATCATTCTCTTGGTCGCGTCGGTCGTTCGCCCCAACCCCGCGCAGCCCAATTGGGAAATCATGCCGGAGATGGCTCGCTCGCCGGCGCTCCAGGCATTTGAAGCGACGCGCGAGTTCTCCAATGGCCGGACGCAGCAATCGCCCGTGCCCGGATCCATCGCCCGCGGTTTGTCGCCATTGCACTTCACGGCATCGAAAGAAGACGCTCTCCGCGCGGGCGAGGAGTTGCGGAATCCGTTTCGACAATACCCAGCCGCGGCATCATCCCCGGCGGAGCAAGGTTCGCAAATCCCCGATCCGCGGTCCGCCTGGGTTGCCACCACGCAGCGTGGCGAGAGGCTTTATAAGGTCTACTGCCAGTCGTGTCATGGCGTCGGCGGCGCCGGCGACGGACCAGTCGCTTTGCGCGGGTTTCCGCCTCCGCCGCCCTTGCCGACCGGCAAGTCGACGCAAATGAAGGATGGTCAATTGTTTCACATCCTGACCTATGGCCAAGGCAGCATGCCTGCCATGGCCGTGCAGCTTGATCGGGAACAGCGTTGGTACGTGGTCAATTTCGTCCGTTCCCTGCAGTCCACCGCCGCCGAAAAACAGAACTCCACGCCGCTGCCGGCAGCTCTCTTGGCTCCCCCAACTCCATCGACAGTGCCATGACGAACTACCCCCGACAATCAGACCGACTTCGCCGTTTCGGCGGAACCATCGCGCTCTTGGGAATCGCCGCGATCGTCGCGGCGGCCGTAATCGTACCCGAGCGGGCTTGGGCCGGCGGTTACGTGGCGGCCTTCTATCTGCTAACGCTCGGACTTGGAGGCG
This sequence comes from Pirellulales bacterium, assembly GCA_046349935.1. Classification (GTDB taxonomy): domain Bacteria; phylum Planctomycetota; class Planctomycetia; order Pirellulales; family Pirellulaceae; genus CAIXSC01. Next base: position 10,017 of record JAXMBK010000005.1, on the reverse strand, counting down.
CTGTGTTCGTCGCGTTGGCGAACGTGACCGACGCGAGCTGGCATGTGGCCATTCGCCGCGTGCCCGAAGCTCTAACATGGCTGATTCCCGTGGGCGGCGCGCTGTTGATCGGCTTGCTGTTTTCCCAGACGGACCGCTTCGCCTGGCACTTTCATGGGCGCGGCGATGTCGGTTCGTTTTGGTTCAAGCAGTGGTGGCTCACGCCCGGCTTTCTCTTGTTGCGCTCGGTCGGCTACCTAGGACTGTGGATCGCCTTCACTTACCGGCTCGTCGCCGCCTCGCACGCCCAAGATCAATTGCCGGCGACCTCCGCCAACCGTCTGGGCGCCGTCGCGTCCGCTCTCTTCTTGGCGGTGTTCGCCGTGACGTTTTCGCTGGCGGCGATCGACTGGATCATGGCGTTGGAACCTCTGTGGTTCAGCACGATTTGGGGCGTGTATCATTTTTCGGGCATGTTTCAAGCGACGCTGGCCGCGGTGATCATCGCCGCCGTTCTGTTGCGCCGCGGCGGGCGGCTGCAGTCTTTTTTTCGTGATGAACACCTGCACGATCTGGGAAAACTGTTGCTCGGGTTCAGTTGCTTCTGGATCTATATCTGGTTCTGCCAGTACATGTTGATCTGGTATTCGAACATCCCCGAAGAGACGGTTTACTTCTCGCGTCGGATTCAAGGCGCTTGGGGACCGATGATCGTCGCAAGTTTGGTTCTGAACTGGGGTGTTCCGTTCTTCGTGTTGTTGCCGCGGCAAAGCAAGCGTAGCGAACGCATCATGCTCCGCGTCGCTGGCGCGGTTCTCTTGGGACGGTGGATTGATCTCTCCGTCTTGATTTACCCGCCGGTGGTTGGCGACGCGCCGCCGCTGGGAGTTCCTGAGGTCGCCGGCATGGTCGCCGGCGCTGGCATTGCCATTTGGCTCTTCGACGTCGCATTCAGCCGCGCACACCCCGTGCCGTTGCGCGATCCTTATCTCGAGGAAAGTTTGCACTACACGAACTAAGCGACGCGTTGCATTCCCAATCCAGGCTGTGGGGAGAGTAGGAGCTCACTTGAGCGGCGTTATGTTCCATCCCGGAAGAAAACGCCATGCTTGGGTGTTCGAATCGTCGGTTAATCCGGCTGAGTTGGGCTGCCGACATGATCAACATCGTGGGCGTTCGTTCCGGCGACTCTACGATCACAAACACGAACGGCCGTTGGTTCGAAGTTCTGTCGCCCGATCGACGAGGTCCGCCGAATCTCCACCAAGCGCAACTGAAATGGAGGATTCGCTGACCGCTCTGATTGTCGCCTCCGCGACGATTGACGTGCGCAGCTTGAGCAATCTCGACATACTCAGTTAGGTTGCTGGGCGTCCGTCGATTCATGGCACGGTGAAGATTTTTCGGCTGTTTGGCCAGCTAGGAAGTGCTCCCAACGCGGTGGGACATAGACGCAATCGGGTTCGGCGGCGTACGGATCGCCCGTGACCGCGAAGGCTCGAGCTCGACTGCCGCCGCACAGATGGCGGTAATCGCACACGCCGCATTTGCCCTCAAAACTGTCCGAGTCGCGGAGGCGGCGGAAGATCGGCGCGTTCTGATAGACATCCACGATGTTGTTGAACGGAAATACGCCGCACAACAGCGGCAGGAAGCCGCTGGGGTAGATCATGCCGGAATGGCTCAGGAAGAGTATCCCACGACCATCATTGACGCCTGGAAAACCATGCGCCCATCCGCCCCGGGCCGATTGTCTCGCCCCGTTGGATTCCGGCTCCGCCTTTCGCCGTTGAAGAACGAAACGCCGATAGTGCATCCCTTCGGTCGTTTTGATCGCGAAGGAGTATTTATTGGATAACGCCCACAGACGCTCAAAGGCCGCTTCGTACTGCTCGCCCGTCAATCGCAGCGTCTCCGTCGCTCGCCCCACTGGGATGATCAGAAAGAGCGACCACAGCACAATCTCGTGCTCGGCCAACATGCTGGCGATGTCTTCGAGTTGATCATAGCTGAACGGAGTGAGCGTTGTATTGACCTGAACCGGAATCCCGCAGGCTCGAGCGTCGGCCATCATTTGCTGGGTCTGAGTGAAGCTCCCCGCGACGCCGCGGATGCGATCATGCGTCTCGGCGTCCGCGCCATCAATACTCACGGCCATCCGTGAGATCCCCGCTCGTTTTAGCCGGTGAATGGCCTCCGTCGTCACCAGCGGCGTCGGCGAAGGAGTAATCGCGGTTTCCAATCCTTTGCTCACGGCATGGGAGATTAGTTCGAACACGTCTGCTCGCTTTAGCGGGTCGCCGCCCGAAAGAACCAATAAGGGCGGCTCCGGAAACGTGGCCAGTTGCTCGATGAGGGCCATCGAATCGGCGGTGTTCAATTCGCTGGGCGCCGGTTCGGCCTGCGCGCAAGCGCGGCAATGTAAGCAGACCAAATCGCAGGCCTTGGTAATCTCGTAGAAGACGATCAATGGGCTGTGGTCGAAGTTCTTGCGGCCCGTCATCTTCGTCCGTGTTTCGGCCGCGGAGACATGGGTGGGCGTTTCCATCAGAGTTTTGCTCTCCCGTCGCATTGTCGACCGAGTGTTCAAGCCCACTTTGCGATCTCAAGATTAATCCTCAGAATAGGTCCCTGGGAGGCCAGGCGTCAATGCAGTCCAATCTACGAAATCCGCCAGTCAGACGCGTTGCCGTGATCGGCGCCGGAATCACCGGATTGTCGGCGGCTCTGCGACTACGTGAGCGTCTTCCCGAAGCCGAGTTGGCGGTCTTTGACGCGTCGTCCAGGCCCGGCGGCGTCGTGCAGACGACTTGCCAGGAAGGGTACTTGATCGAAAGCAGCGCCGACAGTTTCATCACGTCGCTGCCCTGGGCCGTGCAGTTGTGCCAGCGGCTTGGTCTGGAGAATCGGCTTATCGAGACCGATGCGACGCATCGCCGCGCCTTCGTGGTGCGCCGCGGAAGGTTGCTGCCGATTCCCGATGGGCTGATGATCATGGCCCCCAGCCGCATCGGACCACTGGTCACGACGCCCATTCTGAGTCCGTGGGGAAAACTTCGCATGGTGGCGGAAGCCTTTGTGCCGAAGGGCGAGGGACAGGACGAGAGCCTCGCTTCGTTTGTGCGCCGTCGGTTTGGTCGCGAAGCGTTCGACCGCTTGATTCAACCGCTCGTGGGTGGCATGTACACTGGAGATCCAGAGCGTCTCAGTGTTCGGGCGACCATGCCGCGGTTTCTCGAAATGGAGCAGCAGTATGGCAGCCTGATCCGCGCCATGCGGCGAAAACCGACGACTCGGGACGCTGCGGGACCAAGTAGCGGCGCCCGCTACAGCTTATTCGTTGGACTCGCCGGAGGGCTGTCGGAACTTGTCGATGCACTGGTGCGTGCCTTGCCCGCCGGGGCGATCCAACTCAACACGCAAGTCGAGCGTCTCACCCGCGACGGCGATGGACCCTGGAGGCTGAGTTTCGCCGAAGGCGGCGCGCCGGCTTGTTTCGATCACGTCGTGATCGCCGCTTCCGTCCGGCAAACGCAACGCTTGCTGAATTCGGTTGATCCTGAGTTATCTGCGGATTTCGAGAATGTTCCAAGCGCAGGCAGCGCAATCGCCTCCTTGGGTTATCTTCGCGATCAGATCCAACATCCGCTCGACGGTTTTGGCTTTGTGGTGCCCCAGATCGAACGTCGGCCAATCCTGTCGGGGAGTTTCTCAAGCGTGAAGTTTCCAGGACGCGCCCCGCCAGGGCATGTGCTGATCCGGGTCTTCCTCGGCGGCGCAGCTCGTCCCGATCTCTTGCAACGCGACGACGCAGCACTCGTGGAAACGGCGCACGAAGAGTTGGCACGGCTGCTCGGCATCGACCAAAAGCCGGTCTTCAGCTGCTTGAATCGCTGGAATCAGGCGATGCCCCAGTACCAAGTCGGCCATCTCGAGTGGGTCGCCTCCGTTCGCTCCAGGCTCGCTCAGTGGCCGGGTCTGGAACTTGCGGGTAATGCCTACGAGGGCGTCGGCGTACCCCAATGCATCCATTCGGGAGAACAGGCCGCTGAACGAATTGCGATGATTTGCGAAAATAGAGATTGAATGGGGAAGGGTTCCGCGTCCGGTTTATCGGGAAACCTGTCGGTCGACTTCCCACCTGTCACACGGACGTTGAAATACTACAGAACGTCCATGTGTCGTCCACGGTGTTTGCGTCCGGCGACTAGGCGCAACTTGCCCCGTCCACAAGAACTAGAGAGAGGGAATATGTCGAGACTTGATCTGGATTCGCCCGTCGGCCAATGGGTGGCGGAGCGACCGAATACGTCGCGTGTTTTCGAAGCCTTTCAGATTGACTATTGCTGTGGGGGCGACAAATCGCTCCGGCAGGTGTGCGCGGAGCGGCGCCTCGATACGGGCGATGTTCTTCGTCAACTCGATGCTGCCGAGGCCGACTCCGTCGGCGCATCTGCCAATCGGTGGGATTTAGAAACCTTGACGGCGCTGTGCGACCATATTGAAAGTAATCACCACGCCTATCTCAAATCGGAACTGCCCCGTTTGCAGACAATGATCGCCAAGGTCGTGGGAGCTCATGGCGCGAGTCATCCCGAAATGAAGGAGGTGGCGTCTGCGTTCGCGGCCCTTCAAGCGGAGCTCGTTCCCCACATGTTCAAGGAAGAACAGATTCTGTTCCCGGCCATTCGACGGCTCGAACTGGCGAACAGTGGGGGATCGTTCCCATTTGGCACCGTCGCCAATCCGATTCGCATGATGGAGCACGAGCACGAGAGTGCCGGCGACGCTTTGTCGAGGATTCGTCGCGCGACAGGCGACTATCAAATTCCGCACGACGCCTGCAATACCTACCGGGCCATGCTGGACGGTTTGCGGCGACTCGAACTGGATTTGCACGAGCACATTCACAAGGAAAACAACATCCTCTTCCCGAGAGCCATTCGGAGAGAACTCGAGATTCCCCATTCGTAGTTTGTCCATGGCCACATTTCGACCGTCAGCCGTTCCTTGGTCACAAGGGGCGACTCGAGGCGTGGCATTACAGCACGGAGTGCCATGTTGCCTCCCTCCGCTGCCGCACTCGCGTCATTCATCGGCAGAATTACTGCCCTTCTCATCGGCCGAACGGTCGGAGACAGGAGCTGAGCCTGTCGAGACCGACGCGGGCTTGATGGTAGGCGGGCCTATTTGCAGGGCCAGCGCGAACTAAGTGGTTGTGCCAGCAAGGATTTCCAGCATGTAGTTTTCGTTCCAACCGCACGCGCGACGTTTCATGGCAATGCTTTCCTTACTGCGGTGCTGCTTCAGCAACGACAAGGTGAAGCGGTTCAGCCACGCAAAGTTCTCTCGCAGGTGCTCGTCGCGAATACGTGATTCGTCCTCTCGATACGTCACATCCAGACACCAATGACAAGAGTTCTCGATGCCCCAATGATTGCGAACAGCTCGCGCGAATTGCTTGACCTTCACGGGCAGACTGCTGATGAAGTAACGAGCCTCATGGGTCTCCTTGCCATCGCGAATGCAATACAAGATCGCGACTCCCAAGGACATCAGTCCGTGCCAACGATCCGCGCCCGGCAGATCTTTCGGAACTGGCATCTGGATGTACGTGCGGGTCTCCGTGCGTCCGTGGGCCTCCTCGGTTGTTTCGAGGCGGCGAGCTCCGATGTCTCGGAAGTCGTTCGAAGCTTGTTGCTCAAGATAGTCGACGGCGGCCTCGCACAGAGTCCCCTGGTTGCCTTTCAGCGCCAGGATGTAGTCTCCTTCGCCTTCGACGATCTGTTGCGCAATCGCCGTCTGCGTGCCCATGGCGTCGATGGTCACGATCGCACCTTTCAGGTCGACAAGTGCTAACGCCCGCGGAATCGCCGTGATTTCGTTCGATTTTTCCTCGGTCGCCACTTGCGCCAACGTGAGTCCCAACTCGCTCGCCCAGATGCTCACCGAGTGCATCGCCCCCAGGTTCTTGCCGCGATCATGACTGCGCCGAAGCGTCTTACCGTCGACGGCAAACGTGGGTCGTTCCACGCCGGTGGCTTGAACGGCGCTCTCTCGCAACGCGCTGAGCCATTCCTCGAAAGAGGCCTGAAAGGCTTCCGGATTCAACGCCATCAGAACTCGGCGAAACACGTCCTTCGACGGGACTCCATGCGGCAGCGGCAACCAGTTCTCCAAGAACGCTTGCTTGATCTTCGCCCACTTCGCGATTGCCGTGGGACCATTCGCTCCTGCAAGGATCGCCATGATGGCCACCACCACGCTGGTCAGTGGATGCTGTCGATTAATGCTCGAACGCGGATCCTCCAAGTGACCGAAGTGCTCCAATACATCCTCGATATCGATCCGAGCCGTGTTGCCCATCGCCAACTCCCCGCAATCTCGTTCACGAAAGCCGAACTCAATCGCGATGGTATACCCTTTAAGGCATCAGAGCGCGAGCCCTTCCCCAGCTATCCCATGTCGCCCAAACTGCGCGCTGGCCCTGGCTAGTATCCGTGCCCTGAACGACTATCCGTTCGGCGATTCGCAACTCGCCGTCGTAGGCTCGTCGTGGCGGAACGACGGAGGAGTGACCGGTGCCTCAGACAGCGCACGCGGCTTCGTGTGGCGCCCATTCAACAGCGCGAAACCCACGACCGTTTTGGGAACCTTGGGAGGCGTGACCAGCCAGGCGTTCGACGTGAATCGCGCTGAACAGGTCGTGGGCTGGGCGACGGACAAACGAGGCCCTTCCAAGGCTGTCGTATATGTGAATGGGACTCCAACCAACCTGAATACGATAACGGATGTCGGCGACCGAGTTCTGCAGCAAGCGATTGGAATCAATGAAGTCGGGGACATTGTGGGTTTCATGCAGGTCCCGCGCCCCGCCAGCGAGCAGCACGGGTTCCTGTTGCGGGCCCTGCAATAACACCCGGCGAAGTCCCTACTGTCGGGCAGTAGTAGCTCGTTTTCGAATGAATGGCGCCATACGGGTTTAGTTCTGGGAGGGGAGCAGCACCGACCAAAGATTGACCGTGATGGATGTCTTGAGCGGAGAATCTTTGGCAGTTAATCCTGCTTTCCAATGGAATGCGCGGCCGGCGCATTGAACATGAGCCAGGCTATCCCCAATTGGAATCCGGCGTGGGTGAACAACCTTCCGTGACTCGACGGACGGGTAGGATGACCTGTTGTGGCTTCACACGAGCCGGCGACTACTGTGCACAAATTCTACCGCAGCAAATGGCACGGCCGTCGAAGGCGGTTCTTTTCAGTGGACTGTTAAGCAGCCTGTCACAGCGTTCATTCTCCTGCCCGTTGTGCAGGAGTTGCGACCGATTGTGAGCGGCCGGCATTCGAATTCTGACTGCGGTGTTATCGCTGCGATCTTTTATCGTTAACCATGACATGCTGGATGTGGCCGGGTTGCTGTATCGGTGCGTTCTTGCTCGTCGATAGCGATTCAATTCCGGCCGACCATGGTATTCGGTCACGAACATGGTGCGCTCGTCCGAGCAACTCGCTCACCCTCATCCATTGCCGATTCCAACACCGCCAAGTGGCGACAACTTGGCGGCCTTGGAACGGATAGGGGCAATAACGCCAGAATCTTGGCTGTTTTCGCAACACCGCCAAGAGCGCCAAGTTATTTGCGATTGGCGGTGTTGCTGGCGCTGTTGGCGGGGCAACCTCGCGGTCCGTCAGATAGCGACAGAAGGGCCGCAGAAAATCCGGTCCGGCGAAAGAAACTGTCCTTTCCTCAGCGGGGGCTCCCCCTGGCCGCGCGAAGCGAGCTGGGCAGGGGAGGACCCGTTGCCCGATCGGTGAGCGGTCCAAGGTGGTACCACTTTCGCAGAGGCGGTGTGGGCCACCGTGTGGCCACGTGTCGGGGCGTGGGCCGAGTGCGGGCCCTGTGGCCAACTGTTTGCGACGACGCTCACGTGGGCCGACTGGCACGACCGACGCGCCGAGATTGTGCGGTGGGAGAATGCTCTCCCGGCAGGCGTCTTTGCGGGAAGGTTCGCCGCGTACGCTGGAGGTCATCGTCGAAGGACCGCGACGTCACTGCTGCGCCTTGTGCTGCGCTCACCGCGAAATTCGCGAATTTCCCGGAGGATTCGCACCATCCGCCTGGACTTTTAATCCGTAGGTCTCGGGTTCGAGCCCCGGCAGGCGTCGCACGCGGGCGTGTAATCTTGCCCCTTCTCGAGAGTTGCGGCGCTGCGCGTAGGTCGTCGCCTCGCCCGGTACTCCGGGAGAGGTCGGGCGTCAGCCCGGGTGAGGGCTGGCACGTGCCCCCCCGAAAGTCGCCAGCGTGCCGCAGCGGTGTCCCTGACGCCGAGAAGGGTTGACGGACACCCGCGCCTACCGGTGGTCGCGCACTCGCGTCACGCCGCCGCCCCATTACAGCACGGCCTCTATCGTCGGCGGGCGTTCGTAATGTTCGAGCTTTCCGCGCATTCGTGTCGCAGGTGGCGACGCGTCGATATGCGACGCCGTAAACCCCGACTCAATCGTCAGATGCGCGGACGCTTGGCGACCGAAAACACACGCTACGAACTTCGCATTCCGCAAGATTTGCCAGGTCCTGCGCGCGGCAGATTACAACGCAAAATCGACACTATCGATGCCACGCATTCCAGCCCGATAAGCAGCACAAGTCGCAGTTTTTGCGAAATCGTGTTGGGAGTGGAAAGCATGGCACTGTGGCGCAAGTATTGGAAACACTGGCAGACGGCGTCCCTCCTATTTGGGCTGGGCGTCCTGTCGCCCCTGTCGGCGCCCGCGCAAGACGGCGTCGCCGCTCCGCCCCCCGCTGCGCTCGTCGACGCGACGCCGCCGACTCCCTCTTGGGACGACTTCCGAGCGCTCGCCGAACGACTCGAAGCGGCCGAGTCGCGTTTGCAGGAACTTAAGGACATCGAATACGCCATCACGCGGCTCCCCACGGAAGCGGACCCGCCGTCGACGGCGCCAAACGCTCCCGCCGGCCAGCTCGGGCTCGCGGAAGAACACTTCGTCAACTTGGACAGCAACCTGCAAGCGGCCGCTCCTGCCGGTCCGACCTTTCCCACGGTCCGACTGAGCGGCTTCTTTCACCTCGATACGGGCTACTTCTCGCAAGACGCCAACAACCGCACGACGCTGGGCGACATCCAAGACGGCACCGGTTTTCGCCGCGCTCGCTTGCAAGCGATCGGCAGCGTCGCCGAGTTCACGAACTACTCCATCGAATTCGACTTCGCCACCGCCGGCCGCCCCAGCTTTATGGACGTCTGGGGCGAGCAGACGCATGTGCCGTTCTTCGGCAACATTCGTATTGGGCAGTATCGCCAACCGTTCAGCATGGATGCACTCACATCGATCAAGCAGCTCGAGTTCCTCGAACGGTCGTTGCCGTTTCAGGCCTTCGTGCCGTTCCGGCGCGTCGGCATGATGGCGTACGACAAGTCCGAGAATGAAATGACGGCTTGGGCGTATGGCGTCTTCCGCACCGGCGGGTTCCTCGACGCCCCCGTCGGCGACTCGCGCTTCGCCACCGACATCGGCGACAACGGCGGCTACTCGTTCTCCAGTCGCGTCACGCACCTGTTGTACTACGACGAACCGGCCGAGGGACGTTACTTGCTGCACGCCGGCGCCTCGTACGATTACAGTCGCCTGACTGGGCATGGCGACGGAATCACCGGCGACACCTACGATGCGCGCGTCATTCCCGAGTTCTTCGTCGGCGACCCGGCGGGCGCCGGCCTCACCGCGGCGGGCACTCCCTTCTTCGTCGATACGGGTCGCATCCCCGCGAAGGGCTTCAACATGTTCGGCCTGGAAGCGGCCGGCCAGTACGGCCCTGCGCACTTTCAGGCCGAGTACATGGGAACGTTGGTCGATCAGACCAACGGTCCCTCGCTGTACTACGACGGCGCCTACATTCAAGGCGGGTATTTCCTGACTGGCGAGAACCGCACCTACAACCGCACGGTGGGCGCCTTTGATCGCGTCACGCCCTTCACCGAGTTCTTCAGTTTGGGACGGAAGTCTGCCTTCTGCGGT
>JAXMBK010000004.1:0-947871 GCA_046349935.1 Pirellulales bacterium | reverse complement strand
GAGACGCGCCGCAAGGAGTTCAACCTCGGCGAGATCAAGTTCCGGCACTCCGATACCCCCAAAGCCGAGTGAAGCAGGGAAACCATGAATCGAGCATGAACGGCCACCAGCCTAGCCCTTCAAAACCGGCGGCCAAGTGTACGTACGACTACTACCACACTTCTACCACACCAGTACCAGAGTATGCGGTTTTCACTGGGTTTTCGTGGGTCAGTTTGAATGGTATTGACATCCCCACAACAGCCTGTAACTTGTTGCGACAGAACACGTTTCACGCCAGCGGACTAAGCCCTTCGGGACCAAGAGGTCGTAGGTTCAAATCCTATCACCCCGACTGATCATAACTGATTGCTGAGTCGACTCTTACGACACCTTCCGATGGTCGGAAGTGCAGCGTTTTTCGAGTGGATTTCAGGGTAGTCCTACCCCGAAACTCCAGGAGACGTTGCACGATGGCTCGACCACGCAAAGCAATTCCGTCCGTCGTCCACCATAAATCCACTGGCCAAGCTCGGGTGCGGATTGGTGGTAAAGACATCTATCTGGGGCGTTACGGTAGTCCAGAGGCCCGCGAGTCCTACGCCCGCTTGCTCGGTGAAATCCAGACCGCCGGCCGAGAAACGGTGCGAATGGTGCGGCATCGGAGCGACGACTCGTCCGGTCCGACCGTGGCAGAGCTTTGCTTGGCTTTCTTCGATCACGCCGAGGCCACGTACCGCAAGAATGGTCGGGCCACTTCCACTTGCTCGACTTTCAAAACCCCGATCCGCGCACTGCGGACACTCTACGGCAACACCCCAGCCAAGGATTTCGGCCCCATAGCGCTGGAAGCGGTTCGACAGTTGTTCGTGGACGAAGGTGTTTCGCGGGGCGTTGCCAACACGTACACGGGAAACGTTCGCCGCATTTTTCGCTGGGGCGTTTCCCGTCAGCTCGTCCCCGTCTCCGTCGTCCAGGCGCTGGAGTGCCTTGCGCCACTCCGGGCCGGTCGGACGAAAGCACCGGAGCGTCCGCCCGTGGCCCCGGTCGAAGACGCCGTTATCGGCGCAACGCTGCCGCATCTACCCAAGGTCGTGCAGGCCATGATCCAGTTGCAGCGTCTCACCGGGATGCGCCCCGGCGAGGTCTGCACGATCCGACCAGACGACGTCGATCGCACGAGCGAAGTATGGATTTATCGGCCCGCCGAGCATAAGACGCAACACCGTGACCGAACGCGGGTCGTTTACATCGGCCCCCGCGCACAGGAAGTGTTGCGGCCGTATTTGTCGCGTCCCGCGACGTCGTATTGCTTTTCACCCGCGGAGGCCGCCCAGGAAGTCCGGGATCGTCGCCACGCGCAGCGCAAAACGCCGGCGGGGCAGGGTAACGAAATCGGGGCGAATCGCAAACGCAAACCCGTCCGCGCGCCCGGCGAACGGTACGACGTCGCCAGCTACAGGCGAGCGATCTGGCGAGCGTGCGAACGCGCGTTCGACATGCCGGAGGAATGGCGAGTTATTCCCCCGGACGCGAATGACGCGAGTGAGCTGCGCGAACGGGCGTCGCAGTGGCGAGACGCCAATTGCTGGAACCCCAACCAAATCCGCCACACGGCCGCTACGGCCATCCGGCAGGAAGCCGGACTCGAAGCCGTCCAAGCAGCGCTCGGCCACGCGAGGATCGACACGAGCGAGATTTACGCCGAGAAATCGGCGACACTGGCGCAGGACGTGGCCCGGCGGTTGGGGTAGAGAATTCAGCCTCCCGAGTCGCCGGGGGCGGCGGCAGCCTGGTCATTGGTCTCTTTTACACGAATCAACTCCAGATATTGCTGGTCACTGTCTGTCGTCACGGCCCCCAGACCAAACTTCTTGAGTTTCTTATTGATTCTGTATTCCAACGTTCTACGTCGATCTGACGCGGTGGTCTTCGGTATTTTGGGCGTCCGCTTGGTCTCCATAAGCTTTTCGAAAACTTTCCGTTCCAGCCGACAACTCCCCGTTTGCCGTGACACGCGACGCGTTGATTATCGCTTACGACACGGTCACCGCCACCGTCGAATCTGTGACTCGCGACGTGGTAATCGTTACGTCTGGCGGCGTTGCATCGACGGTTACGGCAGCACGCGATGGATTGGTTGTTGCCGGACAAGGAGGTTCAGTCACTGGTTCCGGACGAGATTTATTCGTCATTGCCGGAGACACCCTCGTCACCTATTTGCAGGCAACTCGAGACGCCTACGCGAGCACTCTCGGCGCATTGGCGGGCGGCGTTACGTCAGGACGCGATGCCGTGGCCATCGCGGGCCAGGGGAGCACCGTGCATGTCTCCGCCGGACGCGACGGACTGGCGTATGGCTTCGAGGGATATCGCGGCAACATTTTCGCCGCACGCGATGCCGTGGCGATCTCCTGGGGCTTGACTGAAGGAAGCGTTTCCGCCGGACGCGATGCCGTAAACTGGTCGTTCGCCGGACCTGGAGGCTCGGTGCTGGCCGGTCAGTACGCGATTGCCATCACCTGGGGCATCGGCTTTGGACCGCTCACCGTGACGGGGGACACGGGGGCGCTGGCGTGGTCTTACCAAAATTGTCAGTGCGTCGTGACTTCAGATTCCGGCTGGGCGGGCCTCGCCTCGTTTGACGACGCGGTCGGTTCCGTCACCGCCGCGACCGACGCATTCGCGTGGCTCGTGGGAGGCCTGGATGGTTCCGTCGAGGCCGGCGACTCGGCCGCCGTCATCGCGCTGGGAGGACTGAATGGCAGCGTCGAAGCGGGCAGCGACGCGGTGGTCGTCGCCTTCGCGGCCCTCTCAGGAAGCATCGCCGCGGGACGCGATCTCGCACTCTACGCACACGGCGACGTCACAGGCGATCTTCAAGCGGGACGCGATGCGGCGGTCTGGACATACGGCGACATGGACGCGGATCTGCACGCCCAGCGCGACGTCCTCCAACTCTGGGCTCGCGGCGACGTCACGGGGGCCGTCATCGCCGATCGAAATATCGGCTGGGACGACTGGTCCGCCGGCTACTCCGATGCATACGCCGACGTCTTTAGCCATGGCTCGATCTCGGCGACCATTCAAGCCCTGAACCCAAACAACCTGGTCGACGGCGGTCATATCGGACGCGTCGTCGCCGCGGGAGGCATCGGCGGCGGCATTTATGCCGCGTCCGCCATCCAACAGGTGCGCAGCGGCGATGCGATTACCGCCGTCCTCTCCGCGCCGCTCATCGGAAGCGTCGTCGAGCACGATGCGACGATCGCCGTCGAGTTCCCATATCCGGACTTGCCGCCCACGTTCATTGACCAGTTGCTCGCCGAGGCGGCGGACGCCTACGACCAAGCGGCCGGCTGGCGGAGCCTCCTCGAGGATGCGCTAAACGACGCGGTCGCCGGCCTCGCAGCCGCTCGCGCGGAACTGGCCGTCGAGCTGGACGAGCAGCGAGCGCTCGTCGACGCCGGTCGAGACGAACAACTCGCGCGACGCACGGCGCTGAAGGCCGAGGGACTCAGCGAGTCGAACGCGGAGCGCAGCGCCCTCCGTTCGCAGCTCCATCTGTTCCTCGATCGCCTCCGGCAGGACGCCGAAGCACTCGTGAGCGACGCGACCGCCGCGCGGGACGCCGCAAGCACGCAGCGCAATGCCGGCTATGCGGCGGCGATTCAGTCGACGCAGTCGCTCCGGGAGCAGTTGCTGGATTACGACGACGAACTGGCCCAGGCGCGTGACGAGAGCCTGCAGGAATCGGCCGAGCGGCGCGAGGCCAGGGAAGCCTCGTTCACGACTGCGGCGAAGGACGTCCTGCCGCGCCCCGGCGCGCCACGCTACTCGCCCTCGTTCCTGGACGAACACCCCGAGATCCGTGAGGCCGCCTTCATGTCGGCGGCCGTGTTCTTTCCCGTCCCCGCCTCTCTTTACTGGGGAACGACGCTCACGTCGCTACGCGCCATCGGCAACTCGGTCACGAACCCTCTGATGGAAGGCGTTTCGATCGGTGCGGGAACTGAGCCTTCCTCGCTGTTCGGCGGCGAGGACGATCCGTACTACGATTACGCCTATTACCCGGCTCGCATCACGTCGGAAATCATCCTCACCCTTTCCCCGTTTGCCTTGGGAAACGCGTCGCGCGTCGGCCGAGTCCTCCAGGCTATCGACTTCACTTCGAGCGCCGTAGGCCTGGTGCAACAGGGCCACGACATCCATCAGAACGGCCTCAACGGCTGGAACGGCACGTTGTTCGTCCTGAACCTTCTTGGCACGGGTCTCAACGGCAAGCGAGTCGGCGGCGACCTGAGCCGCGTTGGGAAACCGCTCGACGGCGTCGCCGACTCCGCCGGTGCTCTTGGCAACCGAGCGGACGTTGTCGAAGATGTGGCGGGGGCGATTGCTCCAAAGGGCGGAGCCCTAGGGGGTTTGGCGCATAACACTCGGCGATATCGAATCCCCAACCGGATTGTTGCTGAAGAGGTGGAATCCCAAATCACTCGATTGGAGCCACTGCTCGATCAGCACAAGATCAAGATTATCCGTCCACTTGGGCCACCTCCCACAAAAATAGTCGACGGAATCGAGGGCCCTCGTTTCGGGACGTTTGATGCTGAAAACCGCATCATCTATCTCTACGAAGGTCACGGTCGCCTGACCTATCTTGAGGAACTGCATCACCTTGAGCGCGCGGCCAAGAACAATTGGCTGGGCATCAAGCCACCGGATGATGAAATCCTTGATTGGGAAAGAAGGTTCCGGAACCTGCTCAGCAACCTTGGCGTCGAATTGTTCTAGGAGGCTCACTCATGTACGACGACAAATCCGCAGCGGCATTGGTCTTTCGTTGTGGACTACTAAATGACGCCCCACGAGTGGCCTGCGTCTTTTGGTCATTAGTGCACCGTCACGATTGGTATCGTGCGAACTATGGTCAATGGGTCGACGGTAGAGTTCTGGGAACTGGTCACGTAACGAAGTTCCGCATGACAAGTGCTCCGTCAACGGATTGGGTTGATTCAGACCCGTCAGGACTTCGTCGAGACGAGGAGTTTGTTGCTTCTGCACCTGCGAATGCTCAGGTAGCGCTCGCGCAGCTTCAAAACAAGATGTTGCTCGATATTCAAGAACGGATCGCAGAGCCAACACCCTTTGTAATCGGGACTGTGAATATGGGGGCCATGCAATTCTATAGCTGTGAATTTCACACGTTGACTCAGTCTGTCTTTGACGTTCCAGATATCCAGGCCTTCCTGAAGGAAGGAAACGTGGCAGACATCTCTACGTTTCTGCAAGACTATCCACTTCCATCGGACACGTGGTTGCCAGCCAGTATTGATGCTCGCCGCACGACTTATCCAGCGTTTTATTGCATCAAGCCACGCTGTGAAGGCCACGGTGTGACGGCAATGGTCGCAATCCCGGATCTTGTTCTTGGTCGTTCCAAGGAGATGAAGCTAACTCGCCGATGTCGTGACAGATCGGGGCGACTATACGAATCGACTCTAGCGACCATCATCCCCCGATCGCTCGTTACGACAAACGATTGAATTGATTGTCCCTGGACACGAACCTTTACGGGGTCATTTGACGGGAAGTGTTACGGGGCGGATGGGAGGTACAAGCTCGACCGCCTCCGGCAGGACTCCGAAGCACTCGTGAGCGACGCCACCGCCGCGCGGGACGCCGCAAGCACGCAGCGCAATGCCGGCTATGCGGCGGCGATTCAGTCGACGCAGTCGCTCCGGGAGCAGTTGCTGGAGTACGACGACGAACTGGCCCAGGCCCGCGACGAGAGCCTGCAGGAATCGGCCGAGCGGCGCGAGGCCAGGGAAGCCTCGTTCACGACTGCAGCGAAGGACGTCCTGCCGCGCCCCGGCGCGCCACGCTACTCGCCCTCGTTCCTGGACGAACACCCGCAGCTGCGCGAGTTAGGGAACATGATCACGGCCGCCGCACAGCCCGTCCCGGCGATACTCCACTACGGCACGCTATCGACATCGCTACGCGCCATCGGCAACGCGGTCACCGATGCCTTAGTCAGCACGATTACCATTGGATTCGTCGATGAACTTGAACTCTTCGGCGGTGCGGACGATCCGTACTACGATTACGCCTACTACCCGGCTCGCATCTCGTCGGAACTCATTCTCACTTTCGGCACTTACGGCCTTGGAAACGCGTCGAAGGCAGGCAAGGTTGCCCAAGCCTTTGACTTTGCGTCCAGCGCGGTCGGAATCGTCCGCCATGGCCACGACATCCACCAGAACGGCCTCAACGGCTGGAATGGCACGTTGTTCGTCCTCAACCTTCTTGGCACGGGTCTCAACGGCAAGGAAGCCGTCGGCGACCTGATCCGCGTTGGGAAGCCGCTCGAAGGCGTCGCCGACACCGCCGGTGCTCTTGGCAATTGAGCGGACGTTGTTGAAGATGTGGCGGCAAACAAGGTGCTTGCTGATCACATCGAGAGTGAAGCGTTTCAGGAGCTTGTCGAACATATCGACGTGATCAACTGCAACGCCTTGGCAGAAAACCTTTTGCGTGCGAACGGGGGCAAGGGTAAGAATATTGAGATGAATCCACCCAAGGGGACCGATCTCGTCGTGCCTGAATTCGGTGAAACTGCGGCTTACAAGTACCACCAAGTGTACGTCTATGACGGGCTGGTGTTCGATCCAAGATTCTCCCGCCGTCCAATTCAATTGGAAATTTACCTTGAGAAGCATCCGAGATGCAAACCCCGGTGGCTTTACGATTACCAATTGGATGGGAGAGTAACTGTGTCTCGTGTCATCGCTGCGCTTGAACGGCTTGGGGAGATCGAGTGGTACGTCATTCGCCCAAGCGAAATCGCAACTGGCAGTCAAACCGCACCACTTTTTCCTCCGCTGGTCACATTCCGTTTTCGAGTTGGCAATCAGGCGGCATTCGAAAGACTAGAGGAGTACCTTCGCAAGTACTCGGGCAGTGTAAAGTGGGTGGTGAGCGGCAAAGGCGAGAAGAACCTGTGTCTGCTGCCCGAACGGGTGTGGGAATCCGCATTGGGACGCAAATCCATGATGGATGCAATTAATCTCATTATTCAGAACGACCCTTCGTTTGTTCGATTGGCTGTTCAGGACTTCACTCAACTTGTGTCGTACCTAGAGACAATTCAATAGCCCCGAATTATCGAGTGGACCGCGCTTTCCGGCCAAGGCAGGGGATCACTCCAGACCGGGAAGGCGAGCGGTATCGCTGCGGCATTAGGACGACAGGTAGTGTTGCGGACAAGACGTCGGTTCGTCGCGCGGTTGATTTTGCGTGTCGATTCAGTGGAGAACGAACGGCAAGGCGTCGTCGCCGGCGGCGCGGTACAGGCAACGGCGACAGTTAACGAGGCCGCGATGATGGCTCCTGGCCTCGTAGGACAAATGTCCCACGACTCTTCCGGGAAGCCTGGTGTCGTTGTCTTTTGCGGATGCGAGTCGTGAGTTCGAGTACTATTTTGGTACTACATGAGGGCCCAGGTACTACCGTTTTTGGCCTCTTTTTGCATCATTTCGCTACAACTTGCATGAGGCGGCATTTTGCTCTAACATGCGGCCGCAATCGAGGTTCTCGCGGTAACGATTGGTTCACAAGTACGGCATGGCATGCAAGAGGTCATCGGTTCAAGTCCGTTATCCTCCACTTACGAAGTAATCATCGATAACCCTGCCGCGTTCATCGCCGCAGGGTTTCTTTTTGTAGGGCGGCGCCAAGCGGCGACTGCCGCGCCGGCCCACCGATCGCGGCTGCCCCTCACCCCGCCCTCTCCCCGGGATACCGGGGCGAGGGTGAAATTGCACGGGGGGCGGGGAAGTTGTCTTTGGTGGAAAACTCGGCATGCGACGCTCGCTACATACTGGCGGTCGCGCAGCGACTACCGCAGGTAGCCCAGCCTTTTAAGGCTGGGCCTCTCTGCAACGCCAGCACCTCGTTCTGACCCGCGTGGTAAGCGTCGACCTTGTCTCTTCACCCTGGGGGACCGCGTGTTCGCGGCCAGGGAATTCAGTTGCGGGGGCCACACTCCCGTCGAAGTCGCCGTTTCTGGGCCGTGAGACGGGTAATCATGGGCGCGTCATTATCCTCGTTTCGCAACATTTTGGGGTGCGAAACTGGATAGACAGGGTTATTTTCAGGGCAAGAGAGTCTCGGGGTTTCCGTAGTCTTGAACGCTATCCGCACCGCGAGTCATGCCAGCAGCGCCCCTATTTCGAAGTCGTCACTTCCAAAACGACGCCGCCATTCTTGGTTGCAGGCCGCTTGCCCTTCACTGCTTTTCTCTTGGAGGTTCGGACGATAATCCTGCCGCCCGCCGCCGTCAGCGCCCGCACGAGTTGATCCAGCGAAACGTCGGATGCCGCCCGCTCGATCTTGACTACGCGGGGCTGGCTGGTTTTCAGCTTTTCGCCAAGTTGCTTTTGCGACATGTGGACGGACTCACGCTGCAAACGAATGGCCTTTGCGAGCTCGACGCGGGCGTCGAGCAATTGGCGTTCTTCAGCACTCATTCCCAGAAAATCAGCGGCATCGCCGACTTTCCAGCCGGCCGCTTCAATCGCCTTGCGTTTTGTGGCATCCATCAACTTATCCTCCGTTCGCCGGTTACCTTTTCTTTGCAGCCTTCACCGCCGCATCGAATTGCTTCAAGCGCTGCTGGCACCGCTCGATGACTTCATCCGGTATCTTGCGGGTCTTCTTCGAGTAGACCTCCAGGACGAGAACCGCGTCGGAATCGATGCGATACATGATCCGCCAGTTGTGCTCCGCGTCCCGAATTCGAAGCGCGCCGCAACGCGGTCCCACGTCCGGCAGCGGTTCGGCTTGCGGCATGCCTAATCGCTCCCCTTCCTGTAGCAACCGCAGGAGCATTCCGGCTTCCTGTCGCCCCTCGGCCGTGAATGGCGGCGTCTTCACTTTGCCGTGCAGCCAAACCAAAGGCTTACGGGACGGCTCGTCTTTCGCACCCTCCTTCGCTTTGGCCATGATCCGTCGGCTCCTTCGCAACTCCGTTCACTGTATATCGGATACGGTATACAGTCAAATCAGAAAAACCGGCGTTTACACATCGAACAGATGTCCCTGGACACGAACCATTACGGGGTCGTTTGGCAGGTAGTGTTACAAGGCGGGTGGGAGGGACGTCCTGCCGCGCCACGCTACTCGCCCTCGTTCCTGGACGAACACCCCGAGATCCGTGAAGCCGCCTTCATGTCGGCGGCCGTGTTCTTTCCCGTCCCCGCCTCTCTTTACTGGGGAACGACGCTCACGTCGTTACGCGCCATCGGCAACGGGGTCACGCCCCCCCTGATGGAAGGCGTTTCGATCGGTGCGGGAACTGAGCCATCCTCGCTGTTCGGCGGCGAGGACGATCCGTACTACAATTACGCCTATTACCCGGCTCGCATCACGTCGGAAATCATCCTCACCCTTTCCCCGTTTGCCTTGGGAAACGCGTCGCGCGTCGGCCGAGTCCTCCAGGCTATCGACTTCACTTTGGGCGCCGTAGGCCTGGTCCAGCAGGGCCACGACATCCATCAGAACGACCTCAACGGCTGGAACGGCACGTTGTTCGTCCTGAACCTTTTTGGCACGGGGTTCAACGGCAAGGGAGTCGTCAACTTGAGCCGCGTTGGGAAACCGCTCGACGGCGTCGCCGACTCCGCCGGTGCTCTTGGCAACCGAGCGGAGGTTGTCGAAGATGTGGCGGGGGTGATTGCGCCAAACAGTAATGGGCGTGGCTTGATTGGACTCGTCAAGCCGGGCGGCACAGTTGATGACGCATTGCGAATTCACTACGTGGACATCGCTCGTTCGCCGCAAATGGCGAGGGCTGTTGAGCGGTACAACAAGATCGCCCGTTTCCTAGGGCAAAAGCCGTCTGCGAGCATTGACGAGATTGTGAAAGCACTTGGCGGCGACGTAACCTTTTCACGGGTCGGACATCTCCGCTCCGGAATCTTCGCTCCGGGCCAACATCCCGCAGCGACCAAGTTTTGGATACAAGGCAATCCTGCTACCGCTTACGGCCGTCGTGTTGGCAGGCATGAATTGACGCATTTGGGTGCAGCGTTGCGTGGACAAGGAGATACTTTCTTGCATGAAATTGCTGTACAGGCCGCAACCACACCGGAGAACCTCGTATTTGCAACCGGTGTCATTGTGGTGATTGGAGGCGAAGTTTATTGGGTGGCGTCACAATGATGCGTGGTCAAGCTATGCTGGTGTTGGGCGTGCTGTTCGCAGCGACAGTAGGGGCGGCGTCTATTCTGCTGTTAAAGACAGCAACCGATTTGTCGGGAGGGGCCGTATTCTCAATCTCGATGGTGACGGCATTCGTTGGCTTCTTGCTCTTTGGATATGTCGTGACAAAACTCGGCAAGTAGTCGAGATGGGAAGTATTGCCTGCCTTCGGCCTCTGCATCACAATCTTCGCAGGCTGTGCCGGTTTTAAGGGTTGCAGCTTGGCTGGCTCCGCAGGCTTCCATGGCTTAAACAACGGCACGCCTGACGGCTGCGGCTTGGACTTTTTCGCCAAGATCTTATTGACCGCCGAATTCTTCGGCAGCGGGTTCAGCCGGGACAGGCCAATCACGGCGTTCTTGTCGTTGAGCCACAAGCCTTCTCGCATCGCCAGCCATTCGTGAAACGTCTTCATGGCTGTATCTATCGCCCCCGCTGGCGATTCTTCCCGCTGCCGTATGGTCAAAAAATGTGACCGACGCCCGAACCGTTGCCGTTCAAGGTGTTGCAGCGTGTCGGATTGCCGAATCTGAGTCGAAGGGCTCTCGGTCAAGGGGCGTTTGGCAGCCAGTTCGTCGCCGAGAAGAGGGCGTTGTCCGCATTCGGCGCACGAGGGTGGCCTGCCCCGGTTTTCGGACTAGCGGCTCAGGTGGATTCCGAGTTGAGAGGGCGGGCGGTATCGTGACGTCGCGCCGGTTTGAACCAATCGCGATTTGTCTCGGTATTCGCTGGGACCGGCATGTGTTTGATCGACGAGAGCCGAGGTCCAGGCCGTAGCTCAGCTGCGTGTCGCGTGTAGTCCGCAAGCCCCGTCAGGTCCGGGAGTTGACTTCGGCCGAGTATTTTGACCATACGGCCACCGAGCATCTTCCTGGGTCAGGGCGACGTGATCCGAGCTTTCCAGTATCCGGGCTTTTGCCGACCGTGAGCGACAGCCACAACCTGAATCTGCTCACCGACAATTCGGTAGACCACAACGAAAGGAAATCGCTTCATCAGGTAACGACGCGTCCCACTCGTATATTCCGCCCAGCGTTCCGGGGCCCGTTGAATGGCGAGACCAGCTTCGCGGAGCTCGTTTTGAAACGCCTCGGCGGCATGTGGGCTGCGTTGGAAGTACCAATCGTACGCTGCGAGCGCATCGATTCGGGCATCCGGATGGAACACCAGCGGCAGGTCAGCCATGAGCGCGCTGCTTCATTTCCGCAAGAACGTCCTCCCAGGGAATCAGCTTGACCTTGCCGCTCTCGATCGATTCGATGCGTCGCCGGATTTCCTCCGCCCACGCCTCGTCCACGCCTTCGTCAGGCTTGGGATCAAGACTGTGAATGAGCGACGCCGCGATTTCGGCTCGTTCCGATTCAGGTAATGTGAGCGCGGAGCGCAAAAGTTGTTCGGATTGAGTGTTCATACGCGTACCTTCGGAACGGAAACTGGCGAACACCGGCTCACGGATGACAACGGCGAGCAGCTTTGCAACCAACTCAGTTGGTTGCGTTGACTCAATAATAGCGTGCCATGAATTGTAGGTCGACGAGCCAAACTTCACCTCGCGTTGGCGTCGTGGCCATTGGTTTTCTCGGCATCGAGCGCCTGAAAGAGTTCGTCGGCGAGTGAAACGAGCTGATCGTCGGGGAGGATCGCGACGGGGAGTTCGCCTGTTCTCCGTAGCATGGCGATCAAGAGTTCGTGCTGCTCATGGGCCGGCAACGACTCAAAGGTCGCAAGAAGTTGAATTGCGATGTCCATCATCGTTGTCCTCGGCCAGCAGTGAATCAATCCAGTTTGGCCCATCGAACGATCGGCGTGCCACCGCCCGGTTTCGCCGTGGTAGATCATCCAATCCAGTTGAACCAAGCCCCGGAACTATCTCGCTGCGAAAGTCCCTCGGAGGTCCACCACTCCCTGGGGAATTGTATCGTAGGACGAAGCTCTCCCCGATTGAAATCCTCACCGGTCGAAGGGCGTTGTCGGTGGCAAAGCATGCGGCCGAGCCGTCCGTCCGATGGTGGGACGCGGTTGCAAAGCGAGAAGCCGTCGTCGTTGCTGGAGGGCCGTCTGCTTCGGGACGCGTGACGGAGCCTTTCGTTCGCTCGTCGTCCAAGATTGTCGGCCCCCCCCCTCTTCTCCATCAAGGTAGATCGAATTCCGCGCCCCGCCCTCCCCTTTCGGCCACAGTTTCTCCAACAGCGACCGCCACCACTCAGGAGATTGCCCCATCGACATAGCGGGCTGCCGCCTCTCTGAAAGAGCCCAAACACGGTGTCGGCGTCCCAGGCGATGTCGAAGTCGAGTTGGGCCTATGTTTCTTGGGGAAAACGTCCTAACTACCCTGAAACCCCGCTAACTACCCCGAAATTCCGCAGAAAACTGCATATGCTTGGACATGATTGCGAAACACCCCGGAGCGTGATAAAACCCTAGAAATCCAGGAAAAAAACGCTGGAACTGGCAATCGGTTAACGCTCGTTCGGGACCAAGAGGTCGTAGGTTCAAATCCTATCACCCCGACTTCTTCGCCGCGGTGCGGCGGACGCGTAGAGAGTAGAGCTGAGAAAGTCGTGGGGAGAGCACCCCGTCGGCGTTGGACCGACGGAGCGGTCCACGACTTTGCGCTGGACCGGCGGAGCGGTCCACGACGATCATCGGCCCGCCGCTCGCTCTCTTCATCACGCCCCAAAGGGGCAACGACAGGTCAGCCCAGGGCACAGCGCAGCGACGCCCTGGGTTCGCGTCCGACTCTTCGCGGAAACATCGACCGCCACGATGGCAATGGCACGGTTCGTGGGGAATAGTCGTGGACCGCTCCGTCGGTCCAACGTTGGATCGACGGAGCGATCCACGAACATGCGCACAGTACGTTTCGTAGAGCGAATTCGGCAAGGGGTGGTCGTTCGAGGGGCTCGATACGCCAGTCGAGAACGGCGGCGGCGACTTTACGCTCACCGCCAAGACGGGCGAAACGTGGAATTTCTCGACGACCGGCCTACTCACGTCGGTCGTGAATACGAACGGCAACACCTACGACTTCGCCTACACCGATGGCGACGGGGACAGCGTGTCGGACGAACTGTCGCAGATCACCGACCCGTTCGGCCGCGAGTCGTACCTGACCTATAGCGGCGGGCTGGCGGAAACGTGGGAAGACTTCGCCGGCCGGATCGCGTCGTTCGACTATACGAGCGGCCGGCTCACGACGGTCACTCAGCCCGATCCCGATGGCGGCGGGGCGCTGGCTGCGCCCGAGACGGACTACGCTTACGACGCCACGACGGAACTGCTCACGAGCGTCACCGATCCGCTCAGTCACGCGACCTCCTTCGCCTACGATGCGAATACGCTGCGGCTATCGACGATCACGTTCGCCGATTCGAACACGCGTAGCCTGGAACCGGTGCTCACGGCGGGCTGGGCGAGCGGCACCGGCAACTCGCTGGCCGCGCCGGCGGACGCCATCGGCGTACTGACCGACGAACGAGACGAGGATTGGACGGTCACCACCGATCGCTTTGGAAACGTGCTCACGTCGACCGATCCCTTGGGCAACACGACGACGATTCAGTACGACCAGCGCGGTTTACCGTATCGCATCACCCAACCCGATCCCGACGGCGCGGGTTCGCAAACCAGTCCTATCACGCTCCTGGGGTACAACGAATTCGGCGACAACGTCTTGATCGTCTATCCGGGTGGCGCAACCGCGACGCGCACTTACGACACGACGTTCCATCGCCTCTTGACCTCGACCGACGAACTCAACCGTACCTGGACGTACACGCTGGATGCTTATGGGAACGTCGCCACCGCCGAAGATCCGGCGGGAAATACTTGGACGATCACTTACGATGCGGGGGGACGCACGGCCAGCGTCACCAGTCCCGATCCGGACGGCGCAGGGGCGTTGTCGGCGGCCGTCACTGAATTCGAGTACGACGCCTACGGGCGGCTGGTCACGCAGACGAACGCCGACGCCACGACGCGCACCTACACCTACAACTCGGCCGATCAAGCGACCTCGGTCACCGACGAATTATTGCGCGAAACGCTGTTGACGTGGGACGCGCTCGATCGCCGCACGTCGGTCACCGATCCGGAAGGCGCGGAAACGACCTACGCCTACAACGCCGCCGGCCTGCTGGTCAGCCAGACCGATCCACTCGGCGCGGTCACCGAGTACGCCTACAACGATCGCAATTGGCTCGACACGGTCACCTATCCCGATCCCGATGGCGCGGGGCCGCTCGACTCGTCGACTTCGACCTACGGTTATGACGCGGCAGGCAACAAGATCAGCGAGGGCCAGCCGTCGCTGGGCCCCAGTACGCAGATTCTCTATGACTACGATGACGCCGGCCGCCTGTGGCGTCGTCGCGGGCCGCTGAGCCTGCAAACGACGACTTACACGCTCGACAACTTGGGGCGGATCACGCAAGAAACCGATCCGCTCGGGAATTCGACCACCTACGTCTATAACGCGCGCGGCTGGGTCACGTCGGTGACGCAAGCCGACCCGGACGGCAGCGGGCCGCTCGCGGCTCCCGTCACGCAATTCCAGTATGACGCGGCGGGGCAGCGCACCGCCATCATCGATCCGCTCGGGCACACCACGACAATCGCCTACGACGAACGCGGCCTGACGACCCAAGTCACGCTCGCCGATCCCGACGGCAGCGGGCCGATGTACAGCTCGAGCATCGGTTATGCCTACGATGCGCTGGGGCGTTTACAAACGATGACCGACGCCCTGTGGCGCACCACGACCTATGCGTACGACTCGCGAGATCGCCTGACGACGATTGCCGACGCCAACAGCGGCGTAGGGTGGGCCAAGTGAGCAAAGCGAGCGCGGGCCCACCGATCGAAAACGCGTTGCGCGGGCAAACGGCTTCGACTTCGTCTCGCAGCCATTCTCGGTGGGCCCGCGCTGCGCTTGGCCCACCCTACCATTGCAACCTGGTGTCGCTGCTCGACCCGGTCGGGAATGAGACCAGTTGGGCCTACGACGCCTTGAACCGCGTCACGATGGAGACCAACGAGCTGAGCGCCACGCGCAGCTTCTATTACGATGGCGCGAATAACCTCACGCGTCGCATCGATCGGAACGGACGCACCCTGCAATTCGCGTATGACGAGCTGAACCGCCAGATTTCGGAACAGTGGCGCGAAGATGCGGCCCCCGCCCCGGAGATGGCGATCGCTGCCACTACTCAAGGCGGCGCGACGTCGGAGGTCCAACGGGTCGGCTTCACGGCCATGATGATCGCGGGCGGCAGCTTTACATTGACACACAATGGCCAGACGACGTCTAATCTGGCTTGGAACGCGTCGGCGGCGGACGTCAAATCGGCCCTCGAAGCGCTGTCCGGCGTCGGGTCGGGGAACGTCGCGGTGACGAAGTTGTCCAATGCGACGAATCGGCAGGAGTGGCAGGTCACGTTCCAGGGGAGCTTGGCGGGGACGAATGTCGCTCAGACGACGGTGGCCACGGGGTCGCTGACGACGATGGGCGGCGGTCCGACCGCGATCCAGGCAACCGACACGCAGGGCGGGACCAACGACGAAGTGCAGACGGTCACGCTGTCCAACGCGACGGACGGCGTGTTTCGACTGGCCTTCGGCGGGCAAGTCACGCCGCCGTTGGACTTCGCTGCGACGGCCGGCGACGTCGAGACGGCGCTGGAGGACTTGCCGACAATTGATGCGGTTGCGGTGACGGGGAGCGCGGGCGGGCCGTGGACGGTGACGTTTCAGGGATCGCTTGCCGGATTGAACGTGGCGTCGCTGCAAGGCGACACGGCGAATCTCCTGGGAGGCGACTCGTTGCGCACGATCTCGTATGTCTACGACGACGCGGGCCAGCTGACTTCGGTCGCCGATCCCGATAGCGCGTATGCGTACACGTACGATGCGCTCGGCCGCGTTACCGAAGTGGATAACGATGGCACTCCTGACGCGCCACATGTCGTCTTGGCGATGACCTACGACGCGGCCAGCCGCCGCTCGGGCCTGTCGGCGACGATCGACGCGACGGCCGATTTTGCGAATACGTACAGCTACGACAACCTGGGCCGGCTGACGCGTGTGGACCAGTTGGGCCAAACCGGCGGCAACAGCGTGGCCGCCAAGCGGGTCGATTTCACGTACAACGCGCTGGGCGAGTTCGCCACGATCACGCGGCAGACCAAACCCAGTTCGACGTGGAACGAGGTGGCGACGAGCACGTACACGTACGACACGCTCAATCGCCTCACGGCGCTCGATCACACGCAAGGCGCGACCGACCTCAACAACTACACTTGGACGTACGACGATCTCAATTCCAGTTGGGGCGTGACGTCGAGCCTTGTCGGGAGCGTGTCGAGCAACCCAATCGTCAGCGCCTTGGCCACGGGCGCGATCTTCATGGGCGGCGGCCGGATCGTGGAAATGACGAGCGTCGATGGCACGTCGACCTACTCGTACGATGCGACAAGCCAGTTGACCGGCGCCGATCACGATTACCAGTCGGACGAGAGCTATTCGTACGACGCCAACGGCAACCGCACGATGTCGGGCTACGATACGGGGGACAACAACCAGTTGCTGGAGGACGGCACGTACTCCTACGAGTACGACGACGAGGGAAACCGCACGCTGCGGACGAACCTCACGACGAGCGAAACGACGGAATACGAGTGGGATTACCGCAATCGCCTGACGCGCGTCACGGACAAGGATGCCTACGGCTCGACGACGCAGGTCGTCGCGTACACGTACGACGCGTTTAATCGCCGCATCGCTCGCGCCGTTGATACGACGAGCCCCTTCGACTTGGGCGACGCCGCGATCGAGCGTTACATCCTGGATGACGCCAACGGCGTCATGTCGCTGGACGGCGGCAACGTGATCCTCGACTTCGTCGACCCGGATGGCCCCGACGGCATGACCGACCTGAGTCTGTCGAAACGCTACCTCTACGGCCCCGCCGTCGACCAGGTACTGGCTCAAGAAGATGTCGCCGAGTCGCTTGGCGACGACGCCCGAGTGTTGTGGCCGCTCGGCGACCACCTACAAACCACCCGCGACTTGGCCGATCAGACCGGAGCGATCGCCGAGCACTACGAGTACGACTCGTACGGCAACGTCACGTCCGGCGACACGTCGCTGACTCGGCACCTCTTCACGGCGCGGGAGTTCGACGAGGCGACATGGATGCAGTACAGCCGTGCGCGGTGTTACGACGCGGGGGTGGGGAGGTGGGTGAGTGAGGACCCGATTGGTTTTTTTGGCCGACACGCAAATGCCTCTACCTATATCCATAACCAAGCAGTGCTTCAAACGGACCCCACGGGCCTGATTGACTACCGGGAATACAACCCTGACGGTGCCGCCGTACCTGTCTATAGCGAACCTCATCCATCCGGAACCGGCGTTTACTATTGGTGGCCGGCTGGAACAGGGCGAGACATTATGGCGTACTACGTCGACAATAACCCGAATTGGCCAATCGGCCCGCCAGTCAATATCGGCGAACGCGAATCACTATGGGCACAGATATACAACCTATATAACCTTCCCCCGGCGGGACGCAATCTCACCACATTGGAGCAGGGCATTTCACAGTTGTTCATCGCCAATTCGCCCATTGGCTACAGAGTCGACAACTCCCTGCTTTCAACGCACCTTGAAACGATTGAGGTAGTAGACACAAGCTCACCAAGGTATTCTCCACCAAGTACGATTGACGGCATGCTTATCGGTAGTGCCAATTCACAAGGATATGCCATTACGCTCAGTAACATCTATGCGACCGGAGGGATTTCGCCGAATTCAAACCTCCCCCTCATAGTACATGAATGTGTTCACTCCGTAGAGCAGCAAGACAATCGCTTGTGGTATTCGAGCTACGTATGGAACTCAGCTGGCGATTCCGTCAGCGAATTCCTTGGACATGGCTTTGGCATGTCTCCGGATGCAGTGTACCGAAATCTGCCCCAGGAAGTGCGCGCCTATGCGATGGAGTCGACAGTTGTTGAAGTGCTCGGCTACTACCCTCAGATCGTGCCAATGCTGGAGCGGGGCTTGGAACCAACTATTGAGTTCCCAGAATTGCCGCTAGTCATACGTAACACCTATCTGTGGCATGTCTTGACTTATTAGTCGTCTTGATGGATATCTTAAAAGATTTTGCACTTGAACTTCTGTTTGGCGCTGCAGTGAGTATCCCATGTAAACATATATGGCTTGAGGTAACGTTGATTTCTTGTGTTCGCAGTCCAGGGTCAATGCATGACAGATCATAGGTTTCGTTGTATTAGGGAGGTGGCTAGCCAGTCGTATTGCCACACTGAAGACAGCTGTGCGCGGAAATCCCTCATAGCCGTAGTTTGCTGCACAGTCGTGCTCGTCGGTATTCAATGTGCAATTGCTTGCTGGGGGAGTTGGTGCAATATAGCACGCTTTCATGCCGCATCAGCTTCAACTCCTCGATCACATGATAGTGTATTGGTAATGCTCGCACTTGTTGTTATCAACGTGACGTTCTCAATAGCTGTTCTCGCATTTTTCCTTGCTGGCTGCATCCTTAATTATTGTGCTCCTTCGTCGCGGTGGCGTAAGACGGCCGTATTCATTGCATTGGCCGTACTGCTAGGTGTATCGTATTGGGTGAGTTTCCATATGGACATTTGGATGCAATCGCGATTTGGTCGAGTGCGAACGTTGCCAAGCGTTGCCCCGCAGCATCTGTAATTATCTCTAATCGCACATCGCAGCCATTTTCGAAATGGGCTTGACTCGGAAGGGGGGGCGTATCTCACGGCCATCGCGCATAAATAGGCAACCCAGAAGGTCTGGCGCGTTTCCGGCAATCGTGGTACACCAACGTTGAAGCTGCTCTTCCGATTCGCGTCGGGTGAACGCGCGGAAAGCAGCGCGGCTTACGAGGTGTGTGAGCGTTGCATCCGCGTAACCGTACACCACCGCCATTCTTGACGGCTCGGGTAGCTTGCAGGTTTTGGGTTTTGACCTGCACTGGCACAAGGAGCGAACGAATGGGTCGGGGCATCGACGAAGGGCTATGGGCGGATTGGCGTCGGAGGCTTTCGCGGTTTCCGCAGTGGCAGGGGACGGTTGCGGCGTTCTGCCAGCAAGAAGGCGTGTCGGTGGCGGCGTTCTACCAGTGGCGGCGGAAGCTCGCCACGACGCAGGCAGCGGGGCGTACGGGCAAGGCGGCGGCCGTGCATGCGAATCCGACGCCGCAGTTCTTGCCGGTGCGTATCGCCAGCGTCGAGACGGCGCCGATCGAGATCGAGTTGCCGAATGGCGTGCGCGTGCGAGTGTCGCTCGGCGCCAATTGCACGTTGGAGTCGATCATCGCGGCGGCGGCAGCGGCGGCGACGAGCGACGTGGCGACGGAGGTGGCTCGGACATGCTGAGCTTCCCCGCCGGCGTCCAAGTCTATCTATGCGTCCAGCCGATCGATCTACGCAAGAGCTTCGACGGGCTCTGCGCCGTCGTCGAATTGGTCTTCGAACGCAGTGTCTTCGAAGGTCACTTGTTCTTGTTCCTCAATCAGCGCCGTGATCGCCTCAAGGCGCTGTGGTGGGACCGAGATGGACTCGCGATTTTTTACAAGCGACTTGAACGCGGACGATTCGAATTGCCGCGCGTCGCAGGCGAATCCTTGCACGTCACGCTCGACGCCACGGCGCTCGCCATGCTGCTGGGCGGCGTGCCGCTCGCAACGCCGCGTCGGCCTCGTTACGCTCGACCGACAGCCACGCGTAACGCCGCTTCGGCCACGGCAACATCGGCCTCCGCCGCGAGCGAGTAAGCGGTTGCGATTCGTGTTCGCGTGACGTGTCATGGCATCGACAAAAAACTCGCAAAATTTCTGGTCCTTCCGACTTTCCCGTGGGTGGCGTAGCATTGTCGCGGGAGGACAACGCCGATGCAAGTTGAGGATTTCTACTCGAAGATTCTGGGGATCGAAGAACCGTGGTCGATCTCCGAAGTGCGGTTGGAGCAGAAGAAGTCGCTGGTTCACGTGCAGTTGGAGCACGAGGAGGGATTGCGCTGGAAATGTCCCTGCTGTGATCGCGAGTTGCCGATCTACGATCACTCGGAAGCACGACGCTGGCGGCACCTCGACACGTGTCAGTATGAGACGTGGTTGTATGCTCGAATTCCGCGAGTGAAATGCCCGGAGCATGGCGTGAAGCAGGTGCGCCGCTTGGGCCGAGCCGGGGTCGCGGTTCACGCTGCTATTTGAAAGTCATGCGATCGAGGTGTTGACGGCCTGCGAAGTGGTGTCGGCGGCGTGCGACATTCTGCGCATCAGTTGGGATCAAGGTTGGCGATTGATCGAGCGAGCGGTGGCTCGCGGAAGGCTCGAAAGAAGCCCCGTCGATTGGCTCGCGTCGGGGCTGACGAGAAGGCGTTCGCCAAGGGCCACAGCTACATGACGATCGTCTGCGACGTCGATCACGGAACGGTCGAGTATGTCGCGGATGATCGCAAAAAGGAGAGTTTGGCGGGCTTTTTCGAGGGACTTTCGTCCCCGCAGCGTGGTGCGATCGAGGCGGTCGCGATCGACATGCATGAACCGTACGTCCAAGCCATCAAGGAACAACTCCCGTTGGCCGACGACAAGATCGTTCATGATCGCTTCCACGTGATGCAGCATGCGACGAAGGCCGTCGACACGACGCGTCGGCAGGAGCACAAGCGGCTCACCGCCGAGGGCGATGATCGCCTCTCGAAGACCAAGTACCTGTGGCTCAAGAGCCAGGAGAACCTCAATAAGAAACAGCGACGCCGTTTCGAGGACGTCTTTTCGCTCCAGCTACAAACCGCCAAGGCCTGGGGTCTGAAAGAACTGCTTCGAGAGTTGTGGGAACAGCCGACGGTCGAGGATGCTCGCGAGTTCTTTGCGCAATGGTATCGGCACGTGATTCATGGAAAGCTAAATCCCATGAAGAAAGTGGCCCGCATGATCAAGACGCGACTCACTCATGTCGTCAACTACTGCCGCCACCGACTCACCAACGCCGTCTCGGAAGGGCTCAACAGCAAGATCATGTCGATCAAAAGACGAGCCCGCGGATTTCGAAATCCCGAGAACTTCAAGATCGCCATCTTCTTCTACTGCGGAGGCCTCGATTTACAGCCCGACCCACGCTAAACCCCGATGGACCAAATTTCTTCTTCGCCGTGAGAACTTTTTGCGAGTTGGTGCGTTTAATAGGCATCATGCAGGATGCAACATCTTCTACCGGCGGCGGCGATCAACTTCCCCAGGACCCAGCAGCGCTGCGCGCGTTGCTGCAGGAGACGCAGGCCCTCTTGGCCGCGCAGCGCAATGCGATCGCGGCGCTCGAACAAGAACGCGATCGTTGGCGTCAGGAATGCGAAGCGTTCCGATTGTGGTTCGAGCGGCTGCAGCGTTCACGATTCGGGCATCGCAGCGAGCAGCACGACCCGCTGCAACAGTTGCTCAAGTTCCCGGACGATCCCGAAGCGGCGGTCGCCATGGCCGACGCGCTCGACGAGGCGGCCGCGGCCGCGCAAGAGGTGCTCGAGGAACGCGAGCCGGCCAAGCCACGTCCGCGTCCCAAACGCAGCGAGACGCACGGCGAATTCCCGGCGCATCTACCGCGCATCGTCGAGACGATCGAACCCGAGGCTGAAGAGCAAGTCTGCTCGGAACACGGCGCGAAGAAGCTGATCGGCTTCGATGAGACGCAGACGATGGAGGTCGTGCCGCCGAAGCTGCAAGTGCGTGTGCGACGGTATCCGAAGTACATCTGCGAGAAGCATGCGGAATGCGGCGTGAAGCAGGCCCCGCGCATGCCCGCGCTGGTCGCCGGTCATCGCTACGACATCAGCATCGCGATCCAAATCATCCTGTCGAAGTACGCTTATCACTTGCCGCTCTATCGCCAACAAGATCTCTTCGCGGCGTGCGGTTGGACGCCCAGCCGCTCGACGCTCAACAACCTGCTGGCGGCGATCGACGAGCTGTTCCTACCGTTGGTCGAAACGATTCGCGACGAGACGCTCGCCGACGGCCTCGTGGGCTGCGACGACACGACGGTGACGCTGATCATGCCTCCCTTCGCACCCGAAGCGGATGCATCGCAACCGCGAACGGTGCGCACGCGCGAAGTGATTGCGGAAGCGATTGAGGCGGGGCGTCCCAGCATCACGGCGCGGATGTGGGCCTATCAGTCGGTGGTCAAACCGCTCAACTACTTCGACTTTTCCGTCAGTCGTCACCGCGACGGACCGGCCGACGTGCTTGGAAGCTTCCAGGGCATCTTGCTGGGAGACTGCTATGCGGGCTTCGAGGCGATCTCGTTGGCCAGCGATTCGCGCATCGCACGCGCCGCCTGCTGGGCGCATGCGCGGCGGAAGTTCGTCGAACTAGAAACCAAGCATCCGTTGGAAGCGGCCCGCATGCGGGCGCTGACGGGGATGCTGTACGACATCGAGGATCGAGCGAAGGCGCTGACGCCTGACGAGCGGAAGGCGTTGCGCGAGTCGGAATCGCGACCGGTCTTGGAAAAGATCCGCGAGTTCCTGTGGGGCGACGCCTACGAACAGTCATTGCCGAAGAACGACCTTCGCAAAGCGATGAACTATGTGCGCAACAATTGGGACGCGCTGCAAACGTTCGTAACCGACGGTCGTCTGCCGATCGACAACAACCATGTTGAACAATTGATGAAGCAGATTGCGGTCGGAAGGAAAAACTGGCTCTTCATCGGCAGCGTCGGCGCGGGGCAACGGGCCGCGAGGCTGATGACGATCGTGAGTTCCGCGCTGCGAAACAACCTGGACCTTGAGCGGTATCTGACCGACGTGCTCAGACAGCTCTTGAACGGCTGCACCAACTATCGCTCGCTATTGCCGTACGTGTGGCGCGAGTCGCATCCGGACGCGGTCCGCACGTATCGCGAGGACGAGCGGCGCGACGCCGCGACGCGCCAAGCCGAGCGGCGCGAGAAGCGGCGAAAGTTCCGCCCCCTGACGGACCAGATGACGGAAGAGCAAAAGACCAGCTTGGTCCGCCGAGCTCGCGAAAAGTTGCTCGCCGAACGCCGCGCCCGCAAAGGTCCGCCCAAGCCGCCCAAACAAGGCTAGCCCGAGGCCCTGCACCCTTCGTGATCCCCCGAGGTCCCCGCGCGCCCCTACGCGCCCATCCCGCCGCACGCGGCGGGATGGCGGGTGTGTACGGTTACCCAATTGTTGCGCACATAGTTCATCGCTTTGCGAAGGTCGTTCTTCGGCAATGACTGTTCGTAGGCGTCGCCCCACAGGAACTCGCGGATCTTTTCCAAGACCGGTCGCGATTCCGACTCGCGCAACGCCTTCCGCTCGTCAGGCGTCAGCGCCTTCGCTCGATCCTCGATGTCGTACAGCATCCCCGTCAGCGCCCGCATGCGGGCCGCTTCCAACGGATGCTTGGTTTCTAGTTCGACGAACTTCCGCCGCGCATGCGCCCAGCAGGCGGGCGCGTGCGATGCGCGAATCGCTGGCCAACGAGATCGCCTCGAAGCCCGCATAGCAGTCTCCCAGCAAGATGCCCTGGAAGCTTCCAAGCACGTCGGCCGGTCCGTCGCGGTGACGACTGACGGAAAAGTCGAAGTAGTTGAGCGGTTTGACCACCGACTGAT
Organism: Pirellulales bacterium; assembly: GCA_046349935.1. Taxonomy (GTDB): domain Bacteria; phylum Planctomycetota; class Planctomycetia; order Pirellulales; family Pirellulaceae; genus CAIXSC01. The sequence continues at coordinate 923,974 of JAXMBK010000004.1, read as the reverse complement.
AGGCCCACATCCGCGCCGTGATGCTGGGACGCCCCGCCTCAATCGCTTCCGCAATCACTTCGCGCGCGCACCGTTCGCGGTTGCGATGCATCCGCTTCGGGTGCGAAGGGAGGCATGATCAGCGTCACCGTCGTGTCGTCGCAGCCCACGAGGCCGTCGGCGAGCGTCTCGTCGCGAATCGTTTCGACCAACGGTAGGAACAGCTCGTCGATCGCCGCCAGCAGGTTGTTGAGCGTCGAGCGGCTGGGCGTCCAACCGCACGCCGCGAAGAGATCTTGTTGGCGATAGAGCGGCAAGTGATAAGCGTACTTCGACAGGATGATTTGGATCGCGATGCTGATGTCGTAGCGATGACCGGCGACCAGCGCGGGCATGCGCGGGGCCTGCTTCACGCCGCATTCCGCATGCTTCTCGCAGATGTACTTCGGATACCGTCGCACACGCACTTGCAGCTTCGGCGGCACGACCTCCATCGTCTGCGTCTCATCGAAGCCGATCAGCTTCTTCGCGCCGTGTTCCGAGCAGACTTGCTCTTCAGCCTCGGGTTCGATCGTCTCGACGATGCGCGGTAGATGCGCCGGGAATTCGCCGTGCGTCTCGCTGCGTTTGGGACGCGGACGTGGCTTGGCCGGCTCGCGTTCCTCGAGCACCTCTTGCGCGGCCGCGGCCGCCTCGTCGAGCGCGTCGGCCATGGCGACCGCCGCTTCGGGATCGTCCGGGAACTTGAGCAACTGTTGCAGCGGGTCGTGCTGCTCGCTGCGATGCCCGAATCGTGAACGCTGCAGCCGCTCGAACCACAATCGGAACGCTTCGCATTCCTGACGCCAACGATCGCGTTCTTGTTCGAGCGCCGCGATCGCATTGCGCTGCGCGGCCAAGAGGGCCTGCGTCTCCTGCAGCAACGCGCGCAGCGCTGCTGGGTCCTGGGGAAGTTGATCGCCGCCGCCGGTAGAAGATGTTGCATCCTGCATGATGCCTATTAAACGCACCAACTCGCAAAAAGTTCTCACGGCGAAGAAGAAATTTTGCGAGTTTTTTGTCGATGCCATGACACGTCACGCGAACACGAATCGCAACCGCTTACTCGCTCGCGGCGGAGGCCGATGTTGCCGTGGCCGAAGCGGCGTTACGCGTGGCTGTCGGTCGAGCGTAACGAGGCCGACGCGGCGTTGCGAGCGGCACGCCGCCCAGCAGCATGGCGAGCGCCGTGGCGTCGAGCGTGACGTGCAAGGATTCGCCTGCGACGCGCGGCAATTCGAATCGTCCGCGTTCAAGTCGCTTGTAAAAAATCGCGAGTCCATCTCGGTCCCACCACAGCGCCTTGAGGCGATCACGGCGCTGATTGAGGAACAAGAACAAGTGACCTTCGAAGACACTGCGTTCGAAGACCAATTCGACGACGGCGCAGAGCCCGTCGAAGCTCTTGCGTAGATCGATCGGCTGGACGCATAGATAGACTTGGACGCCGGCGGGGAAGCTCAGCATGTCCGAGCCACCTCCGTCGCCACGTCGCTCGTCGCCGCCGCTGCCGCCGCCGCGATGATCGACTCCAACGTGCAATTGGCGCCGAGCGACACTCGCACGCGCACGCCATTCGGCAACTCGATCTCGATCGGGCGCGCCGTCTCGACGCTGGCGATACGCACCGGCAAGAACTGCGGCGTCGGATTCGCATGCACGGCCGCCGCCTTGCCCGTACGCCCCGCTGCCTGCGTCGTGGCGAGCTTCCGCCGCCACTGGTAGAACGCCGCCACCGACACGCCTTCTTGCTGGCAGAACGCCGCAACCGTCCCCTGCCACTGCGGAAACCGCGAAAGCCTCCGACGCCAATCCGCCCATAGCCCTTCGTCGATGCCCCGACCCATTCGTTCGCTCCTTGTGCCAGTGCAGGTCAAAACCCAAAACCTGCAAGCTACCCGAGCCGTCAAGAATGGCGGTGGTGTACGGTTACGCTTCCGTGCGGTAGCGTTCGGCCACGTCGCGGCGGGCATCGGCGTCTCCCTGCGACGCTTCTCGATCCGCGAGTTCGCGATCGATTCGCGTCTTCTCGTCCATTTACTCTATCCACGAGACTAGGACTTGCCTTCGCGCCGTGGCTTGCCGAGTCTCGGCGTTCAATTCGTTCATTTCGCGGAGCAAGTCGGCGTCATTATTCGATTGCACGAGCGATGTCGACGCACGCTCGGCGTCTGTGATCGGGAAGCGGAAATCGAGTTGGCGACGCCTGGCTTCGAATTGGGGTCGGGAGCTCACAAGCGAATTCAACACCCATCGCGACTTGTGACAGTCAACGTCCGCCGCAGTCGTCGACCGATTTGCCAGTATTAGGCCGGATGACTCCAGAGGCATCAACAAATGTTGTTGATGCAACTTGCATCACCTTTTGCATCGCCAGCAAAAAACGCCTAGGCATTGCGTGGACGTAATGGACGACTTAGACTACGCCGAACTGGCCGGAAGGTGATGCGCCCCAGTGGGTTGCGGCAAAGTGAATCGCGTAGTTCGGGACCAAGAGGTCGTAGGTTCAAATCCTATCACCCCGACTTCTTCGCCGCGGTGCGACGAACGCGTAGAGAGTAGAGCTGAGAAAGTCGTGGGGAGAGCCCCCCGTCGGCGTTGGACCGACGGAGCGGTCCACGACTCTGCGCTGGATCTGCTTTGCGGTCCACGACGATCGCTACTTCACTTTCTCCGCGATCGCTTGGAACTGCTCCAGGGCCGTTTGGAGGTCGTCGGCGATCTCTTGGGCCAAGACGTCGGGGGGCGGGAGGTCTTCGCTGTCTTCGAGGCTCTTGTCCTTTAGCCAGAAGATGTCGAGGTTCACCTTGTCGCGCTTGATCAGCTCGTCGTACGAGAACGAACGCCAGCGCCCCTCCCGACTCTTCTCTTCGTCCCAGGTCGGCTTGCGCAGGTGTCGCTTCTCGGGGCGGTAGCACTCCACGAACTCGTCCAGATCCTCGCGACGGAGCGGGTTGGTTTTCAGCGTGAAGTGCATGTTGGTCCGCAGGTCGTACACCCACAGCGTCTTCGTCCAGGCCTTCTCCTGAGCCGGCTTGGCGTCGAAGAACAGAACGTTCGCCTTCACGCCTTGCGCGTAGAAGATGCCAGTGGGCAACCGCAGCAGCGTGTGGACGTCGCATTGCTGGAGCAGGTTGCGACGCACCGTCTCGCCGGCGCCGCCCTCAAACAGCACGTTGTCGGGGACCACGATGGCGCAGCGGCCGTTGATCTTGAGCAGCGTCTTGACGTGCTGGAGGAAATTGAGCTGCTTGTTTTTCGTCGCCGTCCAGAAGTCTTGCCGCTCGTAGACGTTGTCTTCCTTCTCGATGTCCCCCTCTTCGTTCACCACCGCGATGCTGCTCTTCTTGCCGAACGGCGGATTGGTGAGGATTACGCTGAACCGCTCGCCCGGGTCGGCGGCCAAACTGTCGACGCCCGACTTGATCGGGCATGGATCGGCGTCGATGCCGTGCAGGTAGAGGTTCATGATGCACAGCCGCGCCGTGTTCGGAACCAACTCCCATCCCTTCACGAACTTGGTCCGCAGGTGCCGCTTCTGGTCTTTGTCCAGTTCGCGGCCATGTTCCCGTACCACAAAGTCGTGAGCGGCCAACAGGAACCCGCCCGTGCCCGACGCCGGATCGCACACGGTGTCATTGGGGCCGGGTTGAACACAGTCGACGATCGCTTTGATCAACTGTCGCGGAGTGAAGTACTGCCCCGCACCCTTGGGCGACTCCTCGGCGCTCTTGGCGAGCAGCCCCTCGTAGATGTCCCCCTTCACGTCGGCTTCCATGCTCGACCACTTCACCGGCTCGATCAGGTCGACGATCAGGCGCCGCAGCGTGGCCGGATTCTGGATGTCGGGTCGAGCCTTCTTGAAGATCTCCCCGAGCATCCCGGGCTTGCCGGCCAGTTCTTCGAGGATGTGGCGGTAGTGTGCTTCGAGTTCGTCTCCTTCCCGCTTGAGCAGGCTCTCCCAGCCGTACTTGGGCGGCACGATCGGCGGCCGGTTGTAGGGCGGCTTGGTGAGCTCGTCGGCCATCTTCAGGAAGAGCAGAAACGTGATCTGCTCGGTATACGCCATGTACGACAACCCGTCGTCGCGCAAGACGTGCGCGAAATTCCAGGCCTTGGAAACGATCTGCTGGGAGGCGGTGCTCATACTCGCATTTCTTTACTGATTCTGGACTTGCGGCGATTTACGACTGCTTGACTTGATTTTTCGCGTTCCCAGTCCGATACTTGTGCAAAAGGGACTGGGGAACCCGGTCGGCATGTGGCCTCGGCGGAACGCCGGGGCCATCGGCTTTTATGGATACGTCGTCAAGCCGAATCCGTCGATTGCTCCGTGCTCGGACCGATCCATTTTCTTCTCGATGATCGCATAGGCTCGATTCGCCTGCGCCGGATTCATGACGTGCCGTCCCACAGGGCGGGCCGTCAAGTCGGCAAGCTGCAGCCCCGACGAGTTAATCTGCTTGCCGGCAAAGACTACCTGAAAAGGCAACGACGCTTTCAGGTAATTCTCGCCGCCGCAGACTCGCCGAAACTCCAGTTCCAATTCTTCATCTTCCCGCCTGCCACGTGCCTCGAAGACAATGTGAGTTGGGCGTAACTGCGGCTCCGACTGACGCAGGTACTTTTCGACCCGCTCCAATCCGAGACGCATGGCAAAGTGATAGGCGTTTCGCCCATCGACGTGCTGTTTCGCAAACTCCGCTTTACGAATCACCACGGCGATGATCAAGAACGGACTTTGCTCAACCCAGCCGTTCAGGTCCGCCATGAAATCGTGGCGACGTGGTGCGTCGGTCAAGAAGGCGAACGGGCCGGATGCCTTGCGAATATCCCGTTCGTGAAACACAACCATGTCGTGTCCAAAGTGCTTGAACTTGATGCGCTGCAAGGCAGGTACGATCTGGTTGATGTACTCCTCTTTCCTGAAGATGCAAAACGTCAGCACGAAGACCGGGAATTCGGGATCGAACTTTGCCAAGCTGTGATCGCCGCTCTCATCAACGTAAACGATGTAGTCGCTGAAGGAACCTGGCGCGTCACTCATGCGTCGGACCGCCCCTTCACGAACTCCAACTTGGCCCGCCGAACACCGCTTCGAGCGATCGTCATGGTCTCCTCACTTCCTTCAGGAAGAGCCTGACTCGCAGTCCGCCGATCCAGCAGCATGCTGGCCGGTTCGTCGGCCATCTTCAGGAAGAGCAGAAACGTGATCTGCTCTGTGTACGCCATGTACGACAGCCCGTCGTCGCGCAGGAAATGCGCGAAGTTCCAGGCCTTGGAGTCGATCTGCTGGGAAGCGGTGCTCATGGAGGTAACGAGTAAAGTGCGAGGTATGGCCCGAGAGAAGTGGAGCTAACTCGATGCCTTGGCCCGAACGGACTCCTTAGCTGCCCGAATCAGTCGGTTTGCGTCGACCCCAGACAGTTTGTAGAGCGTCTTGATGGGGCCGGCCTTCAAGGCGGCGATGGCGGCGATGTTTTTGTCTGCCTGCTTCAGGGGACGAACCTTCGCGCCGATGCGCTCTACGGGGGAGAGCATGACGTCGACAAAGGGGCCGCAAACTCGCATCTCCGCGACGCGAGCCACCCCCACCAGTTCGTTCTTGTCGGTTTGGTAGGCAAGGATGGTGTCGTTCTCGGAAAGTGCCTTCAGTTCCGGAACCACCTCGGGCGTTGCACTTGTAGATCCAGTAGGCCATGGCCGTTTCTCTCTTGCCTCAAGGGCGAATCAATCCACGTTCTAGGTCGCGACGCGACGGACGGGCGAATTGCTCTGTGGCGATCGAGGCAAATTACGTTGACCGTTGGCAATGCACTTACGACGTGGCCGGCAAACGACGATCACTTCACGGTTTCCACGAAGACAACCGGCACGTATTCATCTGGGACGCGGGTAAAGTCTTTGTCGCAAGTGAGTACGGTCGCGTTAGCGAAGTGTGCGCATGCCGCGATCCACATGTCATTCTGCCCAATATTGAGCCCCCGGTTTTCGCTCATTGCGTGTAGTTCTGCGTAGGCGGCGACGATTTGGGGATGCCCCGCGTCAATGCGTACCAAATTCGCAAAGAGTTCCCCCAGCCGATCTAGCTTGGCTGGTCCCCACCTGCGGTAAATGGCCATCGCTCGAGCCTCTCCTTCGGACACCGACGTGAATAGGGGCCGGTCGACTCGTTCCGTGAGTCCATGTTCCGCAACGATTCGTCGTCCTGTGGCATCGTCTCGCACCACGTGAACGAAGATCGACGTATCGAGCACCAGCAGTTCTCGCCCCGGACGAATCATGAGAATCGCTCCAGGAGCGCTTCGATCTCTTCATCCGTTTCGTCGCCGGGCCAGTTTCCGATGAGGGCGTTGACGCCTGACCTAGGGCCTTGGGTCTGGCGCAGCGTTTGGTGGTCGAGCGTCGCAATGGGAGGGGATGGCAATCGTGAGAAGAGCGATGATTCGCCGTCGCCCGCTTCGATTGACTCCGCGTCCACCCGCAGCAATCGTCCCGAAGGGCGGTAGATCGCCATCCCACATACGACGACTCGCTTTTGCCACAGCGATCGCAGGGCTTCCGAATTCTCAACCGCAAAGACTCCCATGGCATGTTCGCCCGTATCGAGCAACAGCGAGAAGCGTTGCGTGCTAGCGACGATGCCGTCCAGCTCGCCGACCAATCGCACTCGCTGCGGCACGGGCGTACGTCCAAGCAGTTCCTTCGCACAAACGGCGGTGCCAGAGGTCAGTCGAAAGGGCCTGTCGGACGGGAAACGACGGCTAGTTACGAGAAGTTCTTGGAAAGGACCATTCTTGAAGACGCTGCCGAACTTTGCGATCCGACCAAGAAGGTCATGGTCGAACCGATCGCTGTCGGCATTCTTCAACGCCACGTCACTCAGAACGTCCCCCAAGAGATCCAGGGCCGTGTCGTCTTTCGCGGGCCGATCATCGAATTCGGAATCCAACGTCTGTTGGCGGTACAACTCGGCGGCGCATTCGCCGAGCGGCGGTAGTTCGAGGATCAGAGTGTCTGGTTGGGTTTGGCGACGAGAGTTCCAACGCACGTCGGCGGCGCGCTCAAGCCAGCCTGGGCGGCGGCCGATCGACTTGCCGCGATGCGAAAAGGCCATCGACACGCAACTACGCAGCGCCGGCGGCAACTCGGCCATGAACTTCCCGAGGTGCTCGACGGGCCAATGGCCGGCGTACCTCTCGCCGGCGATCAATCGAATTTCGTGAGCGATCGTCGTCATGGTTTGGTCCTCCCGCTCGCCGACCCTGACAAGCGACGCGGCGATTTGGTTCGCCCAACTTTGGGAGAATCGCTGCCCCCGTCGGCTGCGTTCTCGGTGTTTTCATCCGCCAAGTTTTCTGACTGGTCAGACGGCAACCGGCCAGAGCGGATGCGATCCAGGAGTACGCTCGCCGGTTCGTCGCTTGGATCCTGGGGGACGAGTTTCCCCTCGAACGCTTGCTTGAGGATACTCTGCCGCAGGCGGGACGCTCGAAGCAAGCCGTGCTCGATCACTTGCTCGGCCGCGTCGATCTGGGAGAGGCGTTCGGAGACGAATGCATCAACTACAGGTTGCTCGTGTCTTGGCGATAGGGGAACCACGACTGACTCAATCTTCTCTTGAGAGACGTTGCGCATCGAGTCGCTCGTGCCGGTTGCCATGGCGGAGAGCTGTCGACGAATAATTCGACTCTGCAAGGTCCTCAGAAGCCACCATCGATTCAACTCGCCTGAGACGAGTAGTCGCAGGCTCTTGTCACTTAGCAACAAGCGAGGCCGGCATTCATGTACAAGCACCGTTGCCCCAACAAGTTCGGTCGTGTTTGACCGAGACAAGAGCAAGTCGCCAGGACGTATTTCGTCTTTCTCGTTGAATTCTGCGGAGGGGGGAATTGCTTTCTGTTCGTCCTCAATAAAGACCCCCCAGGTCATCGCACTTACTTTGATCACCCCCCATTCGTCATTCGTTGCTTGGCGTGTTAAGCACTTAAACGACTTACCTCCTTCGATGCCGTGCAACAGCTGTCCCAACCTAGCCCAGCACCAGCCTTCCGGGAGTTGCGGGAGGTTCGTGGTGTCGGGTGGTGCGGGTTCGACGTACTTGGCCTGCCAGTTCTTGGGGGGCGGTTTGCCGGAGGCGGCGAACTTGGCGAGTTGGTCGGCTTCCCACTTCTGGCGACGCTCGGCGAGGATGCGTTCGAGCAGCTTCGACGCGGGCTCCAGGTTCTTCTGCTTCGCGCGCCATTCGGCGGTGAGTTGGCCCTCGACGGCCGCCTTCAGCACGCTCGCCCGGTACCGCTTGAGGTTCGCCTTCGCTCGCTCCAGCGCCGCCACTCCCGCATCCAAGTCCGAGAACAGCTCTTCGATCTTCGCGACGATGCGACGCTGCTCGCTGGTCGGCGCTAGCGGGACAGGGAGAAAGTTGCGGCACATTCCCACGCCGATATTGGACTGCCCAGCGGTAGCCTTTGCACGCGATGTAACGCGCCGCATTATGGATTCGTCAAGAAACGCAAATGCAAGATATTTCGAAAGCACCCCACTGCGAGGACGGAATAGCACGATCGCCTGGTTGATGTTCCACTCCGGGAAGTCTTTCGGAACGATTGAGACCTTACCAAGTGGTGGACCGACGATGTTGATTAGCACGTCATTTGGCACGGCTCTTGAGCGGGCCAATAGACCATTGTGCGTACTTCGGTCGATGAAGGTCGGCTTGATGGAGAAGTCAAGGACGCCACGATGTGTAAGGTTGTAGACCTTGATGAATGGCACGTCGCCAGTACCTGCATACATCAAATCCGGCTTGGGCGTACTTCCGCTTGCAATCACGGAACAGCAATCCAACGAGAGGCACCACACCCAACCATGGGGCAGGTTAGGCAACTCGGTAAGATCAATTGAATCTGGCTCACCCTCCTTCACGCCGCCAACCTCCCGTTGAGTTCCTCAAGGATCGCAGTCAGTTGGTCGCCGAACAGCTCGTGCGCACGGCCGAGGCCGCCGTATTGGCTGAAGGGGACTTCATCCAGGTCGTCTCGCTCGACCGCTAAGCTGGCTGCAATGTGGTCCCGAATCGCCTCCAGCCAGCGCAGTTGCTCGCCCGAGAACTTGACTCCCCGTGCTTGCTGGTCGGCGAGCCACGCATCGTAGCGTTCGTGGACCGTGGCGACGATGGGGATGAGTTCCCCGGCGGGGTCGAGCGCGTGCTTCACGAGCGCCACGATGTCGACGATCGCCTTCCCCCCGCCGCCCTTCACCTTCTTCGGCTCCACCAACTCGAACGCCTGCCACACGCGCACCAAGCTCAGCCCGTACGGCGGCCGCTCGATCGCGTTGGCCAACTGCTTAATCTGCGAGTACCTCAGGCCGGCTCTGTGGGGGCGGCTGTAGAGTATCTGGAGCGCCTCGATGCTTTCCTTGTGCTCCTCAATGAAGCCGCGAAACGACGAGATGATCGTCTGCGCTCGCTCTTTGGCCTTCACGTCGAAGCCGGCGCCGATCAAGGTGTCCTTGTTCACCTCGTCTTCCACTTGCTCCAGCTCGCCCTTGAGCCCCAGAATCGCGTCGCGCAGCTTGGGGTTGTGCAGCGGCTTGAGCGCCTGCCGCACACGCTCCCGTTCGATCGCGTCGAGCTGCTCGTCGGTCGGAGTCGCATCGGGAGGCAGTTGATGCTTGTCGAGCGCCTCTTGGTTCACGGCGTCGGGGTCGATCGCATCGAGTAGCTCGATTGAGAAATCCCCCAGCGACTTGCCTCCCAACCGTTGCTCGATGTCCTCTCGCTGCTGATCGTCGAGTTGTCGTTCGAGCCGCGCGAAGCGAGCAGCCAGCGTCGAGGCTAGGTCGGCGCTGGCGACGCCGTTGGCCACCTCGTGCAACAGCTTCTCCAGCGGGATCGACGGTTTGCGGTCGAGTGGTTTGGTGGCGGCCTTTTCTTGCTCGCAGACTCCCACGGCATCGACGATCACGAAGTGCGTTTTGCTCGTCGCGTCGGGCGTCACTGATTGCAGGCGATCGGGATCGATCACGCGACAGCCGCGCCCCTTCATCTGCTCAAAGTACGACAGCGACCGGATGTTCCGCATGAACAGCAAGCATTCCAGCGGCTTCACGTCGGTACCAGTCGCGATCATGTCGACCGTGACGGCGATCCGTGGATTGAAGGCGTTGCGGAAGTCGGCCAGCAAGTCGTCAGGCTTCTTGTGGGTTGTCTTCGACGTAATCTTCTGGCAGAAGTCGTTGCCGCGTCCGAATTCCTCGCGAATGATCTCGACCAAGTCCTCGGCATGCGAGTCGGTCTTGGCGAACACGAGCGTTTTGGGGACTTCGGTGCGATGCGGGAAGATCGATTTGAGGTTGTCGCGGAACGTCTTGATGACAAGCCGGATTTGATCCTTGTTCACGACGTCGCGGTCGAGCTGCGTTCCTTCGTAGGCGACGTCCTCGTCTAGCTCGCGGAATCGCCGGACCCGAGTGCGTCGATCGCGATGCGGCACGAACTCGTGCGGTTTCTTGACCAGCTTGGCGCCGTCGCGCGTAATCTGCGTCTCGATGCGGAAGACGTCAAAGCCCACGTTGACGCCGTCAGCGACCGCTTTCTCGTGCGTGTACTCCTGCACCAGATTGCGATTGAAGAAGCCGAACGTCTGCTCGGTGGGAGTGGCGGTGAGTCCGATGAGGAATGCGTCGAAGTAGTCGAGCACCTGACGCCATAGGTTGTAGATCGACCGATGGCACTCATCGACGACCACGAAGTCGAACGTCTCGATCGGGATGCGTGGGTTGTACGCGACCGGGAGCGGCTCTTTGTGGAGCGGCTGGTCGTGCTCGAATTGCGACGATTCTTCGTACTCCTCCAGATACTCCGCCTCGCCTTGCAGCATGGAATAGAGTCGCTGGATGGTGGTGATGCAGACCTTGGCGGCCGGATCGATCGTGTTCCGCTTGAGGTGCTGGACCGTGTATTCCTCGGTGAACTTGTAGCCGTTCGCCGGATTGATGAACTGCTGGAATTCGCTGAGCGTCTGTTTGCCCAGGTTGTTGCGGTCGACCAGGAACAGGATGCGCTTGGCTTTGGCGTGTTTGATGAGGCGATAGCAGAAGTTGACGGCGGTGAACGTCTTGCCCGACCCGGTCGCCATTTGGATGAGCGAGCGGGGACGGTTCTCAGCGAGCGACTTCTCCAGGTTCGTGATCGCTTGGTGCTGGACCTTCCAGAGCTTGGCCAAATCCAGCGGCGGGAACTTTTGGAGGAGCGTTCGGAGCTGCTCGTCGCGTCCTAATCCGGCAAGACGGATGAGTTCCTCAGGGCGGTGAAACGAGAAGACTTCACGACTGCGCGGTTCGGGGTCGAGCAAATTGGTGCAGAGCGTTTCCTTGCCGGTGGTGACGTACGCGAACGGGACCGGATCGTGGTAGCGCGGGATGCCGGCGGGAAGTCCTTTGGCGTACTTATCCGCCTGTCCTTCGACGCCGCGCAGCGGATGCCCGACCTGCTTGGCCTCCACGACGCCGATGACTTGGCCGTCCGCGTAAAGCAGATAGTCGGCGAACCCCGATTCGAGCGGAAACTCGCGCACGGCAACGCCCACAGCCGCCGTGATGTCGCGGTCGGCGTAGTCCTGCACAATCCAGCCGCACGCATCGAGCTGTCGATCGATCTCTTTGCGTGCCTGATCCTCAGGTTTGAGCCCCATGTTGGTCGTCTCGCCTCGACTCTCTTTCCCACCGCCGCGGCGAGCCACAATGCACCCCGCTGTCGGCGTATTCCAGACGTCTTGAATAGGCGACCACGGCTCGTTTCTCAATCCCCCCGAATGCGAAGAAGGGAGGGGGAGGCAGGGTCGAAGTCGCTTGGATATTCTGGGAGCCCACATGCCCGTCGCCGAATACGGTTCGGTCGTGGATTCAAATGCGAGCACTCCGAAACGCCCCTCGTACGAGCCTCGGGACCGACGCGCTTCCAAGTGCCAAGGCCAACGTCGAGTTGGCAACCAAGGGTGAGCGAACGGAAGGGTGTTCGCAACAGAGTGAGAGATCGGACCAATATGAACAGTCAACGAATCGCCGCGATCAGACAAACCTTCCTCTGCCATGTTCCGGACTTTCGCGACTTCACCCAACCGCTCGCCGAGATCTTGCGGATCGAGACGGAGTACAAGCGAGATGCCGCAAAGAAGGCCCGCACGCTGCTGAATCCGGTTGTTTCCGGCCAACAAGCGTTTGCCTCGGACGAAGCCGCACGCAAGACGCTGTTTCAGGTCACCCGGGCGACACAGTTCCAGAATTGGCGAGACGAATCGTACATCCAAGAACAGCTGTTTACGACCGCCGGCGACTGGATCACGTGCGCTGATCACCTCGCTCGCTGCCTCCGGGGCGCCGACGCGCAGGCTTGGGAGGCGCCGCTGCAGGATTTTCTCGGATGGCTGCATTCGAAGAACTGTGTGCCGAACATCACCAAGATTCTTCCTACCCAGTTCCTGTTTCTGTGGCGTCCTGACGAGCACTATTGCGTCAAGTCGGTGTTCTGCGACAAGTTCCTCGACCTGTTGGGGGAAGCGCCGTTAGGTCAGGGTAAGCCGCTGACCGTCGACGGATATCGCCGAGTCATGCAGGTCTGCCGCGACTTTCGCACGGCCATCGCCGATTGGAAGCCGCGCGATAACATCGACGTGCACAGCCTGGCGTGGATCGTGACCGGCGGATGGGGTGATCCTCCTGGGCCTTCCCCGTCGCCAGCGCCCCCCTCCTCCACAACGCCGCCGAACGATGCCAAGCCGCCAGTCCGTCCCCAACTTCCACTCAACCTCATCCTCGCCGGTCCGCCTGGCACCGGGAAAACGTTCGCCCTGCAAACGAAGTACTTGCCGTTGTTCGAGGAACGCGTCGCCGAGCAGTCCCGGGAACAGTTCGTTCTACAAAACTGCGCCGAGCTAAGTTGGTACGAAGCCTGCTTCATCGGACTGCGCCTCCTAGGACGACCGGCCACCGTCCAGGAACTTGCCGAGACCTTGCCGGTCAAGGCTCGCATGACGACTCGGGCCAACAAAAAGTGGGTGACCAACACGCTCTGGACGAGCATGGCGTATCACACGCCCGAAACCTGCACGAATGTCAGCATCGGCCACCGATCTGAACCGCCCGTCTTTTGGAAGAATGAAGATCCAACTTGGCGTCTGCTGGAAGGGGTTGAGCAAATTGCGCCGGATCTCGTCGCCTTGGCTGACCAGATTCGCGACTACCGGCCGACGAGCACGGTTGTTCGCCGCCACGAGTTCGTCACATTTCATCAGTCCTACAGCTACGAAGACTTCGTCGAAGGAATCAAGCCGACGATGGGGACGGCTGAGACGGAAGCCGAAGCAGGACAGGTCCAGTACGCGATCGAACCGGGGCTCTTCATGCGGATGGTTCGGCGCGCGATGGCGGATCCCGACCACGCCTACGCCCTGTTCATCGACGAGATTAATCGAGCCAACATTTCCAACGTGTTTGGCGAACTGATCACGCTGTTGGAACCCGACAAACGGATGCGATTCAACCGTGCGACCGGCGAGTGGGAAGGAGGCGTACAGGTGAAACTCCCCTACACGCATTCGGCGCGACCGCAAGAGCCGCTCTTCGGCGTGCCGGATAATCTGTTCGTGATCGGAACGATGAATTCGGCCGACCGCAGCATCGCACTCTTGGACTTGGCGCTTCGTCGTCGCTTCACGTTCGACGAAATCATGCCGGACCCAGACCTGCTGGCCAAACACCCCGGACCGACGCCCGTGGACGACGGACCTCCCATTCACTTAGACAAGCTGCTGGATGCGATCAATCAACGCATTGAGTATCTGTACGATCGCGATCACACGATCGGCCATTCCTACTTGATGGACGTCAAGACGCTGGAAGATCTGGATCGGGCGTTTCGGCAGCGAATCCTGCCGCTGCTGCAAGAGTACTTCTACGGCGACTGGCACAAGATCCAACTGGTGTTGGGCGATTTGGTCAAAGGCGAGGACGCCGACTATCGTCCCAAGGCGCATCCTCAGGCGATCGTGACGCACGCTGTGCAACGTCCCAAGCAACTGTTCGGCGTCGAGGACGAGGCGTTCCAAGACCGGCGCTCGTACGCGATCAGCGAAGAGTTGTCCGCGGACAGCTTTCGAAAAGTCTACGAGTCCTTGGGGGACGTATGACCGCTCGCCCGACCGTGCTGAAGCTTCGCGAATACGAGTCGGCGACGATTGGGCCCGCCTGGGACGCTGCTCGGAAAACCGTGCCGCCGTCCGTCGTTGCCGAAGTCGAGCGTCTCCAAGCCGAGAAAGGGGTGGAGTACCTGGCGATCAGTCGTCGCCGCATCACAGCGCAGAATCACGTCGGAGTTGTGGCTGTCGGGGAGCGCGTCATCGAGATCTTGCCGAAAACCGACGAGTTGGACGATTCGGCTCGACGCCGGCTGGTCGAAATGCTGTCGATCGCCGGAATGTTGCCGCACTTGGATGCCGGCGTAGCCGATCTCGCAGCCAGCGTCCCCTGCCTGCTCGATGCGTTCATGCAGGCGTATCTTCGCCAGCTAACCATCGAGTGGCGTCGGGGGCGCATCTGCAGTTATCGGAAAACCGATGAAGATCGACTGAGCCTGCGCGGGAAGCTCTTGTTTGCCGAACAGTTGCGGCGCAATCGCTTCCGTCCGACGAGGTTCGCCACGCGTGCGGATCAGTTCGTCGCCGACGTCCCCCCTTCCCGGCTGCTCAAAGCGGGAGTGACTGTCTGCCGTCGACATGGATGGAGCGACGCCACGCGTCGAGGCGCGACGTCGTTGCTTGCGGAATTCGACGACGTGTCTAATCACACGTTTACGGAGTCGGAACTAGCTCGCGTCAAGCCCGATCGACAAATGGCCCGGTTCGAACCGTTGCTCACGCTGGCAGCGTGGTTCGTGCGCGGATGCGTGCCAGATCGGCCAGGCGGCGCGGCGACGTTCAGCCTGATGTTCGACATGAACGCTGTGTTCGAGCAGTACATCGGTCGGTTGTTGACGCCGCTGTGCTCCGCTCCGTTTCGCGTTCACCTTCAAGCCATGGGGCGGGCGCTCGTCGTGCGTGACGGAAAGCGCAAGTTTTGGCTGCGCCCAGACGCGGCCATTCGCCGAGGCCAGGAATTCTCGCTGTTGATCGACACGAAATGGAAGCTACTCGATCGCACGCACCCCCACGAGGGCGTGCGTCAGTCCGATATGTACCAAGCCTATGCTTACGCCCGAGAGTACTCCTGCCCGCACGTCTTCCTGCTCTATCCGCGCTTCCGCGACTTGAGCCCGAATGTTGCAGCCTATCGACTGCAGCCTGGAGACGAGAACAGTCCGCGAATCGGCGTAAAAACGGTGGACATCACGCAACCCATCGCCAAGGTGAGGCAGGAGCTGCAGGGACTTCTGCGGGAGGCATTGGGCGGGATGACGCTTCCTGTCGATGCAAAAGCGGCTCACCACAGCGAACCGATTCAAGACAACGCAGTTGCCGCGGCAATTGCAAGCGAATCAGCTCTACGGCAGAGTCCGTCGCCATGAGTTCGCTACGCACCACCGAGTTTATCGCGTTCGACCTGGAAACGACCGGGCTGCACCCTGTGGGATCGCAAATCGTCGAGATCGCTGCGGTACGATTCCGGGGCGACGGAACTGTCTTGGGAGAATACCAGCAACTGCTTGACCCGGGGTGCCCGATTCCGCCGGGCGCAACCGCCGTCCACGGCATCTCGGACCGCGACGTGAAGGGGCAGCCGACGATTCGTGAGGCGCTGCCGAAGTTCCTCGAGTTCGTTCGGCAGGGTCCGTCCATCATGCTCGCGCACAACGCCGCGTTCGATCTGGGCTTTCTGTCGTTCGCCCTGGGTCGGTTGCGCGCGCCGTGCCCCGACGCGCCCGTCGTCGACACGTTGCGTCTTTCGCGGCATCGGCTCCCGCTTCCCAACCACAAGTTGGAAACGATAGGGCGGCATCTGCAGTTGATCGACGAAGAAGAACATCGAGCACTCGCCGACACCCGGCTGCTCAAGGACGTGTTCCTGCACTTGATTGGACGCCGCCCCGCGATTCATAGCGTCGCGCAGTTATTCGACGTCTGTCCCGCTTGGAGCTTCGAGGCGTTCGGGGCGCTCGTCGATCGGCCGCCGGCGGGGTTTGAGGATCTTTGGCGAGCCATCAACCAGCAACAACCCGTGTCGATGGTGTACGAGGGCGGCGTCCAGCCAGGCGCTCCACGCGTCGTGACGCCGCTCGGCGTCGTGCGCACCTGCGGCCAACTCTACTTGTCCGCCTACTGCCACGCGTCCGGGATCGAGAAAACGTTTCGATTGGACAAGATTGTTTCGTATCGCAGGAAGACGTGAGACCTTGGCGTCCGTCGAGTATGCGCCCGGACGCTTTGTGACGGGTTCACGTTTCGCAATCCCCCCGAATGCGAGAGTTGGTGGGGGAAGAACGCAGGTCGATCGTTGGTTACTCTTGGAGCCGCGCGCCCGTGTTCGAGGGTGGACGGGGGGGTGGATTGGTTCTGTGCCCGCTTCGTTCGTGGGCCGCGACGAGGAGCGAACATCATGAGCAACTACTTCTACTTCCATAACAAGTCATGGCAGGGACCGCTGTCGTTCGACGATCTCAAGTCGCTGTACGCGAAAGGAGTCGTGACCGATGACACGCTCGTGAAGACGGATGGCGGCAAGCCCATGTTGGCGTTTGAGTGCCTCGCAAACTCGACCGCAGCGGCAGCGAAAACCGCTGCCGTGGTTCACCGCCCCACGCCGGCGAGTTCCCAACCGGTTCAATATCAATTTCCGTCTGCCGACTTTGCCGACGGTGCACCCTATCTTCCCTGCGCCATTTTGGAGTTTTCCACCTACGCTTTCATTATCCTCGGCGTACTACATGGGATCGCAGCAGTTCTGTTTCTCGTCAGCGAAGGGTTTCCCTTTGCGTTCGCGTCGCTCGCGGGTGGCGGATTCTGTTTTTTCGTTTCGGCATTGCTCCGGTGCTTGATTCGGCTCACCAGAGATACGGTCGCGGTGAGATGGCATCTCTGTCAGATCTCCCACGCCCTCTCGAACCAGCCTCCTGCCTCGCCATCGAGCCCGCCCAGACCTTAGTGCGGCCGCATGAGAATCCGTCGCCGCGTCGTGCCCCTTCCGATAGTGGGGCCTCAAAACAGCGTTCCTGATATCAGCGTTGAACTCGAGTTCCGATGCTTACTGCCATCCTCTTACTTACCGCGATTGTCCTGACGGCTGCATCCATGGTGATGCTGATTCTGCTCCTGGAGGTCAAAGGGACCACACGGGGCGTCATCGAGCGTTGGCGCGAAGCGATCGCGTGTCGACGGCAGGTTGCCAGCTTGCGCCGGGAACTCGAGGACTACTACCGCCAGTTAGTTCTCGCGAAGCAGTCGACGCAACCGATCGTCGAGAAGGCGCTTCAGGAGGCGCACGAGGAGATTTGTCAGGAGATAGGGCCCGCGAATCGCCACCAGTTAATCCACGAGTTCGATCAATTCCTCGCTTTTCTCGCCTCGCATGGGCATGGCGTGACGGTGGAGCGCCGCCGAGCTTTGTTTGCTTCGATCGAAGCGGCGTACGAGCGGGCGCGCAAGATCGCCGAGGAGAAGGCCAAGCAGGCAGAGATTCGAGCCCAGATGCGCGAGGAAGAGCGCGTCCAGCGGGAAGCGGAACGAGCGATCCGAGAAGCCGAAAAGGAGGCGCAACGAAAACGCGAGGCCCTTGAGCATGCCATTCGCTTACTCGGAGACACGCACTCCGAGCAGATCGAGAAACTGCGTCAGGAGCTTGCAGAAGCGCAAGCGAAGGCGGAACGCACGAAGAGTTTGGCCCAACAAACGAAAGTGGGGTACGTCTACGTCATCTCGAACATAGGCAGTTTCGGCAAGGGCGTGTTCAAGGTCGGTCAAACTCGTCGCTCCGATCCGATGGACCGAGTCGATGAGTTGAGCGACGCGTCCGTGCCGTTCAGCTTTGACGTGCACGCGATGATCTCCAGCCAGGACGCGCCGGCGCTGGAGGCGGTCCTCCACCAGGAACTGGCGTCCTACCGCGTGAACCGAGTGAACCTGCGGAAGGAGTTCTTTCGCGTCGACCTGGACACGATTATCAGGTCGGTCGAGAAGCACCACGGCCAAGTGACGTACCGCGTCGATCCCGAAGCATTGGAGTACTTCGAGTCGATTGAGATCGAACGCGAACAACGCGGCGAACTGCCATCGTTAGACCAAGTCGAGCAGACCGCGGGACCACTTAGCGTCGGCTCCGCTGTCGGATCGGCAGGACCGTAATCCTGGAAGCGAGCGTCCGACCGTCTCACTTCGCACTGCGCAAACCGGCCTTCGCCAAACCGTCGCGGCAAGCAGCATGAGATGGCCTGAATCGAAGCTCGCTTCGAACGCAACCCTATCGTTGACGTTACAATCGCGCCGTCGCAGATGATCGCTTCAACGTTGCATGCCCCAAGCCTTGTCTTGAACCGAACCATGAACATCACGCTCGATCAAGTCCTCGCCCTTGTCGGCAAACTGGATGACTCGCACGCCAGCGATACTCCCCGCGACCGTTTTCGCAAGTTCTTGGAAGAGAACCTGAAGGACGATGTCGGAAGACTTCGCGATTACATTCAAGCATCACTTGCCAAGTCAGGCGATCAGTACAATCGCGCGCTGCAGGACCTCGTCAATTACACGGCGCGACTGCTGGGGTTCGACGTGACTTATGGACGTTACCAGGGCGTTTCCGGCGAAATCGGCTTCGACGGACTCTGGAAGTCCCCGACCGGATTCCACTTCGTCGCGGAAGTCAAAACGTCTGAGGTGTATTCGATCAGCACCGCAACGCTCGTGGGATACGTCGATAAGCTGATTTCTGAAAAGTCGATCCCGCATTGGGGCGAAGCCCTGGGACTGTACGTAGTCGGTCGTCCTGATCCGAACCTCAATCAATTCGAAAACTCGATTGTCGCAGAGAAACGCGTCGATCATTTGCGAGTCATCTCGGTCGACTCGCTACTCACGCTCGCCGAGTTGAAGGCCGAATTCGGCGTGTCGCACGCCGACATCCTGACGGTGCTTCGTCCCGGAGGACCGACAGCGAACCCGTTCGTCAAGCTCATCTCTAGCTTGGTGTCGTCGGCGAAGCTCGAGGGGGAAGAAACAGGCTCGATCAAATCAACGACACCGCCGCCTGATGTCAATTTGGCCAAGGGCGGCGGCACGAGCGGTGGCGTCTCGAGCGGTGCGGACGACAAAGAACCGGGCAGCAAGTCAGAGCCGAAGTGCTGGATCATTCCGGTCGCGGAAGACGACGATCGTACGGCGGAACATTGGGTGCATGAACTCGTCGTGAAGGGGAAGGTATGGGCGAGTTCCGTCAAGAAGCCTCTGATGCCCGGCGATTCCGTCTGCTTCTATGGAGCAGGAAAAGGCGTGATGGCGAACGCGATCGTAACGACCGAACCGAAACAAAAAGTACACCAGATCGCATCCCCCAACGAACCTAGCTGGGTCTTCGAACTTCGTGACGTCGTTGAATACACCAGCGAGCCAATCGTCATCGACGCCGTCTTGCGAGCGAAGTTAGACGCGTTCCACGACAAAGATCCAGGCAAGCCTTGGTCTTGGTTTGTTCAGGGAATGCACAAAGTCACGGCGCACGATTTCAAGGTGCTCACGAAGCAGCAGCCATAAAGCAGCGTTCCGACGACCATGGTCAGCGGAGTCGCTGATCCGAATTCGAATTGGATAGGAATTGGGGCGACCGAGACAAAAGTTGGATCAGAGAGACGATTGCCCGAAATCAAAGGCCTTAGTTGGCGTCATCACAGATTGTCACCAATGTGGCTTGCTCCACCCCAAAGGGGCCGCGACAGGTCGGCCCAGGGCAGAGCGCGGCGACGCCCTGGGTTCGCGTCCGACTCCTTGCGGAAACACCGAGCGATGACGCCCGAGGCGACTTTCGATTTCAGCCGCGCCAGCATCTCGTGACCGCCCACGACGACGTCGATTCGCGAGCTCGACCAAGCGAATGATGCAGCGGCGGGGCGTTCGAAGAAATGCATGCACAAGCGAGGCGGCGTTGGACCGACGGAGCGGTCCACGACTTTTCACTGGACCGGCGGAGCGGTCCACGACGATCGGAGGCTCCTCTCGTTGGGCGGAGGTGCGATTCCGTGGTGCGTCGTCAGGCGGAATCGCGTGGTTCGAGCCCCTTGGAAGCCAGCTGGGCGGTCCGCTCCTCCAGGAGTTGCCGGTATTGTTCCTTCTGTTCGGCCGGCAGGAAACAGCGATCAATCAGACGGAGCGACTCCGGCAAGGCTGAGGCTTGAGCATCCAGCGACGGCCCTCGGCATTGCCGCGTGTCAGCGAGGAAAACGCGTCCGCTTCTGTCGCGTGACCGAACTCATCACGCAACTCATGGAAGCTCGGGAAGAACGGACGCTGCTGCGGATGAAGTCGTCGCTGGCGAAGTTCGACCTGCTGATCCTCGACGAGTTGGGATACGTCCCCGCCAGCAAGCTCGGCGCGGAACTCCTCTTCGAGGTGATCAGCAGCGCCTACGAGCGGCAACTCCAGAATCTCGCTTTTCGGGATCATTCCCTTCGCTCCGTTTCGATGGAAAGCGCTGACGGCACGAACAGCCGCCACCGTGTTACCAAACGGTCACCCTTGAGCGCTGGATCAAGCTGGGCATTTCCCTTGCTGAGCCGCGAGCGGCAGGCCACGGTCAGGACGTGTCTGTCGCCCATGAGGCGTTCGGCCAGAAACCCAAGCCGCTTGAAAACGGCGGCATTGCCGAGACGATTGGCGTAATCGACCAACTGGTCGGCATTGAAATGCGGGCTTTTGGCATACTCCCGAAAACAGTCAATAACATGCTGGATGCCCCCGCCAGTCCAAGGACATGAGAGCATATCCACGATGGTCCTTGTGGGGTCGGAAACCGACAGCTTCTTCTGCTTCTTCCAGACGGTCTTTGTCCCGAACTGCTGTTCCATCGGAGCGTGGGTCACCACGAACGGAATATTGTGGAAGACCTGATGACGCTTCGGCACGGCGCGCGCAGTAAAGACGCAAATGTCCGTGAAAATCTGCTCGGTCAAATCCCAGTGCTCGGCCGCCGACCATCCCCCGACATAGGCTGGACCGAAGAGATCGGGGATGATGATCCAAGCGTCTTCGAGGGCCCGTTCCGTCCCCATCGCTTCAATCGGCACAGGAACGTAGACACCGCGCTTGATCCGGCTCAACCAGCCCTGATTGCACCAACGAGCGAGCGACTTGGCTGCTTCTTCGCTGCCGGTTCCCAAAATCCGGGCGGCGCTATCGACGGACAAAACGTCCCCGCCCTCGCGCAGTAGCTTGCTGAGGCGTTCGCGAGTTCGCGGTCTGCCGCTTTTTGATTCACCAGTCATAGAACATTCTGTCTCTCGAAATTCGCCTTAAATGCGAAGTATTCAAGACAAAGTGTACTGCGGACAATCAGCAAAGTACAACAGAAATTGAGAAAACGCCTCCATTCGGGAAATACAGGAGCCACAAGGTACTCTGCCCGAAGGCCGCGAGGACGCCGTTTCAAGCCGGTTTTCGGCGAGAGCACTGAGGCTCAGCTCTGGTCGGCTTGACCCAATTGGCGTTTCAAACCGTTGTCCCAACCGGCCAGCCCAGCGATAAAAAGTTCTAACGGTGTCTTGTCACCCCGACGGCGTTGGACCGGCGGAGCGGTCCACGACTTTGGAGCGTTTTGTACGTCGACGAGATTCTGGCGGGCAGAGAACGGCGGCCGTTGGCTTTCCCGGCTAAATTGGGCGGAGCGAGAAGTAAAGCTTGACGTCAAATTGCGAAGGATTTAGCCCAGATGAAACACGCTCCGAATCTGCTGTTGTTGGCCCTCGTCCTCGTCGCCTCATTCGCCGGCATCGGCCGCGCGCAGGATAGCGACGCGGACAAGTTGCAAAGCAGCCTCGACAAATGGAGCGAGCTCAAGGAAAAGTGCGGAGGCAACTATCGCTACTTTGTCCGCACATCCAGCTTCACCGGCGCCGGAACGGAAACCGAAATCGCCGTCCTCAATCACAAGGTCGCAGTCCGACGCTATCGGGTCATCGGCCCGCCAATTCCACTTCCCCCCGGTCCCAATGGTCGACCGCCGATGCCTGAAGCTCCGAAGTACGAGTGGACCGAACAAGGCGAAACGATCGGCAAGCACAAAGAAGGGGCGCCGCCGAAAACCTTGGATGAACTCTACGCTCAAGCCCAACAAGTGCTCGCCCGCAAGCTGACCGAACACGAAAAACGCTTCGTCCGTTTCGACAAGCAAGGGCTGTTGAGTTCGTGCTTCACCATCGACACGCGAATCGCCGACGACGCCCCCGTTCACGGCGTCGTCATCGCCGAGATACGTTTGGAAACGAAGTAGGCAAACGCACGGAAGCGGCAGCTCCATTGGCGACAAAGCGGGCGTTGGGGGGGCGGACGGTGTGAAGGGCGCGGTGGACGGGGCGCGGTGTTGTGGGCCGGGAGTTGGACCGGCGGAGCGGTCCACTACTTTCGACGATGACTTTCTGTTCTGGGGCGAAATCTAGCTTGTCTTGATCCCGAGAGACTTGAGGCGCGAGTTCAGCGTCGTGGGCTTCAAACCCAATAAGGCGGCAGCGCCGTTGGCGCCGTAGATCTTGCCCTGACACTCGGCGAGCGCGGCCTGGATGTTGTCGGCTTCTAGCCTCCGCAGCTCTTCGTCCGTCAGGATGCGTCGCACCGGGACCGGGGCTGGATCTCTTGAGCGCTGCTTCGCAGACGCCGCTGGGAAGTCGAATTGCAACCGACCATCAATCGCAATGATGCAAGCTCGTTCCAGGGCATGTTGCAGTTCGCGAACATTCCCGGGCCAATCGTAACGTTGCAGCGCCTGAATGTTCGCTTGCGTTAGTCGCGGTCGCGCCCGCCCCAGTTGGCGAGCTAATCGCTCGAGAAAGTGCTCGGTCAACAACGGGATGTCTTCGACACGCTTGCGAAGCGGCGGAAGCTCCATCGGGAACACGCTCAGCCGATAGTACAAGTCTTGTCGAAATCGTCCGGCCTCCGACTCCTCGCGCAGATTGCGATTGGTCGCAGCGATGATGCGCACGTCCGTCCTGCGCGTTCGTTCTTCGCCGATCCGCTCGATCTCTCCCTCCTGAAGAACGCGCAGCAACTTGGCCTGTAGATCCAGCGGGATCTCGCCTATCTCATCCAGAAACAGGGTGCCGCCGTCGGCCAGTTCAAATCGACCCGCTCGGTCGCGCAAAGCCCCCGTAAAGGCGCCCTTCGCGTGTCCAAAAAACTCGCTCTCGTACAGTTCGCGCGGGATCGCGGCGCAGTTCACTTTGATCAAGGGTCGGCCGGCGCGTTGACTGCGACGATGGATTTCTCGCGCCACGACTTCCTTTCCCGTGCCGCTTTCACCCAGAATCAGGACGGCCGAATTCGTGGGCGCCACGAGCTCAATCTGGCGCGTCACCGCCTGCAGCGCGGCCGACCGACCGATCAAGTCGCCGAAGACGGCTGCCTGCTGAACTTCTTCTCGAAGGTATTCATTCTCCTGTTCGAGCCGTCTCCGCAGCGACTCGATCTCTTCCAGCGCACGCGCGTTGGCGATGGCGGCGGCCAGATGATCGGCAATCATCCGCAGCCACTCGAAACACGCATCACTCGGCCGCCGCCGCGCAAACACTCCCAACACCCCCAGCACCTGTCCTCGATGCACTAACGGATGCCCCACGAACGACGTGATGCGTTCCAGCGCAATCCAGTCCGGATTCGCCACCCAGGTCGGATCGAGTTCCACCTGGGGCACTTCGAGCGACTGCCCCGTGGCGGCGATTCGCCCGACCTTGCGGACGCCAATGGGAAAACGACGAAACGCACCGTCCAGCCCTTGCCACTTCTCGCCGACGTCGGCCAGCGAACGGCCAGAACTCGCCATCAGATGCAAGCAGCGCTCTCGGCTGGGGCACTCGGCGACGAAGCGGCACCGCGCACAGTCGCCCTGGAACGGCGGCTGCGTGAGCCAGATCCGCACCAGCGCGACCGACGAGGATTCCGACATTCGCTGAACCGCCAGCGGCAGGAGCTCGGAAAGCTGATGCAGGGCCGCGAGCTCCCGAAGAAGTCGCTTCGGATCGGCAACGAGTCCCAACGTTTGAGCGGTGTCTGCCATGCGGCCATTGTGACGAAAACTCGTTGGCAAGCAACGACTTTTCGTTGAAACACGAATTTTCGTCGCGGCTCGCCATGACGCCAAGAGTGCGTAAGCCATTTCATGTCATCAACTTGAGAACGAGCCGCAGGTTTGGCACGGAAAGTGTTCTGTCATAGGTCGTACCGGCCGGTCGGAGTCGTGCAAGTCGCTCGACACGCCGCCCAGGTGTTTCCCCAAGACATTGGAGCAAGACCATGCAGCGCATCCCCTCCGTCAACCCGCAATTCGCCCAAGGCCGCACCCAAGAACTGCTCGCGACCGTTCGACAAGCGTTTGGAGTCGTCCCCAACACGGCCCAGGTGATGGCCCACTCGCCCGCGGTCCTCGACAGCTTTCTCGCCTTCAGCGCAGCGATGAGCGGCGCCAAGATTGGTGCGAAGCTGCACAATCAAGTGAAGCTCACGACCAGTGAATCAAATGCCTGCGACTACTGCACGTCGATCCTCAGCGCCGTGGCGCCCACCGCCGGCCTCTCCGCCGCCGATATCCTCGCGGGTCGCACCGGCCGCTCGGAAGACGTCCGTACCAAGGCGGCGCTGACGTTCGCTCACCACGTACTGGAAAGCCGCGGCAAGGTCAGCGACCTACAACTGGCCGCCGTCCGCGAGGCGGGGTTTGGCGATGCCGAAATCGTGGAAATCGTCGCCAGCGTCGTTCTGGGCTGCTTCACCAACTTCCTCAACAACGTGGCCGACACGGAACTCGACATCCCCAAGGCCGCGACGTTGACCGAACCGTTGACCGACGACTCGACGTCGACCTGCGGGACCGCTGCCTGCTCGGTGCACTAAACGCGGAGCAAGCTCGTCATGCAGACAATCCAGCCTCCCTTCACGCTAGCAACCGCCGCCGCCAAGGTGCGCGCCGCCGAAGATGCGTGGAACAGTCGCGACCCGCAGCGCGTCGCGCTCGCCTATTCGGAAGACTCCGAGTGGCGAAATCGGGATCAATTCTTGCGAGGCCGAGATCAGATTCGAGAGTTTCTGACCCGCAAATGGGAACGAGAGCTTGATTATCGATTGACCAAGTCGCTGTGGAGCTTTACGGAAAACCGGATCGCCGTACGGTTTCAGTACGAGTACCACGACGCCAGCGGCCAGTGGTTCCGAGCTTACGGGAATGAGCTCTGGGAGTTCGACGACGAAGGGCTGATGCGTCGGCGTGAAGCCAGCATCAATGACGTGTCCATTCGGGCCGACGAACGCAAGTTTCACTGGCCCGCTCCCGGTCCAAGACCAGCAGCCGATACCGGGATTCCCACCGTTCGATAGATCGCATTAGGCCAATAACCAGAACGCAGCACGCCCCGAAGACCTATTCAGAACCGAGGAATCTTGTCATGCGTCCGTTTCCCAGCGACATCGCCTTCACTCCCGCAGTAAAAAGCATTCAAACCGCCAAAGGTTCTCGAACCAGCTACGCGCGCATGGAAGAAGGAGGCAGTTGGGAGACGACCGTGACGCCGGAGCTCGCAGCGTTTCTGGCCGATCTGGACATGTTTTATCTGGGAACGACCAACGCCGAAGGCCAGCCGTACATCCAGTACCGTGGTGGAGCGCCCGGTTTTCTGAAAGCGGTCGACGAGAAGACGCTGGGATTCGCCGACTTCGGCGGCAATCGCCAGTACATCACGCTCGGCAATCTGTCGGAGAACCCCAGGGCGTTCGTCTTCCTGATGGACTACGCCCGTAGTCGTCGCATCAAACTTTGGGGCAACGCGCGCGTAGTGGACGCCGATCCGGCGCTGTTCGACAAGCTTCGCGATCCGTCCTACCCGGGCAAGGTCGAACGGGCCATTCTGTTCGAGATCGAAGCGTGGGACGTGAACTGCCCGCAGCACATCCACAAGCGATTCTCCCAGAGGCAAGTAGGCCCCGTCATTGAACAGCTCCAGGCGAAGATCGCAGAACTGGAAGCCAAGCTCAAGGCGCTGGAGACCGCGGGATGAGATGCGTGGGATCGCGGAGCGATCCACGACTTTGAACGAGATCGGCCGACGGGCGATCGCTAGGGTCGACCTCCTTCCGAGTTTCGCAGCAACTTGCGGCCGGAGTCGATCGCCAGATTGCTGCAGAGCAAGACGCCGATGTCGGGACGCTGACGGATCAGCTCGTGCAGATCATGATGCAGCAACTCGACCGTCTCGAGCGCCCCTTGAGCGACTGTGGTGGCGTGGTGCGGAGCGCCCGTCAGCAACGACAGTTCGCCCGCGCACTCGCCGGGCCCTACCGCTCCCACGAGTTGATCTTGCCTCAGCACGGCGATTCGTCCGGACAATACGACGTACAACTTGTCGCTCGGCGATCCCTCTTGGAACAAGATCTCGCCAGGGTTGAAGGCGACAAGCCGACTCAAACTGGCCACGCATTCCGCCTGCTCATTAGTCAAGCCTTGGAACAAGCCTAGCGCGCCGACCGCTTGAGCCACACGCGGCGGCACGGCGCGCCGCCCAAATGGTCGCAAGACGGCTTCCGCCATAACGCGGCTCGCGGGCGACAACGTGTCGGGAATGGGATCGGCAGGGACGAACAGCCGCACCATCTTGATGATGTCCAGCCGCTCGACCTCATGAAACGCCAGCGCCGGGCAGTAGGCGGCGGGCAAAAATCCGAGTTCCCAGAGAGTGCGTTGCATGCGCGGCGCATACGCACTTACGTCGGCGGCCAAATAATCGATGTCCTCCGCCTCGCGAGCGCGTCGTTCCAACTCCGACAGCAGTACGCGGATGACGCGATCATCCCGCGCAATCAACTCGAACACCCCGATCGTGCGTTCGTGGGGATCGTGAGTAAATCCGACGGCGCCGGCCACTCGCCCTCCTTCACGCGCGATCACATAGCGCGATCGAGTCGCCTTGAGCTTGAAGAAGCCGTAGTTCAGGCGCAAAGGGCCGAAGATTTCGCGATGTCGCACGCGACCGCGCTCGATCCTCAGCAGCGGCGCGTATCCCTCCGCGGTGAGCTCTTCCAAGTCAAACTCGCCGCCTTGAGGATACGAGGGAGACGAATCGTCAAGGATCGGATCGGGGGCGAGTCGACAGTTTTCCAGCGCGAGATGAGCGACGGCGTGCACTTCCGGAATCACGTGGGGGTGGTTGCGGCGCAGTTCCAAGGCGCCGGGAAAATGGTGCATCAGCGGCACGAGACTCTCGCGCTGCGCCAGCAGCATCTTCTGCGGCAAGTAACCAACGACATGAAAGTCGTGCGATTCGGCGATCTTGAGCGAGTAGGGATGTCCAACTCGCGCTTCCGCTACTCCCACATGCAGTCGGCCGGCGACGCGCCGCAGTCGTTCTTCCATGAGTCGTTTACCGATCCCCAATCGTCGGGCGTCGGGGTGGACGGCGAGCCTGCCAAACTCGCCCACCAAATCGGCATAAGCGCCGATTTCCAGCAACACGGACGCGGTGCCGAGTACGCGTCCCGACTCTGCATCTTCCGCGACCAGAACGAGCGCTTCGTCGGAATAGATGACTCGCGTGAGTTGCTGAACGTCGCGAAACTGAGCGTAGGGATAGTCGTCGCCGTACGAGGCCAGAAAAATGTCACAGATCGCTTCCGCATCGGCAGGCTGAGCTTCGCGAATATGGATCATTCGTCCGTCCTCCTAAGTGCAAGGGGACATCAGGAGCAACACGAGCAGTGCGGTGCGATCGACCATGTGAGCAACATCGACGAACTCGTGCGCCGCATGCGCGCCGTCGCCGACGGCGCCCAGTCCGTCGAGCGTCGCGGTGTACTGGCTGATGGTGTTGCCGTCGGAGGCGCCGCCCACCGCCGCCTGCTCCAACGTCAGCCCCAGCTGCGCACCCAGGTTCTCCGCGAGACGCCAGAGGACTTGGTTGCGCGGCAGTCGTTCGAGCGGCGGGTGCTCAAACCCGCCTTCGACCTTGATCGTCGTGCGGACGTCGAGCGGCGTCAGAGCTCGCAGAGCCGCGTCGATTTCGTCTGCATCCTGGAGCGTGGGGACGCGCACATCAATAGACGCCTTCACCTCGGGCGCGACGACGTTCGACCGCAATCCTCCATCGATCGTGCCGACGTTGACCGTGATGCCGCGGGCGGGGTCGTTCAAAGCGAACAGACGCTGGACTTGATACGACATTTCAAGAATCGCGCTGACGCCCTGCTCCGGCGCGATCCCCGCGTGTGCGGCGCGTCCCTTAATCGTCAGCTCGTAGCTTCCGACGCCCTTCCGCGCCGTCTTGAGCTTGCCGGTCAATCCAAACGCCGGCTCCATCACGAACGCCCGCACCGCCCGCCGAGCCACTCGACGTATCGTCCGCGTCGACTCGCGGCTGCCCAGTTCTTCGTCCGCATTGAGAACGGCGACGGGCGTGACGGAAGGATCAAGTTGCAGGTCGTGCACAATGCGCAAGGCCGTCAACAATTGCACCAACCCCGCCTTCATGTCAAAGGCCCCAGGGCCGCGTACGACGTCCGGCTCGACTTCAAGCGGCATTTCGCGGAGAGTGCCGAGCGGCCAGACCGTGTCGTAGTGACCGACCAGCATCTGCAAGGGCCGAGCGCGCGATCGACGCTGGGGCGCGGCGAATAGGACGTCGCCATACGCGCTCCCGCGAATTCGTCGGCTGCGGTAGCCGCACGACTGGAACTCCGCTTCGAGCAGTTCACGCGTTCTGGCGGCGGCCGTTCGATCCCCGGTCGGCGATTCGGCAAGGACCAGCCGCTGCAACATGTCGACCATCGCCGGCCGCAGTCGAGCGGACTGTTGAATGATCGCGGACGGAATTAGGGAAGACATGATGATTAACGGGCAAAATCTTTAGGGAAGGGAAACGCATTCGTGCCGCGCACTTCCGCCATGCGGCCCGGATGCAAGTAAGCAAGCAACGGGTGCTCGTACAACTGCTCGTTTTCGTCTCGATCGTCGGCGCGCAGCGCATCCTCGCTGGCCCTTGCGGCCACGATCGTGCCGATGATCAGGCTATTCGCGCCGAAGCCGTCCACGATGCTGTGGAGCGTGCACTCCAGTCCGACGTACGCGTCCTGCACCAACACGCCGTTCACCTGCCGCGCCGGCAACGTCGGCAAAACCAGCAGGCTGGGTTTGGAGTGGTCTTCGCAGCGCGGCGCCGCCGCCAGGGTCGCCAGCAACGATTGCGACGGTCGCAAATAACTGACCGTGAATTCGCGAGTCCGCTGAATATTGTGATAGGTCGTGTGCCGCGGACTGCATACAAAGCCGAAGTAGTTCTGCCACCCCACCGGCATGGCCATGTGCTTCGGCGCTAAGTTGTATCGTCCGTCGCTCTCTTGGCTCCCGACGACCACCAGCGGCGCGACCGTAAAGAACCGGTCCCAGATGGGATGTGCCACATCGAGCGTCACGTTCAAGGGCCGCGCTGCGGATGTCGACATCGGAGAGCCTCCTCGGATGACAGCGAACGCGAAGGGATCTCTAGACGCCAGTGTACCCGGGAGCGGCTCCTCGCGGCAGACGTCAAGCGGCCGGCTCTGCGCGGGGAGGGCCGAGGCGAGGAGGTTGTCGTGGAGGATGTGGTGGTGTGGTGATCGTAGGGTGGGCCAAGCGGCGAATGCCGCGCGGGCCCACCTTGCGGCACTGTCGAGGTTATGCGTCGAGATGGACCGACGGAGCGGTCCACTACTTTTGTTATGATTGAGTTGTCTTGAGCGGGTGCGGATGAGCGGCGGAATTCATGGGCGGATGATTCCATGCGAAGACTTGAATTGGCGTTGATCGCTTGGCTCGCGCTTCCCAGGTTGGTCATCGGGCAGGAAACATTGCCGCCGAAGCCGCTTGGCGATCGTCCGGCGGTTTCCGACATCGAGTTGGATCCGGCGGACGAATGCGCGAAGGAGCTTGCCAGCCCCCAACCGGAAGTCAGGCTCGCCGCCCTCGACAAACTTTCCGAGCGACGACCCGAGGGGCGACTTCGAGCGCTCGTGAAGACCCTAGCCGATCCTGATCCGCGCGTTTCGACGTACGCAGCGCTGCACCTTTATTACCTGGCGACCGACCAACGCCAGCCGGCGCGCGACGGCAAAGGAAACGCGAATGTCGCGACGCCTCCTGGCTTCGAGAAGTTGCTGGCGGACGCCGAGTCGCCGAGGGTGCGGGGCCTGATCAGCTTGGCCTGGGAACAAACGGCGCCCGAGACGGCCGTCGCCTTGCCCTGGGCCCTGAAAGGCCTGATGCAGCTTGACGCTGATCGCAGCAGCGAAGCACTCTTTCTCGTCTACGACTCTCGACTAGCCGAGACGTTGTCGAAGTGCCTTGCCGATGGAGACTCTGAGGTGCGGCGAGGCGCCGCACGCGCGGCGTACGCAGCTCGTTCGTGTCGGTGGTCGAACTGGAAAACGAGCGGATTATCGGCTGCCGTCGAGCGGGCGTTGCAACATGCGGATCCATGGCTGCGAGGTCATGCCGTGTTGACGCTTGCAAGTGACGACGCGTTCGCCGACGAGCAGATCGCGGCGATGACCAAAGATGACGATGAATATGTACGCTGCTGTGCGATCCGAGCACTATCATCGCGCGACAAGCCGATGATGATCGCCGCGCTCACGCCGCTCGCTCAACACGACCCCAGCGAACGCGTGCAATTGCGAGCCATCATCGCGCTGATGAATCTCGTCGCCTCGCAGGAGGGCGAGGAAGCACGAAATCGGGTCGGGGCTCAGATCAAACTGGAGGGGCTGGCGCGAGTGCTGTTCGAGAATTGCTCCAATGATCCTTTCAACCCTTGGAAGCCGCCTGGATCGATGCGGGTTCGCGAGTCGGACGCAGACGCGATGATCGCGCGAATCAAGACCGCCATCGACGCCGAACGGCGACTTCCCCTGCCTCCCTACAACGAGTTCGCGAACGGAAGGCATTCGGACGAGTTTGACCTTGGTCTCTTGCAATGGATCGGCGAGTGCATCCCTTTAAGTCGAGCGGCTTTGCCGTTCTTGTTTCAGGAACTACGCAGCGGCGATTCGCTGGGCGACGACGACTGCCGCACCTCGCGGGAGAATCGGCGGTTGGCGACGCTCCTCGGCGCGCTTCATGATGATGGTTCCCGCGGCCCGCAAGCGACGCTCGAGCTTGCACGTGCGCTCGACGATCCGCATCGAGTGGTGCGGACGATGGCCGCCATCGCGATTGTCGGACAAGAACCGCATACCGCTCGGTGTATACCAATTCTGATCGAATCGTTGAATCATTCGTGTGCGGGGCAGTGCAACTACAGCGAACTCTTGCGGTGGGATGTTTCGGCGCTGGCCGAGGCGGGTCCGAGCGCCGTTCCGGCGTTGCTGTCGTCCGTCCGTCAAGGCAAGAACGTTGACCTGGCCGCGATGGCGCTGCGGTACATGGGCGGGGAATCTGCACGAGTCGTGCCGATGCTGTTGGAGCGGTGGGAAGACCGGCGTGAACCGGCGTCGCTGCGTCAGGCGATCTCCGTTCCTTTGGGACAGTTAGGGGCGAGCGACGACAAGACGGGCGCCGCATTGCAACGGGCGTTGCAGGACCGAACGGAACCAGAGGGGGTCCGCGCCGCCGCGGCTCGAGCACTTGCGAGGACCGATGCCGATCCCCGGCCAGTCTTGCTTCAGTACCGGGACGACGAGTCGTCGGAAGTGCAACGGGCGGTGCGCGAGGCGCTAAAGATGCGCTGAACAACAATTCCGAGAAATCTCGCGTTCCTCACATCGACGCAGGACTACTCTTCCATACCAGGCTCTCCCTAAGATGGTGGTATACCTCCAGGAGCCGCAACCCCATGTCCGACGCCAATTCCGCCAGCACCACGCCGGGACAGATCAGCCTGAAAGACGAAGAAGCGGTCAAGCAGGTCGTCGCCAACGCCATTTTTGGACTCTGGGACATTGTCAATGAGTTGACGCGTCTGCGGCCGTCGCGGCACGAACGATATCGCGTCACGATCTTCGGATCGGCGCGGGCGAAGCCGGGGACGTTCGTCTACGAAGAGGTGAAGCGCGTCGCGACGGTGCTCGCCGAAATGGGCTGCGACATCATCACCGGCGGCGGCCCGGGGTTGATGCAGGCCGCCAACGAAGGCGCGGCCGCCGCGAACGATCCGGACCGCAGCAAGTCGGTCGGCATCCGAGTCGACTTGCCCTTCGAACAAGACGTGAACCCGTTCGTGCACGAGGCCTTCGAACACAAGACGTTTTTCACTCGGCTGCACCACTTCGTGCTGGCGTCCGACGCCTTCGTGGTGGCGCCGGGCGGGATCGGGACGGTGCTCGAACTGATGATGATCTGGCAGCTGCTGCAAGTGCGGCACGTCCACAACACGCCGCTCATCGTCGTCGGCAAGATGTGGGGCGAACTGGTTGATTGGGCGACCACCCACATGACCTCCCCACAGCTCGAGCTAGCCAGCCCCGAAGACATGACGATTCCGCTGTGCGTCAACACGGTGGACGAAGCGATCGCCGTGTTGCGCGAACAGCACCGTCGCTGGAGCGAGCAGCGCTAACGGCAGTGCGAGTCGTCTCCAGTCCTGCGGATCTTTGGGATCGCGCGGGCGCCGAGTTCAAAACAAGGCGCACGTCCCACGGATCGCGCTGAAGCGCAGCGTGGTTTACGCGTTCTGGTTTCGTCCTGCCTTGCCAATCTGCAGGGCGGCCTCTACCTTAAAACTTTGCCAGTCCATTGAAGTAGCAGCGAGTGCGAACGAGAAGGAACGACCGCCATGCACGTCCCCCATTACGATTCTTTGCACACTCGAGGCCGCGCGCTGGAGGAAGCCTACTTTCATGATCGCGATCAGCAATTAATCGACGAACTGAAACGGCGATTCACAGCGGAAGAGGCGGAAAAGATGCTGGAAAAGGCGATCGGCATCGCCGACGAGCTGGCCGTCAAGGCCGTGACGCAGACCGAAGCGGGCGTCCAGGTGCTCACCGCGATGGCCCTGCTGCCGCTGGCGGAAGTGGCTTGGTGCGACGGCGAGGTCACGGTCGAAGAACATCATGCCATTTTGCGGGCTGCGTCCGAGTACCAGATCGACTCCGAGTCAGTCATGTACAAGCTGCTGCAAAGTTGGCTGAAGCAGCGGCCCTCGCCCGAGTCGCTGGCGGCCTGGAAGAATTACGTCAAGGCGCTGTGTGCGACGCTGGAGCCGCAGACGATCGCCAAGATGAAGGAAGGGGTCGTGGGGCGTGCGGAAAAGATCGCGCGCGCCGCCGGCGGCTTCTTGGGATTCGGCTCGAAGATCTCGGTCCAAGAGCAAGAGTGTCTGGATTGTTTGGCCGAGTGCTTCTGCAAGTAGCGACTCCCGCAAATCGCAACCGACCTTCCAGTCCCCTCGCGCTTGCGAAAGATCATCGTGACGAAGCCAACCAAAGTGATGCGCCGAGACTTCGTCGCGAATCTGTCGCATGCAACGCTGGCCCTGGCCGCACCGACCATCGTGCCCGCCAGGGTGTTTGGCAGGCAGGGGAGCACGCCTCCGAGCGACACGATTCAGCTGGGCGTGATCGGCGTGGGCCGCCGCTGCAAGTATGTCCTGGCGGAAATCCTGAAACTGGCCGACGTCCGTTGCCGAGTGATTGCTGATGTCCAGGCATCGCGGCGGGACGAGGGAAAGAACATCGTCGACGCGGCCTATGGCAACTCCGCCTGCGAAACGGTGCGCGACTTCCGCGAGATCCTGTCGAGACGCGACATTGATGCCGTGCTGATTGCGACGGGCGACCGATGGCACGCGACGGCGTCGATGATGGCGGCCGAAGCAGGCAAGGACGTCTATTGCGAGAAACCGTGTGGACTCACCATTGAATACTGTCAGCGACTGGACGAGACGATTCGCAAGACGGACCGCGTCTTTCAGGCGGGAACGCAGCGCCGCACGGTCGCTCACTATCAGCAGGCCGTACAATTGGCGCGCGACGGCCAGCTCGGCCCTCTGAAGAAGATGGTCGCTTCGGTATACACGCCCGGCCACCACAACAATTGGCTCCCTGCCGAACCAACGCCCGACCGAAACGTCGTCGACTGGAACATGTGGCTCGGGCCTGCGCCTTGGCGTCCCTACAACAAGGCGTACGTGGCCGGAAACTGGCGCGGTCAATGGGACTTTGATTCGGGCGCCCGGCTTCCGGATTGGGGCGTGCACACGATCGATCTATGCCAGATGGCCAACCGATCGGACGACACGCTGCCGATCGAGTACGTTCCACACGAGAACCGAATTGAGTGCCGTTATGCCAACGGCGTGCAGTTGGAAATCGACTTCCTCGCCGATCCCTTCGGACAACGACCGGGTTGGATTCAATCCAATGGAACGTGTCCGGTGCGCTTCATCGGCGAGAAGGGCTGGGTCGAAACGGGCGACGGCGGCGAAGTTCACTTGGCGTTGGAAGGCGCCCCGACGGTCGTGACGAGATCGGGCGCGCGGCCTCGAGGCGACGACGTGGTCAACCACCTGCGAGACTTCTTCGACTGCGTCAAGTCGCGCAAGCAGACAGCGGCCAATTCGACGGTGATGCGCCGTTCGCACGTCGCTTGCCATGCGGCCGCTTTGTCTTGGATTCTGCAACGGCCGCTGAAGATCGATCCGGCGACGGAGACCTTCGTCGGCGACGACGAGGCGAATCGTTTGAAAACTCGTCCCCAACGGACCAACTGGGCTTAGCCTGGGACGTTCTGAGTCATCTCGTCGACCGCAACCGGAGCTTGGAGCTTTTGCCATGAAGCACGGAACCGCGTGGATCGTTTGCGGTGTATTGGCCTTGATCGCCGCACCGTGCTTCGGCTCGGACGCCGAGGATGCGACGGTGCGCGTCTTCATCTTCGCGGGCCAATCCAACATGGTCGGCACCCACTCGAACGTCCAGCACATCCAGCGATTCCCGCCGTTCGCCGACCTAGACAAGCCGCAGCCGGAGATCCTGTTCGCTTACAACCTTGGTCGCGAGACGAAGGAGACGTCGAATGGCTGGACGTCGCTGCAACCGACCGGCACATACTTCGGCCCCGAGTTGAGCTTTGGCAGACGAGTTTCGCAGAACAGCAAAGCGCCGATCGCCATCATCAAGTGCGCCGCCGGCGGCACGACGCTGGGCGACGATTGGAATCCGGACGAACCGCAAGGCTTCAAGCTTTACCCGCTCGCGTTGGACCTAGTGCGATCATCGCTCGCCGAACTCGATCGGAAGAAAATCGCCTACCGGATCGAGGGCTTTGTATGGCACCAGGGCGAGAACGACATGTTTCACCAAGAGTTCAAACCGCTCTATGCCAAGAACCTGGCCAACTTCATCGCGTGCTGGCGTCGCGATCTGAAAACGCCCGAGCTGAGGTTCTACCTCGGCGAACTGTGCACGAAAACCGTTTGGGGCATGGATAATCGCGAAAACATGCATGCCATCCGCACCGCTCAAAAGGCAGTCGCGGAGGCAGATCCACGGGTGGATTACGTCCCTACATCGCACGATGCAGTGGAGATCGGGGGCGAGGCCGGTTTGCACTATCACTACGGGACGTTGGGGCAGCTCGAGCACGGCGTGAACGTCGCCGACGCCTATTTGAGCACCATCGGAAAACTGCCGGCGGCCGAGCGTCCTCTCCGCGACTGGCCCTACGCCAAGAACAGTCGCGTGAAACTTTTCATCCTCGCCGGACATCGCAATATGGAGGGGGAGCGCGCGTTCACGCAAGATCTCCAGCGGCTGCCTGGCGGAGAGACGCTTGCACAAGACAATCGCAAGATCGCCTACCGGTACAGTCTCGGCGGCGGATTCAAGAAATCTCACGGCTGGGAACCGCTCGGTCCCGCCGGGCCCTACGAGACCTTCGGCCCCGAACTCAGTTTCGCCCGAGTGCTGCAGGCCGCACAATCCGACAACATCGCTATCGCCAAGTTCACCCACAGCGGCTCGCAGATCAACGACTGGACGCCGCAGGGCACGAGCGCGAAGGATTGCAATCTCTACGCGTCGTTCATCGCGTTCATCAAGGAGTCTGTCCAAGAGATTGAAGCCCAAGGGCACACGGTGGAGTTGGCGGGCGTCTTCTATCACGTCGGCGAGAACGACATGGCTTTCTATCCTTATCGCCGCGACGCCGCAAAGTGGCTGCAGTCGCTTGTCGCCCAAAGCCGCACCGACCTCGCCTTGCCGGCGCTGAAGTGGCATGTCAGCCAACAACCGCCTCCCGACGAAAAGGGACTCAACGCCCTCGACGTCACCGCGAATTTGGCTTCCCTCGCGGCCTCCGACCCGGCGTTCATCCATATCAAGGCCTTCGACCTTCCGCCTCAGCCGGAGAAGCTGGTCATCACCGCGGAGGGCATCGTGCGACTGGGTGAACTGTTGGGGAACAGCTATCTCCAGGCGCCTCGATAAAGATGTCTCTCGGCGGACGCGTTTTTCGGTGATCCCGGCGAAAGATCATTCGACTGGATAGAACCGCGACGCACCGGTCGGTGCGAAATGCTTCGCGACAACGAGACACGTCAGCCGACGCCGCGCTAGCGGGCGGCTCATTGCGTTACGCCGCCTTCGCAATTTTCTTGTCTCTAACGGAGGCACGGAGTGAGCGTCGCAACGGGCAGCCGAGAATTCGTGCTTCCATGGCAGTATTCTGCGTTTCCGTGTCTCTGCGTCTCCGTGAGATCCATTGCTGGGGGAGTGGATGCTGATGGCGATTAGCCAAGTCATGGCGGATGGATTTCTCCACCTCCCGGACGCGGTTCATCAAGTTGCTTCGCCAATCGAGCGGGGGATGGTATGCTGGTCGGTTAGCCGTCTAGCGCCAGCCGACGGCTCCCCCCCAGATACTCGCCCCTGCAAAAGGCCCCCCTCCGGTGATGCGCGATTCGATCATCCTGATTCTGTTGTTGACCGGCAGTGTATGCGGTGTAACCGCGGCCGCGGCGGAACCGAATGGTTCCAAACCCACATGGGACGAGGTGCGTTCGGCGGGGCGTGCGAAGTCGGTGTTTCTCAAGGAAGCGGAACGTTCGAACGCGTCCACTCCCGCCATCCCGACCGCCAACTTGGATGACTTCCGTAAGTCGATTGCGCCGGTGCTGGCGCAGAAATGCGTCGCTTGCCACGGCCCCGATTCGACGATGGCCAATTTGCGAGTCGACCAACTGAATCCGGATCTGTTGTCTGGACCCGACGTCGACCGCTGGCGCGGCATCTACAAGGTGCTCAGCAATGGCGAGATGCCGCCCGAGGACGAGCCCGACTATCGGCTCGAAGACGCCGACCGACGTCAGATCGTCGATTGGTTAAGCGCCGAGATGAGCAAGGCGTCTGTCGTTCGCCGTCAACGTTCGGAACATTCGTCGTTTCGTCGGATGACGAAGTACGAATACAACTACGCGCTGCAAGACCTGCTGGGCTTACCCTACCCGATCGCCCATAGTTTGCCGCCGGAAACGGCTTCCGAGGACGGCTTTCAAAACAGTTCGGAACTGCTGCAGATGTCCCCCATGCAGTTCGAGGCCTATCGCGAGTTGGGGCTCAAGGCGCTGCAGCGAGTGACTGTGGTGGGCGAACGACCTCAGCCGGTCACGTATCTGATTTCGATGCGCGACGAGTGGGCCAAGGCGACCGGCGACAAGTCGAGGATCTTTAAGATCGCCGACGAAGGCTCGCGCAATCGTCGCAATCGCTCGTATCTGCTCGATCGAGCGACGGGCGAGGGAGTTCTGTTCACGGAATGCGACGCGGCGGTGAAACCGGGCGAGTCGGCGGGGCATCGGCCGGACATCTCGCCGGTCGTGGCGGTCCTCCCACGCTCGAATGAACTGAAGCTGAATCTGGATCGCTTTCTGCCTGACGAGGGAATGATGCGCGTGCGCATTCGCGCCGGGCGGACGACGATGGAGTCCAACGAGTACGCAAGTCTGCGGCTGATCTTCAGCGCTCACACCAGCAACAACGCGAACTTCTCGCAGGTGGTGAGTCAGCGCGACATTCCCGTCACCGCGTCGGCAGACCAGCCGGAGTTTATCGAGTTTGACATTCCGCTAAGCGAGATTCAGCGCAATCCGTTCCGAAAGCTCACCACTACGTTTCCGCGGCGCGACGAGTTCTTGCACATCCGAAACGAATCCAACGCGCGCGGCGGAAAAGAGCCGCTGCAGGTGGCGATCGACTATATCGAAGTCAGCGCGCCGCACTTCGATCAGTGGCCGCCGGCGAGTCACCGCGCGATCTTTTTCGATAGCCAGAACAAGAGCGATGAGAAAGTGTATGGCCGGGAGGTGCTGACGCGTTTCTTGGAGCGAGCTTGGCGCCGTCCTGTCGTGG
The DNA here is from genome assembly GCA_046349935.1 of Pirellulales bacterium. Taxonomy (GTDB): domain Bacteria; phylum Planctomycetota; class Planctomycetia; order Pirellulales; family Pirellulaceae; genus CAIXSC01. The sequence continues at coordinate 885,413 of JAXMBK010000004.1, read as the reverse complement.
CGGAAGAGGTCGAGCCGTTCTTGGAGTTGTTCGCAAAATTCCGCCCCGACTTTGCGACGTTTGAAGAAGCCATGGTGGAAGTGTTGGCGACGGCGCTGGCCTCGCCCGAGTTTCTCTATCTCACTCAGCGGACTTCGGGTGTAGAGACTTCCAGCGCAGAGACGTCAGGACGCACCGTGATCAGCGACTCGGAGTTGGCCAGCCGCCTGTCGTTCTTTTTGTGGTCGAGCGTCCCGGATGGGCCGCTCTTGGAGTTGGCGCGTCAGGGAAAACTGAAGGACCCGACTGTCTTGAAGCGGCAAGTCGAGCGGATGCTGGCCGACCCGCGATCAGAGCGGTTTTCGAGGCATTTCGTCGAGCAATGGTTGGGGCTCGAGGGGCTGGACAGCGTGACGCACGTGAAGGATGAGGCGCTGCGCGAGTCGATGCGACGCGAGCCGATCGCGTTCTTTGCAGAGGTGCTGCGCGACAACGGCAGCGTCATGGATTTCTTGCAGTCGGACTATGTCGTGGTGAACGAACGGCTGGCGCAGCATTACGGCATCCCGGGCGTGTTCGGCCCGCATTTTCGCAAGACGCCGATCGCCGACCAGTCGCACCGCGGCGGGATTCTGACGTCGTCGGTCATGTTGACGATGAACTCGGACGGCGCGGATTCTCATCCGTTGAAGCGCGGCGTTTGGCTCTTGGAGCGCATCCTGCAAGACCCGCCGCCGCCTCCGCCGGCCAATGTCCCGAAAGTCGACCTGACCGACCCGCGGATCCTCGAGATGACGCTGAAGGAACGATTGGCGGACCACCGTAATAAGGCGGCTTGCGTTTCGTGCCATTCGCGAATCGATCCCTGGGGCATTGCGTTCGAGAATTTTGACGCGTTGGGCGTCTTTCGAATGAAGGTCAAGGACAAGCCGGTGGATGCCACGGCCGTGCTGTTCAACAAGCAAGAACTCGCGGGTGCAGACGGCCTGAAGCGCTACCTGTTGTCGGACCGGCAGGACCAGTTCGCGCGCGCCATCGTGCACAAAATGACGGCTTATGCACTTGGACGGCCGCTTGGTTTTGGCGATTATGCGGATGTGGATGACTTGACCGAGCAGTTCAGGAGGCGGGGAGATCGGCTGGCCGATCTGGTTCATTTAGTGGCGAGCAGCCACCTGTTTCAATCGAAGTGAAGCAACGAGTCCGCACAGACAGACTTCTAGAAGTCGGAATCAAACGATGAGCGACCACCTAGCGACCTTCCAACGTCGAACTTTCCTCCGCGGCGCCGGCGTTGCGCTGGCCTTGCCTTGGCTGGAGTCGCTGGCGTGGGCCAGTCCGACGGCGAGCGACGCGCCAAAGCGGTTTCTGAGCGTCTATCATCCAGACGGCGTCGGTCTGCCGCTGAAGTCGGACCCGGCGTGGCATGATTGGTGTTGGTTCCCGCGCGGCGGCGAGAAAGACTTTCAGCTCACCAAAGTGCTCGACGTCCTGGAGCCGTTGCGCGCCGACATCACGATCTATTCCGGGCTGTCGCATCCGGCGGCGCGCCGAGTCCATGGTCACTCGAACGCCGACCAGTACCTGACCGGCGCCAACATCGGCGGCCATGGGCCATACAAGAACACGATCTCGGTCGACCAAGTGATCGCCGAGCACGCGGGCGAGTTCACTCGGCATGCTTCGCTCGTGATGTCGACCAACGGCGGCATCGGCGGTCCGCGCGGAGCGCAGACGCAGTCCTACAATCGGGAGGGCCGTCCGATTCCGGCGATGAACAAGCCGAAGCAGATTTTCGACACGCTGTTTGTGACGAGCGGCAAAGACTCGTACGCGAGATTGGCTCGCAGCAAGAGCGCCCTGGATCTGCTGGCTGCGAACACGCGGACTTTAGAGCGGTCGCTATCGCAGCACGACCGTCAGACGCTGAACCAGTATCTGTCGTCGGTGCGCGAGACGGAATTGAAGCTGTCGAAGGCTCAGAAGTGGATCGACACGCCGGTCCCCGCCGTCGACACGCGGAACCTGAAGCTGGAAGCGACGCCCGAAGAAGCGCGGCTTTATTTTCAGACGATGTACGAGTTGATTTACTTGGCGTTCCTGAGCGACTCGACGCGCGTGGCGACGTTTCAATTGGGGCGTGAGAACGGCGAGGGACCGCACGATCTGTTGTCGCGAGCCGTCGGACTCGGCGGCGCTCACGGTCTGACGCATGCGGTCAAGGAACCGAACGGTTGGAAGAACTTGGGGACCTACAATCGCTATCAGGCGGAGGAATTCGGCCGGTTCGTGCAGAAGTTGAAGGACACGCCCGAGCCGAACGGCAGCGGCAGCATGCTCGACAACACGTTTGCGATGCACGGTTCGGCGTCGAGCAGTTTCCATTTGTCGCGCAACTATCCGATCATTTCGGCCGGCGGCAAGAATCTGGGCTTTACGAACGGCCGCTACCTGAAGTTCGGCAAGGGGAACGAGGACAACCAGGCGGGCGCCGGCATCGACACGGACGCGGGCTGGCAAGCCGAGGTCCAGGTGGAAGAAGAGCCGCTCGCGAAGCTCTTCATCACCTTGCTGCAACGTTTCGGCGTCGAAACCGACAAGTTCGCCGAAGAAACCGGCACCCTAAGTCGGGTGTAGCAGCCGTAGAACAGGCTTCCAGCCTGTTACTTCCCACTGCGCCGCAGGCTTCCAGCCTGTTACCCCCAATCTCCCACCGCGCCCCAAGCCACCAGCCTGTCATCCCCCGAGGCGCAAAGCGACTCGCCACAAACCAAGCGCGCGACGGCGAGCGATCTGCGCACCCGCGCGCTCCCATGCACGGCTCACCCCGTCGACGAACGTCCGCGCTCGCTGCGCGCGGGATGTGTTGAAAGTCCCACGAGCGATGCGGTTTCCATTCATGGATAGCACGCGCATGTCGCCAAACCGACACATTCGGCACATCGCTTGCAGACGAATAGATATGCAACAACGAATGAGCACTGCATCTCAACCCCTCAACACCCCAGGAGCGATCGGTCGGTTGGACCGATTTTGCTGCCGAGTGATTTCTTGCCCAGCGTGAGTCGGTCGACTGTCCGGGATTGCTTCTGCGGTTTACCCAGGAGCCATCGCCATGTCTCGCCAACTCTCTTCAACCGAGTCATCGCGTCGCAACCGCATTCAGTTCGACCTGTCCGACCTGCGTGCGACGTTGCGTGAATGGTTCACCGATTGGACCTCGCCGCGTGCACCGTGGCACTCGAAGGGACGCGCCGCTCCCCGGCGACGGGCGCTCTGGGGCGAGCAGCTTGAGGGTCGCCAGTTGCTGGCAATCGACTTGGTGTCGGCCGCATTGCCCGGGCTTTCGGTTGGCGGCAATTCCGATTCCTACGACGCACCCAGCCTGAGCGCCGACGGCCGCTACGTCGCGTTCACTAGTTATGCCAGCAATCTCGTGGCGGGAGACACCAATGGCGTCGGGGACATTTTCGTCCGCGATCTCGTGGACGGGACCACCACCCGCGTCAGCGTCGCCGACGACGAAGCCCAGGCCAATTACGATTCCTACTATCCCAGCCTGAGCGCCGATGGCCGCTACGTCGCGTTTCAGAGCTATGCCAGCAATCTCGTGGCGGGGGATACCAATGGCACCGGGGACATCTTCGTCCGCGATCTCGTGGACGGGACCACCACCCGCGTCAGCGTTGCCGACGATGAAGCCCAGGCCAATGACGACTCCCACTATTCCAGCCTGAGCGCCGATGGCCGCTACGTGGCGTTCATGAGCAATGCCAGCAATCTCGTGGCGGGAGATACCAATGGCACGTCTGACATCTTCGTCCGCGATCTCGTGGACGGGACCATCACCCGCGTTAGCGTCGCCGACGACGAAGCCCAGGCCAATTCCTCCTCCCACTATCCCAGCCTGAGCGCCAACGGCCGCTACGTCGCGTTCGTGAGCGGTGCAAGCAACCTCGTGGCGGGGGATACCAATGGCGTCTGGGACATCTTCGTCCGCGATCTCGTGGACGGGACCACCACCCGCGTCAGCGTCGCCGACGACGAAGCCCAGGCCAATTCCGTTTCCTACTACCAACCCAGCCTGAGCGCCGACGGCCGCTACGTCGCGTTTACGAGTTGGGCCGACAATCTCGTGCCAGAAGATACCAATGGCACCTGGGACATCTTTGTCCGCGATCTCGTGGACGGGACCATCACCCGCGTTAGCGTCGCCGACGACGAAGCCCAGGCCAATTCCTCCTCCCACTATCCCAGCCTGAGCGCCGACGGCCGCTTCGTCGCGTTTCAGAGCTACGCCAGCAATCTCGTGGTGGGGGACGCCAATGGCGCCTGGGACATTTTCGTCCGCGACCTCGTGGACGGGACCACCACCCGCGTCAGCGTCGCCGACGACGAAGCCCAGGCCAATTCCGTTTCCTACTATCCCAGCCTGAGCGCCGACGGCCGCTACGTCGCGTTTCAGAGCTACGCCAGCAATCTCGTGGCGGGGGACGCCAATGGCGCCGGGGACATCTTCGTCCGCGATCTTGTCGATGCATCCACCGTTATTGCCTCGACGTGGGACGCTGACGTTTCAACGAGTGGCAACAGCGGTTCCCTAATGTCGAGCCTGAGCGCCGACGGCCGCTACGTCGCGTTTCTTAGCTACGCCAGCAATCTCGTGGCGGGGGATACCAATAACGCCGGGGACATCTTCGTCCGCGATCTTGGGGCCGGAACCACCTCGCGCGTCAGCGTCGCCGACGACGAAGCCCAGGCTAATTCCCACTCCGAACTTCCCAACATGAGCGCCGACGGCCGCTACGTCGCGTTCATGAGCTACGCCAGCAATCTCGTGGCGGGGGATACCAATGGCACGGGGGACATCTTCGTCCGCGATCTCGTGGACGGGACCACCACCCGCGTCAGCGTCGCCGACGACGAAGCCCAGGCCAACTCCGCTTCCTACTATCCCAGTCTGAGCGCCGACGGCCGCTACGTCGCGTTTCAGAGCTACGCCAGCAATCTCGTGGCGGGGGATACCAATAACGCCGGGGACATCTTCGTCCGCGATCTTGGGGCCGGAACTCGCCGACGACGAAGCCCAGGCTAATTCCCACTCCGAACTTCCCAACATGACCGACGGCCGCTACGTCGCGTTCATGAGCTACGCCAGCAATCTCGTGGCGGGGGATACCAATGGCACGGGGGACATCTTCGTCCGCGATCTCGTGGACGGGACCACCACCCGCGTCAGCGTCGCCGACGACGAAGCCCAGGCCAACTCCGCTTCCTACTATCCCAGTCTGAGCGCCGACGGCCGCTACGTCGCGTTTCAGAGCTACGCCAGCAATCTCGTGGCGGGGGATACCAATGACGACTGGGACATCTTCGTCCGTGATCTCGTGGACGGGACCACCACCCGCGTCAGCGTCGCTGACGACGAAGCCCAGGCCAATTCCTATCACCACAACCAACCTAGTCTGAGCGCCGACGGCCGCTACGTCGCGTTCACGAGTTATGCCAGCAATCTCGTGGCGGGGGACGCCAATGGCGTCTTGGACATCTTCGTCCGCGATCTCGTGGCCGGGACCACCACCCGCGTCAGCGTCGCCGACGACGAAGCCCAGGCCGATTCCGAGTCCTACTATCCCAGCCTGAGCGCCGACGGCCGCTACGTGGCGTTCATGAGTTATTCAAGCAATCTCGTGGCGGGGGACACCAATTGGACGTGGGACACCTTCGTCCGCGATCTCGTGGACGGGACCACCACCCGCGTCAGCGTCGCCGACGACGAAGCCCAGGCCAATGCCGATTCCTACTATTCCAGCCTGAGCGCTGACGGCCGCTACGTTGCGTTCTCGAGCTATGCGAATAATCTCGTGGCGGGGGATACCAATGGCACCGAGGACATCTTCGTCCGCGATCTCGTGGACGGGACCACCACCCGCGTCAACGTCGCCGACGACGATGCCCAGGCCAATTCCGACTCATATTATCCCAGTCTGAGCGCTGACGGCCGCTACGTGGCGTTCTCAAGCTACGCCACCAATCTTGTGGGCTGGGATCTGAACGGCACAACGGATGTCTTCCGCGTTTCACTGAATGCGGAACCGGCCACGACCCAAGTGACGCTGGAGGGCGGCCGACTCACTGTCACCGACGTCCTGGGCGGCGACACAAACGATCAACTGACGCTCAGCCAAGTGGGCGGCGCGCTGCGAGTTCACGATCCCGTCAACATCTTGGCAGGGAGCGCTGGGACCGTGGCGATCGATGCGCACACGGTCGACGTGCCCATGACGTCCATCACGGGCTCGATCGTCGTCGATGCGCTCGCTGGAGACGACGTCGTCACGATCGACGCATCGCTGGACGCGCCCGTCACGATCCATGGAGGTCTTGGCGCCGATACGCTCATCAGCGGTCCCGCCGCCGATTGGCTCGATGCGGGCCTTGGCGATGACGTGCTACGCGGACAAGGCGCCGCGATGGAGTTTGACGTCCTGCAAGGCGGCGACGGCTTCGATCAACTTGTCAACGTCGGCTCGTCCAACCTCATGCTCGATGATTTTGACTCGTTCTTCGATGTGTCGGTGAACGGCCTCGAGTCGGTCGACGGCGGCGGGTACGGGATCGTGGGCAATGACAGCGCCAACGAGTTACACTTTGTCTATACCCAGTTGATCAATGTCGCGTCGGTCCATGGCGGATTGGGGGATGACCAAGTCACCACCTCGGTGAGCAACGGGGTTGTGTCAGGTCCCGCCGCGGCCCCGGCGACGCCCGCGGACCCTGCCAATCCCGCGGACCCTGCCAATCCCGCGGATCCGGCTCAACCCGCCGAGCCCGCGGACCCTGGGGGAGGAGCCCAGCCTGCGGAAGAAGCGCCTCCGGCGATTCCGTACGTCCTCTACGACGGCGGCGACGAGTCGTTGGCGGACGCAATCACCATTGTGTTGCTCCCCGAACAGCTTGCCGCCCTCACGACGGCCGACATCTTGGCGCTCAAGGCCTACCTGCAAGCGCCGACCGGTCAGGTGCTCCACGTGCTCGAACCGGCCGGCAAGGGCAATCTGCGGGCTCAAGACTTCGAGTCCGCGCGGTTGGCGATCGCCGACGAAGGGACCATCACCGATATCACCTCGTGCTTCCTAGGGATCAGTTCGAGCGCCCAGATCCATGTCGGGACGGCCGGCCCCGACTCGCTGGTCGGCACTTCGCAGAACGATCTCATGTTCGGCTTGGCCGGCGATGACACAATTTTGGGAATGGGAGGAGCGGACTGCATCTTCGGCGGCGCCGGAAACGACTCGATCAACGGAGCCGAAGCAAACGACAAGATCTTCGGCGGCGCGGGCGACGACATCCTGCGCGGCGGCGCCGACGAGGACTTGATCCATGGCGGGTCGGGACAGGACGCGATCTATGGCGAACTGGGCCACGACCAACTGTGGGGCGACTCCGGCAATGACTCGCTCAGCGGCGGGCCGGACAACGATACGCTCGATGGCGGCGCGGATGACGACTTGGTCAATGGCGACGCCGGCAGCGACAAACTAAGAGTGCAGGGCGTCGAGGCGGTCGGCGACACGCTGCGCGGCGGCACGGAGTTCGACGACCTGGAGATCGTTGCAGGAACCGGCCCCGCGACGCTGACCGGACTCTCGCTCGCGACGAACCAAGTCGAGCGCGTGCTCGGCAACGGCCAGGGGATCGTTGGGACCCCTGTCGCGAACACGTTCGATCTCACGGGCTTCACGTTTACGACGCTCAGCCCGCTGCAATCGGTGAATGGCGCGGGCGGCGACGATACGCTGATCGGCAGCGCCTTCAACGATTGGCTGATCGGCGGCCTCGGAAACGACCGGCTGTTGGGCAACGGCGGCGCTGACGTGCTCGAAGGAGGCGACGGCGCGGATTACCTCGACGGCGGCTTGGGGAACGACACGATCGACGGCGGCGCTGGCGCAGACTACCTTAGCGGCGACGGCGGCAACGACCTGTTCCGCGTGCGCGGCGACGAGATGCTGAGCGATACCGGCCCTGGGGGCGTCGTCCATGGCGGCGCCAACACCGACCGGATTGAAAACGTCGGCGACGCGCCCATCATCGTGGCGTCGTTCCTCGGTCAGCAACAATCGATCGAGTACTGGGACGGCAATGGCCAGCCAATTCTTGGCACGGAATTGAACAATCTGCTCGACTTCCGCACCAGTGCCGCCGCGACCGCTACGTACTCGTCGAGCACCGTCGTGTTTATCGATGTTCCGTACGTCGATGGCGGCGACGGAGACGATGTCATCTACGGCACGAACGGCGACGATCTGTTGGTGGGCGGCGCCGGGGCGGACTGGCTGTATGGCATGCACGGCAACGACACGCTGCGAGGCGGATCGGGGAACGATTCGCTCAACGGGGCAGCCGGGATCGATCGATTGTTCGGCGAGGAAGGACTCGATTCGCTCAACGGCGGCGCCGGAAACGACTACTTCGTATTCGTGGACGACGACCTCGACCAGGACGAGGTGGTCGACTTCTTGTACGACTTCCTGGACGTCAGCGACTATGACTTGCTCTACGCCGAAATTGGTTTGACGCCTGCAGGAAGCGACGGCCTGCTGACGCTCGGTACAACCGGCAAGACCATCAAGTTGCGAGGGATAACGACAAAGCCTGTCTCCAGTCGATTTGTCCTGTAGTAAAGCCGTAGAACAGGCTTCCAGCCTGTTACCCGAGTCGCAAAGCGACTCGGCCTAACGGCCGCCCCCACAATCCGCCCGCCGCGAGTCCCCCCGGCTCATGTCCGGCGTACGGGCATTTCGGGCCCCCATCCTCATTTGGTATCTTGCCGACGTGCCGCAAGATACCAATCCGTCGTTGAACTGAGGATGGAATGACCACCAACGCCCAGCCCGCTGCTCCCGCCAAGATCGTCTACACCCTGACCGACGAAGCCCCCGCCCTGGCGACGTTTTCGCTGTTGCCGATTATCCGTGCGTTTACCAAGTCTTCCGGGATCGAGGTGGAGTCGCAGGACATTTCGCTCGCGGGACGGATCATCGCCAACTTTCCAGACAATCTGACGGAAGCTCAGCGGCAACCCGACGCCTTAGCGGCCTTAGGGGAGTTGGCCAAGTCGCCCGAGGCGAACATCATCAAGCTGCCGAACATCAGCGCGTCGATTCCGCAGTTGACCGAGGCGATTCGCGAACTTCAGAAGCAGGGGTATCAGGTTCCCGACTTCCCGGAAGCCCCGCAGACGGACGCCGAAAAGCAGATCCGGGCGCGTTACGCCAAGGTGCTTGGCAGCGCCGTCAATCCGGTCATTCGCGAAGGCAACTCGGACCGCCGAGTCGCCGCGCCGGTCAAGGCGTACGCCCGCAAGAACCCGCATAAGCTGGGCGCCTGGTCGAAGGACTCCAAGTCGCATGTGGCTCACATGAACGGCGGCGATTTCTTCGGCAGCGAGCAGTCGAAGACGCTGGCCGGCGCCACGGAGGTGCGGATTGAACTGCACGGCGCCGACGGGCAAGTCACGACGCTGAAGGAAAAGCTCAAGCTGCAAGCCGGCGAGGTGATCGACGCGTCGGTGATGAGCAAGGCGGCGCTGTGTCAGTTTCTGGCGGACGAAGTGCAGAAGGCGCGCGAACAGGGAGTGCTGTTCTCCGTGCACCTCAAGGCGACGATGATGAAGGTCTCCGACCCGATCATCTTCGGCCACGTCGTACGGACCTTTTTCCAGAAGGTGTTCGACCAACACGCGGCGACGTTCAAGGAATTGGGGATCGACCCCAATAACGGCCTGGGCGACCTCCTCGCGCGACTGGAGAAATTGCCGACCGACAAGCGCGACGCGATCCTCGCCGACATCAAAGCGGTGTACGGCGAGCGGCCGGCGTTGGCGATGGTCGATTCGGCCAAGGGAATCACGAATCTACACGTCCCCAGCGATGTGATCATTGATGCGTCGATGCCGGCTGCAATCCGCGACTCGGGCAAGATGTGGGGACCGGACGGCAAGCTGCACGACATGAAGGCCGTCATTCCCGATCGTTGCTACGCGGGGATTTATCAAGCGGCGATCGACTTCTGCAAAGAACACGGCGCGTTCGACGTTTCCAAGATGGGCACGGTCGCCAACGTGGGCCTCATGGCGCAGCAGGCCGAAGAATACGGCTCGCACGACAAGACGTTCCAGATCCCGCGGGCGGGGGTGGTGCGAGTGGTCGATGCGTCGGGGGCGACCTTGATGGAACTGCCGGTGGAACCGGGCGACATCTGGCGGATGTGCCAGACCAAGGACGCGCCGATCCGCGACTGGGTGAAGCTGGCCGTGACGCGCGCCCGAGCGACCGATACGCCGGCCATCTTCTGGCTCGACGAAGGCCGTGCTCACGACCGGCAGCTCATCGAGAAAGTGAACTGCTACCTGGCCGAGCACGATACCAAGGCACTGGAAATCAAGATCTTGTCGCCCGTCGAGGCGACTCGCTACACCTGCCTGCGGGCGCGCGACGGCCAAGACACCATTTCGGTCACCGGCAACGTGCTGCGCGATTACCTTACCGACTTGTTCCCGATTCTGGAGTTGGGCACCAGCGCGAAGATGCTGTCCATCGTGCCGCTGTTGGCGGGCGGCGGGTTGTTTGAGACGGGCGCCGGCGGATCGGCGCCGAAGCACGTCGAACAATTCTTGACTGAGGGGCACTTGCGGTGGGATTCGCTCGGCGAGTTCCTGGCGTTGGCCGTTTCACTCGAAGATCTGGCCGCGAAAACCGGCAATTCGCGAGTGGCGGTGCTGGCAGCGACGCTCAACGAGGCCACGACGCGATTCCTCGACAAGAATCGCTCGCCGGGCCGCAAGGTCCACGAGATCGACAACCGCGGGAGCCACTTCTATCTCGCGATGTACTGGGCCGAGGCGCTGGCGGCTCAGTCGTCCGACGCAGTGTTACAGCAACAGTTCCAGCCCGTTGCTCAAGCGCTCGCATCGCATCGTGCGACGATCATCGCCGAATTGAATGCGGCTCAAGGGAAGCCCGTGGACGTCGGCGGCTACTACCACCCCGACGTCGCCAAGACGACGCAGGCGATGCGTCCCAGCGCCGCGTTCAACGCGGTCATCGACCGCTTGCTCGAGTGACCCTGATCGGGCGAGATCCTGTGATCTCGCCCCTTGCAAAGCGGTGGATGACAAGCATCCCAATCCAGCATCACCGTCAAGCACCCCCGACGGGAACGTTAGTGGTGGTGCGGCGGGTGCAGGATGCGTTCGCTGACGGCCAGCACGATGCTGGAAAGCAAGAACACGCCGTGAATGATGACTTGCCACATCACGGCCATGTTGTCGGGTGCATGACCGCCGTTGTGCGAGAGCTCGATGAACGTCTTGAGAAGGTGGATGCCGGACACGCCGATCAGCGACGAAGCCAACTTGATCTTGAGCGTGGCGGCCGTGGTCTTGTCGAGCCATTCCGGTCGGTCTTCGCTGTCGGCGATGTGGAGCTTGCTGACGAACAGCGTATAGCCGCCGATGACCACCATGATGATGAGGTTGGCGACCATCGTCATATCGACGAGTCCCAGGACGCCGATGAGCAGTTCCTCGCTGGTGACTTCGTTGATATGGAGCGTGATTTCCTTGAGTTCCAGGAGAAAGCGATAGGCGTAAAGCAGCGAGGCGAAGATTAGTCCTAGAAAGAGCGGCGCTTGCAGCCACCGTCCGGCGAAGAGGATTGCTTCGAGTCCATGTTCGACTTGCTTGCGCATGAGGTATTCCCAGTCTTGTGATACGGCCGCCATTTGCGAGGGGATTAAAGCTTGCGACAGGCCGGTGCGTCAAGAATCCAACGAGCCTTTTCGCAGCCACTCCTCGCCGTTCTCGGCGCTGCCGGTAGGTGCTAACTTTCTCTAGAGGCTGATCGGCAGCATAAGAACGAAAAGCCGGAGACGGCGGCGTTTGACATGATTCGTTTCGCCGAACGAGTATTGCGGCAGCCGCGCTAGGAGGAAGGCGTTGACTTGAGGACCGACTCCTTCGAAATTCTAGAGACGCCCGCACATTCCCCACCCCATCCCATGGCCGTCGTCTTGTCGAAGCTGTGTACGTTACGAGAGGTTCTATTTTATTCGTGACTCCGCACCTAGAACTCGCCATCCGCCTTGGCTGCTTCGGCGGCGTGCTTCTCGCCATGATGCTCTGGGAGCTCGTTGCGCCGCGCAGGAGCGCGACCGTGGGCCGTGGGCTGCGGTGGGCGAGCAACCTGGGTCTGGTCGTTCTCAATAACCTAGCCGCGCGGCTGGTCGTTCCCATCTCGGCCGTGGCCGCCGCAGCGGCCGCCGAGTCGCGAGGATGGGGCGTCCTCCACTTGGTGGAATGGCCGAGTTGGCTCGAAGCGATTCTCGCCGTGTCGGCGTTGGATCTCGCAATCTATTTGCAGCATGTGATGTTCCACGCGGTTCCCGTTCTCTGGCGTCTGCATCGAGTCCATCACGCTGACTTGGATTACGACGTGACGACGGGCCTGCGCTTTCACACGCTTGAGATCTTGCTCTCCGCACTGATCAAGCTGGCGGCCGTCGTGGTCATCGGCCCGTCGCCGACGGCGGTCGTCGTGTTCGAAGTGATCCTCAATGCGACCGCCATGTTCAATCACAGCAACGTCCGGATGCCGCGATCGCTCGATCGGCTGCTGCGCTGGTTCATCGTCACGCCGGACATGCACCGCGTGCACCATTCCATCGTTCGCCGCGAGACGAACAGCAACTTCGGTTTCAACATTCCTTGGTGGGACTACCTGTCGGGGACCTATTGCGACCAGCCCGCGGCCGGTCACGAGGGAATGACGATCGGCGTTCCCGAACTGCGCGACGAACGGCAAGCGGACCGTCTACTGCCGATGCTCGCCCTCCCCTTCCTTCGCTCGTCGACGTCGGACGAAGTCGGCGAGCGACCGGAAGCGGACAAGGCGACTGCTTCAGGTCGAGCGGTCGACTAGAGGAAGAAGCGAGGCAACGGCCGTTCGGTCGTCGCATCGCTCCTTGATTTTGCACAGCTCGCGGTTCGCAGCGTCGCTACATCTTGGCGACCAGATCCAGGACGATGCGTCGTTCGTCGTCGACTTGCTCCCAGAAGACGACGGGCGAGTTTTCCTTGAGCTCCGACATGTCTTGCCAATCGTAGTCGGTGTTGCGCTGCGTCCGTAGTTTGGCAATCGCGTCTCCGAGCATGCTCAACGGATTGGCAGGCAAAGTTCCGAGCGGATCATCGGCGGTCGGCTCGACGAACAGTTTGCCGACCTCCGAGCCCGACATCAGCGCCGACTCGGCCAGATCCTGCACCGTCATGTCGGCTTTTGCGGCGGCGCCCACTTCGACGGCCCACTTCAGGTACTCTTTCACCTGAGGCGCCAACTCGTCGATCATGTCGTTCAACCGATCAAAGCCTCGGTCCTTGACGTGCCCTCCGTTGGCCATGCTTTGCAAGACCTTCGACTGTACGACCGCCACTCGCTTAGCGTCCGGCGTGTCGTATTTGGCGGTCGTCATGGCCGGATTGAACAAGCGCAGGAAGACGTGGCCGCCGACGTATGACAGGGCCGTTTCCTCGTCGTTGAACTTCTGAATGGCGGCGGAATGCAGCGTTTCGCAGATCTTGGCGACGGCCGGCGGAACCGGTTGCGACAGAATCTTGCCGAAGATCTTGCGGAAGACGGAGATGTGCTCCGTCACGGTCCGTTCCCAATCCAGCAACTCGCGTTGCTTCTGCTGCTTCACGTCATTGCTGTCATTCTCCGCGATCGGATCAGGGCAGCGCGCCGCGAACTTTTTCCCTTTGATCTCCGACTTCAGGTCGTCGACCACATCGCCCATCATTTTCGTCATTTCCGGGGTCGCGCTCACCCGGGTGATGAACTTGGACGCGATCGTATTGCTGCGCATCGGCTTGGTGCCGCCGCCCGACTCTTCGAAGTCGTTGAGGATCGCCGCATCGGCGAGTTGCTCAAGATAAGCCTCGTCGTCGCCGAACTCGTCCAACAGGGTTTCCACCGCGTCGTCCGCGATGGAGTTCGACCGGGCGATGATCTGAGCGAGCGCCTTCGGCTCAAACTTGTTGCGGAAGATGGCGTCGCGTTGGAACATGTCGGCGTTTTCCAAGACCTTTGCAGCCAACTTGATGTTGACTTCAGCGCGGTCGCGCACCGCCTTGTCGCCGTTTTGGTCGCCCGTATCCTGATTCTTGTCCTGAGTGATGGTTCCGACCAGCGTCTGGAGGTTCTTGACGACGCCGCTGTCCTCGAGTTGCTTCAGGCTCTCGGGCTTCTTTTGGTCAATCTTCCCCTTGATCTTGCTCGCCGCGTTGTTGGCCTTATCGAGGAGGCCGTTCAGCCCCTGGATGCGCGATTGAACAGCCTCGACCTTCTTTTGCCGCTGCGCGTAGTCCTTGGGATGCTTGCGTTGATCCGTTTGGTTCAGCTTCCCTTGATAAAGCTGCAGTGCTTCTTGCAGTACTTGCTGCACGCCCGGCAGCTCTGGCAGCGTCTGGGCGTTGATTTCTTGCCCCTTCTCCATGAGTTGGCGAATCTTGGGAAGAATCGCGGCGACCGGCTGGACGACCGCCTTCTTGAACCCGGCGTCTTTCGACTTGCCGATCAGACGTTTGGCGGAGACGTCTTCGTCTTGCGCTTCCAGCTTCTTGAAGTCGGCGTCCATTTCCCGAGTCAATTCGGCCTGCGCTTGCTTCAGCAGATCGGGCCGTTTCGCGAAATTGCCCAGGTCCAATCCGGCTTGTTTGAGCGCCCGTTCGCGCTCGGTTCGCGACGACAGAATGGCCTTCCGCGCCTTCAGCAACTCGTCGAATTCCAGGAACAGTCCCGGCTGTTCCTTCTTGAGTTTCGGCAGTTCCTTGACTTCCTTCAGCAGTGCGCCGCAATCGCCGGACAGCTTGAGCACCTCGTCCTCAAGCGCCTTGTTGTCTTGGTTCGCACCGCCCGCTTGTTCGAACTGCATGTTGAGGCGCGAGATCGTCGCCGTGAGACGGATCAGTTCGCCGACGGCGTACGGGTTTTGCCCCGTGAGTTTCTTTGATTCCTCCATGACGCTGGCTCGATACGTCTCGAGCTTCTTCTTCCACAGCGTCAGTCGGTTCATGTCTGGTTTGAACCGATTTGATTCGCCCAGTCCCGTCGACTCCAGTTGCTCGATCTTGGTTTGCACCGACGCGATGCTCTGCATGGCTTGATCCAGCAGGTCGGTGCTTTGCTGATCGCGACCTTGATTGATCAAACCGAAAATCGTGCCGGCCTCGTCCAGAATTTCCCGGAGCGTCTCGTTGAAGACGACTTCCATGTCGAGCGGCTGGGGGGCCGGCGCTCCATCGCGATCAAAACGAACCAGATCGAGCAGCTCGTCTCGGTTCTGCTTGATCATCTCTCCATGGTCGAAGTGGTCTTTGCCCGTTCGTTTGCCGCCGACCGTGTGTCCTTCCGACTCCAGCTTATCGCGCAGTTTGTCGCCTGATTTCGCAAAGCCCCCTTCGTCGCTGGTGACGACTTTGCGAGTGTCCTTGCTGGTCTGCAGCATGCCGTCCTTGCCGCTCATTGCGCCCAACTTGCTCTCGGTGAGCTTGCCGATGCCGTGGGCGGCTTTCCCCATATGCCCGATCACGCCGTCATAGGCGCTCGTCATGGGACGATCTTGAACCATCCCGCGAAACTTGACTCCCTGCGACTCGTAGGCGCCCCCGAGCTGGCCGGCGACCGACGCACCCATGGAGTAGCCGTGCAGCACGATCTTCTCGGGGTCGTATCCCATTCCGACGAGATATTCGAGCATCGCTTGCGCATCTTGATTCAGCGACTGTTCGCTGACCGGCGTGTCGTCCGAATCGCCGTATCCACCGTAATTGACCGACAGCACGCTGGCCCCGTTTTGGGAGTACATCGAGGCCACATCGAAGCCCTGGTTTTCGGACGAGCCGCCGCTGCCGGTGAGCAACAACACGACCGGCCGTTCTAAATCTGGCTTGTAGTCTTCGGACTTTAGATTGTGGCCGTTGGCCGAGTAGAAGTTGCCCTTGAGATTCCGGCCGTTGGCGGTGATGCGCACCGGCGCGAGTTCGCCTTTCATCTCCAGATCGAGGATTTTTCGTTTGTTCTCGATCGTTGTTGGATTGTTTTGGTCGTGCCGTGAGGAGGAGCTGCCGAAGAGTTGGCTAGCCAAGAATTTCCCCACCTTCCCGGTAGGCGGAGGGTTGCCCGGCATCGTGACTTGCGGCAGCACCGTATTCGGGTCGCGCACGCGGTTCTTGTTGAGGGGCGAGCTGCTGGTGTTGTTGGACGTCTCGGCCGTAATGACTTTCTCGCCCAGCAGCTTCAAAACTTCGATCTTCCAGTCTTCAATTCCGTCAGGCATATGCGATCACTTTCGTGCGTAGTTGATTGAATCGGGTTCCGGGGATGCAGCAGGCTGCGAATCAGGCCTGGAGACTGGCCGCGAGTGCGTCCAACGCCGTTCTCAACGAAGCGCGCGCGTCGAGCTTGATGCCGAACGGATTCTCATCGCACTTCTTGAGCAGCGGGTTGGTCTTGATGAACTCTTGATACTTGCCGATGATCTCAAGCGCCTGCTTGCGAAACTTCTCGCGATCCTCTTTCTTCGCCGCTCGATCAAACTCCATCAGCGCCACTCGTAGGCCCACCTGCAATTGGCCCGTGATCGAGTGGAATCCGACCTCGCCGATTCTTTGCAGTCCCGGGTCCTTCTGCTGCCGCAGGTGGCCCTGCAGTTGCGACAATCGGTCCGCCACTTCTTCCTTCACACGCTCCCACTGCAATCGCCCGCCGACGCCCGGCGACTTGGCGGTCGGCGGCACAGGGGGCGGGGGAGGCAACGGCGGCTCGCTGGCCGTCGGGGAATCGGTCGCTCCCGCTTCCGATTCGCCTTCCGCCGTTTCGTCCTGTTCTTGTTCGTCCGGATCATCGGGAAACAGCGAGTCCAAGAGGGCGTCTTCTTCGAGCTCCACTTCATCCGTCTCGTCGCCGCCCGCCAGGATGGCTTGGATGACTTCACTCAGCGACTTCAGCAGGGCCGCGGCTTGATCGAATTGGCCGCCGGCGATGGCCGCCTTGGCGTCCGCCAACCCGGTCATCAACTCAGTCTTGCGATCGGCGGCGACAGCGATGGCCTGCTGCGCCGCGGAGAAGACCTTTTTGAGGGTTTCGACCAGACGATTTTTGCGGTCATCCGACGGCGGAGGAGGAGGTGGTGGCGGAGGCGGAGCACCCGTGGACGACGGGGCTGAGCTATCGCCGCTCTCTCCCGCTCCGCCCTCGACTGCGCCGCTTTCGTCTTCGGCATCCGGAACGCCGGGCAGCGCCGGCACCACTTTGCAGGCGACCTTCAGGTTCAGCCCCGACTGCTCGATCAAGTAGGTGCGCAGCTTCACCAGCCCCAAGCCGGGGTCTTCCGTGAAGGAGAATACGTACGCTTCGCCGTCGAATTGCACCACGCCTTGAAACGTCGCGTTCCCCTTGAACTCCGTCTTCGCCTTCAGCAGTTCGCCGTCCTTGATCGCTTTCCTGCGGACGATGGCGTGCAACGTCGCCGTCCCCTTGGCGACCAAAGCAAAATGACGGGGCTGGGTCTTGGCTTGTTTCAAGCCGGCGATCAACTCTTCGTCGAGCGGCATACGTTGCAGGCTTCCTAGGATTGAGGAACAGAACGGCCGTATTCTCGCGATTCCGCGCCGGTCGACAAGCGGCTCATCGCACAGCTTCCCAGCCGCACTTTCTCCTCAATCTCACGGAGCCGCAGAGATACAGAGCGACAGAGACAGCACCGCAACCGCCCCGCAGGGGCACGACAGGTCAGCCCAGGGCAGAGCGAAGCGCCGCCCTGGGTTCTAGGCTGTGACGCATTCTTTCACGGGATTGACGAGGGCTTTCGGTTACTCAAGAGCGATCCATGGCTTTCCTGGCCGCGCCGGTGCACCCTAATTGTTCGCTCATTCTTGTTTCTCACGGAGACACGGAGACACGGAGAAAGACTCAAGACTCGCTGGGGACGGAACCCATGACGCGATCCTTCATCGATCAAAGTCCAGTCTCGTTCTCTTGCATCTCCGTGTCTCCGTGAGACAAATCTGACCGGGGGCGAGTGACGACGTCAGACGCTCGTCATGTCCCGCCGTTTCGCGGTCGCGAAATGCTTCACAGCGTTGCCCTTCGGGGAGGAGCAAAACTCAATGGTGACGATCTGCGATGTCGCCAAATTCCAAAACCGCGCAACTTCAAAAGCCGCGAGCGTGTGAGACTTATCGTGCCGCGAGGATCCAATGTCGTCGCGAACGCACGGCCTGCGGGTCGCTGCGCGATTCGTCGGTGACGGTGGTTCCCAGCAGCAAGAAGAAGTCTTCGTTCAGTCGATCGGAGCTTCCTTTGCCGGTCAGGTTATTGCGTCGCTCGTCGACGGTCCGATCGGCGTTCCATTCATTCAGAATCGACTGCAAGCCGATCACATTGGCGTCGAAGGCGAACGCGGGATCTGAGAACACCGTGCGGCCCGCGATCAAGATGTCCTCGTCTGAGCCGCCCAACAGTTGATCTCGGCCGTCGCCGCCAATCAGCAGATTGCGTCCGGCGTCTCCCGACAGGTAGTCTGCGCCGGCCCCTCCCAGCAAGATATCGGCGCCGTCTCCGCCCCAAAGTTTGTCGTCGCCGCCGCCGCCCAGGAGGATGTCGTTCTGCGTTCCGCCGCGAATCAAGTCGCCGTCGTCGCCGCCGTCGATGACGAGCGGAACGGCCACGCCTTCGGCGATGATCGAGTCGCGGCCGGCCCCGCCGTAAACTTCGATGCGATAGATCTGTTCGAGCGGAAACCGCTGCACGCGACTCCCCGCGTCGGCAAAACTGGTTCGCACCTCCAGCATTCCATCGCCGACCGGTTTCAGGGTGATGTGGTCGTTTTTGCTGCTGCCCACCACGCGCAGGATCGCGTCATATCCCAGTTCGACGCCGGTCGCCAGCACGGTCGCTTTGCCGGTGATTCCGGGATAATTGGGATCGGTTGCGATCACCTCCCAGCGTCCCACTTGTTCCGCATGGAACGACCAGCGGGCGCCGCGCTGAGTCAGCGTGCCTCCGCCCGCCGCTTCCCACGTCGGATTGCTGAAGACCACTCGCCGACCGTTCACATCGACCCCGGTCGCCGTGAGCGAGACGGACTGCCCCACGCGGACCGTCACGTCGGTCATGTCGACTTCCGAGACCACTCGAAACTTGTCGTCCGCCCCGATATACGTCAACTGCAACGATGGTGCACCTGTTCCGCCGATATTGGCTCGATCGTCGAACACGTGGATCATCTTCACATTCTTGGCCGCCAGTTCAGCCCTTTGAGCGGCCGTGAGCGAAGGATCGAGCCCTGGTTCGAACAAGAACTGTTCGGTGAAGTTGTGGTGACCGGGCGCGTAGGTTTGCGCCGCGTCGCTGGTCAAGCGAATCGGCTGCGTGGTGAGCCCCGTGATCACCGTGTCCACCCATTCGCCCAAGGGGAGCGTCTTGATCACCATGCCGCCGCCGACGTCGGCCCATTTGAATCGCGAAACAATCTGAACGTTCCCGACCTGCCACGTGCGAGTTTGGATCTCGGTGGACGCCTTCAGTTGCTCCGCCGGCACCAGCGTGACTCGATCTTCCAGGCGTGCCGACGGAGTGGTGGACAACCAGGGCATCGGGCTGGCGTACTTCACGGTGAGCTGCTGCGTGAAGTCCTCCGGAGTAATGACGGGCGACAGCGAGCGATCGACTTGCGACGGGTAGCTTGTCGTGAGCATAATCGTCCGCTGCGACGCACCCGTTCCCACTGTGAACACGTTGCGCGACTCGCCCAACGCTGACTCATAGGAGGCCCCTGGCAGCGACGCCGGAGCGCCGTTGAGCACCACGGGCGTTTGACCGCCGGGGAGGGACAGGACAAGCTGCTTGATGGGGTTGGCGCCGTCGAGCGCACCGTTGATGGTCGTCATCGACATGGTGCTCTTGAGCCGATGGTTGGCCCACACGTCGGAGAACTCGCTCTGCAAGATCTTCCAGTCGGTCGGCGTGTTGGCCAGTTGCGGAGCGACCATGTCCGACTGAGGCGTGGGGATTTCGCGCACCTGCTTGATGATCAGCGTGCCGGGAACCATCCGCTTGAATTCCAAGTCGAGCGTGAACTCGTCCTTGCCTGGATAGAGCTCCGAGTAGCCTTCGGCGACTTTGGTAATGAGCCGCATGAGTTCGGGATAGTCGTTCTGCCAATCCATGACCGTGGTCCCGACAGGCACGACGGTCGAACCAGTCTGCACATAGAGATACGGGTCGCCGCCGGGCGAGGCGAACGCCTTCACCAACTCGGCGATGGCCCCGCCTTCGGGATTCGTGACGCTCATCGCCCCCTGCTGCGTCACGATGTCGGCTTGGTAGTAGATTTCTTCGAAGTCGCCGAATCGATGGCGCTGGAACTTGAACGTCACGACGCCGTTGGCCATCTCCAGCGAATCGGGAAAGTTCTGGTGGACCAGAATCGCCATTCCCGTGTCGGCCTCGTCGACTCCGTGTCGGAGTCGCTCGAGCCACGCGTTCTCGTTGTAGAAGCTGGCGAAGACTTTCTCGATCGCGCGAAACACGCCCTTCTCATCCGGCTCGTTCGGATCGCCGTGCGAGGGACCGACCGAATCGCCGTCCGTGTCGTCGGCGATGTTGCCGCTGAAGCTATCGTAGAGCCCGGCGCCGGTGAGCTCTTGCGAGTCCTCGGCATTGCTCGAACTGCGGAAACGCAGGAACGCATTCTCCGGCAAGTCGGGGAAAGCCGTGATGAGTTCCGAGAGAATCTGCTGCCGCTGCGCGTCGGTCCATTTGACCGTTTTGCGGATGAGCGTATTGACTTCCGCCAGCTTGGCGCGAGCTTGCGTCATGTCGGGCGGATAGCTGAAGTCGCCCAAGAGCAGGTCGATCTCGGCGCGTAGCGTTCGTCCCGTCTTGGGATTGATGTTCGACATGAAGGCGTCCCACAAGTCGAACGAGAACGCCATCGCGGGTTGCGAGTTTTCGGGAACCGTGCGCCGCAAGAGCCCGTAATTGGACGCCTTGCCGCCGAAGTACTTGATCAAGTCGGGCGTCAAGTCGGTCGCGCTCTCCAACCACTTCCCGTAGGTCTGCTTGGGAGTGATCTGGGCCTGCGCCGGCGTCTGCTGAGCGTTCAGCCAGTCGATGAACGACGACGGGAGCATCGGATCGTCCAGCGGCGCGACGTCCAGCTTACTGGAGCTCGCCCGCAAGAGCACGGATCGCCCCACGAGCGACAGGATGCGCTGCTGGTCGGCCGCGTTCTGCACCCAAATGAACGGCATCTGCTGGTTGCGCGCCAGAATGGCCACGTGCGAATTGGGGACGGCCGGTACGAGCGTAATGATTCCGCGCACATAGGGCACTTCGGCTGGTACGCCGTCGGTCAGTAGCAAGATGTCGGTCGGTTTCAGCCGGCCGTCTCCATACGCGGCCGTGATCTGGGCGGCGGGAATGTTGACCAGACGCCCCGAAGCCCAACCATCCGAGTACGAGACGTCTCCCTGCATCCAGCGCGTGGAGTCGGCGATGGTGATGCCTTGCGATTGAAACCACGAGCGGTCGGCTTCCGCCGCCGCGGTTTGTTCGTAAGACGGCATGTACAGCACGTCGAACGGCTGATCGCTGTGCACCGCCGCCGCGATCGTGCGAATCCAGTTCGCTACGTCCTCGCGCGGGTATGCGTCGCGACCGACGATCTGCACCGCCAGCTCTTGCGCACTGGGCGAAAACAAGACGGTGAACATCACGACCTGCTGCCCGTTGCGGTTCAGCGACACGGCGTCGAATGAGTCGTGCGACATCCCCTGGAACGGCGCCAGCCGTTCAGTGGCGAAGTCGTAGTGGTAGACGTATTTGACGGAGTCTTGAAAGTAGACCGTGCTCGGATCCGACAGCACGATGCTCCCCTTCACGTACCGCACGCCGCTGAACCCGCCCGCAAAGTTGGCGAAAGGGTCGTTACGGAACTCGATCGAAGTCCGACCGTCCGTCGCATCTTGCGGGACCAGCAGGTTGGCGGCGCTAAACGCGACGGCCTGCACCTCGCCTTCGCCCGCCGTCGTCGGCAGCGCCGACGCAGCCCAGGCCGCCGCGCTCGACACGACCGCTTCGCCCGCCGCCGCCGGCCCCAGGTGGCAGATTCCCAGTTCGTCGTTGACCAATGCGCTGTTGGCCAGGAGATCCGCCGCCATCATTTCGCGTCGCTCCAGTTGCTCCGCGGCCACCCCGCGGCGTACGACCGAGCGGCGGCGCGAGTCGCGGGATTGGGGAGTGCGCGACGAAGAACGACGAGACGAACGAAACGAGCTGCCAAACGGGGTAGACATCGATCCACAAACTCCAACGAGTCGAAAAGCGTTTCTTGAACGTGGAGCCGCTTATTTGCCAAATACGGCCGGATACAGCAAGCAATTTGCGCGGCTGCGGACGCACGACGAGGACGTCGGAGACGGTCCCCAAACGGCCCACAGGATCAGGCCGAAATCAATCCGAGATCGCACGACATTACGATTTCGTAATGCCCACTCGCACAGTTTTCCCGAACGGCGGTAAGGCGCGCGCAAAGGGGCCGTAATCGTGCAAATTGCTTCCCTTCCCTCCGCCGTCGATCGGCAACTGGCGTCCGCAGCGTTGGTCGAAACACCGAGTTCGCACGCCCCGCCGCGGGTCAACTGGAAGCCCGCGAGTTGCTGGGCCTGCCAGGAGAAGCCCGCTTGGAGCCAAGTTCAGCGACTGCGTCGGCCGGTCGGATTTCAAAGGGGCCCACGCGCACTCCGGGATGTTCCGACATGCGTGCGATCGCGTGGTTCATGTCGCATGCCGCTCCTCGTCGCAGTGAACTCCGTATCGGTTGCTCGCCGGTGGCAACGTCCGACCGACTGTCTACATCTAGACGTTCGGAAAACGTCCCGATCGACTGGGCTGTCGAGGATTTTCGCGGAGATTGGGTCTTCCGAACGCACACGGCCGCGGCGCTGGCGCGCGCGCGGCCGGGATGAGGTTCACGACCGACAAGCCGTCGGCGAATGCTGGGCGGCTGCTTGGACCAGCTACCGTTGGAAGTTGGGATGCTTCGGATCGCCCAACGATTCCATGTAGGCCAACAGGTCGAGGATGTCGTCCTTGGTGAACGTGTTGAGCAGTCCGACCGGCATCGGCGACAGCTTCGAAGGCGCCCGCGACTCCACGTCTCCCTTCGCGATCACGACGACCTTTTCTTCCAACGGATCGGGGCGCACCACCAGCTTCTCTTTCGTGTCCTCGACGATGCGACCGACGATCACTTGTCCGTTCGTCGTCTCCACCACGGTGTTCATGTACTGTTCCGACAGCACCTTCGACGGTTCCGTCATCGATTCCAGCACGTCCTGTCGTTTGAAACGCGTCGACACGGCGGTCAGGTCTGGCCCGATCGCGCCTCCTTGGTCGCCGTAACGATGGCAAGCGCTGCATTGCGCCTCGTAGAACACTTCACGGCCCCGCGCGAAATTGCGGCCCTTGCGGACTTGATCAAGCAGCGAACGCAGGTCGTCAGTGGTCCATTCCTTGACCAACTTGCGCGTCGACAAAGGCGGCGCGGGCTTGCGAACTTGTCCCGCTGCGTACGCCGACAGGATGTCGTTCGTCGCCAGAATCTCCTCCGGCGTCATCGTGAACTTGGCCTCTTCATGCGCCTTCAGTAAGAAGTTGTTGAAGCTGGCCCCGTTGTTGAACCGAATGCCTGCATCCTGGAACCACTGCAACACCCGCTCCGGGTGCTCGTTCGATCGCCCTTGATTCCACCACGCGAGGTACGTTCGTCGCAGATCGACGTTCCAACCCGACTTGATGTTCCGCAGCGCCATCACGTACGTCAGCTGTTCTTCTTGAGTCGCAGCCTTCTTCAGCAACTCGACCGTGCGCGCCGTCGCGCCGGCGGCGTCGACGGCCAGCAACACTTGGCACAGTTCGCGATTGAGCACAAGCGAAGACGCTGGATAGGCCGCATCGAGGTCGGAAATCAGCGACTGACGCGACGCGCCTTGGGGCTTGCCGTGACGCGCGATCGAGACCTGGATGACGCGCAGCTTGTCGAGTTGCAGCGATTCGCTTAACGCAGCGAAGGGGAAGGCGGCCAGCGCCCCGAGGATCGCGGGTTGCGACTCGGCGCGGGTCGAACGGGCCAGGGCGAGCAGCGCCGTGAACGCCGCTTGCGGGTCTTTCTCCGCGAGTGCGCGCGACTGCCATTGTTCCACCGGTTGCCGCTCCAGCACCAATCGCGCCGCGTAGCGGAGGTATCGGTCGGGATGACCCAGATAGGGCCAAGCGACGTCGAGCGACGCGGGATTGGGTTCCCCGTTGAGCGACTCAAGCTTGCGCCGAATGGCCCGCGCGTCGCTTCCGTCTTGATTTCGCAGTTCGGAGACCGGCGCCGGCGTCGACGACTCGTCACCCGCATACACCACTCGGAACAAGCTGGCCTGCGTGCCGCGGCCGCCGATGGTGAAGTACAGCGCGCCGTCGGCGCCGATCACACAGTCGGTCAGATTGAGCGGCGTGCGTCCCTTGCCCGTGCGCAGCGACTTCGGGGCGACGAAGTTCTCCCACGTTCCTGTATAGCCGGCGCCGCTGGGCTTCAAGTGAACGGCCATCAAGCGACCGTAGGTCCAATCGCAAATGTAAAACGCCTTCTGATACTTCAAGGGGAACTTGGCGCCCGTGCCGAACGCGACGCCCGTCGGGCAGCCGATGCCGATCGTAGTCGACTGCGGCAGACTGTCGGCGTAATGTTCGGGCCATTTGGCGGTCCCTTCGCGGAAACCCTGATCGCCGCCGCGCACCGCATGAAACACATGGATCGGGCGATACCAGGGCGTCCCCCAATCCCATTCCATGTCGCTGTCGAATCCGAACAGCTCGCCATCGGCGTTGAAGCCGATGTCGTAGGTGTTGCGCTGGCCGGCCGAAAACAATTCGCAATTCTTGCCGTCTAGATCGAGTCGAGCGATGAAGCCGCCGGGCGGCATGCGTCCCGCGCCGAAGCCGTTGCCGTCTTCCGCGCGCTGGAGGGCCAAGTCATCGCCGTAATTGCGGTGCGGCGACGTCGGGGCAAGGTCCGTCGGCACGTCCACAAAATTGCCGCAGACGACGTACAGCTTCTTGTCGGGCCCTAGCACGATGGCGTGTGCGCCGTGCTCCCCTGCTCCGCCGCGCCATTCCCGCAGCAGCTCGACCTGTTCAAAGCCGCCGTCGCCGCGCGCATCGGTGCAGCGATATAGGCCGTACTTGCCGTCCTTGCCGGCGCCGTTTAGATACAAGACGCCGTCGACGAACAGCATCCCCATGACCTCGGTCACCGGAATCGCCAGAATCTCTTCCTTCGCGACTTTCCCATCGTTCAGCGTCAGACGCGTGATCTGTTGTCCGCGCTGCCCGCCCAAGAGCAAACGTCCCTGCGGGTCGTTCGCCATGCTGATCCACGAGCCGTTCGTTTGCGAGTTGGCTCGGTGAACATGCTCGATCTTGAAACCGGGCGGTACATCGAGCGCGTCTTGCGGGTTCTCCAGCGTGACCGGCGCCGAACCGTCGGCGGGGCCGTAGACGGCCTTGAGCACCACCAGTTTCTTTCCGGCAGGTGCGGCGATCTCGATCTGGCCTCCCTCCGGCGTCTCCCGCGCCAGCTTCTCGTCGCCGATGCGATACTCCACGCGCAGCTTTTTGGGTACGCCCGGCGCGGTATCGCCGAACGTTTGGTTATCGGCGCGAATCGAGAGCTTGTCCCCCTTCACCGCGGCCGTCACTTCTTGGGTAACGTCGGTTCCTTTCGCCGCAAGGAGAGTCGCTGCGGGCGCGAGGATTGCGACGACCGACGCCAGGGAAAGCAGGGTCGAACAGAGATACAGCCGACCGCGAGAAGTCGGCGCAGAGCGGGCGATGGTGTTCATGGCAAGCACTTAGGGAGGTGAGACAGCAAAGCGGAAAAGCCGAGTTGTACTCGAAGTGCGTCGCGCTGTCTCCCATTACGAAGCCGCTTGGAGTGAAATCTGCAGGCCCACTTCCAGCCGCCCCGCCGCTCGCAACGCCGGGAGCTCAAGAGTCGCAAACGCGTTCAAGGGGCCGTTCAGCCAGCGCCAGGGACGAACGTCGGTGGTAATTCGCAGAATCTGTCCCTGTTCGTCAAGCGAGACGACGTCGATGGAGAAACGCATCCACTGCGTGTGGATGGAACGGCAGGGGGCCAACAGCAGTCCTTCGTCGGGATGAACGGGACTGCGGAACTGCCAACCGCGAAAGCGTCTCCAAAAGGTCGACGCGAGCGTCAGTCGCGGGACGAGCACGCGCTGGGTCGCCGCCTCCAACAGTGCGACTCGCGGCGCCCGTCGCAGCCGGCGCACTTGGTCTCGCAGGTCGGTCGACATCGGCGTCACTGCGCCGGCGAGACCGGCGCTTCGAAACTCGCCGGCGTCGCACGATTCGTCGTCGCTGTCGCGGCCTGCAACAATTGACGAGCGGCGCGAGGCTGCGGCAACCCCGGCTCGCACGCCAGCGCTCGTTCGAAAGCCGCCTCCGCCTCCGCGCCGCGCCCCTGCTGAGCGAGGACCATGCCGAGGTTCGAGTGGGCCGCCGCCGGCGAAAGGACGCGAGTGAACTCGGCGTAAGCTTCCTCGCTACGCCCCTGTTGCGCTAGCGCCATTCCGAGGTTGACTCGGTTGCGTTCCATGTCGGGAATCAACTCGCACGACCTGCGATATGCTTGTTCCGCGTCCTGCCAACGACCGCGCTGGTAGTGGTAGAAGCCGTAATCGTTCCACAATCGTCCATCGACCGGCGACTCGGCCAAGGCCTTCTGAAAACTGCGCGACGCGCGTTCGTGCTCTTCCATTCGGTCGTAGAGCACGGCCAGACGATGCTGCACCCCCGGGGCCTGCGGGCGATTCTGCAAGACGCGTTCGTATTGAGCGGCCGCTTCGGCGTAGCGCCCGCCGCGTTCGAATTGTCGAGCCGCCGTGAGGCAAAGTTCGGCGGCTTGCTCCGAATCTAATTGACTCGCGCCGACCGACGAGGCGGGATCGAACGAATTCGGCGTCGCTTTCATCGGTCGCCAGCTCGCGCACCCGCTGCTGGCGGCCACCAGTAAGAGAACAACGACGCCCAGCCTGAAACGAACGGGGCGCACGCGAGATCTCCGACGCTCGACGAGCAGGACGGTGCTGGGGGCGAGATGCGACATATTAGAAGAAACCTCCGCCGCCCATGCCGCCGCCGAAACCACCGCCGAAACCGCCGCCCAGACCTCCGCCGAAGCCTCCTCCCAAGCCGTTTCCGAGTCCACCGCCGAAACCGCCTCGTCGACCGCCGACTCCGAAGCCGGCGCGACCCACTTCATGCATGAAGTACGCCTGCTGAGCGTCGTGTCCGTAGATGGGATCATACGGCGGTTTGCCGAGCACGACGCGTTTGTCCGCGTCGGCCACCCCCGCCTCCGCCAACAGTTCGACCACATGCTCGCGTCGCTGCAAGTCCAATTCCTGAGCGCGGGTGAGCGTCTCTTCATAGATTTGCCGTTCCGACTTGCCGTAGTCTTCCTGCAGGTCCCGCCGGATATAGATCATGACAGGTTCGATGATGATTGGTTGCGTCGAATCTTGCAGACGAGGCACCAGGCCGCGCAACTGGTCCCGGCCGTCCGGCCCCAGGAGATTGCCGCCTTGGTACCACGAATTCTGAAACAACACCCATTCGGCGCCCTGAGCCTTGGCGTGTTGCGCTTCGTGCCACTGACAACTAATGGCGCCCAGGGGAGGCGGCACCGCGCCGGGCCCATGTTCGGGTCCACAATACGGATTCTCCTCGCCCGACATCGACTGACACCCAGAGGCGAGCAACAGCAGCGGCAGCCACTTCCAGCGCAGGTGCGTGTTATCTCTTGCGTCCATGCTTCGACTTCTCCGACCCGCGCCGCGGCCGGCGGGATCACTGACCGAGGTTCAGTTCTTCACAGTAGCCCGAGGGACCGATGATGTATTGCTGTTGGCAGCGACGCCAAGCTTCCATCCGTTTCCAATCCGAACGAATGGGAGTGCGGTAGTCTTCCGCATGCCGTCCCTCGATTCGTCCCAACAGATAAAACTCCAAATCGCTAGGTTCAAACACGGTCGCCGTCGGCAACGCCGGCCTTTCGTGCGCCTCAAGCGGCGACACCAACTGCGGCGTCACGAGCACGACAAGTTCCGTTTCCTCGTACGAGGTGCGGTCGCTCTTAAACAGCTGGCCGACGACCGGAATATCCCCCAGGAACGGCACGCGACTGCTCTCGGCGCGCAGTCGATTCCGAATCAATCCGGCCACCGCGAGCGTCTGGTTCTCGCGCAGCTCGACCTGCGTCGTGAAGTTGCGAGTATCGAGACTTGGAACCACCGTCCCGCCGATGTCCGCCGCGTTCGCATCGTCGCGATCGCTGATGTCGGCGAACACATTCAGCCGAATCCGTTCGCCTTCCGTAACGATGGGGATGAACGATAGTCGGACGCCGAAGTCGACGAACGCGACGTTTTGGATCGAGCTGTTCGTGAAGGCCTGCGACTGCGGCACGGGGAACTGACCGCCGATCTGCAGACTGGCGGGTTTGCCGTTGAGCGTCGTGAGGTTGGGTTCCGCGAGCGCTCGAGCGTAGCCGAGTTGCTTGAGCGCGGTGAGCGCCAAGTCGAAGTCGGTCGTGTCGACGAGGAACGTCCCGCCGGGGCCTCCCAAAGGACCGGCGAAGAAGCCGGCCGCGGGCGAGGCGACGCTGCTGGTCGCAAAGCTCAAGAACCCGACGTCGCCGCTGCCGCCGATCGCCGTGTTCGCCCCTAGAGATCGCAACGCGTCGCGACTGAGTTCCGCGACCGTCACCTTGAGCATCACTTGATGGACGCCGTTGACTCGCAGCATGTTGATCACATACGAGTTGCGGCGGCGGCGATTGTTGTTTCCATTGTTTCCGTTGTTTGCATTCGGATTGAAACGATAATTGTCGGGTTGTTGCAGCATGCCGACCGAATCAGGCAATCGCGGGTCGCCCGTCAGCGACTCGACGCCTGGCGTCGCCGACACCAACGAGGGGTCGTCGTAGTCGAGTGGAATGTCCTCGGGCCCGGCCGGCGCCATGGCGCCGACGATGCGGAGGATTTGCGTCGCCGCCTCGATGTCGCGAGCATGTCCGCGGATCACGAGTCGATCGCCGACCAGCGACAGTCTCACGACGCTATCGGGGAAGTTGCGATTGATCTCGGTCTCCAACGCCTCGTAAACGCGCTCCAGCCGCTCGCGCGTTTCCGGATCGGGCACCACGCGCAATAAGTAACTCAACAATCGCGGGTTGTTCGGATCATCGGGATTCGCAAACCAGAGGTTGAGCACCGTTGTGCCGACCTGGAGCCCCGTCAGCGACAACTCGCGTTCCGTCACCAACAAGTAGTTGGCGATCGCTTCATCGGCCAATTGAATGCGGAACGGCGTCTGACGCAGCCGCATCAGACGCGGCCGATTTTGAACCAAGTCGAGCGTGTTTTCGGTGTCGCGGATCTCTTCGACATACTCGTCGAATTGCTTGAGCGTTTCGCGAGTCGGCTTCGGGGTGCCGCCAAACGGCAAAAGCGGCAAGCGCACCTGATCGGCGCCGAAGGGAGAGGCGGCGGCCGGCGCCGGGCGAACGGCGGGCGCCCCCGCTTCCGGTCGTGCGGGCGGCGGGGCGGAGTTTCCCGGCACGCGTTCAATCCGCGGCGGTTGTCCCCACGCATCAGGTGAATCAACCGCCAATCCGGCGATCAATACAATCCCGCACAGGAGACGTCGAGGAATTGTGAATTGGAACTGCCCGTGCATATCACCCTCTCAAGCCGCCGTAGGCTCCGCATCAACCCTGCAGCCTGTCCCCTGTTTGGCAAACTGCGCAGTTATTCCCGGTTTTGCGACTTGTAGGGGTAGTATCGTCCAGTTGCATTCGCCTGCTTGACAGAAGAATTGTCATTTGCAAGTGCATTGCAACTCTTGCGCATAACGTCGCGTGACGAGTTGAAGGCGGAAAAACGGGAGGTAATTTAGCGAACGTACGGGGCCAGCAGATTGTCGATGGTTTGGGCGATTTGGAAAAACGCGGGCCCCACGGCGAACACAAAGATGCCCGGCAAGAAGCAGGCGACCAATGGGAACAGCAGCTTGATGGGAATCGTCATGGCGAAGGCCATCGCCCGTTCGCGACGCCTTTGTCGCAGGTCTTCCGCCTGGGTTTGCAGCACCTCGCTCAGCCCGCTCCCCATCTGCTCCGCCTGCACCACCGCCGAAATGAAGATGCTGAACCAAGCCACCTCGACTCGGCGGCTCAACCTCCGCAGCGCCGCGACTCGCCCGCGCCCCGCGAACATGTCGAGTTGATACGCGCGCAATTCTTGCGACAAGGCGCGCGTGGGGGGGAGCGTATCGAGCAGCTGGTCGACGGCCGCGTCGTAGCCGATGCCGGCTTGGGCGAGCGTGGCGAGCAGATCCAGCGACAGCGGCAGGTCCTGTTCGACCTGACTCACCCTCCGCTGCCGCGCCGCTCGGACGACCAACGTGGGAATGGCCGCCAGCAATAGCGCCGATGTCCACGGGGAACCGTACGCGACGGGCAAGAAGACTTCGCCGACGTTGCCAGGGATCAAGAGCAACAGTTGCACAAACAAATCGACGACGCCGAGAGCGACGATCAACAGTGCGAAGGCGAGGCCGACGCCGGCGAGCAGCGCGGTGGAGGCGAGGTACTGCACGGAAGCCCACGGACTGCGAAAGCCAGCCAGATAGAGCCATCGGGCCAACCACCCTCGCGACTCGTCCGCCGGCGTCTGAAACGGGTCTGCGACGTCGTCCGCCAGCAGGCGTGCTCGAATGCGCTGGCGTTGCCAAGCAACCTGAAACAGCCAGGCGGCGGCCAGCAACACGACGAGCGAAAGAACGACGATCACGGCGGCGAAGGGAGGCATCGGCGAAGACTCTCCTCTCAAAACCGCGGTTTAATGATGGAAGCGATCCACGCTATGCCGACTCCCTGCGCCAGGATCGCGCCCGCGACGACGTACGAACCCACGGTCGAAGACAGGAACGCGGCCATTCGTTCGGGGTCGTTCCGCCACATCAGGACGGCGAGAAAGTAGGTGACGAGCATGATCGCCACGATCGACGCGCGAGCTTGCATCGTGATCGACTGGATGCGGCGCGCCAATTCGATTCGATCGCGAATCGTGCGTCCGACGGCTGCGAGCGTCGACGCCAAGCTGCCGCCGACCTGCATATTGACTGCCAACGTGGTGACGAACAGCTGGAATGTTTCCAACGGGACTCGCTGCGCCAGCCCGTCGAGCGCGGCGCGCGGATCGTCGCCGTAACGGATGCGTCCCAGGACTTCCTCCAATTCGCCGCGCAAGGGTGCGCGGGCTTCAAATTGGCAGCTTTCGAGCGCCGCTTGAATCGACGAGCCGACCTTGACGGCGGCGACCATCAAATCGATGGAGTCGGCCAGTTGACTCTCGATCTGCAACTGCCGGCGCTGCAGCACAATGGCGTCGACTTGCCACCCCAGCAAACCGACGACGATGGAGAACGCGGCGACGAACATCCAGGGAATGGGCAGCAAGAACCAACCTAGCGCAAAGACGACCGCGGCGACCAGCCACGGCAAGAGGTAGTGGCGTCTAGCGAACGGGCGTGCGCGCCGTTCGACTCGCTCTTCCGCCTCATCGACCTCCGGACGCAGTCGCTGTCGAGCCACGCGACGGAGCCGAGCGGCGCGCAGCGCGACGTAGACGCCGGCGAGGATCGCGCCGACGATCGCCAGAAAGACGAGCAGGATGCGCCAATCAGGCACGCGGCGCCTCGCGCGGGGCTTCGCCCGGTTTTTGGAACAGCGACATCGGGACGTCGATGCCTCGTTCTCGCAATTCCGTAATCACTCGCGGTACGATGCCCGTGGCGACGAACCGACCGTCGATCAGACGTCCGCGTTTGCCCGTCCGTTCGAATCGAAAGATGTCTTGCAGCTGGATCGTCGTCCCTTCCACGCCGCTTACTTCCGAAACCACCTCGACGCGTCGCACGCCGTCCTCGAAGCGGCGGATATGCACGATGAAATGCAGCGCCGACCCCATCTGTTCCCGGATGGCTCGCGACGGCAATTCCATGCCGGCCATCAACACCATCGTCTCCAAACGCGACAGCGCGTCACGGGGACTGTTCGAGTGGATCGTGGTCAACCCTCCGTCGTGCCCCGTGTTCATCGCCTGCAGCATGTCGAGCGCTTCGGCGCTGCGTACTTCGCCGACGATGATGCGATCGGGGCGCATGCGCAGCGCGTTGACGACGAGTTCCCGAGCCGCGATCCGCCCGCGTCCCTCGACGTTCGCCGGCCGCGTCTCCATCCGCACCACGTGCTCTTGGTCGAGGATTAATTCGGCGGCGTCTTCAATCGTCACGACGCGCTCGTGAGCAGGAATCACCTCGGCCATCGCCCCCAAGAACGTCGACTTGCCGGCGCCGGTGCCGCCCGAGACGAGCACATTCTTCCGGGCCTTCACGATCAGTTCCAAGAATCCCACGATCTCGTTCGAGTACATCCCTAGACGCAACAGTTCGTCGCGACGCAGCCGCTGGCGTCCGAAACGACGAATGGAGAGAGTCGGCCCGTCGAGCGACACGGGGGGGAGCGTCGCATTGACGCGGCTTCCGTCGGCCAATCGCGCATCGACCATCGGCGAGGACTCATCGATCCGCCGTCCAACTCGAGCCGCAATGCGCTGAATGATGCGCACCAAGTGCTCGCTGTCCCGAAACCGCACGTCGGTCTTCTCCAGCCGGCCGAAACGTTCGACATAAACCTTGTCGAAGCGATTCACGAGGATGTCGGTCACCGCCGGGTCCAGCATCAGTACGGCGAGCGGTCCGACGCCCAACGTCTCCTCAAGCAGTTCCTCGCCGATGCGCCGCCGTTCCTGTTCGTTCAGCGGCAGATCTTCTTCGGCGAGCACGCGGGCGACGAATTGTCCGACGGCTTCGGTGAGCATCTCTTCGGAGGCGCCGAGTAGATTGCGGCCGTTGAGTTCATCGAGCAGCCGCTCGTGCAGGTTCCCCTTCACCGACTCATAGTCGGCCGCTCGCGTGGAAATCCGCAGCGCAGAGGCGCCTGTTCGCGCTGATTCGACGCCGCGGGCAGGCGGAGCGGTGCGAAGTCGATCGAGGGGGACCGAGTAGTTGTGGCGCGCCAAGCGTTCGCGAGGATCGTCGCTGTTGGACGGGGCGTTCATGGGTAGCTACTCCGAATCCGCCCGCTCGGCGAGCACCTTCTGTCGCAGGTTCTGCGCATCGTCGACCAATTGGAGCAGCCCTTTACCCGGCTGAAACCAGCGACTGGCCGACAGCACGTAGGGGCGCCCCAGATTGGCCGCAGCCTGCACCTTGGCGCTGAAGGGAACGACGAAATCGACGGGACGATTCAAACGCTGCTCGGTATCCGACA
This sequence comes from Pirellulales bacterium, assembly GCA_046349935.1. Taxonomy (GTDB): domain Bacteria; phylum Planctomycetota; class Planctomycetia; order Pirellulales; family Pirellulaceae; genus CAIXSC01. The sequence continues at coordinate 851,840 of JAXMBK010000004.1, read as the reverse complement.
GCGAGGGATTGCCCGCCTTGGTCGAATAGCGATTGACGACGACCCGGACATGTTCGGCGCCGAACCCCAGTTGTTCGAGCAACGAGACGTACTGCGCCCCGCCCAGCAGCGTAGGGACGACGTTCTCGAGCACGACGTACGAACGGGCGCTCAGGTCGAGAATCGCCATCACGATGCCGTCGAGCAGAGGGAACGTGTCGACGACGACGAAGTCGTAGGTGCGACGCGCGAGCGTCAGCAGTTGCGACATGAAGTGGGCGTCGACTTCGGCGGCCTGCGCCGCCGTCACCGGCGCGGCCAGCAAGTCGAGTCCGCTGGCGTGGGGCGCCGCGAGTTGACGCAACAGCGTTTCGTCGAGCCGCTCGCGCTGCTGCAGTGCGTCGTACAGCGTCGTCGCGGGGCGCAGATCGAGCATCGCGGCGCAGACGCCCATTTGGATCGAACAATCGACCAACAAGACGCGTTCGGGATGACGCGCTGCGAGTCCTGTCGCGACGTTCACAGCCATGGTGGACTTGCCGACGCCTCCCTTGTTGCTGACGAACGTCATGATCGTACCGAGGCTCGACGGCGCCGCAGCGCGCGTCCGGCTGATCTGCTCCAGCAGTTCGGCGAGGTCCTGCAAGGCGACAGGGCGTCGGAGGAAGTCTTGTACGCCCGAGCGAATGGCTTGAATCATCAAGACGCTTTCAGACGTCTCGGGCGAGAAGGTCTCCGAGCGAAAGGCGGCGACCAACTTCGTGTGCGGCGCGACGGCGCGGATTTCGGACGCCAACGACCGCAGCGTCGCCATGTCTTCCGATAGTTCAAGCAAACAGGCGTCGGGCTGCAGTTGTCGAGCCATCTCGACCGCCACATGAAACTCGCGGGCCGAGCGGCAGCGGACGCGGCTGCCTGCCAGTTTGCGCAGACCGGTCTCCACTTCCTCCAGTAGACTGCCGTCCGATTCGACGATCAGCAGCAGTGGACTGCTGTTGGTTTCCGAAGATGCCGAAGCCATAGATCGCCTTACGGTTGAGGCGCCGGCGGCAGCAAGTCGGCCGGCGGCGCTTGCGGGGATGGCGAGGCAGGCGGAACCTCGAACGATTCGTCGCCGGGCGTCGAGAACACTTCAACCGCGCGACGGTTCCCCGTGATCTGTTCAATGACCGACAGGTCGGCGGCCGGATGTCGATCGGGCGTGATGCGCACCCGCGCTTGCCCCTCCGGACGCCCCGAACGTGCGACGCAGAACACATCGATCCCCAACGCGATCACTTTCGACAATGGCGCGACCTCGTGCGGTTCCACCGCGATGGTCAACGGCCCTTCCGACTCCGCACTCACCAACAAGGAATCTTCGGCCACGACCTGCACCGTCGCGCGCCGCTGCAAGCTGCCAATCAGCCGATCGCGTCCCTCGAGCGAGTCCTGCCCCATCCCGACGCGCAACTGCGGCATTTCTCGCCGCAAATCGACCGGCATCGTCGCCAGGAGATCGAAGTGATCGCCGCTCTTGAGCAGTTGCAGTCCCTGAATACGACCGGCAGGAACAACGAGCGCAAGCTTGCCTTCCGGGACGCCGCCCGCGACGCCTTCGCGAGTTCCTTCCGGGAGGAAGTCGTCTTCGCGAAACAGGTAGCCGACCCCGACGTCGCGCGCCAGCACGCGCCCCAGAATGCGTTTGGGATCGGAGACCCACTGCGGATCGACCGCGTCGGCTGCAAAATAGAATTCCTTCAGTTTCCCGGTCGCGCGGTCGGCCAGATGTTCCTCGCGGATCTCCGTATAGCGCGGCAACGCCTGGGCGCTCGCAGGGAACGGCAGGAGTCCCTCCAGGTCGGGTCCGGGAGCGGCGTCCTCGAGCGATTCGTCGGGGTGCCCCGAACGGACGACGCAGAACATCTTGCGATCGGCGGCTACCGCCGCGGTCAGCGGCGCGACTTCTTCGGGGCGAATGGCCAACGTCACGTCGTCGTCTTCTTTGCCGTCAGTGACAAGTTGGCCGGACCGGACCAGCAGTTGAACGCCGCTGCGCTGCTCTTCCATTCCAATGGCCGTCGCCGGCGGTTCCACGCCGCCGCTGAGCGCCGCGCGCTGCAGCGCCGGGGCGGGGTCGGTGGTCCGCACGGGCACGGCGCCCAGGATGTCGAAGCGGTCGCCGCGGCGCAACAGGTGGAGGCCGGCGATCGCGCCGCCGCGTATGCTCAGCGCCCGCTTGCCGACCGGGACGCCCGCGACGACGCCCGGGCGAGTTCCCTTGGGGAAGAAGTCGGCTTCCTGGAGGACCATCCCCGGCGCTTTGTCGCGGGAAACGACGCGTCCGAGGATCTGATTCAGGTCGCGGAGCATCTCCGGCTTCACCACCTTTTCGGGCATCCACACCAGATTAAGTTCGCGAGTCTGCGGGTGAAGGAGGTCGTCGCGCGACACGGCTGAGTAGGCCTTCATGGGCCGCGCCAGCGCGGGAAAGGCGACTTGCCCCGTGCGGTCGACCGGGCCGGCCACCTTGGCTCCGAAGTTCAAGTATCCCAATCCGTAAAGCGTACCGACCACCGCGCCGCCGCCGCCCGCCAGTCCGACGAAGCCCAGCAGCAGCAAGACCATCGGCCCAGGGCCGCGGCGAGTGACAGATCGAGTTCTCATCAAGGATCGCTCCCGGCGCACAGCCGACCAACACTGCCCAACGTCGTCACGCTCAACTGTACACTGCTTGCATAACGATTTCTACATGCAACGCTGATGCACCTCAGGCGGCGTCATTCAAAGCGACTGGTCGTCGCCGACGCCGATCCAAGCGGACAGGTTCGTCCGTTCCCGAATTCGAAGGACGCTCATCCGCCCTCCGCTACCCTCGACAATAGGTCGGGCCAGAGCGCATGCGTCGCCGCGCCCGCGGCGATCGCCGGCGCATAGGCGTAGTCCCATTGCTTTCTCGCGGCGGCGATTCCCGCGAGCGCTGCGCCTGCGAGCGCCGTCCAGAGCAAGATCGGAACGATCGACAGGCCGACGACGAGCCCGACGGCCGTCAGCAGCTTCACATCGCCGCCGCCCCACCCGCCCAGAGCATAGAGCGCGAGGGCGACCGCGGCGGCGATCCCCGCCCCGGCCGCTCCGAGCAGGCAACGGTGGAGAACGGCCGTCTGTCCGGGCCAGCACCACCCGACGACGGCGAGGCCGACGAGCGCGATGCTAATCGAATCAGGAATCTCGCGTTTCCACAGGTCGACCCCCGCGGCGACGACGGCGAGCCCCACGACTGCCCAGATCATGAAATCAACCTGCCGACGGAAAGAGCCCCGACGGTCGGCAAACCGACCGCCGGGGACTTCAACCAGTGCAATCCAACCAGTTCCTCTCGCGGGAGAGGAAGCTGGACTACGGTTCGACGACCAACCCGTCGATGCCCGGGATGCCGACGTTGCCTTCGATCGAACCCGGCACAGCCGTGTTGAGCACGATGGCGCTGCTGGAATTGAGCGTCGTATTGACCAACTTGCCGCTCACGATCGGGCCGTTGTCGTCGGCGTGAGCACCGGGCAGTGCGGCAGCGACGGTGCCGAGCAGATCGTTGGCCTTGTGACCGAGGATCGCGACCGAAACCAAGCAGATCAGGGCGATGCCGCCGACCAGAATGCCGTACTCCACCATCCCTTGCCCCTTCTTATTGCGGAGCAAATTACGAACTCGAGCGAACATGATGCTTCTCCTTCGAAACCAAGTAAGAACAAAACAACTGAAACTCAGCACATCCGAAATGGGCGACGATGCGCGAAACGAAGTGCGCGGCGCACTCCAGCATCAAATCGCCTCAACTAGCAAGAACCGAGCGCGCGGTGCGACGACCGCCGCCAAGCGATCAAGCAGACGCCGGCGGTCCGCGCGAGTACCAGCCCACAAAGACGCAGGCGGCGAGAGGCGCGTAGTAGAGTTCCGACAGCCGCGAAACGACCTGCGGACGCAGGTCGGCGATCACAAGCCGAGCAACCTCCGAGGCGCTGCTCAAGTGGCGGCAAATGGCGCAATCGTGATCGTCGTCCCCGGCGCCGCCGACCGCCGCAGCGAGCGAGCCGTCCGTCCGTCCTGCCGAGGACGCGTCAACTTGACTTTCGTCAACGCAAGCTTCGTCAACTCCCGTCGCGCCGCGTGTGGAATGCCCGCACGCACAGCGGGCGTCCGAGGGCCAGCAAACGCCTCCGAACGAATCGTCCGCCGCCGGGACCTGGGCGAACCGGGGCTCATGACAATCCGCCCCATGCGGCGCCAAGCCATGCAGCGCGTGCGAGCCAAGGGAGGCGACGAGCGTCGCCCCGAGGGCCAGCCAAGCAGCGATGGATTGCAGGGAACGCATGGACAACCAAGTCGCGTGGGAGGGGAGAGGCCGGTTTGCCGCAATCAAACCGCGTCTGCGATTGCCGCTCACATGCGACACGAAACGCATTTGCAATTTGATTGCACGACGCGGGTGATTATCGCAGCGTGCTCATCGGCGTCAAGTGCTTCGCGCGCGAAGTTGAAAAAATAGTCGGCGTCTGGCATTTCGCCGTCGGCGGCTGACTCGACGGACGACAGATCGGCGCTACGGCCGTTTGCGGCCGCATCGACCGTCGCGCGAGAACGAGACCAATGATCGCATGACGCCTCCTCTTGCATACCGATTGCATTTTTGACGACGGCCATTTACACTCGCCTGCCATGCCTGCCACGCCGTTCCCCACGCCTGCCAATGCCGCGACGACAGCGGCCGCCAAGCCGACCGCGCTCCAGATGTGCAGCCGCTCGCTGCTGCTCGTCGCGCTCACGTTGGTCGCCTATCACAACAGCTTCGCCGGCAAGATGGCATTCGACGACTATCGCTACCTGGGAGAGGACAAGTTCGAGGAATTGACGTCGTTCGCCGAGGACTCTAAGCGCCCCATTCTGTTTTGGTCGCTGGCGTTGAACTATCGCCTGGGAGGTTCCAATGCCTTCGGCTACCATGCCTTCAATTTGGCCGTTCACTTGCTGGCCGCGCTCTGCCTGTTCGGATTGGTGCGACGCACTCTCCAGTCGCCTGCCTGTCGTGCGCGCTTTACCCCCGATGCGACGCTCAACCTGGCCTTCGTGATCGCCCTGCTGTGGGCCGTTCATCCCCTCGCCACGCAAGCGGTGACCTACATCATTCAACGGACCGAGTCGCTGGCGAGCCTGTTCTATGCGGCGAGCATTTACGGCGTCTCGCGCGCGGCGGGCGAGGTCGATTCCCGTGCGCGACGCTCGCTCTGGGGATTGTTCTCCATCGCCATGTGCTGGCTCGGATTCGGTTCGAAAGAGATCGCGGCGACCATTCCGATCGCCGCAATCCTGTACGACCGGATCTATTTTGCCGGGTCGTGGCGCGAGTTGGTGCGGCGTCGCGCGTGGATCTACCTCGGGCAGCTCGCTCCCCTGGCATGGTTCATCCCGCTGTTGGGGGCGTCGCTGTTTCGTCCAGGAACTTCGCTTGGTTTCGGCATGAAAGCCATCTCGCCGTGGGCCTACGCCCTGAACCAACCGGCCGTCATCCTGCATTACCTGCGACTGGCGTTCTGGCCCCACCCGTTGTGTCTCGACTACGTCTGGCAACCCGCAGCTCATCCCGCGAAGGCCATTCTTCCTAGCGTCATCTTGGTGGGGTTGCTCGCAGCAACGACGTTCGGCGTCTGGCGTCTACGCATCTGGAGTTGGCCGGCGGCCGCGTTTTTCCTCATCTTGGCGCCGACCTCCAGCTTCATTCCCATCGCGGACTTAGCCTTCGAGCACCGCATGTACCTGCCGCTGGCGGTCGTCGTCTCGTTGACGGTTGTCTTCGTGGCGTGGATCACTTCTTCATGGCGCGATTCGGCGGGCTGGCGACGGAAGGTCGTCGGAGCGCTGCCAGTGTTGGTGGCTTTGTTGGCCGTCGCAGCCATCGCGCGGACGATCGTGCGCAACGCGGACTATGCCGACCCCGAGCGACTGTGGCTTAGCGTCATCGCGGTGAGTCCTCACAACCCGCGCGCCCATTCGAACCTGGGCGGCATCTACTATCACAGGGGCGACTTTCAACGCGCGGCGCGCTCGTACTTCGAGGCCGCTCGATTGCTTCCGACAAACTACGACAACCTCTTCGGGCTGGCCATCTCCCTGACAGGGATGGGACGACACGAAGACGCCGTCCGCTGTTACCGCCGCGGTCTGGAACTGCGTCCAAACTCGACCGAGGCGCACAACGACCTCGGGGTTTCCTACGAGCGAATGGGCGATCTGTCGATGGCCGAGCAGTCGTTTCGGCGAGCCTTGGAGCTCGCCCCCGACTTTCCGGTTGCGGCGCGCAACCTAGGAGCACTGCTCTTGCAACAAGGACGCGACGTCGAAGCTCTCCCACTGCTGGAGCAAGCGCTGGCGTCGGACCCGCGCAGCGAGACGGCGAGGAGGCATGTCGCGTGGTTGCTCGCGACGACGCGCGTCGAGTCGTTGCGAGATCCCGGGCGCGCCTTGACGCTCCTCGAGGGCGGCGCCGACCATCCCCCCGCAACGTCGGCCCGTTCGCTCGACGCCATCGCCGCCGCCCAAGCGGCCCTTGGTCGATTCGATCTGGCTCTCGATCAACTCGAGAAAGCACTGATGCTGGCCCAAGAACGACGACTCGACGAATACGTCGCCGAGATCACGACTCGTCGAGAACTCTACCGCCGGCGTCAACCGTTCATCAGGAGCGGCCCATGAACCAACCAGTCGCTGCCGCGGTCGACTTCTCAGACGACTCAGTCTGGATCGTCATTCCAGCATTCAATGAAGCGCGGCGCATCCTGAACGTCATCGACGGCGTCCTGCCGCTGTACAAGAACATCGTCGTCGTCGACGACGGTTCGCGCGACGACACTTACGAGGTTCTCCGCCAACGCCCCGTCGCTCGGCTGCGCCACCTCTTCAACTGCGGGCAAGGCGCCGCGCTGCAGACCGGCATTCAATACGCGTTGTCGCGCGGAGCTCAGGCCATCGTGACGTTCGACGCCGACGGCCAACATCAGGCGCGCGACATCGCCGAGTTGCTCGCTCCCTTGCGCGAAGGAGCAGCCGACGTCGTGCTCGGATCGCGCTTTCTGGGACAGGCCGAGAATATCCCCTGGACGCGTCGACTGGTGCTCAAGTTGGGCGTGTTGTTTACACGCGTCGTCTCGCGAGTCCCCGTCACGGATACGCATAACGGCATTCGAGCGTTCACGCGTCGAGCCGCCGCCGCGCTGCGCATCCACGAGAATCGAATGGCGCACGCGTCCGAGATCATCGACCAAATCCGTATTCATGGCTGGCGACTGATCGAGGCGCCGGTGACGATCCGTTACACCGACGACTCGCTGGCCAAAGGCCAGACTTCGCTCGCCGCCGTCAAGATCACCTTCAGCTTTCTCATGGGGAGGATGATCCGCTAATGCCTCCGTTTGGTTTCTTTCAATGGATCGCGTTCGCGGTGCTTAGCGCGGCGCTGGTCCGCGAATTGCTCGTCTGGACCTACGGCCGACAACGACGACTCGTCGTCGTAGGCCGTGCCGCGTTGCTGGCAGCGGCCGGCTGGTTCGTCGCCTTTCCCGATCAATCGACCGTCGTGGCCAAATGGGCTGGGATTGGTCGAGGCGCCGACCTTGTCATGTACGTCTATGTCTTCTTCTCGCTCGGCGCACTCTTTCTCCTCTACGCTCGGTGCGTGCGTCTGGAGCGGCAAGTCACGGCCATCGTGCGCTGGGAGGCGTTGCATGCCGCCGAGTGTCCGGAGAAGGCCCCTGTCCGCGAGTCTAATGATGACGACGTCTGACGCCTCGCTCGCGGCCATGCCTGCCGCCGTCACGCTCGTGATTCCCGGACGCAACTGCGAACGGACGCTGTCCGCTTGCCTCGACGCCGTTACGCGGCTGCTCGCAGCCGGCGAATTGAGCGAAATCGTGTTCGTCGATGACGGCTCGACCGATGCGACGCGTGCGATCGCCGGCCGATACCCGGTCCGCATCCTTGAAGGCGGCGGCGTTGGGCCTGGCGCCGCGCGAAACCTGGGCTGGCGGGCGGCCCGCACCGAGCTCGTCTGGTTCATCGACAGCGACTGCGTGGCGGAACCGGATGCGTTGCAGCGTCTTTGTGCGTGCGTCAGCGAGCCGGACGTCGGCGGCGCCGGCGGCAGTTACGCCAACCTGCGTCCCGACTCGACGCTCGCCTGCCTCATCCACGAGGAGATCGCGTCGCGACATCGCAACATGGGGGACGACGTCGACTTTTTGGGCGGGTTCAACGTGCTGTATCGTCGAGCGGCGTTAGAGGCGGTCGAGGGGTTTGACGAATGCGAAGTGAACGGCCCCGGCGCGCCGGGCGCGGAAGATTGCGATCTGTCGTTTCGTCTGGTGCAAGCCGGCTGGCGGCTGAAGTTCGATCGCCAGTCGCGCGTCGGCCACTTCCACCCCACGTCTTTGCGTCGCTATCTGCGCAGTCAGTACCTTCACGGTCGTTTTCGAGTTCGTCTGTACTTTCGCCATTCGGGCAAAATGGCCGGCGACGACTACAGCGGGCTGGCCGATCACCTGCAGCCGCCGCTGGCCTTAGCCACGCTCCTGCTGCTGCCTTGGATCTGGGCGCCTTATGTACCGCTGCTCGCTGGAGTCGGTCTGGCCGCGACGACGGCGTGCAGCCTCCCGCGGTGCACAACGCTGAGCGCATTGCCCTGGAAAACTTGGATTTGGTTTCCCCTGGTTTCCTCGCTGCGAGCCGCGGCGCGCGGCGCGGGGATCGTGTCGGGATTTTTGCCTCGCGCGAGTTCGGCGAGATAGTTTTATGATCAGCATCGTCATCTTTGCTGCAGGACGCGGTTCGCGACTGGGCGCGTCGGTGCCCAAATTCATCGTCGAAGTCGATTCGCGGCCGATCTTCGCGCATCAGTTCGCGGCGCTGCGCAACATCGCGGGCGAGATCTACGTCATCTGCGGCTATCGCGCGGCGTTGATGTTGCCGCTGCTCTTGGAAGAGACGCCCGAACTGGCGTCGATTCGCGAGCGGCTCACGTTCATCCACAACGCAGACTTTTTGAGTCCGCAAGCCGGCTCCGTGCGGCGAGCACTCGCGGTCATCCCGCCCACACGGCCCGCCTTGTTTATCGACGGCGACATGCTGTTTCGGCCGAGCGACCTACGGGCGCTCGTGGACGGGGGGCGCTCGAGCGTGCTTTTGCGTCGCGATCCGACGGCGGACGCCGTCATCGCCGCTCGAGATAAGGCGGGTCAGCTCATTCGGTTCGAGCGCGGCGGCAAGGGAGACGGCGAGTGGGGGAACGTCGCGTATTACTCGCCCGAGGACTTAGCGCGGCTGCCTGGGATTTGTGCGCAGTCCAAGTCGCGTCATCACTTTGAATTATTAAACGAGTTGGCGGAGTCGGGCGCAGAGATTGCGACTCATTTCGCACCGCTCGCGGAAATCGACGACATCGCCGATCTGAGCGCCGCATCCAAGTATCTGCGGGAGCTCGTGGATGGAGTCTGAACCGCGCAGCTTGCAGAAAGAACATGCAAGCGGAGACGTTCTGTTCTGGGATCGACGCGCGGCTTCCGCACAACTGAGCGGCCACCGATCCGCCACGTTGCTCGCGTCGGATCGATTGAGCGACCTACGCGTGAGAGTGGAAGAGGCGCTGATGGACTCGACGACGGTTGGCGAGGCGCCACAGCGCGTGCTGGATTTAGGGTGCGGAACGGGCCGATGGGCCGTATACTTCGCGCGCCGCGGCGCTCAGGTGGTCGCCTGCGACTACAGCAGCCAAATGGTTGAACGAGCCCGAGAAGCGGCTCGAGATGCTCAGTTGGAGAAGTCGATCACTTTGAGGGTCGACGACTTGCTGGGCGGAGTCGTCGGCAGCGCCGCTGAAGGCGTCTTCGACCTGGTCCATGTCGGAGGCGTTTTGCAGTACGTTTCGGACGCGGTACTCGCCGACTTCATTCTAAGTTTACAGGCGTCGCATGTTCGGGACGCGCGAGTACTCATACGAGTTCCCGTGGCGCGACGTCCTGTCGTTTCCCGTTCCGAACCGCTCGCCTACTATCGGACTCGCGGATTCTATGTTCGTCTTTGGGAGCAGCATGGATGGAGGTTGGAACGCGAGACCGCCTCGTTTCCCATGCCGGCCTTCCTCCACCGCTTTTCACGCATGCTGCCCCAGTCGGACGAGCGGCTCTTGAAGTGGCTGCAGTTCGACTACCGCGTGATGCGAACGTGGCCCGTTCCACTGCTTCTCCGTGTTTACAGCGCCGTGACGCGACGCGGCTGCGGCGAGAATCTCGAGCAGATGCTGTTCTCGTTCCAGCGGTCCGCCGCTGATTGAGGAGCCGTGCCATGGGACGCGTTTGGTCGAAGATCCTCGTGTTAGCGAGATTTGCACGACGGCAACCGCTCCGCGCTTGGCTCGCCGTTTTCCCTGCGATCATCGACAATTGCCGCGCGCTCCTTCGTCGTCGACGCGGACGCCGCCTCGTGGTCCTCTATGTCGACGGCCCGGGCTACGTGCCGATCGTCGAGCCGGTGATTGACGAACTGAGTCGTCGACCGGCGGCGAGCCGCATTGAACTTTGGCTGGCGACCCGGCCGGAACAGGTCGCGTCGCTGACCCAGCACATCCAGAATTGGCCACTGGCGCCCGCGCGAATTCTGACCAGTTGGCGGTTGGCCGCCCTCCTTACTTTCGATCTCTTTCTGACGACGCATCAGTCGGGCGTGGCGCCGCTCAGCGGTCGAGGACCGAAAATCTGTCTGTTCCACGGGCTGCCGAACAAGGGCGGAACTTTTCCTCCCGACCAGTGGCTGTACTTGAACGGCGTTTTCCTGCTGGGCCCCTTGCAGCGAGAACTGTTCGAGGCCTTTTCGGCTTTGCAACCTGGTCGAAAGTGGTTGGTTCGAGACGTTGGCTATCCCAAGAGCGACCGACTCGTTCGCCGCGAGTACGATCGTCGGGCGACGCTGGAGAGACTGCGTCTCGACGCGAGCCGTCCGATGGTGCTTTACGCTCCTTCCTGGGAAGAAGGCGCCAGTTTGCGGACGCGAGGCTGCGAGGTCATCGAGTCGTTGTGCGCGCTCGAGAACGTTCAGGTAGTCGTCAAACTGCATCCCATGTCGTATTACTCGCCGACCGAATACCGCGCCACGGGTGGAGTGGACTGGGTCGCCAAGTTGCGACGATTCGAAGGACGTTCCGGATTCCGGCACGTCCCCCAAGCCGATGTTGCAGAGTTGGTCTCGGCCGCGGACGTCGTCGTGACCGACGTAAGCTCTGTCTCGTTCGAAGCGATCTTGGCGGACCGGCCGGTCGTATTCGTGGACTGCGCCGAGTTTTTCGACCGAGTGGCTCCGGCGATGTACGGCACCGCGCCCGCCGTTCTGCGCACGGAACTCGCCTTCAACTCGGGGCGCGACGCCGGACGAGTGGTCCAGGACCTGAACGAGCTGCGCGGCGCCGTGCTCGACTACTTGGCGAACCCCGCACTTGAGTCGAACGAACGAGAACAGGTGCGGGATCGGTTGCTTTATCATCCGGGACGCGCGGCCGAAGTCAGCGCGCGTACCATCTGCGAGTTGGTCGAAGGGAGCACGGGAGGTTAGACAGGGTGATGAGTCCATTACATGGCGCGACGCAGCGGGCGCTCACAGACGACGTCCAGCCTGCCCCGATGATCGGAATCCTCGGTGGAATGGGCCCCTTCGCCACGCTTCACTTCTACCGTCAATTCCTCCAGGAGACTCCCACCCAACGCGACTCGGACCACGTGCGCGTGGTCATCGACATGCACATGCAGCTTCCCAGTCGCACGAGAGCCGTGCGATTTGGAGAGGAGTCGCCGGTCGAGGGAATGGTGGATGCCATCCGGCGTCTGGCTCGATACGGCGCCAACTTCGTGCTCGTTCCGTGCAATTCGGCTCACTACTTTCACGATCAGGTCAGCAAGCGTGTCGCCATTCCTTGGTTGAACATGATCGACGCCACGCAGGCCGCGCTCGAACGACTGAACGTGCGACGCCCGCTGTTGCTCGGCGGTTACGTCACCGTTTCGCAAAGGCTGTACGGCGATTCGGCCGTCTACCTCGCGGATCAAGCCAACGAACTGGTTTACGGAATGATCGAGGAGATCAAGCGGCGCGACCGACTCTCGCCGGAGTCGCTTCGTCAGCTGCATTCAATCTTGGACGAAGCCGAGCGAACCGTGGGCTTCGATGCGATCCTTTTGGCATGCACGGAGTTGTCCGCGGCGGCGCACGAATTGAAGTCGCGGGGAGTGCCGATCGTGGATTCGAATCGCATGTATGCACGAGCGGCGCTCGAACGGTTAGGGATTCGTCCCGCGACCAACCTGTCCGACGACTTCTGACGCGTGCACGACTTGGCGTCGGTCCGACCGCCGAATGAGAGCTAGGAGTGCACGCTTTCCGCATCGCAGGCGCCGTGAGCTTGTCGGGGACGAAGCTTCGCAGCGATCAAGAGCGCGGTCGTCCCCATGCCGACGGCCGCTGCCAGGCCGGCGCCCATCACGCCCCACGATGTGATCGCGATGCTTCCGCACGCCAGGAATAGAAGAAGGCCCGCGGCATACGACTTGAAGATCCACGGTTCTCGCTCGAGCGCCACCAGGCAGGCCCAACCCAGGTAGCTGAGCCCGCCGAAATACGCCGCGACCAGCATCAGCAACATCCCCGGCATCTCGGCGGCATAAGTCGCCGGGAGATACCAGCGGCACGCCGCCGCGAGCACGACGCCGATCGCGACCACGCTGGCTAGCAGCCCTGCGGCGACGCCCGCCAAGAAGCGACGATTCTCGGGCGAAACGACGTCGTCTTCATGGGCCAAACGCGGCTGGATATAACGAAAGGCCGCACTCGCCAGCAACAGAAACCCCGTCGCGAACTGCACTCCCAACCCCGTCACGGCCGCCTCCTCGGGCCCTCGAATCGCGCGGACTGCCAACACGCTGAGCGTAATCGGCGCATTGGTGATCAGCGAAGTGAACAAGAGCGGCGTCGCCGGCCTCAACAGCCTTCGCAATTCGCTTGCGCGAACCAACCACGACCAAGGACGTGCGATGCACCCAAGAGCCAACGCCTGAAGGGCGCTCATCGCAAACCACTTCCCCGCAAAGGCCGCTCCCAGGGCGGGGAGAGAACGAGGCGTCCATCCAACAAATAACAAGAGCAGAAACACGACTTCACACGATGCCACAATGAGCATCGACGTCAGTTGCTGGCGACGAGCGTCGAGCAGCGGCGCGACCGAGAGCACGGCGAACCAAGCGCCGAGTGACAAGAACGCCGACATTTCCGATTCCGCGGGCGAGTAATCGAAATACCGAGTGCTGACTAATTGGCTGACGAAAGCCGTGCAGGCGCCGACCACTCCGGTCACCAGCCATTGCGTCGCCCATAGTTCGCCGATGCGATCCGGAGAACGCGTCAGCTCGCGAACGACTAGCGAACGCAGCCCGCACGATCCCACAAGGACGACGTACCCCTGGATCGCCAAGCCGGTGGAGAGCGAACCAAAGGCGCTCGGCGGCAAGTCGCGGGAAAGCGTCAGCAGACTGGCCAGCGCGCATGCATGCCCGCCCAGAAGGACGCCCACCGGTAAGGCCGCCGAGGCCAGCTGCCTCACCCAGACAGAACGCGACATCCGTCTCACTCCGTCGCGCGCACGAAGACGGGGGCGCGGAGTCCATGGATCACATCACGGTTAGCTTTCAAAAGTTCATCCACGTTCGAACGCGTGATTCCCGGCGGCAAACGCCCTGGGAAATGAGCGGTCGCGTTCGTGTTCGACGCGGCCGTTGGGTCCAACGGCGTGAACTTCAACTCATCATTCACCGTTATCCAACTCGCTCGGCCAAAACCCACGATCCGGTTGCCGAACGCATCGTCCGTCGCAAACAAGGCCACGATCCCCTCGCCGTCCGCCGGTTTCAATACCGCCGGCGACGATTGCCAATCGAGCGGTTCGGCCGGATCCAACAGAGTGCCGATCGTCAGCCGTTCCACGCGAGTCACGATCGCGTCGGTCGCGTGTTCGGCCGCTTGCGTGCCGCGAGCGGCGCGGGTCGCGGTCCACGTCGTGCCTCCGCTTACCGCCGTCACCGTGAGCAGTTCGTCGTCGATGCGCACCACGAAGGGGACGCGCGTCGCATCCGGAAAACCGTCCGCCGACGCGACGACGAGCGTGTCGTCGTCGTCGTCCACGTCGACGCTCAGACGCGTCGTGCCGATCAGTCGCACGTTGCTGGCGAACGACAGCGTGCCGACTTTGATTTTTACATCGCCCCCGTTCCACTCGTCCAATTGCTTGCCCAGCCTCACAGCCCAGGGGGCCAGTCCAACTAGGTCCTGGTTGTTCGCGAACTCTCCCAGATGCCTATACATTGAACCGGAATAAGCGGGACCCACCGATACGACCGGTGCCAAGTCCGCGATCGCCGTCCCTCGGATGGCCATCCCCCGCGCTCGCTCGTCATACCAGTCGGGATTCTTGCCGCCCGGAGTGCGTCCGAACAAATAGGGCAACCGCGGCCCCGCCGTCCCCGCATCGCCTGCGACCGTCTCTCCTGTCCGGCGCACGCGAGCCAAGAAAGCGGCCCCGTCGTCGGCTGGGGTGAAGTCGGCCCGAGCATAGTCATCCCCCTCGCGGTGATTGGCCACCGCCCGTTTATAGGTTCCCCGCACGAGATCTCCCGACTGCGCGTTGGACGCGTTCGGCGACAAGTCGGGTCGGAAGGATTCCAGCGACGACGGCCTGATGCGCGGCCCCGCACGATAGTCGGTCCCCGGCACGGCGATGCCGCCTTCATACTCCCAGGTCGGCCCCGCCCCATACTCCTCGTCGTAAAGTTGTTGGATCAAATGGACCACCGCGTCGCGATGCTCCACATCCTTCATCGCCGCCGGACGACGCGCGCCCTCGAGTGCCGCGACGTTGGCCGCCGTCTGCAGTTGACGGCGCGTGATCATGGCTAAGCCGCCGTCAACGACCAGCGCGGCCAGCGCCAAGAGCGCAAACAAGAAGACGGTCACCCACAGGAGCACCGTCCCGGGACGTCGCGCGCGTCGCAGCGCGGGCTTTGGGCGCTTGGCTCGAGCTGCTCGCGTCACTCGAACACCTCGCGCCGGTAAATGGCCTGCGTCGACAAGACTCGCCGAAATGGACGGACCACGCCGCCGAACGCATACTGCCGGCCCATCCCCAGGCGCCCGGCGTTGGGTCCCACGCCCGAGTTGGCAGCGACGACCAACTGATACGGCGCGGGCGGCGTCGCGCCGACCGTCGCCCCGGCGTCATCGGCGCCGATCGGCAGGTTCTCCACGTCCTCGCCCAGCTCGGCCTGCCCATCGATCGTGCCGTCGCGGTGACGATATTGGAAACCGACAAGCGACCCGGCCTGAAACGGGTAGTTCAAACGCAAGGCGACGAATCCCGCCTGGAAACTGTCCGGCAGATCATCCTCCGCCCCTTGCGGAATCACGAGACTGAACGGCCCATAAAACTCGTTGGGATCCTCTGTTGGAGCGCGAATCTCCTCCACCACCGACCGCCACTCAATCTCCAATACCTCGGCGCTCGGCGGCACGCCGGCAGGTCCGATGCCCGTTCGAGAACGCACCAGGGGGATGAGCACGGTGAGGTCTTCATTGTCCGTGTCCGGCGGCGTCTGGGTGTTTCTCACGAGCGCGCCTGGATACCGCAACAACCGACGCGGCGGACCGCCGTCTAGCGACACTTCCTCGACGATCATGAGCGGTCGGAGCAGTCGATTAAGCAGCGGGGCTCGGGCGAAGTAAAGTTCGAGCTGCTCGCCGAGCGTCGTAGCGGCAGGCAATTCGGTCGACCCCGGCGAAATGTCGACCACCAGATACGACTCGTCAAAGATCTGCTCACGCACTGCCTTCTGAGCAAACAATTTCTCTGGTTCGTTGGGATTCGTCGACGTGCGCTGGGAATCCGACGTGACGCCCGCCTGCGCGGGATGCGTGGGAAAATCGAGCACCGGCGGCAGGGGCAGTCGCGCGAGCTCTTGCGCGCCGACGTCGACGGCTTGCTGCAGTCCTTGGTCGGCGTACAGCAGCATGCCGACGGCCAGAATGATGGACAAGAGCAGCGTAACGACGAAGGCGACGACCGCCAGTTCGATCAAGGCCTGCCCGCGGCGGCGCGCGCGACGCGGTCGCAGGGCGCCGCCCCACGTGCGCTGTCCGCGCTTTGGGGCGACTTTCGAATTGGGCGGAGCCGCGATGTTCTTGCAATCGAATTGCATACCCGCATTGTGTCGCGGGCACGCCGGCCGGTCAATCGGCGTGCGCTTCTTCCTGAAAATCGCCCGTATACGGCGTTCCCTCGATCAGCCCGCTCAGCGTCCCAGCTCGCGTTGTCTTCTTCGCGAATGAATCATGAACGCCGACGAACCGCGACGACTTTCCGTCGGATTCGCTGTCGAGCGGGCTGGCGGCGAGCTCCAATTCGACGTTGGGGTCGTTCAAGGCGAGTTGAATGCTGGCTGCTTTGATCGGGGACGGCGTCTTTTCGTCGCGACCGAAGAGGTAGACGACGGCCTCCCGCCTTTCATGGTCGACGGTGAACTCCAGGTGGTACGCCCCGCCCCCCCAATCCACAATGGCGCCGCCGTGCGGCCCCGCGCCATGTTCATACCCCTCGCCGTGGGCGGCCGTCCCCTCGTCATGCGCATGATCATGATCGTCGTCCCCGCCCTGGGACTTCACGACCGCCGCCGGTCCGCGATCCGTTCCGCAGCCAGTCGCCAGCGCCAACGCAACCAAGCATCCACATATCCCCAAGGCACGTTTCATCACAGAAAGTTCCCTCAAGTAAGTAACACAAAAATGGGGTGTCTAAAGGTCGCTCGATTCCGTCGACGGCGACGTCGAGCGCGGGTGATCGTCCAGTTCATCCCCCTCGGTATGCTCGGCGTTCGCCAGTCGTTCGGCGTCTTGGCCGCTGAACGCCAGGAACAAGCCGGGGTGGATCAAAAACTCGCAGAAGGTTGAAGTGACCAAGCCCCCGAGAATCACCGTGGCGACGGGGTACAGGATTTCTCGGCCTGGCGCTTGGCCGCCCCAGACCAGCGGCGCCAGCCCGATGCCGGCGGTCAGTGCGGTCATGAGTACGGGCGCCAAGCGTTCGAGACTTCCCCGCAACACCATCTGTTCGCTGAACGGCTCGCGTTCTTCCTTCATCAAGTGAAAGTAGTGCGTCACCAGCAGGATGCCGTTGCGCACTGCGATCCCGCCCAGCGAGATGAAGCCGACGAGGCTGGCGACGGTCAGCGACTGACCGGTGACGACCAGCCCGAGCACTCCGCCGATGAAGGCGGTGGGGAGTGCGTTCAAGATCTGCAGGACGATCCGCACCGACGGATAAAGCAGCATCAGAACGACGAACATCCCGATTACCGACACGGCCGCCAGCACGACGATCAACGAGGTCGCTCGCTGCTGACTCTCGAACTGGCCCGCGTATTCCACGAAGTAACCTTCGGGAAGGTCGACGCGCGCTTTCACCTGCTGCTGAATCTCGGCGACCGCGCTTGCCAAGTCCCGCTCGTGCGTATTGCACCGAATCACGATGCGTCGTCGCGCGTTCTCGCGGTTGACGGCGTTGGGGCCGACGCCTTCGCCGATATCGGCCAGCGAGCCGAGTTCGACTTGGCCCCGCTCGCCGGGCAGGTCGATCCGGAGGCGTCCCAAATTGCTGTAATCGGTGCGATAGGCTTGCTCCAGACGCACCAACAAGTCGAAGCGACGCTGTCCTTCGAGCACCTGGGAGACGACCTCGCCTTGCAGCGCCGTTTGCAGGATGCGGCCCACGTATTCGCGCGTGAGTCCATACCGAGCCAGATCTTCGGGCCGCAGGCGAATGTGCAGTTCGGGAGTCTGTTGAACTGGCTCGATCACCGGCGGCGTCAAGCCGGGCACGTCCTGCATCGTCTGCTTCACCTTCTCGGCGGTTGCCAACAGCGTATCGAGATCGTCGCCGACCACTTTCACGGCGATCTGCGCATAGACGCCGGAGACCATATGGCTGATCAAGTGCGCCAACGGTTGCTCCACTTCGATATCGACTCCCGGAACCTCTTGTCGCAGTTCATCAAGGATCGAGGCAATGATTTGATCGCGCCCCTGCTGCGCCGCGGGGTTCATGCTGATGATGTACTCGCTGACATTCACCGGCGCTGCGTGCTCGTCCATCTCTGCGCGTCCCGAACGTCGCACAAAGTACAGGATTTCCCCCTGCGGGTTTTCGGACGAGCGTTGTCTTGCACGGAATTTGGCGTCAATCGCACGCGCCGTGTCGTGCGAGGCCTGCAGCGACGATCCTGGCGGCAACGTCACATTGACCTGCATGCTTCCCTCGTCGAACTGCGGGAGAAAGTTGCGTCCCAGATGCGACAGTTCCCAAGCGGCGAACGCCACCATCAACCAAGTGATGACCAGCAGCCAACCAGGCGCCGCCATGCTCAACCGAATCAGAATGCCGGCGCCCCGCTTCAGCATCCGCAGCAACGCTCCGTCCCCCTCGTGATGCGCCGCTCGCGACTGCGGCAGCAAGTAGTAGCTCAAGACGGGCGTGACGGTGAGCGACACCAGGAGCGAGGCGAGGATGGAGACGATGTAGGCGACGCCGAGCGGCGCGAAGAGCCGCCCTTCAACGCCGGTCAATGCAAACAGCGGCAGGAACACGAGAATCACGACCGCCGTCCCAAAGACGATCGCGCTGCGAATCTCTTTGCTCGCTTCATATACCACGCGCAAGGCCGACTTGGGCTGCGTTGCGGCGTGGTTCTCCTTGAGGCGTCGAAAGATGTTCTCGACGTCCACAATCGCGTCGTCCACCAACTCGCCCATGGCGACCGCGATTCCGCCGAGCGTCATGACGTTGATCGAGAGATGCGAACCGGCGACGTACCCAAGCGCACGGAAGACGAGCGTGGTGATGACCAGCGACAACGGGATCGCGGTGAGCGTAATGAAGGTCGTTCGAAAGTTCAGCAGGAACAGGAACAAGATGATGAGCACGAGCACCGCGCCGATGACCAGCGCCTCGCCGACGTTGAAGATGCCGCGATCGATGAAGTTCTTGAGTCGGAAGAGATTCGAGTTGATGACGACGTCGGCGGGCAACGACGACTCGAGATCCGCAAGCGCCGCCGCGATCCGGTCGGTGACGTCGCGCGTGTCGACGTGCGGTTGTTTGACGATAGTGAACACGGTTCCGGGATGGCCGTTGACGGCGCCATCGCCGCGCTTGAATTGCGTCCCTTCGGCCACTCGAGCGACGTCTTCCAGCAGGACTGGACGCAGGTCGTTTTGTTTGACGGGAATCTTCTGCAAATCTTGCACGACGCGCCGCGCGTCGGGGCCGAGTCGGCCCAAGATGCGGATCGGTCGTTCGGTCTCGCCGGTCACGGCGAACCCGCCGCTGGTATTCAAATTGCTTTGCGCCAGGGCATCTTCCACTTCCTTGAGCGTGACGCCGTACTCCAGCAAGGCGGCCGGGTTGACGAGGATCTGATACTGCTTGCGATCGCCGCCTTGAATGAAGGTTTCGGCCACGCCCGAGATTTTCAACAGTCGCGGGCGGACGACCCAGTCGGCCAGCGTGCGCAGCGCCATCGCTTGTTCCACTTCGGTCGGAAACGAGACTTCTACCTCGTCCCCGTCGACCTCGGCGCGCAGCCGACTTCGTCCCGCATCGTCGCGATCCCAGGCGGCGTTTTTCACCGTGAGCGGCAGCCAAGTCGCCAGGTCATGACGATCGACGGGCTTCCATGCAAACAGTTTCGTCGTTCCATCCGGCTGCGCCGCCAATTCCACCATGCGGTCCGACTCGTCGATCGACTGCAATACGCCGCCTTGCGGCCCGCGCTGCCGATACATGCCGGCGATCACGATCTGTCCCATGATCGACGCGGGCGGCGTCATCTGCGGACGAATTCCGTCGGGCAGCGCCAGCGTGCCCAGTCGTTCCTGAATGGTTTGTCGAGCGGCGCGAATCTCGGTCTCCCACGAAAACTCGACGTAAATGACGTTGAGTCCCGCGGTGGTTTGACTGCGAACCGCTTGCACGCCGGCCGCTCCTAACAGGGCCGTTTCAATCGGTTGGGTGACGAGCGTCTCGACTTCTTCGGTCGCCAGTCCGGCGCATTCGGTGATGATGACCACGCGCGGCCGGTCGAGATCGGGGAACACATCGATCGGCATCGTCGTCGCCAGATAACTGCCGTAGACCAGCAGCGTGAGGCTCAACATGACGACGAGCATGCGGTAGCGCAGCGAAAAGCGGATGACGGCATTCAGCATCGCGAGTGGTATCCTAGTGAGCGGCGTGGACGGTGCCGTCGGCGTGCACGTGGACGTTGGCGGGCTGACCGCCGGCCAGCTGTGCCTTGAGCACGCGATTGAGCGTCGCCGCCGAGTTCTGGGCGAGGAACGCGCCTTTGCGCAGTTTGCCGTCGTTCGCGACGACCACTGAAGTGCTGTCTTCGTGCAGCACATGAACTCCGATGCGATCGAAGAGATCTCCGTTTTGACGAAACACGTACGCCTCCGGCCCCTCGTGCACCAGCGCGGCCTGCGGCAACACGAAGACGTTCTCCATTTTCTCGACCGTCGCAAACAGGCGCACTCGATCGCCGGGGCGGAAGCGCCACAGCACGCGTTCTCGTCCCTCCTGGTCGTACGATTGCGACTGGTTCTCCAACGGCAGATAGAACGCAAACGTCCGAGTCGTCGTGTCGATCAGATTGGCGACATGCTCGATCCGCAACTGCTTGGGCAACTCCGGCCAGTCCTCGCCTTCGCTCGCTTCGAACACCACTTCGATCGGATACCGCCGTTTGGCGGCGTTTTGGATGAGCGGCATGTCTTTCTTGAATCCGCGTCCCTCGATCAACAGCGAGCGATGGTCGGCCAGATGGCACAGCACGGCTCCCGCATCCACTTGCTGGCCCAGTTCCACTTGCAGCGACTGGAGTTCGAAGCTGAACGGCGCCGGCCTCGGTTCATCCAAGTTGGAACCGGAAGTTAGCGCTACCAACGATTCCTGCACCACCTGCTCGCCCGGCGCTCGCACCGTGATTTCCGTCACAAATTCGCCGCGCGCCGCGGCATCGATTCGTTCCGGCGCGAGTCCGCGTGCCAAGAGGTCTTGCCGGTAGGCCTGCACGTGGACGTTCATTCGCTGGATCTGATTCTCGATCTCGATGATTCGGGAACCGGCCACGCTTCCCGCAGTCGCAAGTCCCTCGAGTCGCTGTCGCTGCTGTTTGGCGATTTCGACTTCCTTGGCCGCCTTGAAGAGTTCCAACTGGGACATGTGCAGCGACTCGCTCATCAGACGCAAGGAGAACAGCGGCGCGTTGGGCGCGACCATATGGCCGGGATAAGCGAAGATCTTGGTGACGATCCCGGTCACCGGCGCCACCACGCCGCGGTCGCTCACGCCAGGCCGATCGGTCACCACGCCCGGCGTCTCGATTCTGCGGAAATAGGTGGTCAATTTGAGCGGTGCGGCGACGACGCCCATGTTCTTACGCGCTTCGGGACTCACGCGCACGGGAGTCGTTTGGTCGCGTTCGTCATGCCCGTCGTGAGTTCCGTGTTCATGGAGCGGCTCGGTCGATGCGGATGCGGACTCGGACATCGGGACGCCAGACGATCGAGCGGCCATCCAGTCTCGGTATACATAGGTCCCGAGGCCGGCGGCGACTCCCATCGTCGCGAGCGCGAGCGTAGCGTGCAGCAGTCGGTTTTTCTGGGCCATGGCGCAATCTTCCCAACGAGCCGACGACGGCGCCTGGAGGGCCGCACGACGACGCATTGCATCACGAGGACAAGCGGAGGAAACGGCGACTCAGCCGTCGGGTTTTCAACCCGGACAGCCGAAACACCGCGAGAGAGAGAACGACAGCGCGAAAGGCGCTATTCAGATGCGGAGATTCCGCAACGTCAAGTAAACGTCGGAACCGTCGCCGACTTCATCGAGCGAAAGGCCCATACGCTGCGTCTGCCTGACCGAGGCGTGATGCACGGCCACGTCGGTCAGCGCGAGCGGCAAGTTCCAAACCCAAAGGGTCGAGCGCTCGACGTTCACTCTGCTCGACACGACGCCGTCATGCGACTCGACGAAAATCACGCCGCAGTCGTCGTGATCATGGCGGCGCTCTCGGTCGTGCTCGTCTTCCTGGTCGTGATGCCAGCACGGAGCGCGGTCGACGCGTTGATCGCCAGGAGCTTCATGCTGGCAATGGTGTTCATGCCGGTTCCCGCCCAACAGGGGCAGGTGAACATGCGGCGTGTGACCAAGCGGCTGGCGGTCCTCCGTTTCCATCCCTGCATGCACATGCGGAACGGTCGCCAATTGACTGGCGAACTGCCATCCCACGATCAGCAGTATGAGGAAACGGTGAAACATGCCGAAGACCACCCCCGCGATTCGAACCGGATTCCTCGGGATCGTCGGGAACCCCGAGAGCGTTACCTTAGACTAAAGCGGCCTCCGGCTAAAGCGTCAATAGGAATTGTCATATTGCCAGTCTCGCAAAGCCGACCTCCCCAGACTTGCCGACCTCGTCGTCGCGACCTTATTCTGGTGTGACACAAATCGCCGTTAACACAACGCCACGTCCACGTGCGTCGGATTCGATTTGTCGCTTGGTTCTCTTCTAATCTTCCATGAAGGCTCTGGCTCTATGCCCATGTCGCGACTTGTTCGTCTTGCTTCCCGATTGACCGGGGTCGTCGCCGCCCTGGCGATGTCGTTCGTTGCATCCACCAGTTTCGCCGCCGACTCGCTAACGCCTGCGGAAGCTCGCGCTATCGCCGCCGAGGCGTATATCTATGGTTATCCGCTGGTCGACAACTACCGCATCAATCACGCTTATTGGGTCGACAAATCGTCGCCCGAGTATCGCGGACCGATCAATGCCCTGAAGCACACGGCGCGTGTCTACGGTCCGGAAGACAAAGCGGTGCAAACGCCCAATTCGGACACTCCCTATTCGTTCGCCTGGCTTGATCTGCGCAGCGAGCCGCTGGTGTTGACGCTGCCCGCGATCGAAGCGAACCGTTATTACTCCGTGCAGTTGGTCGACAGTTACACCTACAACTTCGACTACCTGGGAACTCGGACCTCGGGAAACAAGGGCGGCAAGTTCCTGATCGTCGGTCCAGATTGGAAGGGACAAACGCCGGCCGGGTTTGACCGCGTGATACGCGCCGAGACGACGTTCGTGCTGGCGATCATCCGCACGCAATTGTTCTCCCCCGACGACATGCCGAACGTCATCAAGATTCAGGCTGGCTATAAGCTCGAACCGCTCTCGGCCTCCTTAGGTCAAGCCGCTGCGCCCGCCGCGCCGGCGATCGACTTCATCCGTCCGCTGACGCCCGACGCACAGAAGAAGTCGCTCGACTTCTTCGGCGTGCTCAATTTCGCCTTGCAGTTCTGCCCGCCGTTGGCGGAGGAGCAGGAAGTGTTGGCGCGATTCGCGAAGATCGGCGTCGGCGCTGGCAAGAAGTTTGATGCGGCGGCGCTATCGCCGGAGATGCGCGAGGCGTTGGAAGGCGGCATCCAGGATGCGTGGAAGAAGTTCGACGCGTTTCAGAAGGAAGTCGACGCCGGAACATATTCCAGCGGCGATGTGTTCGGCACGCGCGCGAAACTCAAGGGGAACTACCTGTTTCGTCTGGCCGGCGCGGTCATCGGCATCTACGGCAATTCGAAGCAAGAGGCCATGTATCCGATCTACTTCGTCGATGCCAACGGCAAGCCGCTCAACGCCGCGAAAGGCAAGTATCGCTTGCACTTCGCCAAGGACGAACTGCCGCCTGTCGGCGCGTTCTGGTCGCTGACGATGTATGGTCTTCCCGACCGCCTGTTGGTCGCGAACCCCTTGAACCGCTACCTCCTCAATTCCCCGATGCTCCCGCACTTCAAGCGCGACGCCGACGGCGGCGTGACGCTGTACGTTCAGCACGAATCGCCGGGCAAAGATCTGGAGTCGAACTGGCTCCCCGCCCCGCCTGGTCCCTTCTTCGCCGTCCTTCGACTCTACCTGCCCGAAGAGGCCGCCCTCACCGGCCGCTGGAAGCAGCCGCCCCTCACCCCGTAGCACACGTGGCACGGGCTTCCAGCCTGTGACGAACCAACAGCCCACGCGCCTCGGTTCACTCAAACCGCGGCGCTAGCTTGTCCACCACCAACTTGCCGATATTCAGCGACGAGGTGGCGGCGGGGGACGGGGCGTTGCATACATGCACGGCCCGCGGCTGCTCGAGGATCAAGAAGTCCTCGACCAAGTCGCCGGACGGGGCGAGTGCTTGAGCGCGGACGCCGGCGCGAGCGGGGACGAGGTCCTCGCTGCGGACCTCGGGAATGAGTCGCTGGAGAGCGCGGACGAACGCCGCTTTGCTCCACGATCGCCACATTTCTCCGAGACCCATCCGCCAGTACTTGGCGGCCAACCGGAGGAACCCGCCGTACGTCAGCGACTCGGCCAAGTCCCGCAAGTTGACATCCGTCTTGCGGTAGCCTTCGCGCGCGAACGCGAGCACCGCGTTGGGGCCGCACTCGACTCCGCCGTCGATCATGCGCGTGAAGTGGACGCCGAGGAACGGAAAGCGCGAGTCGGGGACGGGATAGATCAGGTTGCGGCAGAGGTGTTCGGCCGCAGGCACGACGTCGTAGTACTCGCCCCGAAACGGGACGATTCGCGAGTCGAGCGACTGGCCCGCCAAGCGTGCAATGCGATCGCTGTGTAGGCCGGCGCACGTGACGACATGCGACGCGGTGTAGGCATCGTTGCCGACGCGGACGCGGACGTACTCCGCCTGCGGTTCGATCCCCGTCACCCGCTTGCCCACCAGCACGCGTCCCCCGCCCTGCTCGATCAGTTCCGCCATCCGTTCGGCCACTCGTCGGTAATTGACGATCCCCGCTTCGGGGACATGGATGGCGGCGACTCCTGCGGCATGAGGCTCCAGTTGCTTGAGGCGTCCAGGTCCAATTTGTTCGCAGCGGACGCCGTTTTGAAGTCCGCGGTCGAAGATGCGTTCGAGCGCCGGTCGTTCGTCGTCGGAAACCGCGACGATGACCTTGCCGCAGATGTCGAACGGCAAGTTCTGTGCTCGGCAAAACTCCTCCATGGCGCGTTTGCCTTCGCGGCAGTTGAGTGCGCGGAGCGACCCAGGCTTGTAATAGATGCCCGAATGGAGGACGCCCGAATTGTGGCCCGTTTGATGGGCGCCGACGGACGCTTCCTTTTCTAACACGAGGACGGAACGGTTGGGGAAGCGTTCCAGAAAGCGGTGCGCGGTGGCGAGCCCCACGATCCCTCCGCCTACGATGATGACATCTGCGTCAGCCATGCTGTTCTCCTGCGGCGCGCTCCGACTTTCTCTGAGGAACTCTAGCGAGAAAGACGGTCAGACGGCAGGGGTTGGCTGCCCAGAGATCCCAAACCCCCGCTATTCACCGAAAACCGATCTTTGGCGATCGGCGGACCCTTTGTACACTTCGCGACCCTTATTCGTTGGGAGGTTTGCGGTGATTCGATTGGCAAGGCTTTGGATCGCGGTGTTCTTCGTCGGCGTCCCAGCGCTGGCGTGGGCGCAGCCGCCCGCCATCTCGCCTGCACCGGCGACGACTGGCGGTCCTTTCACGAACGGTTCAGGGGCGGTTGATTCCGGCCCCCTCTTTACGGCTCAGAATCCGCCGGCGGGCTTGGTTCCGCCGCGGGCGGGTGGGCCGGGAGGACCGGCGACGAGCGAACTGTTGACGAACGACGGCTACACGCCTGGGCTGGCGGAGCCGCGCAATACGTACCTGGACTTTGACGCATATCCGTCGGATCCCACGGCGCTGTATGGGCGCGAGGAATGGACGTGGCAGGTGATGCCGTCGAGCTTAATCTATAAGTCGTATTTGGCGGGGGTGAAGGAACCTCGGTTTGCCAGCCAGCAGATCCACATTCAGAACGACGGCTGGGTCTGGGACGCGGTCCTGGGCGCGCGAGTGGGGCTTGTTCGTTTCGGCGATAAAGACCCAGTTCGTCCCGACGGCTTTCAGATCGACGCCGAAGGCGCGACCCAAGCGCGGCTCGACATCGACGACGACGTCGACCTCCGTTCGGCCGACTTTCGCGGCGGGCTGCCGATCACGTTCGGCAACGGCCCCTTTCGAACCAAGTTTGGGTACTACCACCTGAGTTCGCACTTGGGTGACGAGTTCCTGATTGCGAACCCGAATTATCCGCGTCTGAATTATGCCCGCGACTGCTTGGTGCTTGGCGAAACCGTTTTTTTGACCGACCGCTTGCGCGTGTACGCGGAAGTGGCATGGGCCTTCTATGACGACGTCGGCAAACCTTGGGAATTCCAGTTCGGTCTCGACTATTCGCCGGTCGCCCCGACGGGTTTCCGCGGAGCGCCCTTCGTCGCGCTCAACGGCGCCTTGCGCCAAGAGCTCAACTACAGCGGCAACTTTGTGTTCGAAGCGGGTTGGGCGTGGGTCGGCGACACCGACGGACACCTCCTGCGGATCGGCATGATGTACTACAACGGCATGAGCAATCAGTTCTCGTTCTATAACCGGTTTGAGCAGCAAATCGGAGTCGGCGTCTGGTACGACTACTAGGCCCCCATGCAGACGGCTTGCGCGAGGGGGAAATGGGCGGGGGAGTGACGAGCGGCGGCGGGCGACCTAGGATAGGCGCGTCACACGAGGCGCAAGGGTCCGCCTGGAGAAGCCACTCATGAAGTCGTTCGGCACTTGGTGTTTGATTCTGGTCAGTTTGCTCGCCGCCAGCAGCGCGGTCTCGTCGTCGGCTCGACTGGCGAAGGCGCAAGACGCGGCCGCCGGCGACAAAGAAGCGGCGCCGGCGAAAGAGGCGAGCGCCGCTGCGGAAGAGAAGTCCAAACGCGACCAAGAAGAGCTGGAACTGCTCCGGCTGCTCGTCGATACGCTCGATCAAGTCGAGCGAAATTATGTAAAGGACGTCAGCCGCCGCGAACTCTATGAAGCGGCCATTCGCGGACTCCTCACGAAGCTCGATCAGCACTCCAACTACATCCCCCCCTCGGAACTCGAGAGTTTCCGCGGGTCGGTGGAAAGCGAGTTCGGCGGAATCGGGATTCAAGTGACGATCGAAGGAGGACGACTGATCGTCATTAGCCCCATCGTCGGCACTCCGGCCTATCGAGCCGGCATTCAAGCCGGCGATTGGATTTCGGCCATCGACGGCAAATCGACGCGCGAGATTACGATCGACGAGGCCGTGAAACGCATGAAGGGCCGGCTCGGCACCAAAGTTCAAGTCACCGTCGTTCATGCACGCAACGGCGAATCGGAGACGCTGTCGATCGAGCGGGATACGGTGCGCGTGGAAACCGTGTTGGGAGATCGCCGTAAATCGGACGACTCCTGGGACTACTTCCTGGATCGCGACAAGAAGATCGGCTACTTGCGCATCACCACCTTCGGAAGACACACCACGCAAGAAGTCCGCAAGGCGATTAAGCAGTTGACCGCGGACGGCCTGCGCGGGCTGGTGATCGACCTCCGTTTCAATCCTGGCGGTCTGCTCACCTCGGCCATCGAGATCAGCGACCTGTTCGTTTCTCAAGGACGCATCGTCAGCACGGTGGGCCGGAACGTGCCCGAGCAGGTGGTGTATGCGACCGAAGAGGGAACTTATGCCGACTTTCCCATCGCAGTGCTCGTGAATCGCTTTAGCGCCAGCGCCAGTGAAATCGTCGCCGCGTGCTTGCAAGATCACGAACGCGCCGTGGTGGTCGGCGAGCGCACCTGGGGCAAAGGGAGCGTCCAGAACATCATCGAGTTGGAAGGGGGCAAGAGCGCCCTCAAGTTGACGACGGCCGGTTATCAGCGTCCCAACGGGCGCAACATCCATCGTTTCGAAGGCGCGACCGACGAAGACGAGTGGGGCGTGAAACCCAATCAGGCATACGAAGTAAAGCTGAGCGAGGCCGAGCTGCGGCAGTGGTTGGATGATCGGCAGGCCCGCGACATCGTACGTCAGCGAGATGCCGAGGAGGCGCCGCGGGCCGACGCCGACAAGCAGCTCGCGAAGGCGCTCGAATACCTGGCCAAGAAGCTCGGCGACGCGCCCGCCGAGAAGGCTGCGGACAAGAAAGAAGAACCGAGCGAGAAGAAGGACGACGCGTCGTCCCCCAAACCGTAATGCGACTGTTGACGATTGAAACGACGTGCGACGAGACGGCGGCCGCCGTCGTCACCGACGACCTCCGCGTACTCGGTTCCGTCGTGGCCTCGCAAACAGAACTACACGCCCGGTTTCAGGGAGTCGTCCCCGAGATTGCAGCGCGAGCGCACGTCGAGCGGATTCTGCCGGTCATCGACGAGGCGCTCCGGCAGGCCGACATGACGCTCGACCAACTCGACGCCGTCGCCGTCGCCAACACCCCGGGACTCGCCGGCTCGCTGCTGGTCGGCGTCGTCGCCGCCAAGACGCTCGCCTTGGCGCTCGACATTCCCCTGGTCGCCGTCAACCACCTGCATGCTCACATCTACGCCTGCCGAATTGCGGCGGGGCGCGACATCTTTCCGTGTGCGGGGCTGATCGTCAGCGGCGGGCACACCAGCTTGTATCACTGTCGGGGGGCGAGCGAGTTCGAGTGGCTGGGGGGGACGATCGACGACGCGGCAGGCGAAGCGTTCGACAAGGTCGCCAGCATGCTCGGCCTCCCCTTCCCCGGCGGTCCCGCCTTGGCGAAAGCGGCCGAACAGGGGGACTCGCGAGCGTATCGATTTCCGCGTTCTTTCTTGCACGACCAGCGGCTGGCGTTCAGCTTCAGCGGTCTCAAGACGGCCGTGCGCTACGCCATCGCCGGCCCCGGCCGCCCCGACTTCGACAACCTTCAGCTGACTGCGAAACAGGTCGCGGATTTAGCCGCCAGTTTTCAACAAGCGGTGGTGGATTGCTTGGTCGCCAAGTCGCTTCAAGCACTCGACCAAACCGGCTGTAATCGCTTGTGCGTCGGCGGCGGCGTCGCGGCGAACCGAGTACTACGCACCGCCCTGCAGAACGCACTTGCCCCTCGCGGCGGGGAACTGCTGATCGCTCCGCCCGAACTATGCACCGACAACGCCGTGATGGGCGCCATCGCCTTCGAACGCCTGCGTCGCGGAGAGCGCGACGACCTCGACCTCGACGCCCTCCCCGGCCTCATCCGCCCGTCGCCGACGCCGCGTTGATCGTCGTGGACCGCTCTGCGGTCCTACGAGGTCGGCGTTTGGTGCAATCTGGCTGCCGGGATGAGCGACGGCATGCTTGGTCGTTGCGACTTGCGTTGGACCGCGGAGCGGTCCACGACTTTCGCCCTCAATAGGGGGAGCGGATGGAGAGGACGGCGGCGCCGACGCCGATGCCGATCGAGCCGAGCGCGACGATCAGGAGTCCGACGCCGTAGAGCGTCCGAATGCCGTCGTCGTTCATCGACTTCTTGTCGCCGCCAAAGCGGCTTGCAATCACGCCGCAAACCCAAGTCCAGTGCAGCATGACATGGATCAGGAAGCCGACGGCCAGCGTCCCGACCATGCCGAACTGCAGCGCCGACCAGCGGTCGTAGTCCCAGCCCCAAAGGGTCCAGCCGTCGGCGTTGGGACCGGGGGGAAAAACGAACCGGAGGATCGTCGAACACCACACGAGCAGTACGAACGCAATGAGCAGCGCCGTATCGAGAAAGAAGTTGACGACGGTACGGGACATGCAGAACCTTTCGGGAACGAGAAGCCGGCCGGCTGGCTGCGTCGTTCGCTCGCCAAGTCGTCGCTCCTGCAGCGTGCCTCAAGGCTACAAATCCTGTGCCAAAACGCCAAGGGGCCCCGCAATGGATCGGAGCCCCCGGTTACCATCGGCCGGCCATGCGAGGATGGCCGCCTCCTACGCTGCCGTCACCTCGATCTGCTTGGCGGGCGTTTCGCCCGTTTTGGGGATCGCGATGCGCAGCACGCCTTCCTTGAACTCCGCTGCGACCTTTTCAAGGTTGACGTTTTCGGGGAGCGGAATCACGCGTTTGAACTCGCCGTAGCGGCGTTCCATCCGGTGGAAAGTCTTCCCCTTTTCCTCCTTCTCTTCCTTCTTTTCACCCATCACCCACAGTTCGTGGTGATGCACCTCGACCTTGAACTCCTCCGGTTTCATGCCTGGGAGTTCCACGGTCACTTCGAGTGCTTCCGGAGTTTCCGCAACGTTGGTGCGCGGGGCGAAAGCACCTGCCCAAGCGGGCCATTCCTCGACGCCGAACATCCGTTCGAACAGCGACGGAACTTCACGTTCGAGCGTGCCGAGTCCAGGCAGCCTGTGCGTCCATGGAGTCATCGACCGGAACATGACATTCCTCCTTACCCAATTCGGAGGTCTGTCGGGCCGCCGCAGCTCGCACGAGCAACTCTCGGAGCCCGACAGGCCGCCGAGATCCTTAGCTCTTCCACTTTATTCTACGAAGCGGGAATCGCTGTGGTTCGCGGATAGGAAAGCGGCGCACTCAACGCCCGCCGCAGCGCCGCCACCGCCTCGGCGACGGTGGACTCGAGTCGCCCTTCGGCGTCGACGACGGCCGTCGGCAGGTCGCTAGCGAGAGGCGCCCGATCGCGCGCCTGTTGCTCCAGCATCTCCGGTCGAATCTCCGACTCGTGCGACCTGCAGCGCGCCGCGACCCGGCTGCGCGCCGTTTCCAGCGAGCAGCGACATTCGATGAAGACGACTGTCGCGTTGACTCGGCGGGCGGCTTCCAGCAACAAGCGCCGCTGTTCCTCGTCGCCGTAGGTCCCATCCAGGACGACGGTCGAGCGCTGCGGCAGCGCTGCCACGGCGCTCTCGCGGACCAGCCGGTAGATTCTCGCGCGTTCCTCGGGCGAATAGCGACCGCCGCCGTACGCGGGGACCGAAGCGACGTCGATGTCGAGTCGTCGGCAGGCGTCGGTCCCGAGACGATAGCCGCCCAGCAACCGAGCAAGTTCGCCGGCGAGCGTCGATTTGCCGGCGCCGGAGCCGCCCATGACGACTACCAACAGCGGCCGGTAGAGCCCCTCCCAACGCCGATCGGCCCAAGCGACATACCGGATCGCGGCGTGCCGACCTTCCAAGGCGGCGGGCGATTCCCAAGGGGCCTGAGCCGCACGCAGCGCCGCCACCTTCGCCCGCACCAGCGCTCGATACGATTCGTAAAACGCCCGTAACTCCGCAGGCGGGTCGTCGTGCGCCGCCAGCTGATACCGCTCGACGACCTGAGCGCCCACTTCCGGCGCTTCGGCGACGGCGCACTCCATGGCGAAGAAACTCAGTTCATCGAGCACATCGAGCGTCCGCAATTCGCGGCTAAACTCGAGCGCGTCGATCACGACCGGCTTCGGCGCGAAATACACATGCTCAGGTCGCAAGTCCCCGTGTCCCTCGATCACGCGCCCGTCGCACACTCGGACGTCGAACATCTCGGGCGTCAACGTCAAGGCTCGCCGTTGCTGCGCCAACACGCGCTGCACGCGTCCCTCAAGCAAGAAGGGCAACTCGGACAACTCCCGCTCGTTGTCGTCCACATGCTCCCCGATCGCCCGTCGATACTCGTCGGCGCGGCTCGGCACCGGCGGCAAACTGCGATAGAACTCCCAGAGTCGATCGGCCAGCAATCCGATGTCGCGCGGCGTCACCCTCCGCTCGCTGATCATGCGCGCCAAGCACTTTTCGGCGGGCAGACGCCGCATGCGCACCAACCATTCGTCGACCGAGACGACGCCGCCCAGACGACGCCGGCCTTGTCGATCGAGGGTGATCGGCGTGAGTCCCTGATAGACGTCGGGCGCCAAACGTTGATTGAGACGCAGTTCGTCGCGACAAGCCTGATAACGGCGCTCGCGCGTGCTGAAGTCGACGAACCCAAAAGACACCGGCTTCTTCAGCTTGTAGGCGTAACGCGACGTCAAGAAGACCCACGACATGTGCGTTTCGATGCATTCGACCGTGTCGCCGCCGTCCGGATACGAGGCGGGATTGCACAAGAACGCAATTCGCTCCTGCCACGCGTCAGCCACTTCATCCGAGCCGGCCCAATTCAACCGACTCATGGCTTGTTACTCCTCGGTTTGACCTCGCAGCAAACGAAACGACGCCAGGCGCGCGCCACTCGAGTTCAGCCGCTGGCGATGGCCTGTTCGTGCAACGCGTTCAGCATGGCCGCGATGACGTCCATCGTGCTTACCATGCCGACGGGGCGTCCGTGATGATCGATCACGGGAAGGTGGTGCACGTGCTGAGCGGTCATGATTCGGGCGGTTTGCAACAACGGCGCGTTGAGCGGCACCGACTGCACGGCGCGCGACATGAACGTCTCCGCGACGTCCTCGGGACGCCACTGCGGACGTACTCGCGCCGACGCATCCTCCACGTTCTGTTCATCGCGGCGGAGGAAATCGGCGGCGCTCAGCATGCCGACGCAGGCGCCCTGTGCGTCGACCACCGGCGCCGAGGACAAGTCATGCCGCCGCAGCAGGTGCGCCACTTCGGCCATGCCCAGCCGTGCGGGAATCCACACCACCTCGCGCGCCATGACGTCTCGGACCGTCAACGACTGCAGTCTCTCCAACGCTAGATCCATCGCACACCTCGCCGTTCTGTTGCTGGCAGGAGAGAACCTTCACTGCGGACTCGCAGGCCGCTCGCTCGCGCGGGGCCGGCCGAGTGCTGGGTTCCTGAGGCGGCTCCTACCAGTACTTCATGCAGATGCAATTCGAGTGCCAGTGGGAGGAGACTCCGCCGGCAGCCGCCTGCCCTCCCGCATGACAACTCGCTAAACTGCCGCTCTTTGCAGTGCGCCGCGCGATTGGGATGGAATTTGCTCTAGAGTGACTTGGTTCGCAGCGAACGGCTGATTTCGGCCGCGAGTGTGCGAATGAGCACAAAAGTGATCCCGACCGCGCGCGCGAAGCTGCTCATCGCGCATGTGATTCAAGGCGGAAGGTAAGGAGAATCTCATGAGCACCATCCCTCATCTGGCGTTGTTGGTCGTCGATGACGATGACGAATTCCGCGGGACGTTGGCGCGGCGCTTCATGCAACGCGGATACCACGTAGAAGAAGCGGGCAACGGCGAACAGGCGTTGGAGCTGGTCCAACGCCGCGAATTCGACGTGGCCGTCTTCGACATGATGCTGCCCGGCATGTCGGGCCTCGCGCTGCTCGAAAAATTCAAGGCCCTGCAGGTCGAATGCGAGGTGATCATGCTCACCGGCCAGGCGACCGTCGAAACGGCCGTCGCCTCGATGAAAGCCGGCGCCTACGATTACCTCACCAAGCCCTTCCCCCTGCGCGAACTCGAAGTGCTCGTCGAGAAGGCCCAGGACCGACGGCGGCTTACCAAGGAAAACCTCCAATTGCGGCAGTTGCTGCAACGCAGCCAGCCGGGCAGCGAGCTGGTGGGGGAATCGGCCGTGATGCAGGAGGTGTATCGGTTGATCGATCGCGCGGGGCCGAGCGAACGCGCCATCTTGATTCAAGGAGAAAGCGGCACCGGCAAGGAGTTGGTCGCACGAGCCCTGCATCAGCGGAGCTTGCGGGCCGACAAACCAATGGTCGTCATCAACTGCGCCGCACTCCCCGAAACGCTGTTGGAAAGCGAGTTGTTCGGCCACGAGAAGGGAGCCTTCACCGGCGCCTTGTCCACCAAGCCCGGGTTGTTCGAAGTCGCCGACGGCGGAACGCTATTCATTGACGAAATCGGCGAAATGCCCGGGTCACTCCAGGCTAAACTCCTGCGCGTGCTCGAGGACGGCTCAATGCGCCGCATTGGCTCGATCAAGGAGCGCAAGGTGAACGTCCGGCTGCTCGCCGCCACCAACCGCAATCTGTCGGCCGAAGTGGCGGCGGGGCGGTTCCGCGAGGATCTGTACTATCGCATCAACGTCATGTCGCTCGAATTGCCGCCGCTGCGCTCGCGGCTGGGCGACATCCCGCTGCTCGTCCGCCACTTCCTGGGAACCGCGTGGGAGATTGACGAGGACGCGGTGCACCAGCTTGAGCGGTACGCGTGGCCGGGCAACGTGCGGCAGCTGATCAACGCCTTGGAACGGGCCAAGATCATGGCCGACGATCACCGCATCCACGCCCATGACCTGCCGCGCGAAGTGCAGACGAACGAGGCGGGCGGCGTGTCGCTGGATCAGACGATCAGCG
Organism: Pirellulales bacterium; assembly: GCA_046349935.1. Lineage (GTDB taxonomy): Bacteria > Planctomycetota > Planctomycetia > Pirellulales > Pirellulaceae > CAIXSC01. The sequence goes on along the minus strand of JAXMBK010000004.1, from coordinate 817,587 downwards.
ATGACTTGGCTTCGATCGAACGCGGCAAGGTCGTCGAAGTGCTGCGACGCATGCACGGCAACAAGACCCGCGCCGCCAAAGCGCTCGGCATCGATCGCCGCAAGTTGTACCGATTGGTCGAGAAGTACAATATCCAGCCCAACGAGCTGCAGGAGGCGGAGTGAAGATGGTGGGCCCTGGCCGCCAGGCTGGCTCTACTTTCTACTTTCTACTCTCTGCGCAGCTTGGTGGGCCCGCGCTCGCAAAGCCTCGCTTGGCCCACCCTACCGGCCGCTAGGCTGGCTCTACTCTCTACTTTCTACTTTCTACTCTCTGCGCAAATGGTGGGCCCGCGCTCGCAAAGCTCGCTTGGCCCACCCTACTGGCCGCTAGGCCGGTTCTCTCCCGCCTCAAGTCTCGAGCCTCAAGCCTAGATCGGGTCGGTGTAGGATGCGAGGGCTTTCATGTAGTTGGCGCGTTCGAGTGCACTGGGGTCGGCGCAGCGTTTGAGGCTCATGCTCCCCTTCATTTGCTGGACCGATTCGTAACCGCCCGTTTCCAGCCAATGCGTGATTTCGTGCAGTAGCTTGTCGATCGCTTCGGGGCCGTAGCGCAACAGCAGCGACGCCATCATGGCGACGTCGGCGCCGGCCAGCAGCCCCTTGATCACGTCCTCGGAGAAGTGGACGCCGCTGGTGATGGCGAGCGACGCTTGCAGCTGGTCGCGCAACACGGCGATCCAGCGCAGCGGTCGCCACATTTCATGCCGGCTGCTGAGCATCACGCGCGGGACGAACGCCAACTGCTCCAAGTCGACATCAGGTTCCAAATAGCGATTGAACAGCACCAGTCCGTCGGCGCCCGCGTCGACGAACTTGCGCAGCACATGGGGGATGGAACTGAACGAGGCGCCGACTTTGACCGCCAGCGGGATCGTGACTTCCGCCCGCACGGCCTGGATCAAGTCGACGTAACGATTCTCGACGTCCAACGACGTCATGTCCGGGTCGGTCGGAATGAAGTAGACGTTCAGCTCCAGCGCATCCGCGCCGGCGTCCTGCATCAACTTCGCGTACCGCACCCAACCGCCGCGCGTGGAACCATTGAGGCTCGCGATGATCGGCGCCCCTGTGCATTGCTTCGCCGCTCGAATCAACTCCAGATACTCGTGCGGCCCCGTGTTGTACGTCTCGAGCTCCGGGAAATACGACAACGACTCGGCGAACCCATCGCTTTGCGACTCGTACAACGCGTGCACTTGCAGTTCGTCGTGTTCGATCTGCTCCTCGAACAACGACGGCAGCACCGCGGCCGCCGCGCCGTGTTCCACGAGCCGCCGGAGCTTGTCGAGGTCGCCGGTAAGGGGGCTCGCGCTGGCGACCAACGGATTCTTCAGCGTCAGTCCCAAATAGCGGGTCGTCAGATCGACGCTCATGCCGATTCCTCCTCGCCCGAATTGCGACGCGACGCGGCGCCGACCGGCATCGGTTCGGCGAGCGCTCGTTCAACTCCGGCCATCTGTTCGTAGTAGCGCCAAGTGTCGTCAATGTCTTGTTGAGCTTGCTTAAAGAGCGCCGCCGCCTGTTCGGGTTGCGAGCGCGCTAACATGGCGAAGCGCGCCTCCTTCATTGCCAGCTCTTCGAAGCGCAACGTCGGCTTGCGGCTATCAAGTTGGAAGGGATGACCGCCGGCGACGGCCTCGCGCGGATCGTAGCGGAACAGCGGCCAGAACCCCGATTTGACGATGTCTTTCTGATGCGTCATCGACGTCGACATCTCGATGCCGTGCGCGATGCAGTGGCTGTAGGCCAGGATCAGCGACGTGCCGGGATACGATTCGGCCTCTTCGAAGACGCGAATCGTTTGCAATGGACTGGCGCCCAAGGCGATTTGAGCCACGTAGACGCTGCCGTAAGCGACCGCCAGCATGCCCAGGTCTTTGCGTTTCACCGCCTTGCCGCCCGCAGCGAACTTCGCCACCGCCGCGCGCGGCGTCGATTTCGACGCTTGACCGCCCGTATTGGAATAGACGCCCGTATCGAGCACCAGGATGTTGACGTTGCGGCCCGACGCGAGCACGTGATCAAGTCCGCCGAAGCCGATGTCGTAAGCCCATCCATCGCCGCCAATGATCCAGACGCTGCGCTGCACAAGCGAATCGGCCAGCCCGACCAACCGTCGCGCCGCCGGCGTCGAGTCGCTCGCCAGCCGTTCACGAATGAGCGCCACGCGCCGTCGCTGCTCGGCGATCTGCGTTTCGTCGGACTGCGTCGCCGCCAGCGTCGCCGCGACCAAGTCGCCGCCGACCGCGCTGGCGCACTCTTCCAGCAATTGGCGTGCGAAGTGGGTTTTGGCTTCGGCGGCCAGCCGCATGCCGAGTCCAAATTCAGCGTTGTCTTCGAACAGCGAGTTGCTCCAGGCCGGTCCGCGACCGTCCCGATCGGTGCTCCAGGGCGTCGTCGGCAAGTTGCCGCCGTAGATCGACGAGCAGCCGGTGGCGTTCGCGACCAGCAGCCGATCGCCGAACAGTTGCGTGAGCAGCTTCAGGTAGGGCGTCTCGCCGCAACCGGCGCAAGCCCCGGAGAACTCAAACAGCGGCTGCAGCAGTTGCGAACCCTTGACCGTGTCGCGTTTCGCTTTGGTGCGGTCGAATTCGGGAAGCGCGACGAAATGTTCGAAGTTCTTTCGCTCCCGTTCCAGATGCTCGACCTTCGGCTGCATGTTGATTGCTTTGTGCTTGACCGCCTCTTTGCTTTTGGCGGGGCAAACGTCGACGCACACGCCGCAACCGGTGCAATCGTCGGGGGCGACTTGAATGGTGAGTCGCTGTCCGGCCAAGTCGCCGCCCTTGAGCTCGCGGAATGGAAACGCCTCGGGAGCTCCGACGCTGGCTTCGGGTGCGTACGCCTTCGTGCGAATCGCGGCGTGGGGGCAGACGAGCGCACACAATCCGCATTCGATGCAAATCTTGTCGTCCCAGATGGGAATCTCGGCCGCGATGCTGCGTTTCTCGTACTTGGCGGTCGACGTGCCGAAGGTTCCGTCGACCGGCAGGGCGCTCACCGGCAGGAGATCTCCCTGTCCGGCGATGATCCGCGCGGTCACTCGCTGGACGAAATCGGGCGCAGCGCCGGCGACCGGCGGGAGCCGGCACAGAGTGCTCGACGCCGTCGACGGGACGACGACTTGATGCATGCCGGCGACGGAGGCGTCGACCGCAGCGTAGTTCCGCTGCAACACGGCCTCGCCGCGTTTGGCGTACGATTTCTTGATCGACGCCTTGATCTGCTCGATCGCCTCCGCCTGAGGCAAGACGCCGCTGAGGGCGAAGAAGCACGTCTGCATCACGGTGTTGATGCGCAAGCCGAGCCCGGCGTCGCGCGCGACTTTGCTGGCGTCGACGACGAAGAACTTCAACTGCTTGTCGACGATCTGTCGCTGCACTTCCTGCGGCAAATGATCCCAGACTTGGTCGGGACCGTAGGGGCTGTTGAGCAAGAACGTGGCGCCGACGTCGGCCGTCTCGAGCACATCGGTTCGCTCGAGGAAGTGGAATTGATGGCAGGCGACGAAGTCGGCGCGACGGATGAGGTAGGTCGAGCGAATAGGGCGGCTGCTGAACCGCAGGTGCGACACAGTCATTGAGCCGGCCTTCTTCGAGTCGTAGACGAAGTAGCCTTGGGCGTAGAGCGGAGTGTTTTCGCCGATGATTTTGACCGAGTTCTTGTTGGCGCCGACGGTGCCGTCGCTGCCGAGTCCATAGAAGACGGCCCGCTTCACCTCCGGCGGCTCGACGAAGCAGTCAGGGTCCCACTTGAGGCTCAGATGCGTGACGTCGTCGTGAATGCCGATCGTGAAACGGCGGCGCGGCTGAGGCGCCTCGAGTTCTTGGAACACGGCGGCGGCCATCGCCGGCGTGAACTCCTTGGAAGCTAGCCCATATCGACCGCCGATTACCTGCGGCCGCTCGAGGAACCGCTTGGAGTCCGCTTCCGCGAGGGCGGCGAGGACGTCGAGGAACAGCGGTTCGCCCGTTGCGCCCGGTTCTTTGGTGCGATCGAGCACCGCGATGGCCCGCGTCGTGTTGGGGAGCTGCTCGAGAAACGCGGAGGCGGAGAATGGTCGGTAAAGTCGCACCTGCAGGACGCCGACGCGTTGGCCGCGGGCGACGAGTTCGTCGACCGCTTCGCATACGGCGCCGCCGCCGGAGCCCATAACGATCAGCACGCGTTCTGCTTGCGGGTGGCCCTGGTAGTCGAACAGGCGGTACGAGCGGCCGGTGAGTCGCGCGAACTGGTCGAAGGTTTCTTGGACGATGGCCGGCGCGGCGTCATAGAACGGATTGCAGGCCTCGCGAGCCTGGAAGAAGACGTCTGGGTTTTGCGCCGTGCCGCGCAGTTTGGGCCGGTCGGGGTCGAGCGCCCGATCGCGATGCGCTTGCACCAGGCGATCGTCGATCATCGCGCGCAAATCCTCGACCTCAAGCTGTTCGATCTTGTTCACTTCGTGCGACGTGCGAAAGCCGTCGAAGAAGTGCAGGAACGGGAGACGCGACTTGAGCGTCGCGGACTGGGCGATCAGGGCGAAGTCATGCGCTTCTTGGACGGAGCTGGAGCAGAGCATGGCCCAGCCGGCGGCGCGGACCGACATGACGTCGGAGTGGTCGCCGAAGATCGAGAGGGCGTGCGTGGCGAGGGCGCGAGCGGCGATGTGGAAGACGGTCGACGTGAGTTCGCCGGCGATCTTGTACATGTTGGGGATCATGAGCAAGAGGCCTTGCGACGCGGTAAAGGTCGTCGACAGAGCGCCCGCTTGCAACGCGCCGTGAATGGCGCCGGCGGCGCCGCCTTCGCTTTGCATCTCCATGACTTCGGGGACGAGTCCGTAGAGATTGCGTTTGCCGGCGGCGGACCAGGCGTCGGCGAGTTCCCCCATGGGCGTGGCGGGAGTGATCGGGTAGATGGCGATGACTTCGTTGGTCTGGTGAGCGACGTAGGCCGCCGCTTCGTTTCCATCGACGGTGACGAATTTGCGTGGCACCGGCAGGCTCCTTCTCCGACAGCGACTCGACCCTTGCGACGCACTCGACCTGCGGGGCGACGCGCGCGACAGGTCGAAGCACAGTGCAACTTCGGTGCCGCGCGCCCTCGGACCGCTCGCCGGCGCGCTGCACTGCGTTGCTTCGCCTTGCGCGACGACAAGCGGGCCGCCGGCACGGCTCTCGATGACGGCGTGCTCCGGTGTGGCGATTCGCACACCGCGCGCGCTGGCGCGCAGCGGCAACCTGGATGTTTGCCGTCGGCCGCCTTGCCCATGGTTGCGCCGCGAGAGCCGCTTTAGACTGTCGGCGACGGTTCCTCAGCGAGGACCGTTGAGCGGCACGGCCTTTGCAGATTGGTCGCGTTCGTCGCTCGATCGCCGATCCGATGTCTCTAGGTTCGTATCGCAGGATTTCCTGGATGGATGCCACGCAGCTTTATTCCCGGTACCAGGATTTGCAGCGGTATTTGAATTGGAACGAAGCCGACCGGCAGCGCGTCGTGCAGTTGCAGGCGAGCGTGGCGCCGAGCTTCGTGGGGCTGATCGACGATTTTTATGCGGAGATTCAACGACATATCGAGACGCGGCGGGTGTTGGTGGGCGGCGACGTGCAAGTCGCGCGACTGAAGGGCACTTTGTTGCACTGGCTGCGGCAGCTTTTTTCGGGACGTTACGACTCGGAGTACGTGTCGCGGCGGTGGAGCGTGGGGCTGCGGCACGTCGAAATCGGCTTGGACCAACAATTCACCAACGCGGCGTTGGGACGGATGCGGACAGGACTCGCGCAAGCCGCCCTTGACGCCTGGTCAGGCGATGCCCGGGAGTTGGCGGCGGCGCTGGTGTCGCTGAACAAGCTGTTGGACCTGGATCTGGCGATCATCGAGGATGCCTATCAGTACGAGTACCTGCAACGACAGAAGCGGGCCGAGCGACTCATTGCGATCGGGCAGATGGCGAGCGGCATTGCGCACGAGTTGCGAAATCCACTGAATGTCGTGCGGACTTCGGTGTTTTATTTGCAGAACGCCCGGCGCCCGACGCCGGAGAAGCAGGCGGAGCATCTAGAGCGAATACAGCGGCAGGTCGGGGTCGCAGACGGCGTCATCACGGCGCTGTCGGATTTCGCCAAGTTGCCGTTGCCCCAGTTTGGACCGATCGCCGTGGGCGAATTGATCGAGGAGACGTTGACGAACGTCTCGGCCAGCGAGACGGTGCAGATCGCGACGCAGATAGATCCCTCCACGCCGCCGATCGAGGGGGACGCGCGTCAGTTGTACGTGGTCTTTAGCAACTTGATCCGTAACGCGCTCGACGCCATGCCCGAGGGAGGCGTCGTGACGATCGCCAGCGCCGTGGCAGGGGAGCGAGTGTTGATTTCGGTGAGCGACACGGGGTGCGGAATTGGTGCGGAAGAGGTGCGTCGCGTGTTCGAACCCTTCTACTCGACAAAAGTGCGCGGCATTGGACTCGGGCTAGCCATTTGTCGCGCGATCGTCGAGAATCACGGCGGTGAAATTCGCGTCACGAGCCAAGTCGGCAAGGGCACGACGTTCGTCGTCGCCTTGCGGATTGCGAACGTTTGATCCTCCTGCATGAGAGCGAGCCACATGCCGCGAAGCGAGCCTCACATTTTGGTCGTCGACGATGAACAAGACATTTGCGCCAATCTCCAGGACATCCTGACCGACTTTGGCTATCGAGTGGATACGGCCCCCGATGCGGCCGCAGCGCTCCATATGCTCGACGAGCGCGTCTATGACATCGCGCTCTTGGACCTGAAGATGCCGGGAATCAGCGGCGTCGAATTGTGCCGCAAAATGCGCGATCAGCGCTGCGGCACCGTCGGGATGATTCTCACCGCCTACGCTTCGCCCCAAACGGCGCAAGACGCGCTCCGCGCCGGCGCTTGGACCGTCATGTCGAAGCCGATCGACACGCGGCAACTGATGGACTTGATCGAGAAGATCCTCCGGCAGCCGCTGGTCTTGGTGGTGGACGACGATCGCGACCTCTGCCAGTCGATGCACGACTTGCTGCGCGACCAAGGTTACCGCGTGATGCTGGCCCATTCCCAATCCGAAGCTCACCAGCGGATCGACGCCGATGGGCCGCACGTCGCCCTCATCGATCTCAAGCTGGCCGATGAAGACGGGCTGGAAGTTTTCGAGCAGATCCGCAGCCGCATGCCCGACTCGCGGACGATCCTCATCACCGCACATCGCGACGAAATGTCGGCGCGCATCCATCAAGCGCTCCAGCGCGGCGTGACCTCGGTTTGTTACAAACCTTTTGAACCGACGCAACTGCTGGAAGCAATCCGCCAGTCGCTGGGTGAAAACAAAGCGAGCTGAGCGGATGACAAGAGCCTCGGAGCAGCCGACGACGGCGGCGGCGACCAGCGCGTCGTATGTACTGGTCATCGAAGACGACGTCGATGCCAGCGCGAACCTGCGCGACATCCTGGAGATGGACGACTTTGTCGTCGCAACCGCTTGCTCAATTGCAGAAGCACTTGAGCGAATCGAGTGCGAGCGAGTCGACATGATCATCTTGGATCGACGTCTACCCGATGGAACGGCGGAGGACGCGTTGCCCAAGTTGAAGTCGAAGGCCCCCGAGGCGGCGGTGATCATCGTCACCGGGTTCGCCGACATGGACGGCGTCATCACGGCGCTGCGCGAAGGCGCGGACGACTATCTCATCAAACCCGTCAATCCCGACCTCCTCCGCAATACGCTCAAACAAATCCGCACTCGCCAAACGCTGGCTGCGGAAAAACGCCGCACGGAGAACATGTTTCGAGCGCTCGTCGAGTCGGCGGGGTGCATGATCGTGATCCTCCGCGAGGACGGTCGCGTCGCCTATTTCAACACCTTCTCGGAAGAACTTACAGGCTGCCCGGCCGACGAAGCGTTGGGCAGAGATTTTTTCGAGCAATTTTTCCCGGAAGAAGATCGAGCGCGCAGTCGTCGCGTCTTTGACTGCGTGCGGGACGGCGGCAGCTTGCGAAACTACCAAGGGCAGTTGCGGCGTCGCGACGGCGGCGACGCCGTCCTGTTGTGGAACGCCCGTCGACTCGACGACTACTCGGCCGAACCGGTCGTCTTGGCCGTCGGTCAAGACATCACGTCGCTGAAGCAGGCTCAGGATCGCGCTCTGCACAACGAACGGCTGGCCGCGATCGGCCAGATGGTCGCCGGCTTGGCGCACGAAAGTCGCAACGCCCTGCAACGCAGTTCCGCCTGCCTCGAAATGCTCGAATTGGAAATCAGCGAGAACACGGAGGCGCGGAGTCTACTGACGAGAATCCAAAAGGCGCAAGACCAGCTGCACAAACTGTTCGACGAAGTGCGCGGATATGTGGCGCCGATCCAACTGGACCGCTGCGAATGCCAGTTGACGGAAATCTGGCGCGAGGCCTGGGAACTACTCGTCACTCAGCGCAAAGGAAGACATGCGGAAGTGCGCGAAATGCCGACGACCGTGGACTTAGGTTGTTGCGTCGATCGCTTCCGACTTGTCCAAGTGTTTCGCAACTTGTTTGAGAATTCGCTGGCCGCGTGTCGCGACCCGGCGGTCATCGAAATCCACTGCTCCAAAACCACCCTCAATGGCCATGAGGCGGTGCGAGTCGCCGTGCGCGACAACGGACCGGGGCTGAATGCGGATCAGCGCGCCAAGATTTTTGAGCCCTTCTACACGACCAAGACCCACGGCACTGGACTCGGCATGCCAATTGCTCAACGAATCGTCGCTGCTCACGAGGGCGAGATCGCCGTCGGAGATAGCACGCATGGGGGCGCCGAACTGGTCGTCACCTTGCCGCGGAAGTGACGGTCGGTCCCGCGCATTGTCCTTGTCATGGTTCGACTTCGAGCGGCGTGTATGTTTAAGTCCCTCAAGATCTCCGTCGCCGACGATGAATTCGATATGCGCGACTACTTTCAGCGCATCCTACCGCGGTTGGGGCACGAGGTCGTCTCGGTCGCGGAAAACGGCCGCGAATTGGTCGACCAAAGCTTGCAACTTCATCCCGACTTGATCATCACCGACATCAAGATGCCCGAGATGGATGGAATCGAGGCGGCGACGCGCATTTTTCAGGCACGCGCAACGCCCGTCATCCTCGTTTCGGCCTTCCACGATCCGGAACTCATCTCACGCGCCGAACAGGATCATGTCCTGGCGTATCTCGTCAAACCGATCAAGCTAGCCGACTTAGAGACCGCCATCGCGATCACGATGCGGCGCTTCGAACAGTTCGAGGCGCTGCGGCAAGAAACCACCGATTTGCGACAGGCACTCGAGGACCGCAAGATCATCGAGCGGGCCAAGGGAGTCTTAATGAAGAAGACGGGGCTCGACGAAGGCGAAGCGTTTCGCCGTTTGCGCCGCATCTCCAACGACCGCAACCTGAAGTTGGTCGAAGTGGCGCAGTCGATCCTGATCTCCGAGGAACTGCTCGACAACCGCGATCCTTGACCTCGCCGCGCGCGCGGCAGCGCGTGCACTTGGGCGAATCCGCACACCCGCACTGGCATTTCGCTGCTTCCCTCCCGGGCCGCCGCAAACTGGCCGCCGACTCGCCCCGCCAGGTACGAAGCTTGTCATGCACGAAGCGTCGCTCATCGAATCGCTGCTCGAACAAGTCCAGGCGATTGCGTCGCAGTCGGAGGTGCGGGGGCGAGTGACCACGATCGTCGTCGATTGCGGTCGGCTGTCGGGGGTGGAACCGCAGTTAGCGGCGCTCGCCTTCCAACGCTTGGCGCCCGAATTCGGGCTCGCGGACGCCGTGTTGGAACTGCAGGAGACGCCGTTGCAGGTGCGTTGCCAGACTTGCCGCGGCGAGCAGACGCTGGCAGACTTGGTGTTCCGCTGCTCCGCCTGCGGTTCCGCGGATCTGGACGTCCTGGGCGGCGACGCCTTCGTCCTGCAGCAAATCGTACTTGAAACCGACGTTCCGGCCTCGCAGTCTCCCCCACAACCATGACGCGTCACGTCATCACCGTCGCTCGAGAGGTTCAAGCGGCGTCGCGCGAACAGGCGGCGGCGTTTCGCGATGCGCGCGCTCGATCGGGAACGCTGGTGGTCAATCTGGTATCCTCTCCGGGCGCCGGGAAGACGACGTTATTGGAGGCGACAGCTCGCCGCTGGGAGGGCCGTTACCGCTGCGCCGTTCTTGTCGGCGACTTGGAGACGGATCGCGACGCGCAGCGGCTGGCGCCCTATGTCGACGTCGTCCAAATGACGACCGGCGGCGCCTGTCACCTCGAGATCCCGTTGGTGCAGCGCGCCTTCGACCAGCTGCCGTCGATGCCCTGGGACTTTCTGTTCTTGGAAAACGTCGGCAACCTAGTCTGCCCCGCGTCGCACGACCTGGGGGAGCATCTGCGCGTCGTCCTCTTGAGCGTAACGGAAGGGGACGACAAGCCGGCCAAATACCCAAAGATGTTTCGAACTAGTCAGGCGCTGGTGGTGACGAAGACCGACCTTCTGCCCTACGTCCCTTTCTCGGTCGACGCCTGCATCGACGATGCGCGGCGCATTCAACCGCAGTTGACCGCCATGACCGTCGCGGCGGGCCGCGGCGAGGGGCTCGACGCCTGGTGCGATTACTTGCTCGAGCAACGCTCGCGCCTGTTGACGGCGGCCGCTTCGGTCGGCGCCAAGTGAGCGGCCGCGCATGAACGGCCCCGAGCAAACGGCGTGGTGCGGCGTGTTGCGCGGCGGCGTGCAAGGCGTCGGCCTGCGGCCCGCGATCGCGCGCGCGGCCCAGCTGCAGGAGCTAGCGGGGTTCGTCGAGAACTCGACCAGCGGCGTGGTGGTGCACATCGAAGGTCGCGCGGACCAAGTCGCCGCGTTCCTGTCCACGTTGCCGCAGGCGCTGCCCGAGGGCGCACAACTCGAGTCGGTTGCCGGGCGGCAGGTCGCGCCGCTGGGTGCGACGCAGTTCGAAATTCGGCCGTCAGTCAACCTCGGGGCGATGGCGACGCGAGTTCCGCTCGACCGACGCGTCTGCGAGTCGTGTTTGACCGACGTGCTGGAGGGGGACGCGCGGCGGCGCGAGTATGCGTTCGTCAGCTGCACCGCTTGCGGCCCGCGCTACTCGATCCTGAATGCGATGCCCTACGATCGGGCCGACACGACGATGGGTCGGTTCCCTCTCTGCGTCGATTGCGAGCGAGAATACGCGTCGCCTACCGACCGCCGGTTTCATGCGCAGACCAATGCGTGTCGTCGCTGCGGTCCGCGTCTGGCCGCAGCGATCGACGCCGCCCAACGCTGTTTGCGGGCCGGCCGGATCGTCGCCCTACAATCGCTGGGTGGTTTTCAGTTGTGCTGCGATGCGACCTCCAACGAGGCCGTGAAAAGGTTGCGCGTCAAGAAGGGTCGGCCCGCCAAGCCGCTCGCCGTGCTCGTAGCCGACCTGGCGATGGCCGAGCGGCTGGGGCGACTTTCGGATGACGAGCGTCGTTGGCTGCAATCGGCCGCGGGCCCTATCGTCGTCGTCCGCGCTCGCGACGACTCGCCGTTGGCCGACTCGGTCCATCCGGGCTTGCACGAAGTAGGACTCCTGCTGCCGACGACGCCGCTGCATGCGCTGCTGATGCGCGGTTCGCCTCCCTTAGTCGCGACCAGCGGCAATCGAGACGGGGAGCCGCTGGCGTACGCGTCGCAGGCGCCGGAGCTCGACGAATTAGCCGACTTCGTGCTGGCGCATGATCGTCCCATCGCGCGCCCGATCGACGATTCGGTTGTACGCGTCGCAGCCGGACGACGACTGACTTTGCGAGCGGCCCGCGGTTTGGCGCCGCTGCCGCTCGATCTGCCAGCGCCGAGTCATCGTCGCGGCAGGCAAGCGGGACTGGCGCTTGGAGCACACCAGAAGGTTGCAGCAGCGCTCGACAACGGCGTCAGTGCGGTGCTCGGACCGCACGTCGGCGATTTGGAAGGCGAAGCCGCGCGGCTGCGGTACCTCGAACAACTGAGCAGTCTCCAGACGCTCTACGGATGTCAACCTCAGTGGATCGCGCACGATCTGCACCCGGAGTATTTCACGACGAGTTGGGTGGAGTCGATCGAAGGGGTGCGGCGAGTCGCCGTGCAACATCATCACGCGCATGTGGCCGCGACGATGGCGGAACACGGGCTGTGCGAACAGACGGTCTTGGGGTTTGCGTGGGACGGCTCGGGCTGGGGGCCGGATGGAACGATTTGGGGCGGCGAGTGCCTGGAGGCGACGACGTCCGAGTTTCGACGCGTGGCGCGGTTGCGCCCCTTTCGCTTGCCAGGAGGCGAACGAGCGATCCGCGAACCGTGGCGCGTCGTATATTCGCTCGTGCACGACGCCTTGGGCGGCCACGATGCGGCGATCGCCGCGCTTGGCGCGTCCCCGCGCTGGGAGTCGCTCCAGCCGCTGGTGACGCGCGGCATGGCGAGCCCATGGACGTCGAGCATGGGACGATTGTTCGATGCGATCGGCGCTCTGATCGGTTTTGAAACGAGTTCGTGTGATTCGCTGTCCTTCGAGTCGCTGGCGCCGGCGGAAGTGCAATACGAAGGCCAATTGGCGATGCGATTAGAGTCCCTTGGCGGCGTGTGTGCAGCGCGGCCGGCGCCGAGCCGAAAGGGTTCACAAGGCTATCGGTTGCCGTTGCAGTCGTCGGAGCGTGGACTCTTGGAATGGGATTGGCGGCCGCTGGTAAGGGACTTCTTGGAAGACCGCCGTCGAGGCCGTTCGCCGGCGGAGATGGCGTTGGAATTCCATTTCGCCTTGGCCGACGTGATCGGAGAGACGGCCGCGCGTCGCCCCGCCCTGCCGATCGTGCTGGGAGGCGGAGTGTTTCAAAACGGCCTGCTGATCGAATGCTTGACGGAACGCTTCGCGGGCCAAGAAACGCGACTTTTTTGGCCATCTCAAATCCCCGCGAACGACGGCGGCCTAGCCGCCGGCCAACTAGCCATCGCGCGATAGCGACGGTGCTGCGCAGTGAGTAGTGAGGAGAGAGGAGAGCTGGCCTGGCGGCCCGTAGGGTGGGCCAAGCGAGGCTTTGCGAGCGCGGGCCCACCAGGCGACGCAGAGAGTCGAGAGGAGTGAGGAGAGCTGGCCTAGCGGCCGGTTGTTGCGGGCGTTGGATAGCGGAGCGATCCACGACTATGGCGACTTGGATGGTGGATCTATAATCGGCGGCTTGAGGATGCCACACCCACTTTCCGTTGGACAGGAATCGAGCGCATGGTCTCGTCGGTCGCGAAGCAACTAACCGAGCGCTGTCGGCAGATCGTCGGCGTCGATGGAGTTCTCTCGAACCACGCCGAACTGATCGTGTTCGAATGCGATGGGTTCGTCATCGAGAAGACCTGTCCGGATATCGTCGTCTTTCCGCGTACGACGGCGCAAGTGGCGGAGATCGTGCGAGCCTGCAATGCGGCCGACGTGCCGTTTCTGCCGCGCGGGGCCGGCACGAGTCTCGCGGGCGGTTGCTTGCCAGTGGGCGGCGGCGTCATGATCGTACTCACGCGAATGAAGGAAATCGAAGAGATCAACCTTCGCGACCGCTACGCGATCGTACAGGCGGGCGTCGTCAACGTTTGGCTCACCAACGCGCTCAAGGGGAAGGGGTTTCACTACGCGCCGGACCCATCGAGCCAAGGGGCCTGTACGATCGGCGGCAACGTCGCGACCAATTCGGGCGGCCCGCATACCCTGAAGTACGGCGTCACCGTGAATCATGTGCTGGGCGTCGAAGCGGTGCTCGCCGACGGCCGAATCGTCCAATTCGGCGGGCCTGTCGAACAATCGCCGGGGCTCGACTTGCTGGGCGCCGTCGTGGGGAGCGAAGGCACTCTGGCCATCGTCACGCGCATTTGGGTGCGGCTTACGCGCAATCCCCAAGGCTATCGCACGCTCTTGGGCATTTTCGATTCCGTGGACGATGCGACGCAGGCGATTAGCCGAATCATCGGTGCAGGAATCGTTCCTGCGGCGCTCGAGATGATGGATCAAGGCATTCTCGAAGCGGTCGAAGCCGCCTTTCAGTTCGGCTTTCCGCTCGACGCCCAAGCCATTTTGCTCATCGAAGTCGATGGGCTCGAAGCGGGACTCGACGCCCAGCGGGACCGCATCATCGCCTTGTGTCGCGAGTGCGGAGCGCGAGAGGTCCGGCCCGCGAAGGACTCCCAAGAACGACTCAAGTTGTGGAAGTGCCGCAAACAGGCGTTCGGCGCGATCGGTCGCTTGAGTCCCAGTTATTGCACGCAGGACGGCGTCGTGCCGCGCACGCAGTTGCCGCAGATCCTCAAGAGCATCACCGACATCGGCGCTCGGTATGGCTTGCGAATCGTCAACGTCTTTCACGCGGGCGACGGCAACATTCACCCGATTCTCTTGTTCGACGAACGCGATCAGGACCAAACTCGCCGCGTGCTGGAAGCCAGCGGCGAGATCTTGGACGAGTGTCTGCGGTTGGGCGGCAGCGTCACGGGCGAACATGGGATCGGCGTCGAAAAGATTGCCTTCATGGCGAAGATGTTCACGCCCGACGATTTGGCGGCGATGAGTCGCCTGCGAGTCGGCTTCAATCCGACGAACCGCTTGAGTCCCGACAAAATGCTGCCGACGGCGGGCGGCTGCGGGATGGAAGTCAAGTTGCCCCAACGCCGCGCCGCGGTCTAGCGGGTTTCGTCGCACTCTTGAGAAAGCAAAGCCCCGTGCCCACTACCCCTGCTCCCGCGAAATCAACGGTCGCCAAACCAACTATCGCGACGTCCGCCGGCGGCGCCGCCGCAGGTGCGAGCGGCGTCGCCAGCTTGCCGCTGGCGCGCACGGTGACGGCGCGCGAAATCAACGAGGTCGCCGCGACGATTCGCGATGCGGCGGCGACAGCGACTCCCGTGTACCCTTGGGGTGGAGCGACGTCGCTGGATTACGGACTTCCCGCGAAGACGCCGGGCGTTGGATTGGCGTTGAACGAATTAACGCGGGTGATCGACTATCCGGCCCGCGACATGACGGTGACGGTGGAAGCCGGTATGACGGTCGCCGAATTGGCGCGGACGTTGGCCGCCGAGCGGCAGCAGTTGCCTTTTGATGTTCCGCGCGCGGGTCAGGCCACGGTCGGCGGCGTGGTCGCGACGAACTGGAACGGGCCCCGTCGTTACGGCTACGGATCGGTGCGCGATTACGTCATCGGCATCAGCGCGGTCGACGGGCGCGGCACGCCTTTCAAGGGCGGCGGGCGCGTGGTGAAGAACGTCGCCGGCTACGACTTTTGCAAGCTTCTGACCGGCTCGCTCGGGTCGCTCGGCGTCATCACGCAACTCACTTTCCGCCTGCGACCGCTGGTCGAACGGACGGCGTGGATCGGCTGCGGCGTTGCAACTTTGGCCGACGCAGAACGCCTACTCGCGTCGCTCGTGACCTCCGCCACGACGCCGACGGCGATCGAACTCCTGGCGGGCCCAGAGTGGCGCGGCGCTGCGCGGCTCGCGGCCTGCGGACCTGCACAGGCCTGGGTGCTAGTGCAGGTCGAGGGGGATGAAGTGGAGACGGCGTGGATGATCGAACAACTGAAGACCGAGTGGCATTCCGAGGGCGTGAAGAACGTCGTCGTTTGGCAAGACGCCGACGCATCGGCGTGGTCTTCGACGCTGGCGGAGTATTCGCAGCAGGCCGCCAGTCCGCTCGTGGTGCAGGGTGCGGTAAGGCCGAGCGGCACGACGGCGCTGGTCGCGACGCTGCAGCAAGTTGATCCTGAGGTCTCGGTGCAATGTCATGCTGGGAACGGCCTGGTGCTGGGCCGCTTCTCGCAGTTTCCGGCCGCCGGCATGTCGCGGGCCGTGGTGGGCGGCCTACAGTCGGCGGCGGCGGCGAGCGGCGGGTCGCTGGTGATCGTCTCGAACCCCAGCGGACAAGAGTCGACGATTCGCGCCGTGTGGGGCGTCGGCGGCGCGACGTACGACGTGATGACGCAGGTAAAGCGGCAATTTGATCCGGCGAACGTCCTGAACACGGGACGTTTCGTTTTTCCATAAGCGGCAAGTGAATCAATCATGACGGCTTCAGGTACATCCGGGTCCAATCCGGGCGCGGGGATCGATTACGAACTGTTCCTCGACTGCGTCCACTGCGGGCTCTGCACCGCGTCTTGCCCCACGTACGTCGAGTTGGGGAATGAGAACGACAGTCCGCGCGGTCGCATCTACTTGATGCGGAACGTGACCGATGGACGTCTGGAGTTGACCGATCAAGTGCGTCGACACCTCGAATTGTGCCTCGACTGTCGCGCGTGCGAATCGGCGTGTCCCTCGGGCGTGCAGTACGGGAAACTCATCGAACCGTTTCGAGCGGCGATGGAAGAGCAAAGCGAGACGAGCGCCAAGTCGTCGGACTGGTTCCACAAGTACATCCTGTTCGGCTTGTTCCCGTATCCGGACCGGATGCGTTTGGCGCTCGCCCCCGCTCGCATCGCCCAAACCTTGCGGCTCGACAAACTGCTGCTGGCAACCGGCCTGTGGCGGCTTCTCCCTCCGCGACTCGGGCGACTCGTGACGCTCCTCCCGCCGCTCGAGAAACCCGCGCCCGCGTTGCCGAACGTCTTGCCGGCGAAGGGACGACGGCGCGCGCGCGTCGCACTCTTTACGGGCTGCGTATCAGACGTAATGTTCCGCCAGACGAACTGGGCGACGGCGCGCGTGCTGCAAGAGAATGGGTGCGATGTGGTCGTGCCGCCGTCGCAAGGGTGCTGCGGCGCCATTCATCTGCACGCCGGCGCCAGCGACCCGGCGCGCGAGCTGGCGGACCAGAACCTGGACGCGATCAAGGCGGACGACGTCGACGCAATCATCGTCAACGTGGCCGGTTGCGGTTCCATGCTAAAGGACTACGGTCACCACTGGCACGACTCGCAGCAGGCCGAGCGACAAAAGTTTGCCAGCAAAGTGAAAGATGTCAGCGAATTTCTAGCCCAGTTGGGACTCATCGCCCCGAAAGGCGAATTGCCGATCACGGCGACCTACCATGACGCGTGCCACTTGGCGCACGCTCAGAAGGTCCGTGAACAGCCGCGGATGCTCTTAGAGAAAATCCCGGGGTTGAAGCTGGTCGATTTGCCGGAGTCGGAATTGTGCTGCGGAGCGGCCGGAACCTACAACTTGACCGAACCGGAAATGGCCGAGCGATTGAGTCGACGCAAGCTGCAAAACATTTTGAGCACGGGAGCGCGAGTCGTTGTGACGGCGAACGCCGGCTGCCTCCTGCAGATCGCGCGCGAAGCGAGACTCCAGGGCGAGAAGCTGCGCATCGTCCACCCGATCGATTTGCTCGACTTGAGTTATCGCGGCGAACGGCTGGAGTAGCCTCCCCCCGCCGCCTCGACAGCCCTCACACTCGTACTCGTACTCAGCGCAGCGGTACTCATACTCGTACTCGCAACGGCAGGACGCTCGACACGCCATCCAATACCGCACGATCGAGTCGCGCGGCGTGCTATCGAGTACGAGACAGGAGGCAGGAGAAAGTCGCACGAACACCATCCTAGTCCGCGACGCGTCATGCGAATCGCGACAAGCGGAGTGTTCTTCACTTCGTCTCCATCCGCGCGTCGGAGTGAACGATGACTTGCTGAGTTCGGTCGGCTGCGACCCGCACCTCGGCGATGGCTTGGAAGGCGTCGGCGGCGGTTTCCAGACGCAGCGGAGCGGCGAGCGACGGATGGGCGAGGTCGCCAAGCTTGAGATCTTCGAGCGACTCGGCGTAGCGCTGATTCGCTTGGCGGTACGCTTGTTGTGCGTAGTAAACGCGCGACAGGAGGTGTCGCGCGGGCCCGGTTGGGTCGGGTCGGAAAGTCGTCGCGGCTGCTTCCTGGCTGCCGGCGACCGTCGTCGAGAACTGCAAGTAGCCCCAAGTTTCCGGGCGATGCATATCGATCTTGGCCTGCGGCGACCAAACCCAGTTGTCTTCGGGCTTGTTCGGGACTCGACGGTACTTCCCATCCACAACTTCCACCTGCCACTCGACGCGCGAAAAGTTGATTCGCCAATGCTGTCCGTCGCGCGGGATGTACCTTGGAAGCGGACTCTGCTGGGCGAGCCGCTTCAATTCGGCGTCTTGTCGCAACAGATAGGCGGCGCGGAGCGACGCGTCGAGCGGCGTCCAGCCGTTGGCGGTCGGCACGAGCGGTGCGGCGTACTCGCGAAAGATCGAACCATCGCGCTGCGCCTCGCGGACGGGCGCGGCGGGGTCGTTCAGCGTGGCCAGCATGTTGAAGGGGCAGAGGATCTCGATCGACCAGCCTTCATCGAGGTCGGCCGGGTTGTTGAGCGTCCCTTGAACGTGAATGGCGCTTTGGACGCCGGGGATTTCCCAGCCGTCGTCGGCCTTGCCGCCGTCTTTGTAGGGTTTGTTGAGCCGAAGGTCCCAAGCGCCGTTGACGGCGTTGAGCTCGAATTCGCCGTAGTTATGCGAGTCGCCGTCGGGGTCGAGGAACACTTCGAAGTCGTTCTCGTGGAAGATGACCGATTCGCGGACCGTGATCGTTCCCCAGACGTGCGGTTCATCCAGTTGCGCGCCGACATAAAGCCCTTGGTCGGTCCACAGCATCTTGGCTCGCGTGCGGAAGCGAGGCTTGGGTTTCCGATCCCCTTCGATATCGCCGAAGTCCTCGGTCCAAGGGGCGGACTGCCAAGCGGGTTCGTCGAGTCGTCCGTCGAGCGTCAGCGGCTGGGGCGAACGGAAGCAGACGTAGCCGCGCGGGGGGACGTAGTCGGCCGGCGGGATCACGACGGGGGGCGCCGTGGTTTGAGCGGCGACGGGGCTGGCCGTCGTCGCGGTGAACGGAAGTCCGGTCGCGAAGATCAGCAGCAAAGCACAGCGATTCATGGGCCCCTCGACGATCAACGATTCCGCGCAACGACGACCGCCGCGCCTCGCCGCTGAGTTTACGGAGCAACGCCGCGCCATGCCAGAGTCTGGAGGCGCCGGAATTCGAGCTTGCACGACGTACAACTGTACGTCTATATTCTCGCGTACAAACGTACTCGACGGCGCGTCTTCGGCGCGCTCGAAGTTTGCTGCGCCCGCCCCAGGAGACCGACGCTCGTGACGGACCGACCCGCGTTATCGAAGGGGGAAATGGAAATCGCCCGGCTGCTGTGGGAGCTCGGCGCTGCGACCGTGCGACAAGTGCATGAAGCACAGGCCGCCGACCGCGCGATGGACTTCGCGACGGTGCAAACCTACTTGCGACGGATTGAAGCCAAAGGCTACGCCGCCTCGAAGCTCGAAGGCCGCACCCGCATATACGCGCCCAAAGCCCGCCCCAAGACGGTGATCCGCCAGACGATCGACGACTTGGTGGAGCGGCTGTTCGGGGGCGAAACGATGCCGCTGGTGCGACACCTGGTCGAGGAACGAGGCATCCGCGACGAAGAATTGGCCGAATTGCGGAAGTTGGTCGAGCGGCTGGAGAAGGAGTCGCGCCGTGATGATTGACACACTTGCCTCGTGGTTGATCGCTCAGTCGTGGCAAGTCGCCGCGGTGATCGTCGTCGTCGGGCTGCTCGCCCAACGCCTCGGACGAACTCGCCCGCATCTGGCGCACGTCTTGTGGCTGGTCGTCCTGCTGAAGTGTTTGACTCCGCCCGTGTGGACCAGTCCCAGCGGCGTGTTTTGCTGGCTGCTGCCCGTCGTCGGCGCCGCGGCGCCGGTCGACATGACGCCGGAAGACGGCGTTCCCGTCGCGTCGCTCGCGGGGATAGGCGTCGATTCACAGACCGGCATTCAAGGCGAGCTGCGGCTGTCGACGCCATCGTCGTCGCCCCTTCCCGAACCAGGGCTGACCGGTTGGGCGTCATGGAAGCGCTGGACGACGGATGCCAGTTGGAAACGTACGTTGCTGTTCGTCTGGCTTTCGGGCGCCTGTGCGGTTCTGTTGGTCGGAGGAGTCAAGGCGCGACGGTTCTTCCAGCGGTTGCAATCCTCGGGACTCGTAGAACACGACCGACTCTCGGCGCTGGTCGCCCGCTTGCGAACCGAACTCGGCGTGACTCGCCCCGTGCGCGTGTTGGTCACGCCGACCGGAATCGGGCCCGTGGTCGTGGGGCTGTTCGCGCCGACGATCTACTTACCTCAGACGCTGGTCGAGGGCTGCGCCCTAGAGACGCTCGAACCGATCTTGGCGCACGAACTGGTGCATCAGCGGCGCGGCGATCTGTGGCTGTGCTGGCTGCAGTGGCTGGCCCGCGGGTTGTGGTGGTTTCATCCGCTAGTGGCCTGGGCGTGCCGGCGCTGGAATCGCGAGATCGAGCGTTGTTGCGACGAAGAAACGGTGGCAGGGATGAACTATTCCCCGGGCCGATATGCGCGGAGTTTGTTGGAGGTTCTGGAACGGAAGCAGGCGTTGCGAGCGGCGCCCGTGTTTCCCGGAGTCAGGCCGCTCGAGATCACGAGCCAACGATTGGAGCGAATCATGCGTTTGGGACAGGGAAGTCACCGCAGAACGCCGTGGTGGTGCTGGGCGTGCCTGGTCGTCGTCGCGAGCCTGGTGCTGCCGGGCGCGGGGTTTGTGGCCGAAGCCAAGGACCGCCGGAAAACTCGTCGCGTCCCATTATCTCCGCCAGCCTCCGCGGCGCTGGATGCCGTCGGCGGCGACGAGGCGAAGCCCGCCGTCTCCGCGGCGAAAGCGACAACCGTCGGCGACTTGGAAGTGTTTCAGTTCGCGGTCGAAGTCTGGAAGTGCGATTCGGAGGTGCTGGAGCGCATGATGCAAGGCGGCCTTGCGGTTGAAATACCCGCTGTTGGCAAGGGAATTGCTTGCGAACGGGACGACGTCCAGCGTTGTCTGGAATCATTGAAATCGGATCCGAGCACCCTGCAATGGATGGCGCCGCGCGTCGTCGTTCGATCCGGCGAGCTTGCCAAAGTCTCCCTGGTTGATTTGCATCCGTTCGTCGTCGGTTATGCCGACCGCCAACCCATCGTCGAGACGAAACGCAGCGGCGTCGAGATCGAATTGATGGGGCGACGTCGACCTGACGGCCAGGTGGAACTGAATCTGGAGGCAAGCCACTCGGAAATCGTCAAAGTGCAGCCGTCCAACGACGCCGAGGGACGCCCGATCCAAACGCCTCACGTTCGCAATTCGCACTTCTCGACGCGCGTCAAGCTTGGTCCTACACAGCAATTCGTAGCGGCGGGACCTAGCATCGAGAGGAAGGATGGCAAGCGCGAGCGAATGGTGTTCCTGGTGAACTGCGAGTCGCCGGGGTTTTTGCAAAGCGGCGTCAAGTCGCTGCGCGTGTACCAAGTCGCAGACCTCGTCACGCCTATCGACATGGGCGCTGTCATTCCCTTGCGTCCAACCGCAGCCAATTTCGAACCGCTCGTCGACTTGATCAAGAAAACCACTAATCCGGATGTTTGGAAGGACGAAGAATCGGGACGCATCAAGGTCCTTCGAGACAACTTGTCGCTCGTGGTGCACGCCGACGCCGATACTCACACGAAGTTGGCCGAACTGTTGGAGCAATTGCGACAGCTGCAAGACGTTCAAGTCTCCTTTGAGACGAAGCTGATTCGCCCCGACGCAGAAATGGTGAAAGCAGCGGAGCAGGAGCGGTGGCAATGGCGCGAGGCGGACCGAATCGCCGCCGGCCCGCCCATTGCGGTGCTCGACGCCGCCAAACAACAGCGTCTGCTGCAGCAGCTGGCCGCGAGTCGCATTGACGTACTGTCGGCGCCCAAGGTGACGGGGTTCAACGGCCAGACTGCTCGGCTGAGCCTGCCGATTCCTCAGGGCGAACATCCTGTCGCGGGCGAACATCCTGTCGCGGGCGAACATCCTGTCGCGGGCGAGGCGCCGACATCCAAAGCGGGCGTCGACGCGACCGAGCACGTCGCGGTGCGGCTGGCGGCGGTCGCGAGCGAAGACCGCAAGCGTCTCCGACTGACGATCGCTCCCGGCGACTCGGAGCGCGGCGACCAACGGATCTCTGAACTGGCGGTGCGGGAAGTAGACGACGGCGCGACGCTGGTGATCGATCTGACCCACGACGTTCGCTGGCGCGCATGGAACGAACACGGCCCCCTAGCGCGTCTGCCCGAAGGGCAACAGGTGCTGCAGCGCCTGGGCGGTCCCGGCCCCAACCGGCCGTTGTGGCTGCTGGCAACGCCGCGCATCCTCATGCACACACCCCCGTAGGACAGGCTTCCAGCCTGTCTCCCAACATCCGCTCCCAACATCACAGAACGCCGCCGCGAATGTCGACTCAGCAAATGTCGACGAAGATGCGGGGCGAGCGGAGTGCGCTGCGCAGGCGGAGTGCGCTGCGCGGTCGCAGTGCGCTGCGCGTTCGCGGGGCCCCCGACGCGAGGTCGGGGGAGTGGGGCGAGGCGCAGACAAGGGCCTGGCAACTCGGCACAATACGCCGTGGTTCATGGGGGGAGAATGTCTGCGATCCTGGAAATGAGGAGGGGCGACTCATGCAAGTCAATCTTCGCTGGGTGCGGTGGATCGGCGTCGTGTGGTTCCTGGGTTTGGGAATGTTTGCACTCGTCGATGAATCGCGCGTCTACGGCCAATCGCGCGAACAAAAGGTGCGCAGCGACAAAGCCAAAGTCGAAGCGGACGGGTTCTGGATCTACAACGATTTGGCGAAAGGACTGGCGGAGGCGCAGAAATCGGGGCAACCGCTGGTCGTGGTACTCCGCTGCATTCCGTGCGAGGAGTGCGTCAAGCTGGATGATGAGTTGGTGGACAAGGACGAGCGACTGCGGCCGCTCTTGGAGAAGTTCGTCCGTGTGCGGCTCATTTCCACCAACGGACTCGACCTTTCGCTGTTTCAGTACGACACGGATCAATCGTTCGCCGTCTTCTTGCTGAATGCCGACGGCACGATTTACGGCCGTTTCGGCACGCGATCGGACCAAAAGGAATGGGTCGACGACGTGTCCGTCGAAGGTTTGGCCAAGGCGCTCGAAGGGGCGCTCGCCCTGCATGCCGCCTACCCCGCCAATCGCGAATCTCTGCTCGCCAAGCGGGGCCCGGCCCCCGACTTCCCGGCGCCCGAACGTTATCCGCAGCTCAAGGGAAAGTACGGCCCGACGCTGGACTATAGCGGCAATGTGGTGCGCAGCTGCATCCACTGTCATCAGATCGGCGACGCACAACGTGCGTACCATCGAGAGCGAAACGGGAATTTAGCCGATCAGGTGCTGTTTCCGTACCCCCATCCCAAATCGCAAGGCTTGGTGCTCGACCCGCGCCAGCGCGCGACGGTGACTCGAGTCGCCGCGGGTTCAAGCGCCGCGGAGGCGGGATTTCAAGCGGGGGACGAGTTGTTGGCGATGAACGGGCAACCGCTGTTGTCGATCGCCGACATGCAGTGGGTATTGCACCACATTTCGTCCGAAGGCGGCGTGGTCGAGACGCGTGTGCGACGAGGCGAGGGCGAGAAAGCGTTGAACTGGAAGCTGTCTCCCGGTTGGCGTCGTAAGGATGACCTCGCTTGGCGGGCGAGTTCGTGGGAACTGCGGCGTTATGCGTTCGGCGGCATGTTGCTCAAGCCGCTCACCGATGAGCAGCGGCGCGACGCGGGCCTCGCGGCCGATCAACTCGGTCTACGCGTGCAGCACGTCGGCGAATACTCGCCGCACGACGGTGCGAAGCGGGCGGGCGTGAAGAAAGGCGACATCCTCATCGAATTTGCCGGTCGCCGCACTGCCGCTCGCGAAACCGATCTACTGGCCTACGCGCTGAATGACGTGAAACCGGGAGCGACGATTCCGGTAATCATGCTGCGCGACGGCCGACAGGTCGAACTGAAACTGCCCACGTCGCGTTAGGTCGAGTTCCACGGCGCCGCATTCCACGACGCCGCATTCCACGGCGAAACCACGAGAGAAGTAAGCGAGAATTGTTCGTGTCGCTGCGCAAGCTCTGTCATATCGTCCCCCGCGACGTTCCGTGGGTTGGACTCCGCGCCGATAAGCTGGTGCAGACCATGTGCGAACTGCCGAGGTCGCAGATCATCGGTCTGTTCGACCATGGCTGCGTGCGCGTGAATGGTGCGCTGTGCATCTTTCCTGGGCTGCGTGCGGTCACCGGGGATCAGGTTCAATTGGAGTATGATCCGGCGCGTCGCTATCACTCGATCCCGCGACAACGCCAACGCTGGGGCTTCGATCTGGTGTTCGAAGATCGTTACTTGTTGGTTGTGCAGAAGCCGGCGGACGTCTTGACGATCCCCACGCGGCGAGAAGAGAAGGACACGTTGTTGGGGCGAGTCGCCAAGTATGTGCGGCAAGCGGGGGACCGACATCAGAAGGGGCCGGCGCTAACGGAGACGCCCTCCGTGTTCACCGCCCATCGGCTGGACCGCGAAGTATCGGGCCTGTTGGTAATGGGACGGACCGAACCTTTGGCTAAGGCGCTGCGCGATCAGTTTGCCGCTCGAAAGCCCGAGCGAACCTATACGGCGATTGTGGCGGGCGTCATGGGGTCGGATGAAGGCAAGTTTGACAGCCTCTTGGCGACCGATCGCGATTTGAATCGTTTTTCGACCGCGGACGAAGAAATCGGACAGCGCGCGGTCACTCACTATCGCGTGCTCCGACGCCTGGCCGACTCGACGCTGGTGCAGATCTGGCTGGAGACGGGCCGGCGCAATCAGATTCGAGTGCAATTCGCGGACGCCGGACACCCCGTCGTCGGCGACGTCCGCTACGGCGAACGCCAAGCCGCTCATCGCCGCTGGCCGTATCGCCGCATCGCCCTGCACGCTCGTCAACTCGGCTTCATCCACCCCGTGACGCGCAAGCACCTCAAGTTCGTCTCCCCGTTGCCGGTCGAGATGGACCAGTTTCTGCTCGACGAAATCGAAAGTTCCGACTGAAATTCTCTGCGAGCAACAACTTTGATGAGCAATCGGGGTTAGAGGGGCCAGGGCGATTCATTCCCAAGTCGATTGCTTTATTACAAGGGCTCGCAAGATGCGGATTCGCGGCTGGTTGAGTGCGTCGGCGGCGGCGTTGGGCGTATGGAGTGCGGGGCTGTTTGCCTTGTCGAACCGCGATGCGGCGGCAGGCGACTGGCCTCGGTTCCGCGGGCCGAATGGATCGGCGGTCGTGGACGCCCCGATCGCGACCGAGTGGGGCGACGCCAAGAATCTGACTTGGAAAACCGAGTTGCCGGGGCCGGGCAGTTCGAGTCCGATCGTGGTCGGCGACCGAGTGTTCGTCACTTGCTACTCAGGCTATGGCGACGGCAAGGGGACCGGCAGCGCCGACCAGTTGGTGCGACACCTTCTCTGCTTATCCTTGCACGATGGGAAGCAACTGTGGGCGCAAACGGTCACCGGCGGCCCGCGCGAAGACGCCTATTCGGGCTTCATTCGCGAGCACGGCTATGCGACGAGCACGCCGGTCAGCGACGGAAAGCGAGTGTACGTTTTCTACGGCAAGTCGGGCGTCTTGGCTTACGACCTCGACGGCAATCAGTTGTGGAAGACGAGCGTCGGGACGGGGTCGGCGGCCATGCAGTGGGGCTCCGGCGCGAGCCCGATCTTGTACAAAAACTTGGTGATCGTGAACGCGGCCGCGGAAAGCAAGTCGGTCGTGGCGCTCGATGCCGAAACAGGCAAGGAAGTGTGGAAGCAGCCGGCGCCGAACGTCTATCAATCTTGGTCGACCCCCGTGCTGGTCGACGCGCCGGAGGGGAAGACGGAGTTGGTGTTGAGCGCACCGTATGAGGTGTGGGGGTTTGATCCCGACACGGGCAAGTTTCTCTGGTTCGCCGAAGCGATCGAGGATCAGACGATCTGCGGCAGCCTGGTCGCTCGAGACGGCGTGGTGTATGCGGTGGGCGGGCGAAGCGGGAGCGCGGTGGCGGTGCGGGCAGGCGGCAAAGATGATGTTTCGAAGACGCATACGCTGTGGAAAGGGTCGCTGGCGGCTTATGTTCCCAGCCCAGTCCTGGCCGGCGATCGGATCTTCTGCGTGAGCGAACGAGGCATCTTGGGATGCCTCAACGCGACGGACGGCAAGCAAATCTTCCAGCAGCGCTTGCGCGACGCGGGCGGCATCTATGCCTCGCCGGTCGCGGTCGGCGACAAGTTGCTGTGCGTGACGCGCCGCAACGGAACGTTGGTCGTCTCCGCGCAAACGGGCGAGACGCTGGGCGTCAACAAGTTCTCGGACGACACCGATTTCAACGCCAGCCCCGCGATCGTCGACCAGCGAGTGCTCTTGCGTTCAAACAAAGCCGTCTACTGCATCGCCCCTGGGAAGTAGCCGCCGAGCGAGGCGCCGCCGAGTTTTTTTCTTGCCACAGAGGAGGACAAGAGGTCACGGAGCGGCGAGGGGCGGATACGGGGAGGAAAGGTCGGCAGGGGGGCGGTTTAGAGGGAATGCACATTAGGGGAAGACGGTGAACAGGAGGCGGAATTCTTCTTTCCACCCATTCGCAGGCACGAACTTCGCCCTTATCCCACAACCGCCGCTCCTCTCGGCAACCTCCGCGACCTCTGTGGCAATTTGCCCCCCTCTGCGGCCCCGCATCTCTGTGGCTAGCACGCTGCGGGGGGGGCGAAGCGGTACTTGGCGAGGACGACAGTGACGTTGTCATTTCCGCCTCGATCGAGCGCTTTTTGGATCAGCTTGCCGACGGTGACTTGAGCCGGCTCGTCGACATCCACTAATTCAGCGATCTCGACGTCCGCCACTCGATCCGACAGTCCGTCGGAGCACAACAGCAACGCGTCGCCGGAGCGGAGTCCAATGTGCAGCGTCGTGGCGGTGGCCGGCGTCCCGTCGGTCGACAGACAGTTCGTCAAGATGTGGCTGGTTCGAGCGACTTTGAAGGGGCTGGCGCCTGATTCGATGAGCATTTGGGCGAGCGTATCGTCGCGAGTCAGTTGTCCAATTTCTCCATCGCGAATGAGGTAGGCGCGCGAATCGCCCAGGTGGCCGATGAAGGCGTCGCTGCCGATGGAATAGACGACCGTGAGCGTCGTGCCCATGCCGCTGAGCTTCTTGTCGGCGGCCGCGTGGCGCTGAAACGCTTCGGAGATGAAGTCGACGATCGTCTGCATGCGCTCTTGCACTTCGGAGATGTTCGTCGCGTCGGCGCGCATCGGCCAACTGCGTTCGCGCGGGGCGAGTCCCCAGGCGGTGGTCAGCGCCAGTTGGCTGGCGAGTTCGCCGCAGGCAGCGCCGCCGACGCCATCGGCGACGACGTACGCATACGCCTCTTCCGTCGACGGCTCGAGCAGCTCGCGGGGCACATTCGTCAACAGGACTTCGCGAGTACGAAAGCGCCGGACGACGGCGAAATGGTCTTCGTTGTTCTTACGGACGAGCCCCACGTGGGAATCGGCGCCGAAATCGATCAGGGCCTGAACCGTCGGACTGCCGTAGTACTTTTCGCGCGGATTGAGTTCGCCCGAAAGGTCCACCGTATCGGCGGAAGCTTCGGCCAAATCAGGGGAATCAGCCGGTTCGAACATGCCAGAGATCCTTACCAAAGTAGGGGGGAATCTTGGGTCCTATGGTACCGCGCCGGAAGGTGCGACGGGGAGGCGAAAGCGAGGCCCTGGGCGATTGTTTTCCCCGTACGGCGACTTTCACGAATCCACGGCAGCTCGCCCGACCGCACTGATCATCACGTTCGACACCGCTGGCCGCGAGATTGTCGGTTTTCTTGGTTGCAGCGACTTCCCCTCCCTTTGCTGTGAGTCACGGTTCTGATGATGGGGCAATCCAGTCGGGCACGGGCCGGCTGGTACTTCGAGTCGTTCCCCAGGCACTCGCACACCGAAAAGCTGCGCAACCAGATGTTCCAATCCAAGCATTTCAATTCGGTCGCTTCCGCCAATCGTCATCATCGTCAGGCGCGTCGTAAACTGCAGCGTGAACTACGGGCGCGACGCCGTCCCTTGTTTGAACGGCTGGAGGGCCGCGACCTCTTGGCGGTCGCGCAGACCTACTACATCCCGCTCCCCGAAGATCAGATTCGCACCACGTTGACGCAGTTGTACTCGTCGACGGGCAACATCATCGACAGCACGATCTCGTTGGTGCCGGCGCAGAACAGCACGATCATCTACTACGACCAGTGGGAAGATGGCTACGAGGCGGATATTGAATCCCCGACGCAGTCGACCACTCAGATCTGGGGCGACAATAATCCGGCGAACGGCATGCCGCCGGGCTTTGCGCAAGACTTGCTGACCGCGTCCAGCGTGATCGTCTTGCGAAACAACATCACAGCGCCTCGCAATGCGTCCATTTTGGCCTATGACGGTCGCGACAAAGTGGCGTCGTCCGCAGCCGTCGCTGTGAATCGCGCCGCCTGGGCGACGAATCCCGGCCCCGTCTTGTCGGGCGCCGTCGAAATCGTCTCGACCAATTACTGGGGGACGCAATTCGTCGTCCCCGCCGGCCAGAACGCTCCCAACTCGGGCTTCAACCAGTTGTTCGAGTACACATCGCTGCTGCTCATGGCGGGTCAGAACGGAACGACTCTGGCCATCGACCGCGATGGGAACGGGACCACCGACGTCAACGTCACGCTCAACGAAGGCGAAAGCTATCAGGTCAATGGCGGCGTGATGACGGGCGCGTCGGTGACGGCGTCGGCGCCGATCCAGGCGCACGTGCTCGCGGGAGATGTGGGAACGCAGTACGAGTCGGACTGGTTCACGCTTTATCCGCGTTCGACTTGGTCCAGCACCTACTACAACCCCGTAGGAACGACGAGCAGTGCGGACCCTGCTGCGACCTTCTTATACAACCCCAACAACACGCCGATCACCGTCTTCTACGACACGCTGGCGGGTACGAGTTCGGTGACGATTCCGGCGGCCAGCGACCCGGCGACGCACGGCGCGGTGCGCGTGCAAATGCCCGCCAACTCGGGCGCCAAGTTCTACACGACTGGCAGCCCCGCGCCGACCTTTTTTGCGCTGGGCGCCGTCGACACCGATACTTCCGGTTCCGGCAACAACATCCGCGACTGGGGATTTACGCTCGTTCCCGATACCTACCTGACTCCGGCTCTTAAGGTCGGCTGGGCGCCCGGAACCGGCGATCAACCCATCTCGGGCAACGGCAGTCCGGTGTGGGTGATGGCGACGGCCGCGACGCGCATCTACGTCGACTATGACGGCAACAGCGAGACGGGGCCGCAGATCGATCCCAATGGACGTCGTTACGACGTCCACTACGATGTGTCGGCCTTGCAGTCGGTTCGCATCTTCGACCCTGACCGCGATCAGACGGGGATGCGGTTGTATACGGTCAACGGAGCCAAGCTGACAGGCGCATGGGGCGAAGACCCCGCGAATTCGCAGGCCGGCAATCCGTACCTCGACGTCGGCTACACCGTTCTCCCATTGCCTTTGTTCTACATCCAAAAGTCAGGCCTGATCATCGGCGGCGACGGCGATGCGTATGCCGACCCCAATGAAACGATTGAGTACTCGATCGACATCCGCAACGAAGGGGTGCTGCCGATCGAGAACATCGTCATCACCGACCCGTTGCCGGCCAATGTGACGTATGTCCCGGGTAGTACGCAGATCGGCGACGCCGACGGCAGCCCGCCCCCGGTCTCGGTCCCCGACGACGGCAGCGGCACTCCCTACCCGCTCGACGGCGCCGGCTTCTCGCTCACCAGCCTCGCCGTGGGAGAGATCAAGCGAGTCACGTTTCGCGTGACCGTCAACAGTTCGCTCCCCTCCGGCGTCACGGAAATCGCAAACACGGTCTTCGCCACCAGCAGCGAAGGGCCCCTGTCCTTCACGCATACGATCTTGGTTCAGCCGGCGGTTCCGCCGACCTGCGGCACCATTCTGTTCACCGACGCCAGTTTCACGAGCACAGCCGGCTACCTCGAAAATGGCACGGCCTACATGCAGGTTTCCGACGCCGATGCCAACCAAAACTCGCTCGTCGCCGAGACGGTAACGGTGGTCGTCGCCGACTCCACCACAGGCGATCGAGAGACGCTCACGCTCGTCGAAACAGGCGTCAACACGGGCGTGTTCCGCGGTTCCGTACCGACCTCCACCAGCATCGGCCAGTCGGTGGAGAACGGCACTTTATACGCACTGCTGGGAAACACGATTTCGGTCGACTACGCCGACGCGACGTGTCCAGGCGGCGGCGTGTCGGATACGGCGACGATCCTGGCGCCGACCGTCACCAAGTATCTCTACTTGGACGCCGATGCTGCGTCCGGCGACGCGACCGGGGAACTCGACCGAGTCGACCCGGTCGCCACGAACGACGCCACGACATCCAGCACGTCGGTGTTAGCGCCCACTTCGACCATCGCCGTCGCGGCCACGACGAGCGGTTCAACTGACAGCGGCAGCGGCCTGACGTTTAGCCACACCCCGGGGACCGGCGCTAATCGCCTATTAATTGTCTCGGTCGGTTTGGGTTCCAGCACCATCGGCGGGAATGCGGGCACTGTCTCGGGAGTCACGTTCGGCGGCGTCGCCATGACGCAAATCGGCTCCGCGATCGCCCCCTCAGACGGCGGAGTCAAGGTATACCTCTACGCGTTGTTGAATCCTTCCTCAAGTTCCCAGAATGTCGTCGTCACGACGAGCGCGAATTCGAGCATTGCGGCGGGCGCCACGACGTTCAACAATGTCGACCAAACCAGCCCCTATGGTGCATTGGCGACGGCGTCGGCCAATAGCGGCGGGTCGGCCACGCGCACGCTGTCGGTTCCTTCGGCGACTGGGGAACTTGTCTACGCCATCGGCGCCTGGGACGAGGGCTTCGGCGGACAAACCATTGCGACCGGCGGCAGCCAATCGGAACTTTGGCGATTCAGCGACCTGAACTACGTCAGCGCCGCGGCGAGCACCCGCGCCGGTGCGTCGCCATCGGTGTCTATGTCGTACACTGCCGGCGATAATCAAGAATTCGGCATCGGCGGCATCTCCATCAAGCCGGCGCCGGGAGTTGCGACGGCGACGTTTACGCAAACGCCCTCGTTCGCCTCCGATTTCGTTTTGCCGGCCGGCCAGTCTATCGGAGTGACGACCTACGTCACCGTGACGTCCGGAACGATGCCTGCCAATCCGGCCGTCACCGCGACGCTGAAGTACGGCTCGACCACCGTCGCGACATTGACCAATCCCACCTACAACAGTTCGTCGGGGACGCTCAATTGGTCTTCGTCGATTGCCAGCGACATCACCATCCCGGCCGCCCAAACGCTGACGCTCGAAATCTCTTCGACGCAGACGGGCGTCGGCTTTACCATCGACTACGACAGCGCGACGAAGCCGTCGCGCATTTCGCTGCCGACCGCCACGTATATCGACGTCGCGTCATTCGGGATCTACGACGCCCCCTATACCAACGACGGCAACTCTTCCAACGACGGCGCCCTGATCACCACGGCGGTCGCCGGCCAGACGGTCTACGTTCGTGGGCTTGTCACCGACCCGTTCGGCGCCAGCGATATCACCAGCGGCACGATCAACATCAGTCCGGCGCCGGGCGCTGTGACTCCGACCGCCATCGTTCCGACCGGAACCTTGGGACAGAAAATCTACGAATATGCCTGGACGACGGGCGTGCCGACGGGCGACTTCTCCGTCTCTTTCCGCACCGACGAAGGCTATGAAGGAACCGTGTGGGACGCCGCCGGCACGACCTTCACCGTGACGCAACTCGACTTGGGAACCCCGAGCATCACGGAGTTCACGACGGGACTCAACGGCCCGGGAACGCCGACGTACGTCGTGGACGAACAGGTTTGCGTGCGCGTCACCGACATTGATCAGAACATGAATGCGAGCGTCGCGGAAACGATCGTCGCCGTCATTCATAGTTCGTCGGGCGATGACGAGACCGTGACGTTGACCGAGACAGGCGTTAACACGGGCGTCTTCACCTACTGCATCGCCGCCAGTTCCACCGTCGTCGGCAGCGACGACAACGGCACGCTTTACGCCCCGAACCTCGCCGTCCTCACGGTGATCTACGTCGATCCGGACGACTCCAGCGACACCAGCAGCGACACGGCGTCGGTCGGTCCTCCCGCCGGCGCGCCGCCCATCGCGAACGACGACAGCGTGACGACCAACGAAGACACGCCCATTACGTTCAACGTCATCACCAATTCACCGAGCGTCTCGGGCGTGGTCGTCGACACCGACCCGAACAGCGATCCGCTGAACATCGTCAGCTATACGCTCCCCAACCACGGGACGATCGCGGTGAACCCGAATGGCTCGGTCACGTATACACCTGATCCAAATTTTCACGGCGTCGACGCGTTTACGTACACGATCACCGACGGCAACGGCGGATCCGATACGGCCGTCGTGACGATCACCATCAATTCGGTCAACGATCCACCGGTCGCGGGCGACGACCAGTTCTCGACGCGTCACAACACGCCCCTTTCATTGACGCCTACGAGCATCCTCACGAACGACAGCGACCCCGACTTCGACCTGCTGTCGATCACGCAGATCCAGTCGACTCCCTTCGCGCTCAACCAAACCTATCCCACCGACCAGGGCGGTACGCTGACGGTATTGGCCAATGGCACGTTCAGCTACTTGCCGCCGGCAGGGTTCTCGGGCGCCGACACGTTCACCTACCAAATCACGGACGGCAACGGCGGCTTCGATACGGCCGTCGTGACGATCCTGGTCGATCCGCCGGGAACGATCGGCGACGCCGTTTGGTTCGACCGCGATGCAGATGGCGCCGTGGACGGCGATGAACCGGGCCTCGGGTCGGTTCGCGTCTTCCTTGATGCCGACAACGACGGCGTGCTCGATTGGACCGACGCCAATTCCAACTTGCAGTGGGACGCGGGCGAAGGCGAACGCTGGACCCGCACCAATTCCGACGGAGCTTACTCGTTCAATAATCTGGCGACCGGAACGTACGTCGTGCGCATCGACGCCTCGACGCTTCCGATCGGCATGTCGCAAACCTTCGATGCGGATGGCGGACTGGACGGCAAGTCGACCATCCAGCTGACGTTCGCGTCGCTCGCCAACAACCAGCAAGACTTCGGTTATCGCGGGTCGGCCGCCATCGGCGACACGGTGTTCAACGACCTCGACGGCGACGGAGTGCAGGACTTGGGCGAACCGGGCATTCCCGGCGTGGTCGTCACGATTTCGTCCGACTTCGACAACGACGGCGTGGTCGAGTCGTTCCAAGCGACCACGAATGCAACGGGCGGCTATCAATTCTCGAATCTTCCGGGCGGGACCTGGACCGTGGCCGCGACGATGCCGACGGGAAGCGTACCGACGACCGACTTCAACGGCGACTCGACCGGCGATGCGGCCAGCACGTTCACGTTGGCGGCAGGCGAACAAAAACTGGACCGCGACTTCGGCTTCCAAGGATCTAGCTCTCTCGGCGACCGCGTCTGGCTGGACCGCAATGGCAACGGGTCCCAAGACTCAGGCGAACTGGGAATCGTCGGCGCGGCCGTCGAACTTGACGTCGACTTCGACTCCAACGGCGTCTATGACGCCGTCTATTCGACGACCACCGGCGTCAACGGCGCCTATGTGTTCTCGAACTTGGTCGCGGGAACCTATCGCGTGCGAGTGTCGGCGCCGAGCGGCTCGACGCCCACGTACGACGAAGACGGCGTCGGCACCGCCGGCTCGTCGATCGTCGTCCTGCCGGGCAACGTCGCACACACGACGGCCGATTTCGGCTATCAAGGAACCGGCTCAATCGGCAACTTGGTCTGGTTCGACGTCAATGGCAACGGCGTACAGGACTCGGGCGAACCGGGACTACCGGGCGTCGCCGTGGAACTGGCCGTCGACTTTGATGGCGACGATGTCGTGGACGGCGTCTTGAGTACGACCACCGACGGCGCCGGCGCCTATGCGTTCGCCGGCCTACCTGCGGGAAAATACGAGGTTCGTCTGCCTACGCCGCCGGCCTACACCGTCCAGACCTACGACCTCGACGGCACACTGGACGACGCTTCGTCGCAGACGTTGTCTGCGGGTCAGATTGCCAACGGACACGACTTCGGCTACCGCGGCGACGGCGTCATCGGCGACGTCGTGTGGTACGACCGTAACGGCGACGGCGTGCAAACCCCCGATGAACCGGGGATCGCCAATGTCGTCGTCACCCTGACGATCGACCTCAACAACGACAACGCACCCGATTACACCGCAACGACGACGACGGACGCCGACGGCGGCTATTCGTTCGACAACCTCATCCCCGGCGCCTACGTCGTTACGGTGACGGCTGCGTCGGTTCCCGCCAACATGGCGAACCATCCGACGTTCGATGCGGACGGCATCGCCACCGCCAATCGCTCCTCGGTGACGCTGAGCGGCCCTGGGGCGTTGTCGAACGACAAGCAAGACTTCGGCTATTTCGACACGGCCAGCGTCGGCGACACGGTTTTCTTCGATTTCGACGGCGACGGAGTGCAAGACGTCGGTGAACCAGGTTGGCCGGGCGTCGGCGTGACGTTGTCGGGCGATTTTGACGGCGATGCGATCGACGAGACGTTCGCGACGACGACCGACTCCGCCGGCAAATATCTGTTCTCTAACTTGCCCGCCGGCGATTGGACCGTATCGATCACAGCGCCCGCAAACGCCGTTCCCACCACTGACTTCAACGGCGACTTGTCCCCCGATCTGGCGTCGCAATTCACGCTGCTCGATGCTCAGAACTTGTTGAATCGCGACTTCGGCCTCCGCGGCAGCGCATCGATCGGCGACTTCGTGTGGTTCGACGCCGACGCCGATGGGACGCAAGACCCCGGCGAGCCGGGCCTGCCCAACGTCGTCGTGCAGTTGCAGGTCAGTCTCGACGGCGACGGGGTGTATGAGACGAGCTTCACGACGACGACCGACGACGACGGCGCGTACTTGTTCGCGAATCTGCCGGCAGGCGACTTTCGCGTCAGCATTCCCACGCCGCCCGCAGGCGCCGTGCTAACCTACGACCTGGACGGCGGAAACGACGGCGCTTCCATCGAGTCGCTGGCGTCCAATGAGTCGAATACCTCGCACGACTTCGGCTATCGCGGGCAAGGCACGATCGGCGACTTTGTCTGGTTCGATCGAGACGGAGATGGAAGTCAAGACGTCGGCGAACCAGGGATCGCCGGCGTCGAAGTAACGTTGACGATTGATCTCAACAACGATTCGATTCCGGACTACACCACAACGACCGTGACGGATGCCGACGGTGCATACCAGTTCGAGAATCTGCTGCCCGGCGCCTACACGACGTCGGTCAACCCCACGACGCTGCCCGACGGCATGAATGTCGCGACATTTGACGCCGATGGGATTTCTACGCTGAATCAATCGATCGTCACGCTCAACGGACCGCCGAATAGTTCCAGCAACACGCAAGACTTCGGCTATCGCGGCGCCGGCGCGATCGGCAATTCGGTCTTCTTCGATTACGACGGCGACGGCGTGCAAGACGCCAATGAACCGGGCATACCCAATGTGCTCGTAACGTTGACCGGCGACTTCGACGGCGACCTGGTCGTGGAATCGTTCACGACCACCACCAATGCCGACGGCGGCTATCTGTTCTCCAACCTGCCAGCCGGCGACTGGACGGTCACGGTGACGGCGCCGACGGGCGCGTCG
This sequence comes from Pirellulales bacterium, assembly GCA_046349935.1. Lineage (GTDB taxonomy): Bacteria > Planctomycetota > Planctomycetia > Pirellulales > Pirellulaceae > CAIXSC01. The sequence goes on along the minus strand of JAXMBK010000004.1, from coordinate 781,929 downwards.
CCGACTTCCGACCTGAACGGCGACTCGACGCCCGACTTGACGAGCAGCTTTACGCTGAGCGCCGGTGAACAACGGCTGGACCGCGACTTCGGTCTGCAAGGCGATAGCCAGATCGGCGACCGCATCTGGTTCGACGCGGACGGCGACGGAGTGCAAGACGCGGGCGAGCCAGGCCTCCCGGGCGTTCCCGTGCGTCTGTCCGTCGATCTCGACAACGATGCCGCGTTTGAAACAACCTTCGACGTTGCCACCGATGGTTCGGGGAACTACTCGTTCGACAATCTGCCCGCGGGCAACTATCGGATTACCGTCCTGACGCCGCCTGCGTTCTCCGACCAGACGTTCGACCTTGACGGAACTCTGGACAATCAATCTGCGCAACTGCTGACTGACGGACAAACGGCCGACGGACACGATTTCGGCTACGTCGGCGCAGGCACGATCGGCGACTACGTTTGGTTCGATCGAAATGCGGACGGCGTTCAGGATGCTTCCGAGCGAGAGCTGACCGACGTCGAACTCACGTTGACGATCGACCTCAACGGCGACTTCATCCCCGACTACACCGCCGTCGCTGCAACCGACGAAGACGGACTGTACCAGTTCACGAATTTGATTCCGGGAACCTACGTCGTCGTCGTGAATACGGCGACGTTGCCCACGGGGATGGCAAGCCAACCGACGTTCGATGCCGACGGCACAGGCACGCCCCATCAGTCCACCGTGACGCTTAGCGGTCCCAGCTCTCTCAGCAACCTCAACCAGGACTTCGGTTATCGCGGCCAAGGCGCGATCGGCGACACCGTGTTCCTGGACGTCAATGGAAACGGGATTCAGGATGGAGTCGAAGCCGGCATTCCCGACGTGCTAGTGACGATCAGCGCGGATCTGGATGGCGATGGATCGAGCGAGTCGTTCCAAGTTCTGACCGACTCAAGCGGCAATTATCTATTCGACAACCTGCCGCCGAACGCCTGGACGGTGTCGGTCACGCCTCCGACCGGCACGACGCCGACGACCGACTTCTCGGGCGACGGCCTCGGCGACTCGACGGCCATCTACAACTTGGCCGACGGCCAAGTCGCGCTGTCGTTGGACTTTGGCTTCCAAGGCGACGCCTCGGTCGGCGATCGAGTGTGGTGGGACGCGAATGCGAACGGCCTGCAAGACGTCGGGGAATTCGGCATTCCCGGCGTGACCGTCGAATTGGACGTCGATGCTAACTCCGACAGCATTTATGAAACCACGCTCACGACGACGACCGGCGCGAACGGCGTTTACTTGTTCAACAATCTGGTCGCGGGCGAGTATCGAGTCCGCGTCGCCGCCCCCGCGGGGACGACGCCGACTCATGACGAAGACGGGCTCAGCGTCCCGAACTCGTCGTTGGTGACGCTCGCCACCGGCGTCAGCCACGTGACCGCCGATTTCGGTTACGTCGGCGCCGGCGCCCTTGGAAACCTCGTCTGGTTTGACGCCGACGCCGACAGTGCGGTCGATGCGAATGAACCAGGTCTGCCTGGAGTCGTCGTCACGTTGTCGATCGACTTCAACGGCGACAATGTCGTCGACGGCGTGTTGACGACGACCACCAACAGCAGCGGCCAGTATCTATTCAGCAATCTGCCCGCAGGAAACTACGTCGTCGCCGCGACGCCGCCGGCCTTCTCCGTGCAGACCTACGACCTGAACGGTGCGCTGGACAATTCGTCGTCCGTGACGCTCGCCCCATCCGAAGCCGCATTGGGTCACGACTTCGGGTATCGCGGCACCGGCTCGATCGGCGACACGGTTTGGTTTGACCAGGACAACGACGGATTCATCGATGGATTCGAGCCGGGATTGGCCAACGTCGACGTCGCCTTGACGATCGATTTCAATGGCGACAACACGCCGGACTATACGGCCGTCGTCGCCACCAATTCTGCGGGTCAGTACCTGTTCACGAATCTGCTTCCCGGAGCCAATCCGATCAGCGTGACCGTAGGCAGCCTGCCTGCCGGCATGTCCAACCACCCCACGTTCGATAGCGACGGAACGGGAACTCCGAACACGTCGACGGTCACGCTTGCAGGTCCCGCGGCGCTGGTGAATCTCAATCAAGACTTTGGTTATCGCGGCACGGGCTCGATCGGCGACACCGTCTTCTTCGACTACAACGGCAACGGCGTCCAAGATGGAACGGAGCCCGGGATGCCGGGCGTCGTCGTAACGCTGTCGGCCGACCTCGACGCGGACGGCGATCTCGAGTCGTTCCAGACGACGACCGACTCCAGCGGTCGGTATTCCTTCGTCAATCTGCCGCCGGCCGAATGGACCGTTTCCATCGCCGCGCCCTTAGGGACGACTCCCACCTCCGACCTGAACGGCGACGCGACCGCCGATCTCTCGCACACGCTTACGTTGGGCGACGGCGAGACGCGGACGGATCAAGACTTCGGCCTGCGCGGCGACAGTTCGATCGGCGACTTTGTTTGGTTCGACGCCGATGAAGACGGCATTCAGGATCCCGGAGAGCCGGGGTTCCCGAATGTGCCCGTCTCGTTGTTGCTGGATGTCGACAACGACGGCAATTACGAGACGACGTTCACAACGACGACCGACGCCGACGGTGGATACTCGTTCCAGAATCTGATCTCGGGCCGCTACCTTGTCGAAGTGACGACGCCGCCTGCTTCGACCGTCCCGACCTTCGACTTGGACGGCGGAGCAGACAGCCAGACTTCATTGACGCTGACCGCCGGTCAAACGGCCGACAACGTCGACTTCGGCTATCGCGGCGTGGGGTCCATCGGCAACTTGGTCTGGTTTGACCGCAATGGCAACGGCGTCGTCGACGGCGAGACAGGACTAGCCAACGTCGAAGTCTCGATCGCCATCGACCTCAACGGCGACGGCAATGCCGACTATGCCGCGAGCACGACGACCGACGTCGACGGCGTCTATACGTTTGACAACCTCGTTCCGGGCGCCTACGTCGTGTCGATCAACACCGCGACGCTTCCCGCCGGCATGGCGGGTCACGCGACCTACGACGCCGACGGTACGTCGTCGCTGCATCAGTCGACCGTGACGCTCGGCGGCGCCCAGCCGCTGCAAAACTCCTTGCAAGATTTTGGATATCGCGGCGGCGGCTCGATCGGCGACAGCGTCTTCTTCGACTACGACCTCGACGGCGTGCAGGATTTGGGCGAACCGGGTCTCGGTGACGTTCTGGTCAGTTTGACCGGCGACGTCGACGGCGATGGCCAACTGGAATCGTTCTTCACGAACACCACCGACGACGGCGCATACCTATTTGACAATTTACCGGCGATCGACTGGACCGTAACGGTGACAGCGCCCGCTGGCGCCGTCCCGACTACCGACTTCACCGGCGACTTGGTCGGGGACTTGTCCAACACCATCAGTTTGGGAGTCGATCAAGACCGGCTTGATCAGGATTTCGGCTTCCGCGGCAATGGACGGATCGGCAGCACCGTTTGGTTCGACGCCAATGCGAACGGCGTCGTAGATGCGAACGAAGCGGGCCTGCCGAACGTCGCCGTTCAACTGGCGGTCGACATCAATGGCGATGGAAGCATCGAAGCTGTCTTTACGACGACGACCGACGCCGACGGCGACTACTTGTTTGAGAACTTGCCCGTCGGCGAGTACACGATCAGCATTCCGACGCAACCGGCTTTCACGACGCAAACCTTCGACCTCAATGGCGGATTGGACAACCAGTCGACCGAGACGCTCGCGGCAGGAGAAGCGGCGTTGGGCCATGACTTCGGCTATCGCGGCGAGGGGACAATCGGCGACTTTGTTTGGTTCGACCGCAACGGCGACGGCGTCCAAACCGCCGACGAGCCTGGCATCGCCAATGTGGAAGTCGAGTTATCGCTGGATGTCGATGGCGACAATTCTCCCGACTACACGACCACCGTCGCCACGAACTCGAACGGCGCCTACAAATTCGGCAATTTGATTCCGGGCGACTACGTCGTTTCGATCGTCACCGCCACCTTGCCGGCGAACATGTCGAGTCAACCCACGTTCGATTCGGATGGAACCGGCACGCCGCACCAATCGATCGCATCGCTGGCCGGCCCAAGCGATCTGGTCGACTCTTCACAAGACTTCGGCTACCGCGGCGTTAGTTCGATCGGCGACACCGTCTTCTTTGACTTCAACGGCGACGGCATTCAGAACGTTGACGAGCCAGGCCTGGCCGGCGTCACGGTGACGTTGTCGGGGGACTTCGACGGCGATTCGGATGTCGATACGTTTGCGATCACGACCGACTCGTCCGGCTTCTACGAATTCAACAACTTGCCCGCGGCGACCTGGACCGTCGCGATCACGGCGCCCCTCGGCGGCGCGCCGACGACCGATCTCTCGGGCGACGGCGCTCCTGACTTGTCCAACGTCGTGACGCTCGGCGCCAACGAATCGCGCGAGGATCAAGACTTCGGTCTGCAAGGGAACAGCGTCATCGGCGATCGCGTGTGGTGGGACGTCGACGCGGACGGCGTGCAAGACGCCGGAGAACCAGGGCTGCCGAACGTCGCCGTGCGTATCGACGTCGACTTGGACGCCGACAGCGTCTACGAAACGTTCTACACCGCGTCCACGAACAGCGTCGGCGACTACTCGTTCGCCAATCTTCCGGCCGGCCAGTATCGCATCAGTATTCCAACCGCACCTGCCTCGACGGCGCCGACCTACGACCTCGACGGTGCACTGGACAACGCCTCGGTCGAAACGTTGACGGCTGGCGAGTCGGCGTTGGGTCACGACTTTGGCTATCGCGGCATCGGTTCGCTCGGCAATCGAGTCTGGTTTGACCAGAACGGCGACGGAGTACAGGATGCGTTTGAACCGGGGATCGCCAACGTCCAAGCGACGCTTGCGATCGATGTGAACGGCGACAGCATCGTCGATTACACAACGACGACGACGACCAACGCCGACGGCGACTACCAATTCGACAACCTGATTCCTGGCGACTATCGCATCACGATCAATACGGCGACATTGCCGACGGGCCTGGCCGCTCAACCCACCTTTGACGCGGACGGCGTCGGCACGGCGAACACGTCGCTTGTGAGTTTGGTCAGCCCAGCCGGGATGACGAATAACGCGCAAGACTTTGGCTACCGCGGCACGGGCAGCATCGGAAACACCATCTTCTTCGACCTTGACGCCGACGGCGCCCAGGATACCAACGAACCGGGCATTCCGGGCGTGCAAGTCACGTTGTCCGCGGACCTCGATGGGGATGGACTGCCGGAGTCGTTTACGACGACGACCGGGGCCGACGGCAGCTATGTCTTTACCAATCTGCCGCCTGCAACGTGGCTCGTGGCCGTCGGTCCGCCGGATGGTTCGTCGCCCACCACCGACTTCTCGGGCGACGGACAAGGCGACGCTTCCAACAACGTCCCGCTGGTGCTTGGCCAGGCCCGAGTCGACCAGAACTTCGGCTTCATCGGCGCCGGGGAGATCGGCGACCGCATCTGGATCGACGCGAACGGAAACGGCGTCGAGGACGTGGGCGAACCGCCCATCAATGGCTTGACGGTCGAACTGGATCTGGACTTCAACCAGGACGGCGTTTACGACGCGACGCTCAGCACCCTGACGACGCTGAATGGCAATTTCCTCTTCGGCAATCTGCCTGCAGGCGACTACCGAGTGCGCGTCGCCGCGCCGGCGGGATTCAATCCCAGTTTTGACGCGGACGGAACGAGCACGCCCAACGAGACGGAGCTGACGCTGGCGGCCGATTCCATCGACCTCCTGCAAGACTTTGGTTATGTCGGCGCCGGGTCGTTGGCCTGGGAAAAGCGAGCCGAAATCAGCGGCACGCCGCTGTTGGGCGGCGCGACATTCGTCATTTCGCCCGACCCGCGCACCGGCACGGGTTCGTTGACGGTCGCCGACGACTCGTCGCTCGACGCCGACGCGATTGCGGGCCAGTTCCTGGTGCAGCGCGTCATTCCGGGAACGTACGTGATTACGGAAACGGTCGCTCCTTCAGGCTACCGATTGGACGATGATCCCACGCGGCAGGTGGTCGTGACGGTCGGCGCGATGGATCAAGTCGTCGGCACGCAAGGCGTCGTCGACTTGGGGAATACGGACCAGTCCGACTTCATCAATCCCCGTTCGGGCGTGATCGTCGTCACGCAAGATAAGTCGCCGGCCACCGCGCAGATGGTGCGCATTCTGGATCGCGATACGGGCGTTGAACTGGGGCAGTTCGCCCCGTACGAGACGAGCTTCACAGGAGGCATTCGAGTCGCGGTCGGAGATCTGACGGGCGATGGAGTGGACGAGATCGTCGTGGCGCCTGGTCGCGGTCGAGCGCCGGAGATTCGCGTCTTCACTCAGTCCGGCGTCGAACTGACCGCCTTCCGCACGCTGGCCTATGCCGCAACCAACACGGGCGGCGTCCAACTGGCGCTCGGTTACGTCAACAACGACAACCGACTCGACATCGTCACGGTCCCGACCTCGGGCAATGCGGAAGTGCGCGTTTGGTACAACCAATTCAGCGTGAACGCCGATCCCATCGCGAACACGCCTTCCAAGTCGTTCATTGCCTACTATGGCGCTGGCGGCGGCACGGTCGCAGTCGCCGACATGGGGCGCATGAACGGGACGAAGTTCGTCAATACGCTGGATGGACTCGCGGAAATCGTCGTCGCCTCGGGCCCCGGCGTGAAGACGGCGGTCAAGGTCTACTCCAATATCACGACGACGCCCGCCGCGCCGATCACCTTCAACCCATTCGGCGCCTCGAATTACATGAATGGCGCGACCCTCAGCACGGCGCGCATCAATTCGGATGCGTTCCCCGAAATCATCGTGAGCTCGGAAAACGGCAACAATTCGGACGTGCGCGTCTGGCGTTGGAACGGCAGTGCGACCGCGGCCGCAATCTCGCAAATGGGTTCGTTCCAGCCCTTTGGCACGACCACCAGTAAGTCGGCGCCGGTCCGCACGATCGCCATCGACACGACAGGAGACGGCATCGCCGATACGTTCGTCGCCACGCAGGGGCCGGGCGGCGCCGCAAACCAGATTCGTCAGTTCGCAATCACCAATACCACGACGTTGGCCGTCACGCCCCTGGCGCCGGTCGCTTCCGTGTCGGGGCCTTACTTCATCGCCGAAATGAAGAATCCGGCCGCGAGCGCGCCGGCGCCGTCTCCGCCGCCTGTTTCTGGCGGTGGATCAGGCGGCGGTTCGGGCGGAGGCGGTTCGGGCGGAGGCAGCGCGCCGACGAACACGGGCGTGATCGGCGATCGCCTGTGGATCGACGCCAACGCCAACGGCGTCCAGGATGTCGGAGAGTCGCCGCTGAACGGCATCTCCGTCGCACTGGATGTGGATGCCGATCAGAACGGCGTCTATGAAACGACGCTCAATACGGTTACCGCGGGCGACGGGGCCTATCAGTTCAGCAGCCTCGCGGCCGGACGTTACCGAGTGCGAGTGACGCCGCCGGCGGGTCTGAATCCGACGGTCGACGCGGACGGCGTCGCGACGGCTCATCAGACGACGTTGACGCTTGCCGCCGGCGAATCCAACTTGTCCCAGGACTTCGGCTACGTCGGGACCGGCACGCTGGCGTGGGAAGTGCGAGCCGAGGCCAGCGGCACGCCGCTGGTCGCAGGAGCGACGTTCGTCATCACGCCGAATCCGCGCACCGGGACGGGGTCGCTGACAGTGGTCGACGGCGGTGTAGACGATGCAGACGCCGATGCGGGACAAGTCGCGATTCAACGAGTCATTCCTGGCGCTTACGTGATCACGGAAACATTGGCGCCGACCGGCTATCGGCTCGATGACGACGTCACTCGCGCGGTCGTCGTGACGGCGGCCGGACTTGATCAGACCGTAGGCGTGCAGGGCGTCGTCGACTTGGGGAATACCGATGAGTCGGACTTCTTCCACTCGCTGGCGAGCCTGCTGGTTGTGGCGCAAGACAAGTCGCAATCGACGTCGCAATCGGTGCGGGTGCTGAACCGCGAGACGGGCGCCGTCGTCGCTCAGTTCGTGCCCTATGAAACAAGCTTTACGGGCGGCCTGCGAGTCGCGGTCGGCGACCTGACAGGCGACGGCATTGATGAGATCGTCGTCGCGCCGGTCGGCGGTCGCGCTCCGGAACTTCGCGTCTTTTCACAAGCCGGAGTGGAACTGCCGGAGTTCCGCACGCTGGCTTACGCCGCCACGAACTTGGGCGGCGTCCACGTGGCGCTGGGATATGTCAACGACGACGACCGACTGGACATCGTCACCGTCCCCTCCTCGGGAAATGCGGAGGTGCGAGTGTGGTACAACCAATTCGGCGTCGCCGCGGATCCGATCGCCAATACGGCCTCCAAGGCCTTCACCGCCTTCACCGGCATCGGCGGCGGCGTGATCGCCGTGGCCGACATGGGGCAGATGAGCGGCGCGAAGTTCGTCAACACGCTGGACGGTCGAGCTGAAATCATCGTGGGGACCGGCGCCAATGCGATTGCCTCGTTGAAGGTCTACAGCAACATCACGACGACGCCTACGGCGCCGATCACGTTGAACCCGTTCGGCGCCTCATCATTCTTCCTCAACGGCATGACGTTGAGCACGGCTCGAATCGACGCCGACGCGTTCCCCGAGATCATCGTGAGTTCGGAGAACGGCAACAACTCGGACGTGCGCGTCTGGCGTTGGAACGGCAGTTCCACGGCGGCGGCGCTGGTCCAAATGGGCGCATTCCAACCGTTCGGCGATACTTCGAGCAAGTCGGCGCCCGTGCGGACGATCGCCGTCGATGCGACAGGCGACGGAGTGGCGGACATCTTCGCCGCGGCGCAGGGCGCTGGCGGAGCGTCCAATCAAATTCGCCAATTCGCCATCACCAACACCTCGACGCTGGCCGTTTCGCAGTTGACGCCGATCGCCTCCTTGTCCGGCCCGTTCAATCTCGCGGAGCTAAAGAATGCGGCGCCGCCGCCGGCGCCGGCGTCGTCCGGCGGTTCCGGCGAAAGCCCGCTCGAAGGCGATGATCCGTTAGACGTCGATGGCGACGGCGTCGTCGCCGCGCGGGACGCGCTCTTGATCATCAATTCGATCAACACAGGCTTCGTCCCGGACATCCCCGTGCGACTCGATGTGGACGGCGACGGCGTCGTCTCTCCGCGCGACGCGCTCATGATCGTCAACCACCTCAACAGCATGACGCCCGTCGGCGAAGGGGAAGCGATCGAACAGGTGTTCGCCGCCGGCGTCGACGAGTTGTGGGCGGCGGATGAGTTGCTGGTCGCGGATGTGGCTCAAGAGTTCGCTCGACGACGAAAACTGCGCGGCTTAGCGACTGGTTCGCAGAGCTAGGAAAGGGGCGAGTTGGTTCCGGGGAACGCGCGTCATCGCGTCCCTGGATCGTAAGCGCCCCCTCTTGGCATCGCCGACTTCGACGTCGGCCGCACCGCGCCGAAGTATAGGTGAGCGACCTCGTCAATCGCTTCGCGCGTGAGCTTCCTGGGCAGACCGAGGAACCGGCAACGTACGTCGATCAATTGCATGAGGTCGCGCGGCTGGCAAAATCGCATCGGACGCTCGGCTTGATGAAAATGACGTTCCATCAGGTACTCGCACGCGTCCACTTCGTACTCGATCTCGAGAGCTTGGCAAGTCGCCTCCATTAAGCGGCGAAATTCCACGACCGTCGGATTCAGCACCTCGATCTTAAAGGGAATGCGTCTGAGAAACGCTTCATCGACCAGATCCGACGGTTCCAGATTGGTCGAGAAAATCGTGAATTGATCGAAAGGAACCTGCATCGACCGACCGTTGGGGAGATTGAGAATGTCGTACCGCCTTTCAAGCGGCAAGATCCAGCGATTCAACAGATCGTGCGGCCGCATGCGTTGACGTCCGAAGTCATCCACGACGAACGTTCCGCCGTTGCTCTTCAGTTGCACGGGCGCTTCATACACGCCCGACGCGGTCTCCATCACCTCGAGATGTTCCAACAAGAGTTCGCCTGCCACGACGATGGTCGGGCGACGGATTGGGACCCAGCGACGATCAATCAGCCGACGCTGGTCGTCGGACCACTGCTGGTCGAGACGCACGACCTGGTGGTAGCGCGGGTCGTATAGACGGATGATCGTCCGTCCAACTTCGAGCGCCTTCGGAATCCAAATCACATCGCTGTAGGAGTTCATCACTCGTTCGGCGATGCTGGTCTTTCCATTCCCCGGAGGCCCGAACAAGAACATGCCGCGTCCCGCGGTCATCGCCTGTCCAATTCGTCCCAACAGGACGGGATCGATCACCATATCGCCGAGCGCGGCGCGCAATCCGTCAAGCGTTGGTTGTTCTTTCTCTAGCGACTGTGCGGCGACGCTTTCGACGTAAGCGTCCAGCGGCACGGGAGCGGCGCCGGCATACGACGAAACGGCCAACAACTGTCGCGCCTGCTTGACGCCTTCCTCCAGTATGCCATAGGCGAAGTCGCCCAGTCCCGCGTTGCCGCGGTATTCGAGCATCCGTTCCTTTTGCAGCGCGACGAGCGCCGATTCGATGACAGGCAAGGGCAGACACAGATGTTCGGCCGCTTCACGTCCCGTGGCCGCTCGCCGATGAAAGAAGTGCTTCAATAACAGCGTCTGCAGATCCCACAGGGTGAGTCCCGTCTCCGATAATTGCGTGGGGATGCGAGGAAAAAAACTCATGGCGTCTCTCCGTGACGTTCCGTTGCAGAAGTGCGCGGCGCGCGAGTCGCCCAGAGGACCAGCGAGATTCCGATCGCGAGTGCCGCGGCGGCGGCGCCCAGCCATGCTCCAGGCAGGTGTTGTGCGTGCTCCAGATTCCAAGCACCCGCGGCCAGTTGGTCGCGGCGAGCGGCAAGGACTAACAGAGAGCTGTTGTGGAGAACGTGCAGCAACACGCCGGGACCACAGCTGTCGGTGCGCAGCCGCACCCAGCCCAGCAACAATCCCATGACCATGCTAGGCGCCAGCCGCTCGGGTGCGGCGCCGCCCGCCAACACCACGTGAAACAATCCGAACGCGAGCGCCGAGACGACGACCGTCCCCGCTCCGCTCATCGCCCTCCGCAGCCCGCCGAACAGTACGCCGCGAAAGAACAGCTCCTCGCAAATGCCCGGCAGCACGCCCAAGGCCAAGACCAAGATCGGCGTGGGAACCGATTTCCACGCGGCCAAGAGCTTTTCGACCAGTTCTCGTTTCTCGTCGTCGATCGCTTGGATGCCGAAGGCCTGCAATCCGAGGATCAATTCATAGACCAATGGCCATACTCCCATCCCCATGATTACGGCCGCCAACCAGGCGCCCAGCGGCGCTCGGCGCACTGCCCACGCGGCGTGAATCGGAATCCGCTGCCACGTGGTCACAAGCACCGGAAACAATGCGAACAATCCGATGGTCATCGCGCCGGAGACCAACAATCGCGGCAGAGGAGTTGCTCCGAACCAACGTCCCAAAGCGCCCGACGCAAAAAAGTAGGCGGGGAAAAGTGCGGCCAGCGTTACGAGGGACGTGGCGAGCGTCGGGGAGCCGCCGGCGACTTGGGGGCGCTGCACCAAGTCGCTCCACGACGCCCGGCTGCCGACCGCCACAGCATCGGCGGCGAACCAACGCGCGGCCAGCGCCAGAGCGCCCGCCGTATAGAGCCCGGTGGAGATCAGCGCGGCGCCGGCGGCGAACGGTTCGACCGTCCCCTCGATCACTTCCCGAGCCAGCAGCAACATGTTCAACAGAGGCAGGACGACCGACGCTCCTTCGAGTCGCCACCCCGGCAATAACACGGCCAGCCCGGGCGCCAGCGACATAAGCATCAACGGGATCAGGTACGCTTGCGCCTCTTTGAAGCTGCGCGCAGCGCTCGTGATCGCCAGCAACATCGAGGCATAGAACATGCCGAACACGACGAGCACCAAGAGCATGCGGAGCGCAAGCAGGCCGGAAAAGCCGTCGTCGCCGAACAACTGTCGCTCGAGTTGCAACGCGTAAACGGTCGCCGCCATCGCGATGAGATTGACGAGCCCCGTCAGCAAGATCACGAACAGCACGGCGACGTATTTTGCGAGCAGCAGTCGCACGGGTGGCACGGGGAGTGCGAAGAGCGTCTCGAGCGTATCGCGTTCACGTTCGCCTGCCGTCAAGTCGATCGCCGGATAAACGCCGCCGGTCACCGTCATCAAGAGGAGGATCAGCGGCAACAGGCCGATCAATCCGACCGTCTTTTGAGGGAACGCCAGCCCCGTCGCCTGCGCCGCGGCCGGCAATTCCAGCGGTGCGCCGCGCCGCGCCGCCAGCGACCATAAGTAGCTCATGTTGAACGCTTGCAACCGCCGCTCCACGATTCGCCGCGCTTCACGTCCCGCCCCTGACGCCTCGTCATGGAACAGTTCCAGTTGCACTTGACCGGGCCGTTCATCAACGTCTCGTTCCGTCGCCCGCAGCGGAAATTCGACCCGCACTCCCAGATCGATTTCACCGGAACCGATCAGTGCGCGAAAGTCGGCGGAAGGGCCCGGGTCGGCCAATCCCAGCGTCAACCGCTCGCCTCCCTTGTCCACCGCCTCCGCCGCCTGAAACATCCCTTCCAGCCATCGTCCTTCCAACTCCGACCTCACCGCCACTCGATACTCCACCGCGGAACGCGCCGTCGGCGTGCGGAGTGCTACCAGTCGAAAGACGAGTCCCAGCAGCGGGTAGAGCAACAGCGGCATAGCGATCAGCGTGACGATGGTGCGTCGATCGCGCAGCGTCTCGCGAAGTTCTTTGCGAGTAAACACCCATTGCCGCGACCACCAAGAACGCTCGGCGGCGCTCGCCGTTGGCTCGCTCGCGTCAGGCGGGTGCATTTCGGGCTGGTTCATGCGCAGGCCTCGATCGGCGAGTCGGGCCGCAAGAGGCCGAGGAACATATCGACGAGCGTCTGGCGGCCCGTCTGTTCGCGCAACTGCTGCAACGTCCCTTCGTAGCGCAGTCTGCCGCGAAATAGCAGTCCGAATCGGTCGCACAGCCGCTCGGCTTCATCCAATTGATGCGTACTCACCACAATCGCTTTTCCCGTCTGCCGCAGCAGTCTCACGAAGTCGAAGACGACCTGCGAACCGACGACGTCGAGCCCGCGAGTCGGTTCGTCGAGCAGCACGACGGGCGGGTCATGGATGAGCGAGCGGGCGAGCGAAACTCGCTGCTTTTGACCGGTGCTGAGAGTCGCCGAACGTCGATCGAGGAACTGCGAAAGCTCCATGAGATCGCTTAACCTCGCGATTTGTCGCTCGGTCTCTTCTTCCGACAATCCGTAGCCCGCGGCGAAGTACTCCAAGATCTCGCGCGGCGTCAGCCATTGATAGAGACCGGCGCTGGCGGAAACGAGACCAATGAAGCGCTTGATGCGCCGCGGGTCGCGAGACACGCAACAGCCCATGATCGAGACGTCGCCCTGCGTAGGGGCGAGCAAGCCGAGCATCATGCGCAAGGTCGTCGTCTTGCCGGCGCCGTTGGGGCCGAGCAGTCCGTAGACTTCGCTCGGCGCCACGGACAACGACAAATCATCGACGGCGACGACCTCTCCGCCAGGGGCCGCAAAGGTCCGCGTCAGGTTCCTGATGGAGATCATGGAGTTGCGACAAGACGAGTTCGAACGAGCCGTGAAGGGCACAGCATACCAGCCTCGCATACACGTACAACGTGAGATGCCTCATCGTCCACGGGGCCGCAGTTCAGGCGGCGGCCCCGGACGTCGATGAACGCGACCGCACCAACACGCTGACGCTGGCGCCGGCAATCAGCCACTCGACGCCCGCCAGGAAGTACGTGGTGAACGCAATATCGCGATAGAGCAAAAAGCCGAGCGTGCGGAAGGCGACCAGGCAAACGTGGATCACCGCGCAAGTTTGTAGTGCGGAAACCGTGGGTCGGCGACGCACAACCGGCTCCAATAGCAGCAGTCCGAGGCCGAATTCGAGTCCGCCGTAGACGGTCAAGTATTCCGACTGACCGGCGCCCTTGGTCAGTTCGAATCCGACGCTGCGGGCCGTCGTTTCCGGCATGGCGGTGCACCATGCGGCAAGCAGCAAATAGGCCCCGCCGACGAGGCATAAGAGAATTCGGTCCATGCGGCAACTCCCCAGGCTTAGACGACTTCAACGAGCCGACGGCCGATTGATTGCGACGGCCTCGGAACGCGAGTAGGATAGTCGCGTGGCTTTCCCCGGCCAGCGTTCTCCCCAGAATGCGCGGATCAAACCGCCGCCTTTCGACCATTTCCCCTGCGACACCCCAGGTCGTTTCCCATGCATCCCGAATCTGGACTTCGGCAGACGGCTACGTCCACGCCGTCGAGCGCGCCCAGCGCGCCGCCCCCCGCCCCGACGCTGCCTGTCGATTTGACTGCGGCCGTCCGAGCCGACGCTCAACGCGCGCCGGCCGCCTACCTGCGGGCGACCGAAGTTCCCCACGGCGGCGAATAATCGAGCCGTCCTGTGCAACTTTTCCACCGGCTTGTCGGGCTTGAGACCGAATATGCGATGGTTGCGCCGCGCGACGTCCCGACGGGAGCTGTGGGACGCGAGCGGCCGCCGACGCGACTGCGCCGTTACCGAGCGCTTGTCGATGCACTGGCTCGCCGCATCCCGATTGCGGAAGCCCATCACGATAAGCCGGGCGTCTTCGCCGCAAACAGTTCGGCCGTATGGTTTGAAACCAACCGAGCGTCGATCGATACGGGACTGATTGAAGGCGCGACTCCCGAGTGTCGTGGACCGGTCCAAGCGGTGCTTTATCAGCGAGCCCAGGACCGGCTGTTGGCGGAAAGCGCCGCGGATGCGGACGTCGACGAGGCGGGCGGCTTTCAGCTGCTCAAGAACGACCAAGACGCGCGCGGCGCTACCTATGGTGCTCAGGAAAACTACGAGGCGACCATCGCGGTCGGTTGGCGACTCGCGGCTTGGCGGCTGGGACTCGTCCTGCTTCTCCTCCCCGCCTCGCTGCTCTGGCTGCACCTCTTGCTGGTTAATTTCAGCCTGCTCGTGTACGTCGTCGGCGTTCATTTAGCGTCGCTGGTCGTGGGCTCAACCAGCGGAGACCGCTCCAGGCGCCTGGAGCAAACCTTGCTGCATCCCGACTGGGTTGACGGTCGAGGCGCGGAGACGCCGTTGCCCCCGCGGCTCGAAGCCCTCCTCCATGTCCTGACGCGCGGGGCTGTCTGGCCGCTGGCGGCCTGTCTTCAGCGGCTCATTCGCGCTACGGCCTTCGTGCCGCAACGGCGGGCGCTAGAGTCGCTGTTGGTCACGCGGCTCGTCGTCGGGGGCGCGGGTGTATTGCGTGCGGACGGCTCGTTTCAAATCTCCGACAAAGCGGTCGCGATTGGACGCCTGGTCGGCTTCGGCGACCTGGCGCGCGACAAGCCGATCTTCGATTTCGGGTACATGCTGAAGGCGTTCGGTCTGCAACTGCGCGGCGCGCCCTACGACTATCTGGAACTCTTCGCTCGCCGACAGCGCCTGCAAATCGGCGTCGGCGACTCCAATATGGCCGCCACCGCGGAACTGCTGCGAGTGGCCACGACCGCCTTGGTGCTCGACATGGTCGAAAGCTACATGGAGTCGGCGGACTCCGAGCCGGCGACCCTCGAGCCGGCGACGAACTGGCCGCAGCTCGCCAACCCTCTCGCTGCCTTGCAGGCCTATAGCGCCGATGATTCCCTGACGGTTTCCGTGAAGGCGACCGACGGACGAAGCCTTACGGCCGTCGAGGTGCAGCGTGAGTATGCGCGACGCGCCGTCGCGTTCTTGCGGGAGCAGAATCACGTGCCGGGCGAGGCGTCGTTTGTAAGTCGCTTGTGGAACGAAACCCTGGACCGGCTTGAAACAAACCCGCTGTCGTTGGTCGGCAAGCTCGACTGGATCACCAAACGTCAGTTGCTCCGCGAGGCCGGCGCTGGATTGGCTTGGGAGGCGCGGAAGAAGATCGACTTGCGGTACCACGAATTGTCGCCCACAGGGTATTACCAGCGTTTGGCAGCTCGAATGCGGACGGAGAGTTGGATCGACGAGGCGCATGTCGAGCGCGCGATGCGTTCGCCCCCGCACGACTCGCCCGCCACGATGCGCGGCCACTACATTCGCGAATTCTCCGTCGGCGATGCGCCGGTCCGCGTGACGTGGCGGCGCGTCGTCATCGGCGAGGGGAAGTCTCGGCGCGTGATCCGCCTTGACCGCTATCAACAGGTCGCCAGACTACGCGACTAGTTCGCCGAGGCCCCAATTTGCAAGGTGCAGATTCTTGAACGATCGTCAGGGAATCGACGCGTTTGACGAAGATGCGGGCGAACCGATTGGGTGGCGCGAGGCGCTGCAGACTTGGACGCGCATCGCCCTCTTGAGTTTCGGCGGACCGACGGGCCAGATCGCGGTGATGCACCGGATCTTGGTCGACGAAAAGAAGTGGGTGTCCGAAGAGCGGTTCTTGCATGCCCTGAATTTCTGCATGCTCTTGCCCGGCCCCGAAGCTCAGCAGTTGGCGACTTACCTCGGTTGGCTCTTACATCGAACTTGGGGCGGCATCGCGGCCGGGACGATCTTCATCCTGCCCGGCTTTGCGTCGATTCTGACGTTGAGCATCTTGTACGTCGAGTTTCACGAAGCGGTCGCTTTGCATGGCGTCTTGCTGGGACTCAAAGCGGCCGTGCTCGCAATCGTCCTAGAGGCGGTGCAACGGATCGGCAAGCGCGTGCTCAAGAGCCGAACGTTGTTGACCATCGCCGCAGCAGCGTTCTTCGGCATCTTCTGTTTGGGTATCCCGTTTCCCCTGCTGATTCTTCTAGCCGGCCTGACGGGGCTCGTGGGCGGACGACTCTACCCAGCCGCCTTCCTACGCAGTTCGTCGACTCAAGCGGCGTCCGCCTCCGCATCTTCCACCACACCGCCTTCTCCCGTCGAACGACTTGCGATTCGCGACGCGTCGGACCTGCCGCAGCCGACCTGGGGACGGGCGCTGCGCGTGAGTCTCTTGTGCTTGACGCTGTGGTGGACGCCGGTGGCGGCGGTCGCCTGGTGGCAGGGCGGCGATTCCGTGTTCGTCTCGCAGAGTCTGTTTTTCAGCAAGGCGTCGTTGGTGACGTTCGGCGGCGCGTATTCGGTGCTCTCGTATGTCGCACAACAGGCGGTTGAACGGTTCCGATGGCTGTCCCCGCCCGAGATGCTCGACGGCTTGGGACTGGCGGAGACGACGCCGGGGCCGCTGATCATGGTCGTGCAATTCGTCGCCTTTCTGGGCGCCTATCGCAACCCGGGAACTCTGCCGCCGCTGGCGGCCGCCGTGCTCGGGTCGGTCCTGACCGCCTGGGTGACGTTCGTCCCTTGCTTTTACTGGATTTTCTTAGGGGCGCCGTACGTCGAACGATTGCGAGCGAATCGAGCATGGAGTTCGTCGTTGAACGCGATTACGGCGGCGGTGGTGGGCGTCGTGCTGAATTTGGCCGTCTGGTTCGCGGCGCATACGTTGTTTGACCGAGTGGAAACGGCAGGTTGGGGCCCTGTCTCATGGCTGCGTCCCGATTGGACCAGTTGGCGGTGGGACGCGGCGGTGATCGCCCTGGCGGCGATCGTCCTGACGTTTGTGCTCCGACGCGGCATGGCCCAGACGCTGGCCGCCTGCGCCGCCGCCGGCGTCCTATGGCAGCTTGTCGGATCGTGATCCGCGCACCGCATGTCGTTTGACCCGCAGCCGACAGGCGAGGACCGCGTAGACTCAGTTCCGCGCCGTCGCAGGTCCGCGCAGACTCGGAGTCCACCCGGGAGGCCCCTCGCCTTCGGCTGCGGGTTAAACAAAGGGGAACCATGTGTTCTAGACGCCCAACTCGCGGTCATCCCCACTTAACCTGCACCCCGGCGGGACGGTAGGTTATGGGGCTTGTCACAGCGATGAGGCGATTCGGAAAAACGAGGTCCACGAGAAGGTTCCATGAAAGCGATTGCAGTCCATCCGGGAAAGCCCAACAGCGTCCATTTGGCCGAACTGCCGAAGCCGAGCGTCCATGACGTCAAGGACGGCAAGGGAGTGCTCGTCAAGGTGCTCAAAGTGGGCGTTGACGCGACCGATCGCGAGATCAACGATGCGCTGTATGGCAATGCGCCGCCGGGATTTGACTTTCTGGTCCTGGGCCACGAATCGTTCGGAATCGTGGAGGAAGTGGGACGCGAAGTGCGCGGGGTGAAGCCGGGCGATTACGTCACGGCGACCGTGCGTCGCCCCGGCGGTTCGATCTACGACCAGATCGGCACCTACGACATGACGAGCGAAGAGACGTACTACGAGCGCGGGATCAACCTGCTGCACGGGTACCTTACTGAGTACTTCGTCGACTCGGAGGACTATATCGTCAAGGTGCCGCCGGGACTGAAGCACCTGCACGTACTCATGGAACCGATGAGTTGTGCGGCGAAGGCCATTCAGCAGGCGTACGAAGTGCAACGACGAATGAAGGTCTGGCGTCCGCGCCGCGCGTTCGTCTTCGGGGCCGGCCAGATCGGCCTCCTCTCGACGCTCGTACTCAAGCTGCGCGGGCTCGAAGTCTTCACGCTGGCTCGCTCCAAGGCCCCGACGCGCAGCTCTGACATCGTCGCCGGGATGGAAGCGACCTACGTCAGTCTGTCGGAGACGCCGATCGAAGAACTGGCCCGCAAGGTGGGCAAAGCCGACCTGATCGTCGATGCGACCGGTTCGAGCGCCACGGCGTTCAATGCGATGAAGGTGTTGGGCCATAACGGCGTGTTGGTGTGGACCAGCATTACGGGCGGCAACCATCACATCGAGATTCCCTCGGATCGCATCAACATCGACTGGGTGCTCGGCAACAAACTGCTGCTCGGGTCGGTTAACGCAAACCGCGAACACTTCGAATCGGGCATCAAGGATCTCGCACTGGGCGAAGTGATGTATCCCGGCGTCATCCACAAGATCCTCACGACTCCCGTCGATGGACTCGACAACTACCGCGAGCTCATGCGGCTGCTGGTCGAAGAAAAGTCTGCGTTGAAGGTATATATGAACGTCGCAGAAGGCTAAGCGAGGAGCTCCATGGTCCAGTCAACGACGTCAGACGAAGTACGAACTCGCTTCCGTGGGCGGCGTTGGCCGGGTTTCCTTTCGCAAGCGTTGATGCTGGCGGCGACGCTCTTCGGCGGGGCGATCGCCGCGGGCCAAGCGACGGACGAAGAACCAGACGAGGCGGCGACGGCGGCGACGGTCGCAGCCCTGGGGCAAAAACTGGCGGATGCTCAACAACAGCCCAAAGCCGCGATCGAAGCCATTGCGGCCTTAGCGACGCCTCCCGAACGGGCGGTCGCAGCACTGCGAGAATTCGACCGAGCGAACGCGTATCCGCCGTCGGAGGCGGGAGTCGAATTACGGCGCGAGCTGTATCGTGCGCTGGGACGGTCCGGCGACTTCCGCTCGATGCACTACCTGAAAGAGACGTTCGAGGCGCAGCCGAGCAGACGCGTGGATGCGACGCTGGGGTTCGTCGCCTTTGCGGCGCGGCACGGGCGTCGAATGGACGAGTGGCAGTACTTGGTGCGGTCGCTGCCGTTTTTGGACGCCGTCGCCGCCGTACCCGTGCTCCAATCGCTCGCCACGTTTCCCCAGCGCGGCAGCAAGCCGCAGTGGCAACGTGAAGTGATCCTAGCGGGCCTGCGTTGCCGAGAGGCAGACCAAGGGGCGGCTGTCGCCGTTTTAGAGGCTTGGACCGACGCCAAACCAGCATCGCCCGACGACTCGCCGGCTAAAAAGCTCAAGGCGTGGCAAACTTGGTTCGACGACCGAAATCCCGACCTGCCGCCCGCCCAATTGCCAGTGGATCCGCCAACAGCCCGGCACCCGTTGGAGCAGACGGCGAAACTTGTGCACGACAAACTGGCCGAAGGGGACGTCCGACGAGGCGCCGCCGTGTACGAAAAGGCGCAGTGCGGCAAGTGCCACCGGCGTGCGGGCCAGGGCGAGGCGATGGGCCCCGACCTGACCTCGGCGCCGAACCGCTACGACGAACGTCAGCTGCTGGAAACCATCCTTTTCCCGTCGCAGTCGATCGCCGACGACTATGGCGCCGTGACGGTGCTGACGCGCGCGGGACGCGCCTACACGGGCGTCGTCAATGCGGCGGCCGGAAAAGTGGTCATCTTGCAGTCGAACGGCGAGAAGGCGACCCTTGCGCGACAAGAGATCGAAGAGATCTCCCCGTCGCGTCGGTCTGCCATGCCCGACGGGCTGCTCGACGCATTCGACGACCAACAAGTGATCGATTTGGTCGCCTTCCTGTTGGATCGCGAACCGCGGTAGCGGCTAATCGCCACGACTGGATTAGTCGTCAGGATTCTTGCAAGTCGACGGCGGAATGTGAGTGGTTCGTTCCCTGCAAATCCTTCACCATGGGGAATACTTGCCTATTCCTCGGACTGGCTCGAGGCGCGAACGATGAAAAAACTGAAGTACGGCGGCGGATGGCAGGCCATCCGATATACGTTTCGCAAAGCGCGTGAAGCGGGCGGAATCTGGAAGTTCTGGAAGGCGCTGCGCACGAAGAACGCCTGCAAAACGTGCGCGTTGGGCATGGGCGGCCAAAAAGGAGGCCTCGTCAACGAACTGGGCTCGTTCCCCGAGGTCTGCAAGAAGTCGCTGCAGGCGATGGCGGCCGACATGCAGGGGGCCATCCGCCCTGAGTTTTGGTCGACTTACGCCATTCCGCAGCTCGCCGCCTTCTCCCCCCGCGAACTCGAGACGTGCGGGCGACTGGTCGATCCCGTGCTCTACGAACGGGATCGCGACTACTATCGCGTCATCTCTTGGGACGAGGCGCTCGACCGTATCGCGAGCCGACTGAAGGCCATCCAGCCGGACCAATCATTCTGGTACTTCAGCGGACGCAGCTCGACCGAAGCCGGCTTCTTGCTGCAGTTGTTCGCGCGGCTCTACGGCACGAACAACGTCAACAACTGCAGCTACTACTGTCACCAGGCCAGCGGCGTCGGCCTGCAAACATCGGTCGGCACGGGCACCGCGACGATCAAGCTGGAGGACGTCGAACATTCGGATCTGGTCTTCGTCATCGGCGGGAATCCAGCCAGCAACCACCCGCGCTTGATGACGACGTTGATGCAGGTCCGTCGCCGCGGCGGACAAGTCATCGTGATCAATCCAGTGCGCGAGACGGGAATGGTGCAGTTTCGCATTCCCAGCGACTGGCGGAGCATGCTGTTTGGGAGCCAGATCGCGTCTCTGTACGTGCAGCCGCATATCGGCGGCGATCTGGCGTTGTTGTCGGGCGTCGCCAAGCGCATCGACGAAATGGGAGCGCCGCGCGACGATCAGTTCCTGCAAGAACATTGCCGCGACTCCGACGCCTGGCTCGCTCATCTGCGCCAGCTGCCGTGGAGCGAAATCGAGGCGAAGAGCGGAGTGAGCCGCGGGGAGATCGACGAGATTGCGCAGCGCTACGCGGCGGCGAAGCGAGTCGTCTTCAGTTGGACGATGGGGATCACGCATCACGCACACGGCGTGCAAAACGTGCAGGCGATCACGAATTTGGCGCTGCTGCGCGGCATGGTGGGACGGCCCGGCGCGGGATTGATGCCGATTCGCGGACACTCGAACGTGCAAGGCATCGGCAGCGTCGGCGTCACTCCCCAATTGAAGGACGCGATCTTCGAACGGCTGGAGAAACACTTCCAAGTGAAGTTGCCGACGCAGAAAGGGCGCGACACGCTGGCCTGCATGGAAGGGGCCATGAACGGCGAACTGAAGGTCGGCTTCTGTCTGGGCGGCAACTTGTACGGCTCGAATCCCGACGCGTCGTTCGCCGACCGATCGCTCTCCCAGCTCGATATGCTGGTGTTTCTCAATACGACGCTCAACACGGGGCACGCACATGGATTGGCGCGCGAGTCGATCATCCTGCCGGTCCTCGCTCGCGATGAAGAACCGCGGCCGACGACGCAGGAATCGATGTTCAATTACGTCCGCTTGAGCGACGGCGGGCCCCGTCGTCATACGGGTCCGCGCAGCGAAGTCGAAGTGGTCGCGGAACTCGCGCGACGCGTGCTGGGCGACGGCCCCATCGACTGGCAATCCATGGAAGACACAGGACGCATTCGCGAGGCCATCGCGCAGGTCGTGCCGGGCTTCGAAAAGCTGGCGGGGATCGAGAAGACGAAGGAAGAGTTCTACATCGCCGGTCGCATTTTGCACACGCCGCGTTTTCCCACGTCGGATGGACGAGCCGTCCTGCACCGACACACGCTCCCGCCGCTCGCCGAGGCGCCCGACCAATTGCGATTGATGACGGTGCGCAGCGAGGGACAATTCAATACGGTGGTCTACGAAGACTACGACCTTTACCGCGGACAGGATCGACGCGACGTGATTCTGTTGCACCCCGACGATATGGCCCGCTTGGGACTACAGCCCGACCAGCGCGTGCGCATCACCAGCGACGCGGGGGTGATGCGTCGACAGTTGGTCCGAGCGTATTCCGACATCCGCGCCGGCAATGCATTGATGTACTACCCCGAAGCGAACGTGTTGGTGCCGCGACAGACCGACCCGCAGTCGCGGACTCCCGCCTTCAAGTGCGTCTTGGTCAAGATCGAACCGGAAAAGTGATTCATGTCCGACACGAATTCGTCGACGGGCAAGGCCGGCTATGCGGCCGTCTCGGCGCTCATCATCCTGCTGAGCGCTTTTCTGCTCTTTCAGGTCCAGCCGGTCATTAGCAAGGCGATCCTCCCCTGGTTTGGGGGCAGTCCGGCCGTGTGGACCACCTGCATGCTGTTCTTCCAAGTTCTGCTCCTGGGCGGCTACGCCTACTCGCACTGGTTGTCGCAAGTCGCTTCGCCGGGACGGCAAGCAGCCATTCACTTGGCCTTGCTAGCGCTCGCGCTAGTGATGCTGCCGATCTTGCCCGGCGAGCATTGGAAGCCGACCGGCAGCGTCCATCCGACGACTCGCATTCTCGCACTGCTGGGAGTTTGCGTCGGCGTGCCGTACTTCGTCCTGTCGTCCACGGGGCCGCTGGTGCAGTCGTGGTTCGGACTCATTTGCCGCGGTCGCTCCCCGTACTGGCTCTACGCCCTCTCGAACATCGGTTCGCTGGCCGCCTTGCTGACTTACCCATTTCTGTTCGAACCGCTGCTCACCACTCGCGCTCAAGGCGTGTCGTGGAGCGTCGTGTTTGGGCTCTTCGCGTTGCTGTACGGTTGGTTGACGCTGAACACTTGGCGACGCAAAGCGGTCCAAGTTGCGGCGTTCGAGGGCGGCGGCGGCGAGACGTCGTCGAGCGACGAGCAAGCCGAAGCCGCGCCCTTGCTGCGCGACCGAATGCTGTGGCTGTTGCTCCCGGCCCTCGCCTCGACGGCCTTGTTGGCGATTACGAATCACCTGTGCCAAGACGTCGCCGTCGTCCCTTTCATGTGGGTCGCGCCGCTCAGCCTGTACCTGCTCTCGTTCATCCTCTGCTTCGCCGGCGGATGGTGGTATCCGCGTCCGCTCTACGCCGTCGGCGGAGCAGCCGCGATCGTCATGGTATGCGTGCTGCAACAACACAGCGAGATTTCCAGCTTCGTGACTCGAAAGGGTTGGACGCCGACCTTGGAACGCGCCGAACTGTTCGCATTCCAAACGCTGGAAAGAGTCGGCCTTCAGCCGCTGCTGACGCGGATCAATCTCACGAGTCTCAGCGCCAATTCGCTGAACGAGTGCATCGTGACGCACGCCGGCATTTACCTGGCCGCCCTCTTTTGCATTTGCATGTTGTGTCACGGCGAAATGGTCAGACGCCGGCCAGCACCACGACACTTGACCCGGTTTTACTTGATGACGTCCGCAGGCGGCGCTCTCGGCGGCATCTTCGTCGCCTTGGTTTGCCCCGCCCTGTTCCTTTCCTACGCGGAGCTGAATTTAACGTTGTCGGCTGGGTACCTCGTCGTCGCGGGCGTCTTTCTGACGCTGGTCGTCGTCACGTGGTGGAACGCCAAATCCGCCTGGGGGAAGACGGCGGCCTGCGGCTACGCGGCGCTGATGTTGATCGCCAGCGGCGGGGCTGGATTGGTGGGCAAGGCTCAGATCGACGCCTTCCAATCGGACGACATCGCCACCGCGCGCAGCTTCTACGGCGTGCTGCATGTGAAGGACGTCAAACGCACCGACGACTCGCCGCTGGGCCGCGAACTGCTCAACGGCCGCATCCTACACGGGTTTCAGTTTGAAGAAATCACGCGACGGCGAACCCCGACCACCTACTACACTCGACGCAGCGGCGCGGGCATCGCCGTCGAAACGCTGCGACAATTGTCGGCGGGAGATGACAGCGACAATCCCAATTTGTTCTCGCCCGAGTTGCTGAACTTCGACGACGCCGAGGACGGCACGCTGGACTTGCCTCTTCCGTCCGCGGAAACGCCGCGCAGCTTCGACGGACAGCAGCCGCTGCGAGTCGCCGTCGTGGGACTCGGCGTCGGCACGATGGCCGCCTACGGGGAACCGGGCGACGTCTTTCGCTTCTACGAGATCAATCCGCAGGTCGAAGCGTTTGCCCGGGAACACTTCACTTTCCTGTCGGATTGTCCCGCGAAGGTCGAGGTGGTGATCGGCGATGCGCGCTTGTCGATGGAACATGAATCGCCGCAAGGGTACGACCTCATCGTGCTGGATGCGTTCAGCGGCGACGCCATCCCGGTCCACCTGCTGACGCTGGAGGCGATGGCCATCTACCAAATGCACCTCAAGCCGACCGGCGCCATTGCGATCCATGTGAGCAACCGACATCTGGATCTTGTCCCCGTCGTCGGCACGCTTGCCAAACGCATCGGGTGGCAAGTCGTTTCGGCACCGAACGCCGCCGAACACACCGACATGGAGTGCGCGTCGGACTGGATGCTGGTGACGGCCAGCGCAGAGCTGGTGAACCATCCGCGGATGCAAAGATCGGCCCACGGGCTGGCCGAGGACCAGACTCGGGGCCCCTTGTGGACCGATCAGTTCAGCAATCTGCTGGACATCCTGAAGTAGCGACCGGATCGCTAGGCCAGGACGTCGCACTCGCACTCATGCAACTGGTGAAGCACGGTCTGGAGCTGTTCTAGCTCGCGACCAATCTCCGCCAGTCGCGCCTCGGTCGGAGCTTTTCGACGTTCGGCCTGCAATTCGTGCATCCGAGTTTCCACCATCTCCATCAGCAGGGCGACTTGTTCTCTTTCTAGGCAAAGGAACATGTTTGCACCTCCTTATGCATATCGGGAGTTTTGCGTCCGTGACGCGCGACGGCGCAAGGCGCATGCCAACGCAGCAATGCTCCGCCTTCCTCCCCGGCGGACCCGCGTCGTCTATTTTTACTACGCGTCCGAGTTGCGACGGGGTCGTTCAACCAGGGCGAATCCACCAGGAAATGGGGATCGCCGCCGACCAATGGCCAGTGCCGCGATGGCGTTTCGAGTCGCGTACGGTGAAGGTCTGCTCCACTACCGAAAGTCGCACGGCCAATTGCATTAGCGCGGCAGTTGAGACATGATTGAGCATCACTTCCTGCCACTCCGCCTCCGCTCCCTAAGGCTCCTCGCCATGGACCAAAGCAGCCATATCTTTGACGTCGCCGTGGAAGGCAATTCGGTTTTGGTCACCCCCAAATCGTGCCTCACCGAATTCGATTTCGCCCAAATCGAACTCGAGGGCAAGCGCGTCGTACAGTGGCTTCAGGATCGCGGCGAAGCCAACATCCTGCTCGACCTGACCAACTCGGATTACTTCGGCTCCTCCGCCGTCGGCTTCTTTATGAAGCTGTGGAAGTGGGCGCGTACCAAGCAGGGCAAGATGGTCGTCACCAACGCCTCGCCTCACGCACTGGAACTCATTCGCCTGATCCAAGCCGACAAGCTCTGGCATTTGTGTCCTACGCGCGCCGAAGGCCTAGCCTGGCTGCAGTCCTCGTAACCCCGTTACCCCCGTAGGGTGGGCCAAGCGCAGCGCGGGCCCACCACAGCGCATTGCAAGCACAAGTAGGGTGGGCCAAGCGAAGCGCGGGCCCACCAACGCCCCACAAATCGCCCCCACCACAAATCGCCCCCACCACACATCGCCCCCACCACAAATCGCCCCCACCACCGGCCGCCCCCGCCCCGCACTACCTGCCGGACTCGCGTTCGGCGCACAGCGGGCACGCGGGCGGCTTGTCGGCCGACGGTTTTTGCGCAAGGAACACGGCGCCGCGGGCCAGCGAGATGCCGCCGGTAAGCACCATGCACCAAGCGGCGACGACGTAGAGTTTGCGGCGGGCGGCGAGTCCCAGCAGCGAGCCGCCGCAACCGGTCGCGATTAAGATCGGGGCTGTCCCGAGTCCGAAGACAAGCATGGTCGTGAGACCGGCGACAAGGTCATGGGTGCTGGCCGCCAGCGCGATCATTCCATAGAGCAGACCGCAGGGCAGCAGCCCTGTGAGGACGCCCGCAAGGAACGCGGCGGTGCGTCCCGGCATGCGGAGGAATCCGCTAAACATCGTGCCCGCGAGGCACGGAGTCTGTCCGCCCGCAATGGTTCGTCGTCGAAAAAGTCCCGTTGCGGATAGTCCTTGCCAAATCAACAGGGCTCCCGCCGCGATCGCCAACAGGGCCGAAATGTGAATCGTCGAGGGAACCGCTTTTGTCAGCCGCCAACCTGCGAAACCGGCGGTTGCTCCCAGCACGCTGTAGGTGAACAACCGGCCTGCCGAGTAGACGACTTGTCGGAGGAAGTTATCGCGCGCGTTTTGAGCTGCGGCGCCGATGCTCATGACAAAGCCGCCGCACATGCCGACGCAGTGCGCCGACCCCAAGATGCCCGCGACGAACAAAAACGGCCACTCCACCACAGTCTCACCTCGAAAATCGGATCAAGTCCCCTGCCCAGCCGCTGCAACGACGACCGAGTTACTGCCTGCCTGAGACGCGTTTTCATCCCGCGCCTCGGGCGACGTCGGCTCATCGTCGCGCGCCAAGCGTAGGGAATTGGTCACCACCAACAGGCTGCTGAGCGCCATCGCCAGCGCCGCAATGATCGGATTCAGCCAACCGGCGGCCGCGACGCCGATCCCCGCCACGTTGTAGGCGAACGCCCAGAACAAATTCCATCGGATGGTGCTCACCGTCCGCTGCGCCAATTCGACTAACCAGCCGATACGCGTCAGGTCGTTGCCCAACAGGCAAATTGCGGCCGTGTGACGCGTGATGTCGGCGCCGGCGCCGAGCGCGATTCCGACGTCGGCCGCCGCCAACGCCGGCGCGTCGTTGATGCCGTCGCCCACCATCACGACGCGTTCGCGACCACGACGCTCTTCCACCCACGCCAACTTGTCGGCAGGAAGTTGATCGCCCAGCACCGGTGCGTGTAGTTGCTCGCCTAACCGAGCGGCTCGCAGGCCGTGATCCCCGGTGAGGATTTGCACCTGTCGTCCCTGTCGACGGAGCCATTCCAGACACGGCTGGGCGCTGGGGCGCAACGTCTCGACGAACCGCAACACGCCGCGCAACCGCCCGTTCCAGAGAACGCCGACGACCGGCCCAGCAGCCGTCTCTTGAGAGAAGAGCCGGTCCCACGTCGAGTCGTGCGACGCAAGTTCGCCGGCCTGCTCGCGGAGAAACCGTTCGCTGCCAAGCACGACCAGGCCCTGAAGCGCACCGACCGAAGTCGCTTGCAAGCCGCGTCCCGCCAACGTGCGGACATCGACAGCCGCGTCCAGCGACGCCAATTCAGCGCGCGCGGCTTCGACGAGCGCAGCGGAGAGCGGATGAGTCGACGACTGCGCCATCGACGCCGCGACTCGCAGTAGTTCCTCGCGCGTCTCTCCGGGCGCGGCGACGACGGCGTCCAGGCGCGGAACGCCCGTCGTCAGCGTCCCAGTCTTGTCAAAACAAAACAACGTTGCATCGGCCAACCGATCGAGACAATCGGACTCGCGCAGCAAGATCTGCCGGCGAGCGGCGCGCCCCACGGCGGCCCATAGCGCCATGGGGGTGGCGAGCCCCAGGGCGCAGGGACAGGCGATGACGACCACCGACAAGGCGGCCAAGAGCCCTGCGGAGAACCCGCTGCGCCAAGCATGAAATCCAAACGTCGCGGCCGCGATGACCAGCACGGCCGGCAGGAACCAAGCTGAAATGCGCACCGCAAGCCGCTGGTAGCGATCGTTGCGAGTCACGGCGGCGGCGACCGCGGCGATGATCCGCTGCATCGTCCCCTCGGACGACGGCGCCGTCACTCGCACCCAAAGGTCGCCGTCCAGATTGAGCGTTCCGCTGTAGACCGGATCGTCGACTTGCTTGACGACGGCGACGCTTTCGCCCGTCACGGCTTGCTGGTCGACGGCCGCCACGCCCCGGGCGACTCGTCCATCCAGCGCGATGCGTTCGCCCGCGAGTACGCGGATGACGTCGTCTTTCTGAATCAGCGTCCGTTCCACGAACGTTTCCTCGTCCGAAGTCGCCTTGCGCACTTGATCAGGCAACAACTTTTGCAAGTCGCGCAGCGCCGCGGTCGTTTGCAATTTGCCTTGCGCTTCCATCCAGCGTCCCAGCGTCACGGCGACGAGCACCATGCAGGTGACTTCGAAGTAAACGTGCCCCGAGCCGCGGATGACGGAGGCGACGGAGTAGACGAAGGCGGCGACGACTCCGAGCACCAAGAGGCCGCTGAGCGATGGACGGCCGCGCCGCGTCTCCGTCCAGGCGTCCTCGACGAGCGGACCGGCGAGCAGCAGGAGAACGGGCGTCGTGAAGAGCAGACACACGTACCGACCGATATCGTAGAACACGGCGGCGGCGCGCTGGTCGCTGTGCCCTTCCTGCGTCCACAAGAACATCGTGAACGCCATCACGTTCATGCTGAAGAACAGCGAGAGTCCCAAGCGGATCATCAGTCCGCGAGCGTACCCGACTTCTCCGCCGGCCTGCGTGACCGTCGCCGCGAAGCGACAGCCGTAGCAACAGTAGCGATCTTCAGGCGACTCGCGCGGCAGGCTCGTCGGGACGCCGGCGGCGCTGAGCGGCAGGCCGCAGTAGGCGCACGAGTCGATCGAGTCGACGGGATTCATAGCGGCCTTCGGCGACGCATCTACTGTTTCTGGAACAGTTCGATCTGCAGCGCGGGGAACAGGTAAACGATGGTGTAGTAGAACGTGAAGATCCAGAAGCCGATCCAGATAAGTCGCACGTACCAGGGGATTTCGTTGCTGACGTAATCGTGGTGTTCGTGTTCGACCTGGGGCGGCAGGTAATCGGGATTCGACATGAGTCCAAGGTCCTGAATGGGATGAGCCTAGCGACGGACGCTGGCAGCCTGATTGAGTTGTTCTTCTTGTTCCAACATGTGCAGCTTGGGCTGTTCGACGTCATGAAACATGCCGTTCGCGACGGCCCAGACGAGCATGCACAAGAACCCGAGGCTGGCGAGCAAATAGTTGAGGATCGGCGCGATCGCAAACTCGCCGCCCGGCTCGCCGCGAAACACCTGCACCAACTCGACGAACTTCCCCACGAACCCATACATGCTGGGGATCAGGATCATGACCGCGAACAGCATGGTCACTCGCCATTGCCATCGACTGGGATTCACCATGGCCGTTACTCCTCGTTCTTCATTTCGCGCTGTTCTTCGTAGTATGGATAGCTCGGCAGCCACGAACCAAGCCACTGCACATAGGTCATCAAGGCCAGCCCGCGACGATTCGGCTTGTCCGGTGCACCATCGAAGAACCAGGGATACTCGGGCATGACCGAGTCGGTGGACACCATCTTCGGTTTGTAGAAGTGAACGGCATGCCAGTCGTTTCCGCGACGCCCCCCTTCGCGACTCAAGTCGGGCCCGACGCGACGCGTGCCGAAGAGGACGGGCCGCTGGAGTTCGTTCTGGTATTCTTTCGTTTCCGAAACGGGCCCCCACCGCAGCGACTCGTTTGATACGGGGCGGATGAACTGGCTATGGCAGTGCCAGCAGCCCTCGCCGACATAGATCTGCCGTCCCAGCCGCAGAGCGGCCGCACAGTTCTCTTCGGTCGGCTCGCCGTAATACTTCTGGAACTGCTCTGGATAGCGATCCGCCAAGTCGCGGAATTGGGTCATGATTCGCGGCTTGACCAACTCCTCGACCGTCTCTTCTTTCAGGTCCTTGTACATGAGCATCGGCACGAGGCCGTTGCCCAGGAAGGCGAGTGCGAAGAACAAGATCCCCGCAATGAACACGATCCCTGACTTGCTTTCAAACATGACTCTTCTCGTTGCCTCCTCGGGAAGCTAGCTGCAATCTCAGTTCCGTCGACGCCTTGTCGCCGTCGTTTCGACGCCTTGACGCCGGCTAGGCGGCGGCCGGACGCGGCGCCGTTTTGGCGGCCGGCGCTCCGGCGAACGCGGTCTTGTAGATGTTCACCAAGAAACAGATCAGTCCTGCGAAAATCGCCAATCCGGCGAACACGCGCGTGACCCAGAACGGATACGATCCCAGCGTCGACGCTTCCCAGGGTTGGAGCGACGCCCAGTAATAGCCTTGGAACAGGCCGGCCATCGTCAGGTCCAAGAACATGATGAACACGCCGGTCGCCGACAGCCAATAGTGCCATTCGCACAACTTGCGGCTCGCCCAATCGCGTCCCCACAACCGCGGCAGCAAGTACGTCATCATCCCAAAGATCCATTCGGTGAACACGCCGAACATGACCAAGTGAGCGTGTCCGACGACCCAGTCGGTGAAGTGAATCAGCTTCTGGAACGTCAGCGTGACTTGCAGGGCGCACTGGAAGCAGGTGATGAAGTACAGCACCATGCCGGTGTAAAACCAGCGGATGGGCAAATTGTCGATCATCACGCGGCTGCGCCCCCACAGCGTCCCCATGAAATTGATGACGACGGTGGCCACCACCAGTTCCACGGCGATGGTTGAAATCACGGCGCCGTATTGCAAGAACATCGGAATCGGCGTGTAGAGGAAGTGGTGAATCCCCTGCAGCGGATAGAAGAACGCGAGTCCCCAGAAGCCGACCAGCGACAACCCGTGGCTCCAGATGGGCTTCTTCAGCATGATCGGCACGAAGTAATACATCAGCCCCCAGCCCAGCGGCGTGACGAACAACCCGACCAAGTCGTGGATGAACAACCCGCCGATCGCGCCGGCGCTCGTCCCTCCGACCGCATACTCGGGCAGCAAATTACCCATCGCATAGGTCAAGAAAGTCCACACGAAGGCCGCCATGAAGTACCACAGCGTGACGTACATCGGCCCTTTCGACTTGGCGATCGGCACCATGAAGTTGAAGGCCACGAGCGCGAGTCCGACGAGCGCCACCGGATCGATCCAGAACGGCGTCTCGCCCCACTCCAGCCCTTGAGCTCCCAAGTTGAACGCCAATCCAGTCTTCTTCGACATCTCGGCGACCCAGGCGCTGTCCTGCAGCGACGGCCCGATCACGATGCCGGCCGCCGTACACAGCACGATCGCTTGCCAGGCGAAGAAGATGAAGTACGCGATCGGGCGGCTCGCCACCGGGTGGAACGTGAGTCGCGGGACGGCCCAGTGCAAGACGCCCAAGAAGGCGTTCGCCAAGAAGCCATACGCCACCGCATTGGTGTGGATCATGCGCCACCGCCCCGGCGACATGAGTTCGATGTGCGTGAGTGGATTCCAGTGCACTAGCTGCAGGGCCATCAAGATGCCGCCGAGCATCGAGATGGTCAGGAAGGTGAGTGCGGCATAGAAGAACCACTTCACCAGGCGTTCGTCGACTAATTCCGACGGCGTCGGTACGTCCGTCTTCGTTGCAGTCGCGGTCATGGAAACTCCGTCAATCTCGCTTGAAAAACCAATGAATCGTCGGTCGGCGGCGGCGCGCGCGGCCCGCCGCAACTCGGACTAAGACCCTTGCGGCGCCTCGGCCCGATACGGCTCGTACAAGCCCCAGGGGTACACCAGCGCCTGCGTCCAGCCAAAGACCAAGTGCGTCATCGCGGCGATGAGCACGGGGACTTTCGTCACAATCCAGTTGCCGCCGAACAGCAGCGGTTGCAACCACGCCAGCACGAGGTAGTAGTTCACCACCCAGACGGCCAACGCGAGCACCGTGGCGACCATCAGTCGCTTGACCAACCCGCCCTGAGCGGCGTAGCGCGTGAGCACCACGTGAAAGAGGACGCCGAGCAACATGCCGGTGCCGACATAAAGGCAACAGCCGATCGCCAGCGCCAGTCCGCCGTCCGACGCCACATTCGCCGCCAACGCCTTTTCACCCATTCCGAACGTCAGATAGACCTGAATCAGGTACAGCGGATGCTGGCCCACGAACAGCGAACCAAACACGTTGAACAACAGGCTTGTCAAGGCGCCGGCCATCCCCAGAAAGAACCCGGCCGTCGCGTAATACGACAGGTAGTAGCCCGACGTCCGCCAATCGGCCGGCTCGCCGTCGTCCTTCTGTCGCAATTCGGCTTCCAACCGAGCCGCCTGGGCTCGCAATTCATCCAGTTCGCGCTGCTTTTCTGCTCGAGTCGCTCGATCCATGTCTACTTGTCCTCCCCGCCAGAGGTCGGCTGAGCTTCAGTCGCCGCGTCGTCGCTGCTTGGCGCCGCGTCGCCGCCTTCGCCCGCCGCAGGCATGCTCTTGATGGTTTCTTCAATCAGCTCCATCGGCAGCGGCTCGCCGTCCACCACGCTTTGCACAAAGTGCACCAAGTGCCAGATCGTCTCCGAACGCTGCTGCTCTGTTTCGCCCTTGTTCGTATCCGGCTGGCTGAACGCCGGCATCGGAGTGCCGTTGATGCCCGAATAGATGCGGCGATAGATGTCGATCGGACGACGACCGCCGTGCAACATGCCCGACGTCAGGTCGGCGGCGAATGCAGTCCGGCCCCAATCGTCTTTGCCGACGTTAAAGGCTTTGTTGCCGCGACCATCTTTGCCGTGGCACTTGAAGCAGTTGAGCTCAATGAACGCCTTCGCGCCCCTTTGCACGGTCTCCGGCGTCTTCCGCGGTTCGGTGGTGATCGGATTGACGACCAGCGTGGCCGCTTCGTCCCACGACTCGTGGATGCGCTGGGCGACGCCGGCCGCTTCGGCGGCGGGGACGTCGTCCGTTTCTTCGAGATCGTTTTCCGAAAGCCGCATCAACTGCAATTCCATTTCCCCGCGGCTCGCCAGCACCATGACGTACCCGATCACCGCTTCGAGCTCGTCGTCGGGCATCCAGCGGAACGACGGCATCGACGTCCCTTTCGCCCCGCGACGCACGATGCGCACCAAGTCTTCATGCCGCGGCTTGATGCCGCGCGGCGTGGAGGTGAACTTAAAGCGGCCCAAGCGATAGTCGCGCGGCGGCGGGTTCAGGTAATTCGCCGCCGGCCCCATGCCGTCCCCCGACGTCCCGTGGCACGGCGCACACTGTCGCGTATAGACCTCCGCGCCCAACTTAAGGGTGCGTCGGCTCCACGCTGGATTATCGAACAGCCGCACATCGCTGGACGCGCCACTTTCGCCCGCACCGCTTTCATCGCTTGTGCCGTCGCTCGCGGCAGCGTCGCCGCCCTCCCCTTCGGGCGCCGGCAACAGATACCGCGGCGTACTGGGGGAGCCGAAGTAGGCGTCCAGAAACTTGCCGATCTGCTCCTGGTGCTTGGCCGGGAGGCTGCTCATCTCTTCGCGCGCTTTGAAAGCTAGCTCCGGCTGACGCGCGCATCCGGCGGCCAACAGTGCCAACGCGAGCCCGATGCCGAGCCCGCGTACGTAGTGACTTGCGTCTGGTTTTTGCATCGTCCTCACTCTTCGATCTCGCCCTGTCTCGAACCTGCGCACTCCCTTGAGCATCTTCTGTGCCAAGCTGACGCGTCGTATCACGTGCAGCTGATGGGACTTCTTGAGAGGCCAGTTCATCGCTGGCGTTTTTCCCTCCCGACGACGTGGCGACACGTTCGCATTTCGACGCGCTTTCCCCGCAGAGAAGTCGGAGAATTCAGGCCCGATCACGGACCGCTGTGAGACGCCCGACGCAGGCCGATCCACAACGTGGTTGGGAGACGAGGTCGACCAGCGTCGGGCTTGATCGACGCCCGCGCGGCGCACCGCGCAACGTGTGCAATGGCGCGCGGAAAGGTGTGCAGCGCGCGAATTGTCACACTCGCCGGCGACTAGCGCTTCCAGAAGAATAGGGCCAGCAAATCGACGATGAAGCAGACGACGACGGCGACTTCCAGCCACAACATCCGTCGCTCCACCACGTCCGCATGCAGCATTCGATAGAGTTCATCAAGTTTCTGGAGTCGATGATCGACGCTGAGCCGCCACGGGTCCAAGTGGAACCGCTCGCGAGCGCCCAGATAGACGCGCGCCAAATACCAATCGCCGAAGAATTTAGTGATGTGCGAGACTTCGTCGGCCAGTTTCGTGACGTCGATGCGAAACTGCCGCAGCCAAGCCAACATGGCGGTCGGCGCACGCCACATGCCGCCGCGCGCCCGCTCGAGATCGCGGTAGGCTCGTTCGAGATGCCGATCGAGGCGCTCGTCCATGACTCGGAATTCCTCGAGCTGCAGGTTGGCCAGTTCGAGCACGTAGAGGACGTCGTCGAAGTAGCCGTCTTGCTCGACGACCAGCGACGCATCCCAATCGACGACGACAAAATCTCCCCGCGTGTAGCTCCGATGGATCCGCAGCGATTCGTCGATCTGCGGCTCGCTCAATGCCTGCGGATCCGCCTGCGCTAGGAGCCCGGCGATCGCACGTCTCTCCCGGTCAAACCAGACCGCCGCGTCGACCGCGTCCACCTCCGCCAAGCAGAACACCGTATAGGCTTCCGGCTGCGACGGAACACTCGATCGCAGTAAGGCCGGCCCCAGGCTCGCGCAGACCTCGCCGCACAGATCGCGGGTCCAGGCGTCGAGCGACCCGCCGTCGCGCAGTCGAGGATGGTGCCAAGAAGCGAGTTCAGAGAGCGACGACGCGTCGACGGCAACCGCGATGGAAATGGCGACGACTCCCACTTCATACACCCGCACTCGCACTACCGCCCGACGCTCGTTGACCGTCAAATCGCGTTCCAGGGTCGCCGTCAAGGCGCGATACAGCGGCAAGTCGCGCGGCAACGTGTGGGCCGCTCGCGGCTCAAACACGGTCGTCGCGAGCCCTAGAATGTTGCGCACGTCGCGAGTGACGATTTCGTTCGCCACATCGAACGCGTACAGATAGACCACTTCACCGCGCATGAATCGCCCCTTGCTGGTTCCTCGCACGGTAACGCTTGACGGTGTAGTCGATCAAGAAGACGACCGGCGTCGCCGCCAAGGCGGCCGCGAGCGCCTCCCATGGTACGGTCGACGTCGCCAGCACGCGTTGCAGCGGCGGCCAACCAAGAATGCCCCCGAGAAAGGCGATTTCCAGCCCCAGCCCCAGCAGCAGCAAGCGATTCGCCAACAGTCCGCGGTCGAATCCAGAGCCGTGACTTGACCGACGACCGATGAGGTTTCCCATCTGCAACAGAACGACCGTGGCGAGCGTCATGGTGGCGGCGGATCGATAGAGCGGGTCGTCGGGCGCAAGCCGATCGCCGAACTGCCAGCCGCCGGCGCACAGCACATAGAAGAAGAGCCCCAGCGACACGAGCGCTTCGAGGGGGCCGTAGAAGAAGTAAGCGTGCCAGAGCGTTTCGCGATCCAACAGCGATTCGGTCGTGCGTCGCGGCGGCTGCCTCATCAGATCCGCTTCCGGCGGTTCTTGCCCCAGCCCGATCGCGGGGAGAATATCGGTCCCCAAATCGATCGCCAGAATCTGGACGATCGTCAGGGCCAGCGGAATGGGAAACAGGATGTACAGCAAATACGGCGCTATTTCCGGCACGTTGCTCGCCAACACGTAGTCGGTGAACCGTCGAATATTGCGGTAAATGGCGCGTCCCTCTTCGACGCCCGCCACGATCGAAGCGAAGTGGTTGTCGAGCAGAATGACGTCGGCCGCCTCGCGGGCGACTTCCGTGCCGCCGACGCCCATGGCGATGCCCACATCGGCCGCCTTCAGCGCCGGTGCGTCATTCACGCCGTCCCCCGTCATCCCGACGACGGCCTGATGATGCTTGAGCGCCACGACGATCTTCAATTTCTGTTCGGGAGTCGTCCGCGCAAAGATCGCCGCGCCGCGTTCCACGCGCTGTGCAATCTGTTCGTCCGAGAGGCGGTCGAGTTGTTCTCCGAGCAGTGCGGCGTCGGCGGCAGTCGCGTCGGCGGGCACGAGCCCGATTTGCCGAGCCACCGCCGTCGCCGTCTCGGGATGATCGCCGGTCACCATCAAGACGCGAATGCCGGCCGACCGGCACTGCGCGATCGCCTCGGGAACCTCCGGACGCACGGGGTCTTCCCAAGCTAAGAAGCCGGCGACGACCAACTGCGGCGGCGACCAGTTCTCCGGGGGTGATTCACTTGCCCGCCCGTCGCCGTTCGATGCGGTTTCGGGCGTCGGCGCGCCGAGTTGTTCCTGGGCGTAAGCTACGGCCAACACGCGCATCCCTTGCCGTGCGAGTCGTTCGACTTGTTGATCAAGCTGCTCGAGCAACTCGGGATCGACCACGGTCGGCGAGGCCGACTCGTCCGCCCATTGCACTCGAGACGTATGCGGCCGAATCGCTTCCCAGGCGCCCTTCACCGCGACGAATCGTCCGTCCGCCTGTTCGTAAATCCCGGCCTGCCGACGCTGGCGCGCATCAAACGGGATATGTCGCCGTGTTCCTCGGACGATCGCCGCGACGTCGCCGCCGCTGGCGGCGTACTGCTGAGCCGTGGCCGCGTCCAAGGGATCGCCGATCCAATGGCCCGCCGCCGATTCGTGGAGGTCGGACGCAATCATCGCCCAGCGCAGACATTCACGGCGCGCGGCGTCGTGAAGCGGTTGCGAGGCAAGGCAGCCGTAGACTCCGGCCAACGATAATTGGTCGGCGGTCAGCGTGCCCGTCTTGTCGGTGCAGATGATATGCATAGCGCCAAGCGTCTCGACCGCCTGGAGACCTTTCACCAGGACGCGTTTTCGCGCCATACGCAAGGCGCCCATGGAGAGCGCGAGCGTAAGCGTCGGCAAGAGCCCCTCGGGAACATTGGCGACGAGAATCCCCATCATGAAGACCAGGTTGAGCAGCCATGGTCGACCGACCAGGACGCCGTACCCGAAGAAGACAAGCCCCATGGTCGCGGCGAACAGCGTCAAGAGTCGTGTGAGACGCGCTACGTCCCGTTCCAGCGGAGATGCAGGGCGGTGCGTTTCGACGGAAAGTCGCGCGATGCGGCCGAATTGCGTATTGCGTCCCACCGCGTATACGACCGCCGCGCCCTCGCCGCGCAAAACCGAGCAGCCGGCGAGCAACAAGTTGGAACGTTCGCCGAGACTGACGTCTTTCACGGGGTCGGCGCTCAACCAGACAGGACGCGATTCGCCGGTCAGCGGCGCTAAGCTGACCTGCAATCCGGTCGCCTCCAGCAGTCGCGCATCTGCGGGCACACGGTCGCCGGCTGCGACCAGCAGAACATCGCCGGGGACGAGTTCCCGCGCCGGCGTCTGTCGCACGCCTCCCTCTCGGCGGACGCACACCTGTTGCGGCAGCAATTGGCGGAGCGCCTCCATCGCGCGTTCCGCGCGATATTCTTGCGCGAACGCGA
Organism: Pirellulales bacterium; assembly: GCA_046349935.1. Classification (GTDB taxonomy): domain Bacteria; phylum Planctomycetota; class Planctomycetia; order Pirellulales; family Pirellulaceae; genus CAIXSC01. Next base: position 744,228 of record JAXMBK010000004.1, on the reverse strand, counting down.
AGAGTCCGTTGAGCAAGGCGACGCCGGCCAGAGCGCCGCCCAGAATCGGCATGCTTTCGTCGGGACGCAGCCAGTCGGCGACGAAACACAGCACCGCCGAGAAGATCAGCAAGAGACTGAAGAAGTGGCAGAACTGGCGGGCGAGCATCCCCGGCCAACGGCGCCCGCGGGCCGCCGACAGTTCATTGAAGCCGAATTCGGCTCGCCTGCGTTGCACCTCGTCGTGACGCAAGCCCGACGACGTCGAGCGGAGGGCTTGCAGCGCTTGCCGAGGCGCGAGCGACTGAATGTGCTGAGCATCGAGCGGCGGGAACATGGTGCGTCCCCTTGCGCATAAAAAAGAGAACGCCAATCGAGCGTTCTCTCCCCCCTGAGCCTCGTGCCATGGGTCCTGATCGAGGTTTCCCCATCAGCAGGATGCGACCTTCCACGGCGAAGCGGGAAGCGGTCGCCACGTAGCGGGCGAAGTCAGGGCTCCGCACGAGGCTCCCTTGCGATACGTTCGGTTGCTCAGATCAGCACCTCGCTTTCGCAACTTGGGGCGGGAAGCGGAGACCGGCGGGTGATCGGCCCTCGCACCGGTCTTTTCAGGGCCCTTCTCGCGCCCTTCCACTCTTCTATACGCCGGCCGCCGCAGCTCGGTTCGTTCGGCGGCCCAATTTTATTTCTTCTCGGCTTGTCGAAGTTGTTTATGGCAATTGACGCAGGAGATGGTGAGTTGCGTGAAGGCGAGCGCGGCGCCGTCGACGTTCTCCTTTTCCGCCTGCCGCAGCAGTTCGTCCGTGGCCTCTTCGAAGATCTGGAGTTGGCCTCGATAGCCGGGCGTGCGGCCGCGTACAAACCCTTCGATGCGGCTGAGCGCCCGCATCGAAGATGCGTTCTTGGCAATGCGGTCGTAGTCTGCAACGGCGATGCCGGCCAAGATTTCCTGCGTGTAATCCAACTTCTTGCGCATCCAGACGGTGTGCGGCGCGCCCTCTTCAGCGTCCGCCGCAGGTTTGGCTTTCGCGTCATCCGCCGCCAGCGCGACGGAGGAGGGCGGCGAGCTCTTGGATCCCGTTTCCGCCGCGACGGCCCAGGCGCTGACTCCGAGCAGCATTCCGGCGAAACTCAAGATGAAAACGCGCATCGCATCCTCCTTGGGGCGTGAGCCCCCTTTATTCGACGCGCAAGGTATAAGACAACGCGCCGATCGCCTCGTTTTTCTTGGCGGTCTTATACGCCTCGTGGCACATCGCACACTTCTCCAGGACGACGGGGATCGGCGTGGCCATGCGGAATACGCGTCCGCCGTCCCGCTCTTCCACCTGTTCGTAGGAAGGCTTGCCTGCCTTCAGTGCGCGAATCGCCTCCTTCTCGAACTCGTCCTTGGGCAAGTTGTCGTCATCGTACGGTTCGCCAGTGGCATCCAGCAAACGGATATCGTGATGCCCCTTCTTGCGCATCGCCTCGAACAGCAATTGCGCAGCCGCACCGGCGGCGACGTCGTCATCCGAATGGACGTACTTGTCCGTGACGAGCACGACGACCGTCTTGTACAGGTCGTCGAGCATGAGGACTTGTCGCCGAGCGCGTTGCACGGCGGCATCCCCAGCTTGTTTATCGGTCGCCGAGGCGGCGGAAGGCGACCCTGTTTTGGGCTGCTGCCCGCGCGCCCCATTTCCGCTCAGCGTGCTCGCCGTCACGGCCGCCGCCACGGCCGTCCCGACCACGATGCTCCCGCCCCATTTTCGCCAACTCGTCGCCGCCATCATGAAACTCCTCGTTGTTCACCGGACTTGCTCAGCGCCGCACGGCGCGACGCCCCAGCGGTTGAATCCCCATCCCAGCACGGCCGTTGATCACGGCGCCGAACCGTCGTACTTCTGGACATTCATATCCACTAGTCGTCAAACGATACTCGCTGAGCACCTTTCTGGCAAGTCGAGCGACCTCCCCCCAAAAATCAGGTTGACTTTGCCCCTCGCCGTCCTAAACTGCCTTTCGTGTCGCATTCCTGCGCAGGGTTTGCGAATCGAGTCACGACGGGCTCGAGTCACGACGGGCTCAAGGGTTTGAATTTTCGCGAACGCACTCAGAGCGTCGCGTCGGGCCCCGCAGAGCGATCTCCCGACGCCGACGAACTGCTGGTTCGAGATTTGCTCGCTTCAGGACTGAAGCGGGTGCTTCGCGGAGCGAAGCCGTATGAGGACGAGCGGCAAGGAGCGCCGCGGCTGAACGCAAGGATCACGTGCTGGCTAGGCACGCCATTTGCGTTACGAGTCGTAAAGGATGAATCCGTTCTTTGGAGGAGGTTGAATCATGGCGTCTCTAGCAGTAAGTCCGAAAGCCCCCGCACCGTCGCCGCTCGTCAACATCGTCGAGGAAGCGGAGCGACGCTTGCAGGCAGGCCCCTATCCGGTGTTGCGGCAAATTGGCTGCGAATTCTGCGACGGAGTGCTGATTCTTCGCGGCGCCGTGGGCTCGTTCTACCTCAAGCAAATGGCCCAGACGCTCGTATCGCGCATTCCCGGAGTTTCGCGTGTGGAGAACCAACTGAACGTCGCCTCCGCACGATAACGAGGCTGCTCAGCCGCCGAAATCGCGCGCCCGACGCGCGCCTAGCGTGCTCTCACGACCGCCGCGGCGGTCGCCATCGCCCGCGTTCAACGCTCACCTCCATTCGCGTTTGCAAGGAGACGAACATGGCGACTGAAACTCGCACGATCCTCGTCGCAGGCCCCGATCCCGATCTGCTCGACATCGTCAGCCACCGCCTCCGGATGCTGGGCTTCCACGTTCGGCAGGCGCACAGCCTGTACGAAGCGCTGGCTTGCACCGAACGTCAGCCGATCGATCTGGCGATCGTGGATTTGGAACTGCCGGCCGTCGGCGGTCGGTCGCTGATCGCCCGACTGACGGATGCACCCTATGCCCTCCGCGTGCTCGTGCTTGTCGATCCTCATGACGCTGCCAGCTACGAGCGAGCGGTCGAAGAGGGGGCGTACCGCTGCCTGGCCCGTTTCCGCTGCCACCGCGAGCTCGATCACCTCGTCGAAGAATCGCTCGACGCGCACCACGCTCCGGCCGTCGCCGCGACGCTCGACTGGCAAGCGGTTCGCACCCCGACCTAACCAGCGCGGCACGATCGCTCTCCCCGCCGCTCAATTCCCAACAAGATCGACCCCATGGAACTACTCGACCTCTGCCGCCAACCTCCAGTCGCCGGCTCGCCCGGCGACCCGGTGTCGCTCCTCGTGCAAAAAATGCGCGACCAAAACGTCGGCGTCGTCGTCATTGTGGACGAACGGCGTCGCGTCGTCGGCATCGTCACCGACCGCGACATCGCACTCGCCCTGGGGACGCAGCGCGCGACCATCGCGACGACGGCGGCGGAGGTGATGACCGTCAATGTAAAGACCATCTGGTCCGACCAAGGAATCTTTAACGCCACCCAGTACTTGCTGGGACATCAGGTCCGCCGATTGCCCATCATCAACCGGCAAGAAGAGCTGGTCGGCCTGTTGTCAGTCGACGATCTCATCGGGCTCTTCGCGCGCGAACTGTTCAACGTCGGTCGTGCACTGGAGCCGGCCCTCGGACAGCGCATCTAGCCAGACAGCGCATCTAGCCAGACAGCGCATCTAGCCAGACAGCGCATCTAGCCAGACAGCGCATCTAACCGGACAAAACAGCTAACCGTTACAGCTTCGCGACGGGCCGTGATTCGCCCGGTCGCGTGAAGTCGCCGGAAGCTGCGCTCGCGCCGTTTCCGACGACAGGCCATTCATGTCGACCGCAAAAAATGTCGCTGTTTCTTCAATCCGCGATGCGACAAGCGGTTCGGCCGTTCGCGGCCGACGTAAGTCGAAAGGCGTAGCAAGCCGGTCGAGAATTCGCGTTTGACACGCTGGCAGGATCTCGCTAACTATTACCCGCGATCCACGGCCCATGACGCGCCGCGGATCACCGGGTTCTGCGGTCCGGCCTCTTCTCGTCGCTTTTGCGACCAAGGCTCGACGAAACCCGCGTTCGACTCGTGGAGGCACTAGGGACGGCCTCCCGCTTCACCGCTCAGGGAATTCAGAGCAGCGGTGAGTTTCCGTTCGACGCACGACGCGCTGCGTGTCTTTCTGTTCTCGCGTATCGACGCCGCCTCTGCGCCGATCCGCCCCCGTCTCGTCCGTCGTCGTTCGACGACGGCGCCTCGTTCAGGAGTTGGTCGCACATGAAGAAATCGTCTCGTCAACGCCGCAGTGTCCGCAGTTCGCGCCCCGAGGTTCGTCGCAGCGCGCTGCGCATCGAACGCCTTGAAAACCGCGTCGTCTTCGCCGGCGACGCCCCGCAAGCTATCAACGACCTCTACCAAGTCTCCCAGGACGAACCGCTCGCAGTCGCCTCGCAAGGCGTCCTGGCCAACGACTTCGACGCCGAACTCGAACAGCTCGCGGCCGAACTCTTCTCCGGTCCGCAACACGGTTCGCTCAATCTCCGCCCCGATGGCAGCTTCGACTACCAGCCCAACGCCGGCTTCACCGGCCTCGATAGCTTCCTGTATCGCGCGTTCGACGGCGACAGCTACAGCCGCCTCGGCGCCGTCACGCTGCGAGTCAACCAACCCATCAACCATGCGCCGATCGCGGCGGCCGACGCTTTCACCACCGCCGAAGACGCGACGCTCGACATTCCCGCCGCCGGCATCCTCGCCAACGACTCCGACGTCGACGGCGACGCCCTCAGTGCGGTCCTTGTCACCGGCCCGCAGAACGGCACGCTGACGCTCAATGCCGATGGTTCGTTCAGCTACACCCCGAACGCCGACTTCCATGGCGTCGACGGGTTTAGCTATCGAGTAAACGATGGCTCGCTTGATAGCAACGTCGCCAACGTGACGATCGAAGTCGCCGCCGTCAACGACTTGCCGATCGCGGCGGCCGACGCCTTCACCACCGCCGAAGACGCGACGCTCGAGATCCCCGCCGCCGGCATCCTCGCCAACGACTTCGACGTCGACGGCGACGCCCTCAGTGCGATCCTTGTCACCGGCCCGCAGAACGGCACGCTGACGCTCAACGCCGACGGCTCGTTCAGCTACACCCCGAACGCCGACTTCCATGGCGTCGACGGGTTCAGCTATGTCGTCAACGACGGCACGGCCGACAGCGACGTCGCCAGCGTCACCATCGAGGTGACCGCCGTCAATGACGGGCCGGTCGCCGTCAACGACGCCTTCACCACCGCCGAAGACGCGACGCTCGAGATCCCCGCCGCCGGCATCCTCGCTAACGACTCCGACGTCGATGGCGACGCCTTGTCCGCGGTCCTTGTCACCGGCCCGCAGAACGGCACGCTGACGCTCAATGCCGACGGTTCGTTCAGCTACACCCCGAACGCCGACTTCCACGGCGTCGACGGGTTCAGCTATGTCGTCAACGACGGCACGGCCGACAGCGACGTCGCCAGCGTCACCATTGAAGTGACTGCGGTCAACGACGGGCCGGTCGCCGTTAACGACGCCTTCACCACCGCCGAAGACGCGACGCTCGAGATCCCCGCCGCCGGCATCCTCGCCAACGACTCCGACGTCGACGGCGACGCCCTCAGCGGTCCTTGTCACCGGCCCGCAGAACGGCACGCTGACGCTCAATGCCGATGGTTCGTTCAGCTACACCCCGAACGCCGACTTCCATGGCGTCGACGGGTTCAGCTATGTCGTCAACGACGGCACGGCCGACAGCGACGTCGCCAGCGTCACCATCGAAGTGACTGCGGTCAACGACGGGCCGGTCGCCGTCAACGACGCCTTCACCACCGCCGAAGACGCGACGCTCGAGATCCCCGCCGCCGGCATCCTCGCCAACGACTCCGACGTCGACGGCGACGCCTTGACTGCGGTCCTCGTCACCGGCCCGCAGAACGGCACGCTGACGCTCAACGCCGACGGTCGTTCAGCTACACCCCGAACGCCGACTTCCACGGCGTCGACGGGTTCAGCTATGTCGTCAACGACGGCACGGCCGACACGACGTCGCCAGCGTCACCATGAAGTGACTGCGGTCAACGACGGCGCGCCGTCAACGACGCCTTCACCACCGCCGAAGACGCGACGCTCGAGATCCCCGCCGCCGGCATCCTCGCCAACGACTCCGACGTCGACGGCGACGCCTTGACTGCGGTCCTCGTAACGGCCCGCAGCACGGCACGCTGACGCTCAATGCCGACGGCTCGTTCAGCTACACCCCGAACGCCGACTTCCAAGGCGTCGACGGTTTCAGCTATGTCGTCAACGACGGCACGGCCGATAGCGACGTCGCCAGCGTCACCATTGAAGTGACTGCGGTCAACGACGGGCCGGTCGCCGTCAACGACGCCTTCGCCACCGCCGAAGACGAGACGCTCAACATCCCCGCCGCCGGCATCCTCGCCAACGACTCCGACGTCGACGGCGACGCCTTGTCTGCGGTCCTCGTCACCGGCCCGCAGCACGGCACGCTGACGCTCAATGCCGACGGCTCGTTCAGCTACACTCCGAACGCCGACTTCCACGGCGTCGACGGGTTCAGCTATGTCGTCAACGACGGCACGGCCGACAGCGACGTCGCCAGCGTCACCATCGAAGTCACCGCCGTCAACGACGGGCCGGTCGCCGTCAACGACGCCTTCACCACCGCCGAAGACGCGACGCTCGAGATCCCCGCCGCCGGCATCCTCGCTAACGACTCCGACGTCGACGGCGACGCCTTGTCCGCGGTCCTTGTCACCGGCCCGCAGCACGGCACGCTGACGCTCAACGCCGACGGTTCGTTCAGCTACACCCCGAACGCCGATTTCCACGGAGTCGACGGGTTCAGCTATGTCGTCAACGACGGCACGGCCGACAGCGACGTTGCCAGCGTTACCATCGAAGTCACGGACGTCATCGACGCACCGACGACTCGAGGCGACTCCTACAGCGTGGGTGAAGACGGCGTTTTGGCGCCGAGCTTTGATCGAGGCGTACTCGCCAACGACGTTGATCCGCAAGGGTTGACGATGACGGCCGAATTAGCGACCGGCCCCGAGCACGGTTCGCTCACGCTGAACGCGGACGGTTCGTTCACGTACGTTCCGAGCGCCGACTTCCACGGCGTCGATGGGTTTACTTATCGAGCGACGAATGGGACGGCGGCGAGCGAGGAACGGCGGGTCAACATCGTGGTTCAATCGCTCAACGACGCACCCACGTCGATGGGCGACGAGTACCTGATCGATGCCGGCGGGATGGCGAGCGCGGATGCGGGCAGCGGAGTATTGGCGAACGACGTCGACATCGACGGCGACTCGCTGACCCCTACCGTAATCTCGGGTCCGCAACACGGCGTTCTGACGCTGGAGTCGGACGGTTCGTTTACCTACCAAGCCGACAGCGGATACACGGGCGATGACTCGTTTACCTATCAGGTCAGCGACGGCCTTTCGGATGGCAATGTCGTCACCGTGCGGTTGACGAGTTCAACGAGCGTCGGGACGCCGCCGGCAAACGCCGTGCTGCCGCCAGCGGACGCACCGCCGAGCGGCGAAGATGTCGCCAGCGAGGAAGACGACTCGCAGGATGAAGATTCGCCTTGGGATTGGCTCGCGAACGATGGTCACGGTCGTGGGCACGGCGGCTGCCATCACGCGGTCGACGCCATCTTCGGCCGCGGCCATTGGTGGATGTAATACGTCGACGACCGACCGCGCCGGCTCGCCTTGGCAACGAGGCGAGCCGCGCGGGGCGGCGTATCGCGAAGCCGATTAGTTCGGAAAGAGCCGATTGCGTCCGCGGCCTCCGTGGAGAGAATTCGAACCGAGGCCGCCGTAAAGCCAATCATCGCCATCGCCGCCGAGGAGAGTATCGTTTCCGGCGAAACCATACAGCCAATCGTCGCCGGCGCCGCCGTCCAGCAGGTCATTTCCCGCCCCTCCCAAGAGCATGTCGTTTCCGGCGCCGCCCAGGAGCGTCGAACTCGTCGCGATGGACGCGCCGACGCAGACCATGTCATTCCCGCCCCGGGCGTCGACATGGATGGACTGAAACGCGGAAAGCGGAAACGCACCCAGCGGCCTTCCTTGATTCATGACCAGCACATCTCGCGCTCGCTTCACGAACATCAACTGGTCGGCCGCATCGGAGCCCAGGACGACGAGCACTTGGTCGACGACGCCGGCCCGAGCAGCGGCGCGGCGAGTGCCGAAGAAATGGCCGACGACGTATTCACCGACTTGGCGGCCTGCGGATAAGCCGTCTTCGTTGTCGAAACGCCAGTGAATCCCGCCGTACAAGCGACTATCCGCCGATTCTTGAGCTGCTTGACTGAAACTGGAGTAGCTTCGATCGGGCACGCCGACCGTCTCGGAAGGCAGCGTAAACGAAACGTTGTCTGTGCCGAAGAACGACTTGAGCACGGCCGCGGCGGCGCCGCTGAAGCTAGCATGTCCCGAGACATACGACGGGAATGGCGGCGTCACGAGCAGCGGAGTCCACGAGTTGTCCGCCACGGTGGCCGCGTTGCCGTCGGAATCGGCGGCGCGAATTGCGGTGACCGGGCGCCAAAACTGGGTCTCGAATTTGGCGTCCCACGCCATGACGGCCGCATCGGCCATCGCCACATTCAACTGTGCGAACAGACGCGCATTTTCGGCGAGCGTCAGGTTCTTCTGTGCGGAAACGATCGCGGCAAGTCGATTCAGGTGCCCGGGCGGCGTGGCGCTCCCCGCGCCGTTGTTCCAGAATCTGGCGATATTCGTCTGGTCGGCGGTGCGCGTAATGCTGGAGACCGATCCCAGTTCTTTGACTTCTTCGAAGGCGGCCGTGTACTCCGCACTCGTCAACGCGGGGATATCGTTCGGGCTGAAGGCGTCGACCGACGGCAAGGCAAACGGTGTCACATCCGGCCACTGCGGCAGAAGGGCGGGGAGATTCGCGGGCGGCGTCGGTTGCCAGTCGCCCGGGTCGGAACCAGGACTATAGCTGACGATATTGGTCGCGCCGTCATTCGCGCGGAGCGTCAAGATCGCGTCCGCCGCTCGATTCCCCGCCGCCACGCCCGCCTGTTCCGAAAAACCGTCGGGAATCGCCGCCAACGCCGCTGTGAAAGCCGCGTCAAAGACGCTCGCTTGAGCGGGGAACAGCGCTACGAGTGCGCGGTGAGCGGCGGCGGCGACGGCAGCGTCTTGGGATGCCAGCGGCGACGCAAGTTGATCGCTCGCGTACGGCGTTCCGGTTTGACTGACGGCATTGACGGCGTCGTAGATCGCGATGTGCGTGATGGCCATGGCTCGCGACGCGCGCGGCGGCGGCGTCGCATCCGTTCGAATGGCCGCCAGCAGCAGTTCGTTCCACTGCAAGACGAGGTCGCCTGCGAAGACCTCGCGTCGTTCCAATGGTTCCAGACATGGAAGACGAAACGCCTTCCGTCTTGCACCGGGATGTTGCGGCTGGTCGGCGATTCGCTTGTTCATCTCAATAGCTCCTGGTAGGTCGTCGGTCGCACCTACCAGGAGTCTAGTTCAGACGGCTGAATCGCACGAAGAGCAAAAAAACCGCGGCGCAAGTCGATGCGGCCCTTGCCGGTCAATACGCCCGATACAGATCGACGCTCGACGTACTCAAGAATCCCAATCGCGTTTTGGCGCGCAGGTCGTTGGCCGACGTCGGCCAATGACTGGGAGATGGCACAAACTCTTCCGACCGAGTCTCGACGTGCCCATCCAAGAATGAAACGACGGCGGTCGTCGTGTGTCGGAAGTGAGTATTGGGCGCCGCGAACGAATCCTGCGGACCTTGCAGATAGAAGTTTTCGGTGACGCGCAGCACGGGATCGCCGGACCAAGGGAGCGAGATGCGGGCCGAATCGCTGAAGACGACGGTTCGCGACGTCGACTGGAAGGTCGCCAGATTGGTCGTGATCATCGTCGGCGGCTGCGGCCAGTTGGAATAATCCTGATAGCCGAAGTTAAGGTTGTACCCGTAACCGCCTGTGGCGCCCTGGTATAAGAGCTCCACCTTGGTCATCGACGGGCACTTGAGCACCGCTTTGCTGCGTTCGATGTAAGGCGCGATCATGCCTTGGTCGGTGTCGACCTGATTCGTCGCATAGTCCACCTTGCCGAACCACGTCACCTGCGACGCCCCTGACGATGGCAGATACGCAGGCGGCAAGACGTGGAACGAGTCGTGATACATGATCACGGCGAGCGTGTTCTGCTTGAGGTTGTTCGTGCATTGCGTGCGGCGCGCCGCCTCGCGAGCCATCTGGACGGCCGGCAGCAGGAGCGCCACCAAGATGCCGATGATGGCGATCACCACCAAGAGCTCAATGAGCGTAAAACCACGCCGCCCCGCTGGACGCCCCATGCTCGGAGACGCGAGCGCGCACCATCCGCCAACCACTTCTTTCGTTTGAACCATCTTGCCCATCCTCGTGGATATGACGATCCGCGGATCGTCGAGTCGAGGCGCAACACCCTGCGAGGAGAGAAAGCCGAGAACGCGGCGAGACGAAGTTCGGCCAGATCGGAACGGACGTCGCGCACGTGGGACGCGAGACCAAACCGCAGGAACGTACCTGCCGCCGCGTCGCTTTCTTCCGCGAAAAAGCGTGCGTCTGCTGTTCGCTACAAGGCAGGTCTTCTGGCTTCCGGATCGTTCTACTAGCTGAGTCTTCCCGCGGAGCCGACTTGCGGAGCGAGTTCACAGGAACACGCACCCATACAGGCAGGCCAAAGCAGTGACTTGGATCAGCGTTCGTCCCCGGTTACAGCGGCGGGACCGCAACGGAATTGCACCGTTTTCCCTATTCTTCTCGAGCAACGACAAGTTCTCGAGACACCTTGAGCACGGGCGGCACTCTAACAGATGAGCGACCGCCGTCAAGCGACCGAAATGGAAGCGACGCAGGCCGCCTTAAGAGGGCGGCCTGCGAGCTTAACGATTTAGTTCAGGGCTTAGGGTTGCGTGATCGGCGTGTCAGGCCGGTCGCGGAACTTGCGCTTCTTGGTAAAGCGTTTGTCCGCCTGAGGCGGCGGTCCGCCCCCCACGCGGCTCGGATTGATCGGCCGCCCCGCGACGCGCACCTTCTTCAAGGCGAAGAAGACTTCGCGCGGCATGCGCGCCGGCAAATCAACGATGCTGAAGTCGTCGAAGATGGCGATGCGACCAATGAACTGACTCTCAAGCCCCGTTTCATTGGCGATGGCGCCGACGATATTGCCCGCCTTCACCTGATGCGCGTGGCCGACTTCGATGCGGAACGACTGCATGAGTTCTTGGCGACGTCCGCTCGGTCGACGTTCGCGTCCTTCGCCGCCGCGCTCTTCGAAGCCGCGCCCCTGAAACCCGCGCGTTTCATGTCCACGTCCTTCGAAGCCGCGTGATTCGTGTCCGCGTGATTCGTGCCCGCGACGCTCAAATCCGCGCGGTTCGCGCCCGCCCCGCTCGTCGCGGAAGCGCCCGCGCCGCTCGGGAAACTGCGCCGGTTGCAATTCTTCGGTCACGAACAACGGTGCGTCGCCGTTCGCGAGAATCGCCAACGCCGCCGCAATCTGCTCCATCGGCGTCTCGTGTTCGCGCAGATACTGCTCGACGATCGACGTAAAGGTCTGCAATTCCGGACGCGCCAGCGCCGCCGTGATCCGTTCGTGGAACTTCGTCACGCGCCGCTTGTTGATCGCCCGGTTGCTGGGCGGCGACATCGGTTCGATGGCGTGCCGAGTGGCCTGTTCGAGCCGACGCAAGCGGCCTTGCTCGCGCGGCGACACAATGAGCACCGCTTCGCCTTGCCGCCCCGCGCGCCCCGTCCGCCCAATGCGATGCACGTACGCCTCGCTGTCGAACGGCAGGTCGAAGTTGACGACGTGGCTGATCCGGTTGACGTCGAGTCCCCGTGCAGCGACGTCGGTCGCGACGAGGACGTCGAGCTTCCCCGACTTGAGCGCATTGACGATCCGCTCGCGCTGCGCTTGCGGGATGTCCCCGTTCAGCGCCGCCGCTCGGTGACCGCGCTGATTCAAAAACTCAGCCAGCGGCTCGGTCGTGCTCTTCATCTTCACGAACACGATCACGCCGTCGATCGTTTCCGTTTCGAGAATGCGGCTGAGCACTTCGTCTTTCTGATTCGGCTGAGCGATCACGTAGCGTTGACGAATCGTGTCCGCGGTGGCCGTCTTTTGCGCGATCGTGATCTGTGCCGGATTGCGCAGATGGCGGTGAGCGATCTGGCGAATCGGCTCCGGGAGCGTCGCCGAGAAGAGTGCGATTTGTCGCTCGGCGGGAGACTGCGACAGCACCCACTCCACGTCGTCCGCAAACCCCATCCGCAACATCTCGTCGGCTTCGTCGAGTACGAGGCCTTGAAGTTTGTCGAGCTTCAACGATTCACGGCGCATGTGATCCATCACGCGGCCCGGCGTCCCGACGACGACGTGCACGCCGCGATCAAGCGCTCGGAATTGAATCGTGTAGTCCTGCCCGCCGTAGATGGCCGCCACCCGCAGGCCCGGCATCTTCGACGCATAGCGTTTGAACGCATCGGCCACTTGGATCGCCAACTCGCGAGTCGGAGCGAGCACCAGGACTTGGGGTTGGCACACCGCCAGGTCGATGCGTTGGAGCATCGGCAGGGCGAACGCGGCCGTCTTGCCGGTGCCCGTCTGAGCTTGCCCGAGCACGTCGCGGCCTGCGAGCAGCAGCGGGATCGTCTCCGCCTGAATGGGAGTCGGCGTCGTGTAGCCCGATTTCTCGAGCGACTCGAGAATCGCCGCGTTGAGCTTCAGGTCGCGGAACTTCAGTCCCGTATCTTCGCTGACGGCTTCTTCGACCAGTTCATCGTCGCTCAACTCGTCATCGCTGGCTTCGACATCGCTACTTTCGTCGTCGCTCAATTCGGCTTCGATCGACTCCTCTTCCAACTCATCCACCACCGCACAAGGCGCCTCGACCGAGCACTCGACCGTTTGTTGTTCAACCTCTTGGGGCTGTTCGACCTCTGGGAGCTGTTCAACCGTTTGGGACTGTTCCTGAGTCGTCGTTACATCAACAAAAATCGGGCCGTCGTTGCCTACCTGCTCATTCCCCTGCACTGTCACGAAGTTCCTCAATTCTCGCACGCCTACGTCGCCGCGCCGTCGAAGTGGAAGCGCGGACGACTAGAATCGCGTTCTGTGCGAAAACGCGATCCCCTTGTTCGCCGCACCCAGCGTGCAGCGAATCCCCGGATGTCGTTTGCAAGTCAGCGCGAACGCTTCAACGAGGTTTCCCTCTGACGTTCGCCTGTCGGACCAAAGCCGCCTGGGCTGCTTGCAGTGAAACCGACCTAATCCGGTACCGCGAAAGAAGCTTGGGCGAAAAAGCAGCCGCCACGGGCGAGCCGCTTTTGAATCTGGCCGAAAACGTCGAGTTATCCTACCCGAACGCCGGTCGGTCAGATAGGGGCAAAATCGGCGACTGCGTCGCGGACTCGCCGCCTCCCCCGTCGCCAGCCCGCGCAATTTTTGTTGCGGCTCGCCCGACGACTCGTTAAAACGGCGGAGTTAACCGCCCATTCGAGCGGGGTCGGCCGCCGACGTCGGCGCGGCGCCCCTCGACCGCCCTTCCCACGCCAATCACTTCCTTCCTGAAACCCGCGCGAGGCGCCTCCCCATGCTCGTCCTCCCCGGCGCTCCCGTTCGACTGTGCGACCGTCTGCCGCGACGCGACTTTCTCGCCCTCGGTTCGCTCGCGCTAGGAGGTTTGTCGCTCCCGGATTTATTGCGAGCGGAAAGCCTCGCGCCCCGCCCCGCTCGGCACAAGTCGATCATTATGATCTACCTGACCGGCGGTCCGCCTCACCAGGACATGGTCGACCTGAAGCCGTCGGCGCCGGTGGAAATCCGCGGCGAGTTCCAGCCGATCGCGACGAACGTCCCCGGCATTCACATCTCCGAGTACATGCCGCGCGTCGCGGCAATGATGGACAAGTTCGCCATCATCCGCTCCTTGGTCGGCGCCGAAGATCGCCACTCGTCGTTCCAGTGCGTCACGGGGCGACTGTTCCGCAACCAGCCGCAGGGCGGATGGCCCGAAATCGGCTCGATCCTGTCGCGTCTGCAAGGCCCCGTCGACCCCAGCGTGCCGCCCGCCATCGACCTGTCGATGAAGATGGAGCACCTGCCGTACAACCTGCCAGGCCCCGGGTACCTCGGCATGGCCCATACGCCGTTCAAGCCCTCGGGCGACGCCATGGACGACATGGTCTTGCAAGGCGTCTCGCTCGACCGACTCCACGAACGCGGCAATCTGCTCGCCAGCCTCGACCGCTTCCGCCGACGCCACGACCTCCGCGCGGCCGCCGCGAACGGCCGCGACGAATTCACCGACCGCGCTCTGGGCATCTTGAGCTCCAGTCGGCTGGTCGAGGCGCTCGACTTGTCCCGCGAGGACGCTCGAGTGCGGGCGCGCTATGGGCAAGACGACCCCGAGGTGCTGCCCTATTCGTCGAAGGGTTATCAGGCCCACATGTCCAAGTTCCTCGCGGCGCGACGACTGGTGGAAGCGGGCGCCCGCTGCGTCACGGTCGCCTTCGCCGACTTCGACTGGCACGGAGACAATTTCAAACACGGCCGCAAAGTCATCCCGCTGCTCGACCAAGGACTCGCCGCCCTCGTCGCCGACTTGCACGAAAGAGGGCTCGATCGCGACGTCTCGGTGGTCGTGTGGGGCGAGTTCGGCCGCACGCCGAAGATCAACCCCAACGCGGGACGCGATCACTGGCCGCGCGTGACCTTCGCGATGCTCGCCGGCGGCGGCATGCGCACCGGCCAAGTAATCGGGGAGACGAACGCCTATGCCGAAGAACCAACCTCCCGCCCCGTCCACTACCAAGAAGTCTTCGCCACGCTGTACCACAACCTGGGACTCGACGTAAACCACGTCGCCATCCCCGACCTCAACGGCCGCCCTCAGTACCTCATCGAACCACGACCGGTGATTCGGGAATTGGTGTAGCGGGGGGGGCCGTTCGCGTTCAAGCTGTTCGCACTCACCCTTGATTCAGCGAATCATCCATGATCTCAACCCTCGCAGAACCATTTGGCGCCGAGTCGTGTGAATCCGAGATCAAGCTGCTACAGGATTCTTACCAACGCTTCTACTTTTCCCATACGCCGTTCAATGAACGAGCCGTCCAACTGCGCCACTATCTATTCGTCGGTCGCAGGGGCTCTGGAAAGTCTTCTCTGGCCCATTACTTCACGTTTCAACCGCACATTCGCAATGCCAGGTGCATCGACCTGGACGAGCCGGAGATCTACGAATCTGTCCTGTCGCAGATCGCGAAGACGGCGGCCAGCACGTCTGAGACGGCGCTCCCGCGAATCGTCGCAGTTTGGCAACATGCATTGTGGTCGCTCATCTTCGCAAAATATAAGGACTACGACTCCGAGATTGCGGCCATGGCGACCGTCACTTCGCCCAAAAACAATCCGGCGACCTTCCTACGCGAAATACTCAAGCGACTCCTGGACAAATTTCTGTCGGATCAACAAGGCCAATTGAGTCAACAACTCGAAGACTGGCTCAGGTCGGATTCATTCGAAAGTGCAAAGGCGAAGGTGCTTTCGATTACGAAGAACAATCCGGTAATCTTGGCGATTGATTCTCTAGAAAAATACTCTGTACATAACGAGCCGATGATGCGAGCGACAGCCGCACTCATTGAATGTGCGAGTAAATTCAACACGAGCTACGCCAATCAAGGCGTACATATCAAACTCTTCATTTCGGCTGAGATTTTTCCGCATTTGTCCGAGGCAGAGATATCGAATTCAAGCAAGTATGTCCGAAATCCGGTCTACCTGCATTGGCGTCCCAAAGACCTCATGAGGCTTGTTTCTTGGCGATTCAACGAATACCTCGCGAGCACGGCGGAATGGCGTCAATTGGCGCGAAGCGACGTCGACTGGCAATCTCATCAAGACGTTCAACAAAAAGCCTGGAACCCCTATTTCGGGAAGACGCTGTCGAACGGAAACGGACTGCCCGAGGCAACATTCCCTTACCTGTTAAGGCACACGCAGCTTCGGCCTCGCCAATTGGTAATTCTTTGCAATCAACTGGCCGCGCTAGCGATAGAACGAAAGGAGTTTCCGTATTTCACCAGCAAAACGATTGTTGACGCGGTGCATCAACAAGAGCGACATTCCGCCGAAGAGGTCTTGAACTCCTACTCAAAAGTGTACCCGAATGTTGCAAGCATTGTTCGTGCGCTCGAGAGATTCCCCGTCATGTTCAATGGAAATGAATTGGATCGCATCGCGCCTAGCACTGCTTCGCAGTGGCCAGCGAATGAATACTCTCCGTATGCCTTCCGACGAATGCTGGCCGAGCTTGGAATTGTTGGACTTGTACGCCGCAAGAACTCCGTCTCAAAAGTCATCGAGGCGGACTTCGAGTACGCCATCGAAGACCGACTTTCGCTGCCTGTCAGCGAACTTTGCGTCGTCCACCCCATGTTCTTTGCAAAGCTCAACATCAAGCAGCCGCAAAAAGCCATTGTCTATCCGTTCCCCGACCACCCCGATTTCCATGCGTTACAGAACGAGTCCTAGTCCGCGAGAAAGGGGAAGGGCGGGAATCTCGGTCGGCATGCCAACAAGCGTATATTCGGTCCCAGACAGGCTGGAAGCCTGTCCTACGTGTAGCGCTGCACGTACTGTTTGACGTCGAGCTTCTTGGCGGTGTTGTCGGAGCTCATGTAGCGGATTAGGCCGAAGATGGGGCGTTCGGGGCCCCACGGGCGGTCGTATCGCCCCAGCACCCAAAAAATGCCGGTGTATGAATTGGGGTTGCGGCCGTCGAGCGCATACTTGTTGTTCAGTTCAATCATCACCGCGAGCGCCTCCTCCGGGCTGCTCGACCATTCCAAAATCTTTTTGCCCCACAACATCCGCAAGTAATTGTGCATCCGCCCCTCGCGGACTAATTGGTTCTGGGCCGCGTTCCACAGCCGATCATGCGTCGCCGCTCGTTCGAATTCGTCCAGCGTGTACACGTGCGGTCGCGGGTCGGAAGCGTGCTTCGCCAGCGACTCCTGCACCCAATCGGGCAGCGACGAATAGCGGTCGTAATCGCGACGCTTCGAGCAAAAATTGTAGCCGATCTCGCGCCACACCAGCAGTTCTTCCAGAAACGACTCCAGCGACGCGCTGGCCTGCCACCACCCCTTCGCTTTGCCGTGCGGACGCACCGTCAGCCGCGCCGGCGTCCACGACTCGCACTGCATCGCCCGCGAAAATACTTCATGCGCCGAAATGTGTCCGAAATGCAAGTACGGCGATAATCCGCTCGTCGCTTCGCGACTCGGCTCATTCCGCTCTTCCCCGTAAACCGCCAGCCGCCGCGCGAGGAATTCATCCAGCGCCCTGCGAGCGGCGTTCGCACCGCCGACCGTCTCCACCACGCCCACCGACCGGTCGATCGGGAACGACGCGAGCTCGCCGCGCCGACTCGAAAGCCGTTCGACATCCGCCGCCGGCCACCGCGACGCGACGTCGTTCGGCAGCCGCTCCAGCCTCGGCAGCCGCGCTCGCGGCCAAGGGTCCGCCTCCGGAAACTCATCCAGATGCGGCCGAATCTCCTTTTGCAGGTGCAGGCGAAACGAATGGGCCATCGAGAAGACGCGGTCCGTTGCATGCATCGGATATACGCCATTGCCGTCGACCGTCTGCAATCGCACCGGCAGTCGTCGCGCCGCCAGGCGCACCATCGCCGGGAGAAAGAAGCACGGAAAATCGTCCGTAACGACGAGGCAGGCGCGAGCGGCGAGTGATTCGAGCAGTCCCTCGGCCGCATGCGGAGCCGGTTCAAGGTACGGGAAATACGTGACCGGCTTTCCGGCGAGCGACCGAGCGTTATCGGCCATCCCCTCGATGACGAACTGATGAAATCGAGGACTGGCCCACCGATACCCGCACCGCAGCGGTTCGAAGATCACCAGCGGCTTGGCGAACTGCCTGGCCCAACCGATCGCTTGGTCCAAAGCGAAGTTCCAGGAGGTGCGGCGCGCGGCGGTCATCCAATACAGCACGTACTCCCCCTCCGGACGAAGGGGAGACTCATTCGCATCGCGGACGCGGACGGCGGGAACGGGCGACATAAGCAGAATGGCGAGTCGAGGGTGGACGAGGGGCTTGCTGAGCGACGGGATTTGCGGAGAACTATAGGGGACCAGAGAATCCCCCCTTCCCTCGCCCGCCCCAAATTCTTTGATTCCCCCCCGTCACAATCCGCAAATCTTGCCGAACCGGCCGAATTGGCCCTCGGCGAAATGCCGATTTGCCGATCTAATAGGACTCTAGCGCGGAACCAAGACACCCGCGTCCGACAAACCACCCAATTTTCCTGCTCCCCCGGTCTTCCGCTTCCACAAGATGCTGGGATGGCTTTCATGAACGAAAAATCGCCCGAACTCGACTGCCTCAGCACCGCTTACGTCGAATCGTTGCTCGAAGAATTCTTGCGCGACCCCGGCAAGGTGCCCGAGAATTGGCGCGGTTACCTGACGCAACTCGCGCGTCAATACCGCAACGGAAACCATGACGGGAACGGCAGTTCCGACGACCACAACGAATTTCCGGGACGTGTCCGCTTCCGACCGTCATTTGGTCCCAGCAGCCTGTTCAACCCTCCGTTGGCGCCCGCCACCTTCACTCGGGCGTCCGCCGTCGGCATTGGACAAGGCGGCGCGGCGACCGCCGACGAATTCGACATGCAGCGTCTGCAGGACCGCGTCGACCAGTTGATCCGCGCCTATCGAGTGCGTGGACACTTGGTCGCCAAAATCGATCCGCTGGGGCGCCCGCGCCCCGATCAGCCCGAACTGTCGCTCGAATTTCACCGATTGCGTGAAGCCGACCTAGACCGCCCCTTTTCGACGACGTCGATCGGCGGTCCCTCGACGCAGACGCTGCGAGCGATCATCAAGCGACTGCGGCGCACCTACTGCAAAAACATCGCCGCGCAGTTCATGCACATCGACGACCTGGCGGTCCGCGATTGGTTGCAGCATCGCATGGAGGACACCGAGAACCACATCAAGCTGTCGCGCGAGGATCAGGTGCGCATCCTGACGCGGCTCACCGACGCCACGATTTTTGAAGAGTTCGTGCGGCGCAAGCACGTCGGCGCCAAGACGTTTTCGCTGGAAGGCTCGGAAAGCCTCATCCCGCTGCTCGACCTCTCGATTGAAAAGGTCGGCACTCAGGGCATCGACAAAGTGGTGCTCGGGATGGCTCACCGCGGGCGACTCAACGTCCTGGCGAACATTCTCGGCAAGCGGCCGCAAGAGATTTTCTGGGAGTTCAAGGATGCGGCGCCCCACCTGTTCCGTGGGGGCGGCGACGTCAAGTATCACTTGGGCTTCAATAGCGATTGGGTCACTTCGCAAGGCCGATCGATCCATTTGTCGCTGTGTTTCAACCCGAGTCACCTTGAGTACGTGAACACGGTGGCGATGGGGCGGATGCGGTCCAAGCAAGATCGCACCGGCGATGTGCAGCGCGAACGAGGCCTCACGCTGCTCATCCACGGCGATGCGGCCTTCGCGGGCGAAGGCATCATCCAAGAGACGCTCAACATGAGCCAACTGCCCGGCTACAACGTCGGCGGCACGCTGCATGTGATCGTCAACAACCAAGTCGGATTCACGACTTTGCCGGAAGAAGCCCGGTCGACCACCTACGCCACCGACGTGGCGAAGATGCTGCAAATCCCCATTTTCCACGTCAACGGCGAAGATCCGGCCGCGGTCGCGCAGGTCGTCAACTTGGCGCTCGACTTCCGCCAGCAATGGAAGCGGGACGTCGTCATCGACATGTACTGCTACCGTCGCTGGGGGCACAACGAGGGGGATGAACCAGGGTTCACGCAGCCGGAAATCTACAAGTTGATCGAAGAGCGAGATCCGGTCCGCTTCCACTACCTGGAACACTTGCTGTTGCTGGGCGAGATCACGGTCGACGAGGCGGAAAAGATCGTCGAGGCGCGGCGGCAACACTTGGAACGCGAGTTCGAAGCGGCTCATTCCAACGACTTCATGCCTCGCCTGGGCGGTCCGACCGGCATTTGGAATGGCTACAGCGGCGGCGAGGAACCGGATGACGACGAACCAAACACGGGCGTTGCCTCGGAGCAGTTGTGCCAGCTTTTGGGTCGACTGAACGCCGTTCCAGACGGCTACCAGATCCACCCGAAGCTCAAACGCATGTTCGAGAAGCGGTCGGAAATGGCGCGCCGCGAATCGCCGCTTGATTGGGCCGCCGCCGAGGCGCTTGCCTTCGCGACGTTGGTGACCACCGGCCGCCGCGTGCGGATCACGGGCCAAGATTCGGAGCGCGGCACCTTCAGCCATCGCCATTCGGTGCTGCACGACGTCGCGACAGGCCAACGTTACTGCCCGCTGCGGCACTTGACGCCCGATCAGGCGCCGTTCGAGGTGCATAACAGCCCGCTGTGCGAAGCCGGCGTGCTCGGATTCGAATACGGCTACAGCCTCGATTGCCCGGACGGATTGGTCTGCTGGGAAGCCCAGTTCGGCGACTTTTGGAACGTGGCGCAAGTGATCGTCGACCAGTTCATCGCCAGTGCGGAGGACAAGTGGCGGCACTTGAGCGGGCTGGTGATGCTGCTGCCGCACGGCTTCGAAGGACAAGGCCCGGAGCACTCGAGTGCGCGGGTCGAGCGATTCCTGCAGTTGTGCGCGGAAGACAACATGCAGGTCGTGTGCCCGACGACCCCGGCGCAGATCTTCCACTTGCTCCGTCGCCAAGTGCTCCGCAAGTGGCGCAAACCGCTGGTCGTCCTGACGCCCAAAAGCCTCCTGCGGCACCCGCGCGTCGTGTCGTCGTTGGAGGACCTGGAGCGAGGTCGCTTTCAACGCATCCTGCCCGATGCGCGGCCGGTCGGTACGCCCACGCGTCGCGTGTTGCTGTGCACGGGCAAGGTCTATTACGACTTGTCGGAAATGCGCGAACGGCATCAAATCAAGGATGTCGCCATCATTCGGCTCGAACAGCTCTACCCGTTGCCGAAGGTGCAGTTGCGACAGATCATGGATGCTTACCCAGCAGGTACGCCCGTGTTCTGGGTGCAGGAAGAGCCGGAAAACATGGGGGCTTGGCGGTTCCTCCGCGTGATGCTCGGCGAAACGCTGTTCCAGTCGTTCCCGTTTGCAGGGATCTCGCGGCATGCGTCGGCGAGTCCTGCGACGGGGTCGCACGAGGCGCACAAAATCGAACAACAGGAAATTCTTGCTCGAGCGTTGAACGGGCAATAGTTTCGCCGACGCGAGACTGCGACGCCGAGAATGCGGCGTCGCGTACATCCAAGCACTTGAGGAAATGTTGAAATGGCCATTGAGATACGCGTGCCCGCCGTGGGCGAATCGATTAAGGAAGTACAGATCGGGCGCTGGCTGAAGAAGCCGGGCGACAAAGTCACTCGCGATGAGAACCTGGTGGAGATTGAAACCGACAAAGCCTCGGTCGACCTTCCCGCGCCCGCCAGCGGCGTGATGGGCGAGATCGTGAAGCGCGACGGCGACGTTGTCTCGGTCGGCGAAGTGATCGCCGTGCTGCTGGATGCCGGTTCCGCCGCCGCAGTCGCCCCGTCCGCACCGCCCCCCGCCGCCGCACCGCCCCCTGCGGCTGCACCGGTCGCTGCTGCACCGGCCGCCCCCGCCGCCGTCGCACCCGTTCCCGCCCCGACTCCGGCGCCTGCGTCCAAGCCGACGGTGCCTCCGCCGCCGCTGCAACCACTCAAGCCGCTCGCCCCGCCGCCAGCGCCCGCAGCGACGCCCGCGGTCGCAGCGCCGGTGGTCGCGACAGCGCCCGCCGCACCGGCTCGACCGGTCGCGGAAAAGCCGGCCGCGACGTTGGTTGAAGCGAAGGCCAGCCCGCCGCCCGTGGCCGCCGACGTCACGCGCACCGTGATCGGCGACTTGGAAGAGGTCGTGCCGATGAGCCTCATTCGGCGGCGGATCGCCGAACGGCTGGTCGAAGCGCAGCAGACCGCCGCGCTGCTCACCACGTTCAACGAAGTCGACATGTCGGCCGTGATGCAATTGCGAGCTGACTTCAAGGACGCCTTCCAGCAGCAGTACGGCGTGAAGCTGGGCTTCATGTCGTTCTTCGTGAAAGCCGTCGTCGACGCGCTCAAGAAGTGCCCGGAACTGAACGCAGAAATTCGCAACGGGCGCGAGATCGTCTATCGCAACTATTACGACATCGGCATTGCGATCGGCGGCGGCAAAGGTTTGGTAGTTCCCATCCTGCGGCGCGCGGAGCTGATGAGCTTCGCGCAGATTGAGTCGACGATCGCCGACTTCGGCCGGCGGGCTCAAGAGAACAAAATCGCGCCGGAAGAGCTGATGGGCGGAACGTTCACGATCAGCAACGGCGGCGTCTATGGTTCGCTGTTGTCGACGCCGATCGTGAATCCGCCGCAAAGCGGCATCCTGGGGATGCACACGATTCAAGAGCGACCCGTGGCGCGGAACGGCCAGGTCGTCATCCGCCCGATGATGTACTTGGCGCTCACTTACGACCACCGCATCGTCGACGGCCGGGAAGCGGTCGGATTCCTCAAGCGGATCAAGGAAGTCATCGAAGAACCGTCGCGCATGCTGATGGAAGTGTAAAGCATGAGTGCGCCGGAACTGATCGTCGCTCAACAAGCGGCACGCATCGGCGGAGAGATCGTCCTGCGGCATTACCGCGAGGGCGTCGTGATGCGCGGGAAGCAGTCGTATAACCTCGTGTCGGACGCCGACACCGAGGCCGAGCATGCGATCGTCAGCGCGATTCGCGCGTCCTTTCCACACCACTCGATCCTGGCCGAAGAGGCGCATCGGGATCGAGTGGACGCGGAGCATTTGTGGGTCATCGATCCGCTCGACGGCACCAACAACTTCGCGCACCGCATCCCTCAGTTCGCGGTATCGGTGGCCTATTACCGCGACGGCCAGCCCGAGTGCGGCGTGGTCTACCAGCCGCTCACTGACGAATGGTACGTCGCTCGGCGCGGCTGCGGGGCGTTTCACGACGGGCAAGCCGTACAGGTCTCGAACTCCACGCGACTCGATCAGGCCCTCTTGGGCGTCGGCTTCTTTTACGACCGCGACAAGATGATGGATGCGACGCTGGCCGCGATCGGCGATCTGTTCCGCCAGCAGATCCACGGCATCCGCCGCTTCGGCGCCGCGTCGCTGGACCTGTGCTGGGTCGGACTGGGGCGGTTCGACGGCTTCTTCGAATACGAATTGGCGCCTTGGGACTTTGCCGCCGGCCGGCTATTCGTGGAAGAAGCAGGCGGCCGAGTGACCGACTGCCGCGGGCTCGACCTGCCGCTCGCGAAATCCAGCGTCCTCGCAACCAACGGCCGCCTCCACGAGTCGATCCTCGAACTTGTTCGGCGCCGCCTCCCGTAGGACAGGCTTCCAGCCTGTCTGCCTCAATCGCGCGAAAATGCCCCGAGCGCGCGGCGTTGACGATCCATTACAAGCCCCTCGCCTCCGGCTGCGGGTTAAACGACTTCCTCCCAAGAATACGCCCTCAACATGGGCCTATCGGTCGTCTCCCTTCACGAGGCCTTTTGAAACGGCGAACTGGAAACACTCATCCGATTGAATCCACGGAAATTGCCTGTGAGTCTCGTTATCAAGCACATCATCGCTATTGGTGATGTAAGCGTGCTCAACGTAGTCGCCATTGAATACCACAATGATGGCCAATCCCTGGAAGTCCAAGACTAGTTTCTCGTTTGAACTACTTGCGTTAGCCGGAAATGCCCGTGCTCGGCGCCCAAATGCCTGAAACACGGCGTCGCGCGTTCTCAGTTTTTCCCTCAGGTCGTTGGCGACTTCGAGTGCGTACCGGATCCGCCTTCGCAACCGACCTTGGAACGGGACAGGGAAGACACACACCAGGAAAACGGCGAGCATTCTTAGCAACATCGAGGAGATTAACGAGGCGATGCTCGATACGGAACTTGGAGCTAACGAAGTCGCAGGTCAATCATGGGTTGACCGACGTAGCGTAGGGATCCAGGCCGTGATTGAGAGCATTTTCTCTCGCGAAGTCCCTCGTCGCAAGGCTTGAAACGGGAAGCTCGCCGTTCCCTATCGAAAATGCGGACTCCCGCCGCTCCCGCGACTTTCGTTGACTCTGCCAGACGCACGCCCTATAGTAGGTCGAGTCGCTCGTCGGATGCTTTCTCCGCGGCCTTTCGGTCTTTTCCTTCAACACGTCGCACCTGTGTCACGCATGGCGCACGCGAATCGGTCTTCGCCGCCCGTTGCATTCCCCGACCGTTCCGGTTCGGGCGTCGGTCGCGTTGCGCGCACCGTGCGACTGGGCCTTGCGGCGATCGTCGCATTATGGGCGACGAGCCTGCTGGCGCAGCGTTCCGTTCAGGCCGGCTGCGGCGACTATCTGTGGATGAACGGCCGACCAGTGGTCTGGTACACGCCGCACGGTGCGAAGCAGTCGACGGCGTTGGCTGGCCAGACGCGAACAAGTCAAGCGATGGCCGGCCAGGTTCGTTTCGAATTGGACGAAGATCCGTCGGTTCCCAGACCTGACGGACCGTGCCGCGGACCTCACTGCCGCGGTCAGCGTCCGACCACCCCCGCGTCCACGCCGCCGTTGCGCATCCACGTTCGCAGCATCGAGCATGTTTTGATGGCCGAGTCGTCGGCGGCCACGAGTCCGGATTGCACGCGTCGCCTCTGCCGCGACGAATCTCTCCCCGCGCGGTCCGCCTTACGGAGTCGCGTCGAGCGGCCGCCGCGCGCTTAGCGCCGCGTCGTCGCCGCCTCCGTGATTGACCGCAAGTCAACGCGCGCTGGCGATGAACGCATTCGCAAGCGGCGTGCATCAACTACGTCGCCGGAATGTTCGCGAGCGGCGGTCGCCATCCGCCACTCATCTGGTTCGGCGATGTCTGCTGGGAAACCCTTCCAGGAATCCGTACATGTCTCACGGTGCGTCTTCAGGTCCGCAAAGTTCCGGTGCGAAGCCCTCAAATCCACAAAAGCGGGCTTACGTTAAGGCGGTCGGCCCCAAGCTCAAAATCGTTCTCTTCGTCGTCTTCGGCCTGGTGGCGCTGCTCGGCGCCAACTCGCTGTACCTCTCCGCCATTACGTTCACCGAGTGGCTCGCGAAACAGTTCGCGTGGGAACGCCAGATTTTCCAGGACTACTTCTATCAGTACATGTTCCTGGTGCACCTCGCGCTCGGGCTGCTCTTGATCGTCCCGTACTTGGTGTTCGGCCTCGTTCACATGTGGGCCACTCGAAATCGGAAGAACCGCCGCGCGGTGCGGATCGGGTACGTCCTTTTCTTCGCGGGGCTCGCCGTTCTGGTCTCGGGATTGCTGCTGATGCGCATCGGCGGCTTCGATCTCAAGCAGCCCTTTGGACGCTCGCTGGCGTACTGGATGCATGTCGGCAGTCCGCTGGCGGCCGTCTGGCTGTATTGGCTCCACCGTCTCGCCGGCCCCAAGATCAAATGGAAGATCGGTTTCGGCTATCTGGGCGCCGTCGCCGCCGTCGTCTGCCTGATGCTCGTGCTGCATTCGCAAGATCCGCGCAAGTGGTACGCCACTCGCTCGCAAGAAGGCGTGAAATACTTCCAGCCGTCGCGCGCGAAAACGGCGACCGGGGACTTCATTCCAGCGAAGACGCTCATGATGGACGACTACTGCAAGAAGTGCCATACGGACGCGTACCAAGGCTGGTTTCACAGCGCGCACCATGTGAGTTCGTTCAACAATCCGGCCTACTTGGCGAGCGTCCGGGAAACGCGCGAGGTGAGTCTGAAACGGCAGGGGGACGTCAAAGCGGCTCGGTTCTGCGCCGGCTGCCACGACCCGGTCCCTTTTTTCAGCGGCGCGTTCGACAATCCGCAATACGACGACGTGAAGGACGAGACGGCGCATGCCGGGGTCACGTGCACGGTCTGCCACTCGATTCACTCCGTCGACAGCACGCGCGGCAACGCCGACTACACCATTGAAGAACCGATCCATTACCCGTTCGCCTACAGCGACAATCCGGTCTTGCAGTGGGTCAACAACCAATTGGTCAAGGCCAAGCCGTCGTTCCACAAGAAGACCTTTATGAAGGACTTCTACCGATCAGCCGAGTTCTGTTCGACCTGCCACAAGGTCGATCTGTCGAAAGAGGTCACCGACTACAAGGAGTTCCTCCGCGGTCAGAATCACTATGACACCTACCTGCTGAGCGGCGTGTCGGGGCACGGGGCGCGTAGCTTTTATTATCCCGAAACGGCCAAGTCGAACTGCAACGAGTGTCATATGCCGCTCGTTGCTTCAAACGACTTCGGCGCGAAGGCCGGCGAGAAGCATTATGAGGGGGCGAAGGATCTGAGCATCCACAGCCATGCGTTCCCGTCCGCCAATACGGCGATCGCCCACTGGCGCGAGTCGCCGGAGATGCTCAAGCAGCATCAAGAGTTTCTGAAGGGCACGATGCGCGTCGACATCTTCGGCGTCCGCACGCCGGGCGAAGAAGGCCTGATCGACGGTCGATTGCACGCGCCGCTGCGGCCTGACGTCCCGGCGCTCAAACCGGGCGGCAAGTATCTACTGGAAACCGTGATCCGCACGCTCAAACTGGGGCACCCGTTTACTCAAGGAACCGCGGACTCCAACGAGATCTGGCTCGATGTCACCGTCTCCAGCGGCGGCCAGGTGATCGGACGCAGCGGCGGCATGGACGAGCAAGGAGAAGTCGATCGGTGGTCGTACTTCTTCAACGTCTTCATGCTTGACAAGCACGGCAATCGCATCAATCGGCGCAACGCGCAAGACATCTTCGTCCCGCTGTACAACCACCAGATTCCGCCCGGCGCAGCGGCTGTGGGACACTATGAACTTGACGTGCCCGCCGACGCCAAGGCGCCGATTACGGTCGAAGTGAAGCTGCAGTACCGAAAGTTCGACAAAGAGTACATGGACTTCGTCACCAAGGCGGCGAAGCCCGGCGACTTGCCGATCCGCGGTTATGAGCCCGGCAAGCCGTATCGCATCGACCTGCCCATCACGACGCTCGCCGTCGACAAGATGACCTTCCCCGTGGAGGGAATCGAGACGCCGGTCGAAAATGCCAAGGTCGAAATTCCAATCTGGCAACGCTGGAACGATTACGGCATCGGCTTGTTCCTTGAGGGACAAGGAGGCGCGAAAGGCGAATTGCGGCAAGCGGCCGAGGCGTTCGCCGAAGTCGAGAAGCTGGGACGTTTCGACGGACCGCTCAATCTGGCTCGCGTGTACAACGCGGAAGGACGGATTGACGAGGCCGTGCAGGCGATCAATCGAGCGGCGCAAGCGAAGGATCCGCCGGCGCCGCCGTGGACGATCGCTTGGCTGAGCGGCCTGCTCAATCGCCAACAGGGCTACTTGGAAGCGGCGGAGAAGAACTTCCGCGCCGTGCTGGAAGACCACACGCCCGAGATGGCCAAACGAAAGTTCGACTTCAGCCTCGATTACGAGGTGATCAACGAACTGGGCGCGACGCTGTTTGAACGCGCAAAGCAGCAATACGGTCCGGCCAAGAAAGAAGCGCGCGACACGCTCTTGCGCGAGGCCGTGATTCAATTCCAGAAGACGCTCGCCATCGACAGCGAAAACGTCGCGGCTCATCACAGCCTGCATCTGGTTCACGCGCTGCTAGGCGATCAAGCGAAGGCCGATTACCACCGGATCTTGCACGAGAAGTACAAGCCCGATGACAACGCGCGGGACAAGGCGCTGGCGGCGGCGCGACAGAAGTATCCCCATGCCAACTTCGCGGCCGAAGCGCTGGTGATCTATCCCTTGCGACGCCCCGGCGCTCCAGGGCTCGCCGTGGAGCCGGCGGCCTCGAAAGAAGCAAGCGGCGGCGGCGAATGATCGCGCACGAGCGCTGAGATCCGTCATTTATTCACAGTTTGATTTTCAGGATGGTTCAGGCATGTCCAAGAAACGTTCCAAAATTGAGGAAGTGGTCGAAGAGTCCGAATTAGAGGGCGGCGATGATTCGGTCATCACGCGAGCGCTCCTCTGGTCGCTCGCCGGCATCGCACTCGTCGGCATCGTGGTCGCGATCGTCGTCTATGTGACGTCGCAACCGAAAAAAGAACTCGTGACAGCGCAGACCGAACTCTCGAAACCCGCATTGCGCGAACTGCCGACGCTCGAAGCGCCCCACGTCCCTTTCCGCGACATCACGCAAGAGGCGGGGATCGCTTTCAAGCACGCCAACGGCGCCGTCGGCGAAAAACTGCTCCCGGAAACCATGGGCGCAGGCGTCGCCGCCTTCGACTACGACAATGACGGCGACGCTGATCTCTTGTTCGTCAACGGCGCCGATTGGCCGTGGTCCGAGAAGAAATCGGATCCGCCGCCGACGATGGCCTTGTATCGCAATGACGGCGCCGGGAAGTTTGAAGATGTCACCGCCGCCGCGGGACTCAACGTCACCTTTTATGGAACAGGCGTCGCCGTCGGCGACTACGACGGCGACGGTTGGCGCGACGTTTTCATCTCCGCGGTCGGCAAAGATCGCCTCTTTCATAACGAACAAGGAAAGTTCGTCGACGTGACCGACGCCGCAGGCGTCGCCGGCGCCGAACAAGAATGGGGGACGAGCGCCGCATTCTTCGATTGCGACAACGACGGGGATCTCGACCTGTTCGTCGGCAACTACGTTCGCTGGTCGCGCGACATCGATAAGGCGCAGGACTTTCGACTGGTCGGCGTCGGTCGCGCCTACGGACCGCCGGTCGCCTTCGAAGGAACATTCCCGTATCTCTATCGCAACGACGGAGGCGGCAAGTTCACCGACATCTCGGCCGAAGCGGGAGTCCAGGTTCGCAATCCGAACACGCAAGTCCCGATGGCCAAGACGATGGGCATCGCGCCGATCGATTTGGACGAAGACGGCAAGATCGACCTGCTGGTCGCGAACGACACGGTGCAGAACTTCGTCTTCCACAACAAGGGCGGCGGCAAATTCGAGGAAATCGGGACGCTCACCGGCATCGCCTTCGACACGCAGGGCAACGCACGCGGCGCGATGGGAATCGACGTCGGCTGGTTCCGCAATGATCGCTGCTTGGGAGTCACGATCGGGAACTTCGCCAACGAAATGACAGCGCTGTACGTGGCCGAAAGCGACGCCCTGCAGTTCTTCGACGCGGCGCTCGCCACCGGACTCGGACCTCCCACGCGCTTGTCGCTGACGTTCGGAGTGCTCTTCTTCGATTTCGATCTCGACGGCCGACTCGACATCCTCTCATCGAACGGCCACTTGGAGGAAGACATCAACAAAGTGCAACCGACGCAGTTCTACGAACAGCCGCCCAAGTTGTTTTGGAACTGCGGCCCGCAGCAGTCGACGGAATTCCTGCCGATGACGTCCGAACAAGCGGGCGACGACATCTTCCGTCGCATCGTCGGCCGCGGATCGGCGCTCGCCGATTTCGACAATGACGGCGACTTGGATATCGTGCTCACCGCCAGCGGCTCGACGCCGCGTCTGCTGCGCAACGACCAAAAACTGGGACGTCGCTGGCTGCAGTTGCGGCTGGTCGGGAAAGCGCCGAACCTGGACGCCGTCGGCGCCTCCGTCCGCTTGCATTTGGGCGACCAAGTGCTGCGACGCGAAGTGAACGCAACTCGCAGCTACCTCTCGCAGTCCGACACCGTACTGGCCTTTGGACTGGGCGACGCGGCGAAGATTGACAAGATCGAGATTCGCTGGCCCGACGGCGCAACCCAACAGCTCGACGGCCTCGCCGTCGATCAACGGCATGTGATCAAGCAGCCGTAGACGCCGTGCGCAGCTCGCTCGTGCGCTGGTCGCCGGTGCGCCGGTCGCTGGTGCGACGGTGCATTGGTCGCTGGCGCCGCGTCGACCGAACGCATTTAAGGCTTCGCCAAGGTTTCGACGAACGGACGGATGTGCTTCTCGTACGTGAAGCCATCCGGTCCGTACTCGTTCTTTTCGTTGTCGAACTGCTTGGCCAACTTCCCATCGCGGCCGTACACCTGAATCACAGGAATCGATGCGATGCCGATCTTTTCGTAGAGGTCGGTGTCTTTGTCGGCGCTGATGAACGTCTGGAAGTTGGCGTGCACTTTGTTGAGCACCTCCAGCACCGCTTCACGCTCGTCTTCCGGCGAACCATCGCCGGCAAAATTGCAGTTGAACGAGACGCACACCACGTCGGACCCGAGGTCGGCTTGCATCTTGACCAGTTGCGGCAATTCGGCGATGCACGGCGGACAGAAGTTCGACCACAGGTCGAGCACCACGACTTTGCCCTTTTGGCTGGCGATGAACTCTTGCGCTTGGGCCCAAGTCGCCACGCGCGGCGCGGGCGCCGCCGGCGCCGCCGCACTTGGTGCATCGGCGGCGGGCTTCTCGGCCGCTGACGTGTCGGCGGCGGGCTTCTCCGAGGAGGGCGTTTCCGTCGCCGCCGGGGCGGTCTTCGGGGCCGCCTGCGTCGTGGAGGAATCGCCGGCCGCCGCCGAGCTCGCGGGCGCCTTACCGGCAGGGGCGGCGGGCGGAGGAGCCGCAGGTTGGCAGCCGGCGGCGAGCGACAAACCGACGCAGGCCGCACAGGCCAGCGGCTTCACGAAGCGGCGGCAGGGGAACGTCAGTCTTGAAAACAACGGTTCCAACGAAGAACGCAGCACGAGGACGCCTCCAGGCAAGGGACTACGGGATTCGGCACACGTCTATTCGTAACGCAACGAGTCGATGGGGTCGAGTCGGCTGGCGCGACGTGCGGGGTAGTAGCCGAAAAAGACGCCGACCGCGCCGGCGAACAGGAAGGAGATAAGCGCCGCGGGCATCGAGATCACGATCGGCCATTTCGTGCCGCTGGTGAAGTGGTTGATCAACATGGTCGCCGAGACCGACGCGCCGACGCCGAGCAAGAACCCGATCAAGCCGCCGATGCACGACAGAATGATCGCCTCAACCAAGAACTGCCGCAGGATGTCGCGCGGCCGAGCTCCCACGGCCATCCGAATGCCGATCTCGCGAGTGCGTTCCGTGACCGAAACGAGCATGATGTTCATGATGCCGACGCCGCCGACCACCAGCGAAATGCCGGCGATCGACGAGAGCATGACGGTCAGCGTGCCCGTGATGATGCCGAGCACCGCGGCGATTTCGGTCGTATTCTGCACTTGGAAGTCGGACGGCTCGCCCGGATGAATCCGATGCCTCTCCGCCAGCAGCAGATTGATCTCCGCTTCGGCATCCGACATCACTTCCGGGCTGCGAGCGGAAACCATGATCGCATTGACGTTGTCGAATTCCGATCCCTGCAGCCGTTTGCGCACCGTCGTATAGGGCATCAGAATCAGATTATCCTGATCGTCCCCAACCATGTTCGCGCCTTTTTTTTCCAGCACGCCGACGACGCGAAACGGGATGTTCTTGATGCGAATCGTCTGGCCGACCGGATCCGACGTCTGAAACAACTTGGCGACCACCGTTTGTCCCACGATGCAGACTTTCGACGCGGAGTTGACGTCGCGGTCGGAGAAGAACGAGCCGGTGCGCAGATTCCAATTGCGGACCAAGAGAAAGTCGGTCCCCACGCCCCACATTTCGCGTGGACTCCAATTGGCGTTGCCGTAAATGACTTGACCGCCGGCGCCGACCAGCGGCGAACTGGCCAGCACTGAGTTGCACTCGCGGGCGATCGCGTCGGAATCGGCCGCGGTGAGCGTCGGCGTCATCGCCTGTCGCACGCCGCCTTGCGCGCGACTTCCGGGCAGCACGACGATGACGTTGATGCCCAGCGCCTGGAATTGTCCCTGCACCAGGCCGCTCGCGCTTTGCCCAATCGACACCATGGTCGTTACGGCGGCGATGCCGATGACGACTCCGAGCACAGTGAGGCCCGCGCGCATTTTGTTTTTTGCGAGCGCTCGCAGCGCGATTCGGGTCGTCAGGAAGAGCCCCATGGAGACACCGCGCTGGTGGTTACTTTTCCTTCTTCGCGCGCGTCGGACGACGCGCCGGTCGCTTCTTGCCCCCGCCCTTGCCTTCTCGCTCGGCCAACAGCGCGAGCGCCTGCGGCAGCGTGAGTTCTTCGGGCGAAGCATCTTTGGGCAGCGACGCGTTCGTCGTGCCGTCGGTGACGTACGGTCCATAGCGGCCCGACATCAACTTAACCGGTTGTTTCGTGACCGGCGACTCGCCCATCACCTTCAGCGGCTCCTGCGCCGCTCGGCCGCGTCCCCCGCCGCGTCCCGCCTTGGGCTGGGCCAGCAGTGCCAGCGCCTGTTCCAGGGTGACGTCCAGCGGAGTGAGTTCCGCGGGCAGTGAACGCGTCTCCGAACCGCAGCGCAAGAAGGGTCCAAAGCGCCCGTTCTGAGCCGTGATCGGTTCGTTCGACTCGGGATGCATTCCCACGGTGCGCGGCAACGACAAAAGCCGCAAGGCCAACTCGAGCGTCACTTCGGTGGGGGCTTGTCCCTTCAAGAGCGAGGCGTACTTGGGCTTTTCATCTTCGTCCGCCGATCCCAACTGAACGTACGGACCAAAGCGGCCCTGCTTCACATAAACTGGCTTGCCCGTTTCGGGATCGTTGCCCAGCGGTTGATCTTCGATTTGCGCATTGGCCAACAGTTCTTTGGCTTTCTCGAGCGTCATCTCGTCGGGCGCCATCCCGTCTGGAATTGAAGCGCGACGTCCCGAGTATTCCAGGAATGGACCATATCGACCGACGCGCACCACGATCGGTTCGGCCGCCCCGCCTTCCAACGTTTGCGGCTCGCCCCCCGCAATCGGAAAGCGACTCATGTCGCGTGCGTCGATGTCCTTGAGTTTCTCTTCCAACGTTTGCTTCAACCCGGCCTTCTCGTCGCCGAAGTAGAAGCGCTTCAAATACGCGACCGGTTCCTGCTCGCCGCGGCTGATGGCGTCGAGCAGATCTTCCATCTGCGCCGTGAACTGGTAGTCGACCAGATTCGGCAGGTGTTCTTCGAGCAACCGGGCGACGGAGAACGCGGTCCACGTCGGCACCAGAGCGTTGCCCTTCTTGAAGACGTATTGCCGCGCGAGGATCGTGTCGATGATCGACGCATAGGTGCTCGGGCGGCCGATGCCCATTTCTTCCAGCGTCTGGGTGAGCGACGCTTCGCTGAACCGAGCCGGCGGTTGGGTCGTGTGTCCTTTGGGGTCGAGCTTCCGGCACTCCAGCCGCTCTTGCTGCTGCACGGAGGGGAGCAACGTTTCGCGGTCGGCCAGTTCGGCGTTCGGATCGTCGCTCCCTTCGACGTAAGCGCGCAGGTACCCGGGGAAGTCGATCGTCTTGCCGCTTACCTGGAACAAACTGCCGCCGCCCGCCAGTTCGATCGAGATCCGCATGCCGCGGGCGTCGGCCATTTGGCTGGCGATCGTCCGCTTCCAGATCATGTCGAACAGACGGAACTGATCGGGCGTAAGTTCGTTGCGCAGCGTCTCGGGCACCTTGAACGGATGACCGGCCGGTCGAATCGCCTCGTGCGCCTCTTGCGCGTTCTTCACGGAGGACTTGTACAGTCGCGGAGAATCGGGGAGGTATTCGGGGCCGTATTCGGTGCGCACCAAATCGCGCGCCGCATCGACGGCGACCTGCGCGAGGTTCGTCGAGTCGGTACGCATGTAGGTGATGTAGCCGTTCTCGTAGAGGCTCTGCGCGACGCTCATCGTGTGTCGCGCGGTGAACCCCAGCTTGCGGTTCGCTTCTTGCTGCAGCGTGCTGGTCGTGAAGGGCGCCGAGGGACGAGTGGTGTACGGTTTTTTGTCGAGCTTATCGACGCGAAACTCGGACGTCAGCAGCCGTTCGACGGCCTCCTGAGCGGCCCTTTCGTCCATGAGCAGCAAGGTTTTGTCTTTGAGGAGCCCCGTCTTGGAGTCGAAGTCCTTGCCGGTCGGAACGCGGCGGCCGTCGATCGAGACCAAGGTCGCTTCGAAGGCCTGCCCCGCCGCGGTGACGAACGTCGCAATCAAGTCCCAGTAGGTGGCCGAAACAAACTCCATCCGCCGCCGTTCGCGTTCGACGATCAACCGCACCGCCACGCTCTGCACGCGACCGGCCGACAAACGCGGACCGATTTTCCGCCACAACAGCGGCGAGACTTCGTAGCCGTACAGCCGATCGAGGATGCGGCGAGTTTCCTGCGCGCGAACGAGTTGGTCGTCGATCTGCCGCGGGTGCTCCAGCGACTGACGAATGGCTTCCTCGGTGATTTCGTGGAACACCAGCCGACGCACGGGCACTTTCGGCTTGAGAATCTCGCACAGGTGCCAACTGATGGCTTCTCCTTCGCGGTCTTCGTCGGTCGCCAGATAGAGGTCTTGGCAATCCTTGAGCAACTGCCGGAGCTTGGCGATGTGCGACTTCTTGTCGGCCGGAATCACATACAGCGGCTCGAATTCTTTGTCGACGTTGACGCCCAGCCGGGCCCACGCTTGCCCTTTGTACTCGGCAGGCACTTCCTTCGCCCCTTCGGGCAGGTCGCGCACGTGCCCAATGCTCGCTTCCACCGCAAAATTCTTTCCAAGAAATTTTGCGATCGTGCGCGCTTTGGCGGGCGACTCGACGATCACCAGCGATTTCCCCGCGGCGGCGTCGGTCTTGGTAACGGACTTGGAGGTAGTCTTCTTCTTTGCCATGGTTTCGGGGCGGCGCACGGTGTGTTTGGGATTGAATTTACGTCGCTCGTCCCTACAATCGGCGATTCTTGTGGCGACCGGAAAGCCACTCTTTATTACCCACACGGATAGGTGTCAAGCCGTTCTCCGGCGAGTCTTCGCTGGACCGGAAGGAGCGTCATGGCCAATCCCTTTGCCATTTTGCGTCGTCATCAGAAGGTCCTGTTGGCCGTCTTTGGCGTCATCATCATGTTCGTTTTCGTCATCGGAAGCGGACTCGACGAATACGTGCGCGGTCGCAGCTCGGGCCCCATGGAAAACCCGACGATCGTGACGTGGAAGTACGGCGAGCTGAATCAGCAGGACTTGAATTTCCTGCAACACAAGCACGACGTCACGATGAAGTTCCTGGAAGAAGTGGTCAAATTGACGCAGGAACGCCAAGGAACTCCCAAGGTTCCCAACGTAACGCAAAACCAGTTCGGACAGATCATTCCGGGCCTGCGCCGCTCGAACACCCCCGCCGATTTCGTCCAGACGCTCATCCTCGCCAAAAAGGCGGACCAGATGGGCATCGTCGTCGACGACCGGACGGTCTTCGAATTCCTGGGACGACTCAGCGACGGAAAATTGGATGACGGCGATTTCGCCACGATCATCGACAACATCCCCAATCGCCATCTCACGCCGCAACAGATTTTCGACGAACTGCGGCTCGAGTTGTCGGCGCAGTACGCGTGGACCATGGCCCGCAATGGACTGGTCACCACGTCTCCCGCCTCCGCTTGGCAGTTGTACAACCGACTGCACCATCGCGTGCAAGCCGAGGTGTTCCCGGTCGCGGTTGACGACTACATCAAGCAGGTCGCCGATCCGGGCGAGAAGGAACTGCAAGAGTTCTTCGACAAATACAAGACGGCGTACAGCTTCCCGTCCTCGCCCGAACCGGGCTTTCGTCAGCGGAAGCGAGCGGCCTTCGAATACCTGAAGTTCGATCTCCAACCGCTGCTGGACGCCGAAAAGAAGAAGCTCACCGAAGAAGAACTGCGCAAGGAATACGAGACGCGAGTGAGCCGCGGCGAATTCAAGGTCCCGACGCTCCCGCAGTTGCCGACCGAAGAAAAGCCCGCGGAAGAAAAGCCGGCGGAAGAAAAGCCGACCGAAGAGAAGCCAGCTGACGCAAAGCCGGCGGAAGAGAAACCGGCGGAAGAGAAACCAGCCGAGAAGCCGAGCGACGCCAAGCCGGAAGAAAAGCCGGCCGAAAAACCCGCGGAGAAACCGGCGGACGCGAAGCCCGAAGAAAAACCGGCTGAAAAACCGGCCGAGAAGCCGGCCGAAGGCGGCAACGGTGGTGCGTGCCAGGACGCGGCCGAAAAGCCGGCAGAAGAAAAGCCGGCAGAAGAAAAGCCGGCCGCCGAAAAACCGGCCGAACCGAAACCGGCGGAGAAGCCGGAAGTCAAGCCAGCGGAAGCCAAGCCGGAAGACGCCAAGCCGGAAGACGCCAAGCCCGCAGACGCGAAACCGGCGGAAGACAAGCCGGCCGAGGGCCAGCCGGAAGGCGCGCCCGCCGAGAAGCCGGTCGTCGAGCCGCCGAAGGTGAAGCCGTTTGAGCAGGTGCGCGACGAAATCGCCACCTCGCTAGCACGCCCCCGCGCCGAGGCCGCTCGCAAGAAGGCCCTCGAGGAAGCCCGCCGTGAACTCGACGACTTCGCCCGCTGGTACCGCGGCTGGGAACTGTACAAGGACGCTCCCGATGCGGCCAAGATGGAACAGCGGACGCTCGACGCCCAAGCGATCGCCGACCGGCTCCAAGCCGTCTACGGCAAGACGCCGCTGCTGGACGGCATCGAAATCCAAGACCAGGAGCTCGGCAAGTGCGCGATCTTCTCGTTCAACATGGGTTTCTCGCAAATTTCCTTCAGCGAGATCGCCTATCGCGACAACCTGTTGCTGTACAAGCCGGACCAAATTCCCGGCGAAGACCCGCAGGTCGAATTCATCTACTGGAAGATTGAAGAGAAGGCCGCTTACGTACCGGAGCTGAAGGACGTCCGCGACCTCGTGGTTCGCGCTTGGAAGCGAGACGCGGCGCTCAACTTGGCCCAGAAGGCGGCGGAAGACAAAGCCAAGTCGGCTGAAGGCAAACCTTCGCTCAAGGAAGCACTTGGCGAAACGGTGGTGCAGACGAACGAGTTCAGTTGGATGACCGCCGGCGCCGTCCCGTTCAGCTCGGGCGCACCCTCGATCAGCCGCGTCCAGGGCGTCGAGATGGCGGGCAACGACTTCATGGAAGCGGTGTTCAAACTGAGCCCTGGACAGACGGGCGTCGCCGTGAACCATCCCAAGACGATCGTCTACGTGGTTCGCATCGCCGGCGCCAGCCCGCCGGAAGAAGTGCTTCGCGAACGCTTCCTCCAAGCTGGCACCAGCTTCGAAGTCGCACACTTGGCTGCAATGGAAGCCCAGATGAGCGTCGGCGATTGGTTCCAGAGCCTGCAGGACGAAATGAAAGTCACTTGGCGCAACGCCGGGGACGCGGAATCGTCCGAAGAATAGCGCGCCGCGCCAGCGATCGTTTAGCTTTCGCCCTCGCCGAGCGGCCGCTCGGCGGGCGGCGATTCGGCAAGCCAAGCGTACAGCGTCTTGCGGCTCACGCCTAAACGCTCTGCCGCTCGCCGCTTGTTCCCCCCCGCCGTACGAACCGCGGCCAACGCCCGTTCGCGACGCGATGCGGCGCCGGACGACAGGCTTGCGGCTGCGACTTCCGAAGAGAATAGCGGCGCCGTCGCCGCTGTCGGCTCAAACGCCGCGCCCGACAAGACGGCGTCTTCTTCAAGAAACGCCGCCTGATACAGCACGTGCTGCAGCTCGCGCACGTTGCCCGGCCAAGAGTGGCGCGACAGTTTTTCTAGGAAGCTCGCCGAGATGCCGGACAGCGGTCGGCGGCTCTGTACGCGCAGCGACGCCAGGATCGGTTCTATCAGCAGCGGCAAATCATCCAGTCGCTCGCGCAGCGGCGGCATCCGCACCGTGAGCTCGTTCAAGCGATAGTACAAGTCGGCGCGAAACTCGCCCGCCTGCACGAGTCTCGCGAGCGGCTGATTGGTGGCGCAGATGATTCGGCAATCCACTTCGCGCGGCGCGTCGGCGCCCACGCGCGTCACTTCGCGCTGCTGAATCGCGCGCAATAGAGCCACCTGAGCACGCGGACTCAAGTCGGCGACTTCGTCCAGAAACAACGTGCCGCCGTCGGCTAACTCGAACTTCCCCAGCCGACGTCGCTCCGCACCCGTAAACGCCCCCCGCTCATGCCCAAACAATTCGCTCTCAAGCAGCGATTCAGGAATCGCGCCGCAATTCAGCGTCACGAGCGGCCCGTGTTGGCGGCGGCTGAGCCGGTGAATTTGCGTCGCCGCCAGTTCCTTGCCGGTTCCCGACTCCCCCTCGATGCAGACCGTAAAGTCGCACTCGGCGGCCCGCTCCAGCAGGCGGTACAGTTGACGCATCGCGCGACTGGCGCCGATGAGCGCGCCGAAGGCCGTTTCGTCGCGTGCGGCGCGAACGCTCTTAAAGCGCCGCACGGCCGCCGTCACCGCCTTCTCGATCGGCAGCCGCGAGAAGACCGAACCGCCGACGATGCCGTCAAGCGCCGCGTGCCGCAGCACAATCTCAAAATCCTCGGCGCTCGTCACGGGCCCGCCGAACAGGAAGCACGGCAAGTCGCGTCGCACGCGACGCGCACGATTCACCACCGTATGCACGGCCGTCACCACGCGCTCCAGTCGATCGCGGCGGTCGACGACGTCGGTTAGTTCGGTGGTGAGTCCCGCGGAAATCACGAGGGCGTCCAACGGCAGTTCCGCGAGGTGTTCGGCCGCCTCGGGATCGTCGCCGACGAAGCCCACGGCAGCAAGCCCCGCCGTCAGCGCCGCGCGCAACAGCTCCGCCTCGGCTTCGAGCGTCGTTCCCTGCGACTCGAAAATCTGCCGCAAACGGCCGTCCGTAAGCGTGACCGTGGGATAGTTCGTGAGTCCGGCGACGCCCCAGCGCTTCGCGCGCTCGATGACGACGTCGACCGGCCACTGCGGGTCGCCTGCCAACACGCCTGCCACCAGCGGCAGCGGGCACACATGCGCCCATGGCGCCAACTGCGTCTCGACCTGCCGCCACGTCGCGTCATTCGCACCGACGAACGGCAGGAATGCTCCCAAGGCGCTGACGCCGCGCTGACGAAACGGAGCCACGGGCAGCGCCATCAAGAAATCGGCGCCGCCCGCCACGGCAAGCTGAGCGAGTTGCCCGGAGTCGACGATGGCGCCGACGACCGGCATGGAGGCCTGTTGGGTGAAGAGCCGCGTTCTCAGGGAACGTTTCATGGCAAAGGAATCCTGGCCCCGACGAACCACGGTGGAAGGAACGATGTGTCACCCAAGTGTAACTTACAGTAACACTCCGAAACACTTGCGAGACAAACGAAACGTGGAGCTCGGCGCGCGGCGAGCGCCTCGGGGGCCGCCCTTCCGTGCCGTAGGGCGTTGAAAAAGGGCCCGCACGGTCGCGGCGAAACGGAATCCGCCGACCGTTGGCACGACGTGTGCTAGTTGGGTTACACTGAGGTCAGACAGACGCGGCCGTCCGGTGAGACGGTCGAACTTGGCCGACCGCGCGTCCCGCCTGACATCCTGCCTTTGGTTCGTTCATCCCGCCGCTGCCCAGCGAGGGTTTGCTCATGTTGCAGTCCGTAGTCCGTCTGATGTTCGCTCGCCCCGCGCTGCTCGCCTTCGCCATACTGCTCGCCCTGCACGGCAATCGGAGCTCAACGGGGCAAGAAGCCGAAAAGCCGTCCTTTACCGCGGCGCAGGTGGAGTTTTTCGAGAAGCAGGTCGAGCCGATCTTGAAGAATCGCTGCCTGAAGTGTCACGGCGGCGAAGAGAAGATTCGGGGCGGTCTCCGGATGACGAACCGCCCCGCGCTGCTCCGAGGCGGCGACTTGGGACCGGCGGCCAAGCCGGGCGATCCCGAAGGCAGTGCGTTGATCTCGGCGATTGAGTACCGCGAGTTGGAGATGCCGCCGAGCGGCAAGATTCCCGCCGAGGAAATCGCCATTTTGCGGCGGTGGGTGCAAGACGGGCTGCCCTGGTCTGCGAACGGGCTGGTCGACGAACCCGTGCACGAGACGCCGGGCGAGCGGCGCGGCGGAGTCGTCGACGACGAAGCGCGGCGCTACTGGGCCTATCAGCCCATCCGTCGGCCGACGCCGCCGACCATCCAAAACCCGGCATGGGCGACGAACCCGATCGATGCGTTCATCGCCGCGAAGCTGGACGCGGCCGGCTTGGTCCCTTCCCCGCCGGCCGATCCGACGACGCTGGTTCGTCGCCTGTATTACGACCTCACCGGCTTGCCGCCCACCCCCGCGCAGCTTGACGAATTCGTCCGCGATCCCTCGCCGGCCGCGTACGACAAGCTCATCGATCGACTGCTTGATTCACCGCAGTACGGCGAGAAATGGGGACGTCATTGGCTCGACCTTGTCCGCTACGCGGAGACGAACGGCTACGAGCGCGACAATCCGAAGCCGGAAGCGTGGCGGTATCGCGACTACGTCATTCGCTCGTTTCACACCGACAAGCCGTACGACGTATTCCTGCGCGAGCAGCTAGCGGGCGATGAACTCGATGAAGTGACGCTGGAGACGCTGACGGCGACCGGCTACTACCGCCTGGGAATTTGGGACGACGAGCCAGCCGACCGGCCGCTGGCCAAGTATGACGTGCTCGACGGCATCGTGTCGACGACGGGCCAAGTCATGCTGGGCATGTCGATTGGGTGTGCACGTTGCCATGAGCACAAGCGCGATCCGATTCTGCATCGCGATTACTACCGCCTGCTCGCGTTCTTCCGCGACGTCACCGACATGAACGGAAAGAACACGCGGCTGATCGCCGACGCGCAGCAGCGTGCGGCGTACGAACGACAGTTGGCGGAAAAGGCAGCTTCCGAGGCGCGGCTCTACGGCGAAATGTACCAGTTGCAGCAAGCGTTTCTCGCGGCCTACCGCGCGGCGCGCCCCGGCGACGCCGGCCAGTTTGCCGCTTCGGACCTGACAGAGCTGCAGTACCGCTTCTATCGCGACACGTGGGACGCGCTGCCGGACTTCGCATCGCTCAAGGCGGAAACCGAGGGGCAGGTGGCGAGCGGCTTCTTGTCGCTGGCGCCGGCGTCGCGCCGTCAAGCCATCGGGCTGGTCTTTGAAGGGACGATCAAGGTGCCGCACGATGGCGAGTACGCCTTCGACGTGGAAGCTAGCGAAGGCGTGCGTCTGACGATCGGCGGGCGCGAAATCGTGGATCGCCCGCAAAAGGGACGGCATCGCGAAACAGCCAAGACGCAGCTCGCCGCCGGTCTCTTGCCGTTTAAGCTCGAGTACTTCAATAGCACGGCAGAGCCCGTTTTGCGGCTGGGCTGGACGGGCGTCGACGGCGTTCGTCGTCCGCTGACGGACGAAGCGAGTTCCACGAGCGGCAGCGCGTTGCGGGCCGACTCGCGCGAAAAGGGTCGCCCGTGGCAGTACACCACCGAATCGCCGCGAGCCGATTGGATGCAGCCGGATTACTCGACGGAAGGCTGGAAGCGAGGCCCCGGCGGTTTTGGGACGCCGGGCACGCCGGGCGCCGTTGTGCGGACGCCATGGCGCGAAAGCGACATCTGGTTGCGCACCACGGTGCGGCTTGATCGAGTTCCGTCGCGCGTCGCGCTGGACCTGCACCACGACGAAGACGTCGAAGTGTATCTCAATGGCAAATTGGTCTACTCGGCCAAAGGCTTCCTCACCAAATACCAGCGCGTCGCGTTGGGCAACGAGGCGCTTGAGGCGCTGCATACGGGCGACAACTTGCTGGCCGTCCATTGCCGTCAGACGGGCGGCGGGCAGTACATCGACGTGGGCCTAGTCGAGGGGAGCGTCGCGGACGATCTTGCGACGCTTCTGCGCGAGGAAGGCCCGCGAGTTTGGGACGCGAAACAGGTGCAGCGTTATGCCGAAGTCTCGCGTCAGCTTGAGGAAAGCCGCAAGACCAAGATTCCGGAGCCGGGCGTGGAGGTGATGAGCGTGAGCGAATCGGGCCGCGCCGACACGCACGTGCTGTTGCGCGGAAACCCCGGGGCGCCTGGCGAAAAGGTGGCGCCGGGGCCGCCGACCGTGCTGGTCGACGCCGACCACCTGACCATCGAACCCGCCCAACTGCGAGGAGACGCGGCGAAAGCCTCCAGCGGCAAACGGCGCGCGCTCGCCGACTGGATCGCCAGTCCCGCCAATCCGCTTACGGCGCGCGTCATGGCGAATCGCCTCTGGCAGTACCACCTGGGACGCGGCATCGTGCCGACGCCGAACGATTTCGGACTCTTGGGCGAACAACCGACGCACCCCGAACTGCTCGACTGGCTGGCGTCCGAATTGCGGGACGGCGGTTGGAAGCTTAAACGCATGCACAAGCTGATCCTGCAGTCGTCCACGTATCGGATGAGTTCCGTGGGGAATGCTGCCGCGCTGGCGAAAGATCCCGCCAACCACTTGTGGTGGCGCTATCCGATGCGACGGCTGTCCGCCGAAGAGATTCGCGATTCGATGTTGGCCGTCAGCGGTCAGATCAACTTGGCGACGGGCGGACCGAGCGTCTACCCGCCGATTCCCGCGGAAGTGCTGGCCGGCCAATCGCGACCCGGCGCCGGCTGGGGGCGTGCAACGCCGGAAGAAGCCGCCCGCCGCAGCGTCTACGTGCACGTCAAGCGCTCGCTGCTGCTTCCCATCCTGTCGGACAATGATGCGGCCGACACCGACAACAGCTGCCCCGTGCGGTACACGACTACCGTCCCCACGCAGTCGCTCAGCATGCTGAACGGCGAGTTCTCGAATGAACAGGCGCTGGCATTGTCGCGACGGCTCAAGCGTGATCGCCCGAACGACCTGCGGGCGCAGGTGGAGTGGGGCGTGCGTCTGGTCGCCGGCCGAACGCCTTCCACGGAAGAAACCACGGCCGACCTGAAGCTGATCGAAGAACTGCAATCGCGCCACGGGCTCAAACCCGACGACGCACTCCAACAATTCTGCCTCCTGCTGCTCAACACCAACGCCTTCGTCTATTTGGACTAAGGACTTTCGCGGAGAACTGAACATGCACTCTCAAAAACAAACGGGACAATTCTGCGGAAGAACGCGGCGCGAGTTCCTGTGGGAGGCGGGAGGCGGTTTCGCGGGCACGGCGCTCGCCGGGCTGCTCGGCGCCGACGGGTTCTTCGCCAAGCAGTCGGTCGCCGCCGACGGAATCACTCCGTTCGTGAACCCGTTGGCGCCGAAGAAGCCGATG
Organism: Pirellulales bacterium; assembly: GCA_046349935.1. GTDB lineage: Bacteria > Planctomycetota > Planctomycetia > Pirellulales > Pirellulaceae > CAIXSC01. Next base: position 701,168 of record JAXMBK010000004.1, on the reverse strand, counting down.
ATCGAACCGGAGGCGACCAGCGTCATCTTCCTGTTCATGTATGGCGGTCCGAGCCACGTCGACACGTTCGACTATAAGCCCAAACTCTATCCGCTCGACGGCAAGACGATCCCGGTGAAGACCTTCGGACGCGGCGGTCACCGCAACGAAGGGCGCGTCGTCGGACCGAAATGGAATTTCAAACCGTATGGCGAGTGCGGCAAACAGGTCTCGGATCTGTTTCCGAATCTGGGCGCGTGCGTCGACGACATGGCGTTCATCCATTCGATGTACGCCGAGTCGCCGATCCACGGGTCGGCCATGCTCATGATGAACTCGGGACGCATTCTCAGCGGTCATCCCAGCCTCGGTTCTTGGATCACCTACGGGCTGGGCAGCGAAAATGAAAACCTCCCCGGATACGTCGTGATGCTCGACAAGACGGGCGGGCCGATCAGCGGGGCGAAGAATTGGTCGAGCGGCTACATGCCGGCGGCTTACCAGGGTTCGGTGATTCGCGCCAGCGGCATCCCGATTCACAACCTGAGCGCTCCCGCAGGGGTCACTCGCGAGTCGCAGCGTTTGGTGCTCGACCGGCTGCGCGAACGCAATCAAACTCACTTGGGCGATCGCGCGGACAACAGCGAATTGGCGGCGCGCATCGCGGCCTACGAGTTGGCGTTCAAGATGCAGCAACATGCGCCCGAGGCGGTCGACTTTGCGACCGAAACGGAGCAGACGTTGCAATTGTACGGCATCGACCGCCCCCAGACGGAAGACTTCGGTCGCAAGTGCCTGCTCGCGCGACGACTCGTCGAACGCGGCGTCCGCTTCATTCAAATCTACTCGGGAGGCGCCCACAACGACGATAATTGGGATGCGCATTCCGACATGGTCGTCAATCACACCAAGCACGCCGGCAACACGGATTTGCCGATCGCCGGCCTGATCAAGGACCTCAAACAACGCGGCCTGCTCAAGAAGACCCTCATCGTATGGGGCGGCGAGTTCGGCCGGCAGCCGACGGCCGAATACGCACAAGGGACGGGGCGCGACCACAACGCCTACGGCTTCACCATGTGGCTGGCGGGCGGCGGTATCAAAGGGGGAACAAGCGTCGGCGAGACGGACGAGTTGGGCAGCGCGGCCGTCACCGATCGGTTCCACGTCAAGTCGCTGCACGCCACGATCCTCAACCGCATGGGGCTCGACCCCAACAACCTTTCGTACTTCTACGGCGGGTTGGATCAAAAACTGGTGGGCGTCGAAGGGGCCGATCCCATCCAAAAGATCATGGCTTAATGGAACGGCGCGCATCCGCGGGGAAGGGGAGGGGAAATTGATCTCGCGCGCGGGCCTGATTAACATGCCCGCATGACGATCTCCTTTGTTTGTCCGCAAGGACACCCGCTGACTGCTCCCGACGAAATGGCCGGCAAGGCGGGCAAATGCCCGCACTGCCAAACTCGGTTCCTGGTTCCCCAACTGGAGCTGGACGAACCCGAACCGATGTCGGAGCCGGCACCCGCCTCCTTCTCCTCCGCCTCCATTCCACCTTTCGCGCCGCCCCCAGCGCCCGGCGGGGCGGTCGCCGCGGGGCCTCCCCGCAGCGACACCATCACGTTCATCTGCCCCAACGGCCACAAGCTCAGCGGACCTCCGACGCTGCGCGGCAAATTGGGCCTGTGCCCGCATTGCCAGTCTCGCTTTCGGATTCCCGCGTCCGAAGAAACCAGCAGCATTCTGACGACGCCCGCCGGTCAGGACTCGCTGAGTCAATCCGGTTCCACGGAAATCAGCAGTGCGCCCACTTTCTCGGCCGGCCCGCCGAGCCCCAGCAGCATTGCGAAACAGGGGACCACGACCGGATTGAGCAAGCCGGCGGCGACAGCCAAGCCCGCGCCCCCCGTCTTCACGCCGCCCCCCCCTCCTCCCCCTGGAAAAAGCAAACCGGCGGGCGCCAAATCGCCCCCTCCGTTCCTCGACGAAGTTCCGCCTGCCGAAATCCTCGACGATGACCCAGGGGAAGTCGGCGGCGACAGCCTCGATTCGGCCGCTTCAGCGACCGACGATGCGCCGCACGCCGAATTGCTGAGCGCCTGGCAGGCCCCGCCTCCTCCCGCCGCTCCCAATCCGTCTCGCTGGTATGAACTATTTGGTTGGTTTTGGTCGCAACGCGACGCCCGCAGCGTGGTCGACCTGCGACTGAAGGGCGGCCAAGTGTTCCAACCCGCTTGGTACGCCGCCTCGCTTTCCGACTCGCATTTCGGCGTGTTCGGCACGCAAGCCGACGACGGCGCCTACGACATTTCGCTCGTCCCCTGGGACCAGATTGAGCGCGTCGATGTGCGGGGATGCGAAGAGCTGCCGCCGAATCGGTTCGAGTAGCTGATCGAGCTTAGTCGGGCGAACTTAAGCGGGCGAGCTTAAGCGGGCGAACTTAGTCGGCGGAGGCGAGGTCGTTTTCCGTGACCATCGTGAATCCTTTATTGGCGAGCGTTTCGAGCGCCAATTCGGGATTGTCGACCATGAGTGCAACGGCGGGGCGCGAATGAGGACGCATCATGAGCGGGTAGGCCTGCACGATATTGATTTCGGCCTGCAGCAGCGCCGTGCAAACCTGCAGCAACGGCTGCGGGCCTGACGGAAGCTCCACTCCGATCAAATCGCTTTCAATCATCGCCAATCCGGCCCGCTCCAGGATTTCCCGTCCCTGCTCGGGATGGCTCAACAGAAACCGGACGAACGCGCATTCGGTCGCGTCGTTGATCGACAGCGCCACGATCCGCACGCGACTCGATTCGAATCGACGCACCACCTCCAGCAGCTGCCCGACTCGGTTTTCCAGGAAGACCGTGAACTGACGCAATGTGGGATAATCTCGGCCCCGCGCGGTGGCGTAGTCCGTTCCCGATCCTTCACCGATGCTCATCTGCTTTTGCGGGATCCCGCCCGGAGAGTATCTTGACGCGGGCCAACAACGGCCAGCCACGCCGGCAACTATAGGTGAAAACTCCGCTCGGGGTCAACGCACGCATGCTATCACGCCACGAAATCGCCATCCGCGTCCGCTATCAGGAAACCGACGCCCAAGCGCGGGTTCATCACGCGAACTACATCACGTACTTCGAACAGGGACGCGTCGAGCTGCTGCGGGCCGCAGGCTACTCGTACAAACGCCTCGAAGAAGAAGGAATTCTGCTGGTGGTGGCCGAAGTCGAGTGCAAATACTACTTGCCGGCCGAATATGACGATTTGCTGCGGCTGGTCACCACGACGGTGAAGGCGAAAGGCGCTCGCATCGAACACCATTACGCCCTCTATCGAGAACATGACTTGATCGTCGAGGGGCGGACGGTGGTCGCTTGCATTGATCGGACGGGGCGCGTTCAGCGATTGCCGACCTGGCTGACGAGGATCGATCCGCCCCTTGGCGACGCACCAGCCCCATCCGTATGATAACGGCCATTCATTCCGACCTCTTTGCGACTTGCCGCAACGCCTTAGTGCCAGGTGCCTCATGCCCAGAAAAGGGTCCGCTTTCGCCGGTCTATCCGTGGCCATCGTCACACCGCTTCGCGACGGCGTCGTCGACTACGCCGCCCTGCGCGAGCAGGTGGAGTTTCAAATCGCGGCAGGGACCACCTGCTTGTGCCCCGTCGGCACGACCGGCGAATCTCCCACGCTGAGCCATGACGAGCATGAACGCGTGATCAGCGAAGTCGTCCAAACGGCCCGCGGGCGCATCAAGGTCATGCCCGGCACCGGTTCGAACAGCACGGCCGAAGCACTGCGGCTGACGAAATGGGCCGCGAAAGAAGGGGCTGACGCATCGCTCATGGTCGCGCCCTACTACAACAAACCGACGCAAGAAGGCTTCTACCAGCACTACAAGGTGGTAGCCGAGCAGGTCGGCATCCCCATCTGCGTCTATAACATTCCCGGCCGCACGGGAAAGAACATCGAGCCCGAAACGATCGCTCGTATGGGCGAACTCCCCAATATCACCATGGTGAAGGAAGCCACCGGGTCGCTCGACCAAGCTTCGCAAATCCTGGCGATTTCAAACCTTACAGTGCTCAGCGGCGACGATAGCCTCACCCTCCCCCTGCTGTCGGTCGGCGGCGAAGGGGTGATTTCGGTCGTCGGCAATATCGTGCCCCAAGACATGATTGCGCTGGTCAACGCCTACGCGGCGAACAACCCGGCCGAGGCCTGTCGCCTCCATCACAAACTGTTCCCCCTCTGCCGCGATATGTTGGGGCTGTCGACGAATCCGATCCCAATCAAGGCCGCCATGAAGCTGCTGGGACGTGACACAGGCGAACTTCGCCTGCCCATGACGCCGCTCGATGACGCCGGTCTCGTCAAACTTCGTAAAACGCTGCAAAACTACGGCCTCCTGTAAAGCACACCCACTCTTTCGGGGTAATTTCAACACAAAGGACGAGTCGTCAACACAGTTGCGACACTATGATGCTGGGCGAGGTGGAGCAGCTGCGAACTCCAGCGGATCCGGTCGAGCTCGCCTGAGAGGACAGCAGACCAGCTCACCGAGAGCAGGGATTCACGAACCATGAACTGTCAGCAGTTGGCGGAACGCATTGCCAATTGGCACCCCAATGCTTCGCTGCGCGACGTGGCCCGCATGTGCTTGCTGATCGCTAACGGAACTCGTGACGCTAACGACCTCCACGATGAATCGGCGCTCATGCATGTCTGGAACGACATGATCCTGCGCATGCAGGCGGCGACCGATCAGCACGCGGCCGTCCTCGAAGAACTTAATTCCCTCTCCGCCGCCGACCCAAGCCAACTGACCGCAGAGAACATCTGGACGCTGGTCCGAGCGCTGCGTGTTCAAGGACAGCTGCTGAACCTCTACCTGGGCGATGTCGCGCTCGACGCCTCGCCTGGCTAACGGCGCCCCTCCCAGGGACCGAGCCCCGCTCAACAACGCAGTAGAACTGCACGTGAAATGAAAGTGCTTGCGTTGCTAGCTGACTGCTGCTACGCTACTCCGCCATGCTCGTGGTCACTCGAAAAGTCGGCGAACGCATCGTGATCGGCGACAAAGTCGTCGTGACGGTGGTGCGCATTTCCGGAAATATCGTTCGCGTCGGGGTCGAAGCCCCCGCGGACTGTCCGGTCGTTCGTCGTGAATTGGTGGACAAAGGCCCGCCTCGGGCGAATCAGCCGGCGATCGATGCCACGGCCGGTCGCGCGCGGCCGCAAGAATAGAGGCCTTCGCTTAGGGGTGCTCTCCACCCGTTGGCACGTCGCTTTCCAGCGTTTCGCCGCTCGGCGCGAAGACGCTCCCTGCCCCGCCCGTCGACACTGGCGCGGCAGCGGGTCCCCCTGTCGTGATGCCTCCCGGATCTCGCAGATCGAGCGACTTGGTTCCGGTCGTTGGCAGTCTTCCGCCCGTCTGTTCGACCAGTTTTCCCAAGCGTGCAACCTTGTCGGCGGCGCGTGCCTCCGCTCCCGCCTCGTGTCCCGGCGCATGCCCCCAAACAATCTGCACACCGTCGCGCGTGAGCAACGCAAACTGCGGTTCGACCATGCGGCCCCGCGAAGTCTCCGGCGCCGGCAAGCTGGCAATCCGATAGACGCTCGCCGCTCGCCAAGTATTCCCCAGTGCTGCGGCGATGGCCGCGGCGCCCGCCACTTCGGGGTCGCCCCAGGCGGTGCCCGGCGAGCCAGCCGGCAACGTTTCGCCGACGGCGATTCTCACATAGTCAGCGGTCTGGTCCGCGGAAAAGTCTTGCGGCGGCAAGAGCACGCCTTTGCCATCCACGGGCAACAGTCCTCGCTGGCCGTTCGTCGTCACTTCGACCATCGCCACCGGCTTGCGGTACTCAAGCTCCACCACCAGCCGCGATGGATACTCTTTCCGGACTCGCCGAACTTCCGAAACCCAGCAATGCAGGCTGAACGCCCGTGCGACCTTGACGGTGACTTGCGGGTCGAGCAAGGTGAGCGACGATAGGCCTCCGTCGCGAAGCACTTCGCTTTCGACATCCGCCTTGACCCACTCCGGACGCGGCGTCACGACCAGTTGATCGGGCCCCACGACGTAGCGGGGATGGTTTCGAACGAGTCCGCCCCACCGCTGCCAGGCGTAGCCGAAACCGCCGGCGAAGATCACCAAGAGAATCAGGAACGCCGAAAAGGTGGCGACCGCGCCCCGCAGCGGGAACGTCACGACTTGCAAAAGCGAAGCCCAGAGGCTCGGCCGCGGCGTGCTGGAGGCGTTCTTCATCACCACACTTCGATCTGACTTTCCAACTCCACTCCCATCCGTGATTGCACTTGCGAGCGTACGGTATCGATGAGCTTCAGGACGTCGCGACTGGTCGCGCCCATCCCGGCCACGATGAAGTTGGGGTGAGCGCCATTGATCTCGACCTGTCCGACGCGCGTTCCCTTAAGTCCCGCTTGTTCAATCAACGACGCCGCCGTGGCGCCGATCGGATCTTTAAAGATACACCCTGCGGTGATTTCGCCCGTCGGCTGACTCGCTTTTGCGATAATCCAGCGCTTTTGCATCCGTTTGGTCAGCACTTCCGGATTATCCCGTTCCAATTGGAACTTTGCGGACAGGATGACTAACTCATCCAAGCTGCTCGACCGATACGCAAACCGCATTTCGTCGCGCCCGCGCACCTGGATCTCGCCCGATCGCAACATGACCGTCGCCGATTCGGTCCATTGGCCGACGTCACCCGCCTCGGTTCCCGCGTTGCCATGCAGGGCGCCGCCGACCGTCCCGGGAATCCCCACCAGTTGCTCAAGACCGCCCAGCCCGTGGCCCACGCAGGCCGAAATGACGTGCGTCAATTTGGCGCCGCCGCCCGCCGTCGCCGCGCCATCGCGAAAATCAATGCCGCAGAAGGCGGCTGCCGCGAGTCGAATGACGACGCCGACAACCCCTTCGTCCCGCACCAACAAATTCGATCCGCCGCCCAGCAAACGGACCGGAATCTGCTCCGAAGCGCAACGCTTAACGAGCCCCGTAAGTTCTTCTACAGAGGTAGGTTCTGCAAAGTACTGAGCCGGTCCACCCAGACGAAACCACGTGTGCGGCGCCAGCGGCTCGCGTTCGCGAAGAATGTGCTCAAAACCGCTTAACGCCCCCATGACAACCCCTTTCCTCCGTAATAGGACCGCGTGCCGGGATCATAGGTTCGGGCCCCCCGAGTGTCAACGCGAACGGCTTCCCCGGCGAATTCCCTCAATTCACGTGGATGCAGCCGTTTCCCGCAATCCCCCTCGGCCCTATCCTGTGAACAATTCCCAGGTGCCATGTCCCAGGCTACTCGTCCAGCAACCCCGCTCTTCCCTATGCACGCAGAAGTCATCTCCATCGGCGACGAACTCACCAGCGGTCAACGCCTCGATACCAACACCCAGTGGCTCGCCGAACGACTGGGCGAACTGGGCGTCGCAACTCTTTTTCATACGACCGTCGGCGACGACCTGCAGGCGAACGTTCGCGTCTTCAAGGAAGCCTTGGACCGAGCGGATCTCATCGTCGTGACCGGCGGGTTGGGCCCCACCGCCGACGACCTCACTCGACAAGCGCTCGCAGACGCCGTCGGCGTCGAGCTGGTGCTCGACGAACCCTCGCTCGCCCATATCCAAGCCATGTTCTCGCGTCGCAAACGCGAGATGCCGCCGGCGAACCGCGTTCAGGCATTCTTTCCGCGCGGCAGCCGAGTCGTTCCCAACCCGAACGGCACCGCCCCAGGAATCGACCTGCAAGTTTCGCGTCCCCACCGCCCGCCGGCTCGCATCTTTTGCCTGCCCGGCGTGCCCGCGGAAATGCGCGAGATGTGGTCCGCGACCGTCTGCCCCGCCATCCAGGAATCGCTAGGCGGGGAACGCAAAGTCATTCGCCACCAACGCATCAAGTGCTTTGGCGTCGGCGAAAGCGACCTCGAACAGATGCTCCCCGACCTGATTCGCCGCGGTCGCGACCCGCAAGTCGGAATCACCGTCAGCAAAGCCACGATCACGCTCCGCATTACGGCCGTCGCCGGCACCGAAGATGAATGTCGAGCGCGTATGGCGCCGACGATTCAGACGATCGAAGAGTGCCTGGGCGATCTGATCTTCGGTTCAGAAGACGATGAACTCCAGCATGCCGTCGTCCGCGCCCTCGCTCAAACCGGCAAGACGCTCGCCGTCGCCGAATGCGGCACTCGCGGGCTGCTCGCCAGTTGGCTTGGCGAAGCGGCGGTCGCGTCTCCTCGTACGTTCGCCGGCGGCCTCGTCGTCCGCGATCGATTCCCGCTCGCGTCGGCCGACGACGCATCGACGAATCACGACGTGGGGGCCTGGGCCGAGCGTGTTCGGACGGCGTTCGGCGCCGACCTGGGACTCGCCATCGGCCCCTTCCCCGCCCTAAGCGACGCCGGCCCCGGCGTCGTCGAACTGGCGGTGGCGGATGCGACGCGCGTCGTCCGCCACGCCTACGGCCTGGCCGGACACCCCGACATCATCGCACCGCGGACGGCCAAACAGGCGCTCAACTTGATCCGCCTGCAACTACTCCCGCGCCAGCCTCGCTAACGCGGCCGACGCACACGGGCCCTGCACCGAATTACTTGGGAGGCGTGAGTCCGTAACGATGAATTTTGCGGTCGAGCGTCGTGCGCTCGATTCCCAAAATCGACGCAGCACGCGACTTGTTCCAACCCGTCGACAACAACGTCCCCTGGATGTGACGTCGCTCGACTTCGTCCAACGTCAATGGCTCGTAGGTCGATGCACTGCGGACCATCGGAATCTCGGTCGTGTCCCCGACGGTCGCGAGCGAACTGAGCATCAAGTCGTCGACGTCGATGAAGTCGTGCGGCGCCAAAACCACGGCGCGCTCGACGACGTTCTTCAGCTCGCGCACGTTGCCGGGCCAGCGATAGGCCCGCATCCGTTGCACGGCTTCGGCGGTAAACCCGCGCAGCTTCTTGCCCATCTCTTGATTGAAGCGCTGCAAAAAGAATTCCGCCAGTTCCAGAATGTCGTCGCCCCGCTTTCGCAGCGGCGGCACCTGCACCTCGACCACGCGCAAGCGAAAGAACAAGTCGCGACGAAATTGATTGTCGGCGACCGCCTTCTCCAAGTCGCGGTTCGTCGCCGCGATGACGCGGACGTCGACCTTGATCGGCTGATTCCCGCCGACGCGTTCAAACGGATGCCCCTCCAGCACGCGCAAGAACTTGGCCTGGATCGACGGACTCATTTCGCCGATCTCATCCAGCATCAACGTCCCTTCATCGGCCGATTCAAACTTGCCGATCTTGCGATCGGTCGCGCCGGTGAACGCCCCTTTTTCGTGCCCGAACAGCTCGCTCTCCAGCAGCGTCTCGGACAGCGCCGCGCAATTCATGCACACAAACGGGCCCTTCTTCCGCGGGCTGTTCACGTGGATCGCCCGCGCCACCAATTCTTTCCCGACGCCGCTTTCGCCGCGAATCAACACCGTCGCGCGACTCGGCGCCGCCTGCAATATCTGCTGCTGCACCTTGAGCAGCGTCTCGCTGGAGCCGACCAAGTCGCTCTCCACGCCCAAACGGGACCGCAACTGCACCACTTCGTTTCGCGTCTGCGACAGCCGCTCGGCCAATTCCAGCTGTCGTGAGATGTTTTTGAGCGCCAGCGCCACGTTGTCGGCGACCGCCAACGTGAACTCCAGGTCCTCGGGATCGGGTGTTCGTTCCGACGCCGTCGAATAGAGGTGAATGAGTCCAATGACTTTGCCATCCTGGCGAATCGGAGCGCACAGCACGCCGGTCGACTGAATCTCTCCCTTGCTGTCGGCGACGCCCAGATTCCGGTCGTCTTCGACGTTTCGCGCCAGCATCGCCTCCCCTTCGCGCAACACCATGTTGGCGAGGTACCGAGAGATCCGATGGTAACTCGGCTTGCGGTCGCTGCGCGACGCCACCAACTGCAGTTCCGTTCCCGTGAACTCCCCTTTGTACGCCGGCGTCGCCAGCAACACGCCGCCGGCGTCCGCGTTGGTCGCTTCCAGCATCCCGTTGAGCGCCGTTCGGGCTACCGACGCCACGTCGGTCTGGGAAGCGAGCTCGAACGCCAGCCGGCACAACAGCGCGGCCGACTTGCCTAACCTCGACCCCGCCAACTCCTCGGCCGTTTGGTCGCCGCGGAGCAACCGGGTCTGGCCGAATCGATGCGTCACCATCGCCGGCCGGTCCGGTTCATCCAAATCCTCCACCGACGGCTGGTCCTGCGGGTCGACGATCGGCACGACGACCGTAGGTTCCTGCGCGGCGCGCTGCGTTGCACTGCCGTCCGCAAACGCTTGCGACAGGTCGTGGACGAACGCCATCTGAATGTGGGCGATCGTGATGATGTCGCCGGGCTTCAGGATCGAATCGCCTTTGACGCGCTGCCCATTGATGAGCGAACCGTTACGACTATCCAAGTCCCGCAGGACCCATTCCCCCTGCGTCAGGAAAATCTCCGCGTGGTAGCGGCTGCAACGTTCGTCCTTAATAACGATTTGATTCGTCGCCGTTCGGCCGATAGTCACCGTACGTCCCGGGGTCAGCCGAAACACGTCGGTCCATTTGGTTCCCTCGCGGATGACGAGATACGCTTGCATGGACCCGGCCTACCCAGCGGAACGTCCCCCGCCTTTCAGGGGAGGCGTGAGCTTTTCTTGCAAGATTTTCGATGGTGAATTATTGTATCGGGGAAGCCCTGATCCGGCCTCAAGTATCCGAGGGCCAGCGTGTTGCGTTCTAACACGATGATCAGGGAACCACAAGGAGCATGCGTATGCCGAGTCGTTTTCGCCCTGCCTCTTTCCTTCGCGCCTCCCAGCGCTGGCTGCTGGTCGGTTGCTTGATCGTCGGCTTGCAGGTCGCAGCGGTGTTCGCGGGCCACGGCGGATTCCGCGGCGGCGCAGTCGGCGGCATCTCGGTCGATCCCGAAGGCGTCGTCCGCAACGTCAACGTCGACGCGCGACAAATGCTCCGTCAAGCGCTCCTCAAGGAACTCAAGCCGGCCGGCGCCGATCTCAACGCGCCCGTCGAGTTGCGCAAGTTGTCGCTCAAAGGCCTCGAAGCCGCCATCACGGCCGCGCAACAAGAGAACCTCGGTCAACTGCCGGACGATGTGCGGTACTTGGCAGGCTTGCAGCGCATTCAGTACGTCGTGCTCGTCCCCGAAGAGAACGATGTGTTGCTAGTGGGCCCCGCCGAAGGTTGGAAGATTGACGAGAACGCCAACGTCGTCGGCGTCACCACCGGCCGCCCCGTCCTGCAACTCGAAGACCTCGCCATGGCCTTCCGCACGGTGAATGCCGCGCGAGAGAACGGCATCAGCTGCTCGATCGACCCCACCGCGGAAGGCTTGCAGAACCTGCAACGCTTCCTTCGCGGTCAGAAGCAGATGAGCCCCGGGACGTTGGACGGCATCCAACAAGCGCTCGGCCCGCACGACATTAAGGTCACCGGCGTTCCCGGCGACAGCCACTTTGCTCGCGTGCTCGTCGCTTCCGACTACCATATGAAGCGCATCGCCATGAATCTCGACCCTTCGCCCGTGAAGGAAATCGTCGGCTTCTTGGATCTCGTCAAAGCGAAGAACGCGCGCATCGACAACATGATGCCGCGCTGGTGGCTCGCCTGTAACTACGAACCGATCGTGCGCAGCGAAGACCGACTCACTTGGGAAATCCGCGGCCCGGGCGTCAAGGCGCTCACCGAAGAAGAGATCGCCAACGACGACGGCACCGTGACGCAAACCGGCAAGAAAGATCCCGTCGCTCAGCAATGGGCCGACTCGATGACCAAGAACTACGAAGCGCTCGCTTCGAAGAACGTGGTCTTCGCCGAACTGCGGAACCTGATGGACATGTGCATCGTCGCCGCATTGATCCAAAAGGAAGGGTTGCTGGAACGAGCCGGCGCGAGCCTCCCGGTGCTCGCTGATTCGAACTCGGCCGTTTCCTCCTTCAAGTGGCCCGTCCCCAAGAAGGTCTCGACGCAGTGCAGCTTTGTGAAGCGCAACCGCGAGTTCGTGATCACGGCGTCCGGCGGCGTCCAAATCGACTCGTTCGGCGTCGCCGACAAAGTGGCCGTCGATGACTCGATCAAGTCGGTTCGGCAAAGCTCGCTTGCGAAGCCCGCCGGCAAGACCTGGTGGTGGAACTAACGCGAACCTTCGCTGGCTCGCAAGTTCGTCCATGTGACGCTTCGCAAATCGGCGATGCGTCGCGGAAACTCTCGATCTACTAATCCTTGTTCCGCCGCGTCGTTCCAGTTCAACGAATCGACCGGCGGTCGGGACTTCAGCAGCGCCAACTCTTCGGCCTGCCAGCACCGCGCCGCTTCCGCGGCGATCGAGTCGCTTGTGACCGACCAATTCTCGGGAAAGGGCTGCGTCGAGTCGCTGGCGCCGCGCGTGAGAAAGACGCCCGCGTCAAGCACTAGCAGCAGCGAACGCGGTCGAGCCGAGTCGCCTTGATCGGCGAGTGCGCGAGCGGCCTCAATCGACTCCACCCGCACCACTCGATAGGGCAAGTCACGACGCTGCGAGAGAACTCTGCCCGCCGCTTCCGCGGTCAATGACAGCAAGCGAGCGCACAACTGGTGGCAGAATGCGTCGCCCAAGGCGTGATGTTCATCCCACCGGCGCACCTCGTCTCCCCACGAACCACACCCCACCACCACCAGACACTGCACCGGCCCTTGCGCCGCCAGCCACTGCAAGAACCGCTCAGGCCAATCGGGCAAATCGAGCAGACTACCGCCCAGTTTCGCGACTACGCGCTTCATTCCCGTCCTCCCGCTTCCCGAGCCAACACGGCTAAGGCATGCGCGGGGCCGCACCGCGAGATCACCGGCCCTGCCAAATCGGCCAGCGACTGAATCGGAGTCTTCCATCCCAACCACGCCGCTGCGCGCCGCGCTAGAAACTCGCCGTGACCGCTCAACAAGAGCGTCGCCGCCGGTTGCCGCATCTCGCTGTTCACTCGCCGCATCGCTTCCGCCAACCGTTTCGTCTGCGCCGCCGCCGTCGCTTCCGCCGCTTGCATGGCGTCCTCAGGCGAAAACTCGTCCGCGTCGGCGCACGCCATGCGGGCCAGCCGAGCATGCGCCGCGGCGCGAGTCGCCGGCCGTCCATCCGCGGTGCCCAGATCGTCGGGCGCCTCGGGCATTTCTCCCAAGATCAAATACGCGTCGCGCGTCGTGGCGAACCATTCTTGAGCCACCGGACAGCGACCGCCGCGCCACGGAAACTTAGCCAGGATCGCACAAATGGGGCTTCGCTCCACGCCCGTATACACCAACTCGTCGCGCAACATCCGCTCCGTATCCGTCGTCCCGCGCGCGGCTGGCTTGCCATCCAGAAGTGGAATCACGTCGCAGGTCGTCGACCCGACGTCGACTAGCAGGGCCGGCTTGCCGCCCGCGAATCTCGCCGCGAAAGCGGCTAACGCATGCCAATTGGAAGCGGCTGCCGACAGCGGTTGGGCCCGGGCGACCTGCGGCGTCACCAGTCGCCCATCGACCAAATACACTCGAGTGTGACTGCCGCCTGCGGCTTCATGCACCGCATCCAAAATGGCGGCGACCCCTGCGCGCCGCGACGGAAAACAATCCGCCAATTCGCCCGTCATCGTAATGGCCAAATGATCGGCCATGCCCGCTTCCGCAATCGCGACTCGCAGCTGTTGCGCCAACTGCTGCGGTTGCTTCCACAGCGGAAATGCATACGAATGAGCGTAACGACGCCCATCCGCCGCTTTGACGTTCGCCCCGCCGATGTCAATCGCCAGCCAGCGCATATGCCTGCTCCTTGGCGAACCATTGTACTGATGCACGTTACGAGTGCGCGGTCCAACAGACTCGCGGAGCGGCGGCGGCGAGCCGCCAGTCGGAGTCTTCCGTCGTCTCGCAGAACAGCGGGCGCAACAAGTTTCCGCCGACCACGCGGCGCACCCCGATGTAAGAGGTCGTCACGCGCGGATTCACTTCAATCACTCGATCCGCCGCCCCCGTCGGATCGTCTCCCAACACCAAGTCGATCCCCACGAACCCGCGCCACGGCGGCAACGTCGCCGCTGCTCGCAGTGCTAGTTTCCGAGCACGTTCGTCCAGCGACGGCGGCAAAGGCGTCTCGCCGCCCAAATAGCGCAGACCACAGTCGTCTGACAAGATCTGCCAAGAGGCGGGCAACGCCGTCGGCGATTCCTCTCGATCCTCGCTCCGTCGCGCCACCAAGACGCTGGCGGATCGCCCCGGTTCCAGCGATTCCAAACGCCACCCCGCCGCGTGCGGCGGACAAACAGCCAGCCCATCGGGACGGTCGAGCACGCGAATCAAGTGGGAACCGGCGCCGTCGACCGGCTTGAGCACTGCCGGATAATCGGCGTCGCTCGGCAACCGTTCCCCCGACCGCAAGAACCGTCCGCGCGGCACGGCGACCCCCGCTCGCGCCAAATGTTCCGCGGTCGCATGCTTGTTGGAAGCCAGTCGCACGAGCGTCGGATGGGGACACGCCAGACGCAGATCGGATGCCGCCAATTCGGCGGTCAGTCGCTCCAACACGCCGTCGCACTCCGGCGCGACAAACAGCACCTCGTCAAACCGTCCCGCTGCTCCGCGCAGGGCCGCTCGCCACTCCGACAGCGTCGCAATCGGGAGCCGGAATAATGAGCTCCCCGGATGCGCGAAAACGGGAGACGGCAAACGCGCGTCCCACAGCAGCGTCGCTTCGATTTGATCCAGTCGAGCGAGATCGGCCGCGAGCGCCTGCAACATCAACGTCCCCTCGGCCAGGAACGCGCTGTCAGGTTCCAGGAGGCCGGCGTCTTCCCAGCCTCCGCCGCCCGTCGCGTACTCGAAACAAAGCACGCGTCGCTTCATGGGTCTGCTAAAAAATGCCGAGGTGATCGCGAGCTGCATCAGTCATTTTGTCGGGCGACCAAGGCGGGTCCATCACCACCTTGACCTCGACGACGCTGACGCCCGCCATCTGGCCGACGAATTGCTTGCACTGGGCAATTAGCTGCGGGCCAGCCGGGCACATGGGGCTGGTCATCGTCATGTCGATCTTCACTTTGGTGCCGCCTTCCGGCGCCGGCGACAAGTCGACGTTGTAAACCAGTCCCAGGTCGACGATGTTGACGAGCAATTCTGGGTCGATGACGCGTTTGAGTTCTTCGCGAACGAGATCTTCGCACAAGTGCGACAACGCACACTCGCCGTCGGAAGCCGTCGAGGTCGCAGTAGCCAAGCCGTTCATTGCGAGCGAAGCCGCCGATACCACCGTCGGCGTCGTCCCGCAGCATTCGTCGTGTGCGTGTGCGCCGACGGCCGCAGGAGCAGTGCTTTCATAACTGTCGCGGATCCGAACCCAGACCGCTCCACCGTCCACCTTCACATCGTGTGAACCGGTGTTCTCCGTGGCAGGCATCGTCTTCACACAGCCATTTCGCACATCGAACTTGGCGCCGTGCCGCGGGCAAGCAATGTCGTAGCCGTCGAGTTCGCCCTCGCCGAGCGGCCCGCCGTCGTGCGTGCAGACGTCGTCAATACAAAAGAACTGACCGTCGACTTGCGCCAGCACCACCAATCGATCGCCGATTTCGAGCATGATCTTGCCCGGATTCGGAACATCGGCCGCCTGTGCGACTTTCACGAACTCCGCCATTTTTCAGCCTCTCTCTAACTCGCTCGCTCGGGCACTTTATTCGTATTCGCGAACTCGACGACCGATCGCTTGCCCCAGCGCCTCGCGGACGCTCTCGATCGTGATGCGATCGAAAACTTGCTGGAAGAACCCAGTCACGATCGCTCGCGTTGCTTCGCGCCGAGTGTAACCGCGGCACTGGCAGTAGAAGATGAGTTCTTCGTCGACTTTGCTGGTGGTCGAACCGTGCGTGCACCGAACATCGTCGGCCTCGATCTCCAGCCCCGGAATCGAGTCGGCTCGAGCGTTGGCCGACAACAGCAGGTTGTCGTTCCGCTGATACCCGTCCGTCTTCGCCGCGCCTGGCTCCACCTTGATCATCCCGCGCCATACGGTGCGCGACGCATCCTGCAGCGCCGACTTGTAGAGGAAGTCGCTGCGGCAATGCGGGGCCTGATGGTGTTGCAACGTGTGATAGGACAGGTGTTGACGACCTTCGGTGAAAAGCACGCCGTTGACTTGGCATTCCGCATCGGGACCGGCGAGCGACACTCGCTGGTTGACCTTGGCGAGCCGACTGCCCATTGCGGCGCTGGTCCACTGCAACGATGCGTTGCGATGAACGGCCGCCTGTTGGTGCGCGAAATGCCACACGCCTTGGCCCCAGTCCTGCAAGTTCACATAGCGCAAGCGAGCGC
The DNA here is from genome assembly GCA_046349935.1 of Pirellulales bacterium. Taxonomy (GTDB): domain Bacteria; phylum Planctomycetota; class Planctomycetia; order Pirellulales; family Pirellulaceae; genus CAIXSC01. Next base: position 684,822 of record JAXMBK010000004.1, on the reverse strand, counting down.
CGTTGCGCACCACGATTTCGGTGGCGCCGCAGTGCAGCCCGCCCGCTAGCGGCGAACTGCTTTGCGTTTCATTCAGCACCGTCGCTTCGGCGCCCTCTTCCAGCACGATTAAAGTGCGTCCCAAGTCGACTCCGCCGTCGCCGAGCGCCGCGAACATGTGAAACGGCTCGTCGATCCGCACGCCGCGCGGAACGTACAGCACGTGGCTCGCCGTCCAGCAGGCGGCATGCAAGGCGGCAAAGCGATCTTGTCGACCATCGAGCAAGCGAGTCTCAAGGTAGGGACGAAGCAGTCCCTCGTGCGCCTGCAGCAGATCGTCGAGTTCTCCGAAAATGACGCCGCGGCGCGCCCATTGTTCTTGGAACGTTGTGCGATGCGAAAAACCATCCAGCGACGTCGTACTGCCGGCCAAATCGACGCCGTTTGATAGGAACGGCGCCGGACATTCGCTGGTGGGACGTTCCGAGGGGAGCGCGAACTTATCAAGCTTGAACAGACGGATGTCGGTCCGAATCCACTCTTCGTCGCGACGATCGGGCCACGGCAAAGCGGTGAAATCGTTCCAGGCATTGCGTCGCAAGTCGGTCAACCATCCGGGCTCGCGGCGCGAATCCAAGAATGCGGCGAACGACTCGGCGGAAAACCCTCGTGGAAGCGTCATCGTGCTCATCGCCATTACCCTACCGACCCTTCCATCTGCAATTGGATCAGTCGATTCATTTCGACCGCGTACTCCATCGGCAGCTCCTTCACCAGCGGCTCGATGAAGCCGTTGACGATCATGGTGCTGGCTTCCGCCTCCGACAATCCGCGACTCATCAGATAGAACAACTGTTCTTCGCCGATCTTCGACACGCTCGCTTCGTGCCCGATCGAAGCATCTTGTTCGGCGACCTCGATGTACGGGTAAGTGTCGGACTGGCTGCGCGGGTCGAGAATCAGGGCGTCGCACACGACGTTGCACTTGGCGTTCTTCGCCCCTTTCTCCACGCGCACCAGTCCGCGATAGCTGCTGCGCCCGCCATTCTTCGAAATCGACTTGGAAATGATCTGTCCGGTGGTGTTCGGAGCGCAGTGAACCAATTTGGCGCCCGCATCCTGATGTTGACCTTGGCTGGCGAAGGCGATCGACAAGATTTCGCCGCGAGCGCCCGGTTCCATCATGTAGACGGCCGGGTACTTCATCGTGAGCCGACTCCCCAGATTGCCGTCGATCCACTCCATCGTCGCGTCGCGGTATGCAACCGCACGCTTGGTCACGAGGTTATAGATGTTATTGGCCCAGTTCTGAATCGTCGTGTATCGGCAGCGAGCGCCGCGTTTGACGATGATTTCGACGACGGCCGAATGGAGGCTTTCGGTGCTGTACATCGGCGCCGTACAGCCCTCGACGTAATGCACCTCGGCGCCTTCGTCGACGATGATCAGCGTCCGTTCGAACTGCCCCATGTTCTCTGCGTTGATGCGGAAATACGCCTGCAACGGGAAGTCGATCTTGACTCCCTTGGGGATATAGATGAACGACCCGCCAGACCAGACGGCCGAGTTGAGCGCGGCGAACTTATTGTCTTCCGGCGGAATGATCGTCGAGAAATATTCGCGGACCAAATCGGGATGTTCGCGGAGCGCCGAATCGGTGTCGGTGAAGATCACCCCCTTCGCGGCCAGATCATCCTTGAGCGACCCGTAGACGACTTCGCTTTCAAACTGCGCCTTGACGCCTGCCAAGAACTTCTTCTCGGCTTCGGGAATGCCCAGCTTGTCGAACGTATCCTTGATCTCTTGCGGAACGTCGTCCCACGAGCGACCTTGTTTGTCGGTCGGCTTCAGGTAGTAGTAAATGTCCTGGAAGTCGACGCCGATGTCGCCGCCCCACTTCGGCATGGGCTTGGACTCGAAGATCTTGAGCGACCGCAGGCGGAAATCACGCATCCATTCCGGTTCGCCCTTCATCTCAGAAATCTGCGAGACGATGTCGGCGTTAATGCCCTTTTGAGCCCGGAAGACGGGCCGACTTTCAGTCCGAAAATCGTACTTATTGATGTCGCCGATTTGATCTTCCGAGGCGGGATTCAGTAGGTCGGTCGCCATGGCGATCTCCTGTGCGTGGCGGTGAGCAAGCGAGCTTCAACGCGGATTCGAAACGCCGAATCGCGTCGCAGGTGCAATGGAGGCAAGGCCGAGGCATGGCGAGGTCGCCGTGCCTCCGATCAGGCCACAGGCTGAGGTTCTTCTTTCTCTAACATCGCGCGATTCTCGGCCTCGGCGTCCGGGTATGCACGACGAATGCGGTCATATCCCGAGCTGTGCAATTCGGCCGCCAGTTCGACGCCGCCCGTCTCGACGATGCGTCCGCCCAACATCACGTGCGTGAACTCGGGCGGATTGTGTTCGAGCAGCTTGTCGTGGTGCGTGATGATCAACAGACCCATGTTCTTTCGGCCGATCTCAGCGATACTCTCGCTTGCCAATCGCACCGCGTCGGCGTCGAGTCCGCTGTCCGTCTCATCAAGGATCGCGAACTTGGGCTGGAGCATCGCGAGCTGCAGGATTTCGGCGCGCTTCATTTCGCCGCCGGAAAATCCGTCGTTGACGTACCGCCGAGCGAACTCGGGATCCATCCGCAGGTGCTCCATTTTCGAGCGAAGCTCCTTGCGGAAGTCGCGCATGGCGATGAGTTCTTCGCCTTCTTTGCGGTCTGGGTTGCGGACGTTCGTCGTGGCGTGGCGGAGGAAGTCGGCCAGCTTGACCCCGGGGATGGCGACCGGCCGCTGAAAGGCCATGAAAATGCCGGCCCGCGCCCGCTGGTCTGTTTCCAATTCGACCAAATCAACGCCGTTGAGCTCAATGCGGCCTTGCGTGATCTCGTAGTTGGGGTGCCCCATGATGGCCAGCCCCAACGTGCTCTTCCCTGATCCGTTGGGCCCCATCAGTGCGTGCGTTTCGCCGCGACGCATCGTGAGGTTGACGCCGCGCAAAATGGCCTTGCCATTCACCGAAACGTGCAAATCGACGATGCGCAGAACGTCGGCGCTCACGGACTCAGACGGAGTTGGACCAGAATTTGTTGCGGCCGCGTTGACCTCGGTCATGCTGCTTACCCAGTAATCTTCTGATGGCTAGTAAGTGGCTTGTAATCTTCCGGAACGTCGACGTAGCCCGAGTGGTGCGGAACCGGAAGTTCATCCGGAACCTTCTCACCCACCACGAGCCAGCTGCGGTTGGCGTCATCACGTTGCTTCGCAATGCGGTGGCCGCGAATCTTGTCTTGAATGCGCATCAGTCCTTCGAGCAACGCCTCGGGGCGAGGCGGGCAACCAGGGACGTAGACGTCGACGGGAACGACTAAGTCGACCCCCTTCACAACGTGATACCCCCACTTGAAGTAAGGTCCGCCGCCCACCGTGCACGCCCCCATGGCGATCACGAACTTCGGTTCGGGCATGAGGTTGTACAGCCGCCGCACGCGGCTCGCCATTTTGTACGTCACGGTTCCAGCGACGATCATTAAGTCGGCTTGTCGCGGAGTGGCACGAAACGCGCCGGCCCCGAAGCGATCCATGTCGTAACGACTGGCGCCGGCCGCCATCATCTCGATGGCGCAACAGGCCAAACCGAACGTCATCGGCCAAATGCTTGATTCACGTCCCCAGTTGATCGCTTGCTCAACCGTCGTGACGATCACGTTCTCTTCAAATCGACCTTCGATCCATGGCTTCGTCATATTCGTCTATCCACGCTTCACGTTGACGGGTAAGGACTTGAAAGCGACAGAATACCACGCCCTCAGGCGTCTGCGAGCGCCCCGCGGCGAGGAATTGCCGCGGAGCCGCCGTATCCCTTCAGTCCACTCCACCAATCATCATGCATTTGTACGGTTGCGATCATCTCTTCAGGTGACCGCTGCCGGCTCAAACCGGCAACACGATTCGCCGTCCAGCCGACAAGCGGTCAGTTGGAGCGACTCGCCGATAAGCTCCGCAAACAACATGCGTTCCATCGCGCAGATCGACCGATCCTGCTCCGCCAGATCAGGATAGGGACACGCTAGTGCGTTGATCACCGGCAGGCCATTGCACGTTTCCACTTCTACTGGCACGCGTCGCTGCCGAAACAGGTCGGCCACCGACGCCATCCGCTCAGCCACCGTCTGCCCCTGAACCGACTCCCGATAATGCTCACTCAACCGCTGACAAATTCGTTCCAGCAGCCCGCGTCGAATCCCCGGATCCTCCACCGACCGAAGCTCGTCCCACAGCACCATCGCTAGGTCGGCGAAATTCGAGCCCGAATGGCGGCGACCGGCGGTGGTGAGTTCATAGTGATGGCTTGGACGTCCGCGTCCCGCTTTATGAACTGTGCGCTGAATAAGCCCCTGGCCCATTAGGCGGTTCAGCCGTTGACGAACGGCCGTCGCGGTCACTGACAATCGCTCTGCCAAATCGCCGATCGTGAGCGCCCCATGCCGTCGCAAGAGATCCAACAACGTCGAATCGGCGGGAAGTGATTCGGGGTTCATTCCAGGCGACCTTGTGGGATAGCTTTGCCACCGCAGCAGTGATCACGAGACACGTCATGCCAGTGCGTCGTCTGTGAGCCGACGACCTTACTCTATCCTTTTGCACATTTTTGACAACCCTATATTTGAAAAACAAACTTTGACTGGTACTCGGGCGACGATTTGTGTGGAACGAGGTCGGGCGCGTGCGAAATCTGCGTTGAAGTTAGACACGATGGAGAGTTCGCGCAGCGGGAGCGGCGACGGCGAGGAGACGTCGTCGAAACGAACGTGCGCGTGGTGCGCGACGCAAAAAAGGGTCGCCCGGCGAGAGAAAAAACGCGCGCGAACGAACGCCGGCGCATTCCCCCCCCACTAGGCAGACTGTCTGCCTAGTGGGTTGGTTTTGGCCGGCGTTCGCGCGATTGCCGCGCCGCGCTGACCGCGATCCGCGCAAAACGCTCGGCCGCTTTCAACGCCTCATCCGTCCACCGACCCGCGTCCAACCCCAGCCGCTGCAAAATCGGCGGCAGCTCCTCCGGGATCACCCCCCGCTTCCCCGCCGCCTCCTCCCGCCCGCACGCCTCCAACAACACCAAGTACTTCTCCAAGTCCATCGGCAAATACCCCGTGTCCGACGCCCGCCGCCCCGCCTCCACCCCCGCATAACCGTCCCCCTCCACCCGCACCGACGATAACCACCCCGACCGCCGCCGCCCCGTCAACGCCCCCGTCGTCGTCGCTCCGCTCGACGATTTCCGCGCTCGTTTCTTTGCTCGCGTCTCTTTCGCCGCCGTCGACATGGCGCCCTCCTGCGCCCCACCCTCGCCGCTTCCTCCCTCCCCAGCCGCTCGCTCCTGCGGCGCGAGCTCCCCCGGCGCACCAACCGACTCCTCCCGCTCGCTCAATTCGCCCGCCTGCCTCCGCGACCGCACTCGCTCCAGCGACGCCGTCAGCTCCTCGTCCGTCCCGGCCCCTGCCGCCCCCTCGAGTCGGTCGTCGGTCGGCTCCCCCACCGCCTCCTCCCCAAGCACTCGCCGCAGCACCTCCTGCCGACGTCGCTGGTCCGCCGCCTGCGCCGCCGCCTTCCGCTCGGCCTGCAAGTCCCGCAGCCGGTCGCACGCCCCGGTGTAGATCGAGTCCTCCGGCGACGTCGCCTGTCCCGCTCGAATCGGGTTCAAGTCGACGTACAGACTGCACGCCAACAGCGCCTCGTCGTTCGGCAACCGCACGCTCCCGAACCGCTCGGCCCAAAAATGCCCGATCAACTCGTCCTCCGCATTCGCCTTCAGCGCGATCGGCTCCAGCAGCATGATCATGAACCAACTGATGTCCGCCAGCCGCTCCCGCAGCACCTCCACCCGCAACGGGTCCTCCAGCAGCTCCTGCACCTCCTCCGCCTTCGCCCGCGGCTTCAGCGGCAGACTCTTCCGCGATAGCCGCAGCCACCGCTCGGCCACCTCCCGCCGCTTGAGCCGCTTGGACAGATCGGGCCGGTTCCGCAGGATCGTGTGGACGTGGTTCTCCATCACCGCATAGTCCAGCACATCGATCGTAAACACGCTCGCCAGCGCCTCCAGCCGCTGCCGCACCCACTCCTTCCGGTACGTGTAATCGTTCCCCGAAACCAGATCCAACCCCGCCAAGAACGCTCGCCGCACGCACTGCGAAAAGCAGTGATACGCGCCCACCCGGTTCTTCTCCATGATCTGTCGTCGTCGCTTCGATGGCATCGCCAAGCTCCTTCCCACAGGGAAACAGCCCCACGAACTACCAATCGCAATTCAGACGAAAATCGGCCCTAGATTCCCCAAAAACGGGCAACTTCTCCGCCAATCACTCGCCCGCGAGCAGTTATCTGGCTGGCGTGTGAGGCGAAGCTCGCCGCGTGACACCAGGTTGCGCAGGTTGCGAATCCGCGATTCCCACCAGCGTCTGACACGCCGGACTTGTTGACGCCTCAGGTTGGTGATACAAGGAGGGACTTAAACCCAAATATCCTCAACGCGTTTTTCACGGAGTCACCACGGTCATGGGTGGAATTGTCGAACGTCACAAAGAAATCCGTCGTCGTCGCCATCGCCGCAAGAAGTACGCCCAACTTGCACGACGCGTCGCGAAGGCTGGGGCTTCGGAAAAGGCGGTTATCGCCGCCAAATTGCGACGCATGACCGTCGGCGCCGAAGTCGTCATTGCGAATCTGGCGCTGGAAGAACGCTAGTCATTCCTGAGATTGTTCCTGAGTCGTCGCACCCGGGCGATGGTCGCTCATCGAGGATCGCGTTATGTCGCAGCGGACCTTCGTCGCGTCTTTCGCCTTTCTATTTTTCGGTTGGATCTCGAGTTACATCCCGTCCTCAACGATCGTCAATGCGGCTGATGGGCTGGAGATTCGTCCAAGCGAGCGAATCGTGCTCGTGGGCGGCACGTTCGTAGAGCGACTACAGTCGTACGGACAATTTGAAACTGGCTTGGTTTCTGGCCGGCGGGAGATGGGCGTCACCCTGCGAAACCTTGGGTGGAGCGGCGACACCGTCTGGGGTGATGCGCGTGCCGTTTTTGGCGGGCCGCAAGATGGGTTCAAGCGGTTGGTGAAGGATGTCGAGCAGGCTCAGCCCACTCTTCTCTTGATCCAGTACGGCGGCAATGAAGCCAATGCAGGCGCCGCAGGATTGGGAGAGTTCGTCGCCCAATATCGAAAGCTGCTAGACGCCCTTGCGACGACAAAGGCTCGGATCGTACTTCTGTCGCCGATTCGTCGTGAACGAGCAGCCGCCACGCACCCCGATCCCGCGACCTATAACGCGGTCTTGAAACAGTACTGCGAGGCGATCGCACGAGTTGCGAACGAGCGGCAGCTTGTCTACATCGATTTACAGGATCTCTTTGACAACTCTCCGCTTGTCAACGGCCAAAGCGGTCGTGCGCCCATGCCGCTCACCGATAACGGCTTGCATCCTACAGAAGCGGGTTTCGCCATCGTCAGTGAACGGCTGCTCTCGAAGCTCGGCATTCCCTCGGGACGGTGGAGCGTGGTGGTTGAGGGCGAAGATGCCAAGGCGAGTGGTTTGCGAGTCGCCGACTTCACTCGAGGTCGCGACTCTGTGCGATTTCAGGCCACGGCAAGCCAGCTGCCGCCGACCAATCGATCAATGAACGGATTGCCTTACGGGCCTGGAACCGAGAGCCAGTCTCTCCAGCCCATTCAGCACGTAGAGCCTTCCTGTCGCCTTCGAGTTCTTAGGCTCGATGCGGGGAGTTACGAACTCTTGGTGGATGGTCTGCGAGTCGCTCTGGCTGATGCTTCCTTATGGGGAGACCCGGGGGTTGGATTTGACGTTCCGGGAGATCAGGAACAGGCCGAGAAAGTGCGGCAATTGATCTACGACAAAAACGTTCTCTATTTCCATCGGTATCGTCCTCAAAACGAAACGTACCTCTTTTTGTTTCGCAAGCACGAACAAGGCAACAACGCGGTCGAGATTCCTCAATTCGATCCGCTGGTCGCTGAAAAGGAAGCGGAAATTGCGAAGCTGCTGACGCCGAATGCTCATCGATTCGAGCTTCGCAAGGCGCCTTAGCAAGTTGGCGATTCGACGTCGTGCTCATCCATGCAACGGTTCACCCGCAGCGGCAATACCGAAGAAGTCTCGCGACGTGCAGCCTTTGCGGCAGTTGCCGGCGCATCGCTTCTCGGTTGCGCAAACTCGCTGATCGGACGCGAGTCGCCAACGTGGGAACAAGTTCATTCGCAACTCGTCCCGTACGAAGGCCTATCGTCATGGGAGAAGCCCGCTTCTAGTCTTTCCGGACGCGTCGTATGTGGTTACCAAGGCTGGTTCACGACCGCTGTTGACGGCGCCGAAAAGGGATGGGCTCACTACCAGCGAAACGGTCGATTTGAACCGGGGTGCTGCTCGATTGACCTGTGGCCCGATGTAAGCGAATTGACGGCAGACGAACGGTTTGACACGTCTTTTCGAAAGGCCGATGGAACCGTCGCGCAAGTCTTTAGTTCCCATCATTCACGTACCGTCGCTCGTCACTTCGCATGGATGCGCGACTACGGAATCGACGGCGCATTTGTGCAGAGATTCGCCGTTGAGACTCGGAGCCCTCTTGCACAGCGTCACTGCAACAAAGTCCTCGATCATTGTCGCGCCGCCGCGAACTCGACGGGCCGCGCGTATGCACTCATGTACGACCTGTCGGGACTTGCCGCCGGCCAGACGCAGGACGTTATCTCCGACTGGAAACGGCTCGTGCAATGCATGCATCTTGGCCGCGACGCCAAGGACCGAGCATACCTGCGAGTCAAGGGCCGGCCGCTCGTCGCAGTCTGGGGAATCGGTTTCAATGACAAGCGAGCCTATTCGCTCGACGAATGCCGCAGCTTGCTACGTTTCCTGCGCGACGACTCCAAGTACGGCGGGTGCACCATCATGGTCGGCGTGCCGACTTTTTGGCGCACCTTAGAGCGAGATTCCGTCGACGATCCTCGCCTGCATGAACTGCTGCTCGACGCCGACATCATCAGCCCGTGGTCGGTCGGCCGTTTCGGAAGCGAGCACGCCGCGGCAGAGCATGGGCGGCGAGTCTGGAGGCCCGACATTCAGTGGTGTCGCGACCACGACAAAGACTATTTGCCAGTGGCATTCCCGGGTTTTAGCTGGAGCAATTTGCGACCTGGCTCGCCTTTGGGGCAAATCCCAAGAAACAAGGGTCGGTTCCTCTGGAGCCAATACATCGCCGCCCGCGAAGCGGGCCTCGATCAGATGTACCAGGCCATGTTTGACGAACTTGATGAAGCGACGGCCATCTTTAAGGTCGACCAGCATCCGCCTGTAGGAGCAAGTCGATTTGTTGCCGAGCCCGAATTGCCAAGCGACCACTATCTCTGGCTTACCGGCCAAGGCGGTCGACTCTTGCGGCGCGAAATCGATGCCGCTCCGATGCCGCCGTCTCGCAGCTGATCGTTCGTATTACATGCGAAGTCTAGCCGCCTAGGCCAGCGCCTCCTCCCATCCCGACGTCTTCGCCGGTAAATCGCCCGTGACCGGCGACGAACAATGCCAATTCGGCAACTTCGGCAGGCGAATTCATCCGGCCGTCGAGTGCAATCTGCTTGACAGCTTCGTGAACCAACGGCGGCTGAACATTCATCATCGACGTCTCGGTCGGTCCTGGCGAGATACAGTTGATGCGCACGCCATAGGGCCGAAGTTGCATCGCGGCAGCGTTCACAAAGGCGGAAACGGCGGCCTTCGTCGAATTATAAACTGGGTTCACTCGAGAACCGGAACGAGCCTTCGTGCCCGCAATCGACCCCAGCAACAAAATGCTGCCTCGTCGCGACTCCATCATCGAGCGGCTGACCGATCGCACGCACCGAAAGACGCCATTCAAATTGATATCGACCGCCTTCAACCAATCCGCCTCGCTCGTCTCCGACAGCGGTTCGATCGTCAAGATACCCGCGGTATAGAACAAGAAGCGAGGCGGGCCAATCGACGCCGACAGCTCCTCAAAGAACGAATCGACCGCTTCGTGATCGCATACATCCAGCGGCCGCGCGATGCAGGGAAATCGCTCCGCCAGCGCGGCATACCGTTCCAATTGGTCGAGACGGCGATCGGCGACGACCACCGTTGCGCCAGTTTCGACTAGCTGTGCCGCGATTTCGTAGCCGATTCCCCCCGCACCGACGACGACAGCCGTCTGATTGCGAAACACTTTGGCGAACCGTTCAAACATCGTCTTGCATCCCAGCCTGTGACGCTCGAGAGGCCCCCGAACGTTCCTCGTACTCTTCGAAGTCCTCTAGGTCATCGAGGCGAGTCGTCGGAAACGCGTAGGACTCGCGCAACCAACGCCCCAAGTCGATCGACTGACATCGTTCGCTGCAAAAAGGCAAGTGCCGAGCCGCCGACGCTTCCAAGCAGAACTCCGATCCGCAGGTTGGACAGTTAAGGCGCATCGATCCGTGAGACTCGCCGTGCACTTCGCTCATTTGGTTCCCTTGCCGACGCCTTCAAAGAACTGCCGTGCTTGCTCGCGTTGGCTCTTCGTGAGCGACTGATCTGGAAGCGGGTCTGGGTCGCTCTGAAGCGACTCGGTCACCTCTTGCCGCACCGAGTCGACGGATTTGCCCGCCAAGTTGCGCCCATCCGCAAATCCCGTGCGAACAGCTTCCCCTTGGCGAAGCTTGGTCTTCGCCTTCGTGTCGTAGAACCGACCGTCCACATCTTCTTCAGGGCGTTCGCCTGCACCGCGTCCCTTACCGAGCCCTTGGCCGGGCCGGCCCTGCCGCGAACCTTGTTGGCCTTGTTGGTTGCCGCCCTTGCCTTGGCACTGTTGGCAACCTTCTCCATTGCACTGTTGGCAATTCATGGCTGATTTGGCGTCTGCGATCTCATTCATCATCTCGTCGACCGTTTCGAGTTGATCGAGTTGCGACTGCATTTCTTGAAGCTGGTCGCTCAGTTCCGACAGACTTTCAGCCGCCTTCTGCTGGTCGCCGGCCTTCATGGCCTGTGCAGCATCGTTCAGCTTGTCGGCCATCTTCTGCATCTTTTCTAGTTGCTGGCTCTGCTTCTTCATCGCATCCAACTTCTCTTGCAGTTTGGCCGCCGCCTCCGTTTCCCCTGCCGCTTGCTTCTGTTGGATCTGCTTCTCCAGTTCCTCCATGGCCTGCTTCTGGTTGTTTACTGCCTCTTGCACCTGGTCCTTCATCTGTTCCAGTTGCTTGGCCAGTTGCTGCTTCTGTTCGTCGCTCAGTTTTCCCTCTTGCAGCTGCTTCTGCAGCTGCTTCATCTCCTGAGCCGCCGACTTCATGTCGCCTTGTTGCATCGCTTTGCCAAATTTCTCCGCAGGTCCCTTATCGAAGCTCTTCATCTGCGACAACTGCTTGCGCATTTGTTCGGCCGAATTCAAGCCGTCGCGCCGCTGTTGCAGTTCCCGCGCCATATCGTTGAGATTCACCAACGCTTGCTTGCGATCAGGCGAGTCTTTGGCCTTGAGTTCGTCCACGCCGCGTTGCAGTTTCTTGAAGAGGTCTTCCGCGTCGGCCAAACCGGCTTCCTCTGCCTTTTGCTTTTGCTCCGCCAACTTCTTTTTCAGTTCCTCGGCCGACTTTCTAATCTGCTCTTTGGCCTTGGCTGCTGCGTCGTCGGACGCGATCGTCTGCGAGGGAGGTGCAGCGGCATTGGCCAGAAATGTCAGAAGCAGCGCCGCCAGCAGCGGCGCCATCGGGAGAGCGACCGTCCACTTGGCTCGCAATTGGAACTGCTCTGGAATCTCCACCACCGACACTCGCTGCACAGCATCTTCAACGAGGGCAGCGCCCATCTGCGTCGCGCGTTCCTCATCATTGAGCAACAGGGAACTCGCCACTCGATCGCGTAGGCCGAAGCGCCGATCGATCTCGACCGCTGCGTCCAACGCGCCGTGACGCTGCCGCCAAGAAGCGGCCAAGGCCGCCAAGACTCCAACGGCGATTCCTCCCCCAAGCCAGCTCCACAGCCAAACTTGCCAGGCCTGCGGAGTTGCGACGGCGGGGACGTACACCAGCTTCGGAATCGCAATCGCCGTGCATGCAACGAGCAACGCCGTGAACAGGCACCAGGGCGCGTACCGCAAGAATAGTTCGACGTTCAAACGCCACCGAGCGCGTTCCACTTGCCGGACGATTTCATTCATGGGAGAAACCCCGCTCGCCAAAAGAGGTTGGGCCGCTTGCGTTCCACTGGCCTATTATAGGGCTGTTCAATTCCAAATCACGCAGCAGCTCAGAGAAATTTCCCCGAGCCGTCATGGTTGCGGCGATTCGAATTCGACGGTTAGGCAGAGGGAGGATAGAGACGTGAGCAATGTTCGCGTGCAGAGTCAATCGGCAAGTTCTGAATACGACTTGGTTGCTCGGCCAATCCCCGCGACCCCGACCTCGAGTTCGCCGCAACTTCCAGACCCAAAAGACTTTCCGTCAAGGTTTGTGGTGCTTTATGACGGCCGGTGTCGGTTCTGCAAAACGCAAGTGACGCGACTCTGGCGATGCGATTTCAGCGGGCGTCTGGCGTTTCTGTCGCTGCATGATCCGCGGGTAGGCGAGTTGTACCCTGACCTGACTCACGAACAACTGATGCAGCAAATGTACGTCGTGACACCGGATGGCAGGCGTCTAGGCGGGATTCACGCCTTTCGACGTCTCTCGCGCAACATGCCGCTGCTCTGGCCGATTGCTCCAGCCCTCCATCTGCCTGGCACTTTTCCCATTTGGAACTGGTGTTATCAACAGGTGGCGCGTCGTCGCTACATGTTCGGCAAGGTCGAGGCGTGCGAGGACGGGGCGTGCGAGATCCACTTTCGGAAGTCCAAGGGGTAAGCGGCCGACCATCCCGCCTCCGACTCGGGCCATGCCTCGGTGAACTCGCAGCCCCAATTCTGCAGCCACGTTTCGTGCATGGCTGCATTCTTGAAGTAGCTGTTTGCCACCAGCGTTACGCGACGTCCGACAATCAATCCTGCGATCGCAAAGTGCAATCGGTCTGTCACGATGCGTGCGTACTGAGCGGCTAGTTCCAGATAGTCGACGGGGGTGCGACACAGGCGTGCCGGATCGCGTCGGGTCCGACGCAGCCACGTCCGCGATCGACGCGACTCACAGTCACGACGCGGGAAGATCCCGACTTCGTGACGGACGCGAGTCGCTGTTTGGTAGCGAAGCCCCAGCGCCATGTCGGGGGCAAGGACGGCGTCGGGACGTATCTGAAGGCTGCGACGCTCGCGCACGAAGACGCGTGCAAAGGGACGATCCTCCGGCGTGGTAAACGACTGCGGGAGGATCGTGATTGGAACCCCAAGCGATAAGCAATCCGTCCGAAGACGCCAGTTTGCAGGGTAGAGTCGGCCCATGTTTCCGCCGCCGGCAAACACGAGTTCCTCGCAGTCGTCGGCTGCGTCGGGCGTCGCCATGCGCCAGCGCACGCCGAACTCGGCGAACAACTGAAACGTGGCCATATCGATCAGCCGATCGCCCGTGTTGCCCACCGGCCGCACGTAACCGACGCGTTTGCCAAGCAACGGGCTGAGAACAGCAGAAAAATGCTCAGGGGAAAGCAGCGGCATACAGCGTACTCCGATCAACCGTCCCGTCAGGCGACTCGCAGTCGGGATCGAGTCGAACGAGCCGACGAGGGGTGGATTCGCTCGACGCGCGTCGACATTGAAGGAAGCGGGATGAGCGACTCTCGAACTTCGGCGTCGCGTAGATCACGAAGTCCGCGAGTGCACACTGGCGGGCGATCGGCCAGGAGTCGGGCCACGTTTCGCCCTTCCTTCCATCGGGCCGGCGCCGTCGGATCGACCGCATGCCACAGATGAAACGTGTAGGTGCGATGAAGGATGCTATCGATACGAATGCCGCATTGCCGGAGGCGACGCGCCAAATCGTCGTCTTCGCAGCCCCAGCCTTCGAACTCCTCGTCGTAACCATTGACTCGCTCGTAGTCGGCTCGCCAGATCCCGATATTGTTGCCGACGAGCGACGGTTTGCGGGGATGTCGAATCCAGCGATGCCACCAAGCCGACCAATGGCGACGGCGGAGACGACGTATTTCGGAGGTTGGCGCCAAGCTCATGTACCGACTCGACCTCAGGTCCTCGGTGGTTATGGTCGATGAATCGGATTCAGTAAGTCGGCAGCAGTCGCCTCCTATGACGAACCCGGTTCGGCGATGAGCGAGATGAATCGCCACATGATCGGGGGGGAGAATGCAGTCGCCGTCGACGAAAAGCAGATAGGGCGCGGTGCTATGTCTTACTCCGTCATTGCGACAGCGAGCTAGTTGAAAGCCGCAATGAGCGTGCGTCGTGAGCGTAATCGCAAGGCCGAATTCATCCGTGGTCTCCGCGATGACGTCGAGCGTCTGGGCGTCGGAACCATCATCGGTAACCACAACTTCAATCGGACTCGTCACCCCTCTTTGCATGGCAAGCGACGTCAGACAGTAGCGTAAATGGCGAGGCTTGTTATAGGACGAAACCAAGACGGCGATCTCCGGCTTGTTCGCCCCGTTCGCGTTCTTCGCGCTGAAGTATTCACTCGACACCGATTCCGCCCTCATTCCTCATGCGCAAGCAGCGGCGCAGCTTCACGAGAATCGCGTCGACGACGCGTCGCGCACTTTGCCTGCTATCGAATGCATCGGCTGTAGCGGATGTGCGGCTTGATCTGAATCTAACGGCGAGGGGAGTTTTGCCAGAGAGCGTCCCCGGCAAAATAGAGTCGATTTCTACAGCCCGCGACGCGGCCAGAAACCGTTGAAACGATCCTTCCAGGTCGTTCTGTCGGGGGGCCGCGACGACGGCGGGTCGGGTGAAGGCGGTGCGGCCGCGCCAGGAGACTCGCGTCTAGACGTCTGCGCTACTCGCGGGCTTAAGGGGACGTGCTGAACGAGAAACCGAGGCCAGTAACTCGCAAGGTATCGCTCGCACTCTACTAACTTGCCGTTATTCAGGTTGAAATCCGCTAGACCGATGTGCTTGATCAATTCATCTCGCTCGTTCTCGTGAAACCAGACTTCAAACAATTGTACATCGTCAATCCAGACTTCGCCGGGTCCCATCATGTCGAAGCCGACCCGCAAGTCGGTTAGGCCAGTGGTCGGTAGATCGTCTATCTGGAACCAGTACTGAGTCCAAGCAGCCTGCAACACGGAAGACTTGCCGGCGGCGTTCCCGACGGTGGCATAGCGATAGTAGGTCTTTCCATCTAATCGCCCTTCGATGGCGAGCCTCACTGGCGACTGTTCTTCAGGATTCTTCACCTTGAGCCAAGCCCAGACGGCGATACGTCCCGATTGGGGCGCAGGAAAGGGGTCGCTCCGCACCCAGACGACTTCTTTGTTGCTTTTCACCGCCAGCGATTGACGGCCGCTGTGACTGGCCGCGGCATCGATCGCAACCTGGATGCCGGGGCCGCGAGCATGCAACCAGTTCTCAGGCGAGTCGCCGCGAGATGTTTCAAAGTCGGCGTTGCGTAGTGAATCGAGTGGAGGCGGCGTTCGCAACTGATTTGCGCGCGCTCGTAGGTCCTTTACGCGATCGCTCAAGAGCAGAGTGACTTCGCGTGAATAAGACGTTCTCCAATCGCGCACTCGCGCCGCGCCGCTGATTTCGATGACTCTCATTTCGAAAGGAGCCAGGCGGGAGCGCCAGTGATAAGCGTCCGATTCGCGCACCCATTCTGAATGGGCGGCGATCGCTGCATCGCGCGGCGCGGGAGTAAGTGCAGCGTGCGACTCGCGCATCTGAACTTCATTAGGGGCCTCGATGACAAGGTCTAGATCGGCATGCCAAGCGGCGTCGTTAATGGCGACGATCGTGGTCGTCGATTCGCGTACGTATTGACGCACCACAAGCGATTGCCGTTGCGAGTCATTCAAGGCGGGGATCGGTTCGCTGGCGAGGGCGGGGAGGGCGCGAAACGCCAACAAAGCGGAACGGAGCGAATCTTCGCCGCCATGCGGCAGAAGCCAACCTCCGTCGACGAAGATGCCTGCGTCACCGCTGGCCAGTCCGCGCGTCAAGCGTTGACGCACTCCTTCGCCTGAGCGGACAAAGTGGGTGGCCATCCAGAGTCGAGTGGCCTCAGGGCCGAAGGGGCTCAGCTTGTCAAATTCCGGCAACGCCAGCGGATGCGATTCATGGTAAGAGAGTACGCCTGACTCAAGTCGCCCCAAGAGAAGGCGGTCTAGTTCCGCCGAGCGATTCCATTCCAGGTTGCCGCCATTGGCGGACAGTTGAGCGACAGGGCCCTGAAGATACGGTCGCAGCAACACGATGCCGCGTGAATCGGCAAGTTTATTGGGTGCGAGTCCCACCGATAACAGGGCGTCGCTAGCCGCTGCCTTCTGCGGCAGCGCCGGGCGGCTGATCGCCAAGAGTTGAGCCGATTGGGGGAGGCCGTGCGTGGCCAGCAGCAGGGGAGAATGGGGACGGCGGCGAGCTGCGATCTGCTGTGCTTCGGCGTACCAGCGAGTGAGTTCCGAGGCGCGCCAAGCCAGCCACTGCGCCCGTGCTTCACCCAGTAAAAAGCGCGAGCGATCGCGATGTCGACTTTGTCCCTTGCCGGGGACGTCCAGTCCAACCGAGCGGCAGAAGCGTTCGACCGTCAGATCGTCGAACCCCCATGCTGGACTGGGCAAAGAGGCATACGTTTCGGGGCCCAACTGCAGCGCCAAACCGTGCCATGCATCATGGTGAGCGTAACGTCGCTCCAATTCGTCAAGCACTTTGAGAGTCGCCTGTTGGACGCGTGCGTCAAGAATATTGTAGTGCGGCGCCAGTCCCCGAAGCGGTCGATGTTGGGCTGACCACGGCTGGCCGTCGCCCCCGATCCACTCCAATCCTTCCGGTTGCGACTCTCGCTTGAGCTGCTCTAGTTCGGGCAGCGGAGTGGCAAAGTGGACGGCCGGCACGAGCTTCAATCCCTCGCGATCGAAAACTCGAAACAAGAGTTCGAGAACGTCTTTGCGAACGGGGTCTTGTCCAGCGCTCAGAAACACGCCGCTGTCATATTTTGGCGAGGGCCTAAGCAAGTCGCTGGGGTAAATCGCGCTCCCTTCGCTCGCGACGGAAACCACCGCAGCGTTGTAACCCGCGTATTTGAGGTATTGAGCAAGCCGGACGGCGCCTTGATGAAACGTCTTCCAGTCGTCCCACACGCCGTCGTTTTCAAGATCGTACGACTCGCTGGCGCCGAAATTCTCGGGGAAAACGGGCCGGTCGAGAAAGGCGGCTGCGAGCCGCTCATCGGCCAAGGGCTGTGAGGCTTCGGCTGCCGGCAAACTCATCGGCCCAGCTTGAATTGCAATACGCCCAAAACAGGCCGACTCAGTCGGACTTCGGTTCGTGAGCACGACGATGGGTGAGCGCGTTCGCGGCCAGAAAATGATGCGGTGGCGCTGCCAGCCGGGACGATGTCCGGGTTCTGGCGCCGCAACCTCTAGACCAGAATCGATCCCCAAGGGCGTTACACGTCCTGCTGCGTTCGGCTCAACAATGCTGATGCCAAGCAATTGCGGGATCTCCGACGGATACTCGACTTCGAGGAAATGGGGTTCATCGATGCGATTGATCGGCAAGGGGTACGCCATCCAGCCATCCGGCGCCAGCGAGACAACGCTTCGCCCCCGTACATCTCGCTTGGAGGCCAGCTGATTTCCCAGGGGGCCCTGAGTCATTCGGGAGCCCGGCGTCAAGCTGGGAATGCGATTCAGCCAGTCGCTCCATCGCCCCGAATGGACGTTGTCGCCAAGAGATTCCGAACCAGGATCAAATTCCGCGACGGTACGCCAAGGGGTCGAGTCAGGGGTACTGCATTGAGTCGCTACCACGGCGACTTGCATGATTCGATGAGCGATTGGTTTGGGGCGGCTAAGCGATAATGCACTTGCCGTGCGTCGTGGAAGCAGTTCGAGGTGAATGTCATACGCCCCTTCTGCTTCGGGAAGAATCACCGCGACAGGGCCAAACTCGAGTTCCTGAGGATCGTCGTCGCGCAATCGCCCTTCGTGTTCGCTCTTGGAAAGTTCTTGAAGTTCGCGCGCAGGGGAGACCCAGACTTTGAGACGGCTCCCCGCAATTGGCTCCACCGACGTCACATTAGTTTGAACTTGAAAGTTCATTGCCCCAGAGGGCTCGAAGATAAGCGTTGGGTGTGTGAACGTAACCTTTAAGCGATCGCCGGGCGAACGTGCGCAATGCAGACGGTTTTGTTGGTCGTCCAGCGAATAGGAGACGGGCTGTGCGAACAACTGATCGATTCGCACCGAATGTCGCTTGACCTCGGTCGGGCTATCGCGAGGCGCTAGTTCGAACGCAATCTCGGCGTGAGCTGGAGCAGTCAACTTGAGGTCGCAGCCGCCGTAGGGAAAGGCGTTGAGCTGGTGGATTTCAAGCGTGTTGCCTCGAAGTTCGAAAGTTCCTGAATCTTCCGCCTCGCGACCAAGATTCACAAAACCATCGATCCGACCGCCCGTCAGCCGAACCTCGCCTTGCCAGGCCTTATTCGCACCGCCCCCCCACGTTAGTCGCAGTGAAAGCGAATAGTTCCTTGTGGGATCAGGAAGGATGGAAGCATCGCCTGGTTCACGCGGCGTCAATGGGCTCCGCAAAGTGCCCTGAATTCGACTGAAGAGGCCTTTGTTGCGGGGGTCCGAATCGGTGGGCTGAGCAGCAACGGGACTCGCGATGCTAGCAAGCAGCGTCGCCAGCAGAAAAATTCGGATGGGGTTCCATGCGCGCAGCAAGATCCCCGTCGGAGCCGTCGTCCGACGATTAAGTGCGCAACGAGACGTAGGCAGTGTCACTCCCACCGTGGAGTGATACGGACTTCCATGTCCGAACATTCTTGAGTGGCTTACCGTTTATCGAACGAAAACGAGCGACTATCGTTCCCGCAACGCGGGGCGACGGAGTATAGACGACGAGTAGGATTCTCGACCATGTCAATTCTGTCGCCGCTTTCCCCCCTGTGCGACTCTCCGCTTGAGGTCGACGATTCGTCAGAATTCCGCCCGTTTTTGGGGAATCCAGGGCCGATTTTCGTCTGAATTGCGATTGGTAGTTCGTGGGGCTGTTTCCTCATGAGGGAAGGAGCTTGGCGATGCCATCGAAACGACGACGTCAGATCATGGAGAAGAACCGGGTGGGCGCGTATCACTGCTTTTCGCAGTGCGTGCGGCGAGCGTTCTTGGCGGGGTTGGATCTGGTTTCGGGGAACGATTACACGTACCGGAAAGAGTGGGTGCGGCAGCGGCTGGAGGCGCTGGCGAGCGTGTTTACGATCGACGTGCTGGACTATGCGGTGATGGAGAACCACGTCCACACGATCCTGCGGAACCGGCCCGATCTGTCCAAGCGGCTCAAGCGGCGGGAGGTGGCCGAGCGGTGGCTGCGGCTATCGCGGAAGAGCCTGCCGCTGAAGCCGCGGGCGAAGGCGGAGGAGGTGCAGGAACTGCTCGAGGACCCGTTGCGGGTGGAGATGCTGCGGGAACGGTTGGCGGACATCAGTTGGTTCATGATCATGCTGCTCGAGCCGATCGCGCTGAAGGCGAATGCGGAGGACGAGTTGATCGGGCACTTTTGGGCCGAGCGGTTCGGGAGCGTGCGGCTGCCGAACGACGAGGCGCTGTTGGCGTGCAGTCTGTACGTCGACTTGAACCCGATTCGAGCGGGGCAGGCGACGTCGCCGGAGGACTCGATCTACACCGGGGCGTGCGACCGTCTGCGGGACTTGCAGGCGGAGCGGCAGGCGGCGGCGCAGGCGGCGGCGCAGGCGGCGGACCAGCGACGTCGGCAGGAGGTGCTGCGGCGAGTGCTCGGGGAGGAGGCGGTGGGGGAGCCGACCGACGACCGGCTCGAGGGGGCTGCTGGGGCCGGGACGGATGAGGAGCTGACGGCGTCGCTGGAGCGAGTGCGGGCGCGGCGGCAGGCGGGCGAATTGAGCGAGCGGGAGGAGTCGGTTGGTGTGCAGGGGGGCTCGCGCGCAGGAGCGAGCGACTGGGGAGGGAGGAAGCGGCGAGGGTGGGGCGGCGGGGCTGAGGCGACGGAGGATGTCGACGGCGGCGAAAGAGACGCGAGCAAAGAAACGAGCGAAGAAATCGTCGAGCGGAGCGACGACGACGGGGGCGTTGACGGGGCGGCGGCGGTCGGGGTGGTTATCGTCGGTGCGGGTGGAGGGGGACGGTTATGCGGGGGTGGAGGCGGGGCGGCGGGCGTCGGACACGGGGTATTTGCCGATGGACTTGGAGAAGTACCTGGTGTTGTTGGAGGCGTGCGGGCGGGAGGAGGCGGCGGGGAAGCGAGGGGTGATCCCGGAAGAGCTGCCGCCGATTTTGCAGCGGCTGGGGTTGGACGCGAGTCGGTGGACGGATGAGGCGTTGAAAGCGGCCGAGCGTTTTGCGCGGATTGCGGTCAGCGCGGCGCGGCAATCGCGCGAACGCCGGCCAAAACCAACCCACTAGGCAGACAGTCTGCCTAGTGGGGGGGGAATGCGCCGGCGGGCTCGTTCGCGCGCGTTTTTCCTTCTCGCCGGTCGATCTTATCGCGTTGCGCACCGCGCGCACGTTCGTTTCGACGACGTCTCCACGCCGTCGCCGCCCCCGGTGCGCGCCGTCGATCTAGTCGCCCCTCAGCAACCAAATTCCGACGGCTACCCCGACGGCAATTCGGTAGTAGCCAAACAATTCCAACCCGTGTCGCTGAAGATATCCCACCATCCATTTCACGGAAATCGCGGCGGAGATCGTCGAGAAAAAGTCCGATCAACAGCGGTCCGGCCCCGTAGTGGTCTAGTAACGCAGGCCCAAATTCAACGGCATCCTTCAATGTCGCCCCTCCCAGCAGTACGCCAAGCAGAAAACTGAACTCGACCGCAGCGGGCGTCCGCAACCCACTCAGAACCCACTAGGCAGACAGTCTGCCTAGTGGGGGGGGAATGCGCCGGCGGGCTCGTTCGCGCGCGTTTTTCCTTCTCGCCGGTCGATCTTATCGCGTTGCGCACCGCGCGCACGTTCGTTTCGACGACGTCTCCACGCCGTCGCCGCCCCCGGTGCGCGCCGTCGATCTAGTCGCCCCTCAGCAACCAAATTCCGACGGCTACCCCGACGGCAATTCGGTAGTAGCCAAACAATTCCAACCCGTGTCGCTGAAGATATCCCACCATCCATTTCACGGAAATCGCGGCGGAGATCGTCGAGAAAAAAAGTCCGATCAACAGCGGTCCGGCCCCGTAGTGGTCTAGTAACGCAGGCCCAAATTCAACGGCATCCTTCAATGTCGCCCCTCCCAGAGTCAGTACGCCAAGCAGAAAACTGAACTCGACCGCAGCGGGCGTCCGCAACCCACTCAGAACTCCGCCCACGATTGTCATCAACGATCGACTAACTCCCGGCCACACCGCCACGCACTGCAACATTCCGATCGACAAGGCCTGTTTCCAGGTCATTTGTTCGAGGCCTTCCCCCACTTCGTCCTCGCCGCGGATGCGTGATCTGCGTCCCCCAACACGTCTCCACCAAGCGACTCCAAGTATTCCCAATCCTCCCACAATCCAAGCCGCCACGATCGGCCAAAATCCTAGTTGGTCGCCGCCAAACAACGTTCCCTTGATCTGTTTTTCCAGCGTGAGTCCGACCACGACCGCCGGAAACAGACCGACCGCAAGTCGACCCGCGAGCCGTCGCCCTGCAGGGTCCCGCCCCAGGAGCCCGAGTCCAATCGCGGCCACCCGTCCACGATAAAGCCCCAGAACCGCCAAAATGGCGCCCGCTTGAATGCAGATCGCAAAGGCGTTGGCAACTTCCTTTGCTCGCTCATTCCCCTCGCCTATCCCCATCCATCGCTGTGCGACTAGTAGGTGTCCAGTCGAACTCACCGGCAGATACTCGGTGAGCCCTTCGACGATCCCAAGAATCGCTGCTTCATGCCAAGTCATTCGGACTTCACCCACATCAGTGCTCGGTTACAACCTTGCCGTGGCGCCCCACAGACGCCCGCCCAACTCACTGCGTCAATTCTAAGCCGCAGAACTCCGGTTCGTGCCCCATTGGAAAACCTCTCTTCTGTGGAAACGTGGCTATATTCCGACTTATTACTCTCGTCGCTCGCGATCCTCGGCAGTCCGCCTTGATCCTCCCCTAACAGCGCTCTTGTCGGAAGAAGATTGAGGTTGCATCGGCCCCCCCGCCATTCGCTAGAATCGGCGTCTTGGGATTTCCCTGCGTTGCAGGACCCTGTCGCACCCCGCCGCCTCCACGGCCCCCCCCCACAGTTCGACGCTTTGCGTCGAACTCCAGGCGTTCCCCCATGACTGACAGCCCCTCTGAACTCAATGATTCCGACGGCGAAGAATTCGATTCCGACTCGATTCCCCCGGAACTCGAAGGCCCAATCCGCGAAATCTGCAGCGCTTATCTCAATGCAGTCAACGCGGGCGAACATCCCGATCGTCGTCAGTGGGAAGAGCGGCACCCTGATCTCATGCCCTATTTGGGTTGGCGCCTCGCGTGGACGGAAACGGTCGCGACGCTCGCCTACGGCTCTGATAGCCAATTCGAAACCGAGACAGACTCAGCGACCGAGCGATTGCGCGACGACGGCAGCGAAACTTCGCGTTCCGAAATCGCTCGACCTGACGACTCCGCACACGCAACTCGCCAACCGTCGAATCAGACCGAATCACGCGCCTCGGTCTGTCCTCATTGCAGTTCCTTGAACCATACCAGTCAAGTCGATGCGACTCGCGTCGTATGTGCACACTGCGGCGATTCCTACGTCGTCAGTGGTTCGGCGACCGACGCTTTGGTTGCCGGAGTTCCCCGTCGCGTGGGCCGTTTTTTTGTGCTCGCCATCCTCGGACGCGGTACGTTCGGGACCGTCTACCGAGCCTATGATCCCGACTTCCGACAGGTTCGAGCCATCAAGGTGCCGCGCGTCGACGAATCTTCTTCTTCTCATGAACTCGAAGAGCGAGTCCTCGCCGAGGCACGCAGCGCCGCTCGCTTGCGCCACCTCAGTTTCGTCCAAATCCTCGAAATTGGTCGCGACGAACAGCACCCATTCCTGGTCATGGAATACATCGACGGTACGCAACTCGAAGCGAGGATTGCACAGGAGAAATTCGGCGTCCCCGAAGCAATTTCGCTCGTCGCCGAACTAGCGAAAGCCATGGACTACGCCCATCGCTGCGGAGTCATCCATCGAGATCTCAAACCGACCAATATTCTGCTCGATTCCCATCAACGCCCGATCATTATCGATTACGGACTCGCACGCCACGGCGATACGGAAATCATCGTCAACGAACAAGGAGACATCATTGGTTCGCCGGCGTACATGTCGCCGGAACAAGCATGCGGCGATCTCAAGCGAGTCTGTAGCGCCTCGGACGTCTACAGTCTCGGAATCATCCTCTATCGCCTACTTACAGGGACGCTTCCCTTTACTGGAAACAGCGGCGCGACGATCCAAAAGGTGATCCACGAACAACCCACTCCACCGCGACAACTGGCCCCGCATATCACCGCCTCGCTGGAGGCGATCGTCCTCAAGGCCATCTCAAAAGACATTGCAGCACGTCACCAGTCGGCCCTAGAACTGGCGAAAGAACTGCTTGCCGAACTCTTAGTCGTGCCGCGCCAAGTTCCCGCCGCGCACGCGCCGAACCCCGGCCCTGGCCGCTTGGTGGAATTCCCCTCCGCTTTCCGCATATAATGCCGGATGTCGATGTCCTCTTTTCCCAACGGACTGTCTCCTGACTGGGAGCCGCAGATGGCGGACGTTGTATCGCAGATTCCAGCCGCTCATCCCTTGCGACACGCTGCGCGCCGACGCTTTCTCGCTAACGCCGGCTATGGACTCGGCGCCGCCGCGCTGTGGCAATTGCTCGCTCAAGACGGCCATGCGGAGCCCAGTCCGCTCGCCCCGCGCGCGCCCCACTTCAAACCGCGCGCGACTGCCTGCATCTTCATCTTCCTCGAGGGCGCCCCCAGTCAACTCGACCTCTTCGACCCTAAGCCCAAACTGAAGGAACTCGACGGTCATCCACTGCCCGAATCGCTCACGAAGTCCGTTCGCTTCGCCTTCATCAAGAAGGAGAGCGCCGTCCTCATGGGATCGCCGCGGAAGTTCACGCGTCACGGTCAATCCGGAATGCAGTTCAGCGATCTCTTGCCTCATCTGTCGAACTGCGCAGACGACCTTTTGATGGTGCGGTCTCTCCATACAGATCAGTTCAACCATCATCCGGCTCAGCTTTCGCTTCTCTGCGGCCGCTCCTTCTTCGGATTGCCGACGATGGGAGCTTGGCTTACCTACGGACTGGGAAGTGAATCTCAGGACCTGCCAGGCTACGTCGTCTTGTCTTCCGGCCGCGGCACCTCGGGCGGAGCGTCGCTGTGGCAAAGCGGCTTCCTGCCGTCTCTTTATTCCGGCGTGTTGTTTCGCAATCAGGGCGAGCCCGTGCTCAATCTCCAGACGCCGCCAGGCGTCCCTGAGTCGCTGCAACGCCGCACGCTGGACGCGATCGACGCCGCGAACCGAGATCAGTTCGAACGCATTCACGATCCAGAAGTCGCCAGCCGGGTCGCCAGCTACGAGTTGGCGTTTCGCATGCAAGCGGCCGCGCCTGAATTGATGGATATTTCGCGCGAATCACGAGCGACGCTCGACGCATATGGCGTCGAGCGCGCCGATCCCGAACTGAAGGGCTCGCGCGGCGGCGGCCCCGGCGTCTATCGCTCATTCGCCGCCAATTGCCTGCTCGCCAGACGACTCGTCGAGCGCGGAGTGCGTTTTGTGAGTTTGTTCCACGCCTCATGGGACCACCACTCCAACCTCAACGCCGAACTCGCACACAACTGCGGCATGGCCGACCAACCGGTCGCCGCGCTCCTGCGGGACCTCAAGCAACGCGGATTGCTCGATTCGACGCTCGTCATCTGGGCGGGCGAATTCGGTCGCACGCCGCTCGGCGAAAATCGCATGGGATACGCCAAGGTCACCGGCCGCGACCATCATCCGACGGCCTTTACCGCGTGGATGGCCGGCGGTGGAATGAAGTCAGGTTTGACCTATGGTGAAACCGACGACATCGGTTGGTCGATCGCACGCGACCCTGTGCACATCAATGACTTCCACGCCACGATCCTCCACCAGTTCGGGCTTAACCACCTCCAACTCACCCACCGTCACCAAGGACTCGACGCGCGGCTCACCGGAGTCGGCGGTCGCGTGATTCAAGACTGGATCGCCTAGAGTCCCGTTCGACCCCGCCAAGACCTCCGCTACTCGCTGGATCTCGAAGGACCTCGTAATGCCATTCAAGCTCCGTTTTTCCGCAGCGTGGATTCGCTGCGTCGTCGTCTGTGCACCTGTGCTTTCCCTCACGGCTCTCATCGCTACTCTCATCGTAGCCCAGTCGTCGACCTGCGACGCCGACGAGTCTGGCGCCAAAGTCGAGTTCAACCGCGACATTCGACCGCTGCTGTCGGACAAGTGCTTTGCTTGTCACGGCCCCGACAAGAACAAGCGAGAAGCCGATCTGCGACTCGATACCCGCGAAGGCCTGTTTCACCAAGCCGGCAGTGCGGCGAATGTCGTCCCCGGCGATCCGGCTCGCAGCCGCGTCTGGCAACGCGCGACGTCCAGCGATCCAACCGAACGCATGCCGCCGCCCGACTCAGGCAAAGAACTTTCGCCGCACGAACTCGCCCTGCTGCGAGCTTGGATCGAGCAAGGCGCGCCTTGGGAAGGACATTGGGCGTTCCAGCCGATCCAGCGTCCCGAACCTTCCGTCGCCGCCGCCTCCAGCAACTCGCCGATTTACAACCCCATCGACCGCTTCATCCAAGCGGAACTGGCGACCCACGGCTTGAAGCCCGCTGCCGCCGCCGATCCCGTCACGCTGGTGCGGCGGTTAAGTTTCGACCTGCGCGGATTGCCTCCGAGCCCGCTAGAGGTCGATCAGTTCATCGCAGATAAAAGTCCCGACGCTTACGAACGGCTCGTTGATCGCTGGCTGCAATCGCCCCACTACGGCGAACGAATGGCCCAATGGTGGCTCGACCTGGTTCGTTATGCGGACAGCGTCGGGTATCACGGCGATCAACCCGTCAGCGTTCATCCGTTCCGCGAATATGTGATTCGTTCCTTCGAGCGAAACAAGCCCTTTGACCAATTCACAATCGAACAATTGGCCGGCGATCTGCTCCCCGATCCGACGCTTGAGCAACGCATCGCCTCGGGCTACAACCGCCTGGGGATGATGAGCGCCGAGGGAGGGGTGCAGGATAAGGAGTATTTGGCGAAATATATCGCCGAGCGAGTCCGCAACGTCGGCGCTGCGTGGCTGGGAATTACGCTCGGGTGCTGCGAGTGTCACGATCACAAGTACGACCCGCTGCCGGCCCGCGACTTCTATCAACTAGAGGCTTTCTTCGCCGATATTCAAGAGCGAGGCCTCTACAGCGGCGCTCATGCGACGGGCGAATGGGGGCCTACGATTCGAGTGCCGACGGAAGAGCAATCGCGGCGGTTGTCGGAACTCGACGCACTCCGCTCGTCCCTCCAGTCAGCGCTGAATGCCGAAACGCCGGAACTCGCCGCCGCTCAAGCGGAATGGGAAAAGTCGCAGATTCACTGGTCTCCGCTCCTTCCTTCCGCTCTTGCATCCCAGCACGAAGTGCGGCTTGCCGCTCAAACCGATGGTTCCATCGTCGCTTCCGGTCCCAGCCCCGCAACCGACGTTTACACGGCGACCATTCCCGCTCTCCCGACGCCGCTCACCGCAATTCGGTTGGAAGTCCTGCCGGATGATTCGCTCCCGAAAAAGGGACCGGGTCGCGCGGGCAACGGCAATTTCGTACTGACGGAGTTTGTAGTGCGAGTTGCGGCTGCGGACGGAACAAGCCGCCAAATCGAGTTGCGAAACGCCACGGCAACCTACGAGCAGACCGGCGCTGCGGACAAGAATCCTTATGGAAAATGGTCCGCCGCCAGCGCGATCGACGGAGACGCCAAAGGGGCAGGCTGGGGCTGGGCCGTCATGGAGCAAGTTGGTCGCCCTCAGTCGATTGTCTTTGAGATCATCGACGATTTGCGACTCGCCCCCAAGGATCAGCTCGTCGTGGAAATCCGTCAGCTCCACGAGAACCCGCAACACACGATCGGCCGCTTCCGGCTTTTCGCAACCAATCATGCTCGTCCTGTTCGCGCCGACTCCTTAAGCCCCCCTGCAATTGCGACGATTCTCGCTATCCCGTCCGACAAACGAAACGACTCGCAGCGTTCCGAGGCGGCGGCCTACTATCGTTCGATCACGCCCTTGCTCGCTGAAATGCGGCGCCGACTGGATGAGGCGAACGCGCAACACGCCGCCTTGTTGAAGCTCGTGCCCACGACGCTGACGACCGTCGCCGTATCGCCGCGAACGATCCGAGTGCTCCCGCGCGGGAACTGGATGGATGATAGCGGCGAAATCGTCTCGCCCGCATTTCCAGCGACCCTGCCGCACAATGCCGCAATGCGCGAGGGGCGACTGACTCGACTCGATCTCGCGCGGTGGCTTGCATCCCCAGAGAACCCGCTCACAGCGCGTAATGTTGCGAACCGCATCTGGAAGCTGTTTTTCGGCGCCGGCCTCTCGCGCAAGCTTGACGATCTGGGCGCGCAAGGAGAATGGCCAACGCATCCGTTGCTGCTCGATTGGCTTGCCAGTCAATTCATCGACTCGGGTTGGGACGTTCGGCGACTCGTCAAGACGATCGTGATGTCGCACGCCTATCGACAGTCGTCGCTCGAGTCGCCGCAAATGCGCGAGCGAGATCCGTTCAACCGCCTGTTGGCGCGGCAGTCGCGCTGGCGATTGGACGCGGAGTTCGTCCGCGACAATGCGTTGTCAGTGAGCGGCTTGCTCGTCGACAAGCAGGGCGGCCCCAGCGTGTTTCCCTATCAGCCTCCCGGATACTGGGCTCACCTCAACTTTCCGCAGCGAGAGTGGAAGAACAGCACAGGCGACGAACTCTATCGACGCGGACTCTACACGCATTGGCAACGTCAGTACCTGCATCCCTCGTTGTCGGCGTTCGACGCTCCCAGTCGCGAGGAGTGTGCGGCGGATCGGCCGCGTTCCAACACGCCGCTGCAGTCGCTGGTGCTGCTCAACGATGCGGCTTATGTCGAGGCGGCTCGAGCGCTCGCGGAGCGCGCGCTGGCCGAAGGCGGCTCGACGACGGCGGAGCGAGTCGCGTACTTGTTTCGACGCACGTTAACCCGAACGCCCTCGGATCGGGAGCAAGCGGTGCTTGAGTCGCTGTATGCAAAACACGTCGCCGAATATCGCCTGGATGGAACGGCCGCCGAGATGCTTCTCAAGGTCGGCGCCAAGCCGACTCCGCCGGGCGTCGATCGCGCCGAATTGGCGGCCTGGACGAGCATCGCGCGAGTCCTCTTGAACCTTCACGAGTTTGTGACCCGCAGTTAGCCGAGGTTGAGTCATGAGAATTCCCACTTCGATCGCGCGGCGGTCCTTTGTCTTTCAGAGCGGCCTGAGTCTCGGTGCGATGGCGCTCGGGGCGTTTCAAGGGTCGCGCGTTTTCTCCGCCGACGACCAAGGCGGCTGGCGCGGCGTTTTGCAACCGCTGTCGACGATGCCGAAGGCGAAACGCGTCATCTGGCTCTATATGGCTGGCGGGATGAGTCACCTTGATACGTTCGACTTCAAACCGAAGTTGGCGGAAATGCACGGTCAGCCGATGCCCGAGTCAATCACCAAGGGGCAACAGATCGCGCAGCTTCAAGGACAGAAACTTCATTGTTTCGGGCCGCAACATCCGTTCAAGCAATGGGGGCAGTCAGGCCAAACGATGAGCGAGATCTGGCCGGAGCTCGGCGCCAAATGCGCAGACGACCTGTGCCTGGTGCGGTCTTTGTCCACGGAGGCGATCAATCACGATCCGGCGCATACGTTCATGAATACCGGCGCGATGCAGGCGGGGCGTCCCGCGATGGGCTCCTGGCTGCTGTATGGGCTCGGCGCTGAAACTCAGAATCTTCCAGGGTTCGTGGTCATGGTGTCGACCGGCAAGTTCGGGCAGAAACAGCCGATCGCCGCGCGACAATGGCATTCGGGATTCCTCCCGAGCCGCTTTCAGGGCGTTGAGTTTCGCGGGACTGGGGATCCCGTGTTGTACGTCGGAAATCCGCAGGGCGTGAGTCGATCGCGTCAACGCGACGTCGTCGACGCCGTTCAACAGTTGAACTCGATCTATGCGGAAAGTTCACAAGACGTCGAAGCGGCTGCTCGCATTAGTCAGAATGAAATGGCGTTTCGAATGCAGACGAGCATTCCGGAACTGATGGATGTCCGCGACGAACCGCAGCACATCCTCGATCTCTATGGCGCGAAGGCGGGCGACGGCAGTTTTGCTTCCAATTGCCTGCTGGCTCGACGCATGGCCGAACGCGGCGTGCGCTTCATCCAGTTGTATCATCGCGACTGGGATCATCACGGGTCGGTAAAGGAACATGTCGCGGGATCGGCGGCCGAAGTCGATAAGGGAGCCGCGGCGCTTTTGGTCGACCTGAAACAGCGCGGACTGCTGAAGGACACCATCGTCGTCTTCGGTTCGGAATTCGGACGCACGCCGATGGCGCAAGGCAACGGACGCGATCATCACCTGGCCGGTTTCACCATGTGGTTTGCAGGCGGAGGAATTCGTCCTGGAATGAGCTATGGCGCGACCGACGACTTGGGTTACCACGCGGTCGAAAACCGAGTTTCCGTGCACGACATCCATGCCACGTTGCTCCATTTGCTCGGCATCGATCACGCGCGATTCACCTACAAATTCCAGGGACTCGACCTGCGTTTGTCCGGCGTCGAGCCCGCCCGAGTCGTTCACGAAATCCTGGCCTAGGCCTGTCGAGGCGGAACATTTCAATGCAATTCCAAAATCGATCTTTTGAGTTCGTCTTGCGAGGCTTGTTGCTGTTCGCATGGATCGCGTCGCTCGGCGTCGTCACGGCGATGCACGCGGCCGAACCCTTGTCGTTCGGGCGCGATATTCTACCGATCCTGTCGGACAACTGTTTCCACTGTCATGGGCCCGACAGCAAGAATCGAGCGGCCGACCTGCGTTTGGATGTGCGCGAAGGCGCGACGCGCGGCGACTCGCCGGCGATCGCGCCGGGCAAGAGCGCCGACAGCGAACTCATGCGGCGCATTCGCAGCACCGATCCTGACGTCGTGATGCCGCCGCCCCAGTCGAACCGTAAACTCTCGCCCGCTCAGGTCGACATGCTCGCCAAGTGGATCGACGCAGGCGCTCCATGGGGAAAGCACTGGGCGTTTGAACCGCCCGTGCGACCGGCCCTGCCAGACGTGAAGCAGGTTGGCTGGGTTCGCAATCCGATCGACGCCTTCATCCTCGCGCGACTCGAAAGCGAAGGGCTCGCTCCATCCCCTGAAGCCTCGAAGGAGACGCTGCTGCGCCGCGTAAGTCTCGATCTCACGGGACTGCCGCCGTCGCCTGCGGAGCTTGATGCTTTCTTGGCCGACTCGTCGCCGCAGGCCTACGAGGCGGTCGTCGATCGTCTCCTGAAGTCGCCTCGTTACGGCGAACGCATGGTTTGGGACTGGCTCGATGCTGCTCGCTACGCCGACACGAATGGTTACCAGGGCGATCCCACTCGCTCAATGTGGTTTTGGCGCGACTGGGTGATCGAGGCGCTCAACCACAACATGCCGTACGATCAGTTCACGGTGGAACAATTGGCTGGCGACCTCTTGCCTAGCCCGACCCAATCGCAACTCATCGCCACCGGCTTTCACCGCAATCACATGATCAATGGCGAGGGGGGGCGAATCGCCGAAGAGTCGCGGGTTGATTATGTGCAGGATCGCGTGGAAACCACCGGGACCGTATGGCTGGGTTTGACGCTGAATTGCTGCCGCTGCCACGACCACAAGTATGATCCCTTGACGCAGCGCGAATACTACCAACTGGCGGCTTATTTCAATTCGATTGACGAAAATGGAGGCGCGGATGCGTACCCGCATGGTCGGCCCGTCTTGCGCGTGACGACTCCCGACATGGAACGACGGATTGCTGAATTGAAGGCGCGGGAAGCGGAACTGGATCGCGCCGTGAAGTCGGCCGAGGAGGCGGCTCGCAACGGACTGGCGGCCTGGGAAGCGACGACGCGCGATGCCAAGCCGCCTGTCTGGATGTGGCTCACCCCTTCGCAGGCGGCCAGCAGCCAAGGTGCGACGGTCAAGGTGCTGGATGACGGGAGCATCCTGGCTTCGGGCGCCAATCCGGCGCAAGACGATCTCGTCGCAACATTCAACGATGCGCCGGCCGGAATCACCGGCTTGCGATTGGAGGCGCTGCCGGATTCTTCGTTGGTGAACCAGGGACCGGGACGCGCGAACAACGGAAACTTCGTATTGACCGAACTCAAGGCGACGTGGAACGACCAGTCGCTTCCGCTGCGGAATCCCCAGGCCGATTTCGCACAAGACGGATGGCCGGCGGTCAATGTGCTCGATGGCAAGAACGACACGGGGTGGGCCGTAATGCCGGCCTTCGGAAAATCGCACCAGTGGACGGCCCAGGCGGCCGTGCCAGGGGGCGACGGCCAAGCGGGAGTGCTCACAATTCGTCTCGAACATCGGTCGTCCAACGTTGCGCATGTTCTGGGGCGATTTCGCATCGGCGCGACGACGACGCCCGTCGCTCAATGGACCGAAATGCCGGACTCGGTGAAGGCCGCATTGGCGATCACGGAAGACAAACGCAGCGATGCTCAACGGAAGGAAGTCCTGGACTACTTCCTGGCGACTCGCAGCGAAGTCGTCGTTCTGCGTCAGCAACGCGACGCCGCGCGAAGAGAACGAGAACAGGCGGAAAAGGACGTACCGACGACGATGATCATGCGCGAACGCGCTCAGCCGCGCGACACGCATATCCTGCAACGCGGCGCGTGGGACAAACCGGGCGACAAGGTGACGCACGGAGTTCCCAGCGCGCTGCCGCCGCTGCCCACCGACGCGCCGGCCCAACGACTGTCGCTCGCACAGTGGCTGATGTCGCCCGAGAATCCTTTGACGGCGCGCGTGACCGTGAATCGATATTGGCAATTGTTCTTCGGCAACGGGCTCGTGAAGACGACCGAGGACTTCGGCGTACAGTCGGAGCGTCCTTCGCATCCCGCGCTGCTCGACTGGCTCGCTTGCGAATTTCGCGAGCCGACGGCGGTGGAGCCCGCCGTCGCGCACTCCGGCGATAGACAAGCGTGGAACGTAAAGCATCTGCATCGACTGATCGTCACCAGCGCTGCGTATCGGCAGTCCTCCCGCACGACGCCGACGCTGGTGGAACGCGATCCCGAGAATCGCCTGCTGGCGCGCGGCCCGCGTTATCGCCTGCCTTCGTGGATGATTCGAGATCAGGCGCTGGCGGCGAGCGGTCTGTTGGTGGACAAGCTGGGCGGGCCGCCCGTGAAGGGGTACCAACCTCCGGGCATTTGGGAGGAAGCGACGTTTGGATTCATCAAGTACTCTCAGGATCATGGCGAAGCGCTCTATCGACGGAGCGTCTATCAGTTCTGGCGACGGATCGTGGGGCCGACCGTTTTCTTTGACGTTGCGAATCGACAGACGTGCACCGTGAAGCTGAGCCGCACGAATACGCCGCTCCACGCGCTGGTAACGCTCAACGACGTCACGTACGTGGAGGCGGCCCGCGCCCTCGGACAGCGCGTGCTCGTCGGCGTTGCGAGCGATGATGCGGAACGCATTCGCGAGGCCTTCCGGCTGTGTACGTCTCGCCAGCCTTCTCCCAAAGAACTAGAGGTTTTACTCCATCGGTTAGCCTCTTTGCGCGACGCATATGGCAAGGACCGTCCGGCTGCGGAAAAGCTGGTCGCGATGGGAGAGTCGAAGGCGGACTCACGTTTGGATCCGGTTGAATTGGCGGCGTATGCGGGCGTAGCGCTCGTGCTGCTCAACCTCGACGAAACGCTCTCGAAAGAATGAATCAGGCGAGGAATAAGACGATGGAACCGCAACAAGAATTCTGGGCCCACCAAACTCGCCGGCAGTTTTTCGGCAAGTCGGCCGCCGGCATCGGCCTAGCAGCCCTGGCATCGCTGTTGGGCGGCGAATCAAGCGTTTCGGCGTCGAGGGCGGCAGAGACAAGCAGCGGCGGGGACGGCGGATTGCCGGGCCTGCCGCACTTTGCTCCCCGTGCGAAGCGAGTCATTTACCTGCTTCAGAATGGCGCGCCGCCGCATCTGGATATGTTCGATTACAAGCCGCAAATGGAGAAGCTGCGCGGCTCGGAGTTGCCAGAGTCGGTTCACAAGAATCAGAAGCTCAGCACGATGACGGCCGGACAGAAGAGCCGCGCGGTGCTGCCGGCCTTCACCGGCTTTAGGCAATATGGTAAGAGCGGCGCTTGGGTGTGCGACTTTTTGCCGCACACCGCTTCGATCGTCGACGACTTGTGCTTCATCAAATCGATGCACACGACGCAAGTGAATCATGCGCCCGCGATCACGTTCTTTTTAACCGGCGCGGAACTGCCGGGACGGCCGAGCATAGGTGCTTGGGCGACCTATGGACTCGGCAGCGCCGCACAAGACATGCCGGGGTTCGTGGTGATGACCTCGCGCGACAAAGAGGCGACCTGCGGACAGATTTTCTATGACTTCTACTGGGGAAGCGGCTTCCTGCCGTCGAAGTTCCAAGGGGTGAAGTTTCGAGGCAGCGGCGACCCTGTGCTGTATCTTTCGAATCCCGAGGGGCAAAGTCGCGAGATCCGGCGCGGGCTGCTCGACGACCTCGCACGTCTGAATGAATTGAAGCACCAGGACTATGGTGATCCAGAGATCGTCACGCGCATCGCACAGTACGAAATGGCGTACAAGATGCAGATGAGCGTCCCGGAATTGTCGAACCTCGACAGCGAACCAGCGCACGCTGTCGACGCCTATGGCCCCGACGTCCGGCGGCCGGGGTCGTTTGCGTACAACTGCCTCATGGCGCGCCGCTTGATTGAACGCGGAGTGCGATTCGTGCAGCTGTTTCACGCAGGGTGGGACCATCACCGCAACCTGAGCACTCAATTTGAGATTCAGTGTCGCGACACGGACCAGCCTTCGGCGGCGCTCGTGAAGGATCTCAAGCAGCGCGGATTGCTCGACGATACGCTGGTCATTTGGGGCGGAGAGTTCGGTCGGACGCCGTTTTGTCAGGGCGACATCAACGATCGGAAGACGCTAGGGCGAGATCACCATCCCTATTGCTTTACGTTGTGGATGGCGGGAGGCGGCGTGAAACCCGGATTCACCTACGGCGAATCGGACGACTTCGCCTACAACGTGGCCCGCGATCCCGTCGACCCGCACGATCTGCAAGCGACCGTCATGCACCTGCTAGGGATCGATCACGAGCGGCTGACGTTTAAGTTCCAGGGGCGTCACTATCGACTGACCGACGTACACGGTAAGTTGATTAAGCCGTGTTTGTCCTGACGCGCCGCTTCGTCGCGTCGCGTTTACACCGAACAAGCGGACGAAACTCGGCATGCCGAGCAGAAAGGCGTCGAACATGACGACCTGGGATCGCCTGCGTTCAATCGGGGATGCTGCTTACTCGCCTGGTCTGCGAATGCATTTCGCGCGAGTGCTTGTCCTGGGACTCGTCGCGCTCGCTCCATGGATTCGTGTTGAAGCGCAGGATGAGCCGCTCGAACCGCTCTCGCCGGAAGCGCAAGCTGCTGCCGACCATTTGAAGGGAGCACTACCCGCGGATTCCGAAGCTCGAGCCATGTTGGACGACATCCTGGCTGGAAGTCAGTTGGGACCACGAGACGGCTGGTTCAAGACGGCCGTTTCGCAAACGCGGTACACTTGGGATCGCGTGCGAACTCAGCTTGATCGGAACCATGACGATCAATTGGATCGCTCGGAGTTTCCTGGAACGGATGACGAGTTTTCGCGGGTTGATCGAACTCGAGACAATCGCGTCACCGCGGAGGATTTTGATTGGAAGATCGACCCGTCCAAGCCGCCCGCGCCTGGAGTCCTGTTGTTTCTGCAATCTGACCGCGATGGAAACGGCCAAGTGACTCAAGATGAGTTCCTGGAGCTATTCAAGCAGTTGGACAGCGGCGACGCGGGGTTCCTCTCCGTAGACGATGTTCGCGATAAATTCATTCCACCGCCAAGCGATGGCCCGCAACCAGAACGGCCGGACAAGCCCAGCCGTAGCACGCTCGTGCTGGGACTACAGCGGCAGGAGATTGGATCGCTGCAGCCCGGCCCGCGCGTGGACGAACCAGCGCCCGAGTTTTCACTGCAGTCGCTGAGCGGGGATGCCGTCGCCTTATCGCGCGAGATCGGCGACAAGCCGATTGTGCTCGTGTTTGGCAATTTCTCGTGCGGCCCCTTTCGAACTCAATCGGGGAATCTGCAGAAGCTATACGAACGCAATCGCGCGCACGCCAAGTTCTTTACGGTTTACGTGCGAGAAGCCCATCCCAGCGATGGCTGGTGGATGTTGCAGAATCGTCGAGTCGGCGTGGATCTGACGCAGCCGAAGACGGATGCCGAACGACGAATCGTAGCAAACCGTTGCCGCGACCACCTCAAGCTGGAAATACCGTTCCTCGTAGATTCGGTGAACGATGCAGTCGGCGTCGCCTACAGCGGTATGCCAAACCGCATCTACTTGATCGATGGCGAGGGGCGAGTGGCATTCAAGAGCGGCCGAGGTCCGTTTGGGTTCAGGGTCGCCGAGTTTGAGCAAGCCCTGATCTGGCATCGCTGGTGCTCGAAACGAGAGTAAGCGACCAAACGGCGATCAGCGAAGCGACGAAGCGACCAACGTAAAGCCAATTGCGAAGATGGCGACGTCGACCAGCATGTGACTGAGCCACGCGGCCGTGATGCGATTGGTCCGATCATAAAGCCACGCCCAAAATACTCCGCCGACGGCGACTCCGACCGAACAGAACCACGTCCAGGGACTGGTCCAACCAAGGAAGACGCCTAGCAGCAACACGTGGTGCGCCATAAAGCCGAGGCTGGATGACAGCGACGCCAGCCGCGCTGAACGCAGGCATTCGCGACAACTGCGATGAACGAACCATCGCCAGTAGTACTCTTCCAGTCCCGAATGGATGAGACAGTAGAATAGCGCCAGCGCGGCGTAGTGGTAGGTCGTCGAGATGCGAAAGCCGAGCAGCTTCTGCACGATGACGTCGCGCATGCGAAACGCCAACGTGGTCTCCGACAACGCGACGCGAAACAACAGCACCATCGCGACGCCGACGACGAGGCCGAACCCGATGCCGACGACGATTCCCCGCAGCGACGGTCGAAACGGGCGCCAACGAGTCGCCGGATTGCGACTCGCCCACCAACAGGGCAAGCCGAATTGAATGAACTTGCCGACGGCGTAGACCGACTGTTGAATCAGCGGCGGGGCATCGGCCAACGCGAGAAAATAGACGGCGGTCAGCAGAGTCGGGTAGACGAGGCCGACGCCCGTGTACGCCCAATCCGCACGCGTGATCGGCCGGATTGGGGCGGGATCTTCGTACCGATCCAGCAGCGTCACGAGTTATTTCAGCTTGAGGCTATTGAGCATCTTCTTGAAGGCTTCCTCTTGTCCCGTGACGGTTGCTTTGGGCCCGTAGAACTTGAGGAAGTGCATGCCTGCCTTTTCGGTCACGATGATCGCGCCGAGCATGCGGTAGTTTTCGCGAGTCACCGCGGGGGCGAAGGGACCGGCCTGATCTTTGAAGTCGCCCGAAATATCGACGTAATGCACTTCCATGCCGTTGATCTGCAGCTTCTGCACTTTCGACTTGTCTTTGGTTGCGCTGCCGTCGGGCTGTGTGAACTGTCCAATCCAACGTTGGATATTGGCGTCGACGCCGCCGCCGGCGCCCATCACCGTGAAGCGTCCTTCGGTCATGTCGCCCGCCGCCGCCGGAATCGCAAACTCATGCTCGACGATTCGCGTCTTGGGCTGCTTGCGGACCCACGACTCGGGCGCAGTCAAGCTCAGCTTTCCTTCCGCGAGTCCAATCTCGAGCGTCGCCTTGTCCGCCGGTTTTTCTTGCCCAAAGGCGAACGACGAGTTGGCGACGACGACGAACAGTGCGCAGAAAATCCACTGGCGCATGGTTTCAATCTCCTTCGGGTAGGTCAGGTCGTAGGTGGGACCTAATTAGACATGATGACCCAAATCAGGGCAACCAGCATGATGATCGCCAAAAGTGCCAGACCGACGACGATCGGCAGCATGTTTGTGGACTTACGCGGCATCACCAGCGTGCTGCGCGTCGTCGGCGCCGAACTGGCGTTCGTCGCGACCGCGGAAGTCGAACTGGAGGTCGGGGGATTCCCGGTCAGGAAGCTGGGGGATGCAACGGCTGGCGCGCCGCCGATCATTTGTGCGGGGCCCGCCGCACGCGTCGTTTGAGGCATCGCGGGCGTGGGCGCGATCATTCCGGCCGAAGGCCCGTTCACCGCGGCGGCAAGCGCGGGCAGCGTTGTACCAGCCGGTTTCCAATCCGCCCAGCCCTCGCGCCATACCAAAGAGTCGGCGCTGACCCGCCCTTCGCCGATCCAACGGCGCAACAAGTCGGCTCGGGCCGGTCCATATTGGCCGCCCGTCGGAGGACGCACGTACCACTGTGCATTCGGAGCTTCGTCGAGCGGATCGACGACCGGGGCCGGCGACGGAGGTGTGGGGGCGACTGGGAGGCTGGCGATGGGAGCTGCGAAACTCGTTTGAGCGGCGGCAGCGACCTGCGGCGCAGGGCTGCCAGACGCGCTAGCGACGTCCGGCGCCTCGTCTCCGGCATCCTGATCCAGCTCTTCGTCGCCTTGCGTCCCTGCGGCAGTCGTGCTCGGGGAGGCGACGCCGATCGATGCGACGCGCTGCTTCGGAATGCTTTCCAGCGGAATGACGAACCGCTCGCGACATTCAGGACAGACTCCCTTTTTGCCGGCGAGAAAGGTTTTGACGTTGAGCTTATGCCCATTGGGACACAGGAACTTGATGCCCATCGAACTGCCGCGCTTGGAGAAATGCGAACTAGACTCAACGCCTGAACCTTGCAGCGAGTTCGCTCGTCCGCTCCCAAGCGACTGGCCCCGCGGAGGTTCGTTCCGCTCGACCGACGGTTCCATTATAGTGATCGCCGACGCAGAAAGAAGTTTTCGGCGCACGTTGTCGCAGTCTGAAAACGCTCTTTCCCCCTACAACCCGCATCATCCGCCCGGTCAAGTAGCCAACTATGGCGCGCAAGCCCTCTCGCGAAGAAGAACCGCACGATATCGCTGTCGTGGGCGATCTTTCCGACAACGAATCCGACATCACCGACAAGCTGCTCGCCGTACCCGAGGGGGGGGAGTGCACGCTGTATTTCGACTGTCCGGGCGGCGGCGCCTACACGGCCATTTCGCTGCTGACCTTGATCGCCGTCAGGCGATTGCAGGCGACGGCCGTGGTGACCGGCGAATGCTCTTCGGCGGCCATTTGGCCTTTTGCGGCCTGCAAACGGCGACTTGTCACGCCCTTGAGCATCTTTTTGTTCCATCCGCTGAAATGGCAAAGCGAGGAGAACATCGGCCTTGCGGAAGCTCGTGAATGGGCGCGCCACTTCGGCCAATTGGAAGGGGAAATGGACCGCTTGCTCGCGGAATTTCTAGGACTGTCGTACGAGCGGCTCTTGGAATGGATGCAGCCTGGGCGTTACGTGAGCGGCCGCGAAATGGTCGACGCGGGCCTCGCCGAAATGATCGACCTCGCCCCCAAAAAACGCCGCCCGTAGAACAGGCTTCCAGCCTGTTATCTCCCCCCTCAAATCCCCACGTCTCTCCCCTCCCCTTCGTCTCTCCTCCCCCCACGCCTCTCCTCCCCCCACGCCTACCTTCCCGGCCCCCCACGCCTTACCCCACGTCTCGCCTCCCCCCGCGTCTCACTCCACCTCATGCACGACCACCAAGTTGTGCGCCGTGGGGACGACTTCCGAGCCGGTGATATAGACGATGCGGTCTCCAGCGGCGAGCGTGCCCGCCTCAATGCCCCAATCGGCGACGAACGATCGCAGTTGCGGGCCATGGTTCAGCGGGGCGCCTGCCAGGGGAATGAACCCCCAAAACAGGCACATGTGGCGCAAAGTCGCCTCGCAATCGCTGACCCCCACCATGGGAATCAGCGAGCGATGTTTGGCGAGGACTCGCGCGGTGCCGCCGGAGCGAGTCGCGACGACGAGCATCTTCGCGGCCAGGTGTTCGGCGATCTGAGCGGCGCCGGAGACCACGGCGGCCGTAATCGGATGGACGCCCGACAGAGGCGTGGAAGGCGGCGCGACGTCCGAGTGTTCCGGCAGAATCCGTTCGGTGGCTGCCATGATCCGATTCATCATCTCGACCGCTTCGCGCGGATACTCGCCGATTGCCGTTTCCCCTGACAGCATGCAGGCGTCGGCGCCGTCGAGAATGGCGTTGGCGACGTCGTTCACCTCGGCGCGAGTGGGACGCGGCGAACGGTGCATGCTGTCGAGCATCTGGGTCGCGACGATGACCGGTTTCACGAATCGCTGGCACGACGCGATGATGCGTTTTTGCGCAACCGGCGTCTCCGCGACGTCGATTTCGACGCCCAAGTCGCCGCGCGCAACCATGACGCCGTCGCTGGCGGCCACGATCTCATCGAGCCGCTCGAGCGCTTCACGTTTTTCAATCTTGGCGATTACGAGCGCCGTGCAGCTGCGCGACAGGAGCATGTCCTTCAGTTGCAGGATTTCCACGGGAGAGCGCACGAAAGACAGACTCACGAAATCCACTTCGTGTTCGGTCGCCCAGAGCGCGTTTTGCCGATCTTCTTCGGTCATCGCGGGCACGCTGAGGGCCACGCCGGGCAGGTTGATCCCTTGGCGACTTCGAATCGTTCCCGCATTGGTCACTCGACACCGGACCGAGTCGGCCTCTTTGCCGACCACCTGCATGCCGACGGTTCCGTCGGCCAGCATCACGACGTCTCCGACCGACAGTTCATCCACCAACCGCTCATAGTTGCTGGTGAGTTCTTTCGCTTGTCGGGGCTTCTCGCCGCGTACGATCGTGAACTCGGCGCCCTGTTCGCAGCGGCACGGATCTTCGGCCAGTTCGCCCAAGCGGATTTTGGGGCCGGCCAGATCCAGCAGGATGCCGACCTCCCGCTGGACGGTGCGGCTGGCTTGACGAATGTCGCGAACGATTTCGGCCAGCTGTTCGCGATTGCTATGCGCCGTATTGAGTCGAAATACCGAGACGCCGGACAGGATCAATTGGGCCAATTGAGCCGGCTGGCGACAAGCAGGGCCTACGGTGGCGACGATCTTGGTGCGGGCGCGGGGCAGCGAGGAGGAGGGGGCGGTCGTCATGAAAAGCATGGTCCTATAGGGTCGTTGGGGGCTCCCGCCTCGTCATCGCAGGCCGAACGTCGCGACGCTGGTTTATCCCCCGAGCGTCGCGAATGGTCAACCGCCCTGCACCAGCGCCCGGGCTGCGGCGCCACCCGGCATAGACCAATTCCCGGAGACCCGAGTACACTGGTGAGCTTTCCCTGGAGCGAGGGGACGAGCCGCGTTGTGGTTCGCTTGCTCCGTCGGGCGGCGGCAATCAGTGGTCGGTGTAGAAGAGGGTCGGACCCCATGGAAATGGACAAGTTGGTTGCGCTGTGCAAGCGCCGGGGATTTCTGTTTCAATCGAGCGAAATCTACGGCGGACTCAACGGCTTCTGGGACTACGGACCGCTCGGCGTTGAACTTAAGCGAAACATCAAGAACGCCTGGTGGCAGGACATGGTCTCCGGCCATGACGACTTGGCCGCCCCTCCCGGTGCGCCGGATGCCTACGAAATGGTCGGACTCGATTGCACCATCATCATGCACCCGCAAGTTTGGAAGTGCTCGGGGCACTACGACTTGTTTCACGACATCATGGTGGACTGTCGCGAGTCGAAGAAGAGGTACCGCATTGATCAGATGCGCGGCCGCTGGCTGACCGCGACGCTGCCCGGCGGCGAGGGCGGGTTGGCGCCGGAGAAGGCGGCGGAAATCCAAGCGTTGGGACGCTTGTTTATCGTGTCGGACGCCGAATCGCCGGAAGCGGCGGTCGACGACACCGTGGCGCGAGCCTGCCAGGTGCTCGGCATCCGCAAGAAGAAAGCGGACGAACACCTGACCTGGGAAACCACAACCGTCGTCGGCATTGATGCGAAGGTCGATCGGACGCGCGTCCTGGCGCCCCACGCGACTTGGTTTGGCACGTTGACCGAGCCGCGGGAGTTCAACCTGATGTTCTCCACGCAGGTCGGCGCAGCGGCCAGCGAAGATGCTCGAGCCTTCTTGCGCCCCGAGACGGCGCAGGGCATTTTCGTAAACTTCAAGAACGTGCTCGACAGCACGCGCGTGCGCGTCCCTTTCGGCATCGCCCAGGTTGGCAAGAGCTTCCGCAACGAGATCACGCCGCGCAACTTTACCTTTCGTTCGCGCGAGTTCGAACAGATGGAGATCGAGTTCTTTTGTCATCCTGAGTCGTCGTTTCAATGGTACCAGTATTGGCGCGATCGCCGCATGAAGTGGTACACCGAATTGGGCTTGGCCGGCGATCGGCTCCGACTGCGGGAACACGATGCGGACGAATTGAGCCACTACTCGACGGGGACCGCCGACATTGAATACGCCTTTCCGTTCTTGCCGGAA
Source organism: Pirellulales bacterium (assembly GCA_046349935.1). Lineage (GTDB taxonomy): Bacteria > Planctomycetota > Planctomycetia > Pirellulales > Pirellulaceae > CAIXSC01. The sequence continues at coordinate 642,990 of JAXMBK010000004.1, read as the reverse complement.
GGAGAATTCGGCGAGTTGGAAGGGATCGCGCATCGCGGCGATTTCGACCTCCGCAGCCACATGGAAGGGAAGCTCGATCCGAAGACGCGCCCCTTGCAGTTGGAATTGGGGCCGGACGGCAAGCCGCGGCATCGCGGCAGCGGAAAGGACTTGTCTTATCGCGACGAGATCACCAACCAACGCTACATCCCGCACGTGATCGAACCTTCGGCCGGTGCGGATCGAGCGACGTTGGCGTTCTTGTGCGAGGCGTATCACGAGGATCAGGCGCCCGACGAGAATGGACAAATGCAGACGCGCGTCGTGATGCGCTTTCATCCACGCATCGCACCCATCAAGGCGGCCGTCTTCCCGCTGGTGAAGAAGGATGGAATGCCCGAGTTGGCGCAGAGCATCTATCGTGCGCTGAAGAAGCATTGCAACGTCTTCTACGACGAAAAGGGCGCGATCGGCCGCCGCTATCGACGACAGGACGAAGCGGGCACTCCGTATTGCATCACGGTCGACGGCCAGTCGCTCAAGGATGGAACCGTCACGATTCGCGACCGTGATTCCTTGCAGCAGTGGCGCGTAAAGGTCGAAGACGTCGTGGCGGAAATTCGTCAACGCGTCGGCGCCTAAGGCCGCGAGGGAAATCAGAACGCCATGAAGCCGACGCTTAGCCAAGTTTGCTCGCTGCCCTCGTCGCTGCCGACCGATTTCGAAGAGTATTCGGCCGGCCAATGCCGGTCGATCGAGCTGTGGTTCACAAAACTCGAGACTTACCTGCAATCGCATTCGGTCGACGACTTTCGGCGTTTGCGCGAGCGTTACGAGGTGGCGACGCCGGTCGCCAGCTATCAAGGCGGGTTGCTGACGAGCCAAGGGGAGCAGCGACGCGAAGCGTGGCGGCTGTTCACAAATCGATTGGAACTGTGCCAGCAGCTCGAGATCGACACGTTGGTGGTCGCCTGCGACTTGGCAAACCCGTTGACGCAAGTGGACCTTGAGCGCGCTCGGACGTCGCTCGTGCAAATCGCTCAAGAAGCCGGTCGGTACGGTCGTCGAGCGGCGTTGGAGTTTCAGGCGTCCGCCGCCTTAGGCAATAACTTGCAGACCGCGGCAGCGCTGACGTCGGAAGTCGGCAGTCCGCACTTGGGGCTGTGCGTCGACGCGTTCCACTATTACTGCGGACCCTCGAAGGGCGAGGATCTGGGGTATCTCACGCGCGACAATCTCTTTCACGTGCAAGTGTGCGACTTGGCGGATGTGCCGCGCGAGTTGGCGGCGGACGGCGATCGCATTCTGCCGGGCGACGGCGACATTCCGCTGGCGCCGCTGCTAGCGCACTTGCGCCACATCGGTTATGACGGCTGCGTATCGGTCGAGCTGATGAATCCGCTGTTGTGGCAAGTCGCGCCGCGACAGTTCGGCGAGATCGCCATGACTTCCCTGCGGAAGTTGCTCGGTGAAGCAAGCATGTAGCGGAGACGAAAAAGGGCCGCTGCGCACGAATGGTGCGAGCGGCCCTTCAGATCGCAATACGGCTCGGCGTGCGTCCACCAAGCGCTTGGCGACTAGACCATTTCCTTCAGGCCCTTGAGGGCTCGGACCTTGACGACGTTGCGCGCCGGCTTGGCCTTCACTTCCATCATCTCGCCCGGCTTGAACGGGTTCGGACGCGTGCCTGCCTTGGTGGCCGGCTTGCGAATGACGGTGACCTTCGCCAAACCCGGGATGGTGAAGTCCGGAATCTTCTTCTTCAGCGTTGTGGCGATTTCCTTCGTCAACGCTTCGAACACCGAAGCCACCTGCTTACGGCTGAGGCCGGTAGAGGCTGCCAGGTTGGCATACAGTTGCGACTTCGACGGGCCCTTCTTCGCTTCGGCTTTCGCCATGGGTATACACCCTCCTTGTGGTGTGGACACGAAAATCAGAGGTTCGTCCGCGGACGCGGAATGGGATGATTAAATCCAGTACAAGCGAAAATGCAACTGGGATTTAGGGGAAAACATGCGGTTTTCCCCGTTATTTTCGGGGTTTTTTGCACACGAGGCTCTGGTCCGTCGAGAGAAACGCCGTGTGTTGGTGAAGTGAGCGGCAAGCGCGCGAAGGGGCGCGCCAATGCGAGTTTCGAGGGCGACATTCGCGCCGATTCCGGGTATCCTGGAAGCATCGCGCAGCGCCGCGCAACTGACGAGTATCGTCGACCCTGGCGGCGCTTTCCGCTGGTCGTTTGCAGTAAGGATTCTTCGATGCTCTGCCGCACCAACGTCGGACGCGTCCTCGGGGCCGCGCTCATCGCTCTGGGATGGATCGCGTGGACAAGCGACGCGCTGGCTCAGCCGCAAAACGACATGGGAGGCGGCGTCGTCTTTCGCCCCGCACCGCGGGAACTCACGCTCCGACTCACTCGCGCCAGGAAGGCGATCGAGTCGGAGGATTACAACGAGGCCGTGCTTGAGCTGGGACGACTGTTGGCGGAGATCGAGCAGGGAGGCGCCGAGCGGCTCGCTCCCGACGAGAACGCGGGCGACGAGCAGCAAGATTACTTCGTCGGGCCGCGCGGAGAAGGAACGCACGTCAGCCTCAAATCGGAAGCGCAGCGGCTGATCGGCAGTATGCCCGCGAAAGGACGCGAGTGGTACGAATTGCAATACGGACCCGAAGCGCGCAAGCTTCTGGAAGAAGCGGCCGACAAAGGCGACGTCGGATTGTTGACCAATGTTTCGCGCCGTTATTTTCATACGAAGGCCGGCTACGAAGCGACGCTTCTGTTGGGACGTTATCACATGGATAACGGCTCGCCGCTCGCCGCCGCACTCTGCTTCCGTCGGCTTGCAGAATCGCCGGCGGCGAATGAATACGAGCCCGAGTTGTCGGTGCTCATCGCTTCCTGTTGGCTGCATTCCAACGCGCCCGATCGCGCCCAACAAACCTTGGCGGCGCTCGTCAAGAAGCTGCCGTCTGCCAAGCTGCGGATCGGCGGCTCGGAGATTACGTTGCCGCGCGATGAAACGCGGGCCCGGGAGCAGTTAGAAACGCTGCTGGCTTTGCGCCGCTTGCAGCGCGGAGGCCCGTTGCTCGAGTGGACGTTGTTCCGCGGCGACGCCACTCGCACCGCGCAAGTCGTCGGCGATGCGCCGCTGGCGACCGCTCGCTGGCGACTGCCGACCGCGAACGATCCCAACGACGAACAATTGGTGGAGCAAGTCGCCAAACGCTACATCGCCCAAGGCATCCCTGCGCTGCCCAGCATGCAGCCGTTGGCCGTACAAGATTCGGTGCTCATGCGCACCACCGACGGCGTTTGGGGCGTCGACATGCGAACCGGCAAACGCAAGTGGCCGTTTCCGTGGGTCGAGATGGAAGCCTCGTCTCAATCGCTGAATGCCCGCAACCTGCCGCCGGGCGCGGGGGCGGCGGCGCGCGAAGCCGAATTGCGTCAGCGACTGTACGAGGATGTTCCTTACGGTCAGATGAGCAGCGACGGCGAATCGCTGTACTTGCTCGATTCGCTCGGCTTCGCCTCGCAAGCGGCCATGGTTCAGGGGCCCTTCATCGCCATTCGTCCGGGAACTCGCGGCGTCGTCTCCGCCAATCAGCTCGTGGCGCTCGATGTACGTCGCGAGGGAAAGCTGTTGTGGATGATCGGCGACGGGCAGGGCGGCGGCGGAGATGAACCCCGCTTGGCCGGCGCGTTCTTTCTCGGAGCGCCTCTGCCGTTGCAGGGCAAGCTCTATGTGATGGCGGAAATCAATTCCGAAGTGCGACTGGTCGTACTCGATCCCAAGACCGGCGCGCTCGAATGGCAACAGCAACTGGCGCAACTGGAGTCGCGCGGAATTCAGCAGGATCTCACGCGGCGGCTGGCTGGCGCCAGCCCATCGTACGCCGACGGCGTGCTGATTTGCCCCACCTCCGCCGGCGCCGTCGTCGCCGTCGATATTGCCACTCGCACGCTTCTGTGGGGATTTCAATACAACCAATCCTCGGGGGCCGAGAATCGACCGAACCAGCCGTTCTTCAACCGCGGCTTGATGGGGAATCCGCCGAAACCAATCGGACAGCGTTGGGTCGATGCGACGGCCACCATCCACGCGGGCAAAGTGCTGGTCACGCCGGTCGAGTCGGAAGAGATGTATTGCCTTGATCTACTCACAGGGAAGCTGTTGTGGCCGGCGCAAAAGCGAAATGATTTGGCCTACGTGGCGGCGGTGACTGCGAATCAAGCGATCCTGGTCGGCAAGAATCACGTCGTGTCGGTCGATTTGGAAACGGGCAAGCCGACTTGGCCGAATCCGATCGAATTACCCGATGGCGGCATGCCCAGCGGCCGCGGCTTTCACTCGGGCAATGACTACTACCTTCCGACCACCAACCAATGGTTGTTGCGCATCGACCTGCAAAAAGGGGCGATCGCGCAGCGCATTCGCACGGATCGCAACCTGGGCAATTTGATTTGCTTTCGAGATGAGATCATTTCGCACGGCCCCGACGGAATGAGCGTCTATCCAATGGTGCGGCCGCTGCGTGAACGCGTCGCTGCGCTGTTGAAACAAAATCCCGACGACTCGTGGGCCCTGGCTCGAACGGCCGAATTGGCCGCTTATGACGGCGAGCGCGAGCGAGCGTTGGAGATTTTGCGACGGGCGTGCCAGTTGCATCCGCAGGACGAGTCGCTGCGGATTCTGCTGGTCAGCAACCTCACCGCCGCATTGCGCGAAGACTTTCCCAAGTTCCGCGGACTCGCCGGGGAACTTGAGCGGTTGGTGGACGACCCCGTCCAGCGCGAACAATTCCTGCGACTTATGGCCGCGGGGTTGCGGCAAGTCGGCGAAGGCGAGGCGGCGTTCCAGATGCTGCTGAAGCTGGTCGATATGGAAGTAGCGCGCGGCGCCGATTCGCCGTCGGCCATGGAGGAAGTGACGCCCACTCACTCGGTACGACGAGATCGCTGGGTCGCCGGTCAATTGGCTTCTCTGTATCGCGACGCCTTGCCCGAACAAAAGCGGCGCATCGACGAACTGTTGACGCAGCGCCAAACGGCGGCCGAAAGGTCGGGGCAGATCTGGAGCCTCCGACAGTATTTGCGCAACTTCGGCTTCCACGCACAGTCGGCATCGCTCCGCCTGCAACTCGCGGATCGACTCATTGATAGCGACGCCGCCGTCGAGGCGCTGACTTTGCTCGCCCAGCTCGAAACGCACTCGGATCGCGCGATCGCGGCCCAGGCGGTCGCTGTTACTGCGCGAGCCTTGGCTCATGCTCGACAACCCGAGATGGCGGCGTCGTACTACCTGCGGCTCGAAAGCGACTTCGGCGACGTCGTCTTCCCGGATGGCAGAACCGGCGCTGCGCTAGCGGCTGCCGCGGTCGGCAAGGACGTCAACCTCAAGCGCTTCTGGGATTCGAATCGCGCCGGTTGGGCGTATGGGCGCGTCAAAGTGGAAGAAGCCGAGAACGTGAATCTGAATCGCGCGAGTTACGGGCGCACGAATCCGGTGACGATTCGTGAATTGTCCGGTGCGATTCCCTTCGGATTCCAAATCGTCTACGACCAACAAAAGAACTATTCGCTGGTAGGGAAGGATGGAGCGGGGCGCGAGTTGTTCGCCGCGTCGCTCTTGCGATCCGACGGCGGTTTCACCAATTACTACCTTTCGCCGCCTCAAGCCGCGCACGCCAAATCGCTGGGGCAAATCGTCTTCGTCCACATGGGAATGGAAGTCGTGGCGATCAATAGCCTGCGGACCACGGGGCGTGCGGACGATGTGATGCGTTGGCGCACGGACGTCGTGCAACGGATCGGCGACAACGACCAGTCCGCTCGGACTCGACTTCGCATGACGTCGATGTCGTGGGGAGGAATGCGAGCCACCGTCACCGACAACAACGACCGCGTTATCACGGGGCTCGGCCCCTGCGTCGCTACGGGAGTCGTGTTCCAAAAGCAACGCGAGATCGTGTGCGTTGATCCGCTGCGCGGCGAAGTGCTGTGGAGTCGCAACGATCTGCCGATGTCCAGCGAATTGTCGGGCGATGAGGAACTGTTGTTCGTCACGCCGGCCGACGGCAAAGAGATGTTGGTGCTCGACATGATCGACGGCCGGACATTGGCCGCGCGTCCGCTCGACGTCAACGAAACTCGCTGGGCGACTTCCGGTCGACGCATCCTGGCTTGGTCGGAACGGAAAGATGCGCCGGAAAAGACGTTGCGATTGTTCGATGCTTGGACCGGCAAGTCGCTGTATGAACAGACGTTTGCGTCTACCGCCCGCGGCGCCGTCGTCGATGATCGTTGGCTCGCGACCTGCCAGCCTGATGGTCGGATCGCCATCGTCTCGCTAGCCGACGGACAAACCGTCGCGCGCACCGAAGGCGAAGCCGAGTCGCAGCAGCTGCTGAACATTCAACTCTTTGTGGGCCGCGATAACTTCCTCGTCGCGACCAACGGGCCGCCGCGCGGCAATGCGACGCAGGTGGAGCCGATTACGGCGGCGCCGAGTAATCCGCTTACTTCCGGCCGCGTCTACTCGTTTGATCGCCGCACGGGCAAAGTTCGTTGGCCGGTTCCCGTAAACTACGAACAATTCGTGCTGTTGACCGACCAACCCGCCGACTCGCCGCTGATGGTTTTCATGCGGCGTCGCAGCGGCAATCAGAGTTCGTTGTTGTGCCTGGATCGGCGGGATGGCCGAGTTGTCTTCTTCCGAGACGAAGTTCCCGTTCAGGCGAACTTCTATGAGATCGCCGTGCAACAAGACCAGAGTCAGGTCGTCGTTCTCATGGGGGCGAAAAGCTTCACTTTCAAGTTCACCGACGAAGCGATGCCGCCGGAGCCGCCCGCTCAATTGGGCAGTGCTGCGAGTCAGTTGCCGGGCGGCGACCGCTCGACGGGCGGGCTGTTAAACTCGATCTTTGGCGCGTTCGGCAAAGGCGCGAAAGCACGCTCTGCCGCGCCCGATCCGGCCGTTCCGCCAGTCCCAGGACCGGCGCCGAAACCGTAGTCGACCGAATCGAGTCGTGTTGCCTCGCGACGTTGTTCCTCCTGGGCTTCCACTGATGGCGCCGCTTCCCGACGACTTGCGAGACTACTTCGACGAATTGGTCGAAGAAGTGATCGCCGAGCTGCCCGCCGTCGTCCGCAAGACGCTCGACGACGTTCCGTTGATCGTCGAGGATCGACCATCGAAGTCGATCATGAGATCCATGGGCGTCGATGATCCGGACGAACTGCAGGGACTCTACTCGCACTCGCCGCCGACGATACACCTGTTTCGCCGAGGCGTTCTGTTGTTGGCGACGACGGACGACGACGAGATCGATGAAGAGGAGCTTGTCGAACAGATTCGCGTGACGATCTTGCACGAGATCGCTCACCATCGCGGCTTCGACGAAGGGGAAGTCGGCGAACTGGGGTACGAATAGCCGCGGCTAGGCCGGCGGGATGATTTCCAGCAGTTCGACGGCGGGAACGCCGTTGCAATAAATCAGCGCTGTGCGTCCGTAACAGACGGAGTCCGGGGCGATGCCGAAGATCGCCGCCAGTTCTTGAGCGGCGCGGACTTTCCAAAGCGACAGCAAACGCACGTTGCGCAGAACGTTGTGTTCGATCAGCACGCGTCCTAGCGGCGTACGCTCGCTTTCAATCTCCGCCCTCACTTGCGGTTCGAGGAAGCTGAGGTTGAGTCGAACGAGACCGAACAAGACCATTTGGCCGGTCGACTTTAGTTGCAGGGCGATTTTTCGCGAGTAGTGAGTCGGCGTGCGGTGGACAGCCAGCACGCGCACATCGACAGGCCCGCCCCAATGCGACTCGACCGTAACCGTCATGTGCTCGTCATGCGCCAACAGGTTGCGAAACGGCTGCGGCGTCGCCTCGCGCTTTAACTCCGTAAACTCCCCCAATTCGCCGAGCGACGAATAAAACAGGTCGCCAAGCGCCTGAAGGTCGGGAGGAAAGCGAGTGGGTGCGTTCAAGGTGTTAGGTGAGCGACGTCGCAGGAATGGCGGGAAGGATATGAGTCAGCACGACCGGCGCTGGCTCCGCCGGGCGTTCCAAGACGGAGTCGATCAGGTAGTAGAACAAGCGACGCAACTCTTCCGGCTGCACGTTGTCTGCGATCGCTTCGGCGCGCTCTTGGTGTTTCTCGACCAATCGCAGGGCTTTGTCGAAGACGCCGGCGTTCGAATACAAAGCCCGGACACGCGAAACTCGCACTTCCGGCGGCAATTTGCAGTCGTTGCTCGCCAGCGACAAAAGCTCCTCTTGCTGAGCGGGCGGCAGCGACTCCAGCGCGAGCGCCCACAGGACGGTGGGACGACCGCCGAGGATGTCGCCGCCGGCGGACAATTTGTTGTGCTGATCGCCGCGCCAATCCTGCAAGTCGTTCAAGATTTGGAAAGCGACGCCCAGATTGCGGGCGAACTGCTTCACTTGCTCGCCGTACTCGCCGACGGGGCGAGCGAGGCGGATTCCGGTGTACATGGCCGCTTCGAAGGCCGGCGCCGTTTTGAGTGCGTAGATCTTCAAGGCATCGAGCGGCTTGAGGCGTTTGTCGCGCGAGTCGCGCCACAGCAATTCGGCGCCCTGCCCTTCGGAGAGCCGCAGGTGCGCGTCGGCGAGGAAATCGAGAATGTCGGCCGCCGCTTCCGCTCCGATCGTCTTGGCATCGCGACTCACCAGCCGATATCCCATGCCGATCAGGTAGTCGCCCACATTGATGGCGGTCGCTGTACCAAATTGTCGGTGCAGCGTTTCGGCGCCATACCGGAACTGGTCGTCGTCCTCAATGTCATCGTGAACCAGCGACGCCTTATGGAAGGCCTCGATCGACATTGCGGCCCGACGCACCGAGTCAGGAAGCGTGCGCAAGTGTTCGCCGCCTTGAGCCGACGTACCGTGGCCGCCAGTCAGTGCATCGTGAACGGCGAGCGTGATGAAGGGACGCGAATATTTGCCGCCGCGAGCTAGGAAATCGTGCGCAATCGTTTCGGTGCCGGCGACCGGATCTAGCGCCGACGGACCGGTTGCGGGAAGGTCGCGCAACCGCGGACCGCCGCGCAACCGCGGCGTCAACCGTTCCATTTCCTCCGGCTGAAACAGATTCGATGCCGCTCGCAGAAGGTGGACGTAACTGCGAGTTTGTTTTGCGTCGGCGACAGGCTGAACGTTGATCATGTCGTGCACCCACGACTCGTCCACCGACGTATTGCGGCAGTCGCTCGACAACAACGGCACGGCCATGCAGGGGATGCCGGCGAGCAGGATCTTGTCGATGGCTTTTTCTAATACATTGAGGCAGGCGACTCCGACGATCGCGTCGACATAGCCGCTCACGATGATCTTGAGCACGACGGGCGAACCTTCGGCGACCAGCACCTTATAGCCCATCTTCTCTGCTTCACCGCGAAAGTCGGCGATGCTGCAGGCGCCGCAGGTCTTGCAATCGAGTCCAAACTCGTCGTAGTCGGCCGGGCAGCCCTCGGCGTGTTTTAGGCAGTGAGGCAGCAAAAAGAGACGGCGGGAGGGAGGCGTCGCCGCCACCTGATCGCGCCAAAACTCGGTCGCCAACACCACCATCGCCCACCCGACGAAACCTTCCGGTTGGCCCGCTTCGGTCAGGACGCGTCGCACGACCTGCTCCATTTCGTCCTTGCTGAGCGGCCGGGACTTGTCGAGTCGAGCGGCGACATCGCGAAAACGTTGACGCAACTGCTCGCGCAATTCAGGAGTCGCGGGAACGTCCTTGAGATGCGCCGTCTGACGACGACGCGACTTGCGGCCGCTGTCCGCGGCGGGCTGCTGATCGGGCTCAGCCGGAGCTTGGGGGACCGGGTCGGTAATCAACGGTATCTCCTCGCGAGCGACGGATGCAACGCGGATGGTTTAAGTCGAGGCAGATGGGGATTCAGGCGGGAGGGACGATTGGGCGTCGTCGCCCGCACTCTCGATCACGCCCAATGCACGTCCCAGGGCGGCGACCGAAAAAACCAACGGATACAGCTTCTCGTAGTACCAAAGTTTCGCGAAGTACAGGCCGATCGGAGCGGCCCGCAAGTGGGCTCTAGTTTCAACCGCCCGGATGAGCCAGTCAAGTCCCTGCGCGAGCGCCTGTAGCACTTGCGGCGTCGCCGCCTCATCCCGACCGCCGGCGGCCAAGGCTTCGACCGCCAGCGCCGTCTCTTCCACCGTACCCAGCCCGTCTGGAGACTCCAGCAAACGGTCGGCGAGCCAACGCAATCCCTTTTGAGCTCGAGCGTCCGACTGTCGCCCTGCGTCGCAATATGCGATCACCACTTTCGCGGTCCCGTAGAGCGGGTTTTCTTCGTGCGGATCATGTTGGTTGCCGAACCATAACGGAATCCAGGCGCCGTCCGCTCGCTGGCGATTACTGAGAAAGTTCCAACCGCCGCGCATCGCTTTGGGCAGGCGTTGTCGCGCAAACGACGACAGGGCGGGCGACGACTCCCAGGCGCCGAGCGCTCGCAAGGCGTGCGCGGTCAAGTCGGCCCCCGAGCGATCGAAAGGCAGTCGCCCCCAGCCGCGGCAGAAAGTCGGCCAGCCGCCGTCATCGTTCTGCAACCCCAGCAGCCAATCGATCCCCAACCGTGCGGCTTCGTCGATCTTCGCCAATTCTTCGGGGCGATCGTACGCCTCCTTCCGCCAAGCGGCCAGCGCCAGCAGGGCGCCCGGCGTGTCGTCGGCGTCTGGAACCGCGCCGCTTAAATCAGTCCACCCCCATCCGCCTGGCTCGGCCCCCGTGAACGGATGACGCTGTCGATGCTGACATCCGAGCACCCAATCCAACGTCCGTCGTCGACGCGGCCCCTCGTCGCTCATCCAACGTTCGAGCCAACCTGCGCCTTCGGCGGCGAGAGCCAGCCACGACAGCGTCGTCCCCCACGTCGCTAGATTAATGTCGATTTGCCAACTGCCGTCGGCCAGCACCGACCGCCGGAGAAACTCGACGCCTTTCTGCACGACGGGGCCGCGGTTGCGGCCGGTCCCCGCGAGGCTCATTACCACAAAACTAGTCAGCGGAATCGCTTCCAGATACCCGCCGCTGGCCGGCTGCATTCGTTCCAGCACCTGGAGGCTTGGTTCGACGCAGCGCTGGCGATACCAACGCCACAGTGGGTTGCGGGGCGGCTGGCGGAAGAATCGCAATTGTCCGATCGCGACAAGCGCCGGGATGGCGTAGCTGACGACCGGCATGCGCAAGAATCGATACAGCGACTGGGGCCACGTCGCCAACTCAAACGGCAGCGCCATGACCTCCGACCAGTCGAACATGCCCGCGAGCGCGCAATTGGACAAGATCGGGACGGAAAAAGTGTGGTCTTTGCCGTAGCGACGTCGCAGCCCGATGACGCCGCCTTGCGACTCCACATATCGCGCAGCTCGCTCCAGCACCGCGGCATAGTCCGACTCGACGCCCGCCAACTTCATGGCGGCTTGAACCAGCATCGTCGTCGCAATATTCGAAACGCTGCGATCGGTGTCGCCCCAACCGCCGTCGCTGTTTTGATGTTCGACGAGCCAGCGGACGCCGGCCGCGATGAGTGGACGGTCGACTTCGCCGTCCGCAACCAGGCTCAAGGCACTCACGGCCGTCGCCGTCGAAAGGGCCGAAGTCGACAGCTCGCCGACCCAATGCGTTCCGTCGGCTGTACGTTCTGCCAACAAGTCGGCGCGCGCCGTTTCGAACGCCGCACGCAGGCGACGTCGGCTAGGAAACGTGATTTCGACCGACGGAGTTGGAGGCGCACTAAGCATGAAGAACGTCCAGGGAAGAAGACCAGCCAGCCGGCACCATCGTGCCGCAAGGCTGCGGCGAGTACAAGTTCCCTCTGAGTCGGCTATACTTGGGGAGGCCGCGTCCTCCGCATCGCGCGGCATTTTTCCGAGGAAGACCGCATGTATCTCCGCATGATCAAACGAGCGCTCGTCGAGACCGATAAGCGCCTGCTCGCGAAACTGATTTGGAACATGGGCTGGAAAGGGATGCGATCGGTGCAGAAGCACAAAGCGCGTCTGCGCCGCGGCGAGTTTTTTCCCCCCTTTCTGTATGTGTCGATCATTAATAGCTGCAATCTCCGCTGCCAAGGCTGCTGGGTCGATGTGGCGGCCAAGCAATCGCGCATCGAACTTGACGCGATGGACCGCCTCATTCGCGAAGGCAAGGAAATGGGCAACTCGTTCTTCGGCATTCTGGGCGGCGAGCCGTTTATGCACGGCGACCTGCTGGAAATCCTCGGTCGGCACCCCGATTGCTATTTTCAAGTCTTCACCAACGGCCACTTCATCACCGACGAAGTCGCTCGACGCCTGCGAGAATTGGGCAACGTCACGCCGCTGATCAGCGTCGAGGGAAATGAGATCGTCAGCGACGAGCGACGGGGGCGTTCGCAAGTCTACTCTCAGACCATGGAAGGATTGCAAAACTGCCTCAAACACAAGGTCTTCACCGGCGTCTGCACCAGTTTGTGCCAGACGAATTACGACTTGCTGAGCGAAGCGTGGGTCGATCGACTGATCGAATTGGGCGTCTTTTACTGCTGGTTCCACATCTATCGCGCGGTCGGGCCGGCGCCCAATCCTGATCTGTGCCTCACGCCCGAACAGCAGCTGGAAGCCAGGAAGTTCGTGGTCGAGATGCGGGCTCGCAAGCCGATCGTCATCATCGACGCGTATTACGACGGCGAAGGGCAGGCTCTATGCCCCGCCGCCACAGGCTTTACGCACCACATCAGCCCTTGGGGGGACATCGAGCCCTGTCCGGTCATTCAATTTGCTCGCGAATCGATCTACGACAAGCGAGACGACGGCTCGTATCGGCCGCTCAAGGAAACATTCCAGCAATCGGCTTTCTTGCGCGACTTCCGTGAAACGGCGGCGCAAGCGACGCGTGGTTGCATCATCCTGGAACGCCCCGACCTGCTGGAACAGTTGGTCGATCGGCACCAGGCCCGCGATACGACCGCCCGCCGCGAGGCGCTAGAGGAACTCGCCGCCATCGAAAGTCATTCTTCGCAATACAACCCTGGGTTTGAAGTTCCCGAGAAAAGTCTCGCGTATCGACTCGCGAAGAAGTACTTCTTCAGCGACTTCGGAACCTACGGGAAGCATTTCCGCCCCGAGGAATGGAAAGACGTGCGCGTCCCGACGGCGCCCGCCGATGGCGCCCGCGACCGGTTGGTGCAGATCGAGACTCAACCGCCGCTTCCCGACGCTGCGTCGTCTTCCTAGCAAGCACTCTTGGCCAAAGGCGGGGACGAAATGCAATCTCGCGACTATACGTTTTTGGGGACGACGCAAAGCTTGTGTCCCGAGTGCCTCCAGGTCGTCCCGGCGAAAATCATCGTCCGCGGTCGGCGCGTGTACTTTCGCAAATCGTGCCCCGAGCATGGCGTACGCGAGGACTTCGTCTGTTCGGACGTCGCCTTCTACGACCGAATGGAGTATTCCGTTCCAGCGCGGGTCCCCGAGCAGTTCGGCATGGAACCGCAAAAGGGCTGTCCGCTCGACTGCGGACTCTGTACGGAACACGAACAACATACGTGCATCGGCATCGTGGAACTCACCGCGTCGTGCAATCTATCGTGCCCCATGTGCTACTCGGTGAGCGGACCTGGCGGCGTGCATGCTACCGTCGACGAATGCCAGCGCGCGATTGATCGCTTGGTGGCCGTGGAGGGCCGGCCGGAAATCTTGCAGCTATCCGGCGGCGAACCAACGGTGCATCCGCAATTCGAACAGATCTTTGACTACGCGATTGCGCAGCCGATCGATTACGTGATGATCAACACCAACGGCGTTCGACTGGCGCGTGATCCACGGTTAGTCGAGCATTTGGCGCGGCAGCGCGGACGCGTGGAAATCTACCTGCAATTCGACGGCCTGAATGACGACGTCTATCGCGCGCTGCGCGGCGAACCGCTGCTCGACGTGAAGAAGGCCGCCCTGGACGCCTTAGGCCGAGCGGGACTCAACGCGACCCTCGTCGCCACTTTGCAAGGCGGAGTGAACGACGATCAGATGGGGCCGATCGTGGAATTCGGAATCTCCCAACCGCAAGTGACGGGCGTCAGCTTTCAGCCCGCCACCTACTCTGGACGTTGCGTGCTCCCCGAACAGCTTGAACGACGCATCACTTTTCCGGACGTGATTCGCGGGGTCGCCGAGCAGACGGGTGGCAAGTTCCAGGTCGAAGATTTTTTGCCGCTGCCTTGCGCTCATCCGAATTGTCATAGCCTCGCCATGGCGTACCGCTCCGGCGGCCAAGTTCTTCCGCTGACGCGCTTCATCGACGGCAAAGCCAATCTCGATCTCTTGGCCAATGGCATCAGCTTCACTCGCGCTCGTTCTCAGGAACTCATTCAGCACTACCTCAATCGACAAGCCTGTTGCGGCGGCGATTGCGGGCCGCTTGGCGCCGCGACCTCCGCGACGTCCGCCTCCTCGCCCGCTTCTCCCCTCGTGCAACTCGAACTGGGCGAGTTGGACTTCCCGCCACCCGGCTTGGATGCAGCGGCGAACGGTGCGGCGAGCGGCGGGTTGGGCGGCGAGTTCTTTCGTCGCGTGTTGGCGCAAGACCTGGGAGCGCGCGATCTGTTCCGAATTACGATTACGTCCTTCCTGGATCTCTACAACTTCGACGTGCGTCGCGTGATGAAGTGCTGCACGCACCATGTGCTGCCGAGCGGGCACGTCATTCCGTTCTGCGCCTACAACGTGCTGTATCGCAACGGCGCCGTCCCCCTGCCGCAATTGACGGAATCGGCGGTCGCCGCCGAGCGCCGCTGATGCAATCGTCCTCCGGCTCATTGCCTTGGCAGTATCCGGCGCTGATCGTCGGCGCCATGCTCGCCAGCGGTTGGTTGCTGCGCCGCTCGCAAAAGACGCTGCCGATCGCGCGTTGGCAAAAGGTTGCGATCGGCTGTGCGGCTTTCATCGGCGCCATGCTGGGCGCGAAACTGCCGTTCGTACTCGGCGACTGGAACGGCCTCTGGGACGGCAGCGCGTGGTTTGCGCACGGCAAGACCATCATGACTGGATTGGCGGGCGGCTACTTGGCCGTCGAGATCGCCAAATGGACGCTCGATGTCCGCGTCAAGACGGGCGACACGTTTGCGATACCGGTGGCGCTGGCGGTGGCGATTGGCCGAGTGGCCTGTTTTGAAGCCGGTTGCTGCTACGGCCTGCCGACCGCTTGGCCGTGGGGCGTTGCGTTCCCATCGGCCGGCGACGCATTACGGCGGCACCCCACGCAGCTGTACGAAACCGCATTTCACCTGGCGCTGGCCGCCCTCTTATGGAGCTGCCAGAGACAACTTGAGCGACGAACGGACTCTTGGGCCGAGCCGCTGCGCGGCCAGCTCGTCAAGCTCTACATCCTCGCCTACCTGGCCTATCGGTTCGGGAGCGAGTTCTTACGTCCCGAACCGCACTGGCTCGGCGGTCTCACCGTATATCAGTGGACCGCACTCGCTTTGGCGCCGATCTTCATCGTCCTTTGGCTGCGCGACGCGTCTAGTCCATGTTCCGAGCGCCGGCGATCAACTTCAGAAAGTCGACATTCGACTTGAAGCGGCCGAGCTGCTTGGTGAGTTGCTCCATGGCATCGACGGGGTGCATGGAAGTCAACGTGCGACGGAGCATGGTGACGGCGTGCAGCGTGTCGGCGTCGTGAAGCAATTCTTCGCGGCGCGTTCCCGATTGGGTGATGTCGATGGCGGGGAACACGCGTCGATCCGAGAGCCGCCGGTCGAGCACCAGTTCCATGTTGCCGGTGCCTTTGAACTCCTGAAAAATCAGGTCGTCCATGCGACTGCCGGTGTCGATGAGCGCGGTCCCGACGATCGTCAGCGAACCGCCCTCTTCGAACGCGCGGGCGGTGGCGAACAGCTTCTTCGGAATGTCCATCGCCTTGATGTCGACGCCGCCCGTCATGGTGCGGCCCGTGTTGCCGACCCACTTGTTGAACGCTCGCGCCAAACGCGTAATCGAATCAAGCAGCAGGAAGACGTCGCGTCCCATTTCCGCGAGCCGCTTGCAGCGTTCGATGACCAACTGCGACAACCGGACGTGGCTGTCGACGTCCATGTCTAGGCTGCTGGCGATTACTTCCCCCTTCACGTTGCGACGCATATCGGTCACTTCTTCGGGCCGTTCGTCGATGAGCAGCACGATGAGTTTGACGTCGGGATAATTGGTCGCGATGCCGTGACTGATGTGCTGCAGCATGATCGTCTTGCCGGTGCGCGGCGGTGCGACGATCAAAGCGCGTTGTCCGCGTCCCAGCGGGGTGAGCAGATCCATGACGCGCGTGGTGAGCGGCTGGGCGCCCGTTTCGAGCCGGAACCAGTGCTCGGGGTTGATCGGCGTGAGCTGCTCGAACGACTTCACCTTCGAATAGTCTTCCGGCTTCAGGCCGTCGACATCGGTGATTTCCTTCAGCCGCGGCCCCTGCTGCTTGCGCGCGTGCTGGACGAGTCCGCGGATCATCAGTCCTTGGCGCAGTCCGTACCGCTCGATCATGGTGGCCGGCACGAAGGGATCGGTGCGTTCGCGCGAATAGAAATTGTCCGGGCTGCGGAGGAAGCCGTAGCCGTTGGGGTGCATTTCGAGCAACCCGTAGCCTTCGATCAAAGGGACTTCCTGCGGCTGTTCCCAGCCCCCGCCCTGACCTTGGCTGGCGCCTTGTCCGCCGCCCTGCGATTCGCCGTCTTCGCCGAGCGGGCGCGGCGCGTCGAGGTCATGCGGTTCGCCGAAGTCGTCGCCCGGAGGGGGCCCCATGCCGCGCGAATCGGGGCCGCGTGAATCAGGCCCGCGCGAGTCTCGCATGTCATGATTTCGACGACGGCGTCGCATCCGACCGCCGCCGCCCCCGCCTCCACCACCACCGCCGCCGCCGCCCCCACCGCCGCCGTAACCACCGCGGCCCATGGAGTGCCCGCCACCTTGCCGTCGAAACCGCTTCTTCCCCATTAGACTTCATCCAAAAACGATGGTGCCGCGAACTGGACCGTAAGCGCAAACACGATCCGCCCTGCTGTGAACGTTCGAAACAGCTCATCTCTGGTCCCGATCATCGTGCACGCCGGCCGCAAAAGAGCGGCGGGGAACGATTTCCGGTGGAGTGCCAATTCGTCAACGCGCTGCGGAGGCGACAGGCTTCATGCGGCCGCCGACCAACGTTTCAACGACTCACGCGCCGCTCAACGCAAACGCACGCTCGATGAATAACCCGCTGGCCCTGTTCTTTTCGCAGAGTCGGTTTCTCAGAATTCCCTTCGGCAGAATTCTCTTCGGTCGATGCCGAGACGGCGGAACCCAACGGCTCGCTCGTCGCTGCCAAGACCAAACACTCGGCACATGCCTGAGGCGCGTAGGACGCTGATACTTGACTGCCGGTCGCCGGACCCACAGGCCGCTCGACGCCGACAATCCATTCGCTGGCTGCTTGCCTCTTCGCAAACGCCCCGCACCCTTTGCGAGCTTCCCAGGCAGAGTCGCCCTGTTGGCAAGGGAACTACCTGAGCGGGAACCAAGCGAGCAGCACCTACGTGCTCTCCAGAAAGATCAAACTTGTGCGGAAGTATGTCCAGCTCGGCAATTCGTGTCAAGCCATAAACTAGAGAATTCTCGCAACTTTGAGTTGCTGGGCGAGCGACGTCTCTATTCGTAAAGACATTGCATCAACTCATTTCGATTGATGAGGCTGCGACCCTTGGAACAATCGTCAAATCCGCAAGAATTCCTCTAATCCCTACACTCTACCATCCGATATGCCTCCCAGAGAAACGTGTGTCGAGCGCGGCGAGGGAACGCCGCCGACGCGCGCCATGCAGGCCACAGGCGTGTTCGGGGGAGTCCATGCGTATCGCCCATCGTGTTGTTGTTGCGGGAACCGCCGTTGTCTTGAGTTGGGGGGCGGCGCTCGCTTCGGCTCAACAACCTTCCGGATCGGCGTTCGTGCCGCCGCCGCCCGCTGCGGCGCCGCCTACGGCTCAACCCGCTATTCCCCAACCCCCTGCCGCCCCGCTTCCCGCAGCCGCCGTCGCCGCGGAACTCCAATGGCTCGAGAATCTCGACATCGCATTGGGGCGAGCGGCTGCGGAACGCAAATTCGTCCTGGTCCATTTTTGGAACGACAACTGCCCCCCCTGCGTGATGGTCGAACGCAACGTCTTCAGCCGTGCCGATGTGCAGCAGGCGATCAGCGCCAACTTCATCCCGGTGAAGATCAAGGTCGATGATCAGCCTGAAATCGCCAAGAAGATGCGCGTCGAGCGGTGGCCCACCGACGTGCTGCTCACTGCCGACGGCCGCGAACTCTATCGCACCGTCAGCAGCCAAAATCCCAATCAGTATGTGGCTCTCTTGAGCCGAGTGGCGACGACGGCGCGAGGGGCTGCCGCCGGCGTCCAAGATGCCGCTCGCACCGCCAATCAATGGGCGGATCGAGTTTCGAATTCGATCCCGCAATTCGGCGCCGCTCCCGCCGCGAACGCCTCTCCGCCAGCCAGCGAATCGCCGGCGCCGAACGCCCGCTCGGCATTCGCGCCGCCGCCGCCAGCGGCGTTTGCTCCGCCGCCTGCCTCGCCGCCGCCGCAACCCGCCCCGGCCGCTGCCGCGCCAGCGCCTCAGACGCCCGCCGTTCAAACGCCCGCCGCCGCCGGGTTGGGACTCGAAGGCTTTTGCCCGGTCACGCTGCAAGCCACACGCAAGTGGCGGCGCGGCGACGCGCGTTGGGGCGCCGTCCACCGCGACCGAACCTACTTGTTCGCAGGTCCGGACGAGCAAAAGGTGTTTCTTGAGAATCCCGACAAGTTCGCGCCGATGTTGTCAGGCTATGACGCGGTGCGTTACGCCGAACAGGGCCAATTGGTCGAAGGCCGACGACAACACGGCGTCTGGTACCGCAACCAAATGTACCTGTTCGCCGACGAAGCGACGCTCGAACGCTTCTGGAAGAACCCTGACCTCGTCGTTCCGCGCGTCGAACAAGCGATGCGGGCCACCGCCAGCGGCGGCGTACGTCGCTAACGAAGGCATCGATCAATTCGATGCCAGACCGCGGTTTTTTCGTGGTGGTCGAAACCCATCACAGCGCTACGATTCCTCAGATCGACCTCGCCCCGCGAGCACGTCGCTTGTGCGGTGGAAGGTCGAAAAAATGAGGAATCAAGGTCATGAAATGGTTGTCGCGTCGACGGCCCGTTTGGCACGCCGTTGTCGGAGGCAGCTTCGTACTCGCCAACGTGTCGCTCGTTGCCGTGTTGCTCGCATCGTTCAGCGCCAACTCCGCCCCCCATAAGCTCCGAGCGATGTCGGCGCATGGGACCGAACGCAAGACGCTCGCCACCGTCCCGCTTGACGGAGGCATGGAAGCCGTGGTGACCCTGGATAATCTCAGCGGAGAAATGACCGGACTCGTGCTCGACCGGTTCACGGGAAAGTTCTTTCTCGAATATCGCCGCAATGTGTTCGAGGACTTTCCCCTGGCGCGCGATCGACGCCCACGCTTTTCGCTGGTGGCAGGTTCGGCCGACTTCCGTCAGTTCTCGGAGAACGAGCGGATGGGGCAAGGCGTGGTCTTCGTATCGGAGGATGGATCGGGGAAAGTCGTGGCCTACGGCTTGCCCTGGAACACGCAGTTTCGCACGAACTTGGTCGGACCGCAGTCGCGTCCTTTCATCCCTCTAGACTTCGCCGAAACCCGACGACTCGCGATCCGCGAATGACGCGCCTACGGATTGATCCAGCGCAATTGCACCCAGTAATCGTAAATCCAAGGGTGGGCCCACGGTCGAGTCCCATTCCACGAGGCCGCGAAGATGCTGGCCGCAAGCAGCATAAGCATGGCGGCGCGGCCCCAACGGCTGGCGGCCCAACGGTCGACGGCGGGAGTCATCAAGATGAGCCACAACGGGGTAAACCAGAACATCCACCGCATCCCGCAACTCACGCCGCCGTAGTTGCGGTCGATCAGCGGACGAGAGATGTAAAACGCGAGACATACCAATGTCATGCCGGCGACGCCGGCGGCGAACGCCCGAGCAACGACATCGGGCCGTCGCCAATAAAGCACTCCGCCCGCCAGACTGAGCAGCCAAATGGGCGTCAGGGAGATGAGCCCGTGATGGCCGAGTAGCGCATGGAATGCATACGTCCATCGCGAGGGCTCGCCGCGATCGACGCCGCGCAACCGATCGGGGCGCCAATAAGTTCCTTCAAAATCGTACCAGTGTTTCCAGTCGCGGACTTCACCGCCCGATTCGGTCGTCGTGAGAGCCCAGCGCTGGTGCGTTGCGGGGTCGAACAACGTCCAGCGCCCTTCGCCCGCGGGGCGTTGCGTGACGCGGTCTGATAGCTCAATTCCCGCTTCGCGGCACGCCTCCAACACCGCTGACGGCGGTCGAACCGACTCGCCGTCCGGAACGCAACCTTGGCGATCGGCCACTCGCGCAACGACCGCGCCGTCATGTCGATGGGCATAGGGAGGAATCCAAGTCCCGTGCGCCAAGTACGTAGTTCCGACGGCGGCGGCGGCGACGCACGCCGCTGCGGGGGCGAATCCCACCAGAGCGCGACGCGGACAGCGCAACGCGGCCGCCAGCGCTGCAAACGACGTAAGCGTCAGGGCGGGGAGTTCGTTCGCGGCGGTAAACGCCGCCGCTCCCCCCGCGAGCGCATACCAAGCGTTCGCGGCCGGTTCCGCTCGCCAAATGCGCAATAATGCGGCGGCGGTCACGAGCGCGCCGACGGCCGCCGGCGTGTGGTTGTTGAGCGTCAGCGCCATGGGGCTAAGCAGCGTTCCCCAAGCGGCGGCGACGAGGATAAACAGTCGCGACCAAAGCGAACTCGACGCAGCGGCGGCGATGGACGGATGCCAGCCGTCGAGCACCCTCGCCAGCAGCCACCAAGCGGCCGCCATCGGCAGGATGTTCGTCAGAAAAATCAACACGCGCCCGACGTAGAACGGTTGGTTGGCCAGCGAAGCGCCAGTCGCCTGTTTCAACACCCAGTATTCGGCCGCCACCAGGGTCGCAAGCAACGGCGGCTTGCTTGAGTAGTAATGCTCGCGACCATCCGCTCCACGATGTCGGACCAAGTCGATGCTGTACCAGTCGTGATCTCGCTTCAGCTTGGGCAGCTGCAGGCGCCCATCATCCTCCGGCGGCGGCTCGGTGAAAATCACCTCGTCCAATTCGTACGTGCCATGGTCGACGAGCGCCCGTACGGTCGACCAGCGGCTGCGGTCGTTGGCGCTCATGAACGGCGTCAAGCCGCTCGACGATTGAACTTGGCTCAAGCGCCCGGCGAGCGTCGCGGCGGCGGCGACGATCAAGACGGCGACCAGCGATCGGTACAGCGGCGACAAGGAAGCGGCGTCAATCATGGTGTTTCGTGTTGGGCCGCACGGTTGCTCGGCAGTCTGATTTCGCGAACCCGGCCGCTGGGAGAGGACGTTGCCTGTCGCTGAACAAGCAATTCGGCAACGAGGCCCAGCTTGAGCAGGATGACGCCCAACGCCGCAGCAATCCAGCCATAGAGCGCGGAGGGGACCAAGTCCCAAGCGGGGGCAGGCGCCGCAAGCCGTCCGACAATGGCGATCCACGCGGCGGCGAGCAACGTCATGGCGACGGCGAGCGCCGCAAGACCGCAACCGCCGATGGCGTGCATCGGGCGTTCTCCAAAGCGAGTCAGGAAGACTACCGTGAACAGGTCCAGGAATCCCTTGATGTTTCGCGAAAAGCCGTACTTGGAACGCCCGTACCGTCGCTGGCGATGGTTTACCGTCAGTTCGCCGACTCGCCAACCGTTCGCCGCCGTCAGCACGGGAATGAAGCGATGCATTTCGCCATACAGCCGCAGGTCGCGCACGATTTCAGCGCGATACAGCTTGTACCCGCAGTTGTGATCGTGCAGCACGACGCCCGTCAGTCGGCTCACCAGCCAATTGAAGATTCGCGAGGGAATGACCTTGTCGGCCGGGTCATGTCGTACTTGCTTCCAACCGCTCACCAAGTCGAGGTCGCCCTCGAGCGTTGCGAGCAGCCGCGGCAATTCGCGCGGGTCGTCCTGGAGGTCGGCGTCCAGCGTGGCGACGAATTCGCCGCGAGCGGCTTGAAAGCCGGCGGCGAGCGCAGCGGCTTTACCGAAGTTGCGACGAAGACGGATGCCGCCGACGCGCGGGTCCGTCGACGCCAGCGACTCAATCGTCTCCCAGGAAGCGTCGTGCGAACCGTCGTCGACGAAAAGGAGTTCGATGTCGAGTCGTTCGGAGGCCGCCACGGCGGCGATCTCCTCGTGCAACTGACGCAGGCTCTCCGCCTCGTTGTATACCGGAATGACGAGCGAAATCATGGCAGTTTTTCAGCGGCGAGCGGCTCGGCCCCGGGACGCATGACGTACAAGATAGCCGACGACGCGAGCTCCGCCAGCAACCACACGAAGCGCAGCAAGATGGCGGAGACGACGGCCGCCATGTTGCCGACCGCCGGCGCCAACAGCGTGATGACGACGAATTCGCGGACTCCGACGCCGCCAGGAATCATGGAGACGAAGCCGGCGACCATCGCCAGCGCGACGCAGGCGGTAAGCAGCGGGATGGCGACGCCCATGTCGAACAGAATGGGCGCCGGATCGGGCATCGCGATCAGCGTCGCCCACAGGCTCAGTCCCAACAAGAGCCAGCTCAGGGCGATCGCGACCCAACCGCGCGACATCAGTCGCAAGTCGAGCGCAGCCAGCGCGGGCTCGATCGACGGACTCGCTCGGTGGATGCGGAGCAGCTTCACCACGCGACGAAATACGGGCGGCCAAGCCGGGACGCCTGCGCCAAGCACGAGGAGAACGGCGAGTCCGACGAGTTGAGGTTGATCGTGGTAACGCCAGGCGACGATGACGGCGGCGATCACCGCACCGACGGCCATCGTGGTCAGCGTCTCCACGAATACGGCGGCGGCGGCGACGGCCGTTTCAACTCGCGGGCCTTTCACGAGCCCGGCGCGCAGCACCACGACCATGGCTTTGCCGGGGACGTATTTTCCGAGGTGCCCGATGTAAAACGCACGCGCCGACGCCCAGGTATCGGGGACCTGCCCCATCGCCACGAGCACGCGATGCCAAAACCACCAACCGGGAATGGACCCTAGCAAGTAGAGGAGGCCGGCGAGCAACAGCCAGCCGAATTGCAGGTCGGCGAGCGAGAATTGGTGCTTGTCGAATTCCGCGAGCGACTTGCGGACGGTGTGAGCGATTCCGACGGCGACCGAGGCCACGATCAGCACTCGAAAGCCGATCTTCACCCACTTCACCCAGGAGCGCGGTGTTTGTGGAGCGGGCGAAAGTGCAAGGGGAGTCGCTTCCAACGGGCATATCTCCAAACGACGGCGCACGAGCGCCGTTGAGGGGCGTCAAAGTGACACGCATTGTGTGCGCCGCAATTGCACCGCACAAGGCGGCGCGAACTGCCGCGCCGGCGCGGCATGTGAGCCCCGTCGGCGGCCGTTGACGGTCGCCGCGAGCCTGTTATCATCGGCCCCCCCAAGCGGTTTGAGCCGCTTCCAGGCAGTTATTTGAAGGGAGTATCGACCATGGCCCGAAGGAAGTCCGACTCGTCGCCGCCCGCTCATCGTGAATCGCCGGTGGACGCGGCGACGCCAACGACGGCGAGCGATCCTCTTCCGCCCGCCGGCGCCGCCGCGGAAATCGCTTTGTCGACGAGTGAGCCGATGCCAGTCGGCGAGTCGGTCGAGGAGGCGAGTCGTCCGGTCGCGGCGGATCCGATCATGGACGAAGTGCAAGCCTTCTTGCAGCGCCGCCGCGAGTTGGCTCAAAAACTTCGCGAGGAGATCGAGCTGACTCAGCATCGCTTGGAGGAGTTGCAAGAAACGCTGGAGCTGCTGCAGGGGGAGATGTCTGTCGCAGAAGAACGCGAGAAGAAGGCGAAGAAACCTAAGCCGAAGGCGTCGAAGCCGCCGGTGAAGGAGCCGCGCGAACCTCGCACTCGGACTCTGTTCGACGACTCGCCAGCTCGAGATGACGAAGGCGAGACGGCGGCGACGGACGATGACGCAAGAGGCCGCGGCGACGCCGAGGCGGATTCCAGCGAGTCCGAAGAAACCTCGACGGCGGACTCGCCAGCCCTCCCCAACGAAGCGGCCGTCGATTGACTTCGGGCGGCTTACCGCGTCTACGGGTCGTGTTGATCGAAGCGGCGCGGCGAGTTCATCAGCTTGTAAAAGCAGTAGCTCGTTGCGACGGCGATGATGGACCAGACTACGACGAGCATGGCGATGGCGCTGCTGGTCATGTCGTTGACTCCGGGAGAGTGTCAGGAATTCCCTCTGCCGCGCGCCGCTGCCAGGCAATGGCGACGAGTGCCGAGAAACCAAGGAAGACGAGTACTAGGACGACTCGGTCGACGTTTCGCCAGAACTTGACTTTGTCCACGAGCGGCAATTCGAGTTGCAGGTCTTTGAGTTCGTCGAGTTCGGCTTCGGAAAGCGGCTGTACGCCGTCGGCGTTAGCCGCCGCGCGTTCGAAGCGGTCGGTGAGTTCGTCGGCGCGGAGCTGCTTTTTTTCGCGATCCGCTTCGAGGTCGGCGTGCGTTAGTTTGCCGATGATGCTGGCCCCCGCCCACTTCCATTCCGGCGCTGGCTTGCCCGTGAAGAAGGCCGCGAGGTGCTTGTCCCAGCCGGCCGCCGGTTGAAAGAAGGAACCGACCAGGATCAGCGACAAGAATGTCGGCGTCACGAACTTAATGATCGGGTAGAAGATCCCCGGAACCTTGATTTCCGCTCCGCGCGCGATTTCTTTCCACCCGCGATTCATGCCAAAGACCCAAGCGAACAAGATGACTTCGATCAGGGCGAAGACGACGAGCGCGAATGTGCCGGCCCAATGATCGAATTCGTCAAAGAACGTGGTCGTGTGCAGGCAGGCGACGGGGACGGCGAGCGGGACGAGCATCAGGCCGAATATCCAGGCGCTGGCCGCTCGATTCAGGCGGAATTCGGTTTGGAGGAAAGACATGATCGGTTGTCCCATCGCCAGCGAACTGGTGATCGCGGCAAAGAACAGCAGCCCAAACCACATGAAGCCCGCAAATGGAGCAATGGCGCCCCACTTTTGAAACAGGGTGGGAAAGACCATGAATCCAAGATTGAAACCGGACCCGCCTTGCGTGAGATCGGTGACTTTATCGAGCCCCAGGTATGCGACGGCGATCGGGAGCAAAATGGAGCTGCCGAGGATGACTTCGCAGAATTCGTTCGTCCAGGCGGCCGTGGCGCCGGTGAGCGCCACGTCGTCGGTTTCACGCAGGTAAGAGGCGTAGCAATGAATCGAGCCCATGCCGATCGAGAGAGTGAAAAAGATCTGGCCGGCGGCGGCGAGCCAAACTGCGGGATTCGTCAGTTTGTCGAACTTGGGTTGCCAGACGAAATTGAGTCCCACGAACGGACTCGCTTGCGCCGCGGGATCCACGAAGAGGCCTGTCGCTCCGTCGCTCGCGGGAGTGATCAACAGACCGCGAACGGCGAGGATCGCGCCGAAGAGAATCAATAACGGCATGCCGACTTTGCAAATTAGTTCGATGCCTTTCGCGAGCCCGCGCGATAGGATGAAAACGTTGATGAACATGCAGAGGAAGAAGGCGGCTAAACCCCAGCTGCTAATGGCGACGATCTGACCTTTTACGGTCCCTGTCATCTCATTGAAGAAGACCTCGGGACTGGTCTCCCGAAAGCCGCCGAACAACGAATAGGCCGCGTAGGACATGGTCCAGGATTCGATGTAGAGGTAATACGCGGCGATGATCAGGTTCGTCCAGAGCCCGAATACGCCCATATAGCGCCAAATACGGCTGCGGCCCATGGACTGAAAGATGCCGGGCGTGGAGTGGTGCCCGTGCTGTCCACCGTACCTCCCCATCGCCCACTCGACCCAGATGAGTGGAATGCCCATGACGAGCAGCGCGACGAGGTAAGGGATAAGAAATGCGCCTCCTCCGTTCGCCGCGGCCTGCGCGGGAAAACGCAGGAAGTTTCCTAGGCCGACGGCGTTTCCGGCCATTGCCAGTACGAGGCCGAGTCGCGAAGCCCAGCGTTCCTTTTTCGCCATGAACAAAAGTCCCGTTCGAGTGGATGCGAGGGGTGTGGGAGGAGGTGAGCCGTTGCGCTGGCGAACGCCGCGTGGTCGAGCGTTCATTGGTTCCCAACTATGCCGGACTGAGTAGGGGAAGTCAACGCTGGGGCTCTCAGTCGCCAAGGAGGAGTCGAGCGGAGATGACCGCTCGCTCGAATGGCGGCGATTGGTTGAAAAGTTTCCCGTTTCTTTTCGGAATCCAGGGCCGATTTTCGTCTGAATTGCGATTGGTAGTTCGTGGGGCTGTTTCCCTGTGGGAAGGAGCTTGGCGATGCCATCGAAGCGACGACGACAGATCATGGAAAAGAACCGGGTGGGCGCGTATCACTGCTTTTCGCAGTGCGTGCGGCGAGCGTTCTTGGCGGGGTTGGATCTGGTTTCGGGGAACGATTACACGTACCGGAAAGAGTGGGTGCGGCAGCGGCTGGAGGCGCTGGCGAGCGTGTTTACGATCGATGTGCTGGACTATGCGGTGATGGAGAACCACGTCCACACGATCCTGCGGAACCGGCCCGATCTGTCCAAGCGGCTCAAGCGGCGGGAGGTGGCCGAGCGGTGGCTGCGGCTATCGCGGAAGAGTCTGCCGCTGAAGCCGCGGGCGAAGGCGGAGGAGGTGCAGGAGCTGCTGGAGGACCCGTTGCGGGTGGAGGTGCTGCGGGAGCGGCTGGCGGACATCAGTTGGTTCATGATCATGCTGCTGGAGCCGATCGCGCTGAAGGCGAATGCGGAGGACGAGTTGATCGGGCATTTTTGGGCCGAGCGGTTCGGGAGCGTGCGGTTGCCGAACGACGAGGCGCTGTTGGCGTGCAGTCTGTACGTCGACTTGAACCCGATTCGAGCGGGACAGGCGACGTCGCCGGAGGACTCGATCTACACCGGGGCGTGCGACCGGCTGCGGGACTTGCAGGTCGAGCGGCAGGCGGCGGCGCAGGCGGCGGACCAGCGACGTCGGCAGGAGGTGCTGCGGCGAGTGCTTGGGGAGGAGGCGGTGGGGGAGCCGACCGACGACCGGCTCGAGGGGGCTGCTGGGGCCGGGACGGATGAGGAGCTGACGGCGTCGCTGGAGCGAGTGCGGGCGCGGCGGCAGGCGGGCGAATTGAGCGAGCGGGAGGAGTCGGTTGGTGCGCCGGGGGAGCTCGCGCCGCAGGAGCGAGCGGCTGGGGAGGGAGGAAGCGGCGAGGGTGGGGCGCAGGAGGGCGCCATGTCGACGGCGGCGAAAGAGACGCGAGCAAAGAAACGAGCGCGGAAATCGTCGAGCGGAGCGACGACGACGGGGGCGTTGACGGGGCGGCGGCGGTCGGGGTGGTTATCGTCGGTGCGGGTGGAGGGGGACGGTTATGCGGGGGTGGAGGCGGGGCGGCGGGCGTCGGACACGGGGTATTTGCCGATGGACTTGGAGAAGTACTTGGTGTTGTTGGAGGCGTGCGGGCGGGAGGAGGCGGCGGGGAAGCGGGGGGTGATCCCGGAGGAGCTGCCGCCGATTCTGCAGCGGCTGGGGTTGGACGCGGGTCGGTGGACGGATGAGGCGTTGAAAGCGGCCGAGCGTTTTGCGCGGATTGCGGTCAGCGCGGCGCGGCAATCGCGCGAACGCCGGCCAAAACCAACCCACTAGGAACCCACTAGGCAGACAGTCTGCCTAGTGGGGGGGGAATGCGCCGGCGGGCTCGTTCGCGCGCGTTTTTCCTTCTCGCCGGTCGATCTTTTCGCGTTGCGCACCGCGCGCACGCTCGTTTCGACGACGTCTGCACGCCGTCGCCGCCCCCGGTGCGCGCCTTCTAGATCGTCGCCGAAATCACCAGCTCGCCGTCAATGCCCAATCCTGCGAAGCACACGACTTGTACCTAAAAGTTCTTGCCTCGCCGCCAAACACCCCTAGAATGGCCAACGTCAAGCAGCACTTCGCGGGAACCTTCGAAATGCAGCCCTCCATCGCCGACATTATCGAACGTTGGGAAGCAGGCGACCTCCCTGACACGGTTGCGGCACTTCGAGAATTGCCATCTATCTCGCCGGACGACTCCGTCGTCTTTGACCTCGTCTTCGAAGAATTGCGGCTTCGTCGCGAACGCGATCTGCCAATTGATATGCAACGCCTTAAGGCGGAATTCCCGAGTCACGCCCAAACCGTCGATGAGTTCATTCAGTGTCAGCTCGCAATTTACGCCGAAACCGAGGCCATCTGCGATAACCTCTTCGACGCCACTTCTCTTTTCGACCATAAACCTCGCTTCCCAGCTGTCGGCCAATCGTGGCTCGGTTTCGAACTTCTCGAAATCATCGGCGAAACTCCCCACTCAACCATTTACCTT
The DNA here is from genome assembly GCA_046349935.1 of Pirellulales bacterium. Classification (GTDB taxonomy): domain Bacteria; phylum Planctomycetota; class Planctomycetia; order Pirellulales; family Pirellulaceae; genus CAIXSC01. The sequence continues at coordinate 614,535 of JAXMBK010000004.1, read as the reverse complement.
GCCCGCGACCCCTCCACGGGCGCTCGACTTGTCACCATCAAGATCTCCAGCGTCCCTACCTTAGAACCGAAGCTGCAGGGACCGCTCGTTCACCCCAACGTAATGCCCATCCTGTGCGTCGTCGGACCCGATGAATTTGCAAGCGTCGGCACCGTCATGCCCTATTGGGGAAAGGCGACCATCGCCGATCTCATCCGCAATACTTGGCAAACTCGATCCGTCCGCCGCGACGCAAACTGCCTCGCGAAAGTCGCCGCCAAGGCCTGTGGTTACCGGGTCCCGGAGTGCCCCGAGGCGGCGCAGCATGCCCCAGCGCGTAGTTTCTCTGAACTTGTTTTGCAAATCGGAATCCAAATCGCGCAGGCCCTCGTCTACGTCCATCGCAAGGGCATCGTTCATTGCGACCTGAAGCCATCGAACCTGCTGGCGACGCCTTCCTCTCAGGTCATTCTCATCGACTTCAATCTGTCACAAGGATCGCCAACTTCCGATGAGCCGCTCGGCGGCACCCTGCCCTACATGTCTCCGGAGCGTATCTCGTCGTTGCTCAGCCTTGCCCCCACAACTCCAATCACGCGTGCATCCGCCCGCGAGGACCTCTACTCGCTAGGCGTGACTCTCTTTCAACTAGCCTTCGGCAAACTCCCATTCCCACCGCCCCCCTCCTCCCTCCCCTTCAAGGCACAGCTCCAAGAAATGTTGAAAACCATCCGTCAAGGTGCGTCGCTCCCCGCACCAAGATCGGATTCAGAAGAACGTTTGCTTGCCCTCATCAAGCGACTCATCGGCCTAGAACATCCGCAATTCACCTCGGCCGAATCCTTCCTCGTCGAAGCGCAAAAGGAATCGAATTACTCTCGTCATCCTCGCTCGAATTCCGCCCGGTCAACGACCTCGCGCCGTCTTGGACTCACGCTCGCCGTATGCCTCTGCCTATTGATTACGAAACAGTGGGCGCTCGCACCGGCAACTCATCCCGTGACTACGCTCGCCTCAGAAGCTCTCCTTCTTTCCGGCCCGCGCAGCGCTCTGGCCAGACTATTCGTCTCGCTCCACCCTAATGACGCTCGAGGTTGGATCGCCCTCGGCAATCTGTTTGCCAACGACGGTCTGCTCGACTTAGGCGCCGAAAGCTACGCTCGAGCTGAATCCCTGCGAGACCAAAGCGAGATCGCGCAAAACAATCAGGGCGTCATCGCCTGGAAAAAAGGGGAATTTCAACGAGCTGAAGCGTTATTCACGCAGGCCATTCAAAGTCGCCCGCATTTCGCCGCCGCCCTCTACAACCGCGGACGCTTACGACAAGAACGCTTGGCTAACCAAATCGCCTTCGGCCAACTCGCGCATGGGTCAATCGATCATTCAAGACAACTTCGCCGCATCGCCGAGGACTTTCGAACATGCCTCGACGGCGAGTCGCTCGACTCCCACTCGTCTGCTGACGCTCGCCTCCGACTCCATGCCATCTCACTGGAACTCGGCCGGCCTTTCCAGTCGCAAGTCGCCGCAACTTCACCCAATCCCTAATCTCGGACAATCGGCGGTTGAAGTTACGCTTGCCCTCCCTCGCCCCTCGCCCCCAACAACTCCCCCAACAGCTTCACGTACGACTGCTGGAATTGACTGCGAGTCAGCACTTCGTCGCAGCCTGCGTCGGCGGCAGCGCGCAGCCGCTCGAGGTCGACATGAGCTCCGAACGCCACGATTCGACAACTCGGCGCACCGGTTCTCAACATGGGGACGACGGCGGCGACATCGAACTGCGGCGTAGTCAGGTCGAGCAGAATGAGTCGCACGTCGTCGCCGACGACGCGCTCCAGCAGCTTCGCCGGCGTCGGACACACTTCGACGTTCGCACCGATCGCCTGAGCCGCCCCGAGGACGCGCGTGCTGAACAGCAAGTCGGCGGCTAGCAAGATGCCTCTCATCGCGACCGCGCCACCACGAATTGGGTTAACAGAGCCAAGGTCGATCGCGCGTCGCTGTCCGGCAACCGCGCCAACCGCCCCGCCGCTCGAGCGGCGTACTCATCCGCCACTCGCCTCGTGTACTCAAACGCCTCGTACCGCCGCAACAGCGGCCCCAGGACGGCGAGGGGCTGATCCAGTTCTCCGTGCAGCGCCCGCAGCGCCGCCTGTCGATCGACGGCCGTCGCTTGCTCCAAAAGATGCAGGATGGGCAGCGTCGGTCGCTGCTTGGCGAGATCGGTCCCCAGCGACTTGCCGGTCGTCTCCTCGTCCCCCTGCAGGTCGAGCAGGTCGTCCGCAATCTGAAACGCGATGCCCAAGTCGCGTCCGTACGCCGCCAGTTCTTCCGCCGCCGCGTCGCTGGCCCCGCCATAATGAGCGCCCAATTGGCAGCTCACCGCACACAGTTCGGCCGTCTTCGCCTCGATGATCGAAAAGTACTCCGCTTCGCGCAGCTCAAACTGCCCGCGGATTCCCTTCTGCCGCAGCTCTCCTTCGCACACGATATTCGTGGCGTGACCGATGAGCCGGCAGGCGAGCGTCGTCGGCAACGTACTCGCCAGGTAGAACGCGTGCGTGAACAGAAAGTCGCCCAACAGAACGCTCGCTTCGTTGTCCCAACGTGCATTGACGGTCGCCAGATGTCGCCGCAAATCGGCTTCGTCGATCACGTCGTCGTGCACCAGCGTCGCCGTGTGAATCATCTCCACGACCGTCGCCAACGTGATGTGTTCGTCGCGAATCGGACCCACCGCCTGCGCGGCGAGCAACAGCAGGGCGGGCCGCAGACGCTTTCCGCCCAGCAAGCAGCCATACCGCACCAACTCGTCGACGTACGGATAGTCGCTCCGCAATTCCCCCTTCAACCGCTCCTCGACCCGCTCGAGTTCCCCGGCGATGGAAGCAAACAGAGTCTGTCGCAACTCGTGCGAAGGCTCGACGACTGGCGCCGTCGGCGCCGCTTGAGCGTTGACCGAGTTCATGTCACAGGCTCCTCGCGAACTGGCGCGGCGACGGACGGCGTTGTTCGCCCCCAATCCCCGCTCTTTCCGCCCGTCTTTTCCAACAGGCCGATTCCCTCGATCAGCATTCCGCGGTCGATCGACTTGCACATGTCGTAGATGGTCAGCGACGCGACAGTCGCCGCGGTCAACGCCTCCATCTCGACCCCCGTCCGCGCCGTACACGCCGCCCGCGATTCCACGCGCACCGACTGCTCGTCGGGAAACGTAAAATCGAGCGTGACGCTATCGAGCGGCAGTGGGTGGCACAGCGGGATGAGGTCCGCCGTCTTTTTCGCCGCCATGATTCCCGCCAACCGAGCCACCTCGAGCACATCTCCCTTGGCAAACCCTCGGTCGCGAATGCGCGCGAGCGTCGCCGGGGCCATTCGCACCGTCGCCGTCGCTCGAGCCGCTCGCGCGGTTGCCGCCTTCCCGCCGACGTCGACCATCCGGCTTGCGCCGCGGTCGTCGAAATGCGTCAGATCGGCCATGGCAACGGTCCTCGTCAGGCAGGGGGTGGAAGCGGACCGCATTGTATTCCAAAGCGGGCCGATCGCGGCAGGGGAGTCGCCCACGGGTCAACCGCAGGCCGCGACGGTTCATAACCGCCGTCGCTCGCAAGATTTGTCGCGGGCCGCAGAAGCGGCTATCATGCCAAGCGACGTCCCCCCTGCCCGCCTCGACCTCCCGTTCTTCCGCCGGAGCCAGCCGATGTTCGCATTCGGGCAATTTCGAGCCGCCGACTGCCACCGGCTCACGCGCCGCGCGTTCGTCGCGGCCGGCGCCTCCCTCCCCTGGCTGTCGCCCGCCCTCGACGCCGGCTTGGCCCTGACCTCCGTTGTTCCCGGTTCGAACCCCTCGACCGCCGCCGCGGCCGAACGGACGGGGCGCGCCAAATCCGTGATTTTCGTGTGGCTGTGGGGCGCCCCCAGCCACCTCGATACCTTCGACCCCAAACCCGACGCGCCCGATCAATATCGCGGCCCCTTTGCGACCATCGCCACTCGCAGTCCGGGCGTCCGTTTCACGGAACTTGTTCCTCGCTTGGCCGCTCGAAGCCACCTGTTCTCGGTGGTTCGTTCGCACGTCACGCACGACGGCGGACATCCGCAAGCCGGCACGCTGGGCTTGACTGGCTACGCGGAAACCCCGGGGCCCGTGCAGCCCAGTTTCGGTTCCATCATCGGCCGCCACCGTGGACCGGGCGCCCTCCCTCCCTATGTGATGCTCGGCCGCGGCGTTCCTCGCGACGTCGTCAAGCCGGTCGCCGGTTACGGCGGCGGCGATTGGGGTCGCGCCCATGATCCGTTTTTGGTGAACTGCGACGATTGGGGCGACGTCTCGATCCCGTCCCTCCAGATGCTCGACGGACTCACCCCCGAGCGGCTCGGGGACCGCCGTGCGCTTGCCGGCCAACTGGACCAATTCCAACGCCGCGTCGCCGATTCGCAGTTCGACCAATGGAATCGCAGCTTGCAGCAAGCCTACACCTTGCTCACCTCGCGTTCGGCGGTCGCCGCGCTCGATTTATCGCACGAACCCGAAACGCGGCGAAACGCCTATGGGCAGACGGCGTTTGGTCAAAGTTTGCTGTTAGCGCGACGCCTTGTTGAGGCGGAAGTGCCGTTCGTGCATGTGAACTGGAGCGAGTACGTCGAGGCGTTGACGCCGAACACCGACTTCGGCTGGGACACGCACATCCACAACTTCGACCTGCTGCCGACTCGGCACTGCCCGATATTCGACCGCGCCTTCGCTGCGCTGCTCGACGATCTCCACGATCGCGGCCTGCTCGACTCGACGCTTGTCGTCTGCATGGGGGAATTCGGCCGCACTCCGCGCATCAACCAGCGAGCCGCTCGCGATCACTGGCCGCAGTGTTACTTCTCGTTGTGGGCCGGCGGCGGCGTCAAGCCGAGTCGAGTCATCGGCGCCAGCGACCCGAAGGGAGAGCACCCGGTCACCCGCCCAATTCATCCTCCCGCCGTCGGCGCCACCCTCTGCGACCTGATGGGCGTCAACAGCGTGGTCCGCGCGCAACTCAACATCCTCCCCAATGCGTCCCCCATCGACGAACTCACGTAGAACAGGCTTCCAGCCTGTTACCCCGCCCATTTGGAGTGATAAAAATCTGAGATTGAGTCCGCGGACTGTTGCTGCGCCGACACCCCTCATCCCCTGCCCTTCTCCCCGCGGCGGGGAGAAGGGAGCATCATCCGCGCGTGTCGTTGCGCCAAAAACGACGGCGTAGCGCCACAAACGACAGTGGGTCCGAGGCGCCAAGGGTCCGAGGCGCCAAGGGATCCGAGGCGCCAAACACTCCGAATTCAACCGAGTTTCCATCACTCCACCACCTCCACCCCTCCTCCTCCACACCCGCATTCATGTCGCGCCCCTTTATCGCATCCGCCTCCGCATTCCTCTCCGCAGCGACCTTCTCCGTCGCGCTCTGGGCGACGTTGTTCCTTCACTTGGGTTTGGCCCGCGCCGCCGAACCCCGTCGACTCACGTTCGACGGTCGAGTGAAGACGGCGCCTCGATTCGTGGACGGCGGCAAGTCGCTGATCTACAGCGTGCAAACTCGCTACAACCAATTGAGCCTGCTGAAATTGGCGGTGGACGTCGCCGACGTGGACGGCCCTGCGCCGCCCGCGACGCGCGAGGCAGCGATTGTCGCCGCCGGCCAGTTGGTGCATCCCGCCGCCTCGACTTCCGAACTCGCCCCCGCCCTATCGGCCGACGACCGTGTCTTCGCATACGTACGCAACAATGGCAACCTGCACGTTGCACTGGTGATTGAAGACCGCCTCCACTCGCGCACAACAGAGGTCGATCCGGGCGGCGGATTCGCAGGAATTCAGTACGTCGATGTGTCGCCCGACGGGAGACGCGTGGTGTATGCATTTCCGGACAAGGCGGGCGGCGGTCAGCAATTGATCTCGGTCGGTGTCGACGGCCAAGACAAACGGACGCTGACGGCGGGGGACGAATTCGACAGCTCCCCGCGTTATTCACGAGACGGCCGCCAGTTGGCGTTCGCCTCGACGCGCCCCGGCAATTTTGATGTCTTTGTCATGACGTCCGACGGTCAGGACGTCCGTCGACTCACTCGCTTTTCCGGAATCGACCTGCATCCGACTTGGTCGCCCGATGGACGCCGGATCGCGTACTCCAGTTTGCGCGACGGCAATTTCGACATCTACGTCCGCGACGCAGCGCACGACGCCGACGCCGTCGACGCGGTCGATCTCGTCAGCGACGTGCGTCTGACGACTCACCCCGAACGCGACGACTATCCAGTTTGGCACCCCGACGGACGACATTTGGCGACTGTTTCCGAGAGGGACGGACGTCACGATCTGTATCTCTGGACGCTGCCCCCATAGCAGGAGACAACCATGCCGATCGACCCTGCCAAAACCCAGATCGTCTCGCAATGGCAACACACCAGCCCGCTCATCGCTTGCCGCGTTGATCCGCTGTCGCGCTACGTCTTCACGACCGCCGAAGACAACTCAATCCAACGTTGGGAACTGGCCAACGGCGCCAAGACGGTCTTCACCGGGCACGATAGTTGGGTGTTCGCCCTCGGCGTGACGCCGGACGGCGCGGTGCTGCTTAGCGGCGGCGGGGACGGCCGGCTGACATGGTGGCCGACGACCGGCGACGCCCCATCGCCGATCCGCCGCATCGACGCCCACTCGGGATGGATTCGCCAGTTGGCTGTGAGCCACGACGGCCAGTTCGTCGCGACCGCCGGCAACGACCAAAAGGTGAAGATTTGGCGAACGGCGGACGGCGGATTGGTGCATGAACTTTCGGGGCACGAGAACCAAGTTTATTCGACCCTGTTCCATCCCTCGGGAACGTGGCTGCTGAGCGGCGACTTGCTGGGATTTGTACGGCAGTGGGAAACGGCGTCGGGCCATACGGTGCGCGTCTTGGAGGCGAAGGCTTTGCATTCCTACAACGGCGGCCAGGGGGTGCATTTCGGCGGCATCCGGGCGCTTGCGCTCAGCGGCGATGGGAAGCAGTTGGCGTGCGGCGGCTTGCATAAAGCCGAGAATCCGCTGGGAGCGGTCCACGAACCGTTGGCGGTGGTGTTCGACTGGGAGACGCATCAGGCGGTCCAATCACTGACGGCGGACGGAGTCAAGGGCAGCTTGTGGCGGCTGCAACACCATCCGGACGGGTACTGGATCGGCGCTTCAGGCGGCGGCAGCGGCGGCTTTTTGCACTTTTGGAAGTCCGACCAACCCAAGGAGGCCCATCGCTTTGCGTTGCCCAATCTGGCCCGCGACCTCGATCTGACGCCCGACCGCTCGGGGTTCGCCGTTACCCATTACGACAAGCACGTGCGGATCGGCAAATTCACCTAGTGCGGCCGAACGTTCGGCGTCATTGCCGGGGGGGGCCGAGGCCGGTAAAATCGCTCGATTCGAGGACGCGGGCCGGTCGTCGGCCTAGGTCGTTGCTTCTTTGGGAACCTTCTCCTGACGGAAATCTCCATGAGCGCTGAGTGTGACTTTGGGTTGATCGGTTTGGCGGTGATGGGCGAAAACCTGGCGCTCAACGTGGAGAGCCGCGGGTTCAAGGTCGCGGTCTACAACCGGTCGACGGACAAAGTTGATGCGTTCATTCAGGGGCGAGCGGCGGGGAAGCAGTTTGTCGGCTGCCATAGCGTCGCCGACTTGGTCAAGAATCTGAAGCGGCCTCGCAAAGTGATGATGCTGGTGAAGGCCGGCGTCGCGGTCGACGACTTGATTGAGCAACTGTTGCCGGCCTTGGAACCAGGCGACGTCATCATCGACGGCGGCAACGAGTACTACGCGAACACGGAACGCCGCACGAAGTATGTCGAGAGCAAGGGATTGCTGTACGTCGGCTCGGGCGTATCGGGCGGCGAAGAAGGCGCGCTGAAGGGGCCGAGCATGATGCCGGGCGGAACGGCCGCCGCCTGGCCGCTCATCAAACCCATTTTCCAGTCGATCGCGGCGAAAGTCGGACCGAACAGCGACATCCCGTGCTGCGAATGGGTGGGCCCGCGCGGCGCCGGTCACTACGTGAAGATGGTGCACAACGGCATCGAATACGGCGACATGCAGCTGATCTGCGAAGCCTATTTGATGCTCAAGGAAGCGCTCGGCTTGTCAAACGCAGAACTCTACGACGTCTTCGACGATTGGAATCGCGGTGATTTGCAGAGCTATCTGATTGAGATTTCGCGCGACATTTTCAGCGTCGCCGACGACCTGGCGTCGGGCGAACTCGTCGACAAGATCCTCGATACGGCCGGCGCCAAAGGGACCGGCAAGTGGATGAGCCAACTGGCGCTCGACCTGGGCGTGCCGAGCACGCTGGTGACGTCCGCCGTGTACGCCCGGTGCCTCTCGGCCGTGAAGGACGCACGCGTCCGAGCGAGCAAGGTACTGCAGGGGCCGGCGGCGACGAACGTCGACGTGGGGGATCGCAAGACGTTCATTGAGGCGGTCCGACAGGCGCTCTATGCGTCAAAGATCTGCAGCTATGCGCAAGGCTTCGTGCAGTTGCAGGCAGCGGCGAAGGAGCACGATTGGCCTTTGAACTACGGCGACTGTGCGTTGCTGTGGCGCGGCGGCTGCATCATCCGAGCGCAATTCCTGGATCGCATCAAGGAAGCGTTCGACGCCCAACCGAACCTCGAAAACCTCCTGCTGTTCCCCTACTTCACGGAAGCCGTGCACCAAGGACAGGCCGCCTGGCGGCACGTGGTGACGGTCGCGACCCAATTGGGCTTGCCTGTGCCGGCCTTCAGCACGGCGCTGGCGTATTACGACAGCTATCGCCGAGCGACGCTGCCGGCGAACTTGCTGCAAGCTCAGCGTGATTACTTCGGAGCGCATACCTATCAGCGCACCGATCGCGAGGGCGTATTCCACACCGACTGGTTGTCGAAGCGTAAGCCGCCCCGCGCCTAGTCGCGATTCCCTCGAACGTCGTACGACCTCAGGTAGGCGAACATGCCGCACACGATCGTCATCTTTGGCGCGTCAGGGGATCTGACGAGCCGCAAGTTGGTTCCTGCGCTCTTTCAACTGTATCAGAAGGGGCGATTGCCGAAGGATACGCGCATCGTCGGCGTCGCCCGCACCGTATTCACGAGCGACGCGTGGCGGGAAGAGCTTGCGGGAACGACGGCTCGAGAATCCGGCAAATCGTTTCAGGCCGACAAGTGGCAGGAGTTCGCTCCGCTGCTGCACTACCTGCCCGGCGACGCCGAGAATCCGGCCGACTATGCAGCACTCGCTCAGTTGCTCGAGAAGATCGAACCTGCGGCGAACTACACGCGACTGTACTATCTCTCGACGCTCCCCAGACTGTATTCCATCATCGCCGCGAACCTGGGCGCCGCTGGCTTGGCGGACGAAGCCCACGGCCCGCGGCGCATCGTCGTCGAGAAGCCGTTCGGCGCCGATTTCGTTTCCGCGCAGACGCTGAACGACAACCTGCACAAGGTGTTCTCCGAACGACAGATCTTTCGGATCGACCACTACCTGGGCAAAGAAACGGTCCAGAATCTGCTCGTTTTGCGGTTCGCCAACAGCATCTTCGAACCGATTTGGAACCGCAATTACATCGATCACGTGCAGATTACGGTGGCGGAAGAGGTGCCGGTGGGTCGGCGCGGCCGCTTTTACGATGAAGCGGGCGTGCTGCGCGACATGTTTCAGAATCATTTGCTGCAATTGATGATGATCACGGCGATGGAGTCGCCGGCGCGGTACGAAGCGGACTTGGTGCGCGACGAGAAAGTGAAAGTCTTGCGCGCCGTTCGTCCGCTGCTGGGCGCCGATTTCGCCCAAGACACGATTCGCGGTCAGTACGACGGGTACCTGAAAGAAGAAGGGGTCCCTGCAAAGAGCCAAACGGCGACTTTCGCGGCGCTAAAGCTGCACGTCGACAATTGGCGTTGGAACGGAGTGCCATTTTACCTGCGCAGCGGCAAGGCCATGTCGTGTCGCACGACGCAGATCGTGATCCAGTTCCGCGAACCTCCGCATATGCTCTTCCCTGAGGGGCCGCGAGCAAATCTCGGCGCCAATCGATTGATCATCCAGGTTCAGCCTGCCGAAGGGATACAACTGCACTTTCAAACCAAAGTCCCCGACGCAGGCATGCGGCTGCGCATGACCGACCTCGACTTCAAGTTCTCGCGCGAATACGCCGGTTCGCTCCCCGACGCCTACCAGCGTTTGCTGCTCGACGCCTTCAACGGCGACGCAAGCTTATTTGCACGGAGCGACGAGGTGGAGTTGGCCTGGGGGATCATCGACCCGATTCTGGCGGCCTGGCAAAGCCCGGCCGCCCCCAGACTGGACGTCTACCCCATGAACTTGTGGGGACCGCAAAGCGCCAGCGACTGGATGGCCAAGCAGGGGCGAGAGTGGTTCGACGTCTGCCCCGTCCTGCATTGACGCTCGAGTTGCGCGTTAGCCTTTGACGACGCCGATGGGGCGCATGCGAGCGACCTTGCTGGCCAGGTCGGCGCGATGGACGACGTCGACGACCACGTTGACGTCCTTGTAGGCCTCCGGCTGTTCTTCGGCGAGTCCCTTCCAGCTGTGCGCCCGAGCGACGACGCCGCGTTCGAGCAGTTCCTGATCGATGCGTCGGCCTTCGGCCTTTTTCACGGCGGCGGTGCGGCTGAGCAGCCTTCCAGCGCCGTGACAGGCGGTGCCGAACGTCTGCTCCATACTGCCGGGCCGTCCCGCTAAAACCCAACTGGCGCGTCCCATGTCGCCCGGAATGATCACCGGCTGCCCGATCGCTCGATAGTGCGCCGGGATCTCGGGGTGGCCCGCGGGAAACGCGCGGGTGGCGCCCTTACGGTGCACCCAGACCTTGCGTTGCTTGCCGCCCGTCACGTGCTCCTCGTACTTCGCGATGTTGTGTGCGACGTCGTACAAGAGACTCATCTGCAACTCGCGCCAATCGCACCCAAACACTTCCGCGAACGACTCGCGGGCCTGCCACATGAGCAGTTGCCGATTGCACCAGGCAAAGTTGGCCGCCGCCCCCATTGCGCCCAAGTAGTGCCGTCCTTCCGGGCTGTGCACAGGTGCGCAGACAAGCTGTTTGTCGGGGAGCGAGATTCCGTACTTTTCCGGCGCTCGGCGCATGTCGCGGAGCGCGTCGTCGCAAACTTGGTAGCCAAGCCCGCGCGATCCCGAATGGATCATGACGCAGACCTGCCCGCGGCTCAGCCCCATCACGGCCGCGGCCGTCTCGTCGAAGACCTCGTCGACGACTTGGACTTCGAGGAAGTGGTTGCCGGCGCCCAGCGTTCCGCATTGATCGGCGCCTCGCGCCAGGGCGCGATCGGTTACGTTCTCGGGATCGGCGGTCTCCAAATAGCCGTGCGCTTCCGTAAACTCGATATCGGCCTCGGTCGCCAACTCGCGCCCCTGCAGATAGCGCGGGCCCTGCCCCATGAGTTGCCGGAGTTCCGATTTGGAAAAGCGGTACTTGCCTCCCTGTCCGACGCCGGCGGGGACGTTTTGGAACAAGGCGTCCATCAGTCGATTGAGGTGCGGACGCACTTCGGCTTCGCGCAGGTTGGTGCGCATGAGTCGCACGCCGCAATTGATGTCGTAACCGACGCCTCCGGGCGAGATCACGCCGCCCTCCTCGGGATCGGTCGCGCAGACGCCGCCGATGCAAAAGCCATAGCCCCAATGAATGTCCGGCATGGCTAAACTGGCGTGCTGGATGCCAGGCAGAAACGCGACATTCGCCACCTGTTCGGGCGCCTGGTCCGACCGAATCAAGTCGACGAGTGCATCGTCGGCGAAGATGAGTCCGTCGACGCGCATGCCCGCCTTGTAGCTCTTGGGAATCCGCCAGCAACAGTCGCTGACGCGCACCAACGGCCCGCGGTAGGAATCCTTCGCCATATCGCCCTTTCGTCGCCAATCGATCCATTCTTGGATCGCTCAAATGTCCAAAATGAACTCCGCGACCCAGCCTTCTTCGGTCCGTTCGCATCGCAGACCGTGATAGGTCACCGCCTTCACTTCGTGTTCCAATCGGTGCCGCCGTTCATCCGCGGCTTCCCCCCACACTCGAGCGGTCAAGCCAGTGCGAGTCAACTGAACTTCGTAGCTTGCGACAAGCCGCCGACGAGTCGCGAAAGCGTAGAGCAATTCGCTCAGCCAGTCGAACATCAGGTACGCCGGATCGGCGCCCTCAATCACCAAAGTCTCTTCGTCGACAGGCCGTACCTCGTCAAGGTTCGCCACGATCAGCGAAAACATGCCGCGAGCCGCTTCCGACAACAGCAACTCTAAGCTCGCGGCTCGCGCGCGAACGCCCACGTCGGCCGTATGGTCAAACACCTCGTACATCGGTTCATTCCCCCCTCCACCGCTCCTGCGCCAGCTTGCCCCCGACGAGTCTCCATCGAGCAAACCAGTTCATGATACCAGTCCAAACCTTGCGCATTGCGGCTGCAAATCGGGCCAAAAAAACGTCCGAAGTGATGCGCTTGTGCACGTTTTGTGGATGGTAGCAGTAGACCGTTGGGTTTGTCTTTCGTTTGGTCTCGTCAACGATTCTTCTCGGAGCCTGTGGAACCATGCGTTACGTCGCCGCCAGTCTGCCTTTGATTCTTCGAACGACTCTCTGGGCGTTTCTCGCCGCCATGCTGTTGTTGCCTGGCAGCTCGACCGAGGCCCGCTCGCGGCCGCGGCCCCCGCGCACTTTTGAACTCATTTACGCCTGGTCGCTTACCGACGTAAACGACATCGTCCCAGGCTGGCCCGAGGCCACGCTGATCTTGTACGACAATGGGACGCTTGATGTATTCGACGGCGGTTCGGGCGAGTTTTGGCCGAATGCTGGAACCTATGTCGAAGGGCGGCGCGGTCGCACGATTGAATTCGATCTCAACGGCGGCACGGTGTACTCAGGTAGGCTGCAGACCGACGGATGGTACGATGGAACGATGATCAGCGGATCCCCGAGCACGGCGGGACTAACCGGCGTCTGGACGGGACGCTTTACTCCTTAATCGCCGATCACGCGAAACGTCAAGAACGTGTTCGCGATTCCCTAAGGAAGTTCCCAGCAACCTGCCTCTTGGCCGTTTCGCACCAGCAGCAAGCGGCCATGCAAGCAGATCGTGTTCCAGGTCTTTCCCTCAAGCGCCTGAAAACTTCCACGTTGAACAAATGCGTCGGGCGAAGCGTCGGCCAACGCCAACTCGCCCGACTCGGACAAAATGATCAGTTGGTCGCCGACCAACAAGATCTGTCCGTGCTCGAACCCGCGTTTCTTCCAGCGACTCTTGCCCGTCGACCACTCAATGCACTCCATGATGCCGTCGGAGAGTCCATAGGCATGATCGCCGTAAACAACGGCGCTGGTGAGTTTCGTCCGCAAGACGCGGGCGTTGCGCCACACTTCGGACAACTGCAGCTTGTCGCCCGCCCCCTGTTCGAATTGAAAGAGCGCTGCACCGACGCCGTACCCCTTGGTCATCAACATGCGATCGCCGGGGAGAAAGTTCGGCTGCGACGTCGAGGCGTCGCCATTGCTATGACCGAGCCACTCTTGCTCCCACAATACTTGGCCGGTAGCCGGATCGTGTCCTGACAGCGAGCCTTCGTTCACATTCACGATCTGCATTCGACCCGCAATCGTCGCCAACATGGGCGACGCGTAGCTCACCTGCCGTTCGCCCGATTTCCAAACGACTTCTCCCGTCGCTTGATCGAGCGCCACAAGCGAAATGAAGGGACCGCCGGGAGGGCCGCCGACCGGAATGATCACCTTTTGGTCGACGACCAACGGCGAGCCGGAACGGCCCCATGCCACGACCGTGATGTCCTTTTCGGGATCGGTCCGAGTCGATTCGTAGACGTCGTACTTCCAGAGCAGTTTGCCGGTGGCGCCGTCGAGGCACCGCAGGAGCCCGTGGGCGCCGAGCGCAAAAACTTTGCCCTCGTGGATCGTGGGCGTGCTGCGCGGACCAACGCCGCCCAGCACCGTTTCGTGACGCGTCGGCGTGGAGTGCGACCAGATGAGTTTTCCCGTCCGCGCCTCGTAGCAAGTCGTCAGCTCTTCCTCGCCGCGTTGCTCAAGCGTCACCGCGTAGCCGTTGACTGCCGCGAAGGCCGACCATCCGCCGCCGATCGGCTGTTTCCACAGCAGCTTCGGCGGAGCGGTCGCCCAATCGCGCGCGAGGGCCGGTTTGGGGCCGTCGATGCGCGGCACAAAATGAGGACCGAAGAAGCGCGGGAAGTCGTCGTCGCTAACCGTCGTCAAGTCGATCGCTTGCTCGGCGTCACTGCGTTCAACGCGCGCCATCGCCTGATCGGGTTTGGGTTCCCAGCGGAAGCGGAACACGGGCAACATCGTCCCCGTCGTTTCGTCGATCCGCAAACAGGCGACGCCCGCCACCGTCACGCCGAGGACCGAAAGGAAGACCAGCAACCGGACCAAGGGCGGATAACTGCTGCGAAGGGTAAACCAATACAGCAGCGACACCAGCGCGATGAAGGTCGTGATCAGCGTCACCAAGTTCGGCACGGACCGATCGAACTCGGCGCCGAAGTAATGCCCTAGAACGGTCGCTAGAGCACAGACGATGAGCAGGATCTGAATGACGATTCCGGGTCGTCTCCCCGGATTGCGTTGCGCACCGGCGGGCGCATCCGCCGCGCCGGTCTCGTCTGGAACAGCCGAATCAGTCATGGATGACTCTGCAGGCGAAAGCCTCGAAAGGAAACGGGCGAAAGAAGCGGCGATTCTAACTCGCCGCCCCGATTCCCAGAAGCGGTCCGCCCGGGCGAACGCCTAAGGCGCAGCGTTCGCCTTCTCGGCCGCCTCCCGCAACGCTGCATCCGAGTCCTTCAACGCCTCCTCGACGACGTACCGTTCAACCGGCTTCGTCGATTTGCGGTACGTCCGCACAATCTCCGCTCGCGACTCCGGGGTTTGCCGTTGGTACACCACCGCGACGATCGGATAGCCTTCTTCTCCCAGCTTGGCCGCGCGCTGGACCGCTTCCGGCAACAAATCGGTCGGCCCGGTCTTGGCGACTGCGAACAGGATCAAACGCTTCTCTTCCGGGTTGAATGCGGCGTCGGAATTCCACAATTGTCGGACGACCTCCGGACGACCTTCCTTCAACGTCGCGAGGAACGCCAGCGGCTTTCCTTTGGCCAAACCGGCTTCAATCGCCGACTGGCGAATCTCCGCCGATTCGTCGCCAGCCAAGCGGGAGAAGACGACGACGTTGAACTTGTCCTTGTGCTTGACGATTTCCTTCACGGTGAAGGCCCGCTCCTCGGCCGCCAACGACTCGATTCCCTTCGCAAGCACCGGCAACCCCTCGTCCCCCAAGGAACAAACGATGGCCAGCGCCTTGCGTCGCACGGCATTTCGGTCATTGGCCAGAATTGCATGAGCCAACACCACGAGCCCCTCGTCGCCGAACTTCTCGACGCCGTCCAGCGCCGCCAATTGCGCCGACTCCTCGCCGGACTTCATACTTTCCAACCGCTGGCGGGCGTCGGCATTCCATGAACCGACATCCTCCGCCACGCGCTTCAGCTCTTCCAATCGCTCCTTCACCCGCGACTCCAGTTTCTTGCCGCTCTCGCGCAGTTCGTCCGCCGCACCTTGAGTCGCAGCAATGCGCTCGTCCAATTCGCGAATCTGCTTTTTCACGCGCTCAATCGTCGCTTCGCGCTCGTCTTGCGCCACCAGCCGCACTTGCACGACTGATCCTAGCGCCAGAGCGATCAGCGCGCTGGCCAACAACATGCGTTTCATAACTCGGTCCTCCCCTTGGTCTGAATCAACGCCGCCTCGCAACACTCTCCGCACACGCAACACCAGCGGATGGGACTGCGCGCACCGTCCCACCGCCAGCGATGTTTCTGAAATGCCCGTCGCTGCCAGCCGCTCAAGGGCTCGCGCATACACGATGCGACTCGCCTGCTGCCCCCGCCCCGCCACTGCCCAACCATCGCAAGCCCACTCCGCCGCCTCATCTACCAACGCGATGAGTCGCCAGGCCGCGGGGTGATAGACGAACGGCAACGACAAGAACCGAACCAAACACGACGCCCAAATATCGCCGCGCAAGTAATGAGCCAACTCATGCCGCATCACCAAGCGCCGCTCGATCGCCGTCAACTCGCCCCAGTAGCGGCGTGGAACCAAGAGTGCCAAGCCGCGCGGCAACAGCCCCAACAGGGGGCCGACGTCGCATGCGGCGTACAGCGGCATGTCTCGACGAACCCCCGACTCGTCCAATAATCGCCGCCACTCGGAATTCCATTCCTCGATCGTCGCGGCCTCCAGCTCCCGCCGATCTTTCCCGATGGCGAGCAGAACGAGCGCATAACGGACTGCGCCGATCGCCAAGCGCGATCCCACGAGCCCGCCCCAAGCCGCGAGCAAACACCAGCTCAGCGTCGGCAAGGAGAATTCCAAGCCGCGGCCCCAGCGGCGACTCCAAGCTTCTCGATTTGTTTCGCGGACCGCGGCCGCCGCCTCCGCCGCGCGATTCGTCGCCGCCGCCTCCCAAGGCGATTCCACCGTCGGCGGCGTCCCTCGAGTCGACTCCGATGGTGCGACGGAAGCGCTCGAGAGCCGCTCCGCATCGCGGCTAGCGCCCGCGGATGCGCGAGGCGCGAGCCAAGCGAGCTCGACGCGCCAACTCCAGGGCCACCATGCCAACAGCAGTACGCCGACGACCGCCGTCAAACGCCATCTAGAATCCTCGATCGTACGCCAGCGACAAAGCAGCTCGACCGCTCCGCCGCCGACGGCCAGCACCAGCGCCGCCCGCAATTGCCACGCGAGAAAATCGGCCGACGTCATGCCCCATCCCCCTGGTCGCCTGGCCCCAAACGTCGTTCGGCGTCGTCGATCATGCGCCGCATTTCGCGCAAATCCTCGGCGCTCACCGAAGGGTCGCGCACCAAATGAGCGAACAACGGCACCACCCCGGAGACGCGATTCAAGAAGGCGTCGACCATCGAACCGCGGGCCGAATCAGGATCGATCTTCGCCGTGTACTCGGCCGGCCGCTGACGACTCTTCGCCACGACCTTCTTCTCCACCAGCCGCTCCAACCTCGTCTGGACCGTCGTGTAACCGACGTCGCGGCCCGCGTCGAGCATCGCTTGATGAGCGGCCGACAGCGTCAACCCGCCACGCTCCCACAGGAGCCGCACGATTTCGAGCTCCCCGTCCGACAATGGCTTCGACTTCCGTCCCATCCAACCCGTCCCTCGTTCCCTGCAGTTCGCGACGCCCCGCCCAACTTTTACGACAACCGTCGTAATACTTTTACGACAAACGTCGTAAAACGTCAAGCGTATTTTTCGGAGGAGGCGGGGCGTGGAAGCGGCGTCAGTCGTCCAGCAGTCGCAGCTGAATGGCGCGCAGGTGCATAACCTCGCGGCCTGGAATCTCAAGTGCGCGGAGTTCCGCGAGTCCGCGACCGGCAGGCAAGGAGACGGTTCCCAGCACGAGCGGCTGGAATGGCTTGAGCAGCGATTCGGCGGCGGGGCGCGGGATCACGTCCTGGTTCGTGATCAGCGGCGGATCCCAGGCCTGTTCGACGCGACCTTCCAGACGCGCGTCCTGCCACCGCCATTCGATCTTCGAGCCTGCGTCCGACTCGGCACAGGTGTACCAGATCGAGACTTTATAGCGTCCCGGCGTATGCACTTCGATGTCCCAGGTGATGCGATCATCGGGCTGAGTCCAATGGACGAAGTACGAGCAGTTGGGGGCGGGCGCACTGCGGCGGACGCCGCCATGCGGCACGCCGTCGCGCGCCGGCAGCCAAGTCGTCGGCCACTCGCGGCGTCCCACCGTGAACGGCCGATCGTCCACATCCTTGATTCCTGAGAGCACATCGCGTCTCCACGCCGCGCATTCGGCCTTCAAACGAGCCGCGACATCGGGATGTTCGCGAGCGGCGTCGCGAGTTTGACCTGGATCGGATTGCATGTCGTAAAGTGCGCCGCGGGGGTCGAGTCGAAATTGGTCGGTCCGAGCGCTCAGACGACCGCTGTTGTATTGAAACAGCGTGCGTTCCGGCCATATCGCGGAGGCGTCGCGCAACAACGGCGCCAAGTCGCGACCGTCCAAAGGAGGGTGCTGGGCGAGTGAAACCTGAGCGAGGGAGGCGAGCGTCGGCAGCAGATCAAGGACGCTGGCGAGGGGGCGTACCGATTGCCCCGCAGGCAGCTTTCCGGGCCAACGGAAGAAGCATGGGGAGCGCACGCCGCCCTCGTCGACGGTCCCCTTGCGCCCCTTCATGCCGCCGTTCCAGCGGGCGCTGTTAGGTCCGTTGTCGCAAAAGAACACGACGATCGTGTCGTTGGTCAGGTCGAGTTTCTCGAGCCGCTGCAGGACGCGCCCGACGTTGTCGTCGAGGTTCTCGCACATCGCGAGCACCGCGCGCGTCACGTCGATCGTCTCCTTATCTCCTTCCGAGCCGCGCTGCGTAATCTCGCGATTGCGAAAGCGTTCCCAGTACTTCTGCGGGACGCAAAAGGGCGAATGGGGCGTATTAAATGCGACGTAGCAAAAGAACGGACGTTCCCGATGTCGCTCGATGAACTCCAGCGCGCGCGAAGTGAAGTCATCGGCGATGAAGCCTTGACCGCGGACGAGGCGTCCGTCGTGCTCGAGCGGTGCGTCGAAGTACTCGCCCCAGTGCCCTGACGTGAAGCCGTAGTACTCGTCGAATCCACGGGCCCGCGGGTGATAGGGCCATTGGCTGCCGTTATGCCATTTGCCGAAAGCGCCGGTGGCGTAACCGGCCTTGCGAAAGGCGTCCGCGATCGTCGGCGCGTCGGGATTCAGACGTTCTTGTCCGGTCGAGACGCCGGTCACGCCGCCGCGCGGATGATAGCGACCCGTGAGAAACTCGGCCCGCGTCGGTGCGCATAGGGCGCAGACATAGAAGCGTTCGAGGGCGACGCCGTCGCGCGCTAAGGAGTCGATATGAGGCGTTTGGAGTTGCCGGTTGCCGTGGACGCTCAGATCGCCCCACCCTTGATCGTCCGACAGAAACACCACCACGTTGGGACGCTCGGCGCGCTCCGGCCTCCGGCTCTCCGCCGCCGCGATCGATTCGCCGCCCGCTGCGGCGATCAGAGTCATCAGCAGCGCCGCTGACAGGCTGGATCGATGAGTCCAATGTTTCCGCATGCTGCGTCTCCGTATTCGTCGTGCAGCGGCGGCTGCAGTGCGTTTAGAACTCGAGCGACTGCGTGTCGAAATTGGCTAAGTCGGCGGGGCGCGTGGCGGCGGCGAGCGTCAGCGCCGACTGCCGGATTCGGCCGCTGGCAAAGAATGCCAGCGCGAGGCCGGCGAGTCCGGCGACGATGAGTACGAGAATGGCGCCGCGATTGTCGGAACCAGCTCCCACGAGCATCAAGAGTCCCAGGAGCGGCACTCCGCAAGCCGCGCCCAGATACCAGACGCTGTGTCGCGCCAGCCCTTCCACCTGCCGCCGCTCGACGTCATCGACCGGCGACTTTCCGAGAAGCGCCGGATACATGACGCGCAGCGACAAATCGGTCGCTCCGAAGAAGGGAAACGCCGCGGCGACCGCTCCGCACACCGACATCGAAAAGAAAAAGTGCCAATAGCCCGAAGCCGGGAACTCGCCAAGTCCCATGTGCATGGCCATCGGAAAGAACACGCCCGACGCAAACCATTCCATGATTCCGACGCCGGCTGCCAAATGCCCCATCTGCAAGGCGCGACGACGCGCTTGTGCGAGCGCCGCTTCGTCGGGTCCAGGAGCGTCGTCCAAGCGCCGCAAGGTTCTTGCTAATCGCCAGAGTACGCCGACCAGCACCGCCAACCCGACTGGAAAGGCCAGGCCGTTGATGAGGGCGATCACGTACCAGAACACGGTGAACGCATGGTCGCCCAGCGGTTCGATGATCGCTTGCCGGTTGTACCAATAGTTGAAAAAGGCGGCGAGCATATTCGGCGGCATGATGGCAAGGGCGTAGGCGATGTACGGATGGCGCCGCAGCGCTTCCAGCCACCCATTGCGCGGCGCGAAGAGCAAGTCCCAAGCTTGCGGCTGCGTACAGAGGTACAATTCGCGCGCGAACTGAGCGCCGCTGGCGGGACGCTGCGCGGGTTCGGCGGCCAGAGTGCGTTGCAGCACCTTCCGCAGCCGCTGGGCCAAGAGGTCGTTCGGCGAGTCGAGGGGGATGTGAACGGTCGGCGGCACGCGTTGGGCCAGCAGTTGGTCGATCATCTGATTCCATGATCCCGACACGTCGTCGCGAAACGGGCGCTCGCCGTGCAACAGTTCCCACAGCAGCACCGCCAGTGAATACAAGTCGCTGCGCGCGTCTAGCTCCTCGGGACGTCGCGTCTGGCGAGCATGCGACGCTTCCAACTGTTCGGGCGACATGTAAGCCAGGCTGCCGCCGAAGTAGGCCGCCGCGGTCGCGCCGCTGACAGGGGACGCGTAGCTGATATTGAAGTCCGCCAGCTTGGGCGCGCCGTCCGCGGTCAACAGTACGTTCGCCGGCTTGACGTCGCGGTGCAGAATTCCCTCGCGATGCGCGTAGTCGAGCGCTTGAGCCAAAGGGACGCCTAAGCGGCACACCGTCTCGGACCAAGAAGCATTTTTGAGCCGCTTGCGGGTCGAAGACTCTTCGGGCGTCAATTGTCCCACGCGCTGCAGCGCTTCGTCGATCGCTTGGATCACCAGCGCCCCTGACCGTTGAGACGGCCGTTGCGCCGCGGCCAGTTCGACGACTTCTTGCAACGTTCCGCCGGGCGCAAATTGCATGTACAGCAATCGCAACCCGCGTTCCTCCAGCGTTCTTTGATCGTACACGCGGACGATGTGAGGATGATCAAGCTGGGCCAACGCTTGATGTTCGAAGCCTCGAACGGCCGAAATCTTCAGCGCCACGAGTCGCTGCATCGACGTTTGACGGGCCAGGAACACGCTGGCGAAGGCGCCGCGACCGACGAGCGCCAGAAGTTCGAAGTCGTCGAGCTTCTCGCCGGCCGCCGCCTGTTCGTGTTTACGCCCGTCGCGAATCGCCATCTCTTGCGTCGAACGGCCCAACTTGAGCAGCTTCTCGAGTTGCGGGGCGTGTTGCGGATAGCGCGCCAGCAACTCGCGAAAGTCGATCTTTTCGCCTTGCTGGCGGCGCAGATGGCAGTCTTCGTAAATCAATTCGACCGGCGGCGCCCCTTCGGCCAACAGTTCGGGGAATTCGCGGACGTAATCGTCCAGCGTCCGCGGCACACGCGCTCGCATCCGCTGTTCCAGATCGACCTTGATGAGTTCTTCGAGCGTAATGCGCCGCAGTTCGGGGGGCGCAGCGGGGACATGCTCAGCCAACGACGGAGGCGCATCCCCGTCGCTCCACGCCTCGAGGAACTCTTCGAGTCGCGTCGCGAGTTCGCCCCACAGGCGCGTCGCACTGGCCTGTGTGAGTTCCATGAAACGAAGTCTCTCTGCGCGTCGCTCGGTCGTCGCCTGACGTCGATCCGCCGAGCCGTCCACCGATCCGGGTCCCCAGCGTCCGCGCGGTCGTTCGATTACGTCCGCTCGAGACGATAGACTAACGGCGAACCTCGCAACTGGAAACCGTAGCCGCGGGAAACCGGACAGGAGTCTTGATCATGGAATCGCCGCACCCGCTGGAATCGCAAGTTCGACGAGGAGACTTCGAGGCGTTGGCGCGGTACTGCGAGGACCATCGCCGGCCGCTCGCCGCCTTCATCGACCGGCGGCTCGGCGCCGCCCTCAAGCGCAAAATCGAAGTCGACGATCTGCTGCAGGAAACATTTGCCGAAGCGATTCGAGCCGCGGCGAAGACCGATTTGTCGACGCGCGACTTATTCGGGTGGCTCTGCCAGATCGCCGAGCACCGGATTGTCGATGCGCATCGGTTCCATTTCGACGCGCAGAAGCGGGACGCGGGACGCGAAGTGTCGCTCCAAGGCCCCGCCGCTCCCAGCGAATCGGGTGAAGCGGGGCTCATTCATCTCCTGGCGCTCAGCATGACGACCCCCAGCCAGGCCTTCTCGCGCAATGTCCGCGAACAGCGGATGTACGAGGCGCTCGCGAGTCTGGCAGACGACCAGCGAGAGGCGTTGCGGCTGCGGTATGTCGAGAATCTGCCGTCGAAGGACATCGCCGAACGGCTGGGTCGAACCGATGCGGCCATCCGCGTCCTGCTGACTCGGTCGCTCAAGAAGCTCCAACAACTCTTGGGCGAATAGCCTGGTGCGTCGATCTTTGTGCTCGCCCCGACAGCGTCTAGAATGGAGCCAGTTCGCGACGGGCGAGCCGTTCGTCGATCTTTGAATTGCAGCGTGGAGCAGATCGAGCCATGGAGCAGCCTTGGTATTGCCGAGTGGGAGATGAACAACGGGGCCCGTTCACGTTTCAGCAGCTAAAGCGCGCCGCGGCCCGCGGGGAACTCAAGCTCACTAGCCTCGTGCGGCGAGCGGACATTGCGAGTTGGACGGAGGCGGGGCAGATTCCCGATTTATGGCCTCGAGCGGCGGCAATTCCGCCGGAGGACCCACCGGTCGGCGCGCCGGTTGTGCCGCTGCGAGCCGTCGGCCCTGCGTCGCCGCAATCTGTCCCCGTGAGGCCCCTTGCGACGCCGCCCCAGCCGCCTCCCCCGCCCGTGTTCGCCGCGCCGCTGACGGCCCCGGCGACTCGCCCCCACCCTGTCGCGCCGCATGCCGCCGCGCCGGCGACGCCTGCGGGTGCAACAGCCAAGCCTCTGAGCCCCGCGGAACGTCGCCAACAGGCGCGCCGCAAGATGTTGCTGCTGGTCGGCGGCAGTGCGGGTGCGCTCGTGTTGGTCGTCCTCGTGGTCCTCGTCGTGAATTCCATGACGGGATCGAAAGAGCAAGCCGCCGTCAGTACGTCCGCTGCGACCGGTGCCATGCCGCTGGCGACCGACATTCCCGATACGCCGGCGGGGTCTCCGCCAGCGGCGGCAGCCGCCGCTGCAGCCCCTCCGCCTGCGCCCATGACTGCCGCCGCTGCAGTCGCTCCCGGGGGCGGCGCACCGCCCGCCGCCGCCGTTCCAGCCGCGTCGGCCGCGTCGCCTGAGGCGGCGGCGATCAAGCAGATCGTGCAATCGACGAGGCCCTGGCGCAACATTCAATCGAGCCCAGGGGTCTCCAGCCGGTCGGCGCGTTTGCAAATCGTCGGCGTTTGGTTCGCGCCTCGCAAACCCAAACAGCCGGCCGACGCCGGCGCCGCAGCGGCCGACGCCCCTGCCGAAGGCGTCGCCGAGGCCGCTGCGCCGACGCCGCCTGCGACCGCGACCGCGGAACCCAAAGTGATTTGCGTCGAACTGCGAGTGTCGAATCTGGATCGCAACGATGCGCCCTTGACATTCAGCTCCTGGAATATGCCGCCCGGCAAGCCAGGGCAACCGGCGGCCGTGTGCGTCGATTCGCAAGACCAACCGCTCGCAATGGTGCCCGCCGACGCCTACCCCGACCCGTTGCGGCAAACTAAGCCGCTGCGCATCGCGCCCAAGCAGGCGGCGTCCGACCTGCTGGTCTTTGAAGCGCCGACCGGCGACTTCGAGGACTTGAGATTGGGGCTGCGAGCGACCGCCATCAACGCGGGCGAAATCTACTTGGGATTTCGAATTCCCAAAGAGTCGATCCTCGCAGAGAAACCGGTGGAATTGGCGGGCGGCGCCGCCCCGGCGCCGACTGCGGACGCACGCGCGGCGGTCGGCGACGCGACCGACGACATGCCGGCGCAACCCAGCGCGGCGGCCGCGGCCCCGATGCCGCGCGAGGAAACGATCGACGACTTGCGACGTCAGATTGCCGAAACCGCGAAGGCGCGCAAGGAAGAGAAGGATGCCGAATACAAAAAGCAGGATGCCGAACGCGAGCAGGAAATGAAGAAGGAAATGGAGCAGGAAGCGGCCAAGGGCAAAAAGCAAGATAAGGCCAAGGGCCAGCCTTGAACGCGGCCGTTAGCCGCAACAGCCGTCCCCGCTCCTCATGACGGAAGAGGCCCCGTTTGTCGTCGCTCGTCAATTGTCCGCACTGTCGCAGCGTCCAAGCCATTCCCCCTGCCCTGGCGGGCCATGTGGTGACGTGTCCGCTTTGCCGTCAACCGTTTCAGGCGCCCACGTCCAGTCCGAGTGCGGCGGTCGCGGCCCCGCTCGCCCGGCTTGTCGCCCCGCCTCCACACGCCGGCGCCGCTCCTGCCCCGCGCACTGTCGAGGATTCGGCCGCTGCGCAGCACCCAGTTGACTCCGCCGAGGCGGCTCCGTCCCGTCGTCGGAGCGCTTTTTGGCTGCAACTGGTCTTTCTGTTCTTGTTCGGCGGCGGCGTCGTGGCCGTCGTCCTCGCCGTGTCGCTGGTCCGCCAAAATCAGAAGAGCATCGACGCAGACGATCTCGGGGAAACGATCATCGAACAGGACGCACTTTCCTCAGACGTCGATGAACGCTGGGTGGATGCGTCGAAAATCACGTTGCGCCATCAGGGGATCAAGGTTAAGGTCAAGCAAGCCCATTGGGCGCCAGTGCGGACGCGCGACGCCGACCGCAAAGTGGATGCGAGCGACGAGCAGCCTTACTTGACGATCGTGGTCGGACTGCGCAACAAGGCCGATAGGCCGCGGCACTACCGCAGTTGGTACGGCAGCTTGTTCCGCGTCGACGGCAAACAGCGGACAGCCGAGCTCTATGACTCGGCGGGCAACGCTTACCCAATCAAGAAGTTTACAAGGGCTACCGGCGTCCAAGGGCACGTCCCCGAAGCGACGCTCGAACGCCCCGGAGAAACACTCGACGCGCTGGTCTTCGCCGTGCCAGACGACGTCGACCGAGCAACAGTCGAGTCGCTGTTCTTGGAACTTCCGGGGCAGGCCTTTGGCGCGGACAGCCTGCTGCGGTTCGAGATTCCCGTTTCGATGATCGAAGGCTGGTGACGAGCGGGCGTCTACTCGGGCACGAATTCCGTCGTAATGCTGGTCTGCCTCACCTGTCGCGTCTCGGGTTCGTACAGGCGGATCACCGTCTGCAGACCGCGGAGCGGCACGGGATAGGGCGGAGACGTTTCCCGTTCGCCCGGATCGTCGGTCCCCGCGGCGCCGTCGTCATCGATGCCGTTGATCCCTTGATCGACGCCGTAGGTGTCGCCGTAGGGTTGATCGTCGTCGATCCCATTCTGCTCGTAGTGGAACGACCAAGTGTCGTACGAAGGCGACGCGCCGATCGCCGCCAAGCGCGACTTGATCGCCGGTGCATCCGAGAACGTCGAAGCGGCGGTCGGGGTCCACTCATTGGGACTTCCCGAACCGACGGCGGGAAACAGTCGGCTGTAGTAGAGATCGACGAAACCGCCGCGACCAACCGGGCCGGAGGCCGCTTGCAGCGGAATCCAACCGAGTTCGGTGGGGTGCAGTCCTAATCCGCCCGTGCCCCACACCAACACCGTCGGGTCGTAGGCGCGAACGTCGAACCCCAACACGTTCGACAGGATCACATCTTCGCCTCGCCGCAGGTTGTTGAGCGGAATGAGTTCCAAGCGAGTAACGCTGGTGGGGAATTGATCGAGGGCGTACGGCAGGGAGGGCGGCGGCGCGAACGTGTAGCTGTTTCCGACTTGAAATACCATCGGATGTCGCAACCAGCGATTCTCGCGACGCGTGAGGTCGGCCAGCGAATTGGCGACGATCTGCAGCGTCAAGCTATTGCCTGCCAGCTGGCGCACGATTCGCACCGAGACGTCGAACTCGTTGTACAACATCCGCATGTGTTGCGAGAGGACTTGCAGGTCCGACTGGTTGCTGATGTTGTACGAAGTCATGGCCGGCGCGAACGTCTGGGGCAACGTGAACCAGTAGCCTGACGCCGCGTTGTTCAGGTCGGGACGAACGACCAGCGTCCGTCGCAACAGCGAGCGACTCATCAATTCATCGGGATCGAACGTCCCGTTGTCATTGAGGTCGGTGAATTGCGACCACCACACAATTTCGGCTTCGGGCGAGACGACGCGCACCGGCGACGACCCGGGGACTTGGTAGCGGCCGACGAACTGTTCGACCGAATTGCGGGCCGTGAAGCTGAGGATGTCGTCCGTATCGCCTTGAATCGACGAGGCTCCGCTGTTGCGATCTGACAAGAGCCCTTCGATGTACTCGAAGTACCCATCCCCTTGCTCGGGGCGAGGAAACGGGCGTACAGGCACGGTAAGACTGTCGAGATCATTCTGCAAACGCAGACCGCCGTTCCGCAAATTGCCGGAGACTTCGATCATCGCGCGCCCCGACGCGACGCGCTCGCCGATCCATTCGAAGACGTTCACCAGCGCCAGCATCACGACCAGCGTGACGGTGATGGTGACCAGCATTTCCACCAAGGTGAACGCGGGACGACGAGCGGCCTGCAGGGCGGGCCGGCGGACGATGAGTCGGCGGCCTAATTGACCGAAACGAGGGAGCATAGCCTGTTTCCTTCGGACAGAGCGATTGATCGGATCCCGTGCCTTGGGAGCCCGGAACAAGCGGCTTCACGCACCGAATGGCAGCCTTCGTCCCGCCCGCTGATAAGTCCCAACCCGCTGATGTACTGTATTCCACAAGCCGGTCGGACATTTGTCAAGCGCGATCTGAGCGGCGACGACGCTTGACTCGCCGTCGACCGCCTCGGACAATCCTCCGACCTCGCAAGGATGGAACCCTATGAAACGCCCGGATGGACAGACCGTTTTCCTCGGCGCCGTGATCCTGTCCGGCATCGCGACGCTGGTGTATTTGGCCTTTTTCTCGGGGAATGGGCATGCCGGCAGCCAGCTAGGCCGCGGAAAACTGCGCGATAGCCCGGTCGACGCCAAACGCAGTTTTCGGTACCTGCAAGCGGTCTGCGACATCGGCCCCCGCCCCGCCGGCTCGGACGGCATGAAGGCGCAACAAAAATTGCTGACGGCGCACTTTGAGAAACTGGGCGGTCGAGTTCGCTTGCAGCCTTTCACCGGCCGTCACCCTCTGGATGGCACGCAAGTCGCCATGGCCAACCTGATCGTGGAACTGCATCCCGACCGTCCGAATCGGATCATGCTGTGCGCGCACTACGACACGCGGCCGTTTCCCGACCGCGATCCGCGGCGACCGCGCGGCCGCTTCATCGGCGCTAATGACGGCGGCAGCGGAGTGGCCGTGCTGATGGAGCTCGCCCATCACCTGCCGCAATTGGAAAGCCCCTACGGCATCGACCTCGTCTTGTTCGACGCGGAAGAATTGGTCTTCGAAGACCGACAGGGCACTTACTTCCTTGGGTCCGAACATTTCGCTCGCGACTACGCCGCCAACCCGCCCGCTCATCGCTATGCGGCCGCCGTGCTGCTCGACATGGTCGGCGACGCGCAATTGCAGCTGTTCCAAGAGCGTAACAGCGTGAGTTGGCCCGACAGCCGGCCGCTTGTCGAGGAGATCTGGGGCGTCGCCAAGGAATTAGGGGTGACCGAGTTCATCGCGCGTCCCAAACATGAGATTCGCGACGATCACCTGGCTTTACACGACATCGCTCGAATTCCGGCGATCGACATCATCGACTTCGACTACCCGCGATCGTCGAG
Source organism: Pirellulales bacterium (assembly GCA_046349935.1). GTDB lineage: Bacteria > Planctomycetota > Planctomycetia > Pirellulales > Pirellulaceae > CAIXSC01. The sequence continues at coordinate 586,931 of JAXMBK010000004.1, read as the reverse complement.
TGCGTCCTATTGGCACACCGAAGCGGACACGCCCGACAAGTGTTCAGGCGAGTCGCTGGCGAAAGTCGGCGCCGTGCTTCTGGAATGGCTCCGGCGCAAAGAGTAAGCGGCTAGTCCGATTTTTTGCCGCCGCTCGAGCCAGCGCTCTTCGAGTCGCTGCTTTTGGATTCGCTCTTCGATTCGCTTTTCCCTTCCGACGACTTCGAGTCCGAGGCGGCGCTCTTCCTATAGCCGTCGCTGCGGTAGTCGGTCTGGTAGAAGCCTGAGCCCTTGAAGAGGATGCCCGCACCGGCGCCGAACAGCCGCTTGAGCTTCTTCTTCTTGCATTTGGGGCACTTCACCAACGGTTCTTCGGTGATGCTTTGGAACGCCTCGAATTCGTGCTCGCAGGCGCTGCACTGGTAGTCGTAGGTGGGCATCGGATTAGGCTCCTGGTGAGGTTTCGCCGGACGAAGTCGCCGCAGGGGCGACGGCCACCAATACTTGCGACGGACGGACCACGCGATCGTGCAGCTGGTAGCCGTGCCGAGTGACACGAGTGACCAAGCCCGGTTCAACGTCGGCGGTCGGCTCTTGCGCCACCGCTTCATGCTGATGAGGGTCGAACGCCGCCCCCACGGCCGGAATTCGTTTGCAGCCATGCTGTTCCAGATAGATCTGGAATTGCACGGCGACCATTTTCACCCCTTCCAGCAGCGCTGCGAGGTTCTGATTCTTCTCGGCCGACTCCATGGCTCGGTCGAGGTTGTCCATCACATTGAGCAAGTCGCGTAGGAGAGGCAGCGAGGCGTACCGCCGCTCGTCTTCCATCTCGCGCCGCGCACGTTTGCGAAAATTTTCCAATTCGGCTTGCGCCCGCAGCGCTCGGTCGTTCGCTTCGCGCACTTCGCCTTCCAGCTTCGCCCGCTGCACTCGCCAGTCGTCGCCGGTCGCGGACGGGGATTCGCTCGTGACGGCGTCCAGCGCTGCATCGACCGATTGCGTCGGATCGTCGCTGTTCATCGTGGGTCGCTCCGGATCGCTCATGATGTCGGTTCCTCCTTGACTCCTTCCGTCTTCTCGTCCGTCGGCGCGAAGTATTCGCGCAGTTTCTCCAGGAACGACTTCCGGTGCGGAGTCACATGGACATGTTCAAGATCAGCCAGTTCCTTCAACAGCTCGCGCTGCCGCGCGGTGAGCTTCTTGGGAACTTCGATGTACGTTTGGACCAGCAAATCGCCGGTGCGACCGCCGCGCGGGTCGGGCATGCCGCGACCGCCGATGCGGAAGACTTCGCCCGATTGCGTGCCGCTGGGAATCTCGAGTTCCGCGGGCCCGTCGAGCGTCGGGACTTCGATTTTTGCGCCGAGCGCCGCTTGGCTGAAGGCGATCGGCAGTTGCAGGATGAGATTCGAACCATCGCGCTGAAACAGGCGATGTCGCCTCACGCTCACAAAGCAGTAGCAGTCCCCTGGCTGTCCGCCGTCGGGACTTGGTTCGCCTTCTCCCGTGAGGCGCACCCGCATCCCGTCGTCGATGCCGCGCGGGATGGTGAAGTCGAGCCGCACTTTACCGGCCGTGTAGCCATGACCGCGGCACTGTTCGCAGGGATCGGTGACGATCGAGCCGGAACCGCCGCAGGTTGGACATGTGGTTTGGACGCGGAGAATGCCCGCTTGCTGCACGACCTGCCCGCGTCCGCCGCAACGACGGCATCCGTCGCGTTGCGCCCCGGCACGGTTGCCGGTCCCGTTGCACTTATCGCACGGTTGGCTGCGTGAGAATTCGATGGTCTTCGAGACGCCGCGCGCGGCGTCTTCGAGGTCCAGCGTGACGTCGACGCGAATGTCGGCGCCGCGTCGAGCTCGTCGTTGACGTCGTCCGCCGCCGCCGAACAAGTCGCCGAAAATGCCGCCCCCGCCGCCGCCGCCGAAGATATCGCTGAACGCTTCAAAGATGTCTTGAACGTCGTTGAACTGATGGTGTCCGTCTTCGACGCCCGAGTGGCCGTACTGATCGTAGCGCGCCCGTTTATCCGAGTCGTTCAGGATTTCATACGCCTCGGCGCATTCCTTGAACTTCTCGATCGCTTCGGGATCGTTCCCGTTGCTATCGGGGTGGTATTTGATGGCCAATTTGCGGTAGGCCGCGGCGATTTCCTTGGTGGAAGCCGTCCTCGACACTCCGAGCACTTCGTAGTAATCGCGTTTTTTGGCCATCGTGGACATGGCAATTCATAAAAAAGCCACCTGGCTCCGACTCGACTCGGATCCCAGGTGGCTCGGAATGATGGAAGCCGCAGAGACCGAGCCGCCTTAGCGGACCGCCCCTTCGGCGCGATGCTTCTTCTTGTCGTCCTTGTCGAGGTTCGTGACGAGCGCCTCGGTGGTCAACAACAACGCCGCGATGCTCGCCGCATTGCCGAGCGCCGAGCGCACGACCTTGACCGGATCGATGATGCCCGCCTTGACCATGTCGACGTACTCGTTCGCGTTGGCGTCGTAGCCGTAGTTCTGGCTCTTTTGGAGCACTTCATCCACGACCACCGACCCATCGCGTCCGCCGTTGTCGACGATCGCCTTCATCGGCGCGGAGAGGGCGTTGAGCACGATTTCGACGCCGATGCGTTCGTCGCCCTTCGCCGCGTCGCGAGCCTTCTGCACGGCTTCGGTGCAACGCAACAGCGCCACGCCGCCGCCCGGCAGAATGCCTTCCTCGACCGCCGCACGCGTGGCATGCAGCGCGTCTTCGATGCGGGCCTTCTTCTGCTTCATGTCGGCTTCCGTCTCGGCGCCGACCGAGATCACCGCCACGCCGCCAGCCAGCTTCGCGAGCCGCTCTTGGAACTTTTCCTTGTCGTACTCGCTGTCGGTCTGACCGATCTGATTGCGGATCTGCTGCACCCGCTTGTCGATCTCGTCCCGCTTGCCGGCGCCTTCCACGATCGTCGTGTTGTTGCGATCGACCGTGATTTTCTTCGCCCGCCCCAGGTGCTCGACCGACAGGTTCTCGAGCTGCAAGCCCAAGTCGTCGCTGATCATCGTGCCGCCGGTCAACACGCCGATGTCGCCCAGCATGGCCTTGCGACGATCGCCGAACCCCGGCGCCTTCACCGCGCACACGTTGAGCACGCCGCGAAGCTTATTCACCACCAACAGCGTCAAGGCTTCCGCTTCGACGTCTTCGGCGATGATCAACAGCGGACGCCCCGTCTGGCTCACCTTCTCCAGAATCGGCACGAGCTCGCGGATGTTCCCGATCTTCTTTTCATGGATCAGGATGTAGGCGTCCTCGAGCACGCAGTCCATGCTGGCCGGACGATTGATGAAGTACGGCGAGACGAAGCCCTTGTCGAACTGCATCCCGTCGACGTACTCGACTTTCGTCGAGGTCGTCTTGCCTTCTTCGACCGTGATGACGCCGTCCTTGCCGACGCGATGCAAAGCATCCGCCAGCAACTCGCCGATCACCTTGTCGTTGTTGGCGCTGATCGCCCCGACGCTCGCCACCTCGTCCTTGCTCGTCACCGGCTTGGCCATCGCCAACAGCTTGGTTTCGGCGGCCTGTACAGCCTTTTCAATGCCGCGACGAATGGCCATCGGGTTGCTGCCCGCGACGATGTTTCGCAGCCCTTCCTTGAAGATGGCGCGTGCCAACACGGTGGCGGTGGTCGTGCCGTCGCCGGCCAAGTCCGAGGTCTTCTGAGCCACTTCGACCACGAGCTTCGCGCCCATGTTCTCGAAGCGATCTTCGAGCTCGATTTCCTTGGCGACCGTCACGCCGTCCTTGGTCACCGTCGGTCCGCCGAACGACTTGTCAATAATCACATTGCGGCCCGTCGGGCCCAACGTGACGGCTACGGCGGCAGCCAATTTCTCGACGCCCTGGAGCATTTTGGCTCGGGCGTGATCGTCAAACATCAATTGCTTTGCCACGCTGGCGATTCCTTATCGAATGAGTACGCGATGAAAGGGTCCAAGTTTCTCTGCCGAATGACGCGCCGAGTTACTTCACGACCTTCGCCAGGATGTCGCTTTCGCGCAGGATCTTCACTTCCTGCCCGTTGACCTTGATATCCGTTCCGCCGTACTTGCCGTAAATCACCTCGTCCCCTTCCTGCACCGACAAATCGCCGCGCTTGCCCGATTCGAGCAGCCGGCCGGGGCCGACCGACACCACGGTGCCGCGCTGCGGCTTTTCCTTCGCCGAATCCGGCAGGACGATCCCGCCCGCCGTCCGCTCTTCGGCTTCCAACGGCACCACCACCACACGGTCATCGAGCGGACGCAACTTGATCTTGGACATCAGAAATTTCCCTTATCGTGAATCGTTGATTGATTGAACTTGAAAGTGATCGGACAGCGGGAGATCGAGCCGGCTTACATCATGCCTTCCATGCCGCCCATACCTCCCATGCCGCCCATGCCTCCCATACCTCCCATGCCGCCCATGCCATGGTCGTGGTGGTCGCCGTGACCGCCCTCTTCCTCTTCCTTCGGGATGTCGGTGATGAGCGAGGAGGTGGTGAGCAGCAGCGACGCGACGCTCGCCGCATTCTGCAGCGCCGTCCGCACCACCTTGGCCGGGTCGATCACCCCCGCCTTCACCATGTCGCAGAACTCGTCCTTGTCCGCGTCCCAACCTTCATTCTTGCCCTTCAGCCCGCGGACGCGATTGACGATCACCGCTCCGTCGCGACCCGCGTTCTTCGCGATCGCTCGCAGCGGCTGGTCGAGCACATTACGGATGATCTGAGCGCCCAGCTTTTCGTCGCCCTTGAGGTCGAGCTTATCGATCGCCTTTTCCGCTCGCAGCAACGCCACGCCGCCGCCCGGAACGATCCCTTCTTCGAGGGCCGCTTGAGTGGCGTTCTTGGCGTCTTCGATCAGCCACTTCTTTTCCTTCATTTCGGTCTCGGTCGCAGCGCCGCAGTTGATCTGCGCCACGCCGCCCGCCAGCTTCGCCAGCCGCTCTTGTAGCTTCTCGCGATCGTACTCGCTGTCGGTCCGACCGATTTCGTCGCGAATCTGCTGAGCCCGACCTTCGATGTCGTCCTTGCTGCCGGCGCCGTCGACGATCGTCGTCTCTTCCGACGTGATCTTCACCTTCTTCGCACGGCCCAGATCCGACAGCTTCACGCTTTCCAGATCGATGCCCAGGTCCTTGAAGATCGGTTGAGCGCGAGTCAACACGGCGATGTCGCCGAGGATCGCCTTGCGACGGTCGCCGTAGCCCGGCGCCTTCACCGCCGCGACCTGCAGAATGCCGCGCATCTTGTTCACGACCAACGTCGCCAACGCTTCGCCTTCAATGTCCTCGGCGATGATCAACAGCGGCTTGTTCGCCTTGCTGATCGCCTCGAGCAGCGGGATGAGCTTCTTGTTCGACGAGATCTTTTCTTCGTGGATCAAGATGTAGCAGTTATCCAGTTCCACCGTCACTTCGTCCGCATTGGTGACGAAGTGGGGCGACAGGAAGCCGCGATCGAACTGCATCCCCTCGACGACGTCGACCGTCGTCTCGCGGCCGCGTCCTTCTTCCACCGTGATCACGCCGTTCTTGCCGACTTGCATGAACGCATCGGCCAGCACCTTGCCGATCGACGGATCGTTGTTGCCGGCGATCGACGCAACCTGCTCGATCTCCTTGCGGCTCTTCTCATTGATCTTTTCCGCCATCTTGGTGATGGCTTCGCCCACCGCTTCATTGGCCTTCGCGATGCCGCGCGCCAAGGCCATCGGGTCAGCGCCCGCCGCAATCATCTTCAGGCCTTCGCGGAAGATGGCTTCGGCCAACACGGTCGCCGTCGTCGTCCCGTCGCCCGCCACATCGTTCGTCTTGCTGGCCGCTTCCTTCACCAACTGAGCGCCGAGATTTTCATACGGATCATCCAGCTCGATGTCTTCCGCCACCGTCACGCCGTCTTTGGTCACCTTCGGCGAACCCCAACCCTTGTCCAACACCGCGTTGCGACCACGCGGGCCCAGGGTGCTGCGGACCGCGCGAGCGAGCTTCGAAACGCCCGCCAACAGCGGTTGCCTCGCTTCGTCGTCGAAAACCATTTGCTTTGCCACGAGACGTTTCCTCCCAAATGTATTGACGAATCACGCGCCGTTTTGCCGGATCGCTGGTGCGAATCGCAACTGCCGGAACGCAAAGTCCACCGCTTCTTTTGGCAGACCGTTCTTAGACGCGGGCCCTTCTCTGCAAGCGGCATGCCAAACCCGAATCAAGACACCGCAAGCACAATCCAAACAAAGACTTAAGAATGAATTCCCGCTCAATTAGATCGCCTGGCCGACGGTGTCAAAATGACAGTCCGGCAAGTCGCCCGTCCCGGCGACGCAGCATGGCGGCTGCCAAACCGGCGCGGACGGAAGACGTTTCGCCGCTCGCTCCCGCCCACTTCAGCCGACGGCGGCCGGCGCCTGATCAGGCCGTGAATCGTCCAGGGCGGTGCGTAGCGCCGGCCAACATCCCAACAGCGACTCGACCGTTTCCCCGCACCGTGCGCTCACCTCGTTCGCCTCCCAACGGTCATCCGGCTTCAAATACAAACCGGTGGGGTGCGCCTCGCCGGCGTCGGGCGTTTCCTCTCCCACCAACAGCCATTCGGGCGTCCGCAGCGCGAAGCGCGCTCCGGCCACCGACGCCGCCCACGCGCGATTCGCCGTCGCCTCCCCTCTGGCACGCGGCAGCGTGCTTTCGCCCCACACTGCCGCCGTGCTCGCCGGCAACTCGAACCAATCCACCAAGGTCGAATAAAGATCGGGCGGCTGCCACAGCCGCTGATCCCGCAACATCGGTCGACTCGCACGTGGATGCCTCAAGAACAGCGGCGTCTGCAGCAATTCGCTGTGCAAGCCGGCCGCGATCCCCTCCGCACCGTCGTCCCCCACGGCGCCGTGCTCGCCCAGCGGATAGCCGCGCGGCGACGTGACGATCAACAGCGCATCTTCCCCCGCGCGACTCGACTCAAACGCCGCCATCCACGCATCCAAACACGCGTCCCAAGCGGCGACTTGCCCCGCATAGGCCTGCAGGTACCCCAGTCGTTCGTCGGGATCGCCGGCTCCCGTCCAAGATCTCAGAGGCGGATCCACGAAATCCGGCGGCGCGGGGTCTTCCTCGTCCGCCAACTCCGCGCGAAATTCCCACGGTGCATCCCAAGCGTCGTTCCAAGCCGCCGCGTGCACCCACAACAAAGATCCATCCGGCAGCGATTCCAAGCGTTCGGCCGCTTCGGCCAACAATTGCGCGACGCGCATCGCCCCCGCCGACTCGGCCGCCTCCGCCGGCCCCTCATGATGCAACACCATCCGCTCTGCGAACGCTTCGCCCCAGCGATGACTTGCCACAGTCGGGTCGTCGGTCAATAGTTCTGCGTACCGCCCCGCCGCCGCCAGTCGTTCCGCTAACGCCAGGCCCGCCGGCAAGGGCGTTTGCAAGTCGCAGGCATCCGGTACACTGCGACAGGCGGCGTGTCGTCCTGACCAATAGGAACGGTAAACCCAGTCCAGCGACGGACTGTCGGCCCACGCCTGTTCCGCCAGGTACCCCGCAGCCGCCAACCGATTCGCCGCCGGCGTTTCGCACCAAGTTCCGCCGTACGGTCCCAAAAAGCCAGCTCGCAAACGATCAAAGACCAGCACGACCGCTGAACGCGAATTTCCCATTCCGAATCATTCGCCCGCAAAAAACCTTCGAACACGCCCCTCGCGACGCTCGCCGCGTCCGCTCGCCGCATGAATGTACGAGTTTCCCCGCCGCTTGCCAAACCGACGCTGCCCGACGTTCCGCTGCCGTTGCTGGTGACCGGAGTTGCGGGCGTCGCCGGCTACAACGCGTTTCGCTACTTCCAGCAACGTCATCCGGGCCAAGTCGTCGGCACGCGTCGCGCCGACAATTGGCGGTTGAGCGGCCCGGGCATCGCCGCTTGCGACATTCATGATCGCGACGCGCTTCGCCGTCTCTTCGACCGTTACGCCTTCGCGTCAGTGCTGCATGCGGAAGGAACTTGCAAGCTGAAGTCCTGCGAGCTCGATCCGTCGCTCGCCCGTCAAGTCAATGTCGACGGCCTCGCCAATCTGCTCGAGCACCTCGACCCCGAGACGCGGCTGGTCCACCTTTCGGTCGATCTTGTCTTCTCCGGAACCCGCGCCGGCAACCATCGCGAGGACGACCCGACCGACCCTGTCACCGTCTACGGTCGCTCGATGGCCGAGGCCGAGCAGTTGTTGCTCGCGCGCCACGCCGACTCGTGCATCTTGCGCATCTCCCTGCCGATGGGAGTCAGCTTCAACGGCCACGCCGGCGCAATCGACTGGATTCAATCCCGCTTCAAGAAACAGAAGCCAGCCACGCTGTACTTCGACGAGATTCGCACTCCGACGTACACGGATTGCCTCAATCGCGTCTTTCACGCAACGCTGGCGGGAACCATGCGCGGTCTATTCCATGCGGGCGGTCCCCGCCGACTTAGCCTGTACCAAATCGCGCAGATCGTGAATCGCGTCGGCGGCTACGACCCGCGACACCTGCAAGGCTGTTTGCGTCATGAAGCAGGCCCCATCCCTCCCCGCGCCGGCGACGTGTCGCTTGATTCTTCGCGTCTGGCGGCAGCACTTGGCTTCGCCCCCTTCGACCCCTGGCCCGTCGCCGACCAGTGGGTCCCGACGCACCGCGAGTGGCATTTTGAACGGCCCGCCGACCAGGCTGGATCGCCCGAGTTGCTGGCGGAGTTGCTGTATCGCAATCCACGGGGGTGATGTGGGCGGGGCTCGTGGATGGGGGGGGCTCGTGGGGCGTTGGTAACAGGCTGGAAGCCTGTTCTACGGCGCTGACAGTACGCAGCGAAGGCCGACGGCGTCGTCGCGGGTGGAGGCGGTGGCCGACTTGCGGTGGCCGCTGCGCAGCTGCGCGGCGGGATCCTTCCAACTGCCGCTGCGCAGGACGCGGAGGTCGGCGACGCCTTGTTCGGTCCAGGCGGCGCCGTCGGCGGGAGCGCCTTCGTAGTGGTCATGCCACGCGTCGGCGCACCACTCCCACAAGTAGCCGTGCATGTCGTAGAGGCCCCAAGCATTCGGCTTTTTCGCTCCGACCGGCGGATCGTTCCCCGCTGCATTCCCCGTGAACCAACCGTATTCGCCTAACTTCGATTCGTCATCGCCGAACGAATAGCTCGTCGCCGTTCCGGCGCGAGCACAGTACTCCCACTCCGACTCCGTCGGCATCCGAATCGACTCCTGCGGACCGATCAGCTTCGCGGCCCGCATCAGTTCCGTGGCGCGACGACAGAACTCCACCGATTCGTCCCAGGTGAACATCTCGGACGAGTTGCGTTTCCCCTTCCAGCGACTGGGATTCTCCCCCATGATCGCTTCCCACAAATTCTGCGGCACCTCGTATTTGGCCATGTGGAAGGGCTTCTGGAACGTCACTTCGCGAACCGGTTGAGCGGACTTCAGCGTCGCGTCTCCCTGGCGAAAACTGCGGGGAAACATCCCTTCGCCCGGCGTGATCGCCACAAACTCGGCGCGAAAAACCTTGAGCAACTCGAGCTGCTCGGGAGTCGGTTCCGCAGTGACCATGCTCGCCGCCAACAAAATCCAGGCCGTCATGCCGTTCTCCTGTACTCCTGTGGAACGTTTACGCGCCGCCCGCCGATTGGAACTCGCTTAAGCTAACCTTCTTGGACTTCGGTCGCGTGCAAATGGCCCGAGCGGAACGCGTCGGCCATCGCCCGCGGCACTTCGGCTTCCGCGAGCACCAGGCGCGACCGATTCTCGGACACTTTGGCCTTCATTTCCTGTTCGACGGCGATCGCTTCCGCCCGCCGTTGTTCCGCCTTCGCGCGTGCGACGCGCGTGTCGGCTTCGGCCTGGTCGGCTTGCAACCGAGCGCCGATCTGCTCGCCCACATCGATGTCGGCGATGTCGATCGAGACGATTTTGAAGGCCGTTTGAGCATCGAGTCCGCGGCTGAGCACGGCTTTGGAAATGCGATCGGGATTCTCCAACACTTCCAAGTGCGTGTCGGACGAGCCGATCGACGTAATGATGCCTTCGCCGACGCGGGCGATGATCGTGTCTTCCGTGGCGCCGCCGATCAGTTGTTCGAGGTTCGTGCGCACGGTGACTCGCGCCCGCACTCGGAGTTCGACGCCGTTGCGCGCGATCGCACTGAGCGTCGCGACGCCCGACCGAGGGTCGGGACAATCGATGACCTTAGGATGGACGCTGGTCCGCACCGCTTCCACCACGTCGCGTCCCGCCAAGTCGATCGCCGCGGCGCGGTCGAAATCGAGGTCGAGCCCGGCGCGATGCGCGGCGATGATGGCCTGAATCACATCCAGCACGCGACCGCCCGCCAGATAATGGGCTTCCAACCGACGCGTGCTGATGCCGTCGCGTCGCGAGATGCCCAGCCCCGCCTGAGCGGCCATGATTTTCGCGTTCACGATCAAGTTGGTCGGCACCTGCCGCAAGCCCATGCAGACCAGTTCGCTCAAGCGCACATCGGCGCTCGACATGTAGGCTTGAAACCAATTGCCGCCGTACTTGCCGAGGACGAACACCATGACGACGGCGAAGACGACCGCCAAGGCGCCGAAGCCCCACTGCAACAAGATCTTCAGATTGACTTCCACCGCCCACAACAGCGCTGCGTTTGCCATGCGAGTAACCTCCGGATGATCCTATCATAGTCCGCGCCTCGGCAGGGGGCGAGCGTCGCGGAGCGGGCGGTCGTCCGGAATCGCAACTCGCGTTTAGCCCCGCACTCGGCGCTGCAGCCGCAAATCATTGAGACCGTGATACGTCAACAGCAGCGCGCCATCCGACGCACACTGATGGAACAGCCGCTCCCAAAACCCCTCTTCGCCGGGCCACGGAAACACAAAGACGATGTCGAAGTCGTCGATTTCGAGTCCGATTTCGTCGTAGGCGTCGGGCGAGTCGGTGTCGACCAGCGACTGTTCGACGAGGTACTTTTCGAGTCGGCTCTTGCCGGGCGGGATCGCGCTGCCGTGTCCGAACTGGGCCGAGATTTCAAAGTCGTCGGCCAGCTGGCGAGCTTGTTCGACGAGTAATTCTTCGACCTCGATGCCGCAAGCGTCGAAATCGTGCAACGCGGCCAACAATGTAATGACGCCGAACCCGCTGCCCCATTCGCAGAACGCATGGCCGCTGGCCAATTGCCGCTTCACGATCCAATTCAAGCACGCGTCCACCATCCGAAAGTCGCTGGGGACGAAGCCGTGAATCAGCGGCCCGCGTCGTCGGTGTACGAAGTCGTCGATGCGACGATCCGCTTCCTCCAAAAGTCGCATCGCTTTCGGGGACGGCGGCGGCGCTGCCGTAAAGTCGGGTAGTTCAATGGGAATTAACATCGCGACGCATTGTATCGACGCCGTCCCGCTCGTCGACCCTCAAGGCTATGATACCCCCGTAGAACAGGCTTCCAGCCTGTTACGAGCCCCCCTTCACCACATACCTCCCCCTGGAGTGATAGAAATCGGAGAGTGAGTCCGCGCACGGTGGTTGCGCCGCCCCCCTCATCCCCAACCCTTCTCCCCGCGGCGGGGAGAAGGGAGCACAATCCGCGCGTGTCGTTGCGCAACAAACGACAGCGTTGCGCAACAAACGACAGTCGGTCCGAGGCGCCAAACGCTCCAAATTCAACCGTTCTTTCTCTCCCCACATCCCCCCCATTCACAAGGCCCCATCCCTCATGCCGTCTCCTTGCGTCCTCGTCACTGGCGGAAGCGGATTCATTGGCGCCTGGGTGCTCCGGGAACTCCACACCCGCGGCATGTCGTCAGTCGCCTTCGATCGGGCCCCGGCGGTCGAACGTTGGCAGCGGATACTCGGCGCCTCCGCGGCAGCCGACGTGAAGTTCGCCGCCGGCGACCTCAGCGACCGCGAAGCACTGGGACGCGTCTTCGACCACCACGCCGTCACGCACGTCATCCACCTAGCCGCTCTCTTAACCCCCGCCTGTCAACTCGACCCCTACGCGGCTGCGGCGGTCAACATCTTGGGAAGCGTGGCCTTATGGGAGGCCATCCGCGCACGCCGCACCACGGTAAACAGCCTCGCGTATGCCAGTTCGCTCGCCGTCTATGGTCCTGAAGCCGACGACGGTCCAGCGCCGCCCGCCGCAGGCGCCGCGGTCGCGAACCAGCCGCCCACCTTTTACGGCGCGACGAAGAGGGCGGTCGAATTGCTAGCGCATCAGTATTGGGTCCACTACCAAATCGGCTCGATCGGCATTCGGCCGCACGTCGTGTACGGCCCCGAGCGGAACCAAGGAATCTCGGCCGGCCCGTCGTTGGCGGCGCGTGCGGCGGCGTTGGGGGAATCGTACACGATCGGCTTCGAGGGCTGCTTGGGCTATGATTATGTCGAGGACGTCGCGCGTGCGTTCGTCGACTCGGCGTTGGCTTCCCCCGTCGGCGCCTCTCTGGTCGACTTGCCGAGCGAACCGGCGACGCCGCAACAGTTCATCCAGCTGCTCGACGAATTGGTCCCCGGTTCGGGCTCGCGTTTGGCCGTCGCAGGACCGACAATTCCCAGCAACGTGGCGCCGACGCCGGCGCCCATCAACGAACTCTTCCCTGACTGGCGCGTCACTTCGCTGCGCGAAGGATTGGCGCGCACCGTCGCCTTTTACCACGGAGGTGCGCAATGAATGGATGGATGTCTCGAGTCGGCGGGTTGATCCTCGCTGCGGGTCTCTCCGCGTCCGCGTTCGCCCAGACGCCCACGACCGACTGGCCGCAGTTCCTCGGCCCGCATCGCGACGGCATTTCCTCCGAAACCGGGCTCCTCGACGCTTGGCCCGCGCAGGGACCGAAACAGGTCTGGCGAGTCGAAGGCGGGGTAGGCATGTCGGGGCTCGCGATCGTCGGCGATCAATTGGTCACCATGCTGCAGCGCGACGGACAACAGCGCGTCGTCGCCCTCGATAGCCGCACCGGCCAACGACGGTGGGAAACGCCCGTGGCGCCGGAATACAAGAATTCGATGGGCAACGGTCCGCGGGCGACGCCGACCATTCATGGCGAGCGAGTTTTCGCCTTCACGGGGGAAGGCATCCTCGTCGCCCTCCAACGCGCCGACGGCAAAATCCTGTGGAAGCACCACGTGCTGGAAGAACTCGGCGGCAAAGAAGCCGACTACGGCATGGCAAGTTCGCCGCTGGTCGTCGGTTCGGTCGTCGTTGTGCTGGCGGGGAGCGACCGCGGGACGCTCGCCGCCTACGACTTGGCCACGGGCAAGTTGGCGTGGACCAGCGGTCAGTCCCCGGTCAGCTATTCCTCGCCCACGCTCCTGACGATTGAGAAAACGCCGATGATCGTCGCGGCGGCAGGCGCTGCCATCGAAGGCTTTGATCCTGCGACCGGACGGCTGTTATGGAGCTACCCGTACGCGACCGACTTTCAGTGCAACATCGCCGTTCCTTTGGCGGCCGCGGGCGGTCTGTTTGTTTCCGCCGGCGAGAACCACGGCAGCGCCTACCTGCGGTTGCGTCGCAGCGGAGAGAAGTACGAGGTCGAGGAAGTCTGGACGTCGTTCGGTCCCAAGAGCGTCTTGCGAAACGAGTGGCAGACGTCGATTCAGTCGCAAGGCTACCTGTTCGGGCTCGACAACGTCGGCGGCGCTGGGCCGATCACGCACCTGGCTTGCGTAGAGTTGGCGACAGGCAAGCGAGTTTGGCAGCAGACGCGGTTCGGCAAGAGCAACCTGATCATGGCCGACGGCAAGCTGTTCTTCTCGACCATGCAAGGGGAATTGGTGATCGTCAAGGCCGACCCCAAGTCATATCAAGAGTTAGGTCGAGCGACCGTGACGGGCCCGACGCGTCAAGCGCCGGCGCTGTCGCGCGGCCATTTGTATCTGCGCGATGACGCAGAAATCGTCTGTCTCGACGTACGCAAGTAGGACTGATGGCAACATGGACCGAATCGAGATCGAACGTTGGGCGCAAGAGCTGTTGGCGGGGCGAGTGACTCCGTTGCAACTGGCGGACGCCTTGGCTGGCTTTCAACCGCTGTCCGCCGAACTGGGCGATGCGACGCTCGACCTCGATCGTCGCCGCCGCTGCGGTTTCCCCGAAGTCGTCTATGGCGAAGGCAAGTCGGTCGAGACGCTTGCGCGGATCTTCGAGCGGCTGTTGGCGGAGCGGATTGAAGTCTTGGCGACGCGCGTCGCGGCGGACAAAGCGCAGCACTTGACGACGACGTTTCCGCAACTGCGGTACAACGCCGTCGCCCGCACCGTGCGGATCTCGCCCCGCGACGCCGACGCCTCGTCCTCGCCGCGGCGACGCGGCAAGGTCGTCGTCGTGACCGCCGGGACCAGCGACATGCCGGTCGCAGAGGAAGCGCGCGAGACGCTCGACTGGATGGGCGTCGAGGTCACGATGATTCATGACGTGGGCGTCGCCGGACCGCACCGTTTGCCGGCGCAGCTGGCGCGATTTCAAGGCGCGGACGCCGTGGTCGTCGTAGCGGGAATGGAAGGGGCGTTGCCCAGCGTCGTGGGAGGCTATGTCGATTGTCCGGTGGTCGGAGTGCCGACGAGCGTCGGATATGGGGCGAATTTCCAAGGACTGTCGGCCCTACTGAGCATGCTCAATAGCTGCGCTTCGAACGTCGTGGTGGTGAACATCGACGCCGGCTTCAAAGGCGGGTACGTCGCTGGGATGATGGCGCGACGCCAAACGCACGGCGCGTAACATCCGCCCACGGTCGGAGTCAGACATGGTCGACGTAGTTTGGATCGAATCGCTCCCTGTCTTGGCTCCGCGCGCCGCGGCGAGCCACAAAGGCGACTTTGGGCGAGCATTGTTGATCGGCGGTTCGCGCGGCATGAGCGGCGCGATGGGGTTGGCAGGCATGGCCGCATTGCGGGGCGGCGCCGGACTGGTGCGTTTGGCCGTTCCCGTGCCGTGCTTGGAAACGGTCGCAGGCTACGAACCGTCCTACATGACCACGCCGCTCGACGCCGACTCGGAAGGCCGCTTCGATCGCTCGGCGCTCGACCGCGCATTGTCGCTATGCTCGGAAGCCGACTGCACCGCGTGCGGCCCCGGTCTGGGGCGATCCTCGGCGCTGCAGGTATTTGTCCGAGGCCTCTATGCCCGCGTCGAGCGACCGATGGTGGTCGACGCCGACGCCCTGTTCGCGCTCGCCGGCGAACGTCCTGATGCCCCACCCAGCGAAAGTCTGACGGACGCCGGCGCCGACCGCATCCTCACGCCGCATCCCGGCGAGTTTCGGCGACTCGTCGGTCGAGCGACGCGCGACCGACTTGAGATGGAATCGCTCGCGATCGAACTTGCCCGCAGCGCGGGCGTCGTGATGGTGCTCAAGGGACATGGAACGCTGGTCACCGACGGCCGGCGCGCTTATCGCAACACGACCGGCAATCCGGGAATGGCGACCGGCGGTTCGGGGGACGTCCTGACCGGCCTCATCACGGCCCTGGTCTGTCAGGGATTGGAGGCCTTCGAGGCGGCTCAATTGGGCGTCTACTTGCATGGCCGCGCCGGCGACTTGGCGGCCGCCGCGGCGGGCCAAACGTCGCTCATCGCCTCCGACTTGGTGCGGCATCTGCCGGCAGCCATCTGCGAACATCAGCGGGGTCCGTAGGTTGCGATGCCGACTATTCTGCGAACGGCCCGACCAAGGCGGACATCAGCAAGAAGTGCCCCGCGACCAACGCCAAAACCAACAAGAATAGGGATTTCATCTCGAGTCTCCTGGAATCGCCTCGCACGCCGCATTCGCGGCCATGTCGTTCCCAGCGAGAATCGCGAGCGAATGTTACAGGCGGCGGAGCACGATTCGCCGAAATTCGCCCAACACGGGCGTTTCGACGAATTGGTCGGCCCGATCAAAGAGAGAAACCTGCCAATCTCGGCGTCGAGCAGCATCCAGAAAGTCGGAGCACAGCGAGCGTCCCGGGTCGGCGATCCACGCCTCGCCGCCCTCTGCGAGCAGCCCGCTGATCGCCTTCAGCAGCGGGCGATGCAGCCGTTCTTCGTAGATCACATCCGACGCAATGATCCGTTCAAACTGCCGCGGCGGCGGGTCGCGCCAATCGAGCGTCATCCCGGCGACTTGCGACGGGGGGATGCCGAGCCGCCGCGCGTTTTCGAGCGCCAGCGCCACCGCTTCGTCGACATAGTCGCTGAAGGTCGTCTGCCAACCACGGACGCAGGCGATCAGTCCGGGGACGCCGATGCCGCACCCCAGTTCCAAGACGCGCGTCGCCGCCGACCAAGTCGCCCGATCAACGGCAGCGGCCAGCGGCAGCGCCGCCGTCCACACCTGCGCCCAATAGGGATCGGCGCGCATCCGCGGCAACGCCGATTCGTCCGCGTCGGCCAACTGATTCACGAATTCATCGGGATCGGCGGGCGCCAGGATCGTCAACCGACGCTCGCCTACTTCCACAACTCTTTCACGCCAACCGCCAGGAATAGACAGGTTCGCGAGAGATTCTGCAGACATATCAAAGCGACTCGAAGTCCACGCAACGATAAATTCAAGCTCCCTTCTCCCCGCCGGCTTTGCGGCGGAGAGAAGGATCGGGGATGAGGGGGCCGATGAGCTTCTTAAGTTCGGGCCAACTGCGCGTGTTGGCGACATCCGCGGCGGTCAGTCCGCCGCGGCGCGCTTGGAGGACGCCGTAACGCATCATGTCGAGCCCTTCGACGGCGTGAGCGTCCGTGTTGATGACGATCGGGATCCCCAGCGACTTGGCCTGAGCGCAGTGCAGATCATGCAGGTCGAGCCGCACGGGATGTGCATTCAATTCCAGCAGCTTGCGGTGCTCGACGGCCGCTTGCATCACCGTTTCCATGTCGACCTCGTACGCGGCGCGCTGATTGAGCAAGCGGCCCGTCGGATGCGCAACGGCGCTCACGTAGGGGTTCGCGATCGCCCCGAGGATGCGGTCGGTGATCTGTGCGCGCGATTGCTTTTGTCCGTAGTGGACGCTGGCGAGCACCCAGTCGGCTTGCGCGAGCACGTCGTCGGGCAAGTCCATACCGCCGCGTTCCAAAATGTCGCACTCGATCCCCTTCAGCACGAGGAAGCGTCCCTCGAGTCGTTCGTTCAGGCGATCGATCTCGCGCCATTGCGCTAGCAAGCGATCGGCATCGAGCCCGCGGGCCATGGAGACGCGCTGCGAATGGTCGGTGATCGCGATGTATTGCAGACCGCGAAGTTGAGCGGCTTGGACCATTTCTTCGAGCGACGCGGCGCCGTCGGTCGCCGTCGTGTGCATGTGCAAGTCGCCGACGATGTCTGGGAGCTCGATCAACTGCGGCAAAGCTCGTGCATCCGCCCAGTCGTACTCCTGCCGCCCCTCGCGCAGTTCTGGAGCGATCCAAGGCAGGTCGAGCGCCGCGTAGACGGCCGGTTCGGTTTCCCCCGCCACGTACTCCCCCGCCTGCGGACCTTTGGCGTCGTCGCTCGCGCCTTCCGCGACGCGAAACACGCCGTACTCATTGATCTTGAGCCCGCGTTGTTTGGCGCGACCGCGCAGGATGACGTTGTGCTCCTTCGAACCGGTGAAGTATTGCAACGCGGCGCCGAACGATCGCGCAGGAACCACGCGCAAGTCAATCTGCAAACCGCCATGCGTGCGAATCGACATCTTCGTTTCGCCGCGCGCGATCACCTGCGCCGACTCGGCAAACGCCCCGAAGTGATCCATGATCGGGTCGACCTCGGTCGAAACAACCAACATGTCGAGGTCGCCGATCGTCTCCTTACCGCGTCGGTAGCTGCCGGCGAGCTCCAGTTGCTCGACGCCTGGCGCACGCAACATATGGGTCTTCAACTGGCGCGCGATCGCGTCGGCGTCGGCCCACAGCATTCGAAGCGACGCCGTCGCGGCCAGCCCGATCCCTTGCAGGATCAGTTGTTCGGTCTTGGCGCCGAACCCCTTCAGCCCCTTCACGCGTCCTGCTTCACACGCCTCCCGCAATTGGTCCAGCGTCTCAATCCCCAATTCGCGATGCAGGGCCGCCGCCTTCTTCGGCCCCAATCCGGGCACCTTGAGCAACGTGAGTACGCCGGCCGGGATCTTGGCTTCCAGTTCGTCGAGCAGCGCGAGGCGTTCGCCGGCCGCCAGTTGGCGAATCTTGTCGGACAAGTCGTCCCCGATGCCGGGGATCTCGGGCAATCGCCCGTCGTCCGCCAATCGATCCGCCAGCGACTCCGGGTAGCCTGAAAGCGTTCTCGCGGCGTTGCGATACGCTCGGACGCGAAACGGATTCGCGCCGCTGATCTCCAGCAGATCAGCCAGACGTTCAAAGACGTCGGCGATTTGCGAGTTGGTCATGTGTGGATCTCCACCACATCCTTGTCGTGCAGCACGTAATCGCCGCGCACCAGCGACCCGTCGTGCACGCCCGTCCCCCAAACGCGCGCTCCCTTCAGATTCTTGGCCAAGTCGCGATGCACGAGTTCCGCGACGTCCAGCAACGTGCCGCCGCGCGGCACCGTGAAGGGCCGATCGTAGTCCGGCTCCTTCTTGGTCGGCGATTTGGTGTAGACCCGGACGACGTCTAGCGCCGCATAGATGGCGTTCCGCAGCGACTCTAAGCCCGTCGCCTGATCGGCCGAGATCACGAATTCCTCCAGATCGAGCGGACAGAATTCGTGCAGCAATTGCAGGCGGTCCGCGGCGTCGGGAGCGTCGATCTTATTGGCGACCAAGAACGTACGCGTGTAGGAAACGCCCAGATCCTCTTCATCAAGCGAGGATTCGCGGGCCAGTCGCGTCTTCGATTTGCCGAACTGATCGAGCACCGCTTGGAGGTCGCCGATCCCGTCGTCCGAACCGAGGTCGGCCAATAGCAACACAAGATCGGCGCCTCGCACCAGCCCCAGCACATGGGGATCGAAGACATCCGCCGTGATCGGCGGCGTATCGATCAACTGCACCATTACGTCCTCCCAAGGCATCATGCCCGGGATCGGCTCGCGCGTCGTAAACGGATACGGCGCCACTTCGGGAGTCGCTCGAGTCAAACTGCGGAGCAACTGGCTTTTGCCCGCGTTCGGCCCGCCGATGATCACCGCTCGCCCCGCCCCTTGGCGCGGGATGCGAACGCCGACCGCCCCCTTTTTCGCCGTCTTTTGGTGATGCTCGACGTCCTGCTTGGCGCGGCTGATCTTGTGCTTCAGCTCGGCCTGCAGCTTGTCCGTCCCCTTGTGCTTAGGGATCTCGCGAAGCATCGCCTCTAGGCAGCGCAACTCCTCTTCGGGAGTCGCGGCGCGGCGGAATTCGGCTTCGGCCTTATGGTACTGCGGAGTGAGGTTGGCTGGCATGCGCGCCCATCCTACGACGAGCGCCGCGAGCCGGGTAGTGGGACTCGCAGGTGCGAACCAGGAGCTAAGGTCGAGCCGCTTTCCAACCGCTGGCATCCCACGTCTTGTCGGCGACCGGCGCCACGCGCGCCGGCGACGGCGCCGGGACGACTCGGTGCACCGGCTGCATTCCGCGCGAGGCAGCCGTGCGCTCCTGCGGCACGATCAGCCGCGGAGTCGAGCGATCAACGTCGTCCCGCTCTTCGGCGTCTGGATCGGGCAGCGGCTTGATCGGCGTCGCCGGACGCGCCGTCGGCACGGTCGGCTGGAACGAGCGACTCGCACCGCTGGTCGTCGGCACATTCACGTTCGGTTCGAACCGCGTCTCCGGTTGGGAACGAGCGGCCGCGGGCGGCGGCGGCGAAGACGGCGAAGACGGCGGAGGAGGCGGAGGCGGCGGGATGTAGGGCGGAATGTTCGAGTAAGGATCGCGCTGCGGCGGGTAGTTGTAGACGCCCGGCGCCGCTCCCTCGCCCGGTTGCAGCGTCGGTCGTTGATCGGCGGGGACCGCGCCCGACGGCGGCGGAGCGACTCGAGCCGGCGAGCCCAAATACGACGGCGGCTGCGTCGTCGGCGGCGACGGCGCCACGCCCGCTCGCGGCTCCAGCGTCGTGGAAGGGGCCAGCGTCGTCGGGGGAGACGCCGGCAGGGCCGTCGTCGGCGCCATCGGAATCACGCCAGATCCAATCGGCGCACTTGGCTGGGGACAAACGCCCGTCGGACAATTCCCGGCTGGCGCCGCCAGCGGTACGGCGCCCGCCGGCATCGCCATCGGCGCCCCGACTACCGCTCCCGTGGGATTCGACACCGGCAACGGCTGATAACGCGACAGGAACGGCTGCCCGTGCATCGGCACTCGCTGCACTTGCCACGCCGTGGCCGTGCAGGGTTGGACGACGGTGATCGGCCGACCGGTCGCCGGATCGATGGCCGTGATGGGGCGATAGACGGTCACCGGCACTTGCACCCAATTCGTGCGGTACGCCGTGTACGGGGCGTAGTGCACGGTTTGCGGCATCGCCAATCCGGGCGCTGCGTTGACGGGCGCCGCAGGACGAGCACAATTCGGGCAGTTCGCCACCGGCATCACCGGCGCGGCGACGGTCCCCGACGGCGCAAAGTAGGCCGCTTGTGCGACCGGCGATGACGTTGCGCCGATCGGCGCCGCCGTCGTCGAATAACCCGGCAGCGGATAACTCGTCGTCGGGGGATAATTGGTCGTCCGCGGCGGATACGCCGGCGGAGGGGTCACGCTGTTCGGAAACACGGTTCCCGGTGGAGGGATGGTCGACGCCCCCACGCCGGGCTGCACATACCGGGGAGGCATCGTCCCGGGCTGAACCATCGTCCCCGGCGCGCCATAGGTCACCGCGCCAGGAACCACCGTCGGCGCAGCCGGCGGAACAGCTGTCGCGCCCGGAATGCCCGTCGCGCCCGGAATGGCCGCCGGCGCCCCCGGATAATAGGTGTTGGGAGTCGCAGGGGCACAGCCGCCGGGCGCGGTGCACGCTGCCGGTTTGGCGCAAGTGCCAGATGCGCAAGGAGGCTTCGGCGGGGAATGCATGTTGCGAAACCAATCGACGATCGGCCCCGCGTGCACCGGGACGGCCGCCGTAACGACGACCCAGAGCGCCGCAGCTCCCCAAACTCGCTTTTTCCAATGCTTTAACATCCGCGCAGCTCCCCTCGGCACAAGCACAACCCGCTGAATCCTATGCCAGCGTACTCGTCGGGGAACGGCGACGTTAGAAAAAATTCTCAAAAATGACTCAAGAATCAAATTACGAGCCGACGTCGCCCCCGCGCTGCTCGTACAAGTCGTACAACCCAAACAGCAATTCGCGGACGTTCGGTTGGTGCTCGCGCCACTGCGACGCGACGTCGGCCGGTTGGATTCGCTGCGGATACCCGGCTTGCAGCCGATCAACCACCCCTTGAACGGTCGCCAGCGAGGGCCGCACGTGCACCAGCGTCGGCAACCCTAAGTCCTGGTGACAGGTGACGATCAGCGTCCACCCGATTCGACGTGCGGCGCTTCGCCACCTACGCCGCGACCACCATGACAACTGTTCGAATCCGTCGACAAAGAGAGCGCCGCGGGGGGGCGAGTCGTCGATCGCCGCCAACTTGGGGAAGAACGAGTCGTCTTCCGGCTTACGGCCAGGGTGAATGCGACGCGAAGCGCACTGCCAGCCGCGCGCCGCCAGCGCGTCGCGGAGCGAGTGGATGAGCGTCGACTTTCCAGTGCCGTGCGGGCCGACGATCTGGTGCTCGCGGCCGGCTTCGATCCGAGTCAACAGATGCTCGAATTCCTCTGGCGACTCGCAGGCGTACTGCAGCGCCCCTGGCCGCACGCACGACGTTGCGAAGGGATTGGTCCCTCGTCGGTCACTCGCCATCCTCTCCCTCGGACTGCCTGGGGCGGGCGGACGAGGTGAGTTCCGCGATGGCCAGCGTCGTGCGAGGCGCCGACTTGCCCGACTCGGCAGGCGGCATGGGTCGCGGCGGCGCGGGGACGTTCCCCAGTCGAAAGGGGAGTTCGGCGGTCGCTTCCTTGCCCCGGAAGCCGAACACGCGCACGCGCACGCACCAGTGGATCTTCAAGATGACGCCGTCGTAGGAGAGCGGGCTGTTGGGAAGCCGCGTCGTCAGCGAGTTCCATCGGCGCAAGTCGCGGTCATCGATGTCGGCGGGCACATGCCGCTGGAAGGCATGGACCGCCAAATCTTCTTCCCCTTTGCCCTCGGAGTACCACAACACCGACGCCTCGACGGCCTGCAGTTCTTGCGCGTCGACGGCATCGATCTGATAGCGACACTCCAGTTCGTCGCCCGGCATGTAGGGCCCCTGCCCGTCCCGCAATTGAATGCTGATCAGCGGCTTCATGAGGCCACCACGCGCGGCGCAACCCAGGGAACGTCCCGCGACTCCTTGGCCGCCGCGGGAGGCGCGGACGGATACACCACCAAGGGAAACGCGCGTTCGAAAGCCGAACGTCCTTCGGGACGAGCTCTCACGATCAGCTTCCACAGGACGCGGTTATGAGGCGACTGAAAGGAGTGCATGGCGTCGGCGGGAACGACGAAGGCCAGCGGCATTTCGACCGGCTTGCCCGGTTCCAACCCGATGTCGGCATCTTCGTACAGCGTCTCCTCCAGCACGCGATGCCGCTCAACGCGAATGTCGGTCCCCTGCTGATACGTCGCTTCTTCTTCGCAGACGAGACACAGTGCCAATTGCGTCAATTTGACGTGGCCGCTTTGGGACAAATACACGTTGCACGTTTGTCCGGGGCGGAGCGGATGACTGCCGATTTCGACGATCGTGGGGCCTAAGATCGTCAAGGCGCTCATCTGACGAATGAAGTATCGGATGGACCAACCCGCGACGCCCATAAACGGCACGACGATCGCCGTCAGCAGCCAATCCGGCTTGCCCACCACGTGTCGCTCGACCGCCACCACGAACAGCGCCGCCGCCAAACCGCTCCACAGCAGGCAAAACAGCGCGGCGGCGCTTAGCTGCCAGCCGGGCGACTGGTTGGTCGGGAGTCGATAGGCCAGCTTGATGCCGGGACTGTTCACCAAGTCATGGTCGCTTGGAAGCGAAGGAAAGTCGCGCGGCTGCAGGATGGCTTCGGTGATCAGATCGAGATTGGCGGCCCGCTTCGCCAGCGCCGCTCGCCGTTCCGCCGAGGTCCCCATCTGCAGCAGCGTGTAAACGACGCCGCCGCCGCCGATAAGCAAGAACGAGCTGAGCACGAGGACGAGGACCCAGAAGCCGAAACCGAACCCCATCCGGAGCATTTCCGCCTGCGGACCGCCGAACTGCGCCAGTAGGAGCGAGCCGAGGGCGATGGCGCCGAGCATAAACAGGAGCGCAAAGAAGAGCGCTTCGCCGAGACTGCCGAGCAGCGGCGAGCCGGTGCGTCGAGCGCCGCGTTTTTTCGGCCACCAGCGAAAGCGTCGTCGTAACCTGCTGCTCACCATCCCTGACTCCCGCTGCTTGACGGTTCCGTCGCATTCTACTCCAATCGGTCGCGAATGCTACGCCGCGGCGCTGCCAGCGTCGAGTCTCTTACCAAGCGAGCGACTATGACTGGGCCCTTTCGTTTTCTGACGCGGCTTCGCTCCGCGACTTTGTGCGGCGTTCTTGGATTCGCGACCGCGCTCGAACTGGCCGGGGGCTGGGGTGGCGTCGTCCAGGCGGGCGATTGGCCGCAAATCCTTGGTCCGCATCGCAATGGCACGGCCGACGACGAACGTCTTCCCGATCGTTGGCCCGCCCAAGGACCGGCCGTCTTATGGCGCGCGCCGTTGGGCCAAGGCTACGCCGGCCCCGCGATCGTCGGCCAACGCGTCCTCGCGTTCCATCGAGTCGGCGCGGCGGAACGTCTGGAGTGTTTCGACTTGGCGACCGGCAAGTCGCAATGGAAAGCCGAGTTCGCCTGCGATTATCGCGGCGGCATCGACCCCGACTCAGGACCGCGCTGCGTCCCGGTGGTCGCGGGCCAGCGAGTCCTCGCGTTCGGCGTGGGCGGCGATTTGCACTGCGTTTCGCTCGCCGACGGCCGACCTCAATGGTCGCGATCGCTGTACGCCGATTTCCAAGGCGACGAAGGGTATTTCGGGGCCGGGAGCACGCCGCTGGTCGTCGGCTCGCGCGTGCTCGTCAACGTCGGCGGCCGCCCCAACGGCGGCTTGGCCGCCTTTTCGCTCGAGACAGGAGAAACGCTCTGGCAAACCGGCGCCGATGCGGCCAGTTATTCGGCGCCGACCCTGGCCCGAGTCGGCGACCGCGATTTGGCCGTGTTCGTGACGCGTCTGCACTGCGTCGCGGTGGAACCCGAGACGGGGAAGGAAGTCTTCCGGTTTTCCTTCGGCAAACGCGGGCCGACCGTGAATGCGGCGACGCCTCTGGTCGTCGACCAACATCTGTTCCTGTCCGCCAGTTACGGCATCGGCGCCGTGGCCAAACGCTGGACCGGCGGCGAACCCACCGATGAATGGGCCAACGACGAGACCCTCTCCAGCCAATACGCGACCGCGGCGCCATGGGGCAAATACCTGTTCGGCAGCCATGGGCGAGAAGACATCGGGCGGGCGGACTTCCGTTGCATTGAATTGGCGACCGGCAAAGTAGCCTGGAATCGCCCCGAATTCGGCGTCGCGCACGTGATTCGCGCCGGCGACAAATTGCTGGTTGTCGGCATCGACGGTCAAGCGACCTTGGCGCGGGCGAGCGCCGAGAAGTTTGAACCGTTGAGCACCGCTCGGTTGACCCAAGAGGCCGCGCGGGCCCTCCCTGCGCTCGCCCACGGGCGACTCGTGCTGCGAACGAACCAGCGCGGCGGCCCCGGCGAACTGCTCTGCGTCGACGTCGCGGCGGGCGAATAATCTGGAAACGAAAAAAGGGGTCGGTCCAATCGACCGCCCCTCGTTGCGTGGCGTGGGGAACTCTCGTTCGCCGCGCCCGCTGATTGGTCTGGCTGGCGTTTCAACTCAGCGAACCTACTTCGCGCGTCGCGGCCGGTGGAAACCGATTCGTTCGAGCGCCTTGTAGACTTCTTCGAGCGTCTTCTCGCCGAAGTTCGAGATCCCCAAGAGGTCGTCGCGAGTGCAATGCAGCAAGTCGCGCACGGTGAAGATGCCTCGTTCTTCGAGGCAATTCGTGGTGCGGACGGTGAGCCCGATCTCGGCGGTGCTGAGTTCGAGCTTCTGCTGGAGACTGCGCGCTTGTTCTTCCTGGGCGCTGAGCGGAATGCGAGTAACAGCCATGTGCGGAACCCTCCCTGCAAAATGAGCCATGAAGTCAGGAATCCCTCCAACTCCGTGCCGCCGAATATAGCGACGGCCCCGCTCGGCTGGCCAGCGTCTGCCGCCAGCCTGGCCCATTTTTCCCTGCTAGCAGCTAGCTTTGCTAGCACTGACCGGGCGCAAAAAAGCCGCGCGACCGATCCTCGAGAGGATTCCGTCGCGCGGCTGGAATGGATCCATACGCGTACGCGGAGCGACTTACGGCGAGTTAGAAACCGCCGCCTAAGCCGCCGCCCAGACCGCCGCCGCCGGCCACGCCGCCCGCAGCGCCGCCCGCCGCGCCGCCCGTGTCGCCCGACACGAAGTTAAAGGTCGACACCGCGCTCACGCCCGACGAAATCGGAATGCCCGGCGGCGAGGTGAAGCGCACATAGCGTCGGTCCGCCGAAATGATCGCCATCGAGCCGACCATTTGCGTACCTTCCGGCAACACGGTCAATTGCGGTCGGAACCCGACCGCGCCCGGTCGGCCGAAGCCGCGATTGATGCCCGCTTGTTGCTGTTGCCAAATGGAGAAGGCGCGGTCGCGAGCGGCCGACGAACTGTCGCTGGCGGCTTCCAACTGCTGCGCGAGCACCGCGCGATTCGTTTGCAACTGAGCTCGCGCCACGTTGGCGACGTGCGCTTCCTCAACTGGAATCTGCCGACGCCCTTCGTCCAATCGGAAGGTGATCAGCGCGTCTTTGTCCGACAGCGGAATGTTCTGGCGGATGTGCGTCTGCTGCTTCGTGCCATAGTGCGTGAACACATCGACCGTCACTTGCCCCGCCGCGACCTTTCCCCAAACCCGTTTCAACAACAAGCGATACTCGCCCGAGAAACCTTGCGGGCAGAGGTAGACCTCCGAATAGCCTTCGGCCGGCATTTCGGCTTTGCGAGCGTACACGTCGCCCGCCAACACGCCGCCGGAGGTGGTTCGCGGACTTCGCAGCGAGCAGACCGTGCCGGACGGTTCAAACACCTGAAGATCGATGTCCGCATCGCCGGTCCAAGTCACTTTGATGGCGCAATCGCGCGCCATCGCGGCGACGCAAGCATTTTCAAATCGATCGGCGTCTTCCTTGCGTCCCGAATCGCGGAGTTCGTTCAGCGTCGCCAACGCCACTCGCCGCGCGTTCTGTTCGACATGTCGCTGATCGGCTGGCCACGCTTGGCTGAGAATGCCGACGCAGGCCCATTCAATCCCCGACAGGTCGTTCGCGGCTTGCGCCGCCGCCAGACCGCTCACATACGCGGTCGGATCGAACGGATTGTTGACCGACAGGTCTTGGAACAGTTGCAGCGCTCGGGCATGCAAACCAATCCGGTCCATGTACTGAGCGATATACATCACTTCAGCATCGCCCGACGCGAAGTCGACGGCCGACATCAGCGACCGTTCAATCTCGGCTTGCGGTGCATCCGACGCCTGCAAAGCCAACGTCAACGCTTCATACATCCAGGGTTGCACTTGGCCGTGACGGATCGCCGCCTGAATCATCGCCGACACTTCGGCGAACTTCTTGGCGCTCATCAGATCACGAGCCGTTTGACGCACGGCGCCGACCGGTTCTTCCTTCGCGGCGAAATGAGCGTCCCAGGCTTGCGCGAGCGATTGTCCCTCGCGAACGTCGACCTTGATCGTAGCGAGCGTCGGGACCGCCGCCGCCTTGACCGTCTTCGCGGGCGTCGCTGCTGCCGGCGCGGTCGGCGCTGGCTTGACGACCTTGGCCGAGCTGGTGGGAGGAGTCGCGGCCGACTTCTTTCCCTTGGTGACCAGGGCTTCTTCGGCGACGACGAACATGCCGCCGCCCATACCGCCCATGCCGCCGCCCATGCCGCCCATGCCGCCGCCCATGCCTCCCATGCCGCCCATGCCGCCGCCCATACCTCCGCCCATGCCGCCTCCCATGCCGCCGCCGAGGCCGAAGCCGCCGCCGCCGCCCGAGATGATGGGAATCACGAGGTCAGCCACCGGGTACACCTTGGTGACCAAGGTCTTCTGGGCTTCGTCTTGGGTGGTGATCAAGAGCACTTCATCGCGGATCACGTACGTCAGGTCGAATTCTTTAAGCAGCAAGCGCAAGCCTGATCGCAACGTGATGCCCTTCAGCGTCTTGCTGACCGGCGTTTCGGTGCCCACGCCGGCGCCTTCAAGCGCCTTCTTGTCGAGTTCGATCGGAATGTTGTGCTTCTGCTTGAGGAAGTCGATCACGTCCTTGAGCGGCGATTCGACGAAGTCGATATCGGTCGGCTTCTGCATCTCTTGCATGATCCGCTCTTCGGCGCCGCCCGTCCGGGCCAAGTCGACCGACTTGTACTTTTCGCGGTCGCGCGTCAGCCGCTCCCACACGTCCGAAGCGGGGTACACCACGGGCGGCTCATCCGGGAACGGAATATGCGACAGTTCCACTTGGAACAGGGCATTGACGAAGTTCGCGTGCCGCAATTCGAACAGCCGTTCGTTCTCGCGAATGTGGAACGAGGCGCGGGCGTTGTACGCGGCGGCGATCGCCGTCGTGTTGTCCGGCTCGATCTGCCGAACCTGCATCGCGATCTCTTCTTCGGCTTCTCGGTAGCGCCGTTCGTCCATCAGCGCCGAGAAGCGTTCCATCAACTGCTTCACCTTCTCCTGACGACGCTCGGTCGCTTCGACCACTTTCTGCGCTTCGAGCGCCTGGGCGCGATTGGCCAGTTCCCGAGCCTTTTGGTCGGCCGCCAACGACGCTCGACGACCCGCTTCACGAATGGCGCCATCCACCTTGTTGCGCAACTGCGTCCGAGTGTCGGCATCCACTTCCACCGCTCGCTCGACGTCTTCCATCAGGATCTTCAGCGTGCGTTGCGCTCCATCCGGGTCTTCGCCCATGCGTTGGCGAGCATCGGCGAGCGTTCGTTCAACGTCGGCTTGGACCTTCTGAGCCAACACGCGGCGTTCGGTCTCGATGCGATCGAGGAACTGTCCGCCTTCCGCTTCGAACTGCTTAAGCAAATCGCCGGCCCGCGCGGGACCAAGTTTCAAAGAGCCTTCGTCGGCAGCGGCCGGCTGAGCCGCAACGCCCGCGACGGCGCGTGCCGTCGGATTCTCGGGATCATTCTGCAGCGCCAAGTTCGCGGCGGCTCGAGCGCCCGCCACGTCGCCTCGATCCAATGCCTGTTCGCTCAACCGCGACAGTTCGTCGGCGGCGCCTTGCAAGGAGACGGCTGCGGCTCGCAGGCCTTCCGACCCCACGGTCGGCAGCGACACGCCGTTATCGACCTGCGCCAAATCGACCAATTTCGGCAAGAACGTAAACTCTTCGCTCGACTCTTCCGCGGCAATCGGCACCGTCACCGCCGTCGCTTTGCCCGCGACTTCCACGGTCAACTTCAGCGATTCCACATCCCCGTCGGCGAGTCGTCCGATGAGCACCGAGTCGCGATCGCTGCGCAACGGCGGCATCACGCCCGGCAACGACTTCTGCAACGCCGCCGGCAACTCGGACTTCGTCGGCCAACCGACCGTCGCACGGATGCTCGCGGCCAACCGCGAGCCGACTTGTTGCGCGCTTGCGGAACCATCGGGAACCGAAACAACGAGTCCGCCCGTCTGGTTGGCGATCGCCGCCAGCAATGGCACGTTGACTTGCGGACCAATCGCGAAACTGGTCACCGAAACTCGCTGTTCTGCAAGCTTTCCGGTCAGCGTCGCCAGTTGCGGGCTGCCGAGCAGTTTGCCGCGGCTGACGCCGTCGCCAATGTAGACCACCGTCTTTGGGCGATCCGATTTCGCATCGAAGCTGGCAGCGGCCGCGTTCAGCCCGCCGATCATGTCGGTCGATCCGAGCGGCACTCGCATGTCCAACTTCTGCAACGCCGCTTCGATCGCTTCTCCTTGCGCGGGCGAGAACGAGTCCTGCATCGGCGCGGCGGTGAGGTCGACCGCCATCACGCGCACGCGATCATTTTCTTGGAGCCCTTCCAGCATCGTGCGGAGCGCGATCAGCCCCTCTTCCCGATACGTGGCGGTCTGACTGGCAGAGGTGTCGAACAGCACCACAATGTCTCGACCCAACTCGGCCGTATCGGTCAGTTTGGGCTGCACGGTCAGCGCAAAATACGCCTCGCCGGACGGTTTGCGATAGGTGGCGAGCCGCGAGACGTCGGCCGACTTGGCCGCGGGCGGCGCCGCGAGCAGCATTCCCGGTAAAGTCACCGGCAGCGCCGTTGGGAGTGCCGTGTTCACGACGACCGTCGTGATCGAGAGGACGGACGGCAACCAGAACTTGCGTAGAGACATAGTGGAAACTCCACACCTTTAAATCACGAAGGCGCACCCTACCGCGGACCCGCGGCGTCGGTCTTCCTTCGATTCAATTCGGTGACCAAATATACTTGCCTGCATCGGCACTTGCAGTTTCTTAGGGCATTTTATTTGCCCCCTGCCGCAAATGCCAGAAAAAAAACAACGGCGGTCGCCACCCCTGGCGACCGCCGTCCTCACAGCATCCCCAAATCCCCCAAGCAGCACGTTCCCCAACCTGCCGCTTGGTTGTCTTCCATCCAAGACTCGTTCAGCCCCGCATCCCTCGCCTATTCGCCCGCCCAGGCCCGCAAACCGGCCGCCATCGTCTGCATCCAACCTGCGGCTTCATCAAGAGTTACCGCGGCATCGCGAGCGGCGTCCTGGAGCGGTTCGAGCATCACGTCGGCCATGTCCACCGGCGTCGCTTCCGATTCCACCGAGGCGGCCGATTCGTCCGACGCGACCGATTCCTCTGCGGGCGACGGTTCTGCGCGAGGCGTCGATCCTTCGGTCCCCTGCTTCGGTTCATCGAAGAGTTCGTCCAGCAACCAGTCGGCGTCGTCCTTCGTCGACGAATTGGCGACCGGGGCCTCGACCGCACCTTCCGCCTGCGGCGGAGCAGCAACGTTCGACGGTTCACTCGCCGGCAACAATTCAGTCAGGTCGAACGGGTCGGACGCCGGCGTCGCCTCGGTCGCAACGGCCTCGGTCGCAACGGCCTCATCGCCGACTGCGGCGACGTCCTCGGTCACGCTTGGAGGCGCTTCCACCAGCGCGACGTCCGCCAGCGGCGCTTCGGTCGGCGGTTCTTCCGCCGCCGGCGTTTCGGCGGGCGGCATCTCCGCCGCCGTCACATCCTCGACCGGCCCCTCGGTCGAAGCATGGAATACGACGATCACTTGACAAGGAGCCACGTTGGCGGCCAACAGTCCGCTGGCCAAGGCTCCGAACAAAACCGCCAATGCAAAGCTCGGACGTTGCATTGTGTCACCCTCCCGTTTGATTGATGGACCGACGCGGCGAGCGTTGGTTTGCGAAAGTGGTATCGGAAGCGGTTGATTTTGCGCATGAGGCAAACGCGGCGAGCTAGGAAGACCTGCGCGATTTCGTAGACCGTCTCGCGCGGTCGCTCGCGTTGGTCTGATCGTGCGGCCCGTGGCGCATCGGCGACGCGTGACGACGCGCGGTCGCGGTTGGACTCCACGAGCCGCCGAAAAAACTCTATTCTGCGGCATCTGGCTGCGTCGGCGTCCGCGCGCGGCCGTGATCTTTCAGGAGGTTGTCGATGAACTTTCACCGCCCCTTGCGTCTCTTGCGCGGCGCGCGGCGCGCGTCGTCGCGGGCCTGCTGGCTGTGCCTGCTCCTGTTGTTGTCGTCCACCGACGGCTATGCCCAAGTCGGCGCGACGCCGCGCCCCGACCTCGACGACTACACGCCCGAAGAACGGGTCTACATCGAAGTCTACGAGCAGGTGAATCGCAGCGTCGTCAACATCACCACCAAAGCCGTCAAATCCGAACTCTTCTTCCTCGCTGAATCCCCCGTCGAAGGCGCCGGCTCCGGGTCCATCATCGACTTGCGCGGCCACATCCTGACCAACTATCACGTCATCGAAGGCGCGCAGCAGATCCGCGCGACGCTGTTCAACGGCGAGACGTACGACGCGACGCTCGTCGGACAAGACCCCGTGAACGACATCGCCGTCATCAAGATCGCTGCGCCCGAAGAACAACTGTTCCCCGTGCGTTGGGGCGACAGCTCGCGATTGCGAGTGGGACAACGCGTGATCGCCATCGGCAACCCGTTCGGACTCGAACGCACCATGACGCTGGGGATCGTGTCGAGTCTCAATCGCAGTCTGCCGTCGCGCGGCGGCCGCTCGTTGAAGTCGATCATCCAAATCGACGCCGCGCTCAATCGCGGCAACTCCGGCGGACCGCTGCTCGACAGCCGCGGGCGACTGATCGGCATGAATACGGCGATCGCCAGCAGTACGGGCGAGAACACGGGCGTTGGATTTGCAATCCCCGTCAACACGTTGGCGCGCGTCGTCCCGCAACTGATCCAAAACGGCCGCATCGTCCGCCCCGACTTGGGTATCACGCGCGTCCTCGAGACCGACCGCGGACTCGTCGTGGTGACGCTCGCTCCCAACGGACCGGCGGAACGCGCCGGCATCCAAGGCTTCCGCGTCGTCAAGACGCAGAAGCGACGCGGCCCCTTCGTCGTGGAAGAACAGAAGCTCGACCGCAGCCAAGCCGACCTTATCGTCGGCGCCGACGGCAAACGAGTGAAGACGGCCGACGATATGCTGTCGATCGTCGAAGCCAAGCGGCCCGGCGACGTCCTGGAGCTCGCCATTGTTCGCAACGGCCAAGAAGGACTCGTCGCCGTCACGCTCGCCGCCGGCGACTAAGCCGACTATCTTGCTCCTATGCCATCTCTCGCCGTACTCAACGTCGTCGGTTTGACTCCAGGACTCATCGGTCCGCAGACGCCGCGCATCGCCGAATTCATCCGACGCGGTCGCTGCGCGACGATCGACGCCGTCGTCCCCGCCGTCACCTGCTCGGTGCAGTCCACCTACCTGACGGGACGCTGGCCGTCGGAGCACGGCGTGGT
The DNA here is from genome assembly GCA_046349935.1 of Pirellulales bacterium. Taxonomy (GTDB): domain Bacteria; phylum Planctomycetota; class Planctomycetia; order Pirellulales; family Pirellulaceae; genus CAIXSC01. Next base: position 554,860 of record JAXMBK010000004.1, on the reverse strand, counting down.
CGGCAATGGCTGGTACTTTCGCGACGATTGCGAAGTCCGCTTCTGGCGTCAATCCAACAAACTGGTCGCCGGCGAAAAACTCTGGGACGTCGCTCGCCGCCGCGATCCGGCTTGCACCACCGCGAATTTATTCTGGTGGTACAACATGTACTCGTCGGTCGACTTCAGCGTGACGCCGCGCCCCATGTACCCCAGCGACGGTCGCAAATTGCCCGACGTCTACACGTTCCCCGAACGGCTTCGCGATTCACTCCAATCTGAACTCGGTGCATTTCCCCTGTTTCAATTCTGGGGGCCGGCTACCACGATCGCCTCGACGCAATGGATCGCCGACTCGGCCCGTCGCGTCGTCGAACGACACTCGCCGCGCATCACGCTGGTCTATCTGCCGCATCTCGACTACGGCCTGCAACGCTTCGGCCCCGACCTCTCCCAAGTCGCCGCCGATTTGCAAGAAGTCGACGCCGTCGTCGGTCAACTGCTCGACTTCTTCGAGCGTCGCAACACGCGGGTCGTGTTGCTGAGCGAATACGGCATCACGGCCGTCTCGCGCCCTGTGCACTTGAACCGCGTGTTGCGCGAGGCGGGTTGGTTGCGAGTCCGCACGGAACTGGGACGCGAGCTGCTTGATGCGGGCGCCAGCGACGCGTTCGCCGTCGCCGATCACCAGGTAGCCCATGTCTATGTGAATCGTCCCGAGCGGCTGGCGGAAGTGCAACGCAAGCTGGCCAGCGTCCCCGGCGTCGCTCGCGTTTACGGTCCCGACGAACGTCAGGAATTGCACCTCGACCATCCCCGCGCCGGCGAGCTCGTGGTGTTGGCGGAACCGGATGCGTGGTTCACGTACTACTATTGGCTCGATGACGCGCGCGAGCCCGACTTTGCGAGGACCGTCGACATCCACCGCAAGCCGGGCTACGATCCGGCCGAACTGTTCCTGGACCCGCGTCTGCGTTTCCCGAAACTCAAGATCGCCGCGACGCTCGCCCGTCGCAAACTGGGCTTTCGCCCTTTGCTCGACGTCATCCCCGATTACGCCGACATGGTTCGCGGCTCCCATGGATTGCCTGCCGCCGCCCCCGAAGAAGCGCCGCTATTCGCCACCTCGGAAAAAAACTTGCTGACTGGCGACCGAGTGGCGCCGACCGACGTCGCCGAGCTGCTGCTGGCGCATGTCTTTCGCTGAACTTTCGCGAGTTCACTCGCCGACGCGCCGTTGTAGATCCTCGATCAACCGCCGCGTGTCGAGCGTGCGGCGGTCATCCGACGGAAGTTGCTTCGTCTGGATCGCGTAGGCCTGTTCGAGCAACGGCAGGGCTTCGCCGGGCCGTTGTTGTCGATCGCAGTACCTGGCGACGGCGACCAGCTTTTCGGCGACGCGAGGGTGGTCTGCGGGACGACTTGCGATCTCCCCCTGCAGCGACGCTCGCGCCATTTCCTCCGCCTCCGCATAACGCCCCGCTTGCGCCGCAATGGTCGACATCCGATGCTGCCAATAAGGCGGCAAGTCGCGCCAATCGATCTGGTTAAGCAGCTCTTGATTGGCTTGGTCTTGGCGCTGAGCCGCTTCGCGTTCGCCTCGCTTCTCCAGCAACCTGGCATGGAGGTATCCGTACCAAACTCGCTCGGGCGCCGGCGAGTCGACGGCCGCCTGCATCACGCGGTCGGACCACGCGTGCGCCTCGTCTAACTTCTCCAAGGCCAACGCTGCGCACGCCGCATCGTACATCGCCCGATTGCGTCGCTCGCCGTCGTCGAACTCGCAGGCCAACGCATCTTGAAGCATCCGATACGCCTCTTCGTACCGACCAGCCATCATCGACTCATAACCGAATTGCGCGAGCGCATCGCGGACGCGCGGGTGTCGAGGCGCCAACCGACGTCCAATCTCGATCGCCTCGCGAATCACGGGTTCCGCCGAACGGAAATCCCCCTCCTGATACAAGAAATCGGCGTAATCTCCCAACAACAACCCCAGCAGCGGATGATTGCCGCCCAGTTCTTGCCGCGCCAGATCAAGCAACTGCTGATAGGCGCGCCGCGCGGCGGGAGCGTCGTGAGCGCGGCGCGCGAGCAACAGGCGCAGGCCGGCTTGCGCGGCGGCGGCCGTACGCTCGCTGCCCCATGACGAGAACTCCGACATCTTAAACGAGGACAAGTCCAGCGCTGACCAATCTCCGTACGGCTCTGTGCGACACTGCCAGAGCGCCAGTTGAGCCAGCAGCACTTGTCGATCGGAGTCGTCCAACAACTTTCGACGAATGCGCAGCGTCGACTCGAAGTACGGCTGAGCGACGAATGGACGACGTTGTTCGAGCTCCGCTAAGCCGCGATGGAAGCTGACTTCCGCGGACTCCAAGGAGTCGGCGCCGAAAAGCAACGCGTGTTCCCGCGCCGCGTCTCGATACAACTCCTCCGCCTCGGCATACCTGCCCTGGGCTTGTCGCAAGCGTCCAAGTCGCAGGGCGTGCGTCGCCCGATCGACCGCCGACAGCGAGTGCGCGTCGGCGGCGGCCGATTCGTCGAAACACAACGCGGCGCGCGTGAATAACTTCTCCGCTTCCTCAAACAAACCAAGGCTGCGATACACGTCTCCCAAGGTATCGAAGAGCCGCGCCTGCACTCGCGGTTGCCCGCCCAATTCGCTGTCGATGCGCGATGCAGCGTGGTCGAGCAATTGGCGAGCCGTTACGTGCTCGCCGGCGGGCAGGGAACCGCCGGCCATGCGTCGCCCGATCGGATCGGAAGTGGCGAAGACGGTCTCCATGAAGCGAGTGACTTGATCGCTGATGCGCGACTCAACCCGCGCCCGTTCGGCCTGCTGTTCCGCCTGTTCGCGCGCGACCTCGGCCTGTTGCCGCAATATGCGTTCGGCGCGCCATGAGTCGGCCAGGTTGAGATAGCTCACGACGCCGCCCACGACCAGAGCGCCGCCTAAGGCCGCGCAGGCCGCCCATGCGGCGGCGAGCGCCGGATTGCGTCGCGACCAGCGTAAAGCGCGGCGCGCCGTCCCCAGCGGGCGCGCCGCCACGGGCCGCCCTTCTGCATACCGCTCCAAATCGTCGGCCAACGCCCGCGCTGACGCATATCGCGACTCGGGTTCTTTCTCCAGGCACTTCAGGCAAATCGTTGCCAGATCGATGGGAATTTTGGGATTGAGCTGCGTCGGGCGCGGCGGTTCATCTCGCAGAACTTGGATGAGGATTCGCTCGAATGATCCGCGGAAGGGGAGTTCGCCCGTGAGCAACTGATACAGGATGACGCCAAGCGAATAGATGTCAGAGCGCGGATCAACGAGATGGCTTTCGCCTCGCGCCTGTTCGGGCGCCATGTAGGCGGGCGTTCCCAAGACGTCGCCCGTGCGCGTCTGCGTGACGGCGGCCGTTACGTTGCTCTTGGCCAACCCAAAGTCGCACAGAAAAGGCCGATCCTGTTCGTCGATGAGGACGTTTTGCGGCTTTAAGTCGCGGTGAATGCACCCTTTGGCATGGATATAGTCGAGCGCATCGGCCAAGCGTCGACACCACTCAACAGCGCGTGCCGCCTCGACCCGCTCGCACCGCAACAATTCGCTGAGCGTGCGCCCCGCGACGAACTCGCGCACGATGAACAAGCCCTCCGCCGTTTCGCCGACATCCAGGACGCGGACGATGTGGGGATGCTGCAGCCGAGCCGTCGCGCGCGCTTCGCGAAGGAATTTGTCGGGCGCATCGACGAGCGTCCGGTGCGCCATCTTGAGTGCCACGTCGCGACTCAGTTTTCGGTCCCAGGCCCGCCAAACCGTGCCAAACGCCCCCGCGCCGAGCCGCTCTCGCAGTTCAAACCGATCGTCCTCGTTCGCCGCGGCGGGCCAAAGGCGCGCGAGCTCGCGGTCCGACAGGCTCAGGCGGCCTCGATATTCGTCCGCTGTCGGCTGTTCTCCCGCCCGGCGCCGGTACTCGATCTCCACGGCCGCCAATTCGAACGCAAGTCTCGAGCGGAGAGGCCCCGTGAAATCGTCCAACAATCGACCGATGTCGCAAGGCTTGCCCCGGCGCCACGCCGACTCGAATCGATCACAGATCTCTTCGAGCTGCAACAGAGCGTCGGCCGGCAAGCGGTCGGCCGGCGTTGTACTCATGTCCATTCGCTCCATAGCGCACGAATCGTCTGGAGCTTGCGGGCGACGGTCGCTAGACCGCGATCGAGCTTATGAGCGATTTCGGCATTCGTGTAGCCTTCCATCTTGAGCAGCGCAATCTCGCGCAAATCGCCGGCGGGAAGGGCGTCGAGAAGTCGAGCGACCTCTTCGGTCAATTGCGCCGTCATCGACGGCGAAGGTTCGTGCGAGACCAGCCGCGCCATCAAGTCGCTGCCGCCATCGTCGCTCGGCGCCGCATGAAGCTCGCGTCTTGCATCACGCTTGCCGCGCCGCTGGTACGCCGCCTCGTCGCTCGCCTTCCGCGCCGTGATCGTGACCAGCAGCCGCCAGAGACTCTCGCGATCCATAACGGCTGGAAACCGCCCGTGCGCCGCACCACGACATAAACTCTCAAAAGCGCTCAGCGCGACGTCCTCTTCGTCGCGTACTTGCCGCGGCACGCCCTCCAGCCGACGACGCGCCAAAGCAACCGTGCGCGCGAAAAAACGCAGCCATAATTGCCTGGCTGCGTCTTGGTCGCCGGTCTGCAAGTCGTGATAGATGCGAGTCACCGACCCGTGCGAACTTCCGTTGTTCATGCCCGTAGGTTACTCAGCCCCGCAGGGATTAAGCAAGACGAGCCGCGGATCGACTACTTTTTGACTCCCCACCAACCCTTGAAGCGCTGCGACAACGAGGGACGTTCGGCGGCGGCCGTCGCCGGACGTTCGCTCGGCTGTTCCACCTCCACCGTCCGCGGTCGGGGCGTCGGCTTGGGCGCACGTGCCGGTTCTGACTCGGCGGGCGGTTGGTCGCCGATCACCTGCACTTCTTCTAACTCGCCCGCATCCAGTTGTAGTTCGGGCTGAGCCGCATTGGGGCGAGCCGGCGACGGGCGACGTCCCGATTTGCTGCTGCGAGCCGGCGTTCGCGGTGCTTCTTCCGCCGCAACCGGCTCAGTTTCCACGGCGGGCGTTTCGGTTTTCGGCGCCGTCGGCTTCCCGAAGAATGACGGACGCCAAGGGAGCAAGCTGGGTCGCGCCGCCTTGTCCGCAGGGCGCGTCGGAGCATCCTCAGCCTCCACCATTGGAACGCTCGTCGGCGGCGTCGGCTCTTCGTCGGCCACCGCCTCGGCCACCTCTTCGAAATTCACCAGCGGCGCACGCACCGGCGCCGCTTCATCCGGCGACGTCCGCGCCGGATCAGGGACTCGGTCAATGCCCAGCGCTTCCGCCGCCGCCTCGATATCCGGGGGCGGGGCCGGCAATCGCGGATCCACCGTCGGCTCGAACGCCTCCCCCGCCGTCTCCGGAGCTGCGGTGCGACTCGGCTGAGGCCCGCGGCCCAGCGGCATGAATCGACGGCGCGGCGGCGCGGTCGGCGACTCGTCCAGCGACTCCGCGCGGACGGCTGCTTGGTCGTTGGTTTCTATCGCCGCGCTGGACGCGACCGGTTCATCGTCCAGCAAACTGCCGCGCACCGCTCGGGAACTTGGCTTGCGCCGTACGAGCCCCGAGGCACGTGGAGATTCGACTTCGGCCGCGGCAGAAGGCGCGGACCGGCGAGTACTGGCCGCCGGGGTAGGCGCGGCCTCATGTTCCTCGGCTGATCGAACCGGCGGCGCCTGCAAGCGTTTCGGCGCCGAAATGGGCTGCGCTGACTTGGCGGTCGGAACTGCCTTGGCGGGCTCGCGGCGCACTTCCGGCCCCGTCGGCGTCGCCGTGGAAGCCGACTTCGCGGGAGCGTCCTTCGTTGGCGCGGCTTTCGCAAACGGGTTCCGAAACCATCGCGACATGCCGCTGGCCGGTTCGTCGCCGAAAGCGGGGCCGCCGCCAATGACCAAAGTGCCTGCGAGAAAACAGCTTGTGATCGCCCGACGCATGGTGAACCTCATCCTTGAGTGATCGAGCGCGTCCGCCCACGCGACTAGATCGATGGCGCAAACTTTACCAGTAGTAGTGATCGTAACGACGGCGACAGATCTTGAACCGGCCGCCGCAAATCGTCCCAGATTTACGGCGGCCGCGAACCCGGTCTACCTGCCCCATAACGCCCGCGTCACTCCGTCTCCACCTGCTCGACCCGCGTCCGCCCCGGTTCAGACGGGTCGAAAGTGAAGCCATCGTCGTGATGGTCCACCACCATGCCGCCGCCCTCCTTAACGGTTCCACGCAGGAGTTCGCTGGCCAGCACATTTTGGATGCGTTGCTGGATGACGCGTTTCAGCGGCCGTGCGCCGTAGGTGGGGTCATACCCTTCCGCCGCCAGAGCAGCCAGCGCACGGGGAGTTACTTCCAGTTTGATGCCTTGAGCTTCCAACTGGTCGACCAACCGCTTGATCTGGAACTGCACGATGCGCGAGATCTGTTCCCGACGCAGCGGGTGGAAGATCAGCGTTTCATCGATGCGGTTGAGAAACTCGGGCAGAAACGCCGCGCGTAAGGCGTCGTTCACCGCTTCGCGCATCTCCGTTTCGCTGCCGCCGTCCGCCGCGACCTGTTGGATCGCCTGACTGCCCAGGTTGCTCGTCATCACCACGATCGTATTGGTGAAGTCGACGGTGTTGCCATGGTTGTCGGTCAACCGACCGTCGTCGAGCACTTGCAGCAGGATATTGAAGACATCCCGATGCGCCTTCTCGATTTCGTCGAGCAGGATGACGCAATAGGGGCGGCGACGCACCGCCTCCGTCAATTTGCCGCCCTCCTCATAACCCACGTACCCCGGCGGCGCACCGATCAGACGACTCACCGTATGCCGCTCCATGTACTCGCTCATGTCGAGCCGCACGAGCGCGTGCTCGTCGTCGAACATCACCTCCGCCAACGCCTTGCAAAGTTCGGTCTTGCCGACGCCAGTGGGGCCCAAGAAGAGGAAAGACCCAATCGGTCGATTGGGGTCCTGCAAACCGCTGCGACTGCGTCGCACGGCATTGGCGACCGCCTCCACCGCCTCGTCTTGCCCCACCAACCGCTGATGAATCCGCTCTTCCAACACCAGCAGCTTGGCTCGTTCCGTCTCCAGCATGCGGTTCACGGGAATGCCCGTCCAGGCGCTCACCACCGTCGCGATCTCGTCCTCGGTGACCTCCTGGCGCAGCAGCCGCCGTTCCGACGCCTGCTTGCCGTCCGCCTCCGACTCCGCTTCGATCCGTTTCCGCAGCTGCCGTCGCTGCACATCCAGTTCATAGAGCTTCTGGTACTCGACTTCACTGACCAGCGAACCTGCGGACTGTTTGTCCTTAATCGATTTCTCGAGCTGCAGGAATTCGTGGTCGAGGCGCGACAGGTCTTGCCGCACTTTCTGCACGTCTCCCAATCCCAGCTTTTCGGCCTCCCATTGTTCGCGCAGGCTGGCGAGCAACTGCTTCTGCTGCGCGATTTCGCTTTCAATCTCCGCCAACTGATCGCGGGCCGATTCCTCATTCTCCTCGGCCAATTGTCGAGCGGCCAGTTCGAGCTGCCGCAAGCGGCGCTGCACTTCGTCGATCTCCGTCGGCACGCTCTCCAGTTCCATCGCCAACCGGCTGGCCGCTTCATCGACCAAGTCGATCGCTTTATCCGGCAGAAAGCGGTCGGTGATGTAGCGCGAGGACAGCTTGGCGGCGGCGACGAGGGCCCCGTCGCGGATCTTCACGCCGTGATGCGCTTCGTATCGCGCCTTGATGCCGCGCAGAATGGTCAGCGTATCCTCGACCGACGGCTCGCCGACGTAAATCGGTTGAAAGCGTCGTTCCAGCGCCGCATCCTTCTCGATGTGCTGACGGTACTCGTCGAGCGTCGTGGCGCCGATGCAACGGAGTTCTCCGCGAGCGAGCGCCGGTTTGAGCAGGTTGGCGGCGTCGGCGCCTCCCTCGGCTTTGCCCGCGCCCACGACCGTGTGCAATTCATCCATGAACAGAACAATCTTGCCTTCCGCTTCCTGAACTTCGCGCAGCACGGCCTTCAGTCGCTCTTCGAACTCGCCGCGAAACTTCGTGCCGGCGACCAACGCGCCCAGGTCGAGCGAGATGACGCGTTTGTCCTTCAGACTTTGCGGTACGTCTCCCTGGACGATGCGCAGCGCCAGCCCCTCGGCGATCGCCGTCTTGCCGACGCCCGGTTCGCCGATCAATACCGGATTGTTCTTGGTCCGTCGCGAGAGGACTTGAATCACGCGACGGATTTCCTGATCACGGCCGATGACCGGATCCAATTTCCCCTGGCTCGCGCGTTCGACCAGATCGATGCCGAATTTCTTGAGCGACTGGTATTTGTCCTCGGGGGACTGATCGGTCACGCGCGCCGAGCCGCGCACCGTGAGCAGTGCGCTGCGAATGTCGGCCTCGCGGACGCCGTGCATTTGCAATAGATTGCGCGCGGTGGAATCGATCTTGGCGAGCGCCAACAACAAATGCTCGGTCGAGATGAACTCGTCCTTCATCGCCGCCGCCTCTTTGGCCGCCGCCTCGAACACTTGTCGGCAGGCCGCATTGGGCTGCGGCGTCGCACCGCCGGTGACTTTGGGCCGTCGCTCCAGCTCCGTGGAGATGAGCTTTTGGAACTGCGGAATGGGGACGCCGATCTTTTCGAGCAGCGGGCGGACGACGCCGTCGCTCTCGTCGACCAACGTCGCAAGCAAATGGAGCGGATCCATTTCGGGATGTCCGCGTTCGCCGGCCAGCGTCTGCGCGCCCGCGACTGCTTCTTGGGCTTTGATCGTGAGTTTGTCGAATCGAAAGTTCATGGCGTTTTCCCTCCGCTTAATAAAACGGGGTGAGGCCCTCCTGCTTGCGCAGCGAGGACGCTCACCCCGATCGGTTCAAAAATACGTCAGCGGTCCAGCCGCTCGCAGTTCAAGTCGCTGCGGACAGCGAATTACTTCTTGACCTCGAATTCGGCGTCGATCGCGTCATCTTCCTTCTTCGGTTCGCCCGCAGCCGCCTCCGGCGCGGCCCCGGCCGCGCCCGCTTCGGCTTGTCGTTCGTAAAGCGACTTGCTGAAGGCATGCGAGACCTGTTCGAGTTCATTGACGGCGGCGCGAATCGCATCGACGTCGTCGGTCTTAGCGACTTCCTTCGTCTTCTCGATCGCCTTCTGCAACGGCTCCTTGTCCGAGTCGCGCAGTTTGTCGGCGTGCTCCTTCATCAACTTCTCAAGCTGGTAGCTCATCTGCTCCGCTTGATTCCGCAGTTCAGCCAACTCGCGACGCTTCTTGTCGTCGGCCGCGTGCGCTTCGGCGTCTTTCCGCATCCGTTCGATTTCGGTTTCGGAGAGCCCCGACGACTGTTCGATGCGCACCGTGGCTTCCTTCCGCGTGCCCAAGTCTTTGGCGGTCACGTTGAGGATGCCGTTTTGGTCGATGTCGAACCGCACTTCGATTTGCGGAACGCCCCGCGGCGCCGGCGGCAAGCCTTCCAAATTGAACTCGCCCAACAACCGATTGTCGGTCGCCATCGGACGTTCGCCTTGGAAAACGCGGACCGTCACCGCCGTCTGATTATCCGACGCCGTGCTGAAGACCTTCTTCTTCTCGACCGGGATCGTCGTATTGCGTTCGACGAGCGCCGTGAGGACGCCGCCTTCCGTTTCGATGCCCAGCGTGAGCGGGGTGACGTCGAGCAGCAGGAGGTCCTTGCGGTCGCCCGACAGGACGCTGCCCTGCAAGGCCGCGCCGACGGCCACGACTTCATCCGGATTCACCCCCTTGTGAGGCTCCTTGCCGAAGATGTCGCGCACCAACTTCTGCACCTTAGGAATGCGCGTCGAACCGCCCACCAACACCACCTCGTCGATGTCCGACGGAGACAGCTTGGCGTCCTTCAGCGCTTGCACGACCGGCTTTCGGCACCGCTCGATCAAGTTGTCGGTGATCTCCTCGAACTTCGACCGAGTGATCGTGGCCTGCAAGTGCTTTGGGCCCGAAGCGTCCGCCGTGATGAACGGCAAGCTGATGTCGGTTTGCGGCAGCGAGCTCAGTTCCTTCTTGGCCTTCTCGCAGGCTTCCTGCAGACGCTGCAACGCCATCACATCTTTGCGGAGGTCGATGCCATGCTCGCGTTTGAATTGGTCCGCCACATGGTTGATCAATTCCAGGTCGAAGTCATCGCCGCCCAGGTGCGTGTCGCCGTTGGTGCTGATCACCTCGAAAACTTTGGTCTCCGAGCCGTCCTCGCCGCTGCCGGCCACTTGCAACACCGATACGTCGAACGTGCCGCCGCCCAAGTCGAACACGACGATCTTCTCGTCCTTCTTCTTGTCCAACCCGTAGGCCAGCGCCGCCGCCGTCGGTTCGTTGATGATCCGCGCCACTTCCAGCCCGGCGATCGCGCCGGCGTCTTTCGTCGCCTGACGCTGCGCATCGTTGAAGTAGGCCGGCACCGTAATGACCGCTTTATTAACTTTGTGCCCCAAGTACGACTCGGCCGCTTCCTTCAGCTTGGTGAGCACCTTCGCCGAGATCTCCTGAGGAGTCATCTCGCGGTCGCCGATTTTCACCTTCACATAGTCCGCCGCGCCGCCCGTCACCTTGTACGGAACCATCTTCTCTTCCGACTCGACTTCGTTATGGCGCCGACCCATGAAGCGCTTAATCGAGTAGATGGTGCGAGTAGGATTGGTGACCGCTTGCCGCTTGGCCGGCTCCCCGACCAGCGTTTCGCCGCGATCATTGAACGCGACCACGCTCGGCGTGAGCCGATTGCCTTCCGCATTCGCGATGACTTTGGGTTCGCTCCCTTCCATAATGGCGACCACCGAGTTGGTGGTGCCGAGATCGATGCCGATGATCTTTTCGCCTTGGGCCATGTGTGGTTGCTCCGTGTCGTGGGCGCTAGTTTGTTTGCGATGAAAGTGAGTTATTTCGAATCAAGCATCGTCCCAAGGTAGCTTGTGAACAGTGCTTGCAACGATTTGCAACTTCGCCCCGCCGCTCGCATTCGTCAGGCGACGGGGACGGGACAGCTTGAGAAGCAAAGACCGTGCCAGAATCACGAAACCACGCCAAAACGACTCACAACCACCTAATACAATTGCACTTACGACGCGCAACCAAGTAGACGCCCCACCCCGGAGCGGACGAACTAGGTCGACAGACTGCCAAATTGGCAATCGGAAAGCCGTACCGGGTCGATCGCCCCGCCGGTCGCTTCATTGACACTGCCAAAACGGACCATTACAAGAGTCATCGCGTCCCCATCGCCACTCGGACAGGATCGACGACACCATGACGAAGAGTCGCACGAAGGGCGGAGTTCCGTCCCCGCAAGAGTTTCAACGGCAACTGGAACGGCTGGACCGAGAGCTGGTGCAGTTGGCCAACGAGCGTGCCAAATTGACCGCCAAGGCAGGGCACGCTGCCAAAGAGTCGGGCGTTTCTCCCTACGACTGGGTCCGCGAACAAGAACTGCTGGCCGCCGCCGTCCAAGCCAGCAAAGGACCGCTGCCGGAAGACGCCGTCCGCAGCCTCATTCGGGAACTCATCAGCGGCTGCCGGTCGCTGGTAAAGCAAACCAAAGTCGCCTACCTGGGGCCGCCGCACAGCTATAGCCACCAAGCGGCCGTGTCGTTCTTCGGGACCAGCGTCGAATATGCACCGGTGGCGACGATCGCCTCGGTGTTCGCCGAACTCAACCGCGGCCATGTCGACTACGGCCTGGTGCCGCTGGAAAACTCCACCGACGGCCGCGTCGCCGATACGCTCGATACGTTCGCCCGCCTGCCGATCCGCATCTGCGGCGAGGTGCCCTTGCGGATCCACCACAACTTGCTGGCGAAGTGTCCACGGCACGAAATCGTCGAGGTTTACAGCAAACCGCAGGCCTTGTCGCAGTGCCGCGACTGGCTCGCCAAACAACTGCCGGGCGCCCGCCTCGTGGAAATCACCAGCACAGCGGCGGCCGCGCAAGTCGCCTGCGACAAGCCGGGCGCCGCGGCGGTCGCCAGCCAACAGGCGGGCAAGCATTACGGTCTCAACGTCGTCGCGGCGAATATCGAAGATCGCGGCAACAACGTCACTCGTTTCGCCGTCATCGGCGGCGGCGAAACGCCGCGTCGTACAGGACGCGACAAGACGTCGCTCATGTTCGAACTGCCGCATCGTCCCGGTGCGCTCGCCGACGCCATGCTCGTCTTCAAAAAGGGCCGACTCAATTTGACGTGGATCGAGTCATTTCCGGCGCCGTCGACGGAACGCGAGTACCTGTTCTTTGTCGAATTCGAGGGACATCAAGTCGATGCGCCGGTGCGTCGCGCAATCGACGCGCTGCGCAAACGCACGGTCCGCGTCGAAGTGCTGGGGTCGTATCCCCGAGCGGCGACGATCGACTAGTTGGTCGATTAGACGCACTACTGGGTTTTCTCGAGCTACTGGGGTTTCAAGAGCTACTGGGGTTTCACGACGCTGCAGGCGAAATCGAGTCGCGCGGCGAGTTTGCCGTCGACCGTGATCTTGCCCGTCATGAAGTAGGCGTCCGCCAATCGGTCGGTGAGCGTCACTTCGATGGCGATCGTTTCGCCGGGACGAACTAAGCGTTTGAATTTCACGTCGTTGAGACGCGTCGCCACGGGCACGCCGCCGGAGTCGGCCGTCTGCTGCGACAACAGGATCGCCCCGCTCTGCAACGCCGTTTCGCACAGGATGACTCCCGGGATGATCGCGTTCCCCGGGTAGTGCCCCTGACAAAAAAACTCCTCGGCGCGAAACTGCTTCCGGCACACAATCCGATCGGCCGACTGTTCGACGATCGAATCGACGAGCAGCATCGGCGGGCGATGGGGAATGGCCGCCAAAATGGCCGGATCGATCTCGCTGGGGGAATTGCTGGCAGGGGAATTCATACGGGCATCTTCAAGAGGAGCGAATCGACGTCATTGGCGACGATCACGCCGTAATTGATCGCGCCCAGCCAGCCCGACATGATAATGCCGACGCTGCCCGCGTGGTACAGTCCGCGCACCTGCTCCGGCAGCGCCCGACTGACCCCAAGTCCTTCAAACTTCGTCCCAAAGCTGGCGCCCAGGGCGTGACGCGTATAGTGCTCGAACGTTTTGGGCGTCGAGGCGTCGACGAGGTCGATGCGGTCGCGCACGTTCGGCACGTAGCGTTCGAGGTGGTCGAGCGTCTTGTCGATCAAGTCTTGCTTGCTCGCCTCGTACGCGTCGTCCGGCAGCTCGGCCCAATCCTTGTAGTGCGCATTGGTGCTCGACACGATCAAACAGCGCGGCCGGCCCTCGGGCCGCGTCCGCGGATAATAAAACGAATAGGTGCGGCTGGTAATCTCGCGGCTCAACAATAAATCGGTGCGGAAATGGTCGGCCGTCGAACTGAATAGCAGGTCGCCCGTCGATTCTTCGACGCGCTCCTCCGGTTTCAGCGCGATGTATACCTGGGTGCTGGAGTTGTTGAGCCGAACTTGGCGCGCTTCCTCGACAAACTTGGCGTCGAAATGCTGTTCGCCGACTAGCCGGTTGATCGTGAGCACCAGATTGGCGTTCGAGACCACCGCTCGGCACCCGATGCGCCGACCATTCACCGTGACGCCGGTCACCTTGCCCTGTTCGACGTGAATCTGCTGGGCATCGCATTTGATCCGCACGTCGACGCCGTTCGCGACCAACTGCTGATGCATGAGTTCGATGAGTCGATCGGTGCCGCCTTCAAAGGTGAAGACGCCCTTCGACATGAAATTCGAAAAGACGATGCCGTAGGTGATCGCCGGATCTTCCAGCGTCGAGCCATTGGCGTACACAATCGGCTCCATCAGCAAGCGAACGACGTCTTCCCGTCCCGGAAAGAAGCGTTCGAAGAGCTGACCGGTGGTCAACGACTGGTCGTCGTAAAAGTTCATCCCCCGCGCTGTGTCGAAGAACGCCCTCACCGACTCGGCCGGCACCTGAAACCGTTCGACTAACAACCGAGTGAAGTCGTCGCGGTTGTAGGAGGTGGTGAGCGAGAACATGGGGTTGTCAAACCGGATGTTCTTCAACTGCACGATGGAATTGGCAATCTCCTCGCACCAATACCGCCGGCAGCTCTTGATCATGCCGGCGGGAAAGCCATGCAGCGACACGTCGAAGATATGACCGCCGGGACGCTTGAACCAAGTCGCCATGCCGCCCAGCTTGTAGTGCTGTTCGACCAGCAGGACCGAGTAGCCTGCGCGGCCCAGAATGTTGGCGGTCGTGAGTCCGGCCAAACCACTGCCGATCACGACCACGTCGTACGACGGTTTGGCGCCCTGAAGGAAGTCTTTCGGCATGGCTGCAATCTACAGGAAGGAGCGTCGATTTCGCGTCCCTTCTTGTAGCACAGTCGGCCAGCGTCGGACAGGTTGCGGCGGCCCCCGATTACGGGACGGCTGCCTCGCCGCCCGCCCGCGCCGCGCGCTCCGCAGCCAATTTGTCCGCGCGATCGAAAAACGGCGTCGCACGCTCAGGCTGGCCGTCGAAATGCAAAAATAGCCCGACCAAATAGGCCAAATCCGAATTCGCGTCGTCGTCCAACGCCGCCTGAGCCAGCGCTTCGATGTGCTTCTCTTTGGCTGCGACATCGCCGCCGTAAAGCTGCGCCAAACGAAATCCGGATTCGAAATACCCCGGGTCGCGCTGCAGCCCCTCGCGAAACGACTCCACCGATCGTTCGTACCGCCCCGCGGCTAAATACGCAAAGCCCTGGCGGAACCACGGCTGAGCGACGTCCGATGCCGCGCTCGACGCCTTCCGATAAACCGACATCGCCTCCAAGTACCGACCGCGAGCAAATAGCTCGTCGCCCTGTTCCAGGTATTTGTTCGCCCGTCGACGATCGTCCAGCGAGGACGCCGTAGGTTCAGAAGCGGCCGCCGGTCGAGCCGTCGAACGGTTCGCCGCCACCTCGTTCACCACCTGCCGAATCGTGTTCGCATCCACGCCGCCCCCTTGAGCGGCCTGGGCCACGATCCCGGGGACGCGAGCGAGCATGGCGCGCACCGGCCGACCTTCGCCGTCGGCGCCGCCAATCTGGACCAGCCGCCCTGCCGCGAACGGATCGTCCGCCGCCGGTCGCGCTCCCTGCGGCGCAGGGGCCACTTGCCCCGCCGCTGGCCGATTGTTGACCGGCAACTGCGCCGCCGGCGCTCGTGCCGCTCCCAACTGCGCCGCTCCCAACTGCGCCGCTGCCAACTGCGGATTCGCCGCCCCGCCGACGTCGTTGGCGCCGAACCATCCGATCGGCGCGACGCCCAACCAGGGATCAATGCCGACCGAATAGATGTAGGGAGAGACGTAATATGACGGGTAGTAGTACGCCGCCGGATAACGGTAGGCGTGTCGATACGCGTGCCGAGTCAAACCGCCGTAGTAACCACCGTAGTAACCGCCGTAAAAGCCGGCCACCGGCGGACGATACGCGCGGTAGTACGCTGGCGCTCGATAGTAGGCCGGCGCTCGATGATAGGCGCTGCCCCAGTAGGAGATGCCGTAGTGCCGCGGCGCCGTCCAGACTGGAGCTCGATATACGGGCGCTCGATATACGGGCGCTCGATATACGGGCGCTCGATAAACGGGATGCCGAGCCTCAACTGACGAACTCGCCGAAAGAAACGCTGCGAGTCCCATTCCACTCAACACGGAACGCCAGATCCAACGTGCGGCCGTCGAGCGCATCATGACGACATCCTCCTCGCCATCTTCGGGCAAGCAGAAGTGCCGTCGGTTTTCGCGCCGACGCAGCACGCTTGCCTTCGCGCCATTATTCCGAGTGGAACCGGTCAGGGCAAGCGATTCGGTAGGGCCTCACGGAAATCGGCGGCTGACTCGACCAGCCTGGGAAGACAGTCTAGACAGACAGTCTAGACAGACAGTCTCAGCAGCAGCACGACGGAAAGCACGGCTAGCCCCAGTCCAAGGACCAAGGCCCCGAGCGCGAGCGGGACGAGCGCCGCGGGGTCGGACAAAACGGCGGAACGCACGGCCGCCGCCGCCTCCCCCCCTAGACTGTCTGGGCCCGTTTTTTCGTTCGGCTCGTGTTTTTTTCGCACCAACTGCAGGCGGTAAGTTTCGTATTCAGAAACACTTCCATCGCCACAACCCGACTCGTGCTTCACCGGCGCCTGGGAGCGAGCGTACGCCGGTCCAAGCCGATCGCCATCGCATGCCAACGCGGCATCTTGTGCAGCGAAGGCACGGATCAACTGTCGCGATCGGCGCAGTTCCGCGTCGACCTCGACGTCGGTCCACAGCCCGGGAGGGCGGCGCGAAACGGCCATCGCCAGCCGCTCCGGCCCCAGATCGCTGCGCGTGCGCTCCACCTGCGGCGTTGAACTCGAGTTGGACATCCGTTTCCCTTCCTGCCGGCGATCGGCGCGCCAGCCAGCGCCCGTCGCCTTGTATCGGACCAGCCTTCCCGGCAACTCGAATGGACCGACGCGCGGCTGACCATCTTCCCCAAGACCCCGCCGCGCCGCGGGAACCGAAAAATGTCTCGCGTCGCGCGCTCGCGTTCGTGTTAAATTGAGCCTTCGACGCAAAGACATCCGGCCTGCCTGGGCCGAACCATCCGCCCCCATTCGCCTGCAAGGGACTCGCCATGCCGCGTTCGGTCTCCCCAATCAAGCCCGTCCTTTCGTGCGGCGCTGCGCCGCGTTGCACCGTGGAGTCGCCGACGCGACGAGAAGCGCTGGCCGTGTTCGGAGGCATTACTGTTTCGCTCGCCGCGCAACAACTCGCCGCGCAGACTCAGCCAGCGCCGTCCCCGCCGATGAACTCACCGTGGATCGATGCGCATTCCCACATCTGGACGCGGGACGTCGCCAAATTTCCGCTCGCCAGCGGCCAGACGGTCGACGATCTCAAGCCGGCCAGTTTTACGGCCGAAGAGTGTCTGGAATTGGTCGGCAAAGAAGGCGTAGGGCGGGTGGTGCTGATCCAGCATCACATCTACCACGGCTGGGATAATGCGTACCTGATCGACGCCGCCGCGCGCTTCCCCGACCGTTTTCGCGTCGTGGGGATGATCGACGACACCCAACCGCACCCCGATGTCGAACTGCAAAAGCTGCTCGCGAAGCGCGTGACGGCGCTGCGCATCACGTCGCTGATTCGCGGCGCCGACAAGTGGCTCACCGGCGCCGGCATGGACGCGTTATGGCGCATGGCGGCGAAAACGCGACAGGCGATGTGCTGCCTGATCAATCCGCAAGACCTGCCGGCCGTGGACCAAATGTGCGGCCAGCACCCTGACACGCCGGTGGTGATCGACCACTTTGCGCGTATCGGCGTCGACGGGCAGATCCGCGACGACGACCTCCAGAAACTCGTCGCGCTCGCTCGTCACAAGCACACGCACGTGAAAGTTTCCGCCTACTACGCCCTTGGGAAGAAAAAACCTCCCTACCACGACCTGATTCCGATGATCCGGCGACTGTACGACGCGTTTGGACCCCAGCGACTGATGTGGGCGAGCGACTGTCCGTACCAGCTTACGGGGGAAAACACGTATCGCGATTCCATCGCCCTGATTCGCGAGGGCTGTGATTTCCTGACGGCCGACGACCGCGAATGGCTGCTGCGGAAGACGGCCGAGAAGGTCTACTTTCTCTAGCGCCGCAGGGCCGCTCGACAATCGGCTCTGCGTTCGCAGAGCCAACGAAAAGAGGCCGCTCGTCCCCGATGCACGGGACGAGCGGCCTTATTGATTGAGCTTTGACGGCCCTTGTTCGGCGAACGATCACTCGCGCGGGCGGATGGCGCCGGTGAGTCCCGAGAAGTCGCAGCGATCTTCGTCGTGCCACAGGGGCATCCCCTGCTCCACTCGGCGGCGGAGGATTTCAATCTTCTCCGGCGAACCAGCCGGCGCGTCGGTCGGCTCGAATTCCTCACAGGCGATCGGATCGAAATCCTCGTCGTGCCCGTACTTCAAGATGGCGTCGAAAACGTTACGAATGTTGCTCATGTGTCTCCCTGCTCTTTCCCGTTGGAACGAGACGTGTCGATGTGGTGTTCGGTACACCGGCAAGGCGGCTTGCTCGGCCGAATCACCGTTGAAATTAAATCAGTGGCAATTGCACTTCATCCGCGAGTGACGCGGAACGTCGCCTGCATTACGACACGGCCCAGGGGCTGATGGTTCATCCATCAGCTCGCCTCGTCCGTATCCTGCGAAAGATGCCGCACACTCGAGACTCGCCGCGAGATGTCGCTGACATCGCCGCGAAAGTCGATCGGATGCTTGATCCTTCCAGCTGGCGTCAGCGAAGACCGAGCCGGCCGGCTTTCGCCCGCCTCGCCCTCTTCACACGCCGTTCGGCCCTAGCTGCGTCCTGGTCTTGTGATACTTCGTCTGCCGACGTCCCTGTGAGCTTTTCAGCCGCAGCAGCTTTTTTGCCGCCCTTGGGACCATCGAGACGCTCAGCACCAAAGGTGGGAAGACCTGCTGGCCCTGAAGACGCTGTATTATTCCCGGATCAGTTGGGATGTCAAGTTTTTCGTGGGCGCGAAATCAGTCGTTTGCCCTTGGAAAACAAGGGGTTTCAGCAGTCGTACCTGACATGCCAGTTAGGAAAAACAAAGCGGCGATCGTCCCCGTCGCGCGGAAGTGTCAAGGGGTCGAGCGGCGAGCGGCGTTTTGTGGTGGAATGCTCGCCATTGCGCCCAGGTCAAGGGGGCGTCGCGTCGCGTCGCCTGTGAGCACCGTGCGAGGCGTCCCGCCAACGGGGAGTCGCCAGGACACGCCCCTCGGCGACGTTTCCCATGAGCAACTATGGATGCGACCGCAAGAACTCCCACGAAAAAATTTCACGAAAAATTTTCCGTCGCTCCCCGCTTGCCCCCTTGCTCGCACCCGCGCCGACCGCGAGGCTCGCGACCAACCGCGAATCGCGTCCTTCCCAGAACATCCCCAAAACTTCACAGCCAACCCAGATTAACAACATGCACTCCCTGTGGTCGCAACGTTTGATCTCGCTCGCTGCGCGTCGCCGCGGCTGTCATCTGGTCACCGAGGAAATCGTCCGCGCCTTGCCGGAGCTCGAGCAACTGCGGGTCGGTTTGCTGCACTTGTTTCTGCAGCACACTTCCGCGTCGCTGCTCATCAATGAAAATGCCGACCCCGACGTGCCTCGCGACCTCGAAATGGCGCTCAACTCCATCGCCTCCGAAGACTTGCCCTATGTGCACACGCTGGAGGGCCCCGACGACATGCCGGCCCACGTCAAAAACGCCCTGCTCGGTTGCTCTCTATCGCTCCCGGTCCACGACGGCCGATTGGCGTTTGGCGCCTGGCAAGGCATTTACCTCTGCGAGCACCGCAATCGCGCCGGAGCGCGACGCGTGGTCGCGACGATGCACGGCGAGCGACGAGGCTGATTGCGGAACGCCGACGAGGGATTGGACAGGCGCCGCTTCTCCCCTACACTCGACTCGCCGTCTCGCATCGTCCGCCTCCGCCAGTCGCTCGTGCTATGTCCCACACGCTCGTCGGTCACGACGCCATCTTCGACCGTTTTCGCCGAGCCCTCCGCATGGGGCGACTGGCGAGCACGTTCTTGTTCGTTGGTCCAGCCGGCGTCGGCAAACGACTGGTCGCGAATCGCATCGCCCAATGTTTGTTATGCGAACGAACGCGAGATGAAGACTTGGACGCCTGCGGCGAATGCCACAGCTGCTTGATGTTTGCCGCCGGCACTCACCCCGACTTCATCGTGGTCTCCAAGCCGGACGATCGAGCGACGATACCGGTCGAGTTGTTCCTGGGCGACCGCGAACACCGCATGCAGGAAGGCTTGTGCCACGACATTTCGCTGAAGCCGTTCTACGGCGGACGCAAGATCGCGATCATCGACGACGCCGATTACCTCAATGCCGAAGGCGCGAATTGCCTCCTGAAGACGCTGGAGGAGCCGCCTCCCCGCTCGCTGCTCATCCTGATCGGCGCCAGCGAGCAGAAACAGTTGCCCACGATCCGTTCGCGCTGTCAGACGGTTCGGTTTCGACCATTGCCTGACGACGTGCTGCAGCGTCTGCTCTTGGAACAGAAGATCGCGGAGACGCCTGCCGAGGCCGCGTCGCTCGCCGCGCTCGCCGGCGGCAGTCTGCAACGAGCGGCCGAACTGGCGGACTCGGAATTGCGAGAATTCCGCCGCAAGCTGCTGGCTGAATTGCCGCCGCAAGCGATCAGCTCCGTTGCGCTCGCAAGGGAGATGGCGAAATTCGTCGATCAGGCCGGAAAGGAAGCCCCGCCCCGTCGCGTTCGACTCCGGCTGCTGTTGGGCTTCGCCGCCGACTATTACCGTCAAATCATGACCTGTTTGGCCGGCGGACCGTTGGTTGGCGATGATCTCTTGCGCAAGGCGGTCCAGTCTATCTTGCCCCGCTGGGGCGGAACCGACGAGACGGCGGCGGATTGCGTCGAAACGTGCCTGACCTATGAAGGCCATGTCGACGCAAACGCCAACTTGACGACGCTGGTGGAGTGCTGGATCGACGAATTGGCCGACAAGACTCGTTTGGTCCGCGCCGGCTGATCTTGCCCCCCGCCCTCCAATCGCCTACTCTGCCGTCTGATTCGCGGCCGAGCTGCCGCAGGGCTGCGCCTTGCGGAGCGACGCTTGTGATGGGGGAAGCTTACGGACGAGCAGCCCCGGCGGACGCCATGGAGGGTTTGTCATGTTGAGCGTGTCGGTGGTGGTGCCGGTCTACAACGAACGCGAGAACATTCGTCCTCTCTGCGAGAATCTCACCCAGACGCTAGTCGCCTACGGCCATCCCTATGAGATCGTGATCGTCGACGATGGCTCGCGCGACGGCACCGTCGAGGAACTCCGCGCATTGGCCGCCGCCGATGACCGCATCAAGGTGGTCTTGTTCCGACGCAACTACGGCCAGACGGCCGCCATGCATGCCGGCATCCAGCATGCCTCTCAGGACGTGATCGTCACCATCGACGGCGATCAGCAGAACGATCCACTCGACATCCCCATGATGGTCGACAAGATCGCCGAGGGCTACGACTTAGTCCACGGCTGGCGTAAAGAGCGACAAGACGCATTGTTGAACCGCAAGCTGCCGTCCCGCTGCGCCAACTGGTTGATCTCGAAAGTGACCAAATTCCCGATTCACGATCTGGGCTGCACGCTGAAGGCCATTCGGCGCGAAATCGCTCAAGAACTGGAGCTCTACGGGGAAATGCATCGCTTCATCCCGATCCTCGCGCATCAGCGCGGCGCACGGTGCATCGAAGTGGTGACGCGTCACCACCCTCGTCGCTTCGGCCAAACCAAGTACGGCATCTCGCGAACCTTCCGCGTCGTCTTGGATCTGATGACGGTCACTTACCTGCTGCGGTATTTCGCCTCCCCGATGAAGTTGTTCGGCATGGCGGGGCTCGTATCGTGGGCCCTCATGAGCGCCGCGGGCTTGGCGACGATCGGCATGAAGGTGCTGGGCGGAGTCGACATGACGGGCAATCCGCTGCTCTTGCTGACCGCCCTTTCGCTGTTCGTCGGACTGCAATTCTTCAGCCTCGGACTGCTCGGCGAAGTCAACGCGCGGATCTATTTCGCCAACGCCTCCAAGCCCAGTTACGCCGTCCGCGACTTGGTGAATTTCGACGCCGAACCGACGGTGCACGCGTTCTCTCGCGCTGCCTAATTGCGCTGCCTAATTGCGCTGCCTCATTTCGCTGCCTCATTGCGCCGACTAGTCGCTCCGTCTTAATCCACAAACAGCAATTCGTTGCTGCCCAACAGCACCTGCGCGACCTGTTCCCACACGCGCGGTTCCGGTTCGCCTCGTTGGCGAGCGAGCCCCAGGAACGCCGCGACGTGGCGGCGCTGCGCTGCGGACGGAGTTCGCTGAAACAGCCGAGCGAACGCCAAATCGATCCGGGCGTCGTCGGACCCGCTAGGGAGTTCGCGAAGCAAGAAACCCGCGAAGGCTTCGCTGCGCTGCGCCATGAAGGGGCTGTTCAGCACGAACAGTTGCTGTAGGGGAGTCGTCGTCGGTTCGCGTGCAGCGCTATGCGCGACCGGGTCGGGGAAATCATACAGCCGCAGGAGGTCCGACAGTTCGCGTCGCTTCACGACGGCGTACAGCGTGCGCCGACGATGTTGCGCATCGTTAAGGTCGAGCGGCGGACCGCCGACGCGCTGATCAAGTTCGTCCGACGCGAATAACACGGCGTCGCGCCACGCTTCGACGTCTAAGCGTCGCACCGGCATGCGCCACACCGTCGCGTTGTCCGGGTCGACCGATTGTTCGGACTCCGTCGGTCGGCTCGACTGGCGATAGGCGGCCGTCAAAACCAGTTCCCGCCGCAAACGCTTGAGCGACCAGTCGCCGGCGATGAAGTCGGCCGCCAGTTCATCCAGTAGTTCGTGGAAAACCGGCTTTTCGGTGAGCAACCCAAAATTGCTAGGCGTCGTCACGATGCCGCGTCCAAAGACTTGCATCCAGACGCGATTCACGGCGACTCGAGCGACCAGCGGTGCGGCATCGGCGACGAGGGCGTCGGCCAAATCGAGTCGCCCGCTGCCGGTCTGAAAGGGAGGGCGGTCGGGCGAGGCGAGGACGCGCAGAAAGCGGCGCGGGACGACCGGCCCGGTCTTGGCGGGGTTCCCGCGGATCTGCAGCGACACATTTTGCATTTCGCCGCGGTATTCCAACTTGGTGCGACTAGGACCGTCGGGCAGCACATGCAGCGCGGCGTCCGCCACGCCATAGGCCGGCGGGATGTCGAATCCGGGCGTAGCACGCTGACGCACTGCTTCGGCCGCCAGCGACTCCATCATCTGCTTCTGCTCCGCAGACGGCTCCTTCACCGCACGCAATTTGCTCAATTCCTGGTCGATCTCCTTCACCCGCCGGCGCGCGGCGGCGGCCGGCCCCGCAATCTCGGCCGGCGTCACCGCAACGTCCTGTTGCCGCACGTTGCTGAGCACTCCCGCCAACGCGTAGTAGTCTTCGGCGCTGATTGGATCGTACTTGTGGTCGTGGCAGCGAGCGCAGGCCAACGTGAGCCCCAAGAACGTAGCGCCGATCGCTTCAATTCGTTCCTCCCATTCATCGGCGACGACCTGCTTGATCACCGACTGATCGAGCTTCAGTTCCTTCCAGTAAGAAGGACTCAATCCAAGAAACCCCAGCGCCGCATTGTCGGCCGGCGTGCATGCGGGGATTTGGTCGGCCGCCAATTGCCGCCGTATGAACTCCGAGTACGGCAAGTCGGCGTTCGCCGCCGCAACGACCCAGTCTCGATACCAGTAGGCCTGCGCTTCGCCTTCGCGCCAACTTTCGGGAATGTCGCAGTAGCGCACGAGATCAAGCCAATGACGGCCCTGTCGTTCGCCGTAATGGGGCGAAGCCAGCCAGCGGTCGACGCGCCGCTGGTACGCGTCCGGCGACTCATCCTCCACGAACTCGGCCGTCTCCTCGGGCGTGGGCGGCAATCCCAGCAGGTCGAATTTCAGACGCCGGAGCAATTGCGAGCGCGACGCCGGCGGCGCGGCCTTCAGCCCGCGTCGGGCTTGTTCGGCTCGCAAATGGACGTCGATGCGCGAACGCGGTCGTTCCACCAACGAGTCGCTTTCTTCCCTCGTCAGCGACACAGCGGTTCGCGCGGCGCGGAGGGGAGCAAAGGCCCAGTGACGCCGACCTTCTTCCAGAGAGATGGTCCGTTTCGCGGCGGCCGTCGCAGCCGCCGAGGGAAAGGGGAGTCCTCGTTTCACCCACTCTTGCAGATCGGCGATCTCTTGATCTGGAAGTTTGCCCGATGGAGGCATCTCAATCTGACTACTTTGAAAACCGATCGCTTCCACGAGCAGGCTGGCGGCTGGATCGCCTGGCACGGCGGCGGGCCCCGTTTCGCCCCCCTGCAGCACGGCTTCGCGACTATCGAGTCGCAACCCGCCGCGCAGCTTGGCCTCGTCTGCACCATGGCATTCCCAACAGCGCTGCGCGAGCACGGGTCGAATGCGCTTTTCGAAGAATTCGAGATCGGCCGCCTCGTCGGCGCTGGCGACGCCGCAACACGTCGCCTGCCACATCAACACCAGCGACGCAACTCCGACGGCGACGCGCGGCCCTCCGGGCGGACGTCGACGGCGAGTTCGAGACGGAGTAGCGGCAGCGGACCGATCGAGCATGCCATGCTCCTTAGGGGGAAGGCTGCGAACGACGCCAGCGGTCGTAAAGCAACAGACCGACGAGCGTCTTCGAGTCGTGAATCTCGCGGCGATCGATCAGAGCGAGCGCTTCGTCCCACGAAACGACCAGATTGTCGATTTCCTCGCCCGCTTCCCGAGCGGCATCGCCTGGCGTTAGCCCCGTCGCCACATAGAGATACATGCACTCGTCGAGAATCCCGGGCGACGGGTAATACGTGTGAATCAGCTCCAGTTTCTCGGCGACGTAGCCTGTTTCCTCTTGCAGTTCCCGGGCGGCGGTCTGGACGTGCGGCTCGCCCGGTTCAAGCGTGCCGGCGGGAAGCTCAATCAGCGTCTGTTGCAGCGAGACGCGGAAATTGCGGATCAGACAGACGTGCTGATCGTCGACGACCGGAATCAGCACGACGGCGCCGGGATGGCGGATCACTTCGCGCGTTCGCGAGCGGCCGTCGCGAGCGACCTGTTCGACTTGGACGACGCGAAAACGCGAGGTCGTCAGCAGGGTAGGTTCAGCGGGGTTGGACATGGGGATTGCGGGTAAGGGTGCGGGATCGTGCTTTTCTTCTACCATCCTTCGAGCGACGATGCGAGCATGCGGGGGTCGGCGGCGGCGGCCGGGGCGCAAACGTCGGCGTTGAAGCTTTCGCACGACATTGGTACAGTGACAGAGGCGTCGTGAAGCGTCGCGAGGCTGAAGTTTCGGTGCGGCGCGGGGCGGCCCACGGCGGTCGAGGTTGCCATGCGCGAGCAGGTGGATTGGACAATTCCCTTGGGGACGTGGCAGGGGTTGCCAGTGCGCCTCCATGCCCACTTTCTGCTGTTCGGCGCGGCCGTCCTCTATATGGCCCAAGTGGCCGGCCAACAACCGACGGGCGTCGTCGACACGGGCCTGTTGTGGCTCGCCGCCGCCAGCCTGCTGGTGTTGTACCTCAGTCTCGCCGCGCATGAATTGGCCCACTTCTGGGTCGCGAAACGTCAAGGAGGCGCGACGCAGGCGATCATCATCGGGCCCATCGGCGGGCTGAGCGAATGGGAAGTGCACGATGATCCCAAGTCGGAGATCTACGTCCACCTCGCCGGCCCGCTCTGCAATCTGTTCCTGGCGCTTGTGCCCAGCCTCGCCGTGCTCCGCTATCTGGAACCTCAGGTTTCGGTCGCCGGCTTGCTCGATCCCCTCCAGCCGCAAGGCCTGCCGGTCGGCGGCGGACTGTCGCTTGGCGCCATCGCCGGTTTGTCGTTCTGGATCAACTGGACGCTGTTCCTGATCAATCTCTTTCCGGCCTATCCGTTCGACGGCGGCAGCATCCTCCGCGCCACGGTACGCCTTTCTCGCCCGCAGTTGTCGCGCGATGTCGCCACGTTGCTGGTCGCCCGCTTGGCTCGTCTCGCCGCGCTCGGTCTGGCCGTTACGGCGTTCCTGGTTCGCAACGAACCGCTCGAAGGACCGATCGCCCCGTGGTTCGCCTTGAGCGTCGTGGCCGGCGTCGTCCTGTTCACCGGGCTGCGGATGGAACGACGAGCGATGGCGGAACTTTCCGCCCCCTCTTGGCTGGCTGCACTTGCGCGACCTGCGTTCGATGCGCCGCGCGAGCGTCAGGAAGAGACGTCCGACGATCGCTCCGAAATCGACAGCGATGCGTTCGTCGAGGCGTTTGAAGAGGAGTGGGACGAACGCTTGCGGCAGCGCGATCGCGAAGCGGATGAAGAGCGACAAGTGGACGAAATCCTGGCGCGACTGCATCAGGTCGGACTCGACCAACTCACGGCCGACGAGCGCGCTCTGCTAGAGCGCGTGAGCGCTCGATATCGCAGCCGCGCCAATTCCAAGCGGCCCGCCGACCGCGGCGCCACTTGAGGCGACTGTAACTTGAGGCGACTGTAACTTGAGGCGACTGTGGCGCGCAACGAACAAGATCGCGAAGACCTCCTGCGCGAAGCGACGGCGCTTGTAGAACGAATCGAGTTCACCGTCGCGCCGTGGCAGGAACCGATCGTCGCCGGCTTTCGCCGCACTGGCGCTGCGTCATTTTACTTCGGCGCCGACCCCGTCTATCAGTTCAACGAACAACGGGAGTTGCGGCGCGGCTACTTCGGCGGGCGTCTTCTCAAAGCCGAAGCCGGTCGGCTCGTTTGGCTCGACCGGCGGCGGACCGAGTCGGCCGTCGAACTGCTGCGCGAAGTCATGCCCGCGGCGGAGGCGACGTTGTTTCTCGCCCAAGCCCGCACGCAACTTGAACTGCTCAAGCAATGCTTGGCCGCCGGCGAATTGAGAGTGAGCGGCCAAGCGCCCGCCGCAGCCGATGTGCTGGGCCGCGTGCAGCGGTGGTTGGCCGAACTCCCGGCAACGCTCGCGGCGGCCCCGGCGCCGAATGTCCATCGACGGGGCTGAAATGGGGGGCGAGCGGGGGCGGAGTGATAAAAACTCTGTTGCATTCGGAGAGTTTGGCGCCTCGCACCCACTGTCGTTTGTGGCGCAACGACACGCGCGGATGGTGCTCCCTTCTCCCCGCCGCGGGGAGAAGGGCTGGGAATGAGGGGGTGTCGGCGCAACAACCATGCGCGGATTCACCTTCAGATTTTTACCACTCCAGCGGGGAAGACTTGGCGGGGGAAGTTGCGGGGCAAAGTCACAGGCTGGAAGCCTGTGCTACGGGGAGGAGTCGTCGGTGCGGACCGGGGCCAGTTCTTGGTTGCTTAGCAGGGCGTTGACCACGAGCATCAAGCAGGCGAACACCAGCGTCGTCACGACCACCTCGGGATGGCTGACAAGCATGTTCATGCGGCCGGCTTGCTCTAGCGTCCAGACCCAATTCGTGACCTGCAATGCGGTATAGTCGAAACGAGCCAGTCCGCGTGCGGCCGCTTCGAGCGCCAAGGGCGCCGCGATGCCCGCCGACGCCATGATCGCCACAATAATGATGGACAAGAGTTCGGGAACGCGCGAAATTCGGCGCAGCGCCAGAATGACCAGGCGGCTGACTCCCAGATACCCCGTCACGTAGCTCCAAACCAAAAGCGTGAACGCCAGCCATTCGGTCTGAATGGTCGACCCCATCAAGTAGCTGGTGAAACCCATGGCGATCGCGATCGCGGCGACGGCAGTCAGGTTCGCGCATGTAAACAGGTACCCCGCGCCCGATCCGGGATTCAGCAATGTGAACAAGATGCGTCCGAGGGGCGTCGAGGGGAGGGAGCGAATTACTCGCGCTGACAACTGCGGCGATTCGCCGATCATCAACGACCCCGTGAATCCGCCCCAA
The DNA here is from genome assembly GCA_046349935.1 of Pirellulales bacterium. Lineage (GTDB taxonomy): Bacteria > Planctomycetota > Planctomycetia > Pirellulales > Pirellulaceae > CAIXSC01. The sequence continues at coordinate 527,364 of JAXMBK010000004.1, read as the reverse complement.
ATCGCGGCCAGCGACGCCAGCACATACACAAACTCGACTTCGCGACTGTCCGAGAAGAAGTACACGACCCAGCCGATCAGCATGGCGTGTTGGACGAGCACCGTGATGCGCTGGCGAGTCGAACGGTTGTCGCTGGCGAACGTGATCCGCGACGCGGCCGCTTGCACCATCAGGACGCCGAGGGAAACGTAACCGCACGCCAAGGCGAATTGAACGAGCCAAAAGGCGGGCTCGCCTGATACCTGAAACAGCCCCTCTTCGAACACCGCTTCGAAAACGAACAGTCCCCATGTCCACAAAATCAGAAACAGCCCCAGCAGCAGCAGGATCGACAACAGCACCTGCCAGTGACGAGAGCGCGACAGCGTGGCGACCAACAAGGCGCTGATCGACAACAGGATTGAAATGACGACCGTGTAGTAAATCACAAAGACGATCGTCACCACGTCGACGCCGCGCAGCATGTAGGTAAACGCGATGCACGGCGCCAGCGCCGACGTATAGAGCATGATCTGCAAGAGCGTGCTGGCCAGTTTCCCCACGACGATCTGCGTCGCGTTCAAGGTCGTGATCGACATAAGTTCGAACGTGCCGTCCTCGCGTTCCGAGGCGAGCGACCGGAACGCCGCGAAGGGGACCACCAGCAGCAGCGGGACCAGCAGCACGATGAAATATCCCTGCAGCATCGTCAGGCCGCCGCCGTTGAATTGGATGTCCGGCATCTGAGCCAGAATCCCCATGAACGACCAGCCCCACGCGCAGATCAACAGCAGCAAAAACGTCAGGACAAAATGATTGCTCTTGAGCGCCTGACGAGCTTCTTTGACGAGAATCGGGTTGACTTTTTCGCCGCCCCATTCCAGCAACTGGTCGATCCGCTCCCATTTCGTTTCGGCTGCACTCATTGCACCTCTCCTCGCGTCACGCGCATGAAGACTTCTTCGAGCGACGTGGTGTGGCTGCCGAATTCCGCAACCTGTAGTCCTGCCAAAATCATCTCTCGCAACAGCGCCGCCTCGTCCTCGCGCTGCCCTTCGTGCGAGAAACGCACCTCCTCCCCGTCGACCGTCGCCTTCTGAATCTCGGGGCGTGCGACGAGCCACTGCCGGAGCGGCTCGGCGTCTCCGATGACGCGCACCTTGACCTCGCGATGCGGCACCAACGTCTTGCGGATCTCGTCGACGGTGCCGTTGGCGAGCAACCTTCCGCGTTCGATGATCGCCACGCGATCGCACATCTCCGCCAGTTCCGTGAGAATATGCGAACTAATGAGGATCGATTTGCCCTCGGCCGCGAGGCTGGCGATCATGTCGCGCAGCTCGATGCGAGCTCGCGGGTCGAGTCCCGCCGCCGGCTCGTCCATCACCAGCGCTGGCGGATCGTGGATCAGTGCGCGTCCCAGACAGAGCCGTTGCTTCATTCCCTTCGACAAACCGCGAATCGGCTTCTCGGCAAGAACATCGAGCCCCGTGAAGCGCATGACGCGGTCCATGGCGCGCCGTCGATCGCTGCCGGCCAAACCATACGCCCGCGCAAAAAAGTCGAGGTATTCGCGGCAATTCACATTCGGATACGTTCCGAAGGCGTCGGGCATAAAGCCGAGTCGCTGACGAACGCGATCAGGGTCCTTGATGACCGAGTAGCCATCGACTAGCGCATCGCCATAGGTGGGCGTATCGAGCGTCGCGAGGATGCGCATGCTCGTCGTCTTCCCGGCGCCATTGGGGCCGATATAGCCGAACACCTTGCCGGACGGCACCTCGAACGATATGTCGTTAACGGCCCAGGTGGCGCCGAAGACGCGATGCAGCCGACGAATTTCAATCATCCGCTCACCACGCTCCTATCACAAAATTGACATCCGGCTGCTTCTCGCGCGCATCTGCGCCTGCCGGCGTCTCGAGCGGTTCGTCGGCGACCGCCAAGTATCCGCGCCGCGGCATTTCCCGCAGCAACACATTGAACCGACTGATTCCCTGCTCCATGAGGCTCGTCGAAGTCGTCACCGAGACTTGGCTGGAGTAGTAGTAATACACGCGACGAAAGGTGCGAGAATCGTTCCATTGCGGCGGATCGAGTTTGGCGACGTCGCCGAAATCGCGCAAGTCCCGCGCAAAATCGCCCGAGTTCGGATCGACCCGAGGCAACATCTTCTCTTCCCCTGCCTCCAGTCGCGGCGCGTGATAGTAGCGCCCTTGTTCGTCTCGAATCAGAACTCGCGACAGTCCCACCCCGAGTTCATTGCGAACGCGGCAGCCGCCCTCCTCGCTTCCATCCACTCGGATGCGCAGGCCGATCGTCGTCGGATGCGGATCAATCACCAGCATCTGCGACATGGTCCGCGGCGCGATGTAGCCTTGGCGGTAGCTCTGCACCTCGTCGGTCCACTCCATGTGTCGCGAACGACGTTCATCTTGCAGTCCCCATCGGTCGATGGGTTGGACGAAAGCGTCGGCCGGATAGGTCAATCCTCCCGCCGGCGTCAGCCCTGCAAAGTAAACCTGCCGCGACCAAGAACTGCTGGTTCGCCCAATCTGATCGATGTGCGTCACACTGCGAATTCTGGACCTTACGTGCAGACCGTCGGCCAGTACGGCGTAGACGACCAGCGTCGCCGTCACGACGGCCGCCGCTCCGGGAACCGTCACCAACAGCATGTACAGTCGGCGGCGACGGCGCAGCACGAAATAATTCACGGGGCCGATCAAGACGACGAACAGCGTGATGAGCGTTAGGAACATCCAGACGGGAGCTTGCCCCACGTTCCTCACGAGAAAGTTGGCAAAGTCGGGGTTCTCTCCCAAACGCGTGATCCCCAGCTTGCGGCCGGGACGAAAACGCTGATCGCCGATCTGGCCGAACATCCAATCCCAGTCCCGCGCATGCCCAGGCAACGGATCCGGCGCATCGATCGCCACGACCAAGCCCAACCCCAGTTCGCGCGAAACGAAATTCATGGAGTCGTCCGGCCGCTTGGGCGGAGGCTGTTTCTCGTCCGTTTTCTCGGCGTCGGGGCTGGGTGCAACGTCGGCCGTGGAAATGACCTGCTGCGTGCCAAACGGCCCGGAAACCACGTAGGTGCTGCGATTCGGCGGCCCCGAACCGGCGATTTCCTTCCCCCAGTCGGCCGCTTGCGGCGCCGTCCATCCGGGCGTCTTGTCCGTTTCCACCAGCGCCGGCAGACTGCTAAGTCCCACACGCGGCTCGAGGTCTCGCAACCGTGAGAACTGCCGCCCCATGTCATAGACGATGAGCGTTCCGCCGGCCGAGATCCAACGGCGCAAGGCGGTCCAACGCCCGTCGTTCGCGGCCGTGATTCGCTCCAGTTCGGGCCAAGGAGTGAACACGACCGTAAAGTTGGCAAGCTCCCGCCAATCGATCGGCAATTCCGAGGTGGGAATCAAGTCCGCGGCGTGAAACCGAGCCAACTCAAGTACGACTTGACCGTCGGTCGATGCGGTGCGCGCTTCGGGCTTATCGGGAGTCGATTGAGTTTGGACGAATGCGCCGTTTTCGTAGCGGCCGCACAGCTTGTACGTGAGCCCGCGCATGTCAGGCAGTTTCGCCGGTTCCTGCGACTTCAACAGTCTTTCCGCCGCCTGACGACGTTGTCCATATGCGGGTGCGTCGTCATCCAGAAACAACATCGAAGCTTCGAGTTCCAACTGCGGCGAAAAACGTTGATTGCGAAAGGGCATCGCACAGCGCAGGTCGGACAGCTCTCGCCCCCCCTCCACAAACGTGAATTGCAGCGTATTCCAGTGAGCCGCCTGTCCTAAAGGCAGGTAAATCGTCTCGGTGCGCGACGCCGCCCCTTCAGGGACCACAATCGTCCGCGAAACGACGTCGTTCGAGGGATGCCGCAAACAGAATGCGGAAACATGGATCGTTCGGGATTTGGCGAGCGGAATACCGGCCGAGTCGGCGATTGTGACGCGGATCGGCGTGTAGCCGGCGCCCTCGATGCATTGCGTTTCGCAGCGCACCACCAGTCCCGACCGATTGACTGCGCCCGCGGCCGGCGCCGAAGCGCTGGCCAGGTATTCTGCACGCACGCTGGCGGTCAAACATCCCATGGCGATGACGCAGAACAGCCACGCCGGCAGCCATGCAGGGCGCCCGCCGCACGGCCGTTGGGGAAGAACTTGCACGTTAGTTTTCACGCTTCCGGCTCCGACGGCTCAATCCATTGCGGCGGCGGTCGGTGCTCGGCAAACGGCGACCCCGCCCCTCGCAAACGCTGCACACGACGCGACGCGACCCACGACAGTGCCATGGCGAACAGGAAGAACGCCACGTGCGAAACCAGGATGGCGAAGAGCGCCGCGACCGACATAGAGATCGCAATCGCCCAACCCTCGCCGCGCACGGCTTGTGCCACCACCGCGAGCACGATGCTGGCGAGCGTGACGGCGATCATCATCGACCGAATCGAGAACCGAGATGGCAACATGGCGGAATTCTCGCCGCCCACCCCGAGGGAGGCAAGTTGCCGAGCGAGGTTTTCTGCCGATATCATGGCCCGCGTCCCGCCTACCTCCCACTTGAGGCCCCCGATGAACGTTCCTCCTGCTTCCCTCGCCGCTCCTCGCCGACGACTTTCGCTCCGCCCTCGGCTTCCACTCCAGTTGCTCCTGCTCGTCGCGTCGCTCCTTGGGCTGTGGTTCGCCGCGTCCATGCCGCTGACCGCTGGCGCGCAGGAGCCGAAATCGGGTCCGCCCTTGGCCGGCACCGAGCCGCTGACTTGGGACGGGGACCTCGCCTCGCGCATGGTCGACGGCGCGGACCGCTTCTTGCTCCGTGAAATCGACCAGTCGGTCGCTCGACGCGCCGCCTTCTGGAAACGAGACCTCACGTCTGCCGCCGCGTATGAAAAGTCGATCGAGCCGAATCGCCGGCGACTCGCCCATATCCTGGGCGTGCGCGACGCCCGTCCGCCGATCGACGCGCTGGAACTGGTCGGTTCCACCGCCGCCCCGGCGCTGGTCGCCCAAACCCCGGCCTACGAAGTTTTCGTCGTCCGCTGGGCCGCTTTTGGCGACGTTCACGGGGAAGGATTGCTGCTGAAACCGCGTCAGAAGCCGGTCGCGCATGTCGTCGCCCTGCCCGACGCCGATCAAACTCCCGAGCAGCTCTGTGGACTCGAACCGGGCGTGCCGCCTGAGGCGCAGGTCGCTCGGCGGTTGGCGGAAAGCGGCTGCCAAGTGGTCGTCCCTGCGCTGCTGAGCCGCGAAATGAAGCCGCGAGCGCCGCCGGGTCGGCAGGGCGGCGCCAATCTCACGCACCGGGAATACATCTATCGCAGCGCTTTCGAATTGGGACGTCACCTGATCGGCTACGAGGTGCAAAAGACGCTCGCCGTCGTCGATTGGTTCTCGAAGGAGGCTGACGCCAAGATCGCCGTCGCCGGCTACGGAGAGGGCGGACTCATCGCGTTGTACGCTGCGGCACTCGACCCGCGCATCGACGCCGCGCTGGTGAGCGGTTTCTTTGGGCCGCGGGAACGCGTGTGGGACGAACCGATCGATCGCAACGTCTTCGGTCTGCTTGAGCAGTTCGGCGACGCCGAAGTTGCGGCGATGATCGCCCCGCGGGCGCTCGTCGTCGAGGCCGCTTCCTACCCGCAAGTCGACCTCCCCAGCCAGAGCGGCGCGCCGGCGACCTTGCGACGCCCCGCTGCCGCCGCGATCGAGGCCGAGTTCCGGCGGTTGGACGTCGCGATCGAAGGCTCGCCCGCGCATCGTCAACTTCTGGTGCGCGAGCCCGTGGACGGACAAGCGACTTTCGGCACGCCGGAAGCGCTCTCGATGCTCTTGGAGTTCGCGGCCCATGCGCGCCTCGCCGAATCCGGCGCAGCGCCGCCAGCGAATCGCAAGCTTGACGCCGCCGCCCGGCTCCAGCGTCAACTTCATGAGCTCGACCGCCACAATCAGGCGCTGTTGCTTGAAAGCAGCTACGTGCGGCAAGCCTACATGAGCAAACTCGACGTCAGCTCGCTTGAGAAATACGAGCAGTCGATCGAGTCGTATCGGCAGTACTTCGCCGACGAAGTGGTGGGGCGATTCGATCAGCCAGTACTTCCCGCCGCACCGCGCAGCCGGCAAATGTGGGAGACCGAAAAGTGGACCGGCTACGAAGTCGTCCTCGACGTCTTTCCCGATGTCTTCGCCTATGGCGTGCTGCTGGTCCCCAAGAACATCAAGGCCGGCGAAAAGCGACCGGTTGTGGTTTGCCAACATGGCCTCGAAGGACGCCCGACCGACATCTTTCTGAATGACCATCCGGCATATCACGACTTCGCCGCCAAACTGTGCGAACGCGGCTTCATCACCTTCGCGCCGCAAAATCTTTATATCTTCCGAGATCGTTTCCGCACGCTTCAGCGCAAAGGCAACCCGATCAAGAAGACGCTCTTTTCGATCATCGTCCCCCAGCACCAACAGATCGTCGATTGGCTGCAAACGCTGCCCAACGTCGATCCCGAACGCATCGGCTTTTACGGTTTGTCGTACGGCGGGAAAAGCGCCATGCGCATCCCGGCGCTCGTGACCGACTACAAGTTCTCCATTTGCTCGGCCGACTTCAACGAATGGGTGGCGAAGAACGCGTCGACGCGTTTGCCGTTCAGCTATGTGTGGACCGGCGAGTACGAGATCTTTGAGTTCGATCTGGGAAGTACCTTCAATTACGCCGAAATGGCGGCGCTCATTTGCCCGCGTCCCTTCATGGTGGAACGCGGTCACACTGACGGCGTGTCGACCGACGAATGGGTCGCATTCGAGTACGCCAAAGTGTTTCATCTCTACAGCCATCGCCTCAAGATCCCCGACCGCTGCGAGATGGAGGTGTTCGACGGCCCGCACACCATCAACGGTCAAGGCACCTATGAGTTCTGCCACAAGCACCTGAAGTGGCCGAAGCCGTCGACCAAGTAACCTGAAGGGATGCAGATGAATCGGCTCCACCAGCAACCGCAACACCGCCACGGCGTCCTGAAGACCGTGCTCGGAATCGTCGTCGGCCTCGTCATCGGCTCTATCGTGGGTGCAGTCGCCGCGTCAACGGCGTCCGCCGCACCGCCGATCGAGCGAGTACTCCCGCCGGCCGGAATGGAACTGCCCGCCGACGTGCGCGATGAACTCGTTCGACAAACGAAAGCCCTGCGCACCGAGTACGCGCGCACCGCGGCAAATGATCCGCTGTCCGCCGACGTCGAGGTGTACGTAAAAGCGCTCGAATTGGCGCTCGAGTTCCATGAGTTTTACGGTCCCAAGGATGTTGATAAAGCAAAGTTCGCCATCGCCGAAGCCCGTCGGCGACTCGCAGCGCTGCCGACCTCCCAAGCTCCGACGCCCGACGCCAAAGGGCTCACCGTGCGCGGCTATCGCTCGCGAGTCGACGGGTCCGCGCAACCCTACGGCGTCGTGCTCCCGCCGGGACTGGATGCCAATCGCCCCGCGCCGTTGTATGTGTGGCTGCATGGCCGAGGCGATAAGCAGACCGATCTGCACTTTTTGCACGAACGACATCACAGCGTCGGTCAAATCGCGCCCGCGAACGCGATCGTCATCCACCCCTTTGGACGTCACTGCCTAGGCTTCAAATCGGCCGGCGAATTCGACGTCTTGGAAGCTGTTGCGCACGCTCAGACGCAGTATTCCATCGATCCTGATCGCATCGTGCTCATCGGCTTCTCGATGGGAGGCGCCGGCGCTTGGCACTTGGGCGCTCACTATGCCGATCGCTGGTGTGCGGTCAGCCCCGGCGCGGGGTTCGCCGAAACGGCCCGATATGTGCGACTCGCGCCCGACAAGTTTCCGCCGACGTACGTGCAAACGTTGTGGGGCTGCTACGACGTCCCGGCCTACGTGCGAAATCTGTTTAATGTCCCTGTCATCGCCTACAGCGGTGAAAAGGACAAGCAAATCCAGGCTGCTCGCGTCATGGAAGAAGCCTTCCAAACCGAAGGGCGCACGCTGCGACACCTGATCGGCCCCGGCGTCGAACACAAATACGAACCGGCGACGCTCAAACAGTTGCTCGCCGAACTCGACGCGATCGTCGGTCGCGGTCGCGATCCTCGCCCCGCTCGCGTGTCGCTGCAGACTCGCACGCTGCGCTATGGCAAACAATACTGGGTCGAAGCCCTGGGACTGGAACGACACTGGCGCGACAGTCGCATCGACGCCGAACGGACCACGGACGGCGTCCTTCAAATTCAGACGCGCAATGTCAGTCGCTTCCGAGCAACGCCGCCCGGCCCGGTGAGCAAGTTGGTCGTCGACGGCCAAGCGATCGACGTCGCCGCACTTGGACCCCAAGCCGCCGGTTGGACGTTTGTACGCAGCAATCCGTCGCAAGACGGTGCTGCGAGAAACGCGTGGCAAGCAGAGGCGACGACAAAGGCGTCGGACCGCCCGCTACGCAAAGAACCCGGCCTGCAAGGTCCGATCGATGACGCGTTCCTGGAACCGTTCGTATTTGTTTTGCCGAGCGGCCAGGCCCGCCATCCGGCCGTTCAGCAGTGGGTCGAATCCGAGTCGAAACAAGCCATGGAGCGCTGGACCGCCGTCTGCCGCGGTCGCCCGCTCGTCAAACTCGATCACGAAGTCACCGCCGACGATCTGGCGACCAAGCACCTTGTCTTGTGGGGCGACGCGGAATCGAACCAGGTATTGCGCCGCGTTGTGCCAAAGCTGCCCATCCACTGGAGTGAGAAAGAGATCGCCGTCGGCGAACAGACTTTCGCGTCGCCGCACCACGTGGCGCTCGCCATCTACCCCAATCCAGAAAATCCGCGACGATATGTCGTGCTCAACAGCGGACTGACGTTCCGCGAAGCGCACGACCGGACGAACTCGCAGCAGAACCCGAAACTGCCCGACTGGACGGTCGTCGATGTACGCGAAGCGCCCAGCGGCGAACGGCCGGGGCAGATTGCGGCGGCCGGTTTCTTCGACGAACACTGGCAGGTCGAAAACAAGTAATTAGGACGAGCGGCGACCTTCGGGATCGCAGCCACGAGAAGGGCGACGCAGGACCGTGATTCGGCTTCGACAGTGGGAACAGGCGTCGGCGTGCGCCAAAGCCGGCGCCGTCACGATTGGCAATTTCGACGGCGTTCATCGCGGACACGCACGGATCATCCAGCGTCTGCGCGAACAAGCTCGAGCGGTTGGAGGACCGGCGGTTGTCTTTACGTTCAATCCGCCGCCAGCCGCCCTCCTCCGTCCCGACCAACAGCCGGCCCCACTGACTTGGCTCGATCGCAAAGCCCGGTTGCTCGCGGAATTGGGCGTGGACGTCCTCGTCGAATACCCTACCAATTTTGAGCTCTTGGGGCTGACGGCGCAGGAGTTTTTCGAGCGTGTGATCGTCGAGCAACTGGCCGCCCGCGGCATGGTGGAGGGGCCCAATTTTTATTTCGGTCGTGGTCGGACGGGCGACGTCCGCCAATTGGCGCAGTGGTGCGCTGAACGACGGATGAAATTCGAAGTCGTCCCCCCGCTGCGCGACGACCAGGAAATGCTCTCCAGCAGTCGAGTGCGTCAGGCGGTGCAGAATGGGGACCTCGCTGCCGTTCGACAAATGCTCACGCGCCCCTACCGAGTCCGCGGCGCCGTCGTCCGCGGCGCCGCTCGCGGCGCGAAAATCGGCTTTCCGACCGCCAACTTGTCGGGCCTGGATACGTTGCTGCCCGCGCCCGGCGTGTACGCAGGACGAGCGATCTGGCGCGGCAAAGTGCGTAGTGCAGCAATTCACTTGGGCCCCATTCCTACGTTCGACATCGCGCAGTCCGTGCTCGAAGTCCACCTGCTCGATTACGCGGGCGATCTGTATGGCGAACGGATGGAAGTCGAATTGCTCGCTCGGATCCGCGACGTCCAGCGGTTTTCGGGAATCGAAACGCTGCAACAACAGCTGCAACGGGACGTCGCGGCCGCACGCCAACTGGTCGACCAAGAACCGTCGATCGAGTCCGACGAGCAGTGGATCGAAGTGCGCGTCGGCCGACGTCAGGGCCGAAAAGGAGAACTACTGCGGGCGTTCGCCGACCAGCTCCTCTTCCCCTCCTACTTCCACGAGAATTGGGATAGCTGGGAAGAATGCCTGCGCGACTTGAGCTGGCTGCCGGCGGGCACGGGCGTTCGCGTGATTCACGACGGCGAGCCCCTGGACGAGGAATCGGCTCGCGATCGCACGGTATACCGAGAAGTTCTGACGGCCTGCCACGGCCCCCGATTCTTGATCGAATGACGGCTGCTGCTTGCCAACCGGTCCCGTCGCACGCTATAGTTACCGACGCTGCGGGTGTAACTCAGTTGGTAGAGTACTAGCTTCCCAAGCTGGCTGTCGCCGGTTCGAGTCCGGTCACCCGCTCTTTCTTTTTTCGCCGACCTCGATCGGTTGAATGACTGGCTTCGGCCCGCCCCCGTTCGTTTCAGGCGGCAGGCGTTTCAGGCGGCAGGCGTTTCAGGCGGCAGGCGTTTCAGGCGGCAGGCGTTTCAGGCGGCAGGCGATGACACGGGGCAGCTTGCGGCCCGTTTCGCCAGTAGCGCCGATCTGTATTGGGTAGAAGGCCCGGAGCGGCTGTCCCGCAACCAGAGTACGCGCAAGGACTGGAAACATAAGGCATTAGGCGCATGAAAATGGCTAGCCAACCTCGCAAGGCGGCTAGCCACGATGCTTTCAGAGCTCGGTGCTTTCAGAGCTCGGTGCTTTCAGAGTTCTGTGCCTTTTAAGCGAGCGACCGACGCGCTACTTGTGCTTCTTCGGCTTATACATTTCCACGGCCGTGCCGTAGAAGATTTCACCGGCGTTCATCACAGTCTCGCTCAGCGTCGGGTGTGGATGGATTGACTCGGTCAAATCCCGCACTTCGCAGCCCATCTCGATCGCTAAGACGGCTTCTGCGATGAGTTCCCCGGCGCCGGGACCGACGATTCCGCAGCCCAGTACGCGTTCGGTTTTCGGATCAATGATCCACTTTGTGAAGCCTTCGGTGCGTCCCAAGGCCTGAGCGCGCCCGCTGGCCGCCCACGGGTAGACCGCCACCTCGACCTCGCGTCCTTCCTTGGCCGCCTGATCTTGCATCAGCCCCGCCCAGGCGATTTCAGGGTCGGTGAACACGACCGCCGGAACTGCCGCTTTGTCGAACAGCGCGGGTTTGCCCATGACGGCTTCCACCGCCACTTTGGCTTCGTGCGCCGCCTTGTGCGCGAGCATCGGTTCGCCGGCAATGTCGCCAATGGCCAGGATGCGCGGATCGGCCGTGCGTTGCGACTTGTCGCACACGACGAATCCCCGTTGATTGACTTCGACAGCCGTTTTCTCTAATCCGAATCCGCGGCTATTGGGACGACGTCCCACCGATACGAGAACTCGGTCGTACCGTTCGATCCCGAACTTCGCCGGCCCTTCGAAGGCGACTTCGACCGAGCCGTCGCGGAGTCCAATCGAACCGACGCGCGTATTGAGGAAAATACGGTCTTCGAACAGCTTTTTGAGATTCTTTTGCAGCGGACCGACCAAATCACGGTCGGCGCCGGGCAAGAGCCCATCGGTCAATTCGACGACGCTGACTTTCGTTCCCAGATTTGCGTACACGGTGCCCATTTCGAGCCCGATGTAGCCGCCGCCGACGACCAGCAGCGTCTGAGGAATGTCCTTCAGCTCGAGCGCGCCCGTGGAGTCCATGACGCGATCGGAGCCGACTTGAAAATTCGGCGGCATCGCCGGCGTCGAACCGGTCGCGAGGATGCAGTAATCGAACGTCAACGTCCCTTCCGGCGGAATCGACTCGTGCGAGCCTTCCAACTTCAGGGTCGTGGAGTTCTCAAAGACGCCTTTGGCGTGGATGACGCGGACGTTGCGTCGCTTGGCCAACTGGCGCAAGCCGCCTGACAAGGTCTCAATCACCTTGTTCTTCCGCGCGCGCAGTTTGTCGATGCTGATCGACGGTGCGCCGAATTCGACGCCCCAGTCATGATTCAGCTCGTGCACTTCCGAGATGACGCGTGCAACATGCAACAGCGCCTTCGAAGGAATGCAGCCGCGAAGCAAACAGGTGCCGCCGAGGCGCGGTTCGGCCTCGACCAGCGTGACGTCCAAACCTTCATCGGCGGCCAGGAACGCGGCGGCATAACCGCCCGGCCCCCCGCCGAGCACGACGAGTTGCGTGTGCATGAATATCGCTCAACGAGACAGGAATTCGACGACCATGTTGGCGTCGACAGGGAGACTGATGTCGCTCGGCCCCGGATTCCCCTGCACGGTCGCGCGCAAGGTTTCCGGATCGAAGGTCACCCAATCCATGGGCTCGGAGGATGTCTGCTCGGCCAACACGCGATAGAAGGCCAGCAGGTTTTCGCGATTGCGAACCGTGATGACGTCGCCAGGTCGGACCACGTACGACGGCGAAGTCACCTTCACGCCGTTCACTTGGAAGTGACCGTGGACGATCCCTTGACGCGATTGCGGACGCGTCTTGGTAAAGCCGGCGCGACGGATCACATTGTCCAACCGACGTTCGCACAGGATCAACAGGTTTTCGCCCGTATTTCCTTTCGCGCGACCCGCCGCATCGAAGATGCGCCGCAACTGCCGCTCGCCCAAGCCATAGTAATGCTTGATCTTCTGCTTCTCGTACAGCGCCACGCCGTAGTTCGAGGGACGCTTGGTGCGTCCGTGCATGCCCGGCGGATTCTCACGCCGTTCCGACGCTCGTTTAGCTCCCGAACTTTCATAAATCAAAGCCCCCACGCGACGGTTAACGCGGGCCTTGGGACGGGTGTAGCGCGACATGCCGCAGTTTCTCCTACAAACTTCGCTGAGTGAAGCGGGGCATCATCGCCCATTTCTTGGGAAGATTCAAGGGGGACATCACGGACGCTCCGCCAGATTCCGGATTCTTAGTCGGCAGGATTCCGAACCGCCCGCCTGTTTTTCTGGCGCTGTCGACTCGCCGGGCCAAATCCAATAGCCGCCCGTTGCGGGTTCAACGGCGAGCCAATAGTGCTGCCGCCCCCCTGGCAACGCAGCTTCCGCCCACGTCCAGCCCCACACGTTCGCCACAAACGCACCATCCTGCCGATCTTCCCAAATCTCAAGCGAGCGAGGCGCCGCCAACTCGAGATAATACGACTGCGCCCCACCCAAATCACGCTGCTCGGCAACCGCTGGCAACCTCCCCATCGCCAGCTCCAACCCTGAAAGCTCTCCCTCCACCAGCAGCTCGACGCCCTCTCCCACCCACCGAGGCGCCTGCTCCGCCGCGTCCCCCGAGCGATTTTCTAGTCGGAACCGGAGCGACTCGGGGGCGTCCTCGATCCGGGCGGACGCGTCGGCCGAATCGGTGCCGCCGGCACTCGCCATCGCAGCCCCCGTCCTCGCAGCCCCCGTCCTCGCAGCCCCCGTCATCCCTGGGCCCGCCATCCCTGGCCCGGCGTATGCCGGTCCTGGCAGGTCTGGCGCGCCAAGGTCGGGCTTAAGGTCCGTCGCCCACGCCTGCACCTGGTGAGATTGCTCGGTCGGCCCCATCGTGGTCGCATGCCAAGCGACGCCGTGCGGCGCGCGAGTCGCCAGTTCGGGCCCCAGCAACAACGCCGCGACGACGCTCGCCAAAACCGACACTCCGAATGCCACTCGGAATCGCAACTTGCCCCAACCTATCGTCCAATTCCAAGCTCGCCGCTTTCCATGCAACAACACCTCAACTGCGGAGGCCAATTCACGAGCCGACCCGAAGCGCCCCTGCGGCTCGCGGGCCAAGCAGCGCATGCAAACTTCGTTTACGTCGGTCCGCAAGCCGGTCGCCCTAGCCGCTGCAGGCGTGACTCGCCCTTCGCGCGCCAACCGCCAAATGATCGTGGCGTTTTCTCCCAAGTATGGCGGACGCCCGGTCAACAACTCGTAAAACACGGCCCCCAGTCCGAATAGGTCCGTGCGCGCATCCAGTCGTTCGACGTCGCCGCAGGCTTGCTCGGGCGCCATGTACGCCGGCGTCCCTGAGATTTGCCGCAATTGCTCGCTCCCCACTTCCGCCGCCAATCCAAAGTCGATCAGCTTCGGCTCCCCTTGCGGACTGAGCAGAATATTGGAGGGCTTCACGTCGCGATGCAGCAATCCGCTGGCATGCACCGCTTCGAGCCCCCGCGCCAACTGCTCCACGAGCCGCAAGGATTCATCAAGCGTCAACGGGCGATCCGACACACGCTGCGACAACGACTCGCCGTCGATGTACTCCATGACCAAATACGGCACGTCTTCGTGACGCTCGGCCGCAAAGCACTGCGCCACATAGGGACTGTGCACCTGCACCAAAGCTTGCCCCTCGCGCAACACGGCCGCCCGCTCCGCCGGCGTCTTCGCCGAATGATACAGCTTCAAAACGACTTCGCGCTGCAAATCGGGGTCCCACGCCAACAGCGCCGTCGCTTGTCCGCCCCGCCCTAACAGCCGCCGCACCTCGTATTTGCCGACGGAGTCAGGGATGTGCTCTCCCTTTCTCCCGGGCGCCGCGACAGCCGCCGTATGCTGCGTCGCGCCAGCCAGCCGATCGCAGCGAGTTAGCTCGCCCCCGCAGGCCGACCCACAAGAAACCGCGTCAGCGGACGAATGTTCGAGCGGCAGCCAATGAGTTGTAGCAGGGTGCATGAGCGGGTCTCCGAAAGCCGATTTCTCTTTCAGACGCGCTGGACCGCGCCGAGGTTCTCGAAAAATGAAAAACACCCATACGTGCCCCAAGTGCGCCGGCCAGCGCATCCTCCGGATTCCCGGCGTCCGCGGCGCCTACGGCGCGGGAAACGTCATCCCGACCGGCGGTCTGACCATCGCCAGCTCCATCCCGGTCTGCCGTTATGTCTGCGCCGCGTGCGGGTTTAGCGAGGAGTGGATCGACGACCCTGAGGACCTACAGCAGCTGAAAAAGCTGGCGGAAAAGCGTCCGGGAAGGCTCCGCGCCGCGTTCAATTACCTGTTCGACAGCCCCCGTTTCGAAGCGCTCCCGCGCGGCGACGAGTAACTCGGGCTGGAAAAACCGACGACCTCCTGCCGCTTGACCCGCCCCAAGCCGCTCGCTAACCTCTATTGATACTGAGTCTCACACTCAGTTGTCGCCTGACACGGGCCAGGCGGCAGGGTTGGTTTCTCGGTCCCACCTCTCTCGGAAGGCGCTCCCCGCTCATGAAAGCCCACCAGGCCCCGCGACATGGTTTTACGCTCGTGGAACTGCTCGTCGTCATCGCCATCATCGGCATCCTTGTCGCCCTCCTTCTCCCGGCCGTCCAAGCGGCGCGCGAAGCGGGACGTCGAGCCGCCTGCTCGAACAACCTTCGCCAAGTCATGCTCGCCACGCACAATTACATGGACTCGCTGCGAGCCGTCCCCCCCTTCTCCTGCCTGCCCCCCGCTGGCCAATCGGGCGCCGTCTGGTCGCTCCAGGCCCGCCTGCTCCCGTACCTCGAACAACAAAACCTGCAGGACATCATCGACTTCCGCTTCTCCTACTCCAACGTCGTCGACGCTCCTCGGCACGCCGAAGTCACCCGCATGAAAGTCCCCGTCTACGTCTGCCCCAGCGAAGTGAAGGCGGTGCCTCGAGCCCCGTCGACGTCGACGGGCGTCACCCACTTTCCGCTCACCTACGCCGCCAACCTCGGCACGTGGCAGATCTACGACCCTGTCACCGGTCAGCTTGGCAACGGCGCCTTCGTCTACAACCAGCCGATCACCGACGGCGCCTATCTGGATGGAATGAGCAACACGGTGGCGTTCGCCGAAGTGAAGGCCTACCAACCCAACGTGAAGCCAAACGCCCCCGCCGCGTTCAACGTCCCCTTGCCGAATGACTTCGCCGGCGTCGCGGCCTACGCCGGCTCGGCGACGGTGAGCGGCAATGGACATACCGAGTGGGTAGACGGGAAGGCGCATGAAACGGGCGTCACCACGACGCTGACCCCGAACACCAAAGTGCCGCTCGTCGTCGCCGGCGTCGCCTACGACATCGACCTCATTTCGCGGTCGGAAAACGCCAGCAACACCGCGCCCACGTACGCCGCCGTCACTTCGCGCAGCTACCACCCGGGACTTGTCATGACCGCCTTCATGGACGGCTCGGTCCGCAAGATGGCCAACACCGTCGACCTGCGCGCGTGGCGCGCTATGGGCTCCCGCGACGGCGGCGAAGTCATCAGCGAGTAACCCCCGTAGCACAGGCTTCCAGCCTGTGACCGCCGCAGTCGACAAGCGGAGAGGCAGGGATTCGAACCCTGGGTCCCCTTACGAGGACTCTGGTTTTCAAGACCAGTGCAATAGACCGCTCTGCCACCTCTCCTACAGGGGCCATCCTATGACGGCCTCCCGCTGTCGATCAAGGCGTCCACTTCTCGTCGCACTGGCCTGGAATCGTGCGCACGCGCCCGATTAGAATCATGGGTCAGATCACAACTGACCGATGCGTGACCGGAGGCGGAACCGGATGCTCACCTTCAAGTCGACGCCCGTGCGACTTTGCGACCAACTTGCGCGACGCGACCTGCTCCAAGTCGGCAGCCTGGGGCTGCTGGGACTAAGTCTCCCGCAATTGCTGGCTCCGGCCGCTCAAGCTGCCGAGGCGCGCGGAACCGGCCATGTCGCTCGCAGCAGCGGCAAAGCCAAATCGTGCATCCTCCTGTTCTTGATGGGAGGCGCTCCGCAGCACTCCACTTGGGACCCCAAGCCCGATGCGCCCGCGGAAGTCCGCGGCCAGTTTGGTCCGATCGCGACGAACGTGTCGGGGGTCCAGATCGCCGACTTGCTCCCGCGAGTCGCACTACACGCGGACAAGCTGTGTTTGCTGCGCGCCGTTTCCACGGGCGACAATGCGCATTCGTCCAGCGGCTACTACATGCTCACGGGGCGTCCGCATGTTCCGATGAACGCCGAAAACGCCAACCCAGGCGCTCCCAACGACTGGCCCTGTTTGGCGGCCGTCGCACAGCGTTTGCTCCCGTCGTTGGGCGAACTGCCCGCCGCGGTCCGGCTCCCCAAGCACATTTTCAATACTGACGGCTCGGTCTGGCCGGGCCAAGACGCGGGTTTCTTGGGACGCACGGCCGACCCGTGGCTGTTTCGCTGCGAACCGGCTTCAGCCAACTACCACATCCCCGAATTTCACCTGCCGGTCGACGTCCCCGTCGCGCGACTCCAGCAACGCAACGCCCTGCGTTCCGCCTTCAACCAGCAGTTGGACGCCGTCCATCGCAGCGGCGCGCTGGGCGCCTACGACGGCCAGACGCAACGCGCCTTCGACCTGCTCAGCTCCGCCCGATCGCGCAGTGCTTTCAACCTGGAACTCGAAACCCCCGAAACGCGCGATCGCTATGGGCGAACGCAGTTCGGCCAAAGCGTTCTGCTCGCCCGACGACTCTGCGAAGCGGGCGTTCGGCTGGTTCAAGTCAACTGGTTCCGCGGCCCCGACGAACCGTCCGACGCTCCCTGCTGGGACTCGCACGCCAACGAACCCCAACGTCTAAAAGAAGTCCTTGCTCCGCCGCTGGATGCGTCGCTCAGCGCCTTGCTCGAGGACCTGCAGCAGCGCGGGACGCTCGACGAAACGCTGGTTGTATGCCTCTCAGAATTCGGTCGGACGCCGCGGATGAACGGCCGAGCGGGGCGCGATCACTGGGGCCCCGTTTTCTCCGTCGCCATGGCTGGCGGCGGCCTCCGCGGCGGACTCGTCCACGGCGCGTCGGACCGGCTTGGCGGTCACCCCAAAGACGGACTCGTTCGCCCCGAAGACCTCACGGCCACGATCCTGCATTGCCTCGGCTTTTCACCGGAAACCTCGCTGCTCGACCTGCAAGGCCGCACGCTCCCGATCACGCGAGGCAACGTGATCGACGAGATCTTGATCTAGCAGGCGCCGTCGCGAGAGCGTTCACTTCAGCCGCTCTAAATTCCCTTTGCGGCGGACCAGATTCTTGTAGTCCCACTGAATGTCGCGGGACTTCGCAAGCCACCGGGCGAGCGCCTCATCATCGATCTGTTCGACCGCGGTGAAGCGCGCCTCGGCCGCTTGAAACTTCCCTTCGTCGGCGAGCGACTCCTCGGCGAACGACCGACCGCTCCAGAAGAGCAGTCGGATGCAGGCCTTCAACTTGCTGTAGCCGACGATGGGGTTTCCCTCGAGAAACCAGACCGGATGCCCGTGCCAGATTTTGTTCTCCGCCTCCGGCAAATGCCGATCGATGGCCGTCGCCAACCGCTGGCAAATCGCCTGCTCTGCGGAATCCAGCCGCGCGTGGTACTGCTGCGTCTCGAGTTTCATGATCCGCTAATGAGACGCCGTCTACTTCACGGCCTTGAGTTCGACCAAGAAGTGGAGCGTCGCGCCGCCGGGGATGACGTTGCCAGCGCCGCGGTCGCCGTAGCCCAGATTCGCCGGAATCGTCAGTTCGATCATGCCGCCTTCGCCGACCAACTGCATCCCCTCGGTCCAGCCCTTGATGACCTGATTCAAGCCGAACGAGATCGTCTGGCCGCGGTCATACGAACTGTCGAACACTTTCCCGTTGTCGAGCCAACCGTGGTAGTGCACAGTGACGGTTTGTGCAGCCGCCGGCTTCTTTCCGGTCCCCTGACGCAGAATTCGGTACTGTAATCCCGAGGGCGTCGTCACCATTGTCTTGGGCGCATCGGCGTCGATCTGCCCCGCCCCCTTGGGCAACTTCGGAAACGCCGCTTCCTTCAATTCGTCGCTCACTGCCGTCTCCACTCGCAAGAAAACCAAACTCAAAAACACCGCCGTCAAGCAACCAATCTCCAAGCAACCAACCCAGCGCCCATGGCCGCGCATCCGACACCTCCGTGATCGATTAAGGTTTGCCAACTCATATCTGACCGGGACGAGTGATAACAGCGCGACGCGCGCTCCGTCAACCGACTCAGCGCGCCGGTCGTGGAGTTCCGAAGAGCTGGATCATCATGGGCAAGGCGACGAAGCAGAAGAACAGCACGAAGAGTCCCACGACCCACATGGCGGTCCGTCGATCGTGACACTCCGGGCAGACCGTCTGCTCGGCTTCTTCCGGTGTAAAAGGTTTCTCGCAGGACGCACATTGCCGCTCCTCGCCGCTCATCATGACTCCTTTTTCGCCGCCGACGCCTGTATGCCGGGCGTCGCCTTGACGCTGGGTGCAGGCGCGTCGCCGCCGCTGGCCGGAGGCGTTTGCGTCGCCGGCAACACGCGTTCATAAAGTTCCGTCGCCCCTTCGCGCACCACGTAGCACCGTCCGGGCGCGACATCAACGAAGGTCTGCGTCTCGCCCGTTTTGGGCCAGAATACTTCGAGTCGTTCGATTCCGGCGGCGGCGCCCAGCCCGATGGTTTGCTCGAGCGGATTGGCGCCAAACGTGCTTCCGGTGGAGACGTGCCGATGCACGGTCTGAGCCTGCGGTCCGCGGCACACCACTTTGATCCGAGCTCCTTCTGCCGACCGCGCGGACGCCACGCCTGCCAGCTTGAGGCTGACCCAGGCATGGTCATGTCCGGGGTTCTGAAACATCGTGTTGTAGGCGCGGTCGCCGTTCGAGGCGCCGCCCATCTGAACAAAGACGTCCATCTGCCCGTCGCGATTCCAATCGCCGCACGAAACGCTATGCCCCTTTTGCAAATGGCCGGTGCGCGACGACGTGGTGATTTCCGCGAACGCGCCGCCCTTGAGATTGCGAAACATGCGATTCGGCACCAATGATTCAAACCGCGGTTCGCCCGTCCCGAGGTAAAAGTCGAGCCAGCCGTCGTTGTCGAAATCGCCAATGTTCGACCCCATCGCGGCGAAGACCAAATCGAGCCCCGCATCGCGCGTCCGGTCGACGAACTTCTGCCCGTGCTCATTGCGATACAACCGATTGGACGACCTTTCGTGCGGCTGCCCCATGATGCCTTTCACCACGTCCGCCAGAGTCTGGTCGTAGCAGTTGGCGAACAGGTCGAGCCAGCCGTCGTTGTCGTAATCCCAAGCCCAGCACGAAAAGCCCTTTTCAGGGCCGTCGATGCCCAGTTCTTGGCTGGCGTTGGCGAAGACGCCGTCGCCGCCGTTGCGCAGCAGAATCGCTTCGCCGCCGAAATAATTCAAGAACAGGTCTTGGTCGCCGTCGTTGTCGACGTCGATCCACACGGCGCCCTTGCACAACGTCTTCCCGGTCCCCTGCGTCCCGGTGAGCACCGTGACGTTGCGAAACGTGCCGTCTCCCTCGTTCCGGTACAAACGATTCGGCTGTCGTTCGCAGCAGACGTAGAGGTCGACGAGTCCGTCGTTGTCGTAGTCGCCCCAAGCGGCCGAGTTCGAATTGGCGGAGGGGAGGAGCTGCGCGGATTCGGTGGCGTCGAGAAACGTACCGTCCCCTTGATTGACCAGCAGCGTCGGACGAATGGGCGCCAAAAGCCAGGCGCCGCGCGTGATGAACACATCCAAGAATCCATCGTGATTGAAATCGGACTGCACGCAAAACAGGCCGCCCAACTGCTCGCCGACGTGGACGCTTGCGGACACGTCCTTGAACCGGCCGTTTTGTCGGTTCAAGTACATGGCCATCGGCTGCGAGGGATCGAACGACGTCGTGACCAAGTCGAACCAACCGTCGTTGTCGAAATCATCCATGATCCCGCCGCCGGCTTGGTTGTAGCGATTGATCCCGAGTCGATCTCCCACATTGCCAAAGGCGCCGATGCTGTGTTCCGGATTCTCCGGCGGCGTCATGGGGAGGCGAAACCGCGCTTCGACGCCGTCGGGATACTGGCCGAGCGTCATGTTGGCCAAGTTGAGGAGCCAGCGTGCTCCCAAGTCGTCCGGAAACCGCTCTAGGTACTCGGCAAAGTGCCCGATCGCCCGCGTCGATCCGCGGCGATTGGTGTGCACGGCGGCGGCGGAAAGAGGCAGGATGCAGGACGCTTCGCCGCGACAAAGGATGCAGTTTTCGTCTTCGCCGAGCCGCAGGGACGTCACTCCCTGCAGAAAGATCACCGTGTACAGCCATTCGGCCGCCGCCTTCGGCGAGTCGGCTAACTTCGTTCGCAGCTGGGTCAGAATCTCGTAGGCTTCATCGGGCCGCCCCTCGTAGTCCCGCAGCAACGTCTGCATGACCGCCGCCTCGACCGCGCGATCGTCGAGCGGACCGACGGTCCGTGCGAGCGTAACCGGGCGAGTATTCCCGATCACATACCCGCGCCAGGCGCGACTGACTTCGTCCAACGTCGCATCCGCCGACCATTTGGGAATCGACGACCCCAACGGCAAGAAGCCGCTGCTGTCGACCGAGTGACGCGGCTTGTAGGCCAGCTTCGAGTCGATCGGGGGGGAGACGGAAGACGGCGACGCGGGGGACGTCTGGCCGTTCGAGCCGGCGATGATCACGGCGCCGCTTGTGGCCGACGACGCCTTTTCGGGGCGCGACGGCGACGACGCTTCGTCGTCTGCGGGCCATAGCAGATAGACGACCAACGATACGCAGGCGGCGACGCCGGTCAGGATGGCGAGGGACCGCAGATTGCCCCGCCGCCGCACTCGTTTTCCCACGCTCACGTCCCTCCCGATTCCGCTTGCTTTCACCCTGTTCATGCTAGCCCTCGGAGGCGTTGCTCACAAGCGCATCCGCGAGTCGCCGGCGCGCTGCTAAGATTGGGGCCTTTCGACCTCCACGGCGTCAACGCGAGCAATATCCATGCGTCATCTTTTCCTCGATCGTCGCGCTGCAGGGCGCCCCCCGCGAATCGCGTGGCGCGCGGGTCTGCTGTCGATGCTGACGAGCTTGCTGACGGCGTTTGCGGGCGTCGAAGCGGCGGAGAAAGCGCACGAATCCGACGCCGCGGCCCGGAAGCCGAACGTCCTGTGGTTCATCGTCGACGACATGTCGGCCAACTTCAGTTGCTACGGCGAACCGACGATCTCCACGCCGAATGTCGATCGCTTGGCCCGCGAGGGAACTCGATTTCGCCATGCATTCGTGACCGCGCCGGTGTGCTCTGCCTGCCGTTCGGCGCTCATCACCGGCATGTACCAGACCAGCATCGGCGCGCATCAACACCGCAGCGGTCGCGGGACGGAGAAGATCCAACTGCCGGCGGGAGTCGAACCGATCCCGGGACTGATGCAGCGTGCTGGCTACTACACCTGCATCGGCGACGGCCTGATCGCCGCTCCGACTGCCGCTTCGCCCGGCGGCCGTTCGGCGAAGCCGCGGAAAGCTCGACTGGGCAAGACCGACTACAACTTTGAATGGGACGCTTCGATCTACGACGGCGACGACTGGTCGGGCCGCGCCGCGGGGCAGCCGTTCTTCATGCAAGTGCAACTCCCCGGCGGAAAGCTGCGGCTGGAAACGACCGAATCGGCCGAACGGCTCGCGAAAAAGGCACTGGATGAATTGGGAAGTGCGACGAGCGTCGACAAGGTGGAATTGCCGCCCTACTACCCTCGTGTTCGCGAACTATTGGTGGATTGGGCCGCTTACTTGGATGCAGTTCGCTTCACGGACAAACACGTGGGGGACGTGCTGGCGCGATTGGAGCGTGAAGGGGTGCTCGAGGAAACGTTGGTCATTTTTATGACCGACCACGGCATCAGTCATGCGCGCGGCAAACAATTCCTCTACGACGAAGGCGTCCATGTGCCGCTCGTGATCCACGGTCCAGGCGTGGGGAAAGGCGTGGAGCGCACCGATTTGGTGGAGCACATCGACCTGGCCGCAGTGACGCTTTCGGCAGCGGGAATTCCCCTACCGGCCAAGATGCAAGGGCGCGACATTTTGGCGAGCGACTATCGGCCGCGCGACGCGGTGTTCGCCGCCCGCGACCGCTGCGACGAGACGGTGGATCGGCTGCGCAGCGTGCGGACCGATCGCTTTCTGTACATCCGCAATTTTCATCCGCAGAGGCCGCTGCTGCAGCCGAACGCCTACAAGGACGGCAAGACGATCCTCCAGACGCTGCGTCGGTTGCACGCAGCGGGCAGTCTGCCGACGTTGTCGGAGCAGTTATTGTTTGCGCCGAGTCGACCGGCGGAAGAGCTTTACGAGTGGCCGGTGGATCGCTGGCAAGTGCACAATTTGGCGCATGACGAAGCGCATCGGGCGACGTTGGAACAATTGCGCTCGCGACTCGATCGCTGGATCGTCGAAACGGGAGACCGCGGTCCGGAAGGGCCCCGGGGATACGAGAGCGAGATGGAGGTCTACTTGAACGACATCCGCCGCCGGTCTCCCGAGCAAGCGGGGATCATCGAGCGAAATATGGCCGTCATGAAAAAGTGGGCGTCGGAAGGGAAATAATCGGACATTCACCGCAGAATCTGGCCCAATTGGCGTGGAACTCCCTGGACTGATGGTGTCAAATGGGCCCCGCGCGGCAGGGCGCCTCGACGCTTCGGAGGGATTTCGAAGCGGCGCCCCAGTCATGGCTCGTCTCATGGAGAGGGAATGAATATGCGACGCGAGACTTACACCGTCCTGGGATTGCTCGTCGTCACGGTTCTGGGATTGCTGAGCGCCGGTCAAGTCGCCGCTCAATCAGCCCCGCCTGTCGCTGCCCCGCCCACTGTCGCCCCGCCTGTCGCCCCGCCCGGCGCCAGCGTGGTTCCTGCGGCGCCGCGCGAGAACGACCCCGACGAAGACGATGAAGCGATATTCGCCGAGCGCGACGGCAATGAAGACGGCGTTCTGTCGGGTACGGAAGGCAAGGGGCTTGAGAAGTTTGACGCGGATCGCGACGGCGAAGTCACGAAGGAAGAGTTCCTCGACGGACGTGCTTCGCTACGCGAGAACAACGCCGAATTGACCAAGAGCGCGGAACAGGCATTCCAGTCGCTCGATAAGAACGAGGACGGTCGGCTGTCTGGCACCGAATTGGGGCCGTTCAAGCAGTTCGACGCCAACCAGGACCAGCGCGTGACCAAGGAGGAGTTTCTTTCGGGCGTGCTCGCCGAACGTCGCAAAAAGCGGCAAAATCCCGGTGGAGAGCTCGACCTGCAATTGCTGGCGACCGCCATCCGAACGTTGGACGTCGAAGTGTTGCTGAGCAAGGCGGACCCGAACCTTCAAGCCAACATCGACCAACCGGTATTCGAATTGTATTTGGCCTCCGTACGCGCGCTCTTGGGGCCGCTGGACGCCGATTCGCCGACGAAGTCGACGATGGAGTCGGTCGATGTCGACGGCGGTAAGCGGTACGACTATCGGGGCGTCTTGACCTTTGAGAAAGGACAGGTCGCCGCGCTGCTCCAAACGCTCAACGGCCGCGTCGTCGGCCTAAGCCTGGACGCCCCGGAACTTGAAGGCGCCAACAAATGGATCTACGGCGAAATTGCGAAGAAAGAACAGGTGGCGCGCGCCGTCGGCGACTTCTATAAGCCGCGTTGCTCGCGCTTCCTTGAACTGGTGCTCAGCGGCCAAGCCGACGACGCCTTCGCCGCCTTCCACCCGCTCGTCCAAAAGCAACTCGACAAGCAGGCGACCCTCGAATTCTTCGAGCGAGTGCGCGGCTTGTTCGGCGAATTGCAGTCCGCGGAACTGGTGAGCCAGCGGATCACAACGAATGAGCAAGGAGAAGACGCCGAACTGTCGTACAACTACGAAGTCGTCGGAACGAAAGGGCCGTTTGAGGCGACGCTTACGTTCCAGTTCATCGGCATGAAGGCCGGACTGACGAAGTTTTCGGCTTCGCGAAAGTCCGGCGAAGAGGCGCCCAAGCCGACGCCGCCCAAACCGACGCCGTCGAGCTCGATGAAGGACAAGAATGAGGCCGCTGGATGGCAGCCGCAGGCGATGGAGGTCGAACACTTACAGGTATCAAGCCCCGTCAAATTGCGGCGGCGAGAAGAGAAGGACGGTTCAATATCCTACTCGGGTCGAACCGAAGACGGCGGCTATGGACTCGAAGTCCGCGTTCACACGTTCGACGCCGTCATTGAGACCAGCGGTAAAGAGATCCTCGACAATCTCGCAAAGACGCTCCCCGAAAAACTGCAGGGGGAACTGCTCAATGCGGAAGACATGCCGTTTGAAAAGCATCCTGGGCGAGTCTACGGCATTCGGCTGGGAGACGGGCGCTTGTACGTCAACCGCTGCGTGCTGCTGGATCGCCGCATGGTCCAGGTGCAAATGGTGATTCGCGACGACGATTCAGAACGGTCAGCTCAAATGCGGCAGCGATTTGTGGGATCGCTGGCGTCGCTTCCGAAGACGCCGGCCGGCGACGACGCGGTCGCCCCAGCGCCGCCAGTTCCAGCGCCGCCAGCCCCCGCGCCGCCAGCCCCCGCGCCGCCAGCCCCCGAGCCGGCGCCTCGGAGCGCCGCCGTTCCGCCGCCGGCGCCGCCTCAACCCTGAACGACGCACGTCGATGCTGCTTGATTCCGTGCAGTGATTGCGTGGTTTTCCAGCAATTCCGGGCGAATCTGTGCGTAACCCGTGTTGAATGATTTGGCATGCCGCTTGCCTAGTAGGCCGAGTTGACTCTTTTCAAGTCTCTTCGACCAGGCACACGGACCAGGCTAATCATGATCGACCGCACCGTTCCCTTGACGCTCGATGAACTCGCGCAACTCGTTTCCCGCCGCCTCTCCCCCGCAGAAACGCTCGGACACTTAGTTGAACTGATTCAGAAGGGCATTTCGTCCGACGTCTGTACGGTGTACTTGGTCGAACCCAGTCGTTCGCACGTGGTGCTCGCCGCGACAGTCGGCCTCCGACGCGACTCCGTGGGGCGGGTGAGAATGCCGATTCGCGAGGGTTTGGTGGGGTTGGTCGCCGAGCAAGTGCGTCCCATTGTGGTGGAAGAAGCCGAACGGCACCCCCGCTTCAAGTATTTCCCCGAGACGGGCGAAGAGGTTTACCGCTCGTTCCTCGGCGTCCCGATCGTCGACATGGGCGTTTTGCAGGGAATTCTTGTGGTGCAAACGCGCGAGTCGCGCGTTTTTGCGTCGCAAGAAGTCGAGCTCTTGATGTCGACGGCGACGCAAGTGGCGCCGTTGGTCAGCGAGTTGCGTGCTGCCTCGCAGTTTTCCAGTCAGACCTATGAGCGAGCACGGGCCCTGTCGCGCAATTTATGGTGGAGTTGGGACCGGGAGTCGAACGAGCTGTTTCGCGCCTTGGCGCCGGCGAAATGGCGGGAATTGAATCACAATCCGGTCCCGCTGTTGGGCGAAATGCCGCTACAGGAAGTGGAACAGCGCGCTAAGGAACTGGTGCTGCACGGACGCGTCAATCATGCCTACCGCCGCCTGCAGGAGTATCAGTCGTCGCGAACAACGTGGGGCGGCCGACAGGCCGGCGTGCTATGGGCTCGTCCCGTCGCCTATTTCTCGGCCGAGTTTGGCTTGCATGAGTCGCTGCCGATCTACTCGGGCGGCCTGGGCGTACTCGCGGGCGATCACCTCAAGAGCGCCTCGGATTTGGGAGTACCGCTGGTCGGCATCGGACTCTTCTATCGCCAAGGCTATTTCCGGCAATGCATCGACCTCGAGGGGCGTCAGCACGAGGAGTATTTGACGAACGATCCGGCGCGACTGCCGCTGGAGCTCGTCCATGACGGTCGGGGCCAGCCGCTGCGAGTGGCGATCGAAACGCGTGGAGGATCGATTCACGCGCAAATCTGGAAACTCAAAGTCGGCCGCAACACGCTGCTGTTGCTCGATTCCGACGTCGACGGCAATTCGCCCGAAGACCGGATGCTCACGGCGCGGCTGTATGGCGGCGATCATCGAGTGCGGATTCGGCAAGAGTTGCTGTTGGGGGTCGGCGGCGTGCGGGCCCTGCGGGCGCTCAAGATTTCGGCCGGCGTCCTGCATTTGAACGAAGGGCATAGCGCATTTGCGACCTTGGAAGAGGTGCGGCACCGCATGCATCGCGAAGGCTTGAGTTTCGAAGAAGCGACTCGCCGCGTCATACCGATGGTCGTGTTCACGACGCATACGCCGGTGCCTGCGGGGCACGATCGATTCTCCGGCGCCCTCATGGAAGAACACTTGGGCCCCTTGCGCGACGCGATGGGCATGTCGCACGAAGGACTCATGACGCTGGGGCGAGTCGATCCCTACAACCCGGCCGAAGATTTCTGCATGACGGTGCTGGCGCTGAAGTTGTCGCGCCGAGCGAACGCGGTGTCGTGCTTGCATGGCCAAGTTTCACGCAGCATGTGGATGCCTCTGTTCCATGCTCGCTCCGAAGAAGAAGTGCCGATCGGGCACATCACCAACGGCGTGCACGTCCACACGTGGCTCGCACCGCAAATGCACGAACTGTACGATCGCTATCTGGGCCCCGACTGGCAAAATCGCAGCGGCGAACCCCAGTTGTGGGAGCAAGTTTCCGAAGTCAGCGACGCCGAATTGTGGGAGACGCACCAAGCGCTGAAGGGGCGCCTGATCGATTACGTCCGCCGTCGAGCGATGGCGGACGCCGAACGGCGCGGCGAGTCGCCGGAAGAAGTGGCGCAGCGCGGTCGCACGCTCAACCTTGACACGCTCACCATCGGCTTTGCTCGTCGATTCGCCACCTACAAGCGGGCCGACTTGGTATTCGCCGACATTGAAAAAATCGCCGAATTGGTGGGCGATCCAAGGACGCCGATTCAATTCGTCTTCGCAGGCAAGGCGCATCCCCACGATGTGCCGGGGAAACAGATCCTGCAGAAAATCTCGCAAATGTCGAAGGATCCGCGTTTTGCCGGGCGGCTTACGTTCGTCGAAAACTACGACATCAACACCTGCCGCCACTTTGTCCAGGGCGTCGACGTCTGGCTGAACAACCCCCGTCGGCCGCTCGAGGCCTCCGGCACCAGCGGCCAAAAAGTGGTGCTCAACGGCGGCCTGAATCTGTCCATCCTCGACGGCTGGTGGGCGGAAGCCTATGAAGGAAACAACGGTTTCGCGATCGGAGAAGGTGAAACGCACTCGCAAGATCATGTCCTCGATCAGCGGGACGGCGAATCGCTTTTGTCAGTTCTGCGCGACGAAGTGATTCCGCTGTACTACGACCGAGACCGAGATGGATTGCCGCGCGGCTGGATTGATCGCATGAAGTGCGCCATCCGAACGCTCGGTTGGCGCTTCAATGCCAATCGAATGGTGATGGACTACGTCAATCACTGCTATATCCCGGCCGCGGGCGGTACTTCCAGCGATATGAGTCATGTGAAGTAGCGTCGGTACAGCCTCGATTGAAACCGCGGGGATTGCCCTTTTCGCTCCCCGCGACGCGCGGTACATACGGCTCGAGCGCCAACCAGGGACGGTTCGCGCAATAAAGTCGAGCAAGGATGGCTCGCGATGCATTTTTCTTTTGGATTGGGCGGCGCCGGTGCGACCGAAGGCGCCGCGTCGGTGATTTTTCACCTGCTGGGATGCGTTCCCTATCAGGCGTGCGCCCGCCTGCAGCAACAATTAGTGGGTGAAGCACGTCGAGCAGAAAAACCCAAATGCGTGGTATTGCTCGCCGAACATCCCCCAGAAATCACGGTGGGACGCCGCGGCTCGCGACGGCACGTGCGACTTTCTGCCGACGAATTGGCGCATCGCCATCTTCAGGTCCGCTGGGCGCCGCGCGGCGGCGGCTGTGTACTCCATGCCCCGGGTCAATTGGCCGTTTATCCAATCCTACCCCTCGCGCAACTTGGCTGGACGCTGCCAAAATTCCGGCAGATTTTTCACGCCGGAATGACTCGCACGCTCCTTGACTGCGGCTACGACCTGAAACCGACGCTCCCCGGCGCCGGAATTTGGGGAAATTCAGGCGTGTTGGCCGCCAGCGGATTGGGAGAAACCGACGGAGTCACGCATCATGGCGCTTGGCTCAATGTCAACCCGGACATGCACGGGTTTGAAACCATCGACATCGTGCCCCCGGACCAAGTCGACAAAACCGTCGCGACCACGATGAGCAGCTTGTTTGCGGAGCAAAGGCGTCCAATCCGCATGTCCACCATCCGCTCGGCGCTGATTGAACACATGGCGGCCGCCTTTGGTTGCGAAGCACCCCACATCTCCACCGGCCATCCGTGCCTTTGAATTCGAAGCCCATCCCGCAAGTTCAAACCAATACTTCGAGCACTTTACGGTGAAATCGTTTGAATGAACGGTTGGCCAGCGCTTGGCTGAGGCTGAATTTCTGTGTGAAGAGGCGTTGATGCCTGATTGGATCGTACGAGTCGCCAATAGGCATGTGGCGTGCTAGCGATCCCTTGGCATCTCGGATCGATTCGTGATTCTCGGGAGCGGCGAGGTCCTCGGGCAGGCCCGCCTGATTCTGCAGAGACGGTGCAGCCGCCAAAAACCAAGACTCGTATTCACGCTGTGCAAGCGAAACCACGACTGGCACATCGGCGCGGATTCGGCGAGTCGAATTCAACAGCCTATTACCCATCATTGCCGGACAGTCATCGTCGGAATCGAGCAGAATCAAGACAGATGCAAAACCTCGCGAGGGTTGAGATTGTAAATCTTGATCAAAGACAGCGCGTCGTATACCGGTCGAAACTCGGCGATTCCCGAGGCGGCAACGAGAAAGAGTCGATCAGGAATTGACGCCGGCAGAAACTTCAGGCTGGAATTTCGTACGATCCCACCCTTCACCCGATCGTGATGGGTTTCACCGAGTGCCACGGCGGAGGCAATTGAGCAATCTTCTTCCTGCACCTCATACGAACCTTCTGGTCTTGCTCCGACGCGAAACGAATAGTGGCCAACCTGGCCTGTTGGCAATTCAAAATCCAGCCTCATACCGAAATGATTCGGTCCCTCTCGACAAATGCCAGCCCAAGATAGCAGCGGACCGCAATAACGCCTGCCAACGCAAAGGACCGCGCTGGACATCGCTCATCGCGTCCTCGTTCCCTGTGCGCGCAACAAAAAAGAGGCCTGTGCGCGCAACAAAAAACCCGTTGGAGCGGGCTAAGCTCCAACGGGTCTTTGTTAACAAATCTGGTAGTTTGCCGGTCGAACCGGCTGACCTTCCGCAAGCATGTAGTTGTGTCCACTGAAGACCACTGATCCGAAGATCAAGTGATCGATCAATCCTTAGAAAGGAGGTGATCCAGCCGCAGGTTCCCCTACGGCTACCTTGTTACGACTTAGTCCCAATCGCGGAGTTCATCTTCGGCGCTTACTTCCCTTGCGGGTTAGATCGGCGACTTCGGATGCCCCCCACTTTCGTGGCTTGACGGGCGGTGTGTACAAGGCTCAGGAACACATTCACCGCGGTATTCTGACCCGCGATTACTAGCGATTCCAGCTTCATGTAGGCGGGTTTCAGCCTACAATCCGAACTGAGGTACATTTTTTGGGGTTTGCTGGCTCTCACGAGTTTGCATCCCTTTGTGTGTACCATTGTAGGACGTGTGCAGCCCTAGTCATAAAGGCCATGAGGACTTGACGTCATCCCCACCTTCCTCCGGTTTAACACCGGCAGTCTCCTTAGAGTCCCCGGCTTTACCCGCTGGCAACTAAGGACAAGGGTTTCGCTCGTTAAGCGACTTAACGCGACATCTCACGACACGAGCTGACGACAGCCATGCAGCACCTGTGCAAAGGCTCCCTTGCGGGCACCCCGGCGTTTCTGCCAGGTTCCTAAGCATGTCAAGACTAGGATAAGGTTCTTCGCGTAGCCTCGAATTAAGCCACATCCTCCACCGCTTGTGTGAGCCCCCGTCAATTCCTTTGAGTTTCAGCCTTGCGACCATACTCCCCAGGCGGAGCACTTAACAGTTTCCCTACGACCAAAAGGATGTGGAGGTCCCTTCGATCTAGTGCTCATCGTTTAAGGCTAGGACTACCGGGGTATCTAATCCCGTTCGCTCCCCTAGCTTTCGTCCCTCAGCGTCAGAAGAGACCCAGTAAGCCGCTTTCGCCACCGGTGTTCCTGATGATATCAACGCATTTCACCGCTCCACCATCAGTTCCGCTTACCTCTGTCTCTCTCAAGCTCGGTAGTTTTGAATGCAGTTCCTCGGTTGAGCCGAGGTATTTCACATCCAACTTACCGAGCCGCCTACGGACTCTTTAAGCCCAGTGATTCCGAATAACGTTTGGGTGGTACGTCTTACCGCGGCTGCTGGCACGAACTTAGCCCACCCTTCCTCCGAGGATCAGTCAAGCCGATGGGAGTACCCACCGGCATTTCATCCCCTCCGACAGCGGTTTACAACCCGAAGGCCTTCATCCCGCACGCGGCGTCGCTCGGTCAGGCTTTCGCCCATTGCCGAAGATTCTCGACTGCAGCCACCCGTAGGTGTCTGGGCAGTGTCTCAGTCCCAGTGACGCAGGTCGTGCTCTCACACCTGCTACCCATCTTCGCCTTGGTGAGCCGTCACCTCACCAACTAGCTAATAGGATGTAGGCCGCTCCCTGGGTGGAATCACACCTTTGGTCCGGAGACATCATCTAGTATTAATTGCAGTTTCCCGCAGCTATCCTAGACCCAGGGGTACGTACCTACACATTACTGTCCCTTACGCCGCTCGAGTGCCCTTGCGGGCCTTTCCGCTCGACTTGCATGCCTAATCCACGCCGCCAACGTTCATTCTGAGCCAGGATCAAACCCTTCAATTGATTATTGCTTGAACCGCTGCAACAACTTTCGTCGCCACAACAGGTTATCAGCTGACCAAGTGAACAGATCTGAAGCTGTTCGAGACTCCCGGTCTTGGAGTCTCACTTTCGTTAGCCCAATTCAGCACAATCACATGCTGTTTCAAATAACGGAAGGTCACTACCAAATTGTCAAAGATCAAATCCAACCACCAACTTTTACTTCGCTCACTTCTCAGTTCGCGTCGCACTCGTCAGCAGGGTTGGGCATCTTACTTTTCGTCGTTTGTCCTGTCAACAGGACTCGCAACTTTTTTTTCACTCGGTCGCGTCTCGCGAGCAACTCGCAAGAGCAGCATTCGCTGCGACACTCGTGAGTGTCATTTGATAGCAGAGGATCGACTCGCGATCAACCGGCCATCAATGCGAACACTGCAACCATCTCCACCTCGTCCCGGCTTTCGCTTGAACTCGGTCGATTGGTCGCAACCGTCGTGACGTCCAACGGGTGAGGATCTTACCGACTCCCGTTTCGGACGCAAGGAGGTGCGACGAGAAAATGTTTTCGGCATTCCCTTTTCCAGACTTGAACAGGGGCTCGAATTCCCCTCTCCGAATCCTCACACGACAATCACAAAATGAAAATAATACAGAACTTACGACGCGCCGTGCAACGCGAGAAACCGCCTCGATCCGCCCCGAAAAACGCCCCGGAAAATTATTTGATTCGCCCCCTGTTTGACTCGCCTGCGCGGGCTTCTCGCGTCGATCGTCGACGCTTCCCGCGGGTCGCTTGAGCCGAGATCGGTGGTGTCAGGGACTGGGGAGTCGATTCAAAATTTCGGCCGCTCCACGCCGACAAATGCTGGATTCCAAGAATTGACTCGGTATGCTGAGCCGCCATGACAGAACCACATTCCTCTTCAGCCATTCCCCCGGGCGTCGTTGTGTGTCGAGGCGTGCGCGGAGCGACGACCGTCGCCGCCGACACGCGCGATGAAGTCCTCGCCGCCACGCGGCAACTCCTCGCGCTCCTCATCCGCCTCAACGACATTCACCCGGAGGACGTTGGGAGCGTCATCTTCAGCACCACCGAAGACGTCAACGCCGAGTTTCCGGCGCTGGCCGCCAGACAACTGGGCTGGAACGACGTCCCCTTGCTGTGCACCCACGAACTCAACGTCCCCGGCTCCCTCCCGCTGTGCATCCGCGTGCTCGTCATGTGGAACACCACCAAGTCGCAAACCGACATTCGCCACGTCTACATCAAAGGGGCGACCCGCCTACGCCCCGATCTATCGCAACTCCCTCCCGTCGACTTCCAAGAACTCGAAGCCTGGATCGCCGACCAAATGCAGGCGCTGAAGAAGGCCTGAACTCCCCTCCAGAGAGCACCACCGCCATGCACCGCCCCAGGCTCGCCTTCGCGTCGCTCTTACTCGCCTCGAGCCTCGCACTGGCGGCCAGCGTCGGCTGGATGTACGCCGCCCCTCAGGAATCGCCTACTCCCGCTCCGGCCGCCGATCAGCCCCTCGGCGCCGCCGGCGACGGCCGCACCGACGACACGGCGGCGCTCGAGAAACAACTGTCCCGAGGCCGACTCTACCTTCCGCGCGGCGTGTATCGCATTACGCGTACGCTCGAAGTCCCCTTGTCCCAAATGGGCCCCGTCGAAATTCGCGGCGCAGCCGGCGCGAAACTCGTCATGGCCGCCGCCGGGCCGGCCGTGCGGATCACCGGCGGTCATGCAGGAACCGCCGATCCCGCGAGCGCTGCGCCCGAAACGTGGGAACGAGAGCGTTTTCCGCTGATTGCCGGTTTTGAAATCACGGGCGCACATCCGGAAGCGGACGGAATTGAGGCCGCCGGAACGATGCAGCTCACCATCGACAACATGCTGATTCGCCAAGTCCGACACGGGATTCGCCTGCACGATCGCAACCGCAACGTCCTCATCGCCGACTCGCACATTTATGACAATCGAGGCGTCGGCATCTGGTTGGACCGAGTCAATCTGCATCAGACGAACATCGGCAACTGCCACATCAGCTACAACCGTAAAGGGGGGATCGTCGTTCGCGGCGGCGAGGTGCGCAACATCCACATCACGGGCTGCGATATCGAGGGGAACATGTCCCCAGACGCACCCCCCACGGCTAACGTCTTGTTCGATTGCGCCGAGGGCTCCGTGGCCGAAGCGGCCATCACGGGGTGCACCATCCAACACGACTCCAAATCGCCCGATTCGGCGAATGTCCGCATCCTGGGCCGCGGTCGCATGCTGCGTCGCGGCGAACCACTGGCGTTCCAGTGCGGACACGTCACCATCGCCGACAATGTGCTCTCGGACGTTCGAATCAACCTGGATCTGCAGGGAGTTCGCGGCGCGACCGTCTCCGGGAACACGCTGTGGCAAGGCTACGACGCTAATCTGCGGATCATCGACTGCCAGCAGTTGGTCCTGAGCGGGAATCTGTTGGAGCGCAACCCGCTCTATGGATACACAACCGAAGCCAGCAATTCGATCGTCATCCAAAAGTGCCAAGATGTCACGCTCCAAGGCCTGCACGTGCAGGGAGTGCTGGATGCCGAAGCGGGCGTGCTTCTCGAGGATTGCAGCCGCATTCATATGCACGGCTGCACCATCCTGGACTGCGATCGTGCGGGCTTGAAACTGCGCAACGTCCGCCGATCGGCCATCCATGACAACGTCGTCCGCGACGACCGGATGGACGCCGGGGAACGAAAGCCGGCGATCGTATTGGAGGGAGATAACGCCGAAACGCAGGTTGCCGACAACTCGACCAACTCCCCCTGACCTCCTGCGCACCTCCCGCGTCGCCCCGCAGAAAACCCGGAAATCCTTCCCCTGTTCCGGCAGGTCCGCTATACTACGCCCTTCCCAAATGAGAACTTACGACCATCAGGATGCTGAAAAAGAATGACGGATTCCGGAAAAAAATCGCACTGGTCGGTGCTTGCTGAGTTGCTCGGCGCTAAAACCGCCTCGAAGCCCGCCGCCGCCCCTGCCGCCGCTGCTGCTCCTTCCAGCCAACCGGAGGCGACTCCGGCGGATGAGCCGAATACTGCGGAGCTGCCCTCCGCCGAATCATCACCGACCGCCAGCGACGACCGCTCGCCAGCCGCGGATGCGCCACCTTCCAGCACGGCCGCTCCGGAACCGCCGGTCGAGGTGGTTTCGGCCCTGCCGCCTACGAAGCCGGCTGCCAAGGCCAAAGCCAAACCGGCCGCGCCGGCGCCGAAAAAGCGACACTGGTTCAGCTTGGCAACCCAACTTGGTCTCTCCGTTCCGGAGCCTGAGCCGGAACCGGAACCGGAACCGCAAGCCGAACCGGCGCCAACGCCGGCGCCCGTCGCGGAATTGAAACCGCCGGCTGAAACGAAACCTTCCTTCACCGTCCCGCCGGCAGCCGAATCAATCGAGTCTGTGTTGGATTCCGGGGAATCGCCAAGCGTCTCGGAAGGCGACGAAGCAGGGGCAGCCGACGAGTTTCGCCGTCGCGAACCGCGCGGGCGAGAAGGCCGGGGCCGGCGCGATGAGCGCGGCGGGCGCGGCGGTCGTGGAGACCGCGCTGCACGACCGGAAGGGGCGCGCCCGGAAGGCGTACGTGTCGAAGAACCGCGCGGCGAGGCGCGCCGGAGCGACGGGGAACGCGGCGCAACAGGCCGAGAATCCGCAGCCGCTCGAGAGGGCGCCGCTCCCAGGGAGGAAGCCCGACGCGGGGAGGGCCGACGGGAAGAGGGGCGGCGCGATGAAGGTCGGCGCGATGAAGGTCGGCACGACGAGGGCCGTCGACCGGAAGGCCGCCGAGAAGACAGCCGAAGCGACTCGGGCCGAAGCGATTCGGGCCGACGTGACTCTGGCCGGCGCGAGGCCCGACGTCCCGAGGACGCACGACGAGACGAGGGCCGGCGCGACGACAGTCGTCGCGGCGGTCGCCGTGACGCGGGTCGCCGCAGCGAGACTCGCTGGGAAGAAGTTACCGACGATTTGCCGTTGGACGACTTGCCCGTCTCCGACGCCCCGTCGCTCGATGATTTGGTCGAAAAGCGTCTGCGAGACGAAGAGGGGTCGGTGGATGTCGATCGGCATTTGGACGATTTGCACGCCGATGACTTGCACGCAGACGAGTTGCATGGCGAGGTCGAGGCGACCGAGGAAGGTCGCGGGCCTGCGGCGCGCGAGCGGAGCCAGGGGGATCAAGAGGACGAAGGCGAACCGCGTCGTCGTC
This sequence comes from Pirellulales bacterium, assembly GCA_046349935.1. Lineage (GTDB taxonomy): Bacteria > Planctomycetota > Planctomycetia > Pirellulales > Pirellulaceae > CAIXSC01. The sequence goes on along the minus strand of JAXMBK010000004.1, from coordinate 491,559 downwards.
GTCGACGTCGTCGCCGTCGTCGCCGCGAAGTGGAGGACGCCGAATTGCAGGAGTCGGGTCGCGCAGCCGACTTCGACGAGTTGGATGCATCCGATGAGCCCGCCGAGCGTCCTGAACGGCCGGCGTCGAACCGCGATGTTCGCGGCCGACGTCCCGATTCGCTCCGCGCCGAACCGGTCCGCAGCGAATCCATGCGCAGCGAATCCATGCGCAGCGACTCCCCCTCCGCCGATGAAATCGACGCGGATCTCGAGCTGGACGACGAGGTCGGCGAGGTTCGCCGTGGTCGCAGCGAGGAAGAAGGAGAGGGAGGCGAACGCCCCCGTCGTCGCCGGCGTCGCCGGCGCCGTGGCGGTCGTCGTGACCGCGAAACGCCAGGCGCAGCCGTCGACAACGAGCGAGTAGAAGAAGACGAGTCGTTCGCCGGCGTTCCGTACGGCGTCTCGCTGGACGCAGAAGAGCAAGCCTCTTTGGATGCGGAATTCGAAACCGAAGATGGCGAGGATGCGGAAGGCGAACGTGGTCGGCGAGTGACGATTCCGACTTGGGACGAGACGGTCGGCATCTTGATTCAGGCCAATCTCGACTCGCGAACGCGGAGTCCGAGCGGCGGGCGCGGCGGTTATCGCGGCGATCGACACCGGCAAGACCGCGGACCGCGCGGCGGCGGTGATCGCGGCGGTGATCGAGGTCGGGGCGGTCCCCGCTAACGCGTTTTGAGGGTTCGACTCCAATCACGAAACCACTCCCATGCGACACACTCGATCGACTTGGCGGACGGTCTTGATGTTTGGCAGCCTGGCGCTCTGGAGCGTCTGGGCGGCAGGCTGCGGCGGCGAATCGGCGACGAATCAAGCTTCGTCGTCGACCGCGCAGAAGTCGACGGCGAGCGGCGAGCGCGAGGGAGCGAACGGCGACGAGTCGGGCGTCATCTTGCTGCGTTACACGCCGGGCAGCGAAAGCACGTTGCAGCGCGAGGAAGGCTTTTTGGAAGCCTTGCAAGATCACCCGCAGGTTCGCATCTTAAGCTCGGATCAGTTCAGCGGGACGACGCCCGAGTCGTCCTTGGCGAAAGCTCAGCAAGTGCTGCAGAAATTCGGTCCCCGGACGGCCGGGCTGTTCGCGGTATGCGAGCCCAATGCCAACGGAGCGCTCGGCGCTTTGGCCGAATTGGGATTGGCGGGCCAGGTGAAATTCATCGGCTTCGACCCCAATGAACGGATGGTGGAAGCGATGCGCGAAGGCACGATGCACGGCATCGTGTTGCAGGATCCCGTGATGATGGGGGATTTGTCGGTTCGCGCCATGATGGCTCATTTGGATCCGGCTTCCATCAAGGAATCGGACCGAGCCGTGTTGTTCGAGGGAACTCAAGTTCGCAAACGCATTCCGACGGGGGAGTACATCGCGACGCCGGAGAACATGGACGAGCCGCGGATGAAAGAATTGCTCCATCCCCCGCAGCTTGATAGCTCGCCCACAGTCGCCGAAGCCAAAAAGTTCCGGCTGGCCGTGATCCCCAAGGGGATGACGCACGAGTTCTGGAAATCGGTGCACTATGGCGCGCAGCGGGCTGCGGACGACTTCGGCAACGTGGAAATCCTGTGGCAAGGGCCGCCGCTGGAAAGCGACCGGAGCGAGCAGATTAAGTTGGTGCAAAACTTCATCACGAAAAAAGTGCATGGCATTTGCCTCGCGCCGCTCGATTCAAACGCGCTCGTAGAAGTGGTCCGGGAAGCGAAAGCCAACGGCATTCCGACAGTGATTTTTGACAGCGGCCTCGACGCCGACGAGAGCGAATACGTCAGTTACGTGGCGACCGACAATCGCAAGGGCGGCGCGTTGGCGGGTCAGCGGATGGCCGAACTGTTGAAGTCGAAATGACCGCCCCGTTGTTGCGGATGCAAGGCGTCAGCAAGCGGTTCGGCGCCACGCAAGCGGTGTCCAACGTCTCCTTGTCGCTCGAAGCGGGCCAAGTGTTAGCGCTGATCGGCGAAAACGGCGCTGGCAAAAGCACCCTCATGAAGATCCTCAGCGGCGCCGTACGCGCCGATGCCGGCCGTCTGGAGATCCTGGGTCAGGCGTATGCACCGCGCAGTCCAGCGGATGCTCGTCGCGCCGGAATCGCGATGATCTACCAGGAATTGACGCTGTGTCCCGACCTTTCGGTCGAGGACAACATCATGCTCGGGCAGGAAGCCAAGGCTTGGGGCGTCGTTCGCCGCTCAAAACAACGACCGCGAGTCGCCGAGGCGTTGGAATTGCTGGGGCACCCTGAACTCCGCGCCGACGCCCTCGTGCGGAATCTGTCGGTCGGCGCTCAACAATTGGTCGAGATCGCTCGCGCACTGGTTCAGAACGCGCGACTCGTGGTGTTCGACGAACCGACCAGTTCATTGGCACAACGAGACGTGCAGCATCTGTTCGAAGTGATTCGACGCTTGCGGCAATCTGGGTTAGGGGTGATCTACATCAGTCACTTCCTGGAGGAGATTCGGCAGATTTGCGATCGCTATGCGGTGTTGCGGGACGGCGAATCGGTCGGCGCCGGCGACTTGGCGGGAGTCGACGAAGGGGAGATCGTCCGCCTCATGGTGGGGCGCAGCATCGAAGAGCTCTTTCCGACGACGCCGCATCAAGGGGGCGACGTGGTGCTTGAGGTGGAACATTTGAGCGGCCGACGTCTGCCGACCGACGTATCGTTTCGCCTGCGTGCGGGCGAGATCCTGGGACTCGCGGGACTCGTCGGCGCCGGCCGCACGGAAACGCTCCGCACCCTGTTCGGCCTGGATGCCGCACGCGGCGGGACGGTGCTGGTCCAGGGCCGCCGCTCGTCGGCGACGCCGCAAGGCCGGATCGCTGCAGGGCTGGGGTTCTTGTCCGAGGATCGCAAGCAAGAAGGGCTCGCGCAAACGCGTTCGCTCGCCGACAACATCACATTGAGTCGGCTGCAGCCCTATTCGCGGTGGGGATGGATCAACCTGCGTCGGCGACGAGAGGTCGTCGATGATTGGATGCGCCGCATGGCGGTGAAGGCGCGCGACTCCGACCAGCCCGTACACACGCTTTCCGGCGGCAACCAGCAAAAGGCGGCGCTCGCGCGAGTGCTCCACCAGGAAGCGACCATCCTGCTGCTCGACGAACCCACGCGCGGCATCGACGTCGGGACGAAGGCGGAGATTTATCGACTTCTAGGGCTCTTGGCCGCCGAGGGAAAAGCCGTGGTCTTCGTCAGCTCCTACTTACCCGAGTTGCTCGCGGTATGCGATCGGATCGGCGTGTTTGCGCGAGGCCGCTTGCGCGAAGTGCGTCCGACCGAGGACTGGACGGAAGAGGCGATCATGTCCATCGCAGTGAGGACCGACGGATGAGGGACGAATCGGCGGAAGTTCATTCAGCCTGGAGGCGCGGAGTCGTTCATGCCGCGTCGCTGCTCGGCCCCTTGCTGGCGTTGACGGCAGTGACGCTCTTCTTCGCCGTCGCCGACCGCGTTTTCGCAGACGGCACCTTCGCCACGTGGCTCAACTTGCGCACGGTGACGGTCCAAACGTGCGTTGTGGCGGTCGCCGCCCTGGGCATGACGATCATCATTATCTCGGGCGGCATCGACCTCTCGGCCGGCGCCTCGTTGGCTTTATGCGCCACGACGCTCGCTTGGGGACTGCATGAAGACCTAGCCTATTTGGTGCGGCACGGCGACAATTTCCGGCGCGCGACGGTGCGGTTCGAAGAGGCGCAAAAGCGAGTCGAGGAGGCGAGGCGGAAACGAACGACGAGCGACCTCCCCAGCGACCAACTCGATGCCAATCTGGCCGACGCGCGTCGGCGTCTCCAAACCGTTTTGGAAGCTAAGCGAGCGGCCGCCGTCCAACGAGGCGACCAGGGCGAGTTTGCTCGGACCGTCAAGCAGCTCGACGGTAAGCTGGCGCGTTTGGCGGCCGGCCAGCCGCTGCGGAGCGACCCGCAATGGGCGTTGGGCGTCCCCAATTCCGCCTGGTCCGCGCCGCTGTCCGTGCTGCTGGGAATCAGCACAGGCGTCTTGGCGGGGCTTGTCAACGGCTTGCTCATCAGCGGACTGCGAATTGCACCGTTCGTCGTCACGTTAGGGTCGATGACCATCTTCCTGGGGGTAGGAAATCAGATCTCCGACAACTCCACCATTCGTCCGCAAGCTGCTCAAACGCCGAGTTGGCTGGCGGATTTGGACGGCAATACGCCGGCCGCGCTGTGGGGCGGGTTTCCAACGGGCGTTTGGCTCGCGGCCGTCCTGGCGATTCTGGCGGCGCTCGTGCTGCGGTATTCAGTGTTTGGTCGCCACACCTTCGCCATCGGCTCCAACGAGTCGACGGCGCGTCTTTGCGGAGTGCAAGTGGGGCCGACGAAGGCCGCCATCTATGCTCTGGGCGGTTTGTTGTTCGGGATCGCCGGCGTCTACCAGTTCGCGCGTCTGTCGTCCGGGACTCCCATGTCGGGCGTGGGACTGGAGCTAGAAATCATCGCCGCCGTCGTGATCGGCGGCGGCAGTCTCAACGGCGGTCGCGGTTCCGTACTCGGGACGCTCGCCGGCGCCGCCATTACGGCCGTCATCCGTAGCGGCTGCACGCAATTGGAACTAGGAGATCCATTGCAGCGTATGCTCTTGGGCGTCATTATTATTTGCGCCGTCGTCATCGATCAGTTTCGCCAACGTCGCATGACGGCCGGCGCCTGACTTGTCTCCTGGAATTGCCTCGCACTTGCTGCTCGTAAGGGGGCTCCTATGTACGGCATCGCCTTCTTGCTCACGATGCTCGCGACTGTCGCCGCGGCCGACGAACCAGAAGCCGGCGACGGCGACCTGCGCGTCGTGAAGCGAGCCGAGATCGTCGCTCGGGTTGATCAATGCATCGCAGAGGGGTGGCAGCGTGCGGGTCTGACGCCGGCGGTGCGAACGGACGACGCGGAGTTTGTGCGGCGCGTTTATTTGGATCTGACCGGTGTGATTCCGCGCGTGAGCGAAGTGCGCGACTTCCTCCAAGATGCGGCGCCGGACAAGCGCGAGCGGCTGATCGACCGCTTGTTGGAATCCCCGCGTCATGCCACACACCTAGCCAACCACTGGCGCAACATACTCATTCCTGGCGGCGCGACGCCGGAAAATCTCAATAGCGCGGCCGGAGTGCAGAATTGGATGCGGGCGCAGTTCGCGGAGAACTTGCGCTACGACCGGCTGGTCGCCGACTTCTTAGTCGTGACGAGCGGCAATGAAACCGGCCCGGCGCTGTTCTATACGACGCTCGAGCTAAAGCCGGAAAAGCTGGCGGCGGCGACGGCACGGATCTTCTTGGGACTCCAAATAGAGTGTGCGGAATGCCACCATCATCCCTTCGATAAATGGAAGCAGGAAGAATTCTGGGGTTACGCGGCCTTCTTCGCCCGACTACGACGACCGAGTCAAGAAGGAGGCGTTCCGCAAACCGCCTCGATCGTCGACTTGCCCACGGGCGAGGTGCAGATTCCCGGCACATCCAAGGTCGTCGCGCCCGCGTTTCCCGACGGCCAGAAGCCGCACCTCGACGAAACGGGTACGCGGCGCGAGCAGCTGGCGATCTGGATGGCGTCTCGAGACAACCCGTATCTGGCACGCGCCGCCGTGAATCGAGCGTGGGCGCAACTGTTTGGAAGAGGATTGGTGGAACCCGTCGACGATATCGGTCCGCACAATCCGCCTAGCCACCCAGAACTGATGGACGAACTGACGGACTACTTCGTCGCCTGCGGCTTCGACTTACGAGAGTTGTATCGCACGCTGGCCCGTACTCGCGCTTATCAGCTTTCGAGCGCCGGCGAGCCGACCGCGCCGGAAGCGTTTGCGCGGATGGAGTTGAAGCCGCTTACCGCCGACCAGATGTTTGATTCCTTCGAGCGACTGCGGCTCGCCAGTCGTGCGGCGCCGGCTGATCGCACCCCGGTTACGCCGCTCGCCGATCCCCGGCGGCAAATGTTCTTGCTCAAGTTCCCCCCGCCGAGCCGTTCGGCGACCGACTACCAGTCGGGCGTGTTGCAGGCCCTTACGATGCTCAACGGCCAATACACGTCCGAACTCACGCGCGCCGAGTTAGGAGGAATTACGGCGGCCGTCGATTCGCCGCTGTTTGACGCCGAAGAGCGAGTACGAATTCTGTTCCTCGCCGTGCTCGCGCGCCTCCCTGACGCCGATGAATTGGCTCAGTGCGTACAACACTTGCGCAGTGGACCGCCAGCGCCGCAGGCGGTGGAAGATTTGCTGTGGGCGCTGATGAATTCGGCCGAGTTCACCTTCAACCATTGACCCGCCGCGTCGCGGAAGGGGAGCGAGGCCCGGAGATGAGCCGCGAACCAAGAACGCACCAGTGCCAGCCCGCCCGACGTCGGTTCCCCGGCGTCGCCCGCATCATCGTCATGCTGGTCCTCTTAGGCAGCGGTTGCGGAAAGTCGCCGACGCCGACAGCGCCCGCGCCTGCGAAAAGGTCGCCCCCCGAGTCAACAACTCCGACGCCTCCGCCGCCGCCGCCCGCCGCCCCTTCGAAACTCGCTCCGCAGCCCGAACCAAAGTCCGAAACGAAGACGGAAGCGGAGCCGACCAAGGAAGCTGCCGTCGCGTCGCCTGCGCCGCGGCAGCCTTCTTCCTCGGAGGCGCCCGCGGTTCGCATTGCGTTATTGATCGGCGGCGGCCCGATCGTCATCGACCTGCAAATTGAGTTGGACGGCCGGCCGCTGGGCGCTTCGTTCGAGGAGATCTTGCAGCATGTGCGTCAGAGCGCCGACGCCGACCGTGACGGCAAGGTGACTTGGCAGGAACTGGCCAACCAGCGTCAGATGCGCGAGGGTTTGCTGGGCAACCCCGCGCTAAGCGACGAACGGGCGCGACTGGAGTTTGTTCGGCAGCACGACGTCAACGAAAACGGACTGGTCGACGAACAGGAGTGGTCGGTCGTCTTTCGAGAGCAGAGTTCGCGAGGCCGACCGTTCGCCGTGGAGAATCGCGACGATTATCGCGACTGGAATCGTCTCCATTCGCCGCTCCTCGCGTTGCTCGATGCCGACGGCGACCGAGCGTTAAGCCTTCGAGAATGCGACGATGCAGCCGCTCGTTTGTTACGCTTGGATGCGGACGACGACGAACGGATTCAGACCTACGAAGCCTCGGCTGCGCAAGTTGAAATCCCTGGAATGGCCGCCCAAACGCAGCGCCGTTCGTCGGGCCCGTACTTGCTCTGGCAAATCGGTCCGCGCACTGACTGGCGCCAATTCATCCGCGCCTGTCAACTGCATTACGCCGCAGGCGAACCGCTCGCGACGGGTTGCTTTCCCAAACGTCCGCGACTCTTCTCGCAACTCGACGCCGACGGCAACGAGCGACTCAGCCTTGCCGAGATGGCTGAGATTGCCAAGATCGAACCGCACTTGCGAGTCGCCATTCGCTGGGGCGCGGAGGCGAGCGAGAATGGAGCCGTCCGGGCGACGGTGCTGTCGTGGTCGGAAGACTTGGGAGACCGGACGGTGCATTGTCGCGAATCAGCGGGCGGTTTGGCGCTCATGCAGGACGGTTCGACCATCACGTTGTTCGCAGTGAATCAGGCGGGCCCAAGCCCCGCCGCCCGCGCGGCCATGCTGCTGTCTCAGTATGACGCCGACAAAAATGCCTATTTGGACGGACAGGAAAGCGAAATGGCGAGCGCCGCATTCGGCGTTTCCGCGGCGGAGGTCGACGCGGACAAGGACGGCCAAATTACAGTCGGCGAGATTGAGACCTACCTGCTCTCTCAGGCGAATGCGACGGCGGAGCAAGTGCGCGCCCTGGCCAGCCATCCGGAAGACGCGCTGTGGGTGCACCTGGACGTCGACTCCGACGGGCGCCTTAGCGGCGACGAAATCGCTGCCGCAAGAAACCGGCTCAAGGCGCTCGACCTCGACGAATCGGGGACGGTGGCATTCGATGAAATCCCCGAGCCGGTATGGATCGCCGTGACGCGCGGCGAGACGCCGGCCGGACTGGTGCGTCCCGTGCCGCAAATGGACCGCGCCGACGCGACCGTGCCAGCTTGGTTTCGCCAGATGGATGCAAACGGCGACGGCCACCTAAGTCGCCGCGAATTCCTCGGCGACGACGCCCTGTTTCAGCGTCTCGACGCCGATCAAGACGATCGCCTCGAGATCCAAGAACTGCCAGCCCAACCTTGACGTCGTCGCGCCGCGCCTGCGGCGCTTGAAGTTGAGCGGTTTTTGGAATTTGACGTCATCGCAGACTGTCACCAGTGAGGTTTGCTCCGCCCCCAGTAACCACTCGCTCGTTTCCTTCACGACAACGCTCGACGATCGAGTCTCTCCGTGGCGGCAAGGGAAACAGCCCTCGATATTTGCAAAACAGCGCAACTGCAAAACCTGCGGCCGAGCGTTTCAGCAGACTCAGGTCAGTCGTGAGACTCGAGCCAACTTGCCCTTCGTGCTGACGGCGTCGTTGTCGGACGAAGACGCCAGAATCCAGTCAAAGGCGTATTTCGAAACAATCGAATCCACGGCCGCATCAGACGGCGTGACGGCGGAACTGGCAAGCGGCGTGCTGGATGCGTTGACTCGCGAAATGCGTTTCGACAACGTTGCGGGCCGCGTCCAGGTGTTCATGAGCGACAACAGGGCCGCGTCGTTCGCGTCGTAGTCGGTCGAGCCGCCCATCTGCAAGTTGAAACCGTAGCCGCCGTTGAGCGAGTCTTTGCCGGCGCCGCCGATCAGCACATCGTCGCCGTAACGTCCCGTGAGAACGTCGTCGCCGTCGCCGCCGACCAAAATGCTGTCGGCGAATCCCCCCGTCAGTCGATCATTACCTGTTCCACCGTAAAACAGCGTTCGCGCCATCAGCCATTTGCCGGCGGTGATTGTGTCGTTGCCGTCGCCGCCATGGACGATGACCAAAGAAACGCCCCGATATTGACCGACGACGGCGCCGTTCAACTTGATCATCACGCCGTTGCCGCGATAGGGATCAACCGTGATGACGTCGTTCCCGGCCGTGCCGCCGACGGTGACGGTCGAGCCGCTTTTCTGGACCGAACTGAGCGTCACCGTCTTGGTCGTCGATAGCGTGGTGTTCGGCAAGCTCACCTTGAAGGTCACGGCGCCGGTAGCGTCGAAGGCGCGTGCGACCTGAGTTCCGGAAGCCGGTCCCGTGACCGTCTGATCGACCGTCCCATCGTTATTCCAATCGATGGCGAACGACTCTTGCGTCGACGTCGAACCGGTCGCGACCAACGTAAAGGTCAATTCTTGTCCGCGAATGCCGGTCGCCGGCCCTGAGGCGGAGACCGCCGTTGCGGTCGATGAACTGGCCGCCGCGACGGTGATGGCGACCGTCGTCGCAGCCGAATTGGCCGTCCCGTCATTCGCGACGTAGGTGAATGAATCGGTGCCCGTAAAGCCGCTGTTGGGCGTATAGGTGAAGGCGCCGTTCGAACTCAGATTGAGCGTTCCGTTGGTCGTCGTAGCGACCAGCGTCGCCGTCAGCGTGTTGCCGTCGGCGTCCGTGTCATTGGCGAGCACGCCGTTGGTCGTGGTCGTCGTCAACGTTTGGCCGGAAGTCGTCGAGTAGCTATCCGCGACTCCCACCGGCGCCGTATTGGTCGAACTCGCCGCATTGACCGTGATCGTCACCGTCGCCGTGTTGGAACTGGCCGTACCATCGGTGGCGCGGTAACTGAAACTGTCGACGCCCGTGAAGCCCGAGTTAGGTGTGTAGGTAAATGAACCGTTGGCGTTGAGCGACAACGTGCCATTCGTCGTCAAACTGAAGAGCGTCGCGCTGAGCGAGTCGCCGTCCGCATCCGTGTCGTTTAGCAGGACGCCGTTGCTGGCGGTCGTCGTGAGCGTCTGGCCGGTCGTCACCGAGTAGCTATCAGCGACGGCGACAGGCGTCGAGTTAACGGCCGTCACGGTGATTGAAACCGTCGCAATATTCGAATTGGTCGTACCGTCGCTGGCGACGTAGGTGAAACTATCGGGGCCAAAGTAATTGGCGGCCGGGGTATACGTGAACGAACCGTCGGCCTGCAGCGACAGCGTGCCGTGCTGCGGCTGAGTGACGACGCTGGCGGTAAGCGAGTTGCCGTCGACGTCCGTGTCATTCGCTAACACGCCGTTCGCGGCCGTGCGAGTCAACGTCCCATTTTCGGCGACCGTATAACTGTCCGCCGACGCGACCGGCGCGTTGCTCGACACATTGATCGTGACCGTCGTCGTGGCCGAATTGAGCGTCCCGTCGCTGGCTTGATATGTGAACGTGTCGACGCCCGAATAACCGGCCGTCGATTGGTAAGTGAAGGAGCCGTTGGCATTCAGGGTGAGCGTACCATGAGACGGTCCCGAGATTTCAAGCGCCGTCAATTCATCGCCGTTCGCGTCGGTGTCGTTGGCCAGGACGCCGGCCAAACTGGAGATATTGAGCGATCCGCCGGACGCGACCGAGTAGGAATCGGCGACCCCCACGGGAGCAACGTTGCTCAGTGTCACCGTCAAGGAAACCTGCACCAAATTCGAGATCGCCGCACCGTCGTTGGCGACATAGCTGAAGGAATCAGCGCCGACGTAGCCAGCGGCAGGCGTGTAAGTGAACGAACCGTCGGAGTTCAGCGTGAGCGTTCCGTGCGTCGGGCTAATCGAGAGGACGGCAGTCAACGGATCGCCGTTGGCGTCCGTGTCGTTCGCCAAGACGCCCGTCGCCGCATTGATGGTGAGCGGCGTGTCCGAGAATGCCGCATAGGCGTCCGGCGCGGCGACTGGCGCCGTGTTCGGCGCATTCACGCTCAAAGTCACGGTCGTCACATCCGAACTCAGCGCGCCATCCGACGCTACGTAAGTGAAGCTATCGGGCCCCGTATAGTCGGTGGCGGGAGTGTAAGTAAACGAGCCGTCCGGATTGAGGACGACGGCGCCATTCGTCGGTCCCGTCAACAAGAAAGCCTGCAATGAATCGTTGTCGGCGTCCGAGTCGTTCGAAAGGACTCCCGGCGCAGCGATCGCAAGCGGCGTGTTCTTGGTCGTCGTGTACGAGTCGCCTGCCGCGGTCGGCGCCGAGTTGGCGGCCTGGATGGTGAGCGAGACGGTCGCGACCGCCGAGTCGGCGTCGCCGTCGTTCGCTTTGTAAGTAAAGCTGTCTGCGCCCGTGTAGTCCGTCGTCGGAACAAACGTGAACGAGCCGTTGGCGTTGAGCGTCAACGTGCCATGCGTCGGCTGACTTACCACGACCGCCGTCAAGGCGTCGCTATCGGCGTCGGAATCGTTGGCCAACACGCCTGGGGCGGCGATTTCCAACGTGACGTTCTTCGTGACCGCATACGCGTCGTTGGTCGCCGTCGGCGCCGAGTTGACGGCATTCACCGTCAGGGCGACCGTGGCGACGACAGAGTCGGCGTCGCCGTCATTCGCTTTGTAAGAGAAGCTGTCTGCGCCCGTGTAGTCCGTCGCCGGGACGTAGGTGAACGAACCGTTCGAGTTGAACGTCAACGTGCCGTGCGTCGGCTGACTTACCACGACTGCGGTGAGTGGATCGCTGTCGGCATCCATGTCGTTCGCCAACACGCCGGGAGCGAAGATCTCGAGCGTCACGTTGGTGGTCGTCGTATAGGCGTCGTTGACCGCGACCGGCGCCGAATTGATGGAGTTCACCGACAACGAAACCGTGGCGACGGCCGAATCCGCGTCGCCGTCCGTAGCTTTGTACGTAAATTGATCGGCACCCGTGAAACTAGAATCGGGAGTGTAGGTGAAGGAGCCGTCGGCGTTGAATGTCAAGTCGCCATGCTGCGGCAGATCCACCACCACGGCAATCAGCGGGTTGTTGTCGGCGTCCGTGTCGTTGGCCAATACGCCAGGAGCGGCGATGACCAGCGGCGTATCGACCGTCGTGGAATAGTCGTCGGCATTCGCTACCGGCGCGAAATTGCCTGGATCAACCGTGATTTGTACAGAGACGACGCTGGAGTCGGCCTGACCGTCGTTGGCCAAGTAATTAAAGCTGTCGACGCCGACGAAATCCGAGGTCGGCGTGTAGACGAACGAACCGTCGGCATTCAGCGTCACCGTTCCGTGAGAAGGCGACGCCACCAAAGTCGCCGTCAACGCGTCCGAATCCGCATCCGAATCGTTGGCCAGCACGCCGCTTGCTGAATTGATGGTCAGCGGCGCGTTGACCGTCGTCGTATAAGCGTCGCTCTGGGCGATAGGCGGTTCATTTGCGTCGACGACGGTCAGCGTGACCTGCGTAACCGACGAGTCTTCGGTGCCGTCGTTGGCGGTGTAGTAGAACGAATCATCGCCCGTATAGCCGGACAACGGAGTATAGGTAAACGAGCCATCCGAATTGAGCGTCACATCGCCATGCAAAGGGCCGACGGCCAACGCAGCCGTGAGAGGATCGTTATCAGCGTCGGAGTCATTCGCCAGAACTCCCTGCGCGGCCGTTACGGAGAGAGTTCCCCCGGCGGCGACAGTGTAGAAGTCGGCGGCGGTCGTCGGCGCAGCTAGCCCGGCCAGCAGGCGACGATCTTCGAGCCATTCCACGGCGCTGACAATGTTGAGTCGGCGACCGTTCCAACGCCCTGGCTTCTTGGCGAACTGCCGCGGCTTCTTCCCGAATTGCCAGAAACGTCGAATCATTGCCTTTCGCCCTCTTTCCGTCATTGTGGATCGTCGTGTTGGCGCGTCGCCGCCAACCATCTGGGCGCGGCCGCTCAACCATCGTCGTCGCGGCTTGCCCAGTCTTCTAGGATGACCCCATCCGCAAACTGTCACACTCCGTTTCTCGCGTGCCAACGATTTCTTTATCCTGCAATCTTAATTGCGGAGGAAAACGCGTCCACAAACCGGCGACTGCGATCTTCGCAACTCCCGGCACCATTGACACAACCTTTTACTGCCAATCCACTTAATCATCCGCCATGAAACCTCATACCAGTTGGTACCGACAGCATCGCGTCTCGAACTGGCTGCGTTACCGAACCTGGCCTTTTCCCCTGGCCGGAATCATTCTCGGCATCGCCGCTTTGCGATTGCTGCGCGTCGTCGACGAACATACGACGCTGTCCTGGTTCAATTATGGCGAAGAGGGAGCTCGATCGCTGGCGAGCACGCTTAGCGCCGCGATGCTCACCCTGATCGTGTTCGTGTTTTCAATCCTGCTGCTCGTCGTGCAATTGGCCAGCGCCCAGCTCACGCCGCGCGTCATTCCCAAGACCTTCAATGATCGCACGCTGAAGTTCACGCTCAGCATCATGGCGTTCGCTTTTGCCTATAGCGTCGGCGTGCTCGCGCGGGTCGACGATCGAGTACCCGAGCTATGCATGGCGGTTGCCGCCAGCACGAGCGTTTTGTGCCTGATGGCTTTCTTCATGTTGATCGACCGAGTCGGGAAACTCTTGAGGCCCGGGACCATTTTGGCGGAGGTCGCGACGGACGGCTGGCGCGTCATTCAGCAAGTGTACCCTGAACTGCTGAGCGAGTCTTTGCGCGACGAACTTCGCGTTGAAACCCTTGATGCACCGCAGCGAATCGTCCGAGCGTCGCAGAAGTCTGGGGTTCTGCAAGGTTTCCATTTGGAAGAACTGAAGCGGCTTGCCGTCGTCTATGATGGAGTCATTGAGTTAATGCCGCGAGTCGGCGACTTCGTTCCTCCACAGTCTCCTCTGTTGCGACTGAGTCACGCTTTCTCTGAGATCACCGACGAACAGTTTCGTCGCTGTATTGCGTTGGGAGTGGAACGCACAATCGAACAAGACCCTGCGTTTTCGCTGCGCATTCTGGTCGACATCGCCAACAAAGCACTCTCCCCGGCCATTAATGATCCCACGACCGCCGTTCTGGCGCTCGACCAATTGCACTTTCTCTTGCGCGAGATTGGACAGCGGCATCTGAATCCCGATGTGGTGCTCGACGACGCCGGCCAGATGCGACTTTTGTATCGGACTCCGAACTGGGCCGACTTCGTCGCGCTCGCCACGATGGAAATCCGTCAGTTCGGTGCGCAAAGCATCCAGGTCTTGCGACGTCTCCGCGCCATGCTCGACGACCTAGTCGCTTCCTTGCCTGCGACTCGGCACGCGGCTCTTGAGGAGGAACGGCGATTGCTCGAGATGACGACCGCTCAGTCGTTCGTGGACGTCGACGAACGACGAATCGCCGAGGTAAGCGATACGCAAGGAATCGGCGCGACGCCGCCTTCTCGCCTATAATCCACGCTCTGACGTTTTCGCCCCATTTCCCCTAGCGACCGACCCCAGACACGCAAGATCCTCATGAGCGATACGGAACAAGCGGCGTTGACGACGAATTTCCCCGCGAGTCCGATTGCGGCGACGCTGTGGGAACAAGAATCGGCGGGCGACTGGCTGCCTCGATTCGAGTCTGCCAGCCCGTCGCCGCCGCCAGCCGACGTCGCCGCGGTACTCAAACGCTCTCTCTCGATCGTGCAGCGACATCGAGAGCAGAACCGCTTGCATGACCGGCACGGGAAAATCGCCGCCGATGTATTGGAAGAGTTGGGGCCGGCCGGCTATTGGGGGCTGCGAGTGGGTCGCGCGTACGGCGGATGGGATTTGCCGTGGTCGCACTTTTATCCATTCTTGACGCAGATGGCGACGCAGAGCGCCACGATCGCCGGTTTGGCCTCGGTGCACGGCTGCATCGGCGCCGCCGGCGCAGTGAGTGCCTTCGGAACCGACGCCCAAAAGTCGCAGTGGCTTCCGTTGCTCGCGAAAGGCGAGAAACACACGGCCTTCGCGCTGACCGAACCGCAAGCGGGAACCGACCTCACGGCCGTGGCGACGCGCGCCGAGCGTCACGGTTCGATGCTCAGACTCTACGGCGAGAAGACGTTCATTTCGAATCTGGCGCCAGGTCGTCTGATCGTTCTGATCGGTCGAATCGACGACCGGCCCGCCGCGCTGCTCGTCGATTTGCCGACGGCTGAGACGCCCGAATTTCGCCTCCGCGACTACGGACTCTATGCGTTGCGCCGCAGTCTCAATCGCGGCATGGAACTCAAGGGGCTGGCGGTTTCGGCAGACAACGTGCTTGCGCCGCCGAAAGGAGATGGGCTGACGATTGCCTACCATGGGCTGAACCGTGGACGCGTCGCCGTCTGCGCGGTTGCAGCCGGCCAGTTGCGTGTGATGCTCGGGAGCGTCGTGGAGTGGGTGCAACAACGTTCGACCTATGGCGCGGCGCTCGCCCGTCGTGAACTCATCCGACGTCGCCTGTCGCGACTCGCGGGACTCCTGTTCGGCGCCGACGCGCTCGCGGCGTGGTGCGGCTCGCTGCTCGATGCGGGTGTCCGGGGCGAGGCGGAGTGCACCGTGGCCAAGGTATTCGGCAGCGAGGCGTTGAAAGAAGCAGCCATTGAATTGGTCATGAAGACGCACGGCGGTCGCAGCTTCCTGCACGGGCACCTCTGGGGCGACAATCTCTACGACTACCTCACCCCCTGCATTTACGAAGGAGAAGGAGAAATCCTCAGCTTGGCGCTGTTCCGCATGCTCGCGCCGCGCAGCAACGTCCTTGCCCTCCCTTACTCGTCTTCGCCCCCCGCGTCGCGCAGCTCGCAAAACGCGGCCTTCGTCGGGTGGGCCGAGTTTGCTCGGGCCGAGTTTCGACGGTTGGCGGACGAGTATCGTCGGGCGATCGCGGCGCATGGCGCAGCGTTGGTCGACCGACAGTGCCTCCTGGTGGAGTGGTCGCAGCGACTCCAAAAAACCGTCGTGCTCAGCGTCGTCGCGGCGGCCGGCGCGCGCGAATCGAACGCCGGTCGACGTTGGGCGGCGGAGCATTTGGCAGCCGATTTGGAGCGCGAGTTGTCGGGCCGCCGCGCCGATTCCCGCGACTTTGAGCGAGCCGATCGACTCGGCGCCTGGCTGACGGAGGGGGGAGCGGACGAGTGGAGGGACGCCCAAGCGCCAAACTAGTCCGTCAGCTCGGTGTTGACGCGACGTAGGGAAGTCGCCACATTAACGTCCGGAATTTGGGCGTCCCTTTCCTCTAGACTACCACCACCCGTGTCTACGTTCGCCGTAATCATGCCGGCCGCCGGCCGCAGCAGCCGATTTCGCGACCAGTACTACAAGAAACCGTTTGCTCCGCTGGAGAATCGGGCGGTCTGGCTGCACGCTGCGGAAAAGTTCTTGAACCGCGACGACGTCAAGCAAGTCATCTTGGTGATCTCTCCCGAGGATCGCGAGGCGTTCTACAGTAAGTTCGGCGCGAACGTGGCGGTGATGGGCATCGAGGTCGTGGAAGGAGGCGCCGAGCGCACCGATTCCGTGGCCAACGCGTTGGCCCGCGTGCGCGACGACATTGAATATGTCGCGATCCATGACGCGGCGCGCCCCTGTTTGGCCGATGTTTGGATTGACGAGGTTTTCAGTACCGCGAAGAAAACGGGCGCCGCCATTCTGGGCATTCCTGTCACCAGCACGCTCAAGCGAATAGGCAAACAGCACACAATCGCGGAAACCGTGTCGCGTGAAGGGCTCTGGGAAGCTCAGACGCCTCAGGTCTTTCGCCGTCAATTGCTCATCGACGCTTATGCCCGGCGCAGCCGCGAGCCGTCCACGGATGACGCTCAATTGGTCGAACGTCTGGGACGCGAAGTGTCGATCGTGTTAGGCTCGCCGCTCAACCTGAAAATTACGACGCGCGAAGATTTGCGGCTCGCCGCTCACGCGCTCAAAGCCCTCCCCAAGCCCAAAGGACTCGGGGCGCTCAATCCATTCGCCGACGACGACCTGTGGCGTTAGGCGATTTTCCATATCCGCGTGTTGCGTTTCCCACCTCTCTATAACGTGATCGATACATGTCGGGCCAAGGATTCCACATTTTATTGAATCGCGAGGACGCCAAGAAACTCTTTGCACTCCGCGAACCGGACCAGATCCGCGACTTTTGTCGGCAGCTCAGCCAATCGCAGGACTATCGGAAGCGAGGGCGGCTCTTGGAATTGGGCTCTGCCTGGGACACGTTGCAGCGTTGCCTCACCGACGGCACGCTGGATACGACCGCCGGCGAACCGCCGCTCAACCAGACCTTCCTCGGCGGTCGTTTGCTGTACAACGCCGACGATGCAGTCGCATCGTTCGTGCGGCCAGACATGACGCCCTACGTGGCGGAGGCGTTGGGGGAAGTCAAGTACGAAGACCTGCGCAAGAAGTATTTCGAGTTGGATGCGGCGGCGTATGGGCGGCCGCTGCAGGAGAAGGACCTGGAAAAGGCCTGGGTCGTCTTCCAACAATTGCGCACGCTGTATGAGTTCGCCGCGGAAGATATCAGCGCGGTGATGTTCTTCGCGTATTGGAAAGGCTGAGCGGCATGCAGGACATTGTGGCCGAATTGCGTTGGCGCGGACTCATTCACCAAAGCACAGACGATCAACGCTTGGGCGCATGGCTGACTGGAGGTTCGCGCACGCTTTACGCCGGCTTCGATCCGACCGCTGACAGCCTGCATGTCGGCAGTCTGCTGCCGCTCATGGTCCTGCGTCGGTTCCAGCGCGCAGGCCACCAGCCGATCGCGCTGGTCGGCGGCGCAACGGGCATGATCGGCGACCCCAGCGGCAAGAGCGCCGAACGAAACTTGCTCGACCTGGATCGTTTGCAGGCGAACGTGGCGGGGATGCAAAGGCAAATCGCCCGTTTCCTCGACTTCGACGCGCCGGCGAATCCCGCCCAGTTGGTCAATAACGTCGACTGGATGGGCGGCTTTACCTTCTTGAGCTTCCTCCGCGATATTGGAAAACACTTCCCTGTCAACGCGATGCTCGCGAAGGACTCGGTAAAGAGCCGCATCGAACGGGACGACGCCGGGATCAGTTACACCGAATTCAGCTACATGCTGCTGCAGGCCTACGACTTCGTTCATTTGCATCGCGAGTATGGCTGCGAGTTGCAAGTCGGCGGCAGCGATCAATGGGGCAATATCACGGCCGGCATCGACCTCGCGCGACGCATGCACGGCGCTCACCTCTACGGCATGACCTGTCCGCTGTTGCTCAAATCCGACGGCTCCAAGATGGGCAAGTCGGAGCGCGGCGCGATTTGGTTGTCGCGGGAAAAGACGAGCCCCTATGCGTTTTATCAGTACTGGGTGAACGTCGAGGATAAAGACGTCCGCATGTGCCTCCGGTTCTTGACGGAGTTGCCGCACGAAGAAATTGAATCGCTGGAAGCTTCGATCGAAACAGAACCGCATTTGCGCAAAGCCCAAAAGCGACTTGCCGAGTCGCTTACGCAATTCGTTCATGGCGATGAAGGTCTGGCGGCGGCGCGACGCGCCACGGAGGTCTTCTTCGGCGCCGAATTCGCAGAACTATCGGCGGAGCAGTTGCTCGAGATTTTCGCCGATGTGCCGAGTAAAGAGGTGGGTCGGGAGCGGCTTGCCGCAGGGTTCAGCTTGATCGACGCCCTGACTGAATCAGGGCTCGTGAAATCGCGAGGCGAAGCGCGGCGCACCATCGAACAGTCGGGGGCGTACGTCAACAACCGCGGCGTCACCGACATACAGTATGGCCTTTCCAGCCTCGATTTAGTGAACGACTCCGTGATCGTATTGCGGCGCGGCCGGAAAAACTACGCGCTATTGCGACTCGTCTAACATGCCGGCGCCTCGATCCAAGCCGAGTTCCGCCGACGTCCGCAAACCAAAGCGCCGGCGTTGGCGGCTGGCGTTCTGTCTCCTGGGGCTCCTGGCGGTAGCGGCGGCGGCCGCAATCATGGCCTTGTGGGCGGCGCAGCGCACGCCGGAGTTCTATCGGCGCGCCCTCGCACGAGATGCGGATCGACCGGCAGGTCAGGGGGACGAATTGGAACGGCGCACGCTGGAGTTGCGTAACTCGGCGCGTCGTCCCGGCGAATGGACGTATGTGATCGACGAAGAAGAACTAAACGGTTGGCTGGCCAAGAATCTGCTGCAGGAATTCCCACAGGCGTTGCCCAAGCCGCTGGAAGCCCCGCGAGTCGCGATCAGCGAGGACGGCGTCCGAGTCGGCTGCCAATATCGCGAGGGACGATTCACGGCGGTCGCGTCGCTGGAATTGGACGTTTATCTTGCCGACGATTCACGCTCCGTCGCCGTGGAGCTGAAGTCCTTGCGCGCGGGACTCCTGCCGCTGCCGATGGACCGAGTGCTGAAACCGCTGCAAGAGGCCGCGAGAAAGCAAGATTTGGCAGTGCGTTGGAGTCAGTCTGGAAGCGTCCCTGTCGCCCTGTGGTCGATCCCGGAGCGGTCGACCGAATTAGGCGGTCGCCGAATCACGCTGCAACGAATCGAACTGCGCAACGGACAAGTGCGAGTATCCGGGCGCAGCGAGTAGTCACTCATTGGAGTCTCTAGACAGGCGAGGCGACCATTGCCAGCGGCACTCGTTCGTCGAGTCTGGATCGTCGATTGCCAACCGTCCACGCAGCCGTTCGCCGTTCAGCTCGATGCACCACGTGTTGCCGGGCGTGATGCGTCGTGCGGTGTATTCACCGGCATCCAGGCGTCGAACGGTTCCCCGATCGCCGCTCACCGGCCCTTCGTAAACCAGATAAGCCGTCCGATGGTTAGGAAGCGCCACAGCGGCGCCGACGATCGACGCGTCTCCCGTCGCTTCGTTCGGCAGGTCGCAGGAGAAGGCCCAAGTGCGCAGCGAGTCAGGTGTCTCGAGCATGAGGTCCCAGTGCGAAGCGCGAGCGGCATGAGCGGGCAATTCATGGAACAGCCACACAAAGCGACCGACGGCGAGCAGGTCGGCGAACTCCGAGTTGTTTGGGGGCGAACTCATCAAGCGAGCTGCCCTGGAAAGCAGCCGATTTGTACCGCGAGGCGGCGGGGGGACGGCGACGCGCGAGCCCTAGTTCCCGGCGACCGTGGTCTCTTCGACGAGCGTCAACGGCGTCGGCTGCTGGGCGCTGGAGATGGAGACGCGGACTTCGAGTCGCCCAGGTTGTTTGGCGGGAAATTCGATGCGAATCGGACGCAGCGCCTCGCGGGCTCGCAGTTCGGCGATCGGTTCCATCTCAATCGTGCGATTATCGGGCAACAGGCGGCGGGCGCGGAAAGGCGAAATGCTAGTACTGGTGAAATCGATGCCTTCCGGGAGCGTGATGGCGACGTTGATGTTTTGGTGCGGAACGTCGCGATCGTTCTGGATGCGCAATAGGTAGGTGATGTTCTGGCCAACTTGCACAGGATCTGACAATTCCGCGATGGATGCTGCGAGTTCGCCGGCTGGGCCGGTGGGGGCGGCGTTGGAAGGCGGAGGCGGAGGAGCGTTGCCCAGATCGGGGCCGCCGACGCCGGGCGGAGTGATTTCGGTGACGAGTTCGGCGGTTTGCGCGGCGGCTTGGTCCGCCGACGCGACGACTCGGTTCAGCGCCGCGGGGTCGGGTTGCAGACAGTTCGCGCGAACGGTGAACGTGCGACGTTCATCGCGCGCCATCTCGCGCAGATCCCAAATCAATTGCCCGCGCGAGGCCTGGAAGCCGGGCGAGGCTTCGGCGGGTTGCAAGGCCGGTCCAAATTGATAGACGACGCGCACATTGGACAACGGCGCCGCGCCGGCGTTATAGACCTGAATCGTGTAATCGACCGACTGCCCAGCCTGTTGTCGTCCTGCACCGGAGATCTGAACGCGGAGCGGCGAGTTGGCGGGCGAGGCGCCGGCGGGCGGCGGTGCGGCGGTGACGCAGCCCTGCGCGGTTCCTGTGTAGCCGCCGTCCGCGGCCGCCTCGACGACGTGACAGAGTTGGCCTGGCTGTCGCGCGATGAAGTCGAGCGCGACGCGTTTGGTTTCACCGGGGGCGAGCGTTCCGATCTGCCATTCCAACGGGCTCTGCTCGCCTTGTGCATGCGCGAGCCCGGGATCGAACCGATCGATGAGCCGTACGTTGGTAAGCGGCGCGGCGGATTGATTCGTGACTTCGATGCGAAACTGCACTTCGCCTCCCACGGCGACGGTCGGCGGGCCCGACATATTCACAGAAATCGCGGGGGCGAAGATGCGAGTGGCTTGGTTACAGTTTTCGGCCGTGAGTCCCTCGGCGCTGCGCGCTCGAGCGCAATAACGAATATCGCCCGCTCGCTGGCCCTGATAGGTGACGTCGAGCACGTGCTGCGAGCGGGGGCCGACGTCGCCGAGTCGCCATTCGAGGTGGTCGCCGAACCATTGCCCGGCAGGATTGCTGCTGACGTAACGAAGCGCAGGAGGCGGCGAGTCGCTCACGATGACATCGCGTGCGGGCAAGTCGCCCTGGTTGGTTACGACGATGCGAAAGACGCCCGATTCGCCGATCGGCATCGTGTCGGGGGCGAGGACTTGCAGGTTGAGCCCGGGGGCGCTCCAAGTGACGGTCGTGGCGCCGGCGCCGACGACCATGCGGGGCGAGTCGCCTTGGGCGGGGCGAATGACTTGGATGGCGACTCGAGCCGTGCCGCCGCCGCTGGCGGGAGGCGCAAGTTCCACCGCGGCTCGACCATCGGCATCCGTGGGTACTTCGATCTGGGTGTCATTGTTCGGAAATCGAACGTCCAATCCTTCGACGGCGTAATGCACCAACCATCCGGCGTGCGGAGTGGAGTTGGACGCGCGAGATACCGTCGTGCTGAGCGCGGCAAGTTCGCCGGATTTCGCGAGCACCGGGGCGGGGAACGCCCATTGAGCGTCGATCCAGTGGATGGTCGCCGTTTGCCGACGTCGTTCCCAACCGGTAGCGCATTTCGACCACGCCGTCACATGGCTTGTACCCTCGGTCGGCGAAGTTACGCTGACCCAAGTTTGCCCTTTGGCGATGCGTACGTCATCGCACTTTGAAGGTGTACCGCGAGTGAGGACGTCGGGCTTGTACGACGTGTAACTGACGGCGAAAGCGCCCGTCGTCTTGCGGGGATACTGATGGTTCCAGCGTTGGAGACAGTCTGGCTCGACGTCTCCGACTTGAACGATCATCCCGACGCCTTCGGGCGCCATCATCCACTCCACTGGTTGCCGCATGACGAAGTGTCCATCGGCGCCGCAGTAGCCGGCGACGAGCACAACTTCGCTGCCGACCGGTGCAACCATGCGTGAGGGCATTACCTTGAATTGATCGCGACCGCAGCCGGCAAGCGGTTCTTGCGGACCGTTGACGTTTCCAGCCACCGTGCAGGCATTGGCAAGCGGTGCGGCTTGGGCGAGCGGCGGGGGGGCGGCAGGAGCGGCGGGGGCACAGGACGCGCCAGGGGCGTAGCTGACGGGCGCGGTGGCGCCGAGTTCTGTCGCAGCGCAAGGTTGCGGTTTGGGGGGCGGGGCGAACGCGGGCTTCGGCGTACAAGATTCAAGAGTGGTGGAGTTCGGTTTCGGGAGAAAGATTCGATCGCCCGAGGGATCGATGGCTGGGAGTCGCACGCTAGCGCAGCCGCTCCCCGCAAGAAGGACCAACAGCAGAAACGGCGTTCGAGGCCACCAAGCGACGCGCGAGCGCAGCACATGGTCGTCGGACGACGAGCGTTCGTGCGGCTTGGTGTGGCGTGCCATGATTCATCCTCGAGAAGACCGCGAGGACGGCGCATGGGCGAGGAATGCGCAAGTTTCGTCCCGGGTAGTCCCTCGGAAACGTAGCACGCTGTCGGTCCGACTGTGGTTTTTTTGCAACAAGGGGCGTGTGCAAATCGCCACGTGCGTCACTGGAGCGTCGGCTTGGGAGGTTTATCGCGATTGCGGGGGCCTCGGATCAGCGGCGGCGAGCAAGAATCCCTGCGGCGTACCAGACGCCGTTGGCGCCTCGCTGCATGTCGAAGCCATAGGAGTAGTGTCGTGCCGATATGGCATTCCAGTGGCCAGGCGACTGACGCCAACTACGAACGCATTCCAGTGCGGCGGCGACAAGGCCTTGCCCCGACCAACTCTCCGCACAGACTTCTTGAGCGACGAAGTCTTGCGGAAGACGGAGATTAATGTCAGCGAATCGGCGTTCCCAGTCGTGATGACCTTGTCGTCCGAGTTGAGCTTGGAGGCGCGCGTGTCGAGCGGCTTCGGCGCGTAGATGGGGGTGAGGCGTTCCCGATGCACTTTGTGGGTGCTCGGGATGCGTACGCAATGCTAGGACGAGAGTGCGTTCGGTGAGGGTTCCGCTGGGCAGGTCCATCACAGCGGCCAGCAGGGCCGGAGAGGGGAGAGCTGATTGTTCTGCGTTCGTCGCGGGCGACGGAAAGTCGCTGGGCAGGATGCTGACGACTTGGCGGAATTGAGGCGAATTGGCGTCGCGCAAGTCGACAATCGCGATTCCCGAGCGTCCTTGAAGTTCGCTGAAGCTTGGATGATCGATGAGGCGCGTCCTTCCATTTGACTCGTCGAAGACAACCTCATCAGCCGCGTTAACATGGAGATGGCCAAGCGGCAGAGCAGCCCAAGTGTAGCTTGAGAAATGCTTCAGGACTTGCGGATCTTGGAGGAGGTCGGATTGCCATCGTTCAAGTTCGACGAGGGAAGATTGATGGAAGACGATCCCAAGGAGTTGCCGATTTGCGATCGCCTTCTGGCGGGCAGATGAATAGTCCTGATGCCAGTGCGATTCATGCGACCGGACTGGTGGAGGAACGGCGGCCGTCGGGATGACGGGGCAGACTAGGGTGAGAACGGCGACGAGTGCCGTGACCGCGAATGACGTGCAGGTGACCGGGGGCGTACTCTTGAAGGTAAGCGGGTTGAGCGAGGGGCGAACAACAGGGCTGGCGAGGCGATCAGTGCAACGATGACGGACGAGTGAGGAGTCGTGCATGGCAGTAGCGCAAGGCGTATACGGAACGGTGAAATCAAGATCAAGGCCCTCGGCGAACAAGAACGCTATTTGGGCAACGGACCGAATGCAACCATCAGCGAAGGAACGGATGTCAATTTGACACGTCCCAAACGTCGGCGCGCACCGGGGGCGGCGACGGCGTGGAGACGTCGTCGAAACGAGCGTGCGCGTGGTGCGCGACGCGAAAAAGGGTCGCCCGGCGAGAGAAAAAACGCGCGCGAACGAACGCCGGCGCATTCCCCCCCCACTAGGCAGACTGTCTGCCTAGTGGGTTGGTTTTGGCCGGCGTTCGCGCGATTGCCGCGCCGCGCTGACCGCAATCCGCGCAAAACGCTCGGCCGCTTTCAACGCCTCATCCGTCCACCGACCCGCGTCCAACCCCAGCCGCTGCAAAATCGGCGGCAGCTCCTCCGGGATCACCCCCCGCTTCCCCGCCGCCTCCTCCCGCCCGCACGCCTCCAACAACACCAAGTACTTCTCCAAGTCCATCGGCAAATACCCCGTGTCCGACGCCCGCCGACCCGCCTCCACCCCCGCATAACCGTCCCCCTCCACCCGCACCGACGATAACCACCCCGACCGCCGCCGCTCCGTCAACGCCCCCGTCGTCGTCGCTCCGCTCGACGATTTCCGCGCGCTCGTTTCTTTGCTCGCGTCTCTTTCGCCGCCGTCGACATGGGCGCCTCCGTCGCCTCGCCCCCGCACCCTCGCCGCTTCCTCCCTCCCCAGTCGCTCGCTCCTGCGGCGCGAGCCCTCCCCGCACACCAACCGACTCCTCCCGCTCGCTCAATTCGCCCGCCTGCCGCCGCGCGCACTCGCTCCAGCGACGCCGTCAGCTCCTCATCCGTCCCGGCCCCAGCCGCCCCCTCGAGTCGGTCGTCGGTCGGCTCCCCCACCGCCTCCTCCCCAAGCACTCGCCGCAGCACCTCCTGCCGACGTCGCTGGTCCGCCGCCTGCGCCGCCGCCTGCCGCTCGACCTGCAAGTCCCGCAGCCGGTCGCACGCCCCGGTGTAGATCGAGTCCTCCGGCGACGTCGCCTGTCCCGCTCGAATCGGGTTCAAGTCGACGTACAGACTGCACGCCAACAGCGCCTCGTCGTTCGGCAACCGCACGCTCCCGAACCGCTCGGCCCAAAAGTGCCCGATCAACTCGTCTTCCGAATTCGCCTTGAGTGCAATCGGCTCCAGCAGCATGATCATGAACCAACTGATGTCCGCCAGCCGCTCCCGCAGCACCTCCACCCGCAACGGGTCCTCCAGCAGCTCCTGCACCTCCTCCGCCTTCGCCCGCGGCTTCAGCGGCAGACTCTTCCGCGACAACCGCAGCCACCGCTCGGCCACCTCCCGCCGCTTGAGCCGCTTGGACAGATCGGGCCGGTTCCGCAGGATCGTGTGGACGTGGTTCTCCATCACCGCATAGTCCAGCACGTCGATCGTAAACACGCTCGCCAGCGCCTCCAGCCGCTGCCGCACCCACTCCTTCCGGTACGTGTAATCGTTCCCCGAAACCAGATCCAACCCCGCCAAAAACGCTCGCCGCACGCACTGCGAAAAGCAGTGATACGCGCCCACCCGGTTCTTTTCCATGATCTGTCGTCGTCGTTTCGATGGCATCGCCAAGCTCCTTCCCACAGGGAAACAGCCCCACGAACTACCAATCGCAATTCAGACGAAAATCGGCCCTGGATTCCGAGAATCGGTTCAAGAAAAACCCACTCGCATACGCTTGGCGTCAGCGGTCAACGCTCCTTCGATACCCCTGGGAAGCAAATACGGGTTGCACAAAATACGTCAGATACAGAAGATATGACGGAAGGGCGGCTCGTACCGCCGCGCAGGCCTAGATCAACGAGGAGCCGGTTGATGCGTCAGTTTCCCTGTTTTGCCAAACGATTCGCGCGCCCTTACTTGGCTGTGCTCGGTTGTCTGTTCGCTAGCCCCTTTCTGTTCGTCGGTACTGACTCACGCGCGCAGGATACCTCGCCGCCAACGGCCGCAGCGGAGCCATTTCATCCATTGCCTGCCGACGCCCTTGAATCGGCTCGAAACGAAGCCCTCGCATCCCTCAAGTCACTCGAACTTCGCCTTGCGCGCGATCCTGAGCCCGTGCGAGTCGGCTGGCAGTCGTTTCTGCTAACGGACCAAATCCGCGAACAATTGACCGCGGAAAAGCTGGATGTTCGAGTCGTTCGCCGCATCCTGGAACGCCTCCGCAGCGATAAGGAAGGCATGGAATTCCCACTCGCCCTCCAACTACGCCACTCGTTTCAGCGATTTCTGGACTTCCACGAGTTTGTCAACGACGCCCAGGCGAGTGAAAAGACGTCGGTCGCCATCGAGGAAACCCACAAGAGAATCGCGGACTATCGCGTCAATCCTACTCCGACCGACGGTGCTGAAATCGGTCGCCAAATCGGCCTGCTCCGACGGCGTCATCAGGCCCCGAAACTCGTCGAGTCGGTCGATCAGGGGTTCAATCAATCAAATCTCTTCATCCAAGCCTCCAAGAAGCTGGTCGCCACAGGCATCGAACAGGACATTGATGAGACATCTCCGCTCAACGACTCAGTTCTCGGCGTCCGTATCGCTGGAACCGTCCGCATGACGGGCCGCGTTTCGCTCGCGATGCTGCCTAACGAGGAAAACGCGTCGCTCAAACTGTTGCTCCATGGACAAGCCAACTCCTCGAACGTTGGCTGGAAGGGCCCTGTTACCGTCCATTCAACCGGCTACACCGCGATTACCGCGGAGAAACTGCTCACCATCGATTCGTCCGGCCTGCACGGTTCCCCTGCTTCGGCAGCGTGTGCGACGTCGAGTTCCATCGACGGCGTCGACGCGAACTGCGGCCTCATCCAGCGCCTCGCAACAAAAAAGGCGCATAAGAGCAAGGGCCAAGCGGAAGCGGTCGCTTCCTCGAAAGCCGAATCGCGAGTCGAATCGCGAGTCGACGAGCAAGCCGCCGAAATGCTCGACAAAGCCAACGACTCTTTTCAAAAGAAGTTCCGCAAGCCGCTCGTGCGGCGCGACGGCTTCCCGCGATCGCTGCGAATTCGTTCGACCGAAGATCGACTCCTGGTCGACTGGCTGCAGCGCAGCGACGCACAAATCGCCGCCTCGTCGCCCGCTCCCCCGATGTCAGGCCAACAAGACCTTGAGGTGCGACTTCATCAATCGTTTGTAACGAACTTCTCGGAGGCTGCGATCGGCGGCGTAACGCTCACCGACGAGAAGCTCGCTCAAATGCTGGAAGACGCCACCGGCGAAGTTCCCGAGGAACTACGGATCGACGAAGACAAAGATCCGTGGTCGATCACCTTCTCTACTTCGTCGCCGATCAGCGCCACCTTCGCGGACCAAACCATCACGCTCGCCATCCACGGCGACCGTTTCACTCGCAGCGACACCAAGCTCAACACGCCCATGCGGATTACGGCGATTTACAGATTCGAAAAGACTCCGACCGGCTCGAAGCTTGTCCGACAAGGCGAGGTCGAAGTTGTGTATTCAAGTCAGAAACCTGGGCAACGCGAGAGCACCCAGCAAGTGGCGTTCAAAACATTCATGCGGCGTAAGTTTGACGCTCTTTTCAAATCAGAAATCGTCTCAGAGGGAATCAAACTGCCGGGACGCTGGGAAAAGGGCGGCAAGCTTCAAGTGCGCGACATGACGACGACCCGCGAGTGGCTGTCCGCTTCTTGGGACATGACGCCCATCCCCGAGAGCGAAAAGAAGTCGGAAACCGTCGACAAGACGGCGGCTCGCCTCGCCCCTGCCGCTCCCTAGTCGCCGCTCCCTCTTCGCCGCACGCACCACGCAACCCGCCGAGCATCGCCGTCGCTCGGCCCTTCGCTCGCCAACCCAACTTGAGGAGTCCTCGGCATGGAACGCTGGGTCGAAATCACGTTCGACTGCCTCCCCCTACGCTCCATTCCACGCGTCGACATTCCGCTCGATGCGTCCCCGAAATTTCGCGCTCGTTGTGAAGCCATCAAACGCGCCATCGACAAGCATGGCACTCACAATGCCTACTTCCTCTACAACTCGCAGTGCACCTACCACCTCACGAATCATCCGCAGATCGGCATGATTCAGTTTCAGCTGGAAGGCGTCGTGCTCACCGACGCGCAGGACCAAAAGACGGCCCGCGCCGATTTGGATGTGCAATTAGTTCGTGAAACCTGCGATTGGCTTACCGAACCCGTCGTCGCTTGGTTTCGACAATCGGTCGCTTTCTCCGTGATGGCGGAGTTCGACCGTTACATCGCGGCCGGCGACCTAGAAAAGACACGGGAACGGTTGGCTCGACTGCAGTCCGAGACCGAACAGTCGGGCGGATTCGTCGGGATGTACCTCTAAACGCCGCCCTAAGACCTCCCGTCTATCCCGACTACTTCTAACCCGGCTTCGTCGTCGACTGCCTGCGAGCTTGGTCCAGCGCGGCCAGCGCTTCGCGCGCTCGTTTGTGTTGCGGATCCGCCGCCAACGCTTGTCGGTACTGTTGCTCCGCCGATTCCACCTGCGCCTCCGACGCGAGGGCGAAGGCGACATTGGCGTGCGCATCAGCTTGCGAACAGCCTGCTTCGGCGAATTGCTGCAGTGCTTCGTCGACGCGTTGCGTGCGCGCCAGCACGAGCGCCAAGTTGCCGTGCGCTCGCGCTTGATGCGGCTCTAGTTCGACGGATCGTCGCAAGTGCACTTCAGCATCCGACCAGCGTCGTTGCAAGTAGCAATGGTATCCGTAGTCGCACAACAACGAGGCGTCTTTTGCATTCGCATGCAAGGCGCGTTGGTAATACGGCTCGGCTTTTTCCGGCTGCCCCTTCTTGTCGTACAGGACCGCTAGCCGGCGAACCAACGCCAGATTCTGAGGATCGGACGCCAACATCTGCTCGTAGTTGCTAATCGCTTCGTCGGTCGAACCTTGTTGGTCGACCATTTTGGCAAGCGCCAATCGCAGATCGGACGCCGCCTTTTTTTCATCCGGCCACTCAGTCGGCATCGAAGTCGGCGTGTAAGGCATGGGGTTGGCCGTCGCGGTCGCCGCGGGCCCAGCCGTCGCCGCCGCGTCCGACTTCCACGGCCAACTCCACGATTTCCAGCCCTTTCCTGACGCGCACCCCGTGCACAGGATGCAAGACGCCGCGAGCAGCAGGGGGATGAGGAGCGAGCGAGACTCAGCCTTCATGGCGATACTTCCTTGTGGAACAGCCGCGAATGAACCATCGTCATCGTTCACCAACCACCCCCCCGGCGCTGGCGAACGGCGCGACGTAATCCTTAGCGCAGGGCGCCGGCGCTCGACGTGCCCGTCGTGTTGTTGTTGACCGTCGGATCCACGGTGCCCGTCACGCCCGAGCGTCCTTGCGAAGCGCTCATGTTGATCATGTTTCGATAAACGGGGGAGGCTTCATCGCCGAGCAGCCCGCGGCGCGGCTTGCCGAGCGACACGAGGGCTGAGCGTTCGGAAACGCCGAAGCGGGCCAACATGGCGGCCACTTCCTGCTGCCGCTCGCGATTCAACCGTTCTTGTCCCGGCAGCGCCTCGACGACGACGGCGGACGTGCGCGGCTGCCCCTTCACCATCCGGACGATCCGCTGCAAACGAGCGTATCCGGCCTCGTTCAACTGCGAGGGATTCCCTGTCTTGCCGTCATGAAAATCGTATTCATACAGCACCAGGAAGTCGCCTTGACCGTTGCCGATCATCGCGGCGAACGCCCGCTGGTTGTAGAGGTTGAGCGGACGCTCCTCGAAATACTCGGGAAACCCCCAATAGCAATCCTGGAGAGCGTACTTGATGCCGTGCCGACCGACGTTCATGGGCCGGCCGTAAACGTCGCGCACGTCCTCGTATACAGGCATCTCTTCCGGCCCCGCCCCGGGAACGTTCGGCGGTCCAACCGGCAGCATTTCGTACTGCACGGGCGGCAATCGCGCCGGAACTTCGTCGAGCATTTCGAGCGGCGGAGCGGGCGGAGCCAGGGGCGCGGGCTGGTCTTGTCGCGCGGTGGAAACGGGCGTGGCGTTCGCCGCGTTGCGACGCGACGACTGCGTATCCTGGGCGACGCTCCAGGTCGACATGCCGGTCGCGGCCAAAGCAAAGCAGGCCCCGGTCAGACCGGCCTGCGAAAGCATCCGCAGGATGACGCTCCGGCCGCGCGTGACTTCCGATTCTCGTCGTTTCATCGGCGCGAACTCCGTTCAGGCAAGAAGCTGGTGCGGGCGGCAGGCGCGGGAGCGGGCTCGCTCGACATCGTCTCCAGTTCGCTGAACCCGACGGGCCCCGCCACTTGTTGCGATTCAAAATGCAGCAGACGGCGGAATCCCCAGGGATCATCCCAGGCGGTGGTCGAGCGGAAATTGTTGCCCGTCCGTCCTTCGATTCGGTTCAGGAAATAGAATTCCAAATCGTTGGGATCTTGGATCTCGGAACCCGGCAGCGACGGCACCTGATCCGCCTCCATCGGACGCACCAAGTAGGGCGTCACGAGCACCAGGAGCTCCTTTTCCACTCGACGATGCGTCGTGTTGCTGAAGAGCGGCCCCAAGTAAGGAAGGTCGCCGAGGCCCGGGATGCGCGTCGTTTGGGCATCCAGCGCCACGGACAACAGACCGGCGAGGACCAGCGTCTGCCCTTGTCCCAACTCGACCGTCGTGTCGACGCGCCGCGTATTCACGCCCGGAACGGTCGTCCCCAGGATGGTCGTACCGATGTTGTTGTCGATCGTGCTCGCTTCTGGAGCGACTCGCAGACGAATCGTGTCTTCACTCAAGACGAAGGGCGTGAAGTTCAACTTGACGCCGAACTCCTTAAATTGCAAACCAATGGCCGTCGCCCCAGCGCCCGCGGCCTGCGGCACCGGCACCGGAAACTCGCCGCCCGCCAGAAAGCTCGCTTGCTGCCCGCTAAAGGCGATCAAGTTCGGTTCCGCCAGAATGGAGATGACCGAGTTCTGTCGCAAGGCGGTCAGGGCGATCTCGAACGATCCGGTGGGGAAAATGGCGAAGGCCGTCGAGCTGGTTGCCGGCGTAAGACCGAGCAGAGTGGAAGCGGACTGAGCTGCGGTGCCCGACCCGGTCATGCGCGTGTTGATGACGTTGCCTGGTCCCCACTGGGCCAACATGTCTGCACCAATCTGACGCAAGGCGGTGCGGTTCAGTTCGGCGATGCGCACATTGAGCAACACCTGTTGACTCCCTGGAACCGTCATCAAGTTGACGATGTTCGCCTGCATCACCGTGCCGGTTCCCCCCATCGGCCGATTGATATAGCCGTACTGAGTGCTGCCATACATGCTGTCATCTTCTTCGCCCGCCTCTTCCTCCTCGTCCCCACCAGCCTGGCCGCCGGGCTGCCCTTGCGGGTACGATCCGCCGCGTACGTCGGAGCGCTGCTGCTGTTGACCGCCTTGCGCGTTCTGCATCTGCCGCGGCCGGACCGACTGCAAGTAGGCCCGCAGGACGCTCACGATCTGCTGCACTTGCTGTGCGCTGCGAGCTTGCCCTTCCACAACCAGGTGCTCGCGAATCTGCGACAACTTAATGAGCGAGTCGGGGAACAACTGCTGCAATTGAGCGCGCAACAGCGCGAGATCATAGACCACATGCACTTCGAAACCGTATGTCTTGCCGTCCGAAGTGGTGATCGAAAGGTCGGTAACGCCGGCCTGCCGGCCGATGATGCGGATCATCTGCGGATTCGGCAAGACCTCGAAGTCGACGATCGACGGATCGCCGACGGCAATCATGGCGTCGCGTCGTCCGCCGACGATCGGCGCCTTCAGCGTCAGCAGCCGACCTTGGCCGACAATGACTTCGATCGACGCGTCGTTGCCCTGCATCGGCTTGGCGACGCTCGCCACCGTTTCTTTGTCGTCATCGGGGCGCGTCCTCAACCAGCGATCTTGCAGGGCGTCCCCTTCGGCCGCCCGGGGGGGCTGCTGAGGAAGACGCGGCAGGACGGGAACGAGCCCCGCGATCGGTTCGGTCTCGCCGGCAGGGGCGGGCGGATCGGCAAAGAGGGCGCCGGAGATCTGCGTCTGCGCCCACCCGGTTGAGGGACTCACGACAGCCGCTCCTCCGCAGACCAAGGCCGCAAGGCAGGCCCAGGCAAGCGAAGTGCGAATGTGGCAGTTGAGCAGTTTCATGAGTCTCAACATGGCATTTCGGCGTGAAAGGCGCAGGGGCTAGTTCCGGTCATTAGCGTGATATTCGACTTTCCTCAGATGCCGACTTTACTTTGGATTCCAAATCCAGCGACTTTGCGGGTTAGGAAAGCCCTGACGACCACCCCAACGGGTTGTGAGTAGCGAGGTGATGCCGGTCTGAGAAGCTGTAGCGGTTGTATGGTCGCAACTTGTGTGACCGAAAGATCTTCTTTCTTGAGAGTTTTTTTTGCCAACGGGACTTTTTGACATAGGTTTTTCTAGACGACCTGCTGTTGGTCGTTCACTCTTCAGTTTCACTGCTCGTGGAGAATTACCATGTCGAAGTTGATCGCCCCTGTGAAGAATTTCCTCCGTGAAGAAGACGCCCCGACGATGGTCGAATACGGCCTGTTGGTCGCGCTCATCGCCCTCGTCGTCGCTGCCGCCGCCTACACCCTGGGTGGCGCGATCAGCGGCCTCTTCACCGAAGCTGGCACCGCCGTGACGAGCAAGTCGTACGGCTCGTAGTCATTGCTGCGGTGCGGCGACGCGCTACACGCGTTACGTCGTCTGCTGATTGGTCGTGGCGAGGACTTGCTAGGGGCAAGTCCTTTCCACGGCCGAAGTTGTTCATTCTTGATGCAGCCAGCGTCTGCGCTGCCCGGCTGGTACCAAGCACGACTGTCCTGGGTACAACCGAGCGTCTCCGACGTTCGCTGTCCGGTACGGTTCGGTCGAGGCGCGCTATGGTACCTATTTCTGTCTTGATCGCTTGCGGCATTGCCTTCGCGGCGTCGGTGACCGACGTTTGGCGTTTCAAGGTGTATAACGCCTTGACCTTCCCCGCGATTGCCTTGGGCCTGCTGTATCACTCGGCCGCGCCGCAAGGCCTCGGCTTCCAGGCGTCGCTGTGGGGGATGCTCGTGGGCCTCGGCCTGCTGCTCTTCCCTTACGCGCTCGGCATTTTCGGCGCCGGGGATGCCAAGTTCGTGGCCGCGATGGGAGTCTGGCTCGGCGTGGAGCCGTTGCTCACCGCACTCGTCGTCGGCGCCCTGGTGAGCGGCGTGTACGCCGTCATCCTCCTCGCGACTCGCGGCGGCATTGGTCGCGCTTGGACGAATCTGCAGCTGACCCTGATGACCCTGATGACGCTCGGCAAATCAGGACTCATTCAACCCCAGAACGAAACAGTGCAGGAAGCTGCTCAGACGAAGGAACGTCGCAATCGACTGATTCCGTTCTCAGCCATGATCAGCGTCGGCGTCTTATACGCCGCCTTCACAAACGCGACCTAGAGTTGAAACAGAGAGACACTGGCATGCGGTCCGCTTGACCAAGAAACGGGCGAAGGCCGCGGGAGGATGAATCATGTCGTTCCGTTCCATCGTCGTGTTGTTGCTGGCGGGCGTTTGCGGCATTTGCGCCGTCGTCGCGATTCTGAACACTTCCGGGCTTTCGGCTGGCAAGCAGGTGGATACCGTTCCCGTCGTCGTGGCGGCGGTGGAGATTCACCGCGGCGAGACGATCGACCCGAAGATGATCCGTCTCGTCGACTGGCCCAAGAACTTAGTGCCTCCTGGAGCGATCCTCGCCGCGGACCAAGCCGTGGAACGCACCGCGCTGATGGGCATTCTCAAGGACGAACCGTTGCTTGCGCCGAAAATCGCCGATGGCTCGACGGGGCACGGCCTCGCGCCGCTCATCACCGACGGGATGCGAGCCTTCACGATCTTGACGCCCTCGGACTCGTCAGGAGTCGCCGGTTTCATTCTGCCCGGCAATCGCGTCGATGTGGTGCTCACCGTCGGCGGCAACGATGAGTTGTCGGGCGGCGGTACGGCGACGACGCTGCTGCAAAACATCGAGGTGCTTGCGGTCGGTCAGCGACTGGAAGCACCGCCGCAGAACAAGGTCGAAGCGAAGGAAATGCGGTCCGTGACGCTGTCGGTGACGCCGGACCAAGCGGCCAAACTGAGCCTCGCGCAGACCAAAGGCACCTTGCAACTGTCGTTGCGCAGCGACGTCGATGCGGCGACCGCCGCCGTCGCGCCGGTGACGTTGAAGGAGCTGCGATTCCTGCAGAACGGCGCGCAAGCCGAAACGCCGGTCGCGGCCGCGGCGGTGGAAGCGCCGGCGCCGGAACCGGCGGCAGCGGCGCCCGCCGTCGCCCCCGCGCCTGTCTACCAGATTCGGATGTTGCGAGGCGTTTCGGGCGGCATGGTATCGGTCACGGGCCGGCAATCGAAAAGTCGATTTGTGCCGACCGCAGACGACGCCGACGTTCCGGCGGTCGAATCGCCGGCCGTCGAGACTCCGGCTACTCCGACGCCCGCGGTCAAAGCGCCGACGACTCCGCCCGGCGACTTGCCGCCCGCGCCCGTTTCGGCGCCTGTCGATCCGCAAGCCCCGCCGCTCAACAAATCGGCATCCTCGAACTAGGACTCGTTCCCCAGGGGCGCTGGCATGCTTTGGAAAACTCGCAAGAAGTCGGCCGAGTCGGAGACGCCTTCCGCGCCGGCGTCCAACGTGGCGCTCGACGCGCCCGTTGCAGCGGTTTCCGCGGAAGTCGCCGGCCCGTCCACGAACAGCGGCGCGCCGCTCGCGGCCGAATCGACGAGTCTCGTTGCAGCTGAAGCGGTCCCCGCGATCGTGGCGGCGGCGCCCGAGCCTGCGCCCGCTCCAGCGCCGACCGTCGTTGAAGTCCATGTCGATGAAGACCAGACGGAGCTCGAGTTTCAACAGATCAAGGAAGACATCCATCGGCAAGTGATTAGCCGCATCGATCTGTCGTTCATCGGCACGATGAACGATCGTGAGCTGCGGAACGAGGTGCGTCGAGTCGCCGAGCAGGTATTGGCGAAGGAATCGTCGGCGTTGACGGCCGAGGACCGCGAGCGGCTGTTGAGCGAGGTCATCGCCGAGACGTTCGGCCTCGGACCGCTCGAACCGCTGCTGAAGGACCCGACCGTCTCGGACATCATGATCAACGGTTCCTCGACGGTGTATGTTGAACGCCGAGGAAAGCTGCAACGCACGAAGGTCAAGTTCGCTAACGACGCGCACCTGCTGAAGATCATCCAGCGCATTGTCAACGGCGTAGGTCGACGCATCGACGAGACGCAACCGATGTGCGACGCGCGTCTGCAGGACGGCAGCCGCGTCAATGCGATCATTCCGCCCTTGGCGATCGACGGCCCCTTGGTTTCGATTCGTCGCTTCGGCTCCAAGCCGTTGCAAGGGGACGACCTGATCCGCAATGAATCGATCACTCGCGAGATGCTCGATTTCTTGGAAGCGGCCGTGAAGGGGCGCTTGAACATCATCGTCTCCGGCGGTACGGGCAGTGGTAAAACGACGCTGCTCAATATGCTCTCGGGCTTCATTCCAGACGACGAGCGTGTGGCGACGATTGAAGACGCCGCCGAATTGCGGCTACAGCAAAACCACGTCATCCGCATGGAAACTCGCCCCGCCAATGTGGAAGGGCACGGCGAGGTCTCCGCGCGCGACTTGGTGAAGAACGCCCTGCGTATGCGTCCCGACCGCATCATCATCGGCGAGTGCCGCGGCGGCGAGACGTTTGACATGTTGCAAGCCATGAACACGGGTCACGACGGCAGTCTCACGACGATCCACGCCAACAGTCCGCGCGATGCGATGATGCGTTTGGAGATGATGGTGGGCATGTCGGGATTCGATTTGCCGATGTGGACGATTCGCCGCCAAATCGCGTCGGCGGTCCACTTAGTGGTGCAAGCCGTACGACTCACCGGCGGTTTGCGAAAAATCGTCAGAATCTCGGAGGTAACCGGCATGGAAGGCGAAGTGATCACGATGCACGACCTATTCCTTTACAAGCAGACCGGGCTCGACGCCAACCGTCGCGCTCAGGGCTACTTCGCCACCAGCGGAGTCCGCCCGCATTCGCTGGAACGGCTGGAAGCCACGGGCAACTCGCTGCCGGTCTCGATGTTCGAACAGAGAATCCTGAGCTGCAAGTGACGCCATGAGTGCCTCCGCGATTTTGGCCGTCGTCGCCACCTTTTTGACCGTCTTTCTCGGCATCTGCGCCGCGAACCTCGTCCTCACCGACCTGTTTCTCAGCGAACGTCAAGACAGTCTGCAGCGAGTGGAGATTGCGCGACGCGAGCATGAACGCAAGCGAGTCCGCAAGGCGGCGCACATCGACCACGAGGGATTGAGCCAACTGGTCGAAGAGGCGACTCGCGAACAACAGAAGCCGGTCGGCATTTCGCAGTGGATGAAGGAGTTGTGCGAACAATCGGGACTGACGATCACTCCGAAGCAGATCGTCTCCTTCTCGCTCATGACGGCGTTGGGCGGCATGTTGGCGGTTTGGCTGCCGTTCAACAGCCCCAAACTGGGCGCCATCGCCGGCGTCATCGGAGCGTGCCTGCCGTTGGCCTTCGTGATGAAGGCCCGCAATAATCGACTCGATAAGCTGCGCACGCAGCTTCCCGACGCGCTCGAATTGATGGCGCGCATCTTGCGAGCCGGCCAAACGGTCGCACAAGCCATGAACTCGGTCTCTGAAGAATTCGCGCCGCCGCTCGGCACCGAATTCGGCTACTGCTACGACCAGCAAAACCTGGGGCTCTCGCCCGACATCGCCTTTCGAGAACTCGCGCGTCGCACCGGCGCCATGGAGATCAAGATCTTCGTGCTGGCGATGATGATTCACCGCCAAGCGGGCGGCAACATTACGGAGCTCTTCGATAAGCTGGCGAACATCGTACGGCAGCGGTTTCGCATCCGCGGCGAAGTGCGCGCGTTGACGTCCGAAGGACGCGTCCAGGCCATGATCTTGCTCGGCCTGCCCGTCTTCATGTGGTGTGGTTTGTTCATGATCAATCGGCCCTACGCGCTCGAGTTGTTCGACCACACGTGGCTGTTGACCGGAACCCTGTGCTCCATGGGCATCGGCGCCTTTTGGATTCACAAAATCATCAACTTCGACTTCTAAGGATGCAGGGAGTACGGAGTCATGTTCTCGAACACCAACGTTTGGATTCCCATCGGGCTGGCCGTCTGGGCCATGATCACGATGGGTCTGTTCGTCTTCGGCTCGGAATGGGGCAAGAAAAAGGACGGCGAAGGGGACCCCAACGACCCCAACAAGCTGCCCAACGACCTGTTCGAAGACGGTCCCTCGCGGGCGCCGGACAAGCGCGTCGTCACCGCGAACGAAGAACGGCGAAACAAGCTCGCCGAACGGCTCGTTCAAGCCGGTCTGTATCGCCGCAATTCGTCGATGTTCTATTACATCGCTCAGGCCATTCTGGCGACCATTCCCACGGTCGCCGGCTTGATCCTGATGTACTTCGGCATCCTCGGCATTCGCGGCGCAGCGCTTGGCGGCATCATCACGGGCATCGGCGCCGTGCTGTTTCCCGGCCTCTACTTGGACAACCGCATCAGCAAGCGGCAGTTGGAGATTCGCTCGGCGCTCCCCGACGCGCTCGACGTACTCGTCATTTCTCTGGAAGCCGGTTTGAGCCTTCCCGCCTCTTTGGTGCGATTGGCCAAAGAAATGTCGACATCCTATCCGCTGTTGGCCGTCGAATTGACGATCGTGCATCGCGAAATCCAATTGGGCGCCAGTACGGGCGGGGCGCTGCGCAACTTCGCCGATCGGTTTGCGTTGGAAGAACTACGCAGCTTGTCGTCCGTGGTGATGCAGGCGGAGCGGTATGGAGCGAGCGTCGTACAGGCGCTGCGAGTCCACGCGGAGACGCTGCGCATCAAGCGTCTGCAAGCGGCGCAAGAGAAAGCCCAAAAGGCGACGGTCAAGCTGTTGATCCCCACGGTCTTATGCATCTTTCCTGCGATGTTCGTGGTGATCCTCGGGCCCGCCGCCTTTCGAATCATGTCGTTCATGAGCAAGATGCCCTCCTCAGGGGCGCGCTGATGACGAAGCTTGCTTCACCGTTCCCCAAACCGCTGCCGCTCGAGTTTCGAGCCCTCCGCGACCTATGTCGCTCGTGGATCAAGTACGTCGTTGAAGTCCGCGAGACGCCGCGTCGCCAACGCCTCGATTTTGTGCGCAGCGAGTCGGGCGCTTATGAGACGGTGTACATGCGGCTCCTCGACGAGTGCCATCGGTTGGGCGCCGGCAAGTCGAGCGAACAGCAAGCGTTCTTGGAGCGGTTCGGCGATTTGGTTCGTCCCTGGACGTCGCTTGAGTCGCTCACGCAACAGCCGGCCAACATCCTGGTCGACTTGATTCGTCAGACGCAGTTGGTGGAAAGCGCCTTGCATTGCCCCGCGCGCGCTCCCGAGTGGCTGCGGAAAGCCGCTTTGTGGGTCTTTACGGCCGCCTTCTTGCTGCTCGTCGTTCCCGCGTTATGGCAGTATTTCCTCCCCAACGAGGCCTCCCTCTTCGGACGGACCTTGCAGGCGAAGCAAAAGATTTCGCTCTTCCTTGATCGGGCCACGGAGAAGGAACAGACGGTGGCGCTCGCCGCCGTCGTCGTCATCTCGGGCATCGCGATTCTCTGGGGATCACGGAGGTACTGACGATGGCGCCTGATCGAGCACTCGTCGATTCCTGACGTATACTTGCTTCGAGGAGCCAGCGTCTCCTCATTCCCTGGGAGGTCTTGGCGACATGTTTCCACGATTGACTCGAACACGCGGACGTCGACGTCGCGGCGCCGCAGCCTTGGAATTTGCCTTAATCCTACCGGTCTTCCTGACGTTGGTGTTGGGAATGATCGAGTTGGGCCGGATCGTCATGGTGTTGCAGTCGCTGACCTACGCCTCGCGCGAAGGCTGCCGCATCGCCGTGCTCGATGGCTCCACCTCGTCCGCCGTGACCTCCCGCGTCAACCAGGCGCTCGGCGGGTCCGCGATCACCATGCCGCCCGCAACCGTGGTGATCACTCCGAGCAACCCGAGTTCGGCCGCATACGACGAGCCGGTCACGGTCACGGTTCAGGTCGCCTACTCGCAAGTGAGTTGGCTGCCGACGACGCACTTCGTCGGCAGCGACGCCGTCCTCAAGGCTTCGATCACCATGCGTCGCGAAACGGTAAAGTAGCGACGTTCAGGATTCTTCGGCATGTCTTCAGCTACGCCAGAGCCGGCGGTCGCCGCCGCAACGGAACCGGAAGTCCGTCCCCCGCACGTCGCGCGTATCGGCGGCACGTTGTTGGGAGGCGTTCCTGAATTACGGTTCATTGAACACGAGGGAGTCCTCGCCCCTGCGGCGCCCAACGACATCTACGACACGGGACTCGAACCGTCCACCCTCGATCAGCTCGCAATCAAGATCGCGAACCTGGTCGCCGGCTTTACCACCGAGTGGATCACGCGTCGTCTGGGCTTGCCGTTGCACCTCGTGCAAGACATCTGCGTGCAACTGAAGCAAGAGAAATTGATCGAGGTGCTTGGCGAAATTGGACCGTTCAACTATCGCTATGCGATTACGCAGCGCGGGCGCGATACGGCGAGCCGACTGATGGACTTGTCGGGCTATACGGGCCCAGCGCCCGTTTCGTTGCAGCACTACACTGAAATGCTGGCGAAGCAAGCGTCCCTTTGGCCGGGCATCGACATGAACGATGCGGAGCGAGCGCTCGGCGAAATGGTCGTCACGAAGGAGAC
The DNA here is from genome assembly GCA_046349935.1 of Pirellulales bacterium. Taxonomy (GTDB): domain Bacteria; phylum Planctomycetota; class Planctomycetia; order Pirellulales; family Pirellulaceae; genus CAIXSC01. Next base: position 451,974 of record JAXMBK010000004.1, on the reverse strand, counting down.
CGTGGAAATCGCGACGCTCGCCGCCTCCTCCGGTCGCGGGCTGTTCGTCTTCGGGCCCGCCGGAAACGGCAAGACGTCATTGGGTCGATGCCTGCAACGGCTGATGCGCGGGGCGCTGTGGATTCCACACGCGATCAGCATCGACAATGCGGTCATCCGCATGTACGACTCGCAGATGCATCGTCGCCAGCCGGGCTTTGAAAACATCGGTCAGATCGATCAACGCTGGGCCTGCATCGAACGTCCGTTCATTGTGACGGGCGGCGAAATGACGCTGGAAGACGTCGACCTCGCCTATCAACCCGTGCTCCGCTGCTACGAGGCGCCGGCGCATGTGAAGGCCAACGGCGGCGTGTTCATGATCGACGATTTCGGACGCCAACGAGTCGATCCCAAGGCGCTGCTGAATCGTTGGATCGTGCCGCTGGAAGAGCGAGTCGACTTTCTGACGCTCAACTCGGGTCAAAAAATCCGCATGCCGTTCAAGCTGCTGCTGATCATTGCCACCAATCTCACGCCAGGCGAAGTCGCCGATCCTGCGTTCCTCCGCCGCATGGGCTACCGCTTGCGGATCGAAGGCCCGACGCCGCCGGCCTACCGGCGCATCTTCGAGCGATATGCGGCCAGCAAAGGCATTACGCTGGACGACTCGATCCTGAATACGATTCTCGAACGTTACCAGTCGGAAGATCGGCCGTTCCGCGGTTGCGAACCGCGCGATCTCTTGGAACGAGCGCTCGACGTCTTCCGCTTGCGCGGCGGCGAAAAACTGCTTACTCGAGAGGTGCTCGACCTCGCCTGGTTCGGCTACTTCGGCGGGTTGGGAGACCTTACCGCCCCCCCCGACACCATCCAACGCTCGGCCGGCCGCGCCGCTCCCTAGACCGACCGCCGCGAAGTCGCTCGCGGCGGCCCAAATCGCCCTTGCATTCGTCACCGGCGTTGCAATCGGCAGTCCCCCGCCGCGCGACTTGACGGCGGGAAGTGCCGTACGTGCCGAATGTACGGGATTGGCTTACGCTTCGTGCCGGTTGTGCCTGACTTGCGTGGACGAGGGAGCGAATTGAGTCGATTCGACCCCGCAATTCGGTGCATCCGACGCCCGTCTCGTCTCGATCAACATCGCAGACGAATTCGTCGCGCAGGATCGCGATCGGCAAAGGATGCCGGCGCTCTGCGCCGGCTCGGGATTACGCCGAGTTGCAAGGAAGGACGCGTCGGGCAGGAAGCGAGTCGGAAATGAGCACTTCAAGTCGTACTGTGAACGGGCTGGTCCTGGCCGTCCTGGCGTGTTGGAGCGTGGCTTCGGTCGCAGCGGGCCAATCGTACGAAAGCCGCGGCGCGTTTGGCAGCAACGCTTACGGCGCTGGTCTGAACGAGGGACGCGGCGCCGAGCTGCGGCGACAAGAAATCACACGAGTCCCGCAACCAGATCCCGACGATTCAATCGCCTCCCCCTCCGACCGCATGGTGTATGGGACGCCGACTCCCGGTCCCGCCGTCCTGAGCGCGACCGAAGAGCCGTACGACGTCCCGTGCTGCACGCTTTGTTCGTGCGTTTATGGTTCGGTCGAGTTCCTGTATTTGCATCGGGCGGCGGCCAGCGGCGCGACGTCGTTAATCGAAGACGCGAACTCGGGCGCGCCGCTGCTGACGGGCGACGCGTTGAGCTTCGGGTATCAGCCTGGCATGCGCGCCTTGGTCGGCCTCCGCGGAAGCGATTTGGGCGGCGTGGAGTTCGGGTACTTTGGCTACTTCGATCATTCCGCGACGACGTCGGTTTCCGCGGCCGACTATCCGGGCGCGACGCTCGCACTCCCCGGCGCCCTCGGCGGCGCGTCCAACGTGTTCTTTGGACTCACCGACGCCGCGTTCGACTACAGCTCGGCGATCAACAGCTACGAAATCAACTGGACCTGCTGCTGCTGCGACACGCGGACGAATTGCTGCGGTCGCACGCTTGGATACTCCATCGAATGGCTGGCTGGGCTGCGCTACCTGACGCTCGACGAACAGCTGCAAATCAACGGTCGCCGCTTTGAAACGGTCGACTACGAGACGGGCTACTATCACATTGATGCTCGCAACGACTTGTACGGCGTGCAGACCGGTTTGCGAAGCCGCGTTTGCCGCGGACGATGGGCGGCGGAGGGCGTCGCCAAGGCGGGCCTGTTCGCCAACCAGGCCGGTCAAACGCAGACCGTGATCGACTATCCGAACTTTCCCCTGCGGCCTACCGTGGGCGACAGCGGAACCAGCATGGCGTTCGTCGGCGAATTGGGGTTCACCGCCATCTATCAGCTGAACCACACCTGGGGCCTGCGAGCGGGCTACGACCTGATTTGGCTGCAAGGCGTGGCGTTGGCGCCGAGCCAGCTGGATTATTCGTTCACGCCCGAGTCAGGGACGTCGTATGAACGGGGCGACGGCCTGTTCCTGCACGGGTTCCGCTTCGGCGTCGAAGCACGCTGGTAGCCGCCTACGCCGATTCGCCTCCGTGCATAGCACGACGAATGATGTCGGCATCGAAGTAATTGATCGCCATACCGGCGTCGACGACCAGCGTTTGTGCGTTGATGCCGGACGAGCGCGGACTCAGCAGAAACACGGCGACGCTAGCGGCTTCCTCGGTCTGCACGGCCTCTTTGCGCGGAATCACCTGCTCGGCGAACAGGTAGCTGTCGACGTAGCCCGGGATGCCGGCGGAGGCGGACGTCTTCAGCAGCCCAGGCCCGACCGCGTTAAAGCGGACGCGCGAAAAGCGACTGAACGACTTCGCAAGGAAGGCGAGGGACGAGTCGAGTGCGGCTTTGATCGGCGCCATGTAGCCATAGTTTTCGCTCGCCATTTTCGTCGTCGAGATGGAGAGGGCGACCACGGAGGCGTCGGGCGTCAGCAGTTCCTTCAGTGCATTGACGACGGCGATCAGCGAGAAGCAGGAGATATCGACGGCGCGCAGGAACTGGGCCTTGCCCGTTTCATGGAACGGCTTGAGTCCGTCGGAGTAATCGGCGAAGGCGATGGAATGAACGAGTCCGTCGAAGGTGCGTCCCGAGGCGGCGAGGTCCGCTCGCAGCCGCTCAATCTGCTCCGGAAACTCGACGTCGCATACCAGGATCTCGGCTCCCGCGAGCAGCTTGGCGAGACTGCTGCGACGCGTCTCGGAGCGGACGACGTAAACGACGTGTGCTCCGCAATCTCGCAGCTGCTGGGCGATGTGAAACGCAACGCTCTTGCGGTTCGCGACGCCGAACACCAAGAACCGTTTGTCGGCTAACTGCAGAAAGTCCATACCAGGCACTCGGGGCAAGAAATCGAAAGGAGGGCGAGGCGCAACGGGGGGATCAAACCACAATTGACCGGCGTTGGCTAGTGTCGATGAGCGGACGGCTTTTCCCAAATCGTGTCGTCTGATACACTTCCGGGCTTGCACGAACAAAAAAACGCAATTCCGGCGGCGGTCGCAGCAGCGGCTTGCGGCGCGGACGACGCTGGCGTTTCGCGAGCGGACGACAGCGTTTTGCAAGCGTAAGTCCATTGTGGGATTGGAATTGCCGTGATCATCATTCTGAAGTCAGGCGTGAGCGACGAGCAGATCCAGCACGTCGTGGATCGAGTCGAAGAGTTGGGGCTGCGGGCGCATGTGAGCCGCGGGACCTACCGGACGATCGTCGGCGTGATCGGCGACGAGCAGAAACTGCAACAGGAGTCGCTGCGCGCCATTCCGGGAGTCATTGAGGTGATCCCCGTTTTGCCTCCTTATAAATTGGCGAGCAAGGAAGCGCATCCGCAACCGAGCGTGATCGACGTCGCGGGCGTGAAGATCGGCGGCGGCTTCTTGGCGATGATCGCCGGCCCGTGTGCGGTGGAAGAACCTGACCGGATGTTGCGAATCGCTCAGGCCGTGAAGGCCGCGGGGGCGAATATCTACCGCGGCGGAGCGTTCAAGCCGCGCACCAGTCCGTATGCGTTTCAAGGCAGCGGCGAACAGGGACTCAAAATCCTGCGCGAGACGGGCGACGCCGTCGGCATGCCGATCGTCACCGAAGTCATGGACTCGCGGCAGGTGGAGTTGGTCGAGCGTTATTCGGACATGATCCAAATCGGCGCTCGGAACATGCAGAACTTCTCGCTGTTGACCGAGGTCGGCCGCACTCGCAAGCCGGTGCTGCTAAAGCGCGGCATGGCGGCGACGGTGACCGACTTGCTGATGTCGGCGGAGTACATTTTGTCGCAAGGCAATTCGCAAGTGGTGCTGTGCGAACGCGGCATCAAGGGCTGGGACCCTGCGACGCGCAACCTCTACGATGTGGCCGCCGTGCCGCTCGTGAAGTCCCTCTCGCACTTGCCGATCATCGTCGACCCGAGCCACGCGACGGGGCGGCCCGATTTGATCCCGCCGTGCGCTTTGGCGGGCGTCGCGGCGGGCGCGGACGGCGTGCATATCGAGGTGCACGATTGCCCTGAGAAGGCGAAATCAGACGGGCAACAGGCGTTGTTGCCCTCCCAATACGCGGAAGTCGCGGAGCAGATTCGCAAGTTGGCCGAGTTGTTCGGCAAACGCATCGCGCCGCTGCCAGGAGCCGTTTCATGAGAAGGCCGTTTATCGCGGGTAACTGGAAGATGAACTTGACCAAGGCCGAGTCGGTGGCCTTGGCGCAGGCGTTGGCTGCGAAGGTGGGGGCGTCCAGCGCGGTGGAAGTCGCGGTGTGCCCGCCCGCGTGCTACTTGGACGCCGTCGCCGCCGCCCTGAAGGGGTCGGCCGTGGGCCTGGGTGCACAAAACATGTACCACCAGGGCAACGGAGCGTACACAGGCGAATTGAGCGCCGCGATGCTGGTCGACCTGGGATGCCAGTATGTGATCCTGGGACACAGCGAACGACGCCATATCCTGGGCGAAACCAACGCCGACGTGAACGCCAAGGTGCATGCGGCGTTGGCCGCCGGCCTGATCCCGATCGTCTGCGTCGGGGAAACGCTGGCGGAGCGGGAAGCGGACAAGACGACCGACATCGTCCAAGAGCAGCTCGCGGGTTCGCTGGCGGGCGTCTCGGAGTCGCAGGTGACGCGCGTCGTGATTGCGTATGAACCGGTCTGGGCAATTGGGACGGGCAAAGTGGCCACCAAGGAACAGGCCGAGGAAGTTCACGCGAATCTTCGCAAGATGCTGGCCGCTCGGTACAATCCGGCGGTTTCCGTCGCCGTACGAATTCAATACGGCGGCAGCGTAAAACCGGACAACGCGGCCGAACTGCTGGGACAGCCGAACATCGACGGCGCCCTGGTGGGCGGTGCCTCGTTGAAGGCGGACAGCTTTTTGGGGATTGTGGCCGGAGTGAAGCTGTAAAGCGACTTCGAAGACGTATTCCTCACGAACGGATTGCTTATCCCTCGGGAGCTTAATGGACCTATGATGCCAATGTTGTTCGCCGCGTTTTTGCAATGGCTGTTCGGGATTCTCTTGTTCCTCTCTTCGACGTTCCTCATCCTGCTGGTGCTGGTCCAGCGAGGCCGCGGCGGCGGTTTGACGGGCGCGTTGGGGGGGATGGGGGGACAAAGTGCGTTCGGCACGAAAGCCGGCGACTTGTTCACCAAGATCACGATGGTCACGGCCGCCGTCTGGATTCTATTGTGCATGGCCTCCGTGAAGCTGCTTTCTTCGACCGCCTCGGGTCCCTTCGGGAAAGCTCCGATTTCCAAGCAAGGCGCCGTAGAAAAGGGCGAGGGCTCGAAGGACGCCGATGCCGCCAAGCCGGAGACTGCCAAGCCGGAGACTGCCAAGCCCGCAGAAGAGAAACCGGCCGAAGAAAAGCCGGCAGCGACTGAAAAGCCGGCGGACAGTAAACCGGCCGAAGAGAAACCGGCCGAAAGCAAGCCGGCCGAAGAAAAGCCGGCCGAAGAAAAGCCCGCCGAAGAGAAGCCCGCCGAGGCCAAACCGGCGGAAGAAAAGCCTGCGGAAAAGCCTGCGGAAAAGCCTGCGGAAAAGCCTGCGGAAGTAAAGCCGGCGGAAGAAAAGCCTGTCGAGGCGAAGCCCGAGAGCAAGCCGTAGTTTGCGTACGGCGCTCGCCGTTTGATCTGAGGAGCGACCCCTTGTTGTTGAGCATGACGGGCCATGGCGAAGCGCAACGGCAGGTCTCGGGCTGCGCGATCGCGGTGGAAGTGCGGGCGATCAACAACAAGTACTTCAAATTGTCGGTGCGAGCGGGCGAACGATTTGCGTGGCTGGAGCCGCAAGTGGAGTCGGTGGTGCGGCAGTACGTGCGGCGCGGCACCTTGCAGGTCAATGTGTGGATTGAGCGTGAACCTTCGCCCGACGATTTCCGTCTCAATGAAACGGTGCTCGCCAGCTACCGCAGCCAAATTGCCAAGATCGAAGAGCATCTGAGCCTCGCCGAACCGGTGCGGCTAGAGGCGCTCATGCAGTTGCCGGGGGTCGTCGAAGAGCGACTAGCGCGGCGGAGCGACGGTGACGCCGAATGGCCGGCGGTGGAAGAGACGCTGCGGGCGGCGCTCGACAACCTGGATCGCATGCGGCGCGACGAGGGGCGCGCGATGGTCGCCGACCTGCGGGCCAACCGCGACTTGGTGGAGCAGCAGTTGGGGCTGATTGAACAACGAGCGCCGCAGGTCGTGGAGAATTACCGTCTGAAGATGGTGGAGCGAGTCAACAAGTGGCTGGGGGAGTTCGGGGTGCAGATCACCGCGGGGGACGTGGTGCGCGAGATCGGCATGTTCACCGAACGGAGCGACATTTCCGAGGAGATTGTGCGACTGCGCAGTCACTTGTCGCAATTTGACGGGCTGATTGCATCGGCCGAACCGGCGGGGCGAAAGCTGGAGTTCCTGACGCAGGAGATGTTCCGCGAGGTCAACACGATCGGCTCGAAGGCCAACGATTCCGAGATTGCTCGACACGTCATCGAGATCAAGGCGGCGGTCGAGCGGATACGCGAGATGATTCAGAACGTCGAGTAGCAGGCAGCCATTTCCGTAAACCCATGAGCGACGCGACGACAGGCAAGATCGTGATCATTTCCGGCCCTTCGGGCGCGGGGAAATCGACGATCGTGCGCCAGCTAATGGCCGCCTGCCCCTTGCCGCTGACATTAAGCGTCTCGGCGACGACCCGTTCGCCGCGGCCGGGGGAGCTGGAGGGGCGGGAGTACTTTTTCCTGTCGCACGCCGAGTTCGCACGTCGCCGCCAGGGCGGCGAATTCCTGGAATGCAAAGAAGTGTTCGGGCGGGGGGATTGGTATGGAACGCTGCGCGAACCGGTGGCCACTGGCCTTCGGCAAGGCAAGTGGGTAATCTTGGAGATTGACGTCGAAGGGGCGATGTCGGTGCTGGAGCAGGTTCCGGATTGCATAACCATCTTCCTCGACCCGGGAACGGTCGAGGAATTGGAGCGGCGGTTGCGCGGGCGCGCCACCGATTCCGAGGAAGCCGTCCAACGCCGGCTCGAGGTGGCTCGTCGGGAGTTCGAATTCATGTCGCGGTATCAGCACCGCGTCGTCAATGATCGGCCCGAGCGAGCGGTTCAAGAAATCAGCGACATTCTGCAACGCTGCCAGGCCTGATTCGTCGCCAACAAGCGATGAGCATTGCGAGGCGAGGCGGCACGCGGCGACTTTTTTGGGAGCGACTTATGCACGAAGAACTGAAGGAAGAAGAGATCGTCAACAAGGTGGGCGGACGGTTCAAACTGTCGACGCTCATCCAGAAGCGTCTCGTGCAGCTCAACCAAGGCAGCCGGCCGCTCGTGGCAGCCCAGACGCAGGACAAGATGAAGATCGTGCTGCAGGAGATCCTGCAGGACAAGATTTACCTCGATTCCTCCAACCAGTTGCGCATCACGGGCGATCTGCCGATCAGCCAGGAAGGCCCTGAATTCAGTCTGGGCGATCTATGAGCGAGCGCGAGGTCGTCGTCGGCGTGACCGGCGGCGTCGCGGCCTTCAAAACGGCGCAGCTCGTCAGCCAACTTGTTCAAAACGGCGTCTCCGTCACAGTGGTCATGACGGAGGCGGCGGAGCAGTTCGTGGGGGCGGCCACGTTTGCCGCCCTGTCGCGACGCCCGGTCGCTCGCCAAATCTTCGATCCGACCCAGTTTCCGCTCGGCGCTCACATCGAACTTGCACGCCGCGCCTCGCTGCTGTGCGTCGCTCCGGCGACGGCCGACTTTCTCGCCAAGGCGGCGCACGGGCTGGCGGACGATCTGCTCTCGACGCTGTACTTGGCCTTCACCGGCGTGGTGGTCGTCGCCCCCGCCATGAACTCGGAAATGTGGTCCAAGCCGGCGGTCCAGCGCAATGTGGCGCAGCTGCGAGCGGACGGCGTGCAATTCGTCGATCCCGAAGAGGGATGGCTGTCATGCCGCACGCGCGGCGTGGGCCGGATGGCGCCGCCCGAGACGATCGCTCAGGCGGTCGAGCGGCTGTTGGGGTCGTAGTTCACCCGTTGCCGAGGGGCTCCGCATGGCGCGCATCCTGATCACCTCTGGTCCAACTCGTCAGTACCTCGACCCAGTCCGCTACCTTACGAATGCCTCGAGCGGCCGCATGGGATCGTGCCTGGCCGCGGCTGCGCTCGCCGCGGGGCACGAAGTGATCATCGTGAGCGGCCCGGTGCAGGTCGAGTATCCGCCGCAGGCGACGCACATCGGCGTACTGACGACCGACGAATTGCTGGCCGTCTGCCAGGAACAGTTTCCTCGCTGCGATGGACTCATCGGCGCCGCGGCCCCGTGCGACTATCGTCCGGTGAAGGTCGCATCGCAAAAGATCGCCAAGACAGGTCAGCCGCTGGAATTACACTTAGTGGAAACGCCGGACGTGGTGGCGACGATGGGCGCCGGCAAGCGAGCCGATCAATGGGTCGTGGGATTTGCGTTGGAGACCGAGGACCAGCACTTCCGCGCCATCACGAAGATGGAGAAGAAAAGCTGCGATCTGATGGTGCTGAACGGGCCCGAAGCCATGAATTCGCTCGAGAATCGCGTCGAGGTGCTGGCACAAAACGGCGCCGTCTTAGCGACGCTCGCCGGCGCCAAGGATTGGGTCGCACGCGGCATCTTGGAGATCGTACAGCGTCACCTGATCGACGTATTCGACGCCCGCTCGCCGCGGGGCGTCGGCCGCGTTTAAGCGGCCTCCTCCTCGTCGCGATACAGTTCATCGAACTCCGCCTCATCCACGTGCTGGCGCATCAGGAGATAGATGGCCGCGGCGGCGCACCAGAAGAAGCTATAGCGGAACCCGATGGCGACCGTCCCGACCACTCGGTCGACCCAGCCGATCAGCGTCCCGCCCAGGCTCAACATGCCCGACGCATCGCCGCCTCCCGCGACGTCGCGAATCTCGCGCCAGCGTTCGACGCCCGTGCCCCAAGACACGGCCCAGCCGCTCATCCGCAGCGCCAATTCCCAGAACGCATCCATGAACAAGGCCCCGATCGCGCCGAGCAACAAAGCGAATAACACGTAAAGGGCGAAATGCAGCGGCCGACCGTAGAGGTACGAGTACGAACGGTGGAACGCTTCAAACTGATCGCCGCCCTCTTCGGCCACGACGGCGACCGGCATGAGCGGCCAACCGCAGGCGAGGCCAAGGACGAGAATGGCGAGCAGGATTCCGGCGAGCGCCACGACGGGCCACAGCACGCCTGCCGCCAAGACGCCGAAGTCCCAGCGCATCAGCCATCCCAGAATCAAACAGGGCGCCGTCAAGAGGGCGGCTGCGCCAAGGGGAAACAACGGGGCGAGCACAATTCCCGTCGCTCGGCGCGAGACGAGCTTTGTTGCAGCGAGGATGCTCACCGGTTCGTCCCACCCATACTGCGTCACGGCGACGCGCGCCACGACGCCGCCGATGAAGCCCCATACGACGAGCATCCACAAGGTTCCCGAGGCCAAGTAGAGCAGTTGCCCGAACGACAGCGAGCGTCCCGAAAAGAGCAGGCGGAAGGGAGCGGAAAGATGACCGACCGGCGGCGCCGCGGCCGAACTCACCGAATGCTCGATGCGCATCTCCAGCCGTTCCAGCCAGCGGGCCGTTCCGGCGTCATCGGGACGCGTCAAATGCGGCCAGTTGCGTTGCTGCACCGCGAACTCCCGGAAAGCGGGATCTTGCAGCGCCGTATTGCTGACAAACGCCGCCTCCGCCAGGCGCCAGCCGATGGGCGACGCGAGCACGCCCAACGTCGACAGGACGATCAACCCTGGGCTGAGGGCCAGTCGCAGCGCGCGTACCAGCACCAACCAGGGGCACAAATCGCGCCACGCAATGCCGCTCACAATCCCTTGCTTACCCGTCATGGGGACTATCTCCGTGTTCAAGTCGAGGCGGCATTATAGTCGGCCGTTCCATCTGCCGCAGGCGGTCGAGCACCGCCTCGACCTTGAGGCGAGTTTTGTAGATCAGACACGCCATCGGCCAAGCGTCGACCGTGGCCAAATTGGACTGGGCGATCGCCAGCAAGATCGGGTGTCGCGCAAACCGCTGCAGCGTCGCTTGCTTCGCCGTCAGGTACTCGGGAGTCCAAAACCCAATGATCTCCAAATGAACTCGCCGACCGTCTTCATGCTCGAAGGTGAAGTCGGGGAAGAATACGTGTTGATTCTCGAACAACACTTCGGTCTCCCGCATTAACGTCCATCCCTCGCGCGGCGTTCGGCCCCATCGCTTGGCGAACGCGGCTTCCACCTCCGAATCAAACTCCTCGGGCGGCGGCAGATGACTGCGCAAGCCATCTTGTGCAGTCAACGTCAGCCGCAGTTTGGCGTCCTGACGTCCGACGGGAATGATCGCCGTCATCCGCCACCCACGGCAGGCGACAAGCGCCGGCAGGAACTTGGCCAGTTGCACTCCGTACCTCTGCGTCTCGTGCAACACCGAGGCGGGCCCGTCCAGCCGGATCTGCCAGACGCCCTGATCATCTTGACGAATCGTGTGCAGCAATCGCGCCAGCTTGGCGTACGTAAGGATTGTCTTTAGATCCGCCGTCGCGGCGATGTGCAACGACGAGGCGCCATAGAGCGCGACCTGAACCTGCGCCACGTTGTAACGAGCCAAGAACGCCGCCGCATCGTCGAACCCCAGGAATCGCTCCAGCCGATGGTATTCCATCACGTCCGCAAATAGATCGCGATCAATGTCTTCCCAAGTGCGGCCGAGTTCGGCGGCGATCGCCTGCTTCACTTCGTTCTCGGACTGCTCGAACAGTTGGTCCGGCGCGGCGACCAGTGGATGTTTGCGAGCAGCTCGACGAAAGACTTCGCGCCGCAGTTCGGCCGCCGCTCCCGCTCGATCCGTGCGATACTCGCTGGCGTCATCCAGCAACTTGCAGAACGCCTGCACGCGTCGCACCGGGCAATCCAGCTCATCGGCCATGATGTCGGCGACGCCGCGATTCAATTCTTGCCTAGTTCGACCGACGCCGCGGCGGTACAGCGTCAACATACGTTCGACGAGCTGCACGTAATGGCTGTGCGTGAGTCGCGTCAATCGATCAGGCGCCAATCGACCGCGCTCAAAATCATAGGCCGCGATGCCATGTTGGCGCGTCAGCATGGCGGCTCCTCGTCTCGTCGTTCGATGCCGCCCGGCGTTCTGCGTTTTTTCGTCCGCTCGAACGCGTCGCTCTTCCGCCGCCGCCGCGAGCGTTGTTCTTCGTTGGTATCGGCGCAAACGATCTCGTACAGCACCGCTCGAACAGCGCCCGAACGGCGGAGGACGCGTCCTAGTCGTTGCTGTGCCTGCCGCGTCGACGAGGAGCCGCCGAGCACGATGGCGACCTTGACCGCCGGCAGATCGACTCCTTCATCGAGCACTTGGTTCGCCACCAGCGCCGGGTACTCTCCCTTCTCGAGTCCGCTCAGTACTTCCGACCGTTCGTGTTTGCGACAGTGACTCAAGAGACACGGAATCAAGAAGCGGCGCGAGACATCGCGCGCCATGGCGTTCGAACCGGCGAACACGAGGCAGGGCTCGCCGACGTGCAAGCGAAAGAGGTCCTCGAGAATCCGCAGTTTCTCCTCAGCTCGATCCTCGATCGCCTTCTTCGCGAGATAGGCCCGATGTGCTCGGCGAGCATCGGGGGTCCGACCGACGTCGGCGCACAGACTCTCCCAGTCGAAGTCCGGCTCCGTTTTGCGGCGTTCAAACATGTACTCGCGAACCTCCCGCGACAGACGCTGATATCGCGATTCCTCGGACGGCGTCAAATGCACCGGGATGCGCACCACTTCGTAGTCCGCGAGCGTTCGTCCGCGAACGGCGGCGAGCGGCAAGTCGTACACGATCGGACCAATCAATGGCTCCAGATCGACGTGCCGGCCGTCGCTGCGCTGCGGGGTGGCGGTGAGACCAAGTCGGCGCGTCGCGGCGCTCATCCGCGCCGCGTCGCGACGCATCCGCCCGGGCAAGTGATGACACTCGTCGAACACCACCAACCCAAACTGATTCCCCAGCCGTTCCATGTGCACGCAAGCGCTGTCGTACGTCGTGACGCACACGGGCCGAATGCGATAAACGCTGTCGCCCAAGATTCCCGCGTCGTAGCCCAAGCTCTGTTCGATCCGCCGATGCCACTGATACATGAGATCGCGGACCGGCGCGACGACGAGCGTGCTTACCGACTCTTGAGCCATGATCGCGAGCGCGACTTCGGTCTTGCCGACGCCGGTCGGCATGACGACGCAGCCGCGTCGAGTTTGGCTCCAAGCCAAGAGCGCCGCCTGTTGTTCCGGGCGGAGCGGTCGTACGGCGTTGCGCGGCCACTCGACCGGCGTCCACGCCGGCACTTCATCGCGGACTTCGAGCGGATCTAGGATCGCCCCTGTGGCATCTACGGCTGCAGCGCCTGCGGCGCTGATCCGTTGCAATTCGTGATGAATTTCCGGATAGCGGCTTGCTTCGCATCGCCAAGCGGCCGTTCGTGGATCAAAGACGAAGGGAGTATTCGGAAAACGCCACTGCAGGTCGCCGCGCGTCGCCCCCGTGACGACGAGCGTCCCGTGGTCGAATCGCAAATGGGCTCCCGACGCCTTCACTACCGTCGCTCCTCGATGCCGGGCAGAACGTTGGCGGCGATCTGAGCGCCGATGCCGACCAGCGGCAGCAGCAAGAATCCCGTCGGAACCAGCGATGCGGCGATTGACGGCGTCCATTGGGGCGCGAATTCGGCGATGGCGAGGAGGCAGGTCGTCGTCGCCCCGACGACGAACAGGGCGGCGGTGACGGCCCACATCGCCAACCGCGGCTTGGCCGCTTCGCAGCTCAGCGCCCCAACGACGGCAGGGATCAAGAGCGCGGCGGTCAGCGCCAAGATCTGCCCGGCGCGCGACTCGCGCACGAAATAGGCCGCCAGCCCCGCCAGCGCGAGTGCGACAAGAACGCCGACGCAGTTCGCCTGCACGAGTTGACGGCGGCTGAGGGCGTACTTCCCATCGGGATGCAAACGCATCAGCAGGTTCGCGAGCGGATCAAGCAGCCAGGTGGCGAGGACGAAGACGAGATAGAGCGTTTGCAAGACGCCCGAGTAGGGCGCCAGCGCCGGCACGACGGCGCCAATGCGTCGCACAGCGCGATAACCCATCCAACCGACGACGATCACCAGCCAGCGCGCCTGTGAGCTTTGCCGCGCCATCCATAGATTGAAGCGCAATAAGCCGCGGTAGACGAAATTCTTCGCCTTGATCGACTCAAGCATGCCGAGTCGCGCGTTGTCCAGTTCTGGATCGATCCGCAAGGCTTCTCGAAAACTCAGAATGGCCGCTTGCGCGTCGCCCGCTTGCAACTGCATCCACCCCAGATTGGCGTGGGTCATGGCATTTTCGGGATCGCGCGACAGCGACGCGCGCAGCGTCTCCTCCGCGACGCCTGTTCGTCCCAAGCGATTCGCCGCCAGCGCCGCCAGATTTTGGCACGAGCTGTCGTCCGGATCGAACGCCAGGCCCCGTTGTGCACAATCGAGCGCCTCCGTGAAGTGTTCTTGCCGATAGTGCACCTGCGATAGCAACGCCCAGTAGCCCGAACGCTCGGGCGCCAACCGCAAAGCATCCTGAATGGCTTGGCGCGCTTCCTCGAGTCGATTGCGGGCGCTCATGGTTTGGGCGTACGCGTAGTATCCAATGGCATCCTCGGGATCGGCCATGATCGCCAACCGCGCCGCTTCGGTCGCCTCTTCCCAACGCTCTTGCGGCAACAGGCAAAACGAGAGCAACCAGAGGGCCGGAAAGTACTGCGGCTGTTCGGCCAAGAGCTCGCGGCAGGCGCGTTCGGCCATCTGCCACCGCTCTTCGCGGTACAACAGAAACGCCCGCTCCCATCTGGCGTCCATTCCCTGCTCCTCTCGTCGCCTGCGGATGAACTACAAGTTGAGATACTTCTTCACGTCGTCGTATACGCCGCCCTGATTCGAGTACAGCGCGTAATTACGCGCCGTGGAGAACCATTCACGCGTGGTCGGATTCAACGACTTGGCGGCGGCCAGCAGGTCCTTGGTTTCGAGCGGCTTGGGAACGCCGGTCTTCATGGCGTCGCGCAACTTGGACTCGACCGCCAAATCCACAACCGCCTTGAGGTCGGCGCCCGAGAAGCCGTCGGTCTTGCGCGCGACTTGGTCGTAATCGATACTGTGCGTCGGCTTGTTGCTGCAGAGCAAGTGCAAGATCGACGCGCGACCGGCGGCGTCCGGCGGCGGCACGAACAAAACGCGATCGAACCGACCGGGACGACGGAAAGCCGAGTCGACGTGCCAGGGCGCATTGGTCGCCGCCAGCACGAGCACGCCGTCGTTCGAGCTTTTGACGCCGTCCATCTCGGACAGGAACTGATTGATGATGTTCCGCCCCGCCCCGCCATGCATGTCGCTGCGGCGACCGCCCAGCGCGTCGACTTCGTCGAAGAACAACACGCACGGCGTATTCGCGCGCGCCTGTTCGAACACCTCGTGCAGATTCCGTTCGCTATTGCCGATCCACATGTCGAGCACGTCGTTGATGCCGATCGAAATGAAGTTCGCTTCGATCTCGCCGGCGGTCGCGCGGGCCAAGAAAGTCTTGCCGCACCCCGGGGGGCCGTACATGAGGATTCCGCCGCCGATCGGCTTGCCATACGCTCGATACATCTCCGCATGTTTCAGCGGATAGATGATCTTGAGCCCGATTTCTTCCTTCAGCGCGTCCATTCCGCCCACATCGCGAAACCGCACCGCCGGCCGTTCGAGCGGCGAGGAATACTTCCCTGCATCGCTCTCCTCGCCCCAGCGCACGCGGCCATCCACCACCTCCGACTCGGCCGCTTCGGCGCCGATGCCTAACTGCCCCGCCAATTCTTCGTCCGCTGCGGTCGGGTCGTGTTCGATCGCCAATTTGTATTGAGCGACCGCATTCGGGACGTCTCCGCCGCGCCACAGCAGCCGCGCATAGGCGACTCGTGCAGACGGCGGACAACCGTCGCGTCGCACCAAGTCCTCCAGAATGACGAGCGCCTGCCCCGACTTGCCTTGCTGCGAGAAAACCTCGGCCAGGCCAGCCAGCAAGTCGAGTCGGTCGGGCGCCGCCGTCAATGCGGTTCGGTACTCGCGTTCCGCCTCCGCGCTGCGTCCCAATCCGGCCAGCGTCTTCGCGAGATGAATGCGCAGCGGGAGATTATCGGGCGAGAACTGCAAGGCTTCACGCAGCGCCTGGATGGCTTCCTCCGCAGTCGACATAAACGTCCCCAAGTCGTCGATTCTGAACTATTGCTGAAACAGCCGCAGATTGTTGGTGACGGACTTTTGCCAATCGTCGTCGTATAGATTCGCGTTTTGACCAAAGAGCGGCTCCAGCGGCAGCCAGACGTCGGGGGCGACGTTTCGCAACAGTTCCAGCGACTGGCCGAACCCCTTAGGATCGCCGCCCGGCGCCTTCCATTCGGAAAACAGGCGTCGCACCGATCGGTCGGTCATTTTGAGCGGAAAACGTCCAGGGGCCAGGACCTTCTTCCCCTCGACCTTCCACAAGTAGGCGACCGGACCGCTTCCCTGCCCTCGCAGCGGCAATACTTCCACATCCAGCCAGTCCTTCGCTTGCAAATCATCATGGCTCAACAGCGACGTGCCGTCGGGACAGCGACGTTTTACTCGTTCGCGCCCTGCGTCGGCGATGACGACGGCGCAGCGATGCTTCTGCACAATCGACTCCAGCCCACCGGTTGCATCCTCGTCCGCCGACGTAAGCAACACCGCCTCGATCTTGGGCGGCTCCAATTGCAAGCTTCGAAAGCGTTCGTCGAGCGTCGCCGCCAACTCTTCGTCGCCCGGCGCATCGATCAGAAACCAACGCATGCGCGACTGAACGGCGTACAACGCTCGCTCTTGGTAATCGCCCAGGTAATAGCAGCCTGCGAGCAGCGGCTTCGGATTGCCGTCGAGGAAGTCGTAGCCGTCGCGTTGATACCGCTCGACCAAGGTCTCCATCTCCTGAATGCCTCGATCGAGCAGCTTGTGCCACTGCTCGACGTTCAACCGCGGCGAATTGGGAATGCTGCGCGCCAGAGGATGACCGGGGCACAAGACGTCGGGAGGGGGCAGCGACCGGAGATACTGCAGCGTCGCCAGGTAGTCGGGGGCGTAGCCGCCGTAACGGGGCGCTAATCGCGCCGCATAGGTTCCCAGATCGCCGATGATCGAAGACAGGGTGTCGCCGGTGAACAGCGACGTCTCGCCGCGACGCGTGGCCAAGTAACAAATGCTGCCGGGCGTGTGTCCAGGCAGCCCGAGCACTTGAATGCGAGTGTCGCCGAACTCCAATACTTCCGCGCCTTGCAATTGCACGTCGATCGGCGTGCCGTGAATGGCGTAGCGGTCCATCGGAAACGTCGAAAAGAATGCATCTCGGGAGGTTCCCGCTTCGATGGCGGCCGCATCGCCGGCCCCGGCATAGATCTTTGCGCCGCTCAATTCCCGCAGTGCGCGAGCCCCCAACACATGGTCGCCGTGCGAGTGGGTAAGCAGGATGGCCGTAATCTGTTTGGGATCAAGCATCAACTCGGCCATTTGATCGAGCAATTGCGACGCATCGGCATCGAGCCCGGCGTCGATGCACACCAACCCCGCCGAAGTCTCGATCACGTACGACGCCCCGGGATCGTGTCGTCCCAAGAAATGCACGCCCGGGGCGATCGTCATCGCCTTTCGATCGAGCAGGAGTCCGACATACTTGCGCCGTTCGGCCGATTGAAATTCCCACCACGCCGCCGCGCCCGCGGCGACTGCCGCCAACACGACGATCGTCAGCACTACGCGCCAGCGTCGCGTCCCCATTCCCACGCTCATGTCCGACTCTCGATTCCCTCGCAAACCCCGCCGCGCATTCGCATGACGAGGGTCGCCGCCTTGATCAGTTCCGCATCATGTCCCGCCGCAATCAACGTGCCGCCCTGCTCATGGTACTCGCGAAACGCCTCCAGAACGACTGCGGCGGTAGCAGCATCCAGATTCGACGTCGGTTCGTCGGCCAGCAACACTTCGGGACGACCTGCCAACGCTCTCGCGAGCGACAACCGCTGTCGTTCTCCGCCGCTCCACTCCTCTACGCACCGCTCCGCCAACGGCAAGACGCCGAAGCGTTCGAGCCAACCGCCCGCCGTTCGCCGCCGCTCGCCCCGCGGCACGCCGCGCGGTACGAGCGACAAGAACACATTCTCCCAGCCGGACAAGCCGGCCAGCAGTCCGTAGTCTTGAAAAACGAATCCCATGCGCCGTCGCCAGCGCGTCCTCTGGACGTCGGAGGCAGGCGCCGTGTCGCAACCGTCGAACAACAATCGGCCGGAGGTGGGCCGATCGAGCAAACCGAGCAAGGCGAGCAGCGTCGATTTGCCCGCTCCGGAGGGACCGCTCAGGACGACGAACTGACCTCGCTCGCATTGCCAATCGATTTGTTCGACGGCCGAGACGGCGCGCGACGTACCGCGATGAAATGTCTTGCTCAATCGGTCCGCTTGGAACAACCACATTCGCCGCCTCGTTTGCGTCCGTCGCTCACCCGCGCATCGCATCGCTGGGCGGCGCCATCGCCGCTCGCCAAGTCGACCACAACGATCCCGTCAGTACGACGACCAGTGCGACGCCGGCGGCGAGCAACGTGGGCTCGACGAACATCCGATACGGAACGGCCGCATCCGGGTCCGCTCCAGGCAACAGGACATTCCTCGCCCCGACTCCGTGGCCGTACCGCAGCCAAGCGTGCGCCGCCACGACCGCGAGCGACGTACCGAGCGAGCTCAAGGCGAGGCTTTCCACGAACGACCGGAGAAGCAGGGCGTCAGTCTGCCAACCCAACGCCTTCAGGATGCCGATCTCCCGCCGTCGTTCGGATAGTCCAATTCCGGAAGCCACCGCGACGACGAGCATGGCGCACACGAAGGCCGTCAGGTACATCCATGCCAGGACTCCGTCGCGAAACGCCAAGCCGCTCGGTACGCTTGCCAGGAGTTCGGCTTTGGTCGTCGCCTGCGGCCGCCACGATTGCGCGCCTCGCAAAACCTGATCTCGAACCGCCGACTCGTATCCGGGACGACACCAAACCAGCAATTCCGTCGCTTTTCCCGGTTCATCAAAGATGTCCGACGCATGTTCGAGCGACGTCAGCATCAGGTTCGACTCCCAGACCGAAACTTCCGACTCGAACACGCCCACCACCCGTGCAACGCGATCTCCCCGACGACTCGTATAGAACGGCGGCACATAGTCGCCCGGCTTCAATTTCAGTCGGCCGGCCAATTGGCTGCCCAACACGAGTTCAGGCGTCGGCCCATCGGAAAACCATCGCCCTCGCAGGCCGTGAGCTAGCGCAGGCCGGTCGGCAGCCGGGAGGCCGACGACGACGACGTCGAGCTTCTCGCGTCCCAGCCACACGCGTCCTGTCACGCGCGGAGTCACACGCTCCACGCCATCCCACGCGCGCACTGTTTCGGCCGCCGCCAACGGCAGCGCCGTCGCCTCGCCGAATTCGGTCGCCGTCACGTACAAGTCGGCGCCTTCTTCGATCGACAGGAGCGCATCGTGGCGGACGGCAGCCGAGATGGCGGTCAGCACCAAGAAGGGAACGATCGTCAAGGCGATGCAGACGGAGACGACGGCGCTGCGCAGCGGATGCCGCACGATCGAAGTCAATCCGGCTTCCCCAAGGTCGATCATCCACTCCATGCGGATCGGGCTCCTAGCGAGTCGCGGACAGTTGCAAAGAATGTACGGGACAAACCGCGCGTCCCAACAACGTGCGACGCGTGCACTCGGGACACGACCGTCCTAGGCGTGGATCGAACGCGTCGCTACAGCGTCCCAAATGCCGCTGGGACCCCAGCCCCAGTCCGCCTAGGATGCGTTGTAAATCGCGTGCTCCGTCTGCGGTATGTCCCGCCCGCGGCCATTCGACGCACAAGACGACGACGGCAGCGGCCAGCCATGCACAGACGAAGGCGCCGCTCCAAGCGGGACGTCCGAAAGACTTCAACGGGACGGCTCCTCATCGGGCTCGACCACGTCATGCAATTTGTCGACCTCCGGTTTGTCGATCACCTGTCGCAGGCCGCTCGGCCAAACAATCTCTACTTGCTCGACGTCGGGCGAATCGCCCAGGCCGAAGTGCACGGTCTTGGACGACTGAGCCAAATAGCCGCCGGCCGACTGCACCAATCGCAACAACGTTTGATCCCCGCGGCGGATTCGGACTTGAGCCCCGATCGCGTCGCGGTTGCTGCGAACGCCGCGCAAGCGAAACGCCAAGTAGTGCTTCTTCGGAAACTCGTTGCGATAGAAGTACGGAGGACCGTTGAAGTTGTTCGTCACGATCTCCAAGCGTCCATCGCCGTCGAAGTCGGCGGCCGCAGCACAGCGTGAACTCTTGGCGCACGGCTTCCCTTCAATCTGTTCATCCAGAAACTTGCCGCCGGCGGGCGGTTCGACGCCGTGCGCTGCGGCTCGTTCGAGGAATGTCGCCTTGCCGGAATTCATCAGCAGCGCATTCGGCCAATAGTAGAAGGGATATCCCATTCCGGCGGTCACGAAGACATCCTCAAAGCCGTCGCAATCAAAGTCGCCGGTCGCCAGTCCCCAGGGCCAGAATGTCTCGGTATTGGTCTCCGCCGACATCTCGCGAAATTTGCCGTCTCCCAGCGCTTCGTAGAACACGTTGCCGAACACGACGTCGTCGTGCCGAAAGCCGAGAACCGGCTCCAGTTCTTCCTCCAACTTCTCGTAGGAGGGATCTGTATCCAGCTTAGGTCCGTAGAATCCTCGAAACTTCACCTTCTCTGCTTGCACGGCCGTACTGAGCGACAGTTGGGCCGAGTCGAGCCCCATCCACATGTCGGAGTGCATGTCGACGATGTAGATGTCGAGTCGCCCGTCGTTGTTGAAGTCGAAGACGCGAACGCCCATTCCGCCGAACGGCGTCTTCCCCAAGACTTGCGCCGTCACGTCTTCAAACGTTCCATCGCGACGATTCCGGTACAGTTGAGCGCGCCCGAACATGCAGGTCACGAGGACGTCTTGCCAGCCATCTTCATCGTAATCGAAGACGGCGACATCGCCGGCCCAGCCGCGTCCCTGCAGGTTCGCCTTCTCCGTCACGTCGACGAATTTACCGTCTCCTTCGTTGCGATACAGTCGGTTGAATTCCTTGGGCGCGCCGAGGACCGATTCGAGCCCTCCTTCGGCGCCGCCTTTGCCGATGTAGTACTTCAGCGAGTTGTCGAATTTGGTCGTCGTCCAATCGGAGGTTTGGACGAAGAACAAATCGAGTCGCGAGTCGTTGTCGTAGTCGAAGAAGACGGCGGTCTGCGAGTGACCGACATGCTTGAGTCCCGCCGCCTCGGTCACATCGACGAACTTCCGGCCTGCGTCATTGCGAAACAACACATTGCCGCCGCGCGTGCTCGTCACATACAGATCCTGGTCGCCGTCGCCGTCGTAGTCGGCGAACGTTCCGCCGACGCAGATTCGGTCCGGCAGCGCGACGCCCATCGACTCCGTGACATCCTCGAACTTGCCCGCACCCAAATTGCGGTAAAGCGCGTTGGGGCCAAGCTGATTAAGGAAGTAAATGTCGTCGAGTCCATCGCCGTCGTAGTCGCCGACAGCCACGCCGCAGCCATGATCGTAGAGATTGATCTTGAACGACGCGCCTTGCTCGCCCGGCAAGAACCCCATGCGAAAGTGAATGCCCGTGTCCGCCGTCGCGTCTCGAAAGCCGACCGTTTGCGGCGCATCGCCTGGCTCACGTTGTTCCGGCGACGCGTCTGCGCTCGACTTCGGCGGCGGTTCCGGTTGTCGATTCGCGAGGATGTACAGTCCCAGGGCGATGGCGACGGCGGCAATCGCCAAGGAGTAAATGCGGTTGCCGGATGGACGAGAATTGCGAGACGTCATCAAGAAGGTCAATCCTCAGAGTTAATCGCCGAGAATGGTCGCTGGGTTCCCACCAGCACGCGTCCCTGGTAGACGTCGGCATGTCGCTGCGCGTCGTCCAAATGGAGGAATACGTGTCGGCGTTCGCCGCTGAGCGAATGCGAAATGATTCGACTCCGGACAAAATGCGCCTGCTCAGCCGGCGTCTCCGTCCCCGTCGCCTCATCCGTCACATAAACCGCCGCGCCCCGTTCCGCCTCCGCCGCCAGCCAACATTCGGCGCACCGAATCGAACAAAACTCGCGTTCGTCGCCCGCCTGGGTCACGACGCGGACGCGCAACGAAGCCTCGATGGGGAGACCATCCAAGGCGCATCCGCCCGCCGTTCGCTGCCGCCGCCAATAGCCGGCCGCCGCCGACAGGCTGGCGGCGAACGCCACGACGACCAGCATCATCCCAACGCGTTTTGTCATGTTACACAAGCACCAAGGCGACCGAGAAGTGGATGACGCACCCCAAATACCCCAGCGCCCCGGCCGTCAGCAACCCGGACGTCAACATTCCGGAAGTCGCTCGTCCGCTAGCCGCCTCCGCCCGCTCCCCGTCTCGCCGTTGTGCGGAAGACCGTCCTTCGGCCATCGCCGTCAACCAGGCCCACGCCGTCGAATAGACGCCGCCAATCCAAAACCCCGCCCCCACCAGCGACTCCGGGGCCCGTACAAACAGGTCGTACAAGCAATGGTGATATTCCAGCCGCAGAATCTGCGGCGATGCGACCTCCTTGAAGAAAATCAGATTCAGCGGAATGGCGAGCGTCGCCAGCGTCAACAGGACCAGCCACGCGCCCGGACCGGCGCCTAGCGGATTCCTGGCCTGCAGCCCGAGCAGACACGCGAGCAACAGATTGGCGACGACGAAGGCGCCGGTCAGCCATCCCGTGCGCGTCGTCGACCAACTGCTGGGAGCAAAACGACCCGACCGCAATTCGGCCTCCAGCGGCGCCGTGCAGCAACCGGCCTCCGCAAACTGTTCTCGCTTGGGAGTCAGCATGTACGCCCCCTCGACCGCGGCGTCGACCAGCGTCGTCGCTCCAAATAGCACCAACAGGAACGCCACCCTCCGCTGATGCAGATTCGTCGCCGTGCGACGACTGGCCGCATACATCCACGCCCAAGCCCCGCTGAATAGCACCGTAATCGGTTTGACGATCTGCAATCCCAGCAGCAGCGCGGGCAGGAAACGGCTCGGCCCTTCACTCCCGACGCCGATTCTCGTCACCCCGTAGATGCACATCACTCCCGGCCATTGCGGGATGTAGCTTTGCAGCACGGCGTACAGCAGCGGCCACGCCAGCAAGTTCAACACGAACAACAATCCGGCCGCCATCAGCGAGAGATAAAGTCGCCCTTCGCGTTCGTCTAGCAGACGATGGGCGTCCGCCCCAGTTCCTTCACGCCCCAGGCCGCTGGAACCGCGCCAGGCTCTCCACGTCCAAACAATTAGAAACAACCCCAGCGGCAAGCGGATGGCGACGAGCGCCAGATCGAGCACGGTGTACGCGTTGAGAATCATAGGGAGATGACTTCGGCGGCCGACTCGTCAACGCAAGGCCTGCAACTGTCGGCGATACCGCGACGCCAATTCGCGTGCTTCTGGATCAGACGTCCCCAACTGTTCGAAGTGCTGCGCCAACAGTTCCAGCGCCGACCGATGATTGGGCATCATCTCCAACACTCCCTGCAGCCATTGCGCCCCGACGGCCGGGTCGCCGTACTTCATCTGAATCTGTCCCACTCGAAATCGAAAGTCGATTTTCCCGGGATTCTGCAATGATTGCCGCGTGAGGTGCGATGCTAGGCCTAATTGCGACCTGGCTTCCTCGACCATCGCGAATTGCTGACGCGCTTCGTCGGCGCGTCCGAGCCGTCGCCAAACCATCGCCAACTCATACTGCAAGTCCCAATCGTGCGGCGCGGCGGTCGCGGCGGCTTCCAGTCGCTTCCGAGCGGCCTCCAATTCATTGCGATCCGCATCTAACCGAGCGCGTTCCAACTCCCACTCGACTCGCAATCGCGTCGCCGCGCGGGGCAAGTCCGCCTCGGCTCGCTCCAGCAACGACAGCGCACTCGCTTCCTCCCCCAACCGTCGCAAACAGGCGGACTCGCCGATCCACGCCGCTAGCCGCTCGTCCTCGCCCGTCGCTGCGGCTCGGAACAGCGGCAGCGCCTCCGCGGGCTGCTGCCGCTGCAACAGCAAACGTCCCAGCATTAAGGCTGCGTCGGCCGGCGGAGGCTTGACTTCCAATGCTGTACGCAGGTGCTTTTCCGCCCGCGGCCAATCCTCCAGCTCCAAACACAACCGCGCCAGCAGAGTCTGCGGCTGCGGGTTTTGCGGGTCCGCCTCCGACCACCGGCTGAGCAGGTCGAATGACTGCCGCAGCATGCGCCGCGATTGCATGAATCCGATCGCGTACGCCTCGAAGACTTCGGTCGTTTCCAGGTTCGGCGACCTCAGCAGCGTCTCAAACATCGCCAGCGACTCGCTCAGGTCGCCGCGTTGCGCTTGAATCAGCGCCGTTTCTTCTTCGACTTGCACCATCGGCAGTCCCAACTGCCGCGCCTGGCCGACATACCGCTCCGCTTCCTCCAACCGCCCGCGACGTCGGGCGACGCGGGCCCTCAGGCGCTGCGTCTGAGCGTCGCGCGGCGCCCACCGTTCGGCCGTTTGCAACCACTGGTCGGCCTGCCCCCAATTCCTGGCCGTCAACGACTCCGCCGCTTGGCGTTGGGCATGCAAGACGAACATCTCGCGCGAGTAGTACGCGCCGCCCGCCAGCAAACCGATCGCAAACGCGAGGAAGAACCAGCGTCGGCCGCGTCCCACGCGCCAGCTCGACGTCGAAGGGGCCTCGTTCATGTGAACAAGCTCGAGATCGGCCGCCCGCCGTCCGTGATCGGCACTGGCCGTGCGCCGTCCTTCAATTCCACCGTCGGATCGACGCCGAGCGCCGCATGAATGGTGGCGTGGAAATCCGGGATGCTCACCGGTCCCTCGACGATTTTTTTGCTCAGCTCGTCGGTGACTCCGTAAGCGCCGCGATGTCGCAACCCGCCGCCGGCGAGCACCATCGAAAAAGTCGTACCTTGGTGTCCCCGTCCGCCGCCGCCGTCGAACTCGGCCGGTCGCCCAAATTCGGTCGCCACGACCACCAGCGTCTTTTCCAACAACCCTCGCGCTTCCAAGTCGATGATCAAGGCGGAGAGCGCCGTGTCGAGTTCGCGGATCAACACGTGCTGCTGCAATTGTCCTTGATTGTGAGTATCCCAGCCCGTCCCGTTGATGAAGTTCAAATTGTGCGAGACTTCGATGAACCGCACACCCGACTCCACCAACCGCCGCGCCAAGAGGCAGCGCTGACCGAATTCACCGCCGTACCGTTGCCGCAGCTCGCCTGCTTCTTCCTCCAGCCGAAAATTCCGCATGAACTCGGGGCCGGCCAGTCGCAAGGCATCGGCCTGTGCGGCCTGGTAATCGGCCAGCGGCGAACCGTCGACGGCATGGGGCTGCGTGTCGGCCAGCAATCGCTCGCGCGCCGTCTGCCGACTCTCCGACACAAACTCGGGGCGAGTAAACCCGGCTGGGCCGGTCTGCGTGTCGACCAAGTAAATGAAGCTGTGCCGCGCTCCCAAAAACCCCGGTCCGCGACTCACATTCGGATACCCGATCAGCATGTAGGCGGGAACATCCGAATTCGCAGCGCCGCGTTGCTGCGCGATGATCGAACCGATCGACGGATAGACGACGTTCCCGCTGATCATGCGTCCGGTATGCACCAAGTTCGTTGCAAACGCGTGCTCGTCGACGACCTTATGGTTCACCGTCCGCACGGCCGTCAGCCGGTCGGCCACCGCCGCCGTCTGCCCCAGGTGCTCGCAGAACTGCACGCCCTTCACCGCCGTATCGATCGACGCATAATACGAACCGGCCCGCTTGGGACTCGCCTTCGCATCGCCGCGCGATTTGGGATCGAACGTGTCGATCTGCGCCATGCCGCCGCCCAGCCACAGGAAGATGCAATGCTCGGCCTTGCCGAGCGGCGAGTTCGTCAAGGACGCCGACGGTGAAGGTCCCTCGGCCGCGAGCAACCGCGGGCCCTCCGACCAGCCGCGGCTACTCGCCGCCGCCAGCCCGCCGGCCGCAGACGTCGCCTGCAGGAAGCGACGACGATCGATGGTCTGTCCCGGGATCTGCTTGAAGGTCGGATCGAGCATGACGATTTCTTTCTGGCTTACCGAGTGAAAGCGACTTCCGGCGAGTTTACCAGCGTCCAGACCACGTCTTCCAGCCGCTCGCGCCAATCCGCGACCAACCGCGACGTGGGCGGATCGCCGCGTCGAGCGGCCGCTTCCTGTTGCTGACGAATCACGGTCGCTTCGGGATCCAAGTGATTCGACCACGACACATAGCGTTCAGGCTGTCGCACGACCGGCGGTGTGGTCGGCGTCGTCATTGTTGCGCGCCGAGCGTCAAAGCCATCCGCCAAATAACTTGTCACCCGGCGCCGCTCGCCTTCCGTCGGCCGCCGAGTCAGCATTCTCAAGTAAAGCTGCTCAACCAGTTGCTCGACCGTCTCCGACTCGAGCGCCAACTTCGTCAAGCCATGATCGTCGCTCAGGCGAGTGAGCCAGACGCCGGCGACGCCGTTGGACAAGATGGCTGGCTGCAGCGCATTGGGCGCTGTGTCGCGGTGGCTCGCGGGATCTTGCCGTGCGCCGCGCCAGCCGAAGGCCTGCAACACGTCAACGATCGCTTGCACGCGCGGCAGCGCCAAGCTGGGACGGTCGCGTTCGTTCGAGGTCGACGTCAGCATCCAAGCACGACGAGGAATGCCCAGAGAAATGGAGTTCTTCAGATCGCGACGGCCGTCGATGTCGAGACTCACTTCCTCTAAACGAAACGGTTTCCCGGCGGCCGCAAACAAGGAATCGACGATTTGTTCGGCCGACAGCCGTCGTACGGCAGGCGCCGTGTAGAGCGGACTCGACGCCGTCAATCGCGCATCGGCGGCCCGCTGGTAGGCGTGCGAATTCATGATCAATCGCATCACGTGCTTCGGTTGATACTCGCCGCGCACCAGTTCGCGCCCCAACCAGCGCAACAATTCGGGGTGCGTCGGCACTCCGCGTTCCCAATCTTCCACCGGTTCGACGATGCCGCGCCCCATCAGCCGCGCCCAGATGCGATTGGCCGACACTTGCGCGAAGCGTTCGTTTTCGGGCGCCGTGAGCAATCGCGCGAGCTCCGACCGTGAACTTGTCGGCGTCGCGCTCGCAGCACTAGCAGGACTCGCCGCGACGCCGAAACGCTCGAACGGCCATGCCGGTTCAATCTTCGCCCCTGGCTTCAGCGTGACCTGAATCAGCGGTTTGCGTCCTCCCTCGGACAGCTTATCGAGCGGCACGCTGCTGGTGGCCGGCACTTCCAGCGGTTGCGACGCCAGCATGGCCGCCAACTGAAACAGTTGCTCTTGTCGACTCTCGTGCGCCGGCGCGTCATGACAGCGAGCGCACTTCATCTCCACGCCCAGAAACGCCGAACTGACGATGGTCGCTTTGGCTGCGAAGGGGGAGTCGTTTTGCGACGCGACGCCGAAACCGGCCGGTCCGCCGAATCGCTCGCTGCCGCGCATCTCGACGAGTTCCTCAACCAGCATATCCAGCGGCTTATCGTCGACGAACGACTCGTACAGCCACCAGCGAAACGGGCCCGTGTTGTTCAGAGTCGGATTCAGAATATTGGGATTCTCGGCCAGAACGTCGAGCCAATAACCCATGGCATGGTCGGCCGTTCGTTCATCCGCCAACAGCCGATCGATCGCGCGTCGTCGCTTGTCGGGAGATGCATCGGCTTCGAAGGCGGCGATCTCGTCCGCCGTCGGCAGCACGCCGACCGTATCAAGCGTCGCGCGGCGCAGGAACGTGAGGTCGTCGCACAGGGAGGTGAGTTCAAAATGATCGACTTTCAGTTCCGGCCACCGCGCCCCTTGTTCGATCCAGCGTTTCAACAGAGCGACTTGCTGAGCTGGCAGACGTTCTCCTCGCGGGGGCATGCGAGTCGCCTCGTCGCTGGACTCCACTCGCGCCAAAAGCTCGCTGGCGCCCGTCATTCCCGGCGTCACGGCGGGCGAGCCGGAATCGCCGCCGACTTGAGCGTGCGCGAGCGACTCTAGGTTGAGGCCGCCTTGCGCCTTGCCGCCTTTGTGACAGTCCCAACACACCGTTTCGAAGATCGGTTGAATGTCGCGAAAGAAGTCGACTCGTTCGGCCGGATCGACGTTTGTTACCGCCGAAGCATCCTGCTGCCGAATCTGCTCGATCCGCGCAGCCAAGAAGTGATCGATGGGATTGAAGGCCGGGTAATTCGGCGGTAACGGCGGGACGGGTGTTTCCGCGGTCTCCGCCAGCCAACGCCGCGCAGCTTCCAGTCGCGGCTGTCGTTGTTTTAGGAACTCGGCCCGTAGAGCGGCGCGGCGTTGGGCGTCCATGATCCGCAGTTCAGCGCGTCGAGCTTGTGCGTAGTCCGACCAGTAGGCGTCGTCGTACGGAAGTGCGGCGAAATCGGTCCCCAAGAGACTCCAAGTCGACTCGCCTTGTCGCGACACAGCTACCACCGTCTCGCCCAATTCGGGACGCACTTTCGCACCGCCCAACGCGCCCCCGACGATCGTCTCCATCACCACGAGATGTTCGCCCGCCTCGACTTCCCATTCCTTCCAGGCCTCTTGCGTGCCCGGAGGAGCGAACCGGAAGTCGACGCCCAAGTTCAGGTACTCGTCGACGCGCGGCACCAGTCCATGCCCGCCCGAATCTCCTTTCATCGGCGCCAGCGTCAGCAGCGCCTGATCGTCGATATACAGCCGAGTCAGTCCCCGAGCGCGCAGCAGCCAGCGGTGTTTGCCAGCCGGCACTTTCACCTTGGCGACGGTGCGCAAGAGAAACGGATTGGGGCGGTCGCCGCGAATGCCCGAGTCCACGTATTTCGTCGGCACGTCCACGACGCCGAATGCCGGCGTCTCAAACCGCTCGGTCGCAGCGGGCGACTGCGCCGGCCAAGCCGAGCTGCTCGCGAGCCCCTCTTCGCAAATCTCCACCAACACTTTGCCCGGCGGCAGTTGCGACAGGTCGATCGAAGGCGGTTGCGGCGAGAACGAAAAGCGACGCTTGAGCTCCTCCAGCGGCACGACGCCGCGATGGATCGCGACTTGATCGAGCGCCCCGACGAAGCGATTGCCGGCGCCGCCGCCGTTGCCGTCGCCCAACGAGAGATCGTCGTCATCGGTCGCCGGCGGAGCGGATGTCTTGCCATCCATGTCCCAATCGCCGGCCGTCTCTTTGCCGTCGATGACCGCCTTCAGACTGTCTGCTTTCCCAAACGTGTAGCTGATCGCCACATGGTGCCACGGGCGATCATTCGGCAGCGCCTCGCGCGACGTCCAGCGATGCCACTTTCGCACCGGGGCGTCATCGGGCTGTCCACCCGCCGCGAGGCTGCCGAACAAGAAGTTCAGTTTCGCGCCGGCCGAGTCGCCCTTCAGACGCAGGGCGTAGTTTTGGTTCTTGTCGGAGTACCCCTGCCGGCCATTGCGTCCCTTGCCGATCAGATAGACGTACGCCCCCGAGGGAACCGCGTCTGGACGAACCCAGGCTTCGAGCGTGAGGGAGTCGTCGAGCCCGAAGCGCAGGTCGATGCGTGCTCCGCCGTCGACAAACTTCGGCGCAGCCGTCTTCGCGGTAAACAAGCCCGCACGATTGTCGGCCGGAAAGCTGGGGTACAGCGGCGGGCGAGGCCCCTCGGTCGTCGCGAGCATTCCTCCCCCCCACGACTCGGGGCTTTCAAAGTCGATCCGCAGCGAGGCGGGCGTCGCGGGGCTGCCGTCAGGACTCGAGTCGGGTGCAGCGCCGCCCTGCTCTTGCGCGAGCAGCAGCGTGGCGTACATCCACGCCAACGCCATACTGCCTAGCGAGATACGGCCTAGCGAGATACAGCCTAACGAAATACGGCCCAGCGAGCGAATGAACGGCCTGGAAAGCGATACGCTCATGCGGTGGGTTCCTTCTGTTCCTTCCGTCGCGACGAAGTGCGATTGGCGTCGGAGCGGGCCTTGCCGTTGGCCGACGCCGACTCGTTCGCTTCGGCGGCGGCGCTGGGACCGACATACAGCTTCGCGGCCGCGGTGACGGCCAGCGTCAACGTGGCGTTCGGCGTCTGGACTTCAATCACGCCCGCCGCCGGCCGGCTGGCGACCACCGCCGCTTCCGCGCCCAACGGCAAGCCGACGTCGACCAGGTAACGCAGAAAGTCGGGGGATTGATCGAGCACGCGGACCAGTCGAAAGGGCGTGTGCAACGGCCATTGTTCGAGCGGAACGCCGACGGTCGTGGCGACCGTGCCATCGGCCTTGGGAATCGGATCGCCATGCGGGTCGGTCGCCGGATATCCCAGAAACGCATCGATGCGATCGACCAGCAGGTCGCTCACCGCGTGCTCCATATTCTCCGCTTCTTCATGGACCTCGTCCCAAGTGAGATTGAGCGTCTTCACGAGGAACAACTCGATGAGCCGATGGCGTCGGAGCACGCGCAGGGCCAGGCGACGACCGGCTTCGGTGAGTTCCACCCCTTCGTACCGGGTGTAAACGGCGAGCCCTGAGACGCTGAGCATCTTGAGCATGCTGGTGACCGTGCCGGGGGAGACGCGCAAGGCCAGCGCCAACTTGCCGGTCAGCGCCGGCCGGTTGTCGTTTTCAGCGCACAGTTGGTAGATCGTTTTGAGGTAGTTTTCGATCGTCAAACTGGACATGCGTCGCTTTCCGAAGGCGAGTGGAAACGGGACCAACCGGCGATTATCGCCCATGAACGCCGGGATGTAAATTCGCTCGCCGACCTCGTTCCGGCGCGCTCCGCTCGCCCATTGCGAAAGTCGTCCGAATCGGACATCATCGATCGCGAGCATCAACCAAGACGCCTCGGGGAGCCGCAACGTGAGTGTGCCATTGAATCAGGGGGCGTGGGAACGCTGTCGACCGCTGTTGGAAAACCCGACGCGGTATCACGTCTCGGTCACGCGGCAGGAGGGGGGCGCTCAGTTGATCGACTGCGGCGTCTTCGCACCCGGCGGGTTGGCGGCCGGCCTCGCGCTCGCCGAAGTGTGCCTGGCGGGGCTGGCGCGCGTGGAACTGGTTCCTGGCCGGCCGGACGTCTGGGCGGGTCCCGCTGTGTCGATTCAAACCGACCATCCGCTCGCCGCCTGCATGGCGTCGCAGTACGCGGGCTGGCAAATCGCGGGCGAGAAGTTTTTCGCGATGGGATCCGGGCCGATGCGCGCCGCTCGGGGGCGCGAGCCGTTGTTCGACGACATTGGGTTGCGCGAGTCGCCTTCGCTGGCGGTCGGCGTGCTGGAATGCGGCAAGTTGCCGCCTGGTCAGATCTGCGCCAAGTTGGCCAGCGAGTGCCAGGTCGACGAAGAGCGACTCACGCTTCTCGTCGCCCCCACGCGCAGCCTCGCCGGGACCATTCAAGTGGTCGCACGCAGCGTCGAAACGGCGCTGCACAAGCTGCATTCGCTGCACTTCGACTTGGGAAGAGTCGTCAGCGGCTACGGCGTCGCGCCGCTTCCGCCCGTCGCGGCGGATGACCTCAGCGGCATCGGGCGGACGAACGATGCAGTGCTGTACGGAGGCGAAGTCGTGCTGTGGGTGCGCGGCGACGACGACAGCCTCGCCCAGATCGGTCCGCAGATTCCTAGCAGCGCTTCGCGCGATTACGGACAACCGTTCCGCGAAACGTTCGAAAAGTACGACAAGGACTTCTACCGCATCGATCCGCTGTTGTTCAGTCCCGCCGTCGTCACCTTCGTCAACCTCGACACGGGCCGCAGCTTCCGATACGGCGAAACCAATGCGCCGGTCCTCGCGCGATCGTTCACCACCTAGTTCGTCGCTCCGCTTAACGCCCTGAGTAACTCTGATGCGCTGCGCTGTGCTCGCTTCGCCCGACAGTTGGTATCTGCGCGATTTGCGTCGAGCGGCCGGGGAGCGGCATCGGGTCGATTGCATCGCCTTCGATCGCATCTCCACGACGCTCGACGGCGTTCGCCACTCGCTCCAGGCGACGCTCGACGACGCCCCGGAGCGGCGCCCGCCCAAGGTCGACTGGAACGCCTACGATGCCGTGCTGGTGCGCACTATGCCGCCCGGCTCGCTCGAACAAGTCGTCTTTCGGATGGACGCGCTGGGTCGCTACGAGCAACAAGGGGGAGTCGTCGTCAATCCGCCGCGGGCCGTCGAAGCGGCCGTCGACAAGTATCTGACGTCGGCGCGTCTGCAAGCCGCGGGGCTCGAGACGCCGCGCACCTGGGTCGGGCAACACCCCGACGATGCGCTCGAAGCCTTTCACGCACTCGGCGGCGACGTAGTCGTGAAGCCGCTGTTCGGCAGCGAAGGACGCGGAATCATTCGCGTGGCCGATCCCGATCTCGCGGTGCGCGTCTTCAAGACGATCGCGCAGCTCAACGCCGTGCTGTACCTCCAAGAGTTCGTGGACCATCTGGGGCACGACATCCGGTTGCTCGTCATCGGCGACGAGACGTACGGCATGCGTCGCCATAATCCGCTGGATTGGCGCACCAATGTGAGTCGCGGGGCGGTCGGGGAAGCCTTTACGCCGAACGATCAGTTGATCGAGATGGCGCGGCGAGCGGCGGCGTCCGTGGGAGCGCCGGTGGCCGGCGTCGACTTGCTGCCGACGCGCGATGGACGCCTGCTGGCGATCGAAGTCAACGCCGTCCCAGGCTGGAAGGCGCTCGCGCAGGCCGTCGACGTCGATATCGCCGCACGCGTCTGGAGGTTCGTGGAAGCCGCCGTCGAACGCCGCTCAGGAGTCGCTCATGTCGGATAAACTCCCGCCGCCGCGCGACTGCGTCAACGTCGGCTTGCGACTGTCGCTGCGAGCGCGTCAACGCCCTGACCAAGTCGCCGTCGTGCAGCCCTTGGGGCGAGACGCACAGGGGCGGCGACAGTACGCGTCAGTCACGTTTCAGCAGTTGGACGAAGACAGCGACCGCATCGCCGCCGGACTGCACGCGTACGGCGTCGCACCAGGCATGCGGCTGGTTCTCTTGGTGCGCCCCAGCATCGACTTCATCGCGCTGGTCTTCGCCCTGTTCAAAGCCGGCGTCGTGACCGTGCTGGTCGATCCGGGCCTCGGCAAGAAGAACATGCTCGCCTGCCTTGAGCAGGTCCAGCCGGACGGGTTCGTCGCCATCCCTCTCGCTCAAGCGGTGCGCACGATCATGGGACGCCGCTTTCGTCAAGCGAGATTCAACGTGACGGTCGGCCGGCGATGGTTCTGGAGCGGCAAGACGCTTGAGCAAATCCGCCGCCTCGGCCGTCGTCCGTTCGAACCCGCCGCCACGCGCGCGTCCGACCCCGCCGCCATCATTTTCACCACCGGCAGTACGGGGCCTTCCAAAGGCGTGCTGTACCGCCACGGCAATTTCGCACAGCAAGTCGACGAGATTCAGGCCGAGTATCGCATCGAGCCGGGCGAGGTCGATCTTCCCGGCTTCCCGCTGTTTGCGTTGTTCAATGCGGCGATGGGCGTCACGACGATCATTCCCGACATGGACTTCACGCGTCCCGCCCAAGCCGACCCGCGCAACATCCTCGAAGCGGCGCACGATTGGCAAGTCACTCAAGCCTTCGGCTCCCCCGCACTCTGGAACGTCGTCGGCCGTCATTGCGAATCGACGGGCCAAGCGCTGCCGACGCTCAAACGCGTCCTCTCCGCCGGCGCCCCGGTTCCGCCGCACGTTCTCAAACGCATGCGACAGGCGATCCACCCTGAAGGTCGCATGCACACTCCCTACGGCGCAACCGAAGCGCTGCCTGTCGCTTCTATCTCTGACTCGGAAGTGCTCGGCGAAACCGCGGAGAAAACGGCGAGCGGCGCGGGGACCTGCGTCGGCGGTCGCTTTCCAGGCATCGAATGGCAGGTGATTCGGATCTTCGACGGCCCTCTACCGTCGATCCAAGACGTCGAAGCGCTGCCGCACGGCGAGATCGGCGAACTCATGGTCCGCGGCGCCGTCGTGACGTCGGAGTACGTCACGCAGGTCGATGCAAACGCACTGCATAAGGTGCAAGACGGCGATCGGTTTTGGCACCGCATGGGCGATGTGGGTTACTTGGACGATCACGATCGCTTCTGGTACTGCGGCCGCAAGTCGCACCGTGTGAGGACCGCATCGGGGACGCTGTTCACCGACCCCGTCGAGGCGATCTTCAATCAGCACCCGCGCATCTACCGTTCGGCCCTCGTCGGCGTCGGACAACCAGGCAACCAACGTCCCGTCGTGATCGTCGAAACTTGGCCGGATAAAGCGTGCGTCAGCGCGCAAGATCAAGCGGCGCTCAAAGAAGAACTACTCGAGGTCGCACGCACGCACCCGATGACGGCCGGCATTCATGACATCCGACTGCACCCGTCGCTGCCCGTGGATATCCGACACAATTCGAAGATCTTCCGCGAAAAGTTGGCGGTGTGGGCGGCGGAAAGCGACCGGATCTAAGCAACGGGGATTCCCGGGTGGAACGAACGACGAACGGAGGTTGTATGCAATCCTTGCGATCTTGTGGTTTCATCCTCGGGTTGATGGCGGCCGTCTTCACGGCGCAAGCGCTGGCAGCGGAGCAGGAAGCGTCCAAGAAGCCGACGAAACCGGTTTCGCGGGTCGAACAATTGGCGCCGTTGCTGGATGAAAACACATTGGTCGTGTTTCGCATGGATGTAAAGCGAATCGAAGGCGCCGAGGCTTTTGACGTCCTGGCGAGACTCTTTCCGCCCCCGGGAGGCTTCACGGATAAGGATGCCGTTCGCAAACAAATGCAGGAACGATGGAAGGAGTTGGCGGACCGCGGCGGCGAAACACTGTATCTCGTGTTGCGCATCGCTCCTGGGGTCGATGATGGAATCATCGGCGCCATTCCGCTGATGCCGGGCGTCGATCCAGCACCATTGCTGGACTGGCTCAAGTACCTCGACGGCCAGGAGCGACATCGAACGGAAGATCTCGTTTGGACGACCGGTCCTAAGACCGCTGCCGCAATCAACTCGCGGCAAGCCAGCCCTCGGCCAGACTTCACCGAAGCCTTCGCATCGCTGGCCGACGCCCCTCTGCAATGGACGATGGCGCTCCCGGACGATCCACGCCGCGTCCTCGCGTCGTTTATTCCCGAATTGTCCACGGAGCTAGGCGGGGAATCGCTGCGTCAAATCGCAACAGACACGAAATGGATCGCCGTCTCGGGGCAGCTTGGCGAGCAAGCACGCCTCCGCATTGATGTTCGGTTGAGCAATGCCGAACGAGCTCAACAACTGAGCGATCTGCTGCTACGGCTCCGCAGCGTCCTCCCCACGCTCCCCGCGGTTCAGCAAGCAGTGCCCGCAGCCGACGCTTTCTTTCGTCGGCAGAACCCGCAACGCATGGAGCAACACGTGTCGCTTGAGTTCTCGGCCGCAGACTCCCGGCTGCTCGTCAATCAAGTGTTGGCCGAACAACTGCGAATCTGGGCCGAACGAAAAGCAAACAAGACCGAATCGCCCGACGAGCGCTGATCGGGGCGGCGAAGAGGCTGGAAGTGGGGCGGTAACAGGCTGAAAGTGGGGCGGTAACAGGCTGGAAGCCTGTTCTACGGGGATGGCGTCCGGAAGGTTTCTAGCACTTCGCGGATGATCGACGAGTGGACGACGACGGCGATGCCGAGCGGGTGATGGACGACCCGTTCTTCCGTTAATGACTGCATCCGTTCATCGTTGCGAACTTGGCCGGTCACGAGCCCGATGAGAGTCGGCGAATCGGTCGAAGGCTCGCGCGGGGCGACAAACACCGGGCCGCCGCTGTCGCCGGCGAAGGCGGTTACGTCGATGAAAAAGGTCGGGTGCTTCGCGGAGGGAACCAGCGGAAAGCTGGAGAGCACTCCCTGGCGAGTCACCGGAAAGCCGGCGCCGTGGGTCTCGAACCGCGTCGGGAACCCCATCGCGAGCAGCCGACCGCCGACCGGCACGGGGGACTTCGCCAGTTCCGCGTCCCCGGCCAACGTCTCGTAAGGCAGCGGTTCATTCGCCGCGTCTTCCGGCAAAACGAACTTCATCACCGCCACATCCTGCTTGGGATGACGCGACCACAGCGGATTTTCCTTCGTACGAACCGACACGGTTGTGTCGCGCCGCGCATAGCCGCCGTCCGCGTCTCGTTTTCGCAAGACCAGGATCGCCGTCTCTCCCTGCACCTGTTCCAAGACGTGCTGCGCCGTCACCAGCGCACACTCGCGCGGTTGCGTCGCGACTCCGTCCGGCAGTCGCACCAGGAACCCAGTCGCCGTGGAGCGTGGATTGAAGATCTTGACCGTCGCGTGCAGCACGCGCTGGGCCGTATCGACGGCCGGCGCATTTTCTGCGACGACCGTCGCCTCTTGTCCGCGGACGGCCGAGTCAGCGATCCCCACCAGCGCCATGACGATGAAAAAACGTACCCGGTGCATGCTGCAGCTACTCCCCATGGAATTTCAACGTCCCCGCGGCGGTCGCGTCGCCGCCCAACAACTCCGCTAATTCCGCGTCCGTACACCCCTCGATCCAACCGCCTCCCAGCACGCGATCGCCGTCGAACAGGACGACCGCCTGTCCTGGCGCGACGCCGTGGCGCGGCTCGTCGAATTCGACTTGCAATCGCTCCCCCGGCAACACGACGCCGGTCGCCGGCACCGGTTCGGCGTTGTAACGAATCTTGGCCCAGCAGCGAAACGCGCCGCGCGGCGGGTCGACCAGCCAATTCGTCCGGTCGGCCGTGAGTCGACGGCGAGCCAAGTCCTCGTGACGACCAATCACGACGCGGCGCGTCGCCGGTTCGATCCGCACCACGAAATACGGCTCGCCCATCGCAACGCCCAAACCTTTGCGTTGACCGATCGTGAAGCGTTCGATCCCCGGATGTCGCCCGACGACGCGGCCGTCCAAGAGAACAATCTCGCCGGACAGATCGGCCTGTCGTCGCGAGCGGACGAATTCATCGTGCTTCCCGGAAGTCACGAAGCAGATTTCCTGACTGTCTTTCTTGTCCGCCACCCGCAAGCCGATTTCGGCCGCCAACGCGCGGATCGTCGACTTTTGGTAATCCCCGACCGGCAACAACATGCGACTCAAAAGCGAACGCTGAATGCCGAACAGGGCATACGACTGGTCCTTCGACAAATCGATGCCGCGACACAAACTCGGTTCGCCGCTCGCTTCGTCGATGCAGATTCGCGCATAGTGCCCCGTGGCCACGTACTGCGCATCAATGCTGTCGGCGAAGTCGAACAAGCGGCCGAACTTCAGCCAGTTGTTGCACATCACGCACGGGTTCGGCGTCCGTCCTACGCTGTACTCGTCGACGAAGTAATCAATGATCTGCCGAAACTCGGCCTGCAGGTCGAGCGCATAGAAGGGAATGTTCAGCCGTTGAGCGACTCGCCGAGCATCTTCGGCGTCCGACGCGCTGCAGCAGCCTTGCTTGTGGTCGGCTCGTTGCTGGATGACCGGCAGCAAGAGGGGCGGCGGTTGGCCGTCGAGCGTGCAGGCGGCCACCGATTCTTCGCCGTGCCGCATGAAGACGCCCGTGAGGTCGTGCCCTGCGCGCAATAGCAGACTGGCAGCCACGCTGCTGTCCACCCCCCCCGACATGGCCAACACGACCCGCGCCATACGAAACTTTCCCGTCCGTCCCCGAAAGATTGGCTGCCCTCAGCGAGTTTAGCAGCGAGCGAGCCGTTCGGCGAGTTGCGGCGCGGCGCCAAACGCCGATCGCGAGGCGCCCGTCGTCAGCCGGCCCACTCGAAAACCAGTCTCCGATGGTTTAGGATGTCGCACCACTTTCGACGCCTGCGTTCCCGGATCGTAATTCGAGCTGCGGGAGGCGCGTCGCGTTGTTGTCACTTCGCCTGCAGGATCAATCCGTCATGGACTCGGAACTCGCCAATCGCGCCGACGCCATTCATCGTCGCCTCGTGCAACTGCGAGACAGTCTTTGACTTCGAGTCTAAGAAACAACGCCTGCAGGAAATTGAAGCTCGAATGATGCAACCCGGTTTCTGGGATAACCAGGAACGGGCCCAGGGGGTCGTCGGCGAACTGAAGTCGATCCGCATGATCGTCAAGCCGCTGGAGGATTCGCTGGCGGCGGCGCCCGATCTGGAAGGCTTGCTAGAGCTGGCCGGCGACGATGCGGCTGCGCTCGCGGATGTTCGCGCCGAAATCGAGCGGCTGGAACAAACGCTCGACGAACTCGAACTCCGCGCCCTGCTCGACGGCCCGCACGACGGCGCCGGGGCCATCATGAGCATCCACGCCCGCGACGGCGGCACCGACGCCAACGACTGGGCCGAAATGTTGCAGCGGATGTACACGCAGTGGGCGGCCAAGAACGACTATACGATTGAGATTCTGGACCGCGTCGCCGACGATGTGGCCGGCATCCAAAGCGTGACGCTCGCCATCCGCGGCCCGATGGCGTATGGGTACCTGAAGGGCGAATCGGGCATCCACCGGCTCGTCCGCATCAGCCCCTTCAACTCGGAAGGAAAGCGTCAGACCAGCTTCGCGGCGATTGATGTCTCCCCCGAAATCGACGACAGCATCAAGGTCGAGATCAACGAGGAGGATGTGCGCGAGGACGTGTTCCGCGCGAGCGGCGCGGGGGGCCAGCACGTCAACAAAACCAGCAGCGCGATTCGCCTAACGCACGTGCCGACGGGCATCGTCGTCCAGTGCCAGAACGAACGCAGCCAACATAAGAACCGGGCGTTCGCCTGGAAAATGCTGCGAGCCCGCATGGTCAGGGCCGAGGAAGAAAAGCGCGAAGCGGCGGATGCGGAAAAATACAAAAGCCAAGCTCGCACCGGCTTCGGTTCGCAGATCCGCAATTACTTCCTCCACCCCGACCAGCGCGTGAAGGACGCCCGAACCGGGTATAGCTCCACCCAGTTCCACGACGTGCTGGACGGCGACATCCAAGGCTTTCTCGACGCCTTCTTGCGGTGGCGAGTGTCGCAGACCGAATAGCGGCTCTTCCCCGCCCAGCGCGGTTGTGAGCGGGGCGAGTCGCACTCGCTACACCACCCCATCCTGCCCCGCCTGCCCATTCCTTCTCGTCGCGGGCCCGGCCGGGGCTCTGCGTTGACTTTTCCGATTGAGAAAAGTTTCCGGATCGGGATGAATGTCGCAAGTTTAGCGATTGTAGGGCCGATACCTATGCAGCCGTTATCCATCAGCGGCGGACCTGCGCGACGTGCAGGTTGAAGCAGCATGCCGACTCAGGGGGGCCGGGTCGGCATGCGAACGAACGCTAACTCATGGGATCGACCAGCGATGCGCCGGCAAATCCACTCGACATTGGTCCTAACTCTCGTCGCCCTGACGGTTTTCTCGGGATGCAACCCCGCGAAGCCGTTCTACTTGCGCGAAACGGGGGATCTCTCGCACTATCTGGACAAAGCCACGGAAGTGGAACATCCGGATGTGGAAACGACTCAGTTGGCGGAGGTGGAACATGCCTCGTCGCCGCTGACCGTGACGAATCCCGAGTTTAAGGAAATCTGGGAATTGTCGCTGGAAGAGTGCGTGAACATGGCCATGCAAAACAGCAAGGTCATTCGCAACGCGGCTTCGATTCAGGCGAACTTCGGCTTTTCGGCGGCGCTGATCGACCGGACGGCTCAGTTGCCGACCGTGTACGACCCGGCGATCGTCGAATCGCGTCCTGGACGTACGACCTACAACGGTCGCGGCTCCGGCGGCACGCGTTCCTTCTTCTCGGGCCTCAGCAACGGTTCATTCGGCAACGTCGGCGGCGAACGAGCGGAATCGGTGCCGGGCGTCGAATCGGCGTTGGCGGAATTCGATGCGCAGTTCTTCAGCAGCTTTAGCTTCGGCAACACGAATCGCCCCAGCAATCAAACCTTCTTGTTGGCAGGCTTCTCGCCGACCGTCACTCGTGCGCAGGACGGCACGATGGAAGCGACGATCATGAAGCGGACCGCGACCGGCGCCATGTTCCGGGCGTCGAGCGTCACGGACTCGAACTGGAGCAACCAAGCTCGTTTCGATCAAACCACGACCGGATCAGGCCGCGTCGCGTCCGGCATCTACACGACGAAAGCGGAATTTGAAGCTCGCATGCCTTTGTTGCGAGGCCGCGGCGAACAGATCAACCGCATCCCGGTCGTGCTCGCTCGCATCAACACCGACATCAGCTTGGCCGACTTCGAAGCGTCCGTCCGCAACTTGTTGATGGACACGGAGAACGCCTACTGGGATCTGTACTTCTCCTACCGCGCCCTGGAAGCGGCGAAGATCGGCCGCGACAGCGCCCAGGTCACTTGGAAGAACATCTACGAGAAGCGAAAGTTCGGCGCCTTGGCCGATCAAGACGAGGCGCAGGCGACCGGTCAATACTTCCAATTCCGCGCTCAGGTCGAAGGCGCCCTGCGCGACGTCTACAGCACCGAAACTCGACTCCGCTGGCTCATGGGCTTGGCCGCCACCGACGGCCGTCTCATCCGCCCCAAGGATGAACCGACGACGGCGCGAGTCGAGTTCGATTGGTCGACGGTGCACGCGGAATCGCTGTTCCGCAGCACGGAACTGCGTCAGCAGAAGTGGCGACTCAAGCAGCGCGAGCTCGAATTGATCTCGGCTCGCAATACGCTGCTGCCGTTCCTCAGCGTTGCAACGATTGGACGCTGGGTCGGTTCGGGCGACGAACTGATCACCGCCAACCGCAACGGCGCGGATCTGGCGAACCCCGGCACGGCGCCGAACAACAACGGCCTCGGCTCGACGGCGTTCGAGTCGTTGACCAGCGGCGACTACGCGGAAGGGTTCGTGCAAATCGACTTCTTGCCGCCGCAATTTGGTGCTCGTCGCGAACTGTCCGCGGTCCGCAACGCACAACTCAACTTGGCTCGCACCAAGGCCCACCTCGAAGACATGGAGCTCAACCAATCGCACTTGATGGCCACGGCCATCCGCGAATTGGACGCCAACTACACGATCGCTCAGACCAACTACAACTGGTGGGCGGCGACGCAGAAGGAAGTGGAAGCGTTCGAAACCTTGTACGAGGGCGGCAAGGCCACGCTCGACCTGGTCCTCGAAGCGCAACGCAAACGGTCGCAAGCTCAAGCTCAGTACTACCGCTCGCTGACCGATTACAACAAGTCGCTGGCTCAGGTTCACTACCGCAAGGGCTCGCTGTTGGAGCACTGCAATGTGTTCTTGACCGAAGGCGAATGGCCGGTGAAGGCGTATGAAGACGCCGTCGAGAAGGCCCGAGCACGCGATGCGGCCATCTACATGAACTACGGCTGGACGCGGCCGCGAGTGGTAAGCCAGGGTGCGACGGAACAGCACACGGGGACGGCGGAACGCGAGGCACAGGAAGCGGAACAGCCGAACTCGCAGCCGATCCCGGCCCCGGAAGATGAAGAGGACCAAATGGAAGCGACGCCCGAAGGACCGGTGACGCAGGTCGAACCCAATCGGGCGCCGCGCACGATCGAACCCGCAAGCAGCCTGCGACGGTTGAGCAACAGCCCATAGCGGGCTGCGGTTTCTGACCGCATAAAGCGGCGAGCAACGTAACGCGAGGCGGCGTTTCCCAGCGGGAGACGCCGCCTTTTTTCGTCGTTTTGGGAGAGAAAAAAGCGAGCTTGACGCCGGAGCGGAAATCGCGACAATCCCGCCCCGTATCGAGGCCAAGGACCGGCCTCGTCCACGACCGACCCAACCGCTTGTTCTAAGGCAAGGAGGCCGACGAACATGCCGCCGATCTTCGACCGCGCCCGCTTCGATCGCGCTCTGTTCGACAGCGCCGACGCCGTAAGTCTGCGTCAGCTGTTGCCGCGAGCTCGTTTTCTGGGGGGCAGCGATATTCAGGTCGCCGCCATCGCCACCGACGTGCGTCACTGCCAAGCCGGCGACACGTTCGTCGCTCTGGTGGATGCCGAGCGCGACGGGCACGACGAGGTGGCGGAAGCCATTCGTCGCGGCGCTTCCAGCGTGCTCGCCGAACGACTGATCCCGGCCGACGTCCCGACATGCCTGGTCCGCGACACGCGGTACGCGCACGGGTTGGTGTGTCACGCCCTCTCCGGTCGCCCCAGCGAACAGTTGCGCACCGTCGGCGTCACCGGCAGCAACGGCAAGACGGTGACCGCTCACCTGCTCGCGTCGATCTTGCGCGCCGCGAAACTTGACGCCGGCCTGATGAGCAACCTGTCGGCCGTCGCGCCGTTTGAGCCGCCGCACGACGACTCCACGCCGACCGCCGTCGAAATCGCGCACTCCCTGCACCGCATGACGCAATCGGGACAGACGCATGCGGTGATCGAAGTCAGCAGCGCCAGCTTGGCGACTCGCCGGACCGCGGGCGTCGCGTTCGACGCCGCCGTCATCACGAACATCCGACGCGACCATGCCGAAGAACATGGGTCGATTCACCAGTATCGCCGTCTCAAATCGCGGTTGCTCGAACAACTCAAGCCCGGCGGATTTGCGGTCGTGAATGCCGACGACCCGGCAAGCCAGTTGTTCTTGCAAAGCATCAAGCAGCCGGTCCTCACGTTCGGCATGCGGGGCGACGCGGAAATCAGCGCGGAAGTGCTCGAGCGGCAGGCGTGGGAGCAAACGTTTCTGCTGCAGGCGGGTCCGGAAGCGATTCCCGTCTGCACGCGGATGATCGGCGATCACCACGTTTACAACTGCTTGGCCGCCGCCGCCGTCGCAATCACTTGGGGCGTCGACCTCGACACGATCGTCCGCGGGCTCGAAGCCGTCGACAAGCTGCCGGGGCGACTTGAGCGTCTTGATTGCGGTCAACCGTTCCACGTCTTCGTCGACGCCGCGCGCACGCCCGATTCGCTCGCCGCGTCGCTCAAGGCGGTCCGCCAGGTCACTCGCGGTCGCGTCATCTGCGTCGCCGGCGCTCAAGGCGAACGAGCGCCCGAACTGCGTCCGCAGTTGGGACGCGTCCTGGAAAAGCTGGCTCACGTTCGAGTTCTCACGAACGACAACCCGCGCGACGAAGCACCGCTCGAAATCGTGCATGGCATCCTCGACGGCTTCCAACAACCGGGTCGAGCGCTCGTGCGTCCCGACCGATATGCGGCGATCACCTGGGCCCTCGAACATGCTCGTCCCGGCGACTCGGTCGTCATCGCGGGCAAGGGCGAATCAAAGGTGCAAGAAGTCGGAGCTCGACGAGTGGAATGGGACGATCGAGCCATCGCCAAGCAGTGGCTGTACGGCCTGCCGGCCGATGCCCCGACGTCGTCGTCCAGCCGTCCTACCCTCAAGATCTTTGGATAGTTTGTTTTCAGATTGCCTGCTCATGAAGTCGCATTTTTGCATCCGAGACCTCGTCGAAATCACCGGCGGACGCCTGAAGCTGGGCGCCATGCCGCCGATCGGCGGCGAGCTTCAGCCGCTGGGACGCGTCGTCGTCGACTGTCGTCAAGTGCGGCCGGGAGACGTCTACTGGTCCCTGGATCGCGACAACCCCGAATCGGGTCTGCCCGAAGAAGCCTTTGCACGTTCGGCCTTGGGCGTGGTGACCGCGGGCCGTCGTGTCGAGCCGTGGGCGGGGAAATTTGCAATTCAAGTGGAAGACAGTCGAGCGGCGTTGCGCCAGTTGGTACGCGTGGCTCGCAGTCGCTTTCAGGGATATCTAGTCGCCGTCGCGGGCCACACGGGCAAGACAACCGCCGCGTCGTGGATCGAAGCGGCGCTGTCCGCGCGCGGCCCCGGCTACCGCGCCGATGCGACGCAATCCCCCGCCTTCAACCCGCGCACGTTGCTCGAATTGGCCGCCGAACACCGGTACGGCGTCTTCGAATTGTCGGACGACGCCAGCGATTCGTTCGCCGAACAAACCCGCTGGATCGCCCCGCATGCCGCCGTGTTGTTGAA
Organism: Pirellulales bacterium; assembly: GCA_046349935.1. Taxonomy (GTDB): domain Bacteria; phylum Planctomycetota; class Planctomycetia; order Pirellulales; family Pirellulaceae; genus CAIXSC01. The sequence goes on along the minus strand of JAXMBK010000004.1, from coordinate 408,522 downwards.
TGCCGATACGGGCGTCCACACCCCGACCGAGATCCACATCGCGGCTGAGCAAGTGCACGCCTTGCGCGATGCGCTGCCGACCGACGGCGCCATCCTCGTGAACGGCGATGACGAATTGCTCGCACGCGCGTTGCCGCGGTTCTGCCCGCAGGTACTGCGAGTCGGCCGTCGCTCGAACTGCGACTGGGCGGCGACGCACATTCGATTGGCGGACGGATGGCTGGAGTTTACCGTCGACGGCACTCCACTTCGTGTTCGCTCGGCCGGCCGTCACGGCTTGCACAGCGCACTCGCGGCGTTCGCCCTGGGACGCCTCATCGGTCTCCCCGCCGCCGAACTCGCGGCGCGTTTGGAACGAGCCCCCGCGCCAGCGCAAGGCTGTCGCTACTGGCTCAACTCGGACTGCAAACTACTTATTGACTCTCCCAAGAACCGCCCGCAAGCGGCCCTCGCGGCGCTCGCCGCCTTGCGCGACGCGCGGTCGCTGGGACGCCGCATCCTCGTCGTCGGCGATATTTTCGCCGACCGCAACGACGCGTCGTCGCAAATGATCAAGTTGGCCCAAGCCGCCGCAGCGCGTTTCGGCGTCGACGTTCTCGTCGGCTTCGGCGCCCAGGCCGATGGCTTGGCTCAAGCTGCCCGAACCGCCGGTCTTGGTCCTCGCGCCGTGGCGGCGTTGGAGGGACGTGAAGAAGCGTTGAACTGGGTGCGTCGACAACGGCAAGCCGCCGACGTCGCCTTGGTTCTTGGTCGCACGCCGGACGAAGCGGAGTGGTTCGCGCGGGAACTTTCGCCCGACGGCGCTTCCGCGGCAGCCTAATGAGAATTCGACCACGAGAATTCGACCACCACGCCTAAAAACCATTTCACAAAACAATCGGAGCCATTGGTGAAGCCCCGCCGTCGATGCTGGTTTTGCGGGAAATCGGCGTCACCCCCCCTCCTGGGTCGAAGCGACTGACTCGTCGGTTCCCGGTTTCTGGGTCAACCGAACCGACGAGTGCTTCACGGCGGGGCTTTTACTGAGCACCGGAGCGGTCCGAAAGGGCCGCTCCGGTGCCAGGGAACACCTCTTCTCTTGCAGTTCGCGCTTGCGGTCTGCCGAACCAATTCGTAGGGTAGTAGGCAACCTGCCTCCCCTACCCTCCCCCCGCACCGTCTCGGAGCTCGCCGCGCATGTGGAAGTTCACCGATCAAGGTTGGATTGACCGACGCGTCCATCGTCGAGTGGCGTTGCAAGCGGGTCTGTTGGGGTTGGGAAGCTTTACCCTCGCTGATTTCCTGCGTCTCCAAGCGGCCGGCGCGGCCAAGAACACAGGGAAGTCGGTCATCTTGATTTGGTTGGACGGCGGCCCCAGCCAGTTGGAGTCATACGATCCCAAGCCCGACGCGCCTCCTGAATTTCGCGGTCCCTTTGGAACGATCGCGACCAATGTGCCCGGCGTCTTCTTGTCCGAGCTCATGGAACAGCAGGCCAAGATCGCCGATAAACTCTCATTCGTCCGCTCGGTCCACCACGGCACGGGGGACCACTTCGCCGGCGCTCATTGGATGCTGACCGGCCGCTTCGGCGCGACCTCGGTGAGTCTCCATGCTCGCTACCCGTCGTTCGGCGCCTGCATCTCGAAACTTTGCGGCCCGCGGCGCGACGGTCTCCCGGCCTACGTTGGGCTGCCGGCGGCGGAAAGCGTCTTCTTGTTTCCCGGCTACCACGGCGCCGCCTACCTGGGCGGCGCCTACAACCCCTTCGACGTCGACACCGAAAGCAAGTACCTGCATCACTCGTATAAAACGGCGATCGGCTTGCCCAAGATGTTCGCCGGCGCCGCGCAAGTCGATGTCGACCGGCTCCGCTCCCGCGGCCAGCTCCGCGAACAACTCGACCAAATCCGCCGCGACGTCGACCAGAAACGCGCCATGGATTCGCTCGACCGTTTCCAACAACAGGCCGTCGGGATGATGGCGGACGGCAAGGCGGCGGGCGCGTTCGATATCGGCCGCGAATCGCCGGAGACCGTCGAACGGTACGGCGACAACCCCTGGGGACGTTACACACTCATGGCCCGGCGGCTCGTTGAAGCCGGCGTGACATTCGTCACCGTCGACATGCCGCACTGGGACCACCACTCCAGTCTTGTCGATGGTCACGGCCCCAACATGCGCGCCATGGATCGAGCCGTCGCGGCGCTGGTCGGGGATCTGTCGGAACGCGGGCTGCTCGAGCAAACTCTGGTGGTCGTGATGGGGGAATTCGGCCGAACGCCGAAAGTGAACACGGGACAGCCTGGCATCCCGATTCCCGGCCGCGATCACTGGGGAGACGCCATCTCCGTGATGCTCGCTGGCGGCGGTTTGCGCGGCGGACAAGTCGTCGGCCAAACCAACGCACGCGCCGAACATCCGATCGACCGGCCGCTGGAACCGCACGACATCCTGGCGACCGTCTACCACGTGATGGGCGTCGATCCGCGCGCGACCTTCCCCGACTTTGCGGGGCGTCCCATTCCCATTCTCTCGGCTGGCGAACCCATTCGCGAATTGGTCGGTTAGAGGCCGCGTCGACGAGACTTCCCGTCCACTAGCCTGCCGCGCTGCGCCACGCCTCAAGTACGCGGGCGTGGACTTCGTCGCGCGTTCCCTGCGCATCCACGATCCGCACGCGCGGGCCTAACCGCGGCGCCTCGTCTAAGAATCCGCGGCGCACCGCCTCGAGAAAATCCAACCCCTGCGACTCCATCCGATCCAACTCCCGGCCAATCCGCGCGGCCGCGGCGGAAGCAGGCATGTCCAGCACCAACGTCAGGTCGGGCGACAGGCCATCGGTCGCGACGCGTCCCACTTGTCGAATCGAGTCGATATCGAGTCCGCCGGCGTAGCCTTGGTAGACGATGTTCGCCAAGAGATACCGGTCCGAAACGACGGTCTTTCCGGCGGCGAGCGCCGGTCGGATGACTTCTTCCACGAGCTGCGCTCGCGCGGCCATGTACAACAGCATCTCGCTGCGTCGCTGCAGATTGAGGTCGCCGCGATGCAACAAGATCTTGCGAAGTTCGTCTCCCAGCGGCGTGGCGCCCGGATCGCGACATTGAACGACTTCCCGTCCCTGCCGCCTCAGCCACGCGACAAACAACTCAACCTGCGTCGACTTGCCCGTTCCGTCCACCCCGTCAAAAGACACAAACATGCTGCCCCCGCCCTACGGCCGCTTCGTCTGAATGCCGGTCACCAACTTCATCCCTTTGACGACGTCGCCGCTGATGAGCGCCGAGTGCTGGCTGTCGGACAATCCGGTTTCGACTTCGATCGCTTTCAGAAAGTCGCCCTCGACGGTCCACACATGGCGCCGCGATCGGCGACGCCGCGCTTCGGCGCGCTCGTCGGCCGACAGATTACGGTCCGACTGCGTCACCTCGTCGTCATCATCTTCCAGGGAAACGCCGTCCAACAAAGGCCGATCCTCGGGCCGCACGAAACGTGCATCGGGATAGAACCGTAACGCCGCATTAGGCACTTTGAGCACCCCTTCTTTGCGATCGACCTGAAACGAAATGCTCGCCGTCATCCCCGGCAGCAACTTCAATTCCTGGTTCGGCGCCGCAACGATCACGGGATACGTCACGACATTTTGCGTCGTCGTGGAACTGAGCCGAATCTCTTCGATCTGCCCCTCGAACAAATCATCGGGATACGCATCGACCGTGAACTCCACCGGACGTTTCTCCAACTGCGCCGCACGAATTAACCCGATGTCCGCTTCGTCCACCGACGCGTGCAGATGCATCTTTTCGCGCATTTCCGGCGCGATGATGAACAATTCGGGAGTCTGAAATTGAGCGGCCAGCGTCTGCCCGCGGTCGATCTTCCGATTGATGATGATGCCGTCCACGGGCGACTTGATGTCGGTGTAGTCGACCTGCGCTTGCGAGTTCGCGACGCTCGCCTCCGCCTGCTCCACCGCCGCGGCCGCCACCTCCAATTGCGCCTCAAGCGATTCACGAGCGAACTTGTACTTGTCGATCTCGGCTTGGGCGATGAACGTCGGGTCCTCGTCGCGCAGGCGGTACGCGCGCTTTTCGTCGTTGACGGCCTGTTGCAGTTGCGCTTGCACGCGTTTCACATCCGCCTCGCGAGTCTTGTAAATGGCGACTTGCTGCTTGAGCGCCGCGTCGTAGATGCGCGGATCAACCTTGGCCAACAGCTGATCCTTCTTGACCTCCTGATTGAACTCGCCGTACAGTTCCACGATCGGTCCCGAGACGAATGAACCGACCGTCACTTGCAGCACGGGCTTCACCGTGCCGGTGGAATTAACGACGGCGACGATGTCCCCCTCCTCGACCTCGGCCAACCGCCAATTCGGTCGGGCCCGCTCCTTGAGATATTTGCCAACGGGGCCCGATGCGGCATAGCCGGCGCCGCCGAGCACGAGGAGGATCGCGAGAATGACGAGGAGCTTGCGCATGTTTTCCGGTTCCTTCCCGGCGGTTGAATCGTCTAATATGTAACCTTTCCGCGTCTTCGCGAACAGGCAGACATCATGGCGCTGATCGAGCTGCGAGAAATCCAGAAGATCTACGACCTGGGCGAAGTGAAGGTCGAGGCGCTCAAAAGCGCCACGCTATTCATCGAACAAGGCGAATACGTTGCGCTCGTCGGCCCCTCGGGTTCGGGCAAATCGACCCTCATGAATACGCTCGGTTGCCTCGATCGTCCGACCAGCGGCAGCTATAAGCTGGCGGGCGAAGAGGTCGTGACCATGTCGCTCGACGAGCGCGCTCGCTTGCGCAACCGCCGCATCGGCTTCGTCTTCCAAAACTTCAACCTCCTGCCGCGCACGTCCGCCATCGAGAACGTCGAACTGCCGCTGCTTTACGCCCCTCACATTCCGGCTCGCGAACGCCGCGAACGTGCCATCGGCATGCTGAAACTGGTTGGACTCGGCGATCGACTCGACCATCACCCGGGGCAACTTTCCGGCGGCCAACAGCAGCGGGTGGCGATCGCTCGAGCATTAGTCAATGAACCCGCCATCCTCATGGGGGACGAACCGACCGGAAATCTCGACTCCAAGACCAGTCGCGAGGTGATCGAGTTGTTTCGACGACTCAATCAAGAGAACGGCATCACCGTCATCCTCGTCACGCACGATCACAACGTCGCCCGCCATGCTCGACGCGCCATTTTGCTGCGGGACGGCGGCATCTTCGCGGACACAACGGACATCGAAGCGGCCCTCCGCTCGCTGCAAGCCGTCTCGATGGGAGACGAGCCGCCGCCGGCGACCGAACCTGTGACCGCCGATTTGGCGACTGGGTAAGCTGGCGACTGGGTAAGCTGGGCGAAATAACCGTCACAGACGGAATCATTGGAACGATCGTTACAATCGGTCGATTCCATACCGAGGAACTCCACAATCGGCCCGTTGCGTTTTCCTCGGAAACCACATTGCGCCCGTCCCCGCTGCTCCTCATCGCTTGGCTCGCTTTGGTAGGCGTTCTCGTTGGAACGCCCCGAGGCGCCGATGCGCAGCTGATCCACCGGCTCTACCGCCCGGAGCAACGCGCGCTGGATATTCGCGATCCAGAGTGGCAGCCGCGGACGCCGCTGCCGGCGAACATTCCGCCGACCATCGTGCACCGGACCGCCGAGCTCGACCCGCAACAAATGTCGCTCGACCAGGCCCTGCAAATCTCGCTCGCCAATTCGTCGGTCGTCCGAGTGCTCACGGGCGTCACGGCGACGACCAGCGGCCGCACAATCTACGATGCGTCGATCCTCAACACGACGATCGACGGTCAGATGTCGAAATTCGACCCCGTCTTGCGGGTTAACAACTCGTGGCTGGCCACGGATAGTCCAACCTACAACAACCTGGCCGCGCCGCCCGCCATTCAAGGCCTGCAGACCGACCAATATCGGTTGGATATGGGCGTTTCGAAACTCACGAGCGCCGGCGGCACGGCGGCGGTGGACCTGCTCACGAACCCGACTCGCATCGGCGGCAACGCGTTTCAGCCCAATCCGCTGTTTCCCACGCTCAACCCCAGTAATCAATCCTCGCTGCAACTCAGCTTCACCCAACCGTTGCTCGCAGGCGCGGGCATCGATCCCAATATCGCTTCCGTCGTCCTGGCCCGCATCGACACCGAACGCTCGTTCTTTCAGTTCAAGGATGCGATGCAGGATATGGTGCGCGGCACGATCGAAGCCTACTGGCAATTGGTCTTCGCACGCACCGACCTGTGGGCGCGACAGCAGCAAGTGGAGCAGGCCGAGGTCGCAGTGCGGTTGGCCGAGGCGCGAGTCCGAGCCGAAATCAGCAACTCGGCCGAACTGGCGCAAGCGCGTCTGACGCTCGCCAATTTTCGAGCCACGCTGATCGGAGCGCAGGCCAACGTGTTGCAGCGGGAAGCCGCGTTGCGCAACATCATCGGCCTGCCCCCCGCCGACGGCGTTACGCTCGTTCCCGTCTCGCCGCCCTCGCAGGAACGCTTTGAACCAAATTGGGTCAGCTTGATCGAGATGGCCGAGCGCCAACGGCCCGACTTGGTGGAGCTGAAGCTGATTCTGGAGGCCGACCAACAAACGCTCATCATCGCCCGCAACCAGGCTCAACCGCGACTCGACGCCTTCGCCTTGTATCGCTGGAACGGTCTGGAAGGCGAACTGCCCAGCAATGTGATGGTGCAATCGGGCGGCGGACAATTCACCGACTGGAGCCTCGGAGTCAATTTCTCCGTGCCGCTCGGTCTGCGACAATCGCGAGCCCTCTTGCGGCGGCAAGAACTGCTGATCGCCCGCGACCGCGCCAATTTAGAACAAGGCCTGCACGCAGCCGTGCACTTGCTGGCGTTGCAAGTCCGCAATATCGACCAAGCTTACGAACAATACCTCGCCTACAAAGAAGCCCGCGAGGCGGCCCGCATCAACCTGGCACAGCAACTGGCCCAGTATCGCGCCAGCCGAGTGATTTTCTTGAACGTGCTGCAGGCGATCACCGATTGGGGCAACACGGTGAGCGCGGAGGCCAATGCGCTGCTGCAATACAACATTCAGCTCGCGAACCTCGAACGCCAAACCGGCTCGATCCTTGAGACGCACGGCATCACGTTCTTCGAAGAACGTTACGGCTCGCTCGGGCCGCTCGGCCGCTTCGGCGCCGGCGTGTACTATCCCGAAAGTCAGCCGCCGACGCCGAATACCGAACGCTATCCCACGTCCACGGAAGCGGCCGAAAACTCGTTCGACCTGCGTCCCCCGCCGACGCTGCGAGCGCCGCTGCAACCGAACGCAAATCCTCTGCCGCCGCCGATGCCTTAAATGACGAGTGGGCTTTGATGACGGGGGGCTTCGATGACGGGGGGGACCAGATAACAGGCTGGAAGCCTGTTCTACGGGTAGCCGATCGCGACGGGGCAATGCAAATCGGACACGAGGGATTCTAGCAGCCTTTCGTCGAGCAGGCGGTTGGTTGCGCCGACGAACAGAAGCTGCGGTTGAGTGCGCCGAGCGGCGTCGAGCAGGGCGGCGGGGGCGAGCAGAGGCGACGCATGGACGCGAGCGCGCACGTGCAGTTCCTCGAGCCGCGAAACGGCGACGAATTGCAGCTCGCTGGTCTGTTGCTTCTCGACCGGTGAAAGATACACCTCCAACTGCGTGCGCCGCTCGCGGGCCAGCGACGCCGCGGCGGCCAAACTCCGTTGCGACGCCGCATCGCCGTCGAATACCACCAACAGCGGCGCGGGACGCCGCCCCGGCGCCGGCGAACGGCTGGCGCCCAGCGACCGCGGCGCAAGACCGTGTCGTCCCAAAACGACGAAATCAACATCGACGGCGCGCTCCATCGTCTGCCGAACGACCGCTCCGCGCACGGTTTCAAACGACCACCGCAGTCTAGCGCGCTGGGCCGTGCGTTCCAATTGCTCGCGCAACTGCTTGGCTACGGCGGCGAATCGCCGCTGAATATCCGCCATTTCCAGCGGGCGCGAACGGGCGGTTCCAATTCCAAGTTCGCACGTAAACGGCAGCGCGGCGGCGCGCATGAGACACTCATCTTCGACGAACAAACCGGCTAGTTCGCCCGGCAAGCCGGCGGCCAGCGCCGCCGCCGCCTCCAGTGCGGCGAGTCCATCCGGCGACTCGTCGACGGCCGCCAAAACTCGCATCGCCCGCATCCGCGTCTCGTTCGTGCTCATCGTTCCTCTCACTCGCGCGGCGTCTCGTTGCTGCTTTCCCCCTTCGACTCGCCGACAAACTGCCGCCTCAGCCGAAGCCATTCCTCAATTCGAGCCAACACACGACCATGCACCGAGTCGGTCGGATACTGGCCCCGTGCGTCCGCCTCGCCGGCAGGAAGCCCCAAGAGCAATTGCAGCCCTTCGTCGACGGTGCGCACGGCGAAAACATGAAAGCGCCCATCGCGACAGGCATCGACGACGTCGGCGCGCAACATCAAGTGCGGCAGATTGGCGTGAGGAATCACCACGCCCTGGGCGCCGTCGAGCCCCTTCCGACGACACACATCGAAGAAACCTTCGATCTTCTCGTTCACGCCGCCGATCGGCTGCACCTCGCCGAGTTGATTGATGGAGCCTGTCACCGCGAGGCATTGATGGACGGGCAAATCGGCGATCGCCGAGACGAGCGCCGCCAATTCGGCCATCGATGCGCTGTCGCCGTCGACCATCCCATACGATTGCTCAAAAGCTAAAGTCGCCGCAATCGGCAACGGTTGGCGGCGCGCATAGCGCTGAGCCAGCAGCGACGAGAGAATCAGGACCCCTTTGGAATGGATGGCGCCGCCTAACTTGGTCTCGCGCTCAATGTCCAAAACTTCGCCGCGTCCAAGTCGCGCGGTGGCGGTGATGCGCGAAGGCTGACCAAAGCGCACATTTCCCAAGTCGATGACCGACAGACCGTTGACTTGTCCGACGCGAACGCCGGTCGTGTCGATAAACACCGTCCCGCGCTCGATCTCCTCGTGAACTCGCTCGCGAATCCGCTCGCTGCGATAACGTCGTTGCTCGATCGCTTGCTCCACATGCGTCCGTCCCACGACGGTCGCTGCCGCTCTTTCGGCCCAGTGATCGGCTTCGCGCAGCAGATCGGCGAGCGAACGCATGTGGGTGGAATAGCGTTGAGAGTCATCCGCAAGTCGCGACGCATGTTCCAGCGTTGCCGCGACCGCGTCGCGGTCCAGCGGCCGCAGTCGGTCGCGTTTCACCAACGTGGCAAGAAACCGGGCGTAAAGGAGACTGTTCGCCGGCGTTCGCTCGACTTCGTCGCTGAAGTCCGCCGCTACCTTGAACAACTCGGAAAAGTCAGGGTCGTAGGCCTGCAGCAAGTAATACAGAAAACGATCGCCCATCAGGATCACTTTCACGTCGAGCGGAATCGGCTCCGGCTCCAACGAGACCGTACTGATGAGGCTCAACATTTCTCCTAGCGATTCGATTTTGATCGAACGCGAGGCCAACGCGCGTTTCAGCCCTTCCCAAGAATAGGGTTGCGAAAGCAATTTTTGGGCGTCCAGCAGCAGGTATCCGCCGTTTGCGCGATGCAATGCGCCCGCCTTGATGAGCGTAAAGTCGGTGGTGAGCGCCCCCATGTGCGACTCATGCTCCACTCTTCCCAGCAGATTGTGGTAGCTCGGGTGATCCTCCTCCAGAATGGGCGTGCCGCTGGTCGTGCTATTGTCGACGAGGAGATTGACTTCATAGTCGTCGAACGCTGGCTTCTGTGCGCCGCCGCCGAATAACGCTGCAGGCGACTCTTCCTGCGGCTGAAATTCGTCGACTCGGTCGACGACGTCTTTCTCCATGTCGTCAAGGTAACCGCGGACCAACGGCAGGTCGGAGTAACGTTCTTTCATCCCCGTCATGAGATGTCCAACCGCCAATCGTGCCGTCGCGCGGTTGAGTTCCTTGATTTTGTCGCGGGTTTCCTTGTTCCACTTCGGGACTTGCTCGACAAGTTCCTGGAGTTTGCTTTGGAGGTCGGCGACCGTCTCCTGAATTTTTTGCCGCTCTGGCTCCGGAAGTTTCTGATATTCGTCCGGACTAAGGACCTCGCCGTTGTGCAAGGGAGCCAGCGCAAATCCACCCGGAGTGCGGATCAATTGGATATGACGTTCCCGGGCTTCTGCCGACAGGGAACTGAACGCGCTGCTCTGCCGCTCGGATTGCTCGTGTTCGATCTCTTGCAGCCGACTCTTGTGTTCGTCGGTTTCCAAGGCAGCCGGGATGGCGTTCGTTAAGTCTTCGATCAACGCCTCAATGTCCTGCCGAAAGCGCACGCCCCGCCCTGCAGGCAGCGGCACCGCTCGCGGTTTTCGCAAATCCTCGAAATTATTGACGTAGATCCAATCCCCCGGCCCCTCCCTTGCTGCCGCTCGGCGCCCCAATGCCTGCATGACGGCCGTCCGCTTGCCGACGCCCGAGGGCCCCATCACGAACAAATGATACCCCTCGTGCCGCATGGAAATGCCGAGATCCATAGCCGCAACCGCCCGGTCCTGTCCCAACAGATCGTGCAGCTCTTCCAACTCCTCCGTTGTCTGGAACGAAAATTCTTGGGAATCACATAAGCGCCGCAAACTTTCCGGCGCCAGCGGACGGTGAAATTCGAGCGGATTCATGATGCCGAGCCCAAAGGTATGAGTTCCCTAGTCGCAGCCGCTCGCAGGCACTAGTCTAGAAGGCGAACCCCGGAGCAACATGACCATGGAAATTGACGCGTTCTTGAAGTTGTATCGTCAGGCCCGAGCATCCGCCATCCTCCGCACGTCCGACCAGGCGTTGGCGCGCCAGGCGATGCAAGCTGCCGTCCGTGGGGGATTCCGTGTCATCGAATTCACGCTGAGCATCCCCGGCGCCCTCGAATTGATCGCGGAATTCTCCGCCAACCCCGATCTCGTGGTCGGTGCAGGAACCGTTCTTACGGCCGAGGAGGCTCAAGCGACCGTTTCCGCCGGTGCAAAATTCTTGGTCTCCCCGGTTGTGGACCAGCTTGTAATCGATGAATCGCGCCGAATCGGAGTCGCGATGATGCCAGGGTGCAGCACGCCGACGGAGATGTTGCAAGCGTACCGAGGCGGCGCCGCCTTGCAAAAGCTATTTCCCGCGCCGGGGACGGGACCTCTATGGGTCGCTCAGACCCTCGGCCCGCTGCCGTTCTTGAGAATTGTACCCACCAGCGGCGTGACGCTTGAGAACGCCCGCCAATACCTAGACGCCGGCGCCTTTGCCGTCGGTTTCGTGAATAGTCTCTTCGACCCTGCCGACGTCAAGCATCAGCGTTGGGAAGTCATTGAAGCCCGAGCGCGGAACATGCTCGCCGCCGTAGCACAGGCTTCCAGCCTGTGACCGTCCCCCACCTCCCCGCAACCCCAATCTGCTACCGCAGCACCTCCGCATGCCCACCGAAATAACGCCCCGCGCGCACAAAAAAAGCCTGTAGGGCGAGCCCTACAGGCTTTAGTTGTTTAAAAAATCCCGGCGATACCTACTTTCGCACCTTCAAGCACTATCATCGGCTCGGAAAGCTTAACTACTGTGTTCGAGATGGGAACAGGTGTGACCTTTCCGATAAAGTCACCGGGAAGCAACTTGAGGGGCGATGAAACCCACTCAAGTCGAATCCGTTTGTAGAGGCAGATGAATCTTCTTACTCAGAGCCTTGCCGGGCAGGGAGGTCGTCAGGTTTCCCTGGACTATATCGACCTATGCTTCCGTCGAGGATGAGGTGGCTAGCCAGCCCCGACTCATGGGATGAGCCGGGAGAGCCTTGAATATAAGTGGCCAAGCTTTCGTCCATTAGTACCGGTTAGCTTAACGAGTTACCCCGCTTACACATCCGGCCTATCAACCTGGTAGTCTTCCAGGGGACTTTCGAGCAATTGCTCTTACGAAACCTCATCTTGGAGCGGGCTTCACGCTTAGATGCTTTCAGCGTTTATCCGTTCCGTAGTTAGCTACCCAGCCGTGCCGCTAGCGCGACAACTGGTAAACCAGAGCTACGTCCTTCTAAATCCTCTCGTACTAAAGAAGAATCTCCTCAAGTTTCGTACGCCCACGGCAGATAGGGACCGACCTGTCTCACGACGGTCTGAACCCAGCTCACGTACCACTTTCATTGGCGAACAGCCAAACCCTTGGGAGCTTCTTCACCCCCAGGATGTGATGAGCCGACATCGAGGTGCCAAACCGCCACGCCGCTGTGGACGCTCGGTGGCGATAAGCCTGTTATCCCCAGAGTACCTTTTATCTGATGAGCGATGACCCTTCCATACGGGATCACCGGATCACTAGGACCTACTTTCGTATCTGCTCGACTTATGGGTCTCGCAGTTAAGCACCCTTCTACCCTTGCGCTCGTCGCCTGATTGCCAACCAGGCTGAGGGTACCTTTGTACTCCTCCGTTACTCTTTTGGAGGAGACCGCCCCAGTCAAACTGCCCAACTGACACTGTCCTTTGCCTGGTTTCACAGGGTCAAAGTTAGAACTAAAGCACATTCAGGGTGGTATTTCAACGTTGGCTCGACGATGGCTGGCGCCACCGCTTCATAGCCTCCCACCTATACTACACAAAACGTACCTCAGCCCGATATCAGCCTACAGTAAAGGTTCATGGGGTCTTTCCGTCTAACCGCGGGTACGTGGCATCTTCACCACGGCTACAATTTCACCGGGTCGGTGGTTGAGACAGTGCTCCAGTCGTTACGCCATTCATGCAGGTCGGAACTTACCCGACAAGGAACTTCGCTACCTTAGGACCGTCATAGTTACGGCCGCCGTTTACCGGGGCTTCGGTCGCGAGCTTCGCCTTGCGGCTAACCCTCTTCCTTAACCTACCGGCACCGGGCAGGCGTCAGTCTCTATACATCCTCTTACGAGTTAGCAGAGACCTGTGTTTTTGATAAACAGTCGCTAGAGCCGATTCACTGCGGCCTCCCGATGCGTAAACAAAGGAAGGCTCCCCTTATCGCGAACTTACGGGGTCAATTTGCAGAGTTCCTTAACCACCGTTCTCCCGAGCGCCTGAGACTTCTCGTCTCGCCTACCTGTGTCAGTTTTAGTACGGTCACCGGGGCTTTAACCCTTAGGAGCTTTTCTTGGACGTCGTTCAAGTGACTTCGAGAACTTTGATGCTCTCGGTCCTGCACCTTGATTACGAGGGTGGATTTGCCTACCCCTCCTCTCAGTACAGTCCACGGACATTTCTAATCGTGCCGCTCACTCTCCAGACGCCGTCCCTCCATCAGTTCACCACGGTGGCGCAGGAATGTTGACCTGCTGTCCATCGTCTACGCCTTTCGGCCTCGACTAAGGCACCGGCTAACCCTGGGCGGATTTACCTTCCCCAGGAAACCTTAGGCTTTCGGCGAGCAGGATTCTCACCTGCTTTATCGTCTACTCATTCCGGCATAATCACCTGTACGAGCCGACAGCGCTCCTTACGGTACGCCTTGTATCTCTCGTACAGCGCTCTCCTACCACTGCAGCAAAGCTGCAATCCATGGCTTCGGCATGATACTTACTCCCGGTCATTATCGGCGCGAAATTGCTCGACCAGTAAGCTGTTACGCACTTTTTAAATGGTGGCTGCTTCTAAGCCAACATCCTGGCTGTCACAGCAACTTCACTTCCTTTGTGACTGAGTATCATTTAGGGGCCTTAGCCGATGGTCTGGGTTGTTTCCCTCTCGACCGCGAAGCTTATCCCTCGCGGTCTGTCTCCCGGGATAGTCGTAACGGTATTCGGAGTTTGGTTCGGCTGGGCAACCTGGAATGGTCCCCATGCCAATTCAGTCTCTCTACCCCCGCTACGTAGTGGCCCGAGGCTATACCTAAATATATTTCGGAGAGAACCAGCTATCTCTGCGTTTGATTAGACTTTCACTCCTCCCCACAAGTCATCCCACCGGTTTTCAACCCAGACGGGTTCGGTCCTCCACGCAGTATAACCCGCGCTTCAACCTGCTCATGGGTAGATCACGCAGTTTCGGGTCTACCACCAACAACATAGTCGCCCTATTCAGACTCGGTTTCCCTCTGGCTACGGCCCTAAAAGCCTTAACCGGGCTGTTGACGGTAACTCGCCGGATCATTATGCAAAAGGCACGCCGTCACACATTAACGTGCTCCGACCGCTTGTAAGCGCATGGTTTCAGGTTCACTATCCTCCCCTTGTCGGGGTTCTTCCCATCTTTCGATCGCTCTACTGAGTTCACTATCGGTCATCAGAGAGTATTTAGCCTTACGGGATGGTCCCCGTCGATTCAGTCGGGGTTTCACGTGCCCCGACCTACTCAGGTACCCCTCGAGAGACCAGATCAATGCCGTATACGGGACTGTCACCCTCTATGGTTCCGCTTTCCTGCGGATTCTACTACTGACTGGCTTTGTAACTCCCATATGAAGGGCCCTACAACCCCACCGAGAAAATCCCGATGGTTTGGGCAATCTTCCGCTTTCGCTCGCCGCTACTGACGGAATCGAGTTTTCTTTCTTTTCCACGGGCTACTGAGATGTTTCAGTTGGCCCGGTTTGCCACTTACACCTATGGATTCAGTGCAAGCTCATTCGGGAATCTCGGGATCAACACTCGTTTGACAGCTCACCCAAGCTTTTCGCAGCCTTCCACGCCCTTCTTCGCCTTCTGATGCCAAGACATCCCCCATGCGCCCTTAGTAGCTTGACCACCTATATCCAAGGCTCTCCACCACTCCGCATCACCCAGCTTTCGCCAAGCAACTCGAACTGCCAGAGATCCCCTTCTACAGGATTGCTACCGATCCGAGGAAACGCTCCGAAAAAAGCGTTTCCACGAGTTGACGATATTCATCTCTATTACCTTAGACGGGCAAACCGCTTGAAACCCAGTCCTTTCGAACCGCGATTCTCGCGACTTACCATCTGAGGCGCTAGCTAGGATCGCAAATTACTCGAACTTTCGTTCGCAGCAACTTGCTCCACAAGATGCCATCTACCTCTACAACTCGGATTGTCAAAGAACAAAGGCGAAGACCATGCCTCGCACAGCCTTCGCCCCGCCACTCATGGGCAGGAGCCGAGCTCGACGACTACTCTCGTATTCGCGGAGCCAAGCTCTTGACCATCGATGATTCGGGCAAACCTGCGTCGATCAGCGACTTCGTCTTTCCTTCACCACTTCCGTCGATCACACTCGATCAACTTCAGTCGCTCAGGGAAGGGCAGATGTTACTGAGGCTTGTGGTCGTTGTCAACCGGCCTCGCGAAGTTGTCTCGATTTATTTTCGCGACTTCTTCACACCCACCCAACTCAAACCAAACTGCGAATCGCTTCGCCGAATCACTCCAGCGAAACCACCCGCCCTGATCTCACAACTGCGTCGAAGAGCTCCGTTAGGCCGCGTCGTTCGTCGCTTGCGTCGTTCAATCGTGATGTCAGTTAACCAACCTTTTCGTTCCTTCGCAAGGCCCCTCCGAAAATCTTTTCGGAAGTTTCTTGCTCGGTTCGTCCCGGCAAGGATTGCTTACATCGGCCGAGAATATTATCGATCATGAGCCGCTCGACAAGGCGGGTGGCGAAAATAGTCGCATCGATATTCGCAAGTGGCTTTACAGTAAGGCGTTAGGGAATGCGAAAATTCTGACAAGCGGCCGTCTTGAGCCGCGTTTCGACGCTTGTCCTCAGGCACACATTCGGCCTGTTTCGCCCAGTTTCTAGCTTCAGGAATCGTGATAGTGAGTTTCGTTTTGCTGATACTAGCCTCGCTCCACCAGGCCTGAATGCCGTCGCCATGGAAGCGGCCGCTCGTTTCGCGCTGGACGGCTGTGGTAAGTTGCGTTTCGCGTTGCTTTCCAGCCTCGTTTGGCCCGTTTTTCGGAGCACCTGCTTCTATGCCGCGCGTTCTGGTTACTCCTGTTGTGTACGCCGATGGTAAAGGCCCCTGGCGCGACGTGCTCGACGCCGCAGGTTTCGAGATCGTCTTCGCAGAAGGCGATTGCGTGCACCTCCCCACTCGCGATTTTCTCGAGCAACTTCAAGGCATCGACTGCACCCTCGCGAGCGTCGAGAAGTACAGCGACGAAGTCTTCGGCCACGCGCGGCTCCGCGCCGTCGCCCGCGTCGGCGTCGGCTACGACGCCATCGATGTCGCCGCCGCCACCCGCCATGGCGTCGCCGTCGCCATCACGCCCGGCACCAACGAGCACTCGGTCGCCGAACAAGCCATCGCGCTAATCACGTCCGTCTTCCGCGACACCCATAACCGAGATCGCGAAATCCGCCGCGGCATCTGGCGCCGTGACTGCCCGCGTCGTCTGGCCGGCAACACCATCGGGCTCGTCGGAATGGGCCGCATCGGCAAGGCGATGATCCCGCGCTGCCAAGGACTGGGGCTGAAAGTCGTCGCCTTCGACCCATTCGCCGACGCCGCCTTCGCGGCCGCACACCACGTCGAACTGCTCCCGTTCGAAACGCTGCTCGCACGCGCCGACATCGTCAGCCTCCACATGCCGTGCACGCCCGAAACGGTCGATCTCATGAACGACCGTACGCTCGCGCTCATGAAGCCCGACGCCGTACTCATCAACACGGCCCGCGGAGGGTTGGTCGACGAAGCGGCGCTTGTTCGCGCCCTGGCCAACGGTCGCCTCTACGGCGCAGGACTCGATGTGTGCAAAGTCGAACCGTTGCCGGCCGACAGTCCGCTCCGCCAGTTCGAAAACATCGTCTTTGCCCCGCATTTGGGCGGCATCGACCAAACGGCGCTCGACGCTATGGGCAAGTTGGCCGCCGAAAACCTCGTCAATTTGGCCGCGAATCGTTGGCCGACCGGCTGCATCGTCAACGAATCGCTGCGCGAGGGGTGGCAATGGTAGACGCAAACGACCGATTGATCGCCGCCGCCGCCGACCACATTCGCACGTTGCTTGGCGGCGACAGCTCGGGCCATGATTGGTGGCACGTGTGGCGCGTTTGGCAGAACGCACGCCGACTCGCCGCCGCCGAAGGCGCCGATCAGCTCGTCTCACAACTCGGCGCGCTGCTGCACGACATCGCCGACTGGAAGTTCCACGAAGGCGACGAAGAGGCCGGCCCGCGCGCCGCCGCTCGGTGGCTCGACGAACACCACGTCCCCGCTTCCGTCCGCGACCACGTCTGCGCCGTCATCGCTTCCGTCTCGTTCAAAGGCGCCGGCGTCGCAACGCCCGTCGCGTCGCTGGAAGCGGCCGTCCTCCAAGACGCCGATCGGCTCGACGCCATCGGCGCGCTGGGCATCGCGCGTGCGTTCGCTTTCGGCGGCACTCGCGGCCGCCTACTTTACGACCCCGATCACCCTCCGTCCCTGCACGCCTCCTTTGCGGAATACAAGAAAAACGCCGGCCCCACGCTGAATCACTTCTACGAGAAATTGGTGCTCCTGAAAGACCGCATGCAAACCGCCACGGGCCGCAAGTGGGCCGAATCGCGGCATGCCTACATGGAGCGATTCATGCAGCAATTCTTGGCGGAATGGGAAGGCGCGGACGCACCGAACGCGGGCTAGTTCGCGCAGTCAGCCTTGCTGCAGCACGATCGCTCCACGCAACCGTCGGATGCCGCTGCGGATGCGAGTGGAAACGAGCATGGAGCGTCTTGAGCAGTTCGACTTGGCGGCGAGCGGAGAGAGCCTTGGGCATGGAGCGGGTCCTTTCAGACGAAGCGGTTGCCGGTTGTAAGGGCGGCGCCGGACCTGCGTTTGCCGCTGGTTGCGACGTACACAGAGACCTACCCGGAATCCTACGGATTGGGGGACTTGTCGGGCTGTATCGGTCGTACGCCGCCCCGCCCTGAGTTTCGCTTGAAACTTGTCGAAACCAGTCGAAAATCACTGCAGGAACGCCGGGGAGCCTGATTATATTCAGGCCGTAGGAGCGGCTTGCGACGCACGTTGCAGGCCGGAATCGTCGCGGGAAAACGCCCGCGGAAGTGAGTGCGAATCCTTCTGCTTCCTGGCCCGTTCCCATGCGTATGCCGCGCCCTTTTCACAACCCTGAAGACGTCGACGAACTGCTGCTCAATGCGCGCCTCCGCGACGCGCTCGAGCCATTCAGCGACGAGTCGCTCGAATTGCTCGACGCCAGCCGCATGACGACCGCCGCCGAGAATCGCTACCTGGCCTCGTTGCTCGCCTGGGAGCGAGCGCCCGTCGAGCCGATCAGCCGCTGGTTTGAGCCCGAACTGACGCTGCCGCCCCCCGACCAACTTACCGACTGCGAATTGCACGACCGATTGTGGGAAACCATCGATCGACTCTACGCTCGACGCATCGTCCTCCAGTGGACCGACCACCTCGCCGATCGGCAGCTTTACGGCATCCTCCGCCGCGATCTGCTCCCAGCCCACGAAAAGAAAGTCGACCTCTCGGACCGCTTCTTGCAATGGCGGTTCCTTGACGCCGACGATGATCCCGAGACGTGGTTGCGCTACTACGCCACCGACGACGAACGTCGCATGTGGGAGGAAGAATCCGGACGCATGGCCCCCGCCCCCGAACCGGCCCCCTTTCCTCGCGAATTGCCGCAAGCCCCGGGCGCTTTCTGACCCGCTTCTGAACTGAGAGCGCACCGCCGCCGCACGCCGTTAACCCGCGTCCCATTCGTCGGTTGCTCTCTCATGAACCCCGACGAAAATCGCCCGCCCGCCGTCTCCGCCACGCCCCTCCGCGGCCGCTTTCTCACCGCTCATTGGCGGTGGCTGGCGATGCTGAATTTCGAACTCGATCCGGCCCTCTTGCGGCCGCTCGTCCCGCGCGGCGTGGAACTCGATTTTTTCAACGGCCGCTGCTACGCCAGCGTCGTCGGCTTCTTGTTCGTCCACACCCGCGTGCTCGGCGTCCCCATCCCGCTGCATCGGCACTTTGAAGAGCTCAATTTGCGATTCTACGTCCGGCGCGAAACGGCCGGCGAAGTACGAAGAGGCGTCGTTTTCGTGCGCGAAATCGTCCCCCGCAAAGCGATCGCGCTCGTCGCTCGCTGGACCTACAACGAGCCGTACTTGGCCCTCCCCATGCGTCATCAACTGACCGGCTTGCCCGACCCGCGAATCACCTCCGCCGACGTCAGTCCGACGGCCATGGCGGCCGACCGACGCGTCGAATACGGCTGGCAGGTCGACGGCCGCTGGAACCAACTCGCGCTCTCCCAATTGGACGAATTTCAGCCGCTCTCGCCTGGAAGCGAAGCCGAGTTTATCACCGAGCATTATTGGGGCTATTGCCGCCAACGCGACGGCCGTACGGTCGAGTATCAGGTGGAGCATCCGCCGTGGAAAGTCGCGCAAGCATCGGCGTGGGACCTGCAAATCGACGCGGAAAAACTGTACGGGCGCGACTTCGCCGCTCCCCTGGCGCAAACGCCTCGCTCGGCGTTCCTTGCCGTCGGCTCCCCCATCGCCGTCCGGAAACCCACCCGCCTGCCAGCCCATTAGCCGCACGCGCGGTTAGCGCACCGTATTGAGCATCCACGCGTAGACCGCATCGCCGATCTGCCGATAGCCGCTCGCCGACGGATGAACGCCGTTGTCTTGCCGCTCGATCGCCGCCGCGGCGCGCGCATTGGCCGGCCCTGACGCCGTCGGATAGTTGTGGACGCAGTCGAGCGCCAAATGGGTCGGCACGAGATCGACGCCCGAGTCGCTCGCGCCGTCGCGCCCGTAACGGTCGAGCAGTTTTTCCACCAAGCGATGCTGATTGCGTCGGTATTGCCAGCGAGTTTGTCCCGAGCCGTAGTTGGCGCCGAACGCATCCTGGCTCGCCGCCGGCGGCACGGGCAGCAACACGCCGACGCGCGGTGCGGGAGACGCCGAGCGGAACATGACGACCAGCCGTTCGAGGTGCTCCAGCATCCCGTCGATCGTCTTCTCTTGGGTCTCTTCCGTCGCCGCAAAGACGTCGTTCGGGCCGAGGAAAATCGTTACAAAATCAGGCGTTTTTCCGCCATTCACATCATGGCAATAGCGGGCAAAATCGAGCTGCGGCGGAGCGTCCCCGACGGCGTACAGAAACGGGCTGCCCCGTTGTCGATAGTCGCCTTTCCGCGCGTGCGGCGTGTAATGAGTCACAAAGCGGTGCGCGGTCCAACCACCGAATCCCTCATGCCGAATTTCCCCCAGCGGCTCGTCCGGCCCAAAGCTGCCGACCAGCGACAGACGCGGACCTCCTTCGACGCGACTCAACCCCAGCGCGTGCCGCGGATACTCCGAGGCGTGCGTCAGGCTGTCGCCGACCGCCAACCACTGCCACTCGCGGTCGCGCGCCGCGTCCGCCGCCGCGACGCGGATCTTCGTGGTTCCGCGCGCCGCCGCTTGTTCGTCGTCCCCCCGCACCTCGATCGACCACTCGTGCACGCCCACGTCCGCCGCCGTCGGCGTCCAGGTCCAGCGTTCCGCCTGCTGCCGCCCCTGGTTGCAAATCACGTCAAACTCATAACGCCCCGCGCGCGCCAGCACGAGATTGTCGAAGTAAATGTTCACTTCCACCCCCACCACCGCCGGCACTTCACGCGGCAAGACGAGCCGCACGGGGTTGCGCGGCGCTGGCATCGATGCGGGCGTCGGGGCTGGCGCTGCCGTCGGTGGATCAGCGGCGCCAATGTCCGGCGCCCAACACGCGCCCAGCGACCACGCGCTGACGCTCGCCCAGATCGCCCAACCGCACGTCCACCGTCGCTGTTCGCTCATCCGCAACTCCTTCCCATCCCTCAGGGACGGGTTACGAATTCATCCAAATTCAGCAGCACGCGCATCACCGTCCCCCAAGCGGCCGTTTCCACGACCAGCTTGTTCTCGCCCTCGTCCGCCTTCCGGTGGAGAAAGCGTCGAGCCTCCTCGGGGCGAGCAGCGTAGTAGTCGCGGGCTTCCTGCAACAGTGCGTTCAAGCGAGCCGTTTCGCCGTCGCGAGGCGGACGCAGCAGGCACGTCTGGAGGGCTTGGTTCAGCCGATCCGCATCCTCTCCCGGAGTTCGCTCGATGCGCCCGGCGAGCGCCGCCGCCGCCTCCACGAACGAGGAATTGTTCAGCAGCGTCAGGGCCTGCAGAGGCGTGTTGGACGTCGTCCGACGAACGCAGGCGACATTCGCGTCGGGACAGTCGAACGTCATGAGCGTCGGGTGGGGAATCGTCCGCTTGAAGAAGGTGTACATCCCGCGCCGATAGCGGTCTTCGCCGCCGCTTTCTTGCCAACTAAAGTTGTTGGCGTAGCTCAACTTGGCTAAATCGGCCGGCATCGCGGGAAAGACGCTGGGGCCGCCCACTTTGCGCGACAAAAGTCCCGCCGCCTGCAACGTCACGTCGCGCACCACTTCCCCCTCGACGCGCCACCGATTCTGCCGCCGCAACAATCGGTTCTGCGGGTCGCGCAGCTCGTCCTCGCTGCGCCACACCGACGACTGTCGATACGCGGCCGACGACACAATCAACTTGATGAGCGACTTGACGCTCCAGTGCAAATCTTCGCGGAACGTCGCCGCCAGCCAATCAAGCAACTCGGGGTGCGTCGGCGGTTCGCCGCGCGCTCCAAAATCGCCCGGCGTTCGCACCAATCCCTCGCCGAATAGATGCAGCCACACTTGATTCGCCGTCACGCGCGGCGTCAGCGGATGAGCGTCGTCGACCAGCCATCGCGCCAAATCCAATCGCGTTAGTCGCCTCGTTTCGGCCGCGGCGGCGAACGGCGGCAGCACGCGAAATGCGCCCGCCGTCACCTCTTCTTGCGGCTGCAGAAACTCGCCGCGATGAAAGCGGTGCGTCTGGCGTCCGCGCAGCGATTCGCCGAGCGTCCGGACGGGGCGAAATTCCACTTGGTACGTCCGCTTCAGGGCCGCCAGTCGCTGCTCCCCCTCACGGATCTGCGGATCTTGTTCGGCGAAATAGTTGAACAGCGTTTGCTTGACCGCGGCGATCCGTTTCTCGGGATACATTTCCAAGGCCGAGGCGATCGCTTCGGGAAACTGCAACGTGCGGGCGTCGCCGTGCAGCGTGTAGAGACGCAGGCGACCGATGATGTGGTCGCGCCCGTACGCTTGCGTCAACGTGACGCGCAGCCGACGGTCCGGCGGTGCGACCAGAGGTTCGCGCGTGCGCACCGTCCACTGATGCGTCGCGCCGGTCTTGCCCATCACGGCCCAACCGCGCAGCGGCGTTGCGGCGTCGTTCAGTGCGTCGCGCGCCGGGAACCCTTTTTGTTCGAAGTCTGCCGAGGCCATTTGCAGCGGTACTTCTTGTTCCACGCGTCCCTGCGAATCGACCACCGCCAGTTGCACTCGACTGAGCACGAAATTGCCTTTCGCCGACAACCCGGGCCCCTGCCCCGGCAGCGATTCGTGCGTCAACGCCTCCAGCCGCAACCCGGTCAGCGGCTCGGTCGGCGCCGCCGCTTCGATCACGGTTTCGAGGGGCTCTGCGGTCGGCGGCGTTGCGGCGTCGCCGATGCGCACCGTCGCGACGCCGCCGTCGTGCTGCTCGGCGAGGTAGCGATTCTGCCCCTCGGGACGAAGTTCGACGCGATGCAGCGTCGCCGGCGCGGCCGACAAAGGCGTCTTGGGAGTCTGCAGTAGCTTCTCTCGCTGTTCGGTCTCCCACTGCAACTGCTGAGGTGCGATTTCGCGACGACGTTGCTCGAGCGCCTGTTCGATCGGCCGGGCGTCGCGTAGGTAGGCCTCGAGATCGGTTGCGGCGACGGGCAGGGAGACGGTCGTTTCATCCGCCGCATTGAAGAACGCGAAGAGCCGATAGTACTCCTCGTGGAGAATGGGATCGTACTTGTGCGTGTGGCAGCGAGCACAGCCGACGGTGAGCCCCAGCCACACGGCGCCGACCGTCTCGACGCGATCAAACACCGCCGCGACGCGATACTCTTCCTGATCGACGCCGCCTTCTTCGTTCGTCAGCGTCTGCCGTTGGAACGCCGTGGCGATGTGCTGACTCGGGGCAGCATTCGGCAACAGGTCGCCGGCAATCTGCTCGATCGTGAACTGGTCGAACGGTAAGTCGTCGTTCAACGCCTTGATCACCCAGTCGCGAAACACGTAGGCGTCAGGCCGCGCTTTGTCTTTTTCGTAACCATCTGAGTCGGCGTAGCGCGCCAGATCGAGCCAGTGTCGGCCCCACCGTTCGCCGAAGTGCGGCGACCGCAAGAGTTCGTCGACGTACGCTTCGTAGGCCTGCGGCGAGTCGTCGCGCACGAACGCCTCCACCCGCTCCGGCTCGGGCAAGAGGCCGATTAGGTCGAGGCTCAGGCGCTTGGCCAGCGTCGCTCGATCCGCCTCCGGGGATGGACGAATCCCTTCCGCTTCCAGCCGCGCCAGAATGAAGCGATCGAGGGGCGAGCGCACCCACGCCGAGTCGCGCACCGCCGGCGGCGACGGCTTGACGACGGGCGTGAAGGCCCAGTGGTCGCGATACTCGGCGCCCGCGGCGATCCACTGCCGAAGCGTTTCCATCTGGTCGCCGGACAACGGTTTCTGGTCCGCACCGGGCGGCATGCGCTCGTCGGGGTCGGTCGACGTGATGCGACGCAGCAGTTCGCTGTCTTCGACGTTGTTCGGCGCTATCGCCCGCCGACCGCTCTCCAACCGCGACACGGCCGCTTCGCGGCGACTGAGGTCCAACCCCGCCTCCGCCTTGTCCGGCCCATGACACTGCAAGCAATGCTCGGCCAAGATCGGCTTCACGTCCCGATTGAAGTCCGCGCCGTCCGCCCCCCAGGTCGCCGCCGCTATAAGGATCAAGTAACTGTTCATGAAGGCATTATCACCCCCGTAGCACAGGCTTCCAGCCTGTGACCAAAAATAGCCCGCAGCCTGCAGCTTGCAGCTTGCCGCCCGGAGCCTGAAGCCCGGAGCCGGCAGAATTGAAGTCCCGAGAGTCGATTTCCCGAGGCGTGCAAGTCCAACCTTGTCCCGCACCTTGCGACGAACGCCCCGATCGGCCAGCATGTTCGCGATGGCCTCCTCCGCTTCCCACTCGGTGAATTCGAGCATGACTAGTCCAGCCCAACGAGCGGCCGAGCTCCGCGAGTTGATCCGCTACCACGATCGGAAGTACTACGTCGAAGCGGCGTCCGAGATTTCGGACCTCGAGTACGATCGGCTGCTGAACGAACTCAAGCAATTGGAAGCCAACCATCCCGACCTGATCGTCGCCGATAGCCCGACGCAGCGCATCGGCGACGAGCCGGTGGATTCCTTGCCGCAAGTGCGTCATCGCGTCCCCATGCTGTCGATCGAGAACACGTACAGCATCGAAGACTTGCGCAAGTATTGCGAGGGAATCAGCGAACAGCTGGAGGGCGCCCCAGTCGAGTGGGTTGTGGAGCTCAAGATCGACGGCGTCGCAGCGTCGTTGCTGTACGAAAACGGCGTGCTCGTCCGCGGCGTGACTCGCGGCAACGGCGAGATCGGCGACGACATCACGCACAACATTCGCACGATCCGCGACATCCCGCTGCACCTGAGCGGCGTCAACGTCCCGCCGGTGCTGGAGGTGCGCGGCGAAGCGTACATGACCAACTTGGACCTGGTCCGCCTGAACGAGGCGCAGCAAGCGGCCGGCGAACCTCCGTTCAAGAACACGCGGAACGTGACCGCCGGCGCCATCCGGCTGCTCGACCCGCGCATCTGCGCTCAACGTCGCCTGCGATTCTTCTGTCACGGCGTCGGCTACTGCGAGGGACTGAAAGCAACCAACCATCAGCAGTTCTTGGCCGAGATTGAGTCGTACGGGCTGCCGCCGACGCCGCGCGTCGCCGCATTCCAAAGCATCGACGCCCTGCTTGAGCACTGCGAGTCGCTGATCGAGGAACTCCACACGCTCGACTTCGAAGTCGACGGACTCGTCATCAAAGTCAATCGCTTCGACCAGCGCGAGCGATTGGGGACTCGCTCCAAGAGCCCGCGTTGGCTCATCGCCTACAAGTTCGAGAAATTCGAGAAACCGACCGAACTGAAGGGCATTTACTGCCAAGTCGGCAAAACGGGGACGATCACGCCGGTGGCCGACTTGGAACCGGTGGAGTTGGCGGGGACGACGGTGAGCCGCGCGAGCTTGCACAATGCGGAGGAGATTGAGCGGAAGGACATTCGCGTCGGCGACATCGTGATCGTCGAAAAGGCGGGCAAGGTCATCCCGCACGTGGTGCGAGTGGAGAAACACGAACGGACCAAGGAGTTGGCGCCTTACGTTTTTCCGACGCATTGTCCGGAATGCGGGACGCAAGCGGTGAAGGACGAAGGCGGCGTTTACATTCGCTGCCCCAACCTGAATTGTCCGGCGCAGTTGCGCGAGCGACTACGCTTTTTCGCCAGCCGCAACGCGATGGACATCGAAGGGCTGGGAGACAAGCTGGTGGACCAATTGGTCGGCCGCAACGGCGAGGGATTGGTGCGACGCTTTGCCGATCTCTATTCGCTCACCAAAGGCCAGCTGACGTCGCTCGAACGGATGGGCGAGAAGTCGGCCGAGAACTTGGTGCAACAGATCGACGCCAGCCGCGCTCGCGGGTTGCAGCGATTGCTCAACGCCCTCTCGATTCGCCATGTCGGCGTGCGCGTCGCGCAGCTGCTGGCAGCGCAATTCGCTTCGCTCGACGAACTCTCAGCTGCGACGGAAGAGCAGCTCAGCGAAGTCCCCGAGATCGGCCCCATCATCGCGCACAGCGTCTACGAGTTTCTCCGCAGCGAATACGGGCGGGAGACGATCGAGTCGCTGCGTGCGGCGGGCGTCGACATGACGGCGCCTCGTCGCGCCGCTGCGGACCATCCGCAGACGTTGGCCGGCAAGACGTTCGTCGTCACCGGCACATTGACGAAATACTCGCGCGACCAGATCCAGGCCCTCATCCAACAACACGGCGGCCGCGCCGCCTCCAGCGTGTCGAAGAAGACCGACTACGTCGTCGCCGGCGCCGAAGCCGGCAGCAAGCTCGAAAAAGCCCAAAAGTTAGGCGTCCCCATCCTCGACGAAGAAGCCTTCGACCGCCTACTAACCCCGCCGTAGGACAGGCTTCCAGCCTGTCTCCTATTTCCCATCTCCTCTGTCTCTGCTGCGAGACAGCCGAGGACGAGGGGAGACAGGTTGGGGGAAACAGGTTGGACGTGACAGGTTGTGGGGGAGTAACAGGCTGGAAGCCTGTTCTACGGTAGTTTGTCGCCGCGCAGCCATTGCACGAGCAGCGTCAGGTCTTCGTCGGAGAGCAGGTTCTTCTTGGTCCCCTGGCCCTTCGAGAACGCCGGCATGCGGTCGTTGTTCTCGCCGTAGAAGCGAGCGTGAGCCGGGTCGCCGAGGAACTCTTTCAGCCACTGGGCCGAGCCCCAACCAGTGAGGTCGGGGGCCGTGCCCGATTCGCCGGCGTCGCCCAGCTTGTGGCAGTCGGTGCAGGCGAAGCCTTCCGCGAATGCCGCGCGACCGCGCTCGAGCGTCCCGTCGCCTTGAGCCGCTTTGTCGGCGTCGTTTTGCGCCGGCAACTGAGCTTCAGCGGAGAGCGCGGCGACGAGTTCGCCTAGCGACTTGCGTTTGGCTTCGTCGAGTTCCTTGAGGTTGTCGTTCACGTAGCCGACCATGTCTCCAGCCACGTGACTCGTGCGCCCGAAATACTCGTCCCCGGCGATCTTCTGCGGATCAAGCAGACCGGCGAGCCAGGCACGCGAACCGAATCCGAAGAGGTTCGGCGCGGAAGGCGACAGCGCCGCGAGACCGCGTCCGTTGGCGTCGAGATGGCTATGGCAGGCGCCGCAGTTCTCGCGGAAGATCCGTTCGGCTTTCGCGACCGAAGATTCGGCCTTGGGAGCGGCGCCGACGACGACGGGACGCGGCGGAGTCGTTGTGCGGGCGGCGAAGGTCGTCTGGCGAGCGACTTCTTCCGTGTGCGGCAGCACCGGTTCCTTGTCGCTCGACTCATAGTACTCGCCGCGCATCCAGTCGACGATCAGAGAAATTTCGCGGAGGCTCAAGCTGTGGCTGGCAGGCGCCGCCAAATCGGCCGCGAAACTCGGCATCCGATCGTTCTCATGGCGATAGAATCGGTCGTGAGTCGGGGCGCTGATGAAGCCCATCAGCCACTCGTACGATCCATAGCCGGTCAGGTCGGGCGCGAGCCCCGTCTGTCCTTGGTCGCCCACTTTGTGGCAACCGTTGGCGCAATTCTTCTCGAGCAACCCGACGCCTTTGCTGATCAGAGCGATGTCGGCGGCGTCTTGCGTCGCCTGGCTGCGCAAGCGTGCTTGCGCGGACAGGGCCGCGACGATGGCCGTCACGTCGTCCTGGGCGAGCTTCGAGCCGGAGTGCTGCACCCACGTCGCCATCCGTCCATCCTTGTGGGCCGTTTGGCCGAAGTAGGCGTCGGAGACGATCTTCTCGGGATCCAACACGCCCTGAATCCACTCGCGCGACGCGAACCCATACAGATTGGGCGCCGACGGTTGGTCCGGCTTCTTCACCAGGTCGGTCCCATCCGGCTTTGCGTACGTATGGCAGCTGGCACAGTGCTTTTCAAACAGCCGGGGGCCTTGCGTGAGCGGGTCGTTGCGCAAGAGGTACACCGCGCCTTGCTTAGGGATGAGCAACGGTGCGGACAACTTGCCGTCGACGAATTGGCGACGTTGCACCAACTCGATCATGCGATGGGCATCGCGTTCGGCCTGCTCCTTCGCCAAGTGAAACTCTTTGGCCGAGGAGATCTTCTTTTCGTTCGCCTTTTCGTCGAGTCCCAGTTTGGCGGCGACGCGGTCGAAGTTGTCGTCGACGATCGCCATCGCGGTGAGGACGCCGGCGCCGCCGACCAGCAACAAGACGACCGCCACGTTGAAGCGATGTCCCCAGTTCGAGCGTCCGACGATCGGCATCAGGAACAACAGGCCCATGACCGCGCCTGGAAGCACGATCGCCCCGATCCATTCGGTCGAGCCCTCGAAGAACTTGAGCAGTTGGAACAAGAACAGGTAGTACCACTCGGGACGCGCGGCCGAGAACTGTTCGGACGGGTCGGCGGGAGCGCCCAATTCAGCGCCCAACATCGTCGGGTTCTCGAGATTGCCTGTGAGGAAGCCGACGACGTTGAACTGGATCACGCACAGGATGACGACGGTCAGCATCGCCAAGCAGGCCAGCGAATCAAGCAGCACTTGGTGCGGCCAGAAATACTGATCCTTGCGGCCCGGCGTGATGTGCGCGGTGATGCCGTGGCGACGGAACACCATGATGTGCGCCGCCAGGAAGCCGACCAGCGCCGCCGGCAGCACGCCGGCGTGCAGCGCGAAAAACCGAGTCAGCGTCGCGTGGCCGTAATCCTTGCCGCCCACCACGACTTGCTGCAATTCGGCGCCGGCGAAAGGCACTAGCGTCATTAAGTTCGTCGCGACGCTAGTCGCCCAGTAGCCCTTTTGATCCCAAGGGAGCAGGTAGCCGGTGAGTCCCAGTCCGAGCGTGATCTTCATGAGGACCAGGCCCAACCAATAGTTCACTTCCCGCGGCGCTCGATACGCGCCGTCGATCACGACTTGCAGCAAGTGAAGTGCGAGGACGACCACCATCGCCTGCGCCATGAAGTGGTGGATGCCGCGGACGAACCAGCCGCCCCACATTTCATGCTGGATGTAGTACACGCTTTCCCAGGCTGTTTGACTGCTGGGGCTATACGCCATCCACAGGAAGATGCCGGTGAGCGCCTGAGTGACGAACGCAAACACGAGCATGCTGCCCGTGACGTAGCGCCACCGAGCGCCGCTGGGGACTTTTTCCCACAGCGCTTCGGCCATCTGCTGCTTGTAGCCTGTTCGGTTGTCGAGCCAATCGAGTAACGCCTTCATCCTATTTCTCCACTCGATCGTGTTTGCCCGGCAGATAGTTCACAAAGCGCACCCACACTTCGCCGTCTTTGAGCTTCTCTGGGTCGACGTCCAACTCGTCCATATCGCGGGGACTGGGAGTCGGAGCGATGGCGGTCCCGTCCAAATTGAACGAGCTCGTGTGGCACGGGCACTGAAACACTTTGCGATCGCCGGCAAACGACACAAAGCACCCGGCGTGCGGGCAGATGGCGTTGAAGCACTTCACGCCCGACGCTTCGCGCATCAAGTACACGGCGCCGATCGGCTGATTGGCTTCGCGATTCCAGGCGTCGGTCAGGTCGGCGATGACCGGCACCTGCACCGGCGTCCCGTCGGCCGGCAGCGACTCCACCGTGGCCACGCGCAGAAACGGCTTTTCGCCCCCCGCGCCTTCCGCACGTCGACGGCGCACGGGGTCGAGCAGCACGAGGGCGCCTGCGCCGAGCGGCAGCAGGGCGACGATCCCGCCGACGGCGCCGGCGGCGACGGAGGTCCCGAGGAAGCTTCGGCGTTCTTCCAGCGACGGGCCATGGTGAGCATCAGCAGACGAGCCGGCGTCATGCGCACCGGCGGCGGCAGACCGATTGGGGGTCTGTGGCGGCTTGGAGGAAGCCATAACGAGCCTCTTGCGTCAAGGAATCGGAAACGACGCTCGCAAACGAGGTAGGAGGGCAGGTAGGGGCGGCTCGCGGCGGAACGCAGCACTTGCGTCCGCGTCGCGCGTCGATTTGCCGCGTCGGCAGGGCCGGAATTATTGCATGGCCGCGCGCGCAGCGTCAAGAACGCGACGCTGACACTCTTCAAACGGTCCTTCGATGAACGCGCCAGCCGCCGCTTTGTGTCCGCCGCCGTTGAACAGCGACGCCAATACGCTGCAGTCGACCTTGCACCGGCTGCGGAAACTGATCTTGTAACCGCCCGTCAGTTGCTCGACCAAGATCACGGCGACTTCGGTGCCCGCAATCTGCAGCAGCAGGTTGATCGCGTCTTCCGTATCACTGGGCAACGCCCCCGTCTTCTCGAGGTCGGTCTTGCGGACGTACGTGTGCGCCAACCGCCCGTCCAACTCCGTGGCCGCATGCGTCAAGATGGTGCCGCGCAGCAGCATCCGAGCCAGCGTATCCTGCTCGTAGAGCTCTTGATAAATACGCGCCGGCCGCGCCCCCGCGTCGATCAAGTCCGCGGCGACTCGATACGTCGACGAATAGGCGGAGCCGAAGCGATACCAGCCGGTATCGGTGGCGATCGCCGCAAACAACGGTTCGGCGATCGCCGGCGTGATTTCGACGCCCAGATGGCGCGCCGCTTCGAACACCAACCGCCCCGTCGCTTCCGCTTTCGTATCTTTGAACAGCGCCGCGCCCAAATCGTCTTCGCTGACGTGGTGATCGACCACCATCCGTTTCGCCGGCAATTTCCGGATGACGTCCGCCATCGGCCCTAGTTGCACCCAGGCGCTGGTGTCGAGGATCATCACCATCTCGACGTCCTGCAATTCATCGGGCGTCGCATCGACATGGATCGCGCGGATGCGCTTCGTCGGGTCGATGAAGGCGATGTTGGGGGGAGTCGCCTGCCCGTTTACGATGCGAACGTGCTTGCCTAGCTGTTCGAGCACGCCGGCCATGCCGAGTTCGCTGCCGAGCGCATCGCAATCGGGGCGGACATGGCTGACCAGCAGGAAGCGTTGATACGGAGCAATCGTCGCGGCGAATGCGGACCAGTCCACCATCGTTAATTCTCGTTCATGCGGCCCGCAAGCGCGGACGTGATTGTACGTTTCGTTTCGTGAATGGGCGACGCTTTGAATATAGCCCCTTGCGATGGGACAATTCAAAGACTCGCCCGCCGCACCGCGCCGCTATCGGATCCGTTTAAACGTTTCGTAGTGGTCGTGCGTGTAGTACGCCTCGCCGTCTTCCCCTGTGACGACTCGCTGCGGACCTGGTCCCGCCATACCGGGAGTGCGATGCACCCATTCGCGATAATGCTCGGCCGGCTTCTCCGGCAAGCGACCTTCCCGGTTCTGAAATACGGTTCCATCATGGGGAAACTCGAGTCGTTCGCCGCGGTCGATGCGCTTCAAGGTGTCCGTCAGATCGATGTCGCCCTGATAGGCCTCGTCGCCCGAGCGGTCGCGGATCGTAACGTTCTTGACGATCGTGCGTTCTGAACTCGTCGTAGCAGAATCCGACTCGCCTTTTTTCCGGCCGCCTTCTTTTTTCTGGTTCGACTCGCCTTCCGCCCCCCCTCGGCCGGAATCGTTCTTCCCGCCCTTCTCAGCGGACACGCGAACGCCGTCTGGGCGCCCCGCCGTTCCCTTTTGCGGGTCGACGGGCAACGGCTTCCAAGGGTGATCGGCCGGCCCCTGGAACCAATACAAAAGCCCGATCGCCGCCAAGGTCGCGATCACCGTAATCCACGTCGGCAACCCGCGCCGCCTGCGCCCGTAGCTCTTCGACGATCGACTCCGCGCCATGCCCCGCCCTTCGCCTTCAAACTTCTTCCTTCACCGTCACGCCGCTTGTACGCCGCCGCATCAACAAAGCGGCCAACGCCGCAATCCGACTCGCCGCCGCTTCGGGTGGAACGCCCCGATCGTGGATGTTCGAGATCAAATTGCGCTGGGCGTCAGTGTGTCCCGAACGCGGTTCGTACGCCAGATAGGCAGACAGACTCTCGGCCGTCGCCAACCCCGGCCGCTCGCCGATCAACAATGCCGCCACCCGCGGTCGCAGCACCTCGCCCACGTCGTTCAGCACTCCCACGCGACAATGGCGCACGAACACCGGGCGGCCGATCGTCCAGCCCCGGTCTCGAGCCAGTGCGACCAGCGACGGCAGGACGCGCGGCGTTTGGCGCGCGACGGCCGCCGCCGACAGTCCGTCCCCAACGATGATCTGCAAGTCGCAGCCGCCGGGAAGCGCCTCGCGCAGAGCCGCCCAGGAATCCGCCGACAATCGCCGACCGCGATCAGGCCGACGCAAGTACTCGTCCTTCGTCGCCGCCAGCGTCGTCGCCAGACAAAAGTCCCACTCGCGACAAAACGCCGCACCCCAGTCGGCGACTAGATCCAGTTCGCGCCACACGGCATCGACGGCCGCCGCGTGGTCGGAGCGCAGCTGCAATTGAGTCGCGGTGCGATACGAGCCGCCGGCTCGCCCCACGAACAACCGCGCCGGCGTCGCGGCGCGCACCCGCTGCACCAACGCCGAGTCGCGTTCCTCCCTCGACGCCAACTCGTCGCTCACGGTAAATGCTCCTGCTGCACGGCTTCCTCCGCCGAGTAGATCTCGGCTTGGCGTTGCATCGACAGCACTCCCACGGGCGGCCCGGGAAAGTGACGGCGGGCGCCGAGCCACCAGCCGGCCGCCAACAGACCGCACACGCCGCCCACCACCCAAATTGCACGCTCATTCGGCGGCTGCATGCCGATCACAATCAGGGCGACGCAGCCGAGCACGCTGAGGGCGGCCAGCGGCCGGTACCATGCGCCCAAACGCCACGGGCCGAAGCGTTTCCACGAGCGGCCGTAGGTCGCCAGCCCGATCGCGGTCGGCAACACATAAGACACGTACAGAAAGATCGTACAGACCGCCGTAATCGTCCCGTACACGGGGGTGTACAGCGTAAACGAGACGGCGAGGATCGCGACCGTCCAGATGGCGGCGTCCGGCGTGCGGAACCGCGGACAAACTCGCCGTAATCGCGACGAGCAGGGCAAACCGCCGTCGCGCGCGAACGCGTAGGCCATGCGCGACGCCGACGTCACCGTCGCCAGCCCGCACAGGTACTGGGCGACGACGATGCCGGCGCACAGGCCATGATGCAGCCAGTTCGGCAGCGTCGCCCGCATCGTCCACACCACGACGTTGCCGCCCTGTTCGGCCCCCGCGCGCAAGTCGGGCATCGCGATCACGATCGCACAAATCATCACCCAGCCGAACACGCCCGACATCCACACCGAACGCACGATCCCGCGCGGCACATTTAACGCCGCACCGACCGTCTCTTCGGACACGTGCGCCGACGCGTCGAAGCCGGTGATCGTGTAGGCGGGCAGCAAAAAACCAAGCGCAAACAGCCCCCACAGCGACTCCGCCGCCGGCCACACCGGCGCATCCGCCGGCAGTCCGCTGAAGTTGTCCCACGTCGCCAGCCGCCCCGCGTTCCAACTCGGCGCGCACCATAGCAGGGCGATCGTCAACACGACGGAGATGGCGAGAATCCAATAGCCGCTGAAATCGGTCAGACGCGTCGTCGTGCGAATCCCCAAATGATTGATCGCGGCTTGCGTGAGCGTGATGAGCGATACGCCCAGCGCCTGCGCCCACGGCTGCTCTCCCCACGCCGGCGCAAAGGCCCCGACGAAGAACTGAAACGTTCCCACGTTGATGGCCGCGAGCACCGTGACCAATCCGGCCAAATTGAACCACGCCGTCGTCCATCCCCAACCGCGGCCGCCCAAGATTGCCGCCCAGTGGTACAGCCCGCCCGCCGTGGGAAACGCCGACGCGACTTGCCCCATTGTGAGCGCGACCACCAGCGAGAACAGGCAGACGATCGGCCACCCCAGGCCGATCGCGGCCCCGCCGACCGTGGCGAAGCCCAAGTGAAACGACGTCAGCCCGCCGGCCAGAATGCAGATGATCGACAGCGAAATCGCCAGGTTCGAAAACCCGCTCATGCGCCGCGCGAGCTCCTGCGCATAGCCCAGTTGATGCAGCGTGTGAATGTCGTCGGCGATCACATCGTGCTGCGGATCGTGCTGCGGATCTTTCATCGCTTACTCCCAACCCAACCGCAACAGGTGTTCGCACAGCCGTTCGGCTCGTGCCTGATCCCAACGCGTCCGCCCCGCTTCCAGCAACCCCGCGCGCGACAGCCACGCCGCAAATTCGGGAGCTGGTTGCAGCCCAAACAAACGCCGCATGGCCCACGCGTCGTGATAGCTGGTCGACTGGTAATTCAGCATCACGTCGTCGCTCGCCGGCACCCCCATGAAATAATTGCACCCCGCCGCAGTCAGCAGCATCAGCAAGTTGTCGGCCGAATTCTGATCGGCGACCGCATGGTTCGTGTAGCACACGTCGCACCCCATCGGCAGTCCCAGCAATTTGCCCATGAAGTGATCCTCCAGCCCCGCGCGAACAATCTGCCGCTCGTCGTACAGATACTCGGGCCCGATGAACCCCACGACGCTGTTCACCAGGAACGGGTCGAGCAGCCGCGCAAGTCCGTACGCTCGCGCTTCCAGCGTGAGTTGGTCGATGCCGTGGTGAGCATCGGCCGACAACGCACTCCCCTGCCCAGTCTCAAAATACATCACCTGCGACCCGACCCACGGGACATGCCGACGTTCCGCATGCTGCTCCAACACTCGCTCTCGTCCTTCGCGCAACAGCTCGACCGTCACGCCGAAACTCGCGTTCGCCGCCTCGGTGCCGGCGATCGATTGAAACAGCAAATCGATCGGGGCGCCGACGTCCAGACACGCCAACTGCGTCGTGATGTGCGCCAAACAGCAGTGCTGCGTCGGTGCTTCGCAACGTTCGATCAGTCGATCGAGCGCCCGCAAGATGGCCGCAACCGACTCCACCGACTCCGTCGCCGGGTTCACGCCGATCACGGCGTCGCCGCAGCCGTACAGCAACCCCTCGACGGCCGAATAGACGATCCCCGACACGTCGTCCGCCGGATGATTGGGCTGGACGCGAATCGCCAAGACGCCCGCGGCGCCGATCGTGTTGCGACACCGAGTGACGTTGCGCACTTTGGCCGCGGCGACGACCAGATCCTTGTTGCTCATCAGCTTCGCGACCGCGGCGACCATCTCCGGCCACAACGCTCCGCGCCAGCGCTCGTACTCCGACTGTCCAGAGGAATCCTCAAGCAGCCTCTCGCGCAGCTCGCCGACCGTCCACGACGACAATTCGGCGAACGCCCGCTCGTCCCACGCCGCCGCCGTCTCGCGACTCACTGCGTCTTCGTCGGGAGCAAGAACCGGCCGGTCGAGAAACTCCGCGAGCGGCAGGTCGGCGAGCGCCAGTTTGGCGGCGACTCGCTGGCGCTGGGATTCGGCGGCCAACCCCGCCAGCGCATCGCCGGACTTTTCTTCGTTCGCTTTCGCCAACAGGTCGCGCAGGCCGTCGAACACAAAGCGTTCGCCGCGCACCGTCGCTGTGTAAGTCGCCACGAGATGCCTCCGTCAGCCGCCGATTGTAGGCCAGCTTGAGTCGACAAGCGACGGGCCGGCGTTGTCGGATCACACGCTCGGCCGTACGATTGGCCCTCCGTATGCAAGACCGACTCCCGATCGACGACGTCCTCCCCGAACTGATCGGCGCTTTGCGCGCACACGCCTCCGTCGTACTGCAAGCCCCGACCGGCGCGGGCAAGACGACTCGAGTTCCCGTCGCCCTGTGGGACGCGGGCCTCTCCGACGGCCGCCAAATCGTGATGCTCGAACCGCGCCGCATCGCCGCGCGGGCCGCCGCTCGCCGTATGTCCGACGAGCGCGGCACGACGCTCGGAGAACTGATCGGTTATCAGGTGCGCTTCGAGCGGAAAGCGACCGACGCCACGCGCGTGCTCGTCGTCACCGAAGGGCTCCTCCTGCGGATGCTGCAGGACGATCCGTTTCTGGAACACGTCGGCGTCGTGGTATTCGATGAATTCCATGAACGGAGCCTCGACGCCGACCTGGCGCTCGGCATGATGCGGTTGTTGCAAACCACTGTCCGGCCGGATCTAAAACTAGTCGTGATGTCCGCGACGCTCGCTGGCCAAGCCGTCGCCAAGTACCTGGGGGACGCGCCGCTCGTCACGAGCCAAGGGCGGCTCTTCCCGGTCGAAGTCGAATACGCACCGCGTCCGCCTCATCAACCGTGGCCCGAAGCAGTCGAACGGGCGCTCGACCGAATTCTCCCGCAACGCGACGGCGACGTGCTGGTGTTCCTCCCGGGCGTGGGCGAGATCCATCAGACATCGCGTCAGTTGCAGCGTCTGGCCCGCGACTTCCAATTGGACGTTGTTCCGCTGTACGGCGACTTGCCGCCCGAGCAGCAGGATGCGGCGTTGAGCCGCGGCGGGCGACGACGCGTCGTCCTGGCCACCAACGTGGCGGAAACGTCGGTCACCGTCCAAGGGGTCGCCGCCGTCATCGACACGGGGCAAGCGCGTATTCTCACCTACGACCCGGCCGTCGGCCTCGATCGACTCGAACTGGCCGCCATCTCGCAAGCCTCCGCCGACCAGCGAGCGGGACGCGCCGGTCGCCTGCAGCCCGGCTGCTGCGTGCGTCTCTGGAGCCCCCAGCAACAGGCGGCTCGAGCGCCGCACACGGAACCGGAAGTACGCCGCGCCGACCTGGCCGGCGCGATCCTGCAATTGCTGTCGCTCGGCGAAAACGACGTATCGGCGTTTCCGTGGTTCGAACCGCCGCGCGCCGCCGCCGTCGATGCGTCGCTCGCCTTGCTCGAGCGGCTCGGCGCCGTCCGCGCCCGCCAACTCACCCCGCTGGGCCGCATCTTGGCGCGTCTCCCCGTTCACCCGCGACTCGGCCGGCTCTTGATCGAGGGGCATCGCCTAGACTGTCTGGATCGAATCGCGCTCGCCGCCGCTTTGTTGGCCGAGCGAGATCCGTTCAGCCGCCGACCAACGGGCCCGGGCGCCCCGCCGCCTCGCGCCAGCACCCGCTCCGACCTACTCGAACGCGTCGAGGCGCTCGAAGAATTCCACGCGACAGGACGACTCGACTTCCCTCCCGGCGCCCTCCACCGCAGCGCCGCTCGCAACCTGTTTCACGCCCGCGACCAACTTGTTCGCCTCGTCCGTTCCGCCGCCAAGAAGCTGGAACTGCCGCGCGCGACCGGACGCACCGACGACCGAGATGAGGCCTTCATGCGCGCGCTCTACGCGGCCTTCCCCGATCGACTTGCCAAACGTCGCGAGCCCGGCGGCGCTCGCGGCGTGATGGTGGGCGGTCGCGGCGTGCGTCTGGACCCCGCCAGCGGCGTCGTTGAACCCGAACTGTTCGTTTGCATTGCGCTCGACGCCGGCCAAGGGGAAACTCGAGTCCGTCAAGCGTCGGCGGTGGAACGAGCTTGGCTGCCCGCCGACCAACTAGAAACTTCGGTCGAGGTCGCGTTCGACGAAGCGACGCAGCGCGTCTCCGCTCGACGCCGCACGCGCTTCGGCGACTTGCTGCTCGACGAAACCCCCGCCGCGCTCCCTCCCGGTGAAGAGACGGCGCGCGTCCTCGCGGAAGCGGCCGCCGCCCGCTTCACCGAAATCCTCCCGCCGCCCGATTCCGACGCGGGCAAACTGCTGCTGCGCTGGCAATGCCTGCGGACGTGGATGCCGGAACTCGAGTTGCCAGCCGTCGACGCCGCTTCGCTCGCGCCGCTCCTCCCCTGGGTCTGCGCCGGCTGTCGCTCGTTTGACGACCTCCGCCGCGCTGACTGGAGTGCGGCGCTCGCCAGCCTCCTCACCCCCGTCCAAGCGGCCGCCTTGCGTCGCGAAGCGCCCGAGCGGATCGAGGTGCCGAGCGGCAGTCGGATTGCGTTGGAGTACTCCGAGGGGCGGCCGCCGGTGCTCGCCGTCCGCATCCAAGAAGTCTTCGGCCTGCAAGACACGCCCCGCATCGCCGGCGGCCGGGTCCGCGTGCTGCTCCACCTGCTCGGCCCCAACTACCGCCCGCAACAAGTGACCGACGATTTGGCCAGCTTCTGGTCGTACGCGTACCAAGAGGTGCGAAAGGAGCTGCGACGTCGCTATCCCAAGCATTCCTGGCCCGAAGATCCGCGCCAGGCAACGGCCGAACGGAAACCGCAGCGCAAGCGGCCGGACTAGGCGACTTCGGCCAGGACGTAGGGGCCTTTGGGGATCACCGCGATCTTGGCCGCCGGACCGTACTCGGCCAGCGACTCGGCCACCGCCTGCTCGACGCTCGGCGCTGATTCCACGAACAACCCATTGATCACCTCGGCCGGCAACCCTTGCGTGACGATCTTCACGCGACATTTGCGCCGTACTTTGGCCAGTTCCTCGAGCTGCCATTGATCCATGACGAAGTAGTCTTGGCCGAGGATGCGTTGCATGAATTGCTCCAGCGTCGCGTTGTCGCGGAACAGTTGCTGGAACTGCGGGCTGCCGATCCCCTCGGTCATGCTGGCCGCCAGAATGATCGTGCCGCCTTGCTTTACGACCGGCAGCGCTCCCGTCATCCCCTTCACCGATTGGTAGAAGGTGGTGTCGAGCGGATACCCGGCGCCGCAAGTGACGACGATATCGGCCGGCTCAGGGATCGTGTCGCGCACCACGCCGCGCACAAACTCCACCCCCGACTCAAACGCCGCGACCATGTCCCCGGCGACGAACTTAAGCGGCTGGCGCTGAGAATCAATGACGACGTTGACGATGAAATCGCACCCCGCCCGCCGACCGATCCACGTATTTTCCTCGTGCACCGGATTCCCTTCCAAGATGCCGCAGTCGGCCTTGGGATGCTCCAGGAACGCCGGACTGTGCCAAACCTTGACGGTCTCGAGCGCCGCGATGCCGGGGCAGATCAGCTTGCGGCCGCCCGAATAGCCGGCCATGAGGTGCGGTTCGATCAGGCCCGTGGTGATCTTGAGATCGGCGTGCACGTACCGCGAATCGATCCACATCGGAACGCCGCGGGGACTTTCGCCCAAATAGGTATGTTCGTCGCGCTTCAGGCCGTCGTGATTCTCGATTCGATAGGTCTCGAAAATCTCGGGCCCCACCATTTCCACGAGCTCCGCGGGCGTATTGCCGCGATGCAGCCCCGTGGCGACCAGAATCAAGATCTCGGAACGCGGGATTCCCGCCTCGCGCAGCGTATGCAAGATCGGCCGCAGAATGAGCTCGTTGGGGACCGGCCGAGTGATATCGCAGATGAGAATGCAGGCGCTGCGACGGCCGCGAGCCAACTCGGCCAGCGGCGGCGACCCGATCGGCGAAGCCAGAATGTCGGCCAGCGACGCGGCTGGATCCGCGAGCGGCGGCGCATCCTTGTACGCCAGCTTACGGACCACTCGATCGCCTGGTAGATCGACCTCTAAACCGGTCTTGCCGTACTCCAAGCGTACGCGCATCCGCTGCACCCTCCTGAGGAACAACCGGCAGGGTCGCCTACGACCAAACCAAAAAAGCCGGCGGCGAAAGCCTGCCGGCTCATGGAGTTATGCAAGGCAGAAGGCAGCCTACTTCTTGGCAGCCTACTTCTTAGCAGCGGGCTTGGCGGCAGCGGCCGGCTTCGCACCAGCGGCCGGTTTCGCGCCAGCAGCCGGCTTGGCCCCAGCCTTGCCGCCCTTGGCGTCCGCGCCTTCCTCTTCCTTCTTTTCCTTCTTCTTCTTCTTGAGCGCCAGCTTCATCACGCGCACCTTGGGCATGCCCAAGATGCTGCTGGCGCCTTCCTTCCAACGTTCCGCTTCCTTAAGCTTCAGGAGTCGCTCCGCGCGCGTCAACACGCTACGGGTTCCCGACAACCCCTTTTTCACCTTCAAGCTCTTATCAATCGTCATGTTGGCTCTCCTTCCGGCATCAATAAGCGGCCGAGTATACGGTCCCGGGGTGAGTACAGCAACCGTGAACCGACCGCGAACCGCGTTTTCCTCATGGAACTATTCCGTCCCCTCGTGCCGGTTGTACTCATCCTGCTGGTCCCTATCCTCCCATTCTTGGTGTGGGGCGACGCCCTAACCGCCTGGATCGAGCATTGGCGGCAGTCTCCGCCTCCCCCCGCCACGACGGCCGCGGTCGGCTGGAGCCTCCTGGCCAGCGATATCTTTCTGCCCGTCCCCTCCAGCGTCGTGTGCACCCTGCTTGGCTGGCAACTCGGAGGGCTCGCCGGCACGGTCGTCGCCTGGACCGGCATGACCAGCGGCGCGATGCTCGGCTTTCTCTTGGCTCGAGCCGGCGGACCGGCCTTCTCGCGCCGTTTCTCGCGACCCCGCGACCTGGAGCGCATCGCGCAACTCCGCGACCGCTTCGGCCCCACGATGCTCGTCGTCACGCGCGGCATCCCCGTGTTGTCGGAAGCCAGCGTCCTCTGGTCAGGCCTGCAAGGCATGACCTGGCGACGCTTCTTCCCCCCCGTGGCGCTGGCCAATCTGGCCCTGGCCGTCATCTACGCCTGCTTCGGCTCGTTTGCACAAGCGCACGGCTGGCTGCCCTGGGCGATCACGTTTTCCATCGCACTCCCCGTCGCGCTGGCGGCGGGAAGTCGCTTTTGGCGGTGATTGGGGGGAGGGGAAGTGGGTGGGGGAGTGACCAAAACTCGGTTGAAGTCGGAGCGTTTGGCGCCTCGGACCCACTGGCGCCTTGGACCCACTGGCGTTGGTCGCGCAACGACACGCGCGGATGGTGCTCCCTTCTCCCCGCCGCGGGGAGAAGGGCCGGGGATGAGGGGTGTGGGCGCAGCAACCGTGCGCGGACTCACGCTCAGTTTTTTTGCCACTCCAGGGGGCGTGGCAATGGGTGGGTGGGGAGAGAAAGCGGGGGGTGGAGACGAGGGGTGGGGTCACAGGCTGGAAGCCTGTGCTACGGCCTGTGCTACGGCCTGTGCTACGGGCGGGATTCGGCCTGTTTGCGGATGGCGGTGCGGGCTTTTTGCAGGCGTTCGGGCCAGGCGAAGGTGGGCGATTGCGCGGGGTCGTAGCCGGCCAGGTGGTCGCGCAGGCGAGTGGCCGGTTTGGTGTACTTCAGCTCCGTAGGGCCGAAAACTTCGCGGCATAAATCGGCGAGGCGCGGGTCGTATTCGATCAGTTCAGCGCGAGTGTCCACGTGGTTGTGGTCGTGGTCGGGCGGACGGTTGTTGT
The DNA here is from genome assembly GCA_046349935.1 of Pirellulales bacterium. Taxonomy (GTDB): domain Bacteria; phylum Planctomycetota; class Planctomycetia; order Pirellulales; family Pirellulaceae; genus CAIXSC01. The sequence continues at coordinate 367,826 of JAXMBK010000004.1, read as the reverse complement.
CGAACCACGACTGCACCCCCTCTGCGAAGTACTCGTGGTGATTCACCGACGCATACTTCTTCTTCCACAGCCCCTCCGACATCGCCTTTTCGTAGGCCGCCTTCACACGACCGTCGAACGTCGGGTCGACGCGCACCAACCCGCGCAAGTGCATGTTGTGCGCAAACTCGTGAATCAAAATGCACTCGGCCGCATACGGATCGCCCGCATACGCCAATAGATTCTCTTCGCCGCACGAACAGTATGGGTCGGTCTGGCTCCCCCCCGTCCCGCGCGCTCGAGCATCCCAAAAGTCCTTGTCCGACACGCCGTCCAACCCGCGCGGCTTCGTCAAATGTGCAAACTCCGGCAGGTCGGTCGTAAACTCGTCGTACCCAAGGATGCACAGCCGCGAACCGCTGTCGATCATGGCCTTCCGCACATCGGGCCGGTGCGCCAGCATCTGATTGACAAGGTAGGCGGCTTCCTTCAGCGCATAGTCGTTTACCCGCGCCGATGCCACGATCGGATAGCCGCTGGCACTGACGTACTTGCGATAGAACTCCGGCGTCTTCAACTCCGCGGGCGGAGGCGTCACCATGAGCGCCGCCGCGTTCTCCTCCGCCGCAACTCTCGCCGTCCCGCGCGGCCCGGCGTCGCTCAGCAGCAACGCCCATACGACCAACCCGCACCACGCCGCCGCTTTCCAACTCGTCATCTCCCGCACTCCTGGAAAATTCCTCTCGCCCCACCCTGCCGCCAAATCTACAAAATCGCCCGTTCACGATGCATTCGCAACCCGCCGCGCCACCGCGCTGGCGAAGGCCCGCGCTGCGTCGCGCGATCGCCGCAGCCACAATTCGGGTTCGATCAACTCCAATTCCATTACCGCTAGCGCTCCCTCGTTGTCCGTCACCAGATCGACTCGAGCGTACGCCGGCAGCGGCGTGCATTCGGCGGCGGCCCGTTCGGCGAGCGCCGCCTCGGCCGACGTCGGCGGATGCTCGTGCACCGTCCCGCCATGGTCGTCCTGGACTCGAAAGTCCCCCGCCTTAGCGCGCTTCCGCACCGCATGCGTACACCGTCCATCGAAGACCATCAGACTCCGTTCCCCCTCGGTCTGAATGGAATGCTGAAAGGGTTGCACCAAAAACGCCTCGTCCATACGCAGTTGCGCCAGTTGTGCGTCGATCAGCGTCGCATTCTCGCGCGAAACGCGGTGCGTGTGGCGGGCCGCCCCGGACACGCAGGGCTTGATGACGGCTTCGCGGCAGTCCAGTTCCGTCAGGATGCTCGTCAACGGCGTCTCGTCGCCGCGTTCCAGAAAGCGAGTCGGCACGACGCGGACGCCGCGCGCTTGGAGATCGGCCAGGTAATGCTTGTCGAGGTTCCAGCGCACCGTCGGCCACTCGTTGTACCAACGCGTCAGACGCTCGACGCGATCCATCCAACCGACAAATTCGTCAAAGCGATGAAAATAGTCCCAGGTGCTCCGCAGCACCCCCGCGCGAAAGCTGCTCCAGTCCACGTTCGGATCGCACCACGCGACGCGTCGCGACGACAAGCCTCTTTCCGCCAGCGCTTCGGCCAACAATCCATCGTCTTCCAAAATGTTCGCCAGATACCAATCGTCGGGCGGCGCGGCGGCGGCCGTATAGCGTCGTTCGGTGACTAAAGCGATGTCGGCTTTCATGTCCGCATCATACTCGAACGACCGCGCGCCGCGCTTGTGACAGCCGGAGGCGCTGAATTAGAATGAGCGGTCCCCGCCCGACGCCCGTCGCCGCCCCTACCCGCCCTCGAACGCCCCCCGAATCATTTCATCGCGAGGAACGCCACGATGCATTGGAGGCAATTCCGACGATTTCTCGGTCTGCCCGTCACGCCGCTCGCCGCGATCTTGAGCGTTTGCGGATTCTTGGCCTGCGAGTTGTTCTGTGCATCGACGCCGCCTGCTCGAGCGGCCGAGAACGACGCGCCGCTGAGCTTTGAACTCGACATACAGCCGATCCTCACGTCGCGCGGCTGCAATTCGGGCCCCTGCCATGGCAAGGCCCGCGGCCAAAACGGTTTTCAGTTGTCGTTGTTCGGTTTCGATTCCGATTTCGATTACGACGCGCTCACCAAGAATGCTCGCGGCCGACGCGTCTTTCCCGCCTCCGCCCAACGCAGTCTGCTGCTGCAAAAGGGCGCCGCCGAACTGCCGCACGGCGGAGGACAGCGCATCGAGCCGGGCAGCCCCGAATACGAGACGCTGCGCCGCTGGATCGCCGGCGGCATGCCCCGACGGCTGGAGAAAGAACCGACCGTCTTGCGCGTCGAAGTCCAGCCCCGCGAAAAGTACTTGCAGCCCAACGAAACGGCCCAACTGGTCGTCACCGCTTTCTACTCCGACGGCACGGAGCGCGACGTCACGCGCCTGAGCCAATTCCAGTCCAACGAAAGCGGCGTCGTGTCGGTCAACGCGGCCGGGCTCATGAAGGCCAGCCCGATTCCGGGTGAAGCCGCCATCATGGCGCGGTTCATGAACTTGATCGCTGCCTGCAACGTCGCCATCCCGCTGCCGGGAATCGTCCCGGAGGAAACGTATGCACGACTGCCGCGACGCAACTTCATCGACGAACAAGTTTGGGCCAAACTCAAGACGCTCGGCATCGTCCCATCGCCTCCCGCAGACGACGCCAAGTTCCTGCGCCGAGTTTCACTCGACCTGATCGGTCGACTGCCGACCCCCGACGAAGTGCGCAGCTACCTTGCTGACGCCGATCCACAGAAGCGTGAAAAGCTGGTCGACGCCTTGCTGGAGCGTCCCGAATACGCCGACCACTGGGCCGGCAAATGGGCCGATCTCCTGCGTCCGAACCCCTATCGCGTCGGCATCAAGGCGGTGCTGAACTACGACCAGTGGATTCGCGACAACTTCCGCAAGAACAAGCCGTACGATCAGTTCGTCCGCGAACTCATCACCGCCCAGGGAAGCACCTGGCGCAACGGCGCGGCAACTCTGTTCCGTGATCGACGCGAGCCGGATGAGATCACGACGATGGTGAGTCAATTGTTCTTAGGCGTGCGGCTGGAATGCGCGAAATGCCACCACCATCCGTTTGAGAAGTGGGGGCAGGAAGACTTCTACAGCTTCGCCGCCTACTTCGCACGCGTGGGACACAAGGGCGTCGGCCTATCGCCTCCCATTTCGGGCGGCGAAGAAATGATCCTCACCGCCAAATCGGGCGCCGTCAAACACCCGCTCACTCAAGCCGTCCTCGCCCCGCGCCCGTTGTTCCCGCTCGCGGGAGCGGGCGCCCCCGAAACGCCGGTCGACGCGACGCCGGTCGATGATGGTCGCGACCCGCGCGAACAATTGGCGCAGTGGATCACCTCCGACCAGAATCCGTTCTTCGCGCAGGTGCTCGTCAATCGCGTCTGGGCCGACCTGATGGGCCGGGGGATCGTCGAGCCGGTGGACGACCTGCGAGCGACGAATCCCCCGAGCAACGGCCCGCTGCTGGAGGCCCTCGCCGCTCACTTCCGTCAGCAGAAGTACGACGTCAAACAACTCCTGCGTACGATCACCCTTTCGCAGGTCTACGGCCTCAGTTCCATTCCCCACGAACGGAATACGGCCGACACGCGCAATTACTCGCGTCACTATCGCACGCGTCTCCGCGCCGAAGTGCTGCTGGACGCCGTCTCCGACATTTCGGGCGTCCCCGATTCGTTCGGCGCAATGCCGGCCGAGTCGCGGGCCAACCAAATCTGGACCACGCGCATCAGCTCGATGTTCCTCGACACGTTCGGACGCCCCAATCCCAACCAAGATCCGCCGTGCGAGCGGAACGCCGACACGACCGTCACGCAGACGCTGCACTTGATGAACGCGCCTCAACTGCACCAAAAGGTGACCAGCGACCAAGGGCGAGCGGCGGCGATGGCGGCCAGCGACATGACGCCCGATCAGATCGTCGAAGAACTGTATCTGCTGGTGTACGGCCGACTGCCGGAAACGGCCGAACGCGAGGTGGGACGCCAGATCTTCGCCGAGAAGGACGTTTCGCGCCGCCGCGCGACGGAAGATCTCCTCTGGGCGCTGCTGAATACGCCCGAATTCTTGTTCAAGGACTAACGCCGATGCGCAGCTGCTTTGTGAATCGACTGGCGGCGAGCGTCGCAGTGCTGTGCGCGGCCGTTTGGACCGCGCCGCTGGCGGCTGCCCCGCCGAAGCTGACCGGCTTCTTCCCTGCGGGCGGCCAAATCGGACAAAAGGTCGCCGTGACGGCCAGCGGCGAGTTTGCGAAGTGGCCCGCGGAGTTTCACGCCGACCGCCCAGGACTCACGATCGTCCCCGCCGCCGACAAAGGGAAACTCGATGTTCAAATCGCCGCCGACGCCTTGCCGGGCGTCTATTGGCTGCGCGCGGTCGATGCCGAAGGCGCCTCGTCGCCGAAGGCCTTCCTCGTCGATCGCGTGACGGAACTCGCCGAAGTCGAGCCGAACGACGCCGTCGAGAAGGGACAGACGGTGGAACTGCCGACGATCGTCAACGGCAAGGTCGGCAAAGCGGGCGACGTCGACGGTTACCTTGTGTCGCTGAAAGCGGGGCAGTCGCTCACAGCGGCGCTGGCCGCTCATGCCCCTCTTGGTTCGCCGATGGACGCAGTCTTGCAAATCGCCGAGTTGGTCGGCGGCGGAGAGCCCCCCAGCGGAACGGCGCGTTACAAGTTTCCGCGACGAGCGGAAGCATACGTACTGGAACACTGCGACGATGAAACGGGGCTCGATCCCCAACTGACGTTCGTCGCCCCGCGCGACGGGCGCTATTTGGTGCGTGTGTTCGCGTTTCCATCCGAGCCGAATTCGACGATCGGCTACGCGGGCGGCGACAACTACATCTATCGCTTGACGCTGACCGCCGGTCCGCGCGTCGACATTCCGCTGCCGTTGAGTCGTTCGACCGCCGCACCTGCGGGCCCCGTTTACTACCTCGATGGGCGAGCCGGCAGCGTTCCGCGGCCCGCCGACTTATCGCCGCTGAATGCGGCCGAAGAGAGCTTCGCGGCCGACGACCGCAGCTGGTCGTGGGTGCAGCACGCCGAGGCGGTCAACGCCGCAGCGATCCCCTGGACGTCGCTTCCCAGCCTGATCGCCGGTCCCGAGTCGCTCACAGCGGCCGGCCAAGAACTGGCTGGACCGGCCGTGGTCAGCGGCCTGTTGCCGCAACCGAACGCGAAGGCCCTGTTTCGCATCCCGGCGACGAAAGGGCAAAAGTGGCGGTTGCGAGTCGACTCGCGGTCGCTGGGCTTCCCGCTCGACCCCCACGTCTCCGTCGTCGACGCGCAAGGCAAACAACTCGCCGAAAACGACGACTCGGGCAAGGATCGCGATGCACTCCTCACTTATGCGGCGTCTGCGGACGGTCCACTGCGGGTCGTCGTCCGCGACGTCCACCACCACGGAGGCCCTCGTTACGCGTATCGCTTGACGGCCGAACTGCTGACGCCCGAGCCGGCCGTCGCCGTCGCCGCGGATGCGTTCGTACTCACCGCCGGCAAGCCGCTCGAAATCCCCGTGACGATCGAACGCCGCGATGGGTTTGCCGAGGCGCTGGAGGTGTCGTTGGAAGGACTCCCCGCCGGCGTGACGGCCGCGCCGGCGACCTCGGCCGCGACCGGAGACACGGCGAAGGCGGTGAAGTTGGTGCTGAACGCCGATCCCGCCGCGACGACGGCCGTTCTGCAAGCGCCCCTGCGCATCGCGTTCGCCTCGAAAGGCGACGCCGCCAAGAACATCCCGCCCTTCAAGCGATACGTGACGTTCGCCGTCCCCGGCGCCCCGCAGCTCCACAGTCAATACTGGCTCACCGTCGTACCGGCGGCAAAATAGGGCGACTCGCGTCTGCCGCCAACGTGACGTACGCGGCGCACCACGCTAAGATGCCGGATTCTCGAAAGGAGTCTGGCGTGTCGCAAGGTCGAATCGAACTGCGCGGAGTGGATGTCCACAACCTGCGAAGCGTCGACGTCGACATTCCGCACCGCCGACTCACGGTAGTCTGCGGCGTCAGCGGCAGCGGCAAGACGAGCCTAGCGCTCGACACGCTGTACGCGGAAGGCCAGCGGCGGTACATCGAGAGCTTCTCCACCTACACGCGTCAATTCCTCGACCCGCTGGAGAAACCGGACGTCGACCGCATCGACGGCTTGCCGCCCGCGATCGCCGTCACGCGCAGCGATCCGTCTCGTTCGTCGCGTGCGACGGTGGCGTCGGCAACCGAGATCGCCGACTACCTGCGGCTCGTCTTCGGCAAGATCGGCCAAGTGTTTTGCCTCGACTGCGGCGCCGCCGTGCAACCGCAAACGCCCCAACGCATCGCCGATCGACTCGCCGCCCTGCCGCCCGGGCGCAAACTTTTGGTCGGGTTCCCGCGCCGCATCGGCGACGACGAAACGCTCGAATCGGCGGCGGCCGGGTTGGTCGAAGATGGGTTGGTGCGAGCCGTGGCGGCGGGGCGTTTGGCGAACCTGAGTCCCTTGCCGGCGGAGTTTCAAGCGCTGGGCGCGGGGGCCGAACTGCTGGTCGTCGTCGACCGTTTGACGACCGGTTCATTGGCCGAGTCGCGGTTGCTCGATACGCTGGAAACGTCGCTGTTGCGCGGCGGCGGACTGTGCGTCGCGCTCGTCGCAGCCGACGGCGATCCGCTGCCGACGTCTTCACGATTGCAGATCGACGGGGCGCCATGGGACCGACTGCAGTTTCATTCCGACTACACCTGCGCCGGGTGCGGCCGAGCGTACGTACCGCCCGAGCCGCGGCTATTCAGCTACAACAGTCCGCTCGGCGCCTGCCCGCGCTGCGAGGGGTTCGGCAATCTGATCGACTTCGACATGAAGCGCATCGTGCCGGATGAAAGCAAGTGCCTGCGCGACGGCGCGGTGGCCTGTTGGAATACGCCCGCCTACGCCCACGAACTCCAAGAACTGCTGGCGCTCGCCCCAGACTATCAACTTCCCGTCGACGTTCCGTACCGCGATCTGACCGACGCGCAACGGCGCATCATCTTAGAAGGCGTTCCCGAACGTTCGTTCGGCGGCCTACGCGGCTTCTTCCAATGGTTGGAGAAGCGCAAATACAAGATGCACCATCGCGTATTCTTGAGCCGCTGGCGGACCAGCAGTCCGTGCCCCGATTGCCAAGGCCGCCGCTTGCGCCCCGAGGCGCTCGCGGTACGCGTCGGCGGACGCTCCATTCACGAATGGACGTCGCTGGAAGTCGGCCGACTGCGTCAATTCCTCGACCAACTCGCGCTTGATCCGCGGTCGCGCGCCATCGCCCAATCCAGCCTCAAGCAGACCGCCTCGCGACTCGCGTACCTCGACGCCGTGGGGCTGGGCTACCTCACTCTCGACCGTACGTTGAAAACGCTGAGCGGCGGGGAAGCTCAACGCGTGGCCTTGACGTCGGCGTTGGGGGCGAGCCTCGTGAATATGCTGTACGTGCTCGACGAACCTTCGGTCGGGCTGCACCCCAGCGACGTGTCGCGTTTGGTCGACTCGATCCGCGCACTGCGCGATCGCGGCAACACGGTGGTCGTCGTGGAGCACGAAGAAGCCATGCTCCGCGCCGCCGATCAGCTCATCGAAGTCGGCCCTGGCGCCGGCGAGAATGGCGGCGAAATCGTCTTCACGGGGACGCTCGCCGAGATGCTGCAGTCGCCTGAAAGCGTCACAGGCGATTACCTGACCGGCCGCCGCCTGCTCGCCACCCCCGCGACGCGTCGCGCCCCGGGCCACGGCTGGGTGCGACTCACCAACGCCCGCGGACGGAACCTGAAGAACCTCACTGTGGAATTCCCGCTGGGCGTGCTCTGCGTGGTGACAGGCGTCAGCGGCTCGGGCAAAAGCACGCTCGTACAAGACACGCTGTACGGCGCGCTGTGCCACCGCAAGCGAAAGGAAGTCGACGAGCCGCCGTTGCCGTACGACGACGTCTTCGGCGACGGGCAAGTCGACGACGTGGTGTTGGTCGACCAAAGTCCCATCGGACGCTCCCCGCGCTCGAATCCCGTCACGTACCTCAAGGCCTTCGACCCTATCCGCACCGTCTTCGCCGAAACGGTTGAAGCGCGTGCGCGACATTTTTCCGCGGGCCACTTCAGCTTCAACGTGGAAGGCGGGCGTTGTGAAACGTGCAACGGAGACGGCTTCCTGGAAGTCGACATGCAGTTTTTGCCGGACGTCTTCATGCGTTGCTCCGCCTGCGGCGGCACGCGGTACCGCAAGGAAGTCCTGGAAGTAACCTACCGCGGTCGCAACATCGCGGAAGTGCTCGACATGACGGCCCGCAGCGCCTTCAGCTTCTTCCGCGGACAGCCCAAGGTGCAGTTGCGACTAAAGCAGCTCATCGACGTCGGACTCGACTACCTGCGGCTCGGCCAACCCGCCAACACGCTCTCGGCCGGCGAAGCGCAGCGGCTCAAACTGGCCGCCTACCTTTCCAGCGCCACGCGTCGCCGGACGCTGTTCCTGCTGGACGAACCGACGACCGGCCTGCATTTCGCGGACATCGTCCAGCTGCAAGACTGCTTCGACGCCTTGCTGAACGTGGGGCATTCGTTGATCGTGGTCGAACACAACGTGCAGATCATGCGCGCCGCCGACTATATAATCGATCTCGGACCCGGCGCGGCGGACGCCGGCGGACGCGTGGTGACGCACGGCACTCCCGAACGCGTCGCCCGCTGCCGCGAATCGGCGACGGGGCGGATCCTCGCCGAGGCACTCGCCGCCGCGGCCGAACGCTAAGCCTCTTCCTCACGGATGCTCCTCATGCTCGACGAACTCGACGTTTTCCTCGGCGAAGCCGCCGCTCATTCAGCGCAGTTGTACGCCCGCTTGCCGCGCCCAGTCGATGCCGAAGCGTGGCGCATCGAGGGCCAGGTGCGCGGCCCCTTCTTGCCGCAGGGACGCACGTTGCCCGCGGTCATTCCCTTGGTCGACGCCGGCCCCGGCCCCACGTTGCTCGCCAAGGCCGTCATTCCCGATCCGTGCTTTTGGTCGCCCGACAGTCCCGTGCTGTACGAAGTGTCGCTGCGCGTGTTGCACGAGGGGCGGGAAGTGGCCGCCGACGTCCGCCGACTCGGCATCCGCCGCCTCGGTTCGGCCCACCGCAGTTTTCGCTTCGAGTCGCAACGGTGGGTGCTGCGCGGCATCGATCGCAGCCAGGTGCGCAACGAACCGCAGGACGTCGTCGGCGATCGGCAACTGCACGCTTGGCACGAATTGTCCGCCGCCGTCGTCGAGCTTGATCCGGACGACGCCCTCTGCGCTGCGGCGGCTCGCGAAGGCGTCGTCGTCGTGGGGCGACTCAACACGGCGGGCGAAACCTGGCGCGACGACCTCCGGCGACTCGCCCATTGGGCCTCCGTCGGGCTCGTCGTTCTCGAGGGCCCCGGAGTCGAACCGGACGTCCGAGTGCGCACGTTGGCGCCCAATCTGTGCCTGGTGCAGCCCTTCCGCGTTTTTCAAACGATCGCCGCCGCTCCGTGGGCGCATGCCGTGCAAGTCGACGTCGGCGACTCGGCGGCCGACTTCGCTCAACGCGTCGCCGACTGCTCGCTGCCGATCATCGCGCGGCGCCCGCTTTCGACGCCGTGCGAGTTGCCCGAGGCGCGTGCGGCCGTCGACGCGCTGCAGCGCGAATTGGCGACCGTCGGCGACTATGCCGGCTACTTGGTGTAACTCGTCTCGGCGTCCCGACGCCTTTTTCGCTTCGTTTTCTCGCTTCCCACTCTCGCATGCCGCAGTCCGCCCCTGATCCACTGGCCCGTTACGCCCGCCAAGTTCGCTACGCGCCGCTCGGCGAAGAAGGCCAGCGACGGCTCGCCGCCTCGCGCGCCCTCGTCTGCGGCTGCGGTGCGCTCGGGTCGGTGATCGCGAACACGCTGGCTCGCGCCGGCGTCGGCCGACTGCGGATCGTCGACCGCGACTTCTTGGAGCTGAACAACCTCCAACGTCAGGTGCTGTACGACGAAGCGGACGTCGCCTCGGGCTTGCCCAAAGCGATCGCGGCAGCCGCCAAGCTGCGCGCCATCAACTCGCAAATCGAGATCGAGCCGATCGTCGCCGACGTCGATCATCGGAACATCTCGGAGTTGACGCGCGACGTCGATGTGATCGTCGACGGGACCGACAATTTCGAGATTCGCTTTCTGCTGAACGACGCGTCGCGGCAGTTCGGCATCCCCTGGGTCTACGGCGGGTGCCTCGGCGCCGAAGGGCAGACGATGACGATTCTGCCCGGCGAAACGCCCTGCCTGCGCTGCCTGATGCAAGACGCACCGCCGCCGGGGACGACCGAGACGTGCGACACCGCCGGCATCCTCGGCCCCATCATCAACGTCATCGCTTCGATTCAGGCGTGCGAAGCGCTCAAAATCCTGGCGGGGCGACGCGACGCCGTCAGCCGCGTGCTGCAAGTGTTCGACCTCTGGGACAACACGGCGCGGCAAGTGCGACTCGAAAGCCTGCGTGCGACGCGGGACAGTTGCCCGACCTGCAGCGGCGCGGAATTCCCGTGGCTCCACGGCCGCCGCGGCTCGCAAACCGCCGTCCTGTGCGGTCGGAACGCCGTCCAGTTGGCGTTCCCCGACCAAACGGCCGTCGCACTCGATCAATTGGCGCAAAGATTGACCCCGTTGGGGTCGGTCGTTCGCAATCGATACCTGTTACGATTCCAAGTCGACAAGTTTCTGTTCACCGTATTCCCGGACGGCCGCACGATCGTAGGCGGAACCAGCGACTTGGCGGAAGCTCGGAGCGCTTACGCTCGCTATTTTGGCAACTGAGGAGGCCGCATGCGGCAAGTTTATCTCGACTACAACACGACGACCCCTGTAGCGCCCGCCGTTCGCGACGCCATGTGGCCGTTCTTGGGCGATCACTATGGGGCGCCGTCGAGCGGCCATGCCCTGGGACGCGCGACTCAGGAAGCGGTGGAAGACGCCCGCGAGCAAGTCGGGGCGCTCATCGGCGCGGATCGAGAAGAAATCGTCTTCACGTCGGGCGGCACTGAAAGCAACAACCTCGCTCTGCTCGGCGTCCTCACGCGTCAATCGCTGGAAGTCCGCGGCCATCTGGTCTTGTCCGCCATCGAGCACGCGTCGGTCGCCGGTCCCGCACGCTACCTCCAACGTCTGGGCTTCGACCTGACGATCGTCCCTTGCGACGCTCAGGGACGCATCGATCCACAACTGGTCGCCGACGCTCTGCGCCCCAATACGCTGCTGGTCAGCGTTATGCATGCCAACGACGAAGTGGGCGCCATCCAACCGATCGCCGACATCGCCGAATTGTGTCGAGCGCGCGGCATCTTGTTGCACTCCGACGCCTCCCAGTCGCTGGGGAAGGCGCGAGTCAAGGTCGACGATCTGGGCGTCGATCTGCTCACCATCGCCGGCCACAAGATGTACGCTCCCAAAGGCATCGGAGCGCTGTACATCCGCAGCGGCGTGGCGATCAACCCCATCCTGCACGGCGCCGCGCACGAAAGCGGACTCCGTCCCGGGACCGAAAACGTCCCCGGCATCATGGGCCTCGGGAAAGCCGCCTCGCTGGCCCAAAAGATGCTCGACGAAGTCCTACCCCGCACCGCCAGCCTCCGCGATCAACTGGTGGAACTATTGCGCGAGTCGATTGGACCGGCGCTGCGCGTGCATGGCGACTTGGCGCCGCGACTGCAGAACACGTGCAGCGTGAGTTTCCCCGGCGTGAACGCCGCCAAGCTGCTCGACTTGGCGCCCGAGGTGTTGGCATGGACCGCGATGCCGCTGCACGAACCGGCCATCAACCCGTCGCCGACGCTGGCCGCAATGGGAGTCCGCGCCGAACAAGCGGCCGGGACCGTCCGCTTCAGCGTCGGCTGGTACACAACGGAAGACGAAATTGAGTTTGCGGCCAACCGGCTGCTCGACGCCTGGGAGCGACTGCAGGACGGCTGACCAAGCAACTCAATTCTCTAAGAGCAATCGACGATTCACCGATTCGACGCGAGGCGGAACATGGCGGACGAGCACGGGAACGAGGGCGCGGCGACGCGCGCCGCGGGTAAACTTCCTCCTTGGACGATCGGCAAATTGCCGGAACCGCCCGCCGCCGGCTGGCGGCTGTGGATCGGCCTGATCGGCCCCGGCGTCGTCCTCGCCGGCACGTCCATCGGCTCCGGCGAATGGCTGTTCGGCCCCGCCGTCACCGCACAATACGGCGCTACGCTGCTGTGGTTAGCGCTGCTGAGCATCCTGTTTCAGGTGTTCTGCAACCTGATGATGATGCGTTACACGATCTATTGCGGCGAGCCGATCGTGGTGGGCGGATTGCGCACTTGGCCGGGCCCCGGCTGGTGGATACTCATGTACGCCGTACTCGATCTGGCCGCGATCTGGCCCTACAACGCTTCGAACGCCGCCGTCCCCCTGGCTGCCGCTTGGCTAGGACGACTTCCGGCCGCCGGCGACCAAGTACTCGTCAGGGGCCTAGGCTTCGCCCTCTTTCTGCTCTCGTTCGTGCCGCTCATCTTCGGCGGAACCGTCTACCGGATGCTGGAGAAGATCATGACGTTCAAGCTCGTCGTGATCCTCACTTACCTCACCTTCGTCGCCGTCTTCATGGTCTCGATTTCGGTCGTCGTGGAGGTGGCCAGCGGCTTTGTGTCGTTCGGAGTCGTGCCGCTGCGCGCGGAATCGGTGGTTGCTGGACGACACTTTACGCTCACTCGGCGCGACGGCGACGCACGGCTCGTCGTCAAAGGCACGTTCGAAGGCGACAAGCCGACGGTCGCCGAATTCAAGATCGTGCAAGGCGACAAGGTCGAGACGTACAAGAGCCGCAGCGACGTGCCGGAGAGGTGGGCGGCAGCGCTCGCCTCGCTGCTGGCCGAGGCGCAGCCGTTCGCAGAAAAGAACGAGTTTTTCGTGGCCGCGGTGGATGACGACGTGCGGTATTCGGCGCGGGGTCGGATCGACGAACGGGGGGCATGGCAAGCCGATCAGGCCGTCGTCGAAGCGCCGAAAGAAACCTGGGACTACGCGACGCTCGACGACGTCCCCGCCCCCTACGGCGCGAGACTGAAAAACCTGGTGGAACACCGCGGATTCGAGCGTGTCTCGTTTGTGGGCTACATGCGCGAGCACGGCCATCTCCCGCCGCTCGACTGGGCCATGCTGGCGTCGTTCTGCGCGATTGCCGGCGCGGGCGGATTATCCAATACGCTCTTCTCCAACTACGCGCGCGACAAAGGTTGGGGCATGGGCAAGCATGTCGGCGCGATCCCCAGCGCCGTCGGCGGCCTCACCATCCAACTTTCGCACACCGGCAAGGTGTTCCACGAAGAGGATCCCGAGGAACGTCGACGGTGGAAGGGTTGGCTGCGACACATTATCCGCGACCAAGTCGCCGTGTGGCTGGTCTGTTCCGTACTCGGCATGGCGCTCCCTTGCATGCTCTCGCTGGAATTCATTCGCAACGCCACGGTGGCCGAACATCGAGTGGCGGCGATGGTGGCCGAGGGAATGTCGAGTCGCTATCCGGCGTACGGCGGCGTGTTCTGGATTCTCACGCTCTTGTGCGGCTTCTTAATCCTCGCGCCGGGACAAGTCAGCGTCGGCGACCAGATCGCCCGTCGTTGGACCGACATCATTTGGTCGGCCAGTCCTTGGGCGCGACGCATGAAAGAGTCGCGCGTGGGGCACGTGTACTATTCGATCCTGGCCGCGTACGCCGTTTGGGGCGTCATCGCGCTCTGGTTTTTCCCGCCGCTGGCCATCGCTAAGATCGGCGCCGTGCTCGGCAACATCGCACTCGGCTGCGCCACGCTGCACGCGTTGCACGCCAACCGCACCTTGCTCCACCCCGACATGCGCCCCCACTGGTTCCTCCAACTAGGAACGCTGCTGTGCGCCGCCTTCTTCTTCGCCCTCACCGGCATCGTCGTCTGGCACTTGTTCTAACGTAGGACAGGCTTCCAGCCTGTCAGGCCGCGGAACGCGGCCCCCCGCGCACGTAAAAACAAACTCTAAAAAGCAAACTCCAAAAGACAAAGCCAAAACAAAGCCAAGACAGGCTAGAAGCCTGTCTCCCGCCGCTGGCCATCGCTAAGATCGGCGCCGTGCTCGGCAACATCGCACTCGGCTGCGCCACGCTGCACGCGTTGCACGCCAACCGCACCTTGCTCCACCCTGACATGCGCCCCCACTGGTTCCTCCAACTAGGAACGCTGCTGTGCGCCGCCTTCTTCTTCGCCCTCACCGGCATCGTCGTCTGGCACTTGTTCTAACGTAGGACGGGCTTCCAGCCTGTCTGGCCGCGGAACGCGGCCCCCCGCGCACGCAAAAACAAACCCGAAAAAGCAAACTCCAAAAGACAAAGCCAAGACAAAGCCAAGACAGGCTAGAAGCCTGTCCTACGGCCTGTCCTACGGCTAGAGCCGGTGCGTTGGCACGGGGCGGCCGGGGCGGAAGCTTTGGAGGGCGGCGATCGTCGATTCGCCAGCGTAGCGCGCGGCGATCAAGGCGGTCGAATCGCGGACCAGACGCTCTAAGTCCGCCGGGTCCATGGCGACTCGAGCGTTCACGACCACTTGCGCTTCGCGGGTGCGTGCGGCCGACGGGACGCTGAGCTCCGGCGCCGTAAAGCTGCTCACCAGATTCGCGACGCCGTAGGCGCCCTCCCACAAGCCGATCGCCTTCAAGTGCGCCGTTTCAGCCCCTAGCGGTTCCAGACGCGATTGGAGGTCGCGGATCAGCTCGCACAGGAATTCGTCGAGCGAAAACGGCGCCGCGGCCGCGACATGCAGTTGAGCATTGAGCCACCCGAGCTCGGCTTCGCCGATCGCATAGGCGTCGTAATCCAATTCAATGACGCGACGACCAAATTCGCCGCGCTGGTCGAGGAACTCGCAGAGCCCCTCAAAGCCTTCGCCCGTCTTGGCGGACATCCGCAAGATGGGCCGACCTGGATACTCACGCTCGAGCGCCGCCGCCAAATCGTGCACGTCCGCGGCGCTCAATTCGTCGACGCGATTGATCACGACGAAATCCGCCTCCTCGATCTGCTTGCGGAAAATATACTCGGCTTGCGGAGAAAAACCGGTGCGCATCTGCGGACGTGGACGTAGAATCCGCAGCCCGTGACTCGGCTTGAGAATCACGCCGTACGGGGCGACGTCGAGCGGCTGGTTGTACACCTGTACCAACGGGCGGATGACCGTCGCGACGAGATCGGTGCAACTCCCTACCGGTTCGGCCAAGATCACATCGGGGCGAGCGTCTGACGCCAAGCGTTCGACGACGCTCGTCAATTCGTTAAAGTTGCAGCAAAAGCAGGCCCCGGCGACTTCGCCCACGTTGAAGCCTTGCGAACGCAGCGAGTTGGTATCGACGAGGTCGGTCGCCTGATCGTTGGTGACGATCGCGACGCGCTGCCCCAGCGCTTGAAAACGTCGCGCGAGCCGCCCGACCGTCGTCGTCTTTCCGGCGCCCAAAAACCCGCCGATCATGATGAACCGTGGCGCACTCATGCGTGGTCGCTCCCCCAAACTGAATTCGGTCTGCCCTCGCGATCTGACAGGACTACGGCGATTCGCGCCATGCCTGCAGCGTCGTCACATCGGTGAACGGATAGCTTACCACGCGATCCGGACGATACTCGTGCACCGTCATCCACGAATAGCTGGTTTGCTGCTTGTTCGCGGGATCTGGTTCGGCCAGCGGCCTCCCGTCTGCTTCGATGTACGCAGTGCGCACCACCGACGCGCGCCGACTGGCAGGCGGCGCCAGCTCGTAGTCAGTGCCCCGAGTTTGCAGGAACCACGTGTTGTCGCGAAAGCCGCTGACCAATCGCCGTTGAGCGGCCCGCACCCACGCCTGCTTCGCGGCGTCGTCGAAACGGTCATCTTGGCGAATCGACGCAATCAGCTTCTGCGTTTCGGATACGTCGAAGCTGACCCAACCATACGGCGGAAGAAACGCCTCCAACTTGCAGTGCGACGGAGAGTTCTTAGGAAACGCATTGATGCCGTAGGTCACTCGCGTGGGATAGCCGAGCGCCCGTCCCAGCGACGCACATAATCCGTGATAATCGCTGCAATGACCGCGCCGCTTCTCCAACGCATGCTCGGCGCTGGCCGCCAACGACGCCTCCACATGGTCGTACTGCAGATTGTCTTGCGCCCACGACAGGATGTCGGTGAAGTTGGCGAGCGGATCGCGGCGCTGAGGCACAATTTGGTCCAGCAGATTTCGCACCTTGTCGTTGACCACCACAGCCTGCGTTTCGCTGCGTTGATACAAGGAGAAGCCGGCCGGCCAGTCCGCGACCGCCTCCACTTTCGACGCCTCCACGTTCCAACGCAGTTCGGCGACCCGGATGCGGAATTGGTGCCGCACGATTTGCGCCCCCTGCGGGCGGTCGAATTCAAAGTAAGCGAACGTATTGCCAAACTTCGGCTCCCGCTCCACCTGCGGCTCGATCCGCAACGGAAAACTGCTTAGCCGACTGTCGCTGACTTGCTGCGCCGCGTCCGAAGGCGGAATGGGAAGCCAAACTTGCAGCCTCTTCGCGCCGTAAGGCGGCGTGACCACGACCGCAAAGTCGACGTCGTACGTCGCCTCATTCGACCGCTCCGCCGAGTAAGGTTGATCCGGATCAAGCGGCGCCGCTTGGCATGGGGAGAGCGCGGCGCAGAGGATGACGAGCAGAAGGAACAATCGGTGCATAAGCGGGCTCGCGATGGGTAAGTCGCGTCACGCTAACAACCGTAAGAACGTTCGTCAATGAAGGGAGGCGTGCTGCGCGTGCGCGGGAAAGGCGTCGCGGGTACCTTTGCCACTCCGACAGGTCCCCTCTCCCCAAGCGAAGCTTGGGGAGAGGGGATAGGGGTGAGGAGTGATGCGGAGGTAACAGGCTGGAAGCCTGTTCTACGGGGCGAGTACACTGTCTGGAAAGGAGATACGGCCATGGCGACTTTCATTACCACGATCAAATTCACGCAGCAGGGAATCAAGAGCATCGGCGAGTCGGCCAAGCGCGCGGCAGCGCTCAAAGCGTCGGCGAAGAAGATGGGGGTCAAGGTGAAGGACATCTACTGGACGCTCGGCGATCACGACGGCGTACTGATCTTCGAAGCGCAAGACGACGAGTCGGCGACCGCGCTATTGCTGCATCTCGGGTCCATGGGAAACGTCCATACGGCCACCGTCCGCGCTTTCACCGCCGCCGAACTCGATCAGATCCTTGCGAAATCGCAGACGTGACGACGAAATGCGTGACGACCAAGGGCAAGGCGACGCGGCTCACTCCGACGGCTCCCCTCTCCCCAAGCGAAGCTTGGGGAGAGGGGGAGGGGGTGAGGGGCAGATAACAGGCTGGAAGCCTGTTCTACGGCCTGTTCTACGGCCTGTTCTACGGGGCGGGGAGTTCGAACTTGAGGTCATCGCCGGCAGCTTGGTTGTCGACCGCGTCGGGGCCGACGCTGTAGAGGACCAAACGGTCGTCGCGGCGGATCATTCGCAATGGCGCATTGACGAACGGGTCGTGCGGCACCATCGTGTTGCTGTCCCAAGCCTCCAACGACTCAGGGTAGGCGCCGTACTGCTGACGATGGCGAGCCAAGGCGATGGCGAGCGTCGCGAGTCGTTGCATCGCCTCGGAACGATTCATGGCCTTGAAGACGCTCGCGAGCGCCGGCAACATCAGGCGACTCAAGAGACCCAACCGACTGGCGTCGAATTCGGCTTGAAACCACCTTTCATTTTCGGCCGCCGTCACCCCGGTCGCTAAGACTCGATTCTGAGCTTGTCGCATCAGATTGCGGTACGAACGCACCTCTTCCGACATGAAAAACAAGCGATAGAACGGCGCCGCCGGTCCTCCCAAAAAGTTGACGTTGCTAGGGACCGACTCCAAGACGCGAGCGTCCGTGTCGCCGTTCAGGATCTGACAGAAGGTCGCCGTCCCAAAGGCCTCTTCCATCCGCAAAGCGGTCTGAAAACGCATGCGAATCGGCGGTGCGTGCCAGTCGTCCAGCGGCTGCAAGTCTTCGGCCGTCCATTTCCCGGCGCCGCGAAGCAATACATGCTCGAGCGAACGGACGGCGATGTGGTCGATCGCCGTCGCCACTAACAGCGACACCAGAATCGGTTCTTGCGACGCGTGATCGGCCAAGCGATGCATCGCCACCACGTCGCGCAATGCATCCGCTCGTCGTCCCTGAGCGACCGCCACATACGCCGACAAGCGTAAGTCCTGAGCAATCCCGCGCAACGCCTGCGTCTCAGGCAAAAGCATCTCGACGCTCAGCCGAGCCCAGTCGCGACGAAAGTTGCACACCGGGCGCTGAGTCGCCTCGCGCACGCGCTGCAATTGCTCGGAACGACGCTTCAGATACGTCAACAACTGGGGATCTTCGACTGGCAGCTGCGCAGGATTCTCGCCCGCCGTCGTCGTCCACTCGTCCAACTCCTTATTCGGGCTTCCGGTCTGAGTCAGCAGCATCGTCTCCTGATAGACGACGGCCGCATTCTGCGGTTCTGGAACCGACACGGGCGCCAAAGACGACGCTGCCGCCCCCGCCTCGACGCGTAAGGTCTCAATGCGTTGCCGCATCGACAGGTCGGCGTTCCAAAACGTCATGCCGTGCGCCAGCAAAATGGCCCCCGCCGCAATCGCCAACGCCCCCATCCGCCACGACTCGGCGCGCCGACTTCCGCCGCCGTCGCGCGACCAGCCGCGGCCGATCACGGCCACGGCCGCAAACAGCGTCAGCACCATCGCGATCGTGGCAAACTCCAGCGGGAACGTGATCGTCGCATTCCCTTTCGCCAGCCGCCACAGCGCGGCCGTCATCGCAGTCGCCATCGCCAACGGCGCGAGCGCCGCAAGTGCGATCAACCACCGCCACGCGGCGTGCCGCACGCGGACGCTGCCGGCCGTCGCCCACGCTGTCGCGAAAAGCCAAAAGGCCGTCTGCTCAATGGTCAGTAGAAACAGGCTCATAGGTTGGGGTCTCGTTAAGGGCTAGGGGTCGGGGGTTAGGAACGTGTGCGCGGGGAGGAGCGGGGGGCGGGGGTAACAGGCTGGAAGCCTGTTCTACGGCGCGGATTCTCGAATGAGGGCGGCTTGGTGCGCTTCAAGCGACGCCATCGAGGCGGTGGATCGCGGGGCCGGTTCGGCCATCGATACGGTCCAACTGGCGTGTATCCACAACACCAAGGCGGCTGCGACGATCGCGAGCCACGACCATGTCGCGGGCGATGACGACCGCTCCAATCGCGGGCCGCGCCCTGCCAACTCCTCGTGAACGCTGGCCAACACGCGCGAGCGAATCTGTGCGGGGACGGACGGGCGCACTTGCCGCCAGCGCTGCGGCCAGTCGTTCGGCCCAAACGCATCCTCTGCCGATTCTTGCATCCTCATCATTCGCCTCCTCATTCGCCTTCCGCGCGCGCCCGCTCGGGCTCGCTCAACAGCCCTCGCAGCCGCTCCAACGCGTACCGGTAGCGGCTGGCCGCCGTATTCGCCGAGATGCTTAACGTCGCGCCGATCTGCTCGAACGTCAGTTCGCCGTCGACCTTCAGCACCACCACTTCCCGTTGACTCTCCGGCAACGTCCGTAGCGCCGCTGCGAGTTGCTCGCGACGCTCGCACAACTCGCCGACCGCCTCCGTCCGCGCCGCGATGCGCTCGGCCTCATCGCCCAAAGACGACTGGCGACCGCCCCGCAGCCGCTTCTGCGCGGCCCGCAGCGCCAGCCGCCGGAGCGCGACAAACAGGTAGCTCGGCAGGTCCTCGACCTCCCGCAGTCGCGCGCTCCCGCGCACCAGCGCGACGAACAACTCCTGCACCAAATCCTCCGCCTCGTCGCCGCCGCCGCTCCACCACCGTGCGCAGCGGTACAGTCGCTCGCCATACAAGTCGTACGCCTCCGCAAAGGCATCCGACTCGCCCTGGGCCAGCCTGTCCTGCAATCGGCGGCTCGGCCCCTCGGCCGGCGTACGGCGGTTCATACCCATAAAGAGCGTCGAGCGGCGGGGATTTGTCTATTCACGTAGAAAAAAACGACGAAGGCCGGGACGATTTGCTCGCCCCGGCCCTCGCATCGGCTTCCGCTGTTGATGGTCGCTGCAGAGCGTCCTCGAAACGCCCCTCGCGCAACGTTCGTTAGTGCGCCTTCTTCTTGATCGGAGCATCCAACGGAATTCGCATGGCGTAGAACGATCGCCACACGAAGACCAAGGCGACGACCAGCATCACCACGCCCACGATGGCCGTGTAGTCTCGACCCGTTCCCTCGTGCGCCGCCTCCTTCATCTTGACCGCGATTTCGACCGCCAACAGGCCGAACAACGTCGAGAACTTGATGATCGGGTTGAGCGCCACCGAGGTGGTGTCCTTGAACGGGTCGCCGACCGTATCGCCGATGACGGTCGCGGCATGGACCGGCGTATTCTTCTCCTTCAAGTCGACTTCCACCAGCTTCTTGGCGTTGTCCCACGCGCCGCCCGCGTTCGCCATGTAGATCGCCTGGAACAAGCCGAACACGGCGATCGAAATCAGGTAGGCGACGAAGAAGTTCGGGTCGAAGAACGCGAACGCCAACGTAATCGACATCAGCGCGATGAAGATGTTCCACATCCCGGCCTGTGCATACTGCGTACAGATGCGGACGACCGTGATCGAATCGTTGATGTCGGCCTCCTTCTTGTTCAAGTTCATGTTCTTCTTGATGAACTCGACCGCCCGATAGGCGCCGGTCGTCACCGCCTGCATCGAGGCGCCGGAGAACCAGTAAACCACCGCGCCGCCGCAGATGAACCCTAAGAGCACGGGAGCGTCGGTCAAATCCAACGCCTTCAGCCCGGCCTTTTCCAGCAACAAGATGATCGAGAAAATCATCGTCGTGGCGCCGACCACCGCGGTCCCGATGAGCACCGGTTTGGCGGTCGCTTTGAACGTGTTGCCTGCCGAGTCGTTCGCTTCCAGGAAGTGCTTGCCGCGTTCAAAGTCCGGTTCGAAGCCGAAATCGCGCTTGATCTCTTCCTTGATCCCCGGAATGTGCTCGGTCTGAGCCAACTCAAACACCGACTGAGCGTTGTCGGTCACCGGCCCATAGCTGTCGACCGCGATGTTCACCGGCCCCATGCACAGGAAGCCGAACGCGACCAGACCAAAGGCGAACGTCGAACCATAGCCGCCCATGACCCCGTCCAAACCAAAGAGACTCACATAGTACGCACCGGCCATCAAGCCCGCGATCAGCAGCCCCTTCCAGAAGGCGCTGAAGTTGCCCGCCACGATGCCGGAGAGGATCGTTAGCGACGCCCCGCCTTCGCGCGACGCGGTGACGATTTCATGCACGTGCTTGGAGTGGGAACTGGTGAAGACCTTGGTGAACTCGGGAATCAGCACGGCCGCCAGGGTCCCGCAGCTGATGATCGAGGCCAATTGCCACCACAACTGCGGCAACGCCGTACCGCCGACTTGCAAGTCCTTCAGCAGCAGCCAGCTCATCCCGTACGACGTCGTGATGCACAAGATCGACGCGATCCAGATGAGCCGCGTCAGAGGTTGTTCAAAATCAAAATCCTTCAAGCCGCGATACTTCGATTCGGAGATCGCTTGGTTGATGAAGTACGATGCACCCGACATGAAGTCCATCAAGAACCGCATGGCGAAAATCCAGACGATCAGCTTGGCCTGAATATCGACGTCCTTCACCGCCAGCGTGATGAACGAGATGAGCGCGACGCCGGTCACGCCGTACGTCTCAAAGCCGTCGGCCGTGGGGCCCACGGAGTCGCCCGCGTTGTCGCCCGTGCAGTCGGCGATCACGCCTGGGTTGCGCGGATCGTCTTCCTTGACGTTGAAGACGATTTTCATGAGGTCCGATCCGATGTCGGCGATCTTCGTGAAGATGCCGCCCGCGATCCGCAACGCCGACGCCCCCAACGATTCGCCGATCGCAAATCCCAAGAAGCAATAGCCGACGATGTGCCGTGGAACGAACAACAGAATGATCACCATCATGATCAGTTCCAGCGAAATCAGGAACAGACCGATGGACATGCCGGCGCGCAACGGAATGTTGACCACGTCCCACGGTTCGCCGCGCAGCGACGCGAACGCGGTGCGAGCATTGGCGTAGGTGTTCACGCGGATGCCGTACCAGGCCACCCAAAACGAGCCGACGATGCCGACGACCGAGAACAACAGCACCAACAGCACCGTCCCCAGCGACTCGCCTTGCAGCGACATGAAGTAGTACGCCATCGCGATCGCGATGAGCGCAAACAGCATCATCAAGAACTTGCCCTGCTGGATCAGGTACGTCTTACAGGTTTGAAAGATGATTTCGGCGATATCGAGCATCGACTTGTGCGCCGGCAGTTGACGAATCTGCGAACGCAAATACAGACTGATCCCCAAAGTTCCCGTAATCACCAGCGCTCCGCCGAACAGCAGATTCCAAGCGCTGATCTCCTGGCCGGCGATCGTAAACTTGCCGGCGTGCAAATCGGGAATCGCAAGGTCCGCTTCGCCGGCCGCGGCAGGCGCGGCGAAGAACAATACGAGTGCGGCGAGACCCAGAACGCGGCCGAATCCGTTCCAGGCGTGTCGAATGCGTTGTGTCATACGAGGCGGGCTCACTGGCGTGAAAGTGGTTACTAAAGACGTCCGTAGGGCCAGAATTTAGCCCATGATCCCGGACAATGCCATAGTCCCACCCAAGCGAACCAGTCCCACCCAAGCGAACGAGTCCCACCCAACTGAACCAGAGCCCCTGCACTTACTGGTCGCGACGCAGGTCGACGATGCGCGGCGTCTGGGACTCGGCCCACCACCGCTTCCACGCCGCCTCGTCATACCCGAAGCTCACCCCCGGATGAATGGCCGCCAACGCCGCCAACACGGCTTCATTCTGCACGTCCTGCTGAATCACCTTCGGGCCGCCTCCCATGCTCAATCCAGCGCCGCCATTGCCCGAAAACGCAGGCTGCACGCCGCCGCCGCCCGTGTCGAGGGTGCGCTTGTGCCGAGTGACGAGGGCGTCGATGAGCGCCGGAGTAATTTTCGCGTCGCCGATTCGAGCCAGCACGGCCGCCGCGCGATTGATCACGACGTTATTATCTTCCCGCAGCCGCTGCGCCACCGAACTCACCAACTGAGCCGACTTGAACTTCTCCAGCAGGTCGAGCGCCTTGTCGCGCAAGCCCGGATCGTCTTCGTAGATGGCACGTTTCGCGAGCGCATTGATAGAGGCGGTCGTCCCCAACCGCCCGAGGATATCGAGATACACCATCTTCAATTCGCGCGGCTCATCCTTCGACTCCAAAAGTTGAATCAAGGGCCCCGCCGCCGCCGGTTCGCGGATTGCTTGAATTTCCTCAAGCGCCCGTTCGCCGCCCTTGCGTCCAATCTTGCCCCGCAAGATCCGCAGCTTGTTCTTCCACTCCAGTTCGTCCCGCCGCCATTGCTCCTGCGCCGAGACCATGGCCATCTCTTGCGGCAGTCGCCACGTCGTCCCATGTTTGACGTAGCCGAGGCCGCGAAAGTAATCGTCCGTCGTCGTCCATTCGCCATTCAGCTTCGTGTAGCCCAGTCCCAGACGCGCCCCTTCGTGGTTGGGATCGAGCTTCACGATTTCCCGCAGGTGCGACTCACGCTGCGACTCCAGCGACCGCTCCCGACACCACTCCGCCATCTTCCAATGCCCCTCCGCCGTCGGCGGCATTTTCGGGAGCAATTCGTCGTATCGCTTCTGCGCTTCGCTTTGCACGACCCAGTTGGCGACCTGCTTCCGCGCCAACGTCAACTCGCCGCCCGTCGCGAGGCGCACGACGTAGTTCACGCGCGGCGACTCGTCCCGGTTCACCAGTTCGCCTTCGACCTGGCCCCCCGATGTCAACAAGAAGAGATCCGCTTGCACCGTCGACGCACCGCCAGCCAAACAAGCGGCCAGCGCCGCCAGCCTGATCGCTACGACCCACGTGTTCCACCTTCTCCATCGCTGCATTTCGCGGCGCCTCCCTGATCAAGACTGTCTGCAGTGAAGTATACGCGCGGAATCGACGGCGGGCGAAAGAAATGCCGGGGGAGGGGCGGGGCGGAGTGCGCTGCGCGTTCGCGGGGCCCCCGACGCGAGGTCGGGGGGGAGTGATAAGAACTCTGTTGAATTCGGAGCGTTTGGCGCCTCAGACCCACCGTCGTTTGTTGCGCAACGACACGCGCGGATGTTGCTCCCTTCTCCCCGCCGCGGGGAGAAGGGCCGGGGAGGGGGGGAGGGGGAGGGTGGGGAGGTGGGGAGGTGGGAGGTGGGGAGGAGGGGAGGAGGGGGATGGGGGGAGGGAGAGAGAAGGTCACAGGCTGGAAGCCTGTGCTACGGGGTGCGCCAGGCACGGATGTCGATCCAGGACATGCCGGCGCGGCGGGCGGCTTCGATGCCCAGGTCGGCGTCTTCGTAGACGCAGCACTGTTCGGGGGGGACGTTCAGTCGGCGAGCTGCCTCCAGGAACACGTCGGGGTGCGGCTTGTGCAACGTCGTGTCTTCGGCCGTCACAATCGTGTCGAAATGCCCCAGTAACCCGATGCGTTCCAATTGACGCAGGATCACCGCGCGCAAACCGCCGCTCGCTACCGCCATCGGCACTCGCCCGTAGTGATCGTGCACCACCTTCACCACGACCGGGATCGGCGGCACTTGATCCAGCTCGCGCAAGAACGCCTCCTCCTTCCGCTGACATAGCTCGTCGACGTTCACCGCCCTCCCCTGCTCGACCGCCAACATCTCGATGATCCGATACGTCGGAATCCCCGCCCACTCGTAAAACCGTGCTTCGGGAAAGTCGATGCCCGCCGCCGCCAACGTATCGCGCCAAGCGCGATAGTGGGCGGGCATCGAGTCGATCAGGGTACCGTCGCAGTCGAAGATCAAGGCCGAGTGCATAGGTCGTTGGTCGAGTTTCTCAAGAGTGGCGGTGAACAAAAAAACGGGGCGTCGACTTCGAAAAGTCGCCGCCCCGCCTGTTTCAATCTAAGCGTCTTCCTCGACTAGTACATGTCGTGGTCGCCGCCGTGCCCCTTCTTGCCCTTCTCGTCCTTCGGCTTTTCGGCGATCAAGGCGTCGCTGGTGAGCAGCAACGTCGCGACGCTGGCCGCATTGGCCAACGCGGTGCGAGTGACCTTGGTCGGGTCGATGACGCCGGCCTTCACCACGTCTTCGTAGGTGTTGGTGAGCGCGTTGTAGCCAAAGTTGCCTTTGCCTTCGAGCACGCGTTCGCAGACGATGCCGCCGTCTTGGCCGGCGTTCGTCGAGATCCAAGTCAAGGGAGCTCGGCAAGCACGGACGACGATGTTGTACCCCACCACCTCGTCATGCGACAGCTCTTCGCTCGGCTTCAGCGACGCGGTGGCGCGAAGCAGCGCGACGCCGCCGCCGGGCAGGATGCCTTCTTCGACGGCCGCGCGAGTGGCGTGGAGAGCGTCTTCGACGCGGGCCTTCTTTTCCTTCATTTCGCTTTCGGTCGCCGCGCCGACGCAAACCTTCGCGACGCCGCCCGCCAACTTCGCCAGCCGCTCTTCGAGCTTCTCGCGGTCATAGTCGCTGGTGGAGCCGCTGATTTCGCGACGGATCTGGTCGATGCGGGCCTTGATGTCGTCGGTCTTGCCGGCGCCTTCGATGATCGTCGTGTTGTCCTTGTCGACGATCACTTTCTTGGCGCGACCGAGGTCGGTCAGCGACACCGATTCCAGCTTCACGCCCAGCGATTCGAAAATCGCCGTGCCGCCGGTGAGGATCGCGATGTCTTCCATCATGGCCTTGCGACGATCGCCGTAGCCGGGCGCCTTGACCGCAACGCAGTGGAAGGTGCCGCGGAGCTTGTTGATGACCAACGTCGCCAAAGCTTCGCCGTCCACTTCTTCCGCCACGATCAACAGCGGCTTGCCCTGCTGCACGACCGCTTCCAGCACCGGAACCATGTCTTTCACGTTCGAGATTTTCTTCTCGTACACGAGGACGTAGCAATCTTCGAGCACCGCTTGCATCGTCGACGGATTGGTGACGAAGTAGGGCGAGAGGTAGCCGCGGTCGAACTGCATGCCTTCGACCCATTCCACCTCGGTCTTCATGCTCTTGCTTTCGTCGACCGTGATGACGCCGTCCTTGCCGACCTTCTCCATCGCGTCGGCCAACAACGTGCCGATGTCGCGGTCGTTGTTCGCGGCGATCGACGCCACGTTGGTCATCTCCGACTTGTCCTTGATCTTGATCGACATCTTCTGCAGCTTCTCGGTGATGTCCGAAACGGCCGCTTCAATGCCCGACTTCATCTGCACCGGGTTGACGCCCGAGACGACGGCGCGGAGCCCTTCGTTGAAGATGGCTTCGGCCAGCACGGTCGCGGTGGTCGTGCCATCGCCCGCCACGTCGCTGGTCTTGCTCGCCACTTCGCGAACCATCCGAGCGCCGATGTTCTCGTAGACGTCTTCGAGATCGATTTCCTTCGCCACGGTGACGCCGTCCTTGGTGACGGTCGGCGAACCGAAGCTCTTCTGCAGAATCACGTTGCGACCCTTGGGGCCGAGCGTAACCTTGACGGCCTTGGCGAGCTTCGACACGCCGCGGCGAATGGCCTCTCGGGCCTCCTGGTCAAACGCAATAATCTTGGGCATGGATCCAATTCTCCTGAATCAATTTGTTTTGTTGAGGGCGGCGGAGCCCCCCGGCCGGAGAGCTCGTTCGCTTGTCGAGTTAGCCTTCGATGATCAGCCTTCGATGATCAGCCTTCGATGATCAGCCTTCGATGACGGCCAGAATGTCGTCTTCGCGCATGAGCAGCAGTTCGTCCTCGCCCACCTTGAACGTTTCGCCCGCGTAACTGCTGAAAATCACGCGGTCGCCGACCTTCACTTGCAGCGGGCTGCGCGTGCCGTCGTCCAGCATCCGCCCCTCGCCGACGCTCACCACCACGCCCCGCGCCGGCTTATCCTTGGCCGTGTCCGGCAGCAGAATGCCGCCCGAGGTCTTCTCCTCCGAACCTTCCCGTTCGACCACCACGCGGTCGCCCAGGGGTTGAAGCTTGATTCCCGATGCAGACTTCTTCTTGGTCGCCGTCGCCGCCATGAATTTCCTCCCCACTGTGCTACGAAAAAACGAAGCCTCGAATTCCTGATGATTATCCGTTCGCGACCGTCCACCCAGACGCCGTCGCCGCGGATATCCCGCTCGACGCCCTGACTGGACTGTCAAATGTGCGCAAAAACCACCACGGCCACCCAGTTCTAGCAATCGGCGCGCCAAAACGGCGACGCACGCCGCTAAGTTGCAATAGGAGCTAGAGTTGAGTAGAAACAGACGTCGCGAGACCCGTTCCCGCGGCGTTCCGTCTGGCATGACGCAGGCCGCCGCGGGGCTGCCTGCTGTCAAATTGGCAGCCGCACAAAGTCGCGGTCAGCAACCTTGTGAGTTGCCGAGCGCGGAACCACAATGCGAACGTGCCGAAAGTTCGTCGCTAGCATCCCTCGAGTCGCCGATATGCCGATCAAAGTTGCCTGCCGCTGTGGCGCCGCCTTTGCCGCTCCCGATCACTACGCGGGCAAGACCGTCAAATGCCCCAAATGCGCCCAGCCGCTCACGGTCCCGGCCCCCGTCGCCGCCCCCCAATTGCCGCCCCTGGATAGCGGCCTTTCGTCGCTGCTCGACGAAGCCGGAATCAATCAGTCGGGCCCCTCCTGCCCGCAGTGCCAAGCCCCCATCGCTCCCAACGCCGCACTCTGCACCAAGTGCGGCTTCAACCTGGCCACGGGGGCTCGAGTAGCCTCGGCAGTGAAGCAGAAAGCCGTGGGACATGGCGATGCCGCCGACGCCATCATGGAGCGAGCTGCCGCCGAACTGGCCAAAGGCCCGCAAGTCGAGACCGAAACAACCACGGTCGGGCATCTGGCCGGCTACCTGATGACGTTCGGACTTATCATCACCGCCATCGTGGCCATCGGCTTCGCTTACTGGGGCTTCACCAAGATCGAGGCCAGCGGCAATTCGCAGTACTACGCTGGACTCGTCATGGCGATCGTCGGGACGATCATGCAACTCACCGCCCACATCGTCTTGGTGGTCATCAACTTCAAGGCCGGAACCCTGCACGGCGTACTGAGCCTCGTGATTCCGATCTGGGCGCCCATCTACGGCGCCCTCTGCAATCACGGCTTCTGGGCCTTTTTGTGGTTTCTCGGCTGGTTCTTCAGCTTCGTCGGCGGGTTCATGCTGGCGTGGTTCGCCGGCGGCGGCGGCGACGAAGCCGTCTGGATCGGACCGTCGCTTCATCAATACGCACTCGCCGGCTGGCACAGCCTCGCCACGCGCGGGTGCTAAACACTCCGCCATTTCAGCCGACGGTGCATTAGCCCCCGCCCGTCTCCGCGGTGCGCTAGCGCTCGCCCCCCCGCGCCCGCCAACCATGCGGCGCGGTGCACGATGCTTGGGCAAGGATCGACGTTGACACCCTGGGGGCCTCGCAGTGATACTCGGGACGATACCTTCGATCCGGGAAAGCAGGAACATGGCGATCGCAACGGAACTAGATCTGGAAACCTATTGCCGGCAAACGGCCCAGCGCGCCCGCGCCGCCTCCGTGGAGCTCGCCCAACTGCGCGGCCAAGTCAAGAACGACTGGCTCCGCCGCTCCGCCGCCCGCCTGCGCAGCGAAACCGAAGCCCTCCTAGCTGCCAACGCCCAAGACATCGCGGCCGCCCCTGGCTACGGACTCACCGACGCGGAAATCGACCGCCTGCGGCTAACCCCGGCCCGCATCGCCGGCATCGCCGCCGGCCTGGAAGAAGTCGCTTCTCTCCCCGACCCGGTCGGCGAACTCATCGAGTCCACGATTCGCCCCAACGGCTTGGAAGTCTTGAAAGTGCGAGTCCCGCTGGGAGTCGTGTTTTTCATCTTCGAGTCGCGGCCCAACGTGACGGCCGACGCCGCGGCCATTTGCGTCAAGAGCGGCAATGCGGTCATCCTGCGCGGCGGCAAAGAGGCGGCTCACTCGAGCCGCGCCATCGTCGAGATCATGCAGCAGACCGGCGGCGAACTGGGCATTCCCGACCATAGCGTGCAGCTCGTCGAGACGGCCGATCGAGCGGCGGTGGGGCATTTCCTGCGTCTGCCGCAGTACATCGACGTCGCCATCCCCCGCGGCGGCGAGTCGCTCATTCGGCGCGTGACGGCCGAAGCGCAGATGCCGGTGATCAAGCACTACCACGGCAACTGCCACGTGTACGTCGACCGCACCGCCGACCTCGACATGGCGCTCGAGATCGCCCTCAATTCAAAGTGCCACCGCTTCGGCGTCTGCAACGCGGCCGAATCTCTGCTGGTGCACCAAGACGTCGCCGCCGAGTTCCTCCCGCGGCTCGCGCAACGTTTCGCGGCTCACCAACCGGCGGTCGAGTTGCGCGGCGACACAGCCACGCGGGCGCTCGTACCGGCGGCGAACGCGGCGAGCGACGAGGACTACTTCACGGAGTATCTGGGGCCCATCATGTCGGCCCGCGTCGTCTCGTCGTTGGATGACGCAATCACGCACATCAACCACTACGGATCGCACCACACCGACGCCATCATCACGCGCGACCTCGACGCAGCTCGCCGATTCGCCGCTCGCGTCGACAGTGCGGCGGTGATGATCAACGCCAGCACGCGTTTCAACGATGGCGGCGAATTTGGCTTGGGTGCAGAAATCGGCATTAGCACCGACAAATTCCACGCCCGCGGTCCGTGCGGCCTCAAGGAATTAATGAGCTACAAGTACGTTGCGTATGGCAGCGGCCAAACGCGCACCTAAACCAGCCACTCAATTGCCATTCGCATCGTCGGTCTCGAACCGACAGGAGGCGCACGGATGTCGCCCAAATCGCTGACTGCCGAAGAACGTGCCATGCTTGCCGGATTGGCCCTTCATTCTCCCGCCGCCGACGACGCGCGGCCGGCTCCTCCCGAAGCCCCTCCCGCGCTTCGCCGGAAACTCGACCTTCGCCGCATCGGCGGACGCCATGCCTTGCTCGACGTCGACCTGGCGCGCACTCTCGAGCGACTTGCGGGCGAGTCGATCTCGGTTCAATGGCTGGAATGCGAGGCGGTCGCCTTCGGCCAGTTGCTTTGGACGATGCCGCCTCCGACCTGCCTCGGCGTCGTTCAGGGACGCTCCATCGCCCGCGCCGGCGGCGCCGCCGACACGCTGGCCGTGCACCTCGAACTGGATCTGTTCTACGCGTTGCTCGACCGCCTCCTGCAAGGCGCCGG
The DNA here is from genome assembly GCA_046349935.1 of Pirellulales bacterium. GTDB lineage: Bacteria > Planctomycetota > Planctomycetia > Pirellulales > Pirellulaceae > CAIXSC01. The sequence continues at coordinate 337,508 of JAXMBK010000004.1, read as the reverse complement.
GACGCCTAACGCCGACGCGCGGCGGCCGCTCACCGAAGTCGAACAACGGTTGGCGCTGCGTATTCTGCGTCCGTTGACGGCGGTGTGGGACGTCTTGTGGACAGGCGGCGCGGCGACGAGCGGTGCGTTGACGATGGAACGCGTCCTCAGCCATCCCCAACGGCTCCAGTCCTGGTCGACGGAATTGCTATTGGCGGTGAATCGTTATCGCGTCCACGGCGAAGGCCTCAACGGCACGCTGCAGTTCATCGCCCCGTGGGACGCCGCCGCCGAGCTGCTCGAGCCCGCCGCGACGCTCCGCCGGACCGCCGACCACGGCGTGGTTCAAGAACAATTGCCGAGCGGAGAATGGACGATCGAGCTGCGGGAACAGGCGCTCGCAGTTGAAGACTTGGCCGCCCTGCAGCCTGGCGACGTGCTGGCGGCCGATCATCCGCTGAATCAACCGCTGCAAGCCCGCGGGCCCTCCGGCGTGCTCGTTCCCGTGCACCTGGGGCGACTCGGAAACGAACAGGCCGTCAAACGCGTGTAGTCCCCCAGGGGCGACTGCTCGCACGCTCGCTTGATACGGCTTTTACTGCACCAAACGCACGCGCGGATTGGTGATGATGTCGTTGAAGATGGCCTTCAAACGATCTTCGTAAATCGCCGGATTTCCCGAGCTGCGCGGGGCCTCGCCGTCTTTATTCGCGGTGCCGCCCATCCGAGCGGCGCGGTCCATGAAGCTGTAGTCGGTGCCCAGCCCCAAGCCGACCATGAACACGTTGTACCCCTTCATCTCCATATCCATCGCCTGCATCAACGCCGCGTTGTACGGGTAATTGCTGGACGACGTCGAGTACCAGTCGGAACTGGGGTTGGCGTTCCGGAAGTTGTTGATCGTGGTCGTGGAGCTTTGGTAGAGGTTCGGAATACCGTCGGTCAACAGCACGACGATCTTGTTGGTATACAGACGCCCCGAACCGCCCTGCGTCGTCGGCGCGATGTGCGATTTGGCCAGCAACATCCCGTTTTCGGTCGCCGTCGAGGCGTCGTTGTCGCCCACCGCCTGCAATGTCACGCAGGCCTGCATCACCGACGTGTAGTCGGTCGTCAGCGAACGCGCAAGCGTCACGTCGCCCGCCCGGGCGAACGTGATGAGCCCCACGCGATCCATCTGGTTCGTGTCCGAGATGCCCTCGTTACGGTCGGCGATGAGCTTCAACGCGGCGATGAGGGCGCGGCGAGCCGCATGGGTCGGCTGCTCGCGCGGCGGAAACAGGAACGTGCCGCCGTCCGTGCTCTCATAGTGCCAAGGGCAATTCGCGTGAAAGCGCGACAACTGCACGTACTGCCCCGAAACGGGCTGCACGTCGAAACCGAAATCCATCATGAACTGCACATAGGTGCGATACCCTATTTTGTTGCGATAGCTGTTCAATTCGGTCGTCGTCGCATCAGGAAACGACGGAGTATACGGGTTGCCGTATCCCGTAATGCGGTCCGAATCTTGGTTCGGCGGCAACGTCACCGGATAGCTGGGCCGTGGTCGCCCCTTGGAACTCGACGAGGTCACCTGCTGCGACTGCATGATGAAGTCGAGATACTTTTCCCAATAGGCGAAGCTAGTGGAATTCGAGCTTTGCGGCGTCGGCCGGGCCTGCGGCATCACCGACGCAATCTGATTGTCGATGATCCAGCGATAGGCCTTGGTTTTGCGAGTCGATTCGCTGTCCGAGTTGGAGATGCGGTACGTCGTCGCAATCGAGGTGCTCGTCAACGGACCGCTGTTCTTGGTGAGCTCCGCGTAGGCGAAGCTATCTTGGCCGATTCCCAAAGGTTGACCGATGTGCTGCTGCGCACCCGGAAAGGTCCCAAAGTTGAAGTCGGTATAGACCTGCTGCATCAGATCGGTGCCGATCGTGGGATACCCGGCGGAGGCAAAGGTCGCGTTGATTTCCTTGACGGCCCAGGCCGGTTCCGAGTCGTTGTTCATCGAGCCCGACAAGTCGATCACAAACATGATGTCGCGTGGGTTCGTCATCGCCACCGCGCTGGCCGCCACATCAAAATAGTCCTTCCCCAGAATGGGCCCAATGAACAGGGGAATCTGACCGCCGTGCGTCGCATCCCGCTGAATCGTCACGCGGACGGCGTTCCCGGGCGTGGGGGTGACGGAGAAGATCCTCGTCACGGTGCTCCAATTGCCGAAGTCGACGGTGACGCTCGCGGGCTGGACCAGCGAATCGGCGACCTTGTTATAACCGGCAAAGCGGTAGGCCGAATTCACCGCCTTGGTCGTGTCCGAGGGAATGTACCCGCCGGCGGCGAGGGCCGCCGAATCCGCAGCGCATTGCGCCTGTCCGCGCACCACGTACATGTACCCGACGTCGACCGACATGGCGGTGATGCCGATCATGACGAAAAGAATGACCGCAGTGAGACTTAGCACCGATCCCTTGCGGTGCTTGCAGTCCTTCCAGAATTGTTTAAGGCGTGCCATGGCCTAGTCCTCCTAATCCACCCAACTCATCTCTATGGAGAGTCTAGGTCACGATTGGAGGGGAGGCGCAAGAAAAACCAAAGATCCGCAGCAGCACTACCGACGGGTCTTTTCCGACTGCGCCACAATGGCCGCGTCGCGGAACTCCTGGAAGGTCACCTCCTGAAACGACGCCAGGTGATCGCCTACGCGATCGATCCGCTTTTGGTCGCTTTCCGACAGAATCCAGTTCGCCAAATGTCGCGAGCGCACTTCGACCTTGCGGACGCCCACTTTGTTGGGGTCGATCGATCGTTCCACCTCTTCCGGCAGCCAGCCCCGTTCGGCGATCCACTTGTTGGCTTCAATCCGCGCGAACGGCGGCAAATTCCCCGGACGCATGGCGCTCAGCCGCGCCGACCAATCGGCGAACTCGCGGTACCGCGCCACCGACTCCGCGTGCTTCGGCGCCTGCCCCTTGAACCGGTAAGTGACGTACTTGTTGCCCAACGACAACCAACCGTCGTCCGTCTCTTGGGGTTCCCCAAATCCGGTATGCGTCGCGGCGTAGAAGATCGGATTCGATTCCGTCACATGCGACTTCAGCGCCGCGGTAAATGCGAGCACTTCGTCGGTCGACACGGACGCTTTCCACTTACGAGCCGGGTCAAGCAACACGATTCGATTGCGCTGCCAATCGTAAACGGTGATTTCTTCGGGCTTGGTGACGCGAAAGTCGTAGACATTTCGCCCCGTGAACAGCGTCAGGTACTGCAACGCTTCGGTTTGTTTGCCGACGAAAATGTCGGTCTCCACGCGAAAGACGTCCTGCGCACGCGCCGACGAATCGGCCGTCCCCGCCAACGCCGCGCTCAGAAGCACGCCTGCAAACCACCAACGCGCCGCGACGCCGCCACCACTTTTCGCCTGCCGCATCCTTGCGTCCTCCGTGCTCAACAAACTCCGCGCCGGAATGGGACTCCTTCCCAAGCGCCGAAACATAGCCGCCGCAGTCGGTTTGTGTCTACATCGCTTTTTGAACAACCGCTCTGGAAATTACTGCAACTGCCACACTTGTAAACGTCCGTGCGCGGCCACGACCAGTTGGTTCGCGGCTTCGTTCAAGGCGGCGTCATGAATGTGCGTCGCCGACTTCTCCTGCTTCGCCACGCGATTCCCCGCAAGATCGAACAACTGCACGAAACCGCCGTTGTCGCCGCCCGCTCCCAGCAGCCAATCTCCCGCAGGCGAGAACACCAGCCGCTCCACCAACCCCTTGAACTGCTCGCCGGGAAACTCGTGCGTGCGTTCCCCCTTTTGCCAATCCAAGATTTCGACGCGGGCCTTCCCCTCCAAATGATCGATATTTCCCACTTGCCCCATCCCGCCCACCGCCAGCAACTTGCCGTCGGGTGAAAAGGCGACGGAGCGCGGTCCGCCGATCGCGTGAATCCGCTGCTTCGGGTCCCAGGTGTACATCTCAGGGACTTCCAGCGTCGCCGCCGGCTTGCCATCCGCCGCGTCCCACACCACGACATGCCCCACGCGATCCACCGTGGCCAAACGAGCGCTATCCGCCGAGAAGACGCAGGCGTACAGCATCGACGGAAAGTGCTGCGGCGTCTTGACGGCGTGCCCCCGCAGCTCATGCACTAACTTGCCATCCACCGCGTCCCAGACGCGACACACCATGTCATCCGCGACGCTCGCCACCCACCGGCCGTCGGGAGACGCCGCCACTTTCCGAATCCACTTCGCATGCGCTTCGCCATCGCGGATCACCGCCCCCGACTCGGCGTCGCGCCAAATCAGCCGGCCGTCGTAGCTGCCCGAGACCAGCGTCTTACCCGCGAGCGCCAAACCGGTTACGTAGCTGGAATGCCCCGGCCACTCCTGAAACTCAGGCTTTTCGACCTCGATGTCGGTCGAGTAGACCTTTCCGTCCGATGCGCCGCAGAACACGCGCCCCGTTTGCGGCAGCCGCACCACGCTCAGCAAGATCTCCTTGCGGTTGATCTCTTTCGCCAGTTTCAGTTCTTGGGGCAGCGTCATGAAATCTTGACCTTTCGCTCTGCAAACACGCTTCGCCTGTCGAACGCAATCAGCCCGCCGTTCAGCTCAACAGTTCTTTCACCGGTTCGGTGCCGGGGTTCGTCAGCGGAATCGGACGAGCGCCGAACTGATAAGCCTTTTGGTGGTCGATTCCCAACGCCTGAAAAATGGTCGCGAACAATTGCCCCGCATCCATTTTCCCCTCGACGACGTTCAAGCCGTCGTCGTCCGTCTTCCCGTACACCGACCCGCGCCGGATGCCGCACCCCGACAACGACGCGCTCCAGGCGTTGGCGAAGTGATCCCGCCCGAGGCTCGAGTTGATTTGCGGAGTGCGACCGAATTCAGACAGCGTCACGACCAGCGTGCTGTCGAGCAGGCCGCGTTGCTGGAGGTCTTCCAACAGCGCGGAGAGGACTTGGTCTAGTTCGGTGACCAATTCCAAGTGCGTCTCGAAGTTTTGCCCGTGGCTGTCCCACCACGCCCGCGACACTTTGACGAACGGTACGCCCGCTTCCACCAACCGTCGCGCGACCAACGTTTGCTCGCCGAACAGCGTCGGTCCATAGGCGTCTCGAATCGCCTGCGGTTCCTTGGAAATGTCGAACAACTGGTCGCTCGCCATCAATCCCCGCACGCGGGCGAACGCTTCGTTGTGGCTTCCCAGCGACGACGAAACGCGTCCCGAGGCGAATTGGTCGCTCAAGGCGGCGCGCAACTGAGTGCGTTCCAAGTGATCCTGGTCGCCGATGGCCGCCGAGCGGCGCAGGTTGGGCGGCGTCGTGTCGGTGGTGAGAAACATCGGGCTATAGCGAGCGCCTAAGAATCCGGCCTGGCCGACGGCGCTCCCCCGCCCTTCCGTGGCCGTGTAGAAGCTGACGTAATCGGGCGCCTGGCTGTCCGGCCGCCCCAGTTCGCGCGCGATGATCGCTCCCAAATCGGGAAACTTCACCGTCGGCTCTTCCCGTCTTCCGAGGTGCATGAGCCGCGCGCCGCCGCCATGGTCGGCATTGCCCGTGCTCAGTCCGCGCACGATCGCCGTGTCCTGCAGGCGCTGCGCCATGCGCGGCATCAGCTCCGACAGGTGGACGCCCGGAATGTTCGTCGGGATCGAACGAAAGGGGCCGCCCGTCGGACGCCCCGGTTTGGGGTCGAACGTCTCCAACTGACTCGCCCCGCCGGCCAGCCACAGCAGAATGACCCGCTTATCCTGCCGTTTGAGCTCATCCGCGAGCGCCGGCTGGCGCAGCAGATTCAGCCCCGACATGTCGGCGGCCGCCAACGCGCCCGCCCCCGCCGCGGCGCGTCCCAAGAACGACCGGCGGCTTGCCTGCGACTCCCCGCCTCGTTGTGAACGGTCCATGACTCTCGGCTCCCCTTAGTGATTGAACCGGCACTCGCCGCTCGCCAACATGGCCCACACCAGTTGCCGATAGCCGTCCACCGGGCGATCGCTGCGCTTCCGTAGGAAATCCATCAACAATTGCTGTTCGGCGGCCGACAGCGGTCGATTGAGAATCGTCCACCCCGCCAGTTCAACGGCCGCCGCCGGGTCGTTTAGTTCTTTCATTCGCCCGACGAGCGCATCTCGATTGTCGCGCAACAGTTCCTTCTCGATCCGTTCGCCGTTGGTCATCAACAGCGCTTCATCAATGCTCACTTGAAAATCGTCTCCAGGCTGCTCGAACAGCCCCGCCAGCCCGCGCGCGGCCCCCTCGAGCCCCTCCAGACGCTTTTCCAAGTCGGCGGCCGACAGATCGCTCGGAAATTGCTCGGGACTCGTCGACCCCATCCGCAACGACATGGCGTATTGCTGCGGCGTGAGCGGCCGTAATTGCGCGACCGCGAACAACTCGGCCGGCGGTCGCTCGTTCGAATTCCACTCGCTGCTGCGCGCGTACGCGCGACTGGATACGATCCCGCGCACCAGCCGTCGCAGGTCGTAGCCATGAGCGGCGAAATCACGGGCGAGCCAATCGAGCAATTCCGGGTGGCTCGGCGGGTTCGCCGAATGCATCTGATCCACGGGCGAAACCAGGCCGCGACCGAAAAAGCGACGCCACAACTGATTGACCATCGACCGAGCCAAATAATTCGACTCGCCGCCCGCCAACGCCGTCTCCACCAACCGCGCCCGCCGACTGAAACTGGGAGGCGGCGGCGCCTTCTTTTCTTTCTTCAGTTCCTCGAGCTTCTTCCTTTCTTCCTTCTTCACCTCTTCCGAAGGCTCCGCGGCCGCCGGTTCGTCGATCCGGCGCCCATCCAGGAACATGAGGCTCGCGTTGCGATTCTCCCCCTTCGACGTCTTGAACGTCAGCGCCCCGTAGTCTCGCTCCCCGACAAAATCGCCGTGGTCGTAGGTTCGAGCAAAGAACGACTTCATGCCGTAAAAGTGCTCCTGGCTCCAATCCGCCACCAGCGGATGGTCGTGGCACTGGGCGCAACTGATGTTCACGCCGAAGAACAACACGCTCACGTCGTTCGTCAACTGATCGAGATCCTTAGAACGGCGGACGACGAACTGCAACGCGCCCTTTTGGTCGGCGTCGTCGGGCTGCCCCAACAGCAGTTCGCGAAACATCTGGTCCCAAGGACGATTTTCCTCGAAGGCCTTCGTCAGGTACGACCGGAGGTTGCCGCCCGTCCCCGCCATCAATAGCGTGTCAAACTTGTCGACCTGATGACGCACGAACGCCGGCGACGCCAGCAGCCGCTCGACGGCCTGCGTCCGTTTCGACGGCTCATTCGACGACGCATACTGCTTTACCTCCGCGACCGTCGGCAGGCGTCCGACCAGGTCCAGCGTCAGACGACGCAGCAACTGGTGGTCGTCGGCCAGCGGCGCAGCGGAAACGCCGACCGCCGCCAACTTCGCATCCACATAGTGATCGATCGCCTCTTCCACCGGCTTGTCGGCGGGGAAAGCCTCTTGAGCGTTCGCGGCCGCGCCGGCGAACGACGCCCACGCGACGAACGCCGCGGCGGCGACCAAGCGAGATAGCAAGCAACACACCCCAGGCGCAACAGTCCAAGTGCGACGCAGCATGGCGAACCTATCGTCGGAGGGCGGGGAGGAAACGAACGCAGACCGTCAGGCGGGAGCCGCACCGACGGCGGCTGTCGGCATCCTAACTTAGCGCCGTCGCACGATTCAACAGATGATATGATTTGTGGTGATGACTCGAGTTCTCGCCGCCATCCTGATCCTCGCGACGCTGACGAGCCTCGTGGCTCGGCCGGCGGCGGCGCAAGCGCCGACGTCGCCCGCCGGTCATTGGGCCTACGTTCCGCCGCGCCGGCCGTCGTTGCCCGAACCGCGCCCTCGGAACGACGCGCATCATCCGCTCGACCTCTTCCTCTTCGCCGCCCAGGAACGCCGCGACCTCGTCCCCCTCCCCGCCGCGAATCTCGCCACGCTCGCCCGCCGCGCGTCGCTGGCGCTGACGCAGCTCCCGCCCGCCCCCGATCAACTGTCGGAACTGCTCGCGCCGCACGACTCCGCAGCCGCCGATGCCGCGCCTCCTCCCGACGCCTACCTGCGCTTCCTCGATCGCTTGCTCGCGTCGCCCCATTACGGCGAACGCATGGCCCAACCGTGGCTCGACCTGGCGCACTACGCCGACACGCACGGCTATCATGCCGACGCGCACCGCGACATGTGGCGTTGGCGCGACTGGGTTATCGACGCCCTCAACCGCGACTTGCCCTACGACCAGTTCCTCACCGACCAGTTGGCGGGCGATCTGTTGGCGGGCAACCAGCCAGCGGGCGACTCGCAGGCCGACGAGCGGCGGATCGCCACCGGACTCTTCCGCAATCACATGATCATCTTCGAGAACGGAGTGATCGAGGAAGAGTATCGCGTGGAGTATGTGATGGATCGCGTGACGACGTTGGGCGTCGTCGCGCTCGGCCAGACTCTGCAATGCGCTCGCTGCCACGACCACAAGCACGATCCGTTCACGCGGGAAGACTTTTATCGCTTGTTCGCCTATTTCAACAACGTTCCCGAAAAGGGGGTCGACGGCGATCACGGCAACGCCGTTCCGTTGGTCGTCGCCCCCACGCGTTTGCAATCCGAACAGCTGGCCGCGCTCCAGCAACGCCTGGCCGCCGCTCAGTCTGAAATCGCCGCTCGACTCGCGCAACCCCAGTCGGGCGAGGCCGCATGGGAGCGGCGAGTGCGACCGGCAGGCGCCGCGCCGCCGCGCGACGCCTGGCTCCACTTGACCTTCGATGAGCCGCGGGACGAACCGGTGCTCAATGCGGCTCAGCCGACGGCGGCGTCCCCGCCGCGCGTCGCCCCGTCGATCAGCCGCATTCCCGGGCGGAGCGGCTCGGCGCTGCTGTTCGACGGCCAAACGTCGCTCGACGTCGCCCCCTCCGTGCACGAGTCGTCGGACCGCGGCTGGTCGCTCGTCGCCTCCCTCTTCCCGACGCTCGACGAACGTCTCACCATCGCCGCGCGACTCCGCGAAATCCCGGCACTGCGAGGTTGGGCGCTCTCGCTGGAAGAGCGTCGCCCGACCCTGCGAATCATCGGCCTCCCCGCCGCGAGCGACGAAGGCGAGGGCGACCCGCTGACAGGGCGCATCGTTTCGCAAGCCGACGTCGTGCTGCCGCTGCGCAAATGGCAGCAAGTGGCGGTCGTCGTCGCGCCGAGCATCGCCGCGCCCGCCGGCGCCGCGCCCGCCGCCGACGTCCCGACGATTCGCTGGTTCGTCGACGGCCGCCCCGTCGCCGCGCGTCGGCACGAGTCGCCGCCCGTAGCGCAGATCCGCGAGGCGCTGGAAGTGCGTGCGGTCGTTCGTTGGGGGCGACTCGCGGATCAATTCGGGTTCCGCGGAGCGCTGGACGAAGGCTGGCTCTTCGATCGTCCGCTTGAAGCGGCCGAAGTGCAGGCGCTCGTCGGCCTCGACCCGCTCGAACAATGGCTCGCCATCGCGCCGGCCGAACGAACCGCGGAGCAAACGCGCGCGATTCGCGAACGGTTCTTGTTCGACACGTCGCTCGATTTTCGACAGTGGTGGCAACGACTACGCGACGACCAAGCGGCCTACGATCAACTGCGTCGCGCTCTCCCCACCACGATGGTGATGGCCGAGATGTCGCCGCCGCGAGCGACGCACATCCTCGAGCGCGGCCGCTACGACGCCCCGGAGGCGCTCGTCGGTCCCGACGTCCCGCGGTGGCTTGTACCAGGCGACCGCGAGGCGCGTCCCCACCGCTTGGCGCTTGCGCAATGGCTGTTCCACGACGACCACCCGCTGACCGCGCGCGTCGCCGTCAATCGACTGTGGCAAACCGTCTTCGGCCGCGGCCTCGTTGCGACCCCCGACGACTTCGGCCTGCATGGCGATCCGCCGACGCACCCCGAACTGCTGGACTGGTTGGCGGTCGAATTGTGCGGCACGGCGGCCGACGGGCGTTCGCGTTGGGACCTCAAACGACTGCATCGCGATCTGGTGTTCAGCGCGGCCTTTCGGCGGTCCGCCGACGCGCCGCTGCGTCTCCGCGAACTTGACCCCGACAACGCGTGGCTCACGCGCGGCCCCGCGCAACGCTTGGCCGCCGAGGCGATTCGCGACCAGGCGCTCGCCGTTTCCGGGCTGCTCGACCGTCGTGTGGGCGGCCCCAGCGTCTTTCCATATCAGCCGCCTGGGCTGTGGGAAGAACTGGCGTACGACGCCCAACAATTCACGGCACAAACCTATCGAGAGAGCCGCGGCGGCGACCTGTATCGCCGATCACTCTATACCTTCTGGAAACGGGCCGCTCCCCCGCCGTCGCTCGCGATCTTCGACGCACCCGATCGGGAAACGTGCGCCGCGCGCCGCCCTGTCAGCAACACGCCGCAACAAGCCCTGGTGCTGATGAACGATCGAACGTACCTCGAGGCGGCGCGGGCGTTGGCGGCGCAGTTTGTTCCCGCGACTCCGAATCTAAGCGAGGCGCACCACGCGCTCGACCGACTGTTCCAACACGCGCTCGCCCGTCCGCCGACCGCAGCCGAACGCGCCGCGCTGCGTCGCGCCTACGACGACGAGTTCACTCGGCGCAAGGGCGGCGACGCAGCGGCGGCGCTGCACGACGCGATTGAGTTCGTCGCACAGATCGTCTTGAGTCTCGATGAGACGGTGACGCAGCCATGACCCCATCCCTGCTCGCACCGGAAACGGGACGTCGACTCTTCCTGCAGTCGTCCGGCTTGCAGTTGGGCGCCGCGGCGCTCGCCGCACTGCTCGGCCCCAACGGCGTCGCGCCATTGCGCGGCGGCGAACCGACCGACTTGCGAACCCATCACCGGCCGCGCGCCAAGCGAGTCATTTTCTTGTGTCCCTCCGGCGCGCCGTCGCAGATCGACCTCTTCGACCCCAAGCCGCAGCTCGCGCGATGGCATGGTCGGGAACTGCCCGAATCGATTCGCGGCCAGCAGCGTCTGACGACCATGACGGCCGATCAAAAAGAGAAGCCGGTCGTCGCCTCTCCGTGGGCGTTCGAGCGCTGCGGGGCGAGCGGCCTGGAGTTGAGCGAGCTGTTGCCGCATCTAAGCGGCGTGGCCGACGAACTGTGCGTCGTGCGATCGCTGTACACCGAAGCGATCAACCACGACCCGGCGATCACCTTCCTACAGACCGGCAGCGAACAACCGGGTCGGCCGGGCTGGGGCGCCTGGATCAGCTACGCGCTCGGAAGCGAAAACGAAAACCTCCCGGCCTTCATCGTCTTCATCTCGGGCGGCGAGCCAGGCGACCAGCCGCTCAACGGCCGCCTGTGGGGCGCCGGCTTCCTGCCGACGCGCCATCAGGGCGTGAAGTTTCGCTCCGAAGGCGATCCGTTGCTGTATCTGGCCAATCCGCCCGGCATGGACGACGCACGGCGGCGACGGTGGCTCGCCCATTGGCGAACCCTCAATGAATTGCGGGCCCAAGCCACGAGCGATCCGGAGACGCTGGCGCGGATTGAACAATTCGAGTTGGCGGGGCGGATGCAGTCGGCCGTTCCGGAACTCGTGGAATGGCGGAACGAGCCGGAGCATGTCTTGGCGGCGTACGGCGACGACGTCCAACGTCCAGGCACCTTTGCTTCCCACTGCCTGCTGGCGCGGCGCATGGTGGAGCGCGGCGTGCGTTTCGTACAACTGTACCACCGCGGCTGGGATCATCATCATCATTTGCCGAGCAAACTGCCGGCCAAGTGTCGGCAGATCGACCAGCCGGCCGCGGCGCTGGTGCGCGACCTCAAGCAGCGCGGGTTGCTCGACGACACGCTGGTGATTTGGGCCGGGGAATTCGGACGAACCGTCTACAGCCAGGGCCCGCTGACGGACGGGGACTTTGGTCGCGACCATCACCCGCGGTGCTTTTCAATCTGGCTCGCCGGCGGCGGCGTCCCCGCCGGCACGGCGATCGGCCGCACCGACGACTATTCGTACAACATCGAAGCCGACCCGATCCACGTGCACGATCTCCAAGCCACCGTGCTGCACCTCTTGGGCCTCGATCACCTGCGCGTCACCTACCGCGCCCAAGGCCGCGACTTTCGCCTCACCGACATCGCCGGCCAAGTCGTAAGTGGTTTAACCCCGCCGTAACCCCGCCGTAGAACAGGCTTCCAGCCTGTTACCCCTCCCCTCACACCCCTCACACCCCTCATCCCCAGCCCTTCTCCCCGCGGCGGGGAGAAGGGAGCACCATCCGCGAGTGTCATTGCGCAACAAACGCCAGTGTTGCGCAGCAAACGACCGCGCTGCACAGCAAACGGCAGTGTTTCCGAGGCGCCAAACGCTCTCTCCGCTTCCAGCCTGTTACCCCAACAACCGCAACAACAAAAACGTCAGCGCCGCCCCCAGCAGCATCGACACGGGCACCGCGATCGCCAACGCCATGGCGACGGCGAGTCCCACGGACCACTGTTCGTCGCGATCGAGTTCGATCGAGCCGGCGCTGCTGTGCGTGTCGCTGAAGTTCAGCAGCGGTTTCTTGGTGCGTTTCTTGGGGCGGACGGTGCGCGTGTCCTGCCGAGAAATTCCCGACTCGGTCGGCTGCGAGTATTGGCTGGGGCTGTCGATGCTGCGCGAGTCGCCTTCGCCGATTTCGGAGTTGGGATGATCGTCGTACATCTCGTCGACGTCGTCCTCGGGCGGCGGCGGGGCCATCCAGCGGGCTTTCGACAGTTGTTGGGCGAGCAGCGGTCCGGCGTCCTTCGCCCACGGTTCGAGACGCGCGACCACTTCCTCGGCCGAGCGGACGCGGGCCGCCGGATCTTTCTCCATCATGTCCGCGATGATCTCGACGAACTCCTCCGTCAGTTCGGGATTGAACCGACGCGGGTGCCAGGGCGTTTCCTCGCAGTGACGTCGAGCTTTATCGCGAGTGGTCCCGCCCGGAAAGGGCACCTTGCCGCAGACGGCGTAATACAGCGTGCATCCCAGCGAGTAGATGTCGCTGGCCTTCGTCACTTCGCGCGGCGTCCGAATCTGTTCGGGCGACAAGTAGTCGGCCGTGCCCACGATCTTGCCCGCACGCGGGTCCAAGTCCCCTTCATCCATGAAGCCCGCGAGCCCCAAATCGGACACTTTGGCGACCCCTTCGGGAGTCACCAGGATGTTGCCCGGCTTCACGTCGCGATGAATGAGCCCCCGATTGTGAGCGTAAGCAAGTCCCAGTGCGGCTTGCAGGATCACCTTGGCGGCCTGCTGGACCGTAAGCGTCCCGCGCGAACGGACCAAGCGCCGCAAGTCGGTCCCCGGCACATATTCGGTCACCAGGTAGTGCACCTTGCCGTCGTGGCCCGCGTCGTAGGCGCGCACCAAGTGCGGATGATCCAACTGCGCTTGCGTGCGAATCTCGCGAGTGAAATTGGCGATCGATTCGGGGGTCGCCTTGTGCATCGGCAACACCTTCACCGCACACTCGCGCCCCATCATCTTGTGGACCGCTTTGAAAACCTGCCCCATCCCCCCCTGACCGATCCAATCGGTGATCATGTAGGGGCCCAAATTAAGCTTCGTGCGGCCGTTCTTCAACTGATCCGCCTGATACGGAGTCAGGAGGGCCATCTCCACCAATTGGTTGGCCAGCATGTCGTCGTCGATCGCCGTCGACACGGCCATCGGCGGCGGTAACGCGGCGCGCGCATTCGCCTCCGCGAGCGTCAATTGCTCGGCCGTCACCAGGCCGCTGATCAACGCCGAATTGCGAAATGTGGTCTGCGCTGCCATCCGCCCGACCCTCGACGACAAGAAAAGGAGCGCCCCCGTCGGGGACTCAAATCAAACTTAGCTCGCAGATCGGTGAAGCGAAAGCGGGAGGGGGGCGTGAAGGGGCGGGATAGCGCGTGAGGGGGCGTTGAGTGATAAAGACTCGGTTGAATTCGGAGTGTTTGGCGCCTCGGCCCCACGGTCTTTTGTTGCGTAACACTGTCGTTTGTTGCGTAACGCTGTCGTTTGCGGCGCAACGACACGCGCGGATGGTGCTCCCTTCTCCCCGCCGCGGGGAGAGGGCGGGGGATGAGGGGGGGCGGGAGAATCGCAGGCTGGAAGCCCGCGCTACGTCGAAGGCCAATACTCGGGGAGGGGGGCGGTGATTTCGAGCGGCGTTTTGAGGGTGGGGTGAGTGAGAACGAGTTGGCGGGCATGCAGGGCGATGCCGCGGGGGAATGCGCGTCGCGATCCGTAGCGGGCGTCGCCCACGACGGGCCAACCGCGAGCACTAAGCTGCACGCGAATTTGATGCTTGCGCCCCGTCTCCAACCGCACCTCGATCAACGCCCCCTCCTCGACGCGCCGCAACGTGCGATACGCCAACCGGGCTTCCTGAGCGCCGGATTGCCCCGAGCGACCGACCACCACCCGCCGGAGCTCTTCGTTCTTCCAAAGCCAGTCCACGCAGACTCCGGCCGGCGGCGCGGGCGGTCGCTCGACGAGCGCCCAATAGATCTTCCCGACCTCCGCCTCGCGAAACTGCTCCGCCAGCCGCGAGGCCGCCTTCGAGGTGCGCGCGAACACGACCGCGCCGGTCACCAACGCGTCCAAGCGGCTCACCACCCCCAGAAACACGTTGCCCGGCTTCTGATACTTGGCTTTGAGATATCCGCGCGCACGCCGCCACAGGCTCGGCTCGTCCGGCCCCACGCCCATCGTCGCCAACCCGGCCGGCTTGTTGACGATCAGCAAGTGGTTATCTTCGTACAGTACTTGTAGCGCTTCCGACATGCGGATCATTGTAACGACGCGGAGCCCCTTGTGACGGAACGTCTGCCACTCATCCTCGCCAGCAGCTCTCCGCGACGCCGCGAGCTGCTCGCGCAACACGGCTACTCGTTCGAAGTCATCCCGCCGCACGAATCGGCCGAATGCGGGATCTGCCGTCGCGAAACGCCCCCGGAACTCGTCGCACGACTCGCCTGGCAGAAAGCGCGCGACGTCGCACTTCGCCTGCCGCAAGGGACCGTCATCGGCTGCGATACGGTCGCCGAATGCCTCGGACATATCCTCGGCAAACCCAAAAACCGCGACCACGCTCGTGAAATGCTGCAGCTCATGCGCGGACGCGAACACCACGTCTACAGCGGCCTCTGCCTCTGGCATCGCCCCGGCGACGAACACCACGTCCAAGTCGCCGTCAGCCGGCTCGTGATGGACCCCGTCTCCGATGCACAACTCGAAGCCTACCTCGACACGGACGCCTGGGAAGGCAAAGCCGGCGCCTTCGGCTATCAAGATGGACTCGATTGGATCCACCTCTGCGAAGGAAGCGAGTCGAACGTCGTGGGACTGCCGATGGAATTGCTGCGGGTGATGTTGGGGGGGTAGGGCCACGCTGGGCTGCATTTCCCGACCACTATCCGTCCGGACGTCACGGTCGCTCTAGCCGGAGTCGCGCGGGAGGAGGGACAAAAAACTCGGTTGAATTCGAAGCGTTTGGCGCTTCGAACCCACCGTCGTTTGTTGCACAACGACAACAGCGGAGTGAGCTCCCTTCTCCCCGCCCCGGGGAGAAGGGCCGGGGATGAGGGGGGGAGGTGCGTGAGGGGGGGGGAGAGATGGGGGAATTCGTCACAGGCTGGAAGCCTGTGCTACGGGGGGAGTAGTTTTTCGAGGGCTTCGCGGCCGGTCATGCCGGGGGTGATGCCGAGGGCGGCGGCGGAGTCGCTGACTTCGCGGACGACGGCGTCGAGCAAATCTTCGGGTTCGCGCAGCGGATGCTCCGGCGTGCCGCGGGCGATCGCGAAGGCCATCCCGAAACGGTTGGCGATCGCGACGTCGAAAATACCGCACCCCAACACGCCGCGATGCGTGTTGATCGAACAATACTGGCCGCCCGCCCACCGATAGCTGCACCCCACTGCGGCGCCGCCTGGAAATTGCATCACTCGATGTTCGGCCAGCGGCAAGTCGTTCATGCAGACAACCCTTCACGCCGCTCGGCCCGTCGAGCGGCGAAGTGCTTTTGCAGTTTCTTCAACGCACGCATCTCCAGTTGCCGAACGCGTTCCTTCGACACCCCCATCCGCTGCCCCAACTCATTCAAGCTGGGCGCTCGCTCGGCCCCGTCCATACCATAACGAGCTCGCAGGACCGATTGTTCGCGTGCATCCAGCCGCCCGAAGAATTCCAGCAAGTCGCCCCGCAGCGAGGCTAAATCCACCTCATTTTCCAATTCCTCGACATGCTCTTCCGACTGCTCTCCCAGAAACTCCCACGATCCGGTCGCGAACCGGTCCCCTTGACGCTTCACCGCCATCACCATGCGGAACACCTCGCGACGCACCACCTTCGTGACATAGGTGCTGAATCGGAAGCCGCGGCTGAAGTCGAATTTCTCGGCCGCTCGCAACAACGCCGCAGCCCCCTCGCTCAACAAATCGTCGAAGGCCATCGAATCGGTGATGTAATGCTTGACGATCGACATCACCAGCCGCATGTTGGCATGGACGATGCGATTGCGAATCTGATCCGCCGCCGCCAGCAAGCTTTCAATTTCGTCCAGATCGGCCGTTCGGCAAGTTTCTTCCCGCAACCGAGCGCGTCGTAGATTCGCGTGGTACTTCAGGAAGTTCATCCGTCGAAACAACAGTTGCTCGTCCGCCGCCGTCAACAACGGGATCTCGCACAGACGACGCAGGTGAGCCGGCAGCTTCTCCGGCATCTCCGCCTGCAAGGCCCGCCCTTCCAGCTGTCGCACGAACTCCAACGCCTCCTCCAGCGACTCCGCATCCCGCCCGCGGAACGAAGGATGGTCGATAAACGCGATCTCGCGTTGAATCCAGACCCGCGCCCGAGCCAGCGCCGCGGCGTCGAGTTTATCGATGCTGCGGGCCGGCGTTCCGGTCGACTGCGCCACCATCTGATGCTTGCCCGACCGGCCCTCCGAGTCGCCCTTCTTGCGAGACTTCTTCAAGGCCGGACGAATCACGGTTGCCTTCACGCCGCTCCGAGTCACGCTGCTCTGCGTCACGCTGCTCTTGGTCAGCTGTCCCACCATGACTAATCGTCTCCCTCCCAGAAAACCGAGCCACGACCGTCAAAACGTTCAAATCGTTCACGAATCCTACCGCAGCACCCTGCACGGGACAACGCAACAAAGTTGTCGATTTCCAGACTTTCCGCTCCAAAGCCATCGGCTATCATGCCTTAAGAATTTGCGAATTATCGTTTTTCGTCGCTCCGCCGCTTCGAATTCCAAAATCCCGTCAGGGGCCTTCCTAAAATACGAAGCCTGACATAGAAACGTTCAAATCGTTCATTCGATTTTTTCAATACCTGCACCGCCCAACTCCAGGCTGTGTCAATTTCCCCACCAAGAGGTGTCCGATGAGCACGAACGGGTTGCAACTGTGGACGGCGGGTCGACGGCTTGGGTTGGCGTTCCTGGGAGTCGCCGCGGCGCTGACGGCGGGACTCGCCGCCGCCGCTGACGCCTGGCCCCAATGGCGCGGGCCGACGCGCGACGGCCAGGTTTCGGGCGTCGACTGGCCTGCGTCGCTCCAAGGCGAACGCTTGGTGCAACGCTGGCGAGTCGAATTGGGCGCCAGCTACTCGGGACCGCTCGTGGTCGACGATCGCGTCTTCGTGACCGAAACGGTCGACAAGAAGAAGGAACTCGTCAAAGCGCTCGATCGGACCACGGGAAAAGTGCTGTGGACGACCGAATGGGAAGGCGCGCTCAGCGTACCGTTCTTCGCGAAAAGCAACGGCGATTGGATTCGCAGTACGCCCGCCTACGCCGACGGTCGCCTGTACGTCGCCGGGATGCGCGACGTGCTCGTGTGCCTCGACGCACGCGACGGCAAGCAGATTTGGCGAGTCGACTTCGTCGAGGCGCTGAAGACGCCCCTCCCTTCGTTCGGCTTCGTCTGTTCGCCCCTGGTCATCGACGGCGCGGTCTACGTGCAGGCCGGCGCAGCGGTCGTGAAGCTGGACGCGGCCACCGGCCAAATTGTGTGGAAGACGCTCAACGACAACGGCGGCATGGAAGGGAGCGCCTTCTCATCGCCCGTCCTTGTGTCGCTCGCCGATCAGCCGCAGTTGGTGGTGCAAACGCGGCAAAAGCTGGCGGGCGTCAATCCGGCGGACGGCGCCGTGCTGTGGTCGGAAGAGGTGCCGGCGTTCCGCGGCATGAATATCCTCACTCCGATGTTGCACGAGGGGCGGTTCTTCACGAGCGCCTACGGCGGCAAGAGCCTCGCCTATACGGTGGAGAAGAAGGATGGCAAGTACGAAGTTTCCACCGCCTGGGAGAACAAGACGCAAGGTTACATGTCGACCCCGGTGATCATCGACGGCCACGCTTACCTGCACTTGCGCAACCAGCGTTTCACCTGCATCGAGCTCGCCACCGGCAAAGAAAAATGGACCACCCCCAAGACGTTCGGCAAATACTGGAGCCTCGTCGCGAACAAGAACCGCATCCTCGCGCTCGACGAACGGGGCGACTTGTTGCTGATTGAAGCCACTCCGGCCGAATTCAAACTGATCGACCAGCGGCACATCAGCGACCAAGAAACGTGGGCCCACCTGGCCGTCGTCGGCCACGAACTGTACGTCCGCGAACTAAACGCCATGACCGTCTACGATTGGCGCCCGTAGAACAGGCTTCCAGCCTGTTACCCCCGCACAATCCCAGTCCCAGACGCTCCCAACCTCCCCGAAAGCCCCTCATCCCCTGCCCTTCTCCCCGCGGCGGGGAGAAGGGAGCCCATCCGCGCGGGTCGTTGTGCAACAAACGACCGGGTTGCGCAATCAACGACCGCGGGTCCGAGGCGCCAAACGCTCCGAATTCAACAGCGTTTTTATCCCTCCGCCTACCTCCCCCCACCCCCTACAACCCAACCTTAATCGCCGCGCCGCAGGCCGTGATCGCGGCGCCGGCGACGGCGTGCCCGTAGCGATGCCAAGCGTGTCCTTGGAACCATGACGCGCCCCACAACAACAGGGCGACGGCCGCCGTCATCGTAGCGATCGTCGCTAAACCGAACACCAGCGCCACGGCGAACACCAGCCCGTAATGCGACTCGGCCGCGGGGTACATCAGCATCGGAATGAGCGGCTCGCAGGGGCCGAACAGGAAGATGGTGAACAGCACCCACGGCGTCATCGCGGCCGCAGGTCGCGGCTTTCCCTCGCCGCCTGCGCCCTGGTGCGCGTGGAGATGTTCTCCTTGATGCTGGTGTACATGCTCGTGGACCGTCCCGTCTTCGTGGGCATGGTAATGTGCGTGAGGCGCATTGCGGACGGCCTGCATGAGTCCCCAGACCAAGTACATGATCCCGAAGCCCAGCAGCATCCAACCGGCCAACTCGCCGCGCACCGCCTCCAGATTTTCCAGCCGAAACAGCAGGACGCCGCCCGCGACGCCGATCAGGCCCAGCACGACGGAGCTGGCGACGTGTCCGATTCCGCACAACACGGTGACCAGAAACGTTTTCCGCACCGACCATCGCCCCGCGCGCGACATGGCGACGAACGGAACGTAATGATCGGGGCCGAACAGCGTGTGAAACAGGCCGATGCCGGCGGCCGTCGTCAATAAAGCAAATTGGGCGTCCATGGCGGCTCAAGCAAAGGGACTCGGCCGGCGTCAGATGGGGACCCTCCCGCACGCGACCCGCCATGGATGTGACTGTACCAAGAGGTCGCTTGGTTGCCAGCGGGGCGCGGCGGGACATAATGACGGCCCAGGCAACCATTTGAATTCCATGAGGAGGCGGCGGATGTTTCCAGAAGTGCTTCGAGGAAGCAGGCGAGTTGCAGCGGCTTGGTGGTGGACCTTGATGGCGGCTTGCTGGCTGACCGCGGCGATCCGCCCCGCTCCGCTCGCCGCCGATCAAGCCGCGGCGAGCGTCGACAAGAAGCCGGCTCGCCCGCGCCAAAACGTCATCCTCGTCGTCGCCGACGACTTGGGTTGGGCCGACCTGGGAGTCTACGGCAGCAAATTCCATCGCACCCCGCAGCTTGACCAGTTCGCCGCCTCGGCGGCCCGCTTCACGCAAGCCTACGCGGCCTGCCCCGTCTGCTCACCGACGCGCGCCGCCTTGTTGACAGGCCGCTGGCCCGCTCGACTCCACCTGACCGACTGGCTGCCTGGTCGCGGCGACTTGCCCGCCCATCGGCTCAAGCGGCCCGACTTCCAACGCCAACTGCCGCTCGCCGAAACAACGCTCGCTGAACTCTTCCGCGACGCCGGCTACGCAACCGCCAGCATCGGCAAATGGCATCTGGGCGGCGTCGGCTTCGGGCCGCTCGAGCAAGGCTTCCACGTGAACATCGCCGGCGATGCGGGCGGCTCCCCCACCGGCTATTTTGCTCCCTTTCAAAACAAGGGGCGCAAGATCCCGGGGCTCGACGACGCTCCGGCAGGACAATCGCTTACGGAACGTCTGACCGACGAAGCGATTCAGTTCATCGACCAGCAGCAGACGGCCGACAAGCCGTTCTTCTTGTACTTGCCCCACTACGCGGTCCATACGCCGCTGCAAGACGATCCCGAACGGATCGCCAAGTTTCCGGCGGACGCCGTCTTTCGCGGCAGCCAAAACAGTTCGGTCTACGCCGCAATGCTCGAACGGCTCGACGCCCAATTTGGCCGCCTGTTGACCCATTTGCGCGACAAAAAGATCGACGACCGCACCATCGTCGTTTTCACCTCCGACAACGGCGGTCTCGCCACCCCCGAAGGCCCGCACACGCCGGCCACCTCGAACGCGCCGCTGCGCGAAGGCAAAGGCTGGCTGTATGAGGGAGGCCTGCGAGTCCCGTTGATCGTGCGCGCCCCCGGCGCAACGCGGCCCGGGTCGGTGCTTGAGTTTCCCACGTCGTCGGTCGACCTCTTCCCGACGCTCGCCGAATTGTGCGGGCTGCGTGCGGCGAGTGCGGTGGACGGCGTCAGCGTCGCCGGCGTGTTGCGCGGCGACGCGCCGCCTGATCGCGACGCGCTCTATTGGCATTACCCTCACTACGCCAACCAGGGCGGCCGCCCCGGCGGCGTGATTCGCGAAGGGAAGTACAAGCTGATCGAGTTCTACGAGAACGGCCGCCGCGAACTGTTCGACATGTCGCGCGACATGCGCGAGAACCAGAACTTGGCGGCCAGCGAGCCGGAGGTCGTGGCGCGCCTGGCGGCGAAGCTGGCCGCTTGGCGCGAGTCGGTCGGCGCTCAAATGCCGACGCCCAATCCCGACTACGTCCCGCACCCGCAAGCCCAAGACGGCGCCGTCACCCTCCCCGCGTCCGGCGCCTCCGTCGCCGGCGTGATGCTGCGTTACGAACCGCTGCCGCACAAGAACACGCTCGGATTCTGGGTTCGTCCCGAAGACACGGCCCACTGGGAATTCACGATCACGCGCCCCGGCAAGTTCGAAGTGGAACTGTTGCAAGGCTGCGGCAACGGCTCGGGCGGCAGCGAAGTCGACGTGCTGGTCGCCGACCAAAAGCTGACGCACAAAGTCGTCGAGACGGGCGGCTTTCAGGCGTTCGTCCCGAAGGCGATCGGGACGGTCGCCATCGACAAGCCCGGCCGTTACACGCTGGAAATTCGTCCCCGCACGAAACCCGGCCCCGCCGTCATGGATGTGCGCCAAGTAAAACTGAAGTGGCTCGAATGATCTGGGATCTGCACTGTCACCTCTCCGGCGTTCCCGGCCGCACGCCCGAAGAACGCATGGCCCAACTGCTGCGTTACGCCGATCGAATGGGGATCGAGCGGCTGTGCGTGTACATGGGGATGGCGTGGGCCAAGAACCCAACCGCCGACGATCTGCGCCGTCAAAACGACGAGGTGCTGCAGGCGATCGCGCATTGGCAAGATCGCGCGTTTGGGTTCGCCTACGTCAGTCCCGAGCATGTGGATGCAAGTTTGCGCGAGCTGGATCGGTGCGTGAAAGACGGTCCGATGGTGGGCGTCAAGTTGTGGGTCGCCAAACGGTGCCATACGGCCGACGTCGACGCGATCGTGAAACGAGCGGCCGACCTCAAGGCGGTCGTTTTTCAACACACGTGGTACAAGACCGACGACTCGCAATTGCCCGGCGAATCGACGCCCGACGACCTCGTCGCCCTGGCGCGCCGCCTGCCGGACGTGCCGCTGATCTGCGGCCACACGGGCGGCGCCTGGGAGCTGGGCATTCGCGCGGTACGTCCGTACCCGCAGATCTCCGTCGACCTCGCCGGCTCGGACCCGGTCAACGGCTTCGTCGAGATGGCGGTGCGCGAACTGGGGGCCGAACGCGTGCTGTACGGCAGCGATTGCGGCGGACGCAGCTTTGCGTCGCAGTTGGGCAAGGTCTACGGCGCCGCGATTACCGAGGAACAGCGACGCTTGATCCTCGGACGCAACCTGCGGCGTCTGCTGTCCCCCATTTTGCGAGCAAAGGGATGGCCCGAATGAAGCAGACCACGCAGGCTGACGACATCCGGCTCCCGCGCTACTCGTACCAGCCCGGGTTGGTAAACTACAAGGCGCTGGACGCGATCGCCCGTGCGACGCGGCGGGTCCCTCGCCAACCTCGACGCGACCGCGCGCCGCAGCCTGGAAGCCATCCGTCGCTGGATCGGCCAAGAGGCCGACGTCCGCTTGGAGAATCATGCTATGAAACCAAGTCGCCTACCTATGCCGGTGCGCATCCGAACGTCGATTTACCTAATCGTCGCTTGCGTAAGCTTCGCGGCGCTGCGCCCGCTCTCCGCGTCGGCGCAAGACAATCCGCGCGGCCAAAAGATCTACGAACAGTTATGCGCATCGTGCCACGGCAAGGCGGGCGAAGGCCATCCCGAGCTGTACCCGCATGCGTTGGTCGGCGATAAGTCGGTCGGCGAGCTCACGCAGCTCATTGAACGCACGATGCCCAAGGACGAAGCGGAGAAGTGCGTCGGCGACGACGCCCGCAGCGCGGCCGAATACATCCACGACGCATTCTATTCGGCGACCGCACAAGCGCGCAACAAACCGCCTCGCGTCGAACTCGCGCGACTCACCGTTCGCCAGTACCAAAACACCTTGACCGACCTGATTGGTTCCTTCCGCGGCGCCGGCAAAGTCGATGCGCCGCCGGGATTGCGAGGCGAGTACTTCAAGTCGCGGCAGAATCGAAAAGAAGACCGCGTGATCGATCGCGTCGACCGAGCGGTGAAATTCGACTTTGGCGAATCGAGTCCCGACGCGGAGAAGATCCCGCCCGCCGAATTCTCCGCAAAATGGCAAGGCGCCGTGTTCGCCCCCGAGACGGGCGACTATGAGTTCATCGTGCGGACCGAGAACGGCGCGCGATTGTGGGTCAATCATCCCCAACAGCCGCTCATCGACGCCTGGGTGCGGTCGGGGAACGACAAAGAGTTTCGTCAAACCATCCGGTTGCTCGGCGGACGCACGTACCCGCTGCGGCTGGAGTTCTTCAAGTTCAAGGAAAAGACGTCGTCGATCGAACTGCGCTGGCGACGGCCGCATCAGCATGTCGACGAGTTGATTACAGACCGCAACCTGCGCAATTCGTGGTTCCCCGAACTGTACGTCGTGTCGACGCCGTTTCCGCCCGACGATCGCAGCGTCGGCTATGAGCGCGGGTCGTCGGTTTCGAAAGCCTGGGATCAAGCCGCCACCGACGCCGCCTTCGAAGCGGCCGCCTACGTCGTCGCACGCCTAAACGAGCTGGCGGGAACCAAGGCCGATGCCGGCGATCGCCCCGCCAAAGTGCAAGCCTTCGCCGCTCGCTTCGTCGAACGCGCCTTCCGTCGACCGTTGGATGAGGAACAACGTCAGCGATATGTCGAACGACAGTTTGCCTCGGCGCCCGATCTTGAAACGGCCGTGAAGCGCGTCGTCCTGCTGACCCTCAAGTCGCCTCGCTTCCTGTACCCCGAACTCTCGGGACCGCAGCCCGACTCCTACGATGCTGCCATCCGGTTGTCGTACACCCTGTGGGACTCGCTCCCTGACTCGCAGTTGCTCGAAGCCGCCGCCAAAGGGCAGCTCGGCAATCGCGACCAGATCCAACGGCAAGCCGAACGAATGGTGCGCGACCCGCGCGCTACAGCCAAGTTGGCGGAGTTTTTCCGCCAGTGGCTCAAGATCGATCATGCGCCCGACGTCGCCAAAGACTCCAAACTGTTCCCCGACTTCGATGAGGCGATCGCCGCCGATTTGCGCACGTCGCTCGAACTGATGGTGGACGAGTTGCTGGCGAGCGACGCGTCGGATTTTCGGCGGTTGCTGTCGGCCGACGAACTCTACCTAAACGGCCGGTTGGCGAAGTATTACGGCGCCGATCTGCCGGACGGGGCCGACTTTCAGAAGGTCCGCATCGACGACGGCCAGCGGGCGGGCGTGTTGTCGCACCCCTATTTGCTCGCGAGTTTCGCTTACACGGCGACCAGTTCGCCCATTCATCGCGGGGTCTTCATCTCGCGCAGCCTCTTGGGACGGTCGCTGCGACCGCCCCCGATCGCCGTCGCGCCGCTCGCCGCCGACCTGCACCCCGACCTGACGACTCGCGAGCGAGTCGTCCTACAGACGAAGCCCGAAGCGTGTCAGGCGTGTCACAACATGATCAATCCGCTGGGGTTTACCTTAGAGGCGTTCGACGCCACGGGGCGGCTGCGGCGCGAGGAGCAAGGGCGTCCCATCGACTCGTCGGGCGTCTACATCAACCGCCAAGGGAACGAAGTCAAGTTCGCCGGCGTGCACGAGTTAGCGGCCTATTTGACGACCAGCCTCGAGACGCGAGACGCGTTCGTGGAACAGTTGTATCATTACCTAAGAAAGCAGCCGTTCCGCGCCGAGGATTTGCAGACTCAGGAAAAGCTGCGAGAATGGTTTGCCGAGAAACAGTATAGCGTTCGCAGTTTGACCGTCGCGATTGCCACGCAAGTCGCTGCGTCGCTCCCGCCTAAAGAGGTGCCAGCCCGATGAGTCGATTCGCCTCCCGCCGTGACTTCCTCCGCGACCTGGGTTTGAGCGCCGCGGCGCTGCCGTTCGTCTTGAACTTGCCGAGCCTCGCGTTTGCGAACCAGGCGCGGCGTAAACAACGGCTGCTCATCCTCTTCAGCCCCAACGGCGTCGTGCCGACCACGTTCTGGCCCGACGAAGCGGGGGAACTCAAGTCGCTGAAGGCGAGCCTCGAACCGCTCACGCCGTTCCTCGACAAGACGCTCACCCTGCACGGCGTCTGCGACAAGGTCCGCGGCGACGGCGACAACCATATGCGCGGCATCGGCTGCCTCTTGACCGGCATCGAGTTGTTCCCGGGGAACATTCAAGGCGGTTCGCACACGCCGGCGGGGTGGTCGAGCGGCATTTCGGTGGATCAGGAGATCAAGAATTTCCTGCAGGCGAATCCCGAGACGCGGACGCGGTTCGGCTCCTTGGAATTGGGAGTCGTCGTGCCCGAACGCGCCGATACCTGGACGCGCATGTCGTACTCCGGCCCCAACAAGCCGATCTCTCCCGTCGACGATCCATACCAGTTGCTCAACAAGTTCTACGGTCGCGCCAAAGACCAAGAAAGCCTGCGCAGCGTGCTCGACGACCTGCAAGCCGACTTGAAGAAGGTGGAGACGGTGGTGAGCGGCGAGGATCGCCGGCTGCTGGAAGAGCATGCTTCGTTTGTGCGCGAGATGGAGTTGGAATTGCGAGCCGGCGGCGGCGAGACGGCGGTCGGACACGCGGCCCCCGAATTGGAGCCGGGCGTGAAGGACGAAAACGACAACATGCCGCGACTCAGCAAAATGCAGATCGACTTGCTAGTGCACGCGCTGGCGAACGACTTTGCTCGAGTGGCCACGTTCCAGTACACCAATTCGGTCGGCCAAGCGAAGATGCGGTGGCTGGGGATCGAAGAGGGGCATCACGAGTTGTCGCACAACCCGGACAGCGACGAAGCGTCGCAAGATAAGCTCACGCGCATCAACAAGTGGTACTGCGAGCAGGTGGCGTACTTGGCCAAGCGGCTCGCGGAGACCCCGGAACCGGGCGGCGTCGGCAGCCTGCTCGACAACACGCTGATCGTCTGGACGAACGAACTGGGCAAAGGCAATTCGCACACGCTCGACAACATCCCGTTCGTCCTCGTCGGCGGCGGCCTCGATTTCCGCATGGGCCGCTCGGTGCGTTACCCCAAAGTCTCGCACAACCGCCTCCTGCTGTCGTTCGCGCACGGCATGGGCCACCACCTCGACCGTTTCGGCAACCCCGACTTCTGCAGCGAAGGCCCGCTCAGCGACCTCACGTAGAACAGGCTTCCAGCCTGTTATGTCCCCCGCTGCGTTACTTGCCACGCTCGTGCATGGTGCTCGTGCATGGTGCTAGACAGGCTGGAAGCCTGTCCTACGGGGGTAAGCTTCCAGTAATTCGGCGGCGGCGCGACGCCACGTGAAATGCTGTTCGATGCGAGCGCGGGCGGCCTGTGCGAATTGAACGGCGAGCTGCGGTGTTTCGATGACTCGCAAGAGCGTGTTCTTGAGGTGCCGCGCATCGTGAGGGTGGACGGTCGCGAGGTGCACTTCGGGGGTCGCCAATTCACGCACCACCGGCAGGTCGGAAGCGACGACGGGGCAGCCGGCCGCCATGGCTTCCAGCAGCTTGAGCGGACAACAGCCCTGACGCGTGTTGCGATCCACCGCCAACAGCGGCACGACCGATGCATGACAGTCATGCAACAGTCGGACGACGTCGTCGTGACTGCCAGCGCCCAAAAACTGCACGCAATCGCTCACCCGCAGACGCTGCACCAGCCGCTCGAGTTCTTCGCGGCGGCCTTTGCCGGCGGGGCCGAGGACGCGCAGGTGGACAGGCCGGTGGGCGCGCAACAGGTCGACGGCTTCGATCAGCACTTCCACTCCTTGCCAGACCGACAACGTGCCGACGTAGCACAACCGCACCGTCTCCCCGGCGACGGCGACCGGCGGCGGACGATACGGAAACCGCTCGAGATCGACGCCGTTGCGAATGACGCGAATCCGCTGCGGCGCGACACCCCGTGCTTCGATCGCCGCTTGGTTCACGTCGCTGACCGTGATCACGAGGTCGGCGGCGGCGAGCAGATCGTTTTCTTGGCGTTCTAGTTTCGCCAGCAGCACAGGATCGTCTCCCACTTTGGCGTAGTGGTACTTGAGCTCGACGGAGGGAAAGCCGTTGACTTCGTAGACCAAGCGCGCGTCGCGGCGCAGGCGCGGGTCGAGCAGCGGGATGCCTTCGAAAATCGACCGGCAGTGCAGAACGTCGAAAGTCCGCGGCGCGAGCCAAGCAGCCAGCTTTTCACGAAACGTGCGCGCTCGCCCCAACGGATTGCCATCCGGGCACCCCAGCACGACCTGCGTCACTCCCGCTCCAAACGGCCGCTCGGAGATATCCGTCCCGCCGGGCGTCGCCAGCGTCACTTCCGCCCCCGCTCGCGCCAGCGCCCCCACGAACTCGACGATATGCGTACTCGCCCCTTTCGGCCCCGGCACCTCGTCAAACGCCGTATAAAGGATTCGCTGCCCCCGTAGAACAGGCTTCCAGCCTGTTACCCCCGCAAATAAATCCCCTCCCAACTCACCCCTCCCCTCTCTCTCCCTTCTCTCCTCCCCTCTCTCTCGCCCCTCTCTCCCCACCCCCGGCTTCCCGCCCCGTCACCTCCCCCATGGTACACTTTCGCCCACAGGAGATTCAGCGATGAAACGAGCATGCTACTTGGTCGTTGCGGCGACGGTCGTCTGGTGTCTCGCCTGGTGTCTTCCCGGCAATGCGGCGCTCGCCCAAGCGCCGTCCGCGTCGACGCTTATTCAGCAGGAGAACGCCAAGCCGGGCGCCGTCGACTGGCAACTCACGCGCGTGCGGCTCGACAAAGTCGCCGGCTTTCGTTCGCCCCTGATCGAAGGCTACTGTTCGCGGCAAAGCGTTGCGGCCGGCCAGTCGCTCGACTTCTTCGTTTCCACCGATCCCGAGGCGCCCTTTCAGATCGAAATCTTCCGCACGGGCTATTACGGCGGACGCGGCGCTCGGCATCTGCAGACGCTGGGGCCCTTCCCGGGCAAGAAGCAGGTCGTTCCGGAACCGGGCGAGAAGAACTTGCACGAATGTCGCTGGGAGAAATCGGCGTCGATCACGATCCCCAACGACTGGGTCAGCGGCGTGTACTTGGGGCGACTGTCGCTCGTCGCCCAGGAACCGACCGACAACTACTGGCAAAGCTATGTCGTGTTCATCGTTCGCGACGACCGACCGGCCGACATTCTCGTGCAATGCTCGGACAATACGTGGCAAGCCTACAACGGCTGGCCCAGCAAGCATTCGGTCTACACGCATCCCAAGGGGGTCGAGGGGCCGTGGGCCGACGTCAGCTTTGATCGTCCCTATGCCAAGTACTCCCAAATCTACGAGAACCCAATGTCGGTGGGCTCCGGGGAGTGGCTGTGCTTTGAGTTTCCGATGGCGTACTGGCTGGAACAGCACGGGTACGACGTCGCGTACTGTTCGAACAGCGACATGGTCACGCCCGACCGGGGGCTGAAATGCAAGGCGTTCTTGAGCGTGGGGCACGACGAGTATTGGGACATTCGGCAGTACGAAAGCGTGGTGAAGATGCGCGACGCGGGAGTGAACTTGCTGTTCTTCTCCGGCAATTCGGTCTGCTGGGTGTCGCCGTTCCGCGAGAGTTTTGATGGTCGCCCCAACCGCATCCTGTTTCGCGGCGGCCCCTACGGCGCGAACTACCAATACGCGGAGCTCCGCGAGAAACTCAACGGCCCCTTTCCGCATCGCGGACCGGACGAAGGCTATCTGATCGGCGCTCGCAACGTCGACCCCGTGAACGGCGGCGGCGACTGGGTCTGCGCGAAGCCCGAACACTGGATTTTCGCGGGCACCGGGATGAAGAAAGGGGACCGCATTCCGGGGCTCATCGGCTGGGAATACCACGGCGACCCGCCTGCCGATCTCCCGGGGCTCGAGGTGGTCGCGGCGGGGACGGCCTACCAGGGCGGCAGTCGCCCTCAACAGTGGACCGCGACGATTTATCCCGGCCCACGCGACAATTTCGTCTTCAATGCCTCGACCATCTTTTGGTGCCAAGGACTCTCCAGCCCGCCCGGGCACATGCTCCCTTGGTCGCACTGGAGCCGCCCGCACGGACCGGACGAACGTGTGCAACGAATCACCCACAACTTGCTGCAGCGGGCCCTCCGCGCGAGGCAGGGAGAATGATATTTTTTAGAAAGCTCCTGTCGCCTCACTAATTCGATCCCCCCCCACACCACCGCCTGTCGAGTGATTCCATGCGCAACGTGACCACGCGTTCGCTTGCAGCCCCTTCGTCGCTGTTCGTTCTCTCTTTGCTGATCGCGACCGGATTGACGCCCCGTTTCGCTTCGGGCGACGAGCCGAAATATCCCAATCACCAAGACCTCTCGTTTCGGATCGACGCCAACGGTCAACGCCAGCCCATCCAGACGACCGCCGACTGGGAACAGCGTCGAGCGCAAATCGTCGCGGCCATGCAGACCGTGATGGGCAAACTGCCCGGGCCCGAAAAACGCGTGCCGCTCGACGTGAAGATCCTCGAAGAAACGCCGCTCGACGGCCTCGTGCGTCGCAAAATCGAATACCAGACGGAACCGCACGATCGCGTGCGTGCGTACTTGTTTCTCCCCCGCGCGGGCGAGCCGGCTTCGAAGCGGCCGGCCGTGTTGTGCCTCCACCAGACCACGACGATCGGCAAACAAGAACCCGCGGGCCTGGGCGGCAGTCCCAACTTGCACTACGCGCTGCACCTGGCGCAGCGCGGCTTCGTGACGCTCGCCCCCGACTACCCGTCGTTCGGCGAACACGCGTTCGATTTCGCCGACGCCAAATTCGGCTACCAAAGCGGGTCGATGAAGGCCATCTGGGACAACATGCGGGCCATCGATTTGCTCGAGTCGCTCGCGGAAGTCGACGGGCAGCGCATCGGCTGCATCGGCCATTCGCTCGGCGGTCACAACACGATGTTCACCGCCGTCTTCGATCCGCGCATCAAGGCGCTGGCGTCGAACTGCGGCTTCACTCGATTCCACAAGTACTACGAGGGGCGGTTGGCGGGTTGGACGAGCGCCCGCTACATGCCGCGGATCGCAGAGATCTACCACAACAATCCCGATGAAGTCCCTTTCGACTTTCCCGAAATCGTCGCCGCGTTCGCGCCCCGCCCGTTCCTGGCCAGTTCCCCGGTCCACGACTCCAACTTCGAAGTCTCCGGCGTGCGCGACTGCATCGCCTCCGCACAGCCCATTTACGCCCTCTACGGCAAGGGGGAGAACCTGCAGGCGAATTACCCCGAGTGCGCGCACGACTTTCCCGAGGACGTCCGGAAGACGGCGTACGAATTCCTCGAGAAGCACCTGTACCCGGAAAAGCAGCCGGGCAAATAACTCGCGACCGGCTTAAGACTTGTTTTCGCGCCACGACTTCAGCTGCGAAATGCCTTGCACGCTCTTGGGCCGTCGCTGCGAACGCACCAGGTCGGCGATCGTCGGCATCAAGTCCTGAAAGCTGCACGCAGATTGGACCGTCAGTCCCGCCGACAATTGGCTCGGCCAACGCACGACGCAAGGCGCTGGCGACAGCTTCGTCGTCTTGCCGCCTTTGGTCACCGATACGTCCGCGACCGGCAACGCCTTCAAGAACACATTCGTTTCGTTCCGCTTGCGACGCGGCGGCAGACCAACCAACATCACCGCCGTGCGCTGCGGCGATCCGGCCGCTTCCAGCAAACGCATCGTATGGCCCGCCAAGGAGTCGATCGCCATAACGGCGGTCGCATGGCGTTTCTCGTCGTCCGTCCACGGTTGGCTGGCCACGCTGGGATGGATCACCGCTTGGCTCTTCCACCAACTCATGCGCAAGGACATGAGCACCGCCGTCGGTCGACCGCCTTGCGGCTGCTTCAGGAAGCTCTCGAGTTCCTCGACCAGCAGTTGATCGAACGGCGCCGCCGGCGGGTCGTTCGAGTTGGCGGGAACGCGGACAAGCGCCCCGTCGCTTTGCACCGCCTGCGGGAATAACGAGAAATTCGGGGGCCCTTCCGTCGCCGACGACCCGGCCGCCGACGCGCTCGGCTCAGGCCGCTCCCACCCCCACCAATGATCCCAACCGCCGGCATACGAGTCGCGAACGCCGGCCCACGAACAGTCGCCGACCAGCACCGTCGTGTACCCCGACTGCCACAGCATCTCCGGCAGCGTGGCATGAGACGGTCGCGCGAGGTACTTGCCCGATTGGTCGTTTGGCACATCCCCGCACAGCAGCGCCCAGCGGTTCGCCGCTGCGCCTTGAGTCCACGCCAGGCAGCGAGTGAGGCGTGCTCCGTCTTCGGCCAAGGAATCGATATTGGGAGTCGCGATCAGCGACTGGCCGTAGCAGCCCAAATCGTCGCACGCCAAGTCCTCTACGACGATCAGCAACAGATTGTCCGACGTCCCCAACCGCCGCACTTGGCGATTGGCCTGCCGCAGCGCGTCGCTGTTGCGCGATTTGGCGTCCGCCAGCACGCGGTCGGCTCGATCAATCGATTCGTTCGCCTCCTGCTGCGCCTCCCCCAAATACTCCGACGTCTGGTCGACAAGCTGGCGGAAGGCCTTTCCCAACGGCGTTCGCGCCGGCGGCGCGGCGTCATCGTCGACCGGCGCTGCCTCGGCCGAGCGGCCTTCCGGCGCGGCGACGAACTGCGCATCCGCATCGGCCCCCAAGTTGGCCAACTCCGGCAGCGGGAGCCCCGTCTCCGCCGACACCGGGGTCGGCAACGGCTCGTCGTCCGCGACCGCCGGCTCGCCGTTGATCATCGGCTCGCCGCTGACTGACGGAACGCCGCTGGCCGCCTTTTCGCCAGTCGCTTCGACCTCGGCCAGATGGGAATTCTGTGGGGATTGGCGAAACTTTTCCCGCCATCCTGGCAGGCGGCTTTGCAGGACCAAGCCCGCACAGAAAAGTGCGAGAGCGGCGATCGCGACGACGCGCATGAACCAACGCATAAATCTCACCTCGCCTGCGAAAAGCGCACTTCCCAAACCTCCCAGAAACCCCATTCGTCACGGATTGTCGCCCGGCGAGCGCGAACGCTCCGCGGCGATGCGAAAAATGAGTCCGGGAAAGACTCCTAGGTGGACTCGCGATAGCGGTCAAGCCGAAAAAACAGTGGATAACGCTCGTAAGGAGGGAACCCTATGCATCGTTCAATCAAGAATTGCCTCGCACGACTCGCCGGTCGCCGAACTTGGGCTCGTTTCAGCGTCGATCGACGCGGCGGCGTGTTCGTCGAATACTTGCTGCTGCTGACGATCGTCGGCATCGGCGTCATCGCCGGCCTCGCCACGCTGCGTGGTGCGCTGCTGAATGAGTTGCTGGAACTGGCCGACGCCATTGCCGCGATCACTCCGTAGTGCCCGGATCGCCGACCACATCCTGATCGCCGACCACGGAAGGTTCGCTCGTGAGCGCTCATCCCGAAACGACCCAGTCGACCGTCGCGGTGCGTCCGTTGAGTCCCGTCTTGAGCGCGCGGTATGCGCTGAGTTGGACGCAAGGACTCGTCGTCGCGGGGTTTTCGCTGTGGCTGTTGTACCTGTCGCACATGCCGTTGTTTCACGCGGTGACTTGGCGTCATGCGGCGACCGGCGAATGGATCTTGCGTCACGGCGCCCCGCCGACCGTCGATCCCACGCTTGCGCTGGCCGATGGGAAAGCGTGGACGACGACGACGTGGCTGAGCGACGTCTTGTTCGCCGGCCTGGATCGAATCGGCGGCCCCGCAGCGCTCGCTGCCGCCCAAACGCTCGTCGTGTTCGCCTGGACGCTGCTGCTCGCTCGGCATTTCTATCGCGAGTGCGGTCGGAAACGCTGGATGCTGTTGGGAGTCGCTGCGAGCCTCGCGTTTAGCTGGACGGGTTTGGGCATCTTGCGTCCCGAACTGATCGGCATGGTCGCTTTCGCGGGCCTGCTGTTGATGCGGCCCTGGGACGCGCATCGAGACCGTTCTAATTTCGACTTCATCATCCTCCCGCTGTTGCTCGCCACCTGGGCGAACCTGGACGGCGTCACGGCGCTGTTGGGCGCGATCGTGCTGCTGACCAGCGCCGTCGGTCACGCGATGGATCGCGCGGCGCTGCGACGCAGCGTGGTGAAAGCGGTGGGAGAGGTACGCGTGCGCCGCACGGTCTGGCTGGCCGAGATCGCGGTCGCCAGCACGCTCTGGACGCCCTTGGGGCTCAAACTGTGGCTGCAGGCGGCCGACTATCCCAGCAGTCCGCTGTGGATGTCGCTGGGCGGCGCCGAACCGCTTGTGCTCGGCTCGCCCGTGGGTTGGTCGCTCCTCGCGCTCGCCGCGCTCGCCGCCGTCGTGCTCCGACTGCGTCACGAACCCTTGCTGGCCGCGCAGTGGCTGCCGCTCATTGCACTCGGGCTCTTGATGACGCTGAACGCGCGGTTGATCGCGTTCTTCGGTCCCCTCGCGCTCACGATGTTGTTGCCGCCCATCGCCCGCCTCTTCGAACGCCAAAACTGGATCGCCGCTCGACCCGCGGTCCTGAATCGCGACGATCCGCCGGAAAGTGCGTTTCGCTTTGCTTGGTCGCTGCTTTCGCTGTTGATCCTCTGGTGCGCGTTCGCCTTGTCGCCGCTCGCGACGCCGCTGCTCGGCGGCAAGCCGCGGCCGCTGAATCGCATCGTCAATCGCGAAACGCCGCTGGCCGTGTCGCAGATCTTGCGCGACAAACCGCCGCGCGGGCTGGTCTGGACGCCCGAGCATTGGGGCGACTGGCTGGGCTGGGACGGGCCCGAGGGAATGCGAGTGAGCGCGAACTCCAACGCTCACCTGCTTCCGCAACTGGTCCGCTTCGACATCGGGTTGGTGGGGCGCGCCGAAGGGACATGGAGCAAGACGCTCGATCGTTACGGCGTGGAGTTGCTGGTCGTCGACAAGCTGCGTCAGCCGCGGTTAGCGGATCAAGCCCTGCGTGAAGGCGATCATTGGGTCGTGCGTTACGAAGACCCTCGCGCCCTGGTGCTCAAACGCAAGGAGGCCCACGAATGAGCGTCTCGTTCCGAAATCGCTCCGCCGGCCGTTTCGATTGGCAAGCATCGCTGTCGCGCAGGAGTTCGAAATCAACCTTCGTGCTCGCACAACTGGCGCTCGTCGCCGCCGTCCTGATCGCACCATGGGTCTATGCGCGAGTGCAGCCGAAGCTTCCGACGACCCCCGCCTTGCGCCCCGAGCCGCGGCGAATCGTCGCAGAATACGACGAACCGACGATTGTGACCGACGAACAGTTGGCGATGGTGCTCGAAAAACTGCGTCCCCGCTTGCGGAAGTCGCAGCCGAAGATCAATTACGTCGATCACGCGCTCCGCTTCTGGGGCGTCGGCGCCAAGTTCGATGATCCCGACTGCCTGTCCGGCGAAGAGCTCCGCACTCTCTTGACCGACCAGCGCGCCTTTGCGAAAGCCTGGGGCGAGAAGACGCGCCCGCTGCTGGATGTTCGTCCCACCGGCGTCGCCGTCCGCGTCCAGCAAGGCAACGCCACCTCGAGCCACGTCGACCACACCGTCGCGTCGCTCGCCGAAACCGGCACGCCGCTGAACTTCCCGATTCACACCGCCGCAGGCGCGACGACGTACGAAGCGATGGTGCGACAAGCGCTGCTCGACTTCGAGATGAACCAAGCCGAGTACGAATGGACGTCGCTCGCCCTCGCGCTGCTCGCCGTCGACGGCCGCCCCTGGTACACGGCCGAGGGGGATCGCATCGACTTCAATCGCATCGCCGATCGACTCATGCGGCAGCAATATATTCAGGGCGTCTGCATGGGCAATCACCGGCTCTTCTCGCTGACGATCCTGCTGCGAGTGGATGACGAGACGCAGATTCTAACGCCGACGACGCGCGAACGCGTGCTCGAACATCTGGCCGGAGCGACGCAACGTTTGGTTTCCAGCCAAGCGGCTGAAGGGTATTGGGATCAGAACTGGTACAACGGCGCCGCGCCGGTCGAGCCGGGGAAGCTTGAGTCGCCGACGGCGCGCCGCGTGCTCGCCACCGGCCATGCCCTCGAATGGTGGGCGATGGCGCCGCGCGACCTGCATCCGCCGCGGGAGGTGCTGGTGCGTGCGGGTCAGTGGTTGGCGCGCGAGATCGAAAGGATGGACGACGCCAACGTCGAGAAGAACTACACGTTCTTGAGCCACGCCGGCCGGTCGCTCGCCCTGTGGCGCGGCCAAACGCCGCCGCTTACGCTCGCCGCACGCACGCCGTCGGCCCCCGCTGCCAAGCTGCCCGACCCCCGCTCGGCGAATCGCTTCGAGACGTGGGAACCGCGGGGAAGACTGTGGCGGTAAACCAGGCGGACAAAATCGATCGTTCCCAAGAAACTCGCCGCGCCCGCCCAGCGCGGTCGATGCAAGCAGTGCACAAAAACCCAAGGAGCGGGTTCCATGAAAATTCGGTGGCTGCAACGACTGTGGCGCGACGAGCGCGCGTTCGTCGTCTCGTCCGAACTAATCCTGATTAGCACCATCGCCGTCATCGGCCTCATCGTCGGACTGGCGACCTACCGCGACGCCCTGGTCCAAGAACTGGGCGACACCGGCGCCGCCATCGGCGCCGTCAATCAGTCGTACTCGGTCGAGGTGTTGAGCGGAACGGGTATCTCCGTAGCAGTCGACGGCGAGGTCACCGTCACCCGCACCTACGGGACGGCGCCCGATCCCGTCATCACCGTGTCGGGGTCGTTCTACAATTTCGACTACACCGATTTGCCGGATGTCTGCGAAGTTCTCCCGCAGGCGCCCGGAAGTCCGCCCGCCGGCATCGACATCAACCAGACTCCGATCGATGAAGGAGATGTGCTGCCATGAGTTGCCGTTTGTTGAGCAGCCTGAAGCAGCTTCGTCGGGATGAACGGGGCGATGTTTCGCCGATCACGATGATTCTGATGACGACGATCGCCGTCCTGGGCATCATCGTGGGACTCGCCACCGTTCGCGATTATGTCGTGCAAGAGATGGGCGACGTCGCCGTGGCGCTTGATCATGTCAATCAGTCGTTCAGCGTCGAGATCGATATTGATGGCACCGACGTCTATACGGCGTCCTACTCAGATCCGGGGACACCGCTGGAGGACGAGGATGGCTTAGCCCCCGCCTGCCTGAATCTCTCGGCAGCGCCGGTCGCGGAGGGAGACCCCATTCTTCCAGCGCCCGCTGGAACGATTCCCTAAGTCCTGTGCCGCGATCCGAGGTGCGGATTGGCTCGGCCGATTCCGCAGGGATGCATGGAGGCTCCTTCCTAACAGCCCCCCTCCCTGCGGCCGCGTTAACTCGTTGCGACATCTCGCCTTCGCAACTTGAGTGAATTCCAGCATTTTGCTCTAGGTGGATTCTCCACCCGTCGTCTACACTCCGCCCGCCGTCCTAGAACCCTCCGAATCCGGCCGCAGGATGCAGGCCGACGATTCTGAACCTTCGCCAGGCGAGGTACGAGCATGGATGCTCGACGTAATGCAATCTTGCACCGCGCGCTTGCGCTGGTGCAATTCGGAACCCTCCTGTGCGTCGGCTTCGCGGCTCAGGCCGCCCACGCCGCCAGCTATCGCACGCAGCACTTCCTCGTGACGGCGCCGACCGCCGACTACGCGCGGGAAGTCGGCGATACGGCCGAACGTCTGCGCCGTGAACTGGCTCAGCAATGGCTGGGACGCGAACTGCCGCCCTGGCGCGACATCTGCCCCATCGAAGTCATGCCGATCGAAGGCGCCGGCGGAGTCACTCAGTTCTACTTCGACCGCGGTCAGCCCTACGGTTGGTCGATGCAAGTGCAAGGCTCGCGCGCTCGAGTGCTCGACAGCGTCTTGCCGCATGAAATCACGCACACGATTTTCGCCACGCACTTCGGTCGCCCGTTGCCGCGCTGGGCCGACGAAGGCGCCTGCACCACGACCGAAGACATCAGCGAACGACGCAAACAAGAAAAGCTGCTGGTCGACTTCCTCCGCAACAACCGCGGCATCCCGTTCAACCGCATGTTCGAGATGACCGAGTACCCGGCGGACGTCCTGCCGTTGTACGCCCAAGGCTACTCGCTGGCCCGCTTCCTGATCGCGCAAAAGGGACGCCGCACCTTCATCAACTTCGTCGGCGACGGCCTCAAGACGAAGCAATGGGGGCGCGCCATCGCCAGCCATTACGGCTACTCCGACCTGTCCGAACTGCAAGTGCAGTGGAACCGCTGGGTCGCCAAGGGCGGCCAGGAACAGATCGCCATGCAGTTCGGACCCGCCAGCGCTCAACCGGCCGCCGATGCGGTGGCCGCCGCGCCCGCTCCCGCCGCGCCGGTGGCAGCCGGCCCTGTGGCGCCCGTGACGGGGCCGCACTTCGACGCGTTGGTTTCCGCCCAGTCCGGCCTCACGCCGCTTCCTGGCGTCGCTCCGCCGACCGCTCCCGCCGCACGCCCCAAAGTCCCCGCTACCCAACCGCTAACGGCGCAAGCCGCCCATCAGCCTGGCTGGTATGCCCGTCGTCGCGACGAACACCGCCAATCGCACCCGCACCTGATGGCCGAACGCGCGGCTCAGCCGCCGGATCGTGCGTTCATCGCTCGGCCCGGCGCCAGTCGGCCCGGCGCCAGTCGTTCCACCGCCGGTGCGTCGGCCGCCAACCCCACTCACGTCTCTCGCCCGCAGCCGCCGCAGCCGGCGCAGCAAGTGATCGTCGAATGGAGCCGCTCGGACGCGTCCGCGCCGGTCTATCGCTAACCGCAGGCGCGTTCGCGACGACCTCCCCGATCCGCTCGACCCGCACGACGCCTCTTTTGGCCCCCCCGTTCATGCGACGCGTTCCCCGCGTCGAAATTGGAGCGGAGGGAGAGTGTCGCCGTGAACGAAACATTAAGCGTCGTTTTGCCTGTCCATAATGCGGAAGCGACATTGCCGAGCCAGGTCCACGATCTGCTGGACTCGCTGTCGGGCTGGCAAGAGCCCATCGAAATCGTCATCGTCGACGATGGCTCCACCGACGACACCTCCGATTGCGCCGACGAACTAGCGCGTCGCTATCCTCAACTGCGAGTCTTGCGCAACCGCCGACGCCAAGGCAAATACACAGCCATCCGCCAAGGTCTCAAGCTCACTAGCGGCCGCATCGTCATCGTCCACGACGACTCCTCCCCCTTCCGCGGACTCCCGCGCGACCTCTCGTAATCCGTGTGCGAATTCGCGCGCCTGCCCCGCACGCCTGACCCGCACGTTTGCCGCAGCGCGTCGTGAGAGTTAGAGTGACCTGACGGGGAATCTGTGTTGCACAACCACGGCGAGGCGGCGGCATGAGCAAGCGACCAACATCCACGGCGGCGGATCCAGAACAGCGCAATGGCGACCCAGCGGCTCAAGCGCCGGTGGCAGCCAGCACGACGCCCACTCCCGACCCGCCGCACCTCGCCCACTCGCTCGCCCATCTGGCCATGCTGGTGGCCGATCCGACGACGACGTCTGAATCTTCCCCTGCCGCGTCCTTGTCCGCGCCTTCGCCCGCGCCCGCCGCCCACATTGAGCCCTCCAACGACCACGACGACGGACTGTTCCTCAGCCACGAAGAACTATCCGACCTCCACTCGTCTCGCGACTTCATCCAACTGCTGCGCGCTCGCAACCTCGACGCCTCGCGCATCAAGTCGGCCGTCCGGTACGAGTATGAACTCGAGTCGCTGCAGATCGAACTCGTGAAGCTGCAGCGTTGGGTGCAAGAGAAGCGCCAGCGGGTGGCGATCGTGTTCGAGGGCCGCGACGCGGCCGGCAAAGGCGGCACCATTCGTCGCTTCATCGAACACCTGAATCCCCGCGCCATGCGCGTCGTCGCGCTGCCGAAGCCGACCGAGGAAGAAACCGGTCAGTGGTACTTCCAGCGCTACATGAAGCAACTGCCCAACCC
This sequence comes from Pirellulales bacterium, assembly GCA_046349935.1. Lineage (GTDB taxonomy): Bacteria > Planctomycetota > Planctomycetia > Pirellulales > Pirellulaceae > CAIXSC01. The sequence continues at coordinate 298,574 of JAXMBK010000004.1, read as the reverse complement.
GGGCGAGATCGTGTTCTTCGATCGCAGTTGGTACAACCGCGCCGTCGTCGAACCGGTCAACGGTTTCTGCACTCGCGATCAATACGAGCGCTTCATGCAGCAAGTCCCCGAATTCGAACACATGCTGGTCGAAGACGGAGTGATCCTCGTCAAGTTCTGGTTCTCCATCTCGAAAGACGTGCAGTTGGCGCGTTTCGAGTCGCGGCGCACCAACCCGCTCAAGCAGTGGAAACTCAGCCCGCTCGACGGCCGCGCGCAAGAACTGTGGGACGACTACACGAAGTACAAAGAGATCATGTTCAGCCGGACCCACACCAGCTACAGCCCGTGGATCATCGTCAAGGCGAACAACAAGCGACGCGCTCGACTGGAGAGCATCCGTCACGTCCTCTCGCTGATCGATTACGACGGCAAAGACAAGGCTCGAGTGTCGTTGTTTCCCGACCCCAACATCGTCATGCGCTTTCACCGCGGCGCCGTGAAGTTGGACTAGTTCTTACGCGTCCAAAAGTCGTCCGTCGCCATGGCCGCAAACGAGGCGACGCCCAGCACCGCCAGCTCGATCAACAACACTTTGAGCCCGTGTTGATCGAGAAACGCCAGCATCCCCGACTCCTGGTCGGCGCCCGGCGCCGCAGGATTCATGCTCCGCACCATCAGCAAGCCGTACGCGCACACGGTGATCGTGAACGCGATGCCGGCGACGACGACGAGCGCGTAGAACGGGTTCGTCCCTTTCTTCTTTTCGTCGGTCATGTCCGCCGCCTCGCTCGCTACGCGAAGTAGTTCACCGCGTTTTGGAACACTCGCAATCCATCTCCCGCTTCGCGCGGCGGCAGGCGAGTCCAATGCGGATGATGCGTCGGATCCAAGTGCCGTTCGGGGTGCGGCATGAGTCCAAAGACGCGGCCCGTCGAGTCGCAGATTCCCGCCACATCGTCCCACGCGCCGTTGGGATTGTCGGGAAACTTCAACGGCGTCGACGACGCAGCGCCGTCGGCCGCCGCATACTTCAACGCCAATTGCCCAGCCGCCCGCAGTCGCTCCAGCGTTGCACGATCGCGAGCGACGAACTTGCCTTCCGCATGCGCGATCGGCAAGTACATCCGGTCAATCCCTTGCAAAAAGACGCACTTCGAATCGCTGGTGCGCAGGTGCACCCAGCGCGCTTCAAACCGACCCGATTCGTTCCACGTCAACGTGGCCGGTGCCCCCGCCGGTTCGTCCGCCAACAGCACGCCCGACTTGATCAAGATCTGGAAGCCGTTGCAGATGCCGAACACGAGTTTGCCCGAGTCGCGGAACTTGAGCAGAAAGTCGGACAGGTGGTGGCGGATTTGATTCGCCAAGATGCGACCGGCCGCGACATCGTCGCCGTAGCTGAAGCCGCCCGGCAAACACGCGATCTGATAGTCGTGCAAACGGTCGGGCGATTCGAGCAACCGGTTGATGTGACACGGCTCGGCGATCGCCCCCGCGCGTTCGAACGCAAACGCCGTCTCCTGGTCGCAGTTCGTTCCCGGGGCTCGCAGAATCAATACTCGTGGCGCTGCCATGGCTGTATTCAGATTTTCCAAAAGAGTGAATTTCGATTACCCGCGCAGCGGCGATTGCCACGCCTCTTTCAATGCCTGTGCATCGGCGTCGATCAGCGGTTGGACGTCGCCGGCGCGAGCCGCAATGCGAACTCGTCCGTCCCCCGTCACTCGACCAATCCACGCGTGCGGCACGCCCGCCAACGCCGCCTCGAACGCCGCCGCCTGCGTTTCGGGCACTTCACACACAAATCGCGTATGCGACTCCGAGAACAACTTGGCCCGCGTCTCCGCGTCGCTTGACAATCCTTGCAAATCGGCCGGCGTCGTCGCCAAATCGACCGCGCATCCCAGTCCGCCCGCGAACGCACATTCGGCCAGCGCTGTCGCCAGCCCGCCTTCGCTCAGGTCGTGACACGCTCGCACCAGCCCGGCGGCGATCGCCCCGTGCAGGGCCGCAAACAACTTCTTCGCAGCCGCCGCATCCACCTTCGGCACCGCGCCTCCTTCCAGTCCGCACACTAACGCATAGTGCGAACCGCCCAGTTCATCGCGCGTCACGCCGACCTGGTAGATGCGATTGCCGGCCTCCTTAAAGTCCATCGTCACACACTTGGCGACGTCGTCCACTTGGCCCAAGGCGCTGATCAACAGCGACGAGGGAATCGCGATCGTCTTCTTCTGCCCATCGACCACGTAGCTGAACTCGTTGTTCAAACTATCCTTGCCGCTGATGAAGGGCGTTCCCAGGGCGACGGCCGAATCGTAGCAGGCCAGCGCCGCTCGGACCAAGGTTCCCAACGTCTCGGGACGATCGGTGTAGCCCCAGCAGAAGTTGTCGAGGATCGCGATTCGATCGGGCGACGCGCCGACCGCGACGCAGTTCCGCAGCGCCTCGTCGATCGCGCCGGCCGCCATGTGGTACGGATCGAGATCGCCGAACCGCGGGTTCATGCCGCACGAAATGGCCAACCCGCGCCGCGACCCCAACACGGGCCGCACGACCGCCGCGTCCCCAGGCCCGTCGTTGGCGACGCCCACCAACGGCTTGATCACGCTCCCCCCTTGGACCTCGTGATCGTACTGCCGAATGATCCATTCCTTGCTGGCCACGTTCAGCGACCCCAAGATGCGCGTCAGCGCCTCGGTCGGAGTCAACGCCGCCCCGCCTTCGCCGCCGACCGCGACCGGCGTCAACGGTCGTTCGGCTTGCGGTACGTACACCGCCTCGCGCACGACAGGCGGCCGGCCCTCGTGCAAGAACGACATCGCCAACTCGCCGACCGTCTCGCCGTGATACTTCAGCACCAGCTTCCCCGTCGGCTCAAACCGCCCCAGGATCGTCGCCTCGACGCCCTCCGACGCGCACAGCGCCCGGAATTCCTCCCACTGGTCAGGCGCGACCGCGAACACCATGCGTTCTTGCGCCTCCGAGATCCAGATCTCGGTGTACGACAGGCCTTCGTACTTGAGCGGAGCTTTGTCGAGCCACACTTCGGCGCCGATCTCTTCGCCCATCTCTCCCACCGCGCTTGACAAGCCGCCGGCGCCGCAGTCGGTGACGGCGTGGAACAAACGGCGATCCCGTGCGGCCAAGAGCACGTCGAGCACCATTTTCTCGGTGATCGCGTTGCCGATTTGCACCGCGCCGCCCGAGAGCGTTTCGCTTTCGCTGGTGAGTTCGGCCGAGCTGAACGTGGCGCCGTGAATGCCGTCGCGTCCCGTGCGGCCGCCCAGCACGACGATCCAGTCGCCCGGCAGCGGCTGCTTGCTCGAGCAATCGCGCGGAATCAGCCCCACGTTGCCGCAATAGACGAGCGGGTTGCCCAAGTAGCGAGGGTCGAAGTACACCGCGCCGTTGACCGTCGGAATCCCCATCCGGTTGCCGTAGTCGCGGACGCCCGACACCACCCCCTTCATCACGCGTCGCGGATGCAAGACGCCCGGCGGCAGCGAATCGGCGGGCGTATCAGGCGGAGCAAAACAGAAGACGTCGGTGTTGCAGATCGGTTTGGCGCCCAGCCCCGTTCCGAGCGGATCGCGAATCACGCCGCCGATCCCCGTGTTCGCGCCGCCGTAAGGTTCCAGCGCCGACGGGTGATTGTGCGTCTCCACCTTGAACACCACGTTGTACTGATCGTCGAACCGCACGATCCCCGCGTTGTCCTTGAAGACGCTCACGCACCAATCCTGCTCGCCCCACTCGCGCCGCAACTGCTGCGTCGCCGCGAAGATCGTCTCCTTCAGCATGTTCTGGAACGTGCGTTCGCCCCGTTCGTCGCGATAGGCGATGCGGCCCGCCAGCGTCTTGTGGCTGCAATGCTCGCTCCAGGTCTGCGCCACCGTCTCCAATTCCGCGTCGGTCGGATCGCGTCCCAATTCGCGGAAGTGCGCCTGAATCGTCTGCATCTCGACCAGCGTCAGGTACAGTTGTCCCTCGCGGCTCAATCGCTGCAGCCCCGCGTCGTCGAGCGACAACAGCGGGATCGTCCGCAGCTCAAACTGGTACGGCGTCCCCAGGTGCAGTCGATCCAGCTTGAGCGGCCCATGCACGACTTGCTCGATCGAGTCGTTCGCCAAGATGCGCGTCGCCACCGTGCGCACGGCGTCGTCGTCCAGGCCGCTGATCCAGAACTTGCGAAAGGTCCGCACCGCTTCCACTGGGAACTCGAAGTCGGCGATCGCCTGCTGAGCGCTCTGAGCGACCGGGTCCATGACGCCCGGCTTGAGCAGCACGTGCACCAGACGCGGCGTCGCCCCAGCCGCTGCCGGCGGCTGCATTAACGCCGGATCACCGACCGGTGCAAAGTGAACCGTCTCGACGACCGTGTCCGCGAGCAACTCGTGGGCGAGCCGCCGGACTTGAGCTTCATCGAGTTCGCCTTCGAGCAAATAGCCCCAGCCGGCGCTCACGCGCAGTCGATCGGCCAGACCGAAGTCGGCCGCCGCCGCCGCCACCGCTCGTCCCGCCAAGTCGGGCTGACCAGCCGCCGGATAGATGTCAATTTCCCACAGCATCTCGGATATCTTTCCCTGCTTCGAGCAAGCGGCGCAGCCCCGGCTCGTCGCGATCGACAAGCACTCGACGAAACTCCGCCAACGTGTTCATGAATTGATCCAGCCGCTCGACGATGCGTCCGCGGTTGTCCTCAAAAATCTGCCGCCAAAGCTCGACGTCCCCCGCCGCCACGCGCGTGGTGTCAAGCCAACCGCCGCCGACCAGCGGCAGCCGGCCCCGCGGCGTCGAAGCGGCCAGCGCCGAGGCGGCCAAATGGGGCAAGTGACTGATGGCCGCCACCGCCTCGTCATGTTCCTCCGCCGCCATCTTCGTCGTCTTCGCCCCCAGCGACCGCCATAATTGCACTGTCTTGAGCACCGCCGCGGTCGGCGTCCGCGGCGTCGGCGTCACGATCACCGCGCGACCGACGAACAAATCGGCCGCCGCAAACTTTACGCCCGTCTTCTCGCTCCCCGCCATCGGATGACTGCCGACGAACGTGCCGCGCAAATCTCGATCGCGCTGCGATTCCACCGCCGCCACAATCGAGCCCTTCGTGCTCCCGACATCGGTGATCAAGGCGCCCGCGGGACAATGTCGTCGCACTTCGGCGACCTGCTGAGCGACCAGCGACACGGGAGTGCAGACCACCACCAAGTCTGCTTCGGCGACCCCCGACGCCAGATCGGTCGTCGTCTCCGTCACCGCTCCGCGCCGACGAGCGGCCCGCAAGGTCGAAACGCGGCGTCCAATGCCGATGACCCGCCGCGCTAAACGGCGTTCCAGCAATCCGAGCCCCAGCGAACCGCCCAACAGGCCGACTCCCAGGATGGCGACCGTGTTCCAGGGCCGGCGAGCGGCTTTCGCGGCACGAGGCGCGACCGCGGGAGCCCTGTTAGCGGTGTCCGAGTCTGCGGTCATCGTCGTCCTCGTTACGGTGCGGGCTCCGATTGTAGCAGAGCGGCCCCGGTGCGACGCAGGGGGGGAGCCCCCGCCAACCGCACGGAAGTTGCCGCGCGAAGTTGGTCGGCCAACTGGCGATTCCCTTGGCCGCTGGTAAGCTAAACGCCCATGTCATCCCGCATTACGTCGACCGTCCACGGCCCGCGCATCGGCCTCCGTCCCCTGACGCAACTTCTGCGACGCGTCGGCACGTCGTACCGCTCCGGCGTCGACGCCCGCCGCATCTGGGACCTGGAAGCCAAGAGCGGCCCCCGAGCCCAAAGGCCCGCTTTCGCCGCCGTGCACGAACACATCTCCACCGGCGACTCGTTGGCCGAATCGCTGCGCAGTTGTCGCGGCGTGTTCCCGCCGCTGGTGGTGGAAATGGTCGAACTCGGGGAACACACCGGCAAACTCGACGCCGTCCTCCTGCGACTCGCCGACCACTACGAGCACATGCTTGAGCTGCGGCGCAACTTTCTGATCGGCATCGCCTGGCCCGGCGTCCAACTCGGCATGTGCGTGCTGATCGTCGGCTTCCTGATCTGGATCTTCGGTTGGCTCAGCGAACGCAACGCCGGCGAAACCCTCGACCCGCTCGGACTGGGCTTGGTCGGCAACACCGGCTTGGCCATCTACTTCGGCGGCGTCCTGTTCATCGCCGCCTGCTTCGTCTTCGTCGCCATGGCGTTCCTGCAAGGCTGGCTGGGGTCGACGGTCAATCGCGTCATCATCCACTTGCCCGTCGTCGGCCAATGCCTGCGACTCAACGCGCTGGCCCGCATGACCTGGACCTTGTCGCTGGCCCTGGAATCGGGCTCCGACGCTCGTCGCGCACTTCGCATGTCCCTGCGCAGCGCCCAATTGCCCTACTACACCGAAGTGCAGCCGCACGCCGATACGGTGATCGAGCGCGGCGGCGAGTTTCACGAGGCGCTCCGCTCGACCAACCGCTTTCCCGACGACTTCGTCTTGTCGTTGGCGTCCGCCGAGCATGCCGGGGCGGTCACCGAATCGCTGGATGTGATGTCCCGCGATTACTCCGAACGGGCCCGGATGGCCAACCGCATCCTTACCACGGCCGCCACATTCGCCATCTGGATCGGCGTCGCCGCCCTGGTGGTCTTCTTGATCTTCCGCCTGTTTTTCTTTTATCTCGGCATGATCAACGACGCGCTCAACTTCAAGTAACTCGATCTCGCCGCCCGCCTCCCCCTCTTGCCCACGAAGTCGCCTGATGACGCCGTCGCTCGCACTGTGCCTGGTCTTGTCGCTGCCCGTCGCGGATCCAGTCGATGTCGCGTTCACGTCGAGCTGGGACGGGACCGAGCAACGCTATGTGCTGATCGAACCGGATGACGCGCCTGCGGGACAACCGATGCACGTCTTAATCGCCCTCCACGGACACGGCTCGGATCGCTGGCAGTTCATCCAAGACCCGCGCCCCGAATGTCGAGCGGCTCGCGAAGCGGCGGCCCAACGGCGCATGCTGTACGTCTCCCCCGACTATCGAGCGAAGACGAGTTGGATGGGGCCTGCGGCCGAAGCGGATATGCTCGACATGCTGAAGCTGCTGCGAGCCAAGTACAAGATCGACCGCGTCTACGTTTGCGGCGGGTCGATGGGAGGCGCCTCGGCGCTCACTTTCGCCGCTTTGCATCCTGAGCTCGTGCACGGCGTCGTCGCGATGAACGGCACGGCGAACCACGTCGAGTACGATCAGTTTCAAGACGCCATCGCGCAGTCGTTCGGCGGAACAAAACAAGAAAAGCCCGACGAGTATCGGCGGCGGTCGGCCGAACTGCAGTGGGAGAAGCTCGCCATGCCGCTCGCCGTCACCTCCGGCGGTCGCGACAAGTTGGTTCCGCCCGACAGCGTCCTCCGCCTCGTCGCGCACCTCCAGCAAGCGCGCCGCCCCGCCCTCTCGATCCACCGCCCCGAAGGCGGACACGACACCAACGCCGCCGACGCCGCCGAAGCATTCCATTTCGTGTTGGACCCGCCCCCGTAGAACAGGCTTCCAGCCTGTTACCAACCCCCAAAACAAGTCACTGCCACAGCAAGAATCCACACAGCGACCGGTGGGCCCGCGCTCGCAAAGCCTCGCTTGGCCCACCCTACAGCTACTCTCGACGCTCTGCGCACTGCGAAGCCGGTGGGCCCGCGCTCGCAAAGCCTCGCTCGGCGGCACCCTACAGCTCGCTTGGCCCGCGCCCTACGCCGTCGGTTCTCGGTCGTCGGCGTCGTCGGCCTTCAAGCGGCGTTCGAGCACCGCTTTGCTGATGGGGATGATTTCGGGATCGCTGGCGACGTCGGTGCGCAACACATCTTGCCGATTCGATTCAGGCGGCAGTCGATAGGCCACAATGAACGTGCCGTACTGCTTGCCTCCGACCGTGCAGGTCGGCGGCCAAAAACCTTCCGCGCGCGACGCCAACGTACGGGCCAACAACCGAGTCGCTCGGCCTGAGAAGCCGCCCAACGTCATCTGAATCCAGCCCTGCGCCTCGCAACTGACATACGACACGAAGGCGACGTCCTTGCCCTTTTCATCCGAAGGACAACAGGCCCACGTCCCGTCGTCCTTCTCATAGTAAATGCCCGGAACGCTTGAATCGGCGTCGAGCGCCAGTCGAGTGCCGCCCCAGCACGATTCAGGATGTGGATCGTGATCGCGATATCGCAAGTAGATGGGGCACTTGCGGTCCATCGCGCGCGGTTCGCCGTCCGCCGACTTGAACGGCTCCGCATCGAACGCTTCGGCCATCACCAGTTCGGCGACCGGGTTGCTCTTCATGCTCCCCAAGCACACCAGCGCCTTGTCTTGTCGCGACCTCCCAAACTCGTCGTACACCTCAAGCGCTCGTTGAGTTGCGACGTCGGAGGTTTGCGGTCCGGGGCTCCACACCAGCGTCTGCCGCAAATGTTCGGGATGCGGCGTACGGCCGCGCGGCGTGCTCGCAGTCGACGCACTCGGCGGCGAAGCACTCGCCTCTGACGCCTCCGCACCCGCCCCCGCACCCGCCGAAACCGGGATGCGCAATTGCGTGGTGCCGCCCAACGTCGAGACGCCGTTCAGCAGCTCGCCCAACAGTACGGCGTCCGAAGCGACCACCCACGCCCGCTCCGGCCACTCCGGTTGCTCGGCGCTGCGCACCCCGACGCAAAGTTCGAGCCGCTGACGGCGAGCCAGCAGTTCCCAGAACGTCTCCGCCTCGACGCCGAACAAGGCGCCGGGCAATTGATCGGGCGAGCAGAATCCGTTGTCGACCAAGAACTCGCACAGGCGCGACATGGCGTCCAGCGGAATCCCGCGCGCGATGTTCTTCAGCAAGTTCGAGACCAAGTGACGGTCGAGCCCCGTGGCGTCGACGATCGCCTTGATGATGCCGGGACGCTTATTTCTATCCGGGGTGTAGTTGACGAGTTTCGCGAGCCGAAACGAGAGACGCATACAGATTTCGCGGCGCGAGTGCGCCGTCCGAAGATGAGCTACCTGCGACGAACCTGCCGCAGACGTTGCGTCAGATAGTCCGCCAGCGATTCTCCCAGCGGTCGTCGAGTGTCCAGCAGAACACGCTCGCACTGATTTCGCAAGGCGATCTCCTCGAACCGAGTGTTAAATCGTTCGACGGCCGCCAGATACGCGCGCCGCAAATCCTCGGGCTGCGTCAGCAACTCCTCGGGCACTTCTAACCCGATGAACCGCACCATCCCGTCAAACTCAAACGCCAACTCGTCGTGATGCATCACCTGAAACAGAATCACCTCGTGACGCTGATACCGCAGACGCTGCAGCGATCGCTCCAGCGCGTCCAGGTCGCCGAAGAAGTCGCTGAAGACCATCACGATCTCGCGCCGCCCAAGCTGACCCGAGATCACCTCCAGGCAGCCCGCCAAGTCGGTCTTTTCGGTCGCTTCGGTCTCATCCAGGTGATGCATCATCCGCAGCACCTGCGCCGTCGCGTTGCTCGGCGGCACCGACCCGCGCACTCGTTCATCAAACGTAATCAACGACACCTTGTCGCTTTGTCGCACGATGGAGTAGGCCAGCGTCGCGGCGAGCCGCTGCGAGAACAGCAGCTTTTGTTCGGCGCCCGCCCCGTACCTCATCGACGCGCTGACATCCAGCAGCAGATGGCAGACGAAGTTCGTCTCCAACTCGTACTGCTTCACGAACAGCTTGTCGCGTGAAAAGTACACGCGCCAGTCGACGTGCTTCGGTTCGTCCCCTGCGACGTATTCGCGGTGCCCCGCGAACTCCACCGCAAACCCCGACAAGGGCGACTTGTGGGCGCCCGCCAGATTGCCGACGACGAGTCCGCGCGGGTCAAGCGGCTGGTCGGCGACCTGCGTCAACACGTCCGGATCAAGATAGCGACTCAACAGACTCGACATGCATCATTCCACTTGGCGAGCTTAGGCCGCCGGCTTTTCATAGTGACGGTCGGCCGGGATCGACGCCAGCAATCGCTCGATGATCTTTTCGGGATTCAGCCCCTTGGCTTGAGCCGCATAATTGCACGCCAAGCGATGACGCAACGCAGGCTTGGCCACCGCTTGCACGTCGCCGACGGTCGCGTGATGACGGCCGTTAAGGATCGCGCGTGCTTTGGCGGCCGTGATGAGCGCCAACACGCCGCGCGGCCCCGCCCCCCAACTCACGTACTCATTCACCTCGGGGACGTCTGCTGCTTCGACCGTTCCCGGCCGCGACGTGCGCACCAGTTTCCAAGCGTACCCCAAGACTTGGTCGCTTACAGGCACCCGCACCACCAGCTTCTGGTACTCAAGGATCTCGGCTTCGGTCAAACACGCCTGCACCTTGCCCATCTGACCGCCCGTCACGCGCCGCGCAATCTCCCACTCCTCCGCGCCGCTGGGATAGTCCACTTTGATGTACAACAGGAACCGGTCCAGTTGCGCTTCGGGAAGCGGGTAAGTGCCTTCCTGCTCCAGCGGATTCTGCGTTGCCAGCACAAAGAACGGCGCGGGCAACGAGTGGATCTTGCCCCCCGCGCTCACCTGCCGCTCTTGCATCGCTTCCAGCATGGCCGCCTGCGTCTTCGGCGGCGTACGATTGATTTCGTCCGCCAAAATCATGTTCGCGAAGATCGGGCCCGGCAGAAAGCGATACCGCCGTTCGCGCGTCTCGGGATCCTCTTGAATCACTTCGGCGCCCGTCACGTCGCTCGGCATCAAGTCGGGCGTGAACTGTATCCGCTTGAAAGACAGATGCATGGCTTCGGCCAATGAACTGACCAACAGCGTTTTGGCGAGACCCGGGACCCCTTCCAGCAGCGCGTGGCCGCGGGCCAGCATGGCGACCAACACCTGCTCGACCACTTCCGCCTGTCCGACGATCGCCTTGCCCAGTTCCTCGCGCATCCGCCCGTAGGCGCCGTGCACCTTCTGCACGGCCGCCAGATCGCTTTGGTCCATATTCGTACTCATCGTCTCCGCTCTCCCGTTAATCAGTCGCACGCACGCTCCGAAAAGCGGCGGCTAGTCGCGAATCTCAAAGTAGCGTTTCAGTAGATCTTCGTACCCCGGCGGAAGCTTGCCGCGCCCTCGAGCGGCTCGTCCCTGCTGCATCGACGGCGGCAGTTTCGAGAACCACGGCTCCTTCTCCAACTTCCTCGCACGCACCTCGGCATCCTCGCTCGACGACGGCGCTCGACTATCGGCCTGCTGCGCCGGATCCAATTCGGGCGGCTTATCCTGAGCGTCCGGATTCATCGGCGTCTTCGCGCTGCGGACCGCTTTCCCCTTCGACGACTTCGATGCCGCGACATCCTTCGCCGCCTCGGAAGTCGCCGCATCGCTGTCGGGCTTCGCCGCGGCCGCCTGCTGCGAGTCCTTCGACGCCGCCTGCGACGACGATTCGGTCGGCATGTCGGAATTCCCCTGCTCGCTCGCCGTTAACGCCGACTCCTGCGCTTGCGCCGCATCGGGCGGCGGGCCCAGCACTTCGCGGGCCTGCTTCTCGGCTTGAGCCCCCGCAATCTGCTCCGCCGTCGACTCGGGCGAATTCGGCACGAATCCTGTTCCCAAATCGCGATCCATGGGCGGTTGGCCCGACGACGCTTGCGAACCGGCCGGCGTCGGCTTGCCCGATGCGGGCGGCTGCTCGCCTGGAGTCGCCCCCGCTTCCGCCGACTGCGGCGGCTCATTGCCAGCCGTCTCGGCCGCTTCAGGCATCGGCCCCTCCGCCAAATTCGAAGCCGTCTCCAGCGCCTCGCGCAGCGGAGCATTGGCGACCTGCTCCTGTCGCGACACCTCCGCCGCTCCCTGCCCCATCGCCCGCTGCGCTTGCGCGAACTGCTGCTGAGCGTCGCGAAGCGCCTGCGCAGCGGCCAACTGTTCGTTCGACGCCGGCTTCGGCGCGGGCGCATCGGCCGACGGCGCGTCCGTCGGTTTTTCCTCGCCCGACGCCATTTGCTCCAACGCCGCCGCTTGCTTTGAAATCTCCTGCCGCGCCTGCTGTTGGTCTTGAGCCAGTTGAGCGAGCATCTCGGCGACGTCCCGATCGCGGCGCAGCTGAGCTTCCCGCGCCGCCAAACTGGCTGCAGCTTGTTGCTCGGCCCGTTCGACATTCTCCTGCGCCGCCGCCAGCGCCTCGGGGCTCGGCGTCATCTCCCCCGCAGCCGGCGGCATCGGCGTTGCGGCCGCATTCGGATTCGCCGCATTCGGATTCGTCGGCGGAGACTCTCCAGGTTTCGCTGCCTCTTCGGCGGCGCGCTGCGCTTGGCGCAACGCCGCGGCGGCCGCGGCATCCACCTTCGCCGCCTGCTCGGCCAACTTCTCTGCCGCGTCCGCCTGCTGAGCTAGCTTCTCCGAAGCCTGCTGCGCCGCCGCATCGAGCGCCATCTCCAGTTGCTGTTCTGCGTTCGCCAACGCCTCGGCCGCCTTTTGCTGAGCTTGCTGCGCCGCTTGTTCGTCGCCGTTGGCGAGCGCCTGCTGCGCCATCTCCGACGCACGCTTGGCGTTGTCGAGCGCTGCTTGCGCCTCGGCGTTCATCGCCCCAGCCGCCTCTTGCGCCTCGGCCGTTTGCGCCGTGACTTCGGCCTGCGCCTTCGCATCCGGCTTGCCCGCCGGCTGCTGCTCGGCCATCTCGCCCGCTTTCTCCGCGGCGGCCGCCGCCTTGGCCAACGCCTCGCGAGCTTGCTGACGAGCGGTCTCCGCGCGCGCCGGTTGATTGGCGAGCGTCTCTTTGGCCGCAGTCGCCGCGGCTTTGGCGGCTTCCCGCAACGCCTCGGCCGTCTCGCCGCCCGCTTCCTTCGCCAACTCGGCCGCTTGATCGGCGACCTCCTGCTGCTCGGTCGCCGCTTCGACCGGATTGTTGGCTTGTCCGCGTCTCACGGCCTCCGCCGCTCGGTCCGCCTGCGCTTGCTCGCGCTGCGCCGCCGCGATTTGTCGTTCCATCTGCTGCGCCTTCGCGGCCGCCTCTTTGCCTTGCGCTTTCTGCTGAGCGGCTTGAGCGGCCTGGACGTTGGCGAGCGCCTCGGTAAGTTGCTCTTGGGCGTCGGCGGACGGTTCGTTCATGGCGGCGTCGAGCGCCTGCTCGACGGCGTCACGCGCCGCCGCGACTTGCTCCAATTGCTCGCCCGCCAGCTTCGCCAGCTCTTCCGCTGCTTTACCCGCTTCCTTCCGCAACTCGGCGGCGGCGTCCGTCAATTGATCCGCCGCCTTCATCGCATTCTGCGCCGCTTGCTCGGCAGCCGCTTTCGACTCGGCGCCCGGCTTGTCCTTCGCAGCTTCAAGTTGCTTTTGGGCTTCGGCGAGCGACGGCGTTGAGGCCGCGAGCTTCTGCGCCGCCTCGGGCGCGGTATTCTTCACCCCTTCGGCCGTCTTCTCCGCGACCGCTTTGACCTCTGCTTGCTCGGCGGCCAGCGCCGCCGCTTCGTCCGCCGAGAGCCCCTCGTCCTTCGCCGCTTCGCGCGCCGCCTCGGCGACCTGCCGTTCGGCTGCCGCAGCCCGCTCCAGCGCCTCGGCCGCCCGCGCCAACTCGCCCACTTCGACCGCCAACTGTCGGCGTTTGGCGTCGGCCAACTGAGCGGCCGCTTCCGCCGCCGCTTGCTCCACCTTGCGATCGGCTTCCGCGACCGCCTCTTGAGCGGCCTTCATCGCCTCCGGCTTTTGGTCAGCCGGAGCGGCGGCGGCTTTCGCCAGCATGTCGGCCGCCTCTTGGGCCGCTTGTCGCGCCTCTTCCAACTGCGACTTCACCACGGGAGGAATTTCCGTTGCTGCAGCCGCCGCCTGTTCCAACTGTTTGGCCGTCGCCTCTTCCGGCGCCTTTGCCGCGGCCGGATCTTGCTGCGCCGCCGCCTGCGCCTGATCCTGCGTCTGCTCGGCCTTCGCCACCGCCTGCTGCAACGTCTCCAACTGCTTCACTTCCGCCGCCAACTGATCGGCGCTTTTATTCCCCTGCTCCAGGTCGGCCGCCCGTTGCAACTGCTGCGCGACTTCGGCCAAGCTTCCCACCACCTTGCTCTGTTCGGTCAGCGCTTCCGACTTCTTCTCCTCGAACAACTGCTGAGTCGCCTCGAGCGACGCGGCTTTGGCTTGTTCGAGCAGTGGTTGCGTCGTCGGGAACTTCTCCAACTCTTGAGCCAACTGCCCCAGTTGCTCCTGCAACTGCTGCTGTTGTTGCACCAGTTCGTCGCGTTTGGGCGGCGCCAGATCGGCCTGCTTGGTCTGCTCGCGCAACTGCTCCTGCTTCTTCATCATGTCGCGAACCATCTTGATGGCCGCGTCGCGGTCCGACGTCGCCGACCCTTGCGATTGCTCCAGCCGCTGCAGCAGCGCCTTGAGTCCGCGAATCACGGCCTCTTCGTGTTGCGTCGCGTCGGCGAACCGGCTGTCGCGCAGCGTCTCCAGCGATCCGCGAATCTCTTCGTCGACGCTCGCCGCCTTCAGCACGCGCAAGCCGTCCGACGCCCGCGCCGCCACATCGCCGCTCCAAGTCGACAAATCCTTCAACGTGGCGACCAGTTGCAGATACAGCGCGGCGACGTCCGCCTGATCCTCCAGCGTATTGAGCAGCAAGTTGTCGCGACGATCGGGCGTTTCGTTAGGCAGCACCTTCGTCGTGTTGAGCACTTTGGTTTCGTATCCGATCAACTGCCGCACCTGCGCCGCCACGCGCGCCACCTGCAATCGCCGGAACAGCTTCTGCCGTTCGCTCATCAGTTCTACGACGATGTCGCGCACGCGATTGCGGGCCTCCTGGAAACGCGCCAGCCTTTCTTTCTGCGTGCCGTCTTGCGCCTTCACCAACAATTGAACGACCTCCTCCATTTGCTTGGCGGAAATCGTGTCGACGTGCTTCTGCATCTCGCGGATGTCGCGCAACACCGGTTGATTGTCGAGTCCGTTTTCCTCGAGCTGCCGGATTTGAATTTCCAGAATACCGGAGACCAATTCACGAGCGAGCACGCGCGCCTTCTCTTGCGCGGCCTGCTTCTGACGCAGCTTGTCGGCTTCATCGGCGCCCCACGCGCGTCCCGCAATGGACGGTACGGCGCCGCCGAACATGGCGACGCCCAGCGCTGCGCACAGCACCAACGGCGTCCATCCACGCCGCGCCGCCAAGCGACTCGGTCGCTTGCCTACCGCCGCCTGCTCCGCTGCTTGCTTCGCATCGCTCATGGGACATCCTCCAGAGAATTACGGCGACTCGCCAATTCCTAGCTGCCGCTTGATGATTTCCGACAACCGTTCTTCTGCGCGCTGATCCGCTTCCAACACCGACGACAAAACGCCCGCCTCGTCCGACACATCCAGCGCCAGCGGCTCGCTGCGGAACGACTGACCGGGCGTCGCGCCGCGGTAGTCGGTGACTTCGAGCACGATGGCGACGCGATCTCCTTTTTCCAATTGCAGCGGCCCCAAATCGACCGGGGCGCTTCCCTGGAACGGCAGCTGGGCGCCGCGCAGGATGGCGTTGGGCTGCGACAAGACGATCGACTGCCGATCCTCGCCGCCGCTCCCTTCCGCCGACTCCGCATTCTCTCGGCGCATCACTTCCAGATGCAACTCGATTTTCCCCACGGCAAAGTCGTCGAGCACGCGGTATTGCACCACCGGCTTCGCCTTCGGCAAGATCACCTTATGCACGACTTGGATCGTCGCCCCCGGCGCGCGGTCCGGCTGGACGCGGACGAGTCCGCCGAGCGGCGTTTCGAGCGTCAAACCGTCTTCGTCGCGCACCTGCAACTCGAAACGCAGATCCTCGGTCGCTCGCGCAAACGGTGTATCGGCCTCCGCCAGCGACCACTCCGCCCCCGACTCGTCGGTTGCCTTCAGATTCCAGCGTTTGGGGCCGGAGAGCGTCAGCAGCGTGAGCCACGCTTCGCGCAGCTTTTTGCCGTTCAGGCACGCCAGTCCGACTTGGACGCGGGAGCCCTCCAGCACGGTGAGCCGCCCGGGGCCCAGTTCCTTGACCGCTTCGCTCGCCGACACGTAGTCCGGCGCCTGGGCCGACAAGCGAGGTTCCACCAACGGACGCGGCGTCATCGCCACTTCCGCGGCATCGGTCCAAGCATCCCCCAAGAACACCTTGTACTCGATCGATTCGACCATCCGCCCCAACTCGCCCCGGTACACGGCGGTCCGCTCCGAGTTCGACTCGAGCGCTTGCAACGTTTCCTGGACGGCCGTCCGCGCGTCGGCCCACGAGCCGCGACTTTCGCGCGCCCCGCGCCATGCTTCGGCCGCACGCGGCGATTCACAATCCAAATACGGCAACACCAGGGCGTCGTCGATCGTCGGACCGCTCGCCGTCGGATCGTTGGCCAGATCCTCCAGGGCTCGCACGGCGGCGAGCACCGGCGCCTTGCGCTGCTCGATCGTCAACTCATCCAATTCAATCGGCCGCGTCGCCCCGCCCCGCAGCGACTCGATCCGCACTTCCCCGCCGCTCGGCTTCTCTCCCTCGACCGCAATCAAGAAAGCCAACGGGCGGCTTTGCGCGGACGCACTGCGTCGCGGCGACGTACCGTGACGGTCGGCGTCGAGCACCAGTTGATCGTTGATGGCGATACGCTGGATTTGCGTGGCAGTGGGATAGTGCAGCCGCCCCAACAGCAGCCGATTCCAAAAGACGCGCGCATGACCGGGGAACACGATCGACGCGAGGAGCAAAGTTCCCGCAGCGACGCCCAGCCACGCCAAGCGACGATTCGCCTGCGAACGATCAAACCCCTTAAACACGTCGATCGACGGTCCGTCCACCGCCACGCGTCCAATCACGGCGTTTTCCAACTGCCGCGAGCCCCACGCGGCCGCATCGGGCGACTCGAACTGCAGCGCCGCCACCAAATCGGTGTCGATCCCATGCTGCCGCTCGACCGACAACGCCACCTCCAACAACGACTCGCGATGCTGCAACAACCCGACGGCGAGTCGCCGATAGGTCCAGAAGAGGGCGGCGCCGCCCAGTGCGATCATGATCAGACGTTGCGCCACGCTGAGTTCAAAGCGTACATCGAGCGCCCACAACGCGCACAGCGCCGCGCACACGGCCGCCCCCACGGCGCTCCACGCGGCCGTCCACCGCGCCGTGCGTCGCGCGCGATGCAGCGACGACAGTCGATCGCGGAGCGGAGCGAGTTGCGGGGCGACGGTGGTCATGAATAAGTCTCTCCCAGTTACACCAACTGTAGACGCTTCCGCGCCAGCCACTCCGCCAACAACAACGCGATGATTCCTCCGAACCACAGCGGCGTCGTCCAGAGGGCGTGGTTGCGAGTGACGGTGCGCAGGCGCGGTTCCACTTGCAGGTCGTCCGCCAACCGCGCGGCATTCGCCAGCTCATACGAGCGACCGCCGGATCGCGCAGCCATTTCCGACTGCAAGGACAAGTCGCGGACCGCCTGCCGACGCTCCGCCGACTCGGCCGTCACCTCGAATCGCCGCTCTTCAAATCGATCCGAAATCGGATCCTTGATCCGCAAGATATGCTCGCCCGACGTGAAGACCGGGAACCGCACCTCGAACTCGCCCGCACGCAACAACGGCACCACGATCGGCCGCGTCTGCGGCGGCCCGCCGCGCGGGTCCGGCGCTATCAACTCGGCGCTCAACGACGGCTCGGACAACTCTTCTCCCGTCAGCGGTTCATAGTCGGCGTCGTACGCTTCCACGCGCAGCCGCACTCGGTCGTCCACGCGATAGACCGGCTTGTCGAGCGTCGGGACGAAGCGTTTGGCGTCCCCCAGCGCGTGCCCGATCCCCAATTGATAAATCAACTGCGACCAAAACTCGCGATAGTACTTCTCGCCGTACTTCCGACGCAGGCGCCACGTCTCATTGATCCCCAAATAAACGACCTTCCCCTTGCCGAATTCGCGCACGGCGACCAGCGGTTGGTGCGTCTTGCCGTCGCGGCAGACGTCGGTCGGGTGTTCCGCCAAGACACGCGCCGACTTGCGCACGTTTTCTACCGGCTGATACCACGACAAGGCATTAAGGTTCGCCCAAGCCTTCTCATTCTCTTGCGGATTGTCGCTCAAACGCATGAACGATTCGTCGCCGGCCGACAGCGTGCGCCGAGGCGCAAACGTACGGTCCGTTCGAGGCCGCGCCTGCGGATCGATCACCACCGGCAACATCTCGGCAATCGGCGTCTGCGACAATTCGCGCAACCCAAACCGCGGGCCCGCGATCACGACCAGCCCGCCGCCAAAGTCGCGCACGTAGGTCTCCAGCATCTCGGGGAAGCGCGACCCCAACGACGTCGCCGGCAAGTCTTCCAGGAAAATCACGTCCTGTGCAAAGAACTCGCGACGCTGCGGCGTCAACGACGACAAAAACAAGGGATTCGCTTGCCGCACGCGCGGGTCGGACGAACTGAGGTAGGTGCGGAACCCAGACAGTCCCACCAACTTGTCGCGATGAAACACTTCCTTAATAAATCGCCACTCCCACGTCGGCTCAAAGGCGACGTACGTGAGCCGCAAATAGTCGTCGATCACCGTCGCTTCCCGCGCCGCATGATTGTTCTGGTCGAGCACCTCGCCGGGCAACGGTGCGACCTGAGCCGAAAACTGAAAACGCCCCGACTCCGACGGCGTGAAAGGGAACTTCAGCGGCGGCGGGTCGTCGCTTTGCAACGCCACCGTTTGCTGCCCGACCACGATCGGCGCACTAGCCTCTCCTTCGTCGCCTCCCAGCTTGCGTGCAGTCACCTGCACCGACGCCGTCTGGCCGCGCAAACCGGTCGACCGCAATGCGACGGTGATTGAATCGCGTTCCCCCTTCTTCATCGTGGGCGGCACTTGAATGTCGAGCGCCAAGTCGACCGTCTCGACGGCGCCGACGCCGATCGTGTAGATGGGCGCCCCGAGTCGCGCAAGGGGCGAATCGGCCCCGCCCGCCAACGGCGACAAGCCCGAGTTCTGAGCAAAGTCGCTGATCAACACGATGCCCGCCAAATGGCCCGACGCCACTTGCTGCGACGCATCGTCCAGCACATTTCCCAAGGCGGTGACCTGCCCCTCGGACGTGAGCTTCTCCGCCCACTCGCGCGGATTCACCGCCCCCTTCGCCGCGCCTGCGTCGACCAGCCGCCGCAATTGGCTGGTCGTGTGGCCGTCGAAAATGTACGGCGTTAACGTCACTCCCTTTTCTCGCTCCAACCGCCGCAGCGCCTCGCCGTCCTGCTGCCGCAAGAACGCCTGCACGTATTCCTGCCGCGATAGGGCGGGCCGATCTTCGCCGGCCTGCTCCACCCCCAACGCCTTCTCCAACGCCGCTCGATCGGTCGGCGTCATCGGATCGCGGATGCCCATGCTGTCGGTGCCGTCCAGCACGACGAACATCGTCGGCTGCTGCCGGCTGGTCGTCGTGAGTCGCAACACCGGCTCGGCCAGCGTCAACACGAGCAAGGCCAGCACAACGCCGCGTACGACGCCCAGGACGATTCGAGTCGCGCGTGTGCCCCGATCCTGAAAGCGGACGTAAAACGTCAACGCGGCGGCGAAGGCGGCCGCGATCGCGAGCACGACCCAGAACGCCCCGTACTCGTTCGAAGCCCAGGGCGCAGCGAGCGTCGGTTCGATCTCATCGATCGAAACGACATCGTCGAGTCCCAAGAGCCAGCCGAAGAGTCGATTCATGAGCGCCTATCTGTTGCCGCGACTATGCCGCGCGTTGCGTCGCCATTCGTCCCAAAATGAACTGTTCGCCGATCAACGCGATCAGCACGATGAACGCCAAGTACCACCACGACCCCTGCCCGCGCAATTGCGCCCCCTCCAAGCTGATCGACTCGCCGGAAGCCAACCACCGCAACTGGGGCGATTCCTCCAGTTTCTCCAATCGAGCCGCCGGGATCGGCGATAAATCCGACTCGCGCGACGGCCCGTTCAGCGCCAGCGCGATCTCGCGCACCGCCTTCGACGCCGCCCCAGCGCCGTCGACCGCCGCCGTCGCTTTCACCTCGCCGTCGGTCGCCGTTGTCGTCGTCGCCGTTGTCGTCGTCGCCGTTGTCGTCGTCGCCGTTGTCGTCGTCGCCCCGACGCCCGCATTCGCGTCGGACGCCGAGCTGACCGTGATGCGGTAGATGCCGCGCATCAGGCCGCTGTTCAGCGTGACGCCGCGTCGCTGCGGGTCGATGAAGCCGAAGTCGAGCGGCATGGGGCGTCCCGGTTGGTCCGGCCGATGCAACTCCACTCGACTTTCCGGATCCACTTCCGGCAGGGCGATCTTGATGGCGTCGAGCGTCGGGAATTGCACGGGCGGCAACGTCGACGCAATCATCTCCCGCGACAACTTCTCCAGCACAAACATGGCACTCGAACTGGGCAGAGTGTTCCACGACGAAAAAATGCCGCTCGTCATCAACACCACGCGCCCCTCGCCCACGCGCCGATCAATCAGCAACGGCGTGCGTTGCGCCGTCGACACGCGCGCCAACACGCGCGGCAGTCGCGCCTCCACCTGTCGCTCCAGTTCCAACTTCCGCGCCTCGCCCTCCAGTTCCGCCAGATTGCCGGCGGGCGCGTGACCGCCGCGCCAGCGCAACCAGGCCGGCCGCTCGGCGTCATTCGCGCTCTTCTGAGCAGTCGGTTGAGCAGTCGGAGAATCGCTCGCCCGACCTGCGCCGCCGCCGGCTTTCTGTCCACCGTCGCCAACCGCGCTCGTTGCGTCGCCAAACTGCGACTCCAGCCACTCGCGTTCGCTCGCCCGCAGCGCCGCCAGCACTTCGTCGCGCACGTCGACGTCCGCCAACTGAAAGAACAACGGCTCGTCGTACAAGTCCTTCAAGTCCTCGCGCGACATGCTCGGAACGCCGAACAACTCGTCGCGCAAACTGTCGAACACCAACTGATACGGCTGCAACGTCCCCGTCGCCAACTCGGGCAACACGCCGACCAGTTCGCGTTGCAACGGACCCGGCAAAATTCCTGCGCCGTCGCGCCACGCCGATTCGTTCCATGCGGCCGGATCAAAGTCGCCGCCCGCCGCCAACAACAATTGGCCGCCCTGCTCGACATACTCGCGCAATAACTCGACCTTCTCCGCCGGATTGCGTACGCCGGCGACGACGACTAACCGAGCGTCGGCGATGAGGTCGCGTTCCAACTGGTCGATGCGCACGTGACGGACTTTTACGAGCGGCGGGAGAGTCGGATCGGGGCGAGTGGCCTCGCCCAGCAGCGTGCGCAGCCAACGCGTCTCGCCGAACCGCTGCAGATTGCGATCCTCCTCGTCGTCCGCGTACTGGTCGACGAACACCACCGGCAACTCGGCGACCACCGGCACGATCGCAAATCGCTGATCGTCTTCCGGCAGTTGATCGGGCGCGATCGTCGCATGCACCGGCACAAACGCCGGTCGATCCGGCGCCGGCTGATAGTCGGCGAACACATGCTGAAAGACGACTTGCCGAGCCCCTTCGCCGGGCGAGACCGTAATCGTTTGCGTCGCCGCCGGCCGTCCCTCGACCCACAGCGTCACCGGCAAGTCGCGTCGCGGCCCCTCCCCTTGGTGCATCACCTCGACGATGAGCGACGCTTCCAGATTCAACGCCGCCACGTCGCCGGCGACTCGCACATTCTCGATCCACGTATTCTCGCGCCGGTCGCTGTTCACGCTCACCACCTGCAGCGGCGGCAGTTCCGCCAGCGCCGCCGGATCGACGTCGACCCAATTCTGCCCCTGCTGGTCGCTGATCAAGACCACGCGTTTCGCCAATTCGGGCGCCGACTCGCAAGCCTTCCGCGCCAGATTCAACGCCGCTCGCAAACTCACGCCGCGGTCCACCACCTCGATTCGTCCCAGCGCTTCGAGCGCGTCCTCTTTGGCGAAGAAGGGGTCGAGCGTCATGGCGCGCGAGGAACCGCACAGCGGCACGACCGTGATCTGACTGCCGCGCGGCAATCGATCGATAAACTCGCGAGCGCGGGTCCGAGCGTCATCGAGCAGCGTGCCGCCGACCGTCTGGTATCCCATGCTTAAGCTGTTGTCGATCAACAGCACCGCGTGCAAAGGCTGAGTGCCGTCGTACCGCTGGTTGCTCGACGTGAAATAGGGCCGCGCAAGCGCCAACCCGAACAATACGACCGCCGCCACTCGCAGCAACAGCAGCAGCAAGTCGCGAATCTGAATCATCCGGCGATGCCGCTGCAGCGCCTCCCGCAAAAAGTCCATCGCGGCCCAGCGCACTTGCTTGGGACGGCGACGATTTAGCAAATGGATGATGATCGGTCCCGCGGCGCACGCGAGTCCGGCCAAGGCGAACGGCCAGGCGGAAAGGGTGGGAAGAAAGTTCATTTGCGTAAACTCTCAATCCGACCTTCCTGCAGGATCGGCAGGTAGCGATTGGGGATCGCGAGGATGAAGCATGCGACTGACGTGGCGTACAGCTGGCCCGGCTTGCCGCCGATCCGCCCGCCGCCGCCCGCCCCTCGATCATGCCAGCAACCATGCTCGGCCGGGTTCCCCGCGTTGACCATCTGCGTCGCAATCAGATGATCGCGCAACTTGGGATAATTCTCTTCCCAATCTCGGCCGCCGACCTGATACAGCGCCTGCCCGATGTAGTACAGCGTGTACGCGTCGAACGGCATGGTGCCGTCGCGCCGCACCCCTTTGTTCACTTGCCGAATCGATTCGCTGATCACCGCCATGTTTTTGGCGATCCGCCAATCGTCGTACTGACCGAACTCCTGCAAACACACCACGCCGCAGGCCGCCATCGCGGGCGTGCCCGAGCCGCCGCCTTTGGTATAGGTGAACTGCCCCGGCACTCGCTGTTGCTCCGATTCTGGGGCGTTCCGCGATCCCGTCTTCGGCGAGTAGTGCTCGCGGACGCTGCGAATCGCTTGCTCGACCACCTCGGGCGGCACGTCGAACCCGCAGTCCATCGCACTGCGCAACGCCTTGGCTTGCATGACCGCGAGACTCAGGTCGTGCCCATTTGATTGACGTTTCGCTCGATAGTCCCAGCCGCCGTCCTCGCACTGCGTGTCGGCGATCAATCGCAAAGCACGAGACAGAGTCGTGTTCAGCCTCTGATCTTGGACGTTCGTCATCCCTTGAGCTTGGCCGAGCACAAAGGTGGCCAAGCCGTGGTTGTACATGTCGCGCTGCGAGTCGGCGATGTTGAGCTTGCCGGACTTGTGAGCGTGCGTGACGACGTGGTCGAGCGCCCGTTGGACGACCTCGCCGTACGGCCCGCGCCCCGGCAAGTGGCCCGCCGACAGATAGGCCAACGCCCCCATGCCGACGAGCCCCAGGTCGTTCGAATCCCAGTTGCCGTCGCGCCCCTGATTCCGCGCCAACCATTCCAGCCCGCGCTGCAGGGCCGCTTCGCTTTCGGGCGTGATCTCCCAATCCCCCTCCGCGCGCGTCGCCGCGCACGGCCACAGCGCCAACAGCATCGCAAATCCCGCCAGAATTCGCCGCGTCATAGGAACCATGCTTCACGAAAGGGAGGGGGCCCCGCCGCCAGATCGACGTCCACTTATAAATCAACCCCAGCCCCGTGTCGACTAGCAAGCCGTAGAACAGGCTTCCAGCCTGTTACCCCCACCTACCCCCACCTGCCCCCCACCTGCCCCCATCACACGCCGCGCGTCCCCGTCGCTCGGTGAACTCGGCGCCCTCGGTGGCAAATCCGACGTCGCAGATTGCTCGGCGGTGTGCGTCACAGGCTGGAAGCCTGTGCTACGGCTGTGCTACGGCTGTGCTACGGCTGTGCTACGGCGCAAATTGGGCGACGATTTGGCGGGCCGTGCGGAGGCCGTCGACGGCGGCGCTGATGATGCCGCCCGCGAAACCGGCCCCTTCGCCGATCGGGTACAAACCGGCGACTCCCGGCGACTGGCGAGTGGCCTCGTCGCGCGCGATGCGGACGGGCGAGCTGCCGCGCATTTCGGGGCCGACCAAGGTCGCGTCCCGCAAAAAGTCGCCGCGGAACTGCCGGTCCATCTGCGGCAACGACGCGCGCAGCGCCGCGACGACCGACGGCGGCAAGACGGCCGCCAAGTTGCTCGGCGCGACGCCCCGCTCGTACGACGTCGGCAGCTTCGAATCGGCGGCTGGAGTGCGGTCGGCCAAAAAGTCGGCCGCGCTTTGAATCGGCGCCAGATAATTGCGCCGCCCTAACTCAAACGCCGCACGCTCATACCGCCGCTGCAGTTCCACGCCCGCCAACGGGTGACTCGAACCAAACTCGGACGGCGACAACGTCGCCATCACGCCGCTGTTGGCGAACGGGCTGTCGTGCCGCGAGTTGCTCATGCCGTTCGAACAAAACTGCTCCGCCTCCGAGATGCTCGGGATCACAATGCCGCCCGCGCACATGCAGAAGGTGAAGATGTCGCGCGGCCCCTTCGACACGATCGTATAGTCGGCCGCCCCTAGCAACTCCAGGTAATCCGGCCGACCATACTTGTGCCGGTTGATCTGCTCCTGCGGCTGCTCGATGCGCAGTCCCAATTGAAACGCCTTGGGCTCCAGCACGACGCCCAACCGATGCAGCTCCGAGTAGACGTCGCGAGCGCTATGGCCGGCGGCGAGCACCACGACGTTGGCGGGCAGCGTGCCGCTGGAGGTATGCACGCCGCACACGCGTCCGTCGCGCAGGTCCAGCGACTCCATACGACATCGAAACCGATACTCCCCGCCGAACGACTCAATCTTGCGTCGCAAGTTGCGGACGATCAGCGGGAGGCGATTGCTGCCCAGGTGCGGCCGATGCTCGAACCGAATCGACGGCTTGCCGCCGCACTCCACAAACCGCTCCAGCACGTAATCGACGTCGGCGCCCGACATGCGACAGGTCAGCTTCCCGTCGCTGAACGTGCCGGCCCCTCCCTCGCCGAACAAATAGTTGTTCTCGACATCCAGCGGCCCGCCGCGATCAAACGCACGGATCGCCGCCACGCGCTCCTTCACCGGATCGCCGCGCTCCAAAATGACGGGACGCAAGCCGCGCACCGCCAGGTAGTACGCGGCCAACAACCCAGCCGGTCCCGACCCGACGACGATCGGTCGATGCTCCAGCGGCTCCACCCCCGTCGGCGGTTCCACGAACCATTCCGGCTCGAATCGTTCCACCCCGTGGACCGACTTCAGCCGCGACAGCAGCGCGTCGGGATCAGGCCACGGGAGGTAAACCGAATAGACGAACTTCAGCGCGTTGCGGCTGCGAGCGTCGAGGCTGCGACGCAAGATGCGCCAGTCG
Organism: Pirellulales bacterium; assembly: GCA_046349935.1. Lineage (GTDB taxonomy): Bacteria > Planctomycetota > Planctomycetia > Pirellulales > Pirellulaceae > CAIXSC01. Next base: position 273,403 of record JAXMBK010000004.1, on the reverse strand, counting down.
GGCACTTGCGCGGGGCTGACCCCGAGTCGCTTGGCGATTAAGGGGCGCAGCTGCGCTTCGGCGGCTTCGACCGGCAAATCCAGATTCGTGATGCGCAGCGACATGCGGGCGGCTTTACGCGAGGCGTTAGAACGGCCAGATCCAAGGGATCATCATCACGGCTGCGATCCACAGCAAGACATTGAGCGGAATGCCGACGCGCATGAAGTCGACGAAGCGATAACCGCCCGGGCCGTACACCATCATGTGCGTCTGATAGCCGATCGGCGACGCAAACGCGTACGACGCCGCCAGCGCGATCGCAACCACGAACGGACGCGGACTCACATCCAACTTCTTCGCCACCTCGATCGCAAAGGGGAACGCTAGCGCCGCAGCGCCGTTGTTGGTAATGAGTTCGTTCAGCAGCATGGTGCCCAGGTAGATGGCGGCCAGCGACGCGATGGGGCCGTAGCCTTGCGTCGACGTCGCCAGCAGGTCGGCGAACGATCGAGCGATGCCGGCCGACTCGAGCGCCGTCCCCAGCCCAAAAGAGGCCGCGATGCCGACCAGCACCGGCCATTCAATCGCCTGCCGCGCGTCGCTGGTGGAAATGCAGCGAGTGGCGATCATGAGACCGGCGGCCGCGAACGCCGTGATCATGGGGTCGATCCCCAGGAAGAACCCGTCGGTCGCCAGCATGGCGATCATGCCGACGAACAACACCAAGGCAATCGTCGCTCGATCGTGCCGCAGCGGCCGCGAATCGTCGACGTTCGCGACCAGATAGAAGTCTGGATTATTGCGGTGAGCTCGCAGGAAGTGCGGGCCGGTTTGCAACAGCAGCGTATCGCCCGGGTGCAGCGTCGTATCGCCCAGCTTGGTGGCCACGCGTTCGCCGTTGCGATGGACCGCGACGACGGCCGCATTGTAACGCGCTCGCAGGTCGGCTTCCTTGATCGTCCGCCCGATCAGCGGCGACGTGGTGCTGATGACCGCTTCGCACAAGGCGCGTCCCCGCTGCCGCTCGGCCGACACCTCATACGTTTCGTCGACGGCCGGTACGAGTCCGGGGATTTTCTTCAGGTCGACGATCGTGTCGACGACCCCCGTGAAGACCATGCGGTCGCCGGCGCGAATCACTTCCTGCGGCGCCACGGGCCCCATCACGTTTCCGCCGCGGTCGATTTCAATCAAGAACAACCCCGGCAAAGCTCGCAATCCCGCGTTCTCGATCGATTGACCGATCAGCCGGCAGTCGGGCTGCACCATCATTTCGACCAGGTATTCGCGCCGAGTGTCCGCCAACTGCTGCAACAGTTCCTTGCGGTTCGGCAACAGCCAGCGGCCGAACGTCAGCATGTACCCAACTCCGAGGACCGCACAGGGCACGCCGACGTATCCCAACTCCAAAAACGTGAACGGTTTGAACTGCTTTTCGATCAGTTTGCTTTGGACGACCAGGTTCGTGCTGGTCCCGATCAGGGTGCACGTGCCGCCCAGAATCGTCATGAACGAGAGCGGGATGAGCAGCCGCGACGGGGAGACGTTGCGTTTACGGCACCAGTCGAGCAGCAGGGGGAGGAGCATCGCGACGATGGTGGTGTTGTTGAGCAGCGCGGAGGTGATGACGCTGACCGCGGAGACCCAGACGAGCGCCGCAGTCTCGGTGGAGATGCGACCGAGAAAGCGTTGCCCCAGATGATCGAGGGTGCCTGTTTCCCGGAGCGCCGCCGCCACCATAAATAGCGCGCCGACCATCAAGACGCTCGGGCTGGCAAAGCCCGAAAAGGCTTCCTTCGCCGTCACCACGCGGCAGAGCACCAAGACCACGAGCGCCGAGACGAAGATAATGTCGGGGGGGGCGATCTCGCGCATGAGCGCAATGAGCGTCACGGCGAGCACCAACAGCGTGATCCAAAACGCAAACCCCATATCCGCCTCGTTTCTCCTTTGCCAAAACGTGAGGTAATAGCAAAAAAGACGATCCGCGGCTACCTCGCCTGCGACCCCGCCCCGGCGGACCGTTGCCGCAGGTCGCCCGGCCCTTTACCCTGAAGCCATGGATTCACCGCTCCCCCCTGAGTCGCTCGGGACCCACTTGCTGCTCGACCTCTACGGCTGTGCGCCCGATCTGTTGGACGATCCGGCAGGTCTGGAGGCGCTTTTGCGCGAAGCGGCCGCCGCAGCCGGCGCTCAGGTGGTCGGGGCCATGTCGCACCGATTTTCGCCGCACGGGGCGTCGGTTGTCTGCCTATTGGCCGAATCGCACATCTCGATTCACACCTGGCCCGAACAGCAAACGGCCGCCGTCGACATCTATACCTGCGGCCCCCGCTGCCTCCCCTCCCGCGCCTGCGACCTCATCCGCACCCAACTGCAAGCCGCCCACTTCCACCTCCAAACCCACCACCGCGGCTCGCCGTCGTGAAGGAAACGACCGAGTGGCGATTGCTTGCAGAGGCACGGCAGGGCAGCCTGTCGCAGCCCGCGCGTGTCGTTCCACTCCCCCGACCTCGTGTCGGGGGCCCCGCGAACGCGCAGCGCACTGACGCAGCGCACTGGCGCCTCAACCGCCGCGCCGCTCACTGCGGCGGGTCCAAATCCACAAAGTAAAACCCCGCCGGCTCCGTCCAGCCCAGAATCCGTCCATCGCGCGAAAACATCGGCTTCCCGCCGCACTCCACACGCGGCAAAGACAGCAGCACTTCGCCTGTGCGGGCGTGATAGATACGCAGCCATTTGTCGCACCCGGTCGTCGCGATCCGCATTCCATCCGGCGAGAACGCCATCCCCGCCACATAGTTTCCCAGCGGACCAACCTGGAACAGCGGCTTGGGTTGATCACGTTCGAAGACGGCCAGCAGTTTGTTGACGTTGCCGCGCGGTGCGCTGGCGATGAGTTTACCGTCCGGACTGAATTCGATCCCCATCGTATACGACGCGTGCCGGAACGAACCACGCTTTTCGCCCGTCTTCGGATCGTGCAACTGAATGTCGAACATCCCGCCTGTTGCGATCGCATCGCCCGTGGGGCTGAAGGCGAGTCCCTCGCCGAAGTTGAGGCGCGGAGCAATTCCGGCGACCTTCTTGGGGGTTTCGTCGGCGACCGACCAAAGCTCAAGCTCCTTCTTGCTCTCGGCGACAAAGGAATGTCCATCGGGCGCAACAGCCAGTTCGCGCACGGGCCAGTCTTCCCCCAGCGCGACCGTGTGGGCGATTTCCCATTTCTGAGCATCCCAGACCAGCACTTCGCCGTTCTGATGACCTGAGAAGAAGCGTTTGCCATCCAGGCTGAACGCGCCGGACCAGACGGTAACGCCCTGGGGATGCTTGGCAATTTGCGCCGGTGCGTCAGGCTTGCGCAGGTCGAATACGTGAAGAGAACCGTCCCGACAGACGAACGCGACTCGCGTATCGAGCGGATGGATGACTGCGTACCGGAAGTCGACGCCCGGTTTTGGAAGCGTACGAACCAGGTCCTTCGCCGCCTGTCCCTTGTCGGACTGTGCTAACTGCGTCCGAAAATACCCGATCTCAAAGCCTTTCTCTCCGATCGCCGACGCCCCCGCAGACGCCTTTTCCGCCGCGTCCAACTGCTCGAGGGCCCGCGCGAACTCGCGTTGCTCGATCGACTTCTCAATCTCCCTCAGCGACTTGGCATAGGCCTTCACCGCCGCCCTCTCTTCCTCGGCAGTTCCCTGCGCGTCGGCGACGCTGGCGGACGCCAAAACCATCACTCCTGTCCAAAGCCACTTCATTAGCGTCTCTCCTTTGTCCCCATGATGGTATGCGTGTCCGCACAGCCCGCCCGCGACCGCAGACGCGGCCAATCAGACCAACGCCCCTTTGACGCTCCCCCCCGCAAAAAAGTTCCCACCCCACTCCCCCGACCTCGCGTCGGGGGCCCCGCGAACGCGCAGCGCACCGAAGCAGCCCCCTCCCCCCGCCCATCCCAGCTATACTCCCATCAGGAGGCGGCGATGGAAACGACAACGGAAGCGGCGCTCACAACTCCACGACCCCCAAGCGCACGCAGGCAGGCGTGCGTCCGGCTAGCGTGCGGTCTCTCCGTCTCCCTACCGCTGCTAATCGCGTCCCTCGCGGCCCCCGCACGCGCCGCCGCCCCCGACCAGTTCTTCGAACTCAAGATCCGCCCCGTCTTGGCCGAGACCTGTTTTCGCTGTCACGACGACCGTCAGAAAGCCGGCGGACTAAGGGTCGATTCGCGCGCGGCGCTGGTCGCAGGCGGCGAGTCGGGACCGGCGATCGTCCCGGGGCGTCCCGAAGAGAGCCTGTTGGTCCAAGCCCTGCGACGCGATCCGGACGTCTCCGCGATGCCGCCCGAGAAGGAACTGGCGTTGCGCCCCGATCAGGTCGCTGACTTTGAACGCTGGATTCGCGACGGCGCGCCGTGGCCCGAGCAGTCCGCTCGGTTCGTTGGTCGACGTCATTGGGCGTTCGAACCCCTCAACGCGCCGCCCCTTCCCTTCGTTGCGGACGCCGCTTGGTGCCGAACGACCGTCGACCGGTACATTTGCGCCGAGCAAGAATCGGTCGGCGCTCGGCCGCTTGCGCCCGCCGACCGTCGCACGCTGGGGCGACGAGCGGCGTTTGACTTGACCGGCCTGCCGCCCGATCCCGAGCTGCTTGAGGAGTTCGCGGCGGACGAGTCGCCGGATGCGTTTGAGCGGCTCGTCGATCGCTGGCTCGCGGCGCCGGCGTACGGCGAACGGTGGGGGCGTCATTGGCTCGATGTGGTTCGGTACGCCGATTCGGCGGGCGAGACGGCCGACTACCCGTTGCCGCTGGCCTGGCGTTACCGCAACTACGTCATCCAGTCGTTCAATCGCGACAAGCCGTACGACGAATTCGTCCGCGAACAGATTGCCGGGGATGTCTTGGCTCGCGAAAGTTGGGCCAGCCGCCGGGGGGACGAACAGGTTGCGGCGCAGCGTTACGCCGAGCAGGTGACGGCGACGGGGTTCTTGGCGTTGTCGCGCCGTTTCGGATTCGACTCGGAAAACTACCACCACCTCACGATTCAGGACTCAATCGACACGCTGGGTCAGTCGTTCCTCGGCCTGAGCCTCGGTTGTGCTCGCTGTCATGACCACAAATTCGACCCGATCACGATGCGCGACTATTACGCCCTGTACGGCATCTTCGACAGCACGCGCTATCCGTTTCCCGGGTCGGAACAGAAACAGAAAGTCCGGTCGCTCGCGCCGCTCGTACCGCCGACCGCGGCCATCCCGCAGTGGCACGACTACCTGACGCGCGTGGGCCGACTGGCGCACGAACTGCAAGCGCGCAATTTGCCCGTTCCGCCGGGCATTCTCCGTTCGCTCGTCGACTGCGACGGCGATTTTGAACTGCAGGCGCCCGCGGCGGGAGGCAGCTACGGCGTGCTCGTCCCGCCTTGGCATTACGCCGGCGCCATCAGCGTCACAACGGCCGCTCAAAGCCCTTATAAGAATCTGTACGCCAGCGGCCGAGTCGGCGTGAGCGTCCCGGCGTCGACCAGCGACTACCGCTTCTACCAGTCGCTGGCGACGCTGCAAGGGGAATCGCCGCACGACCAGCAGCACTTCAATCTCGACTTCCGCGTCCACGCCGCGACCGCCGTCGCCGGCCGCGGCCATGGCATCCTGTTGGGAGACGGCGAGCAACCGCCGGCGCTCGAGTGGCACATCCGCGGCGGACGGCTGGAATTGCACTGCGGCGGCGTGAAGCACGACCTGGGACCGATTGCGGTCGGCGAGTGGCTGAATTTGCAGTGGACGACCGACCGACGTACCTCCACCCTCCGTGGACGATTCGGAAAGCCAGGGACGGCGACGGAGTTTGGTCCGATCCCGACGCCGGCGGACATAAGTCAGCGGTGGAATCGGCTTGAGTTTCGTTCGCTTCCGGCGCTCGATGCGGTGCAGGGCGAGTCGCCCTCTTCGGCGATCGATTACGACCAATTCGGCGTCCGCAACGAACCGATCGGCCCTGCCTCGCTGGAACCTGCCTCGTTGGAACTCGCTTCAACGAAGGCCGCCGCAGCGAGCGACTTGGCGGCGCGTCCCACCGCGGCGCAGATCGCGCAGTGGAACGACGAGCTGCGTCGGCTGGTCGGCATCGACGGCGATCTGGAACTCCAGCCGCTCGACAAACCTCCCACCGCGCCCTGGAATCCCGGGCCGAATAGCGTCGTCCAATTGTCGCGCGACGCACAAAGTCCGTATCGCAACGTCTACGGCGCCGGCGAGCAGGGACTGCGAATGCCGAATCGAGCCGAGTACGACGGGTTCGGCGTGACGCTCGAAAAGGCGCCGCGGTCGGCCGATGGGAAAATGGTTGTCGGTTTCGATTTCCGTTGCACCAGCGACGCGGCAGGCGGCGACGGCGCCTGGCGATTCTATGTGGGCCACGGCCCCGGCCCGTCGCCCGCAATCGAACTGCACTGGAACGCCCGCGAGTTTTACTATCGCGACGGCGACGCCAAGAAGCCGGCCTGCAAACTGCAGGTCGGACGCTGGTATCAAGTCCAACTGACGCTCGACGCCCCCGCGCGAACCTACACCGGAACATTGTCGACGCCCGATGAGACGATCTCGTTCGCCGGCGTTTGTCCGTCGATTTGGGATGGAGCAATCGACTATTCGTTCATTGATAGCTACGGTCACCTGCCGGGCGTCCGCCCGTCGCTCGACGCCGACAACTTTGCGTTCGTCGACCGGCCGCTTGCTCCGCTGCGCGTCGCCGCCGCCGATGCCCCCACGGCCGCGACGACCGAAAGAAGCAAGGCCGATGACGACGCACACGTCCGTCGCGAACGGATCGTCGCCCTGCGGAAACGACTGGCCGACGAACAGGCGCGCGGCGAACAACTCACGCGCGAACTGCAGACTCTGTTGGTGGAAGGGCCGTTCCCGATGGCCTACGCGATGGCCGAAGGCACTCCCCACGACGCACCGCTGCAGCAGCGCGGCGAACCCGATCGCCCCGGTGCGACGACGCCGCGTGGTTTCGTGAAAGCGTTGTCGATAAACAGCTCGATAAACAGCTCGATGAACAGCTCGATGAACAACTCGCCGAACGACGCCGCGGAACGGCCGACGACGCTGAGCGGCAGCGGGCGCCGCGAGTTGGCCGATTGGCTCACGCGTCCCGACCAACCGCTCGCCAGTCGAGTGATGGCGAATCGCATTTGGCAGTACCACTTCGGTCGTGGACTCGTCGTCACCCCCAACGACTTCGGCACGCGCGGCCAGCCGCCGACGCACCCCGCCCTGCTCGATCACCTCGCGCATCACTTCCGACGACACGATTGGTCGGTCAAACAGTTGCATCGTCAAATCATGCTGAGTGCGACGTATCGCCAGTCGTCCCCCACGACGGCGTCCGAGTCGACGGCGTCCGAGTCGACGGCGTCCGAGTCGACGGCGTCCGATTCCCCGGCGGCGAAGCTCACCGTCGACGACGCGCGCCGGCTGTACGTCGGCTTCACGCGTCGTCGGTTGAGCGCAGAAGAGATCCGCGACGCCATTCTGCTGGTCAGCGGCGAATTGGACGCGCGGCCGGCGGAGGGGCACCCATTCCCGTCGCCGATCACGTGGGGCTACAGTCAGCACGCTCCGTTTCGCGCCGTGTACGACCACGCGCATCGCAGCGTGTACTTGATGAGTCAACGGATCAAGCGACATCCGTTCCTTGCACTGTTCGACGGAGCGGACCCCAATGCGTCGACGGCCGAACGAGCGGCGACGATCGTCCCCACGCAGGCGCTGTATTTCCTGAACGATCCATTCGTGCATGAGTCGGCCGAACGCTGGGCCGCACGCTTAATGGCCGCTCGTCCCGACGACGAATCGCGGCTGGAGGCGGCGTGGCGGGCCGCGACCGGTCGCCCCGCGACGCCCGTAGATATTGCCGACGCGCAGCGTTTCTTCCAGCTCTATCGCACCGAACTCGCCGCCCTCGACGCGGCCCAACCCGCGACCACTGCTGCCGCTGCCGAAGCTGCCGCCGTCGTCGCCCGCCGAGAACAACGCCTCTGGGCGGCCTACTTACGAACGCTCTTGGGCGCCAACGAATTCCTTTACGTCGACTAAACCATGACCAGCCACCCCACGCGTCGCGCCGCCCTTCGTTCGCTCGTCGGCGGCTCCATCCTCTTTCCCGGCATCGTGCAGAGCCTGCTCGCCGCCGACGCGCCGCCCGATCCGCTGGCGCCGCGCCCGCCGCACTTTCCCGCGCGCGCCAAGAACGTGATCTTTTTGTTCATGAGCGGCGGGGTGTCGCACATCGACACGTGGGATTGGAAACCGCGCCTCCAGGCCGACGGCGGCAAGACGTTCGCCGTGAACGAGTTTCAAGGGCGGAAGGGGGAGTTTCAGATGTACCTGAAACGACCTCGCTGGGACTTTGCGCCGCACGGACAAAGCGGCACGCACGTCAGTTCGCTGTTCCCGCACATGGCTCAGTGCGTCGACGATCTGTGCCTCATCCGCTCCATGACCTCCGACCACACGAACCACTACGAAGCGACGCTCGGCATCCACACCGGCTCGTTCACCTTCGCCCGCCCCAGCATGGGCGCGTGGGTCAGCTACGGGTTGGGGACCGAGAATCGCAACCTCCCCTCGTTCGTCGTCATCGCACCGCATCAGCCGTACGCCGGCGGACAAGTTTGGGGCAGCGACTTCCTCCCCGGCGCTCACCAAGGGACGCTCGTCGTGCCCGGGCCCGAGCCGGTGGCGAACGTGCAGCGTCGAACGGCCAGTCGTCGGCTGCAAGAGATTGAACTCGAGTCTATGGCGCGTCTCAACGCGCGCCACCAAGCCGCGCGCCCCGAAGACGCGCAGCTCGCCGCGCGGATCAAGTCGTTTGAAACGGCGTTCGGCATGCAATCCGCAATGCCCGAAGTGTTCGACTTGTCTCGCGAAAACGACGAAACGCTGCAACTGTACGGACTCCCCCGCGGCTCCACCCAAGGCTTCGCCTGGCAGTGCCTCGTCGCACGACGACTCGTCGAACGCGGCGTACGCTTCGTCGAACTGATCGACGTCGGCTCGTCGAACAACTGGGACGCGCACGGCGACATGGCGACGCACGAGCCGCTGGCCAAGAATGTCGACCAGCCGATCGCCGCCCTGCTGCGCGACCTCAAGCGCCGCGGACTGCTCGACGAAACGCTCGTCGTTTGGACCACCGAGTTCGGCCGCACCCCGTTCAACGCGGCCGCCGATGCGAAAGGACGCGAACACCATCATTGGGTCTTCTCGTCGTGGCTGGCCGGCGGCGGCGTTAAGCCCGGCATGACGTACGGCGAGTCGGATGAATATGGCGTGCGCGTCGGCGCGAACGGCGTCCACGTGCACGACTTCCACGCCACCATCTTGCATCTATTGGGGATCAACCACGAACGGTTGACCTATCGGCACTCCGGCCGCGATTACCGGTTGACCGACGTCGCAGGGAAGGTGGTGGAGGCGGTGGTTTCTTGAGGGTTGGTGGTGGGGAGGCTGGAGGCTGGAGTGGGGGGGCTGGAGTGATAAAAACTCAGTTGAATTCAGAGCGTTTAACGCCTCGGCCCCACTGTCGTTTGTTGCGTAACATTGTCGTCTGTTGCGTAACACTGTCGTTTGTTGCACAACGACACGCCCGCATCGTGCTCCCTTCTCCCCGCCAGCGGGGAGAAGGGCCGGGGATGAGGGGCGTCGGCGCAACAACAGCGCGCGGACTCACTCTCAGATTTTTAGCACCCCAGGCGGGAAGGCAAGTTGTCAGTTGACAGGCTGGAAGCCTGTCCTACGGGGGCGTGACTATGAAAATTCGCGGGGCTTGCGGGCACGATTGTCCGGATACGTGCGTTTGGGTGGCGGACGTGGATGAGTCGGGACGGGCGGTCAAGCTGGCGGGGGACGCCGAGCATCCGTTTACGCGCGGGACGCTGTGCGCGAAGGTCAATCATTACTTGGATCGAGTCTACTCGCCCGAACGGGTGCTCACGCCGTTGAAACGCGTCGGGGCGAAAGGGGAGGCGCGGTTTGAGCGCGTGAGTTGGGACGCGGCGCTACATGAAATCGCTCAGCGGTGGCAAGCGATCATCGACGAATCGGGCGCGGAAGCCATCTTGCCTTACAGCCTCGCCGGCAACCAGGGACTCATTCAATTCGGGTCGCTCGACCGTCGCCTCTTCGGCCTGCTCGGCTGCAGCCAACTCGAGCGCAATCTGTGCGGCGTCGTCGCGTCGGCCGGCCTCGCGGCCACGAACGGCTCGCCGATCGGCATCGATCCCGAGGACCTCCGCCACAGTCGACTCATTCTGCTCTGGGGCACCAACACGCTCGTCACCAACCTGCACCTGTGGCCCATCATCGAGGAAGCGCGCGCCCACGGCGCGCAGGTCGTCGTCATCGACCCGATTCGCACACGCACGGCCGAGGCGGCCGACTGGCACGTGGCGGTTCGGCCCGGCGGCGACGCCGCACTCGCGCTGGCCATGATGCACGTCCTCTTTCGCGACGGGCTGGCCGACCTCGATTACTTGCAGGCCTACACGACGGGCTTGGAAGCGTTTCAGGCGCGCGTCGCCGAGTGTTCGCCCGCGGCGATGGCGTCGCGGGCCGGGGTGTCGGTCGACGAAATCGAGCGACTAGCGCATGCCTACGCCGCGATTCGGCCCTCCGTCATCCGGCCGCTCATCGGCATGGAACATCACCGCAACGGCGCAATGATGTTTCGGACCCTCGCCTGCTTGCCTCTGGTCGTCGGCGCGTGGCGAGATCGCGGCGGCGGACTGTGCCGCTCCACCGGCGCCCTCCAATTCTCGGCGCTCGATTCCCTATCGCTCGTGCGGCCCCACACGCACCGTCGCGACGTCCGGACGCTCAACATGCGCGACCTGGGACGCGATCTGTGCAACCCGCATCTGCAGCCGCCCGTCCGTTCCCTCTTCGTCTACAACTCCAACCCGGCCGTCACGACTCCCAATCAGCAAAAAGTGGTCGAAGGGCTGTCGCGCGACGATCTGTTCACGGTCGTGCACGACCTGTTCATCACCGAGACGGCGCGCTACGCCGATCTCGTGCTGCCCGCCACCAGCCAACTCGAACACCTCGACATCGTTCCCGCCTGGGGACATCACTACTTATCGTTCAACCAGCCGGCGATCGAGCCGTGCGGCGAGTCGGCGGCGAACACCGAGTTGTTTCGTCGGCTGGCCCGGGCGCTCGGGCGCACCGAACCGTGGCTGTATGAAGACGATGAATCGCTGCTGCGCGGGGCGCTCGCGAGCGGCCATCCGTACTTGGAGGGGATTACGTTCGAGCGCCTGCGCGACGAAGGCTATGTACGGCTGAAGACGCCGGCCGACTTTCGTCCCTACGCGCAGGGCGGCTTTCCGACGCCGTCGGGCAAAGCGCAGCTCGAAGCCCCCACGCTCGCGGAACTGGGAGTCGATCGGTTGCCGACGCCCGGCGAAATTCTCGCCGCCCCCGCCGATCGCCCGCTGCAAATGATCTCCGGCAAGTCGCTGTACTATCTCAATTCCAGCTATTGCCATCTGCCGTTGCATCGACGGCGAGCGGGCGCATTGTGCGTCTATCTGCATGCCGACGACGCGGCCCAGCGCGGCGTCGTAGATGGACAGAAAGTCCACGTGAGCGGCGCGGCGGGGCGGCTGGTCGCCGAGTGCGTGGTGACCGACCGCGTGCAACCGGGCGTCGTTTGGATGCCGTTCGGCGGCCGCGACGACGCCGACGGCCGCTTGCAATCAGTCAATCTGCTCACCCCCGAAGAACCGACCGATTGGGCGGGCGGGAGCGGCTTCTACGATGCGTTCGTCGAAGTGACGCCGGCGTGAGCGGCGCGCCTTACGGCAGTTCGCGAATCCGCAGATTGCGGAACTCGACGGGGGAACCTTCCGACTCCAAGCACATGTAGCCGGTGGTCGGATTGCATGCCGTTCCGCCCGCGACCTCTTCGCCGTTCACCCACAAACGCACCTCGCCGTTGATCGCGCGAATGTAGTAGTGGTTCCACTCGCCGTGCCCCTTCGACAGTTCCTTGCGCGGGAAGGCGCGGCTGCCGCCGGGAGCGACCGGCGGGAACGGCTTCATCTTCGCCGCGCCGGTCGGGAAGACGTCGCCGTGGCACGTGAACCAGTCGGCCTTCTTGCCGGTCGACTTTTCGTACTGATCTTTGTAGCCCAGGTCGAGCACCTGGACTTCGATGCCGTGCGGCAGGCCGCCCGGCTTGAGGGTCAACAACGATTCATCGATGGCCCACAGGAAGATGCCCGAGTTGCCGGCCGGCTTCAAGTGCCGCCACTCGGCGACGATCTCAAGGTTGGTGTACTTCTTGACCGACCGGATGACTCCGACCGGCTGACCCGTGCAGAAAATCACGCCGTCGTCTTTGAACGTCCACGTGTCGGGGTTGCAGTTGACGTTCGTGAAGTCGTCTTTGCCGAGCGCTCGCCAGCCAGGGCTGGTTCCGTCGATGAACGCCTTGGGGAGCTTGGGCTCCTCTTGGGCGCGGGCGGTCGAGCCGACCGGCGGGAGCGCCGCCGGCGAAAAGCCGGCCAGCAAGAGGGCGAGCGAACCGAGGCCGGCGAGGGCCACGCAGCGATAGGTGTGGAGGTGTTTCATGGTGGTGACTCTAGCCGCCCGCGGAGGGCCGTTCAAGCATGTCGGCGGCGGGCGAGTCGAGGCGCGGCAAAATCGGTTTAATCGTTAAAGTTGCGACCGATCGTCGGCCGATCATTACGCAGATACAGAGGAGACCGTCGCATGGATGCTCAGCGCGCTCAACGACCGTCCGACGGCCCGGCTCTCTCGCCGTTGGTCGACACCCTGCTTTTTTCGCCTGCGGGCGTCTTTTACGACGACAGCCAGTTCGTCCGGTGGCTCGTCCAGCAACTCAACCGCCTGGGCGTGCAAGCCAGTTTGGCGTCGTTCGCCTGTTTGCTGCACCGCGAGGCCTTGCGCGCGGCCTACGTCGGCCAAATGGGATTTGGGCCGGCGCTGGGGCGTTTGCTGACTGAAATCGGGCTGACTCGAGCCCAGCGCGCCGAAATCGAATTGGCCTGCCAATCGCGAGCTCGCCAGTGCGACGAGCAACTGCGGTTGCTGCCAGGCGTCGCGTCGGCGATTGAACAGTTGTCGGCCAGCGGCGTTCGGATGGCGATCGTGGTGAACGCGTTCGACGTCGAGCAGCAAGTGGCTCGACGGCTAGAGCGATTCGGACTAGCGCACCACTTCACGGCCGTGTATGCCTCGTGCGAATTGGGCGAGGCGCTGCCGGAACCCTCGGCGTTTGTGGCCGCCCTGCAGCGACTCGGCCGCCCCGCCGCCACGGTGGGCTTTGTGTCGAGTTGCCCGCTGGAATTGCATGCCGCGGCCGACCTGCGTTTCCCCGCCATCGGCCTGAACTGCGCCCTGGACCGTCCCGAGGTCCGCGAGATCGGCCGCCTCTCCGACCTGCTGTCGGTCATCGAACACCGCCGCTGGCGACTCGCCGCCTAGCCCGCCCCTCACCCCCGACCCCTCTCCCCGAACGAAGTTCGGGAGAGAGGGGAGCTCACGCGATCCTGGGCTCCCCTCTCCCCAAGCGGAGCTTGGGGAGAGGGGCCGGGGGTGAGGGGAAAGTCGGATTAAAGGTTACGACCGTTATAAGCCGAATATCTTGCCAGGGACTCCGAGTTGGTTCGGAGTCGTTTGACGGTCGTCGTTAGTCGCCGAGGCGCCGGAAGTATGAAACGCCAAATTCTGCTGCTCGTGGGTTGTGCGTGGGTGCTGTTGGCGAGCGGCTGTGCGATGTGCAGTTCGCCGTTCGACTACGACTATGCGGCGTATGGCGGCAAGCACGACCGCGTCGACCGTTGTCGCGGCCGCGTTGGTTCGGCCTTCGAGCCGGCCGAAGGCCGGCTTGTCCCCGCGCCCGACGAAGAGACGATCGCCCCCGGCGACCCCGAATCGCCCCCCCTGCCGCCCGTGGATGAACAATAGGCGACCGGCCCCTCACCCCCGGCCCCTCTCCCCAAGCAAAGCTTGGGGAGAGGGGAGCTCAGAACAGGATGAGCTCCCCTCTCCCCGAACTTCGTTCGGGGAGAGGGGCCGGGGGTGAGGGGCGTCTACCGCATCACTTGCCCGCCGTCGACGTTCAGCGTTTGGCCGGTGATGTTCGCCGCTCGAGGCGATGCCAAAAAGACTGCTAGCTCGGCGATGTCTTCCGGCGTTTGCCAGCGGCCCAGCGGCGCGACCTTCTGGATCTTCTCCGCCGCCCACTCCTCGTACGTCTTCCGCTCGCTCGGCGGTTGGCGGTCGTGCCACGCTTGCCACACGCTGCGGTTCAGCGGCGTCTGCACCATTCCCGGACAAATCGAGTTCACGCGCACTCCGTACGGCGCAAAATCCTTCGCCGCACACTGCGCAAAATTCAATAGCGCCGCCTTCGCCGCACTGTACGGCGGGTCGGTCTGCGAGCCGATCTGGCCCGCAACCGACGAAATGAACACGATCGTCCCCGCGCGCTGTCGCACCAACTGCGGCGCCAAGGCATGCGCCGTGTTGACGCCGCCCACCAGGTTGACGTCGAGCACCCGCGGCCAGTCAGCGGGGGACAGGTTCCAGAACGGGAAGCCGAACTTCCCCGACCCCATGCCGGCCGCGTACACCACATGATCCACTCGGCCCTGCCGAGCGACCGCGGCCTGAGCCAACTCGCACAGCCGCCCGTAGTCGGTCACGTCGACTTGTCGACCGACGGCCCGCTCCATCGACGCGGCCGTCTCCGCCACGTCCGCCGCGCGATCCCAAATCTCGACCGCCGCCCCGCGGACCGCGAACCCGCGAGCGATCGCCAGCCCAATGCCGCTGGCGCCGCCCACGATGACGGCCGTCTGACTCGAGAAATCCTCGAGCCCCCTCGACGCGTTCTCCTGCGACGCGCTCTCCTGCGACGCGCTCACTCGCGCCAGCCGTGCGCGTCGCGCACCGCGATCGCCGCCGCCAGGATGTCGTTCCACGTCTGCGGATTCATCATCAGCTCGTTCGGGAACATGCAGCCGTCCCAGCAAATGTGCCGAATCCGCTTCGTCACGTTGCCGTACGCGTCGCGCAGCCAGAAGCCGGCGTGGTGCGGGATGTTCAACTTGCCGTTGGGGTCCTTCGCCGGGCAGTGACGGCCCGTCTTGTCATGCGAGCCCGATCCCTTCACCGTCGCGTCGTTCTGCGCGATGTGGAAGTCGATCGTCCACGGACGCAAGGCGGCGGTGAGCGTCCGCAGCGCATCGTCCAACACAGCCGGGTCCTGCCAGTTGTAGTCGGCCGGCAGGATGCGATCCTCCGGCGCGTTGTACCCCAGCGTATACAGCAGCGTGTGCGCCATGTCCGCTTGGAAACCCAACACGCCCGGCCGGTCGGTCAGCTCCAACAACTGGACCATCCGCTTCCAGCTATGCATGCCGCCCCAGCAAATCTCTCCCTCCGCCGCCAGCCGCTCGCCGAAGCCGCTCGCCACGTCGCACGCTTCGCGGAACGTCGCGGCGATCTTCCGCTGGTTCCCCTCGGCGTCGCCGTACCAATCGTGAGCGCCCGACGCTGAGTCGATGCGGACGACGCCGTGCGGACGCACGCCCAGCTCGCGCAATTTCTGCGCGATCCGGCAGCCCTTCCGCACCTGCTCCACGAACTGCTTCCGCTCCGCGTCGCTGCCCATGGCCGACCCGCCGCCGGTCGGCGGCCACACCGGGGCGACCACCGAACCGATCACGAGCCCGCGCTTCGTCACCCGCTCCGCCAACCGCTTCAGGTCGTCGTCGCTCGAGTCGATGCTCACGTGCGGATCGAACAAGAACAGGTCGACGCCGTCGAACTTCACGCCGTCCACCTCCGCCGCCGCGGTGAGGTCGAGCATCGTGTCGAGGTCGATGAACGGCTCTGCGTCCGGCGATCCTTTGCCGACGACGCCCGGCCAAGCGGCGTTGTGAAGCTTCGGGAAGTTGTTGCGTGCGGTGCTCATGCGAGAGGATTCCCAAGGAGGTGAGGTAGACGACGTGACGACTGTTTCAATTGCATTTCCGACGACGACGCGACTAGCGCTTCTTGAAATCGCCGACTTGCGGGACCTTCTTGTGGCAGTCGGGGCCGAAGTAACGCAGGCCCACCAGCGGCTCGGAACCTGTGTTCTCGATCTCGACTCCCTTGGTCGCCGCCTCGTGCGAGATGAAGACCTCGTCTTCCGTTTCCTGGCCGAACCGGATCATGGCCGGAGTCTGCAGGGCCAGCTTGCCCATGCGTCCCTTCCCCTGCACCGTGATCCAACCGCTGGCGCCCGGGTCCTTCAGCACGCACTTGGCCCCCGGCTCAATCGTCAATTCCTTCGCGCTGAACAACTGCTTGCTGTCCACGTGCCCGTACACGATCCACTTGTCCGTGTACCCCTCGCCGCTCGTCTTCTTGTCGACGATCGGCTCCAGGTAATTGCTTTCCTTGAAGTGCGTGTCGATGTTCTTTTCCCAATCGAGCATGCTGATGATGAAGTCGAGGTCCTGGTGCTTGTCGGCCGGGACGTCCTTCACCAACAGCGACCACGGCACATAGCGGCCTTCCACGATCGACTGGAACATGCCGAACACGTCGCTGCCCCACTGCGGCTCGTACGTGCACAGCGAACCGGGCGCGTGCAACACGCCGGGCGGAATCAACCAGCCCGTGCCGCGCTTCAAACGATAGGCACGCGACAAGTCGAGGATGCCGTTGTCCCCCTTGTTCCAATTCTGCAAGCAACGCCGCACGTCGTCCTTCGTCGTCCCCGGCTCCAAGCCCATGAACGTGTAGGCGTAGTTGTTGTCGACGTTGTTGTACTGCGGCGGGAAATAATAGCTTTCCGGCTTCCCTTCCTGCCCCGTCAGCTTCGCGTGCTCGAAGCTTTGGTGCATGTGGTGCGGAATCGGACCCATGTTGTCGAAGAACTTCGAGTAGACCGGCCAACGACCGTACTTCTTGTAGATCGCCTTGCCGACCAGCCGGTCGCCCGCTTCTTCCACGGCGTCCTTCAACAGGAAGTGCTTCCCTTCGAACGACGCAAAGCTGAGCCCCTCGTGCCACACGCGGCCCTCGTTCGCCGCTTCCGTCGTGCTCGCAAACCACCGCTCGTCGATGCCGCCGCGATTGGCGCCGTACGCGTACAGATCGTCCGGATGCAACTTGATGCGACGTCCCGGATGCAAAAAGCTGCGCGGGACCCAGGTCGGCGTGAGTCGCAGGAGGCCTTCGCCCTTGTCGAGCGCTCGATCCAATACCTTGGCGATGTTATCCTTCTTCACGACATTCGGTGCGCTCATGATCCAATACGACTCCAAAAAGTGCCACTAACGGTGCGACTGAAGGTGCGACGCGACGGCGATCGTCCCAAGCCGCCCTTTGTATTCACTTTCCTAGCCTCAGGCAAGCTGACACGCTCTCCCTCATGACCTTCCTTTCCCGCTTCCGCCGGCCCCTGCTCGCCGTCGCACTGCTCGGCGTCGTCGCCGCCTCTGCGCTCGCCGCCGACTGGTACCGAGCGATCCCCGACGACGCCCCGCTGGCCTACGTCGGACGCGCCTCGTGCATCGACTGCCACCAGCAGGAAGCCCGCCTCTGGACCGGCTCGCACCACGACCTAGCCATGGACCTCGCCACCGACGAAACGGTGCTCGGCGACTTCAATAACGCGACGCTCGAACACCACGGCGTCGCCTCGCGCATGTTCCGCCGCGACGGCAAGTTCTTCGTCCATACCGAAGGGCCCGACGGCCGCATGGGCGACTTCGAAGTGCGTTACGTCCTGGGAGTCACCCCGCTGCAGCAGTACATGGTCGAGTTCGATCGCGGACCCGACCAGGCCGACGACGAAATCGCACGCCTGCAAGTCCTCCGCATCTCCTGGGACACGCTCGCCAAACAATGGTTCCACCTCGACCCGCCCGACGTCCGCGATCGACTCGCCCCCGACGACGACCTCCACTGGACCGGCATCCTCCAGCGGTGGAACAACATGTGCGCCGACTGCCACTCCACCAACCTCCTCAAACGCTTCGACCCCAAAACCAACTCGTACCACACCACGTTCAGCGAGATCGACGTCAGCTGCGAGGCGTGCCACGGTCCGGGCAACCTGCACGTCCAACTGGCGCGCCGTTGGTCCCCGTTCTGGGATCGCAAGCGCGGCTACGCCCTCGCCAAACTCAAGGGCGAATCAAACCTGCCCGAGATCCAGGCCTGCGCCCCCTGCCACTCGCGCCGCACCCTCGTCTCCCCCGACTACCACGCTGGCGACAACTACTACGACGGCTTCCATAACGAACTGCTGGGCGACCTCACCTACCACGCCGACGGCCAGATCCTCGACGAGGTCTATGAGTACGGTTCGTTCACTCAAAGCAAGATGTTCCACAAAGGGATCAAGTGCTCCCACTGCCACGATCCCCACTCCCTGCAGGTTCGTTTCCCCGACAATCGCCTCTGCACGTCGTGCCACGCGCACCCGGCCGGCAAGTACGACGGCCCCGGTCATCACCACCATGACCCGGCCGGCAGCGGCTCGAAGTGCGTCAACTGCCACATGCCGGTCACCAAGTACATGGCGGTCGACCCGCGACGCGATCACAGTTTGCGAGTGCCGCGGCCGGGGATGAGCGTCGAACTGGGGACGCCCAACGCCTGCACCGGCTGCCATCTGGAAGTCGACCGCAGTCTCGCCAAGCTGCCGCCGTCCGACTCGCGCGAGCCGCTCACCCAATACGCCGACTGGCTGCGACTGGCGCCGCAAGACGCCGCCGTCCGCGGGGAACTCGATCGACTCAACCGCTGGTCCCACAGCGCGGCCCTGAAGTGGTGGGGCCTGAAGGCCGACGACAAGAAGCATTACGCTTACACGTTCCACGCGGCGCGGACTCGCCAGGCGGACGCCCCGCGACGGCTCCGCGAGCTGGCTCAACTGCGCACCGCCCCCGCCATCGTCCGCGCCACGGCACTCGACAACCTGGCCCGCTTCGGAACCCCCGACGCGCTCGCCGCCGCCGACAAGCTGTACCAAGACGACGACCCGCAGATTCAGCTCGCCGCCCTTTCCACTTTCGACGCGCAACTGTCGGCCGCCGAAGAGTCGATCGACCCGCAATCGCCCGGCGAGCTGCTGCGCAGCGTCTACCGCCCGCTGCTGCGGCCGCTGATCGACAGCCTGTCGTCGCGTCACCGAGCGACCCGGCACACGGCCGCTCGGCTCGCCATGCGCGTCCCCGCCCCGGTGCGGAACGACTTGCTGGACCACCGCGACCGCGCGCTGCTCGAGTCGACGGTCGATGAGCTGATCGCCGCTCAGGCCGTCCACGCCGACCGCGCAGGGAGCCACATGCTGATTGCGTTCTTGCGCGAGGCGCAGGGGGACGAGCGGGCGGCGGAGGCGGCGTACCGCACGGCCATCCGAGTGGAACCGGGCGCGATCGGCCCGCGCGCGAACTTGGCCGGGCTGCTCGAGCGACGCGGCGAACCGCACGCGGCTGAAGCGAAGCAGCTGCGAGCCGCCGAACTGCCCCTCTTGGAGCGCGACGCGCGCCTCGCACCGCAACTGGTTGAAGTTCAATATCGGTACGCCATGGGCCTGTACCTGAACGGCCGCGAAGCCGACGCCGAGAAAGTGCTGCTCGCGGCCACGCAGCTCTCGCCCAGTTCCCCACGCGTCTGGCTAGCGCTGATGCTGCTGTACGAGAAGCAGAATCGAATGGACGAGGCGCGAAAGGCGCGGGAGAAGCTAGAGGCGTTCGGAGAGTAGCGCGGTCTTTCTCCCCCGACCTAGTGTCGGGGGAGTAGCGCACGCGCAGCGCACTGCGCAGCGCACTGCGCAGCGCACTGCGCAGCCGCCTCCCCACTGCTTGGAAAGCACCGCCACGGTTTGCCACTCTTGCGTTGCGCGGAGTGAAGCAATTCTTCGCGAAAGAGCTGGATGCGTTGGTGGGATGACTCAGGATGCGGCTTACTCTCGGCGTTCGCCCCCTCCCCGACACGAGGTCGGGGGAGAGGGAGTTTTTGGGTGGGGGAGGTGGTGAGGCTGGTGAGAATTTTTGGGTCGTGCACAGTGATGCGCGCACTGAAAAAACCGCAAATGGTGGGGGGAGGTGTTGGCCGATTTCCCCATGCACCGGAACTTTGGTTCTGAGCTTGGTTTGGTTAGGACCCTTACGATTCCCTACCGGAGTATTTGACAATGATGTTGAAGAAATTGTGGAAAGATGAAGCTGGTTTCGTCGTCTCGGCCGAGTTGATCCTGATCGCGACGATCGCCGTCATCGGCCTCGTCGTCGGCCTCGCCGCGGTTCGTGACGGCGTGACGAGCGAACTGTCGGACGTCGCTGGCGCCATCCAAGATGTCAACCAGAGCTATGACATCAACGGCGTCGTCGGCCACAGCGCCGCGACCGCTGGATTCGGCTTCCAGGATGACACCGACTTCTGCGATAGCAACGACGATGTGACCGATGCTGATGACAACTGCATCACGCACCTCGGCGCGATCGTCGAAGAAAACGGCGCCTTCGTGGGTGCCCGCAACCCGTAGTTCGCCCTCGAGTCAGCTCATGGTGCTGACGGCCTGATCTAAACGGCCTACTGCCCACGAACGCTCAAAGATCGCTGCCACCTCTCCGAGAGTGGCAGCGATTTTTTCGTTTACCAAGCCTCTCCCTCTCCCCCGACCTCGAGTCGGAATTTTGGCGTTGCGCTGGGAAAGGAATAAGCCGACTTCCAACGTGGTCGACGGCCAGGTTGGCTTCGCCCCGAAGGGGCAGCGACAGGTTAGCCCAGGGCAAAGCGACACGGCGCAGCCGGGGCGTGACGCCCTGGGACAGCCGCACCATGGCGATCCTCAAGCCCTGCAAGGGCGGCACATGGCCAGCGCTGGCCGTTCTCGTTGTTGGGCCCATTCAGGGCGACCGTCTCACCGCGAGAGCGCGGAACCAAACCCAGGGCGGCGCTGCGCTCTGCCCTGGGCTAACCTGTCACTGCCCCTTCGGGGCGGATCACCCACGGCCCTTTCACTCGCTGCACGATCGTCGCTGGCGATACAAACGGACGCGTGCTCAGAAAAAAAGTGCGACATGTGCGGCGCGCGGTTTCCAGTGGAGCAAGCGGATTCCATCCGACTCTAGCGATTGTTGCGCAACGACTCGCGCGGATCGTGCTCCCTTCTCCCCGCCGCGGGGAGAAGGGTTGGGGATGAGGGGACCTGCGGTTCACACCATGAACACCAGCGAAAGCGGGAGCGCGCCCGCCCAGTGGTGGCTCCATTTGCGAGCTTTCCCGCAGACTTGGCGCTCTCCGCGCGCCGTAAAGGAAGCGTCAAACCAGGCAGTCTGGGCGGAGAATTCGGGTTATGGCAGGAACTACGTAGGGAGGGTGGGTTCGTGCCGATAATGAGGATTAAGCGTCATGCAGACAGGGATGGACTGCAATTTGTGTGAAGATAGGGAGGTTAGAGATGAAGGATCTGCCGCTGTGGGCCGTGTTCGCTTGGGCCGGCTCACTCTGCGCGTTCGCGACCGTGGCGCTCGTCTTTGACCTCAAGTCGCGTCGCATCCCCAATTGGCTCACCGTCTCGTCGTTCGTCGCGGCCGTCGCGTTTCACACGGCCCTGTCGGGCCTCAGCGGGCTCGGGTTCTCCCTGGGCGGATTCGCGGTCGGGTTTACGATCCTCCTCGCCCTGTGGCTCATCGGCGGCGGCGGCGGCGGAGACGTCAAACTGATGGGCGCCGTCGGCGCTTGGACCGGCGCGATCGGCGCGCTGTTCATCTTCCTCGGCGGCGTCGTTGCGGCCCTCAGCATGACGTTGGGCATCGTCCTCTGGCGCGCGTTGGCGCCCAAGCAGTTGGCGATCGCCGGCGCCCGAGCGGACGTCAATCTGCAACCGGAGCTCGCCAAAACCGGCAAACAGAAAATCCTGATCCCCTTCGCGGTCCCCGTGTGCCTCGCCACCTGGGTCGTCGTCGGCCTGAAAGTCCTGACGCTCACGCACGCCCGATAACGCTCGATATTCCCACCCTTCGAACTTCATCTCCCCACCGATACGCCGCTTCGCCGTTGGGCAAGCCGTTCAAGCTAAGAGGACAGTAACCATGGCTCGCTTCAGTGCAGGAACGATACTCGTCGGCATCACGGCCGTCCTGTTCGGACTCTTGGGCGCCTACATCGTCCGCAAGGAACTGGGTCGCCCCGCCGAGGAAAAGAAGGTCGCCGAAGAAAAGAAGGAAAAGGACACGGTGGTGCCGATCGCCGCGTTCGACATTCCGGCTGGCCGGCAACTCACGCTGGGCGACATCGCCCTTCTGAAGCTCACGCCCGAGCAACTGAAGAAGTCCAGCTACGCCAAGAAGCCGTTCATGAACAACACGAAGCAGATCATCGGCCGCATTCTGCAAGAGCCGCTGAAGAAGGGGCAGACGTTCGAAGCGCAGATTTTCTATCCGGAAGGAACGGGCCCCAGCGTCGCCGACAAGTTGCAGCCGGGCTTCCGAGCGGTGACGATCACGGTCGAAGCCGACGCCGCGGTCGCCGGCTTCGCCACTCCCGGCACCATGGTCGACGTCCTCTTCCGCAGCGACGCCGACGCCGCCGAAGACGTCCCCGAAATGACCGTGCCGCTCATCGAAGCGGTCGAGGTGCTGGCGCTCAATATGGACACGGCGGCGGGCAAGCGGATCGAAGCCGCGCCGGCGAGTCGCCGCAAGCAAGAAGAATGCTCCGTGACGCTCGCGGTTCGGCCCGAACACGCGGCCGCGCTGCAGATCGCCGAGGGGCACGGCAAGCTGTCGCTCGCCCTGCGCAACGGCGCCGGCGACTTGGCCGAATCCGCGCCGACCATCCGGACGCTCGAAGAATTGCTCAATCGCCCGATGAGCAAACATCGGATCGAAGTGTATCGCGGTCGCTCGATGAGCCAGGTCGAGTTCAAGCGTGCGGATCGCTTGACGCCGACGCGCGAGCCGGCCGTCGTGAGCGCTCGTCCCTCGGGTCCCGCCGTGAATGCACCGGCGACCAGCGAGCCGACCAACGTCCCCGCGACGCAAGACAACCCGTAGTCGCCGCGCGGGCCTTGTTCGAGGTCCGCCCAGCGCAGCGCGAACTTGATCCACCGCCGACCGTGCGTCGGCGATCTCCCACGACAAGCGAACTCCACCATGATCTCCCACGCGACTCTCGGCGCCATCCCCGCTGACCCGAACGAAGTGCAGTTCCAACTGCTGAAGACGGAGATTCACCGCGAGTTGGTCGAGTCGCTGGACTTGGCCGCCGTGGGCGTCGCCGACTCGGAATGGCTGCGGCGGGAAGTGCGCGAGTTGTCGGAAGAGTCGATTGGGCGGCGGAAGATCAAAGAACCGTCGCTGAAGCAGCGGTTGGTGAACGAGCTGGGCGCCGAGGTGTTCGGCCACGGGCCGCTCGAGCCGCTGATGACCGACCCGACGATCAGCGACATTCTGGTGAACAACGCGCACGAGGTGTTCATCGAACGCAAGGGGCGGTTGGAACGCACGAACATCGTGTTCGCGGACGACGCGCATTTGTTGCGGATCATTCAGCGGATTGTGTCGCGAGTGGGTCGGCGCATCGATGAAGTCAGCCCCATGGTCGACGCTCGGCTGCCCGACGGCTCCCGCGTAAACGCCGTCGTCCCGCCGCTGGCGCTGAAGGGCCCCAAGCTGTCGATTCGCCGCTTCGGCACGGAAAATCTGAACGTCTCGCGGCTGATTGAAAACGGATCGCTGTCGCCCGCGATGACGACGTTTTTGCTCGCGGCCGTGCAAGCGCGGGTCAGCTTCTTGATCTCGGGAGGCACCGGCGCCGGCAAGACGACGCTGCTGAACGCATTGTCGGCCGGCATCCCGCACGACGAGCGCATCGTGTCGATCGAAGACTCCGCGGAACTCATCCTGCAGCACCCGCACGTGGTGAGCATGGAAACGCGGCCGGTGAACAGCGAAGGTCGCGGCGAAGTGACGCAACGCGACTTGGTGAAGAATAGTTTGCGTATGCGTCCCGACCGCATCCTGGTGGGCGAAGTCCGCGGCGCCGAGGCGCTCGACATGCTGCAAGCCATGAACACGGGTCACGAAGGGTCGCTCACCACGATCCACGCCAACGACACGCGCGACGCCCTCTCGCGACTCGAGATGATGGTGGCGATGGCCGGCTTCGAGCTGCCGATTCGCGTGGTGCGCGAGTACGTGGCGGCGGGGATCAAGCTGGTGGTGCACCTGGGCCGTCTGAAGGGCGGCGTTCGCCGAGTGACTCGGATCAGCGAGATCGTGGGGGCGGTGAACGGCGAGTATCACCTGGAAGACATTTTTACGTTCAAGACCTCGGGACTCGACGCCCACGGCGTTGTGAAGGGGCAGTTCGCAGCGACGGGCTACAAGCCGCGCTGCCTAGCTCGCTTCGCCGACCACGGCGTGACGCTCGATGAACGCCTGTTCCAAGCTTAAGCACGACTAGCCGGAAGGCGATTGCCATGAAAATCTGGACCGATCCCACACTGTTGTCGCTCGGCGCCTTCGCGGTCATCGCCGCGGGTTGCGGCGCGCTGCTGCTGAGCGTGCGTCAGTTGTTCCGCGGCCGCGATGCGCACGACGAAGCGAAGAAGCACTTGCGTCGACTGCCGTCGTTCAGCGAGCTCGAATCGCAGGGACTCATCGGCCGCTTGGACCATTGGATCGAGAAGACGCTGTACTGGTCGGGCTGGGACCTGTCGGCGGCCGAAGCCGCGCTGCTGGCGTTCCTGTGCGTCTTGGCGAGCGGCGGCACGGTGTACGTGGCGACGGAGAACGAGTTGTTCGCCGCCGTGGCCGGGATGCTCGCCCTGGGCGGTCTGCTCGTCGTGCTGGATGTGCGTCGTCGCCAACGGATGAAGCGTTTTGAACAACAGTTCCCCGCGGCGCTCGACCTGCTGGCTCGAGCCGTCCGAGCGGGCGAAAGCATTGAACAGGCGATGACGGTGGTAGGCGAGGCGATGGGCGACCCGGTGGGGACCGAGTTTGATCGGTGCGCTCGCCAAATGGGGCTCGGCCTGTCGCTGTCCGCGTGCATGCGGTCGCTCACGCGTCGCGCCGACCAGATGGACGTGCGGATTCTCGGTACGACGCTCACCGTGCACCGCGAAGCGGGCGGCAACTTGCCTGTGACGCTGGAGCGTCTCTCGGAAGTGATTCGCGATCGCATTGCGTATCACCGGCAGTTGAAGAGCGTGACGGCGGCGGGGCGGTTTTCGGCGCTCATGATCGCGGCCGTCGGTCCGCTGCTGTTTGGATACATGTTCTTCTTGCAGCCGGAGTACGGCGGCAAGTTGTTGGCCGATTCGTCGGGTCGTTTGCTGTTGGGCGCCGCCGTCGTGTCCGAAGTGATCGGCACGATCTGGGTCTTGCGGCTCATCAAGAACGACTACTAACGCTGGGCCCGCGCCGTCGGGCGCCGCCTCGCTTGGCACATTCTCGTCTCTCACCCCCGGTCGACAGCCATGCAACGCTTCCTCGAAACGACGCTCGGCCTCAGCCAACTCACCCCGCTGCAGCTCACGCTGGTCACGACGGGCACGTTCGTCGCCGTCGCGCTGGTGATTTTCTTGGTCGGCAAGTTGATGTTCGGCGTGGGGAGAAACAAGCTGCCGGAGGCGGAGCGCGTGGGAAGTCGCCGGCCGCTGGCGCTGGGGAGCATGACGGAGGCGCTGGCGCTCGTATTCCCGATTCGCCAAGCGACGCTCGACAAACTCCGGAAGGAAATGCAGCAGGCCGGCTATTATCACCGGCGCGCGGTGGAGGAGTTTCTGGCGCTGCGCAACGCGGCGCTCATCGCCTGGTTGTTGTTGGTCGGCACGGCGATGGCGGCGCTGGCGAGTCCCCAGGAGAACATGACGCCGAAGATCTTGATCGCGGGTGCGATCGTGCTGGTGGTCATCTACGGCGTGCCCCGCGTGGTGCTCAGCGTGCAAGCGCACGAGCGGTGCCGGCGGATTCAGTTTTCGCTCCCCGATGCACTCGACATGATCACGATGACCGTGACGGGCGGTTTGCCGTTGCGCGAGGCGATCAAGCGCGTGTCGAAGGAGCTGAAGGGGACTCACCCCGATATCGCCTGCGAGCTGGCGATGATTGAATTGCAGACGGAGACCGGTTCGCTGGACATCGGCTTGCGGCAATTCGCCAAGCGGCTGGACATTCCCGACATCACGGCGTTGGCCACGATGGTGCAGCACGCCGAGCGGTTAGGCGGCCAGGTTTCGACGGCGTTCCGCGAGTTTGCGGACAGCATTCGGCGGACGCGTCGGCAGCGAGCCGAGGAGCGGGGCAACAAGGCGTCGGTGAAGCTGTTGTTCCCGATCGTGTTCTTCTTGGCGCCGCCCATCTATGTGCTGTTGCTGGGCCCGGCGTTCATCGAGCTGAAGGGGTTCGTGCAGAAGCAGACCGGCCCTGGCGGCGTGCTCGCACAGCCCGTGGACGGCGCGTTGCGGACCGCGACGCAAGCCAACAGGCCGAACGCGAACGCAGGCGCAGGAACCGGCGCCGACGCGGAAGCGGTGGACGCGCCGGCGACCCAGTCCGTCCTGCGTTAGACGTGCGGTAGCACAGCGAGGGCGTGAATCCCCCCCCTGTCGTTCGTTTCGCAACGACACGCGCCGATAATGCTCCCTTCTCCCCGCCCCGGGGAGAAGGGTCGGGGATGAGGGGCGGCGGCGCAACCACAGTGCTCGGACTCGAATCGATCCCTTCGGGGTGCGGCCCTTTTCTTGGGGCGGGGCTTCGGCGTATCCTAAATGAGTGATTGGTTGGAGACTCATTTCGGAGACGAGCGATGAAGCGTATTTGCGTGTTGGCGGCGGCAGCCGTGTTGTTCTTGGTCGGCTGTTCCACTTCGACGACCGCTCCTGCCCCTGCATCGACGGCCGAAGCGCCGGTGCAAGCCGAGCCGGTTCGGCAGAAAGACCCGAACGCGACATACACCAAGGTGTCGTTCGAGGTGCCGACGATGAGTTGCCCGCACGCGTGCTGGCCGAAGGTGAAGAAGACGCTGGAAGCGCAACCTGGCGTCGGGGACGTCACGCTGGCGCCTCAAAAGGAAGCCGACCTGATCGACCAACCGATCGTCTATGTCGAAGTGACCGACCAGTTCCAAGCCGACGCCGCCATCGCCGCCCTGTCGAAAGTCGGCTTCGACGGCGCCAAGTCAAAAGACTAGCGTCGCCGCTCATCCTCCCCCGACCTCGCGTCGGGGGAACCGCGAACGCGCAGCGAACTTGCCCCCGACCTCGCGTCGGGGGAACCGCGAACGCGCAGCGAACTGACTCCGCGCCGCAGCGCACTGAACCGCGCACGCGCAGCGCACTGCCCTCTTCCCGAACAGCGCGAGCCCCGACCATGCGACCTCTCGTCCTCGTCCCCGCTCTGTTCTACGCCCTTCCCGTCGCCTTCTTCCTCCTCGCCGACGCACCGGCCCCCGCCCAGCAGCCTGCCCAGCCGCCTGCGGCGTCGTCGCAGCCCGTCTGGCGTGCGTTCGAACGCCGGCAGCTCACCGACGTCTATTACTCTGAGGGGATCGGCGCGGGGGACCTCAACCGGGACGGGCACGTCGACCTGGTGTACGGTCCGTACTGGTTTGCGGGTCCCGATTGGCAGGAGAAACGCGAGCTGTTCACGGCCGTTCCGCAGCCGCGCGAGCGGTACGCGAACCACTTTTTCGCCTGGGTGTACGACCTGGACGGGGACGGGTGGAACGACGTGCTGACCGCCGGATTTCCGGGGACGCCCGCGATCGTGTATCGCAATCCGGGGGCCGAGAAGCACGACCAGCCGTGGCCGAAGCATGTGGTGCTGGATTCGGTGGCCAACGAGTCGCCGCAGTGGGTGAATGTGACGGGGGACGAGCGGCCGGAGCTGTTGTGCACGAACCAGGGGTTCTACGGTTACGCGACGTGGGACCCGGCTCGCCCGTTCGAGTCGTGGACGTTTCATGCCATCTCGGAGAAGACGGCGCCGAACCCGTTTGGGCATGGGTTGGGTGCGGGCGATGTCGACGGGGACGGGCGAGTCGACATTTTGTCGAAAGATGGCTGGTACCAGCAGCCGGCCGATTTGGCGGCGAGCCCGCGGTGGACGTTTCATCCCTTTCCGTTTGCCGCGGCGGGCGGAGCCGAGATGTATGCGTACGACGTCGATGGAGACGGGGATCAGGATGTGATCACGAGCCTCGCGGCTCACGAGTTTGGGTTGGCGTGGTTCGAGCAGGTGCGGGAGGGAGGCGAGATCACGTTCCGCCGGCGGCTGATCATGGGAGATCAGCCCGGGCAGAATCGGTACGGTCTGGTGATCAGCGAACTGCATTCTGTGAATTTGGCCGACATCGACGGCGATGGGCTCAAGGACATCGTGACCGGGAAGACGTACTGGTCGCATCATCGCCAGAGTCCTCAATGGGACGCGGGCGCCGTGGTGTACTGGTTTCGACTTGTGCGGACGAAGGATGGCGTCGACTGGGTTCCCTATCGTGCGGACGGCGAGTCGGGGATTGGTCGGCAGCTGCTGGTGCATGACCTCGATCGCGACGGTCATTTGGACTTGGCGGCGGGCGGCATGAAGGGGGCGCACGTGCTGCTGCAGCGGCCGACGCCGGTGAGCGACTCGGTTTGGCGCGAACGGCAGCCGAAGTTGTTCGACGGCCCTGTCTGGAAGCCGCTCGAGGGGAAACCGGTCGTGTTCGCCGGCGATTCGCGGCGCGTGGCGGGGGTGTTGGAGGCCGAGTCGCTGAAGGTGGTGAAGGCGACGGGCGGCCGGGCCGGGGCGCAGGAGATGCGCGGCTTTAGCACGGGTCGCTGGAGCGACGACAAGCAATTATTTTGGGGCGGAGCGAAACCGGGCGATCGGCTCGAGCTGGAAGTCGAGGCAGCGGAGGCGGGCGAGTATTCTTTGTCGCTCGCGTTCACCTTGGCGCGCGACTTCGGCATCGTGCGCGTGTCGTGGAACGACCAGCCGCTCGGTCAGCCGCTCGACCTCTACGCTTCGCCCGACGTCTTGGCGAGCGGCGAGGTGTCATTAGGCGTCGTCGCCGCCGTCGCCGGCAAGAATCGCCTGACGCTAGAAATCACCGGCGCCAACCCCGCCGCCGTGAAGGCGCACATCATCGGCGTCGACTACCTCCGCCTCACCCCCAAATAACGTTTTGCCACCCGCCAAGCCCGTAGGGTGGGCCAAGCGCAGCGCGGGCCCACCATCCCCCTGCACACTGCCCATCCGGCAGATCCTCAGGCGGCAGCTCGACAGGCTGGAAGCCTGTCCTACGAGCGGAAAAACGAGCGGCCGGAGACTAAGCAGAGGCACAATCCTCCACATCGCTCGTGGGGCGGGCAGCGATCTCCGGCCGCTCGAAGGGGCGTGATCGCTCCGAGGCGTGAGCGATCACGCCCTACCAGTCGCAAAACGCCCCTCCAACCGGCCCCAAATTCCAAAAAACATTTTCAAAAAAACGCCCAAAACTCACTAACCCACCCGTAGAGTGAGCCCCCGTAGGGTGGGCCAAGCGCAGCGCGGGCCCACCATACCTCCCCCCGACCGCCCCCCTCCCCCTAGACTGTCTGACGTCAGCCCCACAATCGCGACGCGACGCAACACGTTGGCATCACGGGCCTTGCAGCTGCGCGCGCTGCCTCGCGGCAGCGAGACAGGCTGGAAGCCCGTCCTACGGCCTGTCCTACGAAAAAACGCCCGAGCGTCCGTGGCGGGACGGTCGGGCGTTTGGGGTGATCTGGGGGGCTCGCGGACTTGGATGTTACTTCGAGTGCTTCAGGGCGGCTTGGGCTGCGGCCAAGCGGGCGATCGGCACTCGGAACGGCGAGCAGCTGACATAATCCAATCCTGCCTTGTGGCAGAAGTGGACCGACGCCGGATCACCGCCGTGTTCGCCGCAGATGCCGACCTTCAGGTTCTCGCGCACCTTGCGGCCCTTGGCGACCGCG
Source organism: Pirellulales bacterium (assembly GCA_046349935.1). Taxonomy (GTDB): domain Bacteria; phylum Planctomycetota; class Planctomycetia; order Pirellulales; family Pirellulaceae; genus CAIXSC01. The sequence goes on along the minus strand of JAXMBK010000004.1, from coordinate 243,403 downwards.
ATGTCGACCAACTGGCCGACGCCGGATGTGTCCAGCGACTGGAACGGATCAACCAGCAGCAGTTCGCGCTTCAGGTAATCCGGCAAGAAGCTGTTCACGTCGTCGCGGCTGTACCCGAACGTCATCTGCGTCAGGTCGTTCGTCCCGAAGCTGAAGAACTCCGCGTACTCGGCGATCTGGTCGGCCGTCAACGCCGCTCGCGGCACTTCGATCATCGTGCCGATCAGGATGTTCACCTTGCCGACCGACTTGGTTTCGGTGAGCACGGCGTTGATCGTCTCTTCGGTCCATTCACGCAGCAGCTTGATTTCGGCCGCCGTGCCGACGAGCGGGTGCATGATTTCGGGATGCGCGTCGATGCGTTTCTTCTTGCATTCCACCGCCGCCTCGACGATCGCTCGCACCTGCATCTTCAAAATTTCAGGATACGTGACGCTCAAGCGGCAACCGCGGTGCCCCAGCATCGGATTGGCTTCGTGCAGCTGGCTCACGCGCGTCTTGATGACGGCCGGCTTCACGCCCATCGCGTCCGCCATTTCCTTCTGGCTCTTGTCATCGTGCGGGAGGAACTCATGCAACGGCGGATCCAACAAGCGGATCGTGACCGGCAGCCCTTTCATCGCGGTGAACAGACCGACAAAGTCTTCGCGTTGGTAGGGGAGCAGCTTGGCCAAAGCCTTTTCGCGCGCTTCCACCGTCTCCGCGAGGATCATTTCGCGCATCGCCTTGATGCGGTCCCCTTCGAAGAACATGTGCTCGGTGCGACACAGCCCGATGCCTTCCGCGCCGAACTCGCGCGCCCGTTGAGCGTCGGCGGGGGTGTCGGCGTTCGTGCGAATCTTGAGAGTGCGGTATTTGTCCGCCCACTTCATGATCGTGGAGAAGTCGCCCGAGAGCTTCGGTTCCTGCGTGGCGAGCGAGCCTTCGACGACGTCGCCCGTCGAACCATCGATCGACAAGACGTCGTTGTGCCCGAACGTCTTGCCGCCGATGACGACTTTGCGAGCCTTGGCATCGATCTGGATCTCGCCGGCGCCGACGACGCAGCAGCGGCCCCAACCGCGGGCCACGACCGCCGCATGGCTCGTCATGCCGCCGGTGCTGGTGAGAATGCCGGCCGCCGAGTGCATGCCTTCGACGTCTTCCGGATTGGTTTCTTTGCGAACGAGGATGATCTTCTCGCCGCCCTTGGCGCGTTCGACCGCTTCTGCCGCCGTGAACGCGAGCTTGCCGACGGCCGCGCCGGGCGAAGCTGGCAAACCGCGAGTCAGCACCTTGGCGGATTTCTTCGCCGCCGGGTCGAAGCTGGGCAGCAACAACTGCGTGAGGTCGCCCGCGGGGATCTTCAGCAGCGCCGTCTTCTCGTCGATCAGCTTTTCTTTGACCAGATCGCAGGCGATCTTCACCGCGGCGGCGCCGGTGCGCTTGCCATTGCGAGTCTGCAGCATGAACAACGTGCCGCGCTCGATCGTAAACTCGATGTCCTGGACGTCCTTGAAGTGATTCTCCAGGATCTTCTTGATTTCCAGCAGCTGCTTGTAGACCGCCTTGTTCCACTTCGGCATTTCATCGACGTGTTCCGGCGTCCGGATGCCGGCGACCACGTCTTCGCCCTGCGCGTTCACCAGGAACTCGCCGTAGAACTTATTCTCGCCCGTGGAGGGGTTGCGAGTGAACGCCACGCCCGTCCCCGAGTCTTCGCCCATGTTGCCGAACACCATCGATTGGATGTTCACGCCGGTCCCGCGGAGGCCCGAGATGCCTTCCACTTGACGATAAATCATCGCCCGCGGCGCCATCCAGCTCTTGAACACCGCCTCGATCGACAGCTCCAGCTGCTTGAACGGATCTTGCGGGAACGGCATTCCCGTGTGCTTCTCGAAGACCTTCTTGTATTCGTTGCACAGTTCGATCAGGCCCTGCGTCGGCACGTCCGTGTCGAGCTTCGCCTTGTACTTCAGCTTGAGCTTATCGAACGCTTCCTCGAAGTGCTCGTGGTCGACGCCCACGACGACGTCGCCGAACATGTTGATGAGTCGGCGGTAGGAATCGTAGGCGAAGCGTTCATTGCCCGTGGCGTTCGCCAGCCCAACGACCGAGTGATCATTGAGTCCCAGGTTGAGAATCGTATTCATCATGCCGGGCATCGAGGCGGCTGCGCCCGAGCGAACCGACACCAAGAGCGGATCTTTCAGGTCGCCGAACTTTTTGCCGAGTTCCTTTTCGAGCGTCGCGACCATCTTGTGGACTTCGTCCATCAAGCCGGCAGGCAGTTTCTTGCCCTGCTCGTAATACAACCCGCAGCATTCGGTGGTGATGGTGAAACCGGGCGGCACCGGCAACCCGATGCTCGTCATTTCCGCCAAGTTGGCGCCTTTGCCGCCGAGCAACTGCTTCTGGTCGCCGCGGCCGTCGCACCGCGTCTTCCCGAAGTAATACGTCATCTTGTTTCCCGCCGCCGCTGCTTTCTTGGCCATGCCTGCAATTCCTCTCTAACTGGATCAACAACTGAGAATTCGTAAAGTGATCCGAACCGGCCGCTCCGCGGGCCGCGATTCGGAGTGAAAAGTCGTAAGTGTGATAAGCTGGGCTAGGTCCGTCCCCGCGTAAACTCGCACACTGTATCAGCGTCAAACGCGGTACGCCAGTGCCGGGCGGGCCCTCATAGAGCCCCATTTTTCGGCGTTTTTCGGGGCGGACTTGAGCTGATCAGAGCCGTTGCTCAAAAGTCTTCGTCGCGTTCCAACAGCGTCCGAAAGTACACCGCCAGTTCAGCGCGCGGCCCGTCGCCCGCATGGTAGAGATGCGTCTCGAGGTTATTGAGCATCCGGACCAGCGTCTGCCGCGGGGAGGCCGGCAGCAGCAGATCGTCGCTGTCGAACCCTGGAAAGAGCGACGTTAAGTCTTGCGACGACAAAATTTTACCGCCGTCGAAGGCATCCATCACGATTTCTTCTTGCGGCTGGTCGTCCGTCGCGCCGACTTGGTACTTCACGAGATACCGACCGGGCGTGGCGAGCCCCTCCAGCGGCAGCCCCAGGCGAGCGCCCACGGCGACGACGACATTCGACAACAGAATCGGCAAGCCTTCTTTTCGCTGCAGCACGCAGGCCAGCGAGCTATTGCGGGGATCCTGGTAGTTCTGGGTCGCTCCGTGAAAATGGAGTTCCACGAACAGCACATCGCGAATCGCTTCCATGGCGCGCCGAGGCGGCGCCTTGCGGGGCGGCATGTCGGCCGGAAACTTGGCGCGAACGCGATCGGCGAGCGCGTTGAGTTGCTGTTGGAGGTCGCGTTGTTTGACGGACGGATCGAGGATTCGCGCGACCAGCCACATGCCGTGTTCGACGTCGAGTCGTTCGTCGGGTCGAGCGGCAAAGTCGACGATGTCGCCGTGCAACCTGCGCCAATGACTGTCGCGCAGCACATAGGCGGCGCGCCGCCGCACTTCGGGCGACGGCGACCGCAGCGCCTCCAGCAGCTGTTCCTCCGCGGCCGTCCCGACTTGCTGGAGGCTCCTTGTGGCCCGTTCGCGCTGAGAGAACGAATCGGCATCGAGTTGCTCGATCCAGCGTTGAACCTCCTGTTCGCGGGCGGGAGCGGCTTGCGCGGGAAAGTCTTGCGCGGGGGCGGCGGGAGTTGGGGCGGCGGGGCGGGGCGTTTCTTGCGAGGGCGCGTGTGCGGGAACGAGGCTGTCCGCGAGCAGCAGCAAGGCCCCGAGGACGGTTGCTCGAAAGGACGACCTGCGGCGGGCGGACGATTTCCCAACCATGACGAGCGGGCTCCCGAAAAACAGCGCGCCGTTCCGAGCCGACGGTTGTTCGTCGCGCGGTCGGCATGGCCGTCGCTCCCATCATACTCACGTGCACCCGCGTTTGTCTCCACAGTTACAATGAGGACATGCGAGATGAGCAACCGCAGTCGGGATCAGGCCGGTCGGAGGAACGGGGCGGCGCGCCGCTGACGATGCTGGCGTTTGAATTCGCCTTGATTCCGCTCGCAGGCCTGCTGGGCGTATGGCTGGGCCATTCCCCGGTCTGTTCGATCGTGGAGGGAGAAGCGGGCTGGCGCGACGAAGTCTTCGCCGTCGGCTGGGGAGCGATCGCGGCCATGCCTCCTTTGGTCGGGCTGTGGTGGTCGCAGCGTTCGACCTGGAAGCCGCTGCAGGACCTTCATCAATTGACGCAAAGCTTGCTGGCGCCGCACTTCCTGCGGAGTTCGACGGGGGAATTGGCGCTGTTGGCGCTCGTGGCGGGACTGGGCGAAGAGCTGCTGTTTCGGGGGCTGTTGCAGGAGCGGCTGACGGAGTGGGTCTTGGAGCGGCCGGGGGGCTTGTCGAGCAGTCAGGCGGCGAGCAGTGCGACGGCGATTCTCGCGACGTCGCTCGGCTTTGGCTTGCTGCATGCATTGTCGCGCACCTATTTCTTGCTGGCGACGGCGATGAGCGTGTATTTGGGAGTGCTGCATGCGGCGGTGGGGAATGTGCTGGCGCCCGTGGCCGCGCATGCGATTTACGATTTCGTCGCGTTGGTTTACTTCGTCCGGATCACCACAGCGTCGCTTGACGAGGGCGTCAAGCAATAGGGAGTGCAGCCATGACTCAGTACTCGGGCGGAGTAGGCGTCCAGGGCGGAGCGGGTCGAGGGGGACGGACCGCGTCGATCGGCGAGTACCTAATTCAGCGGCTTCAGGACTGCGGGATCGGGCATGTCTTCGGCATTCCGGGCGATTACATCCTGTCGTTCTACAGCCTGCTCGAGCGTAGTCCGCTGGAAGTGATTGGGTGCACGCGCGAGGACTGTGCGGGGTTCGCGGCAGACGCGTACGCGCGAGTGAATGGCTTGGGGGCGGTGTGCGTGACGTATTGCGTGGGGGGGCTGAGCGTCTGCAATGCGGTGGCGGGGGCGTATGCCGAGAAGTCGCCGGTCGTGGTGATCAGCGGTTCGCCTGGTTTGTCGGAGCGGGAGAACAATCCGCTGCTACATCACAAGGTGCGCGACTTTCGCACGCAGTTGGAGGTGTTTGAGAAGTTGTGTGCGACCTGTACGGAACTGAATGATCCCACGCTGGCTTTTCGCGAGATCGACCGCGTGCTCGACACGGCCATGCGGTTCAAACGGCCCGTCTATCTTGAATTGCCGCGCGACATGGTCCATGTGCGACCGCAGATCGGCCATATCTTCCATTACGACGGTCCGCGCACCGACGCTTCGTCGACGCGGGAGGCGGTGGAGGAGGCCGTGGAGCTGCTGGGGAAGGCGGAGCGGCCGGTGATCATTGCGGGGGTCGAAATGCATCGTTTTGGACTCCATGACTTGCTCTTGGCGCTGGCGGAGCAGGCGGGAGTGCCGATCGCGACGACCATTCTGGGAAAAAGCGTGATTTCCGAATCGCATCCATTGTTTGTGGGGTTGTATGAAGGGGCGATGGGGCGAGCGGAGGTGACGCAGTTCGTCGAAGAGAGCGACTGCGTCTTGCTGCTGGGCGCCTTCATGACCGACATCAACCTGGGGATCTATACGGCGCGACTCGATCCGGCGCGCTGCATTTATGCGACGAGCGAGCAGCTGAGAATTCGACATCATCACTATCACGAGGTGGGGCTGGGGGAGTTTCTTGCGCAGTTGGTCGAGCGGCGTCCGCAGCCGCGGCGGCGCGAGATACCGGAGGTCTTGAGAAGGAGGAGGCCGCCTTACGTGATGGCCGCCGATGCGCCGCTGACCATTTCTCAGGTCATGGGGCGGATCAACGAACAGTTGACGGAAGACGTGATCGTGATTGCGGACATTGGAGATGCGTTGTTCGCGGCCAGCGAGTTGGTGATTCGCGGGCGGACGGAGTTTCTGAGTCCGGCGTACTACACGAGCATGGGGTTTTCGATCCCGGCGACGTTGGGGGCTCAAGCGGCGCGGCCGAACCATCGAATTCTCGCGATCTGCGGCGACGGCGCCTTTCAGATGACAGGCATGGAGCTGTCGACGCTCGTGCGACGCGGGCATGCACCGGTCGTGATTCTGCTGGATAACGCGGGGTACGGAACTGAGCGGGCGTTGCACGCGGGGGATTGGAAGTTCAATGAGATCCATCGCTGGAACTACCATGAATTGCCGCGGGTGCTGGGCGGCGGGAGGGGTTACGAGGTGCGAACGGAGCGGGAGTTCGATGCGGCGCTGCGAGCGGCCTGGGAGGACAGGAGCGGTCCGAGCCTGATTCAGGTGCATCTGCGGCCGAATGATCATTCGGCGCCGCTGACGCGGCTGGCCGAACGGTTGGGAAGTCGCGTGTGAGGGGAGCAGAGCCGCCATAATCGGGTTTCGCCAATGGCGGCAGATGCGTAGAATTCAGGCTTTCTCCCGCCGCTGGTTGGTGTTGGGTCACATGAACGCATCGAATGCTGGGTCACGTCCTGCGACGGCTCGTCCTAAACGAGCGGTCCATCCTTATCCGTTCTGGAGTCCGCGGTTTTGGCATGGCATGCGGCTGGGGGACTGGCTCAAGTTTTGGGGCGGACACAAGTTTCGGGCCCATCCGATTCGGCTGGCGATGGCGCTCATCGTGACCGGGGTTGCGCCGCTCAACTCGGTCTTGGGCTGGCTGCAGTCGCTGATGTACGGACGGCAGATCGACGAAACGCAGGTGACGCAACCGCCGGTGTTCATCGTGGGTCATTGGCGAAGCGGCACGACGTTGCTTCACGAACTGATGTTCTTGGATGATCAGTTTGGCACGCCGACGACCTATCAGTGTTGCACTCCGCATCACTTCTTGGTGAGCGAGCGGTTTTTGCCGTGGTGCACATCGTTCTTGTTGCCCAAGAATCGGCCGATGGACAATATGGAGGCGGGGTGGGACCGGCCGCAGGAGGATGAATTCGCATTGCTCGCCATGGGTTCGCCGACTCCCTATTTTCGGATGGCCTACCCTGACGATCCGGCGCCGTTCATGGAATTCTTGGACATGGAGGGAACGAAGCCTGCGGATTTGGAGCGATTTGAACGGACGCTAGATAAGTTTGTGAAGATGCTGACGTTGCGGACGGGCAAGCGAGTGTTGCTCAAGTCGCCGCCGCATACTGGGCGCATCGCCGTTTTGTCGAAGATGTTCCCTGGGGCGAAGTTCGTGCACATCACACGGCATCCTTATTCGATCTTCCCGTCGACGCTCAAGCTGTGGTTCATATTGGATGACGCGCAGGGGTTTGGATTGCCGCACGAGGGGCCGCATCGGCAGGAGTACGTTTTTGCGGCGTTCGAGCGGATGTATCGCGGGTTTGAGAAGCAGCGAGCGGCGTTGGATGCCGAGCATTTGTGCGACGTTCGCTACGAGGATCTGGTGAAGGATCCGGTGGGGACGGTAGAGCGGATCTATGGACAGTTGGGGCTCACGAACTTCGAAAGTGTCCGTCCGAAGATTGAGGCGTATGCCGCGGCGCAGAAAGACTACAAGACGAACAAGCACGAATTGGACGAACCGCTGAAGGAAGAGATTCGACGGCGTTGGGCAGGCTATTTCGAACGCTACGGCTACGACGCCTAAACTGCGAAACAGGGGCTCAGACTGTCTGATTTTACCCACCTTGCCAAGCCGCGCGATTTCCCCAAACGCTCGCGGCGCCCTCGATGGCCATGCGAGTCCGGCGGCAGCGGCGAATCAGTAAAACAGACAGTCTGCACAGATTAAAAAGAGTGCGACACCGACGACGCCCGTTTTGGGCGCCGGGCAACGGCAACCTGTGTGCGCACCACGTGCGCAGCTGGCAGGCGGCCAGCGTCAGATTCGAGCGGCGCGGCGAGGAGTGCGGACGCCGGTCTGACGCAGGCGAGGGCTCGCGCGCGAACCAGGGCGCGAAACCAAGCGCAGACAGGCTGACGCCTTCTCCCTTATCGCTTGCGTTTGCGGCGCGGTCGGCGCGATTGACGCTCGGCCTTCTGCTGGGCGCATTGCACCGCGATCCGCGCGAAACGACGATACGCCAACGTCGCTTCCACACTCCATAACGCCGGGTCGAACTTCAGCCGCTCCAGAATCGGCGGGAGCGTCGCCGGGATCGCGCCTCGCTTGCCGTCCACCTGCTCGCGCCCCATCGCGTCCAGCAGTTGCAGATACTTCACCTCGTCCATCGGCAAATAGCCCTTGTTCGACGCCCGCCGCCGCCGCTCCGCCCCCCGATAACCGTCCCCCTCCACTCGCATCGGCGTCATCCAACCCGAACGCGGTTTCCCGAGCCTCTCCACCACATCCATCTCCAATTCCCCGCCCGCCTCAAGCCCATCACTCCCCTCCCCCAATACTCGCCGCAGCGTCCGCTCGTTTTCCCGTTCCCGCGCCAACTCCTCCTGAACTCGCCGCCGCTCCTCCGCCCTCCCCTGCTCTCGTTGCTCTGCCATCAAATCGCGCAGCCGATCGCACGCCCCCGTATAGGTCGATTCCTCCGGCGTCCGCGCCCGCCCCGATCGAATCGGATTGAGATCCACATACAAGCTGCACAGCAACAGCGATTCGTCGCTCTCCAGCTTCACGCTCCCAAACCGCTCCGCCCAAAAGCACCCCGACACCTTGTCCTCTTCGTTCGCCTGCAACGAAACCGGCTCCTTCAACATCAGCATGAACCAACTGATGTCCGAGAGCCGCCGCCGCAGCACCCCAACTCGCCGCCGCTCCTTCAGCACTTCATTCACCAACTCGTCGCTCGGCTCCCCCTTCAACCGCAAACTTTTTCTCGAGAGTCGCAACCAACGCCGCACCACTTCGCGCCGCCGCCAGCGTTTCGCCACGTCGGGCCGGTTCCGCAGGATGACATGCAGATGGTTCTCCATCACCGCATGGTCCAACACGTCCACCGCAAAGACGCTCGCCAAAGCCTCCAACCGCTCGCGAATCCAATCCTTCCGATACGAAAAATCCTTCCCCGTCACCCAGTCCACTCCGGCCAAAAAAGCGCGGCGCACGCACCGCGTAAAGCAGTGATAAGTCCCGACATTCCGCTTATCCATGATCTGACGTCGTCGTTTGACTGGCATCGCATCTCGCTCCCTCTTCAGGTCCTTGAGCCCCACGCTCCCCCAGCCAATCGCAAAACGCCCTCCTAACCGGCCCCTGTTTCCGTGGAACATTTCCAGAAAACGCCCAAGTTTTGCCTGACATCGAGAGTCCAGCCGCTCAACGCCCCCCTCTACGCCGTCGCACTTCCCCGCCCAATTTGCGAAACTCGCCCGTCGTCGATACGCTAGAACATTCGCACGAAACGTCCTGCGACTCATCGCCTTGTTGAGAACCGAACGCCATGCGCCACGCCACTCGCCGACTCGCGGTTCGCCGCAGCCTCTACCTGTTCGCCGTGTTTCTTGCCGCGTGCCTCGCCCTCACCGCCCCGTGGCTCGCGTTCGCTCAAACCAAGGCCGCCAAAACGGTGCGACGCGCCGCCGCGCCCAAATACACGGCCGCCGACTCCAAAGGCGTCTTCTTCGAAAACGTTTTCGACGGCAGGGTGCTCGCCGGCGACCGCCCGGCCGACCTCTCCAATGCCCCCGCGGGCGGCAATCGCCCAATGGGCGCCGGCGGCGCACCGGCTGCTCCAAGCGGCGGCGGCAACGCCGACTCGGGCTGGTCCAAGATCGTCTCTTCCACCACCATCGAAGACGAAGTCAAAGCCATCAAACTGTCGGTCGACAAAGACGTCACGACTCCGACCGAATTCGCCGGCAAAGGCTACAAAGAAGTACGACGCAGCTTCACCATTCTCGCCATGCTGTTCGGCATCATCAGCGAGTACGACTCGGATGTCCGTTGGAAGACCGACGCCCCCACTGCTCGCGAACTATTCGCCCGCACCGCCGCGAACGCCAAAGTCGGCACGCAGCAGGTCTACAACGAATCGAAACTCCGCAAGGGCGACCTCGACGAATTGCTCAGCGGCAGCCTGAGCGCCAAGAGCAACGCCGAAGCAAAAGTCGTGTGGAACGCCGTCTGCGACCGCAGTCCGCTCATGCAGCGACTAGAAATCGCCCACGACACGCGGCTCGCCCAATGGACCGCCAACAAGGCGGAGTTCAATTCCAAGAAGGAAGAGATCCTCCACGAAGCCCAACTTGTCGCCGCCATGGGCCACGTCCTCATGCAAGAGGGCATGGACGACGCCGACGCCGACGACTACAAGTCTTGGTGCCTGTCGCTCAAGAAAGCCGCACTCGACATCGCCGACGCCGTGAAGCTCGGCAACGACGATCAAGCGCGACAAGCGGCCGGTCAGATCTCCAAAGCGTGCTCCGACTGCCACGACAAATACCGCTAAGCTCCCAACAGGCGCCCCCTCCGCGATGGACGATTCGCTTTTCTCTTCCGCCCCCGAACTGTTCGACATCCAAACTCACGGCGACGGCCCCCGCGGCAAACTGCCGCTTACCGACGAAATCCTGCGGACTTGGTCCAGCGGCGACCTCTTCGGCTGGACCCAAAACGCCGGCATGGGCTGGGCGCCGGAAGACCTCAACGGCCCGCAGTACCTCCTCTTGAGCACCCAAGGCGGACTCCGCGCCCCGGACGGCAAACCCATCGCACTCGGTTACCACACGGGACATTGGGAAGTTGGATTATTGGTCCAAGCCGCGGCGCAGGAGATCAAAGCGGCGGGAGGCGTCCCGTTCGCCGCCTACTGCTCCGATCCCTGCGACGGACGCACGCAAGGCACGAACGGCATGTTCGACAGCCTCCCCTATCGCAACGACGCGGCGCTCGTCTTCCGTCGACTCATCCGCTCACTCCCGACTCGCGACGGCGTGCTCGGGGTCGCCACATGCGATAAGGGCCTGCCGGCGATGATGATCGCCCTCGCCTCCATGCACGACCTGCCCTGCGTGCTCGTTCCTGGCGGCGTCACGCTCCCGCCCACGCACGGCGAAGACGCCGGCAAAGTGCAAACCATCGGCGCCCGCTACGCCCATGGCCAAATCTCGCTGGAAGAAGCGGCGGAAGCCGGCTGCGCCGCTTGCGGTTCGCCCGGCGGCGGCTGTCAGTTCCTGGGCACCGCCGCCACGTCGCAAGTGGTCGGCGAAGCACTCGGACTCGCCCTGCCCCACTCGGCCCTCGCCCCTAGCGGCCAACCTGTCTGGCTCGAGATGGCGCGCCGCAGCGCCCAAGCGCTGCGTGAACTCCACCAGCAGCGCATTCACACGCGCCACATTCTCACCGACGCCTCCATTCGCAACGCCATGGCCGTCCATGCGGCTTGCGGCGGCTCCACGAACCTCCTCCTGCACATCCCGGCCATCGCCTTCGCTGCCGGCTTGCGTCGCCCCTCGGTCGAGGATTGGAATGAGGTGAACCGACGCGTGCCGCGGTTCGTCGACGTCCTGCCTAACGGACCGACGAACCACCCCACCGTCCGCGTCTTCCTCGCCGGCGGCGTTCCCGAAGTCATGCTCCACCTCCGCGACCTCGGGCTGCTCGACCTGTCCGCCCTCACCGTCGCCGGCCAGACGCTCGAGCGCGTCCTCGCCGCTTGGGAAAAGTCGGAACGTCGACGCCGGATGCGCGACCTGCTGTGGGAGCGCGACGCCGTCAACCCCGACGACGTCATTATCCCGCCCGCCGAAGCTCGCCGCCGCGGTCTCACCAGCACCGTGTGCTTCCCGCGCGGCAACTTGTGCCCCGAAGGCTCCGTGATCAAAGCGACGTCGATCGATCCGCGCGTCGTCGACGCCGACGGCGTGTACCGCAAGACGGGCCCCGCCCGCGTCTTCACCAGTGAGCGAGCGGCGATCGCAGCCATCAAGGGCCAAGGCGCTCAGCCGCTCCGCCCCGGCGACATCCTCGTACTCGTCGCGCGCGGACCTCTGGGCTCCGGTATGGAAGAGACGTACCAAATCACGTCGGCGCTGAAGTTTCTCCCGTGGGGACGCGAAGTCGCCGTCGTCACCGACGCGCGCTTCTCGGGCGTGAGCACCGGGGCGTGCATCGGACACGTCGGGCCCGAAGCGTTGGCGGGCGGCCCGATCGGCAAAGTTCGCGACGGCGACCGCATCCGCATCATCGTCGATCGCAACTCGCTCGTCGGCTCCGTCGATCTCGTCGGCGACGGCCAGCGGGAATTCACGGCCGAGGAGGCGGCGGACGAACTGGCGCGGCGCACGCCGCGGGCCGACTTGAAGCCGGACGCCAATTTGCCCGCCGACACGCGGCTCTGGGCGGCGCTGCAACGCGCCGGCGGAGGCACCTGGGGCGGCTGCGTCTACGACATCGATCGCATCGTCAAGCTGCTTGAGGCCGGCGAAAAGGCGTTGGGAGAAAAGGCGCTGGCCGAAAAGGCGCCGGGCGACTCGCCTTAGTGCTTGAGCCAACCGACCGATCGATACCAGTCGATCGTCGCCGACATCTGTTGCTGCAGCGGCGCGGACGGCGCCCAGCCCAGTTGTTCACGCGCAGCCTGACTGGAGCAGGCCCACGACTCCACGGTCGCTTCGCGAAACTTATCGCGACTCAACATAATGGGGCGTTTGCGCGCGCGTGCGATCACTTCGCTCATCCAAGCCACGGTCCAGGGAATCGGCGGCGGCGGCACCAACGGCAAGGCGAAGCGTCGTCCCAAGCAGCGCGCGACCATATGGCCGAACTGCCGATACGTCGGAAACTCATCCCCCGTCGCAAAATAAAAACCGCTCCCTGTGCCCGGCGAACTCGCACCGGGCGGCGCCAAGCGCCGTCCCCGCTCGGCGGCGACCAGCATGAGTTGTGCGAGGTCCGACGCTTCGATGAAGGACAACGGCGGAGTGCGGCGGCGCGGCAGCACGTGGAAACGCGACACAGCCAAGCTGTGAATGGCCGTGAACAACTCCCCGTCGCGCGGCCCGAAGACGATGCCGGGACGCAGGATCGTCACAGGGAGCCGAGCGGCCGCGGCCTCGGCCGCTTCTTCGCCTCCACGCTTGCTCCGACCATAAATGGAAATGGGCTGAGGCGCGTCTTGTTCGGTTCGCACGCTGCCCAATTGCGCGGGTCCCGCCGCGGAAATCGAGGAAATCAACAGGAATACGGGCGGAGTCGTCCGTCGCAAACACGCCCGAATAAGATTTTCCGTCCCGCGCGTGTTCACTCGCTCGAATTCATCCATCGACAGGACGCGAGTTACTCCGCCGACATGGTACACCACGTCGACGTCCTCGACGGCCCGCGCGAGCGACTCCTCGTCCTCCAAATGCCCGGTGACTCGTTCAATGTCGTCGGCCGGAAGGTTCTTGAGCGACGACGTCGCGCGCAGCAAGCAGCGTACATGACGGCCTTCGCGCAACAGCGCGTCGACGAGATGGCTGCCGACGAATCCGCTGCCGCCGGTGACGAGTACACGCGACATACGAGCAGTTCCAGCAATCACGGGAAGCCGAGGGGTTAGGCGACAATTACAGTCCGTGTCGCTCGATCATCCATTCGTACGCACGCCGAAAGGTTTCGTCCAGCGACCGATTCTCATATCCTAATTCGGCTTGCGCACGGGCGCTGCTGTAAAAATGTTCTAAACCTGACATCCGCGCGACCATGGAATTGAGCGTGCCCTCGCTCCCCTCGATCATCCCTAGCACGTCGCCGGCGAGTCCCGCCACAAGAGGAATAATGTAGCCGACTCGCAAACGAGGCGGCCGGCTGCCGGCCAACGCGGCCATGCGTCGCCAGATCTCAAAGTACGTTAAGTTGAATCCGGCCAAGATGTACTGACGACCCGACGGCGCTCGCAGGAGCGCCGCGACGATGCCTTTGGCGACGTCCTCGACATCGCAGACGCTGGCGCCGCCGTGAGGCGCGAAGAGCGGTTGTTTGTGCACGACTTCCAAGAACATGCGGCCCGAGGAAGGCTTCCAGTCCCAGGGGCCGAGCATGAATCCGGGGTTGAGGACGACGGCGTCGAGCCCTTCGCGGGCGGCTTCCAAGACCATCCTTTCCGCCTGTTGCTTGGTTTTTACATAACCGCAGGGCGTATTGCCGACGCGCGGCGTGGATTCATCGGCGGGGACGCCGTCGCGGCGGACCCCCAGTGCATCGACCGACGAAATGTGAAGCAGTCGGGCTTGTGACTGTCGTGCGGCCTTGACGACGTTGCGCGTACCGCCGACGTTGATTTCCCGCTGGTAGGCGTAGCGGCGGTGGCCGATATGGAGATACGCGGCTGCATGGATGACGGCCGACGCTCCGGCACAGGCCCGCTCCACGGCCTCGGGGTCTCGAATGTCCCCCAGCACTCGTTCCACGGCCAATCCATGGAGGGGTCTCGGATCGGCGTCTTCTCGCACCAAGACGCGCACGGTATGACCATGCGCGAGGAGGAGTCGAGTTACATTGTTGCCGACGAAGCCGGTCGCACCCGTCACAAGGATCAGCATGGAAGCTCGAATGCACGACGACCGCGATCGCCTGATCGACGGTGCGTCGGCTTGTTAAGATCAGAGTCCATTGGAGCGTGCGCCGCGAAGCGCATCCCGCTGGACGAAACGCCTTTTAGGTTTGTACGCATGGCTAGCCTCACCGTAAAGCCCGTCGAGACGCGCCGCGAAAAGAAGCAGTTTCTCATGCTTCCGTGGACGCTCTATCAGGGCGACCCCAATTGGATTCCTCCCTTGAGGACGAACCAAGCGCAGTTGGTGGGGTACAAACACCATCCGTTCTACGACTACAGCCAAGGCCAAACGTTCCTCGCCTATCGAGACGACAAGCCGGTCGGGCGTCTGGCCGCGATCTTGAATCCGCGGCACATCGAACGCACTCGCGAACAGCAAGGCATTTTCGGCTTTTTTGAATGCACGGAAGACCTGGAAGCCGCTCAGGGGCTGTTCGCCGCGGCACGGTCGTGGTTCGCCGCGCGCGATATCCACTCGATGCGCGGCCCCATCAACCCGTCGCTGAATTATGAATGCGGACTGCTGGTCGAAGGGTTCGACACGCCGCCCTATTTCATGATGACGTACAACCATCCGTACTACGGGCAGCTCATCGAGTCCTGCGGCTTTCAGAAGTCGCAAGACCTCTATGCCTTCTGGGGCGAAATCGGCATGCTCGGTTCGCTCGATAAAAAGCTTGAGTTCGTCGTGGAAGAGGCGATCAAGCGGTTCGACGTCAAGGTCCGGCGGCTCGACCCGCGCCGCTTCCGCGACGAAGTCCGGACGTTTCTCAATCTCTACAACCTGTCGCTCCAAGGCACTTGGGGCTTCACGCCGCTGTCGGAAGGCGAAGTCGACTTCATCAGCAAGGAAATGAAGCATCTGATCGTCCCCGAGATGACGACGATCGCCGAAATCGACGGTCGGCCGGTGGCCTGCGCCTTCGGCTTGCTGGATTACAACCCGCGAATCAAGCTGATCGACGGCAAATTGTTCCCCTTCGGCTTCCTGCGACTCTTGTGGAATCGACGCTCGATCAAACGCATTCGCTTGATCAGCACGAACGTGATGCCCGAGTATCAACGGTGGGGCCTGGGCGTCGTCGTCCTCGCGCGGCTCGTCCCCGAAGTGCTGGCGTGGGGCGTGGACGAAGCCGAGTTTTCGTGGGTGTTGGAAAGCAACTACCTGTCGCTGAAGTCGCTCAAGCGGGGCGGCGCGAAACTCACGAAGACCTATCGCATTTATGATTCCATCCCCTCAGGAACTTGATGCCATGGCAGATGGTCAAGAAGTCGTGATCACGGGAGTCGGCGTCGTCAGCCCGATCGGCATCGGCGAAGCCGACTTCTGGGACGGGCTTTGCCAGGCGCGGAGCGGCGTGAGCAACGTGCCGTACATTCAGCAATCGGAGTTCCCGGTGCCGTACGGCGCCTGGGTGCCTGATTTCGACGGCAAGAAATACGTGCAGCCGCGCAAGGCCATCAAATTGATGTGCCGCGAAATTCAGTTCGGATTCGCCGCCTCGATGCTGGCCCTCCAGCACGCGTCGCTGGCCAACGGGACCGTCGCCCCCGAGCGGCTGGGCGTCGTCTTCGGCAGCGAAATGTATTACGGCGAGTTGGGGGAGATGGAGCAGACGTACCGCGCCTGCATGGTGGACGGCGAGTTTCAATGGAGCAAGTGGGGCGACGAGGGAATGCGAGCGCTCAATCCCCTGTGGATGCTCAAGTACTTGCCCAACATGGTCGCTTGCCATGTCGCGATCTCGTGCGATGCGCGCGGTCCCAACAACACCATCGCCCTCGGCGAGGCCTCATCGCTGTTGGCGCTGGTGGAAGGCTGCCACGTGATCCGCCGCGGCCACGCCGACGCGGTCCTAGTGGGCGGCAGCGGCAATCGCATCAACATCACTCCGCTGATGTATCGTCAAGACGCGCGTCTGACGCACTTCCAAGGCGACCCGGCGGCCGCGAGTCGCCCGTTTGACGCCGATCGCGCCGGCATGGTCAACGGCGAAGGCGCCGCCACGCTGGTTTTGGAATCGCGACAGCATGCCGAACAACGCGGCGCTCGCATTTTGGCCCGCGTCGCCGGCGGCGTCTGCACGTACGAAACGCCCGACGACGACGGCGGTTCCAGCGGCACCGCGATGGAACGCGCCATGGCGGGCGCATTGCAACAAGGCGGCGTCGCCGCCGATCAAGTGGCGTTTGTGAAGGCCAACGGAGTCGCCACGGTGGCCGGAGATATTCGCGAGTCGCGTGCGATTCGGTCGGTGTTGGGCGACGTGCCCGTCACTGCGCCCAAGAGCCTGTTTGGCAACCTGGGCGCCGCCGCCGGCGTCGTCGAAACGGCCGCCGCGACGCTCGCCGTCGCGGCCAAGCGAGTCTTTCCCACGCGCAATTACGACCGTCCCGATCCGAACTGCCCGGTCAACGTGGTCCACCAGTCCCCGATCGACATGGCGACCCCCTACGCCCTGGTGCTCGGCGCCTCCGGCACAGGGCAAACCGTTTCCGTGCTGCTGGAGTCGCAGACGTAACGTAAGCGGCGCGCTATTCGGCCAGCAACTGACGGACCGTCTCCACTTGCGGGTTGGCGGCGACGTTTTTCGCTTTGACTAACTCGGGCACGTACCGCACGGCGTCCTTGCGTTCGGGGACTTTGAAGTTGTCTCCCTTTTGCAGGACGGGTCGGAATTCCGGAATGCCTCCGAAATTGCGAGTGCCGGCGGCTTGGCACGGAATCCAGTGCCCGCGCCCCTGGTCGTCCACCAAGTAGAACTCGGGGTAGCAATGGTCAGGCACCCAGACGGTTCGGGCCGGAATCTTGTTCGCTCGGCACAAGGCGATGAACAACGACGTCAGTTCTTCGCAGTCGCCCCGTTTATCTTTGTACGCTGCGAGCGCCCCTTTGATCGGCCCCTCGAAGTATTCGACGTGTTCGCGGACCCAGTCGTAGATCGTTTCCACTTTAGTCCAAGCGTCGGCGTCTTCTTTGCCGGCCAGCACTTCCTTCGCGAGCTTGGCGAGCGTCGGGTGCGTGCTTTCGATGAGCGGGCTCGGCGCCAGGTACATGCGTACCTCTTTGGGCAGCTTGGCCGTATTCGGCAATTGGAAAATGGCGGGATCGAGCGGCGGGCGAATCGAACTGCGATCGACTTCGTAAGTCAGCAGCGCCGTGACCGTTTCGCCAGCCTTGATCTGCGGAATGTCGATCAACATCTGCCGGACGCCGCCGTCGAGCACGCGGAACTGAACGTTCTTCACTTGCGGCGAAATCTCTTCGCTGACGATCTTCACCTTCTGCTCGGGCCAATCGGTCGGCACGGGCACGGTGCAAAAGACGCCGCTGCAATTGCCCGGCGCTTTGATCACGACGCCGATCTTCCACTTTTGGACGCGGTGTTCGTCGAGCCGCACGCCGTTCTCGGGCGGCGGCGCCGCATCCTGATTCGGCTTGCCCACTTCCCCTTTCTTCACTCGATCAAATTGAGCGGCGACCGTCGCCGGCCGCAGCGCGAACAGGAAAGCGAGCGCAAGGAGGAAGAGGAAAGTGCGGGACATCGTCGATTTCTCCGTAGTGGATTGCAGCCGTTCCATTCTAGGCCGTTCGACGCTTCGCGGCGATGCGCAGCCGCGGGCCCGGGCTGCAGCGAGGCAAGCGAAGGGCGAAGCACGACCAACAAAAAAACGCCGCGAATCGTCCAAGCGGCTTGCGCCCCTGGCGATTCGCGGCGTTCCCACCCAACGAACAGTCGGCTTCCAGCCGACCACGTATACGTCTGCCGCCCGCATCCGGGCGCAGGATCGCTTGAGGGGACGCGCCTCAACCGCTTGCAGCGGGCGCGTCGCGTGTATTGTTTTTCAGCCTTAACCGGCGGGAACCGGTTCAGGCAACAGGTTCGTGCGGACCGGCGCCGGCGCCGGCATCACCGTCGTGCCGCCGCGCATTTCCGGAGCGCATTCAATGCGTCCGTAACCGCACGGATCGCAGTTGTCGCCGCGATTGCCAAACAACCGACATCCGCTCGAAGTACCGACCGTCGCCAACGCGAGGGCCGTCACCAACAGCATCCTCTTCATGTCACGCATCTCCCAAAAAGTCACTACGGACGAGCCTCGTTCTGGTTTGAGCCTCGCAACTCTACAACGCGCTCTTCGATGTGCAAATTCAACTGTTGCTTTTTTTCCTCAAGACGTTGCCGGACGGCGACGCAGCCTGTCAGTTGCAAGCTACATTTGCGGAGAGGTGGTTCGTTCCGATCGTGGCGATTGTGAGCGTGCGCGATGACAAGAGGCGGGCGAAAACGAATAAGTTGGTTGCAGTGCGCGGCGCTCTTGTGGGTCGGCCTCTTCGCCGTCTGTTCTACAGCGAGCGCCGATTCCCCCTCCCCTGCTCCACGCTACTGGCTCGTCCGTACCTATGGATTGAGCGACCCGGGCGCCGATGCGACCGCCTTGCAGCATCTGGATATCCAGCGTCTCCACGACTCCCGTTGGATTCCCGAGTCGCTGGAAGCGTTGGCCAGCGCGACGACGGAGCGCTCGACGATCGTGTACGTGCATGGCAATCGCGGTTCGGACGCCGAAGCCATCGCTCAAGGCACGCGTCTCGGCGCCGTCCTGGCCGCACGCCCCGACGCACGGCCGCTGCAAATCATCATTTGGTCGTGGCCCAGCGGCCAAATCTTGCGCGGCCGCCGGGACTTTGTTTTCAAGGCCGAACGGACCGATACCGAAGCTTGGTACCTCGCCGCGCTTTTGCGGCAATTTGCGCCGCAGACCGAAATCAGTCTGCTGGGCTACAGCTATGGAGCGCGAGTCGTGACGGGCGCCCTGCACTGGCGCGCCGGCGGACAGTTCGATGGACGAGCGTTGCCCGGCGGCGAAGCGGGAGCGAGGTATCGAGTGGCGTTGTTGGCGCCGGCCGTCAACGTCGATTGGCTCGCGCCCGAGGGGTGTCACGGCGATCTGTGGTCGGCGACCGACCGCATGCTGGTGCTGTACAACCCGTGCGACCCCGCGCTGCGTTGGTACAAGTTCCTCTATCGCCGACAGCGTCCTACGCCGCTGGGACTTTACGGAATCGACGATGCGTGGCTTGGCGAAGCCGCCGAGCAGATGGATCAGTGGGATGTGTCGACCGCCATCGGCCGAACGCACGACGAAAACGCGTACTTCGATTCGCCCTGGATCGCCGATCAAATCGGTTCGACCCTCTTGCGGCCGGCCAAGTCGACGCCCTGATCGCGGGCCGCATATTGAAGGCGCGACCGACGGTTGGTAGTTTGTCCCGCCATGATGGAACCACTCGCGTATTGGAACGGACGCTTCGCGCCGTTTTCGGAAGTCAGCCTGCCGCCGTACGACGCCGGCTTCGTCCAAGGAACGACGGTCGGCGAGCAGCTGCGCACGTTCGGCGGCCGACTCTTTCGGCTCGACGAACACCTGCGGCGCTTGCAGCGATCGCTCGAGATCGTCGGCGTCGAGCCGCCCGTCTCCCTGGGCACGTTGGCGGAAATCGCTCGCTCGCTGACGCGTTACAACCACGCGCTGCTGGCGCCCGGCGATGACTTAGGGCTGTCGATCCTGGCGACGCCCGGCGTTTACGAAGCCTTTTCCTGCGGGGCCCAGGGAGGGCCGACCGTCATCGTCAACACCTATCCGTTGGCGTTCCGCCTATTCGCGCGCCAGTTCGAACAGGGGCAATCGCTGGTCGTCGTCGACACTCGCCAAGTTCCGTCGCAATGCTGGCCGGTGGAGCTGAAGTGCCGCAGCCGCATGCACTATTACTTGGCCGACCGCGAAGCACGGAGTCGCGAACCCGGAGCGCGCGCGTTGTTGCTGGATCTGAACGGCTTCGTCACCGAAGCTTCGACCGCCAACGTCGTCCTTTATCGCCGCCGCGAAGGCCTCGTCTCGCCTCCGAAGGCCGATATCTTGCCGGGGATCAGCGTCGCGATGCTGGCCGAATTGGCGGCGCAGTTGGCGATCCCGTTCCTCGAACGCCCGCTCACCGTGGACGACGTCGTCAGCGCCGACGAGGTGCTGCTCACGAGCACGTCCCCCTGCATCGTCCCGTGCACGCGAGTGAACGGGCGGCCGATCGGCGAGGGACGTCCCGGAGAGATCTTTGAACAGTTGATGTCGGCTTGGAGCGAGCGGACGGGGATCGACATTCGCGAACAGGCGCGACGCTACGCAACGCGTTAGGCGCCGCGAGTCCGTCGGATCAGTTCGTCGAAGACTTCGTGGTCCGCCGGGTAATGCGTGTCGAGAAAGGCCCGCAGCGGAATGGGCACCTCGTCCATCCGATACGCAGTGCCGGGGCGATGAACGCCATAGACGGCGGTGGTGAACTGCACCGCAGCGGGCGTCGGCGGTTCGACGCCCGGATAGTCGAGCGTGATGACGGGGATTTGTCGCAGGCGTTCCTGAGCCGCCTCGGACAGTTGCCGCACTCCCTCCGAGCCCACCAGCAGGCAGGCGTCGACTTCGGAACGCCGCAAGACGTCGTTGGCCGAGTACTCGCCGGGGTTGTAACGCGGATAGCCGCGAGCCAGGTTGACGCTGAAGGGGAAGCCGGTCTGCCAACAGAGCACGCTGTCGGCGCCGGCGACGTCGCCGTAGACGCGCATGCGGCGAGCGTAGAAGCGGGTGGTGCGATTGAGGTCGGTGACCAGCCGCAGCAGCGCTTCGACCGTACGATGTCCTGAGTCGCCTTGCGTCATGCCGGTGCCGAAGAAAACGACGCCCGTTCGGCACGTTCGGAGACGCTCGGCGAGTCGATCGATCTCTTCGCGCGCCAAGCCGCATTCGGGATACGACTCGGGCGCGACGCCGCGCACGAGACAGCGCAAGGTCCACAGCAGTTCGAAGTCGCGATCGGGCGCCACTTGGACGAAGGTGTCGGCGATGGCGGACGTTTCCGAGGGGCGCGTGTCGACGACGACCAGATGCCGATCGGCTCGCCCCCCCGCGACGAACTCACCGCGCGGCTCCAGGCCGTAGCGTTCCAGGTGCCGAGGGTGACTGACGAGCGGGTTGGAGCCCCAGTAGACGACCAGATCAGCTCGGTGACGTGCTTCGCCCAGACTGCAGGTGCTCTCGCCCACTTCCTGCAGCGCCATGATGGAGGGGGCATGGCAGGTGGAGGCGGTGGTGTCGATGGTGGCGCCGAGTTGATCGGCGAGCCGCGTGGCGGCGCGTTGGCCGGGGGTGCTGCTGCGCGAGAGGCCGTAGAGCAGGGGGGCGCGGGAGGCTTGCAACAGGTCGGCCGCGTACTGGAGCGCTTCGTCGAGCGGCACGGGGCGACCGTGAATCCGCGCCACGGGCGTCGTTTGCTCGTGAAGCTGCAGGAAAAACGGTTCCGAAAGCGGGCAGGCGCGCTCGACGGCGACGATGCGTTGGCCGTCGAGTTCCAGGGTCAGGTCGTCGCAGACGCAGCCGCAGTGGGTGCACGCGACATCGGTCACAGTTGACTTCATGCGCATCAGAATAGCCCCTGCGTCGCCCGTTCGGTAGGCAGCTTTGCGCTTGACCAATTGTGTCCGAGTGGTAGACTTACGGCATAACTGAGGTGCGAGACCGGCGCAGTAGCGGCTCTTGCGGATGTCGAACGCTCTTGAACGGGCGCGACAACGCGAAAAGGGAGTCAGCTCGCCGAGGTCATCAGCTTTCGATCATAGCGGCACCGATGCTCCGGCGTAACCCGTTGCAGCTCGGCTTCTTGCGTTCGACCGCGATGGATTTTTCTTGCTCCTAACGTGGGGATGCCACGCGCATCTGCGGAGCGAACCGCCCTTGATGGCGCTGACAACGTATGTCGGCGACCTGCCACGTTGTCGAGGCCTGCGCGGCCGTTGCGCCGCGAGGGCGAGCACGTATTGAGGAAGTAGTAGGTAGGAATGAAGTTTGAGAATCTGGAATTGCATGCGAATTTGTTGCGAGCGGTCCAAGAGGAAGGCTATGAGCATCCGACGCCGATCCAACGCCAAGCGATTCCGCACGTATTGACGGGGCGCGATTTGCTGGGCTGCGCCCAAACGGGCACCGGCAAGACGGCGGCGTTTGCGCTGCCGACGCTCCATCGGCTGTTGACCAGCGCCACGCACGTCCCGCACGCGCCGGCAGCCGCGCCGCGACGCCCGCAAGGGCCGTCGATTTCGGCGCACGGTCCGCGTCCCGCGGCTCGTCCTGGGCCGCGCCGTCCCATTCGCGCGTTGGTCTTGGCGCCGACGCGCGAACTGGCGGGGCAAATCGGAGAAAGCTTCGAAGTCTACGGCCGCCACTCGGGTCTCAAGCAGACCGTGATCTTCGGCGGAGTAGGGCAGGGGCGCCAGGTCCTGGCGCTGCAGCAAGGGGTCGACATCCTAGTGGCGACGCCCGGCCGGCTGCTCGACCTGATGCAACAGGGCCACATCCGCTTGTCGAACATCGAAGTGCTGATCCTCGATGAAGCGGATCAGATGCTGGACATGGGCTTCTTGCCTGACCTGCGACGCATCGTCGCCCAGGTGCCGCGCGACCGCCAAACGCTGATGTTCTCCGCCACGATGCCGGTCGAAATCCGGCGGCTGGCCGAACAGTGGCTGCGCAATCCGGTGTCGGTCGAGGTGGCGCCCGTGTCGACGCCGGCGGAGCGCGTGCGGCAATCGGTATTCCACGTGGAATCGCGCGACAAACCGCACCTCTTGGCGCACTACCTGCGTTCGGAGGCGACGGGGCGCACGCTGGTGTTTACGCGCACCAAGCATGGTGCGGACAAGGTTGTTCGCGTGCTCGAGAAATCGGGCATTCGCGCGGCGGCCATTCACGGGAACAAGAGCCAGAACGCGCGGTTGCGCGTGTTGGCCGAGTTCAAGTCGCAACGCCCGCCGGTGCTTGTCGCGACCGACATTGCGGCCCGCGGGCTCGATATCGATCAGATTTCGCACGTGATCAACTACGACGTGCCGAATGTGGCCGAAACGTACGTCCATCGAATTGGACGCACCGGTCGAGCGGGTGCGGAAGGCATCGCCGTATCGCTGTGCGGACGAGACGAGCGCGAGTTCCTACGGCAGATTGAACGCCTGACGCGGCTCAAGATCCCCGTCGTCGCGCACGATCTCCCGCCGCGCGACCCGGCCGACGAACCAGCCCCCCCGGCTCGCTCCGCACCGCACCAAGCCGGGCGGCAGGCATCTGGGCGGCAGGCATCTGGGCGGCAGACATCTGGGCGGCAGGCATCCGGGCGCCCCTCATCGGGCCATCCCGCGTCGCGTCCCGCCGCCCCCCCGAGCGGCCGCAGCAAGCACCGTCGGCGTTACAGCTCGCGAGTGTAACCCGCCCGTAGAACAGGCTTCCAGCCTGTTACGCCGCAAAAACTGTTGCGCCGCAACAGCCCGTTGCGCCGCCCAAGAAAGCCGCAAAGCAAATCGTGAACCGAGCAGGCCGTCCCTCGGCCTGCTCCTCACGTACTGCGGCGACAACTGCCCTGCGGCGACAACTGCCTGCTACTTCGGCGGGCTGTCTAGATCAATCGTCCCCAGGTCGAAGGCGGCGCCTTTGTCCGCGGGGACGGTGATCTTGATCGGCGACTTTTCGGCCGAGAACGCGCCGCCCAACTTATCGTTCGGCGGCCCCTGCTCGAAGTACAGCACGACGAGTCGATAGTCGCCCGTGCGAATGCCGCTGCCTTCGCCGAGGAACTCGAAGGTTCCGTCTTCTTTCGTCTTGGTGACTTCGCGCTGCATTGACGCGTCGCCGCCGGCGGGGTGCAGTTCCAATTGCACCCAGCCGAGCCCGATGTCGGCGCGTGGCACGGGGAGCGGCGCACCCTTTTGGACCAGCTTTCCCTTGACGACCACTTGCGGCGGACCGGAAGGGCCGCAGCCGGCGAGGGACGCGACGAACAGCAAAGCACAACAGACGGTCGCAGCGCGAAACATGAGCGATACTCACCTTCTATGGGGAAACAAAGCGCAACGCGGCGCGCCGCACGGGCGGTGCGGCGCGCAACAGTCGCCAATCCAGATCGAAGCAGCGCGGAGGACTCGTGAACTACGGCAAGTTGGCCGTTTGTCCGTCGTCGCGGAGCCCCAGTCGATCAAAGACGGTGAGCGTGATGGTGTACGGAATAAACCGCACCGAACCGTCCGCAAACACCGACATAAAGCCGCCCGGATGCGGGCCGCCAAACCGCTGCTCGCCCCAGCCAGCGCCGGTGCGCCAATCCTTGCGAGGCTCGATGTTCGTCATCCGAATGACGTCGTGATCCCAGCCCGAAGTGTAGCCTTCGTTGTCGTCGCTTTGGTAGCGTCCCAAAAACAGCGTATCCATGCGTTTTTCGCCGACCATGATCACGTTTGAAGTGCCGTCGAGCACGTAGGCGAACGAGATCGGCTGGCCGTTATTGTGAGACACATGTACCACGATGCCTTGCGCGGTGCCGTTCGCGGCGGCGTAGTCGGTCGGAGCGTGCTTATACGTGCCGCCGGGACCGTACCAAGATCCTGTCGCCGGCAAGGCCGTGGGAGCACGACGCGACGGGCAGAAGAACGCGGGGACGGGCGCGCCGATGACCTGAATCTGCTTGTCGGCGTCGGTCGGCGTCGCGGCGCCTTCGCCCGACCACAAGCCGCGCTGTTCCAGGAACGGCAGGATTTGGAAGCCCCATCCGGCGAGTTGCTTGACGCCCACTTCAGGCGAACCGTTGGTGTAGACGGGGGCGTTCGACCAGTGGTTGCCGCCGCCCGGCAGAATGTTGTAGGTGTCGTGGTGGTTGTGGAACGCCAACCCGATTTGCTTCAGGTTGTTCGTGCACTGGGTGCGTCGAGCTGCTTCGCGCGCGGCTTGAACGGCCGGCAGCAGCAGTGCGACGAGAATGCCGATGATGGCAATGACGACAAGGAGTTCCACGAGCGTGAAACCGGGACGCCTCTTTTGCATGACCAGAACCTCAGACGAAGGGGTACGAAGGAAAAAAAATGACG
The DNA here is from genome assembly GCA_046349935.1 of Pirellulales bacterium. Taxonomy (GTDB): domain Bacteria; phylum Planctomycetota; class Planctomycetia; order Pirellulales; family Pirellulaceae; genus CAIXSC01. The sequence continues at coordinate 218,065 of JAXMBK010000004.1, read as the reverse complement.
CGCAGTCTCGCTCGGCGGAAATCCCGCAGACGAACGCGACTAGCGAATTTGCCTGGGCCAACGAGCACGAAAAGGGTGCCCGGAATACGGAAGCGAAAAGTCAACCGAAAAATGACGAATTTGGAACGTGGGCCCTAATGTATCAGCTCGCGCGAGGATGTAAACCAAATCCTCACACCAGCCACTCAAGATCGCCACAAACCCCTCAGATAGGTTAAATCCGGGCGAGAGGAGGGCCGTTTTCCGCGACGCGGGCGCCCGAATCGACCATTTTTTGCGCCACCTGACGCAACTCCCCCCGCACTGCACGTGTTTGCTCCCTACGCGATGTCGCGCCCTTGATGCGAGCCCCCCTCCAGGCGGGGCGTTCAAAAGATCTCGCGTCCAACGGCAACCAAGGACTCAGACAACGCAATCACGAGGATTCCGCAACCAGGAGAGCAAACGAATTGACGGCGGCGACAAACCGTATTCCCGCAGAGACGACGGCTGCACGCGACGATGACGACGGCTCGTGCATCCATGCCGTATGCGCGGCGGCCATGCCGCGCAACTCGACCAAGCCGCAACACAGCGACTCAGGACGCGACACGCAGCTTGACCGTCTGCATTCCCGCTGGTGGTGGTTCGCCGCGATTTGTTTGGCGGTCTTGGGCTGTCGTGAAGCGCTGCCGCATTGGCAGCAAGCGTGGACGCAACAGCAGCCGTTGCATGTGCAGTTGTCGGCCGTTGAACATCGCTGGCGAGTGACTCGGTCGGCGCTGGGCGACGCCGACTTGCAAAACGTCGCCCTGGGCGAGCAAACGCCGGCCGGGCTGACGTTGTACGTCCCTGTCGACACGCCGCTCGTCCTCGCGCTCAAAAGTGAAGACTACATCTACTCGCTCGGCATCCCCGACCTGGGCCTGAAGGAAATGGCCGTGCCGGGACTGGAGTTCAAGTTGAACCTGCGACCGATGCAGGTTGGCCAATACGCGTTGGAAGGCGGAGAGCTGTGCGGCGATCCAGGCATCCCCGTGCCGGGTCGGTTGGTGGTCGAATCGCGTGAAGCGTTCGTCCAACGGCTGAAAGCTCGTCGTCCGTAGTCGCTCCGCCGTTGTTCGTCCCGCCGCCTGGCCTGCCATCCACATCGTTCCTATCCGTCGCCGCTGCGACAAACTCTTTCCAGACTCTCCCCCTTTCATGAAACGCCGCTCCCTCAAAAAAATTGCAGCCACGATCATGAAAAACCATGAATTCGCCGACCGCGGCGCCGCGGCGACGCGCAGGCTGCTAGCCAGCAGTTTGCTCGCTAGTGGAATGGCAGTCGGTGGATTGGCGCTCGGCGGCTGCAATCCGTCGGCGCCGATGGCGACGCCGGTGCCCGACTCGCCCGATGCGGCCACCGCCGCCTCCGACGACAAGCGCGGACAGGCGACTGCCGCTCGAGCCGACGCCCAGACGCTGCCGACGCTGTTCACCGCCCCGCGTTTCGAGTTGACCGATCAAGACGGCGCCACCTTCGGCAGCAAGCAGCTCGACGGCCGCGTCTGGCTCGCCAACTTCATGTTCACGCACTGCAAGGCGACTTGCCCGCGCCAAGCCGCGCGCTTGCTTGAACTCCAGGAGCGTATCGGCCATTGGCCGCATGCAGCGCGAGTGCGATTCGTGAGCGCGACGGTCGACCCGAAGCGGGACACGCCCGAGCGACTGCATGAATATGCACAGTCGATCGGCGCCCGGACCGACCGCTGGAAGTTTCTTACGGGCGACCGCACGGCCCTGTGGAAGTTGAGCAAAGAAGGGTTTCGACTTCCGGTCGCCGACAACGCACTCGACACCGACAATCCGTTCACGCACAGTTCGCAATTGGCGCTCGTCGACGCTCGGTCGCGCGTTCGCGGCGTGTATGACGCGATGGTCGACGACGACTTGCCGCGTCTGCTGCGCGACCTGCAGATCGTCTTGTCCGAACCGGTGCTGAATGCGCCCGACCCGGTCGCCATCGGCGTTCCGGGCGACATTTTCGACCCCGCGTGGCTCGACGCCCGCCACGCCGCTCAACTGTCGGAAGCGGATCGCATCGGCGCTTTTCACGGATTTCGTTTCGAAGATCGCGTCGAGCAAAGCGGGATCACGTTCATCGATCGCCCCGTGGCCGACGCCGCCAAGCGCTTTAAGAGCAATCACTACGATCACGCGAACGGAATCGCGGCGGCCGACGTCGATGGAGACGGCCGCGTCGACCTGTTCTTCACCGCCCAACGCGGCGGCAATCAGCTCTGGCGCAATCTGGGCGACGGGCGCTTCGAAAACATCACGGAACAGTCTGGGACGGCGCTGGCCGATCGCGTCTGCGTCGCGGCATCGTTCGCTGACACCGACAACGACGGCGATCCCGATTTGTTCGTCACCACGACGCGCCACGGCAACGCCTTCTTCGTCAACGAAGGGGCGGGGAAGTTCGTGGATCGCACCGAATCGTCGGGACTGACCTACGTCGGTCACTCCAGCGCCGCCGATTTCTTCGACTACGACCGCGACGGGCGACTCGACCTGCTTGTCACCAACGTCGGCCGCTTTACGACCGACCGCATCGGCTATTCGGGCGATGAGAAAAAACAGGAATCGCCGTACTACGTGGGAACGGAAACCTCGTTTGCGGGGCATCTGTTCCCCGAGCTCAAGGAACGAAGCATCCTGTATCGCAACGAGGGCGAAAATCGTTTCCGCGACGTTTCGGACGAGATGCAGTTCGACCATCGCGCGTGGTCGGGCGACGCCACGCCGTTCGACGCCAACGGCGACGGCTGGATCGACCTCTATGTGCTCAACATGCAGGGGGACGACTTCTACTATGAGAACCAGGAGGGACGGCGCTTCCACAACCGCAGTCACGCCGAATTCCCCAATCCCGTGTGGGGCGGCATGGGAGTCAAGGCGTTCGATTACGACAACAACGGGCAGCTTGAGTTGTTCGTCACGAACATGCACGCCGACATGTGGGACTTACAGCCCGGCGTGCTCGGCCCCGACGACGAACGGGCGCGCCCCCGCAAATCAGTCATTCCGTCGGTCTCGTACTTGAACAGCCGCGACGCGAGCCGCAATGTGTTCGGCAACGCGTTCTACGTGGCGCGATCGGATGGCCGCTATGAAGATGTCGCGCTGCACGTCAATGCCGAGAACTATTGGCCGTGGGGGCCGAGCGTCGGGGATCTGAACGCCGACGGCTTCCAAGACCTGTTCATCGCCTCCTGCATGAACTACCCGTTCCGCTATCACGTCAACTCGGTCCGCCTCAACGACGGGGGCCAGTTGTTCCGCGACGCCGAGTTCATTCTGGGCGTCGAACCGCGGCAACCGGGGCGTCGCGCCTACCCTTGGTTTGAGCTCGACTTCGACGGCGCCGATGCGCGACACAAGCTATCGCCCGGCCGCAACGGCAAAGCCGTCGTCTACGGCGCCGCCGGCACTCGCTCCGCCGCCATTTTCGATCTCGATGACGACGGCGATCTGGATATCGTCACCGCCGAATTCAACTCGCCGCCGCAAGTCTTGGTCAGCAATTTGGCCCAACAGAAACCGGACCTGCGACGCCTCTCCGTGCGACTTCAGGGTTCGCGTTCGAACCGCGATGGACTCGGCGCCGTCGTCCAAGTTCGCGTCGGCCTGCGGACGCTGACGCAAGTTCACGACGGCCAGTCGGGCTACCTGTCGCAAAGCGCCATGCCGCTGTATTTCGGACTCGCCGACGCCGAAGCAGCCGACGAGGTGATCGTGCGCTGGCCGTCCGGCGTCGTGCAAAAGACGGCCGGCCCGATTGCGGCCAACCAGTTGTTGACGATCGTCGAGCCCACCGAGGCGCCGTAGCGCTTTGAGCGTCGTCGGCGCGGCGTCGCACGAGCGACGCCGCGGCCGAACGGACGGCCGGTTCAAAGACGCTTCGCGACGAAGCACAACAGGGCTCGATGCGGCACGGTAATCCGTCCCGACTCGGGCAACTGCGGCCCATCCTGTTGTGGATAGACGTCGTAGGGATGCGCTTCCGACGTGTTGAAAAACTGACGCCAGTCGAGACCTTTGGCGACCGGGGGCAGGAAGTAATCGCGCGAGTCGCCGCTGGCGTTGACCAGCAAGAGGATGTTCTTCCCTTTCCCGGTGGGATCGGCCGCCGGCTCCGGCGCTTTCAGTAAGCAGGTCAGCGCCATGTCGCCGCCGTGCCAGTCCACCGCGGTGCCGAACGAGCTATACCAGCTCACATCCGGCAACTCTCCCTCGCCAGCAGACCGTCCGGTTAGGAAGTACTCGCGTCGCACCCCAGGCTGCTCGCGTCGGAACGCGATCAGCGATTGGGCGAATCGGACCAGATCCGAGTTCTTCTCGACGAGGCTCCAGTCGAACCATGAGATCTCGTTGTCTTGGCAGTAGGCGTTGTTGTTGCCGCGTTGGGTGCGACGACATTCATCGCCGAAGGCGATCATCGGCACGCCTTGGCTCAACAGCAACGTCGCCAGCATGTTGCGAATCTGTCGCACTCGCAGTTGCTCGACCGCCGGCCGAGTGGTCGGACCTTCGTGGCCGTAGTTGTCGCTGTTGTTATGGTTCTCGCCGTCCCGATTATGCTCGCCGTTGTCCTCGTTGTGCTTATCGCGATAGCTCACCAAGTCGTTCAGCGGAAAGCCGTCGTGCGAAGTGATGAAGTTGATGCTGCAGTGCGGCGGACGTCCGGCGTGCTCGTACAGGTCGCTGGAGCCGGACAAACGCGTGGCGAAGGCGCCGAGCGTCCCGACGTCGCCGCGCCAGAACCGGCGAATGTCGTCGCGATACCGCCCGTTCCATTCGGCCCAGCGGCTGTTGCCGAAAGAGCCGACCTGGTAGGCGCCCGCGGCATCCCACGCCTCCGCGATGATCTTCGTGTCGGCCAACAGCGGATCTTCGGCGATCGCTTCCAACAAAGGCGGGTTCGGCACCAAGTTGCCGTCCCGATCGCGGCTCAAGATCGACGCGAGATCGAACCGGAACCCATCGACGTGATAGTTGTGCACCCAGTGCCGCAAGCAATGGAAGATCATCTCGCGGACGATCGGATGGTTGCCGTTGACCGTGTTGCCGCAACCCGAGTAGTTCTTGTAGCAGCTGCCGTGGTTGCCGAGCATGTAGTAGACCTGGTTTTCCAAGCCTTTGAAGCTCAGCACGGGTCCGTGCTCGTTTCCTTCGCACGTGTGATTGAATACGACGTCAAGAATGACCTCGATCCCCGCTTGGTGCAGCGCCTTGACCATCTGCTTGAACTCGACCACTTGGTGCCCTGGGGCAGGGGAGACCGAGTAGCCGCTGTGCGGCGCGAAGAAGGCCAGCGGGTCGTAACCCCAGTAGTTGGCGCGCTGGAGTCGTTCGCCGTGGAACCCGCGCGTGGGGAATTCGTGGACCGGCATCAGTTCGACGGCGGTGACGCCGAGCGACTTGAGGTAGGGGATCTTCTCGATCACGCCCAAATAGGTCCCTGGGTACTCCACGCCGCTCGTCGGGCTTTGCGTGAAGCCGCGAACATGCATTTCATAGATGACCGTTTCGCCGATGCGGTGACGCAGGTGGCGATCGCCTTCCCAATCGAAGTAGTCGTCGACGACGACGCACTTCGGCGGTCGGATCACTCCGTCGGTGCTCGGCAAGAAATTCCCCGCCAGCGCTTTCGCGTAGGGATCAACCAGCCGATTGCGACCGTTGAACAACAGCCCCGACTCGGGCCGCCACGGCCCATCCGCTTGAAAGTGATATAACGCACCGTGGCCCAGGTTCGGCACCACGATGCTCCAGATATCGCCCCATCGATCGGTGCGCGGATCGAAGTGAATGACGTAGGCGGGGTCGCGATCGTCGACGTGATCGTAAAGCAGCAACCGCATCTCGGTCGCATTGCGGCTGAAGACGACGAATTGAACGCCCTGATCATGGACCACGGCGCCGTAAGGCAGGACATGCGTGAACTGCAACACGGGATGCGAGGATCGCATAAGCATGTTGTGGCTCCTTACTCAATCAAGCTGCGGAGGGAAAGTGCGCGGTAGGACGGGAAACCATACACCCTGGTTGGCCGCCGACCGGCCGTTTCCCTTGCAGCCAAGTCGAAAAACGCCGCGGTCGCGGTCGCATCGCATTCATTGGCGAATGGTTGAGCATGAGGGAGACTTTGCGGACTGAGGGAACCATTCGGATCAGGAACGATGCGGCGAGCGCGGCGCTCGGACGCCGTCTTCTATTACTACGCATACTTAACCGATGCGTTTTGTTCAACTTTAACGACTCCCTACAATACGCGACGCATTCGCCGTAACGACGTTGGGGAAGACTGAGGATGCCTGCGATGGGACGAAGTTTGGTGACCGGCGCAACCGGTTTTCTAGGTCGATACGTGGCCGAACAGCTCCGCGAACGGGGCGAGCCGGTCCGCGCGTTGGTGCGCCGCGAGGACGAAGACCTGCGGCGACTCGGCGTCGAACTCGTCTACGGCGACCTCCAAGATCGCGACGCCGTGTCGGCCGCGTGTCGCGACGTCGAAACGGTCTACCACGCAGCGGCGGTGGCCGGCATCTGGGGCCCCTGGTCTCACTTCCACGGCATCAACACCTTGGGAACCCGCTCGGTGCTCGACGGCTGCCTCGCTCACGGCGTCGCCAAATTGGTGTACACCAGCAGTCCCAGCGTGACGTTCGACGGCGGCGACCAGCGAGGAATCGACGAAACGGCCCCGTATCCGTCCACGTGGCTTTGCCACTACCCGCACACGAAAGCGCTCGCCGAACAAATGGTGCTGGCGGCCAACGGCGAGCGAGGTTTGGCCACGTGTGCGCTGCGTCCCCACTTGATTTGGGGGCCGCGCGACCGCCACCTCATCCCGCGTCTGTGGGAACGCGCTCGACGCGGCCAATTGCGGCGCGTGGGAGAGGGCCGAAACCTGGTCGACATGATCTACGTGGAGAACGCCGCTGCCGCTCATCTTCAAGCGGCCGAACGTCTTGCGCTCGATTCGCCGGTCGCCGGGCGAGCTTACTTTCTGTCCCAGGGGCAGCCCGTCAATTGCTGGGACTGGATCAATGAACTGCTGGCCCTCGCCGGCCTTGCGCCGGTGAAGAAGTCGATTTCGTTCGCCGCCGCCTGGCGCGTCGGAGCGGTGCTGGAGGGGATCTGGACCGGTTTGCGATTGCGATCCGAACCGCGGATGACGCGATTTTTGGCCGCCCAGTTGGCGAAGGACCACTATTTCGCCATCAGCCGTGCGGAAAGGGACTTCAACTATCGACCGATCGTTTCGACCGACGAGGGGATGCGGCGTCTGGCCGCTTGCCAATCGACCGGGAAATAGGTAGTTTCAACCGGGTCTCTTCAGTCCCCTTTGGCGGTTCGATGATCGCACGCCCCACGCACCAAAACCTGCCCGATTCCCAGCGAATCGTGATTACCGGAATCGGGCTGACGGCGCCCAATGGTAATTCGCTCGCCGAATACCGTGCTGCGCTGCTGGCGGGGCGCAGCGGCGTAGCGCCCTACGAGATTCGCTATTTCGGCAAGACGCTGGCCGGAATTTGCAATTACGACGCCTTGCGTTATCAGTCGAAAAAGGACATCCGCCGCGGCACTCGCGCTGGCTCGATCGGCGTGTTCTGCGCCAACGAGGCCGTCCGCGACTCGGGACTCGATTGGCCCAACATCGAACGCTCGACGGTCGGCGTGTATATCGGCGTGACGGAGCACGGCAACGTCGAGACTGAGAACGAGATTTACCAAATCAAGCAGTACAACTACGACACGCAGTTCTGGTCGCATCACCACAATCCGCGCACCGTCGCCAACAATCCAGCGGGCGAAGTCGCGTTGAACATGGGGATCACCGGCCCGCATTACACGCTTGGCGCCGCGTGCGCCGCCGGCAACGCGGGGCTCATCCAGGGCGCTCAAATGCTGCGTCTGGGAGACTGCGACCTGGCGCTGGCGGGCGGCGTTTCGGAAAGCATTCACACCTTCGGCATTTTCGCGAGCTTCAATAGCCAAGGCGCACTTGCGCGTCACGAGGATCCGACGAAAGCGTCGCGTCCCTTCGACGCCCAGCGCAACGGCATCGTGGTCGCCGAAGGCGGCTGCGTCTACGTCCTCGAACGACTCGACGACGCCAAGCGACGCGGCGCGAAGATCTACGGCGAGCTCGCCGGCTACGCGATCAACACCGACGCCACCGACTTCGTCTTGCCGAATCCGGAACGGCAAGCGCAATGCGTCGAATTGGCCTTAAAGCGCGCGGGGCTCGCCGCCGACCAGATCGACATCGTGAGCACGCATGCGACGGGCACCGACAGCGGCGACGCACAAGAATGCGATGCGCTGCGGCGGGTGTTCGGTCACACGACGCGCACCTACTTTAACAATACGAAGAGCTTCATCGGACATGCGATGGGCGCGGCGGGGGCGCTCGAACTGGCTGGCAACCTAGCCTCGTTCGAAGACGGCGTCTGCCACGCGACGATCAACGTCGATGAACTCGATCCGGCTTGCGCCCTCCCCGGGCTCGTTCTCAATCAACCTCGTGAAATCGGACGCCCGAACTACATCCTCAACAACTCCTTTGGAATGTTGGGCATCAATTCGGTCGTCATCATCCAAAAGTTTTCGGCCTGAGGTCGTTTCCGCCATGACAGCCGCAGAGATTCGCGAAGAAATCCTCGACATCCTTTCCGACATCACGCCCGATGACGACCTCAGCGGGCTCGTCGACGACAAGCCGTTCCGCGAACAGCTCGAACTCGACAGCATGGATTTCCTCGACATCGTCATGGAATTGCGCAAGCGCCATCGCGTGCAGATTCCCGAAGAGGACTACGGGAACTTGGCGAGCATGGCGAGCACCGTTGCGTACCTGACGCCGAAGATGGTTGATTGCGTGCGAAAGTAGTCGTGTACGACACCCTGATCATCGGCGCGGGCATGTCGGGGCTGGCCGCCGGCATCCGACTAGCCCATTACGACCAGAAGGTGTGCGTGCTCGAGCGCCACACGACGATCGGGGGTCTCAACTCGTTCTACCGCTTGCGCGGCCGCGACTTCGACGTCGGGCTCCACGCCGTCACCAACTTCACCCCCAAGGGCGCCAAAAAGGGCCCGCTCGCCCGCCTCCTCCGCCAACTCCGCTTCAAGTGGGAAGACTTCGCGCTGGCCCCGCAGATTGGTTCGCGAGTCGCCTTCCCGGGCGTGCACCTCGACTTTGAAAACGACATCCGGCGACTCGAAGCCGAAGTGCGTCGCGAGTTCCCGCGCGAGAGCGACGCCTTCCAAAGCTTGCTCAATCAAGTCGTCGACTACGACGATCTCCAGGAAGAACACTTCCGCCAGTCGGCCCGCGAACGACTCCACGCCATCTTCTCGGAACGGCTGCTGGTCGAAATGCTGCTGTGCCCGCTCATGTGGTACGGCAACGCGCGCGAAGACGACATGGACTGGGGCCAGTTCTGCATCATGTTCCGCAGCATCTTCCTGGAAGGGATGGCGCGCCCCTTCAAGGGCGTGCGACTGATCCTCAAGCACCTGGTCCGTCGCTTTCGCGAACTGGGCGGCGAACTCCGCCTGCGCAGCGGCGTGCAGCGCATCAAGGTGGAAGGCGATCGAGCGGTCGGAGTCGTGCTGGATGACGGGACGGAGATCGCCGCAAGAACCATCCTGTCGTCGGCGGGCATCGTCGAAACGATGCGGCTGTGCGACGACCAAACCGTCGAAACGCCGATCAAAGTCGGGCAAATGTCGTTTATCGAAACCATGTCGGTGCTCGACTGCCAACCCAAATCGCTGGGCCACGACCGCACCATCGTCTTCTATAACGACAGTCCGCAGTTCCACTGGCGCAAGTGCGACGAGTTGGTCGATTTGCGGACCGGCGTGATTTGCTCGCCGAACAACTTTCAGTACGGCCCCGAAGACGGCGAACTCAGCGAAGGCGTGATTCGCATCACGGCGATCGCCAACCATGACCGCTGGTCGGCGCTCGACGAATCGACCTATCGACTCGAGAAACTTCGTTGGTACGACCGTACGGCCGCGGCCGCCGTCCGGTTCATGCCCGACTTCCGCGGCCATGTCGTCGACACCGACATGTTCACGCCCACGACCATCCGCCGTTTCACTTGGCACGACAACGGCGCCGTCTACGGCGCCCCCGACAAGCGGCTCGACGGCGCCACCCACCTACAAAACGTCTTCCTCTGCGGCACCGACCAAGGCTACGTCGGCATCATCGGCTCGATCGTCAGCGGCATCTCCATGGCCAACCGCCATTGTCTCAAATCCCCGTAGCACAGGCTTCCAGCCTGTGACCTCCCGCAGTCTCTCAAACTCCCGCAGTCTCTCCTCTCACCCTCTCTCCCTCGCCCCTCCCCCTGGAGCGATCGAAATCTGAGAGTGAGTCCGCGCACGGTGGTTGCGCCGACGCCCCTCATCCCCGGCCCTTCTCCCCGCGGCGGGGAGAAGGGAGCATAATCCGCGCGTGTCATTGCGCAACAAACGACAGATTGCCGAGGCGCCAAGCGCTCCGGATTCAACCGAGTATTTATCACTCCCCTGCCTCTCACTCTCCCTCTACCCCCGCTCTCCCTCTACCCCCGCTTCCACTACCAACTCCACTCGATACCCGACGGCCAACTGGACGCCGACGCAGGCGCGAATGGGCGCATGGCCCCGCGGCGTCCAAGCGTCCCATAGTTCGTTCAGCGCGGGAGCGTCGGCCAGATCGGCCAAAAAGACCAGCACCTGCAAGAGGTTCGTGCGGGGGATCTCCAACTGCGACAGCGTCGCGTCGACTTGCGCCAAGACCTGCGCGATTTGGCCCCGAGCATCTTGCGTCGGATCTTCCGCCACTTCAACCCATTTGGCGACGCCGCGATGGATGACCACGTCCGACCAACGCGGCGACGTTCCGATGCGCTGGATGTGCGTCATTGGCCTGACCATTCACGGCGTTGCCGCGAACTGGGAATGTTCATCTTCTGACGGTATTTGGTGATGGTGCGCCGAGCCACGTTGAGGCCGTGAGACTTGAGCGCCGTGACCAAGTCATCGTCGCTCAGCGGCTCTTTCTTGTTCTCGTTGTCGATGATTTCTTGCAGCTTGATGCGGATGATGTCCCACGCGACGTCTTCGCCGTCTTCGCTTTGCGTGCCGCCGACGAAGAAGCGTTTCAGAGGCATGATGCCGCGCGGCGTCTGCACCCATTTGTCATCGACCGCGCGACTGACGGTCGTCACATGCACGCCGACCTTCTCGGCGATTTGCTGCATCTTCAGCGGCTGAATGAATTCGGGACCATTGTCCAAGAAGGCCGTCTGATAGTCGACGATCTCCTGCGCGACCTTCGTCAACGTCCCGCGTCGCTGTTCGATCGACTCGATCAACCACTGTGCGGCGTTGATCTTCCGCTTGATGTATTCCTTCTCCTCCGCCGACACCTCGTCGCTCGCCAACCGTCGCCGATAGTATTCGCTGATGAACAACGTCGGCGTCCGGTCGTCCTCGAGCACCACGTGGTATTTGCCGTCGTCCCCCTTTTCCACGACGATGTCCGGCGTCACCACCGGCACATGCGCCTCGGCGTATGCTGCGCCCGGTTTCGGATTGAGTTTCCGAAGTTCGTTCCAGGCGGCGCGGATGGTCTCCAGCGAGTAGCCCGTGGCGCGCTGGATGAGCGGCATGCGGTTGTCGCGCAGGTCTTCCAGGTGGTTGGAGATGATCGTCTTTTGCTCTTCGTACAGCGGCACGCCGGGCTTCAGTTGCAGCAGCAGGCATTCGCGGAGGTCGCGGGCCGCAACGCCGACCGGGTCGAATTGCTGGACCACTTCCAGCGACCATTCTGCAAGTTCCAGTTGATCCGAGTCGGCGTCGGGGGGGAGCAAATCTTGCAGACTGCAGCGCAAGTAGCCGCCGTCGCGGGCGTCGAGCGTCGAGATGATCCGTTCGGCGATCGCCCGCATCTCGTCGTCGATTTCCAACTCGCCCAATTGCTTCAGCAGATGATCATTCAGCGATTCAGGACGCGATTCGATATTTGCGATGACGTCGTGCTTTCGGTCCGACTCTTCGTCCATCCGGTTCGCCGACCGCCGCGGCGACTCGTCGAAGTAGTCCGGCACTTCGCGGTCCAGGTCCACCAACCGCTCGAAGTCGTCGTTCCCCTGCTTGTGGTCGACGACCATCTCCCGCTCCCCTTCCGACCGCTCATCCGCGGCCGGACGTTCGGGAGGGGCTTCTTCCGCCTCAGGCGGCGATTCCGTGACTTCCAGAATCGGATTCTCGGCCAACTCCTGATCGATACGCTCTTGCAGCGCCAGAATCGGAAGCTGCAGAATCTCCATCGACTGGATCATCCGCGGCGCCAACTTCTGGACCTGAACCTGCCGAGCTTCCAGGCCGAGTGACAATCGCATAACGTGACTCAGAATTTCTGCCTGCCAGACAATGCGTCGGCCAGGATCTCCTTGTTAGTGTATTCCAAGATGCTGCCCGTGGTGATGCCGCGAGCCAATCTTGTGAGCTGAACGGGAAATTCCGCGAGCAGGTTCGAGATGTACAGCGCCGTTCCGTCCCCTTCAACGGTCGGGTTCGTCGCCATGATCACTTCCTTGAAACTGCCCAGCCGCACTCGTTCCACCAGCGACTCCATCGTCAGCTGATCGGGGCCGACGCCTTCCAGCGGAGCTATCCTACCGAGCAGGACGTGATAGAGTCCCCGAAAAACGCCGGACTGTTCCAGCGCCATCAAATCTCGCGGCTGCTCTACGACGCACAGTAGCGTCCGATCCCGTTTTGGGTCAGTGCAAATCGCACATTCGTCAGATTCCGCCAAGTTGTAACAGACTCGGCAATAGCGCACGTTTTCGCGAACGCTGCGGATCGCGTCCGCCAGCGCCAGCGCTTCGGCCTTCGGCACACGCAGCACGTGATACGCCAACCGCTCGGCCGACTTGCGGCCGATTCCCGGCAACTTGCAAAACTCGTCGATCACCCGCGACACCGACTCGGAAAGCTGCGCCATATCGCACTCAACTCTTTCCGCCCGCGCCGCCCAACAGATCGCCGAGGCCCGGCAGGTCGAGCCCCCCCATCGAATCGCGCATCAATTCCAAGTGCAGTTCCCGAGCGCGCAGGGCCGCCTGATTGACGGCCGCCGGAATCAGGTCCTCCAGCAACTCCCGCTCCCCACGCTGAAACAGATCGGGGTCCAGCTTCACCTTGAGCACTTCGCCCAGGCCGTTCGCCTCCACCTCCACCATCCCACCGCCCGCGGACCCCGTCACGCGGCGCTGCTTCAGCTCCTCGCCCGCCGTCCGCATCCGCTCGTTCATCTGCGAGGCGTTCTTCATGAGGCTCGCTAGATTGCCCAGTCCTTTGAACATCTCAGTTTCCTTCGCTGCGCGGCTCCATTACGTCGACGATCTCCGCGTCAAACATCGTCTTCGCTTGCTGGACGAACGGATGCTTCTCCCGCTCGCGAATCTTCACCACCCGCGACACGGGCGCCGACCGCTTCTCCACCGGCCGCACTTCTCCCGCCAGCAACTCAAATTCCACCTTCACCGCCGCGCCTACGACGCGCGACACGGCCTGCTCAATCTTCGCCCGCCGATCAGGCTTCTCAAGCGACTGCTTTTGCAAATTATACTGAGGCCGAAAACTCACCACTAGCCGATCCGACGACGGCGCCCCCACCGCCGCAAAGAACCTCCCAAAGTCGGCCGTCATGTCCTCAAGCAGGTCGAGCGCCGACTCCCAAACTTGCTGCGCTGAACGGGCATTCAGCGCCATCGTCGACGGCGCGGTTGCTGACGGCGCAGGAGGTGCGTCCGTCGCGTCAGGGATAGAAGAGATGGCGGTGCTGGCAGACGGGGTGCTTGCGGACGGGGCGGCTTTGACGGGCGTCGCCGGGAAGGACGCGGCGGCAGGCGAGGCAGAAGATGGCGGATGGGGCGCGACAGTTAGCTCAGGGGCGTTTTTTTTTTAGGGGGGGACTGGGGCGGGGGAGGGTGTGTGAGGCGGCGCGGGGGTGGGGGAGGGTGTTGGAGTGAGGGTTGGTGACAGGCTGGAAGCCTGTCCTACGGGGGCGGCTTGCATCGCGGCGATCAGCCGAGCAAGGTCGTCGAGGGCTTCGAGCTTGCAGATGCGCACGAGCGCCACTTCCAGCAGCACGCGCGCGTGGACGCTGTGACGCATCTTCGTCACGGCCGCATCCAGCACCTGGACGGCGGCGAGCGCCGTTTCGAGCCCCCATTGCTCGCCTAACTGCTTCAGTTCCGCGTAGTCGCCGGTCGACGCATGCAGCAACAGGTCGGGCTTGCAACCCACCGCCACCGCCATCAAGTCGCGCAAATACCCCAACAACTGCTCCGCCAACTGCCCTATCTCGACGCTCTCGTGCGTCGATCGCTCCAGTTCCTCCAGCGCGCCCGCCGCATCCCGCGCGACCAAGTGTTTCACCAGCTTCGCCAGCCGCCCGCCGCCGGCCGTGCCGAGCATCTTGTGGACTTCGTCGACCGTGATCCGCCCCGTCGTGAACGACAACAGCTGCTCCAGCAGCGACTGACTGTCGCGCATCGAACCCGCTGCGCGCCGCGCCAAGAGCCGAATGGCTTCGTCGTCCGCCTCGCGCCCCTCCGACGACACAATGTGCTCCAATCGCCCAATAATCGACTCCGCCTCCACCGGCGGAAAATCGAAGCGTTGGCACCGCGACAACACGGTGATTGGAATCTTCTCGGGATCGGTCGTGCAAAAAATGAACTTCACATGCTCCGGCGGCTCCTCCAACGTCTTCAATAGCGCGTTGAAGGCGGGAGTCGTGAGCATGTGGACTTCGTCGATGATGTAGATCTTGAACCGCGCTCGACTCGGACGCACGCTGACGTTCGCGCGCAATTGCCGAATCTCGTCGATCCCGCGGTTGCTGGCGCCGTCGATCTCAATCACATCGACGTCGCCGCCCTGAGCCACTCCCTGACAAATATCACACTCGTTGCACGGCCGCGGGGTTGGACCGTGGACGCAGTTCAGCGCCTTGGCGAAGATCCGCGCCGTCGACGTCTTTCCCACTCCCCGCGCACCCGTGAACAAGTACGCGTGCCCCACTCGATGCGTATTGATCGCGTTGCTCAGCGCCTGCGAAACTTGCCCCTGGCCCACTAAGTCTTCAAACGACTGCGGGCGATAGCGGCGAGCGACCACGACGTATTCGCCGGTCGCCGCGGCGACCGACGGGCTCTCCGACGACAGCGGCTCCAGAGTTTGGCGCTCGAGTGACTGGCGCTCGATTGACTGGGGCTCGGAAGACATACTGGGCCCGGGGGAAAACACGAAAACGAGCCTGTGCCCGAGGGCCAGGAACATGGCAGCTTGAGAGAGAGCGACCCTTGCACAAGAGTACCCCGCTTAGGGCTGCTCCGGTTAAGGCCTGACCCGGTTCACGGCTCCCCCTCGCAAGGGCCGCTCTCCGTCAAGTTGCTCCACGTCCGTGGACCTATCACTGTACGGCCGCGCCCGCCCCGAGTCAAAGGGGCGCATGCTCGCTTCCCCGCGCTCGCCGTGCTACGCTAACCGCCGTTCCGAAACCCGCCTCGTGATGTTCTCTAGCCCTCCGGAGTCGCCCGCTATGCTGCGTCGAACGTTCCTGCCTCTCGCCGCGTCGCTCGCCCTGACCGCCCTCGCCGCACTCCCCGCCGCCGCCGAAGTCAAAGAAGGGGACGCCGCCCCCGCCTTTGAACTCCCCGGCAGCGATGGCAAAACGCACAAGCTGGCCGATTACGTCGGCAAACAAGCGGTCGTCATCGCCTGGTATCCCAAAGCTTTCACCGGCGGCTGCACCAACGAATGCAAGTCGCTTCGCGAAAACGGCGCCGCGTTGCGCAAATTCAACGTCGCCTACTTCGCCGCTAGCTGCGACGACGCCGACACGAACAAGAAGTTCGCCGAATCGCTGATGCTCGACTACCCCATCCTGAGCGACCCCAAATTCGCCCTCAGCGGCCCGCTCGGCGTCACCGACGCCGCTCAACCCCGCCCCCGCCGCTGGACCATCTACATCAGCAAAGAAGGCAAAGTCGTCCACATCGACAAATCGGTCAAAACCACCTCCCACGGCGCCGACGTCGCCGCCAAACTCAAAGAACTAGGCGTCGAACAAAAGCCGTAGCACAGCCGTAGCACAGCCGTAGCACAGCCGTAGCACAGGCTTCCAGCCTGTGAAAAAAAGCCTACCTGTGAAAAAAGCCTACCTGCCCCCCGGCCAACAGACTCGGTGAGCCGGGGACCGCAACGGGCGCTGCAAGTCAGGCGGCGCTGCAAGTCAGGCGGCGCTGCAAGACAGGCAAGATGCCTGTCCTACGTGCGGTTGGCAGGCAGGATGCCTGTCCTACGGTTTTTCTGCGAGCAGGAAGGCGAAGAGATCGATGAGCTCTTGACCCTGAATCTGGGTCTCGAGCCCCTCGGGCATCATCGACAAGGGGCTCACGCGCAGCTCTTCTAATTCGTCACGCGCGATCGTCTCCAACTTTCCGCCTTGCAGCTTCAGCACCACGCGCTGCGGGCTCTCTTCCGCCAGCAGGCCCGTGAGCACTCGTCCGTCCTCGGTCACGGCGATGCGCGCCTGGTACGACGCTCCGATCACGAGCGACGGGTCGAGCACGTTCGACAACAACTGCTCCAGCGACGAACGTCCGTTGGCCGTGAGGTCCGGCCCCACCTCATGCCCCTCGCCATGAATTTTGTGGCACTGCCCGCAGACGCGGTGAAACACCTTGTGCCCGCGCTGTACGTCCCCCGCCGTCTTCTTCAGCTCGCTGCGCACGCGCGTAATCACTTCCTCGCGCTGCGGATTTCGCTCCGTTCGCACGGTTCCCCAAATCGCGGTCACGCGTTTCTTCAGCGGCTCGTCTTTCCCCGCCGCCAAGCGCGCCACTTGGTTGGCATTCAACACCGTCGGCGGAATCTGCTTAGACGCCATCGCATCCAGCAACGCGTGACTCCAGGCCGGTCGCTGCGTCAGCAGCTCGATCGCCTTCGGCCGCAGTTCGACGTGCAACCCCGAGTAGCGTTGCAGCACCAATTCGGCCACTTGCGGTTCGTCGGATCGTCCGAGTTGCGCGAGCAACAACCCTTGCAAGTCGCGCGACTCGGGGCGCAGATCGGCCAGCACTCGACCAATCGCCGGAAACACGCGCGCGTCCTTCGCAAAGATGAGCGCTCCCGCCGCGCGTTGTCGTAATTCGGCGGTCTCCTGCTCGCGATCCAGCATCGCCAGCGCCCCCTCGCGTCCCGCTGCGGCGCCGAGCGTCGCCGACAATAACACGGCGTCGCCGCGCACCGGATCGCCCGCGTCGCGCGCCAACAACGATGCCAAGGTCGGCGCAAGCCGCTCGGCGAGCGCTCGCAGCGCGTCCCCCGTCAATTCGCGCGATTGCAGTTTGTCGGCCAGCAATCGGAGCGTCTGGCGAGTGGCGTCGGCGTCGATCTCCGCAATCAGCTCCAGGCTGGTCGCCACCGCCTCAATATCCACCTTCGCCGGCTCGTCCGCGCGCGTCGCATGGTCAAACCAGGCTGCCGGCGGCGACGCGGTCCACGCGGCCGACAACAGGCCGCACAGCGTCCACGCCATGGCGACTTTCCCACTACGCATCGTTACTTCCCCTTCGCCAAAATCCGCTCGGTCACCCGCGGCATGATCTTCGCCAAGTTGGGCGTCTGCTTCAAATCGTACTTTTTCACTTGCTGCAGAAACTCGGTGGAGCGAGTTTCCAACAACGGGTGTAGGTTCTGCCAAACGATGTGGGGAATGAGTGGATCGTCGCCGCAGGTGGCGAGGGCCTGCAAGTAGATCGGCAGAGGATCGACGTTCGCAACCTTCTTCGCCGCGATCACCGCCTGCAACTTGACGTCGGGATGCGCGTCGCCGACCGCCTTTTCGACCAACTCGCGGACGCGCGCATCGACCGTCCCCGCGTTCCCCGCCGCACGCACCGCCCACGCGCGGAACGTAGGATCCGCATGGCCGAACAACTGGCCGTGAAATTCCGCACGCAGGGGCCCGGCGCCGACCAACGACCACAGAGCATGCAAGCGAGTCTTCCGCGGCGCGGCGTCGTCCAACGCCAACTTCTCAAGGCGTTCGCGAATCGCCGGCGACGATCGCTCGACCAACAGTCGCTGCGCCAGATCGCGCAGCAGCACGTTCGGGCTGTGCAGGCGCTGCACCAATTGTTCGTCGGTCTCCTCCGCCATGTTCATGCGAGGCGCTCGCGGCGCATCCTTGTAGCGCACTCGGTACAAACGTCCCTTCAGCCGATCGATTCCCTTGGGATCGCGGTTTGCGTCTTGATAGCAGTGGTATCGATCGTACCAATCAAGCACATACAAACAGCCGTCGGGGCCCGTCTTTTGCACCACGGGCATGAACCACGCATCGTTCGCCGTGAGGAAGTCGGGATGTCCCTGGCCGCGATAGGTGGCGCCGCGTCGAGTGAGCGAGTCGACGTTGATGCATCCGCCGTGAATGTTGCCCATGTACAGCTTGTCCCGATACGACTCGGGGTACGCGTCGCTATCGAAGTAGTGAATGCCGCAGTAAGCCGCCTTCTGATGTTTGTGCGACACAATCGAGTCGATCTTCCAGGTGAACGGCGGATAGGGACCGCCTTGGCGGTGGTAATACCCCGACTCGGTCAAGTGCCACAAGTGATCGATCACGCAGGCGCTGATGAACGCGCTCCCTTCCGGATCCCAGGCGACTCCCCACGGGTTGCTGGTCCCTTCCGCGAACAACTCGAACGAATGAGTCTTCGGATGAATGCGGAAGAGGGCGCACGTGAACTCGTACTCTTTCCCTTGGTGCTTCACTTTGCTGTGATTGAAGACGCCGTTGAGCCCGTACAGGTAGCCGTCGGGCCCCCAAGTCAGCGAATTGGGCAGCTCGTGCGTGTCGGTGCGGCCGAAGCCGGTGACGACGACTTGCTGCTTGTCGGCCTTGCCGTCGCCGTCGGTGTCTTGGAGGAACAGGATGTCGGGGGCGTTCGCGACCCACACGCCGCCGTGCCCGACCGCAATGCCCGAGGGAATATTGAGTCCCTCGGCAAACACCGTCACTTTGTCGACGCGACCATCTTGGTCGGTATCCTCCAGCACCTTCACGCGATCGCGCCCCGGCCCGGCTTCTCGCCGCGGATACTCGAAGCTCTCCGTCACCCAAATCCGCCCGCGCTCGTCGAACGTCATCGCGACCGGATTCATGAGGTCGGGTTCGGCGGCCACCACCTCGACGGTAAATCCGTCGGGCACCGTCATCTTTTTGACCGCCTCTTCCGGCGACAGCGCCGGCCCGGGCGGTCGATCCTGATTGTGGGGCGGCTTTTCTTGCTTTTCTTGCTTTTCTTGCGCGACCGCGACCGCGACGCCGGCGGCCAGCAGGCCCCCCGCACAGACCGCGATGATTCGCGCCCCGAGCGATCGAGTTACGGCTCGCATCCAAGAAATCAACTTTGCCTGGGATGTCTGCGCTGTCATGTCAAAACGGCTCCTCGATTCGCTCCAACGGTCGGCCTGGAAGGTGCGGCGGATTATCCTCCTCAAAGCGCCTGGGTGCCAGTCCGGGAGTACTTGGCGACGAGCGGCGAAAATTTGCTCCAAATCGCGACCGGTGATGCTCGACTTGCTTTTTTCGTCTTGGCATAATCACGTCGTTCTGACGAGCGGCCGTAATGCGCTCGTGGAGTTCTCGTCGCTTGGCGGCAACTTAAGGTGCCCACTCTATGTCGCGTCGATTGCTGTTTACACTCGCGAGCCTCGCGTGTGCGGCCTTGTTTGGCTGCGGAAAGAAGGCTGCGGAAACTCCTAGCGCGGAAGCGAGCAGCGATGCTGCAGGGGCGCCGGCGGCGATGGGCGCCAACGGCGGACCGCCTCCTGGCATGATGGCCAACGGCCCGCCGGGTGGACCTCCTGGCGGCGCTCCCGGCGGCATGACTGGCGGCCCAGGCGGCATGACTGGCGGACCGCCTCCCGGCATGATGGCTGGCGGACCGCAAGGAGGACCTCCTGGCGGCGCACCAGGCGGCATGGCTGGCGGCCCAGGCGGCATGACTGGCGGCCCAGGCGGCATGACTGGCGGCCCGCCTCCCGGCATGATGGCTGGCGGACCGCAAGGGGGACCTCCTGGCGGCGCACCAGGCGGCGCACCAGGCGGCATGACTGGCGGACCGCCTCCGGGCATGATGGCTGGCGGACCGCAGGGGGGACCTCCTGGCGGCGCGCCAGGCGGTGCAGCGCCCGGCGCTCCCGGCGGATACGGACCTCCTGGTGGATATGGCCCTCCGGGCGGCGCACCAGGCGCCGATCCTGCCGCCGCTGCGGCGGGCGGATACGGACCTCCGGGCGGATATGCACCTCCAGGCGGCGCCCCCGGCGGACCGCCAGGCGGACCTCCCGGCGCTAGCCCCATGGGCTTTGCGCCCGGCGGACGACCCGGCGGACCGATGGCTGCAGCAGGCCCCGGCGGCTACAACCCGCCTCCGATGGGAACCCCGCCCGGCGGCGACTCGCCCCCCGGCCCGATGGGCGCTGGCGGATACGAAGGCTCTCCCCCTGTCCCCGGCGGAGTACCAGGCGGCGCCGTCCCCGGTGCATTCCCGGGTGCACCTGGCGCTCCAGGGGCCTTCCCAGGCGCACCTGGGGCCCCCGGCGCGTTCCCCGGTGCACCTGGCGCTCCCGGCGCCTTTCCTGGCGTTCCCGGACAAAGCCCCGGCAGCGCGGCGCCCGCCGTGCCCAAATCGGTCGAAGATTTCGTCCGCCTCGCGATCGCGGAAGGACGCGATCAAGACGCCTACCAACTGCTGTGCGCGGACGCGATCGCGGGCGGCAAGTCGCTGGAAAACATGAAGTGGTATACGGGCATTCGCCGTAACGCACCCGCCATTCGTTTCGGCATTGGCATCGCCTACGTCGGATCGCGCGCGGTAACCAGCCCCGAACCGATCGGCGGGACCGGCGGCGGCGCGGGCGGACCCGGCGGACCAGGCATGGGCGCCGCGCCGGGCATGATGGGCGGTCCTCCAGGCGGCCCCGGCGGTCCCGGAGCTCCAGGCGCCCCCGGCGGAAACCGCAACCGAAATCGCAACCAGGGGAACCGCGGTCAAAACAACCCCGGTCAACCGCAAGCCAAGCCCGAATTGTTCAAAGCGCCCGAAGAACCGCGCGCCATGCTGGCGTTCTACACCGGCGAGCTGGGCGACAAAGTGCTCGAAAACCTGAAGAAGCGTTTCGAACGCGGCGACTTCGGCGTGGCCATGAAAGACATGTCGAAGGTCCGCCCGGTCGCGGCCGCAGGCGGCGGTTTCCCCGGCGGACCTCCCGGCGCGTTCCCGGGCGCTGGTTCGCCTCCGGGCGCATTCCCGGGCGGCGGCCCTCCCGGCGGGCCCGGCGGACCTCCCGGCGCCTTCCCAGGCGCACCTGGCGGGCCTCCAGGCGGCCCAGGCGGCCCTCCCGGCGCCATGCCCGGGGGAATGCCGGGCGGCATGCCCGGCGGTCAAGCGGCCGTCCCGCCCGCGAATGGCGATCAACTCCTCCCCGGCGTCACCATGCTTGGCGAAGGCAAACTCAATGAACTCGTCAAGAAAGCGGCCGAAGAGGGAATCGACGTCCTCGTCGTCTACGACATCGAAGTCTCGCGCGGCGGTCAAAACGTGATGAACACGACGAAAATCTCGTTCGTCAACGTCGCAACCAAGGAGACGATTTACTCGGGCTCCAACCTCACGAACGGGCTCGTCAAGAAGGCCCGCGAAGACGGCAAAAAGGGCGAAGACCCCGTCGACGCCGAAATGGAACGCTTGTTCGCAGCCGTCGATGAGAAGCTGGCAGGCGCTGCTTTCCCGGCGACTGCCAAGCCGGAAAAGGTGGCCGCCTTCGTCGATAAGCTGGTCGACGCGAAACCCGAGAATCCTCTTCCGGCGCTCGCCGAGATCCGTTTCTTCCGCTCGAAGGACCTGATCACCTCGGACAAAATGATCGAGGCCTACGGTAAGCTGCTCGGCGCCGATTCGGGCGCCAAAGTCGCCACGGGCGATCCCGAGGCCGTCCTCGCGTCGCTTGGCAAATGGCTCCCGGAACAACGCCCCGCGTCGCTCGCCCCCGGCGGGGAAGGCGGCGAAGGCGGCGAGAAAAAGCCCGGGATCTTCGGGAAGCTCTTTGGAAAGTAGACAGGCGACATGCAACTCGGATTCGTCAGCGCCATCCTGCCCGACCTGAGCCTCCGTGAAGTGGCTCAGGTCGCGAAGCAGATCGGCTATTCGTGCGTTGAACTCATGTGCTGGCCCCCCAGTAAAGCCGAACGGCGATACGCGGGGGTGACGCATATCGACGTCGTCAACTTCGACGCCCGCCAAGCGGATGAAGTGCACAGCGTCATGGCCGACGCAGGAATTGCGATCAGCGGCTTGGGCTACTACCCCAACCCGCTATCGCCGGTGCGCGAAGAATCCGAGCAGGCCGTCGCACATCTACGGAAAGTGATCGACGCCGCCGCCCGCCTGGGCGTGTCGCGAGTCAACTCGTTCGTCGGCCGCGACTGGACCAAGTCGGTCGACGATAATTGGTCGCGTTTCTTGGAAGTCTGGAAGCCGCTGATTCAACACGCCGATCACCGCGGCGTCCGCGTCGGCATCGAAAACTGCCCCATGCTGTTCACGCGCGATGAATGGCCGGGCGGCAAGAACCTCGCGACCACCCCCGCGATCTGGCGGCGGATGTTCGAAGAGATCCC
Source organism: Pirellulales bacterium (assembly GCA_046349935.1). Lineage (GTDB taxonomy): Bacteria > Planctomycetota > Planctomycetia > Pirellulales > Pirellulaceae > CAIXSC01. The sequence goes on along the minus strand of JAXMBK010000004.1, from coordinate 195,258 downwards.
CAGTCCCAATTTTGGTCTGAATTACGATCCGTCGCACATGATCTGGCAGCAGATGGATTACCTCAAACCAATTCGCGAATTCTCGGATCGGTTGGTCCATATTCATGCCAAAGACGTGCGAATCGACCGCCAGCGCCTCGACGACGTCGGCATCCTCGCGCACCCCAACCAATACCACACGCCCAAACTGCCCGGCATGGGCGATGTGAACTGGGGACAATTCTTTTCGGTCCTCAGCGACGTCGGCTACCGCGGGCCGGTGTGCGTCGAGGTTGAGGATCGGTCGTTCGAGCATTCGCTCAAGGCCCGCCAAGCGTCGCTCGTGCAAAGCCACACCTACCTCCGCAACTTTATCGCCGATCACGCGTAAGCCGGTCGCTGGCCGACCTCTTCCCGAGGCTGCGTTCGCGCGCCGCCTCGCGGTCCGAGTCGCGAGGGCGCCCTGTCGCTCGCGTCTGCGCCCCTCGGCTTGGTTGCACTCTCGCAAAGGAAGTTCCTCGTGCGTCGCCGTCCATTCGCTCGCCGTTCGCTTCTTTCGCTCATCGCCCTCTCGATAATCGCCGGCCTCGTCGGGCTGCCGCACGTCTCGGCGGGCCCGCCGGTCGCGCCGACCGAAGCGCTGCCGCCCGACGAACAGCGAACGCACTTCAAACTGCCACCCGGCTTTGAAATCCAGTTGGTGGCGTCCGAACCGCAAATCCAGAAGCCGATGAACTTGGCGTTCGACGCCCGCGGTCGGCTGTGGGTCACGCATTCAGTCGAATATCCGTTTGCGGCGGCGGATCCCGCGCAGGCGCGCGACGGAATCACAATTCTCTCGGACTTCGGCCCTGATGGGCGTGCGCGCAAGGCCGAACGATTCGCCGAGGGACTGAACATCCCCATCGGCGTCTTGCCACTGGGCGACGGTCACGAAGCGATCGTCTGGTCGATCCCGAATATTTGGAAACTGTTCGACGAGGATCGTGACGGCAAAGCCGATCGCCGCGAAATCCTCTACGGACCGTTCGATATCGCCGACACGCACGGCAATCAGAACGCCTTCCGACTCATGCCCGACGGCTGGGTCTACGCGTGCCACGGCTTCCGCAACGATTCCAAGGTCAAGCTGCGCGGCGAAGGCCCCGTGGTCATGCAGTTGCAGTCGGGCAATACCTATCGTTTTCGCCCCGATGGTTCGGCCATCGAACAAGTGACCTGGGGGCAAGTCAATCCGTTCGGCATGTGCTTCGATCGTTGGGGCGACGCCTACACGGCCGACTGCCATAGCAAGCCGATCACGCATCTCGTGCGCGGCGGCTACTATGAGTCGTTTGGAAAGCCGCACGACGGGCTGGGGTTCGCTCCCCCCATGACGGCCCACGATCACGACTCCACCGGCATCGCCGGCGTCGCAGTCTACGACGCAGCCCAGTATCCGGCCGAATACCGCGACTGCTTCTACGTCGGCAACGTCATCACCAACGTCGTGCATCGCGACGTGCCGCAATGGCGCGGTTCGTCTCCTTGGATCTCCGCCCCGGTCGACTTTGTGTCGTGCTCCGACCCTTGGTTCCACCCGGTCGACATCCAGCTCGGACCCGACGGCGCACTCTATTTGGCCGACTTCTACAACAGCATCATCGGGCACTACGAAGTCGACCTGAAGCACCCGCGCCGCGATCGGACTCGCGGCCGGCTGTGGCGAGTCGTTTGGAAAGGGGACGCCGCCAACGGGCCGCCGCCGTCCGTGATCGATTTCACGGCGCTGTCCAAACCGCAATTGGTGGAACGCCTGTCTGACCCCAATCTGCAAAATCGCTTGCGCGCGACGCTGGAACTACAAACGCGCGGCGACGACGCGACGCTCGCCGCCGCCCTCGCATTGCCCGCCGATTCGCTCGGCGCCGCCCAGGCCGTCTGGCTGGCGCACCACGCCGGCCGGACGCCGCAGCGGATCGCCGCCGAGGCGACGCATGCTTCCGCAGCGCTCACGCGAGTGCAATTGTTGGCCGCCGCCGGCGAACTGTCCGCCTGGGATGAGCCGACGCGGCGCTGGGTGCTGAGTCAACTGCGCGACGAAAGCCCGTTCGTGCGACGACATGCGGCCGCGACGCTCGCCAAGCATCCGCACGGCAGTCATGTCGCCGCCCTGTTGCAGGCGTTCGCCGAAGCGCCCGAACAAGACGTGCAACTGGTTCACACCCTCAAACTGGCGCTCCGCAATCAATTCCGCGATCCCGGCGGACTCGCCGAGTTGGCGGCGTCCGCCGACCGGCTGGCGCCCGAGCGGGCGTTGTTCGTCATCGATCTCGTGCTCGCGACAGCGTCCGGCGAAGCGGCCGAGTGGGCGTTTCGCTTCTTACGCGATCACCGCCCCGATGCGCCGCAATTGGAGCGCAGCGTCCAGCAAGTCGCTCGCTACGGCGCCCCGACGTCGCTGGTCGAGGTCGTCGAATTCGCCTCGACGAAACTTCGCGGCGACGCGAATCGTTCGGCAGGCTTCCTCCGAGCGATCCTGGAGGGGCAACGACAGCGCGGCGCCGTGATCGCCGCCGATCAGCCGGTTGGACGTTGGATCGAGTCTCAGACGGCGATGCTGCTCGATCCCTCGCGTCACCCGGTCCCCGCATGGTCCAACCAACCCCTGGAGGTTCCCGTCGGCGGCAAGGTCTCGCCCAGCCCCTGGGGCGTGCGGACGCGCCGCTGCGAAGACGGCCTCGAGATCCCAGTCTTCGACAGCATCGTCGGCGGCGAGTCGCTGACGGGCGTCTTGCGGAGCGCTCCATTCGCGATCCCCGACACACTGACGTTTTGGCTGTGCGGTCACAACGGGTTGCCGGGCACGACCCCGCCTCCCGTCAACCATATACGCCTTAGACTGTCTGGCCCTTCTTCTGGTTCTTCCGAGGTCATCGCGCAGCAGGTCGCTCCGCGCAACGACGTCGCGCAGAAGACGACGTGGGACCTCTCCCGTTGGAGGGGCCAGCAGGCGGTCCTTGAGGTGGTCGATGCCGACGCCGGAGCGGCGTACGCGTGGATCGGCGTCGGTCGTTTCGAGCCGCCGGTCGTCGCGTCCCCGACAGCCGGTCTCCCGACTCACCAATCCCCCTACGAACTGGCGTTCCAAGCCATCGATCAAGTCTTTCTCAAATCACAACTTCCGGCGACAATTAAACTGGTCGACGACGGCTCAATTCCCGCCGTCACGCGCGCCGCTGCGCTCCAGACTGTCTACAACCTGGACCCCGCCGCGGCCGCCCCGCGCATGACGAAGGTTTTGGCCGCCGGCGGCGAGCCGCCCGTGCTCCGTTCGAAGGCCGCCGAACTCCTGGCGGCGACGAACACGGTCGAGTCGCGAAAGGCGGTCGCCGAGACGTTGGCGACCGCGCCCGCCGCCCTGCAGCCGCTTCTAGCGCTGGCCCTTGCCTCTCGCAAAGAGGGCGCCGAGTCGCTGTTGACGACGATCGGGGCCGGCAAAGCGTCGCCGCGGCTTCTGCAAGAAAAGCCGCTCGTCGATCGCCTCAAAGCCAGCGGCGTCGAACGGCTCGAGGAACGCATCGAGACGCTGACGGCCGGCCTGCCCGCGCCCGAAGAGCGGGTGCGGAAGCTGCAATCCGAGCGACTGGCGGCGTGGACGAAGGTCCGCGGCGACGTCGAGCGGGGCAAGTTGGTTTTTCGAAAACACTGCGTCGCGTGCCATCGAGTGTCAGGGGAGGGCGCCATGGTCGGCCCGCAACTTGACGGCATCGGCAACCGCGGCGCCGAACGGCTCCTGGAAGATGTCTTCGATCCTAATCGCAACGTCGACGCCGCCTTCCGCACGACGCTCATCACGCGTGAGGACGGCCAAATCGTCACGGGACTCAAACTGCGACAGGAAGGCGACGAAATCGTGCTCGCCAACGCCGAAGGGAAGGAAGTTCGAGTGGCGACGAAGGATGTCGAGGAATCTCGTCTCTCGGCCCTCTCGCTGATGCCCGGCAATTTCGCCGACGCGCTGCCGCCCGCCGACGTCGCCGACTTGCTCGAGTTTCTCGTATCGTTGGTGGGGCGCGAACCGAAACCCTGACCATCCCCTCGCGGCAGGACGCGAGCCGTCAATCGGAATCGGTGAGATAGTCGCGCAGGAGGTCGAGCAGTTGGAGGTCGGCCAATTCGGCTTCGACCTCCTCGGCCGACGGTTCGGCGAGCGTCGAGCGGACTTCGTCGAGCAGAATCTGGGCGGCCAGAGCGCGAGCGCGGCTGCGCTGCTTGCGAAACGCGGCGGCGTTGAGCGGCTGTCCGACCAAACGACTGACTCGAGCCGCCTGTTGTTCGGAGTCTTCTTCCGCGTAGTCGATGGACGCCTTGAGAACGCTGAAGGCGTAATTGCCGGGATTGTGTCGCTGATGATGCTCGAGTGCGCGCCACAGCTTGTCGAGCATCACGGTCGCCCAAGCACGGCGCATGTCGGCTTCGGCCGCCCTATCCTGTTCATCGGGAATCAGCGTCAGCAGTTCTGGCTCCGCCTGCTGGAGGCGACGACGACGCAGTTCCGTGAGGGCGGCGTTGCGAACGGCCGTCTTGAGATAGTCGCGAAATCGACCGCGATCTTGCGAGGCGCGGGGAAGTCCGCGTTGGACGAACTGGATAAAGAAGTCTTGAGCGACGTCGCGGGCCACGTGGGGATCGCGCAGCAGCGACTCCAGATATGCCAGGATCGCGGGACTGTAGCGCACCACGAACCGCTGCGGATCCTGCAACGAGGTCCAGCGCGTACTGATCTCCACCAGATTCAACCTCGGAGTCGAATCAGGATCGCCCGAGTTTTCGGGGGAGTCCGAGTGGCAATCCGACCGGCCCATCGGCTTTCGGCCTTTGCGATGACGACTACCCGATCAGCTTCGCGACACTCTCGAACAGCCGATCCATCGCGAACGGTTTGCGGATGTAGTCATCAATGCCCAACATTTCGGCGTAGGCTTTGTGGCGGCTGCCTTCGTTCGCCGTGATCATGATGATTCGCATCGGAACGGGGCGCGAACGGCGCAGCTTTTCCAACACCAGAAAGCCGCTGCGCTTGGGCATCATCATGTCCAAGATCAAGAGGTCAGGGTCTTCGGTCTCGGCCATCGCGAGTCCCTGATTACCGTCCCGAGCGACGAGGACTTCGTAGCCCTTCGACTCGAGTGCGTACTTCATCGTCTCGATGATTTCCGCATCGTCATCCACAAGCAAGATGCGCTTCAGCTTGCTCGACGCTGCATCGGTCGCCTTCTCATCCTCTTGCGACTTCTCCTTCTCCTTCGCCATTTCGCACAACCTTCGTCGAGTCCTGTGGAGCGCTGCGCAACGCCGCAATCCGTGATTTGCAGCGTCCTTCCAATGTTATAGAACTACCCGAGCGACGGACAAAATGCAACGCGGGCGCAAGCGGCCTCGATCCCAACCATTACATCGAGGGGTGTGCGAGTTCGCGGTCGGCGCGCGATTCCGCTCATTCCGCGCGCCTCTCGCAAGGCGTTAACCGAAACGTCATGCGCATCGCTTGAATCGACGGCGAGTCGACCTTGCTCGAAGAACGCGCAACACGCCAGAATGCAGACTCGGCGTTGAGTAATCGCCGTCCCTGCATCGGCATTCATGTCCGAAGGTGCTCCATGAATACGCTCGCGAAAAGCTCTCCCAGCTCCGCCGCCTTCTCCTCCACAGAACTCGCCGCCTACCAGCGCGACGGCTTCCACCTCGCACGCGGACTGTTCGCACGGGACGAAATCGAAAAGCTTTTGGAATTCGCCCAGGACGACCCGTCGTTTCGGCAAAGCGTCTATGGTCGCAAAGATGCAACCGGGCTCGAAACCAAGCTCGCGCTGTGGAATGAAGCCGGCGACAACCTGTACTCGATGTTCGCCCGCTCGCCCCGCATCGTCGAGCGTATGGAACAGGCGTTGGGCGGCGAGGTGTATCTGTGGCACATGAAGATGATGCTCAAGGAACCGCGGACGGGAGGCGCTTGGGAGTGGCATCAGGACTATGGCTACTGGTACCACAACGGCTGTCTCTTCCCGTTGCTCGCCAGTTGCCTCATCGCCGTGTCGCCGTCGACGCGCGACAACGGCTGCTTGCAGGTCCTCCGCGGGTCGCACCACTTGGGACGCATCGACCATCTACGCACGGGCGACCAAACCGGCGCGGATTTAGAGCGAGTCGAAGCGGCCCTCGAACGACTCGAGCTGGTCTATGTCGAAGCGGAACCGGGCGACGCCCTGTTTTTCGACGGCAATCTGCTGCACCGCAGCGACCAAAACCGAGCGGACTATCCGCGGTGGTCGCTGATTTGCTGCTATAACGCCGCTCGCAACAGCCCCTACAAAGTCACTCGCCACCCAGCCTACTCGCCGCTGGCTAAAGTCGACGCCGAGGCCATCCGCCGCTGGCAGCCCTAGCGGCCCGACCGTCGGTTTCCCGAAAGCGGGCCGCAGGTTTGCCGAGTTGCCGCGTGTGGAACAGAGGCGGGAAGAACGGCTAGTTGCGTTTCAGCCCAAACGTCATGTAGTGAAAGCCCGTTTCGTCGTTCGTCACCATCCCGCCGACGGGAGCGAAGTATTTCGAGATGACCGAGAACGGCGGCAGCGGGTTGTCTTGGAGCGCCTTGTCGAGCGACTTCAAGAACGGATTGTTTTCGCCTTGTTGGGCGAGCATCTTCCGCATGCCTTCGTCGCGGGCCAAATCGTAAATGGCTTTCAAGCCGACTTCGGGGCGATTGAAAACGATCATCCCCGGCGCGTTGCCGCCAGTCTGACGCGAAATCTTGCTCGCCACCAACTTATAGTCGAGCGCCGACGCGAGAGATTTGTCGGGGTCGGATTGTGTCGCGATGCATTCGCGGACCAGCGACGAGGCGTCGGCCACGCAGAAATAGTCGCCGAGAATGAACAGACACGGTTCCGGAGCGCGAAGATTCAATTGCGTCCGAATACCGCCGTCGCGACGTTCGACTTGCACACGACGAGCGTTCTCGGCGTTCGGCGTCTTGATCCGATAGTAGCTCACGCCGCCGAAGGCTTCCTTTTCCATGTTCTGCTCAAACTTGGCGGCGACGCGATCGAGCGTCTTTCGAAACGCCTCCGCGTCTTTCAGTTTAAGGGCCAACATCTGCGTCTGGGCATTGATCGCGCCTGATTTTTCAAACCACGTCAGGTACGTCACTCGCCCTTCCAACGCATCGATCAGCTCGCTTTGAAACTCGACTCCCAGCGGCTCTTCAAATCGCTGCTTCACGAACTGCGCGACCGTGCCGTCGGTCTGGAAACTGTCAATCAGTTTGGTGAGCTCGGCGTAGGTGAAGGCAAAGTCCCAGTGCAACGTCATATAGGTCGCCGTTTCGGCCGGCGCCCATGATTCGGGCTTGGAATCGCCGGGCTTGAGTGTGATGAGCTCCAAGACGCCGCTGCGAGGGCTGTCGAGCAACAGGTGAATGTGCTGCACCACGTCATAGTCGCCCGTTCCCATAAGCAGACTGCCGCCGATGCCTTGGAGTCCGTCGAGGCCGAGCGCGGGGAGGATGGCCAATGCGGCTTGCGCGCCGAAATTGCCGCGGGCGCCGAAACGGAACAACTCAATGGGGTCGACGAACCAAGTCACTTGCGGCCGTTCCTCGCCGGCCGCCGAGCAACGGCTCATGATCGCGGTGTACTTTTTGTTGTCCGCCAACGATGTCCAATTCGCGTCAGGCGAGCCGTTCCACACGTTCAGCGTCTGCTTGACGACATCTTTGTTGGTCGACGCCAAGAACACGCCGTCGCGGATGCAGTAAGTGAAGCCAGGGCCGTTGGCCGGTTTGAATTGAACCAGCAACGTGTCGCCTAACGCCTCTTGGCTGCGCACCACGCCCTGCTTCTCCAATTCCTCCGTCGCCCTTTCCAACAAGCGAGTTACGGACGGAATCTGGTCGCCCGCGTCGAGCAAAATTACGACAGCCGGCGGCCCCGATTCGGGCGGCACAAAAGCCAGGCAAAACTCGCCTTGGGGAATGGCGAGGATCTTATCGAGCGGCAGGCCGACGCGGTCTTGAACCTGTCCAAACAAATCGGCGACCGAACCGTAGATCTGCGACGCGAGCGGCTTCAGCTGCTCGTCTTGCAACATCTTGCCCATCGAACCTTCGCGGAGTTTTTGAACGAAGTCTTTCGTGTCCGCGACGCGCAGGGAGACCAAGGTCGAACTGGGGAGCAACTGCGGCGCCGTCGGCCGTTCGGCTAGCGCCGACCGTGCGCTACAGGCGACGAAGAACAGGACGGCCACCCACGCCGCAGCACGGCGGGCCCCCCTTGCACAGCGCCCCGCCGCGCCCCTTTCAAGCCCTGTCGCACGCCCCCCGCTTCCCCTCTTGCCGCTCGCCATCGCGTCCCCCTTCGAATTCACTATCCATTTCAAAACAAAAAACTTGTGACGCACGGCCGCCAGCAAGCCCTCCTAGACTGTCTGCCCCTGGTTCTCGTTCCGGGCCGCAAAAGGGCCCTAGACTGTCTGCCCCTAGGGTCGCACGTTCGTCACAACCGTCATTACCCGAATTCGGACTGGGCGGGTTTCAAATGCCCGCAGTTGTCCGGCTTGCCGTATTCGCGGGAAATGACGAAAATATTGACGGAAGCCGTTTGCCAATCGCAGCAATTGCCGCCCATGTGGCGGCAGGAGAGTCCCATGTCTACAACATGTCGCCGATCATTGGTTGCCGCCGCGGCCTTCCTCTTCGCCGCCTGTGTTCCCCATTTGGCACGCGCTCAGTTCGGCAACCTCGGCAGCACCGGTGCATCAAACGCCGCCGCCGGAAACTCTCTGTCAGCTGGCTCGCTGGCCAATTCCATTACCGGCAATACCACGAATCGCGGGATGGACGCTCAAAGCCTCCGTGGTTTCGGCGGCGCCGACGCGTTCCGTTCAGCGATCGGGGCCGATACGTTGGGTACGGCCGCGGGCCTCAACGCGATGAACATGAATCGCGCCATGATGGGAATGGGAATGATGGGCCGCATGGGCGGATTTGGCGGGATGGGTATGAATCAGTTCGGCATGAACCAACAGCAGAATCAGCGCGGCCGACAACAGCTGCGCATCCCCATGCGACTCGGCTTCACGTCCCCGCCCGCCCAAATGTCCGTCCGCTCACGTCAATTTGCCACGCGCGTGCCCAAAATCCCGGGACTCAAGAACGTCCGCGAGCTCACGATCGAGATGGACGGAGAAACGGCGATCCTACGGGGTAAGGTGGATTCCGAGGATCAACGGCTGCTCGTGGAACGGATGGCGAAGTTGGAGCCGGGGATTTCGGCGGTTCAGAATGAACTGCAGGTGGAGGCGACAGAGTCTCTGCCGGCGCCGACCCCGTAGTCGGCGGCGGCGAGGCAGTGGCGGCTGCGGTCGAGGGAGCAAGCGGCAGACCGACCAGCGGCGTGGGCGGCGCGGTCCTAAGGCGTTCGGACATTGCGCCCGTGATGGGAATCGTCGTGGATCTCATCCGAGTCGGCGAGGTTGGCTGACCGTTTGCGGGCGTCGCTGCGTCCGAGGTCTGTTGGCTGGTTGACTCTAAGTGAGCCGTGGGCTGGACCGTTGCCGGCCCTTGCGGCGCGACGCTCGGGTAGGTCGTTTTCTGTTCGTACCGAATCTGATTCGTGGCGAGCTTACCCGTCGCCGTATGGGCGTTGAGCACATTGATCGTTTGGGCGCCGACGACGATTTTCCCCGACACCGAAGTAAAGACTGGCACGAGACTGATGTCGGTGCGCGGCCCATCGATGCCGTCCCACGGAATCCAAATGCTATAGGAAGCCCCTAATTGCGACTCGCTGAAGTGGGTCTTGAAGTCCTCGGGCGTGAACACGAACTTCCGGTCCGGCGCTCGTTGCGGCCCCGTCTGCGGCTTTGAATCGTCGTAGGCGTAGATGACCAATTGGCCGTCGACCTGAATGGCTTTGTCCTGGGCGTCGTAGAAGTAAATGCGAGCGCCAAAGCCGCGCGTGCTCGGCTTACCCGACTGATTCAGCACATCCTCGGTCCATAGCGCAACCAGTCGCTGCGGCACGCCATGCTGTTCTTCCACCGACTTCCCTTGGAACCAAGTCGTGGGGCTCGAAAGAGTCGGCATCTTGCTTAGCGACTGACAACCCACGCCAGCGGCTAGCGTGATGCCGATGCCGGCGCTGAACATGAGCCGTCGCAAGCGAACCAAACGTCGCGACGTCACGGTGGAAGAATGACTCATCATGAGTTCCTCGTCATGTACCTTCCCAAGCGGCGGGCCGCATCATGCAGCCCGCGTCAATCTGTGTGTGCCGATACCTACCGCGGGGACGCACCGGAGGCAGGGTAACCGTTTCGTGTCGCCGTCGCCGGATAATTCGCCGGCGCTACCGGATAGCGACTTTGAGGATTCGAGTAACCCGCGGGGGTCGCATAGTTGGGATCGACCGGCGGTCCGTAGGGTACGCCTCCGTTCCCCGTCGTCGTCGGCGGATACACGGGCTCTTCGCCTGTCGCCGGCGGCGCGGGAATCGGTTCCAGGGATCGCAGTCGAGGCGTCGGGCCCTGGCGTCGAGTCGACGCGGCGCCTTGATCGCTGGTCGCGGGCGTCGGCGCTTCGCCGTACGGCACCGCTTCTCGCGGTTGCGCCTCGAAGTACTCGACGGTCGGCGTCTTGTCCGGGTAGATCACCGGAATCTGATCTCCGCACATCAAGCACGAGCCGCCTCGCAGCCCGACGTCGCCGTGGATGTTCACCACGTCGCTCAAGCACCAGTTCATTCGCTCCGACTCCGTCGCTTTGACCCAGTCATAGTCGTCATCGTGCTGCACGATTTTCGGCGTCATGACGATCAGCAGTTCGCGACGTCGCTGTTGGTTCGAGTTGTACTGAAACAATTCGCCTAACACCGGAATGTCCGACAAGTAGGGAACGCGACGCGTGGTGATCGTCTTCGAGTTTTGAATGAGACCCGCGAAGACGACAGTCTGACCGTCTTTGGCGCTGATGGTCGTCACGGCGCTCGTGGTATTGATCGCGGGAATCGTGACGGAGCCGTCGCCTGAGGGAACGGTGAGCGAGTCTTGCGGACTTTGGCTCAACGCGGAGTTCTCAGCCTGAATGTTCATCAGGATGATGCCGTCCTTATTGATTTGCGGAATGATGTTCAGGATGAGCCCAATTTCAGTGTCTTGCACGTTCTGAGTGACCGCGTTGGTCGTCTGCGTGGTGCCCGACAAACGCGGCACTCGCTGTCCAACCACCACCTGGGCTTGACGATTGTGAATCGCCATCACTTGCGGACGACTGAGCACTTGGAGACGGCCCGATTGCTGCAGCGCCCGCACTAGGATGCTCACCGAATCGCTGGCCGCGGACAGCACCAGACCGCCGTAGCCGGCCGTCGGCGAGATGCGAGCAAGACTGAAGTTCGACAGCGCCTGTCCAGCCAAGGCGTTGCGGCTGGCGCCCGAGTTGTTCGGGAGATTCGGCGACGAGACGCCCGCATTGTTGAAGTTGAAGCCGGGATTGGATGCACCGACTCCCGTTCGACCGCGGTCGTAAAGAAGCGAGTCCTGCAGGCCAAGCTCGACGCCCAATTCATAGAGATTATCGAGCTGAACTTCGGCCAGCAGTACTTGGATCATCACCATCGGCGGACGGAAGTCGAGGTCGTCGACCATTTTGATGATCTCTTCGTAGAACTGCGGCGTCGCGCTAATCACTAGGCAGTTGGTCTGCGGCTCGGCCTGGATCAGGAATTCTCGCTCGAGTTGCTCGAAGGGGCCGATCGCTTGATTGAAAATCTGATTCTGGTTGATCACCTGCCGCTGCTGTTGAAGCAACTGCGTGACCGTGTTGGCGACGTCTTGCGCCAGCGCGTTCTTGAGGCGGTAGACGGTGAGTCGACGACGAGGGACGTCCCCTTCGTCCAGTCGCAGAAGCAACGCTTCGACGACGCGCAGATCGCCCGCCGAACCCGAGACGATGATGCTGTTGGTTCGCGCGTCGACGGCGAATCGCAACGGCACCAAAATGCTCTCGCCCGCGTTCGGCCCACCCGCCTGAGCGGCGAGGGCGTTCAGCGGCTGAGCGAACGCTCCGGCGCCGAATGCTCCGCCGCTGCCGCGGCCGGCCGTTACCTGTTGGCCGAACAGCAGCTGAAGCATCTGCGTCAGCGACGTCGCATCGGCATTGGTCACCGTAAAGACCTTAATCTGCGACTCGGCCGCCGGCAGGCTGTCGAGTTCCTTGATGATGGCGGCGATCAATTCCATGCTTTTCGTGGGAGCTCGGACGATCAGGGCGTTGCCCGCGACATCGGCCGTCACGAAAACATCCGAGGAGATGCCGGACGCCATCACTTGCTTCTGCAAAGCATCGACCATGACGAACTGCAGGTTGGTCGGTCGCGGAGTGCCTTGCGCATTGGCCGCTCCCCCCGTACCGCCGCCTGGCTGAGCTTGGCCGAACGGCTGCGCGCCGGCATTTTGTCCGCCTTGCGCGCCGCCCGTCGCTTGCCCGCGAATCGCCCCTTGAAGCACGCGTTCGAGGTCTTGGGCGAGCGTATTGGACAACTTGAAGATTCGAAGTTCGCTGGTCGCAGCGCCTTCTTCCACGTCAATCTGCTCAAGCAACCGTTCGATCTCTGCGAGGTCGCGCGGGCTAGCTTGGATGATCAGCGAGTTGGTTCGATTGTCGATGGCGATGTTCATACGAGCCGCCAGATTGACGCCGGCGCTCGTCGCGCCAGCGGCACCGCCCGGAGCTCCAGCGGCGCCGGGCAGAGCACCACCGCCGCCCGGAATCCCGCCGCCCAGCGGACCTTGTCCAAGCCCGCCAGCGCCCGTTCCGCCGCCCGCTCGGATGCCGAAGAAGTTGCGAATCGTCGTTTCCGCGTCCGGTGCGCTCATGTACTTGAGTTGATACACCTTGAGCATCGCGTCGGGTTCGACGGGCTGATCAAGCTTTTGGATCAACTCGACGACCGTCGCGACCGCTTCCGTGCGACCGATGAGCAAGATCGCGTTAGGCTTTACGAGTCCCGTGATCGAAACGGCGCCTTGGCGCGACGAAAGCACCTGCGTGTAGACCTGCACAATCAAATCGGCCATCGCCTGACTGTTCGTCTGCTGCAGGGGATAAACCTGAACCGCCGGCTTCGTTTCCGCCGTCAGCCTCTCGATGTCCTGAATGATCTTTGTCACGCGATCGACATCGCGTTTCTTTCCCATCACCACAATGACGTCGAGTCCATCGAGGAACTCGATCTGGACAGGGCCGATCAGACCGTTGTCGTCGTCGCCACCGCTGTCATCTGAGCCCTCGGGGCCGTCAGCAGGCGCGTTCGGCGCAGGTTTGGCGGGCGCTGCGTCGTCGTTCTGCAATGCGTTATGGAGAGCCGCGACAGCAGTCTGAACCCGCTCCGGGTTGCCGCCGGTTACTGGCAGAATCTGCGTGTCGGCGGCCGCTGTATCGGTCGGTCGATCCAGAGCCGCTACGAGGCGAGCGAGCGACTGCTGTGCTTCGGCGGCGCCAGTAAAAGTCACGACTCGTTTTCGCAAGTCGACTTGCATCGTCGGCGCCGGCGTCCAACGGCCAGGAAACGAAACGACAATTGACTGTCCATCTTCGCTTTCCGTGATCGGGAGGTTTGCGCCCCACAATTTCTGCAGGCCGAACTCCAGCTCCCGCCACGCGATGTTCTTGAGAGGATGCGGTGCAGCAGGCTGCGCAGCCCTCGCCGCGTTGCGCATCGGCTGGTTCGCCGCAGGAGGCGCGGAGACCGACGGCGCTGTCGACTTTCGCGGCGCGGCCGCTTGCGCCGCAGCCAGCTTCGGGACCCACTGTGCGACATCAGCTTGGATGTTCGCGGGCGCCACAACGATCACTTTCTTCGTACGCGAATCCGCCGCGATCTTGATGTCTGGCACGCGGACGTAGCGTTTCTTGAGGTCGGCGACGACCCGATCGACATCGACGCCGTCATCCACCGAATAGCCCTTGACGACCGAGTCCTCCGTCGCCGCGTCGGCAGGCGGTTCCGTCGGGACGCCTTCGGCGGAAGGCGGAGCTTGTTGCGCCACGGACTGAGGGGCCCTCGCTAAAAGAGCCAACAGCCACATGGTAACGAGCCCGCTGGCCAGTCCAAGGAAGACTAACCGGCGAGCAAATGGGAAACTCTGACGCATGGAAATCGTCCTTGTCGGGCCTCCGGCATCGCATGCCTTACCCACCGCACAATCGTGCGGCGCATGCCGATACGAACGTTGAAATCGTCATCATTGGTTTAATCGGTACAGACTCTCACAACCTGTGATGATTTCAGCCCCAAAACTCAATCGAATCATCAAAGTTTCTCAAGCCCAAACCACCCTTCTTGCGCAAACATCGCAGCCGCCCGTTTTTCCAACCTCCCCCCCTAGACTGTCTCCCTAGACTGTCTGCTCTCAGGTGTCGATCGCCGACGCCCCCCCTCCGCATTCGCCCCAACGCCGCAGCGGTTCCCGGCAGCCAACAATCCCACCCGCCTCCGTCCAAAACTCGTGATGGGTTCGCGACTTACGAAATGTCCCCTTCTAGACTGTCTGGACTAGGTGTCTTACCGCGGTGGCTGTCGCGCGAGTTGATTTCGGCGAGTCAGAAAAACATCCGGAGAATTCCACAAATTCACTCGTGATCGTCGTTCCTTTGGGCTGTTTTTCGCGCCATTGGAAGTGTGGGGGCCGTACTCGCGACATCCCAGGAGACAGATCATGCCCGCCCGCATCCGAAGCCTTGTTCTCGACCGCGCCGAAGTCGGCATTTATCACTGCTATGCCCGCTGTGTTCGAAGGGCCTTTCTCTGCGGCGTCGACCCCGTATCGGGCCTAGACTGCAGTCATCGCCGCGGCTGGATTCGCTCACGACTCGAAGCGTTGGCAAGCATCTTCGCCATCGATGTCCTTGGACACGGAATTCTCGACAACCACTATCACACCGTACTCCGCAACCATCCCTCGCTCCCAACCACATGGTCCGACGAAGAAGTCTGTAAGCGGTGGATGCGGCTTTCCCGCCATCGGCTGGAACTGAAGGACCCTCCGCGAAAGAAGCAGCTCGAGAAGCTCCTCAAGGATGCCAAATCGATCGCCGAATGGCGCGCACGTTTGTCAGACATCAGTTGGTTTATGCTGATGCTGAATGAACCCATCGCACGAATTGCCAACGAAGAAGACAAAAAGTCGGGACACTTTCTCGCCGAACGGTTTGGATGCGTCCGACTGCAAACCGACGAGTCGATTTTGGCATGCAGTCTTTACGTCGATCTCAATCTCATTCGGGCGAACATTGCGGAAACACCCGAAGACTCGACTTTCACCGGCGCCTGCGATCGCATCTTGGACTGGATGTCGGAAACGATCGCTCGAGGAGAGAAGCCCAGCGTTCGCATCCGCGAATTGCTGGGCCTTTCCAATGACACGGACGAATTCGACGACAAGATGCTCACCGCTAAACTTCGTTCCGGTTGGATGTCGCCGATTCGAGAAGAAGGTGACGGCTACTCGGGCGTCGCAGCAGGACGTCGTGCGTCCGACACCGGCTTCCTGCCAATCTCGCAGCAGCACTACTTTGAGTTGCTCGACGAACTGGGTCGCAAAGCGGCGCCCGGAAAGAAGGGAGTCATCCCTGAGACATTGCCGCCGATTCTAGAGCGCCTCGGCTTCGACACCGAACGTTGGGAGGAGGCCGCAAAGTCGACGCAAAGGCGGTTTGCGTATCTGGATCAACTGGCATCAAATCAGCGGGCGGAACGGGCGCTGAACGACGAAAAAAGCCCCGAGAGGCCGCAAGGTGCCGCGCTCGGGGCGAAGGTCGTCTCGCTAGAGACGGATGTTCATGACTCCGAAAACCAGAATGCGGTGACGCATTCTAACGACGACCGCCGCCGCCATACGACGAGAAGCGACCGCCGCCACCGCCCCCGCCACGAGGACCACGATCTTCGCGAGGACGAGCTTCGTTGACGACAAGCGGCCGGCCTTCATGCGGCTTATCGTGCAACGCGTTGATCGCCGCCTCCGCGCCCTCGGCGTCAGCCATTTCCACGAAACCGAAGCCGCGGCTTCGCCCCGTCTCTCGATCTTGAACCACTTCGGCGCTGCGAACTTCGCCAAACTGCGAGAACAGTTGCTGTAGTGAGTCGTTCGTAATCTTGAAACTGAGATTACCGACGTACAACTTTTTGCCCATCTTCCAACTCCTGCAAAGCGGGCGAGAGGCCCAACAAACTGCTTTCCGGGCCAATAGAAAGGGACCAGACGTGGTGGTCCACCAAGTGGCGAGGCGAACGAGAGCGGCGGACAGATTCAAGACCGAACCGAGGCTGCACTGCAAATCGACAAACCAACTGGTCCGATCATAGCACGCAAGGCGGTCGAGGCAATAGCAATCGACTGCTCGGCGGTCTACGTCAGTTCGGTCCCTTCCAGAAACGGTTTCCCCTGTGCGATCGCAAGGAGATTCCCGATGGTCACACGCGAGATCTCGTCGAGTGCTTCACGAGTCAAAAAGGCTTGATGCGCTGTCACGATGACGTTGGGAAACGTGATCAATCGCGCGAGTTCGTCGTCTTGAAGCACTTGCCCCGAAAGGTCCTGAAAGAAGACGCCCTCTTCTTCCTCGTATACGTCTAGAGCGACCCCGCCAAGTCGACCAGACTTAAGCGATTCGATCAGCGCACCGGTATCGACAAGTTTTCCTCGACTGACGTTGATCAAAAAGGCGCCGGGTTTCATCTTCGCGAGTGAACTGCGGTTCATCACATGGATCGTTTGCGGCAACAGTGGAACGTGTAGGGAAACAACGTCCGAAAGCGTCAGAATCTGCTCAAAAGGTACGTACTCGGCGCCCACCGTTTCCGCCCAAACAGTGTCTGGACTGGGATCGCACGCAATCACTCGCATTCCGAATCCACGCAGAATCTCCGCCGTGATTCGTCCGATTTTGCCGGTCCCGAAGATTCCCGCTGTCTTTCCGTGCAGATCAAATCCCACCAGTCCCTGCAGCCCAAAGTTCTGCTCGCGAACTCGGTTGTACGCTCGATGCGTCTTTCGATTGAGCGTCATGAGCAACGCAACCGCGTGCTCCGCCACGGCATGGGGCGAGTAGATCGCGACTCGAGTAACGGCGACGCTTAGCCCTCGAGCGGCTTGAAGATCAACGTTATTGAATCCAGTACACCGCAATGCGACGAATCTGACGCCGATACGGTTGAGCACCGTAAGCGTCTCGTGATCCACTTCATCGCTCACGAAGACGCAAACCGCTTGCGATCCCGCTGCTGCCGCGGCCGTCGCGGCCGTTAGGCGACAGTCGAGAAACCGCAGTTCCAGGCAATCTCGGGAGTCTGCCTTTTCCAGTGCATGTGCAAGGTGCTCTCGGTCGTACGACTTTGAATCAAATACGGAAACGATGACTTTGCTCATTCGTTCTTTCGTTGAAGGGACGATCGTAAAGCTCGAACGGCTCGCTCGCTTAAACAGCTTGGAGGCAGGACGAAGCCGTTCTGCGACATCACAAATCCACGGAATTTCGCTAAACCCAAAACACCTGCTGTGGTAGCATGTCGCGAAGAATTGACCGAGAAAGTAAAGCAACCTTGGGAGAAAAATGCCATGCTGGTTACTCAGATCGAATTGCGTCGTAAAGCGGCGGCACTGTCTTTCGTGGCGTTCATTTCGTTGATCGCACTCATCGATTCGAGGGCCGCTAACGGTCAAGAGTGGAAGAAGATCACGCCCGACGGCACTGGCATCTCGGTTGAAATGCCCGGCGATCCCAAACCCACGACGCAGACGGTCGATACTCCGGCGGGCAAAGTAGAAATCGTCCTGTACGTGCTCGAGGTCCCCAAGGGCGCGTTTCTCGTGAATGCCACCACCATCCCGCCGAACGCCCCCCCAGCCACAGTTGACGAACGACTCGACGGTGCGCGCAACGGCGCCGTTAACAACTCGGGCGGCAAACTCGTCAGCGAGTCGAAGATCAGCATCAATGGACACCCCGGCCGGCAACTTCTCATCGAGAACTCGATGGGGCTGTTTATCCATGCGCGAGTATTCATCGTCGACAAAAAACTTGTGCAGACCGTCGCTGTGAGCGACCAAAAGGAAGCGACCGACGACATCAAGCGCTTTATGGATTCGTTGAAGCTGCTCAAAGCGGGCGGTGAAGCGAAACCAGGCGACAAATCGAACAAACTCGACAATTCTGGAAAGTAGCTTGTCAGACCGGCGTTCCCAATCAAGGCCGTCAGCCCGCCGCGACAGTGACGGCCTCTTGCTTTCTGGGGCAACTCCTCGTCGCACCACCCACTCTGTGGTCCGACTCCCACGTCAGACAGTCTAGGGGGGAGTGCGCGAAAAATGAGGCGAGGACGGCCGGAGGCCGGACTCGCGACGGCGCGGAAGGCGGCGGGCGAAGCGGCGGACGGGTGTGGAGCGGATGGGAGGCGGTGGGCAAGAGAGGCTGGAGCGACGCAAACCATTGGGGCGCATGAACGTTCGGATGCGCGGCGCGCGGGAGTGGAGACCAGACAGTCTAGGGGGGAGTGCGCGAAAAATGAGGCGAGGCCGGCCGGAGGCCGGCCTCGCGAAGAGAACGTCGCGGCTATTCGATGAAGCGGCGGATGAGCACGCAGCGGTCGACGTTGTGGTTTTGGCCGGGTTCGAAACCGACCGGGATCGAACGATCGATCAGGTAGAAACCCCGATGCCGCTCGACGGTTCCTAAATCGGCGCCGACTTCTTGCCCCAGACGCCAACCGTCGGGATGGCCCGAGTCGATTCCGGTTGGATTCGGCTCCACGTAGAAATACCCCACCGTCATCCAGACCGCGTACACGTTCGAGTGGTAGCTCACCAAATTGCTGAGCCGGTTCAAACCGCGATAGGCGAAGTACGGATTGCGGTTCGTTTGCTCAAACCGCAACCCAGACGGAATGTGGAACAAGGGCTGCGTGGCGTTCACGACCGTCGACGTCGGCACGGGGCGCAACAGCCCCGCCTCAACGCCCGTTTTCCGCATGTCGACCGCTCCAAAGTTCACCGCGATGTCCGACGACACCGCACTGCGGAACGGATTCGCGAAGATGGTCGGCCAATCGCCATAGGTCCCCGGTGCCGCCGCATACCCGCGGCGACTATCGACCAGCGTGTTAAAAAAGTTGCTCGTGCTGTAGTGATGGTACCCCTGTGCGATCGCCTGCCACTCGCGTAAGTCAAACATCGTATTGATGTTCATCCGCCCCGGCTCGCGGAATCGCGACAGCCGGTTGTAGGGCGGCCGGAACGTCGCCGGCTCGGTCAAACCCGTGTTGGCGAACGTCGCCGGGTTGTACCACTTCTCCGTCCCCACAAACGGCGACGGCGTCTCCAGATAGTCGAAGATCCGGAAATACTCCGGCGACTCGCCCGCCGTCCGCGTCGGCGACGTCATGAAGAAGTTGAGCAAGTGCGAGAACGGCTCGCGCGGCGTATCCGCCATCGGATTCGCAACGGTCGCGTCGTAGAGCCGATTCCCCGACGTCGCCATCCCGAACTCCCAGCACAAACGGCCCGGCGACGACGCCGGCACCATCATCAGCTCCAGCGGATTGGCGTAGGGACGATTGTTCCAGGTCAGCCACGGGAACGGCTGCTCGGTGGTCGTATCGGGCGAGCCCTCATAGCCGTTGAACGGCACGGTCGGATTGTCGGTCGCCGTCCAGTTCACATAGCCCAGCGTGTGCTTGAAGTCGTAGTCAAAGCAGCGGTCCACCAACACGCGACTCACCTGCCGCGGCGCCGTCGTCACCGGCCGCCAGAAGTTGCGATCAACGGCCCCCGCCACCACCCGCGAACCTCGCTCGCGCGAGCACAGACGCTCGTCGGGCGGTGCCCCTTGGAATGGATCCTGATCATCCTGATCCAGCCACTCCATCACCAAGTTCATTCCCTGACGAACTTGCTCGAGCGTATTGCGGAATTCGCCGCTGTAGACCGTCAAATCGACGCTGGTCCAATCCACGGTGATGTACGGATTGACCTGCAGATTGGCATCGTAGTACGCGCCGTACACCGGATCGGTCGGCTCAGGATTCCAAGCCGCGAGCGGATTCGCCAGCCGCTGCAAGAACATCGAGCGATGATCGTTCACGGTGCGAGTACGAACATCCCCGCCCATGATCTGTCGTCGCTGAGCGGCTGGTCCGCCTCCGACATCAAAGGGAGTATTGATTACAAGATTATTGACTCCATCAAACGGCTGACTCAAATCCGCATACGCATCGGCCGGTACGCGAGCGTCGTTGGCGACATTTGGCTCGGTGTAATAAATCCCCGACTGCGGCAACGGCTCCGAAACATTGATCCCAATCTCCCGATTCTGATTGGTCCACCCTTGCGGCGGTTTGGCCGCACAGACGATGCCGAGCGGCCGTTGAATGACGGCGCCCATCGCGGGAGTCGCGGTCGGGTAAACGTTTGGATACCCCGTCACATTGAAGGTATTCCCGGCGAGCGAAATCGTCTCCGTGCCCGGTTCGTAAGTCGATGAATCGGCGTCGGCGCCTTGATAGGCGGCGCTGGGGATCGTGCTCAAGCGCGGCCCCACGACCGCATAGCGAGACGGCGGGAGGAGCACGTTCGACGTCGCTTGGAGGTTCGGTTGCGCAGCGTTCACCATGGCGCCCGAGCGGCCGTAGTAGATCATGTTGGCTTCGGGAATGTTCCCCGGGTCGCTCGGTGCGAACCACACGATGCGTTCCATGTTGAGCCCCAGGCCCAAGGGGAGTCCTTGCGCATCGCTCCCCGTCAAATGCGGTTCGAAGTTCGTCGTAATCGGCGCATTGCCCGCTTGTTGCTGCACGCTGCCCGCCGCCGGCTGATTCGCAATGACTACTCGCCAGACGGGCTGACGTCCTTGCTGCATGCCGAATGTCCGCGCGGGGGCCATGCGCCCCAGGTCGAGATTGCCATTGGTGGTGTCGTACAGCTCGTAAGGCAGCGAGATGTTGTTCATCACGCTATTGCGCGGGCAATACAGCTCGAAGAACAAGCTTCCCTGCGGCTGACGGAACTGATCGATGTCGTCCTGCCGATTCATATTCGAATCGAGAATCTTCCGTTGATTCGAATCGTAGTCGGTATCGCGCACCCCGCGGTTGTGCATCGCGGTCGTTTCCATCAGCAGCAAATCGGGATACTCGGCGCCCCATACGACGCGTCGATCGTTCCCGAGGCCGGCTTCATCGGCCTCGTCGGTCATGCCGTCTCCGTCGTCGTCAGCGCCGTTGGACGTGTAGTTGATGGTGGTCTCATTCGTCGCCAGATTGCCGTCGCAGATCCAGCCGTTCCATGGATTGATGTCGTACTCGAACGCCGTCATCACCGCATCTCGGTCACGGAATTCGACTGCGTTAATGGCCCATTGCGCGATGCGTCGATAGGTCAGCTCGCGGCGCTGCGGCTGAGCCAGTCCCTCGGTCGGGTACGGATCGATGTAGCCGCTATCCATGAGGACGCAGACGAGGCAGTACAGTTGTCGCGCGAAGACTTGCCGCGGGTCGGTCCCGACGGGGCTATCGTTGTAGTAGCTGAAGTTGACGTTCTGGAATTGCGAAGGCGCGGTGTTCGGCCAGACGAGTTCGCCCGCAACCGCCTCTTCGTACTCGTCGACCACGCCGTTGCCGTTGTCATCGCGACCGTTGCCGAACCAGCGATTGACGTCGAATTTCTGCCCATGCAGGATTTCGAACGGCACCATGATCTGCATTTGACGGTTGAGCTGCGCGTTGCCGATGCCGCCGAGCGTCAGACGCACTCGGTACAGGTCGAGCAGCGAAGGACCGCCGCCGGCGCTGTTTTGCAGTTGCTGCAGATAACTGAACACGCCCGCGTTGGTGCTGGTGCGCAGTTCGGTCGGCAGCGTGACGGGTCCCACAGGGATGTGCGAGCTGTGGGTGGTGATGATCTGCCGATTGGACGCGTTGCCGAAGATGTTCGGCGCCGTCTGCACCAGGCGCTGCGGCAGTTGCGCCACATCGGCGTCGTTGTAGCGCAGCAAGCGTTCCAGTTCACCCGCGGTGTACATCGCGTCTTCCGGCCGATTGCGCAACGGATCCGACTCGTAGGGATCATCGGTCGTTTCATTCGCGCCGCCCATGTTGGCGAAGATCGGCTGACCGTAGTGGTCGAGCGCGATGGCGCCTTGGCCCGAGAGGTCGGGGGGCGAGCCGAAGGCGGCGGGGCCGGTGGAGTAGGTGTTGGGAATGCCGAGGCTCTTGAGCGCCGACAAAGAATCGTCGGTCGCACTATACCCCGGGTTTTGATCGGCGCCATACCGACCGCGAAGGAGGTTCGTAAACTCGGTGGCATACATCGTGCCAAACAGATGGCCGAAATAGGTATCGGCCGGTCCGACGCCTAGCCCGCGCGCCATGGGTCGCCCCATCGTCGTTAGATCGGGCACTCGTCCATCCGCTGGAATGTCGTTCGTATACGCTGCATTGAGCTGCGTCAGCGCCCCCATGGCGTTGATGTTGATGCGGCCGTCCATGTCGCGAATGAGGAATGCGATGAGTTTCTTGTAGGGACGTCCATCTTTGTCGGTGGCGACAGGGAGACCGGGATCGATCCACACGCTGTCGGGCACGCCGTCGCCGTCGTTATCGACGTCCCACATGTCGACTCGATTGTCGCCGTCGCAATCGAGCGAATTGAAGACGACGCCGCCGAGCATCGTGAACATGGGGTTGCCGCCGTTGAAGTTCGGATGATCTTCGGGGAGCGGGCGGAAGATCATGCGTCGCTTCAAGTCGACGATGGCTTGTCTTTGGGGGAGCGGCACGTTGGACCAGGGGGCGACGCCGTCGTCCGCATTTCCCGGAATGTTGTCGGGGCCGTACGGGTAGGCGAACACGATGCGCATTTCGAGCGGCGAGAGGGACGTGTAGACATTCGCCTGCAGCCACTTGATCCAGAACGCGATCAAGTCTTGGCGGTGGAACGACGGCATGATCTCGTTGGACGCTGCCGCGTTGGGCGGGACCATGGCGAGCGGCATGTTTTGGAAGTCGACGGCGTCATACGGTTCATCGGCGCCGCCCACGTCGACTTGGTAGGCGGTGCTGGTGCTGTAGCCGGCGAAGTGCGGCAAGAGCGCGACCGGCACGCTGACGCCGGCGCCGCCGCCCAAACCGGGGACGTTGACGGTGGCGGTGAGGCCAGGTTGGTCCGTGTTGACGACCGGCGGCTGATAGCCGAAGCCGGCGCCATTGAACGGCCGGCCGTTGACGACGAACTCGTCCCCCACGGCCGGCAGCGACACATTGATTCCGTCGTTGTCTTGCGTCTCGATGCGAAACGCCGACGTGTTGGGATCGTAGCCGACGACGCGCGTGCTATGTCCGCGCTGAGCGCCGGTGACGAACGTGAAGACGCAGCCGTTGTAGTGGCCCGATTGGATGGAGAACGTCCCGCTGACGCTGGCGACGGTGAGGTCGATGAATTGTCCGCCCGCGACCGAACTGGTCGCGGTCACGCGCCCGCGCACTTGATCGGCGCCGTAGAGGTCGCGCAGCAGCGAGTGGGAATTAAGCGACGAGCGGACGGTGGTGTCGCGCAGCAATTGGTACATCGCCATGTCGAGATCTTTGCGCGGCGGATCGCCGACTTGCTGGATCTTGGCGAACGCTCGATTGTGCATCTTGTACTGACCGGCGACGATCGCGTACGTGACGGCGATGAGCGTGAAGAGGATGATCAAGCTGAGGACGATCAGCAGGACCACTCCGCGACGCTGCGGAGCTCGACGACGCAGGCGTCGAGCGAGTCGATTTCGGGTGCGATGACGAGACATTTTCGGCGACTCCGGTGGGCTCAGTTGTGCCAACTCCATGCCCGCTGATGAGAAAAGTCCTGGGCTACGCGTCGAGTCCCCACCCGCTATTGGGACCAGAGAGACGAGTTTTCCAGGCGAATCGTCTTTTCGTAAACGGCGACCACTCCCGGGACGATGATGGCGATCGTCTGATTGTTGGGATTGAGGTCGAAGATCCAATCTTGTCCGAACAGTGAAACGTGCCTGAGCGGCAACCCGGCCGGCGGGCTGGCGCCGAGCAATTGCGACGAGTCCTCGAGGTCGGGCGCGGCTTCCACGACCTTGTACCAGCGGTACATGGGGCCGATGGGGCTGTTGCGCGCGAGCAGAATCCATTGGCCTCGTTTTAGGTCGAGGTCGGCGGGATTCGGCGCGGGCGCCGGGCCGCCGAGGATGGTGGAGTAGAGCGCCTTGTCGACGAGCGCCACGTCGCCGCCGTTGAGACCGGCGCCGTAGAAGCCGTTCATTTGCGCGGTGGCGGGGATGATGGCCCAGCGTTCCGAGATATTATCGAGCGGCATGGCGTTGTCGCGCCGTTGCAGGACGACGATCGACAGGGTGTAGGTATCTTGCGTTGAAGCGCCGGGGGAGGCCGATCCATCGTTGCGCGGCGTGATGGTGGCCATCCAACTAAACTCGCCCTTCGCCTGCCGCTTGTCGGGGCTGGTCGGGTTCTGGTTGTAGAACACCTGCATGGCGGGGAGCTGCGGATCATCGGGTTGTTCAATATTCAGGTCGTCGAGCGCGACGAAGACTTCGTCGGACATCTCGATCCCCATCATGCCGGCGTTGGCGAGTCGCGAGGACCAGCGTCGCAAGGAAACTCGGCGCATGCGCGGCAGCGGAGCGGGTCCGGGCGAATAGGGAAAGAACCGGCGCAGGTCGGCGGCCGGCATGTTGACTTGGTTATTGACGGCGACGAACCGCGGATCGATGCAGTAGGCCGTATCGTTGAGTCCGGGCGCGCCGACGGCCGTGTGATCGGGATAGATCCAGTTGTCGGGACGTCCCATCTCGCGCATCTGAAACTCGCGCACCGCATTCATGCCGGCGCGGGCGGAGCGTTCGTAGTCGGAGCCGTCTTGCGCGGCCTTGCCCGCGATCGGGACGAGCACGGCGATGCCGAGCAGTCCGATCATGACGACGCCGATCGCGAACATGACCTCCATGAGGCTGAGACCGCGACGACGCGATCGCCGCGGGGCGTGCGACAGCCGCCGAGACAAAGTTCGTCGGCTCGTTTCCAGAGCAGTGGTGTGCATGGCTCACCCGCCTCCCTTGGCTTGCCCGGAACGGGCGTAGATGCGGCACATGTCGACGGTGTATTGCGCCGGATCGTAGAAGTTTTCCGCCGTGGTCACGTTGCCGTTCTGGGGCGTGATCGAGATCCACAGGTGGCTTTGGTCCTGCATGTTGAGATCCACGCCATCGCGCGGGTTGAGGGCCGCGTTGCCGACGCCGGCGGTCAACGGCTGGATGGTTTCCGGTTTTCCGATGAGGAAATGGACGGTGCCGCTGGGAACGACGAACGAACCGTTGTGGTAGATGCGTTCGACTTGTCCGCCGGGGGTGAAGACGACGATGACGGGGGACGCGTCAGGAGTGAGCGGCGCACCGCCTTTCCAACTATCGAAATCGGTCCCCGTGGCGCCCATGCCGGACCAAGCCAGGTCGACGGCGACTCCATTGGCCAGGTCGAGCGGCGCGGCGGAGGTGCGTTTGGGATTGAGGTAGATCTGAAAGGCAAGTCCAACGGGGAAGTCGGAAGCGTCGAGCGGCGGCGGGTTGCTGGAGACCGGGGCGCCTTGTTCATCCGCTTCGTCGATGTACGTATCGCCATCGTCGTCGACGCCCGTTTGTCCCCACCCGGTCGCTCCGAAATTCCAACCGCCCATGCCGTTGGAATCGTAAGGGAGCCAGCAGCCGGGAATCGGCATGGGGCTGGGGATTGGGTTTTGGAAGACGAAGATGTCGTTTTGAGGCGGCTGGCCGGAGGTGAGCGCAATGCGTTTGACGATGTAGACCGCGCCCTTGTAGTTGAAGCGAATCAGGAACGTCTCGCCGGGGGCGACGAGTGCGTGGGAGTGGGTAAGCATGCCGCACTTGAGCACCGGGGCGCTCTCAAAGACGACTTCCCACTGGCTCCCGACGACGGCCGCGTTGTAGTTGTGGTTCTTGCGGACGTAGGAGCGTGCGTCGTACCAGTCGCCGCTGTAGGGGAGCGGCACTTCGGCCGAATAGACGGCGATGCACTGGTTCAAATTGCCGGGCGTTCGTTCGAGCCACACGGCGACTTGGCGATTGCGTTCGGCGGCTTGCGCCTTGGCGCCGGCGAAATAGGCGTTGAGCTGCCGAGCCGTCTCGCGCACCTTCTTGTCTTCGAAGTTGAAGCGGATCGCGGGGATCGCGACGGAGGCCACGAGGACCAGAATCACGATGACGATCAAGATTTCGACGAGCGTGATGCCGGTGCGTCGCGGCGAGCGCGTTCGCGGAAGTTGGCGAGGCGTCATGCTACTTCACCTCCAGGAGGTGGTTGTGAATGTTGTCGGCCGACCCTGCGCCGAGGCTCGCCCCGGCCGGGATGTCGGTCCCATTGAAGGGGAACATGAACGCATAGGGATCATTGGGGGGCGTGGTCGTCGGATAGACGACGGTGCCGGTGTTGACTTCATACAGGCCGTCGGGACCGGCGGAGAACACGAGCGGATAGAGCGGGAACGGGTTGTAGCCGGGCGAGGCGGGCGGCGTGGACCAGCGCGGGTCGGCGCGGACCGGGTCGAACGGGTCATCGGGCGGCGTCAGGGGAACCGTAGGAATCCCGAAGGGCTGACGATCGGAAATAAACGCCGGCGCCCAGCGGATGAAGGCGATCGGGCGTCCCCAGCCATCGAGCACTTCGGGCATGCCGTCGCCGTCGGTATCGCCGACCTCGGAGGGGCCGAGCACGTTCACGGCGGCGTTGGTGCCGTCTTCATTCAGCGCCGAGAGGATGAGGTACAGG
This sequence comes from Pirellulales bacterium, assembly GCA_046349935.1. Taxonomy (GTDB): domain Bacteria; phylum Planctomycetota; class Planctomycetia; order Pirellulales; family Pirellulaceae; genus CAIXSC01. The sequence continues at coordinate 168,373 of JAXMBK010000004.1, read as the reverse complement.
CATTCCGAGCCTTCATGTGCGGTGGACCATTTGGAGTAGTCGGGAATGTTGGGATTCCCGGGGTCGGGACCGAGGATGAGGTAGCACTTGCGGCGATAGCCGCGCAGCAGCGATGGGACGGCGATGCCGGTGACCGGGTTGGTGGAAACGTCGGTGACGCGATCCGGCAACTCCATGCGCATCAGTTCGCGCAGTGCGTTCAAGCGAGCGCGAGCGAGCAGATTGGGCTGCGTGGTCGCCGCCAGCGGCACTCGGAGGGGCCGCGTGCGATAGGTTTCCCAGCGGTCGATCAACAGGTCGTTGATGCGCGTGACCTGGGTTCGGCTGCGGTCGCCCTTGGCTTCGTCGAGCACTCCGTACATGGCGAGCAGCACCGCGCTCGAGAGGAGCGAGATGAGGACCATGACCAGGAGGAGTTCGATGAGGGTGAAGGCGGCGCGGCCGCGAGCGTGTCGGATCATGGCTGGAGCGCCTCGAGGGTTTTGCCTTCGCTGAAGCTGGCCAGGTTGTCTTGATCGCCCTTGGTGAGATTCGCGCCGGAGGGCGTCGGCTTGCCGGGGGCGATTTTGTAGCCCGGAGCGGGCAGAGTCACGGCGCCGCCGAATTCTCCGTCGAGGCCGGCGGTGATGATTTGGAACTTCTGCGGTTCGATGAAGCGCGTGCCGCTGACGTTTACCAAATCGCCGTAGGGGCGCGCTTCGCCGAAGGTGGTGAGGACGCTATGGCCGACGTAGGTCGTGGCGTTGGGATACGCGGCGACGGTGTAGGTGCGCCAGTTGAAGTAGACGTAAGGCGCATTGTCGACGCCTTTAGGGTAGTACTCCATGAAGCCGTCGCCATCGGCGTCTTTGAGCCGCGTTTGGTCGAAGTCGAAGTACTTGTTGAGCGACGAGGTGGAGCTGGTGAGCGGATAGCGGACGTCGTTCTTGACCATGGAGAGCCAGAAGACGAGCGCCTCGGCGGGATCGATTTTCCACGTGCTGTTGGTCGCGTTGGCCGGATTGTTTTGCGCGTCGATCCACGTCGCCGCGATCGCTCGATCATGCCGCGGGAACGCGCGTCCCAAGTGGTCCTTCACGAACTGCGGGTTCGTCCAGTCGGGCGGGTAATCGCCGCCGCTTTTCGACTTGTACTCCTCGAGCGCACTGGCCAGTTGGCTCAGTTCGAGCGAGATGACGGTGCGACGAGCGGCGTTGCGGGCCGCGTTGATCGTGGGGATCAAGAGGGCGGCGAGGATGCCGATGATGATGACCACGACGAGCAGTTCGACGAGCGTGAAACCTGCCGCAGGTCGTCGGGTCCGTTGCAAATGAGCCATGGCCGAGGGTGCTCCGAGCATTGAATAGCGAAGAAATCCGACGTTACGACAGTTTCGAAATGAGTTCGACGAGCGGCATGAAGAGCGACACGACGATGAAGCCGACCGACACGCCGAGGAAGACGATCATGAGCGGTTCGAGCAGCTTGACGAGGCCGTCGGTGAGCGTGGTGACTTCTTCGTCGTAGTAGTCGGCGACTTTGAAGAGCATGGTGTCGAGTTCGCCCGTTTCTTCGCCGACGTCGACCATGTTGACGACCAGTTCATCGATGACGCGGGTCTTCATGCGCATCAGGTAGATGAGCGTGGAGAGGACGCCGGCGCCGACCGACAGGTAGACGCCCCAGATGGCGACCTTGGGAATGAACAAAATGAAGCTGAAGGGGAGGGCGCCGGTCATGAACCAGAAGAAGGCGGCGACCGGGTGGAAGGGGGGAATCGAGTAGGTGCGCATCGGCTTGGAGATCGTTTCGCCTTCGCGAATCGCATCCGACACTTTGCCGAAAATCAACTCGAACATCGCGTTGCCGGAAGTCTCGCGCGTGATGTTGAGACCTTCGAGAATCGGCACGCCGCTGGCGACCAGGGTGCCGAGGGTCCGCGTGGTGCGGGCGAGAATGTTTTTCTCGACGAGGTTCCCGAGCACGGGGAGCTTGAGCATGTAGAGGTCCCACCCGAGTCGCCCCGGCCGGAACTTGCGGATGATCTTGATGGAGAGCCAGACGGCGAGTGGAAAGAGGGGGAAGAAGTAAAAGTACTTGAACGTGTACTCGGAGATCTTGATGAGAATCTCGGTCGGCACGGGCAGCTTGAGTTCGAATTCCTCGAACATCTTGCGAAACACGGGCACGATTTTGATCATGATGAACGTGAGAATGCCGACGGCGACGAGCACGACGACGACCGGGTAGATCATCGCGCCCTTGACTTTACGCTTCAGCGACTCGGCGCGTTCCATGAAGTCGGCCAGACGACGCAAGATGACTTCGAGCGCGCCGCCCGCTTCACCGGCCTTGATCATGTTGATGTAGAGGCGATTGAAGACCTTCGGCGACTTGGCCATCGCTTCGGACAACGTGGCGCCCGATTCGATTTCATCGCAGACGTCCATGAGGGCGTTCTTGAGCGCCCCGCCTTTGGATTGGCTTTCGAGAATCTTCAAGCTGCGGAGCACGGGGAGGCCGGCGTCCTGCAGAATGGAGAGCTGCCGCGTGAAGGTGCACATGGCCTTGCCGCCGGCGCCGCCGAGTGCGAGCGACTTCTTGCGTTTCGATTTCCCGCCGGCCGCGGTGCTGGTCGACTTCTTGGGTTGCAATCGCGTGAGGAACAGGCCTTGCGATCGAATGATCGTCTCGGCCTCTTCCTGCGTGGGTGCTTCGACGCTGTCCTTGAAGACCTGACCGGTCTGGTCCATCGCCTCAAAATCGTACCAGGGCATTGCAGGAATCCTTGTGTAGCGGGTCAGGCATCCAAAATGGTTTCGCGGATCACTTCTTCAAGCGACGTGACCCCTTCCTGGACAAAGTTCAAACCGGCTTCGCGGAGCGTCACCATGCCGAAGCGTTGGGCCGCTTTACGGAGGTCGTCGGTCGAGACGTTATTCATGATCATGTCGCGCATCTCGTCGTTCATGATCATCAGCTCGAACAAGCCGACGCGCGCCTTGTAGCCGGTGTTGTTGCAGACTTCGCAGCCGCGGCCGCGGAAGAATTTCCGGCCCTGCAGGTATTCGGGGGTGAGTCCCAATTCCCAGAGCATGTCTTCGGTCGGCTCGGACGGTTCGCGGCACTGGCTGCAAACGCGACGGACGAGTCGTTGCGCGAGGATGGCTTCGACGGTGGCGGTGATCAAGAACGTGGGGACGCCCATGTCCTTGAGGCGCGTGATGGTGCTGGGGGCGTCGTTGGTGTGCAGCGTGCTGAACACCAAGTGGCCCGTCAGCGAGGCTTGAATGGCGATTTCGGCCGTCTCAAGATCGCGGATCTCGCCGACCAGGATCGTGTCGGGGTCTTGCCGCAGGATGGCTCGCAAGCAGGCGGCGAACGTGACGCCGATGTCGTGATCAATGGGAATCTGCACGATCCCATCAATGTCGTACTCCACCGGATCCTCGGTGGTGATGAGTTTATCTTCGACCGAGTTGAGTTCGCTGAGGGCCGAGTAGAGCGTGGTGGTTTTGCCGGAACCGGTGGGGCCGGTGACGAGCACGATGCCGTTGGGCCGGCAAATGACTTCGCGGAACGTCTTGAGGGTGTCGGCGCCCATGCCGACTTTTTTCAGGTCGAGCGACACGACGGAGCGGTCGAGCACTCGCATGACGACGCTTTCGCCGAACAACGTCGGGAGGACGCTGACGCGCAAGTCGACCGGGTGTCCGCCGACGGTGAGTTCGATGCGTCCGTCTTGCGGTAGGCGGCGTTCGGCGATGTCGAGGTTCGCCATCACTTTGATGCGCGTGGTGATGGCGAAGGCCAAGTGGCGGGGCGGCGGGACCATTTCATACAGCACGCCGTCAGCCTTGATGCGAATCCGGAACTCGTCTTCGAACGGCTCGAGGTGAATATCGCTGGCGTGGTCTTTGATCGCGTACAGCAGCACCATGTTGAGCAGCTTGCGGACGGGGGCGCTATCGGCCAGCTGTTCCATGCTGGTGAGATCGATTGGGCCGTCGATTTCGAGCGATTCGGCGGCCCGCTTGAGGTCCATATCCGATTCGATTTCGGAGATGATGCTCTCCACCGTGTCGCCTTCGGTGGCGTAGTAGCGTTCCTGCGCCTTTTTGAGGTCCAGCTGCGTGACGACGACGAGGCGGATGTCGCGTCCGAGGAAGGTGCGCAATTCGTCTTGCGTGGAGAGGTTTTGCGGTTCGCAGGTGGCGACCGTAAGCGTATTGTCTTCCAGCTTGACGGGGACGACTTTGTACATTTGGGCCATCGTGTCGCTGATCTCGCGGATGACTTCGCGCGGGATTTGAGCTTCGCCCAAGTTGAAGACTTGCAGGCCCAGTTGTTCGGCGAGCGCGACGGTGAGCTGTTCGTCGGTGACGAGCCCCATTTCCTCGGCCAACTTGCCGATTTTTTCCGTGGGATGCGACGCCTGCTCCTCGAGCAACAGCGTGAGCTGCTGATCGGTGATGAATCCCAAGTCGACAAGAATCTGACCTAGCCGTCGAATTGCCATACTACACCCGGTTTCACGATCGTGACCAAACCGAAACGGCCGAACGAATGCTCAAACGGCGACGAACGTCGCAGCGCAGACGCCCCACTGCGTCGACGCTGGAGACGCTGCGCAACGGCCTTTCGCAGCCGATCTTGAACGAACTCGTTTCCCGCTGATGGATCCCGCTGAAGGGTCCTGCGTCCCCCGCTGATAAGGACGCCAGACAGAGCTTTTCTCAATTGGCTCCACTCGACGAACACAGCTCGGCGCCGTGCGCAGTCGAGTGGACGGCTGAGTTAGTGATGTCCTCCGCCGCCATGACCGCCGCCGTGCCCGCCATCGGGGTTTTGCGGCATTTCAAGAATGCCCTGCTTGGCGTTCAGGATACGCTTTGCCAAATCGTCCGGACTGGCTGCTTTGGACAGCGCGTCTTCGACGGTGACCTTTTCATCGCGCCACAGCTTGAACAGCGCATCGTCCATGAGCTGCATGCCGAACTTGGCGCCGGTTTGGATCGCCGACGTGATACGGAACGTTTTGTTTTCACGGATCAGATTCGCGATGCCGGGAGTCACGACCAGGATTTCATAGGCCGCGCACCGACCGCCGCCGATTTTGGGCAGCAGGGTCTGCGCGACGACGCCGATGAGCGAGCTGGCGAGCTGGGTGCGGATCTGGTCTTGGAGGTTGCCGGGGAACGCGTCGATGATGCGATTGACGGTGCCTTGGGCGCTGTTGGTGTGCAACGTGCCGAAAACGATGTGCCCTGTTTCAGCCGCGGTGATGGCCGCTTCGATCGTGGCCAAGTCGCGCATTTCGCCGACCAGGATCACGTCCGGGTCCTGACGCAAGGCGCGGCGGATGGCCTCGGAGAAGCTGGGGACGTCGACGCCCACTTCGCGCTGGTTGATCGTCGACTTCTTGTGGTAGTGATAGAATTCGATCGGATCTTCGATCGTGATGATATGGTGGTCGACGCTCTCGTTGATGTAGTTGACGAGGCTGGCAAGCGTCGTGCTTTTTCCGGAGCCGGTGGGGCCGGTGACGAGGAACAGACCGCGGGGTCGCAGCACCATCTTGGTGCAGACGTCGGGCAACCCCAGCTGCTCGGGGGTGAGCATGCTGTTGGGGATTTGCCGCAACACCATCGAGATGAAGCCGCGTTGCTTGAACACGGAAACGCGAAAGCGAGCTTGATCGCCGAAGGCGAAGCCGAAGTCGGCGCTGCCTGACTGCTGGAGCTCTTCCTGGCACCGATTGGGCGTGATGCTTTTCATCAGCGCGACGGTGTCTTCGGCTTCGAGCACCTTGGTTTCGAGCTTCCGCATGCGACCATGGAGCCGAAACACGGGGGGCTGGCCGACGACGATATGGATGTCGCTAGCCCCCTGCTTCACGCAGGCTTGAAGCAATTTATCGATCAGGATCTGCGCCATGATCCGCGGTTCCTACAAGTTTTCCAGGTGACGTATTGAGGACGGAGAAGATTTGGTTACGCCACCCCCGCCGCGATCGATTATTGGCAGGCCAGGGGTGGAAGGCAAAATTTCGGACGTTGGGGCGCCGGATTGGGCGACCGCCGTCGTCGCACGGAACGGCTGCCGGGGGCCAGGAGTCGGCGGTCGGGTTGTCGGAATGCTGGATTTCGGAGCACGACTTTTGCTGGCAGGATGCCGTTAGGAAGCGGTGAGCACGTCCTGTTCCGACCGCTTCGCCACTCGGTATACCTCTTCCATCGTGGTAATTCCCTTCATTACCTTCTCGACGCCGTCTAGGTAAAGTGTTCGCATCCCTTGTTCCATGGCGACTTTACGAATGTCGGTCGAGGAGGCGTTCTTGAAGATTAGCTCGCGGATCTTGGAGGTGACGAGCATCAGCTCATAAATCCCCAGTCGTCCGCGGTAACCCTTCTTGCCACAGTGGTTACAGCCTTTTCCGCGTGCGAATTGGGCTTTGGCGGCCAGTTGCGGGGGGATGCCCGCGTCGACCAGAACGCTTTCGGGGGGCGACCAGGGCTGCCGACAACGCGCACAATTCACCCGCACCAGACGCTGAGCCATGATGGCGATCACGCTGCTAGCGACCAGATAACCGGGCACTCCCATATCCACCATACGTGTAACAGCACTGGGCGCATCGTTCGTATGTAGCGTACTGAATACCAAGTGTCCAGTTAAAGATGCTTGAATTCCCATTTGCGCCGTCTCGGTGTCCCGCATTTCACCGACGAGGATGATGTTGGGCGCCTGACGGAGCATGGCGCGGATGATACGGGCGAAATCGAGGCCGATATTGTGTTTGACTTCGACTTGATTGATGCCTGGCAGGTAGTACTCGACGGGGTCTTCGGCGGTGATGATTTTGCGATCGGGACGGTTGAGGGCGTTGAGGGCCGCGTAGAGGGTGGTGGTTTTGCCGGAGCCGGTGGGGCCGGTGACGAGGACGATGCCGTTCGGGCGTTTGATGAGGCTGTTGAAGTTGAGGTAGTCGCGTTCGGCGAGTCCCAGTTGTCGGACGCCGATTTTGATGTTGTCTTTGTCGAGCAGCCGCATGACGACGGACTGCCCGTGGTTGGTGGGGATGATGCTGACTCGGAGATCGAGTTCTTTGTCGCCGACGGTGACCTTGATGCGTCCATCTTGGGGGCGGCGGCGTTCGGCGATATCGATCTTGGAGAGAATTTTGATACGGGAGACGATGGCGCCGAGGAGTCGTCGGGGGGGGCAATCGCGTTCCACGAGGACGCCGTCGATGCGGTAGCGAATGCGGACTCGATCTTCGAACGGTTCGACGTGGATGTCGGAAGCGCGCAGTTGGACGGCTTCGGCGATCATCATTTGGACGAGCCGAACGATGGGGGCGCTGTTTTCATCAACCGCCTCCGATGAGTTGGCTTGAGCGGCGTCTTGTTGGGTTTCGGTGAAGTCGACGGCCGTGTCGGTGAATTCTTGGAGGACGGAGTCGGCCGATTCGCCTTCGACTTGACCGTAGAACCGGTTGATGGATTCGGCGATAACGGAGCGGGGGGCGAGGGCGATTTCGACTTTGCGATTGAGGATGAAGCGGAGTTTTTCGACGGTGTCGAAGTCGCTGGGGTCGCACATGGCGACTCGGAGAACCCCATCATCTTCGGCGATGGGGAGGATGTTGTTTTCGCGCGCGACCGATTCGGGGACGAGTTCGATGACGGAGTCGGGGATGGAGGCTTCGGAGAGGTCGACGTAGGGGAAGCCATAGACTTCGGCGATGGCTTGCATGACTTCTTCGGCGGAGGCGTAGCCGCGGCCGGGGATGATGTCCTGCAGTTTCTGGTTTCCGGACTGCGCGATTTGCTTCGCCTCCTGGAGTTGGGAGGCGCTGATTTTTCCTTGCTTGAGCAGAACTTCGGCGAAATCTCGAGAACGAGCCATTCCGTCACCTTTTCTCTCAGAAACCGCCGAACAGGCGGAAAAAACGCTACCACCCCAGAAAAGCGCCTGCTCGGAACGCCCCTCACCAGGGGAACAACCGTGGGCGGCGGCGAGCGCCGTCGCAGGCAGACCGAGACTCATCTTGGCTTGCTGAAAAGTCGATTGTCAATCGTCATGGGGACGCAAATTTCTGTAGTTTCTCTCGGTACGTTGCCCAAAGCGTCGAGGGAGCGAGCGTGACGTGCGTCGTGGGCATGAACTGGACCCAAGGGCCGGCGAGCGATCGGCGAGACCGTCATGACGACTCCGCTTTATTTCGACGATTTGGCAGTGGGGCAAGCGTGGACGAGCCGTCGGCGGACGGTGACGGAGACCGACATCGTGCAGTTTGCCTGCATGACGGGCGATTTTGATCCGTTGCATGTGGACTACGAGTTTGCTCGGCAGACGCCGTTTCGGCGGCCGATTGCGCACGGGTTATTAGGGATGAGTTGGGTGGCGGGGCTGGCCAGCCATGCGCCGGCCGTACATACGGTCGCCTTTCTGGGAATTCGCAACTGGGAGTTTCTCAAGCCGATCTTTGCGGGGGATACGCTGCGCGTGGAGAATTCGGTGGTGGAAGTGCAGTTGGAGGGTCGGCGGCGGGGGCATGTCGTTTGGCAGCGTCAGTTGTTGAACCAAACGGACGTCATGGTGCAGCGGGGTCTGTTTGAAACGTTGGTGGCGGTGCGACCGGACCGCAAGCCGGCTCGTCGCAGCGGCGAGGGAGGAAAGGGGAGTCGTCGCGGCGGCGACAGTTGAAGTCGCTTGGAAGTTGCGGGGAAGCGGGCCATAATCGACGTCTTGCGTGCCGAATTCACGGCCGTTCGAGACGGGGTTCCCCATGTCGTTAGTCGCAGCGTCGCCGGGCGTCCGATTGCAGCTTGCAAACTTCAAGCGGCGTAGCGAGGGCGGCGCTGTCCGCCCGTTCGTGGTCCTTCTTGGGTTTGGGCTGTGTCTATGTTGCAACGGGTGCGGCGGCGGGCCGCGGGGCGAGATGCCGGCCGCGATGGTGGTCCCCGAGTCGCAGATGGCGGAGCATCGGCCGGCGGAAGTGCTGGTTGATGGCTATGTGGGCGCCGAGTCGTGTCGCGAGTGTCACGAGCGCAACTATGAATCGTGGCATGCCTCTTATCACCGGACGATGACGCAGTTGCCGTCGGAGTCGGCGATTCGAGCGGACTTTTCCGGTCGGCCGGTGACGATCGAAGGGCGCACGTATGTGTTCGAACGGCGCGGCGAGCAGTATTGGGTGACGATGCCCGATCCCGATGCGCCGCTCAACCCGAACGCCCCGGATGCGACGCGGATTGAACGTCCGATCGCCTTGGTGACGGGTTCACACTGCCTGCAGATGTACTGGTATCCCACGGGGCATTCGCGAACGCTGGGTTTGGTGCCGGTGCATTACTTCATTGAGGAGCAGAAGTGGTTGCCGACGAGTGCGACGTTGTTGCGTCCCAAGACGGAAATGTCTTCGGATACAGGGCGTTGGAACGGCCGGTGCATTCAATGTCATGCGACGCACGGGCGGACGCGGCCGCGGGCAGACGGCGGGATGGATTCCGAAGTGGCCGAGTTTGGTATTTCGTGCGAGGCCTGTCATGGGGCGGGCGAGTCGCATGTGGCGAGTCAGCGACGACGTACGGCGCAGGGGGGAGCGGGTGCGGAAGCCGGATTGGCAGGAGGAGCGGGCGGCGAGCGGACGGATGCGGTGGTGAATCCGGCGAGGCTTTCTGCGAAGGCAGCTTCGCAGATTTGCGGGCTCTGTCATAGCTACACGATTCCGTTGAGCGACGAGCGGGAGCGAAGGGAGATGGAGGCGGGGTTTGATTTTCGACCGGGGGGCGACTTAGAGAAGTCGTTGGGGCTGGTTCGGCGTGATTCTCGAACAGAGCAGCATGTGGCGCGGTTCAAGTTGAACCTCGAAGAGTATCTTGCTCAGCGATTTTGGCCGGATGGAATGTCTCGAGTGGCAGGGCGCGAATACAACGCTTTGGCGGAGTCGGCATGTCACTTACGCGGCGAGATGTCGTGCCTGTCGTGCCACTCGATGCATCGAACGGCCGAGGATCCGCGCACCTTGGACGAGTGGGCGGATAAGCAATTGAAGCCGGGGATGGATGGCGATGCGGCATGCGTTCAGTGTCACGAGGCGTCCCGGTACGCAATTGATTCGCATACGCATCATGCGGCCGAGTCGGATGGCAGTCGCTGCTACAACTGCCACCTGCCGTATACGACCTATGGATTGTTGCGGGCGATGCGCGGCCATCAGATCGAGATTCCGAGCGTGGCGACGACGAAGCAAACAGGCCGGCCGAATGCCTGCAACTTGTGCCACCTGGATCAGACTCTGGCATGGTCCGCGGAGCGGCTAAGGGATTGGTATGGCCAGTCAGCGCCCGAGTTGATGGACATCGAGCGGACGCGAGCGGCAGGGGTGATGTGGGGGCTGGCGGGAGATGCGGGGCAGCGAGCATTAGCGGCATGGCACATGGGCTGGGCGCCGGCGCGGAGTGCTTCGAAAAGCGACTGGATGACGCCCATGTTGACGGAGTTGATGCAGGACGATTACGAGGCGGTGCGGACGATTGCGTGGAAGTCGATGAGGTCGCTGCCGGAAGCTTTGCAGGTGGAGTATGACGTAGTGGGGCCTGCGAATGGGCGAGCGGCGATAGTGCGAGACTTGCGGCGAGCTTGGGAATCGGCGAAAGGCGCGCGGGCGGCAACGGGAGCGAGGCCTGAAGTGTTGCTCGACGAGGGAGGCGGGTTGGATCGTCTGGGGTTTGAGGAGTTGTTTCGGCGACGTGATCGGCGACCTGTCGTGTTGTTGGAATAGGACAGGCGTGGCGGGAGCGTGGTCGACGTCTGAACGACGACGACGAATTGGGTGAGCGGTGATTCTCGGCGCAGTGGGCGAGCTCGTTTTTGGAAATGGCGATCTAAAATCGCGACTGTAAGCCACCCATATCGCCCAAATCGCCAAGACTGATCCCGAACCCAGACTGTCTGGAAATCGGGTTCTTTTTTAAGAGAAAACGCTTACCTCCGCCGCCTCTCCGCCGTCTGTTCCGCGCACCGCTCGGCGATCCACCGGAACCGCTTGCCGGCCGTCCACGCCGCATCCAACCACCGCACACGATCCAACCCCAGCCGTTCCAACATCGGCGGTAAGTCGGACGGGATCACGCCCCGCTTCCCCTGCGCTTCCTCCCGCCCGCACGCGTCCAGCACCTCAAGGTACTTCGCCAACGTCATCGGCAAATACCCCTTGTCCGACGCTCGCCGCCGAGCCCCCGCCCCCGCATACCCGTCTCCCTCCACTCGCACCGGCGACAGCCAGCCCGACCGCGGACGCTTCAACAACGGCGCAAAATCAAACTCGGCCCGCTCCGCCTCCGTCCCAAACCACCGCCTCAAAACGGACGCCTGCAACTCCCCCTTCACCACCAACTCCACCTGCCAGTCCCGCCACCGATCACAGGCCCCGGTGTACTCCGCCTCCTCCGGCGTCAAACACTGGCCCGCGCGAATCGGATTCAAGTCGACGTACAAGCTGCACACCAACAGCGACTCGTCGTCCTCCAACCGCACGCTCCCAAACCGCTCCGCCCAAAAGTGCCCCGACACCTTGTCCTCCGCATTGGCCTTCCGCGCCAACGGCTCGTTCAACATCAGCATGAACCAGCTCAAGCTCGACAGCCGCTCCCGCACCTCCGCCACCCACGCGTCATCCTCCAACTGCTCGCGAATCTCCGCCTCCCCCGCCTCCGGCACGAGCTCCAATTGTCGACGCGACAATCGCGACCACCGCCGCAGCAGCTCGTCGCCGCTCCACTCCCGCGCCACATCGGGCCGGTTCCGCAAGATCGTGTGTACGTGATTCTCCATCACCGCATGATCCAGCACGTCGATGGCGAAAATGCCCGCCAGCGCCTCCAGCCGCTTCCGCACCCACTCCAAACGATACCGATAGTCGCGCTCCGTCTCCCCGTCCTCCCCGCACAAAAAGGCCCGCCGCACACAGCGGCTGTAGCAGTGATAAGCCCCCACCGTCGTCGGATCAAACAACTGACTGCGCAAGTACACCGGCATGGTCCACGCTCCCTTTCCCCTAGAAAGACAACCGCCCCACGCCCTCCCCATCGCAATCCACCCTCCCAACCGGCCCCGAATTCCGAAAAACATTCCGAGAAAAATCGGAAAAATTCTGAGACATTTCTTGCGACTGCTTTCGCGCGCCCCGCTGCAGCTCAATTCTGACCTTGCTGGGAATTCAGAACGCTCGTATACGTCCAGCCGCCACGCGACTCAACCACATCCTCCACGGAGCCGATCATGCGTACCCAACTCTTCCGCAAAGTAACGGCCATCGCGGGCTGGGGACTGCTCGCCGGCGTCCTGACGGCCAATGCCCCTTCGTATGGCGACGAACCAACGCCGGCCGCAACCTCCACCTCGTCCAAGCCCGCTTGCTGCACCGCCTCCGCCGTCCGCTGCACCGCCTCCGCCGTCCCCATGCTGTCGCGGATCCCGTACCTTAATCGACTCTTTAAAAATCAGCCTCTCTCAGAAGCGGGCGAAGCGTGCGTTTGCGTCGACGAGGTCTACGAGCGGATCGGCATCGATTTCGATTTCTCTGATCTGCAAGCGACCGACCATCGTGACGGCCGATTTGAATTTGAATTCACGGCCCCAACGACGAGCCGACTGGGCGTCCAAGTCGCCGAATTCGCCGGTCCGGTCACTGCGTCCTGCCGACCGCGAGTTTTCGTGTTCTCCCCAAACACAACCATGCAATTGGGTCTAAGCGTCCTCGACGACGCTCCCGTCTGCGGCACGTGCCCCAGCGAATGCAGCGACTCACTCGCCGAATGCGACAAGACGTGCACTTCGTGCTCAACTCTTTGCGAATCGCCATGCGAGGAGCTCACCAACGCCCAACTCATGGCGCGATTACATCAAATCACCACACAGAACGCGATGTTCGCAACCCTCACGGAAGCGCAGGAGCAAATCGCGGAAGCGCGGACCGAATTGCTCGAGTCGCTCATGGAAACCCAAATCACTCACCTGGAAGAAAAGCACGCGTTGCAGCTCGAAATCGCCCAGATCAAAGCGAAGCTCGAGTTCCAAAGTGAACGCGAAAAGCTACAGGCCGAGATCGCGGACTTGCGTCACGAGAACACCGCGCTGCAACTACAAGTGGTCTTCAGCGAAAAGGCGATCGCGACGCAACAAGAGCTTGCCGCCGCTCGCGCTGAAATCGCCCGACTCGCGCAGCGCTCCAGCGAACTCGAAGCCCAACTTGCCAAAGCGCATCCCGCCGGTTCAACGCTCGACCACGCGAACGTCGCCGAACAGCCGGCCATGGTTGAACGGCGCTAGTCGCAGTTTACGAGTCGCTGGTTGCGGGCGGCCGTTCGCCCCTCCGGCACTTTGGCTGTTCGCTCCGCATCCCCCCATCCGCCTCGGCCTCGACGCTCGTCGATGTCGAGGCGGATTTCATTGCTAGCCCTGCAACGCCGCCAGCGCACGACGGACAAACTCTCGGACCTTGTCGGCGCTCTTTACTCCCGGCCGTAGCTCCACGCCGCTCGCGGTATCCACTCCGTCTGGTCGAACTTCCGCAATCACTTGGGCGACATTCTCGGGCGTCAAACCGCCGGCCAGAATGAGTGGAACGAGCGGAAACCGTGCGCGAAACGAGGCCACAACTCCTCCGTCCGCCCGTCGTCCCGTGCCGCCATACTCCATCGGGTCATACGCATCGACAAGCAGCGCGGCGAGCGTCCCTCCCGCTCCAACAAAGGCCTCCACCCACGTCGCCCCGCGCTCCCATTCGTCTCGACGACACCGTAGCGCCCGAACGACCGGCAGTCCCACGAGCTCTTCCGCCATTTCCGGCGGCTCGTCGCCGTGCAACTGTACAAAATCCAAGCCAACTCGCCGCCGGCACTCGCGAATCTCCTCCGCGGAATGATTGACGAACACTCCCACTCGCGCGACGCCAGGTCCCAAGTTGCTCGCCATTTGCGCCGCTTGCTCGCACGCCACGCCTCGTGCGCTACGCGAGTAAAAGTTGAATCCGATCGCATCCGCCCCCGAGTCCGCCACCACCCGTGCGTCGGCCGCCGTCGTGACGCCGCAGATTTTTACTCGAAACACGCCGCGTGATTCGTTCATCGCCAACTCGCCTTCTGCATCCTCATCAACACTTCCCCTGCATGAAGTATACTCGCTCCTACTTCCATCCACGCATTCCCCAGAACTCCCCGTACCGTGACTCACGTCCCCGCTCTCCCCTCCGTCCAAACGCTCGTCACCGGCGCCACAGGCTTTCTCGGCAGCCATCTCGTCGACCGCCTCCTTGCCGCCGGTTGCCGAGTTCGCATCGTCGCCCGCAATCCGGCGCGAGCGAAGTATTGGACAAGGAATCAAGTCGAAGTCATTGCGGGCGACGTGACGGATGCGGAATCGCTGCAACGAGCCGCTCAGGGTTGTCAGATCGTCTACCACTTGGCCGCTCACGTGAGCGATTGGGGACCGTGGGAGAAGTTCGAGAAGACGACTGTTCAAGGGACGGCCAATCTCCTGGCCGCCTGTCGTACGGCGCGCGTCGAACGCTTCGTCCTGGCGAGCACGGCGTTGGTATACGACGACCGTCATGCCCGACGCGCCCGAATCGTCGCGGAAGACGCGCCGTTGCTCGACGGCGACCGAGCCTACGGTCACTATTCCAAGGCTAAAGTGCTCGCCGAAGAAATCGCCTGGCGGGCGCATCGAGCTGGAGAGGTCGCGGTCACGGCCATCCGACCGACGTGGATCTACGGTCCGCGCGACGCCACGATTCTGCCGCGTCTCTTGGAGCACTACCAAGGGCCGCTAAGCTGCTGGATCGGTCGCACCGACCCCAGTTGCGACCCGGTCTTCGTCACGGACGTCGCGGACGCCGCGCTACTGGCCGCTCATTCCTCGGCCGCCGCCGGCGAAGCGTTCAACGTCTCGCCGACGCGCGAAGTCCGCCTGCGAGAGTTCCTCGGCGCACTCTTCCGACAGTTCGACATTCGGCCTCCTCGCGTCACCGTCCCCTACTCGCTGGCCCTTGCAGTCACTCGTTGCTCCGAAGCCTGGGCGCGACTAACTCGCGCGACGACGCCGCCGGAAATGACGATGGCGGGTCTTGCATGCATCACCGTCGACCAGCATATCGACTCCGCCAAGGCCCAGAACCTTTTGCAGTGGCGTCCCCAAGTCGCGCTCGAAGAAGGCGCTCGACTTACGGCCGAATGGATTCGCACTCAGGCAACGCTTCCAGCCTGATCGCCGTCGAATTTCGCCGAGTCGCCGATCGCACTTCGATCGTTGCGAGCGGCAGTCCAAGCCGCCGTCGATCGTGCGGCGCGGTTTCGTCGAGCCGCACCAAGTCGCTCGCGATCACCAACGTCTGTTCCCTTTCGCGACATTCATCTAGCGCCGCCTGGAACTCGACGGAGTCCGCCTTCCAAATCAGCCGTGCTTCGTCCAGCCGCTTCCCGTTCCAAAACAGGTGAATGCGACGCCGCTCTCGGTGCAACTCGCCGCCGAATCCAATCTTGATCGTTTGGTCGACGGCATCGACCGGCAATCGCAGCAGGGCGAAGCCGTCAGTCCACCGCACGCTTCGCCCCAGCCATGGTTCCGCCGGTCCACACCCCAAACACGACTCGTCGCGCAAGACGGCGACTTCCAACTCCGTCGATTCAGCCAGCCGCGGCAAGCGAGGCAACGAACGGCGTGCCTGCAGCTCTTCAATGACCCCCACCTTCACCCAAGCTAACCGAACCTTCAGGAACTCGGGAATCAAGGACGACAGAGCATTTTCATCCAGGCGGCGACGCCGCAGCAACTGCGACGTGAAGCGCATGTTTTGCCAGTATGCCCGCAACTTCGCCGACCAACATGCGGTTTGCGGCCCGCCGCCTGCAATCGCCGCGAACCCCGCAAGTCGCTTCCAGAGCCGTTGATTACGTCGCCCGCAGCCCTTGTGTACTGCGTCCCGCGCGAGCACGCTCCAGGCAGCGCGCAAGGCATCGCCGGCGATTTGCGAGTCACACCATGGCGACTCGGCGTATTCCTGCATTGGTCCCAGTAGATCGAGGTGCGCTGACGATGTGCGAGCGCGATAGGCGGTCTGACCTTGCGCCCCGTAGCGTAGATCCTCGGCCATATTCGCGAGCGTTTGAATGTTGACGTGGTCCATGCGTGCGGCGTCGATCCAGCCGATTCGTCGCTCCGCATCCGTCAGCCTTAAGCCGAACACGGTTTCCGCGAACCGCCGACAATCCTCATCAAACGGGCCGAACTCGGCGAAAGTCTGCGCACGCACGGCGAGCGCACGCAGCGACACGCTGCGCCAAGCGCCGATCGACTTCACGACCGGCTCTTCAATACGAAACAAGGCTTCGTCCACCTCAGCCACTCGATTACGCGACGCATGTCCACTCGCCACCGTCGCCGCAGCATCAAGCGGCTGTTCGGCAAAGTGCCGACAAACGCTGGAAACGACGTTCAACTCGGGCAACACATGCGACTCCGTGAACAGCCACAGCGGTCCCCGCGCATGCCTGGCGCCGAAGTTATAGAGCTGCGATTCATTCCGTTGGGGCAGTTCGACGAGTTGGTCATGCGGCCGCAAGAGCGCATGAACCGCGCGAGCGAGCTTGGAGGTTTTGCTCGGCGTCACCACTACCAATTCAAATGATTCCGGCGGTGCATCTTGCGCCAGCCAGCGCTGGGTCGCCTCGACACCGGCGCCTCGGTCGTCGACGAGAGGAAAAATCACCGAGAATTGCGGCTGTGGGGCAGCCTCGAGTGCATGACGCATGATTGAGAGTCCGTCGGCCATGGAATAGCACATCCCTCTTCGAGGGCACTCGCCAACTCCCCATATCGTCTTGCGAACTCGTTAGATTTAGTCCAACTCGGATAATCGTCCCTCGTCGATTCTCGAACGACCGTTTTCCGCCAAAGAACACTCAAGTTTCGGTGCTTGGCGACCGACGCGTCGGCGCCGGTCGAGCGCGACCGGACTTCAACGAGTTTCTAGATATGCAACCAGCGCCCGGACGTCTTCTACCGACCACTTTGCATCATGCGGGTGACCGACTTGCAGAAAGACATCGGCCAACCGCTTGACGCGGGCGTCATGCAGAAACGCGTCGCGCTGCGATGCACCGGCCAGCGAAGGCGGATTGAATCGCGTCGCGCCATGCTCGTCGCGCAGTCCGACGTCGAACGCCTTCTCGTGCGTCAGCGACTGGCCCGAGTGACAGTCCGCACAACGCTCGCGTTCGAACACCGTCCGGCCGGCTCGCACCAACGACGCGTCGTCGCGCACTGCCTCGCTGCGCATAGCATCGTCGGTTAGAGCGTCGCCGCCTCGATGCGCTCGAGCGACTGCCAGCGGAGGCGCCGGTCGCAGCGACTCGACGAACGCCCTCAACGCCTCGACTCGCGCCGGTTGCGGCGACGACGGTCCGCCGCGCATGGTGTGTACAAGCGATTTGGCGATTTGCTTGGACAGGTCGGGCTGACTGCCGTTCCAGGCCCACGGCCCCGTACTCGCCGTTCCCAATAGCGACGGCACTCGCTTCGGCGCGCCAGTGGAATCGTCGCCGAAATTGTCGTTGACGAGATGGCTTGAGTGACCCTCCACGTGGCAACTGTGACAACTGAACCAGCCGTCGAGCGACAGTCGCGCGTCGTAGAACAAGCGTTCTCCCTCGTCGACGGCGGTGCGCGGCGGCTGCGGCCCGAGCGAAAGAGCTTCGCCGCGCGGCTGCAACGCGTCCAAATCAAGGATCGTGAGGCTGTCGTCCAGTTGATTCGCCACGACTGCCCATCCCAGCGTCTCGTGAGCCGCAACGGCGACAGGTAGTCGGCCGACGGACCGACGCACCATCGGCTGCTGTGCATCGGCGCGCACGGCCAGTTCGTCGACTCCGGCCAAGCATACAATCGTGCGACCTTTCTGGCCGATCCAAACCGCGCCCGGATCGCCGGTCCCGTGACTTGGCTCTCCCAAGGGCAGCAACAGACCGCGATCGAGCGTCTCGAGCGTCGACGCGGCTTGGTCGACTTTCCCTTCGGGCTGGCGGCTCAAGGTCGCCAACAAGTCGTCCCATGCGAACGACTGCAGCGCATTGTTCAACAAAGCTCCCCAAAACACAGGATCGTCGTTGGTGATTTCCCGACCATTGAGGATCTGATGAGCGATCACCAAATGACGACCGTCATGGGACCGCGCGAGTCCATCCAGGTGATGGCCGGGAATCTGCCACACTTTCTCGATCCGCCGCCGCTCGCGATCCACGACCGCCACCGAGCTGCCGAAGGCATCGGCGACGATTAAGCGTCTACCATCCGGCGCGATCGCCATCCGTCGCGGCGCAAATGGGAGGTCGATCGGCGGAGAGAGCTCAAGGCGGATCGACTGCCCAACGTCGGCGTGCGAATTGGACCGAGTCCAGCGCAAGAACGTCACGCGCCGCGACCAACGGGAGGTCGCGGTGGCCCAGGTTCCATCGTCCGCAACGAGGACTTCGATTGGATCGAATGCCAGCGGCGCTCGCCCCGCCACCGTCGGCCGCCGCGCCTCGGCGGCGTCGAGCACGAGCAGTTCATGCGCGGCGGCGTCGATGGCGAATACGAGACGCTGACTTGGGACGGCGGCGAGCGACGTGAGCGACGTTCCGATGCGCGTCTCCGACACGATTCGCCCCGCCGCCGGTTCGACGACGCTGATGCTTCCACTTGCTCGGTGCGCGACCCAGACGAATTGATCGACGACGGCAAGCGCTGCCGGGCGACGACGCATGGTCGGCAGTGAAGCGGACTCCAGCGGCAAGTTGGACGCCGTCGGTTCGGCGCCATACGAGCACGCTGCAGCAGCCAGCGCCGAGAGGAAGCATCCAAGTACGTACAGCCGAGCACGCATGACTTACACCTCCGTCGCCGCCCAGACGCCGAGGCACCACTGCACGGTGGTCCCGATCAAATAAACTCGATGCCAGCGGTAAAAGTCGGCCGTTTCGACCGCCAGCCCGCTATGCTGATGGTCCAGCATGCCGTCGAGCTGCAGGTGGAGCAAGAATAGCACGACGAGAGTTGCTCCAAGCGACGCGGCGCAGAGCAGCGCGCGGCGACGTTGATGACGCCAAGCCGTGAAGGCGAAAGCCAGGGCGAAGAGCGTACCGAGCGAATTGAGCCAAATGGCGACGTCGCGAGTGACGAACCCTTGTTCGGTTGCTCCAATACGTTCTGCCGCGATGGAGACGACGATGCCGCTGTAGAACGTAAGTCCGCCCCACCAGACCGCGAACAGCAGCCGCAGCGCCGTGCGTCCTCTGTCTGGTCCCATTCGCGACTCCTTGACTCGTTGCTTGACGAACGACCTATCCGCCGACCTTTCCACTTCGGAGCCGCTTCAGTGTACACCGCTCGCACGTTGTTGGTCGTCGTCTGCTGCCTCGTGACGGCGTGCGCCGAGTGCGCCGAAGAGCCGCCGCGGTACGATTTGGTGATTCGCGGCGCCCGCATCGTCGACGGCGCGGGCAATCCTTGGTACTACGGCGACGTCGCGGTTCGCGGAGATCGAATTGCGGAGGTGGGACGCATCCCGGACAAATCGGGGCGTCGAGAGATCGACGCGCAAGGTCTCGTGGTCGCCCCCGGCTTCATCGACATCCACTCGCACTCGGATCTGTTGCTGCTCGAGGACGGCGGCGCGCCGAGCAAGATCCGGCAGGGCGTCACCACGGAGGTGTTGGGCGAGGGGCAGTCGGCCGGGCCCTTCGTGGGCCGACTCGATCCCAAGCGGCTCGAGGTGCGGGGCAAGACGCTGACGTGGACGACGCTGGGCGAGTACTTCGAACTGTTGGAGCAGTCGGGGACGGCGGTCAATGTCGCGTCGTACGTCGGCTTGGATAATCTGTGGCAATCAGTCATGGGAAATTCACATGCGGCCCCCACCTCCGAGCAGCTTGCGGAGATGCAGCGGTTGGCGGAAGAGGCGATGCGCGACGGCGCAAGCGGATTGTCCTCGATGTTAGCAATGCCGCCCGGATCGTTGACGACGACCGATCAAGTGGTCGACCTGTGTCGCGTCGTCGCTCGGCACGGCGGCATCTATTCGACGCACCACCGCAACGAAGGACTGGGCGTGTTCGATTCGGTGCGCGAGGCGATTCAGATTGGGGAGCGTGCGGGAATTCGCGTCGACATCATTCATCTGAAGATCGCCGACCAGCAAGCTTGGCGTCGGATGCCCGAGTTGGTGGCTTTGATTCAGTCGGCGCGCGACCGAGGGGTCGACGTTGTGGCGAATGTTTATCCGTATACACGCGGCAACAACAACTTGTCGAGCATCATTCCGCCGTGGGCGCACGAGGGCGGCGCCGAACGACTGCTCGCCAACCTCCGCGACCCGCAACTGCGTCCGCGATTGAAGAAAGAAATCCGCGAGGGATTGCCAGGGTGGTACAACCACTTCACGGCCGTGGGCGGAGACTGGTCGCGAATGCTGGTAAGCGGTCGCGGCACGTTCCAGGGGCTGACGATGGATCGCGTGCTGGCGTTGCGAGTCGCCGACAAATCGCCGCGGCCTGATGACTTAGATGAATTGTTCGACCTGCTGATCGATCAAGGCGGCTCCATCCCGACCGTGTATGCCCATCACACCGAAGAGGACATGCAAACGGCGCTGCGTCAGCCCTGGTGCTCGATCGGATCCGACGGATCGGCGTACGCGGTTGAAGGCGATCTGCGACGCGGCAATCCGCATCCGCGCAACTTCGGCACGTTTCCGCGCGTGCTCGGCGAATATGTTCGCGAGCAAAAAGTGCTGACGCTGGAGGACGCGATCCGCAAGATGACGTCGCTGAATGCGGCCAAGATTGGTCTGCGCGACCGCGGTGAGATCCGGGTCGGCTTCTTTGCCGACCTGGTCGTATTCGATCCGGCTCAGGTGCGCGACCTATCGACCTATACCGATCCGTTTCAATACCCGCAGGGGATTCGCTACGTGGCCGTCAACGGACAACTTGTGTTGGACGACGGTCAAGCGACGCCGCTGCGCCCCGGGCGAGCATTGCGGGGGCGCGGGGAGCATGGCGCTACGAGACGTCCGTCGAGACCTTGACCGCCTCGACGTTCAACTCGTGAGTACGTCGTCCTTTATCCCGTCCGTCCTCGTCCACGTCCCCGACGCCCTCCGCGCTGCGCAGCAACTCATCCGGACGCGATTCGATGCTGCCGTCGATGGGCACGGCCTGGAAACTGGCGCGCAGGCCGTCATCCCAAGGCGCCTCGTCGGAAGACGGCGCCGTCATCGAAGCCTCCGAGTTTTCGTCTGCAAAGAACTGAGGCGTCAGTACTTCAGTGATTTGGTCAAGGTTCCACGAGGATGCGCCAGCGCGGTTCAATTCCAGTTCGTTCCAGGCCAGGAAGGCGAGTCCCAAACCTACGCAACCGACCGCTCCGAACCCGAAATACTTGCCCCGCATGGCGACCATCCTGCGCTTGCTTGCGCCGCAAAAAGAAGAGATTCCAGTACGATGCATGGCCTGATCGCCATGTTTCCCCGTATTCGACGATCGTCTGCGAATCTTGGTTCGCAGACTTCAACCAAATAGTTGCCGACCAAGCTGCGAACATGACAAAGAAAACTGAGAAAATCACGGAACTCGTGCCGGCCGACCAACGCCGCTTGGACCGCGTCGTTCAGCGCCTCACCGGCGCCTCGCGTCGCCGCACCCAGGGGCTGTTCGATCACCACTGCGTGGAGCTGAACGGCGCCCCCTGCCACGAGCCCTGGAAATGGTTGGTCGACGGCGATGTCGTCGACGTCACTTTCGACGAGGCGCAGCACTACGCCAAAGTCAAACGTCCCCCCAAGCACCTCGGTTTCTCCATTTTCTTCGAGGACGAACATTTGATCGTCGTCGACAAACCGGCCGAGTGGCTCACGGTGCCGACGCCGAAACGCGAGTCGAATACGTTGGTGCAACGCGTGGCCGACTATTTGACGCGTTGCAACCGCGGGCGTCCGGTTCGCGTGTGGGCCGTCCAACGGCTCGACCGCGGCGTCTCTGGCGTGCTCGCCATGGCCCGCGAAGCCGAAGCGGCCGCCGCATTGCGACAAAGCTTCGCCGCGCACGAACCGCATCGGCAATACATCGCGATCGTCGCGGGGCGCATGCGAGACGACGCGGGCGAGTTTCGTTCGAAACTGGCCTCCGACGACGATTTGAAACAACGTTCGGTCGGCGAAGACGAAGAAGGACAGATGGCGGTGACTCGTTATCGAGTCGAGCGGCGTTGGGACGACGCGACGCTGGTGCGCGTGGAGCTCGAGACGGGCCGCCGCAATCAGATTCGCGTGCACTTCTCGGAAGCCGGCCATCCGATCTTGGGCGACCTGTTGTACGGCGAGTCGCGGTCGCAGCACAAACGTTGGCAGCACAAGCGATTGGCGTTGCACGCCGAACAACTCGATTTCGATCATCCGCTGACGGGCGAGCGACTGGAGTTTACGGCCCCGTGGCCGGTAGAGTTCACCGAATTCATGCAGTAGATTGGCCGCGTGATTTGTTCCCCTACCCACTCGAGGCAGCTGCTATGCGTCTGTGCCGATTTCGCCATCAAGGAACTGTGTCCGCCGGCATCTACGACGAACGTCGCATCGTGCCGCTGACCGCCGCTGCACGGGCCTTCGAGTCGGAACGAGGGGAAAAACTGGGACTCGTCGACTCCACCGATCTGCTCGACTTTCTCCCGCCCGCCGGAGCGGCGCACGAAGCGGCGCAGCGTTTGGCGGTGTGGGTGGAGCAACGCGGCGAATCGCTGCCGGCGGCGCTCACGTTGCCGACCAGCGCAGTCGAGCTACTGACGCCGATCCCACGTCCGAACAAGCTGTTCTTGTTGGCGGGCAACTACGCCGACCACATTAAGGAAGGCGGCGGCATTGCCTCGGAACGCGCCGAGACGTTCCCCTACGTCTTCATGAAGCCGCCCACCACGACGCTCACCGATCCCGGTAAACCCATTCGCATCCCGGACGTCTCTCCCAAGGCGATCGATTGGGAACTGGAGCTCGCGGTCGTCATCGGCCGGACCTGCAAAGGCGTGCAGGAAGCCAAAGCGCTGCAGTACGTCACCGGCTACACGGTGATTAACGATATCTCGGATCGAAAGTTCCGTCCCAACCCGCAGCGCAAACCGCGCGAGAAAGACTCTTTCTTCGACTGGTTGCACGGAAAATGGCACGATGGCTTCTGCCCTTGCGGCCCCTGCATCCGCTCGGCCGCCGACCTTCCCGACCCGCAGACGCTCCCCATGCAACTGAAGCTCAACGGCCAGACGCGGCAAGATGCCAGCACGGCGCTGATGATCTTTCCCGTGGCGGCGATCATCGAATTCATCTCGAGCTTCGTGACGCTTGAACCGGGCGACATCATCTCGACCGGCACTCCCGCCGGCGTCGGCAACACGACCGGCACGTACGTCGGCCCCGGCGATACGCTCGAAGCGTCCATTACAGGCATCGGCACGCTGGTGACGCCGGTAAGGGGAGGGGAGTAGGGCGCTGCGCGAGCGAGGTTGGAGGTAGGGGGAGAGGAAGAGAGGAGAGGGAGAAAGACCCTGTTGAATTCGGAGTGTTTGGCGCCTCGGCCCCCTGTCGTTTGTGGCGCAACGCCGTCGTTTGTTGCGCAACGACACGCGCGGGTTGTGCTCCCTTCTCCCCGCCGCGGGGAGAAGGGCCGGGGATGAGGGGGTGTCGGCGCAACAACCGTGCGCGGACTCACTCTCAGATTTTAATCACTCCAAGGTAGACGGAGAGATTCGGGGAGAGAGACAGGGAGATATGGGGAGAGTGTGTCGGAGGGGCACAGGCTGGAAGCCTGCGCTACGGGGTGAGGTAACTTAAGAGCGCGGCGAGTTCTTCGGGGGTTAGTTTTTGTTCGAGGCCTTCGGGCATGAGCGACTTGCCGGCGGCGGTCAGGGACGCGAGTTGGCTGCGGGCGAGGGAGTCTTCGACGCCTTGGGGGCGGCGGAGGACGACGCCGGCCGGGGTTTCGGACGCGACGATGCCGGTGAGTAGACGGCCGTCATCTAATTCGGCCACGTACTCGACATAGTTGGGAGAGACTTCGCGGTTGGGATCGAGGATGTTCACCAGCAGTTCCTCAGGCAACCGATGCCGAATCGACTCCAGATTCGGGCCGACGTCGTGCCCTTGTCCGTCCAGCCGATGGCAGCCGGCGCACTCGCGCAGGTAGATCTCGCGTCCGCGCGCTCGGTCCCCCTTCATCTTCAGCGCCGCCTGATAGCGGGCGATCACCTCTCGCCGCGGCCCTGGCGCGTCGTGGGCGAACAAGCGTTCGGCACGCGCTCGGACCTCGACGCTCGGGTGTTTCAGCAATTGATTGCGACGGACAGCGGACAGTTGCCCCGTCGAGATTCGACGCGACTCCAGCGCTTCGATGAGCGCCTCATGTCGCTCCGCGCGCACCATCAACGACTCGACCGCTTCCGTCCGGACGCTGGGAGTCAGCCCGCGATAGGCTTCCACCAAGATCGCCGCGACGCTGGGGTCGGAGAATGACGCGAGGGCGCGGACGGCCGCTTGTTGGATCTGGGGCGGTTGTCGGGCGTCAAGGAGTGCGGTGAGCGTCTGGCGACAGTCGGCAAAATCGGAAAGTGATGCGAGCTGCAGCGCCTGCAAGCGCAGGTCCAGCGAGGCGTTTTGGTCTCGCGCGAGCTGCCGCGACTGGGCGAGCCGTTGCTCAACTTCCTGCCGATCGATGGAGTCGCGGTCGATGACTGTTCCCAGCCGCTTTCCCGTGCGCAAAAGTCCCTCGCTCAACCCCAACAACAGCTCGTTCTGGAAGGCAGCAACCGAGTAGTCGGCGGCGAGCGGTCCGCGGGGCGGCGTGCGGAGCAGCGCGAGCAGGCGGCGCACTTCCTCCGGTTGCGAGCGAGCACCCGCGATGGCAGCGGCCTCGCGCACTAACGGCGCCGTCCGCGCATCAATTGCATAACGTGCGTCATTCCACAGTGAATCGACCAGCGTTGCAGCGCAGCGCGGCGGGCACGCGAGGATCGCCGAGCGAACCCAGGGGTCGGCGGCGTCGCGAAGCGAGATTTCTAGACGCGCGCCGGCGACGGCCGAGTCATCCTCCTCGTCGTCGATCGTCCCAAGCGTCCAGGCGACTTGAAACCGCACTCGCAGTGCTGCATCGGTTGCTCGTCGAATCGTCAACTCGCGAACTTCGCGCGACGCAGCCAAGCGTGGTTCGCTCAGGCGCACCGCGTGCTCGCGGACGCCGGGCGATTCATCCTGAAGCGCGGCGATCAGATCGTCGTCTTGCAACTCGTCCAGCGCGGCGAGCGTCCAGAGCGAATGCAGACGCGCTCGTTCCTGAGCGTGCTGGCGCAGTTGAGTTCGCAGCGGCTGAGCGGCGGTTGAATCTCGACGTTCCAGCAACAGACGCTGCGCTGTCTCGCGCCGCCAGGCATCGCCATGGGCCAGGTGAGCGACAAGCTGTTCGACGGTCGCCTCGTGCAAGCGGGGTATCGGCGGGGGCGAGAAACCGGGCGGTTCGAGTCGATAGATGCGTCCTCGATCGCGGCCGCTCTCGAGATCAAGTGCAGCCTTGATGTCATCGGGGATCGACCAAGGGTGTTCGATCGTTTCGCGGTACATGTCGAGGACATGGAGCGTGCCGTCGGGAGCATTGACGAAGTTCACGGGCCGGAACCAATTGTCCGTCGAGGCGACGAACTCCGCTTTCTCGTCCGCCCGCTGGGCGCGAAATGTGACCCCGTCCACCGACACCTTTTGGCGGTGGATCGCATTTGCGGCGACTTCCCCCACGAACGCGTCGCCGTAAAACTCGCGAGGGTAAGCCGTGCCGCGATAGATGGTCACGCCGCTGGAGGACGTGAAGTAACCGGCGGCGTGCGTTTCACTGCGCGGGTAGCTTTGCCCTGCTTCGGCCGCCCAGCGTTGCGCGCGAAACAAACGCCACGGCTCGACGGGACTGATGCGAAACACGGGCAGCGTGTCGCCGGCCGCGGCGACGTCATGGACGGCGGGGCGCAGCGGCAGATGCGGGCGTCGGCTCAGGTACTCCTGCGGCAGGACGACGTGCTGCACCGGATTGCGAATGTTGCAGAGAAAGCGGTTGCCCCAGTCGTCGAACGTGTTGCCGAATCGAGCGCCGCCGGAGACGAGTTCAAAACGTTCGTCGCGCGGCGAGAAGCGAAAGTCGTGGCGACCGAGCGACACGGGGGCGTCGTCGCGTTCGGCATGTCGGATCGTACCGCCGTTGCTGGACCCCGCTCCATAGATGCGGCCGTCGGGCCCCCACTTCAAATTATTCATCACCGCTTGCACATTGAACTTGCGAAAGCCGGTGAAAACGCGTCGTCGAATGTCGGCTCGACCGTCGCCGTCGGAGTCCTTCAGGTACCAGATGTCGGGCGTAGCCGCCACGTAGACGCCGCCTTGCCACAAGGCCAACCCCGTCGGCCACGACAAATCCTCGGCGAAGAGGCGACTGTCGTCGAAGACGCCATCGCCGTCGCGATCGGTCAAGATGCGAATACGTCCGAGCGGCAAATCGGTGGTTCGTTCGGTGAACGGTTTGTCGGTCGATTTGTCGGTATAAGGGTAGTCGCTCATCTCGACCACCCACGCGCGTCCTTGTTCGTCGTACTCCACCGCGACGGGGTCCATCACAAGCGGCTCGGCGGCCAACAGCGTCATGCGAAAGCCGTGCTGGGCGCGCAGGGTCGCGGCCGCCTGAGCCGGTTCGACCGGCGCCGCGCGAGGGAACTCGAGGGCCGGCTGGGCTTGCGCAAATCCAACGGCGGGCATCAGTCCGACGCCCGCGACGAGCGTCGCGAACCGCGTTGCCAGGAAGACGAATGCGAGACTAGTGCGAACTCCATTCGGCGAAGACGTCATCGGGGTTCTCCTCCGCGACCATGTGCGACTCGGCCGCTAGTGTACCCCAAGATGCATCGGTCTCCTCGTCGGACATCCAGTCGTCGTTCGACCAAACTTGCAGCGCCGCATCTTGGAATGCGTCTTGGAACGCATCTTGGCGAGGCGTCGTCGGAGCGAACGTTTCGCGGAGGGCTTCTTGGCGCGGCCCGCCGTCGCCAAGCAGACTGCCGGCGACGATCGTCGCACCGCCGACAGCGAAATCGGCGACCTCGCTTACGGCCGCAACGACCGCCGCTTCGCCCTCTGCACCGGCGGGCGCGTTCAAGCGATTGATGACGAACAAGGCGTCGATGGGACTGAGGAAATCATCGCCGCTCGAGTCGAACCGAAACCGGAACGGAGGCGCTGCCGCAAACTCGGGGCGACTCTCCAGTTGAATCGCGCGCAAGGGGCGCTCGGTCCGGAGCGGCATTGCGCCTTTGGCGTTGAGTTGATTGATGACGATCAGCGCGTCGAGCGGCGCGACGAGATTGTCGCCGTCGATGTCGCATGGTTCGTCGGCGTTGTGCCACTCTTTCTGCAACGCTTCCGACGGAAACTCGAACGGCCCCTCCAGCAATTCCACCGAGGTCGCGTCCCCCTCCGTCGTCACACGGAATGCGAACCGTGCGTCGCCAGCGCCCAAGACCACGTTGAATCCGTGGTCCGCGGACTCGATGGTGATCAGCCGAACTTGGTCCGTTTCGATCGCTCGTTCGTGAGCCAGTTGGTCGAGTGCGGCGTGCACGACGTCGGCGGCGAACGGATCGTCCCAAGGAGAAGGACTTGCCGACGGATTGGAGTAGGGCTGTTCCTTGGCGGACTCGCCGGAATCGATTGCGGCCGCGAAACCCGTCGTTGTGCCGATCCATAGCGGCTCGATCATCGCAATCAACGGCCACTCGTAGGGCGAGTAAGCCGGCAGCGTGAGGACGGAAGACGCCTGCCCAGGATCGTCCGCCTCGATGGCGATTACATCGTAGTTCGAGATGGAGTAGATCGTCGAACCGATGCGCACGCTGCGCGACGCGCCGTTCTGCTCGACGATGCCCGCGAGCGTCACGTCCGAATCGCCGTCGGCATTCGGGTCGAGGTCGACTTGCAGCAGCGCCAGGCCCGAGAAATAGGTGATGGATGGATCGTAGTATGAGAACGCCGGATCGACGCTGGTTTGCGTTGGTTCACCCGTGGGATCGACGCGATGAAAACCGTTAATCGGCAGAGCCAGAAGCCCCAATTCGGGCATCCAAGTCAGGGCGTGCGAATCCCATTCGGCCTGCGAATTCCAAACCTCCGGGGAAAAGGTGTACTCTCCGATTCGCTGCGGGCTGGTCTTGTCGCTGACGTCAAACAGCGAGACTTGCAAGAGCGTGCTCCAACCATCTCCGGGCGCTCGGCCGATGCCCAGCACGTGATGGTCGTCGAGCACTTGCAGGTAGCCGGAGAAACCTGGAATCTTGAGTTCGCCAAGTACGGTCGGATCGGTCGGGTCGCTGAGGTCGACGGTGAAGAGAGGGTCGATGCGGCGAAACGTCACGACGTATCCCGTTTCTCCGTCGAAACGCACCGACTGAATCGATTCTCCCGGCGCGACAAGTTCGGTTTGGCCGACGACTTTCAGCTGCGACCCCACCGGTTCGAGCACCTGCACCCAGTTTTGGACCATCGAATTCAAGCCGGAGGCGTTCCAGTCCCAACGCGTCGTGGCCACGCGCAACCGCCCGTCGAATTCGTCGGCGGAGAACTGATTGAGCAGCGAACCGGCGAACGTCCCGTAGGCGCTCGCGTGAATTTCGCCGCTCGCGACGTCCCAGTCGAAACGCAGCACCTGCGTGGAATCGGCTTGCCCCAAAGGCCCCCAATTCGTTTCGAAGAAGTACAAGTGATCCTGGCTGGCATACTGAGTCGACGACCAGCCGGTCGGGATGGCTTCGGCGGCGACGGGGCCCGACTGATCATCGAAGACGTCGAACGCCACGATGCTGGTGAGTTGGGTCGTGTTTCCGCTTAGCGGTTTCAGAATGTCAGCCGGCTCGTGCAATAGTCCGCCGCGGACGAATTGCTCGTCGCCATTCCAAGCGGAGAACTCGGGCAAGATGCCGGCGACGATGGCGTCAAGCGTCGGGGTGATGCGCGCGAGGTACGCTTCGCGAGATTCGTAAGCCACGTCGACCAGGGGGCCATTCGGGTCGAACGTGAACCCGTCATCCACGTAGATTGCAGGACGGATCAAACGCAGATTCGAGTCGGTCGTCGAGTCGCCGGAAGGGGAGTCGCCGGAAGGGGAGTCGCCTGTCGGCGGCGGCGAGTCGCCCCAGACCAACTGCGGCGGAGGCAGTTTCAGATCGTTACTGCTAATCGTGACGAACACCTTGTCTTCAATCGCGCGCGCGTTGACGTAATTGCCCTCGATCTTCGTCTGCTCGACTTCCCGCGGCGCCGCCGGGTCGGCGACGTCGAATACGGTGACGATGACCGACGATTGCGACGCGAACGACCGACTGAAGGGGAGGGCGTCGAACTGAACGCGACCGCTAAGCGGATCGACGGGATAGGAGAAGTATTGCGAGGAGATGACGGTGAGCCGATCGCCGGCCAAGAACGCGCCGACGGCGTTGCCCTCGAGCGGAAGGTCGGCGAGCACATGCATCTCGCTCGCGGGAGCGACGTCGGCGATGGTCAGCCTCCCCCCGCGCAGCATGAACAGATGCTCGCCGTCGGTTTCGACAAGATCGGCTTCATCGACGCCCGCGACCTGCACGTTGGTGGATGAATGCGAATCCAGGGCCGCCGTCTGGAACTGAAGACGCTCGGCGCCGCCGGCGTTCAACAAAACGAGCGAATCGGAATGGATCGGGTAAAGGCCGCCCCAGTAGGGCGCCTGCTGGCCGAACAGGCTGGAGTATTCCGCAAGCGACCGGTCAAGCAAGAACTGCTTCACCTCCTCCATCGACGCGAACCGCTCAAACGCCTCGGGAAGGTCGGCCGCCATCAGCTGCCGCGACTCGAGCCATTCCAGACCGAGCGACCGACGGCCGGAACCCCGCAACTTACTCAAGCCACCCATAACCCGCCTCTTCTCGGCAATTACTACTCTTGGAGGGTCTCGATCCTACCTGCGTTTTCGTTTGGCGGTCAAGCAATCCATGGTTGACCCAATCCGGCATACTTCTAAAGATGGAATTCGGCTCGATTCGTCACGCCCCATGCAACTCGTTTCTCGGACTCTCAAACGGCCCCCCCGAGGGAGGTCTTGGCGTCGAGCCGCCTTGTCTTGCAGCGACCTGCTCACCACGGAGGCCCAACGGGGTTAACCAATGATGCTTAAACGGATTGCAGCGTTTCTGATGGCCCCGATCTTGATCCTTGTCGCTGCGGAACCGACCTTCGCTCAGGTTGCACGCGAGGTGAATTTTGAGGCGGTAAGGGGCACGCCGTTCGGCGTCGGCCGCCTGGTTCTCCCCCCCGGGTTGGCTCCCGCGGACTCGCTGACGACCAACAATTTGGCGATTTATGAGCGGAACGGGCGAGTGCTTTACCCCGTTTTTATCACCGGTCGCTTTCGGAAACTGCTGGGAGAGCTCTTGGGGTTGGAAGACGCGGGCGGACAAGCCCTGACGGTGATGTTCCTATTTCGCGGCGACGAGCCGCTCGACATTACGCTGCAACTGCCGGAAACGCGGTCGTTGCGTTTGTCGATCCCGCCGGAAACGCCGCGCGCTCGACAGCGTCTGATGACGCAATGGTGGCGTGAATACACCACCGTCGCCGCTCAGCAACTGAAGGAAAGCGACTATCCGCCGGTGGTGCATGCGTACCTTACCAGCATGCTGTCGCGACGACTGCAGCAGCCGCTGCCGCCGACGTTGGCGCCCAAATCGACGGCGTCTCGCCGCAGCCCGAATTCGCTGGAGCCGGCCAAAGAGAGCATTCAACTGTTGTTGGGGGTGGAGGAGCTGCGGACCGACATCTTGCGCAAGGCGTTCTCCGATTCGTCGGAGGCGAATGCCGTCGCGGACCAGCCGCTCCCGGACGACATCCAATGGGGAGCGCCGGCGGAAATCGCGTATGACGCGGACGTGAAGATCGAGCAGCTCGCCGAGCACGTTCCGGAAGATTGCTTCTATATCCGTTTCGGGCGTCTCGCGAACCAAACATGGCTCGACAAGTTAACAGCCGAGCATGGCGGCGAGATTGCCAACATGGTGACGCTGCGCGGCGTGAAGGATGGCTCGGGGGATCGAGTCCAAGTGCAACTGGCGCTGCCTCCGCCGGCGAACGCGATCGAAGAAGTGGTGGGAGACGCGATGGTGCAGGATGTGGCGTTTGTGGGACGCGACATCTACCTGGAAGACGGCGCGGCGGTGGGGATGCTGTTTCAATTGCGGACGCGACTGTTCGTCACGAATCTGGAGACGCACCGGCAAGAAGTCGTGGAGTTGGAGCAGGAGCGAGGTGCGACGTTGACGACGGTCCGGATCGCCGACCACGATGTTTCGCTGTTGGCGACCCCCGACCATCGCTTGCGTTCGTTCATGGCGGTCGACGGCGACTATCTACTCGTCACCACCAGCCGCTCGATGGTGGAGAGCTTTTACGAAGCCGGCCGCGGCTCGCGGCGACTCGCGGATTTGCCGGAATTCAAACATGCACGCAGCGAGTTTCCGACTGCGCGCGAGGACACGATTTTCGCGTACTTCTCGTCGAAGTTTTTTGAAGGGCTGTTGAGTCCGCATTATCAGATCGAAGTGGAACGACGTTTGCGTTCGCTGGCCGACATGCAGCTCATTCAGCTCGCGCGACAAGCGGCGGCGGCCGAGGGGATCGACGATGCACCTCGGTCGTTGATCGCGGCGGGACTGGCGCCGAGCGGCTTTGGGAAGCGGCCGGAGGGAGGCGGCTGGGAGATTGTCGACGACCGGCCGCTGGATACGCTCCGCGGCGCCCCGGGGACGTTCTTGCCGATTCCTGACATGGAGCTGAAGGGGGCGACGCGCGGCGAAGTCGCGGCGTGCCAGCAGCGAGCGACGTTCTACGAAACGCGCTGGAAGCGCATGGATCCGCTCATGGTGGCGATCAAACGCCATCTCGAAGAAGACGACCGCGAACGGATCGTCATCGACGCCCGCGTGTCGCCGCTTGACGAGTCCAAGTACGGTTGGTTCCTGTCGATCCTCGGCACGCCGCCCGATCAACGCTTGGAGCCGGGCGAGGACGACATGATCTTCGCGCAAGCGTACCTCAAGGGCGGATTGCTGGCGCCTGAGATTCCGCCTCATCAGCTGTTCGCGGGCATCAAGGACGCGCCGTCGAATCCGTCAGGGCAGTTGGGCGAGGGGATTTTGGAAACTTACCGCGCTTTGCGGACCACGCCCGGTTATCTCGGCGCCTGGCCGAAAGCGGGCTTCCTGGATCTGCTCCCGTTTGATTTGGGGGGTTCCAACCCTGATGCGAACGGCTTTTCGAAGCTGCCGTTGGGGTTGTGGCGGCGACAATGGCAAGACTATTCGGCCGTTTCGTTTAACCCGCAGTTTCTCGCTGCCTTGCCGCAGCAGCTACAGCCAACGCCGGTCGAGTCGCCGGCGCAAGTACGGATTCAGGTGAAGGACCTCTCCCAATCGCAATTGCAGAGTTGGGTTAATGCCTTGAACTACGACGTCGCTCGGCAGTCGTCGATTGGGAACGTGAAACTGCTGCACGCGCTGTACCAGCAACTGCACGTGCCGCCCGAGTCGGCGAAGGAAATTGCGGAACGGATGTTGAACACGACGCTGGTCTGCCCGCTGGGCGGCGAATACGAGTTCGTGCCGGGACGCAATTGGCAATCGACGGCTTGGCCGCGGGTCGGCGCCGCCAGCGACGCGGTCCCCGCCAGCTACTCGTCGCCGCTGCTAAAGTGGTTCCGAGGCCTCGACGCCCAGGTCTTCAAAGACCAAGACCACTTGCACTTACACGCGGAAGTCCGACTACAGCGGTTGCCGCCGCCGCCTGCCGCCGCGGCCCCCGCCACGGTGAAGCCAGAGGAAGGCAAGCCGCTGTTCAACTTCAACATCTTCGGCGGCGGTGCGGCCAAGCCGGCGGAGAAGCGGGTGGAGAAGCCGGCGGCCAAACCGGCGGAGAAGCCGGTGGAGAAGCCGGCGGAACCGGTGAAGGGGCGGAAACAGCGGGACTTTTGAGGTCGCGACGGGGGGGGAAGCGGCGGGGGGAGGAAGCGGGGGGAAGGATTTGGGGAGAATGACAGGCTGGAAGCCTGTCCTACGGGGGTTTCGCTAGACGGGCGTAGGGTTTGGGTTACAGTGGGTTCTGGGCTTGGGCCTGGAGCAACCTTGGGGAACCTACCTATGCGGTTTGGCCGACTTACTGTTTTCTGGGCGATGGCGGCAGCCATCGTGATGACGCTCGCGCACGGCGAAGCGGCGGCGGCACCGCCGTCGACGCGGCCGGTTGAGGGGTTGCGCGAGCACGCGCCGGGGATTCATGCGCTGGTGGGAGGGCGCGTCGTCGTCGGCCCAGGCAAGACGTTCGACAAAGCGACGATCGTCATCCGCGATGGCATCATTACGGCGGTCGGGCCGGACGCGACCGTCCCTGCGGATGCTCAAATTTGGGACATTGCGGGCAAGACAGTCTACGCAGGTTTCGTCAACGCCTACTCGGAACAACCTTCTCCTGAAGGCTTTACGTCTGGAGCGCCGTACTGGAATTCCCTCGTCGCGCCGCAATTATCGCTGGTCGATCATTGGAAGCCGGATGCGGGGGCGCTCGAGCGTCTGCGGGCCCAGGGGGTGACCGCCGAGCTGATCGCGCCGAGCGGCGGGGTCTGGCGCGGAACGAGTCTGCTGGCGGCGACCTCCGATGCCTCCAACGAACAACTGATCCAGCAGCCGCAGGCAGCGCAGCACCTACGGCTGACCGTCTCGCGCGGCGGCCGTCGGACTAGCTTTCCCAACTCGCCGATGGGCGCCGTCGCCCTGGCGCGTCAATCGCTGCTTGACGCTCAGTGGTACGAGTCGGCTTGGGCCGCTCATCGCACGCAGTCGTCTGCTCCGATGCCGGAACGGAATGATGCGCTCGAGTCGCTGCAGCCCGTTTTGCAGCAACAGCAGTTGGTGATCGCCGACGCGTCGGACGAGCAGTTTGTTTTGCGGGCCGATCAATTTGCACGCGAGTTCAACCTGCGGCTGGCGATCCGCGGGTCGGGCCGCGAGTATCGACAGGTCGAGGCGATCCGCGCGCTTGATCGTCCGCTCATCTTGCCGCTTGACTTCCCGCGCCCGCCGCATGTTGGCACGGCGGAGACGGCGGCGAATGTGGCGATCGAAGATCTGTTGCACTGGGATTTTGCTCCAGAGAATCCAGGGCGGCTCGAAAAGGCCGGCGTCCGGTTTGCGTTCACGCTGGCGGGTCTCAAAGAAGCGAAGGACCTTTGGCCTGCCGTTCGCAAGGCGGTCAAACGCGGCCTCACGCCGCATACGGCCCTCGCCGCACTCACCACCGTCCCCGCGGAACTCTTCGGCGCGTCGTCGCGACTGGGCACGATCGAACCGGGGAAGTACGCCAGCCTGGTAGTGGCCGACGGCGACTTGTTCAGCAACTCCGAGGCACAAATTGCGCAAACCTGGGTCTTGGGACGTCGCTTTGAACTGAAGCGTCCCGCATCGATGGACCTGAAGGGACGCTGGAAGCTGACGCATGCGGCCGGTGCTCCGTTGCCAGCCAGTACGCTCGACTTGGACTTGCGTCGCAAGAAGGACGACTGGGAAGGGGAATTCGTGATCGCCGCCCCCGCGGCGACGACGCCTGCCGACAAACCGCAAGAGGCGCCAGCCGCTCCGCCTGCGACGCCGTCCGCTGCCGCTCCCGCTGCGAAGCCGGACGCTCCCCAGAGCGATCCGGCGTCGAAACCGGACAAGAAGGGGAAGAAGAAACCGAAGAAGAAGAAAGCCGAGGAGGCCAAGCCCGCTTCGCCCGCGAAGCCGGACGAGACTCCGTCGGCCGAAAAGCCTGTCGAGAAACCGTCAGAAAAACCAGCGGAAAAACCAGCGGAGAAGCCAGCAGAGAAGCCGGCGAGCACGAAGGTCGCTTTGCAAAGCCTGCAACAGCGCGACACGCGGCTTGCGGCGATCTTTGAAGGCGACAAGTGGAGCAAGCCGGGGAAAGCTCAGTTGTCGGCCGTCGTGCTGACTTCGCCCGCAGGCGAGCTGTCGTTGCGCGGCGAAATTACGTGGCCGGACGGGAGCGTGACGACCTTCGCGGGTCAGCGAGAACTTGAGAAGGCGACGCCGACTCAAGTCGAACCGAAGACCGACAAACCGGCGGACGAGGCGGGCGAGAAGAAGCCCGAGTCGAAGGGGGACAAGCCGGTTGAACCAGCATCGTTCCCGGTCGTGTACCCGTTGAGCGCTTTCGGGCGCGAGAAGCTGCCCGATGCACCGTCGCTGGTGCTTTTCAAGGACGCGACGATTTGGACCTGCGGACCGGCGGGCGTGCTCGAAGGCGCCTCGCTTTTGGTTCGCGACGGCAAGATCGAGGCGGTCGGCAAGGACTTGCCGACGCCGCCGGGAGCGTTGGTCGTTGATTGTCGCGGCCGTCATTTATCGCCCGGCATCATCGACTGCCACTCGCACATGGCGACCGACGGCGGGATCAATGAGGCCACGCAGTCGGTGACGGCCGAAGTGCGCATCGGCGACTTCATCGACGCCACCGACGTGAATATTTACCGACAATTGGCCGGCGGCGTGACGTCGTCGCACATCCTGCACGGGTCGGCGAACACGATCGGCGGGCAGTGTCAGGTGATCAAGCTGCGATGGGGGCAATTGCCCGAACAGTTGAAGTTCCGCGAAGCGCCGCCGACGATCAAGTTTGCGTTGGGCGAGAACGTCAAGCAAAGCAACTGGGATCGCAATTCGGGCCGCTACCCGCAATCGCGGATGGGGGTCGACGAAGTGGTGCGCGACGCATTCTCTGCTGCGCGACAGTACGCGGCCGACCACGAGCGTTGGAATCGCACGCGCGAAGGGCTTCCGCCGCGTCGCGACCTGGAACTCGACGCGCTCGTCGAGATCATGCAGCAGAAGCGTTGGATTCACTGTCACAGTTATCGCCAGGACGAGATCCTCGCCTTGCTCCGCACGTTGGAAGGCTTCGGCATCCGCGTTCAAACGCTGCAACACATCCTGGAAGGCTACAAAGTGGCCGACGCGATGAAGAAGCATGGCGCCACGGGCTCGTCGTTCTCCGATTGGTGGGCGTACAAGTTCGAGGTGATCGATGCGATTCCCTACAACGGGTCGCTGATGCACAACGCGGGCATCGTCGTGTCGTTCAATTCCGACGACCGCGAACTGGCGCGCCATCTCAACCACGAAGCGGCGAAGGCCGTGAAGTACGGCGGCGTCCCGCCGGTCGAAGCGCTGAAGTTCGTGACGCTCAATCCGGCCATCCAACTGCATATCGATCATTTGGTCGGTTCGCTGCAGCCGGGCAAGCAAGCCGACCTCGTCGTGTGGTCGTCGTCGCCTCTGTCGACGATGTCGCGCTGCGAGCAGACATGGGTCGACGGTCGCAAGTATTTCGATCGCGAGGAAGACAAACAGTTGCGTCAGCGCTCGTCCCAAGTGCGCGCGAAGCTCGTGCAGAAAATCCTCGCTTCGGGCGAAGCGATGCGAGAACCGGGCGAGTCGTACGTGTTGGAACGCGACCAGTGGTTGCGCTACGACGAATACTGCAACGCCAGCGGCAAGGGAGAATAACTCATGAACCTTCGAACTCCAGCAACATTCTCCGCCAACCACCAGGCCTGCGACGGGACGCTGACGCGCCGTCAAACGCTTTGCGCGCTCCTGGCGGCCGGCGCTTGGTCCGCGTTGCCGCCGCTCGTCGCGACGGCGAACCCGGTGATCCCCGGCGCGCCGCAAGCGAAGCCGATTGCGATCGTCAAAGCGACGTTGCACCCTGCTTCCAGCGCACCGATCGCCGACGGCACCATCGTCTTCGATCAGGGAAAGATCGTCGCCTTGGGCAAGGATCTCGAACCGCCTGCGGACGCGGTGCGCATCGACGGTCAAGGCAAGCACGTCTATCCGGGGCTCTTCGACGCACTGAACAACGTCGGCCTCGTGGAAATCAATTCCGTGCGTGCGACCAAGGACGACGTCGAAGTGGGCGAACTGAACCCCAATGTGCGCGCCCAAGTCGCTGTGAATCCTGATAGTGAAATCATTCCGACGACGCGCAGCAACGGCGTCTTGCTGACGCTAGCCGCCCCCAGCGGCGGACTTATGTCAGGCCGCTCGGCCGTCCTGCAGTTGGACGGCTGGACTTGGGAAGACCTGACGCTGAAGGCCGACGTCGCGTTGCACATCCAGTGGCCCGCGATGACGCCCACCGGCGACCCGCGCGACAAACAACTCGAGCAGCTCGTACGTACGCTCGAGCAAGCTCGAGCTTATGCCAAGGCGCGACAAGCGGACCCGGATCGTCATCCGCTCGACTTGCGCTACGAGTCGCTGCAACCTGTACTGCAAGGCAAGATGCCGATCATCGCGCACGCCGACGAAGCGCAACAGATCAAGTCGGCGGTCGGATTCGCGCGTCAGCAGGGTCTCAAACTGATCATCTATGGCGGCTACGACGCACCGCGTTGCGCCGACCTGCTGAAACAAAACCAAGTGCCGGTGATCTTGGAGGGGACGTACCGATTGCCGATGCGGAGGTCGGACGAGTACGACGCGGCCTACACCGCGCCGGAACGTCTGCGTGCGGCCGGCGTGACCTATTGCATTGCGTCCTCGAAGGGACACGGAGCGTCGAATGCGCGTAACTTGCCCTATCAAGCGGGAACGGCCGTCGCCTACGGCTTGCCGCACGACGAAGCGCTAAAGGCGATCACGCTCTACCCGGCGCAGATTCTCGGCGTGGCCGACAAAGTAGGGTCACTGGAAGTGGGCAAGGACGCGACGCTGTTCATCGCCGACGGCGATCCGCTCGAAACGCCCACCCAGGTGCTCGACGCCTACATTCAAGGTCGCCTCGTCTCGCTGGACGATCGTCACAAGGCGCTGTGGCGCAAGTATCAGGAAAAGTATCGCCGCCAGAAGTAAGCCCCGCTGATCGGCATCACCGTTCGCCGCCCAAGACGCGGCGAACTTCGATGGGAGTGGTGAGTCCGTCGCGAATGGCGGCGACCGCCTGCTCGTAGATCGGGACAAGTCCGCCTTGGCGAGCCAATTGTTCGAGGCGCGCCGCATCGTCGCGCGACAGGATGGCGCGGCCGAGTTCCGAGTTTTCCGTGAGCAGCAGTTCCGCCAGAACAAGTCGCCCGCGGTAGCCGGTCTGCTGACACTCGCTGCACCCCGCCGTTCGCCATACGGGTCCTACGCCGTACCCTAATCGTTGCGAGGGATCATCGTCTGCCGCGAGCGTCGCACACGAGCACAATCGGCGCAGCAGCCGTTGATGCACCACCGCCAAGAGGCCGCTGCGCAGAAGATAGGGTTCGATCCCCATTTCGCTGAGTCGCGCGATCGCTCCGGCGGCGCTCCCCGCGTGAAACGTACTCAACAGCAGATGGCCGGTGAGCGCCGCATTGAAGACTCCTTCCGCCGTCTCGCGGTCGCGAATCTCGCCGACCAGAATCACTTCAGGATCCTGCCGCAAGATCGATCGCAAACCGGTCGCCAAATCGAACCCGGCGCTAGGTTGGATTTGCGCCTGGACGACGCCGGCGAGCGGCGCTTCGATGGGGTCTTCCAGCGTCACGACGCAACGACGAGCAACCGCGTCGCCGACGACCGCCCGCAAGCAACCATAGGCCGTCGTCGTCTTGCCGCTGCCAGCTGGGCCGGTGAGGAGTACGGCGCCCGAAGTGTTCTGCATCAAGCGCGTCAGCGTCGCTTCGACCGTCGCGGGGAGCCGCAGATCGGCCAGTTCGCGAGCCGCTCGGAGCCCGCTCACTTGCCTGACGACCGCTCGTTCGCCATGCAGCGTCGGGAAGGTGCTCACGCGCCACTGGCTGGCGCCCGCCGGTTCGTTCTGCGTCTGTGCGCCAACTGGAAGTTTGCCGGTTGTCGAGTCGTGGACGCGTCCCTCCTGCGGGATATCCACTCGGTAGGTAAGCAATTGTGCGAGCACTTTAAGTCGCGTGACGACGTCGGCGGTTTGGCCGGGAGGAAAGCAGCCTAGCGGATGGAGGACGCCGTCGAGTCGCCAAGCCAGTTCCAACCCCGTCGGGGTCGGCTGCAGATGGACGTCGCTAGCGCCCGACTCGCGCGCCGCTCGCAGCACGAGCTCCACGAATTGCGCGGCGTATTGCGGGTGAGTGGGATCAAGTTGTCGAAGCGCCGATGCGAGCATGCGTGGCGATGCCTCGCGGAGAAAACGTCGTGCCGCTTGTCGGCCGGTCCGACATCTGACAGGCTATTTCGAGCCAGCATACCATGCCGTCGTTCGCAGAGAGGAAGGGGCCGCATCATGGGCTGTCTTGCGCCGCGCGCCAAGCATCTCGTCCAACTTGCCTTAGTTATCGTGGCGCTGACCGGCGGCGAACTAGCCACAGGTCCCAAGTCGGCCACGGCCGCTGAAGAGTTTGAGTGTCGCTGGGTCGACGCGCCGCTTGCGATCGACGGCGTCGCCGACGAGCCGGCCTGGCAGGCGGCTCAGCAGATCGACCGATTTTATCTCCCGTGGCTGGGCGACAAAGCGCGCGACGCCCGCACTGCCACTCGAGCCCGCCTGCTGTGGGACCGTGAATTCTTGTACTTCACGGCCGAGATGGACGACGCCGATCTGTTCGCCGACGTCGTCGAACATGACGGTCAAACCTGGAACAACGACGTGTTTGAATTGTTCTTCAAACCGACGGAGGGGAAGCCGGGCTACTACGAGTTTCAGGTGAACGCCGCGGGCACGTCGCTAGACATGTTCATCCCTCGTCGCGAGCCGGGCCTGTACGAACGGTACAAGGGCGACGGTGCGTTCGATTGGCGTTACAAGACGGTATTGCGCGGAACGCTCGACCGGCGCGACGACCGCGATCAAGGTTGGACGGTCGAAGGACGCATTCCCTGGACCGACTTTCTGCGCACCGGCGGCCGCCCCGCCGTCGACGAACGTTGGAAGTTTGCGCTCTGCCGCTACGACTATGCGAGCGCCGATTCCCCGCCGGAACTTTCGACTTGCGCGCCGCTGCGTTCCAAGTCGACGCCCGATTTTCATCTGCACGAGGATTACGCGACGCTGAAGTTTGTCGGGCCGCAAGCCTCGGCTGCGTCGCGTGCCTACGGCATCGACCGCTGGC
Organism: Pirellulales bacterium; assembly: GCA_046349935.1. Taxonomy (GTDB): domain Bacteria; phylum Planctomycetota; class Planctomycetia; order Pirellulales; family Pirellulaceae; genus CAIXSC01. The sequence continues at coordinate 128,105 of JAXMBK010000004.1, read as the reverse complement.
AGCCGTTGCCTGCCACGCAGGTCGTCGGCACTCCGGAACCGCCGCCGCCCTATCGCGCGAAGCGCGTCGTGCCGCAGGTCAAATTCAACTTCCCGATTGCGACCGTGCGTCAGCCCGGCACGTCGCTGTTCTGGGTCGTTCATCAACCTCGGCCCTATTCTGAAACCACGATCAGCCGCTTCGATCTAGGGGCTTCCGAGTTTCAGCCGGAGACGTTGATCGTGGCGGACGAAACGGCGTACGACATTGTGTTCCATCCGCAATTTGCCCAGAACGGCTACGTGTACGTCGGCAGCAACGGACCGTTCAGCGGCGAGGGAGCGGCGAAGAAGACGCGAGTGACTCGCTATCAAATGTCGCTCGAGCCGCCCTATCGAGTCGATCCTGCGTCCGCCAAGGTGATCATCGAGTGGCCGTCGAATGGACATAACGGCGGTGCAATGGCCTTTGGACTGGATGGCATGCTGTACGTCACCTCGGGCGACGGCACCTCCGATTCCGACACGAACTTGACCGGCCAGGGGCTCGACCATCTGCTCGCGAAGGTCCTGCGCATCGACGTCGATCATCCCGAGCCGGGGAAGACGTATCGCGTTCCCGCGGACAACCCGTTCGTCGATCGCCCGGGCGCGCGTGGCGAAACGTGGGCCTATGGTCTTCGGAACCCGTGGCGGATGACGGTCGATCCGCAGTCGGGGCGTCTGTGGGTCGGCAACAACGGCCAGGATTTGTGGGAGCAGGTGTACCTGATCCGCAAGGGCGACAACTACGGTTGGAGCGTCATGGAAGGGAGCCACCCTTTCTATCTGCAACGGCAAGCGGGCCCCACACCGTTTGTGAAGCCGACGGCCGAACATCCCCACTCGGACGCTCGTTCCCTCACAGGCGGCGTCGTCTATCACGGCCGGCGTTTTCCGGAACTGCGCGGCGCGTACATCTACGGCGACTACTCGACCGGCAAAATCTGGGGGCTCATGCACTCCGGCGAGCAGACCGTCTGGCACAAGGAACTGGCCGACACGACGCTCGCGATCTCCGGCTTTGCGCTCGACGCCGACGGCGAACTGTGGATCTGCGACCATCGCGGCAACCACGAGGGGGGCTTCCACACGCTCGAGCCGCAACCGGCCGAGGCGGCCCAGCGGACGGCTCGGTTCCCGCGAAAGCTCAGCCAAACCGGCCTATTCCAGTCGACGCCGGGACACGTTCCTCATCCGTCGCTGATCCCTTATTCCGTCAACTCGCCGCTGTGGTCCGACGGCGCTCACAAAGAGCGCTACCTCGCGCTGGTGGGCGAGTCGCCGAAGATCGACGTGACGAGCCAGCGTGGTTGGAACTTTGAGAACGGCACGGTGATCGTCAAGTCGTTCGCGCTGGATGAGACCGATGACAAGGCCCCGCGGCGCTGGATTGAAACGCGGTTGCTGGTGCGCGAGGACAACGAATGGGTCGGCTACACGTACGCCTGGAACAACGAGCAGACGGAGGCCGAGTTGGTGGGCGCTGCGGGGCTGGATCGGGAGTACACGGTCGACGGACAGAAGCTCCAGTGGCATTACCCGAGTCGCACGGAGTGCATGGTCTGCCATAGTCGTGCGGCGAACTTCGTGCTGGGTCTAAGCACCGCGCAGATGAACCGAGATCATGACTACGGCTCCGTTCGCGACAATCAATTGCGGATGCTCGAGCACCTGGGCGTGCTGCGGATGCCGTGGATCGGCGAAGCCACTCAGCGCTTGCGCGATCAGTTGCAAGCCGCCGGCGTCGCGGCCGACGAGGTGCAGCGTCGCGTTACGAAGCTGACGACCGAAAAGGGGCAGCGCGAAGCGACCGGTTCGACCTTGTGGCCCGTCGCGCCCGAACGACTCGACAAACTGGCCGATCCGTATGACGACCGAGCCGAGCTGTCATTGCGAGCGCGGTCTTACCTGCAGTCGAACTGTGCTCATTGCCACGTCGAAGCGGGCGGCGGCAACGCGCAGATTCAGCTTGAGCACCACATCCCGCTCGACAAGCTGCGTTTGATCGGCGAGCGGCCGATGCACCATACGTTCGCGATCCCCGATGCGAAGCTGATCGCTCCCGGCCGTCCCGCGCAGTCGGTTTTGCTGCACCGCGTGGAAAAGCGAGGCCCCGGCCAAATGCCGCCGCTGGCCACCACCCGCCCCGACGCGCGCGCCGTAGAGCTATTGCGGAAGTGGATTGAATCCCTCCCGTAGGACAGGCTTCCAGCCTGTCAGAACAACAACAACAACAACAACAACAACAACAACAACAACAACAACACGTGTTCTTGGTGGGCCCGCGCGGCAACCGCTTGGCCCACCCTACGTTAGCGCGGCAGCCGCTTGGCCCACCCTACGTTAGCGCGGCAGCCGCTTGGCCCACCCTACGATAGCGCGGCAACCGCTTGGCCCACCCTACGGGGCGCGGCTAGAGCTCTTTGGCGATGAACGTGTTGCCTTGTTCGAGGTCGCCCGTTTCCAGGCCTTTGCGGAACCAGCGTTTGCGTTGTTCGCTGGTGCCGTGGGTGAACGAATCGGGGACGACGTAACCGCGAGCGCGTCGCTGCAAGGCGTCGTCGCCGATGGCGTTGGCGGCGTCCAGGGCTTCGTCGACGTCGCCCGATTCGATGATTTGTCGAGTTTGGTTGGCGTGGTACGCCCAGACGCCGGCGAGAAAGTCGGCTTGCAGTTCGAGTTGAACTGACAAGCGGTTCGATTCGACTTTGTTTGCCTTGCGCCGCAACTGTTGCACCTCGTCGGAGACGCCCAATTGGTGCTGAACGTGGTGGGCCACTTCGTGTGCGATGACATAGGCCTGCGCAAAGTCGCCCGGGGCGCTGTACTTCTCTTTCAGCTCGCGGAAAAACGAAACGTCGAGATACAGCTTTTGGTCGGCCGGACAGTAGAACGGGCCCATGGCGGCGGAGGCGTTGCCGCAGGCCGATTCCGTATGGCCGTCGAAGAGCACCAAGATCGGCGGTTCGTACTTCTTCCCCATCCTTCGAAACAACTCGGTCCACGTGTCTTCCGTGTCCGCGAGTACGACTCGGATGAACTTGTCGAGTTCTTCGTCGGCCGCGGTCGGAGCGCCGCCGCCCTGTTGGGCTGCGACGGGACCGTCGCCGCGTTTGAGCAGCGTATTGACGACCTGCTGCGGATTGGCGCCCATCATGATCGCTGCGAAGGCGACGGCGAGCGTTCCGATTCCGCCGACCATCACGCCCGACCCAGGACCTCGCCCGCGCGACCGCCGGTCTTCAATATTCGAGCTCTCACGTCCCCCTTGCCACCGCATCGCTGGCCCCTCCGTTGGCGCTGCCGCGTTCTGTCTCCCCCCGCTACGCGTCCAATCGCGCTGCTGGGAAGCAGCATTTCGGACGGGTACCATAAGCCGCACGGTCAAACGCGACAAGACAAAACCGACAAAATGGGTGGATCGCCCTCCGCCCGGCCGCTCGGAACGTCCCCGTCGCCCGCCTCCAGGAGCCTCACGATGCCCCGATTCAGAGCTGTTTTGGCCCTGCTGCTGGTCGCCGCCTCGGCTGCCGCTTTGAAAGCCCAGGGGAATCCGCCGCCGCTGGTGGAGGTCGAAGGCCAACCGTTGGCAGCCAACGTCCAACGGCTGCTGGACGCCTACGCAGCGCTCGGCGTTCCCTGGTCCGACGCCGAGCGAGCGGCTCTGGCGCCGGCGCTCGAAGCCCGCAACGCCGACCAATTGCAGAGGCTGCTCGACGCCCGCGTTTTGTTGGTCGTCGTCATCAATCCCGAAACGCGCGTGAAGGCGTTTCGCGGACCGGCAGCCGCGGAGTTGCAGCAAGGCGGCTACGTGCCAGTGCTGATCAAAGTGATCAACGAAAGCACCTCGACGCAGCGCATTCGCATGACGAGCCCGCAAGCCGGGCCGACCTACGCCGGCGCCAGTCGGTTTAGTCTCGAACGCCAGCGTCAAACGCAGCTGTTCGAGCCCGAGGCGCTCGGCGATGCACAGCTGCGCGCGAGATTTCTGGGCGTCGAATGGTATGGACAGCCGCCGATGACGGATCGACTGAGCGGGCTGGCGGTCGAATACGGAATCGGCTTGATCTACAGCGCCGAAGCAGGCCAGCGCGAGGCGACGATCGGCTTTGACCTCGGGCAGGGAACGCAGGACCTGGGATTCCGCGGCGAAGCGCCCGTCTTGTTCCGAGTTCGACCGGCGACGGCGGTGTCCGTGCACGTCCGCGACCACGACGACCGCCCCACCGTCGCGCGACTTGAGATCCGCGATGCACTGGGCCGAGTTTACCCGCCGCAAGCCAAACGAAGGGCGCCCGACTTCTTCTTTCAGCCGCACATTTATCGGGCCGACGGTCAGCTCGTCTGGCTGCCGGCCGGCGAGTACTCGGTGACCACCAGCCGCGGCCCCGAGTATCTGGTGGAGCGACAGACGTTGATCGTGCCCGAGCCTGCAACATCCGTCGCCCCGCCGTCCCCGAAGCCCGTCACGTTGCCGGCGACGCTTCACCGTTGGATCGATCCAGCCGCATTCGGTTTCTATTCGGGCGACCACCATATCCACGGCGCCGGCTGCGCCCATTACACGTCGCCGTCGGAAGGTGTCCTCCCCGAACACATGTTTCAGCAAGTGAAGGGGGAGGGACTGAATGTCGGCTGCGTGCTCACCTGGGGCCCCTGCTTTCGGTATCAGCGACAGTTCTTTGAACCGCGCCCGCATGGACTAAGCGACCCGTTGACGATCCTGAAGTACGACTTGGAGATCAGCGGATTTGGTTCGCAGGCGCTCGGCCACGTTTGCTTGCTGAACCTCCAAGACCAGACCTACCCGGGATCCGAGGGACTCGAAACGCAAGGCTGGCCGACCTGGACGTTGCCGGTCATGCGGTGGGCGAAAGAGCAGGGGGGAGTCGCCGGCTACGCCCATTCGGCCAGCGGTCTGCATGTCGATCCCGAAGCGGCCTCCCAACGCCTGCTCGCAGCCGCCGACCGAGCAGGCGACGCCCTGGTTTCAGCGGCCGAGGCCGAGGCCGTCTTGCTGCCCGAGCCGTTCGCGGCGATCGACGCAGATCGCAACGGGCAGCTCGACGAACGCGAACTCGTCGCCAGCCATGAGCGAGCGCGCGAACAACTGCCGAACTTGGCAATTCCCGAAATGAACGGCGTCGGGGCGATGGAGATCTTCGTGACGACGCCCGCCGGCGTCTGCGACTTCATTAGCGCCATGGACACGCGCCGCATCCAAGAATGGAACACCTGGTACCACTTGCTGAATTGCGGCTTCCCATTGAAGGCGAGCGGCGAGACCGACTTTCCCTGCATGAGCAGTCGGCAGGTGGGGCAGGGGAGAGTGTACGTGCAATTGGGGCGAGTGGAGCGAGTCGATTTCGGCGACTGGTGTCGAGCGCTCGCGGCAGGTCGGTCTTATGTGTCGGACGGCTATGCGCACGCGGTCGACTTTCAGGTCGACGGACAGCGCCCTGGCGAAGACGCCGTGGCATTGACGAAGCCCGGCGTCTTGAAGGTCCAGGCGCAAGTCGCGTTCGCTCCGGCCACTCCGCGCACCGTCGCGCAAGGGCTCGTCGCACCCGCCGGACGTCGCCACCTGCTGGGCGATACGGTGGAACTGCACGGTCCGCGGATCGAGGAATACGTGGCGGGCGGCGAGCGAAAAGTGGAACTGGTGTGTAACGGGCAAGTCGCAGCGTCCCAGGTCGTCCCCGCCGACGGCCAAATCCACACGCTGTCGTTCTCCATACCGATCGAGGCCAGCAGTTGGCTCGCGCTGCGACACTTTCCCCAGTTGCACACGAATCCGGTGGAGGTGCGGGTGGCGGGACAACCGATCCGGGCGTCGCGCGACAGTGCTCGGTGGTGCTTGACGTCGCTCGAGCTGCTTTGGAAGAACCGCGAGCGGGCGATTGCCGCGGCCGAACGGCCGGCGGCGCAGGAAGCGTACGACTCGGCGCGAGCGGCGTATCGACGGTTGTTAGGGGAGTGAAGTCGGTGGGCCCGCGCTCGCTTCGCTTGCTTGGCCCACCCTACGGGCGGAAGCCAGCTCTCCTTTCGCCTTTCTCCTTACTTTGGCGAGCGTGGTCGGTGGGCCCGCGCTCGCGTTGCTCGCTTGGCCCACCCTACGGCGGCGGATTGTTTTCTTGGGAGTGTTGAGTTCGTACTGGCGCGTGTTGCCGATCTTGCCAACCTCGCGGGCGATTCCCATTTGGCGGAGGCAGTAGGTGATGCGCTGAGCGACCCAGCGCGGAACGCCCGCCAGTTGGGCGACGACTGCAGAATCGAAGGGAGCGGGAAGCGGGGCGGGGAGCAGCGCGAGCAGATCTTGGTCGGTCTTCAAGCGCAGCGTCTGCTGCACCTCGATCAAGCGTTGATCCTCCACGACGTGGTCCGACTCTCGCCATCGCCGGCGCCGACCGTGCCCCGGGTACCGCCACTCTTCGATCGCCACCAGAGGAACGTCGAGCGTCAAACGGGGGTGCGGGAAGCAGCGGGTGAAGTAGGTGAGTTCATGGAACAGATCGAGCGGCTGGGCCTGCTTGGGGCTGCGTCGGCGACTGACCACTCGCCCGCCCGCTCGGTCGAGCTTCACGATCGTTTTGCTGGCGACGAGCGGTTTCACGACGAGCACGTCGTGTTGTTCGACCAGCCGGCGGATCTTGTCGCGGATGGCGGCCAATCCGCCGTGCTGGATTTCAATCAATTGTCCGTCGACGACGACGTCGATGCGGAAGTCGTCGAGTACGACTTCTTGCGGCGCTGCACCGCGAGCATAGAGTTGCTTCAGTTGACGATGCAGCGACGTTTCCACCTTACCCCGCGTCGATTCCGAGATCGCGAATGGTGAGCAGCGTTTCGAGCTTGTAGCCTTTGGCGGCGAAGGCTTCGGCGCCGCCTTCCAGCCGGTCGACGATCGCAATGACGCCCTGCACAGTCATGCCGGCCGCTTCGACCTTTTCGATCGCCAGCAGCGAACTGCCGCCGGTCGTCACGACGTCTTCGACGATGACGACTCGGTCGCCCGGCTTCACCGGCCCCTCGACATCGCGACCTTTGCCGTGCGCCTTGGCTTCCTTGCGGACGATGAATCCGCGCAGCGGTTTGGGGCCTTGTCCGGCGAGCGTAATGACGGCGCCGGTGATCGGATCGGCGCCGACCGCCATCCCGCCGACGGCGTCAGGCCACGCGTCCCCGATCCGTTCCAAGATTCCCGCCGCGATGAGGTTAGCGCCTTTGGAATCCAACGTCACTCGGCGGCAGTCCAAGTAGAACTTGGCCTTTTTGCCGGAGGCGAGCGTAAAGTCGCCGAACTCGAGTGCCTTTTCCTTGATGAGGTCGATCAACGCTTGGCGGTCGTACACGATGTCACTCTCCTACGTCGTTTACTCCCTCTGCGCCCCGCCGCAGGCCTTAGCGGCGGATGATCACAGTGGAGCCGACGGAGAGTATACCGTAAACGTCTTCCGCGTCGCGCGGACTCAAGCTGATGCAGCCGGCGGTCGAGCCGCCTTCGGTCGTGGCGCTGCCGTGAATGGCCAAATTGCGTCCCAGATCAAGGAACACGTTGCCATAGGGATTGGAGGCGTCGCCGGCCGGGATGGCGGGGCCGTTGGCGCCCGTGTAGTCGCGTCCCGGCGACTTGGTCTTCACCTCGAACTCGCCCGGCGCCGGCGGCGGCTCCACGCCGGTCGAAATCGGAAAGCGGCCCGCATACAACTGATTCCAATAGAGAATCAGCTCCTGCGCCGTTAGATCGACTTCCGCCTTAAACGGGCCGCGCATCACCTTCAGTTTTGTGCCGGGCAGCAAGAAGGTTGGGTCCTTCACGCCGTTGATGTTCGCCAGCAATTGCCAAGGCACTCGATACTTCTCGGCGATCGAGGGAAGCGTGTCCCCCTTCCGCACCTCATAGGGCTGATCCAGCAGGTGTTCGGGGGAGTAGATGACTTGAGCGGCCAAGGGATCGAGCGCGTCGTGCAGGGCCTTGCGCTCTTGGACATTGAGCCGCGGGTCGGCGTACAGCATCGACAGGATGAGGAGCGCTTGCTTAGGTCGATCGAGCGCTAGCTCCTGCTGCGCCTCTTTCCAACTGCGTTGGAACACCGCCTCCTTGGGATCAAACCGCACTCCCTCGCGCGGCGTCGAGGCCGAGTCGCTGGGCGTCGCCGCATCAGGCGCCGCCGTTTCCCCGCCATTGAAGCTTGAGCGGTCCTCGGGAGTCGCCGGTGCTTCGGTCGATGGAGATCCTTCCGGCGTCGGAGTTGCCTCGGGCGTCGGCTCGGTCTCTGCCGGATCGACGCCGGCCGGCGCGCTGGTGAATGACGATCCATCCGGCGGCATGGGCGCCGGGACGCCCGGCGATTCGTTCGCAAACGGGGTCGCTGCTGCCGCGGCCGCATCGTCGCTGGGTTGTTTCAAGTCCGGAATCGGCACCGGGGCGAGCGCATCGGGGCCCGGCGGCGACGGCGGAGGCGCCCGCTCGCTGCTTTCCAGCCCCACTGGTCGACGACCGTCCGCCAGTTCGGCCAAGGCGCGATCGGATGCAGCGTCTTCACCAGACGGTGCGTCCGCGGCGGCTTCGCGAGCGGCGGAGGGATCAAATGTCGGCACGGCCGGCGACTCATCGTCCTGCGACTCGTCGGCCTTCAATTCGCGAGCAGACCGCTTCGACGCCGCATCTTTGTTGCGTGCAATACGGTCGAGCGGCCGGCGCGGGGCGGTCTCTTCGACGACCGGTTCGTCGCCGCCGCCTTCCTCGATCTCCAGCATCGAGTCGGATTCGGCCAGATGCTCCTGCACGGCTTTCGGCGTGCGAGCTGGCGGAGTGTTTACGACGACATAGACGCCATAGAGCATGGCGGCCAGCAAAACAACGACAAAACCAGTCTTCAGCGATTGCACGTTCGTCCTCCTTGACGCAACGCAATTCGGGTCCGCGGCAGATCCTAGAAGAACAGGCCTGCGGCGCGAAGAGCATTTTTACGACAAGATTTCCTTCACGACGCGTGCACCGCCGACGCCGGTCAGTTTGTAATCGCGGCCTCCGTAACGGTAGGACAGTTTTTCGTGATCGAGCCCCAGGAGGTGGAGCAGCGTGGCTTGCAGGTCGTGGGGATGCATCTTGTCTTCCACGGCGGCGATGCCGTAGTCGTCGCTGGCGCCGTACCGCAATCCGCCGCGCACGCCGCCTCCCGCCACCCACATGCTGTAAGCGGTCGAGTTGTGGTCGCGGCCGTCCTTCTGCTTCACGTGCGGCGTCCGCCCAAACTCGCCGCCCCACACGACCAGCGTCTCGTCGAGCATCCCGCGCTGTTGCAAGTCGGCCAACAGTGCGGCCAACGGCTTGTCGATCGCGCGACAATTGGATTCCAGGTTCTTGCGCAGACCGTTGTGCTGGTCCCAATTGGCATGCGAAATCTCGATGAACCGCACGCCCGCTTCGGCCAATCGCCGCGCCATCAAACACTGCCGACCGAAATTGTCCGTCGCTTGACCGCCGACGCCGTAGCGATCCAACGTCTCTTGCGATTCGTCAGCCAAGTCCAGCGTCTCCGGCAGCGCCGACTGCATCCGAAACGCCAATTCAAACGACTCGATCACCCCTTCCAAGTCAGCGTTCTCGCTTTTGCGATCCAACAGTTCGCGATTCAGCTTTTGGACGAGATCAAGTTGGTCGCGTTGCAGGTCGCGCGGCAATGGCGCTCGGACGTTGCCGACCCCCGCCGCCGCCACGCGTTGCCCTTCTCGGCCGATCGGCGTCCCTTGGTACACGGCCGGCAAGAAGCTGCTGGCGTAGTTCTGAGCTCCCCCCAGATTATTCGGCGGACTGATCGTCACGAACCCAGGGAGGTTTTGATTCTCGGTCCCCAGCCCGTACAGCACCCAAGCGCCCATGCTGGGGCGAGCGAAGCGGAATTCGCCCGTATGCAGCATCATGAACGCCTGCGGATGATTCGGGACGTCCGTGTGCATGCTGTTCAGCAAGCACATCTTGTCGGCTTGCGTCGCCAACTGCGGAAAGAGCTCCGACATCCACAACCCCGATTGGCCGTGCTGAGCGAACTTCCACGGCGAGCCCAACAGCTTGCGACCTTGATTCTTCGGCGCTCCTTTGCCGTCGTCCTTCGTCAACCGCGGCTTGTAATCAAACGTGTCGACGTGCGACGGCCCGCCGCGCATGCAAGCAAAGATCACTCGCTTCGCCCGCGGCGCAAAATGCGGAGTTCGCGGCGCCAAGGGACTCGCCGTCGGTCCCTCTTCGGCGCGCGACGGCGTCAACAAACTGGCCAACGCCAGCGTCCCCATACCGCCCGTCACCGCCTCCAGCCACTGCCGTCGACTGGGGATCCAACCTGTCCCGAGGTAATCCGCCACCATCCACCTCTGTTGTTCATCGTGTGACTAGTAGACGTAACGAAATTCGGCCGACGCCAGCAGCGCCTGCGTGAAACAGGCCCAGCCATCCAATTCAGAAAGGGGCGTCTTTTCCCCCGACGGTCCTTTCTCGCCCCCAGCCGCTCGTCGCACCAAACTGGCGACTTGCTGCACTTCGTCCTCCGTCGCCGCACGTCCGAAGGCCAGTTGAAACGCGCGCTGAACGCGCTGCGGACCGCCTTGCGGAAGCTCGGCGATCAACCGCTGCGCAAACCCGCGCGACTGCTCGACGACGAACGGGCTGTTGAGCAAATACAAGCTTTGCGACGGCACGGTCGTCACGTCGCGCGCCCCCACCACCAAACTGGGATCAGCCCCGTCGAACAGTTCGAGCACCTCGGGCAGCGCATTCCGCAGGATCGGCAGATAGACGCTGCGATAGCGCAGTTGATCGATCCCCAGTTCGATCTCGCGCTTCTTGCCCTGCACGACTTGTTCGCCGAACGACGACACCATCGATCCGCGAGGCGGATCGGCTTGCAATGTGCCGCTGACGGCGAGCACCGTGTCGCGCATCGCTTCGGCGTCCAGGCGCGTCGGAACGTGCCGCCAGTGGTAGACGTTGTCGGGGTCCTTTTCCAACTGTCCCGGATCCGATCGACTGGAAAGTCCGTAGGCGCGCGTGAGCACCAGCGTGCGAATGAGCCGCTTGGTGGACCAACCGTCCTGCATGAAGCGGCGAGCCACATGGTCGAGCAGTTCGGGGTGGCTGGGTTTCTCTCCCAAGACGCCGAAATTGTCGACCGACGGAACGAGTCCGCGGCCGAACAAGTGTTTCCACACTCGATTCACGTAGACGCGCGCCGTCAGCGGATGATCGGGAGACGCCATCCACTGCGCTAGTTGCAATCGCCCGCTTTGGTCGGCCGGAATCTTGACCGCGGAGCTGGTCGATATGACCGACACGAGCCCGCGCGGGACGGCGGGCCCGCGTTTCTGCGAGTCGCCGCGGAGGCACAGTTTGCAGTCGCTTACTTGACGTGCGTCGCGGACGCCCATCGCCGCCGCCTGCGATTCGGCCGGCCCTGCGACCGAATCATCCAGCGCTTCGATCTGATCCACCACCGAGCGCCACAGCGACTCGAGATTCGCGATGCGGCGTCGATTCTGGTCGCTGACATTCCCCGGAACCATGACGCGCGCAACCGGCTTGCCAGCCGGCGCTGCGGCCTGCTTGGCAGCCTTCTTTTTCCCTTTGCCCTTCCCTTTCGCATTGTTCTGGCCGCCGCCCGTCGCGCCGGCTTTCGAAACGACGATCTCCGCGCCTAAACGTTTCAGCCGCGTCTCCAGCGTCGCGCGTTCTTCACGCAGTTTCGCAAGCGTCCCGGCGACCGTGAACTGGCTCGCCGTATCGCCGCTAGGAGAATCGCCGCTAGCCGTATCGCCGCTCGCGGGCGCGGGACGTGCGCCCGAGATGGCATGGAAGCCGGTCTTCGGGAGGCGGCCGTTGCCCTTGCCGCCGCCGTTGCTGTACAGCGTCGCCGTGCTCGTGAAGATCCCCGCCATCGCGTAATACTCTTCGATCGGGATCGGATCGAATTTATGGTCATGACACCGCGCACAGGCGACCGTAAGCGCCATGAACGACGTCGTCGTCACTTCGATCTGCTCGGCGACCAAATCCATCTCATAATCGGGGTTATTCTGCGCTCGCGGCTTGGAACCGAGCGCCAAAATGCCGGTCGCGATCAACTGCTCGTCGCGCTGCGCCGGCGAATCGGCGGCCAGCAAGTCGCCAGCCACCTGCTCCACCAAGAACCGATCGAACGGTTTGTCGCGATTGAACGCCTCCACGACATAGTCGCGATAACGCCAGGCATGCGGGAACGTCACGTTGTCGGTATTCCCATTCGACTCGGCGTACCGAGCCACATCGAGCCAATGGCGGCCCCAGCGTTCGCCGAACCGCGGCGATTCCAACAACCGGTCGACGACCGATTCGAGGGCTCGCGGCGATTGGTCCTTCTCAAACGCGTCCAGTTCTTCGGGAGTCGGCGGCAGACCGGTCAAGTCGAAGGACAGGCGCCGCAATAGCGTCCGACGATCTGCATCGCGGACCGGCCGCAGCCCCTCGGATTCCATCGCCGTCAGCAGGAAGCGATCGATCGCATCGCGCGCCCACTCGGCGTTCTTGGGCGTCGGCGGCGTTGGGTCGGCGACCGGTTGATACGCCCAGAACTTCCGTCCCTCCTCGATATCGATCTTGCCCGCTAAGCCGCTTGGCTTGCCGCGTCGAGGGTCGGGAGCGCCCAGTTCAATCCAGGTTTCAAAGTCAGCGATCAGGTCGTCGGGCAGTTTGCGGTCCGGCGGCATCTCCAAGCCATCGTGCCGCAACGCTTCCAGCAGCAGGCTATCGTCGGGATTCCCCGGCACGACCGCCGCCCCCGACTCGCCTCCCTCTAGCAGTCCGTCGCGCGAATCCACCAGCAATCCGCCTTTGGGTTCGCCGGCTTGCGCCGAATGACAACCATAGCAGTACTGAACCAGTGCAGGCCGAATTCGCTTCTCGAAGATCGTCAACCCGCGCGGGTCGTCCGGCGGCGACTCGGCCCCTTGCGCTCGCGGAATTCCGGCGGCGAGGCTAGCCGCAAACGCTGCTGCCATTGCAACTTGACGCAAACCATTCATGCCGCGAGGCTCCCAGAACGACGACGTACCGAGCTCGGTGCAGAATAGATGCGCGAGCGGCGTCGATTATTGTGGCGCACCGCGTCGTCGATCGGAATGGTCCCGACGACAAGAATCGCCGGACGTCGCTGGCTCGACGACGCCCGCCGGCTCGTCGGTCGCGGCGCGGCGCTGCCGTCGCCACAGTTGGACCAGCGAAAAGATGGCGGCGGCGTACGTCGCCCAGGTCTGGCCGTCGGCCGGGAGCGACTCCCCATCGTCCTGCTTGACCGTCGTCGGCCAGGACGCGGTCGCTCGAGAAGACGCGCGTCCCGACGACTCGCCAGCGACCCAGCGTTTGGCCCATTCGACCGTCGCCAAGGACGAACCCACCGCCGCTTCCAAGGTGACTTTTTCCACGGTCGCCTTTTCGGCAGCCAGTTTGGCGCCCAACCAATTCGCTTGCTCAGCCTGCCCCGATCGTAGGCCCGCGGTGCGCCCCGCGGCGCCTGCCGCGACCGACCAAGCTTCGCCGCTCTCCGCCGCGCTCCCCGCCACTTGCGTCGCCGGCGGTTGTCGTCGAGCGGCCTCGCGCCAGACGGCGATCGAGGCGGAGGACGAATCGTGCTTCCCGGATTCGGCCGCCGTCAGCGGGAGACCGGCGTCGCGATCGGCAAAGCGAGTCGCCGCGAGCGACGATACGGCGTCTTCCGTACGTCCCGACCACACGGTCATCCGCGTTAAGGCGTCGTCGTGAGCGGTCGGCGATTCATCGCGCAGCGACCAATTCAGCCGCCGCGGCGTTGGTGCGGATTCAAAGTATCGATCCGTTGGCGGCGTCGACACGACGGAGCTCGACGCGGGACCAGCGAAAGGCATCGACGACGGCGGAACACCCTCCGACGGCAGCGGCGTAAAGCGCCCGTCGTCGGTCGCCTGCGTCGCCCTGGGAACGACGGCGGCGGCGGGCTTTCCGTCTTTCTCGACGGGAGGCGCGACGGGAACAACCGTCGAGGCATTCGTCTCACGACTCGGGTCGCGGCCGGCGCTGATTTCGAACAGATCCTCGACGACGTTCTCGTTCCAATTCACCGAATGAGGATCGCCATAGATGACGATGTACTCCGCCCAGCGTTCCGACTGCCCGTTTCCCGCGGCGAGTGAGAACTCAAACCATACTTGTCCATCCGCGCAGCTCAGGACGCGAACCCCCTCGGCCGATTCCAGCCGCGCGTCGGAGGTCGCGTCGAAAAGGGATTCGGGCAGGGAGTTGGTCAGGTCGTCGGTCGGAGTCGCCAGACACTCCACATAGCCTTCGGTCCACGGGTCGTCGACGCCGGCCAGCATTCGCCGGGGCTCCATCCGTTCAAAAGCCAGCCGCCGCCGATCGCCGCTCCCATGCAGCAAACGAGAACGGTCGCGACGAGGCGACGCGAATGGTCGACGATCGGGCATCATATCGACGTGCCTCCGTAGCGATCGATCCAGACGCTGCCGTCCGGCTGATTGCGCGACCGTTTCACTTGTTCCCGATGCCGTTCATATTGCCGCAACAGATCTTCGTACGCCGGATCGCCTCCCGATGCGGCGCACGCCGCCGTTTGCTCGCGGACCGCCTCTTCGAGCAGTCCGAGGGAGCGAGTGGAATCGCCGACGGCTTCGGCCGCCATGCCTTCGTTGTGCAAGGCCACCGCCCAATCGCGTCGCAACCGATAGTCGTCGGGCGCGCGTCGCACCAGCCGCTCCAACAGATTCCGCGATTCGGCGAACATCGCGAGCGCCCGCACGGGATCGGTCTTCGCGACGAGACTCGCGCAGGCGTTGAGTGCGGCGGCGAGTCGCTTGTCCTGTCGTTCGCCGGCTTCCGGCGACGTGTCGCGCACCGCGGAACTGGTTTGGCGGAGCGTCGCGATCGCTCGTTCGTAGTAAGAGATCGCACGAACCGGTTGCTCAGGCGCCAGCGATTCGGCAAGCGCTGACTCGATCCGAGCCAACTCGCAACGATACGACCACGCATCGGGCCGAGCATTGACGGCGAATTGAATGGAGGGGTAGGCCCGCTCTAAGGCGTCGAGCGCCTCGCGGCGCCGATCACGACGCAGCCAGAACTGACCGGCATACAGTCGTGCGACCGCCGCCTCGACGTGCCATTCCACTTCGGCCGGCTCGCGGACGCCGTCGAGTCGCTGCAGTGCGCGACGGTATGCGTCATCGGCCTCTTCGAGTCGCCCGAGCCGTTCGAGCACCAGAGCTCGTTTGGCTGCGGCGACTGCCAGGTCGCGTTGCCAACGCGGATCATCCCCCGCGTATCGCTCGTAATCCGAGTAAAACGCCTCGGCCCGTTCCAGCGCCGCCAATCGCACGCGTTCCGCGCCCGGCACCTGCGAAAGTTGCTCGGAGAGATCGGAACTAAAGTCATCGACCGTCGCACAGGCCACTCGCAGATGCAGCTCCGCCTCGGCCAACGCCTCGCGCGTCCGTTGTTGCATGTGCAGCAAGTAGCCGGCGGCGACGCCGGCCAGCGCGAGCGTCGCGGCCAGTCCGACCAGCGACGCGGCGACCCACTTTGAGCGCCGCGCGATCCATTTGGCGGCTCGATCCCACGTCGTCGGCCGCTTGGCCAGCGTCGGTTGGCCCGCCAAGAACCGTCTTAAGTCGCCCGCCAGCGAATCCGCCGTCTCGTAACGATCCTCGCGCGCCTTGGAGAGCGACTTCAAGACGATATTCTCAAGATCGGCCGGCACGGCTCGATTGAAGCGGCGCGGCGGCGGCGGCTCCTCGTTGACGATTTGTCGGATCAGCGACTCGCGGTCATCGCCGTCGAAGGGGGTGTGCAGCGTCAAGAGTTCAAATAGGGTCGCACCCAGGCCGTAGACATCGGTCCGCGGATCGACGAGCGCTCCGCGTCCTTGCGCCTGTTCGGGGCTCATATAACGCAGCGTTCCGCACAATCCACCATGCATCGTCAGTTGCGTCAGAGACTGGCAGCGCGCCAGCCCAAAGTCGGCGACGCTGACTTTGCCGCGACGATCAATCAGCAAGTTCGACGGTTTGACGTCGCGGTGAATGACGCCCGCTTCATGCGCGTAGTGCAGGCCGTCAGCCGCTTGGATCACCAGTTCCACGACGGCGCGGACGTGCGCCGCGTGGTGGATCGACCCTTGCGTCGACAAACCGCGCGCGGTCGGCGCTGCGGCCGTCGTCTCAACAGACGTTCTGTCGGCGGGATTCTTTTCAGCAAGCGTTCTTTCGGCAGACGCCGTTGCGCGCGGCGTCGTCGTACCGACATCCCTCGTCTGCAGCGCCGCGGGACGCCAGTCGCGCAGTTGTCGGATGGCTTGGTCCAGCGACTGACCGTCGATGAACTGCATGCTGTAGTAATGCACTCCCCGTTCGCAGCCGACGGAAAAAACGGGAACGATATGCGGATGATGCAGCTGCGCCGCCGCCTGCGCCTCGTTTTGGAACCGCTGTACATGCGTGGGATCCAAGACGGCGGCGAACGGCAACACCTTCAAGGCGACGGTGCGTCCCAGCGACAGTTGCCGGGCTTCGTAGACGATCCCCATGCCGCCGCGACCCAACTCGCGCACGATTTGATAATCGCCGAGCTGCGGCCAGGGGCCTTCGCGATGCGTTGCGGGAAACGCCGCCACGACTCGATGCACGGCCTGCAAACTGGCGAGCGCCCGCCGCAACGCGTCGGACCATTGCGGGTAGCGAGCGACGAACTCTTCGGTCGGCGGCGCCGCGCCCCGCTCCGCCGCCTCCAGATACTCGTCCAACACGGCCGCAATCTGGTCGTGTTCGGATTCGGGTATGGCATTCAGCCACGACGACGCCTCGCCCGGAGAAGTCGGCACGGCGCGGGGCAGCGAGTCGGCGGCCAAGCGATCGTCGATTTTCATGCTAAACCTCGCTTCTGCATCGCCCCGCGCAACTGCTCGATCGCCCGCAGCCACAGCATGCGCGCGGCGCCGGCGCTGCGATCCATCCGCTTCGCAATCTCGCCGAACGGCAGCCCATCCCAATGACGCAACATGATGACCTCGCAGTAGTCATCGGGCAATTCCAAAAGTGCGTCGGCCAGCCCCGCCAGGTCCTCATGACGCTGCGCGTCGGTGCTGGGCGACGCGACGCTCGCCGGCAACATGGCCCCCAAACAGGCGGTCGACCGTTCCAGCGACCGACTGATGTGGTCCAACGAAATGTCGCGGCGAACGTCGCGTTTGGCCGCCAACATGTGATGTTCGACCGCCGTCGCCAAGTTGTTCACCAAAATGCGTCGCAGCCACGCCAACAGCTCGCCCTGCGTCTGCCCGCGAAATCCCGCGAACGCTCGGTGCGCCTCCAGCAACGTCTCTTGGACGACGTCGGACGGCGAGATCCGAGCGCGCAACTGAGCGTCGAGCTGCGACCGGGCCAGCAGCTTGAGGTAGCCGACGTAAGCCTGCGACAGCTCCGCGAAGTCCAATTTAGCCCCGGGTAGGGGGGGGTGAGTCGAAGGCATGGGATCCCCGTTTTGCACTTCCATAACTCCGTTCCCATCAGGGCCGCTTTTCCGTGCGGTTGTCACGCGAATTGCCAAAAAACTTCGCGAGTTACTTTTCGCGTTACAAGCCGGCGTGTTCTTCGGCCCTCTTCTCTTGGCCCACTGCGGGCTTCGCAGCGGGCGGAACAAGATCAGAAGTTCTTTCTGGGAGGCAATTTATGCAGATTGTGAGGAAAGAGAAGCCCGGCCGCAAGCAAACGCGCAAGCGAATGCCGCGACCGTTCGGCTTCCAGCCCCTCGAGCGACGAGCGCTGCTCGCCGCCGACCTGGGCGCCGCCGACCTGGGCGCCGAGTGGGAAGCGTTCGTCGAGCTGGAAAAGGTCGACGAATCGAGCGACATGCAGGTTTGGACCGACGAGAAAGTCGCGGACGACGACATTTCGATCCGCATCCGCTCGTTCGGCGGCGACGAAGGCGACGTCCCAACGCTGGAGGAAGGACAGGTCGAAACCTTCGAGTATTTTGATCTCGCCGCCGCCTCCGCACCGACGGATGTCGAGATTCGCACGTTCGGCGACTTGGGTGAAGATGAAATCCATTTCGAAGCGACCGATATCGCGGCCATGTCAGGCGAAGTGTTCGGCGGCGGCGGCTGGCACAACTTCGACGCCCCGCACGATGTCAACGCGGACGGATTCGTCTCGCCGATCGACGCCCTGCTTTTGGTCACCTACCTGAATGACCATGGCGTCGGCGAATTCGGCGAAGGCGAAGGGCCGTCGATCTATCCTGACATCGACGGCGACGGTCAACTCGCGCCGCTCGACGCCCTCCTGTTGTTCAACTACCTGAACGACAACCTCCCGTCGCTGGACGGCTTCCAGTTCGCGGCCGATGAAGCGCAGCCCGAAAACGAGGCGGCGGGACTGGTCGCGAGCCGAATGGCCTGGGACGCCGACGAGGTGGATGAGGCCCTCGGTCGGTACGCGATTTGGGCCGACGACGCGTCTCCCGCGGAGTTCGCCGAGGAACTGAGCGAGGAGAAGCGCGACGACGGGTCGCTGGCAGCAAGCGACCTAGGTGATTCGGCGAGCGACGAGTGGGTCGACGAGCTGGTCGCCAAATAGCGTCTGAATGCTCGTGATCGCAGGCAGCCGCGAGGGTCGGAGGCCAGATCCTCGCGGCTGCGTCTCGATCTCGTTCGAATCGTCGGCACTCCTGACCGCCTCGATGCTCGACTACAATGCGCCCAACGCGTCGCGGCGTTGGCGTCGTGGAGCGGCGCAGGTGCGAGTGCAACTGGGGCGAGGGATTTCAGACATGTCTCTAAAGCGTCGGCAAGGGTTGTGGTCGAGTTGGGTGGTGACGGTGGCCGTATTGGCCACGGGCTGCGAGTCGGAAGCGCCTTCGGTCCCGAAGTCGGTTCAAGCCGACGCGGCCGCGAAGTCCACGGCGAAAGCCGCGGAATCCAACGCCACAGCCGATCCGCATGCCAATCTCCCCGACGCGCCGTCCGCCGACTCGCGCCCGTCCGCCGCCCCTGACGACTCGGCGCCGCTTGACACGGCCGGCGGCCCGCTCGAACTAGACGAAGTCGCCTTTACCGCACCGGCAGGCTGGGGACGCAAACCGGTGCAGGGGGGATTCGTCGATGCCGAATACGTCCTGCCGAAAGCCGAAGGCGATGCCGCTTGGGGCAGGTTGACGATTAGCCGCGCGGGGGGTGCGATCGACGCGAATATTGATCGCTGGCGCGGACAGTTCGGCGGTAAACCCGAGAAGGAAACCAGGACGGAAATCGACGTCGCCGGCGTCAAGGCGATTGTGATCGACATGTCAGGCGAGTTTGCCGATCAGCGCGGCCCCTTCGCACCGCCGACCAAGCGAGCGGGCTACCGCATGTATGCCGCGATCCTGCCGATCGGCGCACAAAACCACTTCATCAAGGCGACCGGCCCCGAAAAGACGATCGCGTCGCATGTGGAAGCCCTGGAAGCCTTCGTCCGGTCCGCAAAGCCCAAGAAGTAGCGCTGTCGCTGTAGGGTGGGCCAAGCGAGCACAGCGAGCGCGGGCCCACCGGATTGGCATCTACCGCCGCGTCGCGTCTTTCGACGGCTGGTCGGGCACGCGCGTCGGCCGTTCGGCGAAGCGAACATCGCGGGGGAAGTCGGTCAAGATCTTGTCGCCATGCAGTACGCCGTCGCGGCTGAGCACTCCTTCGACGATCACTTCCGTATTCTCGCGCAGATCGCTGGGCACTTGGCCGCGGCAGAGCACGGGGAGACAACCTTCGCCGCCAGTCAGCGTAAACTGCGCTTGCGCCCGGTCGCCTTGCACTTCCAGCGATTCGCGAGCCACAAGTCCATTAACCCGCACGCGTTTCCCCGCAAGCTGCTCCACTCGCTGGCAGCATTCCTCGACGTGCACGTAGTACCGCCAATTGGAGGCGGAGCCCAAATAGGCCAAGTAAGTGGTGGCGCCGGCCAGTAACGCGGCGCCGGCAATCAATCGCACGTTGAGTTTCTTCACCGCTGGGTCTCCGTACCCGTCCGGTCCGACCATCGCGACGGCGAGCCGCATCCATACGAACTCGCCTATCCATCATCGCGCCGCGCGAAACCTAGCAAGACTTGATCCCTGCGTCTAGTCGAGATCGCTGTGCACCGAATCGACGGCCGACGCGAAACTCGAGGCACTCGTCGTCCGCCGCGCCAACAGATCGTGAATCGTGCGCGCCGCGTTCGACGCGGCACTGCCAGAGTTTGCCGTGTCGGCCGACGAGTTGGATGCGGGAGACGATGCTAATTGCGCGAGCAGCGCGTCGCGAATCGCGACCGAATCTTCCGGCGCCTCGCCTTCTCCGCCGCTGCCCGACGAGTTGGTGTTGGTGGTCACGGCCTGCAGGTTGAGCGCCGCGGGGGCGCCGTAGATGCGGTAGGTCGTGACGCCGCTGTTCGTCCCCAGGACGCGAACGCGCGCGTCGGTGGTCTGGATCGTCGCTTGCTGAGCGGTTCCGCCCGTCGGCGTCGCCAAAATCTGCAGCGAGCCGGCCGTCGACGAGTTTTGTACGGTCAGCGACGAGTAACCAGACCAACCGGGGCCGGGGATCGACCACTTGGCCGCACCGGCCGTATCGACGGCCGCCGTCACGTACGACAGACGAGTGCGCGCGAGGTAGTCGTGAATCCGCACGTGCCGCGTCGCCGGCAATTCGCCGAAGTTGTTGTTCACGCCGACTGTGTTTTCGGCGAGCGTAATCGACAGGCCGTTGTTGGCGAGCGTTCCGCCTTGCGAACCGACGGTTTCTTTGCCGTCGCGCAAGTCGCTGGGCTGGGTCTGCGCCACGGTAAACGTCCCCGGCGGCAGTTCGGTGAACGCATACTTGCCGGTCGCGTCGGTCGTCACCGTGCGCGTGACCGATTGGCTGCTTGTATCGGTCCCCGTGAGCGTGAACGTGACGCCGGACAGCGGCTTCTCATTCGACTGCATCACGCCGTCGTTGTTGATGTCAATGTAGGCGTAGCCCGATAGCGAACTCGGCACAAAGTCGCGCACCGTGACGCTGACGGTCGCGGTGTCGGTCAGACCGCCCGGGTCGCGAACGGTGTAGGTGAACGAATCCGCGCCCGTGTAGCCGGCCGTCGGCGTATACAGCACCTTCTTGCCGTCCGCCGAGATGGAGACCGTTCCATGCGACGGTTGAGTGACCGCAGAAATGGTCAGCACTTCCGTCGGGTCGGGCGTCGACACATCGTTCGCCAACACGTCGAACGAGACGCCGGTCAAATTCTTGGCCGTCGAGACCGTATCGTCCACCGCGTTGGGCGGGTCGTTGACGTTCGTCACCGTCACGGTGACTGTGCCGGTCGCCGTCTGAGTTCCGTTGGAGAGCGTGTAGGTGAACGTCTCCGTGCCGGAATAATTCGCAGCCGGCTTGTAGGTGACGCTGCCTCCGCCCGAGGTGACCGACACGGTTCCGCCGTTGCTGGTCGTTCCGACGGCGGTGACCGAGAGCGTTCCGCCTGCCGCGCCCGCACTGTCGTTGGCGAGGACGTTGATCGTCGTGCTGTCGCTGTCTTCCAACACCGTCGCCGTGTCGCTCGAGGCCGAGGGCGCATTGGACGTGTTCGCCACGGTGATCGTCACCGTCCCGGTGCTGGTCCCGCCGTTGCCGTCCGACAATGTGTATGTCAGCGTTTCGGTCCCCGTGAAATTGGCACGCGGCGAGTAGACGACGTGCGCACCGTTCGGTCCCACCGAGGCCGTGCCATTGGTGGGCGTCGACACGGCGGTGACTCGCAGCGTTTCCCCCGAATCGGGCGTTTGCAGGTCGTTGGCGAGTACATCGAGGATGTTGCTGGTGCTGTTCATCGACACCGACTTCGAATCCGCGACGGCGGTCGGCGGGTCGTTCACGGGCTGCACGGTCACCGTCGCGGTGGCGGTCGCCGAATCGCTGCCGTTCGTCACCGTGTAGGTAAAGATGTCGGCGCCGAAGAAGTTGGCGGCCGGCCGGTAGACGACGCTCTTGCTGTCCGCCGCGATCGTCACCGTCCCGCCGTTGTTTGTCGCACCAACGCTGGTAATCGTGAGCGTCCCGGTCGGCGCCGAATCATTCGCGAGCACCGTCAGCGTGGTATTGGCGCTGTCTTCGTTGACGTTGAACGTGTCGTTGCTAGCGCTGATGCTGGAAGCGACTTGAACGCTCACCGTCCCGTAGTTGATCGTGCTAGTGGCGACGGGCGTATTGGAGCCGAACACGAGCACCTCGTGGGCGGTTCCCAAATCGGCTTCATTGCTGGCGAACGAGAGCGTACCCGACTTGCTGGCGGTCATCGGGACGGTGAACAGCAGCACTTCGTTCTCGCCCGCCCCCGTGAAGCTCGCGGAGGCGCCGCCCACTTCGTCAATCAACCCCGCCGTGGTCGTCGAACCGGTGGCGGCGACCGTAAAGGTCGAACCGTGCCCAACGGCCCCAGTAACCGAGGCCATCGTCGAGTCGTACGTCACATCCAAATAGGCGGCGTACACGCCTTGAGCATTCGAACGCAAGTCTTGGGCGAAGCCGCGCAGTTGGAACGCCTGACCGATCGCCAAGGACGTCAGCGGATTGCCGTTGGCATCGGTGACCGCAAGTCGCAAGCGGACCTGCGCGGCGGCGGCCACCGTGACCGAGACGTTTTGGGTAACCGAGTTGCCGGCGAGGTCGATAGCGCGAATCGAGAACGACGCGGCGCCGGACTGAGCGGCGGTCGGAGTCCAAGTCAGGACGCCGGTCGTCGCATCAATCACCATGCCCGACGGTGCATTCACCAGCTCATAGCGGAAGCCCGTCGTCCCCTCTTCCGGACTGCCGACGTTGTAGCTCAATTGCTCGCCGACGCGCGCCGTCGTCGGAGCGGTCGAATTAATGACCGGCGCCGTCGTGTCGATCACCATCGGCAATGCCGCCGATCGATCGCTTTCGATATTGCTGATCGTTTGGGTTGCGGTGAGCGAATAGCTGCCGGCGGCTTGGTTCGTCAACGGAATCGTGACGCTGGTCCCGGTCGACGTGGCTTGTCCCAACAAGGTCGTGCCGTTGTACAGTTTCACCGTCGCGCCGTTGGTGACGCCGTTGACGGTGATCGAGAACGACTGCACGTTGGTAATGTTGTCCGTGGTGCTCGAGCCTGTATCGGCGGCACTCGGCAGGTCGAGTCCCGTCGGCGCCGACGGCGCGACGGTGATCGCCACCTGCTCGGCATCGGCCAAATCGGCCGTGTTGTTGGGTTGCCCCGTCGCCGCGCGCACCGTGACGTTGACCAGCATCGTGCCGACGTAATTCGCCGGGGGAGTGGCCGTGACGACGCCGGTCGTCGCATTGACCGTGACCGTGGAACTCAGCGAATCCCCTTTGACGGCCGTGTACTGCACGGCGTTGCCTTCGACGTCTTGCGACGTGAGCGTGAAGTTGACGGGGGTGTTCGTCGTCGTACGAATCGCCGGAATGTCGTTCAAGAACGGACCGCCGTTGACCGTATCCGGCGTGATCGTTGCGCGGAACGTTCGGCTGAACGTATTGTTGTTCGCGTCGCGCACCGTGACCGTGATGTCCGACGTCCCCGACGCGCCCTCGGGCGCCTTGAGCATCAACACAGCGTTTTGCGTGTCGACGTAGGTGGTTGCGCGATCAATCACGACGCTGGTCAGCGGCACGTTGCTGGCGTTCGTCGACACATTGCTGATGGCATCTCGCACCGACTCGCCTTCGACCAGCACGCCGAAAATCGAGTGATTGAAGTCGAGGTGCCGTTGAGCGCCTTCGGTGATGAAGAATTGCGAGTTGTTCGTGTCGTCGGACGATTTCGCATACGACAGCAGACCGGTGCGATTGTGCTGAAGGTCGACGTTGAACTGATCGTCGAAGTTCCCCAACGACGAGCCGCCCGTACCGTTGCCCGCCGGATCGCCGCCCTGAATTACAAAGTTGTTGATGATCCGATGGAACGTGAGTCCGTCGTAGAACCCTTGATTGGTGAGCGTCACCACGCGATCGACGGGTCGTTGGGCTTGGCCCGGCAGCAACTGAAAGACCATCTGACCGAAGCCGTCGACGTCCATCCGCCACGACGTCGTCCCCGAGATGATCGTCGGCGTCACCGCGGGATTGCTGCTGGTGACGGTGAAGGTCAGCGGACCGCCGGACGGGTCATAGCCGTCGAGCGGCACTAAGAGCGGCGAACCTCCCAGCAGCGTCGTGTCCGGGAGCGCGGCGAGCGTCGGCGGCGCGGTCGACAAACCATACGACAGCACGATCTGGTCGTTGTCCTCGGGAATGTAATTCTCAAACTCGGTGTTCGCCACGCCGTTGACCGTCATGAACACCGAGTGGGTCGCGTCGGCCGTCTTATTCATCAGCTGTGTGCTGCTGAAGAACGCGTTGGGGTTATTGAGCGACGAGTTGCCGACATTGGTCGTACGCCAGACGTCGAAGAAGTCCTTCAGCGTGACGTAGCGAGCCGCCTGATCGAGGCCGGCGCCCAGCCCCTCGCCGATATGCAATTTGCCCGTGGCGTCGTGCGTGTGCGGGCTATAGTCGCCCGTCGAAGTAATGCCAATGTTCGACGGAATGGGAACTTCCGCCCCATCGACGATGATTTTCAAGAAGGGGTGGATGTGGTCGCCAATCTCGTGATCCACGGTGAAGACCGTTCGCTCTTCCAGCGATTCCAACCGCAACGCCGGCCGCAACCGCCGCTTCGCTTCACGACGTTCGCTGCGCCCGAACCAACGCGACCACCACGCTCGCTCCGCTTTCTGGCGAGATCCCGTTTGTTGGCGTGATTCCTGGCGTTTCATCGTCGTTACCTTTCCCCTTCTTCCACGTCGTTACTACTTCCGCCCCGCAGGCACTCTTCTAACAGGCTGTTTTTTCTCGCCGAGTGTCACGGTGCATTTCCGCAGTCTATTTCGATTCAGCGTTTTTCTCACGAAAACGGCAACATTTCTCGTACGTCCCCTAGAACCCCAATTCGTCGAAAATCGTTAAAGACGGCAACACGGCCGCAATCGGCAATGTCGTCGTTATCGGCAAACTGCTGGTCGACTCCGCAGGAGCGACGTAAGCTATTGGCAAATCACGCGATACACGCGACCAAGTTCGCCCAAGAGGAGGGCCGTTCGGTGAAAAGCACTTACCGCGTTGGTCTGTTTACGCAGCTTGCCGCCCTCGGGTTCGCTTGCGCCGCCGCCGCAAATGGGCTTTTCGCCGCGGAACCCCACCCCTTGGTGGTCGTCCAAAAGGGGACGCTCCCCGTCATTCTCTCCGCTCCGCACGGCGGCACGCTCGCCATCCCCGACGCTGAACCCCGCCGCGGCGAGGGGCTCGCACGGAAGCCCGGCGGATTCGTCGTCGCCCGCGACGGGGGCACCGAAGAGCTGGCGGCCGCCGTCTCCGCCGCGCTCGAGAAGCGGACCCGCGCCAAACCACACTCCGTCGTCGCGCGCTCGCATCGCAAATACCTCGACCCGAATCGCAAACCGGCCCAGGCGTACGAATCGCCCGCGGCGAAGGACGTCTACGATGCCTACCACAACGCGCTCGCCGACGCCTGCCGCGACGTCCAGAACGCCCATCGAGCGGGCTTGCTGATCGACCTGCACGGTCAAGGCGCCGCCAAAGACACCGTCTTTCGCGGCACGCAAAACGGCGTCACCGTCGCCCGTTTGCGCGAACGCTTCGGCGACGAAGCTCATACCGGCGAAAACAGCCTTCTCGGCCTACTCAAGTCCCGCGGCTGGAAAGTCCACCCTGATCCCTACACTGGAAAAGAACAAGCTGGCTTCACGGGCGGCCACATCGTCCAACGCTACGGCAGCCATGAATTCGGCATCGACGCCATCCAACTCGAATTGGGAGGCGACTATCGATCGGCTGGCAGTCGCGAGCGAGTGGCCGATCAACTAGCCGACGCCATCCTCGACTATTCTCGCCGCTATCTCGCGTGGAAGCCGTCCGCGGATGCGGTTCCCGCCTCCGAGTGACAACGCCCGCGACGAAGCGCTCGGCGGGGCCGCTCAGAGCACCACTCGACTGGCCGCGGGCTTCGCCGTCACGCCATTCAACCGAATCCGCTTCCGCACGACATCCCCCTCCGACGTCGATTCACCTATCACCGACAACTCGCCGCTGGCCGCAGCCCCCGACGCGAGCGAACTGCCGACGACGACGAACACCGTCGTCCAGCGGCGGCTGGGGTCGCCGCTGGGATAGCCGGAGAGATCCAGCACGTCGCTGGCGTAGTCGCCGAGGACGTCCCCCGACGACAAGTCGCCGACAAAGATGAAACGGTCGATTCCCGCCCCGCCGAACAGTTCATCGGCGCCCTCGTCGCCGCGCAGCGTGTCGCTTCCGGCGCCGCCCTGCAGAAAATCGTCGCCCAACTCGCCCTCCAACAGATCATCGCCGTGCAGACCGAACAACCGATCATCTCCCGGTCCGCCGCGCAACCGGTCATCGCCGTTCGTGCCGTAAATGACGTCGTTCCCCGCGCGGCCGTCGACCCACGTCACGGCGACAAACACGACCGTCGAAGCCGCATACGCGTCGGTCGCCGCCGGGTGATTGCGAAAGTCGAAGAAGTCGTCTCCCGCGGTCCCCACGATTCCGTAACCGCCGCCGTCCCAATACTCGATCGCTTGGCTGGCGCCGCGAAAGTTCGACAACACCACATCGCCGTCGCCGACGTTGACGATGCGGTCCGTGTTGCCGCCGCCGAACACACGGTCGCGCACCAACTCGTCGCCGCGGACCAGGAATCGATCATTCCCGCCGTCGCCGTACAGGCCGTCGTCGCCCAGACCGCCGTCGAGCACATCGTCGCCCAGATCGCCGCGCAGTTCGTCGTCGCCGACGCCGCCATCCAGCCGATCCGCGCCGCCGCCGCCCACTAACAAGTCGTTCCCCACCCCGCCGATCAGCCAATCCGCGAATGCACTGCCGATCAGCGTATCGTCCCCCGCTCGACCATCGACATATGCCAGCGGACTGAGCGTCGTGAAGGTCAGCCCCGCCAGATTGATGTCGTCGTCGTCGTCCGAGCCGACCCAGCCCTGCCCATTGCCCAACACACGTTCGATCGAAGTCGCGGCGACCGAAAACCGCGGCAAGGCCGCCTCGCCCGTCCCGGCGAGAAACTCCAAATCGTCAAATTCGGGCCCGCCTAGCAGCACGTCGTCGACGGCTTCGTTCTCGCGAATCTGCAAACGATCGACGCCTGCATCGCCCGAAACTTGATCCACTCCCGCGCCGCCATCCAGCGTGTCGTTCCCCATTCCGCCCCACAAGACATCGTCGCCCGGCCCGCCGAGCAAACTGTCGTGTCCCAACTCGCCGAATAACTGATCGCGCCCCGCGCCGCCGAAGATCCAGTCGCTGCCGCCGCCGCCCGCCAGCCAATCGTCTCCCGCCCCGCCCAGGATTAAGTCTGCGTCATTGGTCCCTGTCAGCACATCGTCGCCCGCCGTTCCTATCAGCAACTGCCGTCTCGCACGCAGTTTCAAGAAGGGAGCCGTGATGTCGCCCACGTCCCGCACCGCCAACGTCACCGTCGCGAAGCCCGACCACTCGACGCGGGTCGACGCCCCTGCGCCGGGCCACACGAATGTCTGAGCGCGAGGATTGCGCAGGTAGTTCTGCAATCGCTGGAAATCAGCATCGCGTAGCCCCGACAACTGCGATAGCGACGCAACCAAGGTCGCCGAGTCGCCGTTGCCTTCGAGCCTGATGGTCGGCGTCGTGGCACTCGGCTCAAATCGCACCGGTGCGTCCGCATTCAGCCGCACCTCCACGCTTCCCGATTCATCCCACTCCGCGAAAAACTGGTCGCGTTCCGGCCCGCCGCGTAGATGGGGACGTCGCAGGAGTTCAAGATCGTTGCCGTCGCCGCCCGCATAGGTCAAGTAATAAGTCTGATCGGCGACCTGCAGCGGCGCGCCTTCCCCAAGCAACACTCCGTCGACGTCCAGCAATCGCCACGCATCCTGATCCTCCGACGACCGATTCAGTAATCGATACGCCGTCCCTGCCTCGCCCGCTGCGAGCGTCGATGCGTCTGCGGGCGCGACCAGTTGCAGCCGAGCATCGCCGACTCGTCGCACTCTTCCTTGCACTTCCAGGCCCACATCGTCTGCGATTGGGCTGGCAGGCAATTCGAGGCGCAACGTGGCGCGGCTTGGTCCCGTCGCGTTCCCGTCGTCTATGCCTAATTGCAGGTCGCCCGCGACGACCAAACGCGTCGCTGCATCCAGTTCCAATCGGCCGCGAGCCAGGGTGAACGCGCCCACTTCGACTACGGCGCCCGCCCAGCGCCACGCCGCGTCGTCGGTCGCGCCGTGCCACACGAGTTCCCCGCCGCCCGACAGACGCCCAGAGAATTCCGGTGCGTCCCCGCCCACCCCCGCAATTCCGCCCTCCGCACCGCCGACTTCCAATCGGCCGTCGATCACAGCCGACCCGGCGCCAACGAGTCCCGCGACGGCGTCGGCCGCTGCGAGCGACCGCCAAGTCGCGCCGCTTTGGACTTCGATCGAAACTCTTCCGTGCAGGACGCCTGGCCCCGCGCTTTCCCCCGTGGCGACGACCGTTCCGACGCCGACGGCAATGAGTGCGCCGCGCCAGTCGCTAGCCGCACTCGCCAGTTCCACTCGGCCGCCGCCCTGAATTCGCAAGCGTCCTCGCTCTCCGCCTGCGTTCTGAATCGGCCCCTCCCACCGCAAGACGCCCCCCGCCGACGTCTGCACTTGTAGTTCTTGCCGCAGTTCGACGGCCCCTTGCCACCGAGTCGGCGTCGCCGAGCCGCCAGACACTTGCACGGTGAGCGGTGCGAGCGGCGCGGCGCCGGTCACCAGGGAATTCGCCAAGCCGACGCCCGCGGTCAGGACGAGCGTCAACGGGCTGAGGCCGGTCGAGGCGTTTCCGAAGTGCAATGTCGCGCGGCCCAGCGCTTGCTCGGATTCCAGCGCCAGCGCGCCTTGCGCCAACGTCACGGCGTCGGCGAACTCGTTGCCTACTCCCGCGACGATCAGGGTTCCACCGCCCGTCTTGGTGAAGCCGGCGCCGTTCGCGACGCCGCGCCAGGCATGCGGCGTCGTCGCGTCGACGCGCACGGTTGGAGCGCCGGCCCCCAAATCGAGCGGCCCTTGGAACGTCAGTCCGCGCGAGCCTGTCACGGTAAAGTCGCCGCGCACCTCCACGCGATTCGCCAGCGTCCGCGATGCCGTATCCGCCTGCAACGTCCCGCCTTCCACGCGCAGCGTCCCCGTCCCCGCCGCCCCGTTGTCGCCGAAACTCACCGTCCCCGCCGTCACCGTCAGCCCGCCCGAAAAGGAATTGGCGCGCGACAGCGCCAGCCTTCCCGGCCCCCGTTTGGTCAGTGCTCCGCTCGAAACCTCGCCGTCGAAGAATAGACTGGGAGTCGCCGTCGCGACGGTCACGGTGCGCGCCGCGGATCCAAGATCAATGCCGCCGACGCGCCCCGCATTCAGCGTCACGTTCGACGAACCGCCGACCGTCAAGTCGCCCTGAAAGCGGACGGCGTTGGGAAGCGAACGAGCCCCGCCGCCTGCGATCAGAGTTCCGCCGACGATCGTAAACATGCCGACTCCGAGCGCTCCATCCTGTCGAACGTCGACCGTCCCGCCGCTTAGGGTAAAGCCGCCGGAATGGCTGTTCGCCGCGTCCAACCGCAATGTCCCCGCCCCCGTTTTTTCCACACCGTTGGTTCCCGTCCAAGTGCGAGTCGCCTGCACCGCGCCGCCTGCGATCTGCAGTTGGCTCCCGTCGACGATCAGCGGCAGATCGAGTACGACCGTTCCGACGCTGCTGGCGACGTCGACGCCCGGATTGTCGAGCCGTATGGCGGCGCCGGTCACCGTGTGGCCGCCGGCGCGAAAGTCGAGCGAATAGGAATTGCCTGCAGGACCGTCGTTCGTCGACGCCCCGACGCTCGCCGTTCCAAACACCAACGTGTCGCCGTCGGCCGGCAAGCGATCGCCGTCCCAATTCGTGTTCGAACCACGCTGCGTAAACCACTGCCGGTCGACATCGCCCACCCAAGTCAACGTCGCCATGGGACGCCGCGCTTCCAGATGCTCCAGCCTCAAACGCCGACCAGCGCAGGTTCGCCGAATTCTTCGATTCGATTGCCGACAACGAGCCATGGGACACACCTCCTGCGATGATAACGCCGACCGTTCTCCTTCCCAGTCGCAAACGGCGCGAAAATCGGCCCTGGAATCCGGAAACTATTCCAGATTTTTCGCCGCTTTTTTGCTCGACACGAGGTTCGCAAGTTCCCCTGCCGTCCGCTGCAGCAACTCGTCCCAATCGTTGTACCGGCGTTGGCGGAAGAGCCGCACGGACGGGTACCAAGGGCTGTCTTCTCGCTCCAGCATCCAGCGCCAGTCCGGCGAGTAATGCAACAGCACCCAAGCAGGTGCGCCCAACGCGCCGCAAAGATGATTGATCGAGGTGTCGACCGCGATCACCAAGTCCAGATTCTTCACGATGGCGGAAGTATCCATGAACGCGCCGGCCGTCGAGTCGACGTCGTCGGGCAGCGTGGCGACGCGGAATCCCAATTGCGGGTCTTGGACCTGCTCGGCCCCCTTGCCGAACTGCAGCGACACCAGCGTCACGCCGGGCGTTTCGGCGAGCGGCCGGAAGGCGGTCAGCGGGAGCGAGCGAGTCCGGTCGCGCAAGTACGTGACGCTGCCTTGCCAAGCGATCCCGATGCGAAAGCCGGGGATGTCGGCCAGCCGCTGTCGCCACGACTCGACCAATTCCGGGTCGGCCGCGAGGTAGGGGGGAGCACCGGGGACGAAGTCGGGCCGTACTCCCAACGCCCGCGGCAGACTCATCAGCGCCACGTGGCAGTCGAACTCCGGCAACGGCTCTCCGCGGGGAATCAGTTGGTCGATGCCCGCGCACGACCGCAGCAACGGAATCAGTTTCGGCTGACACTCCACCACCACGCGTCCGCCCCGTTCCTTTGCGAGCGACGCGAAGCGGATGCACTGAAACGTGTCGCCGAATCCTTGTTCCGTATAGATCAGCAGCGTGCGGCCCGCGAGCGGCTCGCCGTTCCAGACAGGCTGGCGATAGCGGCGGCGGTTTTTCTGCCCGTTCCGCATCTCCCACCGCGACTCGTAATCTTCCCAGCCGCGTTCAAAATCTCCCTGCAAGAGGCGCACAACGCCGCGTTCAAACCGCGGTTCGGCATAGTCGACGGCCAGCCGAGCCGCTTCATCGTACGCCGTAAACGCCTCCTCCCACCGCCCCCACTCCAACAGGACGCTCCCCAAGTTGTAGCGGGCCTTGGCATACGAAGGTCGCAGTTCAATCGCCCTTTGGTACGACGCGTGCGCCTCGTCGAGCCGCCCCAGCGACTTGTAGACGTTTCCCAAATTATTGTGCGCCTCGGGCAAGTCGGGGCGGTCGGCACGCGCCTTCTCGAGCAGTTTGAGCGCGTCGTCGTGCCGCCCGAGCTCTTCCAGGTACGAACCGTAGTTCACTTGACTGTTGACGAAGCCCGGATCGACCTGCAGCGCCGCTTCGTACGACGCAATCGCCTCGTCGGAGCGTCCCAGCGATGCCAGCACTTTGGCGCGTTCGTCGTGCCCTTCTGCGTAGCGAGGATCGTGCTGCACGGCCAAGGAAAACTCGCCCAAGGCCTCGATCCACTGCTTGCGTGCGGCGTAGATCATTCCCAAATTGCCGCGCGCCTTGGCGTACGTCGGCCGCAGCTCGATCGCCTTCTGGTAACAGCGGACGGCCGCATCGAGATCCCCCAACGACCGATGGCTAGTCCCCAGGTTGAGATACAGTTCGGGTTGATCGGGCGCCAACTTGCGCGCTTGCTCGTAGGCGGCGAGCGCCTCGTGGGGCCGATTCTGGCGATGCAGGACGAGCCCCAGTCCGACCCAGCCGTGCGGACCGGCCGGCTGGTCCACGGTCGCTCGACGAAATTCCCGCTCGGCCTCCGCCAACGCTCCGCGACGCATCAGCAGTTCGGCCCAGCGCACTCGCGATTCCACCTGCTGCGGCGACAATTCCGTCGCACGCTGAAAATGCGTTTCCGCGAGCTCGAACTTGCCAAGTCGCTGGGCGGCGGAGGCCCAGTGGTGATGGTACTGGGCGACGTGCGGAGCGATTTTCGAGGCCCGCTGAAACGACTGCTCGGCGCTGACCGCGTCAGCCGTCTTGAGTTCCAGAATGCCGCGTTCGTTCCACAGTTCGGCCGACTTCGGCTCGGCGTCCGTCAAGCGACGGCAGAGGGCCAGGGCGTCGGGAATCCGCTTGGCGGCCGCGAGCTGTCGGACTTGAGCAAGCTGTGCGCGAGTGGACGACATAACGGTTTCCCAAACGACGGAGGTGGTCGGAGGCGGACAAGCGTCGTCCCAAACGGCGACGTACCTAAACAAAATGCCGCCCTCGCGACGCAATGTCGAGAGGGCGGCGTGGGGTTGTTCAAGATGTCCGCGGACGTGCCGCCAGTCGTCGTTAGACGAACAGGAACAAGCTCGACGGCAACTGCGGCTTGGTCTTCACCAGATTTGCCAGTTGGATCGGTTTGCCCGTGACAAACTCGGTAATGAGGGTGTTCGGCCCGCCGCCGGGAACCGAGACGACCAGCGTCGCGTAGCTGGCGCCAAGGTAGCCAATGTAGCGGATGCGATCGCCGTTGAAGTCGGTGATCACATCTTCTTCCAAGAGGTCCGCAGCCGTGTTCTGGAAGTTGAAGTAATCCAGATTCGCACCGCCCGTCAGTTGATCGACGCCGTCGCCGCCGAACAGTTCGTCCGTGCCCGAACCGCCGTCGAGCGTATCCTCGTCGTTTTCGCCCCACAACGTGTCGTTGCCGGCCAAGCCGTTGAGCACGTCATCGCCGTCGCCGCCGAAGATCACGTCCGCGGCGTTCGTGCCGGTGATCGTGTCATTCCCCGCCAAACCGTTGATTGACGGCACGCTGGTGAAGACCACCGTGGCGCTGGCCGAGATCTGGAAGTTGAAGACGTTGTCGTTGCCGTTGCCTTGAATGACGCCGCCGGCGCCGTTGATGCGTTCGATGCCGTTGGTCGCCGCATCGAAACCGTTCAGCGTGATCGCAGCCGGGCCCGCCGTATTCACAATCGTGTCGGTGTTGGCGCCGCCCTGGATCGTGTCGGTTTCGGAATCATTTCCGCTGACGTTGATCACGTCGTTGCCGCTGCCGCCGTCAATCGTGTCGACATCCAGCCCGCCCGTGATCGTGTCGTTGCCCAAGCCGCCGTTGATCGTGTCGTCGCCGGCGTTGCCCGTGATGACGTCGGCGCCATTGCCGCCGTCGATCGAGTCGGCGCCCGTATCGCCGATCAGCGTGTCGTTGTAAGGCGTGCCGGTGATCGTGTCATTGCCGCCCAAGCCGTTGACGGTGAACGCTCCGATCGGTTGCACCGCGGCGAAGGTGAACGTATCCACGACGCCCGTGCCGAAGATCGTGAAGCCGTTGGTCACCACGCGTTCGATCGACGAAGCGGCCGCATTGAAGCCCGCGAGCGTCACGTTCGAGAGCAGGACCAGGTCGTCGGTCGAAGCGCCGCCGGTCACGGTGTCGGTGCTGCCTTCCACGCCCAGCACCTCGATCCGGTCGGCCCCGGCGCCGCCATCCAACACGTCGACGTCGGCGTCGCCGTTGAGTCGGTCGTTGCCGTCGCCGCCATCGAGATCGTCGTTGCCGGCGCCGCCGCTCAGAATGTCGCCGCCCAAACCGCCCACGAGGATGTCGCCGCCATTGCCGCCGTTGATCGTGTCGGCATCCGAACCGCCGTCGATGAAGTCGTTGCTATCGTTGCCGTTGAGCAGGTCGTTGCCGCCGCCGCCCAGGATGTTATCCGGCCCCGCACCGCCGTGAACGGTGTCCGCGCCGTTGCCGCCGTTGATCGCGACGCCCGTCGTCGTAAAGGCGGAGATGTTGATCACGTCGTTGCCGTCTTGGCCGTTCACAAACAGGCCGGCAGTACCCAAGTTGGCTTCCGCGGAGGCCTGCGCGACGAAGTTGGCGTTGTCGGCGCCCAGGTTGATCGTCACGACGTTCGTCGGGTCGGCGAAGACGGTCGTTTCAAAGCGCGGCCCCACCGCGGTGCTGGCGATCTGCAAATCACCGCCGCCCGTGCCCGACAACACGGCCAAATCCCCCTTGCCGGGCAGATTAAGCGTCATGGTCTGGTAGACGCCGTCGATGTCGATCGGTTCGATCGCTTTGTAGTTGATCACGGATCCGTCAAACGACAGCGTGCCTTGCTGAGGCGTGAGCGTTTGCGTCGACGACACGTACGTCGCGACGACGTCGTTTCCCGTGAAGTCGACGACCGCCAAGCTGTCGGTCGTGCCGACGCCGCCGTCGTACCACAGACCCGTCCCCGTAAACGGAACTCCGTTCGAGAAGTCGACCGTCAGGTCGTCGTTTCCGCCGTACGTGTTGACCAGGACCTTACCGGTAATCCCCGCAAACGGGACGCTCACCGTATTGGCGTTGACCTGCGTGCCGCCGATGCCCGACAGCATCACGCCAGCCGGATCGGAGATTTCCACGTTGGCCCCATTGCGGACGATCGTGACGTCGTTGTTCGTGTTCATCGCCGGCAGGGCGTCTTCGACGAGCAGGTTGCCGTAGATGTCGAGGCCGGCGAGGAGGGCGGCGAAGTTGCAGCGTTCCTCGAGCCGTTCGGCGCCCAGCCGCTGGCGGCTCAGCCGCTGCCGCAACGACTTGGCGTTCGTCTCTTTCTTCTTGCCATTCGAGAACAGTTTGCGAAACATGAAGTCTGCTCCAAGGGAGGATAAATGGGGGGACACACAAGGGCATGCCAAGCTCCGCTCGCTCCTGCTCGCACTCGGTCGCTGGGGCGTCTCCTGCCCCGCAGCCCCCTCATCTAGGCCGCCTCAACCATGCCGCCAGAGCGTTGAAACTCGGTAACGTGGGAAGCATAGAGAAAGACAAAATGGCTTGCTAGACAAAATCCGGCGAATGCCAGCCGATTTCGCACCCCGCTGGTGGGGTCATTCCATCTAGGAAAAGTCTAGCGGAAAACGCCAAAAACCCACCTTCCGGATGGGTGTAAACCTGTTCCGGCGAGGGAAACTGCTCCGCGAACGCTGAGGCAGTCTGATCCTGCGCGCAAGAAAGCGGGGCGAGAGTCGCCTCTCGCCCCGCGTCTGACCTCGCGTTTGGCCCTGCGTCAGGCTTGTGAGGTTGTCAGGCCCTTACACAAACAAGAACCGCGACGATGCTGGTTTCGTGAGGATTCCGGTCAGCCAAATCTTCTTGCCGCCTACCGTCGGTACTTCCAGGAGGCCATTGCCTCCCGAAGTGGAGAAACCTAATCCGGCGTAGGTGGCGCCGTACCCCAGCAAGCGGATCGTGTCGCTGGCGAAGTCGCGGATCGTGTCGACGCCGGCGACATCGCCTTGGAAGGTGAAGACGTCGGTGCCGCCGCCGCCCCACAGTTGGTCGTCGCCGAGCTCGCCGCGCAAGATGTCGTTGCCGGCCATGCCATAAATCAAGTCATTGCCGTCGCCGCCGTAGATCGTGTCAATGTTGTTCGTGCCATAGATGGTATCGTCGCCGCCAAGCCCATAGATGCCGGGAACATTGGTGAACACGACGGTCGCGCTGGCAAAGACATCCGTGGCGGTATCGCTGATACGGAAGTCCAACAAGTTATTGCCCCCGGTTCCCCAAATCGGCTGCCCCGCACCGTTCCAGCGTTCAATGCCATTGCCACCCGTCGCTTTGGCGAAGAACGACGCAATGACCACTGGCTGCGTCGCATCTTGATTGAAGATCGTATCCGTATTGACCCCGCCCTGAATGACGTCATTCTGCGCCTCGTTGCCGCGCACCCAGAACGCATTGTTGCCGCTGCCGCCGTTGAGATTGTCGACGCCGGCGCCGCCATCGAGCGTATCGTCGCCTTGACCGCCCGTGATGACATCCGCACCAGCGCCGCCGAACAAGCGGTCCGAGCCGTTATTGCCGCTGATCACATCGTCGCCGTCGCCGCCGTACAGCACGTCGTTGAACGGCGAGCCGACGAGCGTATCGTTGCCGCCGGCGCCGTCCACAAATGCCAGCGTAAAGATCTGCACATTATTCAAATCGAAGACGTCGTCATTGGCGGTGCCGATCAACCCTTGGTTGTTGCCGAAGATGCGTTCAATCTGCGTCGCAGCGAACAGGAACCCAGGCATGCTTGCGTTTCCAGTCCCCGGCAAGATCACAATGTCATCCTGTTCCGAGCCGCCCAAGAGCGTATCGCCGTACGCTTCATCCCCTTGGATTTCGAACCGATCGACGCCCGCATCGCCATGGACGATGTCGTTGCCCAAGCCGCTGCGCAGCGTATCGTTATCCGGCCCGCCGCTCATGAAATCGTCCCCCGGCCCCGCGTACAGCGTGTCGCGGCCGAGCTCGCCGTACATCTCGTCGTTGTCGATGCCGCCGTCCAGGAAGTCTTCGTCAGAGCCGCCCCAGAGGAAGTCGGAACCACGATCGCCGAACAGCGTATCGTCGGCCGCTTCGCCGAACAGATTGTCGGTCCCCGACCCGCCGTAGATCGTGTCGTTGTCGACCTCGCCGTGCAGCAGGTCGTCGCCGCTGCCGCCGAAAATACAGTCCTCGCCCGCTTGGCCGAAGATCAGGTCATTCCCGGCGCGGCCGAAGATCAAATCGTGCCCCAAGGTACCGGTGATCGTATCGTCCCCGGCCGTTCCCATGATGATCTGCGTCTTGTCGGTCAGGCGCGCGAAGCAGACCGTGATGTCGATGATCTGATCGTCGTCGTAAACGCCGATGTTCGCCGCTTCGAACCGCGTCGCCGAGAAGTTTCCTTTTGCGGGATCGGTCGTCGCCACTAACGTCTTTCCGGTCGGCGCCGCCACATAGTCGTTGATCGTCGCGATGTCGGCATTGTCGAGCGCGATCAATTGATCGGGTGTGAATACCAGCATCACGTGATCCACGCCGTTGTTGCCGTCGTAGAGCACGGCGGCTTGGATTGGATCGTTGCCATGCGACGTGGTTACGTCGTCGTCGCCGTCGACCGCATCGACGTTCGGCGTATTGGTCACTTTCGTGAAGCCCAGGTGCAATTCGTTGCCGCTGCCGTTGCCTTGCAGCGGATAACCGCCGCCGTCGTACAGATCGATGCCGTTCTCGAACAGGTCGAACACCTGGTTGAACTGATTGAGCACCACGGCCGAAGCGCCGATGTTGCGCATCACGTCCCAGCCGTCGCCGCCTTGCACCGCATCAAACTCGGCGTCGTTATCGCGCACCTGCAGGACGTCGTCCCCTTGGTCGCCCGAAACCACGTCGATGCCGCCGCCGCCCGTCAACGTGTCGTTCCCGGCGTCGCCGTACAACGTCATTCCTTTCGTCACGGCCGTATCGACCGAGATCGAATCGGCGCCGTCCTCGCCGCGGATCGTGAGCCCCGCCGTGAACAGCACGGATTCGGCCGCAAAGCTGCTGGACACCGTGAACGCCCCGTCATCGCCGCCCATGCGGAACAGAGCCGAACCGGACGGATTGAGGAACGTGGTCGTTTCGAACGTCGGCAGGGCCGCCGCACTGCGCAACCGCGACAACCCCGGAATCGCCGCGCCGGGGCTGGCGTCGTCCTCCAACACGGCCTGATCGCCGGTCCCCGGCAACAGGAAGGTGTAGTTCACCACGGGAGACAAGAAGTTGATCGGCGCGAGGTTCGCAAACGTCACGATGCGCCCGTCGATGTCGACCGTACCCGATTGCGCCAGCGCGTTGCCGATCGCCGAATCGTAGTCGAACGTGACGTTCGCGAACGAGCCGCCTTGGACGGTCAGCGTATCGCCGTCCGGCCCCAGTTCGTCTCGTCCATCGAAGGTCAGCCCGCCCGCCGGCACCGGCACTCCGCCCGCAAAGTCCACGACCAGCGTGTCGTTGTCCACCGACCCATTCACGACCAACTCGCCCGTATAGGACGAAGGCACGGTCGCCAGCACGGTCGAGCCTTGCGAAAGCTGAATCTCGCCCGCCGCGACTCCCAGCGTGTACGAATCGTCAGCGCCATTGGGACGAATCGTGTAAATCCGGCGATTCGTGGAATCGTCGTCAATGTTCGTGACCGACACATCGGGCGCGTCGTAGCCGCTGTAGCGCACGTCCGTGCTTACCGCTGCGCCGATGACCACCGTGTAGGCGATGTCGCCATCCACCAGGAATTCGTCCACTGAGAACACCGTGACATTTTGGACGACGCTCCAGTTGGTCGCGTCGAAGGTCACCGAAGACGCCGAAAGGACGCCTTCCGTGAGGTCGGTGGACGTGAGAGGAATCGTAACGGGCGCCAAGGGGCGCGAGGTGAGCCGCAGACCGATCACGCCGTTGACGCCGGGTTCCGTCGTCACCAGCGACGTCGTCGACACGCGTACTTCCGAGAGATCATCATCCAGATTGACGAGCGCCACATCGTCTGCGTTCAGGCCGTTGTAGGCTGCATCCGCGCTGACCGCCGCCGCCGTCACGACCGTATAAGCGATGTCGCCGTCAATGACGACGTCGTCGACGCCTGTCGCCGTGATCGTTTGCGGTACATTCCAGTTGGCGGGCGTAAACGTCAGCGTCGCTGGCGAAGCGGTCCCTTCCGCCGTGTTCGACGACGAGATGGCGATCACCACATTGGCCGTCGGCTGAGTGGCCAGTTCCACGGTAAACGTGGACGTCCCGCCATCCTCCGTCGTCGTCGGACTGCTGGGCGGCGACACGAGGATCGCCGCCGTGTCGTCGTCCAGATTGGTAATCGACGCATCCGCCGCATTGAGTCCGTTGTAGTTTGCGTCGCTGCTGACTGCGGCCGCCGTAACGACCGTGTAGCCCACGTCGCCGTCGTCGATCACGTCGTCGACGCCCGCGACCGTGACGATCTGCGGCACGTTCCAGTTCGCCGCCGTAAACGTGACGCTCGAAGGCGACGCCGTCCCTTCGGTCGCGTCGCTCGACGTCAGACCGATCGTGACGTCGGCCGTCGGTTGAGAATCGAGCCGAATGGTGAACGTCGCCGCGCCGCCCGCTTCGGTCGTCGTCAGGCCGCTGGTCGGCGTCACCGTCACACCCGCCGTATCGTTATCAACGTTCGTGGCGCTCACGTCGGCCGGGTTGAGGCCGTTGTAGAGCGGATCGGAACTGCTCGCGGCGCCGGTGACGATCGAGTAGCCCACGTCGCCGTCGTCGACAAAGTCGTCGACGCCCGCGACCGTGACGGTCTGCGGCAAGTTCCAGTTCGCCGCCGTAAACGTGACGCTCGACGGCGTCGCCGTCCCTTCGGTCGCGTCGTTCGACGACAGACCGATCGTGACGTCGGCCGTCGGTTGAGAATCGAGCCGAATGGTGAACGTCGCCGTGCCGCCCGCTTCAGTCGTCGTCAGGCCGCTGGTCGGCGTCACCGTCACGCCCGCCGTATCGTTATCGACGTTCGTGACGCTCACGTCGGCCGGGTTGAGGCCGTTGTAAAGCGGATCTGCGCTGGTCGAGACGCCCGTGAGGATGGAATAGTCGATGTCGCCGTCGTCCACAAAGTCGTCCACGCCCGCGACCGTGATCGTCTGCGGTGCATTCCAGTTCGCCGCCGTAAACGTGACGCTCGACGGCGACGCCGTCCCTTCGGTCGCATCGCTGGACGAGAGCCCGATTGTGACGTTCGCCAGCGGCTGCGAATTGAGCACGATGGTGAAGGTTGCAAGCCCGCCGGCTTCGGATGTCGTCAGGTTGTTCGTCGGGGTCACGATGATGCCGAGCACATCATCGTCGATGTTGATGGCGCTGACGTCGTCCGCGTCGAGCCCGTTGTAATTCGGATCGCTGCTGGTCGCGGCCGCCGTCACAATCGAGAAGGCGATGTCGCCGTCGTCGACGAAGTCATCCACGCCGGCGACGGCGACGTTTTGAGCCACATTCCAATTGGCGGGCGTGAAGGTAATGCTGGAAACCGACGCCGCCCCTTCCGTTGAATCGCTGGAGGACAGGTTGATCGTCACGTTCGCGGTCGGCTGCGTCGCCAGGACGACGGAAAACGAGGCGCCTCCGCCGGCTTCGGTCGTGACGAGCCCGGCGGTCGGCGAGACCAGGATTCCCGCCGCGTCGTTGTCGATGTTGGTGACGCCGACGTCGGCCGGATTGAGACCGCTGTAGGTCGCATCGCTGCTGGTCGCGGCCCCCGTCACGATCGTGTAGCCGACGTCGCCGTCATCGATAAAATCATCCACGCCCGTCGCCGCAACCGTTTGCGGAACGTTCCAGTTGGCTGCGGTGAACGTGACGCTGGCCGGCGAAACGGTTCCTTCGGTCGCATCGTTCGACGACAAGCCGATCGTCACGTCCGCCGTGGGCTGGGTGTTGAGCACGATGGTGAACGTCGCAGCGCCGCCCGCTTCGGTCGTCGTCAGGCCGCTGGTCGGCGTCACCGTGATGCCTGCCGTATCGTTGTCCAGATTGAGCGCCCCGACGTCGGCCGGGTCGATCCCGTTGTACAACGGGTCGCTGCTCGTCGAATTGCCGGTCTGAATGAGGTACGAGACATCGCCGTCGTCGATAAAGTCGTCGACGCCGGTCACGGTGATCGTCTGCGGTGTATTCCAATTCGCGGCGGTAAACGTGACGCTTGACGCGGACACGCTCCCTTCCGTTGGATCGCCCGACGCGATGCCGATGGCGACGTTCGCGAGCGGTTGCGAATTGAGCACGATGGTGAACGACGCCGTACCGCCGGCTTCGGTCGTCGTAAGTCCGCCGATCGGCTGAACGATGATGCCGGCCGCGTCATTGTCGCTGTTCGTCGCTGCCACGTCGCTTGGATTGAGCCCGGCGTAGTTCGGATCGGCGCTGGTCGCGGGAGCGGTCACGATCGTAAAGGCGATGTCGCCGTCGTCGATGAAGTCATCGACGCCCGTCACCGTCACCGTCTGCGGTACGTTCCAATTCGCCGCAGTGAACGTGACGCCCGTCGGCGAAACACTGCCTTCGGTCGGGTCGTTCGAAGACAAGCCGATCGTCACATTCGCCGTGGGCTGCGTATTGAGCACGATGGTGAAGGTCGCCGCGCCGCCCGCCTCGGTGGTTCCCAAACTGCCGATCGGATTGACCGTGATGCCGGCCGTGTCGTCGTCGATGTTCGTGACGCTGACGTCCGCCGGATTGAGACCGCTGTAGGTCGAGTCGCTGCTGACCGCTGCCGCTGTCACGATCGTGTAGGCGATGTCGCCGTCATCGACGAAGTCATCCACGCCCATCGCCGTGACCGTTTGCGGCACATTCCAGTTCGTCGCGGTAAACGTGACGCCGGCTGGCGAAACGGTTCCTTCGGTCGCATCGTTCGACGACAGGCCGATCGTGACGTTCGCCGTCGGCTGCGTGTTGAGCACGATGGTGAACGTCGCCGTGCCGCCTGCCTCGGTCGTCGTCAAGCCGCTGGTCGGCGTCACCGTAATGCCGGCCGTGTCGTTGTCGACGTTCGTGACCGAGGCGTCCGCCGCATTGCGTCCGCTGTAGAGTGGATCGCTGCTGGTCGCGGCCGCCGTCACGATCGTGTAGGCGATGTCGCCGTCATCGACGAGGTCGTCCACGCCCGTCGCAGTTATGGTTTGCGGAACATTCCAGTTGGACGCCGTGAACGTGACGCTAGCCGGCGACACGGTTCCTTCGGTCGCATCGTTCGTCGACAGGCCGATCGTGACGTTCGCCGTCGGCTGCGTGTTGAGCACGATGGTGAACGTCGCGGCGCCGCCCGCTTCCGTCGTCGTCAGGCCGCTGGTCGGCGTCACCGTGATGCCCGCCGTGTCGTTGTCGATGTTGAAGACAGGAACATCGCTCGCGTTGCGTCCCGAGTACAACGGGTCGCTGCTGACGGCCGGCGCGGTGACGATGGAGTACGCAATGTCGCCGTCATCCACGAAGTCGTCGACGCCCGTCGCCGTGATCATTTGCGGCACATTCCAGTTCGCCGCCGTGAACGTGACGCTCGCTGGCGAGACGGTTCCTTCGGTCGCGTCATTGGACGACAAGCCGATCGTCACGTTCGCCGTCGGCTGCGACGTGAGCACGATCGTGAACGTCGCGGCGCCGCCCGCTTCCGTCGTCGTGAGTCCGGGGCGAGTCGGACCTTCGAGATATGTTACGGTGATGCCGGCCGCATCGTTATCGACATTGATCACCGAGACGTCGCTGGCATTCAGGCCGCTGTACAACGTGTCGACGCTGGTCGCGGCCGCCGTCACGATGGAGTAGGCAATGTCGCCGTCGTCCACGAAGTCGTCGACCCCCGTCACGATCACCGTCTGCGCCACATTCCAATTCGCCGGCGTAAAGGTAACGCTGCCGGCGACCGTCCCCTCGGTCGTATCGCTCGACGACAGACCAATCGTGACGTTCGCCAACGGTTGTGAATCCAGTTTG
The DNA here is from genome assembly GCA_046349935.1 of Pirellulales bacterium. GTDB lineage: Bacteria > Planctomycetota > Planctomycetia > Pirellulales > Pirellulaceae > CAIXSC01. The sequence continues at coordinate 85,557 of JAXMBK010000004.1, read as the reverse complement.
ATGGTGAAGCTGGCCGTCCCGCCCGCTTCCGTCGTCGTGAGCCCGCTGGTCGGCGTGACGGTGATTCCCGCCGCATCGTTATCCAGATTGACCAGCGAAACGTCGGCCGGGTTGAGTCCGTTGTAGACGGAGTCGGCGCTGGTCGCAGCCGCGGTGACGATCGAATAAGCCTGATCTCCGTCGTCGACGAAATCATTCACGCCGGTCGCCGTGATCGTTTGTGCGACGTTCCAATTCGCGGGCGTGAACGTGACGCTGGCAGGCGCCGCCGTTCCTTCCGACGGGTTGCTCGACGAAATCCCGATCGTCACATTCGCCGTCGGTTGCGAAGTCAATTTGAGGGTGAAGTTGGCCGTTCCGCCCGCTTCGGTCGTCGTGAGTCCGCTGAGCGGCGTGACGACGAAGCCGGCGACGTCGTTATCGAGGTTCGTCAACGACACATCGGCGGCGTTGAGCCCCTGATAGCCCGCGTCGCTGCTGGTCGCCGCCGCCGTGACGATCGCAAAGGCGACGTCCCCATCGTCCACGAAGTCGTCGACGCCCGTTACGGTCACCGTCTGCGGCACGTTCCAATTGGCCGCCGTAAAGACGAGGCTCGATGACGACGGCGCGCCTTCGGTCGCATCGTTCGACGCGAGGCCGATCGTCACGTTGCTGGCCGGCTCCGATGACAACACGACGGTAAACGTCGCCGTCCCGCCGGCTTCGGTGGTCGTCAAACCGCTGGTCGGCGTCACGACGATGCCGACGGCGTCATTGTCGAGATTCGTCAGCGCGACGTTGTCGGCATTGAGCCCGTTGTAGGCGGCGTCAGAGCTGGTCGCCGGCGCCGTGATGATCTGATACGCAACGTCGCCGTCGTCGCGGAAGTCGTCGACGCCCGTGACCGTGACGGTTTGCGCGACGTTCCAGTTCGCAGGCGTAAAGGTCACCGAGGTCGCGGACGGAGTCCCCTCTGTGGCGTCGCTGGTCGAAAGACCGATGGTCACGTTCGCGGTCGGCTGTGAATTGAGCACGATCGTGAACAAGGCCGTCCCGCCCGCCTCGGTGGTGGTCAGTCCGCTGAGCGGCGTTACCGTGATGCCCGCATTGCTCGCGATGTCATTATCCAAATTGATCAGCGACACGTCGGGCGGATTGAGCTTCCCATAGACTCGGTCGCCGCCGCCATCTGAACCGCCATCTGAACCGCCATCTGAACCGCCGTCTGAACCGCCGTCCGACCCGCCGCGCCCCGAGGGGACGTCGTCCGAGTCGCCGTCGGAGCCGCTGAGGAACGCGTCGTCGCGTCCGTCGCCGTAGTCGCTGCGGTCATCCTCGCAGCCGTCCTTGCCGTCGTCGCTCCCGCCCTCGCTGTCGCCGTCACTACCGCCGTCGCTGCCGCCCGTGTTCTTCACGACCGTGGTGATAATCGTGTAGGGAACGTCGCCGTCCACCAGTGCGTCGTCGACGCCGGTGACCGTAACGACCTGCGGCACGTTCCAATTGGCCGCCGTGAAGACCAGTTGGCTCGTCGACAGCGTCCCTTCCGTCAAATCGCTCGACTGCAACCCGATCGTCACCGACCCTCGCGGCTCGGTGGCCAACATGACGGAGAACTGCGCCGTCCCGCCTGACTCGGTCGTGACGAGTCCGCTGGTCGGCGTCACGATGACGGCCGACGTGTCGTTATCGATGTTCTTGAGGTGCACGTCCTTGACCGGCATGCCGTTGTAGTTCGAGTCGGCGCTGTGTGCTTTGCTGGTGACGATGCGATAGGGACGATTGCCGTCATCCAAGAAGTCATCGACGCCGGTGACCGTGATCGTCTGAGGCGTGTTCCAATCGGTCGGCGTGAAGACGACCTGCGTCGTGGAGACGGTCCCTTCCGACAGATCGTCGGACTGCATGTCGATCGTCACCGGCGCGGACGGCGGTGCGCTGAGCTTCATGGTGAACTGCGCCGTTCCGCCCGCTTCGGTCGTCGTGGGATTCAAGCGATCGACGATGACGCTCGGCACAACCCCAATGCCCGACACTTTGAAGTTGTACGGGTTCTCGTTGGGGTCGTTGTTCGTGATGCGAATTTCCGCGGTTCGCAAGCCGGGCCCCTTGGGATCGAACTTGACGCTGAAGGAAGTTTGACCGCCGGGAAACACCATCCCCGCAGGGGTCGAGACGATCTGAAAATCCTGCGAGTTCGAGCCGACGATGGCGACTTGCGGCCACCCCATCAGATACAGGTTGGCGGTCCCCGTGTTCTTGACCGTAAAGGTGCGGACGGTCGAGGCGTTCTGAACAGCCAGCGTGCCGAAGTCGGTCCCTTCGGCGGTCGACGGGGTGGAGTCGCCGTCGAGCACGGGCACGCTGCTAAAGAGCAGATCCATCTCCGGCGCGCCGCCTGTCAACACGCAACGCGCTTCCAGCGATTCCAAAAACGCCCTCCGCCGCCGCTCGCCCGCTCGCTGTTTGGCCATCTGGTTTTGACTTGAGACAATGCGACGCCAGGCACGCGTGAGGTGCTGAAACATGAGCTGCTCCGCCTGAATAAATGAAAAGACAAAGGGCGATCGACCGACGAGGGAATCAACGAAAATCAGATCAAATCAAGCTCGACGCCGAACGGCGTTGTGGGGAATGGGGCAAAGTGTAGAGTTTTCGTAGAAGTTGCAAAATAGTAATAGCTACGCAAACCAACCCCACCCTTTAGCAGGGCCTCCAGAACCGACGGAGATACGAAAAAAGGGCTGGAAGCGGCATCGCACCGCCTCCAGCCCGCGTTGGTTGTCACTCGGACAATTTCGAGCGTCGAAGCTAGAACACGAACCGAGTCGCCGCCGGCTTCGACAGCACGCCCGTCAAGCCGATCGTCTTGTACAGCGTCCCAGGGACGTTGAACCGCAGCTCCTTCGTCGTCGGATCAAAGTAGACGCTGGCGTACGACACGCCGTACGATTGCGGCGGCGCGTTGTACCAACTCAGTACGATAAAGTCGTACACGAAGTCGGTCACCACGTCTTTCTCGGTCGATACGTCCTCGAAGACGAAGTAGTCGTTCTGGGCGCCGCCGGTCAGCGTATCGACGCCCGCATCGCCGTAGAGACGATCGATGCCCGAGCCGCCGTTGAGCGTGTCGTCGCCGGCGCCGCCGTACAACGTGTCGTCGCCATGCATGCCGTACAGGCGGTCGGCGCCGCCGCCACCGTACAACAGGTCGACGCCGTTGGTGCCGTAAATGACGTCGTCGCCGCTCAAACCGTCGACGAATGCGACGTTCACGAAGACGACGGTCGACGAGCTATAGATGTCGGTTGCGCCGACGGCCGTGCGGAAGTCGAGCACATTCGTCTGAGCGACTGTCCCCAGAATTCCGAAGCCCGCCCCTTCGAGGTACTCGATGGCCTGCGTCACGCCCGCGAAGTTACGCAGGACGAGCGGGCCGGTTCCCACGTTCCGGATCCGGTCGGTGTTCGCGCCGCCGTTGACGAATCCCGAGGGGCCCGTGTCGTTCAGCATGTCCGCGCCGGCGACCTCGATGACGTCATTGCCGCCTTCGGCCGAAATGAAGTCGGCGCCTTGGCCGCCGTTGATTACGTCGTTGCCATTGCCGCCGTAGATCACATCATCGCCGTCGTTGCCGGTCAGCGTATCGGCGCCGCCATAGCCGTAGATCGAGTCGACGTCGCCGCCCCCGATCAGCTCGTCGTTAAACTCGCTGCCGTACAGTACGTCATTCCCCTCCATGCCGTTGACATAGGCCAGCGGGCTCAGAGTCGTGAAGGTGAGTCCGCGCAGATCGAAGACGTTGGGCTGATCGTTGCCCAACAGGCCCTGGCCGTTGCCGAGGATCCGTTCGACCTCGTTCGTCGCCACGGAGAATCCGGGCAGCGCCGCCGGTCCCGTCAGCGCGATGATTTCCAGATCATCAAACTCAGTCCCGCCGCGAATCAGATCGTTGCTCGCTTCTCCACCGCGAATCTGAATCTTGTCCGAACCGGCGTCGCCGTAGACGGAGTCGTCGCCGAGTCCGCCGTCGAGCGTGTCGTTATCCGGCCCGCCGCTCAAGCGATCAGCCCCGGCTTCGCCCAACAAGCGATCATGGCCCAGTTCTCCGAACAGCGAGTCGTCGCCGCCGCCGCCGTAGATCCAATCTTCGTCGGCGCCGCCGTAGACGACGTCGTCGCCGCCGCCGCCGTACAGTTGATCGTTGCCAGCGCCGCCCGACAGTTGGTCGGCCCCGCTGCCGCCGAACAGTTTGTCGCCGCCGATGCCGCCGACCAGCGAGTCAGCGCCCGCGCCGCCGAAGATGCAGTCGTTGCCGGCCGCACCGTCGATCACGTCGTCGCCGCCTTGTCCGAAGATCAAGTCGTTGAGCGACGTGCCGACGAGCGTGTCGGCGGCCGAATCGCTGCCGATCTGAATCTGCGTGATGCTCGTGATTCCCATAAAGCAAGGAGTGATGTCGACGATGACGTGATCGTCGTAGATCGCCAGCGATGCCGACTCAAAATTGGCCGCCGTGAGGTTCCCCTTCGCGACCGCCGCGGTCACGGTCAACGTGGCGTTGGTTGGGTGCGCGAGGTAGGCTTGCAGCGCCAAGACGTCGGCCCACGTGGCGGCGATGGCGCCGAGCTGATTGGGAGTCAGCACGATGGTCACATGGTCGCCGTTGTCGGTCGGGTCGTTGGCCAGCGTGTCGCCGCCCAAGTAGGCCACGGGGCTCGTCGTCGCGTTGGCATGCGACGTCGTCACGTCGTCCGGTCCCGCGCCGCTGTCGACGCCGAGCGTATTGACGATCCGCGTGAAGCCCAAATGGAGGAGGTTGGCGTTGCCGTCTCCCAGCAGATTGGCCGCTCCGCCGTCGTACTCGTCGATGCTGTTCGTGAACACATCGAAGAAGCTATTGAAGCCGCCGAGCACGACGTCGCCGGCGCCAATGTTCTTCAGCACGTCGTAGTCCGAGGCGTCCCCCGCGGCGCCGGGGCCTCCAACCATCACATCGTTCAACGCTTCGGCGCCCGTTGCTTGGAGCAGGTCGTTCCCCGCGCCGCCTTCGACCGTATCGTCGCCGGCGCCTCCATTCAACGTATCGTCGCCGCCGCCGCCCTCGAGCAGATCAGCGCCGCCGCCGCCGACCAGCGTGTCGTCGCCCAGTCCGCCGCGCAGCGTGAGACCGGTGAGGATCGTCGAGTCGACCGTGATGGAGTCGCCGCCGGCTTGGCCGTCGATCACGAAGCTCGCGCCGACCGTTTCACCGGCGAATCCCGCCGCCACGTTGAACACCGCCGAGTCGCCGCCGAGATTGATCAGCGCCGAACCGGTGGGAACGACGAAGTCGGTCATTTCAAAGGTCGGCGTTCCCGCAGTGCTAGACAACCGCAGCATGCCGATCTGCGACGGCAACGGCGCGTCGTCGCCAAGCACCGCATTGTCACCGGTTCCCGGCAGATTGAAGACGTAGTTCGCGACCGACGTCGCCTGATACGCGATCGGTTCGAGTCCCGTGTAGGAGATGGTCGTGCCGTCTTGCGTAATCGTGCCCGATTGCACGTTCGGATTGGCGATCGCCGAATCGTAGTTGAATGTCACATTCGTAAACGCGCCGCCCTGAATGACGAGCCCGTCGAATTCGGTCCCGGCGTCGAACGTCACAGGGAGCGCAAAGTTGCCCGTCGAGTAGTCGAGCGTCAACTTATCCTGGCCCGCGAGCGTGTCGACGAGGATCGACGAGACGGAAGCGAGCGGGACGCTGACAGTGTGACTGTCGACGGCCGTTGCGCCCACGCCGGCTGTAATGCAATTCACGGGATCTTGGACGTACAACAGCCCCAACGACGAGGAATACGTGATGGTCAACGAATCGTCTTTGCCGCCTGAAGAAATGTCCTGGACCAGCATCTGACCGCCGCTTACCGAGACCTGTGTGCTCGGGAGATCGAAGGTCAGCAGAACGATGTCGTTTTGGCCCACAGCATTGCCGCCATAGGCGAAACTGCGAGATTCGCCGACGACATAAAGCCGAGTCCCGTCGGTCGTGATCGCCGATCCCATTTCGGCATTCGCGCCGCCAAAGGCGACGGGCGCACTCATCGTTAGCGTGGCAGGGTCAATCTCCACGAGAATGAGGTCGTCGTTGCCGCCGACATTCGTGCTGCCTGTCGCGTAGAGTTTTCCGTTGAGCGACACAACGTCTTTGAACATATCGTTGCCGCCAAGGTTCACGACGTTCGTCGCCTCCAGGTTTCCATTGGCATCGAATCGTTTGACGATCAGGTCCGCATTCGCACCGGCCGTAGCACCGACCGCATAGATTTTGTTTCCCTCGACCGCCAAGCCCCTCAGTTCGCCTGTCAGCCCCAAATCACGCGAGTACGACTGATAGACCAAATTCGAGTCAAACTTCCAAAGCGTAGGACGTGCCGTTGCATCGCCATATCCAGCAGGAATGCCAGCCGTTCCCGCGAGGAAGACGTTGCCGTTGAACTCCACAACATCGTATCCACCACTCCCACCACTGGCGGAATTGTAGGTTTGAAAGCTATACCCCGCGACGACGTCTGGAGTTGCTTGGATTAGATTTCCATTTAAGTCATATTTCGCCAGGATTAGACTGGAGTAACTCCAAGGCTGTCCGCCTCCAGCAACCAACAGGTACGGAGTTCCACCGATTGTAGCGCTCACGACCCGATTGTGGGACTCAACACCACCGTAGACGAAATAGTCAGTCCCCGACGAGGAATTGAATGCGACAGGCACCGCTGTCGCCCAGTTCACTCCACCGGAAGTGGTAGAGATTTTCGCCACAACCGATTTGACTTCCGAACCTCCGACGCCATCGGTCGTGATGCCTTGCCCCGGATAGCTCCATCCAACGCCGTACAGGCCGCCGTTGGCGACGGTCGCGCCGAATAGGTTGCCTTGCGACCAATTTGCGGTCCAATCCGTCGCCGCCGCACCCGTGCCGGAAGTTGGCAACGACAACCGTGCGATGATCGCATTATCCGCCGGACTCTGCGCCTCGGGCCCATTTCCCACGACGTACGCCATCCCCGAATCAACGACGAGGTCCGTACCGCGCTGGTCGCCTGCACCGCCAATGAACAAGGCGCTCAACAGATTCGCCGCCAGAAGGCTGCGATCTTCCAACTGTTCCACGAACAGTTGGCGGCGGCGTGCGGCGGGGGATTTTCGTCGGCGGTTCGCGGACCAGGATGAGTGATCGGCTTGCAAGCGATGGGAGGCGAGCGACGTGACGGCGTTCATGACTGTGCTCCTCACTCTGGGCGGCGAACCCTTGGAATTGGCCGCGAGTCTGGTGGGTCAGAGCACTACGTCGTACTGCACGCCGCAGTACTCCTTCACTGGTGAAACAAGCATTCTTCATACCCAAGAAAGTCGATTGCTTTCGCGCGAGTTGCCTCCCCTGACGTAACTCGCACCATCCTTACGCGTTGCTCAAACGCTGCGACCGCGGCAAATGCACCACATGTCGCGTCGCCGCTGTGCAACCCCGTGCGAAACCACTCGCGCGCGCGCCAACTCGCTCGCCGCAAACGGGTTACTCCAGATACGCTCGCCCGACGTAAAACGCCCGCGAACGAAAACACGCCTCGAGATCCCCAAGGATCGCGAGGCGTGATGGTGGAATCAGGTTCGATGCTCGATGTCGTCGAGCAGGGGAGCGGCCCCGTTTAGAAGAGGAACTTCGTCGCCGAGGGCTTTGAGGCGACGCCGGTCAGCACGATCTTCTTCTGAGGCGCGGGGGTTGTCGACAGGGTCAACGTGTTGCCAGCGAACAACGAGTTGGCGTAGTTCGTCCCGTACGCCAATGCATAGGCCTGCAGGTTGATGAAGTCGTACGAGTAATCGGTGATCTCGTCCTGATCGTCGTTGTCCGTGAGGACGTCGGCGAACACGAAGTAATCGTTCCCCGCACCGCCGGTGAGCGTGTCGATGCCGTCGCCGCCGTCCAGCGTATCAATTCCCGAACCGCCATTCAGCGTGTCCGTCCCCGCGCCGCCCGACAACTTGTCGTCGCCGTGCATGCCGTAGATCGAATCGTTCCCGACGCCGCCGCGCAGGTCGTCGACGCCGTTGGTGCCGTAGACCAGGTCGTCGCCGTCCAGCATATCGACGTAGGGCACGTTCACGAAGACCACCGTGGACGAGGAGTAGATGATCGAAGCGGAGGCCGAGGTGCGGAAGTCGAACTCATTCGCGACGTTCGTCCCCAGGATCGGCTGGTTATTGCCCTCCCAGTACTCGAACGCCTGCGCGAGCGCGTTGAAGCCGGCGATCGTCACCGGCGTCGCGCCCATGTTCACGATCCGGTCGGTGTTCGCCCCGCCGTTGACCAGCGTATCGGTCAGCATGTCATTGCCGCGGACGCGGAAGATGTCGTTGCCGCCGTCGCCTTGCAGCGAGTCGCCGTCGGCGCCGCCGTCGATCGTGTCGTTGCCGTTGCCGCCGGTAATCGAATCGACGCCTGCACCGCCTTCCAGAATGTCCGCGCCGCCGTTGCCGATCAGCGTGTCATTCCCCTCGCCGCCGATGAACCAATCATTGAACTCGCTGCCCGTGAACTGGTCGTTTCCTTCCAGACCGTTGATGAAGGCCAGCGGGCTGAGCGTCGTGAACGTGATCCCCGTGAGGTTGAACACGTTGGCATTCGCGTTGCCCAGCAGTCCTTGGCCGTTGCCGAGGATGCGTTCGACGTTGTTCGTCGCCAGCGAGAACCCGTTGATGGCCGCCGGCGCGCCGCCGATGATTTCGAGGTCATCGAACTGCGTCCCGCCGTCGAACACGTCGAACTGGCCTTCAATTCCCTGGATCTGAATCTTATCGACGCCCGCGTTGCCGTAGATGGAATCGTCATCGGCGCCGCCGTTCAGCGTGTCGTTGTCTTCGTTCCCCTCCAGGTAATCGGCGCCCGCCTCGCCCCAAATCTGGTCGTGGCCCAACTCGCCGTAGATCGAATCGACGCCGTCGCCGCCGTACAGACGGTCTTCGTCCGCACCGCCGCGTATCAGGTCGTTGCCGCGCCCGCCGCGAATCCAGTCGTTGGCCTGATCGCCGTACAGTTCGTCGTCGCCCGAGCCGCCCAGGATTGTGTCGTTGTCGATGCCGCCGCTGATGGAGTCATTCCCCGAACCGCCCAGGATCAAGTCGGCGCCCGTGTTGCCGATGAGCGTATCGTGATCGCGGCCGCCGAAAATGCAGTCGTTTGCGGCCATGCCATTGATCGTGTCGTTGCCATCCTGACCGAAGATCAGGTCCACCAAGGGCGTGCCGGTCAGCGAATCGGCGCCGTTGGTGCCGACCACGATCTGATCCTCGCTCACAATCGCCAGAATGCAGGCCGTAATGTCGATGATCACATCGTCGTCGTACACGGCCGCGAAGGCTTCTTCGAAGTTGTACGCCTCGAAGTTGCCTAGATCGTCGTCGGCGGTGATGGTCAGCGGCGCCAGCGTCGGATCGACCAAGTAGGACTGCAGCGTCAGGATTTCATCGGTCGTGAAGGCGCCGAGCTGATCGGGCGTGAACACCAAAGTGACTCGATCGAACCCTGCGTCTCCATCGTAAATCACCTCATCGACGTTGTTGTGCGACGTGGTGACGTCGTCGGCGCCGAGGCCCGCATTGAGTCCCGTGGTGTTGTCGACCACGGTGAACCCAAAGTGCAACTCATTCCCGTCCCCATTTCCGAGAAGGGCCGCGCCGTTTCCATCGTACCGGTCGATGCTGTTAGCGAAATCGTCGAACAGGCTGTTGAAACCGTTGAGCGTGACCGCGCCAACGCCGACGTTGATCAGCAGATCGTCGTCGGTCGCGTCGCCGACGCCGCCGGGGCCGCCCTGGATCAAGTCGAATTCCGCTTGAGCATCCTCGACCTGAATCACGTCGCTGCCTGCATTGCCATCCACGTCATCGGCCGCCTCCTTGGCGTTAATCGTGTCATCGCCGCCGTTGCCGCGGATCAGATTCCGGGCCGCATCGCCGACGATCGTATCGTCGCTGCTTCCCCCCAGCACGTTCTCGATGCTCGATCCGACGGAATCGGAAACCAAGGCGACCACGCCCGTCGCCATTCCGGTCTCAAGGTTCACTGAAACGGTGGTCGTGTAGGCGGAGTAGTCGAGCGTGTCGCCGGCGCCGGGGACGCTGTCGTGCGGCCCGCGGGCATTGATTGCGCCGGTGAGAGACGCGCCGTCGCTGAAGACGAACGTGTCCGGGGACGTGACCGCGCCGATCAAGTTGGCGATCGAAGTGAAGGCCACCGTCCTCGCCGCTGCCGTGACGGCGCCTTGGTTGACCGAGTCAATCGTCCACAGGCTGGCTGCATCGTAATCCTGAATCAATTCGTCGCCGCCCGCTTCGCCGTTGATCGTCACAGCGCTGCCGATGGGGAACGGCGCCTCGAGTCGAATGTAGTCGTATTCCGCGCCCGCATTGACCGTGACGGTTCCCGTGCCGGCGTTGACGACGCCTTGGAAGCGAATGAAATCCACATCGGCGCCCGTGGCGATCAGAATGGTTCCGTTGCCAGCGCCCGAGAATTCAAGGGCGCCGGCGAGCGTCACGTCGGCGCCGATCGTGACGTCAAGATCGGCCGCCTGGTCGGCCAACAACTGCATCGTTTGACCGTTGCCGGCGCGCACGATGCTGCCGGTGTTGAGCGTAATGTCGTCGCCCGCTTGGAGCGTCACGCCGCCGGCCGTCGACTGCACCACGACGCCCGCATTGACCGTCAGATCATCGTTGCTCAACGCAGTCTCGCCCGCGGTGATGGCGAGCAAGCCGACGGACGAACTGTTCGAGGCTACGGTGATGGGACTCGCGTTGCTGATCGACAACGTACCGCCCGCCGCCTGATTGACGACTCCGACCAGCCCGCCGACGGTTCCGATCGTCAGCAGATTCGAGTTCGCGCCCGAGTCGGCGATGGCGATGTTCCCGGAAGTCGTATTGCGCGCGGCAAGCAGACGCAGGTCGGTGTCGAGCGAGTTGGTCGAGCCGATGCCCGAGCGCGCTCTTAGGGCGACCCCAGCACCCGAGGCGGCGGCGACGATGTCGAGGTCCGCGTCGCCGCCGTCAAGAATGCCGCCGTCCTCGCTCTGGATGTCGACGGCCGCACTCGTGGCGTTGGTGGTCGCGAGGCCGCCCAGCGTGATATCGCCTTCCGCGTCAATATCGATGATGCCAGAGCCGGCGTTGTACACCGCGCCGTCAGCCATGGCGATCGCGCCGCTGTTGTTGTTGTCGAAGTCGGCCGTGACGGTCAGCGTCCCGCCGCTTGTCGAAATGTCTCCCTGGGTCGTGGAATCGATATTCAAGTCCGCGCGCACGGTAATCGGGCCGCCGGCGGATAGAAGAGGCGTGTTGAGCGTCACGCTGCCAGCCGTTCCCCCCAAATTTTTCCGCCCTTCGACCAGGATCTGCCCCCCGTTGGAACCCGCCGTCGCCGGCGAATTCAGGATGACCGACTGTTGCGTTGCTCCGACGCCGATAATGTTCAAGACGCCCGTATTGGTGGAAACGACGCTGGACTGGGTTCCGGCGAATGCCACTCCCGCGCCCGCGCCGCCCAATGACGTTCCGTTGATGGTTACGTTGGCGTCCCCAGTTCCCTTCACGTACGTCGTCCCCGTCGCGAAGTCGGCGACCAAGACGCCGACGTTATTGGCGCCCGTCGCGTTGGCGCCGGTTCCCGTAATCGAAACATCGCCGTCGATCGACTCGACGCGCCCACTGACGATCGAGACCCCTTCGGCGTCGCTATCCGTCCCGACGGAACCGGAGGCGCCGACGATGCTGATCGTTCCCGCGGACGCACCAAGAGCCGTGCTTTGGACATGTCCGCCCTGGCGGACGAACACACCGTCGTCCAACGTCGCGCCGTCTCCCGACTTTCCCGCCAAGTTGAGATTGCCGGAACCGGACGTGCGCAGAAGGCCTTGAACATCGATTCCGTAGAAACTGCCCGGAGTCGCCCCGGGCTGCTGGTTGGCGTGCAACGTCAGATTGCCGTCCACCACTTCGATGCTCGCTCCCGTCGCCACTGCGATCGATCGGCTGGCTTTGAGCGTCGCGGCGCCGGTCCCCGAGAGAATCAGATTCGCGCCCGCGCCGACGTTGATCGAGTCGACTCCGATCGGCCCACCGTCGTCCTGGAGGTCGACGTTCAAGTGGCGATTCGCGGCGAACGTGACGTCGGCGTTCAAATTGATCGTGTCATCGCCCGCATTGCCGTTGATGGTCAATGACGCACCGTACGCGGCGTCGACGCTGTTGATCGACACCACGTCGTCGCCCGTGCCGGCGTTGATGGTGAGTGAATTCGACGGATTGGCGAACGTGACGCTTTCACCCAACGTCGAATCAATCGTCATATTGGCGCCCGCAGCGTCGACCAGCGAAATCGTCTCCGCTCCGCCGTTGAACGTGAACACGCGATCGGACGCGATGAGTCCGTCGACCACCGGTTCCAGCCCCGTGTAAGTGATCGTGCCCGCCAGTGCGCCCGTCAGCGTGACGCTGCCGTCGTTGGCGTTGGTGAACGCGTGCGTGACGCTGGACGTCGTCCCATTCACCAGACTCAGTTCATCGCTGGTCGTCTGTGTTCCCCCATCGTACGACAGGCCGCCCGACGGAAGCGGATTGCCGCCCGTGTAGTCGACCGTCAGGCTGTCGTTCCCCGCTTGTCCCTGGACGACGATGCTTGTGACCGAGGCGAGCGGGATCGTCACCGTATTGTTGTCGACCTGCGTCGCGCCGGCGCCGGCCCCGAGCGTGCCGTTGGCCTCCTGGAACTGCAGGTTGGCGCCAGAGCGCGTCAGCGTCAGGCCGTTGCCGATCGCCCCGCCCGTCACGGTGAGGACGCCGGCAGCCAGCGTCACATTCGCGTCGGCCGTTCCGACGCCTTGAATGTTGAACGTGTAATTGCCTTCGTTCGAGTCGCTGTTCTGAATCGTTACTGTGGCGGTCTGAGTGCCGATCGCAGCGGGGTCGAACTTGATTTGGAACGTCGAGCTGCCGCTCGCGGCGACCGAGGCGCTGGGCTGGCTGGTGACCGTGAACGCCGCCGCCCCAGGTCCGGAAATCTGCACGCGCGGCGAGCCTGTGAGGTTGAGCGTCGCGTCTCCCGCGCCGTTCAGATTCTGAATGGTAAACGTGCGAGTCACGCCCGCCGACGCGAGATCCGTGCTTCCGAAATCGGTGTGATCGGTCAGAGAGGGAGTGGCGTCGCCCGACGAGATGGAGTTGCCATTGCCGACGAGGTTGATCTCCGCGGGATGCACCTGATTGACGTTTACCGCGGCGTGAGCCCCAACTTCGGTGGGGAGATTCGAAGAAATGGTCCAGCCCATGGAATTCGAGGGACTAGACCCAAATGCCCGGCTGGCGCCACCACTGGTGAAGACACCACCACCTCCTCCTCCACCACCGGCGATGAACGATTGCCCTGGATTTGGCGACAGAGACAGAAAGCCAACTGAAGACGTAACGGCAATTGCGTCGATCACGAGGTCGCCAGGTTCACTGTTGACCACCAGCGTCGATGAGTTCGCGCCAATTGAAATGGAGTTGCTTTGGGCGGCATCGATCGCGGTGACTTGATTCACTCCCCCTAAAACGTTGACGGAAAAAATACCTCCGGCCGAACCCGTCGTGCTAAACACGACTGAGTCGATGAAAGCGCCGCCAGTTCCCAACGGCAGCGTCCAGATCCTGGCGTTGCTCCCAGCGCCCGCCAAGTAACTCGCGGACATTGTCAGGTTGGAACCGTTGAAGGAGACGTTTGAGACAGCAGCATTGTCCACTGCCGTGGTGACGACAAGCAAGCGATCCGAGCCTGCTGGGACGTTGTATGCTAGCGAATAACCATTCGGCAAGCCTCCACCACCGCTATTTCCACCAAGGTAAGATACCGCGAGTACTCGACGATCCTCCAGGCTTTCCAGCAACAGCCGCCGCTTGGCGCGACGCCGCACCGACGATGTGGAGACGCGCGAAGTACGAGACGACGAAAACCACGAACGGGGAGAAAGCAGCGACATCGTGACGAACTCCTGGGAAGCACTTTCAGAAAAGAATCGGGCCGTAATGCGCGTTGGCGAAGTCCACGACCACGCCCAACGCGTCACGCCCCTCGAGCGAACGCAGCCACTCCAACTCGAGGGGATCGAGCGAGGACCGAGTGTAGACCAGCGTTCGGGCCACGCAACCTGCGTCACGCGCAACTTGCCGGAAAAACGATGCGTGCAGCCGTCACATTCAGATCAATCGACAACGTCTCCGTGCTTGAAAGAGTCAAGCATTCCACGGAAACGCCCCGCGGGAAGCTTCGGTCCGATGGCGGTGCCATCGCTTCCCGCAGGGCAGAATCGATCTGTTTAGAAGAGGAACTTCGTCGCCGAGGGCTTCGAGGCGACGCCGGTCAGCACGATCTTCTTCTGCGGTGCGGGGGTCGTCGACAGGGTCAACGTATTGCCCGCAAACAACGTGTTGGCGTAGTTCGTCCCGTAAGCCAACGCATAGGCCTGCAGGTTGATGAAGTCGTACGAGTAATCGGTGATCACATCCTGATCGTCGTTGTCCGTAAGGACGTCGGCGAACACGAAGTAGTCGTTGCCCGCATCGCCCGACAGCGTATCGACGCCGTCGCCGCCATCCAGCGTATCGATGCCAGCGCCGCCGTTCAGCGTGTCCGTCCCCGCGCCGCCCGACAACTTGTCGTCGCCGTGCATGCCGTAGATCGAATCGTTCCCCAAACCGCCCCGCAGGTCGTCGATGCCGTTCGTGCCGTAGATCACGTCGTTGCCGTCCAGCGCATCGACGTAGGGCACGTTCACGAAGACCACCGCGGACGACGAGTAAGTGTTCGACGCCGTAGCGCTGGTGCGGAAGTCGAACACATTCGCGACGTTCGTCCCCAGGATCGGCTGGTTGTTGCCTTCCCAGTACTCGAACGCCTGTGCGACTGCGTTGAAGCCGGCGATCGTCACCGGTGTGACGCCGACGTTCACAATCCGGTCGGTGTTGGCCCCGCCGTTGACGACCGTGTCGAGCCGCATCTCGTCGCCGCGGACGCGGAAGATGTCGTTGCCGCCTTCGCCTTGCAGCGAGTCGCCGTCGGCGCCGCCGTCGATCGTGTCGTTGCCGTTGCCGCCCGTAATGACGTCGATGCCTGCATTGCCTTCCAAAATGTCCGCGCCGCCGTTGCCGATCAGCGTGTCATTCCCCTCTCCGCCGATGAACCAGTCATTGAACTCGCTGCCCGTGAACTGGTCGTTCCCTTCCAGGCCGTTGATGAAGGCCAGCGGGCTGAGCGTCGTGAACGTGATCCCCGTGAGGTTGAACACGTTGGCATTCGCATTGCCCAGCAGCCCTTGGCCGTTGCCGAGGATGCGTTCGACGTTGTTCGTCGCCAGCGAGAAGCCGTTGATGGCCGCCGAGGCGCCGCCGATGATTTCGAGGTCATCGAACTGCGTCCCGCCGTTGAACACATCGAACTGGCCTTCGATTCCCTGGACCTGAATCTTGTCGACGCCCGCATTGCCGTAGACGGAATCGTTATCGGCGCCGCCGTTCAGCGTGTCGTTGTCTTCGTTCCCCTCCAGGTAATCGGCATCCGCCTCGCCCCAAATCTGATCGTGGCCCAATTCGCCGTAGATCGAATCGACGCCGTCGCCGCCGTACAGACTGTCTTCGTCCGCTCCGCCGCGGATCGAATCGTTCCCTGCGCCGCCGTAGATCGTGTCGTTGGCCTGATCGCCGAACAGCGTGTCGTTGCCGAGACCGCCGTAAATGAGATCGGCGTCGATCCCGCCGCTGATGCTGTCATGGCCCGAACCGCCCAGGATCAAGTCGGCGCCCGAGGCGCCGGTGATCGTATCTTGATCGCGACCGCCGAAGAGGCAGTCGTTCGCGGCCAAGCCGCTAATGACGTCGTTGCCGTCCTGGCCGAAGATCAAGTCGACCAGCGGGGTGCCGATGAGCGACGGGTCGGGGTCGTTGGTGCCGACGATGATCTGATCCTCGCTCACCACCGCCAGGAAGCAGGCGGTGATGTTGATGATCACATCGTCGTCGTAGACGGCCAAGTGAGCCGACTCGAAGTTCGTCGCCGTGAAGTTCCCCTTCAAGTCATTCAGCGGCAAGAACAGCGTCTGACCCGTCGGCGCCTGCAGGTAAGCCTGAACATCCAGGATGTCGTCCGTGGTGAGTGCACCGAGCTGATCGGGGGTGAAGACGAGCGTCACATGGTCAATGCCGTCGCCGCCGTCATAGGCGACGTTGGTCGGATCGCCGGCGTTGTTGCTGTACGACGTCGTGACGTCGTCGTTGTCATCTCCGCTATTGAGTCCCGGGACGTCCGTCAGCTTGGCGAACCCAAAGTGCAGTTCGTTGCCGTTGCCGTTGCCCAGGATTCCATAGCCCGCGCCGTTGTATTCGTCGATGCTATTCGCGAACACATCGTAAGCGGCGTTGAACGCGTTGAGCGTCACGTCGGACTCGCCGATGTTGATCAAGAGATCGTAGTCGGTCGCGTCGCCGACGCCGCCCGGTCCGCCTTGAATCAGATCGAATTCGGCTTCCGCGGCTTCCACCTGAATCACGTCGCTTCCCAGGCCGCCGTCGACGTCGTCCGCACCTGCTTTGGCGTTGATCGTGTCATTACCGCCGAACCCGCGGATTTGGTTAACGTCGGCGTCGCCAGTCAGCGTGTCGACCAAACTGGTTCCGTACAGATGCTCGATGCTGCTGCCGCCGGCATCAGTCAGAATGCCGCCGGCGATGTTCGACGCCGTCCCCGCGGTCAGATTGACCGAGACGCCCGTCGTGAAGGCCGTGTAGTCGAGGCTGTCGCCGCTCAGCGGCGCCAATACGCCGTTTCCGCCGCGGGCGTCCAGCGTCCCCGTAAGTCCCGTTCCATCGGCGAACATGAAGGCGTCGTTCGCGCCGCTAGCGCCGACCAGCTTCTCGAAGCTCGAGAACGTGGCGGACCGCGCCGAGGGGCTGGCGACTTGGACCGTCCCGGCGTCGTCGGCCGAGATGTTCCAGGCGGTCGCCACATTCTGGTCCTGACGGAACGTGTCGCTGGCGGAACCGCCGACGAACTGTTCGATCTCGGTGAAGGTCCCGCTGCCGGGGCCCGCGCCGTTGAAACCGCCCGACGCGCCGTTGGCGGTCAGACTGATCGTCGCGGCCGTGGTGTAGGCGGACAGATCGATCTGGTCGCTTCCCCCGCCGCCGGCGGCCTGGCCTGCGAGCACCTTGCCGTCGGAGAAGACGAATTGATCGTTGTTCGCGCCGCCCGACAAGCGCGTCGTGAGGCCTGCGGGGGTGGAGTCGAGCACGTTGAACACGTCGTCGCCGTTGCCGCCTTGCAGGTCGAGCGTGGAGACGCCGGCGGGGGCCAGCGTGTAGTCGACGTTGAAGACGTCGCTGCTGCCGACGGTCGCCACGTTGAGCGTCGTCTTGTTGGCGAGCTTGATGAGTTCAAACGCGCCGTTGAAGTTCACTTCGACGGTCTGCACGGAGTACTCGACCGTGCCGTTGACGACGTTGATCGTGTCGACGCCGCTGGTGCCGTTCACGGTGAACGTCCCCACCGCCGTCGTGTGGACGATCGGCTCGAGTCCCGTGAAGCTGATCGACTGGGTGTTCGGAGCGTTGGTTTGCACGAGCGTCCCCGCATCGGCCGCCGGCCCCGGCGTGTAGCTGCCCGTCGAAGCCGACCCGCCGACGACGTCGAGTTGATCATTGCCCAAACCGCCCGTGTAGGTAATCCCAAAGGCGGGAGCAAAGACGCCGCCAGCCTGGTTCAGGATGACCAGCTTGTCATTGCCCGCTTTGCCGTCGAAGAACAACGAGGCGATGTTGGTGAAAACGACTGTCGGGCCGGGAACGCCGTCGGTCGTCAAAACGTAACTTCCGTCGTCAACGCCCGTCGCGGTGACCGTAAGCACATCGTCCAGACCGTCGTCGCCGTCGATGACTAGCGCCGCGTTGTTAATCGTGAGTCGCTCGAAGTCCACATAGGAAACGGGCTGATAGCCGCTGCGAGTCAGTACGGATCCCGTGTCGTTGACCACCCCGCCCAGGGCGTTGAAGATCAGGTGGTCGCCTGTGAGCGGCAAGACGGGCGGAACGGGGTTGCCGCCGTCCAAGAACATCTTCGTGGTTGTGGAAGGAGTGACATCGACGACATCGTCGCTATCCAGAGACGCGACATAGAGCTCTTCCAAGTCGCCGCCGAAAGAGATCGCGTCGACGCCGCGCGTCAAACTAGCAGCATCGATCACGAGGCTGTCCGCGTTCGCCCCTGTCGTGACGGTGAGCGTATCGACGCCGGAAACGCCGTTGTCGTCCAGCGTGATGGAGCTAGCGATCGTCGCACCCGCGGCTGCGCCCAGCGCGACAGAGATCGCATCGCCCGAACCAGCGCCGTCGATCGACAGACCGCCCAGACCCAGGCGAGTAACTTGGATCGTATCGACGTCAGGGCCGCCGACGAGCGTTGTGCCGCTGCCGCTGGATGCAACGCCGTTCAACGCGGCCGTCCCTCCCACTCCCGGATCATCACCGCCCGCATCGACCGCGAGGCTGATGGTCGTTGCGGCATCAACCGTACCACCCGCGGCGATCGTCAGGTCGCCGCCCGCGATCAAGGCGATGGACGCCGACAGCGCGTCCAAATCTCCATTGGATGTCACGGTCAATCCATCTTTGGTGGAGGCGGCGATCGTTCCCGCCTCAACGTCGGAATTCAGCGTCAAGGATGCGAAGCGATTGCCCGCGGCGCCGAGCACGATGCTTGCGAGCGACGCGGCGCCGCCAATCGGCCCATTCAAATCCACGTCGCCCAAGCCATCGGTGACGCTCACGAATTCAAGCGTATAGCTTCCGGCGACATCGGCGTCGATGGATGCGGTCGCAGCGAGTACGAAATCGGCCGGATTGACCGCGGTCGTCTTGATCGTCCCATCGCCCAGGTTCCAATCCGAATCGGCTTGCAGCACCACGACGCCGTCGATCGTCACCGTGGTTTCCGCTGGGAACTGATAATCTTCGATGAAGCTCAGCGTCAATTCACGATCAAGCGTGAATCCAGCGTAGCCCGCGCCGTCGTTGCCAAGAACGACGACAGTACCATCATCGGCCACCAAGTCGATGCCGTCTTGAATGGTCGCGAACGAATCGACGCCGAAGTAAATCGCGGGTCCCGCACCATCGGGGTCAGTGCCAAACGGAGTTCCTGCCCAATCTTCGTTGACGAACACGGTGTTCGCGGCCGGGAGCGGAATTCCCTGGTATGCGCCGATATGCCGTTGCGTCGGATTCGGGAATCCGCTGCCTGCATTCACGGCCGGTGAATCAACCTCCAGCGCATAGTATTCGTCCGTCGAAATGGGCGGCGCAAAGTGCACCCCCTCGTCGAACAAAGGATCGCCGATCAGATTTGCGCTGGCATTCACTTGCGCGTTGTAATTGACGTCATTGTTGTGGAACAGGTTGTTCGTGACCACCGTTCCTGCCGGCGCATTCACCGCATACCCGGAAATGGCGGGAGGCGGCGGAACGGCTTGCACGTAGAGCGAGATCGAAGTGCCGCCGTCGCCTGGTGCGACCGTCGTCCCGGGCGCGTCATCAAGATCCCAATAGGCGACCAAACGCGAGTCGTTGTTCAAGGCGGATGCCCCTACGCTCGTCGCTCGAATCGCGGACCGCTCGATGCTGCTCAGTACATCATTAAACCACGCGACGTCATCCATCATGCCATCGAAAGAGCGAGATGCATCGCCCAGATCGCGGCCGACGTACATCAGTTTGTCGACAGTGTTCACGACGCCCGCCCAAGTGAGGTCGGTCGGCGTCAAACCACTCAAATACGTCGACTCGACCCCATTCAAGTAGATGCGCATCTTTCCGCCGCCTTCGGCGACGGGCAAACCATTGAAGTCGTAAATGACCTGAATGTTGGTCCAACCCGCATTGAGCGTCGTCGAATCAGAACCGCTGCGAATGACGAAGTCGTTGTCGGTCGTCACTCGACCATAAACCTGTCCCGACGAATTCGTGCGATATTGCACCTCGAAGCCCGCATTGTCGGGGCCTTCGATGAATTGATTGCGGCGGGTCGTATTGTCCATCTTGACCCAAAAACTAACCGTCCCCTTCTCCCCGACATCGAAGCTCGGGTCCTTGAAAGTCGCAAAATCGTCGACCCCGTCGAACTCCAATGCGCCGCCGAATTTCCCCAGCGCCGGTCGGAATTCGGGGCCGAATGGGACGATGCCGTCGGTCGTGATGTACAAGGGGATCGAGTTCTTGTTGTCGATCGCGATATCCCCAGACGACTGATCGAGATCCCAGTGAGCGACCAGTCGCGAGTCGGCGGCGAGTGCCGCGACGCCGCTGTTGCGGATGCTGGTACGGTCCGCTGCAGACAGGGGTGCATTGAAGAACCCGACGTCATCCATCATGCCGTCGAAGGCGCGCGACGGGTCGCCTGCGTCTCGACCGATGTTCATAAGCCCGTTAACGGTGCTGACCGCCGACGCCCATGTCAGGTCGGTCGGGGTGGAGTTCGTCAAGTAACTTGATTCGACGCCATTGAGGTAGACGCGCATCTTGCCGCCGCCGTCGGCGCCGGGAAGTCCAGCGATATCCCAAGTGACTTGGACGTTGACCCAGTTGTTCAGCATCGTGGCGGCATCGGGCCCGCTACGGATGACGAAGTCGCCGCCGACCGTGGTTGTACGACTGTAAACCTGTCCACCTGTATCAGGGCGATACTGGATTTCAAATCCCGCATTCCCCGGACCTTCAAAGAATTGGTTTCGCCGGCCCGCATCATCCATCTTGACCCAGAAGTTGGCCGTGCCCGCTGCGCCGATGTCGAACAGAGCGCTCTGGAAGACCGCAAAGTCATCGACGCCGTCAAACTCGAGCGCCCCGCCGAAGACGCCGCCGCTAGGCTGCCACGACGGCTGAGTCGCCGGCTGCGGCCCCGTGTAGGCGTAACCATCAAAGATATTGTCGCGAATCGTAATCGGACCGCTGGCGGGAACAAGCGGGTCGATATAGACGGCTTGCGGGATCGGCTTGTTTCCCAGTTCGTTGACCAAATCCGAATCTTGGAATTGGAACGTGTTGTATTCGATCACCAACCCATCGCCGGTCGTCTTGTCGGGTTGGAAGTTGGTAATGGCGTACAGGCCGGTGCCGTCGCTCTTGAACTCGCCGTAAACGTCGTTGTTCACGCCGACGCGGCTCGCGAAGTAGTTGTAGCTGATCACGCCGCTGGTCGGCGCCCCGTACTCCATGTAGATCGGGCTGTACCAGTAGTGGCTCTCTTCAAAACTATTTCCGCGAATCGTCATCCGTTCGCCAGCGCCGCGAATCGCCGCGCGAAAGAACGTCCCCGTGAACCGACTATCCGTCACGGTAAAGTCATTCTGCGTCCCCAAGTACACCGCCACTCGATTGTCATCGCCTTGGAAGTGAACGTCATCAAACGTCGTGAAGTTCGCCGTGGTCCAAGCGAGATACCCGTTGCCGACTTCCGCATTCGACGGCGTTGTGTCCCAACCGTCCAAAGTGAGACTCGAGATCGTCACATTCGAGGCCTGAATTTCAATTGCGCGATCTTCCGTACCGACAGGAACACCCGCACGCTCCAAAACCGTCGCGTCTTGCCCAGCGCCGCTCAACGTTAGGCTCTTGTTCAGATTGAGCTGCCCGACCGTGACAAACGTACCGGGCGCCACATGCACCTCGCCGCCGACATCTACCGCTGCGACGGCGGGAGGCAGCGCCGAAAAGGCGTCGACGCCGAATGTGAGCCCGGTCACTTCAGCCGGCGTGCTGGGCTGCCAAGTCACGGTATCTCCCGCGTCGAGCGTTCCGACGACGCCCTGATCGTTCGTCACCAAATAGTCGCCCGCGTAGCCGCCCGAGATGACATTCGAGCTCACGTTGTCGACATAGACGTCGGCCGCCAGCATCTGCCGAGTCTCCAGTTGCTCCGTGAAAAGTCGACGCAAGGCAC
The DNA here is from genome assembly GCA_046349935.1 of Pirellulales bacterium. GTDB lineage: Bacteria > Planctomycetota > Planctomycetia > Pirellulales > Pirellulaceae > CAIXSC01. The sequence continues at coordinate 63,518 of JAXMBK010000004.1, read as the reverse complement.
GCTTACGGCTGGAATCGACACGACCACGGCGCGCAGCGGCGCGCGAGAAGTTGCTGAACATGGGGAGTTGTCCGTCTTCAAGAGTACTGGGATGCAAAAACGACCACGGAGCGCCGACTTACCTCGAAACTGGCCGTCTGGTTCAGTTCCGGACAAAAACCGCTTCGTACTTGAATCACGCTAGAAGGGCCAAGCGGATTCAACGTTGTACGATCGCATCTTGCGGAGGCGGTGAATTGCGACCTCAACGCCGCTAAAGTCGAGGTCAGAACATGCAATCCTTTTTTTGGGAGGGATTGGTTTAAAGTGTATAAAGAACGTGCGTGAATTCAACCCTCGATCGGCCGTCAGCCAATTCCTTGGGCGATTCGGTCGTTGAGACGAAGTCGATCGGGCGTCGCAAGTCGTTCACTGACCAGAAGGTTGCGAGTTGCAACAACTCGCAGCTCGATGCCCAATTGTTTGGGCCTGAAAGAACGGGAGACGACAAGACGCTCCCTGATGCCCAAGATCGCGCCGCGGTAGGCTCGGCGAGTTGGAATCCGACTCCAAGACACGTAAACCCTACAGGTCGCGCAGCGCATCCGAACGCGAATCGAAGCGTTTGCCCACGACGCTGGCGCCAAAATACCCCAAGAAGTCGGGGATCGGGATCGCCGAGAACTCGACCAACACCCGCACGCGGACGCGGCGTACGTCCGTGATCGCGATCGACGTGCTCGCACAGTCCAAAACGGCGGGCGGAACGTTGCTCCCGCACGGCCCTGCGATGATGGGCTGACCCGCGTAGGCGCTGCCGCTGGAGTCTTCCACGATCACCTGCACGTCGGGATTCAGTCCCGACGCCGTCAGGCCGTAGATCGCCAGAATGTCGTTCACCTGCGTCACGGCCGCCGACTCCACCGCGTCGCTGGACGCCACCGTGCTATTCACTTGCGCCGCCTCCCGCGCTCCCTCGATCGCCGCGTGCGTCACTCCTTGTGCGACCGTCATGATCATCCCAAACAGGAACGTCGCGAAGAAGACGATCAGGAACAAGGGAATCCCCAACACGGCCTCCAGCGTCACAGCCGCCGCATCGCGCCGACGACGGAGACGGCAAGCAGCACGGGTCGCGCGAGCGGAAGTTGGAGTAGCGAGTCGTCGGCATGGCATGGCGCGCGGGCCCCTCGTGGCGAAAAACCTCATCCCTCTTCTATATCGAACTTCCCGCCGCTCGTAATTTCGCGAATTCTCCTACGCTCCCCCGCAAAATCGGCCGAAACTATACGCAAGGCGCGCCAGTCGCCCCCGATCCGCCTGATTTGCGCGACTTTCGCTAAGGTGCACGGCCGGCGAAGACGAGCCAGTCTGGCGAATCTAGCTCGACCGGCGTCCCCGCCCAAACCGTCCCCCAGACCGACTGGACCACCCCAAGGATCTCGCCGTCGTCATGCCTGACCGTCGACCGCCCAGCCGACACGTCGCTCGCCGACTCCACCGTCGCTTTCACAGCGGCGCCGTGATCCTGGAGGTCATCCTCGCCATGCCGCTACTCATGATCGCCCTGCTGGCGATCGTGGAGTTCGGCGTGATGTTGGTGAATCTACAGTACTTGGAGTTCGCCAGCCGCACCGGCGCGCAGGTCGCTTCACAACTGAATCAGTCCGACTTTTACAGCCCTGTGCTGCCCAACCCGCCCGTGTTCCCCGCCGCGATCGCCGTCGCCGTCAACACGCAGCTCAACCAGGCCACCCCCAACGCCGTCCCGCCCCTGACGTCCTCGTCGATCCTCCTGGAACACTCCGTGCCGCTCTCGGGCCCGGGAGTCGCGGGGTCGGCGGTCGAGGTCTCCAACGGGGTCCCAGTGACCAGTGCGGATGTGGCCGAACCGCCGGTACCGGCGCCTCCCGCCTACCGCTACGTCCGCGTGACCGTGTTCGTCGACGCCGCCGAACTTACCCCCAACCTCCTGGCCGCCTTCGGCTTCGACCTGACAGGCAAACGGTTTCAGCAGACCACCACCTACGCCTACTTGAAGTAACCGCCGGCGTTTCCCACGTCTTCACTCCTGCGTCCCTGCCATGAGCCACCCTCAACGCGATTCACGCCGATCGATCGTCGTTCCCGCGGCTCGCCACCGCACCGCCGCCCCCAAGCGTCGCGGCGCCGCAACGCTGTGGCTCATTTTGTTTTTCCCGATCATCCTCATTCTGCTGGTCACCGTCGCCGAGGTGGGACATCTGCTTTTGGCGCGGCAGCAAGTCAAGAACTCGCTCGAGTCCGCGGCGACGGCGGCGGCCGCCGAATGGGGGCGCACGGGCGGCGTCAATTCGCTCGCCGCGCGAGATCGCGCCGTCCAGTTCGGAGGATTGAACTACATCAATCGCGCCCAGCCGGTGACGCTGGCGCCGAATTACACTGCCGCCAGCGGGCACCCCAATCAAAACGCTCAGTTCAACGGCGCCACGGCGAATCTGATCTTCGGTCGAGTGACCGGGCCGGCGAATGACTTGTTGCTCGACGCCAATACGACTCCGACCGCGAGCGACGCCACGGCGCGGGCGATTGCCACTGGGAGATTCGGCAACAACACCCGCAATGACGACTTCTTGCGATTCGAGTTCTCGGCCGCGCTGTCCCCCGCGACCGTGATTCGAGAAGTCTGGATCGATCTCCGGTCGGGGACGGAACCCGGCAACAATGCGTTTTTCGTCTATCCGCCATCGGCTTGGGGCACGCAAACCTCCAGCGCTCCGCCCACGACTCCCGCGACAATCACTTTTCACACCGCCATGCCGCCAACAACTGGCAATCGCGTGACCGTGAACGCGCCCGTCATTCGCATCGTGCTACCGGCGGCTAACTTCACCGCGGGCTCGGTCGGCGCACCGAATTTCCTACGCCTGAACGGCGTCCGCGTGCGCAGCCTTGGCGCCGGCGCGACCGCCAACACGGGGGATGCGTTTGGAATCTACGGAATTCAAGGGCGGTTCGTCACTCAGGCAGCGCCTCCCGGCGGTCCCACGGCCGTCCAGCCATTTACCTTTCAGAACACCGGCGGCACGAATCTCATCTCACAGCAAGCGATCACCATCCCCGACTTGGGAAGTCTGTTCGGCGTCCGAGCGGCCACGACGGTGCAGGTGCCCAGCCTTACGAGTTCACTATTTGGTTTCTCTTGGGGCGCCTTCACCGTGCGTGCCGAATCGTCCGCCGCCTATGACCGCAGTGCGACCGCTGGACAAGTGCGCGTCGTCCGGATTCAGCGGTATGACCCGCCCTCCATCGCCGTTTCCCCCTAATTCACACAGTCTCAATAGCAATTCCGCACGCAAAACTTGAGAAAAAGCGACTTGCGTTTGAATTTTTTCCGAAGGTGCGGATTGTAGGGGCCGATAACTTCGCATAAGAACCTCTCGATGCAGTCGGTCGCAAGTCGCGAGCCGCCGAGGTTCGTGGCCGAGGCGGACCATGCTGCGAATCATTGCTCGCTCTAGCTCGTGTCGACGCACCAAAAACCACCCCGACGGGGATGTCGATTCACACAAAAACAGCGTCCGACCGCGGCGGCGCCGCCGCGGCAATGCCACGCTGTGGTTGATCCTCGTCCTTCCCGTGCTGCTGATCCTCTTGGCCATCGTCGTGGAAGCGGGGCACTTGCTGTTGGCCCGCCAACAACTGTCCAACGCCCTCGACGCCGCCTCCACCGCCGCCGTGTTCCGTTGGCAACAAAATGGAGGAGGCGACACCAGCAGCGCACGTACGGCAGGCGTCGACTTCGCCTCCTACAACCCGCTCGCGCCTAACTTGCCGCTCGTGCTTCAGACCAACTATGGCGCGGCGAACGCCAACCAGAACGACGACCTGACAGGCGCTACGGCCGATTTGATCTTCGGCGCCGCGACGCTTGCCGGCGCGAACATCGCCTTCGACGCCGATGTCGAACCGATCTGTTTGGCTGGCGACCTGTTAATCGAAGCGGTCGGTGATTTCGACGCCAGTTCGATGTCCGCGAACGGCTATCTCCGCGTCACTTACTCGGCCCCCGTCGCCGCTCCGCCGTGTTGGGTGATCGAGTCGCTGGAAGTCGATCTCCAGAGCGGGTCCGATGCCGACGCGCTCTTCGATGGTTCGCCGCCCTACGGCGACTCCACCATCAACCTGCTCGCGCCCGCCCAGGCGTTCACTCCGACCTTTCAACCCGCGAGCAACGTCGCCGCGCCTGCGCCCGTCCTACAGTTGACGTTCACCGCCAATGGCAACACGGCGCAAGATTTTGACCCGGGAACCATGCCGACTCCCGACGTCTACCAAATTCTTGTCCGCACGACCGACCTGTGGGACGGCGTCGATGCGGCCACGAACAATGACGGCGACAGTTTCGGCAAGTACGGCGTGGTGGTGCGCGTGACCTTTCGCAACCTGATCAATCTTGAGACCGCTTCGCAGGACTTTACGTTCGTCGACGACGGCGTGGACGACAACTACTCGGCCGTCCAAGGGCCGGCGATCGGCAGTCAATACATCTTCGCGGTCCGAGCCGCCGCTCAGGAAACGATCCCCAGCGTCACGCAAACACTGTTCGGCTTTGGCATCGGCCCCTTCACGGTGAAGGCGGAGTCGATCGCCGTCTACGATTCGTCGTCCACGGCGCCGGTCGTTCGCCGCGTCAACGCGACCGCCTACAATCCGCCCATCATTGCGACCTCGCCCTAGACTTCCCCGTCGCAGCGCACAGTCCGCCCGATTTGCGCGTTCGCGAAAGTCGCTTTTTGCAGCGTGGGAATCCTTGCCGACCGCGACGGTCGCACCACGCTCGTCGCCGGCATCGGACGGCATTTTGCCGCAGCCTCGACGCGCTCCGTGCCGGGCGCGGGGATATTGAAAGGGCGGCGCGCGGACTCCCAAGTCGCACTGCCGGTAGCTCCTTCTGAGGAACGGCGGAATGCACCATTCGCGAGACAACGGCACTCGATCCACCTTCGCCAGCGCATGGCCTTGGCTTGTCGGCGCCGTGTTTTCCATGGGCTGCCAGCCCGGCGCCCCCTTTCCTGAATCGGCCCGCACTCCGGCCGCCCCATCCGCCTCCTCCGCAGTCTCTTCGGCCGCCGCCGGCGAGCCGCTCGCCAGCGCCGCGAGTCGCCGCGACGACGCCTTGGCCTCCCGCAGTTCGCCGGACGTGGGCGTTATCTCCGACGACGCGGCTTTGGCCGATGCGGGTGAAATCGAACGGCGCTTGCTGCGCGACCTCTCGTACCTTGCCTCGGACGAACTCGGCGGACGCGGCCCTTTCACCGAGGGACTTGAAAAGGCGGCCGACTACTTGGCTCAGCAGTTCTCCGCCTGCGGACTCCAGACGCGGCGTTTCGGCCATCCGCCGTTCCAAGTCTTTCGCTCCAGCGTCAAATTGGCGCTCGGCGACGACAACCGACTGCGTTTCCTAGGGCCCGATTCGGCGACGATTGAACTGCAATTCCAGCGCGACTTCACGCCGCTGTCGCTCAGCGGCGCAGGCGAGTTCGCCGGCCCCTTGGCGTTCGTCGGACACGGCATCACGTGCCCCGAACTGGGCATCGATGACTACGCCGGACTCGACGTCCGCGGCAAGCTCGTCATCGTGCTCCGCCATGCGCCGCCGTCGCTGCCGACCGCCGCCGGGGCTCGGAAATCGCACGACGCGAAGCTAGTCGAGCATACGTATCTCGCGAGAAAGGTCGAAAACGCCGCCGGTCATGGCGCGGCCGGCGTGCTGCTTGTCACCGACGCCGCGCACTTGGCGAAACGCGAGCGACTCGACGCGGACGACGATCGCCCCGATGCAGACAGGGCGATCGAATTGGATCCGCTGTTGGCGTTTCAAGTCGAAGGGAAACTTGAATCACGTGCGATTCCCGTCGTTCATCTGCGTCGAGCGGCGCTGGCGCGTTTGCTGGCCGCCGCCGGCCAACCGTCGCTGGAAGAACTGGAACTCGCGACTTCACCAGCGGAAGCGGAGACGGAGGGACGCCGATCGGCGGTGGACGCGTTGGTTTTGGCGGGGTGGAACGGAGTTGGCAAAGCGTCGATCGAGCGACGCACGTTCACGCTGAAGAACGTGCTCGCGGAATTGCCGGGGCGCGGCCGGTTGGCCGATGAGACGGTGATCGTGGGCGCTCACTACGATCACTTGGGCAACGGCGGCATCTCGTCGCTCGCCCCGTGGACCAAGGCGATTCACAACGGCGCCGACGACAATGCGTCGGGTTCGACGACGTTATTGGAAGTCGCGCGGCAAGTCGTGCGGCGCCGTCAGTCCGAACACGCGCGGCGTCTGTTGTTCGTCGCGTTCTCCGCGGAAGAAATGGGACTCGTCGGCAGCGAGCGTTTCGTCGCCGCGCCTCCCGTGCCGCTCGACGACGTCGTGTCGATGGTAAACCTCGACATGGTCGGTCGACTCCGTTCCGATCGACTCACCGTCTCAGGCATCGGAACTGCTCAAGAATTCTCGCCGATGGTCCAGCGTTTGACGGCCGCTCATGACTTCCGCGCCAAACTCGATCCCAGCGGATTGGGCCCCAGCGACCATGCCACGTTCGCGGCGCGCGGCATCCCCGTGCTGCACTTTTTCACGGGACTGCATGAGGACTACCATCGGCCGAGCGACGATGTGGAGCGCATCAACATCGCGGGCATGCGTCGCATCAGTCAGTTAGTCGCCGAGACGGTGCTGGAGTTGGCGCAGTCCGAATCGCGGCCGACGCCGACCCGCGCTGGGCTCGACGGTCTGCTGGCCGACGTCCGCGTGTCGGCCGTGCGTCGACGCGAGCCGCCCGACCGCGGCGCGGAATCGTCCGCCGACGCCGCCGCCAGCAGCGTGAACAATCGAGCCAGATCCTGGGGCGTGAAACTGTCGGACGAACCGGGCGGCGAAGTGGCGGTGCGGGCGATCGTCCCCGGCAGCGCGGCCCAGCGAGCCGGCCTCCGAGTAGGAGACGTCCTTCGACGCGTCGGCGCGCAGGACGTCGCCAGCGTCAGCCAAGCCCAAGCCGCGGCACGCACCGCCGGCGATGCGACGACCGTGCCCTTGCGCATCGTCCGCGGCGGCACCGAACTCGAAGTGGAACTCGCCTGGTAGCCGCCGGATCGCCGGCCCCGTCGGCGGCGGGAATCGAACTGCCGCTAGAGTCAAACGTCCGTTCATGCGAAGATAGCTTCCTTCAGTTCGTTTCCGAGGAATCATTCGATGAACGAAGCGTTGGCGATCGTCCTGGCCGCGGGGCAGGGGACGCGCATGAAGTCCGACCTGCCAAAAGTACTCTGTACGGCGCTCGGCCGACCGCTGCTCGACTATGTGCTCGACGCGTTGGCGGCCGCCGGGGTCACGCGGATCGTCGTGGTGGTGGGGTATCGCGGCGAGTTGGTGCGCGACGTCGCGACGGCTCGACCGCATACCACGTGCGTGGAACAGACGGAGCGGCTGGGAACGGGGCATGCGGTGAAAATGTGCCGCACGGAAATCGACGCCTTCCAAGGCCCCGTCGTGGTCGTCGCCGGCGACTCGCCGATGATCCAAGCGTCCTCCATCCGCCGGCTGCTGGACGAATTCAAACAAACTCAACCCGCTTGCCTCCTCGGCACGCTCCACAAATCCGATCCCACCGGTCTGGGACGCATCGTGCGCGATGCGCAAGGGAATTTCGTGGGGATCGTCGAAGAGAAGGATGCCTCGGACGAACAGCGACGGCTGACCGAGGTGAACATGAGCACCTACGTGTTCGACTCGGAGCGGCTGGCGTTCGCCTTGGATCGGCTGCGCAACGAGAATCGACAACGTGAATACTACTTGACCGATTGTCCTGGCATCCTGCTGTCCGCGGGGAACCAGGTGCGCGCCTTGCCGGTATTGCAGCCGTGCGAGGCGTTAAGCGTCAATACGCCCGAGGAATTGGAACTTGTGGAAGCCGAATTGCGACGAATGGATAACGCCCATGCGTGAACTGAAGATCTTCAGCGGCCAGGCCAACGTGCCGTTGGCCCAAGCCATCTGCAAGTCGCTCAATTTGCAGCTCGGCAACGTGTCGCTCGGCAAATTCCCCGACGGCGAGAACTTCTGCAAGATCGAGGACGACGTGCGCGGACGCGACGTGTTCCTGATCCAGCCGACCTGCCCGCCGGTGAACGACAACCTGATGGAGCTGTTGATCATGATCGACAGCTGCAAGCGCGCCAGCGCCGAACGCGTGACGGCCGTCATTCCCTACTTCGGCTATGCGAGGCAAGATCGCAAGGATGAAGGGCGCGTGCCGATCACGGCGAAGCTGGTTGCCAACGTCATCACCCGTTCCGGCGCCGACCGCGTCTTGACCATGGACCTGCATGCCCAACAGCTGCAGGGCTTTTTCGACATTCCGGTCGACCACCTCTACGCGGCCCCCGTATTGAACGCCCACTTCCTCGGCATGCATTGGCCGGAGGACGAAGTGGTGGTGGTGAGTCCCGATGCGGGCAGCATCAAGCGTGCCGTCGGCCACCAACGGCGACTCGGCGGCCACTTGGCGATCGTCGACAAACGCCGCAGCAGTGCGCTGGAGACGCAGCAGGAGAACATCATCGGCACGCCGGTCGCCGGCCGGATCGCCATCATGTTCGACGACATGATCACCACCGCCGGTTCCATCTGCGGCGCCGCGCAGTTCGTGCACGATGCAGGCGCGCGAGAAATTCACGTCGCAGCCTCGCACGGCGTCTTCTGCGGACCCGCCATCCAGCGTCTCTCCGCCGCGCCGGTCGACTCGGTCACCATCACCGACAGCATTCCGCTGAGCCCCGAACGGAGTTCGCCGAAGATCAAGGTGTTGACGATCGCGCCGCTGTTGGCCGAGGCGATCAAGCGAATTCACCAGGATCAATCGATCAGCAAGTTGTTCGAAGGTCAAAGGAAGTGACGTTCTATGCTTGAAGCACGACGAGACTGGCTGCGGCGAACGGCGACTTGGAGCATCGCGTCGTGGACCGCAGCATCGATCGCAGCGTGGCCGAACAGGACTGCGTTCGCCGCCGAGGTCTCGGTCGAACTAGAACTGGCGACGGAAACCGGCGTGTCGCCGACCGCCTCGCAGCAGTGGCTGAGCGTCCTCAAGGACCTGCCGATCGACAATCTTCGCATCCGCTCCGCCCGCGGCGGGGAACTGCCCGAGTTGGCCAAACGGGGCGACCGCGTGCTCGTCACCGGAGTCATCACCAGCCGCGGCCAATTGATGCTCCCGGGCGGTTCGTTCGGCCAAGCGGACGTCGGCCGCATTCGCAGTTGGATTTCCAAAGTCAAATCGAGCGGCGGAGACGTGCCCAATTCGGCCGCCGCCAAACCGTTCGCCTTGGGACTGACCGCCGAACAACTCATCGAGCTCCATGAAGGCCTGAACGTCCCCGTCGCCATCGCGACCAAGGGCGCGAGCTCGAAGGACGTCGTGCGCAAGATTCGTGCGAGCGTCCGGACGCCGATCGAGATTCCGTCCGCGATCGTTCCCGCCTTCGCGGACGACCCGGGCGTGCTCGACGAATTGCAAGGAGTCGCCGCTGGGACGGCGCTTGCCGCCGTCATTCGCCCGTTGGGGCTCGTGCTGATTCCCGATGCGTCGTCGGCGCCGGTCAAGTTGGTGATGGCGCGGGCCTTGTCGGGCGGGCATGTTTGGCCGGTGGGGTGGCCGCCGGAGAAGAATCCCACCGAGTACCTGCCGGCGCTGCTGAAGTTCCTGGATGTGGAAATCACCGACACGCCGCTCAACGAGGCGCTTGAAGCCGTTCAAGGACGACTCAAGGCGCCCTTTCTGTTCGACCACAATGGACTAGCGCGCCACCGCATCGATCCTGCGACGATCAGCGTCACCGTGCCGCCGGGCAAGACGTTCTACAGCAAGATCCTTGACCGCATGATGGTGCAAGCCAAGCTGAAGTGGGAAGTGCGGATCGACGAAGCGGGCCAGCCGTTGATCTGGATCTCGACCAAGCTGCCCTGACCGGGGACCTACGTCTTGCGGGTCATCTCGAACAATTGAGCGGCTTGGGGGCCAAGAAACCCTTCGAAGCGATGCGCGACGCCGGTGGCCGGATTGAATAACTGTCCACGCTCGGCCAGTTCAAAGTAGGCGTAGGTCCAGGGCATCCGCGACTGCAGGCCGTTTTCCGCAACGTCGACGTCGATGACCACCGCTTCGGTCGCCGTTTGCCGCAGCTTCGACCCGCGCTCCCCTTCAATCTCGGCCTTCATCGGGACGCCCGCCGCCGCCAGTGCCGCCGACGTTTTTTCAATATCGTTCAGCGATTCGACGTCGTGGCTGTTGATCAGCGACGTGAAGTGATTGACGTTGTAGCCGTGCAAGAGGACCCAAGCTGCAAACTGACTGACGCGATTCACCGCCAGCACGTCGGACTTCTCCGGCAAACTCCACGGCAGCTCGTGAAACTCGCGCACCAACCGCTCCAACAGCGTCTGCCGCTCGGCCGCCCCCAGCGACTCGACGTCGGCGATTTTCGCGAGCGTCTCGTCGGAGACGGGCAGTCGATGGCTGTGCAGCGACCGCAGCAAGATTTCGCGTGTTGCGGCAGGCAGCGCCCAAAGTTGCAGTTCGCTAATGAAAACCTTCGGCAGTTCGGGATGCGGCGGTTCGAAGTGGATTGAACTCAGTTGTTTGTCGGGAAACTGGTAGGTTCCCGCCGGGCGCCAACCAAGGGCTTCGAAAATGCGTCCCAGCGTTGCAATGCCGGTGAACGGAATCTGACACGAAAGGGTGCGAAGCGCGATGTGGTCGTTGAAGAATCGAGCGGCGTGTTGCGCGACGACCTTTTCATACGTTTGGACGTACGAGACGCGCTGACGATACTGAGCCCAGAGTCGGTCGAGCAGGTCGGCGGCGAACTGTTCGCGTGCCGAGCCGTTCGCGATCTCCCGCTGCAATCCGGCGACGGCGTTCATAAACGTTACCCCAGTTCCTTGACGGCCTTCACGATGTCGAGCACCGCCTTTTGGCCGTCGGCGTAAAACATGAGCGTATTCGGTGCGGCGAAGAGTGGATTGGGGATCTTCGCAAATCCGGGACTCAGACTGCGTTTAATGACGATCACCGTGCGACACTTGTCGACCTCGATGATCGGCATCCCGGCGATGGGGCTTTGCGGGTCGGTCTTCGCCAACGGATTGACCACATCGTTGGCGCCGATCACGATCGCCACATCGACTGACTCCAGCGTTGGGTTGATCTCGTCCATCTCCTTCAACTTATCGTAGGAGACATCCGCCTCGGCGAGCAACACGTTCATGTGGCCGGGCATGCGCCCCGCCACCGGATGGATGGCGTACTCCACCGTCGCCCCTTTGGCCTCTAGCAGCTTGCTGAGATCACGGACCGCGTGTTGGGCCTGAGCGACGGCCAGGCCGTACCCGGGGACGATGACGACGCGTTGAGCGCCGTCGAGGATCATGGCGATGTCGTCCGCAGTCGTGCTGCGGACATTGGCGTAGATTTCGTCGGTCGGCCCGCCGCTCGACCCGCCTCCCATCACGCCGAACAGGACGTTGAACAACGAGCGGTTCATCGCTTTACACATGATCTGCGTGAGGATGATTCCCGACGCGCCGACCAGCGATCCCGACACGATCAGCACGTTATTGTCGATCACGAACCCGGTCGCGGCGCCGGCGAGTCCCGAGTAGGAGTTCATCAGCGAAATGACGACCGGCATGTCCGCGCCGCCGATCGGGCTCACCAAGAACACCCCCAGGACGCTCGCCAACAGCACGATGGCGAGGTAGCACGAAACTTGCGCGGCGGACGAGTGGGTGGTTGCCAGGACGACGGTCAACGCCAGACACGCGACGAGCAGTAAAGCATTGATGACTTGCTGCCCCGGCAGGGCGAACGGGTTGCGAAACGCTTTCAGTTCTTCCAATTTGCCGTACGCCACGAGACTGCCCCAGAACGTCACGGCGCCGATCAACCCCGTCGCGCCGACGGCGACGAGCGTGTCGAAAGGGTGCGACGAAGCACGGAGCAGATCGGACCAGGCGATGAGGGTCGACGCGGCCCCGCCGAGTCCGTTGAGGAGCGCAACAAGCTGCGGCATGGCGGTCATCTGGACGCGAACGGCCAATACGACGCCGATCCCCGCGCCGACGGCCAGCCCCAGCAAGATCCCCCAGTACGACTCCACGGACCGGTCCGCGCAAGTGGCGACGATGGCGACCAGCATGCCGATCGCCCCGGTGAGATTGCCGCGCACCGCCGTCCGCGGGCTCGACATCAACTTCAGGCCGACGATGAACAAAACGGCGGCCACGAGATACGCGAAGGGAATCACTGCGTCGACCACGACTTCACCTCAGCGTTTCTTGAACATGATGAGCATGCGATGCGTGACCAGAAAGCCGCCCACCACGTTGATGTTCGCCAGGATCGCCGCGATCACGCCGAGCCACGTCGCGAACCCCCACTGACGCGAACCGGCGGCGAGAATCGCGCCGACGACCGTGATGCCGCTAATCGCGTTTGAGCCGGACATGAGCGGCGTGTGCAGGGTCGGCGGCACCTTATTGATCACTTCGAAACCGACGAACACCGCCAGCACAAACACGGTGAGGCTGAAGACGAGCACCGTCCCGCGCGACAACTGTCGACCGCCGTCGTCGGCCTTCGCGGTCAGTGCGGACGCCTGGCCGTCCCCCGCCAGTCCATCGGGAGCGACGTGGCCTGGATGCGCCCAGAGGACGGCGCCCAGCGTCACCCAGGCGCTGACGGCGACGGCGATGGCGGCTTGAGCCCAGCGGAAGCGGCGTGTCGGCATAGTAGCGTCACTCCTTTGTCGTAGTCGCGGCCTAGGCAGCTAACTTCGCGGCGGCAATTGCAGCAGGTCGCGCAACCGCGGCAGCACCACTTCGCCCCCTTGGGTCGCCATCGTCTCCCGGACGATTTCGTCGGCTTCGTTGACGACCCAGCCGCCCTTCAGAAACAGGTTCCCGAGGAACTTGGCAACGTTGTTCGAAAACATCTGGCTGGCGTGGTAGGGCACTTCGGCCGGGAGATTGGTGGGGCCGAGCAGTGTGACGCCGTGCGCGACCGTGCGCTGGTCGGCGCGAGTCAACTCGCAGTTGCCGCCCCGTTCGGCGGCCAAATCCACGACGACGCTGCCGGGTTGCATGCGCGTCACGGCGTTCGCGGTCACCAAGAGCGGCGATTTCTTGCCGGGAATGGCGGCCGTCGTAATGACGACGTCGCTTTGGGCGACCACGTCCCCCAACAGTTCGCGCTGGCGCTGATAAAACGCCTCGTCCATCGCCTTGGCGTAACCGCCCTTATCTTCCGACGCGGAAGCCTCCAATGGCAGCTCCACAAACTTCGCCCCCAGCGACTCGACCTGCTCCCGACATGCCGGTCGGACGTCGTAGGCCGAAACGATGCCGCCCAACTTGCGGGCGCTCGCAATGGCTTGCAGCCCCGCCACGCCGACGCCGACGATTAAGACGCGCGCGGCGGACAGCGTCCCGGCGGCGGTCATCATCATCGGAAACATCTTGGGCAGTTCGAGCGCCGCCAGGAGCACGGCTCGATAGCCGGCGATCGTCGCCTGCGACGACAAGATGTCCATGCTCTGCGCCCGCGTGATGCGCGGGATCAGTTCGAGCGCAAACAGCGTGGCGCCGGTGGCGGCGAACTCGAGCAGCCCGGCGGGATTGCCGAGCGGGTCGGCGGCGCCGACGACAACCTGCCCCGCCCGGTAGCGGGGGAGATCGGATTGGCCGGCGGTCGGGTTCGCGCCGGGTGCGCGGACCTGCAGAAGGATGTCGGCGGCGAAAAGTTCGTCGCGAACCGAGAGGATGCGGGCGCCTTTGTCGGTGTAGGCCGAGTCGGGAAAGCCGGCCGACGCACCGGCCTGGGACTCAACCCACACTTCCGCGCCGGCCTTGAGCAGTGCGGGAACGTTGGCGGGCGTCAACGCCACTCGCCGTTCACCCGGGAACGTCTCGCCTAGAACGGCAATTCTCATGGCGCCCACTGCACTTCCGTTGGAGGAGGAACGGGAAAGGGTTGCACCAGCGGGCAATAGTCTAGTTTTTGCGAATGGCGCTGTATACAACCCTTGAACGCCCTTACGACTCCCTGTACACTCCTCGTTTCTCCCCGCCGGATCACGCTGCGCATGGTGCGTCGTGAACTGCGGCGGAACCGAGAAAACGACACAAAACAGGCTTGGTTTCGCGAGCGTTTGCAGCGTCGGCTCGCGAGATTTGGTCCGCAAGGCGTCGTGGTCGCTAGCGCCGTGTGTAGTCGCACAGCGGCGAGGACGACACGGCCGGTAGAACAGCACAGCGAACCAGCAACAGCGAAATCGACGCGGAGGGTGTTACTTTGGCAGGCACGAAAACGACCTTGGCGAAGACGGGTGAAGTCGACGCTCAATGGTGGGTGGTTGACGCCTCCGACAAAGTCGTCGGGCGGCTGGCAAGCGACATCGCCATGATCCTGATGGGCAAGCACAAGCCCACCTACACTCCGCACGTGGACACGGGCGACTTCGTCATCGTGCTGAATTGCGCGAAGGTCAAGTTCACCGGCCGCAAGTGGCAAGACAAAGAGTACGGCTGGTTCACCGGCTACACTCGGCAACGCTTTGTGTCCGCCGAAAAGCGTCGCGAAACGCACCCGGAACTGATTCTTCGCGAAGCGGTTCGCCGCATGTTGCCGAAGAACAAGCTGGCCCGCAAGATGCTGAGCAAGCTCAAGATCTACACGGGCGACAAGCACGATCATCAAGCGCAACAGCCGCAGACGAAAGAACTTGGAGTGAAGTAACATGCAGTCAAAGAAGGACAAGCTCACCGGGGATTCGCTCGGAGTTGGTCGCCGCAAGACGGCGGTGGCTCGAGTTCGGCTGCGTGCCGGTTCGGGAAAGATTACCGTCAACGGCCGCCCGTTTGACGAGTATTTTGTGAACGAAAGCGAACGACGTCAGGTCGTCGACGCCCTCGATGGAACCGGCCACCGCGAAACGGTGGACGTCGACATCAACGCCACGGGCGGCGGACCGACGGGTCAGGCTGGCGCTTGCAAGATGGGCATCGCCCGCGCCCTGATCGGCTTTAATGCGGAAGCCTTCCAGTTCCTCCGCGACAACGGGTTCCTCACCCGCGACTCGCGCATGAAGGAACGCAAGAAGTACGGCCTCCGTGGCGCTCGCCGCGGCGTCCAGTTCTCGAAGCGTTAATCGCTCGCGGATCCTTCACGCCGGTTTTCTCCATCGATCAACGCAAAGCACTGTGCCCCGGCACAGTGCTTTTTTTGCGCCGCTTCTTTCATGCGCCGCTTCTTTCATGCGCCGCTTTTTGAGTGCGCCGCGCACCCTTTTGTCGCGTTCCCGAGACGCAGTCGTGACGGTGCGCCGGCGTTTGCGGTCTTCTCGATAGACCAGCGCCGGCGGGTTGCTGAACTCACGACGCAAACCCTATCATACGCGGTCAACTCAACGGAAATCTTGGAGAATTGAAAGTGGCTACAGTCGAAGCGAAGCGTTTGCCGTACAAAGTGAAGGATATCAGCCTGGCGGACCTGGGCCGCAAACGCATCATGCTGGCCGAAAACGAAATGCCCGGCCTCATGTCGTTGCGCAAGAAATACGGCGCCAGCAAACCGCTCAAGGGCGCTCGGATCGCCGGCTGCCTCCACATGACGATCGAAACGGCCGTCCTCATCGAAACGCTGGTGGAACTCGGCGCCGACGTCACCTGGAGCTCCTGCAATATTTTCTCCACGCAGGATGACGCGGCCGCCGCCGTCGCCGCTCGCGGCGTTCCGGTTTTCGCTTGGAAGGGCGAAACGCTCGAGGAATTTGATTGGTGCATCGAACAGACGCTGTTCTTCCCCGACGGCAAGCCGCTCAACATGATCCTCGACGACGGCGGCGACTTGACGGTGATGGTGCACCAAAAGTTCCCCGAGCTGCTAGCGGGCATCCGCGGCTTGTCGGAGGAAACGACCACGGGCATCCACCGCCTGGAGCAGATGCATGCTCGCGGCGAGCTGAAGGTGCCTGCGATCGACGTCAACAACTCGGTCACCAAGAGCAAGTTCGACAACTTGTACGGCTGCCGCGAATCGCTGGCGGACGGCATTAAGCGCGCCACCGACGTGATGCTCGCGGGCAAAGTCGCGGTCGTCGCCGGCTACGGCGACGTCGGCAAGGGGTGCGCCCACTCGCTGCGCAGCTACGGCTGCCGCGTGATCGTCACCGAAATCGACCCGATCAACGCGCTGCAAGCCGCGATGGAAGGGTTTGAAGTCACGACGATGGAGGAGGCTGCTTCGCAGGGCCACCTGTTCGTCACGACCACCGGTTGCTGTGACATCATCCGCGGCGAACATGTCGTTCAGATGAAGAACGACGCGATCATCTGCAACATCGGCCACTTCGACATCGAGATCGACGTCGCGTGGCTCGAAGCGCAAGTAGCGGCGGGCAAGGCCTCGAAGTTGAATATCAAGCCGAGCGATCTGGGGACCGTCGATCGCTATACTTTCAAAGACACGGGCCGCAGCGTGCTGCTGCTGGCCGAAGGCCGACTCGTCAACTTGGGCTGCGCCACCGGCCACCCGTCGTTCGTGATGAGCAACAGCTTCACCAACCAGGTGCTCGCCCAACTGGCCCTCTGGAACGAAACCGACAAGTTCGAGATCGGCGTCCATCGCCTCCCGAAAAAGCTCGACGAGGAAGTCGCTCGCCTGCACCTCGACCAGATCGGCGTGAAGCTGACGCGACTCACCGACAAGCAGTCGCAGTACCTCGGCATCCCGGCCGAAGGGCCCTACAAGCCCGACTACTACCGCTACTAGTCGAGTCCAACGCCCTTGGTCGAGTACGACCGCGCCCCGCCGCTATGTCGATGGGTCGCGGTGAGTCGGCAGGGTAGGTTCTGGCGTAAAGTCGTTCCGCCTGCTTCAATGGTCCACACGAGATGCGAGCCGAGTTTCTCGGCTCGCATTTTTTTGTTCTGGACCATCCGACTCTTCGCACCTCGACACTCGCGCTATGCCCCACATTCAAGCCTTTCGCGGTATCCGTTACGACCTCGGCCACGTCGGTTCCTTGAGCGACGTGATCGCCCCTCCTTACGATGTGATCGACCCGGCGCTGCAGGACGAACTGTACAAGCGGCACCCGTCGAACGTGATCCGGATCGAGCTGAATCGGGACGAACCGGGGGACGATGCGACCAGCAACCGGTACACACGCGCGGCGCGGTTTTTCCGCAACTGGCGCTCCGAAGGCGTGCTGCATGTCGATTCCGACCCTGCACTGTACGTCTACCACCAGGTGTTTCAGTACCAAGGGCGCGAGTACCAGCGACGCGGCTTCATGACTCGGGTTCGACTGGAGCGGTTCGGCGAGGGGAAGATCTATCCGCACGAAGAGACGCACGCGTCGGCGAAGCAAGATCGCTTGCTGCTGACTCAGGCCTGCAAGGCGAACATCTCGCAAATCTTCGGCCTCTACCCCGATCCCGAGAACGCCGCTCAGGAGTTGCTCGAAGCGGCGTGCGTCGGCAAGACGCCGCTGCAAGCCACCGATCACCTGGGCGTCGTCCATCGCCTGTGGCTGGTCACCGATGTGAAGACGATCTCCGAGGTCGCCGCGATCATGGACCCCAAGCCGATGTACATCGCCGACGGCCACCATCGCTACGAGACCGCGTGCAATTATCGCGACCAGTTGGCGGCGGGCGGCTCGCTTTCGCCGTCGCACCCGGCGAACTTTGTGCTCACCATGTGCGTAAGCATGAATGATCCGGGGATGATCGTGCTGCCGACTCACCGCCTGTTCCGCGGTGTTCCGCCTCTTTCGTCCGCCGAGCTCATGGCGAAGCTTGAGGGCTACTTTGTCACGCGCAACGTGGGGCAGGGCGCCAATCGAGCGGCCGAGGTGTGGAGCGAAATCGAGGACGCCGGCGAGCAAGGGACGCTCGCCTTCTACACGGCGAAGGACGACGCGTGGACGCACGCCTCGGTCACCCCGCGCGGGGTGGAAAAGATCGCCGAGCTGGCGACGGACCATAGCGCCGATTGGCAGTCGCTCGGCGTATCCCTCCTCCATCGTCTCGTCATGGAGAATCTGCTCGGCCTGAACAACCTCCCCAAGCCGATGTACGTCCACTCGGTGGAGGAAGTCGAGCAGGGGCTGATTCAAGGCGACACGGTCGGTCGCGATGCGACCGGTCAGATGGGGCAGGGCGGCCGCTTCGAATTGGCCGCGCTCGTGATGCCCGCCACGGTTGAACACGTCCAATCGATCAGCGAACACGGCGAGCGGATGCCGGCGAAGAGCACCTACTTCTACCCGAAGCTGCTCAGCGGACTCGTCTTCAATCCGCTGGAGTGATCCGCGGCCGCGGGGCGAACAGGTCCCCGCCGATTGCCCAGACACGTTTCACGTGAAACGTCAAGCTTACCCAGGCCTCCCGTAGCGCCTGGGCGGTGTTTCACGTGAAACCGTCGCCCTCGCCAAAATGCTCTTCTTTGTTCCGGCCGGCCGCCGCTAGAATCTCCGCTGCGCATCACGCCGATCGGCGTGGGCTCGGAAAGGAGGCCGGGCAGTGGGGCGGATACTGTGTGTCGCAAATCAGAAAGGCGGCGTCGGCAAGACGACGACGGCGATTAATCTCGCCGCCGGTCTGTCGCGTGCCGGCCGGCAGACGCTGCTGATCGACCTCGACCCGCAGTGCAACGCCACCTCGGGACTCGGCCTCGCCCCCACCGAACGCCACGCGCTCGTCCAAACCAAGCCGCTCCGCGAGTCGTTCCTCGAGGCGGCCATTCCCGACTTGCAAGTGCTTCCCGGAAGTCGGAGCTTTCAGGACGTGGACGTCCTGGCGCAGGGGGAACAGGCGGCGTCCGCCAGGCTGCGGCAACACCTGTCGACCGGCGTCAACGGCTTCGACTTCGTCCTCATCGACTGCCCGCCCTCCTTAGGACCGCTCACCCAGGCCGCGCTCTCGGCATCGACCGAGGTGCTGATGCCGATTCAGTGCGAGTACTTCGCGATGGAGGGGCTGACGCAAATGATCCAAGTCATTCGCAGCGTCATGCAACAACAACCCGGCAGACTCGAGTTCGGCGGGATCGTGCTCACCATGTACGACCCGAAGCTCGAACTGACCGCGGAGGTGGAAAACGAAGTCCGCGACTTCTTTGGAGAGATCGTCTTCACCTCGGTCATCCCGCGCGACGTGTCCGTGTCGGAAGCGCCGAGCCACGGCAAGTCGGTGATCGACTATCGCCCTCGTTCCCCCGGAACGCGGGCCTATCTGGAACTTACCCAAGAGCTGCTTAATCGCTAACGAGAAGGAACTATCGCATGACGAAGGATCGTCGTCTTGGCCGTGGACTCGCCGCCCTCCTGGGCACTCCCCTGTCGGACGTCTCCGACGCGGTCGGTGCGTCGTCGCCGGCCGCGACCATGACCCCCGTTGGCGGCGCCTTGCCCGTGGCGACCGCCACCCCTCTCGGCAGTTCCCCCCCGCCATCGGTCGCCGCCGCACTGGCCGACGACGACAAGGCGGAATTGCTGCATTTGCGCGTGGACGAGATTGAGGAGAATCCATTCCAGCCGCGTCGCGAATTCAGCGACACCGAGATCGCGTCGCTGTCGGAAAGTCTCAAGGAACACGACTTGCTGCAGCCCGTGTTGGTGCGGCGAGTCAACGGCCGCATGCAGTTGATCTCGGGCGAACGACGCCTCCGCGCGGCGATCATGGCCGGCTGGGAGACCATTCCAGCACGCGTTCGCGAGGCCGACGACCGGTTGGTCGCCGAGCTCGCGATCGTCGAAAACCTGCAGCGCAAAGATCTCAACCCGGTCGAAAAGGCCCTCTCGTTCAAACGCTACATCGATCAGCACCGCTGCACGCAAGACGAGCTGGCACAGCGACTCAAGCTAGACAGATCAACGATCACCAATCTATTGCGTTTACTCGAATTGCCCGCGCAAGTGCTCGACGCGATCCGCACGGGACTGGTCACGGCGGGCCACGCCCGAGCACTACTCCCTTTGGGGGACACGAAGCAGCAGATTGGATTCTGCGAGCGGATCGTGCGCGAGGAGCTCAGCGTGCGGGACGTGGAACGGTTGGTGTCGGAACAGATTGCGGAAGAGGATGGGGCGCCGGGCGCGGTGGCAGGCAAGATCCAACCGGGGGGGAAGAAGGGACGCAGCGAGCAAGTGGCGTCGTTGGAGCAGGAATTGCGAGCGGCGCTCGGGTGCAAGGTGGAAATCAAGACGGCGGCCAAAGGTCGCGGTAAGATTACGATTCAGTTTGCGAATCACGATGAGTTCGAGCGGCTGTTTGAGTCGCTGGTGGAAGCGAGTGGGCGAAGCATCAAATCGGTTTAAGGGGGCAGTTATGTTGCGGATGATGGCGGCGGTCGGTTTGGCGGTGGGGGTTTTGGCGTCGACGGCGTCGGCGCAGGTGACGCTGGCGCGCAAGTACGTTGAGGGGGCGACGACCTCGCGCAGCGTCGACACCTCGACCAAGCAGACGCTGGTCATCGCCGGCATGAATGTGGAGACGTCGAGCCAGCAGAACATGGTCGTGTCGGCGACGAACGGCAAGCGGAATGCGGCTGGCGAGTTGTCGGTGGACTACAAGGTCGATTCGTTGCAACAGTCGCTCAAGGCGCCCGGCCTGGGGGAAGTGCAGTTCGATTCAGCCAACCCCGACAAGGCGACGGAGAGTCCGCTCACGCCGCTCTTCAAAGCCGCCTCACAGGCGACGTGGACGATGACGCTGGATCGAGAAAATCGAGTGACGAGCGTCGCCGGTCGGGATAAGGCGTTTGAGTCGTTGGACGAGAAACTTCGAGACGCCGTGAAGTCGAGCTTTGATCCCGCGAAGCTGAAGGCGGCGGCTCAAGTGGAACTGGACCGGATTCCAGTGAAGGCCGTGAAAGTGGGCGATTCATGGGAACAGGATGAAGTTCAGTCCTTGGAAGGGGGCCAGTCGCTGACGCTGCGGAAAAAGTACACGTACCGCGGCGAGATGGACCAAGGGGGCCGGAAGCTGCACCAGATCGACGTGGTGCTGACGAAAGTCTCGTTGGCGATCGAAGGCGCGAATGCCGCGAACCTAACGCTCAAGAACAGCGACTTAAAGCCAGGCATGACGTCGGGAACGCTGCTGTTTGACGCTGAGGCCGGCGAAGTAGCGTCGGACAAACAGGTCCACCAGATCAAGGGCTCCCTCACGCTTGCGATTGCAGGCCAGGAGCTCCCCGCGGAGCTCGATCTGACTCTCGACACGTCCGTGGTGGCTCGACGCTAACCCACCCTCACACTAAACTGTCGACCAAGGATCGCCCGCCGATCCGCGCCGGGGTGTAGCTCAGCTTGGCTAGAGCGCTTGCTTTGGGAGCAAGAAGTCGCAGGTTCGAATCCTGTCACCCCGATTTTTGGCCGCGAAGCGGCCAAAAATAGAGAGTAGAGAAGAGAAAGGAGAAAGGAGAGCCGTTTAGCCACCGAGCTAAACTGGGTGCTCCAGACCGTCCTTTCTCTTCTCTACTCGGTCTCCTCTCTACTTTCTACTTTCTTCCGGGTAGTACGCAGCGGAGCGACGAGATGTCGTTCAGTTTCGAAAAGCTGCACGTCTATCAAAAGGCCGTCGACTTCGTCGACCGCCGCCAACATCGCCGAAGGCAACGGACGCTTCACGAAGGCTGATCGAAGGCATGGAGAAGAGATCCGCATCTTGGCGGATATAGGGGTGGAGAGCCGATTCGGCAGCACGCGGGAAACGAGAAACCGAGTGGACAAGGGGAATCTTGTGCTACGTTTCTCTAGCATCGCTCGGGGTGAGCGATGACTCGCCTTCTCCAACACGCCCAACGCACGAGTGAGCGTCCCCCACTCGCGAGCGGAACACACCGAGAAGGACGTCAGAAATTCTGAAAAATTGACGGTAAATTCCGACAATTATGTTCACCCCACTTTTGCGACATCGAACGTGCTGAAAGCAGATCCACTCGAGATTTCTCGACTCTGCCTACTAGAAAACCTAGGCAGCATGGGTTAACTTTGAGGGCGTTCGGTCGTCGACGACGTTTCATTCAAGGAGTATCAGGTAATGCGTCAGTTCATCACGATGGTGGGTGGTTTGGTGTTGGTTCTCGGCTTGACGGTGGTCGCTTCGGCTCAAGAGCAGAAGAAGGCCGAGCAAGCTCCGACCCAGAAGGCGGTCCAGGCCCCGACCCAGAAGGCCGTGCAAGCGCCGGTGCAGAAGGCTGTCCAAGCTCCGACTCAGAAGCCGGTGCAGAAGGCCGAGCAGGCTCCGACCCAGAAGCATTGCCAAAAGCACTGCCAGAAGCACGTCCAGAAGTAGTTCACGTCCCCGCGAGGGGACATTGCTCGGCTGACAGGCGTGCAGCCGCCCCAGTCGTCCAGCGGAGTTGAGAGGCCTCTCCCCCCGTTGGCCGAATCCCGGTGGAGTCTGCCGCCTATGCCGAATGCATTCTGAACACAGGCCCTTGGAACGGCAAGTTGCTGTTCCAAGGGCTTTTTCTTTGCCTATTACGTGGTATTTTTTCCTGTTTCCACCCTCACCCAACGGTCTCGCACAGGAATGATTCTAATGCGACTCGGATTCTCCACCTTCCTTTTGCTCGCGATCTGCGTCGCGCCGGCGCTGGCCGGAACGATTCAGAAGGAAGAGCTTGATCAACAAAAAGACGCCTACCAACGCTGGTGGGGCGGCGACCTCGCCATGAAGCTCGACGAGCTTCCGACGGAGGGCGGCGTGCCCGACTTCCGCATTCCTTACTCAGGACACGACTATCCGGACAAGATCGGCGGCACGGTCCGCGCGATGCAAAAGTACGACGCCGCGTTTCATGGCGGACGCCCTGTGGCGTCGGGCTGGGAAAAGCAAGACGTCCAGTATCATCGCAACTTCCGCGAAAACGGCGCCGCTCGCCGCGGCCTCTTCGCTCGGGCTCGCAATCGCGGAGTGCCGGGTTGGTACGGCCACTGCAACGGCTGGACGGCCGCCACGATTCGACATGCGGAACCGCAGCAAGCGGTCGTCCGCAACGGCGTGACCTTCACGCCGGCCGACATCAAGGGGCTGCTTGCCGAGATCTACATGTACTCCGACTCCGAGTTCCTGGGCGGCGTTGATCCGGCGATTAATCCGGGGACGTTGCACTTGGTGCTGACGAACTGGGTGGGTCGTGGTTCACATCCGCTGGGCCTCGAATCGGCCATCGGTGAAGTGGTCATCAACTTCCCGCTGTACAAGTTCAAGACGAAGCTCACGAAGCTTTCGGATCGTCAATACGAGGCGGAAACGACCGTCACGTATTCGGTCAATACGCCGCAAGAGCACGACAAGGGACCCGATTTCCGCCGCGACATGTATCTGCACTATTCGCTGGACCTCGACGAAGAGGGTCGGATCACCGGCGGTTCGTACTATCGAGACAGCAACCAGATCGACATGCTCTGGGCGCCGCTGAAGCCGGCCCAAGGCGGCGAGAAGGGGAACGAGCGGGGCAATCCGCACATCAAACTGCAGGAGATCCTCTCGATCTGGCGCGAGTCGGTCCCCGAGGAAACTCGCAAGAAGTGGCTGAACATCAACCCGACCGAGGAAGATGCGATCCTCGAGAACGGCGAGATCGCTGGCGAAGCGGGCGCAGCCGCGGCGGCGGCGGAAGCAGCCGCAGCGGAAGGGACCGAGAAGCCGACCGAAGCAAAGGAAGAAGCCTCGAAGGAACAGCCCGCGGCCAAGTCGAGCAACTCGGAAACGTCGTCGACGACGGAGCGGCCGTCGAGCGACGATCCGCCGAGCGACACGCCGTAGGATCGAACTCGGCGGCGCAGCGACCGCCGACTCGACGAGATCATCCAGAGACGCCTCGCGACATCGGGTCGCGGGGCGTTTTTCGTTTCGCTAGGATGGAAATCATGAAGACCGACGGCAGCCAAGTATTTCATGTCCAACCGGAGGAAGCGGGGCAGACTCTGCCGAGTCTGTTGCGCCGTCGGCTGCCCGAACTTTCGTGGAACCAAGCGCGAAAGCTGATCACGGGCCGGCGGGTCCAGGTCCATGGAAACCTGTGCTTGGACCATGGACGTCGGCTGCAGGAGGGGGAAGTCGTCAAAGTCTTGGCGCATGCCCTCCCGACGCCGCCGCGCGACGACGACGTGCGCATTCGCTACGTCGACGCCCATGTCGTGGTGGTGGAGAAGCCGGCCGGCATGACGACTTTGCGTCACAGCGAGGAGCGGAATTGGCCCGCGCGCCGCAAACAACACCAACCGACGCTCGACGAAGTCGTTTCGCGTCTACTGGCCGTCCGCGCCTCGTCCGCTCACGGCCGCCAGTCGCCGCAAGACAGACCAGGGCGCAATGCGCCCCAGGATGCTCGACGTCGTCCGGGCGACCCGCCGCCCAAGACGCTGCCGGTGCGTCCCGTCCATCGCTTGGACCGGGAGACGAGCGGCCTGATGGTGTTCGCGCGCACAGTTCCCGCCGAACGAGTGCTCGTCCAGCAATTCCGTCGCCACTCCATCCACCGCGCCTACATCGCGATCGCTCACGGCGCGGTCGATGCTCAAACGATCGAATCGCAGCTAGTGCGCGACCGCGGCGACGGTCGTCGCGGAAGCTCGAAGCTTCCCAAAGCGGGCAAGCGCGCCGTGACGCACGTCCGGCCGCTCGAACGACTTCACGGCTACACGGTCGTCGCCTGCCGGCTCGAAACGGGCCGCACGCATCAAATCCGCATTCACTTGTCGGAAAACGGACACTTTGTCTGCGGCGACAAGGTCTACTGCCAGCCGCTGTTTCAGAAGCCGCTGGTCGATCGCAGCGGGGCGCCTCGGTTAGCGCTGCATGCCGCGGAACTCGGCTTCATCCATCCGCTGACCGGCAAGCCGCTCGACTTCACGATGCCCCTGCCGCCCGACCTGCAGCAGTTGCTGGATCGATTGCGAAAGGCGGCCGGTGCGACGGCGACGGGCAGTCCCGTGGTCCCGCGAGAAGGCTGGCCCGAGCTGGCGGAAGGGGGCGACGACGAGTCGGACGAGGACGAGGATTTTCTGCCGTCGCTGCCGCCGCCCGAAGCCTACGAGGAGCGGCCGGCGCGACGAGACGAACGCCGCTCGCGGCCCTCGCCGCGGCCGGGATCACGGCCGGAGAAGAAGCGCGGCGGATCAGGCAAGAAGCCCGGCGGCGCCGCCCCGCCCCGCGACTCGAAGCCAGGAACGCCGCGCCCGCAAAAAGACGGCCGCCGCGGCCGTTCGCGTCGCGAGCGATAGGGGCGAGGGGCCGCGTCGTTAGCAGGGAAGTCCCAACCGCCCCGCCGCTCGGCGCCACATCGATTCCGGCAAGAAGGCCAAGTTGGCGATCATCATGGCGACGGAATAGCTGACAAGCCCCGAGACGGGGGCGAGCGACAACCAGGCGAGCGTGGCGAGGACCAAGAGCAGCGGACGCGCCATCGGCTTCCAGATCAAGATGCCGAACGCCAGTTCGCCGAACAGAATCAGGTGCGTCCACAGGTTGACGATGTAGCCCAGCGCGGTCGTGCTCAGGAAGGTCAAATCAATGACCCGCGACTCGCTCTTGGCGATCAGCCACCACAGCGCTTCGCCGCGCCACCAAGTGGCCGAGTTTTCGGCGTCGGCGGCGCCGGCCAGCTGAGTCAGGCCCATCAGCAGATAGAAGCCGGCGACATGGATCTGCAGCAGCCGGAGGCTGATGTTTGCCATGACCGAGGGACCGACTTCGGCCTCAGGGTTCGCACGGCGACGTCGCCAGGCGTCGACCGACCACATTGCGCCGCTCGGTGCGAGGCACAGGTAGAGCAGCAACATCGAGAGCACCGATTCGAAGGGGCCGTTGATCATCGGTGCACGGTGGATGTACGACAGCGCGACCAAGGCCGCAAGGGGGTTCATGATCCGCGTGCCGACGCCGAGGGTGAACAGCAGGGCGACGGCGAGCCCGGCGAGGTGCAGTCCCCACAGCTGCCCGGGGGTGCGGGCCCAATGGAGATATGACCAAAGGTACGTCTCGCCGACCGAGCCGTCGGCCATGACGGGGGAGGTGAGCTGCCGGACGGTGGAGGTGGGCAGGAGGCCGTTCGGGCCGAACCACTTCACCAAGTCGGCCGAATGCGACGCCAGGTAATAAAGGAGCAGGATGCCGACGAGGATTCGCAGCCCGCTCACCGCCGCCGGATCCCGCGCGGTGAACCAAAATCGATTCCAGGCGGCGCCAAAGTCCTCCGTCAGCGCCGTCCAGTAGGGGCGAGCATCGTCGGACGCTGGAGTTGTAGGGGAAACGGTGGACATAGGGCGATAACCTGGCTTGTGGACTTGAGTTGGCGTACGAGGAGTACCGCGAGCAGCTCGGACTAAGGCGCCGGCTTGGCCTCCGCTTCGGTGCGCGTCCCGGGGACGGCGCCGCGTCCCTCGGAACGACGCGGGGACTGACCGCTGGCGCGAGTCGGCGGCGCGACTTGCCCGCGCTCTTCCACCTTCTGCACCGCTTCGCCGCCGTCGATGACTTGCGCGCGATAGACGTCTTGGAAGAACATCGGGTCGAACGGGTCGCGCTCCGCGACGCTCGTTCCACGCACTTGATCGGGCGTCTGCAAGACGTGCCGTCGCACGCGAATCTCGTCGATCGGCTCGTCATGGCGATACAGGTGCGTGCCGATCGCGGCGGCGATGACGGCGGTGGTGCCGTCGTCTTCCCGCGATGCGAAGAAGGACATCACGCCGGCGAGCCGCTGGTAGCGCTGCAGTCGGTCGCTGCCGGGCGAACCGGCCGTTAGGTGCACCCAGTCGGAGGCTTGCGCATTCGACTTTCCCTCCGGCAGATATTCAATCCGTTGATCCGCGTCGTCGATCGTCTCTTGCGTGTAGTCAAACCGCGTATAGGAGACGTCGAAGTTCAACAGCTGCGTATAGGGGCGGAAAACGAAGAGCAGCCGTTGTTGCAGCGGCGAGGCGGCCTGGTTGGAGGTCAGCACTAGCGCGAGACAGAACAGGTGTACGAAAAGCGCCAGCGAAGCGATGGAGCGGACCGTCGAAGGGACGGCCATGCCGGAGGGGTCGCGAGTCATGAGTGGGCCTGTATAGCGAAACCGATCGCTGGACAGGCAACGCATCCGTTCGTCGCCACGCGTCGCAAAACAGCGCGTGCCCGAAGTATCGGTCATTCGCCAGGCGAAAATCGACCAACCGCCGCCGACTCTTCGCGACCGCCATAACCGTCGCAACCGGCGGCGTACGGAGGCGTACGGAGGCGTCACTCAACGAAAAAAGGCCCGTACTCGATCACGAGTACCGGGCCTGATGTTCGCAGCGAAGCGTCGGGCCGTGTACAGGGAGAACACGACCCGTCGACTTGCCGGAGACCAATTTTCAACTAGGCCTTCTGGACCGCAGGAGCCTGCTTTTCCGGGGCTTGCTTTTCGCCACCCGAGCAGCCGGTGCAACCCGAGCACTTGCCCGAGCACTTGCCGCTGCACTTACCCGAGCACTTGCCGTGGCAACGACCGTGGCAACGGCCATGGCACTTGCCCGAGCACGAGCAATCCGACTTGCCCGAGCAGTCGCACTTGCCGCTGCACTTGCCGTGGCAGCGACCGTGGCAACGGCCGGAGCACTTCGACGAGCAGTCAGTCTTGCCGCTGCAGCTGCAACCGCCGCAGCTCTTGCGGAGACCCGCAACCGCTTGGCTGTCGCCGCCCAACAACGCAATGCCAACGACCGCGAAGAACACCGCGATCCCGAAAACGACGAAACGATTCATCCCAACTTCCTCCATTTACTTACAGGTACCGTAAGCGAGAAAACGAACTCATGCACTTGCCGTCCACAAATCTCGCCTCCGAACGGGACGGCACACCGTTGGAGAACACCTGGGTCCCCGCTCCGCGGCGGTCTCCCTTCCGGAACCCCCCTGACACCCTGTATGTCAAGATTTTCCAGTTAGGAACTCTGCAGAACTAGCGGGATCTGGGCTGCTAGGTTAGGTCGACGCCAAAGGCATGTCAAGGGTTAGATGGCAATTTGGATAAACTGCGGCATCTAGACTTCCTGACGAAGATTTGACGCTGACGGGCAACTCTAGTTTCTGCGTCAAAGAAATGACGCATCTCGCCCCAGAAAAAGATCGCCGACTTTGGATTCGTCCACGTCGCCGTCGGCGCAATCGCTAAAAACCGAAAAGGGCCCTAGACTGTCTGCCCTCGGCTGCGAGGTCTGCGCAGTGCGCAAACCCATTGATAGAAAGCGGTTGACTAACGAGGCGCCCCGCCAGGACGGCGGGCCGTGCGCTCGCGGACCCCCGCCGGCCCCGAGGGACTCGCCGCCTCCGTTTCGCCCGCCTGCGCCTCTTGACTGTCTGGCGAGGTGTGCGGACTGGCTGAGTCGGCTTCGCCCTCCGCCAACGGTTCGCCCGCCACCTCGTGGCGCACCCGGGCCAAATCTTGCGGGTCTTCGAAGTTCACCAGCGACGGAGTCGAGTCGGCCGAATCGCGCGATGCCATCCCGGCGATTCGCCAGCCTCCCGCCTGTTTCCGCAAGATCCAGACCACTTCAAACGATTCGACGGTAGGGCCCGCTTCTTCTCGCCAGCGGCTCGTTACGTACGCCGCCAACGGTTCCTCCGCCGGATACTCCACTTCGCCGATCTCAAACTGCATTGTCGGCGTACCGGGAGGATCCAGAACCAACCCAGCTCGCTCGGCCGCATCGCGCGCCTTATCCGACAACAACCGCGACGCAAATTGATCGCGATCGTCTCGGCTCGCTTCGAGAAATGCGAGCACGATTTGTTCGGGAGGAGTCTGCGGTGCGGGCAATTCAGGGGCGGCCGTTGCCGCCGTCGCCGGACGAGTCGCTCGCCCGGCCTCTTCGGTCGCGGAGATCGCTTCTGAAGTCACTGTCGGCTGGCACCCGGCGAGCCAGAGCAATCCCAGACCGCCGACGACGATTCCCCACAAGCGACTCATGTTCGACCTCCTTGTCGTGCCCCCCCGTCACACGCCGACGGTCTTATTCGGGCGGTCGCAGTGTGCGGCGCAAACCGAAATTCGTCAAGACGAACTTGCCTAACCCGCTCCCACGCCGCGGTCAAAAGCGTCCTGTTCTCGGACGTAGACGGCCAGCATCGCGTTGAAGGACGCCAACGGAATCTTCCACGAAGGCGCCTCGTCGGTGTACGAGTTGCAATGCGTCACCAGCAGGCGATGCAGGAACTTGAACAGGTGCCGGGGAGTCCGCAGTTGTCGCAGCGAGTCGATCAATTGCCGTTGCGACAGTTCGGCGTCAAAGAAGTCCTTCAAGGCGGGCGTTTGCCCCGGCTTCGCGCATGCCTGCAGCCGCGCATTGGCGATGTCGTACAGCGTTTCCCCCGTCCACTCGAACGAGCTCACCATATTCTGCTTGTCGAGCCGAGCTTTCTGGAAGAAATCGCGATCTTCGCGTTCGATGAACCGCGTGAGTTCGATCGGCAGCATCAGCTTGACCCCCAAGCCGCCATGCTTGAGGAACTTGTTGTCGAGGATCGGCCAGATGAGGGCCCGCATCCGATCGGCGGCGCCATTGATCAAATGCGGCTCATCGACGCGGTCCAACAGCACGATGATGCCAGTAAACCCGAACGTCGCGAGCAACCCCTGAAACTTCGTCAAGAGCTCATACCGATCGTCGGTGCTTAACCGATTCGGCAGCGGCTGGCCGGCCAATTCGCCGCGAGGGAATTGCATGAACGCCTTGCGCAACTCGTGCCCTTCCCGAACGCCGATTCGCATTCGCTTCAGAATGCTGCGCGAGCGTTTCCAGGCCACGAGCCAGCGCCAAGCGCGCGGCGTCCAGATGGCCACCGCGATCGCCAGCCACAGCCACCAATAGCCGACCCACTCGAATCCCTTCGTAAAGCTGACGGCGCCCAGGAAGCCTACAAGGATCACCGTTCCCAGGATGCCGCCGATGAAGTCGAGCGAATTCGTCCACGTGGAAAAGCGAAGCAGTTTGCAGAGCTTTTTCCAACGCAATTCGAACGGTTCTGCGGTCGACTGGTCATAGCACGTCGCCAGCAGAAGCAAGTCGCGAGCTTGGTGGCGATCCAATGAGTGAACGTCGTTGGGGGCCAGTTCTCCTTCGACAGCGGGCGACGGACTCTTTACCCCCAGGATTCGATCGATGACTCCGGTCACCCCCAGCGACAGGATGCTGTCCATGTGGTCCCACAGCTTCCACTCCGCCAGCACTCGATCCGGGCGCTTCCCCTTTCGCCCGAGACGGTTGGCGAAGTTGCCGAGAAACGTGTTGAAGTCGTCGTAGTGGATCACCAGCGCCCGGCGTCCGGGATGCTCCTGGTTGTACTGCCGTAGATGCTTGGCGATCTGCAGGCGAATGGCCGTCTTTCCAGCTCCTTTTTCCCCGAATACGACCGACGTTGCCGGATCGCCCGGGTCGCCGAAGACCTTGTCCCAGCTCGGGTGATACGTGCTGTCGATGCAAAAGTCTTTGAATACGTGGTCCGTCTGGGCGTCTTCCTCGGAGAACGGGTTCCGCGAAACGCCATGGTGTTCGAGCAGCTGAGGGAGTCTCATGGAATTACTTTGGCGAAGTTAGGAAGTTTGTGCGGGACGTGCGGATTATAGCTTAATCCGGCTCTTTCTTGACCTCCCGTCGTATCTGAACGATAAATCAACAGTATCCGACCCGTTCTTATTCCTTATTCCCCCCCAGAAGAGCATCGCCATGTCCGACATCGCCGCTGCCACCTCCGATGTCGAATGCAAAGTGATCGACCTGCTGTCCGCGAAACTCGGCACGCGTCCCACGCGCGAGGACGATTTGGCGATTCTCAATCTCGACTCGCTGGCGCTGGCCGAATTCTCCGTCGAGCTCGAAAAGCTCTTCGCCATCAAAATTGACGAAGGCATACTCGAAGTGCAGACGGTCGGGGACGTGATTGATTACACGTCGCAGTTGCTGGGACGAAGCAAGTGACCGACGCGGTCGACGCGCTGCTGTGAAAAGCGTCTGCACACGCCCCGCCTCGCCCGCCGCACTCCGCCTGCACTGAGTGTCCGGCGCACTGAGTGCCTGGCGCACTGGGTGTATGGCGCACTGAGTGCCTGGCGCAATAGCCGCCAGCGCATAAAAAACGCTCGGACGGATGCCGAGCGTCTCTTTCATTCCGGGGCGAGTGGGCGGTACAAGACTCGAACTTGTGACCTCTACGATGTCAACGTAGCGCTCTAACCAACTGAGCTAACCGCCCGCAGCGGGGCGGACCCCGCACGTGTGTCGGAAGTTTAGCACATGTCCCCGGAAAAAACCTAGAGGGGGACGTCTGTCTTGTGGGAATTGGCCGTACAGGGGTATTTTAAGGGCCGCTCGCCGCAGCGCGACGAGCACTAAACTCCCGCACAACCGGCTTATCCCACTCCACGCACATTTTGCGACGGGGACGCCGAAACGTGCGGCAACCGATTTGTTTCATCGAGCAAGAAGTCCAGGCAATGCTTCAAGTTAACCTTCCGGATGGCAGCCACAAGCAATTCCCTCAGTCGGTCACCCCGAACGACGTCGCGGCGGCCATCGGTCCGCGTTTAGCGCAAGCCGCCGTCGCGGCCGTCGTCGATGGTCGCACCGTGGGACTCGACACGCCGCTTCCTGACGAAGGCGCCGTTTCCCTCCGGCTGCTCACCAAGAAGGATCCCGAAGCATTGGCCGTGATGCGTCATTCGGCCGCCCACGTCATGGCTCGAGCCGTGATGCGGTTGTTTCCGGGAGTTCAACTGGCATTCGGACCGACCGTGGAAGGCGGGTTCTACTACGACTTCGCCCTCAAGCACCCGCTTACCGAAGCCGATTTTGGCGCGATCGAGGCCGAGATGAAGAAGATCGTCGCGGCCAACGAACCCTTCGAGCGGTTGGAGGAGACGCGCGAGAAAGCCCGTGAAATCTGCGCCGACCTGGGGCAGCAGTTCAAGGTCGAACACATCGACGAAGGCCTGTCCGCGCACGCGTCGCTTTCCTTTTACCGGCAAGGTGAATTCCTTGACCTATGCCGCGGGCCCCACGTCCCGGCCGCCGGCGCCATCGGCGCCTTTAAGCTGTTATCCGTGGCGGGCGCGTACTGGAAGGGGGACGCCGAACGGGAGCAGCTGCAACGACTGTACGGCACCGCGTTCTTCACTCAACAAGATCTCGACGCCCACCTCGCCAAGATCGAAGAGGCCAAAAAACGCGACCATCGCGTGCTTGGCAAGCAACTCGACCTATTCGCGCTCAACCCCATGGTCGGCTCGGGGCTCATCCTGTGGCTGCCCAAAGGCGCCACCGTTCGCAGCCTGCTCGAAAATTTCGTCCGCGACGAACTGATTCGGCGCGGCTATCAGACCGTCTACACGCCGAACGTGGGCAAGGTCGACCTCTACAAGACGTCGGGGCATTATCCGTACTACGCGGACAGCATGTTCCCGCCGCTCGTCACGAAAGAAGAGGAGGAGTTCATCCTCAAGCCGATGAACTGCCCGCATCACGTGATGATTTACAAGTCGAGACCGCGGAGCTATCGAGAACTGCCGCTGCGGCTCGCGGAATTCGGCACCGTCTATCGGTACGAAAAGTCGGGGCAGTTGTCCGGCATGACGCGGGTTCGCGGGTTCACGCAGGATGACGCTCACATCTTCTGCACCGACGACCAAGTCGCCGGGGAGTTCCGGGGCTGCTTGGAGATGACGCAGTTCGTCCTCAAGTGCCTCGGATTGGAAAACTATCGAGTGCGACTTGGCTTCCGCGATCCGGAAAGCGAGAAGTACGTCGGTTCGCCCGAACAGTGGGAACGAGCTCAGAATTCGATCGCCGACGTGTGTCGATCCTTGGGCATCGACTTCACGATGGAGCCGGGCGAAGCGGCCTTCTATGGCCCGAAAGCCGATTTCGTCGTGACCGACTGCATCGGTCGAGAATGGCAGCTCGGCACCGTCCAACTGGACTACAACTTGCCCAGCGAACAACGATTTGCGCTGGAGTATGTCGGAGCGGACAATCGCCAGCATCGCCCCGTCATGATTCATCGCGCGCCGCTAGGCTCGCTCGAACGCTTCATCGGCGTGCTGATCGAGCATTTCGCGGGAGCGTTTCCGCTGTGGCTCGCGCCCGAACAAGTGCGCGTGATCACGGTGAGCGAGAAGTCGGAGGAGTACGGGCGTCAGGTCGAGAGCCAGTTGCGAGCGGCCGGATTCCGAGTCGCCGGGGACTATCGCCCCGAGAAGCTCGGCAGCAAGATTCGCGACGGACAGCTTGAACTCATTCCTTACATGTTCGTCGTCGGTCCGCGGGATGCGGAGGCAGGGACCGTGTCGGTGCGCGATCGACTCGACGGCGATCTGGGCGGAATGCCCATCGCGCAGGCGATGGAGCGACTGCAGGAGGAGGTCAAGACGCGCCGCGTGCGCAAGACGTTCAGCAGCGACGCGGGACTCGGCGAACGCGGCGCGAAAAACGAGTACTAATGCGACGAAGCGCGGATTCATCCGAAAAACGCGTCGACAAACGTTGACGCGTCCCCCTCGCGTCGTAAATACTTTGCCTATTGGTTCCAGAATTCCATCCTCTTTGTGAAAGGGCCTATGTCCACAGATCGCGATCAGAACCGAGTCAATGAGCAGATCCGGATTTCTCCGGTACGAGTGATTACAAACGACGGTCAGCAGCTGGGTATCATCCCGACGTCCGAAGCGTTGGCGCGAGCGCGCGAATTGGAGCTCGACCTCGTCGAGGTAGCGCCCAATGAACGGCCTCCCGTGTGCCGCATCATGGACTACGGGAAGTTCAAGTACGAAAAGAAAAAGAAGACGCACCAGCACGTGCACCAGACGAAAATCAAGGAAATTCGTCTGCGTCCCAAGACCGGCGATCACGACATCGAGTTCAAGGTGAAGCAAGCGATCGGCTTCTTGCAGCACAAGGACAAGGTCCAAATCTCCGTCGTCTTTAAGGGACGTGAGAACGCTCACATCGAAGAGGGCAAGAAAGTGCTCGACGGCGTCATTCAGGAACTGCTGGAATACGGCAAGCTGGAAGGCACGCCCTCCAAGCAAGGGACGCGCATGATCTGCACGATCTCTCCCAAGTAGTTCACTGCGAAGCAGCACGGTTCACTGCGAAGCAGCATAGTTCACTGCGAAGCAGGTCCTCGCGAAAGCAGCTCGCCGTAAAGGGCGAGCGTGCGATCGACCAGGACCTTCGAGTTGGCTTGGCTCAACACCCCTGCGCGCCCCGCCGCCCCTAATCGCTCGCGGCGATGTTCATCCCCGAGTAG
This sequence comes from Pirellulales bacterium, assembly GCA_046349935.1. Taxonomy (GTDB): domain Bacteria; phylum Planctomycetota; class Planctomycetia; order Pirellulales; family Pirellulaceae; genus CAIXSC01. The sequence goes on along the minus strand of JAXMBK010000004.1, from coordinate 29,164 downwards.
GGCCTGGAGTGCGTCGGCGAGCGCTACGGGGTCTTCCGGGGGGACGAGCAGACCGCCGCCGACCCGCTCCAGCATCTCGGGAAACCCTCCGTGACTGGGCATCACGACCGGGACTCCCGCCGCCAGCGACTCTAACGCGAACAGCCCCTTGGGATCCCGATAGGTCGTAGGGACGCTGAAGACGTCGAGCCCACGAAGAAACTCGACTTTCGTCCGTCGATCAATCTCGCCGACGTACTCGAAGCACTCGCCCCAACCGGCCGCTCGCAGCTTTGCAAATTGCGATTCTGCATAGGCGCGATGCTGAGGCCCCAGCCACCCGGCGATCGCCAAACGAACGGCCTCGGCGCCGGGCCGGCGCTTCAGTTCGAGAAAGGCGTCGACCAGGACATGCAATCCTTTCTCCGGCGCCAGTCGCGCCAAGTAGCCGATGGTGGAAGACGAGCTGGGCTTCGTCGTCGACGGCGGCGGCGACGCTCGCTCGAAGTCGGTCGTGTCGATCGTCAGCGGCACGACTTCCCACTGCCGGGCGGGAATCTCGAGCAGATCGGCCATCAATTGGCCGTAGTAGCGACTATTCACGACGAAGCGATCAACAAGAGGGACGAGCCGCTTCAATTGGTAAATCGCCTGGTCGCGAAAGGGCGCCGGCAAGTAATCGAGAAATATGTCATCGCCTTGCAGCGTCACGACGACGGGACAGCCAAGCCGCCGTTTGAGCGTCGGAATGCAACCGCCGATCAGGAGGTTCGTGAAGTGCAGAACGTCGATGCGTGGTTGCGCAGCGAGCCAATTCACGAGCTTGGCGACCTGATGACGCTGTCGCCCGCGTTCGCCTTCCAGCATGGACACGGCGAGCGCTCCGAGGTCGCGCGCGTTGGTTTGGATGGCGAACGAGGTGGCCCAGCGGAGCAGGGCGGGGTGATCCAGCCAGTTAGTCATCCATAGCGGCAGCCAAGCGTAGCCCGGAATCTTCTGCGCGAAATAGACGTTGAGTCCGCCGAAAAACACCTGCGACTCGCTAGCGTCCGGTTCGTCGGTCTTGATGGGGGTATAGGTGGGGACGAGTTGGATGTCGACCCCTGCCCGCGTGAGCGCTCGGGCCAAGGTATTGTCATGCAGGCAACTGCCGCAGATCATTCCGGCCGCGCCGGAGGTGAGATAAACGACATGCAGCGGCCGGTCGACGCCCCGGGGCAGATTCGGAGTGATTGAATTGGCGTCGCTCATGCGAGGCACTCGGGCGGCGGGGCGGCGGGAAGACGATCAAGTTTCGGACCGAGGGCCTTGATCGTCAACAGCCCTCCTCTGGGACCTTAGCGCCATCAGTCCCCAAGCGACAAAGACGGCGCTCCCCACGACGCGGGCGCAGGGGGTGCCGAAAACGACCGCGGCTTGAAATTGAACGAAGGCGACGAGCAGGCGGCAGCCTCGACGCCAACCGGCCGCTCCGCCGCCCCCGCGCCTAGACAGTCTAGGGCCTTCTGGGCCAGACAGTCTAGAGCTATTTTGCTGCAAATCGTGACTGCGGCGACACTTACAAAACCAGCCCACGGAAGCGTCGAGCGTCCACGCGGCCAGGACGGCGTAATTCACCCAAACCCCGCCGCCTACGCGAATCCCCAGCCATGCGGCAGTACGTGCCGCCGTGTGTTCGTAGGCGGCCGCGTGACTCCAGTGATGCACTCGATCGAACGCGACGGCCACATGGACCGCGAGGGCGGCGAGGGCGAGAGTGGACAAGACCAGTGCGAGCGTGGAGTCGGACTGTCCCTGGCGACTGGAGGTCGGACTGTAGTACTTGGGAAAGAAGTAAGGCGCCAGTAACGCGCAAGCATAGGCAAGCAAAGCAACTCGGGCAGTCCACAGCACCCCAGGGTCGACGTTGTCGATGTGCGCACCTTGTTTCGCCGAAAATACCCCTTTGCAGCCCCGAAGGGGCCATTTAGAATACGCCGCTTCAAGTTACCGCGCCGAGCGCACCGGAAGGGTTGAGTGGATCATGCCGAAGCAAAAAACGCACAAAGGTACGAAGAAACGATTTCGCCTGACCGCGAGCGGTAAGGCCAAACATCGTTCGGCCGGCACCAGCCACTTGGCCGTACGCCGCTCGAAGAAGCGCCGTCGCACGCTCCGTGGCACTCGAGTCACTTCGAGCACGGTGCTCAAGCAGCTCACGCGAGCGCTTAACGGTTACAGCAACTAGGTTTGCAGACCGTTCCATCGTAGCCAACTCATACGACGTTGGCCGCTCCACCATGGCAGTCCAAGGCCTCAGGGGGAGTTGATCATGCACTTCAAACATTGGACGGGTACCTAACATGAGAACGAGTAACGGTTCGGCGCGTCGCCAGAAGAAGCGACGCTTGTTTCGTCGAGCAGAGGGGTTCGTTGGCGGCCGTCGCAAGCTGTTGCGAACCGCGAAGGAGAGCTTGATTCGTGCAGGCGTATACGCCTATCGCGATCGTCGGCAAAAGAAGCGTCACTTCCGCCAGTTGTGGATCATTCGCCTCAGCGCAGCGGTGGCCGAACACGGTCTTCGCTATAGCGTGTTCATCAACGGCCTCAAGAAGGCCGGCTTGGAACTCGACCGTAAGACGCTGTCGGAGTTGGCGATCCACGATGCGGCCGGCTTCAAAGCGGTCGTTGACCAAGTGAAGCAGGCCTTGGCCGCCTAGATTTTGGCTGACTCGATCGCGTCTCCGAACCGACGCGGCTTCCGCCCACAAATCGCCGGAGAGACAGGCCCCAAGGTCTGTCTCTCTTTTTTGTTTCCCGGAAGGGGTTTGCGATGTCTCTGCCCGCGTTCCTCGAAACGCTCGACCAACTGGCTCAAGCCGCGACCACCGCATTTGACGCGGCGCAAGACGCCGCCGCTTTGGAAGCAGCTCGCGTCGAGTTCTTGGGGGCCAAGAGTGGACGGCTGAAGGCGGTTCAACAACAGATGGGGGCGGTAGCAGGGCCCGAGAAACCGGTCGCAGGCAAACGCTTCAACGAAGTCAAACAGCAGATCCAAGCCGCCTTCCAGGCCGCTCAAGATCGAGCGGGCGGAGGCAAAACGGGCGTCGCCCGAGATCGCGACTTCGACCCCACCGTCCCTGGGAAGCGCCTGCGTCTTGGCCGACTGCACCCCATTACGCAGACGATCGAAGAGCTGAAGGACATCATGGGGCGATTGGGCTTCACAGTGGCCCTCGGCCCGGAGATCGAAGACGAGTGGCACAATTTCGAGGCGCTGAACATTCCGGCCGACCATCCGGCTCGTGATCCACTCGAAAACTTCTACCTCTCTACCGCCCAGGTCTCCGCCAACGGCGAGGCGCCTCGACTGCTGCGCAGCCAGACCAGCACGGTACAGATTCGTGTGATGGAAAAGCGTCAGCCCCCGGTCCGCATCATTTCGCTGGGCCGCGTCTATCGCCCCGACACGGCGGACGCCACGCACTACCCGATGTTTCACCAGATGGAAGGCCTGCTAGTCGATCGCACCGTGACGATGGCGGATCTCAAGAGCGTGCTGCGGTTATTCGCGGCGAGCTACCTGGGCGCCGACGTCCACATCCGCTTCCGCCCCTCGTTCTTCCCCTTTACGGAACCGAGCGTCGAAGTGGACATGAGCTGGAAGGACCGCTGGATCGAGTTCGGCGGCGCCGGGATGGTCGATCCCAACGTGCTGCGGGCGGTGGGTTACGATCCCGAAGTGTACACGGGGTTCGCGTTCGGGCTGGGGGTGGAGCGGCTCTGCATGCGTCGCCACGGCATCACCGACATTCGCGACATCTATAAGAACGACGTGCGGTTCCTGGGACAGTTCTGAGGACGTCATGCTTGTATCGTGGAACTGGCTGAAAGATTACGTTGCGCTCGATATGTCCCCGGCCGAAGTCAGCCACCGGCTGATGATGGCGGGGCTCAACCACGAATCGACCGAATCGCACGGCGACGATTTCGCGGTCGATTTAGAAATTACGAGCAACCGCCCCGACTGCCTGGGACACTTGGGCATCGCGCGCGAGATTTCCGTCCTCTGGAACCGCGATCTCTGCATTCCGGCTGCGAACCCGCAAACGAGTTCCACCGCCGTCGCCGACTTGGCCGCGGTCCGCGTGGATGCACCGTCGCTGTGTCCGCGCTATACGGCCCGCGTGATACGCGGCTGCAAGGTGGGCCCCAGCCCCGAGTGGCTGGCCAATCGCCTGCGCACGATCGGCATCGCCGTGATCAACAACGTCGTCGACGTCACCAATTACGTGCTGATGGAATGCGGTCAGCCGCTCCACGCCTTCGACCTTTCCCGGCTGCAGGGCCGACAAATCATCGTCCGCGAAGCGCGGGCGGGCGAACCATTCCTGGCGATCGACCACAAGACCTACACACTGCAAGCCGGCATGTGCGTCATCGCCGACGCCGCGCGCCCCGTCGCGCTCGGCGGCGTCATGGGCGGCGCCGACACGGAAGTCGCCAACGCAACGACGGACGTGCTGATCGAAGCGGCCGACTTCGCGCCGCGGTCGATTCGCGCCACCGCTCGGGCGCTCAACCTGCACAGCCCCTCGTCCTATCGGTTCGAACGGGGCGTTGATCCGGACGGCATCGATTGGGCGAGCCGTCGGTGTTGCGAACTCATTCTGCAACTTGCCGGCGGGGAATTGGCGGGCGGTCTGCTCGACGTGGGGCAGCCAGCCGCTGCTCGAGCGCCTGTCGCCTTGCGCTGGAGCCAGTTGAAACGCATTCTGGGCATCGAGATCCCCGCCGAAACGGCCGCACGCATCCTGACGGCGCTTGGCAATCGCGCGCTGGCGCGCGACGCACAGTCAATCACGGTGTCGCCTCCCAGTTGGCGACGCGACCTTACTCGCGAAATCGACCTGGTCGAAGAAGTGGCGCGAATCCACGGCTACGACGCCATCCCGGAAGACGTGCAAGTCCCCATGGTTCCGTCGCATCGGACGGACGAGGACCGAGTTTTGCGACGCGTTCGCGAGGCGTTGACGGCGGCCGGATTTGACGAGGCAATGACGGTCAGCGTGGTGCGGGAAGAGCTGTCCGAAGCGTTTTCGCCGTGGACCAGCGCGGCGCCCTTGGTCTCTGCCACGCCCATCTTGCGCGGTGCGAACTGCCTGCGACGCAGTCTCATTCCCAGCTTGCTGGAAGCTCGCCGCATCAACGATTCGCTCGGCAATCCCATCGCCGAATTGTTCGAAACGGCCGCCATTTACCTGCCGCGTCCCGGCGAACTTCCCGAAGAAAAATGGGCGCTCGGAATGGTGAGCGGCGGCGACTTCGGGGCCGTAAAGGGCGCCGTCGAACTGCTGGTCGGCGCGCTGTGCCCCGCCGCTCGATTGGCCGTCGCAAACACCGAACAGCCGTTGCTGCACCCCGACCACGCCTGCGAACTGACGCTCGACGGCCAGCGGCTCGGCTTCCTCGGCGAGGTCGCGCCTGCCGGCCTCAAACGATTCGACCTTCGTTGTGCAACCACAGTCGCGGAAATCGATCTGCGAGTGCTCGCCAACTTCGCGCAGCTGGTCCGCAAGGTCACGCCGCTGAGCCCGTTTCCGGCCATGACGCGCGACCTGAATTTGGTCGTCGCCGAAACGGTGCGCTGGAATGACCTCGAAGCGACGGTGCGAAACAGCGGCGGCGAGTGGATCGAGGCGGTGGAGTACCGCGAAACGTATCGCGATCCTCAAAAGGACGGCGCTGGCAAGAAACGCCTCATCTTCTCCCTGGCGCTCCGTTCGCCCGAACGGACGCTCACGCATGAAGAAGCCGACGCAGTTCGCCAACGAGTGGTGGCCGGCTGCCACGAACGCTGGGGCGCCGTTTTGCTGGGTTAACCGGCGGCGGCGACACGTTCTTCAACGCAGTGCGGTTACTTGCCGCAGTAATCGATCACGCGTGCGATCTCGCTCTTGAGCTTTTCGCGGGTGACGATGCGGTCGATATAGCCGTGCTCCAGCAAGAATTCGCTCGTTTGGAACCCCTTGGGCAACTCGATGCGAATCGTTTCCTTGATTGTGCGCGGGCCGGCGAAGCCGATCAGCGCCTTGGGTTCGGCGAAAATGAAGTCGCCCAAGGACGCGAAACTGGCGGCGACGCCGCCCATCGTGGGATTGGTGAGCACCGAGATGAACAGGCCGCCGGCCTGATCGTACCGAGCCAGTGCGGCGGAGACTTTTGCCATCTGCATGAGCGACAGAATGCCTTCGTGCATGCGGGCGCCGCCGCCCGAGCCGCTGACGATGATGAGCGGCAAGTTTTCGGCCGTCGCCCGCTCGACCAGCCGCGCCAGTCGCTCGCCCACGACCGACCCCATGCTGCCCATGATGAAGGCCGAATCGGTGACGCCGAACGCCACGCGCCGGGCGCGAATCATGCCGCCGCCCGTAATCGCCGCGTCGGTCAATCCGGTCCGCTTTTGTTCGGCCACCAACCGATCGCGATAGGCCTTTTGGTCCTTGAATTCCAACGGATCGGTCGGACGCAGGTGGGCGTCCCATTCCTCGAAGGTCCCCTCATCCAGCACTTGCTGAATGCGCTGCTGAGCCGTCACGTAGAAGTGATAGCCGCACTTCGGGCAGACGCCGAGCAGTCCTTCGGCTTCCTTTTTGTAAATCGTCGCGCGACAGCCGGGGCACTTCTGCCAAAGGCCTTCGGGGACGCCCCGCTTAGGGCGGCGCGACGTTTCTTTCGATTTGTGTTCCGTCTGAGCCATGCGAACCGGGTCCTCGGGATTCCCGCCAACTATACCGAACTCGGCCCAAATGGTAAACGCAGGCCTGTCCCTGGCGGGACTTAACCGCGAACCAACTGCTTGACCGCCGCCGGGTCGATGACCAGCCATCCCCCGCACTCACACTCGGCCTTCCAGACATCGCCCAGTTCGGACGATTCGAGGTAACTCCTTGCCAGACTGAAGATTGGCTCCGGCAAGACGATTCCAATCGTCTTATTGGAGTGCTTTTTCCGAACCTTATCGAGCGCGCCGGCGATGCGTTGTCGAGCGGCCGAGAACGACTCGCCTTCCGGTGGACAAACCGACTCCGGATGTTCTTGCAGCTGGCGATAGACCTTGGGCTGGCATTGCCGCACCTCGTCGACCAGCTTCCCATGCCACAGGCCGTGGTTGAGATTCTCGAGTCGGTCGATGGTTTTGGAGCGGATGCCGAGGGCGGCGGCGACGGCGGCGGCCGTCTGCACAGCGCATTGGCATGGCGACGAGTACAACGACTCAATCCCCAAGCTCGACAGCTGTTCAATCATCTGGGCGACCTGGCCGGCGCCCCGTTCATTCAGTGGAATATCGAGCGTACCTTTGATGCGACCCTGCTCGTCGAAATCAGTCGACCCAGGACGAATCAAAACGATGCGTGACATAAACCTGGCGTGTTAACGCTTCCCGGACAGGGCAAGTTGCGTGAGATTACGGACTGCGACCGTGTAGTCGCGGGTGCGAAAAATCCCCGAACCCACCACAAAAAGCTGGGCGCCCGCGGCCGAACAATCGGCGATCGTCGACGCGTTGATGCCCCCATCCATTTCCAACAACAAGTCAGCCCCCGCCGCCGCCCGAATGCGACGCACTCGGTCCAACGCTGCGGGATCAAATTTCTGGCCGCCGAACCCGGCAGGGACGCTCATGATGAGCACCATGTCGCATAGGTCGAGGCACGACTCGACGACGTCCAGCGGCGTGGCCGGATTCACGGCCAACCCGGCCGCCATATCCAGCTCGCGAATCGCCTGCAACGTTTCGCGAGGCGCCTCCAGCGCTTCCGCGTGCACGGTCAAGATGTCCGCCCCCGCCTGCTGAAACTCCCGCAGGTATCGTTCCGGGCGAGCGACCATGAGATGCACGTCGAGCGGCTGGCGCGTCAGACGGCGCATCGCTTCGACGATCGGCATTCCGTACGTCAGGTTCGGGACGAATTGCCCATCCATCACGTCCAGATGGTAGGCCGATACGCCAGCCGTCTCCAAACGCTCCACCTCGCGCTGCAGATTGCCGAAATCGCACAGCAGCAACGATGGCAAGACGGCCGGAGCCGACGCCCGAATTTGCGCAAGACACGCAGTACGCGACATAAAAAGGGAGCGTCGAGTGGCGACGCTGCGGTGCGATTCTCCTCCAAGCGAGCCGCTATTGTAGCATGCCCGTCTGGCTTCCACGTAGGCCAGTCACGCGACAGACCTCTGTCTTGCGTCCGCGACTCTCGCCTAGGACGCACAAACCACGGAACAAAAACGACTTACAACGCCCGTTCGGCATCCAAACTCTTCGGTAGGTCGTCCAGCGACTCGAGCCCAAACAACTCCAAAAACCGGTTCGTCGTGTAGAAGATGGGCTCGCGCGGCTTCTTGTCCGGCCGCTCGACTCGCAAGAGTCCGCGCCGCACCAACTGCGACAAAACCCCGCCGCTGCTCGCATTGCGCAACTTGTCAATCTCTGGCCGTGTCAGCGGCTGGTTGTAGGCGACGATCGCGAGCACGTCGATCGCTTGCTGCGAAAGCTTGGCATCCTTGACGCGGCCGTAGAATCGATCACGCAAAGCCGCCATCTCCGGTCGCAGCACCAACCGATACCCGGCCCCCACCGACTCGATCGTATAGGCACATTGCTCCGCCGCGTACGTCTCGTTCAATTCGACGACCAAATCATCCACTTCCCGCGCGCGAACGCCGCGCATCAGCGACGCGACATGCTTTGCCGTCAGCGGTTCGTGATTTGGATTCCCCACGAACAACATCGCCTCGAGGATGGTCCGCGGCGAAATCTCCACTTCTTCCGCCGCGGGCAAACGTTCTGCGACCACTTCGGCCGGCGGATCCGAGACGCCGGCGCGAGCGGCCTCGGTTCCCGAGGCCGACAAAGACTCGTCGTCGTCGGTCGAGCCGAGCTCAGCCGCCGCAGAATCCGGCGGCGCGGTCTCGTCGGAGAACGCATCGCCAAGCTCGGCGAAATCATCGTCCGGCGAAGGCGTCGCATACGGATCGGCGCCGTCGGACAGCAACGAGGCATACGCCTCGCTCAACTCTTCCAGCGATAGCCCCACGTCATCGGGGGCGCTGGCGAAGCGATCGAGTCCCAGGTCGGCGGGCGGTTCGGCGACCGCCCGTTCTGGTTCGTGATGTTCAGCACGCGAAGCGACGTCGATCGGCGCGATGTGCGCCGCCTCATCGGCCTTGGCCGCAGCGCCGGTTTTCGAGGACTTGGCTTTCCGTGCCATGCCTGTTCGCCTGCTGACAGTGCGTTTACTTCGCCCAGCGTTTCGCCACTTCGGAACGCATGAACGCCAACGAATCACGCGACAATTGCAATTCGCTTTCGAACATCCGTCGCCAGATCTTCGTGGCAGCGGCCAATTCGGGCAAGGCCAATCCGAACGCCTCGACCATCAGCCAGCCGTTGTAGCCGATTTGCCGCAAGGCGTCGAAATTTTCGGCCCAGCGCACGTTCCCTTTGCCTGGCGTACTGCGGTCATTCTCGGAAATGTGCACGTGGCACAACACGTCGGCGCAGGCATGGATCGCCTGCGTAATCGACTTCTCTTCGATGTTCGCGTGGAACGTGTCGTACATCATCCGGCAGTAGGGGTGCCCCACCTCGCGCACGAATCGAGCCGAATCGGCATGCGTGTTGAGCAGGTAAGTCTCGAAGCGGTTCAGGCACTCCACGCCCAGCGTCACATTGACCTTTCCCGCATGCTCGGCCACCTGCCGCATGCTGTCGACGCCCCATTTCCATTCGTCCGTCGTCGGCCCTTGTCCCGAGAAGACGCCGAGCGCCGAATGGTAAGGGCCGACCAGCGTCGTGGCGCCGACCGCAGCGCAGCAATCGAGCACTTTCTTGGTCGCCTCGACCCCCTTGGCGCGGACTGCCGCATCCGGGCTGATCGGATTGTCGTCGCCGCCGCGAACCGTCACCGCCGTACGCTCCAGTCCCAAGTCGTCCAGCCGCTTGCCCCATGCCTGGTAGTCGAGACTCGTATTGAACAACGGAATCTCCACTCCGTCGTATCCGAGATTCTTGAGCATCTCGAGCACTGGGAGGAGGCCGTCATTGAGCTCGCCGGACCACAGCAACAAATTCATGCCGAACTTCATGGATCTTGCCCTTCGCCTGTCGCACTAGAATTCGAATTGGGACGATTGCCTGTTTCGGGCCCGCTCGCGAGCAAGGCCGACCGCTGACGATCCACCTCGCTCCGCGCCTCCGGCAGCCACTCCACGAGCGACGCCGGCAGGGGGCTCAAGCCCACGCGCCTCATGACCATATTGAGTCGAGCGAGCAGTTTGCCATCCTCCTGGTAGTCGTACAAGAAGCGCTCCTGGCAAAAGCGGGGAATCCAACTCGCCAGCGTCGGCAATTCTTTCCCCGAGACGCATTCGACCGCTTTCTGCACGACGGTCGGGTCGAGCCGCTCGACGGCAGCGTAATAGGCGTCCAAACGTTCGGGAGCTTCGCGGATAAGCGTCGAATCGAGCAACAGTTCGACGAGGATGTGCCCGAGGAAACTGGGTCGCAAGCGGTCGTCCGCCGGCAATCGCTCGCGCAGCTGCAGCGTAAAGCGCCACTGAGTCTCCAAGAATGCGCGCGACTGATGAAACCAGTCGTCGTCGGCGTGATGCTGCATGATGCCGCGCGCGACGAAGGCGACGCGCTCGTCCGCATCGTCAATCCACAGCCGAGCCGCCTTGGATCGCGCCTTCACGCGCCGATTCACGACATTCAGCCAATCCGGGACCGCCGTCCCCGCCAGAAAATACGGCTGTTCGACGAATGTCCGTCCGTGGGCGAAGTAATTCATCCTGAAAGCAGGCGGCTAAGTGCGAGCGGCCAAATCTCGGAGCACGATGCGGAGCGCCTCGGCGCTGACCGCCGCCGGCAGCGACGCCGTCTCGCGCGGTTCGCGCACGGCCTGAGCAACCTCAAGCGGCAGGTGGATGAACACCGACTGCGTCCGCAATCCACGTCGCTGCGTCAGATGCGACGATAAGTAAAAAACGGCGTTACACAGGTACGTGCCGGCGTGATACGAGACCTGCACGGGGATGCCAGCCGCGCGAATCTGGTCGGCCCACGACGCGAGCGGGAGGCGAGTTCGGTAAGCGATCGGGCCGTCAGCGACCAGCGGCTTCAAGGCGTCGTGATTGTCGTGCGAGGTCCCGCCCACGTTGAGTGCAATCGATTCCAGGCGAATCATCGAACTACCCGGCGCCTGTCCCAAATGGATCGCGAAGTCGTAGTCTCCTCCCAAGTCCTTTTCCAGCCGCTCCCGCGCCTTCATGAAATCGACCGGATAGCGGCGCGTGACCAGCTTGGGCGCCGCGGGGAGATTGCGCGTGAGTTCGACGAGCGCCAGCCAGCTGGCGTTCTCCGACCAACGGTCGTACGGTTCGAACGCCGTCACCAGCACCGTCGTCATATTCGGTCGTCTCCCCCCAATCCCGTCTCTGGCCGTGTCCCGGTCTTCCCGACGAGCCTACAACTATAGAACGACCCTCAAGAAACGGGTAGCAAAAAATGACGCAGATTCCCCCGCGCTGGCTCCCAGACGACTCCCACGATCAACGCCTATTGGCGCTCGTACGGTCCACCCCCGCCCAAAACCCGCAACCGGCGTCGCGCTATAACCTGGTGGTCATCGGCGGCGGCCCCGCCGGACTCGTCGCCGCCGCCGGCGCCGCGGGGCTCGGCGCCAAAGTTGCGCTCGTCGAGCGTGATCAGTTGGGCGGCGACTGTCTGCATTTTGGCTGCGTCCCCTCCAAGGCCTTGTTGCGGTCGGCGCACCTCGCCGGCGAACTGCGAAACGCCGGCCGCTTGGGGATTGAACCAAGCGGGCCGGCGATCGATTTCAGCTCGGTGTTGGAGCGAGTCCGTCGGTTGCGCGCCGACATCGCCGAGAACGATTCGGTCGCGCGCTTTCAGGGCCTGGGCATCGACGTCTTCGTCGGCGACGCACGTTTCACCTCAAGCCGCACGCTCGAGGTCGCCGGGGCCGAGTTGCGGTTTTGCAAAGCGGTGGTCGCGACGGGGGGCCGACCGGCGATTCCCACGCTGCCCGGACTCGATCGCGAAAATTGTCTCACCAGCGAAAACGTCTTCTCGCTCCAGTCGCTTCCCCGGCGACTCGTCGTGCTCGGCGGCGGCCCCATTGGGTGCGAACTCGCGCAAGCCTTCGCTCAGTTGGGCAGTCAAGTGACGCTCGTGCAGCGACCGTCGCGACTGCTGCCGCGCGACGATCCTGACGCCTCCGCGAGCATCCAGCGCGCACTGGAGCAGGCTGGCGTGGACGTGCTCTGCAACTCTGAAGCGCTGCGCAGCGAAATCGGGGCCGACGGTTCGAAGTCGACGCGGACGATCGTCGTGCGCGATGCAGCAGGCGAACGGCGTCTGGAGTGCGATCAGGTGCTCGCGGCGGCCGGTCGCCGTCCGAACGTCGAGTCGCTGGAGTTAGCAGCGGCCGGCGTCTCGTTCGACCCCCAGCGCGGAATTCAAGTCGACGACTACCTGCGCACTTCGAATCGATTGATCTATGCGGCAGGCGACGTATGCGACACGCCGTTTCGGTTCACGCACGCGGCCGACGCGATGGCACGGATCGTGGTCCAAAACGCCTTGTTCTTCGGCCGCGCACGATGGTCGCGCGCGATCATCCCGTGGTGCACCTACACCACCCCGGAAGCAGCTCACGTCGGCGTCGCAGCCTCGGCTGCTGGATTCCGCGAGTCGCGTTACACGTCGTTGACGATCCCTTGGACTCAGTTGGACCGTGCTCGGTTGGATGACTGCGAGACAGGCTGGGCGCGAGTCAACTTGCACGCGGGCAGCGATCGCATCGCCGGCGCGACGATCGTGGGGCGCGGAGCAGGGGACCTGATCACGACCTTTACGCTCGCCATCCAGGCCGGGTGGGGGCTCAAGCGGCTGGCGAAGGTCGTCGCCCCGTATCCCACTTACGGCGAACTGGTGCGGAAAGCGGCGGACGCGTACAACCGCACTCGAGTGACGTCGACGGTGAGATCGTGGCTGGGGCGGTTTTTCGAGTGGCAGCGTGGGGGCTTGTAGCCACTAGCTTGGCGCTGCGCCGGAAAGTAACTTATACGCCGTACGTCGCCGATATCCCTCCCGATTCCAAGCGGAGCCCGCCATGAAGATTCCCACCTGGATTGCCTCGATTTGCGGCCTTCTTGCCGCCCTCACGTTCGTCGCCTCCGCTTCGGCTCAAGGCATCTTCCCCGATGCCAACCTTGAAGCGGCCGTCCGCAAAGAAGTTTTCGAGAAGCGAAACAAGCCCGACCCGATCGTCGAAGGCGATGTGCCGAACATTTCGCAGGTCGTCTGGAAGGGGAAAGACGGCAAGAAAGTCTCCAACCTCGCCGGCCTCGAGAAATGCCGCTCGATCGCCGCCGTGGAACTCGACCTAAACGACGTCAGCGACCTGTCGGCCCTCCGCGATCTCAAGGGCATCCAGCTGTTGTCGCTGAAGGGCAACAAGGTCAAGGACCTCTCGCCGCTCGCCGGACTCACCAACCTGCAGTACCTGCAACTGGAGAACAACGAGGTCGAGGATCTCACGCCGCTCGCCGGCCTGACGAACCTTCGCTCGCTGTACCTCAGCAACAACAAGGTGAAAAGCGTCGCGCCATTGGCCGGCCTGAAGAAGCTGTGGTCGCTGTATTTGGGCGGCAACCAAGTCACCGACCTCAAGCCGCTCGCGGAACTGAAGAACCTCGACACGATCAATCTGGCGGCGAACGGCATCACCGACATCTCGCCGCTGGCAGGGCTCTACCCGTCGAAGTTCCTCTTCCTGCAAGGCAATCAGCTCGCCGACCTCACGGTCTTGGTGGAGATGGCGAAGAAGGATGCCGCGGGAGAAAAGCGATTCGCCCCGTTCTGGTACGTCGACGTTTCCGGCAACCCGCTCAGCGACGCCGCGAAGTCGGCGCAACTCGAAGAGCTCCGTAAGCTGGGCGTCGCCGAACGCATCATTTTCAAATAGCGCCGTCCGCCGTAGAACAGGCTTCCAGCCTGTTAGCGATCTCACCGCAACATTCCCCGCCGCGCGAGGCGTTCGCCGCGGCGGTTTTTGTTGCGCGGCGAGTCGATGAGAGACAGGCTGGAAGCCTGTCCTACGGCGGCTAGACGGCCGCTTTGACTTGCGGTTCGCCGCGAGTCTGAAGCGCGGCGTCGATCCGCGAGCGCATCCAATCGGGCATTCTCCACGTCAGCGCCGCCGCCGACTCGCGGATCTGGCCGGGGCGCTTCGCGCCGCAGATGGCGGCCGTGACGCCCGGCTGCTCGATCGTCCAGTTCACTACGATTTCCGCCACGCTGCGTCCCGCCTCCGCCGCCAGTCGCCGCAACTCGTCGACGAAGTCCTGATTCTTCTGCCACTCCGCCCCTTGAAACATCGGGTATTTGGCTCGACCATCCCCCGGTTGAAAGACATGGTCGCGAGCCAAGCGACCGGCAAGCAGGCCTTTTAGCAACGGCCAATACACCAGCACCGCAATGCCCCGCTCGCGGCACCAAGGGAGCGAATCGCATTCGATCTGCCGCTGGAGCATGTTGTAGGGCGGCTGAAATGCGGCAATCGGGCAGACCGCGTGGAAGTCCGCGAGCTGCTGGACGGAGAAGTTCGAGGCGCCGATGAGTCGTGCTTTGCCGGCGGCTTGAAGTTCCGCCAAGGCGCCGGCCGAATCGGCGAGCGGCACGGTGGGATCAGGGGCGTGCAGGTACAGAACCTCGACGCGATCCGACTCCAGTCGCCGGAGACACTCGTCGCATTGTCGTCGCAAGGTTTCCGGACGGCCGTCGATCACGCGTGTTCGATCCGAGTTCCAACCCAGCCCCACTTTGGTCGCGATGACGACTTGGTCGCGTCGCCCGCGACACACTCGCGCGATCATGCGCTCGCTCTCCCCCTCCATCCCGTATCCGAACGCCGTGTCAAACGAATTGACGCCCAGTTCAAAGCAGGCTTCAAGGGTCGCGAGGCTTTCGGATTCGGTAACGTCGAGCGTCGTCATGCCGGAAATGGGCCAGCCTCCCAGCATCACCGGCGCTATCTCCAGGTCGCTATTTCCCAGTCGACGACGCGAGAAAGCATGTGCCACCGAGGCGGATTGCGGCGTGAGTTTGTTCATGGAGCGACGCCCTTCAAGAATGCGGTCAGGTCGCGAAATTCCTGTTCGGTCAGAAGGTGCGGGAGTCCGTCAGGCATGATCGATTTCTCGACCGGCTGCCGTTCGTCGATCTGGTCCGGCTTTAGTCGGCGTTCACGCCCCTGACTGTCGACGTACTTTTGCGTGCCGTCCACCTCCTCGGCGAACAGCAGCCCCACGAACGCCTCTCCCTTGTCCGTCACGATTTGCCAAGGCGTGAACTGCGGCGCCACCTCGCGGCTCGGGTCGACCAGGGACTCCACGAGTCGCCGGGTGGACATCGTCCGCGTGACTTCGGTGAGCTCCGGGCCAATGCCGGCGCCCCGTCCGCGAAATTCATGACAACGGTAACACCCCGTTGCTCGGGGATGAAAGAAGATCCGTTCGCCGGATTCCGGATCGGCAGGCCCCTCCAGCTTCGCCAGCCAAGCGTCGGCCGGTTCGGGACCGGCCGGCGGCGCATTCGTGGCGGCGGAAAGCAACTTGGTTCGCAAATCGAGCCACGCGGGGCTGCGGTTTTCGGCTGATAACAGCGACCGTCGCTCGTCGTCCGACAAAGAAACGCTGCGGAACCCGCGCAAGGCCTCCAGCGCGACAGGCGGCGCCGCTTGAATCGCCAACTCCAGCAAAGTCGCTCGCTGCGGACCGGCCGGGTCGCCGGCGGCATCGAGCCCCAGGACCGCCTCGGCACGCTCTCGAGGCAAGGCAGACGAACGGCGAGCCAATTCGATCAGGAGCGGAATGCGGTCGGGCGACGGATGTTCGCGCAGCGAGCGGATCGCTTCGAGCCGAATTTCCGCATCGTCATGGGCGAGGAAACTTCGCAGTAGGTCAAGCTTCAGTGCGGGGTGGTCGGGACGAAGCATCCGCAACGCGAGGCGGCGCACCTCCAGCGGCGTCGCGTCATCGAGGAGCAACTGCACGACGTACTGTTCTCCCGGCAACTCGTCGGTCGGCTTGCGCGAGACGCCGTCCAGTCGCTCGAGGGCGGCCAGACAGGCTTCGAATAACTGTCGAGTGGCAGCACGCGTTCGAAGCGTCTCGACCAAGTCGGCGCGCAGGGATTGCAGTTGCAGTTCGCCAATCCATTGCACGCCCACAAACCGAACGCGCGGATCGTCGTCCCGCAGGAGTCTCGAAATGAGACGACGACTTGCGTCGTCGTCTCGCTGCCGCGCTAGGAGTGCGACGGCCAGTCGCTGGCCAGAGGTGGAACGCCGAGTTAGCTCAGCATCCAAGTTCATGGATTCGTTCCGAGCCAGTGAGGCAAGTGCCGCTTGGCGCAAAAACGGGTCGGCTTCGTCCTGCGCCGCCCACAGCCACTCTCCAGACTGTCTGGCATCGAGCCCAGACTGTCTGGCGTCGGTCCTGGCGTCGGTCGAGGTGGGCTTGAGCACTCGCAGGACGGCGGCGCGGACGACGGGGGAGGGCTGTCGGGCGAGTGCGGCAAGGTCGAGTCCGCGGCCGTTTAGACGTTCGACGGCCATGGCCTGCACCCCGGGATCGGGCTCGCGCATTACGGCCTCGGCGAGCTGCCGACGCTGAACGTCTGTCAGAGTATCTACTGACGCAATAAGGGCTTGCAGCGAAGTCGAACGCACCCGCCCCCCTAGACTGTCTGGCCTTGGTTGTTCAAGACTGTCTGGCCTTGGTTGGCCTTGAATTGCGGGTGCGGCGGCCGCGGCGAGCAGCCGATCGAATTCGATGCCGCCCGCCTGCCGCGCGGCCCAGGCGGCGCGTTCTCTCACCGCCCGATCGGGGGAATCTAGACTGTCTGCCCCCCCTAGACTGTCTGGCGCGTGTTTTGGTTTTTGGGCGACGGCCGACTTGGCCGACAGCTTCCAGACGCGACCTTTGCCGTGAAGCTGGTAGGACTTGTCGACCCAATCGCTGAAGTAGACCGACCCGTCCGGAGCGACGGCGATCCCGACGGGACGGAATTGGTCGTCGCCGACCACGACGGGAGTCGAATCGGCGACCACGGAAGCCCCGCGCGGCCGGAGTCGGAAGCGATCGATGCGGTGGTCGCCCCACGAGGTGACGAGCAAGTCGCCGCGGTAGTCGGCTGGCCACTGCGTCGACTCGTAGGCCGCGACGCCGCTTGGCGCTTCCCCCGTGCCGCCCGCCATGGGCAGCGTGCCGGGCAATTCGCCATTCCAAGCCGTAAAGGGATGCGTGCCGCGACGACCATTGCGGAAGCGGTAACCGTAATCGCCGTCCTGTACGACGTGAATCAGCCGACAGGGAGGTCGAGAATCGGGATCGTTGTCGACCGTGAACAACCTGCCGAACGCATCGAAGGCCAAGTGAAACGGGTTCCAGAACCCGGTGGCCGTGCGCTCAAGCTTCCGACCTTCGGCGTCGCAGCGGTAGATGTTCCCGCCCTCGCCACCGCCCTTCAGTCGCCGCCCATCGGCCCCGATCAGAACGTAATCCGCTCCCAGATTCTCACCCATGCCGAACCAGAGATTGCCGGCCAAGTCGCAGGCAAACCCGGATAGACCATTGTGTGGATAAGCGCCGGACGTCTCAAACTTGATCAACGACCGACGTTCCTCCGCCTTTCCGTCGTCGTCACGGTCGACCAGCCGCAAGATCTCGCTGCGCGTCGCGACGAGCAGCGTTCCATCGGGATGAAACGCGACGCTCATCGTCGCTTTCTCGCCTTCGTAAAACGTCGACGCGAGTTCGGCTTTTCCGTCCCCGTCGCGATCCTCAAGCAGCCGAATGCGATCGACTTGGGGCCCCTTATAGCCAGGGGGAGGAAAGTGGGTATGGCTCTCCACGACGAACACGCGTCCGCGCGGGTCGACAGCGATCCCGACGGGGGTGACGATGTCCGGCGCGTCGGCGAATCGATCGAGCCGCAAGCGGTCGTCGACGACGCGCGGCAGTTCCCCATCCACGCCCAGGCTGCAAGCCGCAAGACAAACGCCCATCCACGCGCCAAACATGGTCCGCCTCCATTGGTCGCGAGCGCAAGAAAAAAGTCCCGGCAATCGCTTGCCGGGACTTCCAACAGAATTCACTCCCAGGGGGGAGAAGCTCGGGAACTAGGATTCGAACCTAGAATGACGGAGCCAAAATCCGTAGTGTTACCATTACACCATTCCCGAAATCCGTCTCGCTATTCTAAGAACCCTCGCGGATCTGACAACCCGCTCGGTTCGCAACTGCAAAAGTCAATTGTTCGAGTTCCATGGCGAGGTCGACGCCGATTTTAGCGACTTCTGCCGGCAGGTTAAGGGTGACTGGCGCAAAGTTAAGCACCCCCACCACGCCAGCTCCAACCAGTTGATCTGCAACGCCTTGCGCAGCTTGTGCGGGCACGGCGAGAATCGCTAATCGAATGCCTTGCGCGCGAACAAGCTCGGGAATTTGCTCGAGCGGAAAGACGGGAACGCCGTCAATTTCGCGATGAATCTTTTCTGGATCAGAATCAAAAGCCGCGACCACCTTGAATCCCTGGCGACCAAAACCTCGGTAGCCCAAGAGGGCGCGACCCAAGTTACCCACCCCGACGAGTACGACCGGCCATTCGCGATTGGTGCCCAGGATCTCGCGAATCTTCTGAATGAGTTCTTCGCAGCGATACCCGATCCCCGGGTACCCGAACTGGCCGAAATAAGCGAGATCCTTGCGCACCTGCGCATCCGTAAGCCCTAGCATTCTTCCAAGTTGCGTCGAGCTTGTGGTCTGGGAGCCCTCCTGCTGAATGTGCTGGAGCTCGCGCAGATATAGGCTCAGGCGGCTCACGACGGCCTTCGGAACCGCCTCGGCGGCGGCGCTGTCAGGCGATTTGTCTTGCGAGTCGCTCATCCGAACTTCAGGGGGCCGGGATTAGTTGTGAGCCAAATCGGCCGCAATGTACCCCAGGTAGGGCATGACGAGCAAGAGAGACGGCCTTGGGGATCGCCAGTCCCCCTCCTAGGAGGTCCTACAGCCGCTGCAATCGTTTTGGTGTGTCGCGGCCGGGGCGACCGGCGCTAGCGGAACCATTGTCATTCCTAGGATTTATCTGATCGACCCGAACTGTGTGGGCGATGCATTTAGTGTCTTAAAGGCATTTTGCCCAGAGCTCCCAGTTCAAGCTGTCCTAACATTTTGACGATGACAGCGAGATAGGTGGCTCGAGTGCCCAGATTGCGCTCGTGGCGCCGCCCTCAACGGGCGTCGCGACGACATCCCCCTCCCTGAGCGGGGCAGGGGGGACGCGAGCGGGCGAAAGCAACCATGCCGCAAGAAAGACAGCGACCAGGCGAGTTGGATCGCCAGACCAGTTGCCACTTTGAGGTTGAGATCTGACGGAAGGAGACAGAACAATGAAGTCGATTTGGGGAGTGCCGATGCTCGCGGTGCTGCTCGCACTGGCGGCGGCCGATGTGGCTGCGGCGTCGTGTTGCGGCGCGGCGAGCTACGACAAGTGCGGTGCGGATGATCCGGCGTCGTATTGCGCGGCGAAGGCGCAGTGCCATACCGTGATGAAGACCTGCCGCAAGGTCGTGTGGGAAAAGCAGGAATACACCTGCTACAAGACGTGCTACGAGACGGTGTACGAGGATCGTCAGGTTGACTGCGTGAAGTACGTCCGCGAGACGTGCTACCGCGACTGCGAGTACACGGTCTGCAAGCCGGTCTATGAGACGCGGTACAAGACGTGCAACTACACGGTCTGCAAGCCGGTCTACGAGACCCGTACGAAAGACATCTGCTACACGGTCTGCAAGCCGGTGTACGAGACCCGCACGAAGCAGGTCTGCTACACGGTCTGCAAGCCCGTGTACGAGACTCACTCGCGCGACATCTGCTACACGGTCTGCAAGCCGGTGTACGAGACGCGCACGAAGGAGATCTGCTACACGGTCTGCAAGCCGGTCTACGAGACGAAGCAGAAGACGATCTGCTACACCGTCTGCAAGCCGGTCTACGAGACGCGGACGAAGGAGATCTGCTACACGGTCTGCAAGCCCGTCTATGAAACTCGCGAACGCACGATCTGCTACTCGGTGTGCAAGCCGGTGTACGAAACGTGCGAACGTGAAGTTTGCTACACGGTCTGCAAGCCGGTGCACTACACGAAGGAAATCCAGATCTGCTGCGGCCATTGGGAAACGGAAGTGACCGAATGCCCGGGGCCGGTGGTGCGGAAGTGCGTGCAGGAACCGGGCTGCTGGGTCTGGGATCCGTGCTGCTGCCGCTGCGTGTATTGCCCGGGCGAGTGCAAGATCGTCGAAGTTCAGTGCCCGCCGCGCCGGATCTGCAAGAAGGTCTGGGTGCCGGAAGTGAAGACCAAGACGGTCCACTGCGTCCGCTATGAACGCGAAGTTTGCAAGAAGATGGTCCCGTACACGGTGTGCCGTTACGTGACCGAACAACGACAAAAGACCTGCACGTACACCGTGTGCCGCATGGTGCCCGAGCAGCGCGTGAAGACCTGCACGTACCAGGTCTGCCGCATGGTGCCGGAACAACGCACCAAGGTTTGCACCTACACGGTCTGCCACATGGTTCCGGAACAGCGAGTGAAGACTTGCACCTACACCGTCTGCAAGATGGTGCCGGAACAACGCGTGAAGACCTGCACCTACACGACCTGCCGGATGGTTCCGGAACAGCGCGTGAAGGAATGCACCTACACCGTCTGCAAGATGGTGCCGGAGCAACGGGTGAAGACCTGCACCTACACCGTGTGCCGCATGGTGAAGGAATGCCACACGAAGCAGATCCCGTACACCGTTTGCCGCTATGAACGTCAGACCTGCGTCAAGCAAGTCCCGTACACGGTGTGCAAGCCGGTGCACTACACGAAGACGGTTCGGGTTGCCAAGTGCGTGCCGAAGTGCGTCCCCTACACCGCGACTCGCTGCGTGCGTCGAGTGGTGTGCGAGGAAGTGCCGGTCACCATCTGCTGCCCGCCGCCGTGCTGCGGCCGCCGCCGCCATGGTTGCGACTGCTAAGCGAACGCTCAGGTCCCGGGACGAGCGACTTTGCGGCTCGCTCGTCCCGCCCGCAAGCCTGAACGATTCGCTCGGACGAACCGTCCAATAGATCTTCCAAACTTCCGCCCGTCGGAAGGTCAACCTGTGGTCTGGTGACGCGCGACCCGGCTCAAGAGGAGCCGGGTCGCGTCGTTTTTTTGCGTTGTGGTCGCTACGATACGAGCCTGTCGCGACGTCTCGTTCCCACCAGCCCCCGCCGCATCCATGATCGCTATCGCTGCTCGCCCCGGTTCGTCGACGCCCCAACTGGTCGATGTTCCCTACCCGTCGCGACCTCAGCGCGACCAGATCCTCTGCCGCACCCTCCAACTGGGCATCTGCGGGACCGACCGCGAAATCCTGCTCTCCGAACAGCCGGCCGTTCCACACGGCGCGTCCGAGTTGCTGTTGGGCCACGAGTGCCTGGGAATCGTGGAATCAACCGGCGCCGACGTCGCGTCGCTCCGCCCCGGCGACCTCGTGGTTCCCGTGGTGCGTCGAGCTCTTCCTCAGTTCGCCGACGCGTACCGAGTCGACATGCTGGCCTTTGGCTGCTTCACGGAACGCGGCATCTTCCACGAAGACGGCTTCTCCGCCGCCTATTGGCTCGATCGCCCCGAGCACGTCCTCAAGGTCCCCCCGCACCTCGAATCGGTCGCCGTGCTCGCCGAACCGCTGGCGGTCTCCGAGAAGGCGGTGAACGAAGCGTTCGTCGTCCAACAGGCCCGCATCGGACCTCATGAGTGGCGCGACCGACCGCCGCGCGTGCTGGTCACCGGCCAAGGCCCGATCGGCTTCACCGCCGTTCTCGCCGCCGTCGCTCGCGGCTGGCCGACGACGATGGTCGGTCGCGATGCTGCCGATACGTTTCGAGCCGAACTGGCGACCCGCTTCGGCGCCCGCTACCAGTCGCTCGCCGATCACCCCTTCGCGGTGCGCGACGTCGAGCTCGACGGCTACGACCTCGTGCTCGAGTGCACCGGCAGCGACGAGATCATGCTCCATGCGGTCGGCGCACTCGCCTCGCGCGGCGTCATGGTGTGGCTCGGCAGCACCCGCCGCCCCGAACCGCAGTTGCGCAATGTGGAACAGATGATGCGCGACGGCATCCTGCGCAATCACCTGCACCTCGCCACCGTCAACTCGGCGCCCCGCGATTTCGTCGACGCCCTCGCGCACCTTGATCAACTGCAAGCCACGCACCCCGACGCGCTCGCACAACTCATCACCGCTCGCGTCGCCCCCGCCGACTCCCTCTGGCACTACCTCCACCGCCTTCCGCAAGGCATCAAGACGGTCGTCGAATACCCGTAGGACAGGCTTCCAGCCTGTCTGGCGCTGCAGTGCAAAGGGCGCGTGTGCGAAGGGCGCGTTTACGAAGCTAGTTGCTTCACAGGCTGGAAGCCTGTGCTACGGCCTGTGCTACGGCCTGTGCTACGGCCTTTGCTACGTGTACAGCTTTTCGACCAGCCGGCCGGCGACGTCGGTGAGGCGCATGTCGCGGCCTTGGTAGCGGAAGGTGAGCTTGAGATGGTCGAGCCCCAGGAGATGCAACAGCGTTGCGTGGAGGTCATGAACGTGCACGGGGTCTTCCGCGATGTAGTACCCCAGTTCGTCGGTCTTTCCAAGCGTGAGCCCTGGCTTGATGCCTCCGCCCGCGAGCCACATGGTAAAGGCTTCGATGTGATGGTCGCGCCCCATCAAGTCGCGAGGTTCGCCTTGCGGGGTCCGCCCAAACTCGCCGCCCCACACCACGATGGTGTCATTGAGCATGCCGAGTCGTTTCAGGTCTTGAACGAGCGCCGCAGCGCCCTGATCGGTCTCCAAGCAAATCTTGTCCAGCGACTCGCCTAACTCGGTCCCCTTATTGCCGTGGTGATCCCAATCGGTGTGGAACAACTGCACGAACCGCACGCCGCGCTGGACGAGCCGCCTCGCCAGCAAACAGTTCTGGGCGAAAGACGGTTTCCCCGGCTCCACGCCGTAAAGCTTCAGCGTCTCCTGCGACTCGCCGCGAATGTCCATCAGTTCGGGGGCGCTCGCCTGCATTCGGAACGCCATTTCATACGAGGCGATGCGCGTGGCGATTTCAGGATCTCCCGTGTCTTCCAACCGTAGGCGATTGAAGTCGTTCACCGCGCCGATGAACTCGCGTTGTCGATCGACGTTAACCCCCGCGGGACTCTCGAGATCCAGGATCGGCGCGCCCTGCGTTCGAAACGGCACGCCCTGGTAGGTCGTCGGCAAAAAGCCGCTTCCCCAATTCGGCGCTCCGCCTCGCGGGCCGCGCGGGCCTGATTGCAGCACGACGAACCCCGGCAGATTCTTTGATTCGCTGCCGATGCCGTAGGTAAGCCACGCGCCCATGCTCGGACGACCGAACAGCGGCGAGCCAGTATTCATCAGAAACTTGGCGGGACCATGATTGAAGACGTCGGTCTTCATCGACCGCACCAGCGCAATGTCGTCGACGATCTTCGACAGATGCGGCAGACACTCCGACACCTCGCCGCCGCTGGCGCCGTAGCGGGCAAACTTACGGTTCGTCCCCAGCAGCTTTGCGTCCCGCTTTATGAATGCGAACCGTTTGTTCGCCACGTAGGTTTCGGGAATCACTTGCCCGTGCAATTCCGTCAACTTCGGTTTCGGGTCAAACAGTTCCAATTGACTCGGACCGCCCGCCATGAACAAGAAGATCACATTCTTGGCCCGCGGCGTGAAGTGCGTCGGCAAGACGGCCAAGGGATCCGTACGGCGCTGCGGCGCATGCAGCGGATTGACGATCGGCGCCGGCGCGGCCGCGTGCAGGCGATCGCGTTCCAGCAGCGCCGCCAGCGCCATCGCGCCAATTCCAATGCGACAATCGTGGAGAAAGCAGCGGCGAGTCTCCGCCAGCACGGCTCGCTGTTGGTCCGTTGTCGATGCCATCTCGCTCATGACAGACTGCCCGCCCTTCTGCGCCGCGTCACTCGCGCGTGATGAACTCGTCCAAATTCAAGAGCACCCGTGCAACGGCCGTCCACGCGGCCCATTCCTCGCGACTCGCCCCAGTCGGCGGCGCCCCCTGCACAATCTCGGCGGCCGCCGCCGCGTCCGCCGCGTACGCCGCACGCTGCGACCGGATCAATTGCTCAAGCCGCTCGCGCTCGCGCGCCGTCGGCGTTCTCGCCAGCGTGGTGCGGAACAGGTACTCCGCTCGCGCCTCATCGCCGCTCGGCCCTTCCGCCAACACTCGCCGCCCCAGCGCCTCGGCGCACTCCACAAACGCGGCGTCGTTGGCGAGCGTAAGCGCCTGCAGCGGCGTATTGGATCGAATGCGGCGCGTGCAAGACACATTGCCGTTCGGGGCGTCGAACACGGTCAGCATCGGATAGGGGAGGGACCGCCAGAAGAACGTGTAGAGCCCGCGCCGATAGCGGTTCGCGCCCGTTTCCGTCTTCCAAGGCTTGGGGTCCTGAGTAAACGCATACACGCCTTCCGGCTGCGGCGGCATGACGCTCGGCCCGCCGATCTCGCGCGTCAGCAGGCCGGCGACTCCCAAGGACAAGTCGCGCACGACTTCCGCCTCCACGCGCAGCCGATTTTGACGAGCCAACCATTCGTTCCGCGGGTCTCGTTCCGCCAGTTCGGGCCGCACCGTCGATGTTTGTCGATAGACGGCCGACGTGGTGATCGAGCGCACCAGCCGCTTGGTCGACCAATCGTTCTGTTCGTCCGCGCTGTTCGTCGGACGCACAAACTCGCAAGCCAACCAGTCCAGCAGTTCGGGATGGGTCGGCGGACTGGCCTGCACGCCGAAGTCGTCCTCGGTTTCGACAAGTCCGCGGCCAAATAACGATTGCCAAGTCCGGTTGGCGATGACGCGCGGAGTAAGCGGGTTGGCCGGGTCGACCAGCCACTTGGCGAAGTCCAATCGCGTGAGGCGACCGTCGGTAAGCGAGGCGGGATGGAGCACCGCAGGCGTCGCGGCATTCACCTGAACGCCCAGACTGAGAAAATCGCCCCGCTTGTGGACATGCGTCTCCCGCGGCGTCGCTCGCTCCTTCAATACCATCGTCTGAGGAATCTTCGGCTCTTGCGCTCGCAGCTTGGCGATCTCCTCAAGTTCTGGAAACGCTTTCCGAGCGTGTTCCGTCTGTTTGTAGTAATCCTCGAGCGTCTTCTTGTTGGCGTCGTCGCGTTTGTCGCGCGGCATGTCGTACGCGACTTGGATCGGCCCTGGAAGTTGAGCTCGCTGCTGCACCGTCACCATGGCTTCCCACGCCGCTTGACTGGCTTCCAAGTCGGACCGACGCGACTCAACTTGCTTCTCCAGTTCAGCAATCTGCCGACGCAACTCCGCTCGCCGCTCGAGATCGCCTCGCTCCAAGTTCAACTGCGACGGCGCCTCGATCTGCGGTTCATCGCAATTGTTGAGCACCGCGAACAACTGATAGAACTCGCGCTGGGAAATCGGATCGTACTTGTGGTTGTGACAGCGAGCACAACCCAGCGTCAGCCCCAACCAAACTTGGCCCGTCGTGGCGACGCGATCCGCGACCGCCTCCACCCGAAATTGCTCCTGATCGGTGCCGCCTTCTTCGTTGATCAGCGTATTGCGGTGGAACCCGGTCGCCACCCATTGATCGGTCGTCGCGTTGGGCAACAGGTCGCCCGCCACTTGCTCGATCGTGAATTGGCTAAACGGCAAATCGCGATTAATCGCTCGAATCACCCACTGGCGAAACGGCCAAATCTCGCGTCCGAAATCGCGTGTATAGCCGTTGGAATCCGCATAGCGCGCTTGGTCGAGCCAATAGCGGCCCCACCGCTCTCCAAAGGCTGGATGCGCCAAGAGTCGATCCAATCGTCGCTCGAAGGCGTCGGGGGTCGAGTCGATTTCGAAGTCGGCGACTTCGTCGGCTTCGGGAGGCAGCCCCAGCAAGTCGAGATAGAGACGACGCAACAGAACCGCGCGCGGCGCCTCGGGGGACAACCATGTCGCCTGCTGCTCAAGACGCGCGACCACGAAAGCGTCCAGCGGCGAGCGCACGTCTTGATCGCGCTCGACTCGCGGCAGCGCGGGACGCACGGGGCGACGAAACGCCCAATGATCGACGGTCGCCGTTTCGACCTGCTCGTCGCTCGGCCCCGTCGCGCCGGAGGCAATCCAGCGTTCCACCAACTTGACTTGCTCTTCGGTCAGCTGCGGTTCATCCTCGGGCGGCATCTTGGAAACGCCGTCGATCCCGCGCAGCGCCTTCATCACGCGACTGGCGGCCGCATCGCCTGCGACGAGCGCCGGCCCGCTGTCGCCGCCCGCCAACAGTCCGGCTCGATGGTCGACGCGCAACCCGGCTTCCTGCGCCTTGACTCCGTGGCAACGGCTGCAGTGCTGAGCCAACAGCGGCTTGATATCGCGCGAGTAATCGACCTCGTCCGCCCGCACATGGCCTACGGACGCCCAGGCGACCGCGATGACGACGACGCGGAGCCAACGGCGAGTTTCAGGTTGAACGTCACGTCGATGCATAGCGCCGCGCCTACTCGCCCGCGGCCTTGAACTCGCCGATCACCGCGCCCTTGACGACGGTGAACACCAAGTTGCCCGAATCGAGGCTCGCCGTCGGCAACAGCAATCGATCGGCTTCTTGCAAGATGTCGGCGACCGCTTCCTTCGAGGCATACTTCTTGTCGAGCACGATGAGCGTGCCGGCGACGGTGCCGCCGTCGAGGTAATGCAGTTCCAGCACTGCATCGTCCCCTTCGCCATCGATGTGAATGAGATACCGCTCCGATGACGCCGTCCGAATGGCTCGAGTGAACCGAACTTTCATGGTGCTTTACTCCTCGTCCGCCGGTTGATCGACGGTTTGTTTCGACTTCTTGCCGCCGGCGCCGTGGGTCTTCGAGTAGCGTAGTCCGGTCCCCGGCACGCTCATCGACGAATAGCGACGCCCCTTGGCATTGACGCCGGTGCGAAACCCCGCCATGCCGAACGAATACGAGATGCCTGACTTACTGAAATTGATCCGAAACGGACCAAGGGTGATTGAACGTCGAAAGGACCATCCCACGCTTGGCTCCTCTGGGAATCATGACACGGTTGGTAATTTCCATAACACGATCGGCGACTTGTTAGTCGCGTAGGCGCCGTCTTTGGTCAGCGGCCGACCGTTGCCGTTGCTGCCGGCGTTGGTCGCCGCCACCGCCAGCCGAGCGCCGTCCGGATGCACCGCCACGCTTTGACAGTTTACCATCTTCTTGGTCACGAACAGCGGCTGGGTCTCGCTTAACGGCTGCACGATCAACTGGCCGCTTCCCGGCGTCCCGTTGGTCGTCGCCAGCAGATATCCACGAGGGTGAAAGGCGAGGTCGGAAACAAAGCAATCGTTCGGTTGACCGTAGGTAAACGTCTGTTTGAGTTCGCCTGTCGCATAGTCGAACAGCAGGGCGGTCGGGATGCCGACGACCGTCCCGCCGTTCTTCGGCGCGGTGCCGCCCGCCGCCAGCCATTTTGATTCCCCATCGACGGTCAGACAACGCACGCCGCCGACGTCTTGCAGGCGATCCAATTTGAACAGCGAACCGGCGTCGAACGAGCGGACGACTCGCGGCGGTCCCTGCAGGTCCCAAATCCGAATTTGTCCCTTGAGATCGGCCGTGATCAGCCCTTGTCCATCGGCGGTAAACCGCAAGCACGCGACGTCGCCGTCAAGCGATCCATTGCGCGGCTCAAACTCGGGTCCCTCGCCCACGGCGAAATCAAGTTGTTTAGCGCCATCCTCAGCCGACCAGATGCGCACGCGTTTATCGATCCCGCAGGTCGCCGCACGCTTTCCATCAGGACTCACTGCAATGTCGCGCAGCCAGCCATCGTGGGCCGCTTCGAGGGTCCACTTGGCGGCGGCCGCCGTCGGCCCGCCGTACGCGCCGCACCGCAATCGCCCCCACGAGTCGCCCGAAAACAGCCACTCGCCCGCGGCCGAACTGGCGATGGCCGTCACCCAGCCGCCGTGCCCGCCGATCGCCTCCAACTCAACCGGTTCGTCCCCCGCGACGTCCCAGCGACGCACGCGTGCATCGTAGCTCGCCGCCAACAAGTACTTGCCGCACGGCGTGAACCGCGCCAGCAGCACCTGCGGGTCGGCCTGAATGGTCTTGAGTTCCTGCAATTCCCACTTGGCTTGCATGGTCACGCCAACACCTCCTCGATCTTCGAGCAATCGTCGTGAGCCAAGGGAAGGGGCTGGCCCTGGTTGTCGTACTCGAGTTGTTTCGAGTCGATTCCCAGACAATGAAACCACGTGTGAAACATGTGCCCGATGTCGTATTCCTTCGATTTGACCCACGTCCCTTGTTCGTTCGTCTCGCCGACTGCGATGCCGTGCTTCAGTCCGCAGCCCGCCATGGCGATCGACCACGCCTCCGGCCAATGATCGCGCCCCACATGCCCATTGATCCGCGGAGTGCGACCGAATTCGCTCATCGCAATCACCAGCGTGTGCTCCAGCATGCCGCGTTCCGCCAGATCCTCGACGAGCGCCGCGAACGGTTGATCGAAACGACAAGCCAGACTCAAGTGTCCATTGAAATTGTCGCCGTGCGTGTCCCAGCCGTACGAGTTCACTTTCACGAACGTCACGCCGGCCTCGAGCATCCGCCGCGCCTGCAGCATGTGTCGACCGAGTTCGTGCGAGCCGTATCGCTGGACGTCGCGGGGATCGAGCGAGCTGGAGTCGAACAAGTCTTGGCGTTTCATGAGCGTCCGCGCCATGTCATACACGTAGCTCGACGCCTCCCCCACCGTCGGCCGACGGCGCTGCGCGTAACGTCGATTGGCTGCCTCGCGCAGCGCATTGCGTTGGTCGTCCGCTTCGACCGAAAGGTCCGCAGGTCGTAGCATGTTCTCGGGCGGCTTCCCGTCGCCGAAGGCGAGCGCACCGAACTTCGGGCCGAGAAACCCGGCGTCCTGGTGAATGAACCCGCCGCTTCCTGGCTTAATCCACACGTACGGCGGAAGATTGCTGTCT
>JAXMBK010000003.1:0-1693955 GCA_046349935.1 Pirellulales bacterium | reverse complement strand
GAGACGGAGTTCCGGCAGGCGTTCGCATACCAGTCTGGGCCGCGGCGGCTGATGCTGGAATTCGTCGTTGCGGCCGTAGAGTCTCCTCAACAGGTTTCGGTGCGCTATCGCATCGAGGGATTCGACGCCGACTGGATCGATGCGGGCCGCGAACGCGTCGCGTATTACACCGACTTGCGACCCGGCGAATATGTCTTTCGAATCGCCGCACGCCAAGGGAACCAAGCGTGGCTGGAAGCCGAGCCGGTTCGATTCGTCGTGCTGCCAAGATGGTGGGAGACGCGACTATTTCAGCTCGCCTTTCTGGCGGCCGTCGTCGGCTCGGCGGCGCTCGGGGTGCGACTCTGGACGCGCAAGATTCGGACGGCCAATGAGATCCTCCGCCGCGAGATTCAGGAGCGGGCTCGCGCCGAGTCCGAAGTGCGTCGTCGACAGGAGGAGCTGGCGCGCGTCTCTCGCGCGGCTTCCATGGGCGAACTAACCACGTCCATCGCACACGAAGTTAAGCAGCCCCTGTTCGCCATCGTCAGCAACGCCCAAACGGCCCAGCGTCTGCTGGACGCGGACCCTCCCGACATCCACGAAGTGCGCGAGGCGCTAAGCGACATTGCGAGCGACGGCGACCGAGCGTCGAAAATCATCGATCATGTGCGTTCGCTGGTGAGAAAGTCCCCGCTGCCCGCCCGTCAGCTCGACTTGAACGCCGTCGCCCAAAGCGCCCTAAGGCTCGTTCAACCCGAACTCCGCGGCCGAGGATTGGCCGTCGTCGCGCAACTGGCGCCAGACCTCCCGCAAGTCACAGGCAATGCGATTGAACTCGAACAGGTCGTTCTCAATTTTTTGATTAACGCGGCGCAGGCGATGCACGGCCGAGCGGCTCGCGAAGCGCCGCTGGTTCTGCGAACGTCGCGGGTGGAGGAAACCGTCGAACTGTCCGTCGAGGATCAGGGGATCGGCGCCGCAGAGGAAGATTTGGATCGCCTCTTTGAACCGTTCTATACGACGAAGTCAGAGGGGACTGGAATGGGGCTGGCCATCAATCGTACGATC
Organism: Pirellulales bacterium; assembly: GCA_046349935.1. Lineage (GTDB taxonomy): Bacteria > Planctomycetota > Planctomycetia > Pirellulales > Pirellulaceae > CAIXSC01. Next base: position 1,692,905 of record JAXMBK010000003.1, on the reverse strand, counting down.
ATCCATGGCCACGGAGGCCGCATCTGGGCGACGCGCAACAAGGAATGCGGAATGACGTTTCACTTCGCCCTCCCCGTTTTCCGGAGCGATTCGGCGTGATGGAAAGTCTGCCAACGGTGTATGTCGTCGACGACGACGAGTCGATTCGGCGGGCCATGAATCGGCTGTTCCGCTCGGCCGGCTATCAGGTGCGAACATTCAGCTCCGCCGAGGAGTTTCTCGCGGCGCCCGACACGGACGACCTCGCTTGCCTGCTGCTGGATCTCCAGATTCCCGGGATGAGCGGCGCGGAACTGCAGACGAAGTTGCTGCAGCGCGGAGTGGATTTGCCGATCATTATTCTGACCGCGCACGGCGACGTTCCCGCCGCGGTTCAGGCGATGAAGCAAGGTGCGATCGATTTCCTCTCCAAACCGGTCGACAACGATCGGCTGCTCGACGCCGTCCAGAAGGCGATCGGCGACTACGCGCAACGACGGCGGCAAACGCTCGAATTGCGGGAGTTTGAAATGCGGGTGCAGTCGCTGACCACCCGCGAGCACGAAATCATGTTGCTCGTAATCGCCGGCTTGCTGAACAAGCAGATCGCCGCCCGATTGGCGATTACGGAAGCCACCGTCAAGGTGCATCGCGGCCGAGTCATGGAGAAGACGGGCGCGGCGTCGGTCGCCGAACTGGTGCGCCTCTGCGAACGCGCCGGGTTCCGCCCAGTCGTCGGCCGCGACTAACCGCCGTCATCCTGTCGCTGTCATACCAAAGAATAATGTCACCCCGCCGGGCGCCTCGGTAGATTGTGCATCCATGCCGACGATCAGTTTAGTTGACGACGACCTCTCGGTGCGGAAAGCACTCTGCCGACTGATGGCGGTTGCCGGTTATGGGGCGGTCGCCTACGAGTCGGCCGAGGCGTTTCTGGCGGCGGGAGCGGCGGAAACGTCGGACTGCGTGATCCTCGACGTTCACCTGCCCAGCAAAAGCGGCCTAGAACTGCAGGCTGAATTAGTCGCGTTACGCGTCCGTCGCCCCATCGTCTTCATTACCGCGTTCGACGACGAGTCGGCGCGGGCGCAGGCGCTCCAAGCCGGCGCCTTTGAATTTCTGCGCAAGCCGCTCGATACTAAGCGTCTGCTGGAAGTGATCAAGGCGGCGCTCGCAGCGGACGGCGCTGGAAGCACGACGGCCGCCGGCCTGGAAGCATGAGCTGCCGCTTCCAATCGCGACTCGCGGCGTGATGGCATCATACCGACGACCAATGAAATCCCGTCGCCCATGTAATAGACTGACGTCCCAGGCCATCAACGTGCGACGAGCTTGGATGTTTGTCGTCAGGCAGCTCGGCCTTCACGTTTACTCGCGTTCGTCCTGATCCCATCTTGTGAGAGTTCCAATGACTCAGCGTTTCTATTTCCCGTCGCTGGTCGTGTTAGCGGCCGCCGCGTTTCTCGGTTGGGCCGCCGCCAGCGGGCATCTGCAGCCGTCGCCGCGAGGCTCGTTGTTCGCTCAGGACGCGAAGCCTCGGTCCGCGGCCGCCGAGGGAACGCAACTGCCGAAGCCCGACCCCGCGTTCACGGGCAAGATCGGCGATACTTATAAGGATTCCACGCCGAGCTACCCGCAGCCGGTCACGGCGGCCAAGGGCAGCCCCAACGTGCTGCTCATCCTGCTCGACGACGTCGGGTACGGCATGTGCTCGACCTTCGGCGGTCCCGTGCCGACGCCTCATCTGGACCGGCTGGCCAATAACGGGTTGAAGTACACGCGCTTCCACACGACGGCGCTCTGCAGTCCGACTCGAGCGGCTTTGCTGGCGGGCCGCAATCCGCACAGTTGCGGCACGGGCGTCATCATCGAGATGGGCACCGGGTATCCCGGCTACACGGGCATCATTCCTCGCAGCACGGCGCTGGTTTCGCAGACGTTGCGAGACAACGGATACGCCACCGGCATGTTCGGCAAATGGCACAACACGCCCGAGCCGGACATCAGCCCCGCCGGTCCGTTCGATCGTTGGCCGACCGGCTTGGGATTCGATTACTTCTATGGTTTCAATCAGGGCGAGACGCACCAGTACTATCCGGTCATCTACCGCAACACGACCTGGGTGCCGCAGCCGAAGTCGCCCGAACAAGGCTATCACTTCACCGCCGACATGACCGACGAAGCGATCGAGTGGACTCGCAATGTGCGTGCGGCCGACCGGGACAAGCCGTGGTTCATGTACTACAGCGCGGCGGGCGTCCATGCACCGCATCACGCCCCGAAGGATTTTATTGCCAAGTACAAAGGCAAGTTCGATCACGGTTGGGACAAACAACGCGAGCTTACTCACGCCAAACAACTCGCCATGGGAGTCATCCCGCCAGGAACCAAGCTCACTCCGCGGCACCAGGAGATTCCCTCTTGGGATAGCCGCTCGGCCGACGAGAAGAAAGTCTACGCTCGGCTCATGGAGACGTACGCCGCTTACATGGACTACACCGACGCCGAGATCGGTCGTTTGATCGACAGCATGGCCGCATCCGGGGAACTCGACAATACGCTCGTGATGTACGTGGTGGGCGACAACGGCGCGAGCGCCGAGGGCGGACTGGAGGGAACGTTCAGCGAGATCGCGAGCCTCATCGGCATTCAACTCGGGCTCGAGAGCACCATCAAGCGACTCGATGAGATCGGCGGACCGCATAGCGAACCGCATGTACCGGTCGGCTGGGCCTGGGCGATGAACGCGCCGTTCCAATGGACCAAGCAGGTGGCCAGCCATTTTGGAGGCACTCGCAACCCGCTGGTCGTTCACTGGCCGAAGGGGATCAAGTCGAAGGGCGAGGTGCGTTCGCAGTTTCATCACGTGATCGACGTGGTGCCGACGATCCTGGAGGCCTGCAACATTCCCGAACCAAAAGTGGTCAACGGCATCCCCCAGAAACCGATCGAGGGGGTGTCGATGGTTTACTCGTTCGATCAAGGCCAAGCGAAAGACCGGCGGACGACGCAGTACTTTGAATTGGCGACCAACCGAGCGATCTACCATGACGGTTGGGTGGCTTGCAGCCAGTATGGTTTGCCGTGGCAGACCGCCGGCCGCGGCGACGGCTTCCTGACGGCGCCTTGGCAGCTGTACCACATCGATCAAGACTTTAGCCAAGCGGTCGACCTCGCGGCGAAGCACCCCGAGAAGCTCAAGGCGCTGCAGGCGAAGTTTGCCGAGGAAGCGAAGCAGTACGGCGTGTTCCCGCTCGACCCGCGCTTCTCCGAGCGGATGGATCCGAAGCTGCGAATCGCAGGCGTGCCGCCGACCAGTTGGACTTACTACGGCAACCGCGTCTGGTTGCCTGAGCCGATTGGGCCGCAACTGTTTCCTCGCCCCCACTCCATCACAGCCGACTTAGTCATCCCGTCCAGCGGGGCCGAGGGGGTCGTGGCGTGCGCCGGCGCTTTTTCGGCCGGTTGGTCGCTGTACTTGAAGGGCGGAAAACCGCACTTCCGGTACACCGTCTTCGAACTCGACGACGTGACGATTGACGGCACGGCGACGATCCCGACGGGGAAAGTCACCCTGAAGTCGGTCTTCACACCCGATGGTTCAAAGGTCGGCGGCGGGACGATCAAGTTGTTCGTGAACGGACAGCCGGCCGGCGAGGGACAGGTCAAGCGATCGTTGTTCCGGCATGGGCTGGAGCCGTTCGAGATTGGCCGCGATTCGATCACGCCTGTCGCCCCTGAATACGCCAAGCAAGACGTATTCGAGTTCACAGGGACGATCGAGAAAGTGACGTTCGAATTGGGCGGAAAGTAGCAACTCAGCTTTTTTCGACGCCGCAGCGCCGTAGCACAGGCTTCCAGCCTGTGAAGCGTCTGATCTAGCTTTAACGAACCAACGCCTCCCAATTCTGTATTGTCCGCTCAACTCCCTTGGAGAACGAATTCATCATGCGAACGAACCCTATTCTGCTGACGGCGATGTTGCTCGCCGTCGGGTTGGGCTGGCACGTCGCCGTGTCGCCGTCGGCCGTTCCCGCGCAGCAGCCGACCGCGCCGGCCGTTCCCCAGTCGTCTCCCGTGTTGCCGCGCCCCGAAGCGCCGTTCGGCGGGCGGATCTCGCGGCGGGCCACGGAGTCGACGCCCGACTTTCCGCGCGAGGTGGCAGCGCCCGAAGGCGCCCCTAACGTTTTGCTCATCCTGACCGACGACGTGGGCTTTGGCGCGGCGAGTCCCTTCGGCGGCCCGATTCCGACCGCGACGATGGACCGACTGGCCAAGAACGGCCTGCGCTACACGCAGTTCCACACGACGGCCCTGTGCTCGCCGACGCGCGCCTCGCTGCTGTCGGGCCGCAATCACCATTCGGCCGCCTCAGGCGTGATCATGGAATTGGGTACGGGCTACCCGGGCTACAACACGATCATGCCCAAGAGCTGCGGGACGTTCGCCGAAGTCTTGAAGCAGAACGGCTACAACACGGCCTGGTATGGCAAGAATCACAATGTGCCGGATTGGCACTCCAGCCAAGCGGGGCCCTTCGACCTTTGGCCGACCGGCTTGGGATTCGAGTATTTCTACGGGTTTATCGGAGGCGACACCAATCAGTGGGAGCCGGCGCTATACGAGAATACGAAGCCGATCGAGCCGCCGCATGAAGTGAAGGACTACTTCTTCGAGAAGGACATGGCGGACCACTGCATCGACCGGATCCGCATGCTCAACTCGGTCGCCCCGAATAAGCCGTGGTTGCAATACTACGCGCCCGGGACCGCCCATGCGCCGCACCACGCCCCGAAGGAATGGATCGCGCGGTTCAAAGGCCGGTTCGACCAAGGTTGGGACAAGGTTCGCGAAGAGACGTTTACGCGCCAGAAGCAAATGGGCGTCATTCCCGCGAGCGCCAAGTTGACGCCCCGTCCCGCGGACATTCCGGCCTGGGATTCGTTAAACGCGGATCAAAAGAAGGTTTACGCCCGCATGATGGAGGTCTATGCGGCCGCATTGACCTACGCGGACCACCAAATGGGTCGCATCCTTGACGCGATTGAAGACATCGGGCAACTCGACAACACCTTGGTGGTCTACATCCAGGGCGATAACGGCGCCAGCGCCGAAGGCGGCTTCAACGGGCTGCTCAACGAAATGACGTTCTTCAATGCGATCCCTGAAGACTTCAACGAAGTTCTCAAGCGCATGGATGAACTGGGTTCTGCCTCGACGTTCAATCACTACCCGATCGGTTGGGCTCATGCCATGAACACGCCGTTTCAGTGGACGAAGCAAGTCGCTTCGCACTTCGGCGGCACGCGCAACGGCTTGGTCATTTCTTGGCCGGCGCGCATCAAGGACAAGGGCGCCGTTCGCACGCAGTTCCACCACGTCATCGACATCGCGCCGACGATTCTCGAGGCAGCCGGCGTGCAAGCGCCGTCCATCCTCAATGGCGTGCCGCAAAAGCCGATCGAAGGCGTCAGCATGGTCTACAGCTTCGCCGACGCGAAGGCGCCGTCGAAGCATCGCACGCAGTACTTTGAAATGGCCGCTAATCGAGGCATCTACGACGACGGCTGGGTGGCCTGCACGACGCCGCCGGTGACGCCGTGGACCAGCGTCTGGAATCCGATCGACATCGACGATTACAAGTGGGAACTGTATCACGTGTCGGAGGATTTCAGCGAGGCCGTGAATCTGGCCGAAAAGAACCCGGCGAAACTGCGAGAATTGCAAGACTTGTTCTGGATCGAAGCGGCCAAGTACAACGTGCTGCCGATCGATAACAGTCGAGTGGAACGACTGGACGTGAGCCTGCGCCCGAGCCCGACGCGCGGTCGTTCGGTCTTCACCTACTACCCAGGGCAGACCCGCATTCCCGAAGGGTCGGCGCCGGACATCAAGAACAAGTCGTTCAAGATTGCCGCCGACGTGGAAGTGCCTGAAGGCGGGGCGAATGGTTTGGTCATTACACAAGGCGGTCGGTTCGGCGGGTGGGCCTTATGCTTCCTCGACGGCAAACCCGTGTTCCAGTACAACGCCGCCGGAGTCTTTCAGTTTTCGATCCCCGCCAAGGAGAAGCTCCCCCCTGGTCGACATGCGTTGGTGATGTCGTTCGAGTACGACGGCGGCGGCGTCGGCAAGGGCGGCAAGGTGACGATGACCGTGAACGACAAGACGATCGCCGAAGGACGCATCGAGCGGACCATTCCGTTCCGAGTGTCGCTCGACGAAACGCTCGACATCGCCGAGGACACGGGCACGCCCGTGAGCAAGGACTATCAAGTGCCGTTCCACTTCACCGGCAAACTGAATCGCGTCATCGTCCGCCTCGGCGAAGCCAAACTGACGAAGGAAGACGAGGAACAGATTCGCCGCGCCAAGGCCGCCATCGGCATTGCGCAATAACGTCGTTCTCCCCGCCGTAGCACAGGCTTCCAGCCTGTGACCCCTCACCCCCCCTCGTCCCCGGCCCCCTCATCCCCGACCCTTCTCCCCGTCGCTCCGACGGGGAGAAGGGAGCAAGCGCCGTTTCGTCGCAGCATGGAAGCCCGCAGTACTCCTCATCGCGCAGTGCTCCTCATCGCGCAAAGCGAACGCATAAGGCTTGCCTTGTCAAGTTGTGCTGCTTAATCGGGTCGTGAGGCATTGTGCGGTCGCATGGGCGCTATGAATGGGCTGCAACCGGCGGTTCGTTTGCAGATGCAAATCCGGCATGTCGACGTCAAAGAATGGCTACTTAGCCCGGCGGCATCCGCCGTCCCCGCCCTTCGCGCCTGCAAGGAAGCATGCGATGAAAACGCGACTCTCCTCGACAGCTCTCATCCTCAGCCTCAGCACGCTGCTATTCGCGGTCGCTGGCCTTCGCCCCGTATCGGCTCAGGAGGAACCGGAGGAGGAATTCCTCGCGAGTGAAACGCCCGATTGGTTAGACGATTCTGGGTACGACGACTTGATCGAGGAATCGGTTGGCGACGACGACGTCGCCGAGGAAGCGGCGGAACGAGTTGCCGGAGGCGGCGCGCCGGCGAAGTGCAACTGTTTGGCTTGCCGCTCCCAACTGACGGGCGACTGGGGCGGACGCCGAACGTGCCTGGCGCAAAAGGGAATCGTCTATCGCGGACGAGTGACTCAGTTCTTCTTCGGCGTCGGCGGCGGCGTCAATCCGCCGTTTCCTCCGCAGTTCGCCGCCTTGGGCATCAGCGGCGGCGATACGTTTGAATACACGGGAAACTCCCGTCATGACTTCCTGATCTCGCTGGACAAGTTCGGCGGCCTCCCGCATAGCAAGTTCGTGGTGACGATGGAGAATCTCTGGGGACGTTGGGGAAACGTTTCGTTCGAGACGGGCGGGGTCGCCCCGACAATTTTTAACTCGACCTTTCCCGTCGATCCTCAGGCGAGCGGCACGTTCTACTGCACGAACTTCATGCTGATCCAACCGCTGTCGGAGAAATTCATTTTGACCGCCGGCAAAACGCGGACGCTGGGCGTCGCGGACAACAACAAGTTCGCCGGCGGCGACGGCAGCGACCAGTTCCTCAACCAGGTCTTCGTCGCGAATCCCCTCATGGTCCCTCAGATCCCGCTGTCGACGTTCGTCGTCGGCGCCGTGATGCCTCAGGAATGGGGCAGCATCTCCATGTCGGTGATGGACCCGGTGGAACGCAGTCGAGAGTTCATGGATCTCGGCACGCTGTTCGAACAAGGCGCGGTCATCTTGGGGCAGGTGAAGGTGAATACGAATTTCTTTGATATCCCGGGCGAGCAGCATGTGGGCGGGTTTTACAAGCGTGAAGATCAGCTTGATTTGAGGTTCACGCCCATTCCGCCGACGTACCCCGAGCCGCCCGCGCCGCCGGGAACGCCGCAATTCCTGACTCGGCCGGAGACGTACACGCTGTACTACGGTTTCGATCAATACCTTGTGACCTACGGCCCGCCCGATGCGCGAGGCAATGCCGAAGGTTGGGGTGTTTTTGGACGAGCGAGCATCGCGGACGGCGGCAATGGGAATCCCAACTTTGCCGGCTGGCACCTCAGCGCCGGGATCGGCGGCAACAGCCCGCTGGCGTGCCGGCGCGGCAAGGGAGATCGGTTCGGCATCGGCTATGCGTACACGGCGACCTCCACCGAGTACGGTGCGATTCCCCAATTCCTGTTCGGCCCGCGCGACGCCCAGAACATCGAACTGTACTACCGTTATCAGCTGACGCCGGCCATCGAAGTCACGCCGGACATCCAGTGGGTGCAGGGCATGTTGGGCGGCCTGACCGACGGCGACGACGCCATCGTCGGCGGTATTCGTCTCAACATGAAACTGTAGCAACCCCTCTGCCAAACCGACCGTAGCACAGGCTTCCAGCCTGTGACGACGGTGCATCTTCGCTCGTCGCCCGACACGTAAGAATACGGATTGACTTGCGCGCACCTTCGCCGGAGCATGGCGGCACTGGGTTGCGTCGGCATTCTCCGGTCGCCCTTCGCGAAACTTTACCGAAGGACCAAGTTTCCCATGCTTCGTTCGTTGTTGGTGCTGGGCCGCTACCTGCTGGTGGTGCCGGTGATCGGCTCTCTGTTGCTGACGGTCGGCGTAGTCATCATGAGCGCCGGCCTGATCGTGAATCGGGCGTGGGGCCTGCTGAGCCAAGGAGAGTTTTCACCCAAAGCCGCCAAGCTCATGTCGGTGACGGTGGTCGAAACCATCGACTTCTTTCTCGTCGGGGCGCTGGGATACATCACCGCAATCGGCATCTACAGTTTGTTCATCGCCTCGAATGAAGAACAATTGCTGAAGCGGATCAAGATCGAAAAGCTGGCGGATCTCGAAGACAAGATCATCGGAGTGGTGGTGGCGGCCTTAGCCGTGGCCTTTCTGGGGATCGTGTCGCATGCAGAGAACATGCAGGACGTGCTCTACGCCGGGGCGGGGTCCGCGCTCGTGATCGGCGCCTTATGCCTCTTCATGTATCTCTCCGGCAAAGCGAAATGACGATCGCGATCAGCCTATGCGCACAGGTTGGACGACATGAATGAAAAGCTCGCAGCACTGAATCCCTACTTGAAGCACTTTCATGCGCCGCCGCGCGACCGCTATGAAGAAGGTCGATCGCGACGCGCTGCAACGCCGCTGGAGTCGCATGCGGAAACGGCCGTCGGACCGCAGCGGATTGATCCGCTGACGGTGCTGCAGAAACAGAACCAGGACCAGAATCGAGTGCCGGAGCTCATACCACTGCGGTTTGGGCGGATGAGTTACAGTGCATTCACCTATTTGCGCGGTGCGGCGGCGGTGCAGGCGAGCGACTTGGCGGCGGGGCCTCGCACCGATCTGTGGGTGGAACTTTGCGGCGACGCACATTTGGGCAACTTCCGCTGGTTCAATTGCCCGGACCGCAGACCGGTGTTCGATCTCAATGATTTTGATGAAACGCTTCCCGGCCCCTTCGAATGGGACGTCAAGCGGCTGGCGGCCAGCATCACCGTCGCGGCGCGCGTCAAAGGCTTTCCGGACAAAAAGTGTCGAGCGGCGACGCGCGCCGCACTGAGAGAGTATCGCGAGTCGATTATCGCCGCGTCCGAACTCAACCCGCTCGACCTTTTCTACTATCGATTTCGAGCGGAAGACGCGCTGGAGAAGGTGGCGAAGCACGGCGGCAAGCATCGCGAGTGGAAGAAGAACGTGCTCGCCAAGGCGGCGCGCAAGAATAGCATGCGGGCCCTCGCGGATCTCACCGCAGTGGTGAATGGCCGTCGAATCATCGTTCCCGATCCGCCGCGAACCATCCGCATCGACGACGAACTTGCCGAACGCAGCTTCGAAGAAGTCTCTCAGTTCTTTCAGTCGTATAAGGAAACTCTGCCGCTTGATCGCCGCGTTCTGATCGACCAGTTTTCACTCGTCGACGTCGCCAGAAAAGTGGTGGGAGTGGGGAGCGTGGGGACGCGCTGCCTCATCGTGCTTCTGGAGTCGGACGACGGGACGCCGTTGTTTCTCCAGTTCAAGCAAGCGACCCGATCGGTGCTTGAGCAGTACTTGGGCCGCAGCGTTTTCAAACAAGCGGGTCAGCGCGTCGTCGAAGGACAGCGACTCATCCAGGCCGCCAGCGACATGTTTCTGGGCTGGTCGCGCTGGCGGAACAACGAAGGCCGCGACGTCGACTTCTATTTCCGTCAGCTGTGGGATGGGAAGGGGAAGATCGCCGTCGAGGAGCTGAGTCCGACGCGGTTGGCCATTTTTGCGGGTTTGTGTGGCAAGGCGTTGGCCTTCGCCCATGCCCGCTCGGGCGATGCGATGATGATTCGCGGCTACATCGGCGAGGACGAGGCGTTCGACGATCTTCTGGTCGAGTATGCGGACCGCTATGCCGACTGCACCGCGGCCGACCATGCTCAATTGGAGCAGGCGATCCACGACGGCCGCATCCAAGTCATCCGCGACCTCTAAAACGAATCAATAAGCGTCAAAATCCCGTAGCACAGGCTTCCAGCCTGTGACCTCCGCAAACTCCACCAGTCCCCCCTCGCCCCCCCTCGCCCCCCCTCGCCCCCTTCACCCCCCCTCGCCCCCTTCACCCCCCCTCGCGTCACGAGCCCCGGGCAAGCCCCGCACACGCGGTGCGACTCGTCACTTCGTTTAACCCGCAGCCGAAGGCGAGGCGGAGCAACGTTCACCCGCAGCCGCAGGTTTTGAGGTTGCGCCGTCTTGGGGGATTGGGCGTCATCGCAGATTGTCGCCAAAGTGGCTTGCACCGCCCCGCAGGGCAACGCCGTGATGCCAAGTGCAACGACATGGTGCGAAAGTAGGCCCGGAGTGATTCGAACACTCGACCAAGGGATTATGAGTCCCCTGCTCTAACCGCTGAGCTACGGGCCCGGTGTTGGCTCGTGATTTTGACACAGTCGAGCGGAATCGGCTATCCCCGCGCAGGGCGACTCGCACGCCGCGAACGCATCAGTGCTGCGCTGCCTTTGTTGCGCAACGACACGCGCGGATCGTGCTCCCTTCTCCCCGCCGCGGGGAGAAGGGCGGGGGATGAGGGGCGTCGGCGCAACAACCGTGCGCGGATTCACTCTCAGATTTGTATCACTCCAGGGTCTCTGTGGGGCGGTGTGCGGGGGTGGTGGCAGGCTGGAAGCGGCGTGAGAGGGGTGGGGTAACAGGCTGGAAGCAGCGTGAGAAGGGTGGGGTAACAGGCTGGAAGCCTGTTCTACGGGGGTTAATCTTCTAGGAAGCGGACGCGGCCGGTGTCTAGTTCGTAGACGGCGCCGATGTACTGAGTTCGCTCGGCGTGCGCGACGCCTTCGCGGCGGGGGAGGGTGCGCAGTTGCTTGAGCGTCCAGCGGACGTTCAACTCCACGGCGCGCTTCAATCGCCGTTCGGGCGGCGACTCGGGCAAACACGCCTCCGCCAAGCCGGTCTTGATCTCCCGCAACAACGACTGCAGCGAGGCTGGTTCGTGTTCGCTCGACGCCGTCGGCGGCGTCGCACCACTTGCGGCGGGAAGCTGCGCCAGCGCCGCCGTCACTGCGCCGCATTGCTCATGGCCCAACACCACCACGACCGGCGTTCGCAAGTGCTCCACGGCGTATTCCACCGACCCCGCGACGCTCGGCGCCATCACGTTCCCCGCCACTCGAATCACAAACAAGTCGCCGAATCCCTGGTCGAAAACTAACTCGATCGGCACGCGTGAATCGCTGCATCCCAGGATCGTCGCAAACGGTTGCTGGCCCGCCACCAACTGCTTCCGCCACTCGGCCCCCTCATGTGCGAACACGGTCTGCCCGCGTACGAACCGTTCGTTCCCCGCCCGCAACTCCGCCAAGATTCGGGCCGGATCTCGTTCCCCACTCATCGCCCGTTGCGTCATCACGTAACTCCTTTCAAGATAAGCGCCGTAGAACAGGCTGCCAGCCTGTTGTTCCCCGCCCGGTCATCGCGTTCCTAGGGCAGCTTGGCAGCGCGGCAGACGGTGGGGTTGGTTGCTTGGTTGTTTTGGTGGACCGCGGTGCGGTCCACTACGATTTGGCTCGTAGTGAAAAGCACCACGATCCGGCGACCGAACCTGCTATGTTCGCGTGCTGCGCCGGTAGCATAATCGTTTTAACCTCCCTCGCCCGCATCCAGGCGGCTACGACTTCATGAAATCGTCCGACAAGCATCTCGAGATGATGAGCCGCTGGCTCAAAGGGAGCCAGATCCCGCTGCGCGTGGGCTTTTCGTCGTCCGGCCTCCGGATCGACGTCGACTCGCAACCGCCCTCGGGCGACCAGCAGGCCGCGCTGCGCATGGCCGACGGCGAGGTGGTGCTGCAGGTCGAGGTGGCGGCGATCGAACAAGTGCTGCGGCAAGTCTCCAACGCGATGCTGCAAGAGCACGGCGCCTCCGTCGAGGGACTCGTCCTGACCCTGCACAGCGCCCACCCCCGGTCGCTCCGTTTCAGCGCCGCCATCGACGTGCGCAAAGGCTTCTTCGCCGCCTCGCTGGAATTGGTCGGCGCCGTTGAAGTCAACAAACAGCTGCACGCCCGCGTCCACGACCTCGACGTCCGCGGCAAAGGGGTGATGGGCAAGATGGTCGCGTCGCTCGTCCGACCCAAGCTCGAGGCGTTCGACGACCAGCCCGTGCAACTGGAGAGTTTCGCGCCGCAGAATCTGGCGCTGGCCGACGTTCAATTTCACGTCACCGAGCAACTGCAGCTCACGCTGTCCTTCGGCGAATCGCATGTCGTGCTGGGGTCGGCGGCCAACCCGTTGCCGGATGTGGAGTGGCTGGGGCCGTCGGCCGCCAAGCTTTCCAGCCACCAGTCGCTCCGCGACAAGCGGCTCGATATCTACGTCATCGATACCGGCTGGAACCCTCGCGCCCAATCGCTGCTCGACGAACACCTGGCCCTGTTTGCCGCGTTCCTGGCCCAACAAAACGTCTATCGACTCACCCCCGAACAGTCGCTCGACATTCTCCGCCGCTCGCCCGAACTGGCTGGCTGCGATCCGATTCTCATGGTGCTCGACAGCGACGCGCGACTCGAACGGCCCCACCTGGGCTACGGCTTCCGCTTCTGCTTGGGAGCGGTGACGCCCGAGGAACGATATGGAGAAGAACTGCGGCGGGTGTTTCAGATGATGACCGAGACGCAACGGCGCGGAACGAAATCGGCGGCGGCGAACGGCGAGCGGATGCGAGTGTTGATGGACGTGGTGGAGTCGCAGGGCGGGACGCCTGGCGGTCCTCGAGCGACCGGCAAGCGGTAGGCGGGGTCTTGGCCTTGCACGGGCGTCACTGAGCGAACGAGGAGCAGAGCGTGGAAAACGGCGGGTCGATCGTCGCGGGACTCATCGGACTGGCGGCGGTCGCGTATCTCGGCTATTGGCTCGACCGCGAACGGCGCAAGCGGCAGCGCGTGCTGGCTGTCTTCCATGACCGGTCCGATCCGCTGGTGACGGCGGTGGAAGAGTTGATGTTGAGCGGCCAGTTGTCGGCTGGACCGTCGCGCCAGGCGTAATCGGCGTATGGAAGAGAAACCTCGTTTAGAACTTGAGCAGACTTCCGGCGGCGAGCAAGAACATCGCTCGTTGGCGTCGCGGATCACGCACTTGCCGCCGGCGGTCGGCGTGGTGCTGGCGGGGATTGGTGCGGCGGGACTGGTGATTCCAGGCCCGTTTGGGACGCCGTTTTTGGTCGCCGGCGGGCTGGTGCTGGCGCCGCGATTGTTCGGCTCGGTTGATCGGTTCTTTCAACGACGGTTTCCGCAGGCGTATGGGTCGGGGATGAAGGTGGTCGAGCGGTTCATGTCGGACATGGAAAAGCGGTTTCCGCCTCCCAAGTCAGACGACGACTCAGCATCAGGATAGGGTTCTCCTTCGGGACGGCAGTGATTGACGGCGGACGGGATTTCAACTTCAGGGAGCAAGCATATGGGTACGGCTCGGCGAATTTTGTCGGCGGCAATGGAGGGGTTCATGGTGGGGTTCACGTTCGCGTTGGGGTGGTTTGCGGCGGCGATCGTGTTGGGAGCCGCCTTCGCATAAGCGGTCGCTTTTCTAACGAAAACGACAATCGCTGCGAAAACTGGCGGAAACCACGGGGCGAACTACGATGAAGTCATGTCCAAGTGGTTTCGTCGGAAAGAAGCGGGGGTAGCCGAAGAGGCAAGTGCGCCGGTGCGCTGCGCGATCTTAAGCGCCCGGCCGCTCATGCGCTACGGCTTTTGCGCCGCGATGTCGAAGGCGCCGAGCTTTGAATGTTGCGGCGAAGCCAGCGACTTGGAGGGGCTCGTCTCGCTGCTGGAAGGTCGTAAGCCGCAGGTCGTGGTATTGGACCTCAACTTGGGGGACGGGCAGGGGCTGCAGACGCTTCGCAGCGTGGCGCAGCGCTGTGCGGGGCAGGCGCGCGTGTTGCTTGTCGCGCCGAACGACGAGCCGCTGTTGGCGGGTTTGGCGCTGGAGGCCGGGGCGCTTGGGTACGTCACCGACCGCGACTCCACGGATACGCTGCTCGCTGCGTTGCGGCGCGTCTCTCGCGGCCTCATCTACCTCAGCGACCAGCTTACCAGCGAACTGCTGGGGCAGTCGGCGACGTCGAAGACGGTGCGCGGGATGCGTACGTTGACGGAACGCGAGTTCGAGGTGTTTCGGTTGATCGGCCAGGGGGAGACGACGCGCGGCATCGCGCGGCAACTGTCGCTTAGCCCCAACACGATTGAGACATACCGGGAGCGGATTCGGCAGAAGCTGGGGTTGGCGAACGGCAGCGACTTGGCGTTTCGCGCGATCGTGTGGACGTTGCTGCAGGGCGGTTAGTCGGGGGAGTGCGGTCCTTTTTCCGCGAGCTTCTCGTCGCGGATCTCCTCCAGTCGCTCGAGTCCTTCCACCATGTCGGGGACGGCGGCGAGGGCGTTCATGATGCCGACGATGAAGAGTCCGTGATGGATGCCGACGCGGAACTTTTCCAGGTCTTCGTCGAACGATTCGATGATCTCGAAGCCGCTCGCGGCGATCAGGATGCAGGCGACGGTGAACTGCACGCCGGGACGGCGGACGAACTCGCCCATCTGGCGGAGGAATTTTCGGGGAATGGCCATGAGCCGGGGTCCTGCTACGGGGGGCTGCAAAGGGGTCGGGGTAGTGAAATTCACCACACACAATCAGTGGAATTGCGACATACGACACAAGCGACACAAAGGTACAATCAAACCTGTATGCGTGGCAATTGGTTGGTGAATCTGTGAACCAAGAGGGAGCCGAGCGATGACGGAATCGGATGTCGAGAGCGGCTCGGAGGGCGTCGCCGAGCGAGTTTCGCAGCCGGCGAGCGATCCGCAGGCGCAGGTAGAGACAGCGCAAACCGAAGCGACTCAAGCAGAATCTTCTCAACAAGTGGGACAAGCGATGATCACGGCTGCATCGGCAGTCCGCCGCGGGGCGGAGGACGCTCGAGTGAAGGCGGCGCAGTTGGCGCCGGTGGTGAGTCAGTCGGTAGGGAAGGCCGTTTATGCGACCTGTTACTATCTTTCCTACGGCATTGTGTTTCCAACGGTTTTCGTGGCTAGTTTGGTTCCGATGGACAATCCGATTGGGTATGGCATAGTTGATGGAGCGACCGCCGCGAAGGAAGCGGTGACCGAGATGCGTGCACGTCGAAAGGCTCGACGTTCCGCGACATCTGCGGCAGGTCCGGAAGGCCTGGCGCTCGCCCCCTCGTAATGCATTCCGCTCGACCGTTCCCCGCGGTCGAGAAAGGTCGCTGGCATGTTGCCGACACGTAGTGAGATGATGTATTTCGCCATGGGCGTCGCCGTCGGAGGCGTCGTCGGTGCGAATTGGTCGAAGATCAAACCGATGCTCGAAACGTTTATGGGCCCGGCGGCGGACGGGTTCAAAGACGCGTTCGCGGATATGGCTCGGAAGTTCGGCGAGGAAGCGGGCGGAAGCGAGGCAGCCGCAGCCGGCTGGGAGGCGCCCGCCGAGAAGCCGAAAAAGAAGAAACGCAAGAAGAGCGCTGCGAAGAAGGCGCCGATGACGGCGGCCGACTTCGCACAGGCGTTCATGTTCAACTAGCAAGTTGAGCGAGACAGTTTGGACAGACAGTCACCCAGGCAAGGGCGATCGAGTATTTGCACCGCCGTCGTCGCGGGACGGGCGACGGCATCCATCCCAGTTTTTGGCGGTTCGCGGCGCATGGCAGTCGTCCGAATCGTCGGGTTAGCCAGCGTGACGTTTAGCGAGTACGAGCGAGCGGCGGCTGCTCGTGCGGCTCATGAGAGCGCGTCACGCAGAAAGAACGCAACATGAACGAGTCAGCGAACGGCCAATACGAAGAGCCGTGTCACGACGAGTGCGAGCACTTGGAAGAGGAGCAAGCGGCAGAGGAGCAAGCAGCGGAGCAGGGGCCTGGCCTCATGTCGCGTGCGATCTACTCGACCTGCTATTGCCTGTCTTTCGGCGTCGCCTTTCCCGCGTTGTTCGCCGTGCGGGCCTTGCCTGAGAACAATCCGATCCGCGCGGGCTTGCGCGACGGTTTTGCAGGCGCGGCCGATTCGAGCGATCGCGCTCGAGCGCGGCTAGGACAGACGGCGTGTGCGGCGCGCGAGAAGGTGGAAGGCGCCTACGCCAGCGTCGCTCAGCGCGTGCAGGAGAAGGTGGAGTCGGTGCAGGATTCGTTGGCTGAACGTCGCTATCAGCGTCGTTTGGGCCAAGCCGCCGGCTAGTCGCCCGTTCCTTCCCAGCTGACTGCTTGAAGGTTGTCGATCACGATCGAGCGCCCTGCGCGGTGCTGCGCGCCGATCCTTGCTCATCTCTGCGTCGATGGTCGAGCCATCCGACCCTCCTTTCCCACTGCATTCGCATTCACCATGAACGATATTTCGATCTCGCACGTCGGCGACGACACGATTCGGGTCCAAAGCAGCATGCTGTTCTCCGACTCGAAGTCCCCCTTTTGTCAGGAGTTCCTCAAGCGGGTCTTCCAGGCGAAGCCGGTGAAAAGCGTCGCGGTGCAACCCGTGAATCGCTGGGCCGACGTCCGCTACTGCACGCAGTCGGCCAATCGCCAATCGGCGCTGCAGGCCATCTACGCGTGCCTTGCCAAGACGCCGCCGACCTTCGAACGCCATGCGGAGGAACGCACCGCGGAGCAACTGCATGGGCATCCGGCGGCCGGCGTGACGGTGGACCCCGAGCGGAGCTGGCATCCGAATGAACGCGGCGAGGTACGGTTGTACCGCCATGGGAAGCTGGTTTCGGATTGGCAGGTGAAGCATGAGTTGCCGGGGCGGATGCGGTTGAAGCACGACGCGCTGCATCGCCGCGCCGAGGTATGCCAATCGGTGGAACGCGAGTTGATGAGCGTCTTGGGGGTGGACAACTACAAGACGAATCCGATGACCGCGACGGTGTTGATCAACTTCAACGTCGAGCAGATTACGCGCGACCAGATCATCGAGATCCTCGACAGCGCCTTGGCGCGCTTGTCGGTGGCGGCGACGAAGGATCGGCCCGTGCTTGATATGGCCCTGGCCTCGGTCGGCCTGCCGCTGGCCGCCGTGGCGCAGTTCGCCGCGCCGCCGCTCATGCCGCTGGCCGCCGGCCTCTTCATGTACAACTCGGTCACCACGTTCAAGGAAGCCTACAACGTGCTGTTCCACGAGCGGCGGCTGGGCGTCGACGTGCTCGACGCCATCGTCGTCGTGTCGTGCTTGGGGACGGGACAGGTCTTCGCCGGCTCGGTGCTGTGCTGGTGCTTGAGCTTCGGCCGCATGCTCGTGAAGCTGACGCAAGACAACAGCAAAAAGATGCTGATGAACGTCTTCGGCAAGCAGCCTCGCTTCGTGTGGTTGTGCCGAGACGGCGTCGAGACCGAAGTGGCGCTGGAGAAGATCCAGCAAGGGGACGTCATCGTCGTCAACACGGGCGAAGCGGTGCCGGTCGACGGCATCGTGAAGGAAGGGATGGCGATGGTCGATCAGCACGCGCTGACCGGCGAGTCGACTCCCGCGGAGAAGGTGGTCGGCGACCACGTCTTCGCGTCGACGATGCTTGTCGCGGGCAAAATCTTCGTCGAGGTGCAGAAGGCGGGGACCGACACGACGTCGGCCAAGATCGCGTCGATTCTCAACGACACGGCGGGCTACAAGCTGGATTCGCAGAACAAGGGGGAGAAGCTGGCCGACAAGGCGGTCGTCCCGACGCTCGCGCTTGGTGCGCTCGGCTTGGCCGTGATGGGGCCGGCCGGCGCCACCGCGGTGCTCAACAGCGACTTCGGCACCGGCATCCGCATGGCCGCTCCGTTGGCCATGCTCAGTTCACTCACCCTGTGCGCGCAGCACGGCATCCTGGTGAAGGACGGCCGCGCGATGGATCTGATGTGCGAGATCGACACGGTGCTGTTCGACAAGACGGGCACGCTCACGCGGGAAGTGCCGGAAGTGGGCCGCGTGATTACGTGCGGTCGCTATGCGGAGGAGACGATCCTCACGTACGCCGCGGCGGCCGAGAATCGCTTTGCGCACCCGATCGCCAAAGCGATCGTCGAACGCTACCTGCAGCTCGGTCGGCCGATCCCGAAGACCGACGACTCGAAGTACAAGGTGGGCTTCGGCATCACGGTCGAGATCGACGGGCATACGGTGCGCGTCGGCAGCGCTCGCTTCATGAAGATGGAGGGGATCGAGATCCCGTCGGAAGTCCAGCACGCGCTCGACGCCGCTCACGACGAAGGCTTTTCGCTGGTGATGGTCGGCGTGGACGGCGAACTGGGCGGTGCGATTGAGCTGCGGGCCTCGCATCGACCGGAGGCGCAAGCGATCGTGGAAGGTTTGCGAGCGCGCGGCGTGAGCCACTTGGCGATCATTTCGGGCGACCACGAAGGTCCGACCAAGAAGTTGGCGAACAGCCTGGGAATGGACGAGTACTTTGCGGGCGTGTTGCCGGGGGACAAGGCGAACTACGTCGAGTTGCTGCAGAAGAAGGGCCGGAAGGTCTGCTTCGTCGGCGACGGCATCAACGACTCGATCGCTCTCAAGAAGGCCAACGTCTCGGTGTCGTTGCGCGGCGCCACGTCGATTGCGACCGACACGGCTCAGGTCGTGTTCATGGAAGAGAGCTTGGCCAAGCTGTGCGAGTTCTTGGACATTTCGCGCGGCTTGGATCGCAATGTGAAACGCAGTTGGAGCTACATCATCGCTCCCAACGCGCTGTGCATCGCGGGCGCCTTCACCATGGGCTTCGGCGTCATGGCGTCGGTGCTCACCAACAACGTCTCGGCCATCGCCGCTCTGGCCAACGGCCTCATGCCGCTGCGCGAAGTCGCTCGGTTGAAAGCCCAACAAGAGGCGGAACGGGAGGCGCGCATGGCGACGCTCGGCCGCCTGTACAACTAGGATGAACGCCAGACAGTGACCACATGATTCGGGCCACCGACTCTTCGACGTCCCCGCCGGACCGCACGACGCGAGCCGGCCGAGTCCGCGCTAGCGCGGGGGCGGTCGAGGTCTGCGCGAAGTCGTTGGTCGCCGATCCGACGTCGCTTCGGTTTCGACAATTCCTCTCTCGCGCGTTCGCCGTCGCGGATGTGCATGGAGTCGAACTGAATGCGGGGACCGGCCGCGTGCGGATCGACTACTCGACGCACGAACGCTCGCGGGTGCTTGGCGAACTGGCGGAAGCCATGCGAGCGCCGCGCAGCGATGCGGTCGACGACGTGCGACACTTGTATCTGTTTCCGTCGTCGGACCGTCGCGTCCGAGTCACTCGCTACGACGACCGCCTGTCGACCTGGGAAGTGCTGCATCGGATTCCGGGACGGCTGCGAGTTCGACATGCGGCGCTGGTCCACTCGCGGACTGCGCTGCGGCATCTGGCCAGCGAACTCACCGTCGCCTCGGGCGTGCAGTCGGCGACCGCCAATCCACGCACAGGCACGCTGCTGGTGGAGTTCGACGAGAACATGCTGAGCGGCGGCGCCGTGTTGCAGATGCTCGAGCGCTTGTTGGGCGAGGCGATTGCGGCGGGCGATTTGCGGCATCGAGTTTCCGCGGCCGACCTGTGGTTGGCGACAGGCAATCTCGCGCTTGCCGCCGCCGCCGATTTTTTCTTGCCCGTGTTGGCGCCGGCCAGCGCCGTGGCGATGGTGGCGATCAATCTGCCGAACATCGTCCAGTCGGCGCGGGAGATCGTGCGATTGCGACCGGGACTCGCGACGCTTTACACCACCATCGTCGGTTGCACGCTGGCGAGCGGCCTGTTCTTCCCAGCCGCGCTGATGGGCTGGTTCATGCGGTACTGGGACCGCTCGCACCACGGCCGCTTCGACGACGCGCGACGCGCGTGGCTGCGACCGTTCCAAGTGAGGGCTCGCTTCGCCTGGCGGCGGCAAGAGGATGGGACGCAGGTCGAGACGCCGGTGGAGTCGCTGGCGGCGGGAGATGTGGTTTGCGTACGCCCGGGCGAGACGATGCCGGTCGACGGGGTGGTCGTCGCCGGCGCCGCGACGCTGGAGGTGTGGGACGCGGGCGACGCCGCACTGCACGCGCGGCCGGTCGTCGTCACGGATCAGGTTTTGGCGGGGAGTCGCGTGCGGGACGGACGACTGCAGGTCCGCGTGGAACGAGCCGGGGAGGCGACGCGGGCTGGCGCGATCGCGACGTTGCTGCAAGCATCGACGACCCCCGCGCCGTTGTCGCTCAAGGGCCACGGCGCTCCTTTCGCCGACAAATGCGTCGCCCCGACGCTCGCGCTCGCGGGGCTGGGATTCTTCGTCGGAGATGTCACGACGAGTCTGGCGGTGTTGCGGCCCGACTACGCCACCGGGACGGGCATCACGGCGACCACGGGGGCGTTGCATGACGTGGCGCAGGCCGTCCGCGACGGCATCGTGTTGCGCAGTCCGGCCGTGCTCGACCAAGTGCGCGAGATTGATTTGGTGCTGTGGGACTATTCGCCGTCCGCCGGCATCCAAGAGGCCGACGTCGCCCGGTTCGCTCACGGCATCGATCAGTTGCGTCGACAGTCGCATGCGCAGGTGGGACTGACGTCCAAGGCGCTTTCCGAAGTCGAACTGCAGTTGCTCGGGGAACGACTGGGATGTGAGGTGACGCTGGGCGCTGCACGCGACGAGGCGCCCGGCTTCGACGAGACGATGGGTTTTGACGAGCGGCTGGCCGACTTCATCTACGACTGTCGCGCGGCGGGGCGGCGAGTGGCGTTGGTGGGGGACTGCGGTGCGACGCCGATCGCGGCCCGCGAAGCGCAGTTGGCCGTTTCGACGGGCGATGTCGCTCGGCATTCGCTCGACCCGGCCCACGTCTTCCTGCTGAATGACGACGCGGCGCAGGCGGGTCGGTTATGGACCTTGGCGCGCGAACGGCGGAATCGTCGTCGCTGGCAGATGGCCTGCACGGTGGCGCCCAACTTGGCGTGCGTCGCGGGGGCGTTCGCGCTGGGCTTCACCGGACTGCACGCGGTGGTGCTCACCAATCTGGGCGTCTTCGCGGCCTATCAAGCCGGCGCCCGCTGGCTTCGAGCCGCACGACCGACGTCGGAGGGAGCGTGACGATGTGGAAGCAAGCGTTTGACGACTTCAAGGCGAAAGCGGCCGACTTCGCGTCGTCGGCGCGGACGCATGCCTCCGAAGTAGCGCGTCGACAGCGTCGTGATTATGCGGCATCGGCCGCCAACCCGGATTCGCCGTCCGCCGCTCCGCCGCCCTCGTCTGCACCGGTCGCGCGACGCGTGGAAGCGGAGGGGCCGACGTGGACCGCCGATTTGGAAGCGCAGGACGCCGCCATTCTGGAGCGGATCAAGAGTCTGCCGTCTTCGGTCGGCGTGACGCTGATGACGGCCGGACTGGTCGGCGCCGTGTTGCCTGGGTCGGTCGGGACGCCGCTGGTCGTCGCCGGCGGTTTGGTGCTGGCCCCGAACCTGTTTGACAAAGTCGATGGACTGGTGAAGCATCGCTTTCCTGGGCTGCACCACGAGGGGCTCAAGGCGTTGGCGCGGTTTTTGGACGACTTTGAACGGCGGTTTCCGCCGGAGGCCGACGGCCCTAAAGTGCGGGGCGACAACGCGGGCGAGGTTGCAGCGGGTGCTGCGGCAGCCAGCGATGCGGTGCATGACGATAGGGAGAGTCCCTCATGAACGGACCCGTGATCGCAACGGAGCCGGGGGCCATTCGGGTCGACTATCCGGGCATTTTGTGCGTTGCGACCGATGCCGCGTGCCTCGACTTCATCGCGCGACTGTGTTCCGTGGATGAGGTCGAGTCGTTGGAAATTGTGCACGGTACGGGCGTCGCGACGATTCGGTTCGCCAGCGACCGGAGTGAAACGGCCATGCTGCGCAGCGTCGCGGGTGCGATGCGTTCGCTCGAGCCGCCGCCGCTGGATGCCAATCTGGCGGAGGTGCTGTTGTTGGGCGGCGAGCGGGAGTGGACGCGAATCGTCCGCACGCCTGAGGGGTTTGCAGTGTGGGAAGTGACGTCGCCCGGCCAGCCGCTCGAAGCCGGGGTGCGGCAGCGCGTCGCGGGCTTCTTCGACCGGCTGGGAACGGGACGGTTCGGACGAAGCGTCAACTTGGCGCTCGCGGGGGCCAGCTTCGGGATGGCGGTCGTGGGAGTCGCCGTGCCGGGCATTCCGACGGTGCCGTTCCTGCTGGTGACCAGCTTCTTCCTGGTGCGGTCGTCCCCGACGCTCAACGATCGCCTGCATCGCTCGCGCGTGTTCGGTCCGATGCTGCGGGACTGGGAGCAGCATCGCGGCATGCGTTGGCAGACGAAAGCCTACGCACTGGGCTTCATGGCGACGACGGTCGGGATCACGCTGTGGCTGTTCGATCCGCCGGCGGCGCTGTTGGGTTTGATGTTCACGGTCAGCGCCGTGTGCACGTACTGGATTTTGAAATTGCCGGTTGTTTCGTCGGAGTCGACTGTAAAAGGCGGGCGGTCTAGGTCGACGGAGCTGAGAATGTCGCCAATTACGATGTAAAGTTCTGACATGCAATGCGAAGCGACAACGCGAAATGGAACGCGCTGCAGGCATTCCGCCCGCGCTGGGTCGCCGTATTGTCATATTCACGCAATGGAGGTGAATCCCATGCCTGTGACCACAACCGCCGCTCGGCCGACCACGGCTGCCTTTCCGGATGACGCCGCGCGTCGCTTCGAAACCGCGGCTCAAGCCCCCAAAGCCGACGATCCGTTCCAAGCGATTGCCGAGGCGATGGAAGCGGCCGCTCGCGAGGCGGAACGGACCGAGGCGCCGAAGAAGAAATCTCCCGGGGCGACGAGCGGCGGCGCGAGTCGCTCGGCGAACGGCCGACCCGCGAGCGGCGCGACGAAGCCGGCCAGCGGCGCCAGTTCGGCGGCTGGGTCGGGCGCCATGTACTCGGTCGCTTACGGGCTGGGCTTCGGCATCGCGTTTCCGGCCTATTTCATGCTGGGGATGCTCCCCGCCGATAGCGCGGTATCGCGCGGTCTGCGCGACGGCGCCAAAGCCGCTCGGGAATCGCTGGGCGAGTAGCATGCGGGTGCAGGGGAGGGGATGAATCGCAAACAGGAGTTGCAACATGGCTGAATTGAGCGCGTACGAGCAGAAGCAGGTCGACCAGATCGCGGGTTGGAAGGCGGAACCCCCGATGCTGGTGATCGAGTTGTTCGAGAAGATGACGCATCCGATGGTCCGGATCGCGAAGCAGTTCTTGCCCGAGATGGCGGTGGTGGACGCAATTTCGGCGGCCTACAAAGCGTCGGAAGTGTTCGCTCACAAGGAATCGGTGCTGACGAAGGCCGGCGTCGCCGACATTCGAAGTTTGCGGCGCAGCGACATGCAGCGTTGCGATAAGCTGGCCGACGAGTTCGCCGTGAAAGCGGGCGAGGGGGCGATGGTTCGCGGCGCCGTGATCAGCGGCGCGGGCGGTTTGGGCGCCGTGCTCGGCATGGAAGTCATGGTTACCTACGCGCTCAAAACGATCCACACCGTCGGCTATTGCTACGGCTACACGCCCGAAGATCCGCGCGAACGCGACTTCGCACTCGGCATCCTCTTGATCGCCGCCGCCGGCAGTTTGGAAGAGAAGCAGCAAGCCATTGCGGAAACCGACAAGCTGAAGGAGTACGTCGCGGAAGAGATCGTCGAAGACCTGACGAAGGAGGCGATCGAGAACATGGCCGAAGGTGCGATCGAACGGATTGCACAGCAAGCGGCCGAAGAGGTGATCTCGGAGCGGATCTTGGAATCGGGTGCGATGCGGTCGGTGCCGTTTCTGGGAGTGCTGTTCGGCGCCATCTCGGATGCGGCCGTCGCCCAGTATATCGGTCGAGTCGCTAAGTTCTCGTTCCAGGAACGGTGGTTGGCGGCGAACGGCAAGGTGCGTTCGATTGCGCCCGACCCGAAGCTGGCGCGGTCTCGCTTGCGTCGCGCAGAAGGAGTCCTGGCGACCGGCGCCTACTGGACGTCGTTCCTGGCGTCGTTCGTGGTCTCCTTCCCGCCGCTCGTCGTCGGCGCCTTGTTGCCCGAGGGCAATCCGCTGGAACGCGGCTTTGCCGATGGACGCCGTGATGCGGCCAGCGACGCCAAACAATTGGCCGGTCGGCTCAAGTCGACGCTCCGCGTCGCCGCCGCCAGCGAGCCGCCTGTCGCCGCCCTCCCCGCCGTCGAAGGGTAGCACGCCGCCCCACAGCACGCCCCCTTTCCGCCGCCGCCGCGCTCGCGGCCGGCGGCGTCTAGGCGTTCGGAAAAATCGATTGATCAGTCATAATCGATAAATCGGCTGTGTGCGGACGCCGATACTCCCTACAAGGGTCCCGCAGGCGCGTGGAGATGGTACGAGGACCGTTCGTCGCTCCCTAACCTGTCGAGAACGTCTTGTGTCGCGCTCGCTAGCTAGCCGTCGAGGGCCTCAGAGCTGGCGGACAGTCTTGTGTGCGGCTGGGGCGTCCGCAGCAGCCCTCTGGGCGGCGATGATCCTGCCGGCTGGCAGGGCGGCGGCGCAACAGTTCGAGAGAATACCGCAACCTGAGCGGTCGCCGGTGTTCGATTCGCTCGAACCTGACTACTGGTTCGATCGGTACCAACATGATGCGGAAAACGACGGTCCGGACATTCGCGAGCCGGGGCCCGACTTGGGGGACTTCCCCAACAGCGCCGCGACGCTGCCGCGCGGTCGCGCGTATCTTGAGTTCGCGCCGCTGACCTATGCCGCCGCCGACAACTCGACCGGCGATGTCTATATCTCGCCCTTTCTGATTCGGTACGGGCTGACGAACGAGGTCGAGCTGCGATTTTTCGGCAACGGATTGACCGTCGAAGGCGGCGCGGCGTCCGCGACCGGCGTCAGTCCGCTGTGCATCGACCTGAAGGTGCACCTGTGGAACGAGAATCGCGAGTGGCTGGTCCCAGCCGCATCGCTCGAGGTGTTCATCCAGACGGAATGGGCCAGCAAGGCGTTTCGCAGCGGCACTCAGCCGTCGATCAATCTGAACTTCGACTTGCCGTTGACCGAAGATCTGACGTTCGAATGGACCGTGGGCTACTCCGGGGTGCAACAAGAAACGCCGCCGCCGCAGTCGTTGACGGTGAACTCGAACCAGTTTTCTCTGCAGTGGGCTTTCGAGCGAGAAATGACGGAACGACTGCAGTTGTTTGTGCACGGCTACTTCAACGGCCAAGTGTTGACGCAGGGCGAGGGAGACGTTGTAGGGCTGGGGTTCTTTTGGAACCAGAATAAGCGGCTCACGTTCTTCGGTTCTTGCAATGTGGGAATCGACCTCGACGTGCCGCCGTTGTCGACGCAGTTGGGGTTCGCGTACGCGCTGTAGCGTTGCCGCCGAGTTCGCCGAGGACGCGGAGAGTCGGCGTGAGCCAGGACTCCTTTCGACTAGCTGCGCCGCTGGTGGGCCCGCGCTCGCTTTGCTCGCTTGGCCCACCCTACGGGAAGCCGCTGGTGGGCCTGTGCTCGCTTTGCTCGCTTGGCCCACCCTACGGGAAGCCGCCGGTGGGCCCGTGCTCGCTTTGCTCGCTTGGCCCACCCTACGGGAAGCAGTACAGTTTGCTGGCGGTGCGCAGGTAGACGCGGCCGTCGACGAGGGCGGGGGTGGCGTAGACCTCTTCGCCGAATTCGGCCGTGTGGAGCGGCTTCCAGGTGCGGTCGGCGGAGACGACTGACAGTTGCCCTTCTTGGTTGACGAAGTAGACCTTGCCGTCGCCGGCGACGGGGGACGCGTAGTAGTTGTCGGTGTGCGGCAAGCGGCCCGACTTGTGCATCTTGCCGGTCTGCGCATCAAGGCACGAGACGATGCCGCCGTCCTTGACCGTGAAAATCAAACCGTTGGTGAACAGCGGCGACGCACAAAACGGCACGAATCGATCGCTCTCCCAAGCCAAATGAGTCGCCGTCGCCTCGCCGCTCGGACCAGGCCGAATCGCGATCACGACGTTGCGCCCCTTCTCCAGCAGCTCGCGAAAGTACTCGTACTCGGCCGCGTCGAGTCCGTCGTCGTTGTTGCGATCGATCTGAGTGAATCGTTGTTTGACCGGTCCCTCGGGCAATTCTTTTTCTTCGAGCTTCCCGTTCTTGTCGGCGTCGAGGGAGGCGACGACTTCAGCAAACGGGACGATGCGGATCGGCGATTCCTTGTCGCCGCCTGCGGCCCAGCCGGCGACGTACAGCCAATCGTCGTCGCCCACCACGGGCGTCATGCAGA
The DNA here is from genome assembly GCA_046349935.1 of Pirellulales bacterium. GTDB lineage: Bacteria > Planctomycetota > Planctomycetia > Pirellulales > Pirellulaceae > CAIXSC01. The sequence continues at coordinate 1,666,237 of JAXMBK010000003.1, read as the reverse complement.
CGGTGCGCGAGATGCCGCGCACCGTCCATTGTTCGCGGCCGGTCGCCAAGTCGTACCCGACGACGCGCAACGTCGCGGCGACGACCAATTGCGTTTGGTCGCCGTTCCGCCACACGACGGGAGTGCAGTAGTTGCGAGGAAACTCGCTGCGGTCGGTTTTCCACTGCACTGCGCCGGTGCGCTTATCGAAGGCCATCAGGAACGAACCCGTATCATGGTCTTGGCACAGGATCACTTTGTCGCCGACAAGGATCGGGGAGCTGGCGGCGCCGAAGTCGTTATTGAAGGGGCCCATCCGATGTTGCCACAGCAATTTCCCGTCGCGGTCATAGCAGAAGAGTCCTGACGAGCCGAAGAAGCTGACCACGCGCTCGCCGTCCGTCGCGGGGCTCGACTGCGCATGACTCCCGATGCTATGGATCGTCTCGAGTTTCTCGTGCGGCGCTTCCACTTCCCACAGTTGTTTGCCGGAGGCGCGGTCGAGTGCGATGGTGACCAGTTTTTGGTCGCGCACGCCGGTGACAAAGAGGCGATCGGCGGCGATGGCGGGGGACGAGTGGCCGGGAGGCAGCGCGGCGACCCAGACGGTCGGCGCTGTCGGACCAATTTGGGTCGGCAACGAACCCATTCCGACGGCGCGCCCGGAACTGTTGACGCCGCGAAACTGCGGCCAGTCGCTCGCCTGAACAGGCACTAGCATCATCAGAAGGCCGCACGTCAAGCCGCCGGCCAGCGCCGCCGTGCGAATCCAAGTCGAACGACCGAATGAAACCAATGCCATCGTTGTTTCTCCATCCTCTACGTGGAAGCGGCCCGCATGTCGCGCGACGCATTCTAGCGTGGCGCCGCGCGTGATCGCGACCCGCTGCGACGTTATACTAGGGCGTCCAATCCGCCCCGCCGAGGAACCCGCCTATGCCCGCCGACCCGTCGCAATCGCACGTCGTGAAGAGCCTCGCTCATACCAGCCCGCTGATCTCTTGCCGCTTTGAGCCGGGCGGGCGATTTGTGTTTGCGGGCGCCGAAGACAACCGGGTGTGGCGGTGGGAGCTGGCCAGCGGAAACAAGACCGAACTAGCGGGGCACGACAGTTGGGTTCGGAGCTTCGGCTTCTCGAGCAGCGGCGACGTGATGGTCACGGGCGGCTACGACGGGCGACTGATCTGGTGGCCGGCGCTCGCCGAGAAGCCCGCACCGGCGCGCACCGTGGAAGCGCACCAGGGTTGGATTCGAGCGTTGTCGGTGAGCGCCGATGGGCAATGGGTCGCGACGGCGGGCAACGACAAGAAGGTGAAGCTGTGGCAGATGAGCGACGGGGCGCTGGTGCGCGAGCTGTCGGGGCACGAGTCGCATGTCTACAACGTAGCGTTCCATCCTAACGGGAAGGATCTCGTCTCGGGCGATCTGAAGTCGCAGTACATTCATTGGGACGCGGCGACGGGCGAGGCGAAGCGGAAGTTCGCGATCGCGGCGCTGCACAAATACGATGCCGGCTTTCTCGCCGACATCGGCGGTCCGCACAGCATGGCGTTCAGCCCTGATGGAAAGCTGCTGGCCTGCGGCGGCATCACAAACGTCACCAACGCCTTCGCGGGCGTCGGCAATCCGGCGATTGTGTTGTGGAACTGGGACGAGGCGAAGGAAGTCGTCACGCATTTGACCAAAGGCAATATCAACGGCGTCGCGTGGGGTGCGATCATCCATCCAGAAGGCTTTACGATCGGCGCCACAGGCGGCGGCGGCGGCGGGCATCTCTACTTCTGGAAGCTCGATCAGAAAGACGAGTTCTTCACGCTCAACTTGGGCAACACGGCGCGCGATTTGGCGATGCATCCCGACGGCGTGCAGCTCGCCGCCGCCCACTTCGACAAAAACCTGCGACTCATCAAGATGGGACCCAAGGCTTAGAGGGAATCGGCATGACGCCGCTGCAAGTGGGAGTGATCGGCTACGGCTATTTGGGCGCACATTACGCCTCCGCCGTCGCACGCTTGCCCGACGCGCAGTTGGCGGGCGTCGCGGCGCCGTCGCACGAACGACAAGTCGCCGCTCGCGCCGCTTACCCCGCTGCGCGCGTCGTGGGGGACTATCGCGAACTGCTGGATGTCGATGACATCGACTTGATGATCGTCGCCGTCCCCAACTCGCTGCACTTTGGAATCGGCACCAACGTGCTGCGAGCCGGCAAACACTTGTTGCTCGAGAAACCCCTCGCGCTCAACTTGGTCGACTGCGATCGCATGCTGGCGTTGGCGAGAAAGCAGCGGCGCATGCTGGCGATCGGCCATCAATGGCGCGTCTCCCCGCTATGCAAGGCGATCGCCCAGCTGCTCGAAGAAGAAGTCATCGGTCGCCCGCTATTCGGCGAGTTGTCGCTGGCCCGAGCCCCCTATCGACTGGGGTCCGGCGGCTGGCGATTTGATCCGGAACGAGTGGGAAGCTGGGTGTTCGAAGAGACGCTCCACTTGTTCGACTTAGCGCGCTGGTATTTGGGTGCGCGGGGCGAACCGGTTTCCGTCTACGCGCGCGGGAATACTCGCGACCCCGACCATCCGCGGCTGCAAGACAATTTTTCCAGCGTTGTAAGTTTCCCCGACCACTCGTTTGCGACGTTGTCCCAGTCGTTGGCCTCCTTCGGGCATCATCTGTCCATCAAGGTGACCGGCACGCGAGGCATGCTGTGGGGAACCGCCAGCCGCATCGACGTCAAAGACGCTCGAGTGGAAGCGACGCTGCGGTATGGTCATGGGAGCGACGTCCACGAGGTGCCGCGAGAGACGTTGACGAGCGACCGCGACGAGTTTCAAACGCAACTGGCCGCGGTGGTGAAATGCGTGCGCGACGGCGCGGCGCCGCCCTGCTCGGGCGAAGACGGCCGCTGGTCGACCTTGCTGGGGCTCGCCGCCCGCGATTCGGCCGAGTCGGGCGGGGAAGTGTCGCTCGCGCAGTTCGTCACGCGCCCGGACAATTTGGAAGCGTGACGAGGGATGATAGACAGAGCCGAGCCGAGCCGGCCGCGAGCGCGGCGTCGGCTGATATGTGTTCAATGGTGATTGAGTTCAGAAGGTTATGGACGCGTGATGGCAGCACCCTATTCGGCGGTCGTGTTTGATCTAGATGGAACGTTGCTCGATTCGCTGGCGGATATCGCCGCCGCGGTCAATGGAGTGCTGCGCGACGTCGGCTTTCCGGAACATGCGGTCGAGCGTTTTCGGTACTTCGTGGGCGACGGCGTCGTGACGCTCATGGAACGCGTTCTCCCCGCCGACGCGGATCGCGCCCAGTGGGTTCCCGAATGCGTCGCTCGGTTCCACGACGTCTATGACCGACATTGGAACGTCCACACTCGGCCTTACGACGGCGTCGTTGAGTTGATCGCCGAACTGCGCCGCCGCGACGTGCCGCTCGCGGTGCTCAGCAACAAGCCGCATCCCTTCACGCTCAAGTGCGTCTCACAGTACTTCGACATGAACGACTTTCGCATCGTGCTTGGCCAGCGCGAAGGCGTGCCGAAGAAGCCGGACCCGACTGCCGCGATCGAGATCGCCTCGACGCTCGATTTGGCCCCCGAACAATGCATCTATCTGGGCGACTCGCTGGTCGACATGCAAACAGCGGTCCGCGCCGCGATGTGCCCCGTCGGCGCCCTCTGGGGCTTTCGCGAACGCGACGAACTCGTCGCTCACGGCGCCGCTCACCTCCTCGCCCACCCCAGCGAACTCTTGGCGCTTGTGTAAATCGCGCGCACGATTTCTCGCTCGCACTACTTCTCGTATTCACTGAAAGCGGTTCTTGCATGGGCGGCATGATTTCTAGTCTCCATAACTCGCGCGTCAAAGACGTCGTGCGGCTGCGCGATCGTCGCGGACGAAGTCGCCAGGCGAGGATTCTGATCGACGGCGCCCGCGAACTGCGCCGCGCGCTCGACGCCGGCTGGCAGCTCACGGAACTCTTCGTGTGCACCGAACTAGCAACCAGCGACGACGCCCGCGCGACGATCAAGCAAGCCAGCGCCGCGCAAGATTCGACCACCGACATCTGGTACGTCACTCAGGCCGTCTTTGAAAGGCTGGCGTTCGGCGACCGAGCGGACGGAGTCGTGGGGGTCGCCAGCCGCGCGGAACCAACGCTCGCCGACCTCAACCCGCCGCTCGATTCGCTCATCGTCGTCGTGGAAGGGGTGGAGAAGCCCGGGAACCTCGGCGCCATCCTGCGCAGCGCCGACGGCGCCGGCGTCGGAGCGGTCATCCTGTGCGACGGCGGAACCGACTGGTACAACCCCAATGTGATCCGCGCCAGCCTCGGGACGGTCTTCACCGTCCCGGTCGCGTCGGCCTCCACCAGCGAGACGCTCGACTGGCTGCGCCGGCGCGGCACGCGCATCTTGGCGGCGCGCGTCGAAGGGGCGGTTCGCTATTGGGACGTTTCATGGAACGGCCCCGTCGCGCTCGTCTTGGGCGCGGAAGCCGCAGGACTGAGCGACGTCTGGACCGGCCCCGACGTCGCCGCCGTCACCCTCCCGATGCTCGGCATCGCCGACAGCTTGAACGTCTCCGCCACCGCCGCCGTGCTGTGCTACGAAGCGCTGAGGCAACGTAGCACGGGGAAGGGGGCGGAGGAGTGACGAGGTTGTTTCGGCACGCTGAGTGATTCGTCACAGGCTGGAAGCCTGTGCTACGGTTGAGATACGGTTGTGCTACGGTTGCGTTACGGGGGTTATTTCACTTCCAGCCAGTGGCTTTCGGAGTGGCTGTTGAACTCGGGGGCGTACATGCTTTGGATCGTGGCCACGCCCGTTTGGTAGCGGCCCTTTAGCTGGACGCGAGTCGAGTATTCGAAGACGTACGTCCCCTTCGGCAGGTAGTCGATGAAGAAGTGGCTGGCCGTGTCCTTCGTCGATTCGTAGTACGCCAAACCGTCCTGATACCGATAGCCGCTCAGTACGTTCATCGGTTCGGTCCCGGAACCGCGTTGGTCCTTCAAGTGGACGTACTCCATGTCTCGATCCACTCGCAACTCTACGCGCACCACCAGCTCGTCCCCCACCGCCAACGGGCCGGCGACCGGGACCAGCTCGGGCCCCTTCTTCGACGGCTGCTTGGTGTACAGCGTCTTGCGCAGCTTGAGCGGCGTGCCGTCGTAGGCGGTCACCTTCGACATGTCTTCCAAGTATTGCCAGTGGACCGAGCCCCAGGCGACGCCGTCGTCCACCTTCTTCAACGTGATCTTGCCCAGCTCCGGCTTGATCTCGGGGCCTGTTAGCCGCTGCTCGAAGAAGCCGGTCCCCGCTTCGACCTTTTCCGGCTTCAGCGTCTGGCCGCCCACCGTCACTTCGACCAGGGCGTCGGACGCCAGTTGATCAGACCCGCGCAACAGCAGCGAGTAGACGGCGTCGGCGGTCGCCTTGGTCGTCTTCCAATCCTGCGTCTGCTTCTGCTTCAGCAGCCAAACCTTGCAGTCTTCGACCGCCGCCGGATCATTCGCCACTTCGTCGAACGCTTCGATCATCATCGCTTGCGTCTCGATCGGAGCGCGATACCACCACCACGATCGCTCGGTGTCGCGCCAGAACATCCCCAGTTCCTCGTTGGAAACCGAACGTTCCTTGAGCGACTTGAGGATTCCCTGCGCCGACTCGGCGTCGCCGAACCGCTTGAGCGCCAGCGCGACGTGCGCCTGCGATTGACGGTCGAGCGACAACCAATGCTTCTTGGACTGGCCGAGCCAGTAGTCGACCGCTTCCTTGGCGTCGCCTTCCAGCGGCGAGTCTTCCAGGTAGAAGCTGCGGCAGTACAAGTAGAGCGCCACGGTGGACGACAAGTGGTTCTCGTCCTTCTTTCCGCGCTTCAGGATGTCGCGATACATGCGATCGACCCAGGCGTCGAGCCGACCGAGCGACTGGATGGCCGAGTCCATGGGGACGTCGACGCCCAAGTGGCGCAGGCGGCCGAAGCCGGTCGTGATGTACAGCGTGATGTAGTCGTTGGGACGCCCGCCCGGGAACCAGGGCCAAGCGCCGTCCTCGAACTGCAACTGTTCGAGCTTCTCGATCAACCGCTGCGTTTCCGACTCGAGTCGATTCTGGTCGAAGAGGATGCCGACGTTGCGACGCGCCTCGCTTTCGGCGTCGGCCTGGCGCAGCCACGGCGTCTCTTCGATCATGACCTGCTTCAGGTCCTGGTTCTTGACGAGCGGGCTGTCGAGCGCCGGCGTGCCCTTCCACTGATCGAACACGCGACGAATCTTCGGGTCGCTCTCGGCGATGTGCCGCGCGAGCAGGTTGGCGTACAGGCGATTGAACGTCTGTTCCGAGCACTCGTGCGGATACTCCATCAAGTACGGCAGCGCCATGACGGCGTACCACGACGGATTCGACACCATTTGGACGGTGTACGACTTGTGTTTGAGCGAGTCGGACTTGCCCGATTCGACGAGCCGACCGAACGTAAAGTCCTTCGTCTGCTGGCCGCGAATCGGCAACGGCAGCGACTCGGTCACCAGGATGCGGCGCGAGAGGACGGGCAGGAACCCTTCCTCGCCGTCCGCGATGTGGCCGGTCGAGCCGACGGCGGTGTAGGTGACGAACGACGCATCGTCAGGAACTTTGATTCGCCACGAGACGGTTCGCGATTCCTTGGACGGGATGTCGAATTCTTGTTCGGGCTGAGAGTTGGCGAAGGCGGCGTCGACGGCGGCCGAGGTGCGGGCGTCGGCCAGGTTCAGCTTCACCTTGCCCGTCTGCCGCGCGGCCGACTGGTTGCTCACCTTCACCGTGAACTCCAGTTCATCCCCTTCCCGCACAAAGCGGGGCGGGTTGGGCTGGATCATGAGGTCTTTGGCCGTGACGACCTTGTCGGTCAAGTAGCCGCTGCGCAGATCGGCGTCGTGCGCGAAGCCGAGGAACTTCCATTCGGTGAGCGCCTCGGGAATCGTGAACTCGATCCGCACCTCCCCTTGCTTGTTCGAGATCAGGTGCGGGAAGAAGAAGGCCGTCTCCTGCAGGTTTTTCCGCGGTGCGACTTTGCCCAGGTCGGGGCCTTTACCGGGCGCCCCCGCCGCGCCTGCCGCCTCGCCGTCTGCCAGCGCGGCGAAGTCCGCCTTGGCCGCTCCGCCCGGCATGCCGCCGCCCATGGGTGCGCCAGCCATCGCCATCGGCGCTGCATCCATTGCTGCGGCGGGCGCTGCAGGCATGGCGAACCGTAGTCGCTCGGCGCCCCCTCCGCCGCCAAGTCCGCCCATCATGGCGCGGCCGCGGCGGGCGTACATCATCTGCATGACGAACGCGCCGACGACGTCGGGCGGGAACGAACGGTATGACAGCGATTCGTCGCGCGTCGTCGCGTTCCAATTGCCCAACAGGTGTTGGAGGCCGGCCGGCATGTTTTCAAATTGTTGATGCAAGACCGAGTGGTTCTGACGGAAGACCGGGAAGCGGCTCATCCAATCGTGCATGACGTAGGCGTCGAGCGACGCGTCGTAGAGGCCGGCGACCATTTCGGCGACCGCCTTCTCGGCGTTGGGGCCGGTGATGATCGCGGTCCACTTTTCCTTTTGGTTCGGTTCGAGCTTCGAGACGAAGTGTTCCCACTTCACCTGCAGTTCTTTGTTGGTCCACGGCACGTCGACGTGCTGCGAATGGAAGTACGCGCGGTTTTCGCGGACGTACGTCACGTGGACGCTGAACCCGCCGCGCATCGCCTCCGTCACCGCCTGCTTGATCTGAACTTGCGTCTTCCCCGCGTCGGTCCAGAAGCTTTGCAGCTTTTTCTGGCGATGCTCGATCTCCACGTAGGCGCGACCCGACTCGTAGCCGGTGCCCCACAGCGCGGTGAATTCGCCGCCCGGCTCAAGCCGCCATTTCGGCGCCGCAAAGACTTCGGGCAGCTTGATCGACAGTTTGTCGGCGGTCGGCGCGAGCACGCGGATCGGCAGTTCGGCCGTCACCGCCTTCCCGAAGCGATCCTTCGTCTCGAACTTGGCGCGATAAAGGCCCGCCGCCAACTTGGCTTCCAGTTTGGCATGACCCTGGGCGTCGGTCGTGACGCCTTGTTCGAGCACGACGTCGCCCAGCGGCCAGGCGTTGACATTGTTGGGATCGACAGGACCGGGCGGCAGGGGGACGGCGGGCCGCGGCGCACCGCCGCGGCGACCGCGCCTGCCCGGCATCGGCATGAAGGGAGTCGGGCCGCCGCCGAGATGCGGACGAGCGACTTTGTCGGGCTGCTGCACGCGATACACCTTCACGCTGCCTTCGGCGACTTGTCCTTCGCCGTCCAGCGTCGAGGTGTGGATGCTGATGGCGACCGGCTTGTCGTCTTGCTGCCAGTCGTCGGCGGCCAGCGAGGCGGCGAGCGCCGTGAAACCGACGGTGACCGTACGATCGGCGGACCGAGTTTCACCGGCCGTGTCGGTCACGTCGGCGTGCACCGTGTACGTGAAGGTCGGCTCTCCCTCTTCGTCCGCTTTGGGATCGGGCTTGGCGACGAACTGGATCGGGAACGAACCGTTCGCGGAAGTGGTTGCTGTGCCGTGAGCGATTTCTTGCGTTTCGGCCGGCATGGGCGGCATCCACCAGCAGCGGAACCACCACCACGTCGGATAGCGCATCTCGCGGACCACGCGCCAGCGCACCTTGGCGCCGTCGATCGCGGCGCCCGTGTAGGCGGTCGCTTTGCCGGTCAACTGGACGTCGCCGTGGAGTTTCGCGGCCGTCTTGGGCGCCTCGAGCGCCACTTGGAACTTGGGCCGCTTGTATTCTTCGACCTGCACCGTCGTCGCGCCGCCGGGCGTGCTATCGCGATTGCCTTGGATCGCGATCGTCATTTGGCCGGTGAGTCGATCGCGAGGCGCGGTGAAGCTGCCGCTGAACGAACCGTAGTCGTTCGTCTTGTGCGTGCGCTTCTCGACGGGGTTGCCGTTGGGATCGCTGAAGACGACCTCGACGGTGTGACCGCCGAGCGTCTTGTACTTGTCGGCGCCGTGTTCGATGCGGACCGAGATCCCCTTGTATTGAATGGTTTGCCCCGGTCGATAGATGGCGCGATCGGTGAAGAAGAACGTCTGATGCTGGGGACGTTCCGTGGCATCGTGTTGGAATACGGCGTAGTCCTGGGCGGAGGCGAGTCGCTGGTCGCCGTGTTTGACGTCGAGCAGCATGCCGCGCTGTTGGATGCGGGAGAGGCGGAACAACCCATTGCCGTCGGTGGCGACTTTCTCGCCGGCGCTGTGGGCGCCGTTGTTCTCGCGCAGCCACGCTTGGACTTGGGCGCCCGCGATCGGTTGGCCCGATTTGGCGTCGAGCACGAAGCCTTCGAGCGCCCCTGCGCCGTGGCGGATGCGCATGACCAGCGACAGGTCGCTGCGCCAAAAATCGCCGAAGTGAACCGGATTGTTGTCGAGGGAGAAGTCGGCGGCGGGGCTGGCGATGAGGAAGTAGGCGCCGGGCTTCAGGTCGACTTTGGGGAGGTAGTTCTCGATGCGCAGTTTGAAGTCGTCGGTGGCCGGCAGGTCGACGGTCCAAGACTGAGCGGCCGGTTTGGCCAGCAGCTCGCGCCGTTGCGGTTCGTCGAGCTGCAGCGGCGACCAACGCGGCTGCTTCACGAACTGGTCGAAGTCATAGGGGACGACGCGGAAGTGGAGCTTCGTGAAGTTGCGATACTGAATCTGAATCGACGGCCACGGCTCGTTCCAGACTCGTTCGGTCGTGATGTTGAGTTCGCGGCTTTCGATCGTTTGGACCAGATTGTGGCAGCGCGCGCCGCCGTGACTTTGCGGGTAGCGGGCGAGTCCTTCGCTGGCGACCTTACGCGCTTCGACGTAGTCCCCTTCGGTGAACAGTTGAGCGGCCCAATGGGCGCGTGCGAGCGCGGAGAGCGGGTGGTCTTGGTGCTTGTCGGCGAACCGTTTGAGCGCCGCGGTGTAGCGTTCGTCCTTGTCCTCGCCGACCGCTTTATTGTGAGCGAAGACGAGGCGGTGGAGGTCGGCGTCGAGCAGCGCGGTGCGGTCGTCGTCGCGGAGGTGGAACTGGAGCAGCTGCTGGTACAGACGCACCGCGCGCAGCGTCGCCGACGATTCGTCGGTCGATTCGGGCTTCCAGGCGAGGAAGTCTTCGATCGATCCGAACGCGGGCCCGTCCGCCGGCAGTTCGTAGGCGTCCTCCGCCTTCGCCCCCGCCTGTTCGCCGGACGCATAGAACTCGAGCGCGTTGAAGGCTAGGAAGTCGAAGAGGGTGGGGCGGTGCGCGTCGGACGCGGTGCCTTTGACGAGCAGGTCGTCGTAGTCGGCGATGGGGATCTTTTGGAGCGTCGGGGCGTCGGCGAGTGCGACGGCGAATTGCTTGTCGATCTCGGCCATGATCCGGGGCAAGTCCCACGTCTCGAAGTCGTCGCTGGGTGCGGCGGCGGTTTGAGTTCGCTGGAGGAAGCGCCAGTTGTTGGCTTGGAAGTACTGCCAATACCAATTGGCGAGGAGGGCGTTGAGCACCGGCTTCATTTCGGCGGGGGCCTTCTCGATCTGGGCCTTCATCCGCACGACCTTCTCTTCCGGCTTGCCGCCTTCGATCTGGCCTTCGAGTTCGATGGTTTTGGCGATGGCCTTGATGGCTTCGGCGTACCGCTTTTCTTTGACGGCCGAGTCGATGATCGGCTTGAGTTCCTCGATGGCCGTTTTGGGGAGCCCCTTCATGACCGCCTCGTCGACTTTCTTCCATTGACCATCCCGCGGCCCCGCGACCGCCGCGACGACGGAAGCGAAGACGCACGTCAGCAACCCGAGTAGGACGATACGACGCATGATCCGAATCCTTGCAAACCGACAGACAAGTGGTGAGAGAAGCGGTCGCCGCGAGGCGACGCGTCACTTACGACGCACCGCAGGCGTCCCAAGTTCCCTGACGCCGTCGCTAGAGAGAAAAATAGCAGATTCCCGCGCCACGGGCGCGGTTTGGGAAGACAAGGCCATGGGCCGTCCTGGAGCGGTGCGTTCCCGCTGACGCCCCCCTAGCGGCTGGCTTAGATCGATTGAAGGGGTCGCATTGAGCCGGGTCGAAAGCAAGTCAGGGCGAGCGAGCCCGCCAAGGGATGCTCTGAGCGGGAGAACCCGTTAGGGAGTGCCCGTGTTGCGAGCGGTCTTTTTCCGAAACACTTGGTTCACTTGGCTGACAGCACTTGCCAAGTCGCCCAGTTTCACCGTCTTGTTGTAATAGCCCGCGATGAGTAGGGGCACTGCTGACAGCTGCTTGTCGGCTTCGGACGTTCGGCTGGCCGATGCGTCCCCCGACGACTCAGATTCTGACGACACCGTGCGTCTCCCATGTGCTGAGTTGAAACTGGTGGGAATCTTAATCCGAGGTCCCATTCATGGCAACTAGAAATCCCTGCTGAACTTAGATCGGCAGCCTTGCATGTATCCAAGAGACTTTTCGCTCCAGGAACAGCAATGACGGTCGCAGGAATATCCCGCACAGCGCCTTGATTGACATGCCACCTTTGGAGGGTATTATTCGCTCCACGACTGGGCGTAAGAGTTGATTGGCCAATGAGTTTGAATCACGAAAGCGCTTAAAGATGTCCCACGAATCGGATCGACTCCTGGACGCCTTTCGCGTAGCAGTCTCGTCGAAGTCAGGAGTTGTTTCACCCGAATTGCGGATCGCAGAACTGGAACGGTGCGCCAGCCAACTCGTGAAAACCACCGAATCGCGGCGTTCGATTCTCTCGCTACTTGATTTTGACGCCGAGTTGCGTCGATCCAGTCCATCAAGTTCCGAACTCTTCAGCGTTGGCCATTGGGATCAGATCGCGAAACTCGAGCAGTTCGGTTCGTCTCTCTTCGAAGTCGTCTATGCGAGGGTGAAGGACGCTGTCGCGCGACTAGAATCGGCTTGGCGGAAGTGGCGCGAGGGAGACGAGCATCCGATCTGGCAATCTTTGCTGCCAGCCACTGCGAGTCCCCACTGGTTTGCGCAGACGTGGTTTGTTGAACAACTTACGTTGGCCGACTACCGAATGCGTCAGATCAAGTTAGAAGAAACCACGGTCGCCGACGATTACGGTGAAGTCGTCCGCGCCATCGATCCACGCCTCAGGTGTCAAGACTGGCTCAGTCAACCGACGCCGGCGCATTGCGATCATTGGGCGATATGTCAGGCGCTTGAGGCGCAAGCGGTGCGGCCAGTCGATGGGAATTGGCGGGTTGGCAAGTACCACATTCGCGAGCAGATCGGCGGCGGTGGAGGATCGGTGGTCCTGCTCGCAAGCGACCCTCTCCTTCGAGATCGGAATGTCGCATTGAAGGTGCCGCTGCCGCCAAAGCGGAACGTAATTCAGCCCACGCATATTCGTTCCGTCCTTGATCTATTCCGCGAGGCCTGTGCTCATCGTAGCTTGCCTGCGGTGCCGGGGCTGGTTCGAGTGTACGAAGTCCACGCACCGGTTCTGTTCACGGACCTTGAAGATGAGGAGTTCCTAGCTCGCGTTCGCTTTCACCTGATATCGGAACCGATCGTTATCGTCATGGACTACGAGCCCGGCGATTCACTTGAGGCGATCCTCAAGAAGAAGGGAGGTCAACCGTATGGAACAACGCTCGAAGTAGCGAAACTCTTGCACGGAATCGCAACTCCGGTACTTCATCTCCACAAGGCGGGACGCGTCCACCGCGACATCAAGCCGCAGAATGTCCTGATGGGAAACGCCGCCGTTCCCGTGCTCTGCGACCTCGGTTTGGCGATCCCGATCACGCAATTGGACGACTACGAGTCCTTGAATCGTGGAACACTGAACTATCTGGCGCCTGAACAGATAAACGTGCAGTTTGGGCCCGTACGTGCTGCGACTGACATTTGGGCTCTTGGCGTGATTATGTTTGAAGCAGCGACTGGCAAGCGTCCCTTTGATTGTGACCTACCCACGGATAGAGCGTGTCGTGACGAGATCTACAAGCGCATCCAGGGCGAACACACTCCCGCCATGTCGCAGTTCGTTCCGGACATTGACCCTGAGTTCGTCAAGATTTGCGAAACATGTCTTGAGAAAGAACCGCAAAATCGATTCGCGAGTGTTTCCGATTTCTTAAGCGCGCTGACGGCATGGATCGGCCGTCAAAGTGCGGGAAGCCTGGCGTCGACAGCCAAGGACGAGAGTCAGAAACTAGGGTTGTTCGCCTGGAATCCGCAGATCTACAGTGAACTGGCTCATCAACTCCTGGTATTCCTCATTATCGAGGTAAACGCTCAGGCATCCGGTCAATTGCAAGAAGGCATTCGCGAGCTGCTCAGCGAGTTCGACTGCCGCAGTTACCGGATCTATTACGTCTTGGGGAGATTCGATTTCGTCGTGCGCGGCTTCTTCTCGGTAGTCAAACTCGAAGCACTGCGACGTCGCTTCAATCATCACCCACATCAATCCCATAGCGGACTTATTCGACGGATCGAGATTTGCACGGTGGCGGCACAACTGCATCACTGGCATTGGGGACGTGGAACATTCGCCATGCCCAAGCCGAGCCAAATCATCGACATCTTGAAGTACCTCAAGCAGCCGGAGTGGTGGCTCAGCGTGCCCGAGATGCAAACCTACATGTCAAACTGGTACATCCGTCGCGTCATTCCCACGAATGATCGACTCGTGTTCTTCGTCTTGCTTCGCTCGCACCGAGGCGAGCTTCACGATGACGCTAGCGGCAGCATCTTGCGGGTGGTGTCCGAAGCAATCGAATCTCCGCCGACGCCGATCGAGAATACGGCCTTATACGAACTACAGCATGCCGATTACGTCGGGGTGATTAAGGCGGAGGCTCGGAATCTGTTCCACATCGGCGGGTTAGTGCAATCGCTCAACGAGTCGCTCGCACCCTACAACTGCGTTACGATGACTTGCGTGGCGGCGGATCCGAACATCGAGGGAAGAGAAGATTTGGACATTAGCACGTTGACGCCTCCTTCCCCGCGGCAAATGACTCAACGATATCTACCGACGCTCTTTGCCGCGTCCTCGTCGAAAGATGCCGATCAAGTCATCGATTGGGCGATAAACTACGTACTCATCAGACAAAAGCCGCAGGACTACCTGTTCGCGTCCCTGAACTTCATTGACTCCGTCCTGTGCACGGTCCGAGACAAAGACTATGCGCGATTTATTCTCTTCATCTGGACCCTCTACCGAAGTGCGACAGAGGGTATCACTCCAGCAGCTGATATGCTTCAACAGAATGGCGGGGCTCAAGCGGCTGCCGACGAAATCAAAGGTGCGCGCGGCGCCATTTGCTTTCAGCGGCTCGCGTCGCTCGCACAAGTACTCCTTCCTACCTATAGCTCGCCGGGCGACTGGGACCACGTTGATCGATTACGGGACGCAGTGAGTCCAGACGCCGCTCCGCTTGGCGCGGATCCCCGCGAATGGTTGACGCTCGCTGAAGCACTGTTTACGTTTCATGAGAACGTCTGGCAATTGAATCGTGCGCTTGAGTCGCTTGGTCGAAAGCCATTCGGCGATCAATACTTCTGATGATCGAGCGTTTTGTTGCGAATGAGGCCGGTAAATCACGATGGAGCAAGTTTCGATGATTCGACAACTGATGTTGTTCCTGTTGGTCTTCCTGGCAGGTTCGAGTCCTTTCGGAGGAAGCTCCCGCGCCGACGAACCCAAGCCGAACGCCGCCAAACCGAGCGAACCGCAGCTCAAGGAGCCCCTGGCGGCGCTGAAGCCGTTCGTGGGGAAGACGTGGCGCGGGGAGTTCAAACAGTCGACGCCTGAAAAGCCGCAGTTCGATGTGTCGCGCTGGGAAGCAGCGCTCAAGGGACACGCCGTCCGCATCCGCCACTCGGTCAACAACGGCGTGTACGGCGGCGAGTCGCTGGTGATGTGGAACGCTGAAAAGAAGCAGATGGAGTCGTTTTACTTCACGAACGCCGGCTTCTACACTCAGGCCGTGATCACCGTCGCCGACGGCAAAATGACGTCGCGCGAAAAGGTGGTCGGCAACCAACAGGGGATCACCGAAGTGGAAGCCGTTTCGCAAGTCCTCCCCGACGGACGCCTGCACGTGAAGTCCCGTTACCTCAAGGGGACCGAGTGGGTCGACGGCCACGAGATCATGTACTCCGAGGCGCCTGACGCCGAAGTCAAGATCGACTGAGCGCAACCCATTCAGCCGAATCCGCGCTAGCGGCCCGCCCCGATCGAGGAACCGACGCACGGCGAGTTTTGACGAGAAATGGTCTCGAACTGCTAGGATGTTTGCCAAGGCGCCGATCCGTGTCCGCTTAGGAGAACCGCGATGTCACACGCTGCCGAACCTGCAAAGTCAGCGGCCAAGGCAATTCTTGATTCACTTCCTGAAGACGCTTCTTGGGAAGATGTGCAATACCTTTTCTATGTCCGACAACAGATTGAGGCGGGCTTGGAAGACGAAGTTGCCGGAAGGCTGGTCGATACCGACGAGATGCGAAGACGCTTGGCTGAGCATAAGGTCAAACGCAAAAAGGCGCCCGGGTGAGAATTCGTTGGACGGAACGCGCAGCCCATGATGCACTTGGAATCTACGACTACATCGCGGACCAATCCGAGGCTTACGCGGATTCAGTTTACGCGAGAATTCTTGCCCGTCCCGAACAGTTAATGCGTTTTCCCAACTCAGGTTCGGTCGTACCTGAATACAATCGGGCCGATGTTCGTGAACTGTTCGTGTATTCATTTCGAATCGTCTACCGTATCCAGGACGACGAGATACGTGTGCTCACGGTCATCCATGGCAGTCGACTATTGCCGACGGAAGTCCCCGATGTCGGATGATCATCGAAGCAACTGCTAGGCCACGAAGCGCTCCAAGCGAACAACCCCCTCATCCGACGCCGCGCTAGCGGCCGGCTCCCGATCGAGGAACCAACGCACGGCGGGTTTTTGTGGGAAACTGATAAAACGACAGAAACTGGAAGCCTCGAGAACATGCGAAAAAACGTCGTGCTCATCGACTTCGAAAGCGTCCAACCGGCAGCGATCGAGGCAATCGACCATGAGCACTTCTCGGTCCTCGTGTTTTGCGGGGCGAACCAAAGCAAGATCTCGTTCGAGATCGCTGCGACCCTCCAGAAGCTCGGGCCTCGAGCCCAGTACATAAAGATCTCCGGTACGGGTCCTAATGCCCTCGATTTCCATATCGCCTTTTACATTGGCCGGATCGTTCAGGAAGACCCAACCGCTTTCTTCCACATTATCTCCAAAGACAAGGGATTCGACCCGCTGATCGAACACCTTCGGGCTCAGAAGATCCTGGCTGCCCGGTCGGAGTCCATCAGCGACATTCCTTTCGTGAAAAACGGTGCATTAAAGACGCCGCTCGAGCGAGCCGAAGCCGTCATCTCAAGGCTCAAATCACTCAAGGCGAACAAGCCGAGATCCTTGAAGACGCTCGGCAGTTTCATCAAATCCCACTTCCAATCAAGTCTCGAGGAAAGCGAGGTTGCGGAAGTCGTGAAGGCCATTGCCGCGACGGGCTACTTCTCGATCGAAGACGGCAAAGTGGTCTATGCCGATCCCTAGCCGGCCCAATGACGATCAAGGTCGCCGCGCGGGAGGAGATAACGCGACGACATGATCGCGCGATAAGCCCCTCAGCCGACGCCGAGCTAGCGGCCGGTTCAGAGCCAGCAACCAGCCAGCGGATCATGGTGGCAAAGTAAACGAGCACTGGATGAATTCAAGGCCTTCCTGGTCTGTTACTCCGAGAATCCGTCGACGACGACGAGCAAATCGCCATGAACGACAAAGCCTCACCGCAAACCCGGCTTCGCGAACGCTCGCAGACACGCTCGTCGGAAACCCCAGTAGCCAAAACCGATCGTCAACAGGCAGTAGAGCCCGATCGCGGCCGGAGGAGCGCCGTGTTCCAGCAGTCTCGGCGTATCCAGATGCTGATCGCCTGAGATCCAGGCCGTCGCCAGGTACGTCCCGTTGGCGAGAACGCAGAAGTGCGCGACGAACCACATCGCTTCGCGCCGAATCGCGAACGCCAGTCCTAGCGGAACGAGCACGCCGAGCAGCGGTCCGCACCACAGCGTCACCAGCGGTTGCGGATCGGGATCAAAGAAGCTGTACGGCAGACGCCACGGACGGAGATCCGCCGACGCCAACGTTCCGCCGGAGCAGCATCCGCCCGCGATGTGACCCAGCTCGTGCGCCGACGTCATCACGCACCACGAGGCGGCGAGCAGCAGCACGAAGCGGAGGATGCGGTGGGCCAATTCGTCGAGGTGGGGTTGGAATGTTGAAGGGGGGAGAGTGAGTGGGTGCGCGAGGTAACAGGCTGGAAGCCTGTTCTACGGCGGGGGCTACTCATACCGCAGCGCTTGGATGGGGTTCAGGCGCGAAGCTTTCCAGGCGGGGTAGAAGCCGAAGAGGACGCCGACGGTGACCGAGACGGTGACGGAGGCGATGACGGCGGGGAGCGACGATTCGACGGGCCATTGGAAGACCACGCGCAAGATGAACGACGCGAATCGTCCCAGCACGATGCCGATCGCGCCGCCCGACATGCACAGCAAAATCGCCTCCACCAAAAACTGACGCAGAATGTCGCGCCGTCGCGCGCCCACCGCCATCCGCAGGCCGATCTCGCGCGTGCGCTCGGTCACCGACACCAGCATGATGTTCATGATCCCCACGCCGCCCACCACCAGCGAGATCGTCGCTACCGACAACAACAACCCTCCCATGACCTGCGTCGAGGAACTCAGCGCCTCGTTCTGCTCCGTCATGTCCCGAATGTTGAAGTCGTCGGGCTGGTTCGGCCGGATGCGGTGCCGTCGATGCAGGATGTCGGTGATCCGCCGCTTCGCCTCGGGGACGTCGGCCGCCGTTCCCACGCGCACCATGATGTTGTCGACCGTCGTCCGTCGCTCCACCTGCGGATAGTTGGCCTTCTGCTGCGCCGATGCGATCGGGTACAGCCGCGGTTCGACGCTGGGGTACCGGGCGCTCAAGGAGTTCACTTGCTGCGAGGGATCGGTCGGCGTCGTCGCGCTTTGGTTGGTGTTCGCCACCGACGTGCCGGCCACCTTGTACTTCAGCGACGTCCAGGGGGTGAGGATGATGTCGTCTTGATCGAGGCCCATGGCGTTCGAGCCCTTGGGCGACAGGACGCCGATCACTTTGAACGGTTTGTTGCTGATGCGAATCTCTTTCCCCACCGGCGAATCGTTCTGGAACAACTCGCGCGCGATCGTCTGGCCCACCAAACACACTTGCACGCTGTTGCGGACATCCTGGTCCGAGAACCCCACGCCCTCGATTAAATCGTCCCACTCGCGCACCGTCAGGTAGGACGGCGTCGAGCCGTACAGGTACATCGGCACCCAGTTCTTGTTGCCGTAGATGATCTGCGTGCGCGACCGAATCACCGGCGCGAAGGTCGCCAACTGCTGACACTCGTCCACGAGCGCCTCGTAGTCGCTTAACGTCAGCGTCGGCTGCGAGCCGCCGCCCAGGCTGATCCCGCCGCTAGCCGCCGTCCCGCCTTGGATCATCAGGCTGTTGGCCCCCATCCGCGCGATCATCTCCTGAATCGCTTTGCTCGACCCGCGCCCAATCTCCATCATCGCAATCACAGCGGCGACGCCGATGACGATGCCGAGCGTCGTGAGGATCGAGCGCATGAGGTTGCGACGGAGCGCTTTGACGGCGGTGCGAATCGTCTTCCAGAGGGGCTTCATGGTTAATCTCCGTCGGACACGACGAGTCCATCTTTCATGACGATGCGGCGCGGCGCGTGCCGCGCGACGTTCTGGTCGTGCGTCACCAGGACGATTGTGATGCGCTGGTCGGCGTTCAGTTGCTGGAACAACTGCAGGATCTCTTCGCTGGTGCGCGAATCCAGGTTCCCGGTCGGCTCATCGGCGAGCAGCAGCTTGGGTTCATTGATCAGCGACCGCGCAATGGCCACTCGCTGCTGCTGCCCTCCCGACATCTCCGACGGTTCATGGTCGATCCGGTGCCCTAATCCCACTCGTTCCAGCAAGCCCCGAGCCCGTTCGCGCGCTTCCGCTTCGGTCCAGGGATGGTCGCCGTATTCGAGCGGCATGAGGACGTTGTCGAGCGCCGTGGTGCGGGGGAGCAGGTTGAAGCTTTGGAAGACGAAGCCGATTTTGCGGCTGCGCGCCGCGGCCAGGTCGTCGAGCGAACATTGAGTGGTCAGGAGACCGTCGAGCCAGTATTCGCCGCTGGTGGGTGTGTCGAGGCAGCCGAGGATGTTCATGAGCGTCGTCTTGCCCGAGCCGGAGGCGCCGGTGAGCGCGACGAGGTCCCCCGGCTCGATCGACAGCGAAACGCCGTTGAGCACCGGGACGGCCGCTTCGCCGGTCCCGTAGGTCTTGCGAATGTCTTGCAGGCGAATGAGCGACATCGGTTGGGGCGGCTTGCCGTTAGCCCTTCTTCTTGCTGAACATTTGCGGCAGCAGCGGATTGACCGACTCGCCGCCGCTGCCCGCGCGCGACTCGCCGACGATGATCTCCAGCCCGTCCCGCAAGCCTTCCCCTTCCAGTGCGCTCGACGCGCCGTCGGTGTCGAGCACCTTGACTTCGATCGGCCGCAGACCGTCTCCTTCGCGGGTCCAAACGGCCGTTCGCGGCGGCGGCGCGTCGCGATAAGCGGTCGCGATCTGGCCGCGTTTCGGTTTCCAGTTCAGCGCCGCATTCGGCGCGATCAGCACGTCGCGATGCTCGGCCACCTCAAACTTCACGTTCGCCGTAAGGTACGGCAGCAGCTTGTTTCCCTCGTTCTCGACGTCGACGACGACGGTATAGGTGACGACGTTTTGGGTCATGGACGCGTTGAGCCGAATTTGTTTGACCTGCCCGATGAACGTCTCTGTCGGAAACGCATCCACCTGAAACGTCACTCGCTGTCCCGGATGCAGCCGCCCAATGTCCGCCTCGTTCACCGACGCCCACACCTGCAGCCGACTGAGATCTTTGGCGATCAGGAACAAGCTGGGCGCATTGAGGCTCGCCACCACCGTCTGCCCAATGTTCACTCGCCGATCGATGATCACGCCTTTGATCGGGGAGCGAATGGTGGTGTAGTCGAGGTTTTGTTGCGCCCGTTTAAGGGACGCTTCGGAACTTTCGACATCGGCCTGCGCTTCCTCCGCGGCCGCCTGCGCCTTGACGACGGCGCTTTTCGCCTGCGCCAACGCGGCCTCGGCCGACGTGATCGCGGTGCGCGTGGTGTCGACGTTGGCCTGCTGGAGATCGAATTGTTCTTGCGTGACGACTTTGGTTTCGGTGAGTCGCTTGGTGCGTGCGAAATCGCGTTCGGAGTGATCGAGTTTGACGCGGGTCGTCGCCAAATCGGCTTCCGCTCGAGCGACCGCGGCCTGAGTGGCCTGAATCTCGGCCCGCGACTGATGCAGCCGCGCCTGCGATTTGGCCAACATGGCTCGAGCCAGATTCACCTCTTGTTCGAAGATCGCCGGATCGATGCGTGCGAGCACCGTTCCCGACTCGACGGGACTCCCGTAGTCGATCGTCCCGCCATCGGCGTCCTTGCCGAACTCTTGGACCTTTCCAGCGACCTGAGCGCCGACGTCGATCACCTCTTCGGGTTCCAGCGTGCCGGTGGAGCTGATGGCGACTTGGAGACTGCCGCGTTCCACTTGGGCGAACTTCCACGCGGTCGTGGCCCCCTCGGCCGGCTTCCACAGTTGGTAAGCGGTGAAGGTGACGGCGAGCCCCGCGAGGACGGTCGTAAAGGCGACTTTTCCCACCCAACCTTGCATGACTCGGCTCCTGATCTGCTTCACGCGGGTCCCGCCGCGACCGAATGAGGTCCCGCGCACCGCCGCTCGCATTAGCGAACGATTATCGGTGGTCGATCGCAGTCAAACAAGCAACTCGCAGCGCCGGACGACGGCCCGTTTTCGGGGTGATCCACCCCCAACCCGTGCAACCGGTCGAGTCGCCTGCGTCGGAAACTGATCTTGCTGGAAACGGCGTCGATCTCTAAGGAGACTTGCGCGACGAAACTCGGAGACCAACGCCCATGCAGAAACTGACCGTCATCATTCCGTGCAAGAATGAGCGGCGCAACATCCGTCCCTGTATCGAATCAGCGCGGCTTATTGCGAACGAAGTGCTGGTCGCCGACTCGGGCTCGACCGACGGGACGCTCGACATCGTCGACGAACTGGGCGGCTGCCGCATCATTGAGCGGGAGTACGTCCATTCGGGCGACTTCAAGAACTGGGCCATTCCGCAGGCGAAACACGAGTGGGTGTTCGTGCTGGATGCGGACGAGCGGATTCCCGCGGAGCTGGCGCGGGAAGTGTCCGAACACTTGGCGACCGGGCCGCGGCTCGACGGCTATTGGGTCCCGCGACTGAATCACTTTCTCGGCCACCCGGTGCATTACAGCGGTTGGGGCGGCGACACGCTGCTGCGTTTCTTTCATCGCGACCGCGGTCGGTACGTGGGCGAAACGGACCATGCGGAGGTCGAGGTGTCGACGGGGCGCGTGGGGCGGCTGCATCACAAGCTGTTGCACTACAGCTACTGGTCGTACGATCATTACCTGCCGAAGCTGGATCGTTACACGCGCTGGCAGGCGCAGGTGTGGTTCGAAAAGGGGCGTCGCCCCAGTTTGTTCAAGCTGATCTTCAACGGCCCGTTTCGGTTCCTGCGGGCCTACTTAGCGCAGGGCGGCATTCTCGAAGGGTCGATCGGGTTTCAGGTGAGCCTGCTGCACGGCTATTACTCGTACATGAAGCAAGCTCGCCTATGGGAACTCACCTACGGCAGTGCACAGCCTGACCCTGAAGCGCAGCGCGTCGTCACGACGCGGCGCGCGGCGTGAGTTTCTTGCGACGCAGTTTCTGGCGCCGCAGTTTCTAGCGACGCAGTTTCTAGCGACGCAATTTCTAGCGACGCAATTTCTAGCGACGCAATTACATGCCGGCGGCGGCGTTGGGCTGCGGCGCAGGCTTCTTGGCGGGGGGCGGAGCGCCGCCGGGGCCGTCTTCCGCAGCCGGAGCAGCGGCGTCGGCCGGTTTGTTTTGCGCGACGACCGCCTTCATGGTCTTTTCCAGCGCGGCAGTCTTCGTCTTGAGGTCGGTCATCAGTTTCTCAAGCGTCTTGTACTGCTCATCTTCCGACATGTCGCGGATCGCTTTGACTTCGTCCGCCAACTTCTGGATGAGTTCTTTCTGCTTGGCGTCCTTGGCCAAGCCTTGGATGCCCGACGTCTTGCCTTGGACGCCTGCGAGCCCCACTTTGACGGCGTGCATTTGAGCGCGGATGCGGCGTTGCGCGACGGTCAAGCGATGGTCGTCGATGGACTCGCCTTTCTTGGCAGCGCCGCCGGCGCCGAAACCAGGCATGCCCGGCATGGCGCCCGGACCGTCGTCGCCGAATCCGCCGCCCATGGCGCCCGGCATCGCGCCGCCTGGCATCGCGCCTCCAGCGCCGCCCGGCATTGCGCCTCCCGGCATCGCGCCGGGCATCGCACCGCCCGGCATGGCGCCGCCTGCACCACCGGGGCTCCCCGGCATCCCGCCAGCGAGACCGCCGCCCGCCTTTTTCTTCTCGTCCAAGAACGCTTTCTCATCTTCGTAGCGCTTCAGCTCGCGCTGGCAGGCGAACACCGCCAGCTCGCCCAACTTCTGGGCGGTGGCGATCGGCTCCAGCCGCGTTTCGGGGGGCAGGTCGAGTTCGCCGAGGGCTTCGGCGGCGGAGCAGCGCAGCGAGAGAGGCGCTTTGGCGTCCGCCACCATCGCGTCGACCGCTTGCGTGGCGTTGACGTTCGTGCCGATCGTCCCCAGCGCGCCGAGCACGTCGATGGCGCGGCGCTGCATCCAGGCGTGTCCTTCCGGCGTTCGACCCGCCGGCGGGGCTTTCGCCATGAGAATCGCCAGGCAAAGCGTATTGGCGCGATCCAGTTGTGCGGCGTCGATTTTTCGCGAGTTGGGATTTTGGGGATTGCGTTGACGGTTGTCGGAGACGATGTGCCGGTGGATGCCGAGCATCGCGACGACCTTCACGGCGTCGATTTGATTGGCATCGCCGAGCGCTTCAACCATGACCGGAAACGCATCCGGATACGGCTCGGGAGGCACCGGCGATCCGGTCTGCACCACTTCGCGCGTGTTGAGGTCGGAGATGATTAGCATCGCGTTGACGCGGGCCGCCGGATGATAGTTGCCTGACGCGATTTCCTTGAGCTTCGGGAGGCTGGTGCGAAGGATGTGCAGGCGCACGTCCGGCAAACCGCAGCGACGGAAGTCGCGGAAGAACACAAAGCGAGTCTGATAGACGGCGTTGTAGTTCGCCGGATTCTCGATGTTCTCGAGCCATGTGAGGCGCGGGAACAGGTACTGCAAGTAGTACCCATCGACGCGCCGTTGATTGTCGGCCAGCGGCTTGACGCCGGTGAGCACTTCATTGACCGACCGCTGAAGGTCGGTGGCGCGGCGTCGGGTTTCAGCGAGCTCTTGCTTTACCTTGCCGCGTTCGTCGAGCGCCGCGGGGACCTTGAGTTCCTCGTATTGCGGCGCGTTGGGGTCGCGCGCCGGCTCTTCTTCGGCGGCCGCATCTTTGGCCGCCTCTTGCGCTGTTGCGTGCGGAAGAAGGTCGGAGGACAGCGGAGCGAACGAGCCCAGGGCGGCGACGCCGAGCATCCCCAGGACGCTGACTTCCGCTAGCAAACGTTTCCGCACGGCGATCCAAGCTCGACGCATAACCCGACCCTTGTGTTGACTTTTGTGCGCGAACCGTGCGCGACAAGCAGGACCCTCCGGGCGACGAACGCGCGCCGGCGCGACGAAACGTTGCTCGCCGCGCAGGTCCTCATCCAGTACAACTCTACTAGTGGTCCGTTCCGATTGTCAACTTTCGAGCCCCGCCGCCCCGCTCAATCCGCTTTCCGCCGCCCGTATAACCGGCCTCGCAGACGGCGGGTCCCTCTCGTTTCCTCGGCCAGGTGCGTCGCATGAAGACCCTGCTGTACACCTCTCCGCTGTTCCTGGAACACCAGACCGGGATGCACCCCGAACGCCCCGCGCGACTGGCTCGAATCCTCCAGCACCTGGAGCTTGAGGGCTATTTGGCGAAGTGCGAGCGGCCCGAGTGGTCGCCGGCGACCGTCGATCAGCTTATCCGCGTGCATTGTCCCGAGTATTTGGACGAGGTGCGGCAGATGGCAGAGAAGGGGGGAGGGCAAATCGAGGCGGACACCGTGGTGTCGTCCAAGTCGGACGCCGCCGCGCGGCTTGCTTCGGGCGCCGCCTGCGACGCGGTGGCTCGAGTGGTTCGCGGCCAAGCCCGCACCGCGTTGTCGCTTCACCGGCCCCCCGGTCACCATGCGCTCCAGCGCGCCGCGATGGGATTCTGTCTGTTCAATCATGTGGCCGTGGCCGCTCGAGCCGCCCTGTCGGAGCACCAGTTGAGCCGCGTGTTGATCGTCGATTTCGACGTCCACCATGGCAACGGGACGCAGGATGCCTTCTACGAGGACGAGCAAGTCGGCTTTTACTCGATCCATCGTTTTCCCTTTTACCCGGGGTCGGGCGCCGCGGACGAAACGGGCGCCGGACCGGGGCTCGGCTTCACCTGCAACGTCCCCGTTTCGTTCGGGACGTCGCGCGACGATTACCAAGCCCGCTTCCGTGCGTCGCTGGAGAAGTTCGCCGACAAGGTGCGGCCCGAGTTGGTGTTGGTCAGCGCCGGTTTCGACGCCCATCGGCTCGACCCCATTGGGTCGCTGGGGTTGGAAACGGAAGACTTTGCGACGCTCACGCGCGTCATCCTGCAGGTCGCTCAGAAGCACGCGCAGGGGCGCGTCGTGAGTTTGCTGGAGGGGGGGTACAACATCGACGTCCTCCCCGCCTGCGTCGCTCGGCACTTGGACGAACTCTTGGCCGGCTAAGCGATTGGCCGGCTGGCGATACGGCTGGCGACGCGGCTGGCGACGCGGCTGGCAAACTGGCGAAGAGCCGCGAACCGGGCGGGCTGGAGTTTGCGGGTTGTAGCGATTTTCTCGATTTTAACGGCCGGCGGGCCGATATCCCTTTCACGGTCCCAGCAGGCATGCGCGCCTGCTGCGTCGTTTCGAGAAGGGGATTGCCATGAGCCGATCGTCGCGTTGCTCGTTTGTGCTGCTTGTCGCCTCGCTGCTGGGACTTCTGCCGTGGGCGGGGACTGGCTGCTGCGTCTACCGTCCGGGGGGCCCGATCGATCCGTGCGGACCGGGCGAAGTCGCTTATCGTCCGAGCCACCGCGGCGGCGGTTGCGGCGGCGGCAGTTGCGGCGGCTGCGGCTCGTGCGGACGCGAAAAGGGCTATATCTCGGCCTGCAAATGGGGCTGCGGCGAGATTTACTGGGACGAGTGGTTGAGCGATCCGCCCGACTGCTGCGACCCGTGCGACGACTGTGGTCATTGGACCGGCCCGCAGGGCTGCTGCCAGGGCGGCGTGCTGGCGAAGATTTCGGCCGCGTTGTGGGGCTGCCGCGGCGAACCGTGTTCGGACGGCGAGTGCTGCGAACGGCGCGGCGGCTGGTGCGGCAAAGACGGTTGCGCGTCGGGCGGCTGCTCGTCGGGCGGCTGTGCGGACGGGAGCTGTTCCTCGTGCACCGATCGCGCTTCGTGGGTTCCCACGGAGGAAGGGGTGCCGTTGCTGACGACGCCGGCCGACGAAGCGCCTCCAGCGCCGCAGGTCATGCCGAAGCAGGCGCCCAAGAGCGAGCCCAAGGCCAAACGACCGGCGCGTCCTTATCACCCCAGCTACACGCGTCCGGCTTCGTACAATCGGTAGCATGACCTACGACGCCCGCTCGCTCGATCGCTCTACCTGCCCCGACCTGGCCTTGATGGACCGCGCGCTAGAACTGGCCGCGCGGGGCCGGGGCGCCGTGGAGCCGAATCCGCAGGTTGGTTGCGTGATCGTCCGCGACGGTCGGATCGTGGGCGAAGGGTGGCACGAGCGATACGGCGGGCCGCATGCGGAAGTGCACGCCTTGCGGCAAGCCGGCGAGTCGGCTCGCGGCGCGACGCTCTACGTGACGCTGGAGCCCTGCAGCCACTTCGGCAAGACTCCCCCCTGTTCACAGGCCGTCATCGCGGCCGGCGTCGCGCGGGCGGTCATCGCGCAGCGCGATCCGTTCCCGGCCGTCGACGGCGGCGGGATCGCCGAACTGCGCGCGGCGGGAGTGGAAATCGAGTTGGGAGTGCGCGAAGCGGCCGCGCGGGAGCTCAATGCGGCGTATTTGAAATTGGTGACCGAGCGTCGTCCGTGGATCATCGCGAAGTGGGCCATGTCGCTGGACGGCAAAATCGCCACGCGAACGGGCGACAGTCGGTGGATCTCCTGCGAGTCGTCGCGGCGGGAAGTGCATGCGTTGCGGGGGCGCGTGGATGCGATCATGGTGGGGCGGGGGACGGCCGAGCGAGACGATCCGCTGTTGACGGCGCGTCCGCCAGGCCCGCGCGTGGCGACGCGCGTCGTCGTCGATCGACTGGCGCGACTCGCGCCCGACAGTCAGCTGGCGCGCACCGCTCGCGAATTTCCGACGCTGGTCGCCATTTCCCCCGAAGCGCCGGCCGCGCGTCGCGCCGCGTTGACGGCGTGCGGTTGCGAATTGTTGGAAGTGCCGGGAGAAGCGAGCGCCGAGTTTCTGGGCGCGCTGTTCGACGAGATGGGGCGTCGGCGATGGACGAACGTCTTAGTCGAGGGAGGCGCCGCGTTGTTGGGATCGATGGTCGACGCGCGGCTGCTGGATGAACTGCACGTCTACTTGGCGCCGAAGCTGATCGGCGGCGTCGCCGCCCCCGGCGCCGTCCACGGTCTAGGCCTCGATAAAGTGGCCGACGCGTCGCACTGGCAAACCCTCGCCGTCGACCGCTTCGAAGACGACGTCCGCCTGATCGTGCGCCGCCGTAGCACAGCCGTAGCACAGCCGTAGCACAGGCTTCCAGCCTGTGACGAATCCCCAACCGACGCATCCCCAACCGACGCATCCCCAACGATCATCCATCCCGTGACGCCGCGCAGTAGTCCGTACATGCGCCAGCGAAATGAGCTAGACAGGCTGGAAGCCTGTCCTACGGCGTGAACGTGCAGCGGTTTACGAGGCGGCGAGGCGGTCCCAGATGTCGACTTGGGACCAGCGCGGGGGCGGAGCGGCGGGGGCGTCGATGGCGCTGCGGTCGCTGGGGAGAGCGAAGGCTTGGGCGACGAGGTCGGCGATCTGGCGGTTGAGCCCCGGGTTCGCGGCCACTCGACCGGCCGCGTCGCGGACCGAGGCGCGGAATGATTCCAACAAGAGGTCTTCGCGGAGGCGATCGGCGAGCAGCCCGCGTTCGTGCGCGAGGTCCGAACGAAACTCGATCATCCGCGGCGAATGGAAACTCCAGTCGATCGCGACGTGCGGGCGATTGAAGTGAGCCAGCAGCAAGTCGGTCCAGCTCGCCGCGCTCCGTTCGAGCACTTCGAGTCCGCAGAGGACGTCGCCGGGAAGACGTCCGTGCAGTTTGATGATCGTCCACACGCGTTCTCGCGCCACCGCGTGCCGCTCGCGGCAGCGAACCAGCGCCGCGACCAGCGTGGTCGATCCACCCTGCTCGACGTGACAATCCGCAAGCGCGCCGAGCACTCGCTGCAGGACTTCGGCGAGCGTCATCTCGTCGACCAGCTTCTGGAGTCGACGGCAGGAGTCGAGTCGCGACGCGCCTTGCAGGTGGTCGTCGCGCCAATCGGTCGCCGCTCGCAGCCATGCCGCTTGACGCTCCAGATGAGCCTGTTCGAGCTGCTGGACTTGTTCGTCGGTCAGCAGGTTCGGGAGGCGTTGGAGCGAATCGTTGGCCAGGGCCAGGTGAGCGGCGAGCTCCGCCAAGTCGCGAGCGTGCATGGTTCAGGCCTCGATTGGAATGAGTGTTGGGCTGGCGAGCCGCTGCGTGCGGAAAACCCGAGGGGACTTAGGTTCTCCGCACGCAGCGACCGGCTGCCGATGCGCTGGACTTCGCGCTTAGCCGACCAGACTGTCGAGCGAGAGCAGGTCCGACAGGAGCTGCTCGCACTGATCTGCTTGATGGTCGATGCGGCGAGCGACGGCCAAGTCGCGCAGGTCGTCTTCCATGTCTCGTAGGGGATCGAGAGCGGAAGATAGGGCGGCCGAGATGCGGATCGTGAGTTCCGATCCTGCCAACTCGGCGGCCCCTTCCTGCACGACGTCGCCGAGCGACGCGAGCAACGAGCCGATCATGAGGTCGGCGGACGTCGAGCCGGGGAGGGCCTGACGCTCGTCGACCAAGTCGTCTCGGAAGTCCGACATCCGACCGGCGTCGATCGCCCACGTCGCCACCACGTCGGGGTGCGGCAAGTGTGCGAGCAGCAGGTCGGTCCAGCGTTCAACCCGCTTCCGCATCTTGACCATCTGCTCGACCACCTCGGCTGGGAGGGCGAGGTCAGCGGTGAGCAGGGCCCAGATGCGATTTCGCAGGTCGACGTGTGCGATGAGGATGTTGCGTGCGATGGGCTGGTACGCCTGGGCGCCGAAGGCATGATCGTGCACATCGGCGATGGCGCTCCAAACGCGCGTCAACAGTTCGCTGACCAACATCTCTTCGACGACCGGCCGGACCTGGGGGAAGGTCTCGGCCGCTTGTTCGAGGCTGGTCAGCTGCGAGTGCCACAGCGAGACGGCTCGCCACCATGACGATTGTTGTTCGCGCGACGCTTCCCAGTATTCGGCCAACGCGACATCGGTGACGAGCGTCGGTTGGCGAACCAGCTGCGAGCTGTAGAGGGCCAGGTGAGCGGCGAGTTCGGCGGTGTCGTGCGTGTTCATGGCGGTCGTTCTTCGGGTTCGGTGTGTCGCAGGGAGGGGACAGGCGGTTGCGTGGCGAGTCCGGGGGGACTTGGACTCCAGCACGCAACCGCCTCGAGGGGGCGGCTCGACTCGTCATCGAGCCGTCGTTCGGGTGAACGGTTCTTCTAGTAAGCAAGCCCCGTGCCAATTGTCTGGAAGATTTGGGGTGTATCGCTTAAGCGCAGTTGCGCACTGTGTTTAAGTGCGCGCGACTGTGCGGATTATGCCGTGCACGGGGGCGCGCTGTCGTCGAAAGGCAACATGTGTGGACAACACGTGTTGATTTACGGCAGCGCTGTGTTGCCAAGAACGCTACAATCCCACCCAGTCGGCGGCGATTTGTACGCACTTGTCCTTTAACCTCACAGGACCGTCATGTTCGCGCGCCTCGGCCCGCTCGTCGCTCGCCACCCCTGGAAGGTCCTTGCCGCTTGGCTCGCACTGGCCTTGGTCTGTCGCCTCCTCGCACCGCGCTGGGACGACGTGACGCTGGATGGCGACGTCGCGTACCTCCCCGCGTCCACTCCCAGCGCGCAAGGCCAACGGCTGCTGGAAGCGGCTTTCCCCGAGAATCGCGACCGCAGCCAGATGGCGATCGTCGTCGCTCGCACCGACCGACCGCTGGACCAACGCGACTTCACGCTGCTGAAGGCCCTGGGCCGACGGTTCCAAGACAAGTTGACCGACTCCGCCTGGCCCCTGTCCGACGTCTGGACGCGCGAGACGGAAGTGGTCGGCGCCAAACTGCGCAGCGCCGACAAACACGCGCAGTTGGTCATCCTTCAGCTGACCAACGAGTTTGCGGCGACCGACAACATCCGCGTGCTGGGGCTGGTCGAGTCGGAACTGACGCAGTTCCGCGAGGAGACGGCGCAAGATCCGGCCCTTCGGGAGTCGTTGGCCGGGTTGACGATCGAAGTCTCTGGCTCCGCGGCCGTCGGCGGGGACATGCTGCGCGCGGCGGCGGAGAGCATCCAGAGCACCGAGTTGCTGACGATCGTCTTGGTGCTGAGCATCCTGCTGGTCGTCTACCGCGCTCCGCTGTTGATCACCGTCCCGCTGATCGCCATCGTCGTCTCGCTGTCGATCGCGACGAACCTGCTGGCGCTGCTGACGCAATTGGGAGACGTTCCTGGCTTCGAGTGGTGGAACTTCAAGGTCTTCAAGACGACGCGGATCTTCATCGTCGTCATCCTCTACGGCTCGGGCACCGACTTCTGCTTGTTCCTCATCGCCCGCTATCGCGAAGAGTTGACGGCGGGGAAGGAGCGGGCGCAAGCGGTCGCCGACGCGCTGGCGGGAGTGGGGGACGCCCTGATGGGGAGCGCTTGGACGACCGTCCTGGGGCTGGCGGTGATGTTCTTCGCCGACTTTGGCAAGTTTCGCAACAGCGGGCCGGCGATCGGGCTCTGCCTGATCGTCACGCTGTTGGCTTGCCTGACGCTCGCGCCAGCCTTGCTGGTCGCCTTCGGCCGCGCTGTCTTCTGGCCGCTCCGACCGCCGAAGCCGAGCGGCGAGGGGGAGGGGGCGAGCGCATCGCGAGTCGGCGGCTGGGTCTGGCCGCGAATCGCCCGCTTCGTCGTGTCGCGGCCGATCCTCGTATTGTCGCTGTGCCTCGCGGTGCTGGCGCCGCCGGCGTTGTACGGCGTTTGGGCGGGGGATCGAGTGACCTATGACTTGCTGAATGAGCTGGCGCCGGAGCGGCCGAGTCGACGGGGGAGCGCCGTGTTGCAGCAGCACTTTCCGCTGGGGGAGGGCGGCCCCATCATCGTACTGGCTCAACGCGCCGACGCCGGTTTCGGCAGTCCCGATAAAGCGGCGGCATCCGCGGCGCTCGCGGAGATCACCGAGCTTACGACGCGGTTGCGAAAGCTGCCGGGCGTCGAGACGGTGCGGAGTCTGGCGGAACCGCTAGGAGACGCGCCGCGACGACTGTCGTTGCTGTCGGCCGCCGGCCGCCAAAAGCTGTTCCTGCAAAACCACCAGCTCAGCAAACGCATCTTCGTCGCGCAGGGAGCCGAGCACGCCCACGAGGTGACTCGGTTCGAACTGGTCCTGAAGAACGACCCCTTCTCGCCGGCTGCGATCGCGACGCTGGAGGAGGCCGAGCGGTATTTGGCGGACGCGGCTGCTCAGCCGGATTCATTTTGGCAATCTTCGACGTTCCTGGTGGCCGGGACGACCGCCAGCATCCGCGACCTCCGCAACGTCACTCGGTCCGACCACCGCCGCATCCAGTGGCTTGTGACGAGCGCCGTGTTCGTGATCTTGGTGTTCGTATTGCGTCGGCCGGTGGTGTGCGCGTACCTGATCTTGACGGTCGTGTTCAGTTATTTGGTGACGATCGGCGCGTCGCAGTGGGTGTTCGAGCGGTGGTGGGGCGAGACCTTCGCGGGGCTCGATTGGAAGGTCCCCACGTTCCTCTTCGTGATCCTGGTCGCGGTGGGCGAGGACTACAACATTTACTTGGCGACGCGCGTCTTCGAAGAGCGTGCGCGATTGGGCTGGCGCGCGGGTCTGGAGTCGGCCATCTATCACACGGGCGGGATCATCACCAGTTGCGGCCTGATCATGGCCGGCTCGTTCGTCTCCATGATCGGCAGTTCGCTGCGCGCGATGGTGGAGCTAGGCTTCGCCCTGTCGCTCGGCATTCTGCTCGACACCTTCCTGGTGCGCACGATCCTCGTCCCCGCGTTCTTGGCGTTGGGCGAACGTCGTGGATCGCTCCGCGATCCAACGCCCTAGTCGTGGACCGCTCCACGGTCCCACGAAAGAATCCCGGCAATGGACCGCGGAGCGGTCCACTACTTAGCGCAGCCGGTCGTACTTGCGGATCGAGGGCACGGCCAGCGCCGTGACGAGGACGACGAGGATCGTGCCGACGCCGCCGCTGACGACGGCGGCCATGGGGCCGAACGCCGGGTCCGACTCGCGCCGCAGCCAATGGGCCGCGAATCCCGATTCGACTTCGCCCAGTTCGTTCGAGATGCCGATGAACAGGCTGTTCACCGCCGACACCCTTCCTCGCATCTCGTCGGGCGTACGCGTCTGCACCAGCGTATGCCGAATAATGACGCTCACCATGTCCAGCGCGCCGGTGATGAACAGCATGACGAGCGCCACGGGAAAGCTGCGCGTGAGCCCGAAGACGATCGTGGCGGCGCCGAAGCCGGCGACGGCGATCAGCAGCGTCCAGCCGGCGCGGCGCAGCGGCGGCAGGAAGGCCATCGAGATGCTCACCAACAGCGCCCCGATCCCCGGCGCGGCGCGCAAGTAGCCCAACCCCTCCGGTCCCGCCAGCAAGATGTCCTTGGCGAAGATCGGCAACAGCGCCGTCGCGCCGCCGAACAGGACCGCGAACATGTCGAGCGTGAGAGCGCCCAGCACCAACTTCGTTCGCCAGACGAACTCGACGCCCCCCAGCAGCGTTCGCCACGTCACCGGTTCGCGCGCCGCAGCCGAAGGCCGCGGCGCGATGCTCAGCACCAGCGCGAAGAAGAACAACGTCACGCCGGCGTCGAGCAGATAAACGACCCAGGCCAATTTGCACCAGCCGATGACGAACCCGCCCACGCCGGGGCCGACGATCGTCGCCAACTGGAACGACGACGTCGTCCAGGTCACCGCATTGGGAAAGCGCAGCCGCGGCACCAACTGCGGAACGAGCGACGCTTTGGCCGGCTGCAAGAATGTGCGGGCCAAACCATTGACGAACAGGCATGCCAAAATGCCCGTGCGCCCGGCGACGTTCCACGACATCAGGGCCAACGTCAGCGAGCAGATCGACAACAGCAGCAGCGATCCCAGGATGACGTGCCGACGGTCGACGCGATCGATGACTTGTCCCGCCGGAATGGCGAACAAGATGACCGGGATGACTTGCACGAGACCGACGAGGCCCAGGTCGACCGCCTGCCCGGTTCGCTCGTAGAGCTCCCAGCCGACGGCGACCGTCTGCATCTGCGAACCGATGAGCGCGAGGAAGTTGCCCAGCAAGTACCGCCGAAACTCGGGTTCGCGCAGCGCCCCGACCGGATCATGCGGTTCTTCGATCCTCGCGTGCTCATCCTGGCTCGAGTCGTTCATTACACCATCAGTGCGCCTTGAGTCACGTCGGGTGCGGGGAGCGAGCTGGCGCCCATCAGGAACTCGTCGATCGCGCGAGCGGCCCCGCGGCCTTCATTGATGGCCCACACCACCAGCGACTGACCGCGACGGCAGTCGCCGGCGGCGAACACCTTGGGCGTGCTCGTCGCATACTTGCCGTGCTGGGCCTTGTAGTTCGAGCGGGGATCGAGCTCGAGTCCCAGCAGTTCGGACGCGTAGTGCTCGGGGCCGAGGAAGCCCATGGCGAGCAGCACGAGGTCGCACTTCCAGTTCTTTTCCGAACCCGGAATCTCCACCAGTTTGAACTGCCCGTCGACCTTCTGCCATTCGACGTTCACGGTCGTAAGGCCGCGGACGTTGCCGTGTTCGTCGCCGATGAATTCCTTGGTGAGGATGCAGTATTCGCGCGGGTCCTGGCCCCACTTCGCTTCCACTTCGGCGTGACCGTAGTCGACGCGGAAGATGCGCGGCCACTGCGGCCACGGATTGTCCGGCGCTCGATCCACGGGCGGCTTCGGCAGCAGTTCGAAGTTCACCATGCTGGTGCAGCCGAACCGGACCGACGTGCCGATGCAGTCGGTGCCCGTATCGCCGCCGCCGATGACGATGACATCCTTGCCTTCCGCCGTGATGTACTTGCCGTCGGCGTGGTTGCTGTCGAGCAGGCTC
Source organism: Pirellulales bacterium (assembly GCA_046349935.1). Classification (GTDB taxonomy): domain Bacteria; phylum Planctomycetota; class Planctomycetia; order Pirellulales; family Pirellulaceae; genus CAIXSC01. Next base: position 1,632,614 of record JAXMBK010000003.1, on the reverse strand, counting down.
TTGGTGGCCGCCGTCAGGTATTCCATGGCGAAGTAGATCCCCTTCAGGCCGCGGCCGGGGATCACCAAGTCGCGCGGCTTGGTGGCGCCGGTCGCCAGCAGCACGGCGTCGTTTTCGGCGTGCAGCTGCTTCGGGTCGACCGTCTTCCCCACGTCGGCGTTCGTGACGAACTTGACCCCTTCTTCCTCCAGCAGCTTGACGCGGCGTTCGACGACGCCCTTATCGAGCTTCATGTTGGGGATGCCGTACATGAGCAGCCCGCCGATGCGGTCCGCTCGTTCATAGACGGTGACCGAGTGGCCGACTTTGTTGAGCTGCGCGGCGGCGGCGAGGCCCGCGGGTCCTGAACCGATCACGGCGACCTTCTTGCCGGTCCGCGTTTCCGGCGGATGGGCCTTCACCCAGCCTTCGGCGAACGCGCGGTCGATGATCGAGTTCTCGATGTTCTTGATCGTGACCGGCGGGTTGGTGATGCCGAGCACGCAGGCGCCTTCGCACGGCGCGGGACACACGCGCCCCGTGAACTCGGGGAAGTTGTTGGTCTTGTGCAGTCGGTCGATCGCTTCGCGCCATCGTCCCTGATACACCAAGTCGTTCCACTCGGGAATCAAGTTGTCGATGGGGCAGCCGCTGTTCGACTGGCAAAACGGCACGCCGCAGTCCATGCAGCGCGCCCCTTGCGTGCGCAGCTGCTTTTCGTCGGGCTCGGTGAAGATCTCGCCGAAGTCGCCGATGCGCACGAGCGGCTCGCGATAGGGGACGGTCTTACGTTCGAAGTCTTTGAAACCAGTTGGATTGCCCATGGCGTTGTCTACTGTCGTGTACTTGGTGTGCGGAGTCGGGTGTGGCGGAATGCGAAAAGTCGATCTGCGCCGCGTTCGGCCGCCGGCGCTCGGCGAGCGGCATCAGCCTCCCGCCGCGCCAGAGGTTGCGCTGGCGCCATCCGCATGGACGGCCGCGTCCTCTTCTTGGTTGTGCTTCATCCGTTCCAGCAGCACGCGCTTGTAGTCGGTCGGCATGACCTTCACGAACTGCGAGAGAATGGTCGGCCACTGGTCGAGCAACTTCTTGGCGACGGCCGAGCCGGTGTAGCGTTGGTGGAGGTGGAGCAAGTTGTGCAGCTCGGCCTTGTCCGCCGCCGCTTCGACCTTCTCCAGTTCCACCGTCCCCAGGTTGCACCGCGTCAGGAACTCGTTGTTCGGGTCCCAGACGTAGGCCACGCCGCCCGACATGCCGGCGGCGAAGTTGCGGCCGGTGGAACCGAGCACCACGACGCGTCCGCCCGTCATGTACTCGCAACCATGGTCGCCGCAGCCTTCGATGACGGCGTGTGCGCCGCTGTTGCGGACGCAGAATCGCTCGGCCGCTCGCCCGCGCAAGAACGCCTCGCCCCGCGTCGCGCCGTACAGCACCACGTTGCCGACGATGATGTTGTCTTCGGCCACGAAGGGAGCGTCGCGATCCGGATAGATGATGATCCGGCCGCCGCTGAGCCCCTTGCCGACGTAGTCGTTCGCGTCCCCTTCCAGTTCCATGGTGACGCCGCCCGCGAGCCACGCGCCGAAGCTTTGGCCGGCCGAACCGCGGAACTTGATCTGAATCGTTCCATCCGGCAGGTAGGCGTCGCCATAGCGCTTGGCAATGTGGTAGCTCAACGTCGTCCCGACGGTGCGGTTGAGGTTGATGATCGGCAGTTCGATCTTCACCTTCTCTTTGCGTTCGAGCGCCGGCTTGGCCAGTTCGACCAGTTGATTGTCGAGCGCCTTCTCAAGCTCGTGGTCTTGCTTGATCGTCTGGTACGTCTGGACGTCCGGACGCGGCTTGCGGGCCGGGGTGAGCAGCGGCTTCAGGTCGAGCCCATCGGCCTTCCAGTGCTTCACGGCGGCGTCCGAATCCAACAGGTCGGCGCGGCCGACCAAGTCGTTGAACTTGCGGATGCCGAGGCTCGCCATGATCTCGCGCGCCTCTTCCGCCACCAGGAACAGATAGTTGATCACATGCTCCGGCTTGCCCGCGAACTTCGTCCGCAGCACGGGGTCCTGCGTGGCGATGCCGACCGGGCACGTATTGAGGTGGCACTTGCGCATCATGATGCAGCCGAGCGTCACGAGCGGAGCGGTCGAGAAGCCGATCTCCTCGGCGCCCAACATGGCGGCGATCACCACGTCGCGCCCCGTCTTGATCTGACCGTCGGTCTGCAAGACGACGCGGCTGCGCAGGTCGTTCAACACCAGCGTCTGGTGCGTCTCGGCGATTCCCAACTCCCACGGCAAGCCCGCGTGCTTGATGCTGGTCAGCGGCGAGGCGCCGGTGCCGCCCGTGTCGCCCGAGATGAGGATGTGGTCGGCATGCGCCTTGGCGACGCCCGCCGCGATCGTCCCCACGCCCACTTCCGACACCAGCTTCACGCTGACCCGCGATTCGGGGTTGGCGTTCTTCAGGTCGTGGATCAGCTGCTTGAGGTCTTCGATCGAGTAGATGTCGTGGTGCGGCGGCGGGCTGATGAGTCCGACGCCGGGGGTGGAGTAGCGGATGCGGGCGATCGTGTCATCGACCTTATGCCCCGGCAATTCGCCGCCCTCGCCCGGCTTCGCGCCTTGCGCCATCTTGATCTGCAGTTCGTCGGCGTTCGCCAAGTAATTGATCGTCACGCCGAATCGGCCCGACGCCACTTGCTTGATGGCCGAACGCTTCGAATCGCCGTTGGGCAGCTTCTGGAACCGCACCGGATCTTCGCCGCCTTCGCCCGTGTTCGACTTGCCGCCGATGCGGTTCATCGCGATCGCCAGCGATTCGTGCGCTTCGGCCGAAATCGACCCGAAGCTCATCGCACCCGTGCAGAAACGCTTCACGATCTCCGACGCCGGCTCGACTTCCTCCAGCGGAATAGGAGTCTGTTCGGCCGTCTTGAAGGTGAGGAGCCCGCGGAGCGCACAACTGCGAGTGGCATGCTTGTTCGTGTGTTCGGCGAACTTCTTGTAAGCTTCGCGCGAATTGGTGCGTGCGGCCGCTTGGAGGTCGGCGATCGACGTGGGGTCCCACATGTGTCGTTCGCCGTCCGCCCGCCAATGGAACTCGCCCGGATTCGGCAACACCGGCAACACGTGCTCGACGCGGTCCGGATAGGCCAACGCGTGCCGACGCAGCGACTCTTGCGCCAGCACGTCGAAGCCGACGCCTTGGATGCGGCTGGGAGTTCCCGCGAAGCAGCGGCTGACCACGTCGCTGTGCAGCCCGACGGCTTCGAAGATCTGGGCGCCCTTGTACGACTGCAACGTCGAGATGCCCATCTTCGACATGACCTTGAGCATCCCCTTGGCGACCGCCTTGAGGTACCCGTTGACCAACTTCTCGTCGGAGTAGTCGGCGGGCAGCAGCCCGTCGCGACGACCTTGCCATAGCGCTTCGAACGCCAAGTACGGGTTGATCGCATCCGCGCCGTAGCCCACCAGCAAGCAGTGGTGATGCACCTCGCGCGCTTCGCCCGTCTCGATCACGATGCCGATCTGCGTCCGCTTCGCCGCACGCACTAAGTGGTGGTGCACTCCGCCGCACGCCAGCAACGCGCTCATCGCCACTCGGTCCGCCGACATGGCGCGATCCGAAAGGAGCACGAGCGAATAGCCGTCGGCGATCGCCTGTTCGGCCTCGCGGCAGATCCGCTCCAGCGCGTCGAGCATCCCTTGAGCGCCGTCCGCCTTGGGCCACGTGATATCGATCGTCTTCGTCTTCCAGCCGCGATGATCCATCGTTCGCAGCGCCGATAGCTCCTCATTGCTGAGAATCGGGTGCGGCACCAGCAACCGGTGACAGTGCTCTTCGGTCGTCGCCAGCAAGTTCCGCTCGGGACCGATATAGCACTCCAACGACATGATCACTTCTTCGCGGATCGAGTCGATCGGCGGGTTGGTCACCTGCGCGAACAACTGCTTGAAGTAGTCGTAGACCAGCCGCGGTTGGTCGGAGAGCACCGCGAGTGCCGAGTCGTTGCCCATCGACCCGATGGGGTCGCGCTTTTCCTTGACCAGCGGGAAGAGCATGAACTGCAGCGTTTCGGTGGTGTAGCCGAACGCCTGCATGCGTCGCAACAGCGTCTCGGGGTGGAACCCGTGCGCCTCTTCGGTCTGCGGCACTTCCTTCAGTTCCAGACGCTGCTTCTGCAGCCACGACGCGTACGGGCGCTGCGACGCAATCGACTTCTTCAATTCGTCGTCCGGAATGAGCACGCCTTGTTCAAAGTCGACCAGGAACATGCGGCCCGGCTGCAGACGCCCCTTCTCGCGCACCTTCGACGGCTCGACCGGCAACACGCCCACTTCGCTGGCCATGATCACGCGATCGTCGGTCGTCAGGTAATACCGGCTCGGCCGCAGCCCGTTGCGATCCAGCACCGCGCCGACGTAGCGGCCGTCGGTGAACACGACCGACGCCGGTCCGTCCCACGGCTCCATCATCGTCGAGTGGTACTCGTAGAACGCCCGCTTCGCTTCGGGCATCGATTCGTGGTTCTGCCACGCCTCGGGGATCATCATCATCACGGCTTCCGGCAACGACCGGCCCGCCATGATGAGCAGTTCGAGGACGTTGTCGAAGACGCCGGAGTCGGACGTGTTGGGGTCGGTGATCGGGCGAATCTTCTGCAGGCGGTCGCCGAACAGTTCGGTCTCAAGCATCCCTTCGCGGGCGGCCATCCAGTTCATGTTGCCGCGCAGCGTATTGATTTCGCCGTTATGGCACATGAAGCGCATCGGCTGCGCGCGCTCCCAGGACGGGAACGTGTTCGTGCTGAACCGCGAATGGACCAAGGCCAAATGGCTCGTGTAATCCGACTCAGTCAGATCCGGGAAGTACGGCAGCACCTGGTCCGACGTGAGCTGCCCTTTGTAGACGATCACTCGCGACGAAAAGCTGCAGACATAGTACATGCCGCGCTGCGCCAGCGTTTGCTTGTTGAGCGCGTGGTAGGTCTGCTTGCGGATCAGGAACAACTCGCGGCAGAACGCAGACCGATCCAAGCCGGGGCCGGACGCGATGAACAGCTGTTCGACCACCGGTTCGGTCGCCGCCGCGGAAGGACCAATATCGGCCTTCTTCGCATCGGTCGGAACTCGGCGCCAGCCCAGCACCTTCTGACCGTTTTCGACCACGAAGTGCGCGAGGGCATCCTTGCAGATCTGCCGTTCACGCTCGTCGGTCGGCAAGAAGACTTGCGCCACGCCGTACAGCCCCGGTTCGGGCAACTGCGTCTTCAGCTCTTCCCGCGCCACTCGCTCGAAGTATTCGTACGGCAGCGACGTCAGGATGCCCGACCCGTCCCCCGTGTTCTTCTCGCAGCCGCAGGCGCCGCGGTGGTCCATGCGGCGCAGCACTTCGGCTGCGTCGAGCACGATCTCATGACTGCGCTTGCCTTTAATGTGTGCAACGAAACCGACGCCGCAGGAATCTTTTTCGAGCGCCGGATCGTAAAGACCATGCTTTTCGGGCCAACCAGGAGTCATGAAATCGCTCATTGCTGTCACTCGAACCATTCAACAAGAAAAAGATAGGACCACGCGCCGGCCGCTCCAAGTTACGGGGCGACCGCGTGCGTTGAATCCGAACCATTGGCCCGCGGCAAGTCTTCGATCGAATCGCTTGCGATCGAATCCTCTTGCCGCCCATCAACCGACGCCACCTCAGTGACGACGTCAGTCGCCGCGTCGCCCGTCGCTTCGCCTGACGCAACTTCTTCCACAGAAATATCTTCAGATGCCGGGTCGACGACGTGAGACGTCGCGACCAGCGGCGGGAGATTAGAGTGTTCTTGCAGCAACTGCAGGAACCGCCGAGCGGTCTGGCCCAGCTCTTTGCCTTTGCGGACGATGATGCCGACCGGCCGCAAGATCAGCGACCCCGACAGCGGGATGGCGCGCAGCGAACCCGCTTGCACCTCGCGCTCCACCGTCGGCGCCGGCAACAGACTAAAGCCGGCGTCGATCTCGACCGCGCGCTTGATCGTCTCCGTATTGTCAAACTCCATCACCACATTGACCGACACGCCGTTGGCCGCCAATTCGCGGTCGATCTCGTGGCGAATCTCCAAATTCGCGTCGAAACTGACCATCGCCAACCCATTCAGCTCGTCAAGCTGGATGGAGGTGCGGCTGGCGAGCGGGTGCGAGGGGGCGCAGACCATCCGCATGGGCTCTTCGCGCCACGAAATCGAACGGATATTGCGCGAGGGGCGCGGATAACTGACCAGCCCCATGTCGACTTGGTCCGTCTCCACCAACTCGTAGACCCGGTCCGGATGCTGGTACTGCATACGGACGTTGGCTTTCGGATACTTGCGGAGGAACTTTTGGACGATCTGATTCATGTGGCTCAGACCGACCGAGTAAATCGACGCAACACTAACTCTGCCAGACACTTCGGCGTGCAGCGTGCGAACTTCTTCCTCCAGCGCAAAGTAACGTTGCACCAGCTTGCGCGACCCCTCGTAGAAGATCTCGCCTTCCGGCGTGAGGACGAAGGGCCGTTTGGAGCGGTCCAGCAGTTTCACGCCCAAGTGATCTTCCAACTGGTGGACCATTTGACTGGCCCCCGGCTGGGAGATGCTGTTCTCGTCGGCGGCGCGCGAAAAGCTACGCTGTCCCACGACGTCGCAGAACACCTTCAGCAACTTCATGTGCATCGAACAACTTTCCCGCCTGCTCGTTTCCCGCTCACTCACAATACCATCAGAATTCAAAATACCGGAGCCGTTTAGAATCAGCCCGAAGGATCGAACATTAATCGTCCAGATCGACTTCGTCAACGGTTTGGCTACAACACGACCCGGAAGTTTGGCAAAAAACACCGATTTCCGCGTCGCTCGCCGACCGACCTGTTTCACACACTCTAAATATCGACTTCACAATTCCTTACGCCATACCCTCCCGCTTGAAAGACATTACAATGCCTGATGCCTGACGCGATCCACTTCACGATTCCTTTTAGTCGTGGTCGGCGAGTCGGCGATCTGGTGCAAAAGTTGTCAGAAATGAGTTGCGCGCGGACGGATGTGTACGGTTGGCTCCCGACAAGACCCGATCCGAGGGTGAAAGGTTCGGAGGCGCGCCCGCGGACGCGCGCTGACGTTCGTTGACAGCGCGCCCCGCCAGACCCTACGTTGAGTCGACCGAAGCGACCAGGAGCAACATTCCGTGACGCAGCCGTTTCCGACAGACTATTCGACCGTCCCTGAGGCGGTGGACGCGATCGCGCGGGGCGAGGTGGTGATCGTGGTCGACGCCGCCGACCGGGAGAACGAAGGCGACTTCATCTGCGCCGCCGAAAAGGCGACTGCGGAGAACGTCAATTTCATCCTCAACGGCCGCGGCGAGTTCTGCATGCCGGTGCTCCCGGACATCTGCGAGCGGCTCGAACTGTCCCCGATCGTGCGCACGAACACGGCCCCATTGGGCACCGGATTCATGACGCCGATCGACCATCGGCTGGTCAAGACGGGCATCACGGCCGAGGAGCGTGCGTTTACGGTTCGCGCCGTCGTCGACGCTCATTCGACTCCCAGCGACTTCGTCCGTCCCGGGCACGTCCATCCCTTGCTGGCGAAGGAAGGCGGCGTGCTGCGGCGCGCCGGGCACACGGAAGCGGCCGTCGATTTGGCGCGGATGGCCGGCTGTGCGCCTGCCGGCGTGATCTGCGAAATCCTGGATGCGGCCGGCAATCGAGCGACCCCCGAGCAATTGGTGGAGCTGGCGGTGCAGCATCACCTGCGGATCATCTCCATCGAGCAGCTGATTGCGCACCGGCGCGTGAGTGAAAAGTTGGTGTCGCGTGCGACGCAGGCGCAGCTGCCGACTCGCTATGGTCACTTCACGGTGATCGTGTACGACGTGAAGTACGAAGCGCAGCAGCCCGTGGTGCTCGTCATGGGCGACCCGGCCGCTCACCCCGCGCCGCTCGTCCGTTTACACTCCAGCTGCTTCACCGGCGACTTGGTGGCGTCGCTGCGCTGCGACTGCGGCGATCAATTCAACCTCGCGCTCTCGAAGATCAGCGAAGAGGGGTGCGGCGTCTTGGTGTACCTGCCGCAAGAAGGACGCGGCATCGGGCTCGTCGAGAAGATCAAAGCCTACGCGCTGCAGGACCGCGGGCTCGACACGGTCGAAGCCAACTTAGCGCTCGGCCACAAAGCCGACATGCGCGACTACGGCATCGGCATCCAGATCCTGAAGGACTTGGGGCTCAGCAAAGTCCGGCTGCTCACCAACAACCCCAAGAAGACCGACGCCTTCATCTACGGCGGCTTCAATCTCACGGTCGTCGACCAAGTCCCCATCGCTCCGCACCCCAACGAACACAACCTCCACTACCTGCAAACCAAACGCGACAAAATGGGCCACCGCCTCGAACTGGATTAACCCCCGTAGGACAGGCTTCCAGCCTGTCTGCGGCAGCGCCGCTGCCGCGCGTCATTCAAGTATCTGAGTATTCCAGTACGCAATATTCCAGTGCTTCAATATTCCAGTGCTTCAATATTCCAGTGCTTCAATAACAGGCTGGAAGCCTGTTCTACGGTTGCGTCGCGCCGTTATCATGGGCCGTACTTTGAATGGAGGCGTGATATGTTCCAAAGTCGGTGGGCGGCGGCGGCGGCGGTGGTGGGGTTGGTGGTGCTAAGCGCACCGCTGCACGGCGATGAGCGGCGGGGGCTGTGGAAGGGAGATGCGCCGATCGGGGACGGGAAGCGAGCGCAAGAAGAGGCGTTCATCACGGTCCATCGGCCCGAGAAACCCAACGGCACGGCGGTCGTTATCTGCCCCGGCGGCGGGTACGGGGGACTTGTCACCGGCGCCGAAGGACATGGCATCGCCAAGTGGCTCGGCACGCACGGCGTCACTGGCGTTGTTCTGGAGTATCGTCTGCCGAAGGGCCGGCACAGCGTGCCGCTGAGCGACGCGCAGCGCGCGATCCGCACGGTGCGCTCGGAGGCGGGCGAGCTGCAGGTGAACCCGCACCGCGTCGGCATCATGGGCTTCTCGGCGGGCGGTCACCTCGCGTCGACCGCCGGCACTCACTTTGACGCGGGGCGACCTGACGCAACGGATGCAGTGGAACGTCAGTCGTCGCGTCCCGACTTCGTCATCCTTGTCTACCCCGTCGTCTCGATGGGGCCTCTCACCCACGGCGGTTCCAAACACAATCTGCTCGGACCCAATCCGTCCCCCGAGCTGATCGAACTCTACTCCAACGAAAAGCAAGTCACCGACCAGACCCCGCCGATGTTCCTCGCCCATGCACTCGACGACAAACCGGTGCCGCCCGAGAACAGCCGCCAACTGTACGCCGCCCTGCAAGCCAAGAAGATCCCGTCCATGTACCTGGAACTCCCCTCCGGCGGCCATGGGCTCAACGGCTACCAAGGCCCCATGTGGGACGCCTGGCAACGCGAATCGATCGCGTGGCTAGAGAAAGTGTTAAAGCAGCCGTAGGTCAGGCCGCGCAAGCCGTAGGGTGGGCCAAGCGAGCTGTAGGGTGGGCCAAGCGAGGCTTTGCGAGCGCGGGCCCACCACTCTCGATGCGCCGCGCAAGTGCGCTCCGCGTTCGCCCTTCCCTCGACGCAAGGTCGAGGGAGAGGTGTTAGGGCCCATCGTCCTCACTGTGGCTGTGGGAATGTTTGGGTCACAGAAAGGCGGAGGGGGCGTTTTGTTGGTAGAGCTTGCGGGGGCGACGCGCGTTGAACGTCGGCCGGCGAGCTGGCTTTTCTACCAGCAAGGTGACCCATGTTTCAGCGATGGTGGTTTGGAGCGGGCGGGCGTAAGGCGAAACAAGCACAGCGGGAACAGGCTCGACGCCGCGCACGGCGGAAGCTGTTTGCGGGGGAATCGCTGGAGTCGCGGCGCAACTTTGCGTGCGATGCGTTTTACGATGCGGGCAATCAACTGCTCACGATCCTCGGCACGGCCGGCTCCGAGCTGTGCGAAATCAGCCACGACGACTCCGGCAACATTCTGCTCGACGGAAACCTCACCGGCGCCACGCTGAATAATACGAACGTCATCAGCGTCGCGACCGGCGACAGCAATGATGCGATCCGCATCGACATGCGGAACGGCCTGTTCGTCAAGCCGGGCGGCGACGAAATCAAGATCCTGCTCGACGGCGGCGCCGGCGAACATGACCTCCTCTACATCCACGCCACGAACCAAAATGATCGCGTCGACATCGGCGCGATCGGCGGCGTCCCGCAGTTCAACTTCAACGGCGACGGCGACGTCGATCTGGTCGGCGGCGGGATGGACGAGTTCTATGTGATGGGCGAACGCGGCGACGACGTGCTCAGCGGCGCCGGCAACGACGTCGTTGGATCGGCCTTCCCTTACGGATTGTATCTCGGCGGCGGCGACGGGAACGACGTGACCATCGGCGGCGGCTACATCACGTCGCACGACGGCGGCGGCGGCGACGATCACTTGATCGGCGGCCCGTCGCTCGACAAGTACCACTTCAGCGGCGGGAACCTCGGCAGCGACGTCATCACCGACTCCCCCGACTCCAACGGCACCATCCTCTTCTCGCAGTTCAGCGGTCAGCCCGACTTCGTCGGCCCCGTGACGCTCAATCTGTCGCTCGGCACGCCCCAAGTCGTCAACCCGGGGAATCTCACGCTGACGATCGAAAACCAAGCGATCGACGTCGTCCGCGGTTCGCAGTTCGACGACCACATCATCGGCAACTCGCACGCCAACATCTTGCTCGGCATGGGCGGCGACGACATCCTCGACGGCGATCCGCTCGTCGGCCGCTTCGCCCCGAACGCCGATCGACTCGAGGGCGGCGACGGCGACGATACGCTGTACGGCCGCGGCGGCGACGATGATCTGTACGGCGAAAACGGCGACGACGTGATCTACGCCGGCGCGGGGAACGATACGGCCTTCGGCGGGCTTGGCAACGATGTGATCTACGGCGAAACGGGCGACGATCTGTTGTACGGCGACTCGCTGCTCGTTCTCCCCAACCTGGGCGACCAGCCGCCGGGACGCGAGCAGGATCGACCTGGCAATGATGCGATCTACGGCGGCGACGGCGCGGATGAAATGCACGGCGGAGGCGGCGACGATGCGCTGTTCGGAGGCAAGGGCGACGACCGCGGCTTCGGCGAGTCGGGCGTCGATTCGCTCGACGGCGGCGACGGCCGCGATGAACTGTTCGGCGGTTCGGGCGACGATGCGTTGGTCGGCGGCAAAGGCGGCGACTTGCTGAACGGCGGCTCGGGAAACGACGAACTGCAAGGCGGCGATGATCCCGATGTGCTCGTCGGCGAAGAAGGCGACGACAAACTCTACGGCGGCAAAGGGAACGACATCGTCGACGGCGGCGACGGCAGCGACCGCCTGCACGGCGAGGACGGCGACGACTTCCTCTTCGCCGGTTCGGGAATCGACTTTGTGTTCGGCGGCAACGGCGACGACCGCATCATGGGCGGCGCGGATGCCGACTTCATTGAAGGCAACGCCGGCGACGACGTGATCGACGGCGAGGGCGGCGCCGACTTCATCAACGGCGATGCGGGCGACGATGTGCTCTCCGGCGGCGACGGCCATGATCACGTCTATGGCGGCGTCGGCGTCGACTACGTCTATGGCGACGCCGGCGACGACTCGCTGTACGGCGGTGCGGGCGTGGATTCCTTGAGCGGCGGGGAAGGGAACGACGTCCTGTTCGGCGACGCCGGCGCAGATTCGCTCGCGGGCGACGCGGGCGACGATGAACTCAACGGCGGCGCCGGCGATGATTCGCTTGCGGGCGGCGACGGAGTCGACGTTCTGTACGGCGACGAAGGGAACGACAAGCTCGAGGGGAACGCGCAGGACGACTCGCTGTACGGCGGCGTCGGCGCCGATGACCTGTACGGCGGTTCCGGCGACGACAAGCTGCACGGGAACGAAGGCGGAGACGATCTGTACGGCGAGTCGGGCGAGGACGAACTGTACGGCGACGCGGGCGCCGATTACTTGAACGGCGGCGATCACGATGATCATCTCTACGGCGGCGCGAACGACGATCTGCTCGCGGGCGGCGACGGCGACGATTACCTCAACGGCGGCGCCGGCGACGATCAGCTGTACGGGAACGACGGCGCGGATGTGCTGAGGGGCGAGGACGGCAAAGATGAATTGCACGGCGGACTAGGGAACGACCAACTGCATGGCGGCGACGGCCGTGATCGACTTTGGGGCGACCAGGGCGAAGACAAGCTATGGGGCGACGCCGGCAACGACGACCTCTACGGCGGCGCTGGCTTCGATATCCTGCTCGGCGGCGACGGCAACGACACGCTCAAGGGCGGCGATTTCGATCTGGCGATCGACCTCATGTACGGCGGCGCCGGGTCCGACTTCTTCCTCTTCAATCAGATCGAAGAGCAGCTCGCGTCCGACTTCAATCCGTTCCAGCTCGACGGCTTCCTCTACTTCGCCTAACCGCGAAGCCTGGCTTCTTGCGTCCGCCGCGCCTGTTATGCTGTCGACTCCTAAATCCACGGGCCTTTCCCGCGAAGGGCCTCGAAACGGAGGAGACTGACGATGAGGCAGGCGGACGCAGTGCGATACGATCAATCCAACTCCGGCCGACGGCCACTCGCGCGCCTCCGTGCGACGTCGGCCGTCCTGGCGGCGGCGTGCTCCGTGTGGCTGGCCGCGGCAGCGACGCGAGCGGCCGATTTCGACGCCGGCAAACTGGCCGCGATTCGGCCTCGCTTGCAAGCGTTCGTCGACCAGAAGGAAATTGCCGGCGCGGTGACCGTCGTGGGCAACGCCGACGGGATCGTCAGCTTTGAAGCCGTCGGTTCGGCCAACCTGGCTCAGAATCGGCCGATGACGCCCGACTCGCTCTTTCGCATCGCCTCCATGACCAAGCCGATCACGGCGATCGGCGTCATGCAGTTGGTCGAAGAAGGCAAGCTGTCAGTCGACGACCCGGTCGAAAAGCATCTGCCCGAGTTCCAGGGGCAGTTGCTGGTCGCCTCGAAGGCCGACGGCCTCGTGACGCTCAAGAAACCCGCGCGTCTGATCACCGTTCGCGATCTGCTCACCCATACCTCGGGTCTTCCTGGAGGCTTCCCTGCGGGCATCGGCGATCTTTACGGTCGCCGCCACCTGTCGCTTGCCGAAGCGGTCCTCGTAAGCTCCCAACAGCCGCTCGACTTCGAACCGGGCGCCAAGTGGTCCTACTGCAACGCGGGCATCGATACGCTCGGCCGAATCATCGAAGTCATCGCGCAAGAGCCGTTTGAAGCGTATCTTGAGCGACGCGTATTTCGGCCGCTCGGCATGCAGGACACCTTCTTCTACGTCCCGGCCGATCGGTTGCCGCGCGTCGTCGCGGTGTACGACCGGAAGGAGGGCGAGCTGGTGGAGCCGGCGAAGCTGTTGATCGGACCTACGGAGAACGCGCGACACCCCATTCCGGCCGGCGGACTTTATTCGACCGGCGGCGACTTGGCACGTCTGTACCAAGCGTTGCTGCGCGGAGGCCAGTTGAACGACGCGCGCATCGTCTCCCCGACGACGCTCGCGGAGATGACGAAAGTGCAAACCGGGGCGCTCGAGTGCGGCTTTGTGCCGGGGATGAGTTTCGGGTACGGCTTCGCGGTCGTGCGCGAGCCGAAGGACGTGACCGGCATGTTGTCGCCAGGGACGTACGGACACGGCGGCGCGTTTGGCACGCAAGGCTGGATCGACCCGCAGAAGGGGCTGTTCGTCGTACTGCTGATTCAACGCGTGGGACTGAAGAACGGCGACGCCACCGACATGCGCCGCGAACTCCAGCGGCTGGCCGTCGAAGCGATCCGCACCAAGTAATCGTCGATTCACCTCATAAGGAGCTTAGAGATGCGTTCGAACAACTTTTGGCGCGCGATGTTGGGCGTCGTCGCGGCGATGATTGGTTTGACGGCCGGCGGTTGGTGGAATACGTCGCGACAGGCGTCGCGCGCGGAGGCGGCCGAGCCGACCAAGCTGCGCGTCTACGTCGGCACGTACACGGGCGGGAAGAGCAAAGGGATCTACCGGTCGGAGCTGGATCTCGAGACCGGCAAGCTCAGCGACCCGGTGCTCGCCGGCGAAGTGACCAGCCCGTCGTTCCTGGCGATTCACCCGAGTCGCAAGTATCTGTATGCGGTGACGGAGATCGGCGACTTCCAGGGGAAGAAGACCGGCGCCGTCGGCGCGTTCTCCATCGACTCGGCGACCGGCGATCTGAAGTTGCTCAATCAGCAGCCGTCGGGCGGCGCGGGGCCGTGCCATCTGGTCGTCGACAAAGCGGGCGCGAATGTGCTCGTCGCCAACTATGGCGGCGGCAGCGTCGCCTCGCTGCCGATCCAGGCCGACGGGTCGCTCGCCCCGGCCAAGTCGGTGATTCAGCATGCCGGTTCCAGCGTCAACAAGCAGCGTCAGGAATCGCCGCACGCCCACTCGATCAATCTCGACGCCGCCAATCGCTTCGCGTTCGCCGCCGACCTGGGGCTCGATAAAGTGCTGGTCTACCAATTCGACTCGCAAGCCGGCACGCTGGCCGCGAACTCGCCGCCCGCGGCCGACGTGGAACCGGGTTCGGGCCCGAGGCACTTCGCCTTTCATCCGTCAGGCAAGTACGCCTATGTGATCAACGAGATGACGCTAACCGTCACCGCCTTCGAGTACGACGCCGAGAAGGGGCGGTTGAGCGCGATCCAAACCATCTCGACGGTGCCGGCCGACGCCGAGCGCAAGGGGGCGTCGACGGCCGAAGTGCAGGTGCATCCGTCGGGCAAGTTCCTATACGGTTCGAATCGCGGGCACAACACGATCGCCATTTTTCAGATCGATCCGGCGACCGGCAAGTTGACGGCGGCCGGTCATCAAGGAACCGACGTGAAGGTCCCCCGCAACTTCGGCATCGACCCGACGGGCCGGTTCGTCGTCGTCGCGAACCAAGACGGCGACTCGCTGGTCGTCTTCCGCGTCGACCCCGCCACCGGCGCCCTCGCCCCGACCGGCCACAAGATCGAGGTTCCCAAACCGGTCTGCGTCAAGTTCACCACCCCGTAGAACAGGCTTCCAGCCTGTTATGCCCCCAGCAACTCCCCCCTCCCAGCAACTCCGCCTCCCCGCGCCGCGACGTTTCACTACCAAGGATGCACCAGTGCGCTCAGCGCCTGGGCGTAGACGCGGTGGCCGAAGTCGTTGGGGTGGTTGACGCCGTTGCCCGTTTGGTCCCAGTCCTTTTTGACTTCCAGGAAGCCTTCCCAGAGAGACGTGACGTCGGCGACGGCGACGCCGGGGCCGCGGAGCGTCAGCAGGGCGTCGCGGTACTGGGGGAACAGGTCGTGCTGGAGCCGAATCCAGTCGCGGTTGCCGAGCATCGTGGCGACCAAGATGAACTCGGCGTCGGGCCGTTGTTGACGGATCAGTTCGATCATCTTCTTGGTATTCGCCAGATACTCGGCCGCGGGTCGGCCGGCCGAGTCGTTCATGCCGAAGGCGAGTACGACGAGGTCGGGTTTGGCTTCCACGACTTGTGGGGCGAGGGTGAGCGCCCAGGCCGTGTCGCGGCCGCTAACCGACGGATTGGTCAACCGCACCTCGCCCTGAAACCGTTCCGCCAAGTGACGCCGAAACAGTTCAGGGTACGCCGGCTGATGCGGCAAGTCGCCCGCCCAGCCGGAGGCGTTGCAGCCGGACGAGATGCTATCGCCCAGCACGACCAGCGAGACAGGCTGTTTGGCGCGCAGACGTGCGAGCGTGCGGGGCAGCAGAGCCGGGTCGCTGGCGGGAACGCTGCGCTTCCAGAGCCCCGGCGCGTGCTCATAGGTGATGCAAGTTTGCAGGGCGTGGTACTCCAGTCGCCCGCCGAAGAAGATCTCGCCGTCGCCGTCGCGATGCGTCAGTTCGTATTTCTGCGACTTCGCGGGGCGGCGTAGGTCTTTGGTCGCGGAAGAAGTGATGCGCGAACCACGAGGGAGCACGATCAGACGCTCGCCCTTCTTCCAGACGTAATCGCGTCCTTCTTCGTAGAGGACTGTACCCGCCGAGTTGCGGACGGCGATCACGTTGTCGACTGGAAACAACACCGACGCGCGCGCTTCGCCGCCCTCCGCATCGCGGATGAACAACACCGACTCGCCTTCCATCCGTGTTCCGATCCAGAACGGTCGCAGCAGCGCCGCGTCGTACATCCATTGCGGTTCGCGCGGTTCCACGCCCCGCGCCGCGGACGCTTGCAGGGCGCTGCACAGAAGAACGACAATGAATAGCTTCCGGCGAGAAAAGGCGTGCATAAAAACCTGTTGCCAAGCAAGGAAGGGGAGGGCGAGACGCTCCGCAAGCCTCGCACATCAAGGCGAGCGGGACAAGTCGCAAGCAGCCATGAATCAATCCGCAGAGCACCCCGAAACGCAGCCTGATGAACGGCTTGCGAAAGCCCTGTTGCCGGCCGCCGAGTCGCTACGGCTGCATCGACAGTATCGCGGCAAGGTGCAGATGGCGCTCAAGTGTCCGATCCGCGGCTTTGACGACTTCTCGTACTGGTACACGCCGGGCGTCGCCGCCCCCTGCCGCGAGATCCAGGCCGATCGATCGCTGTCATACGAATACACCAACCGCGGCAACACGATCGCCATCGTCTCCGACGGCACGCGCGTGCTCGGGCTCGGCGACATCGGACCCGAAGCGGGCATGCCGGTGATGGAAGGCAAGTCGCTGCTGTTCAAGTATCTGGGAGGCGTCGACGCTGTGCCCTTGTGCCTCGACACCAAGGACCCCGACGAATTGGTGCGGACGGTCGAGCTGCTGGCGCCGTCGTTCGGCGGAGTGAACTTGGAAGACATCGCGCAGCCGAAGTGCTTTCGAGTGCTCGATCGGCTGCGTGCTTCGCTGTCGATCCCCGTTTGGCACGACGACCAGCAGGGAACGGCGACCGTCGTCGTCGCTGCGCTGTGGAACGCGTTGCAAGTGGTCGGCAAGCGGCCGGAACAGGTGCGGATCGCGCTGATCGGCGTGGGAGCGGCGAATGTGGCGACCTTTCGACTGCTGTGCGCCAGCGGCTTCGCGGCGGGCGGAATTCGCGCATGCGATCGCCAAGGCTGTTTGCATCGCGGGCGCACCGATCTCGATCAAATGCGCGACACGTTCGTAGACAAGTGGCGCATCTGCGAGTCGTCGAACGAAGAGGGGGTGACGGATGGGATTGAGGCGGCGCTGCGCGGGGCGGACGTGTGCATCGCCTTTTCGTCGTCGGGGCCGGGAGTGATTCGTCCCGAGTGGATCAAAGGGATGGCGCGGGATGCGATCGTGTTTGCGTGCGCTAATCCGGTCCCCGAGATTTGGCCTTGGGAAGCGCGCGAGGCCGGGGCGCGGATCGTGGCGACCGGTCGCGGCGACTTCCCCAACCAAGTCAACAACTCGCTGGTGTTCCCCGGTCTGTTCCGCGGGACGCTCGACGTCCGCGCACGCCGCATCTCCGACGAAATGGCGCTCGCTGCCGCTCGCGCGCTGTCCGCCGCCGCGGCGGCGGACGGACGCTTGTCGGAAGAACACATCGTGCCGCGCATGGATCAATGGCAGACGGCGCCGCAAATCGCCGCCGCCGTCGGTCTCCAAGCGCAAGCTCAGGGGCTCGCGTCGCTAGTCAAGTCGCGCGATCAGTTGGTTGAGGAAGCGACGCGCGCCATCCAATCGGCCCGCGCGGTTTCCCCTCAGGCCGTAGAACAGGCTTCCAGCCTGTTACGAAGCCCCTAACAGGCTCTAGCACCTCGCCCGCTAAAACCACAGACGCACGCCGGCGATGAACAGCCCGGCGTCGTAGCGCCCCACGTCGGTCCAGTCGTATCCGACGTAGGTTTCGATGCCGCGCCACAGCAGGCCGACGGAGCCGCGAGTATGTACGTAGGTTTCGTCGCCCAGCGTGCCCAGGTCGAGCTCCCACGAAGCGACCCAGGGACGGCGCGGAAAAAGATCGATCTTGTAAGTGAAGTTGAACCCGAGATCCGAGGCGAATCGATCCGAGAGCCAGTTCAGCCCCAGCCCCGCGTAGAACGCAGCGCGTTCGCTTTGCGCAAAGCGAAACAACAAGTTGGCGTCGCCCAACCAAAGATCGTCGTATTGGCCCGGCCCGCAGGTTTCGCGCAGATACTCGCTGGAGGCGTCGAAGCCAAAGCGCGTGGTGGTGTCGAGTTGGAATTGCCCGCCGATTCGCGAGAGGTCGTCGAATGCGTCGCCGTACTCGCCGCGCAGCCGAGCGGCCCAAAAACGCAGACCGTCGATTTCGGCGTCGGGATCCATCACCAAGTAGGCGTCCGGAGAAATCGCGTAAGGGTGCATGGGAAACCGAGCGATCGTGCCGAACTGATCGCCGATCGCTTTTTGCGGCCCCCAAAAGGGACTCGTCAGCCCCTTCAAGTAGAACTCAAGCGCCGGGACGACCATGGGCGCGATCAGGGATTCTGCCAGGGAATTGAGCGGCTCTTGTTCGTCGTCGAACGAGGAGGCGCCGTCGCGTGAGGAGCGGCGGGAGTCGTCGTCTTGATCCGGCGTCTCGGGAACAGAACGACTTTCGTTCGGCGCTTCCGCACGCACCTCGGACCGCAATTCGGCCAGCGACTGAGCGTGCGCCAACCCGCCCAGGCAGGGGCCGCCGAAGAAGGGGACGCCGACGACCGCGCAGCGGCACGCAAAGGCCAGCATTGCAGCCGCGATCGCTCGCATCGTGGGATGACGCAATCCCATAGGGCGCCTCGGCCGTTCGGAGGTGTTCGAGGGACGACAAGGGGGCGGAGGGTAGTCGTAGGGCTGGACCCGCGTCAAGGGCGATCTGCACCCAAGCGAGGGGGTTCGGCCGTAGCTCGATCTATGACGTACACTGGAAGTAGGAAGGCCGGAAAACCGGCCTATACGTCTCCTAGCGACCGAGGGACGCATGCCGATCGAGTTCAGTTCGTCTTATCGAGAGCGGTGTTGGGCCAGCCGACGATCTGAGTCGTCGTCGATCGGCTGCGCGATCTTGGCGGCGGGCCTGGGGCGGCGATTGGAGCCGCTGACGGTGCGCTACCTGCCCAAACCGCTGTTTCCGATCGGCGGCAAAGCGCCGATGGTCGAGACGTGGGTGCGGAAGATGGTCGATTCGGGGATCGACGACATCTCGATGAATCTCTGCGTGCTGAAGCAAACCATTCGGTCGCACTTTCACGAGGGGGCCAAGTACGGCGCTCGAATTCGCTACGTCGAGGAGGAGACGCCTACGGGGACGCTAGGCGGCGTCTGCAAACAGGTGCTCGGCGCCGCCGCTCGTACGTTCCCGGGCGAACCGCCGCTAGAGCACGAACCGTTCCCGGGCGCGACGGTGTTCGCGCCAAGCGGCGACATCGTGACGAATTTCAGCTCCGAACTGCTGGAGCAGCTGTACGACCTGCATCGCGCGCGGGGCGCTGCGATGACGATGGTGCTGACGCCGATTGCGCCTGAGCGGCGGAAGGACTTCGGGACGGCCGAGCTGCGCGATCCCGAGCAGACGGCGGGTCCGTTGAGCGGCGCGGGGCGGATCGTGGATTTTCATGAGAAGGATCCGCAGTCGCCGAGCTTGCTGAACAATGCGTCGATCTACGTGATCGAGACGCGTTTGCTCCGGGAGCTCGATCGCCTGCGAACGCCCGCACGGCTGGACGTCGCCGACCCCTTTTACGACTTTGGCAAGCACGTCTTCGCAGCGCTTTTGGGGCGAGTGCCGTACGCGAAGCTGTCGCGCGACAGCGAACTGTGGGGCGTTCCCTACGACGGCGCCTGGTTCGACGTGGGGCAGAAACGCGATTACCTGCGGGTCAACGAATTGGCGCTCGACGGAACGCTCGACGTGAGTTTGCCATTTGAGCGACTGCCGTGGGGCTACCTGGGAACCGACGTGGCGATCGACTTCCGCAAAGTGACGATTGTGCCGCCGGTCGTGATCGGCAATCGTTGTACGATCGAAAACGGCGCGACGCTCGGCCCCTACGCCGTGATCGGCGACGACTGGCTGATCGAGCATGGGGCGCGGATTGAACGGAGCGTCTTGTGGGAACGGTACCCGCTCGTGCGCGCCGACGGCTCGCAAACCTCGCCGGCCGAAATGCGTCTGCTGGATCGTCACGAAGTGCGCGAGAACGCCTCGATCCGCCGCAGCATCGTCACCAGCGGCTCGATCGACGGCGACATCGAAGACAGCACGGTCGAGGTGCTCGAAGACGGTTCGCTCTCGATTCTCCCCATCGACTACGTCCCCGCAGGCCCCCGCCCCTAGGGCTCGTAGGACAGGCTTCCAGCCTGTCTGGCCGCGCCGCGGCTGATGTTGACTGCAGACAGGCTGGAAGCCTGTCCTACGGCGCGCTCTGAGCGTTTTGCGGGGAAGTGCTGCAGACAGGCTGGAAGCCTGTCCTACGGGGGTTAACCGGCGAGTCCGCAGGCTTCGGTGACTTGGCGGCGCAGTTGGCGGGCTTCGTCGAATGTCAGCCGGCCGTCGGCCAAGTGACGGTTGATGCGGCGAATCGTCTCGAAGGCGTTGCGTCGATAGAAGACGTAGACATGGTGATGACGACGAGCGTCGATCACCTCGGAGACCAACTTCGGCTCGCCCGCCTTTTCGGAATCCTCGGGCAGGTCTCCGTCGTCCCAACGATCGGCATTTTCCCAGCGTTCTGAGCGGTGTGACATCTCGGCGCTAACTCTACAAATGTCGTGTTGATTCGATAAGGGTCGCGCGCTAAGATGCGGCTTGTCATGGCTTTCTCAGGCAGGCGGCGTCCCTCTACGTTTGTATTCTACGCAGGAGACGGAAAATCGTCATGTCCACGGCAAATCCTTTTCCATTGCGCCCAGGTCAGGCCCCGTTCGATCCCGTGTTTGCGGGCTTGTTCTCGTCCTTCGTGGTCCTGCTCGCGCTGACCGCCCATCCCGTGCAGGCGGCCGACGGCTTCAAGAAGGGGGACGAGGTGCAGGTCTTCTTTCTCAATCAGTGGTGGGACGGCACGGTCGTACAAACCAACCCGCGCGGCGACGTGATGGCCGACTTCGCCTTCGGCGGCATTCCTAAACGCGACGTCTTCAAAGCGGCGCTGGTCCGCTACGCGTACGAAGCCGACGCGCTGGCGCGAGCCCGGACGTGGTCCGATCCGTCCGGCACGTTCAAGGTCAAAGCGGCGCCCGTCGCGTTCGTCGAAGATGCCATCCTCCTGCGCAAGGAGGACAAGTCGGAACTCAAGGTCCCCATCGCGAAACTCAGCCCCGCCGATCAAGAGTTCCTCAAGCGGCTGAAAAAGGACTTGGGGCCTTCGGCGAGCCGACCTCCCAAGCCGGGCGTTCCCGAGACGTTTGACAGCGGCAAAGGACAAAGTTCGTGGGCGTCGTGGGGCGGCGCGGGGGCGACGTTGCGCAGCGTGGTCGAACCCGATCCACTGCCGGCTTTCGTCAAGCTGAAGCAAGGCGGCGTCGCCTTCCCCAATATCGACTTCTTCGATCGACTCGGCGCCGTCCTGCCGTTGGGCGGCCCCAAAGGCTGGATTCTCGCGTCGGTCGAAAACACCAAGCCGACCTTTGAGAACCCGCAACGACTGCTGTGGGTGTCGCTGGTGAATCAAAAGGTCGAGAACCAACAACTGTTGCCTCCCGGCGAAGTGCTGCTCGACTACCATCCCCCCACTCGCCAACTGCTGACCTACACCACGGTCAACGAGTCGGGCGAATTTGAATTCGTGAACGGCGTCCGCACGCTCACGCTGTGGAAAGCGGCCCCGACCGACGCGTCGGTTACGCTCGTCTCGCGATGGTTCGCCGATCCCAAGGAAGTCAACCTCGTGGAACCATGGGGACGCATCCTGGACGCGACCACCGTGCTTCATCGGTGGAAGAAGAACGAGTACATCGCCTGGGACGTGGCGAACAAACAGGCCAAGTATCGCTTATCGCAAGAGTCGTTCTTTGCACCGGAGGCGCAGTTAAGCGGCGGGCGACGCTACTTGGTCCTGCCCGAAGACAAGCAGGTGCAGATCATCGAAGCGCTGACCGGACAGCTGGTCTCGTCCTACCCGGCGCCGAATGGGTCCAGCGCTGCGGGCATCTCGGAAGACGGCACGCGGCTCGCCGTGCTCGACCGCAATTCGCTCGCCGTCTGGGACCTCGCCTCGCGCGACTCGGAACCGCAGCACTACCAAGCGGAAGCGATCGGCACGCCCTTCACCGCGACGCTCGAGTGGCTGACGAACGACCGCATCATGGTCAGCTCGGGCTGGAGCGACTTGGTCATGTTCAGTCTGCCGCACAAGATCTCGCTGTGGAACTACAAGTTCGACAGCAAAGCGATTCCCGAGAAAGGGGATCGACGCGTGCGTGCGATTCTGGACGGCCACTTGGTGTACGCCGCGACGGTCGATGCGGGGCAGTATGGCGGACTCGCCGTCGGCGCCGTGCAACTGCCGGGCCCGAAAGTCGAGGAGGAAGCGGCGCGCTTCGATCCGGAATCGATCCTGCTCATCAAACCCGGCGTCGAACTGGCCGTGAACATCCAGTGCGGCGAGAACAACCAGCGCGTCTACGAAGCGGTCCAGAAAATCGCGACGGCGAACGGCTGGGTGCTCAACCAAAACGCACCACTCACGATTTACTGCGAGATGAAGCAAGGGGAGCAACAGACGGTGACCTACCAGTCGTTCCGCACCGGCGCGTCGCAGTCGGTCACCTTCGCGCCGTTCATCTCCAATTTCCGCATCCTGCGAGGAGAAGAAGTCGCGTGGGAGCAAGGCACGTCGACCGGCGCGCCCCCCGTCATGCGGCTCGACCAAAACCAGTCCGCTCAAACCGAAGTCGACCGATGGCAGCGACCCAACGTGGAGTTCTTTGAGCAACTGGAGGTGCCCGGAAAAATCCTCGACCCCAAACGTCGCAACGGACTCGGATCGACGCGCGTCACCAACCGCGGGCTCGTCTCCAAGTAAGGCGACGAGGCGTGAAAAGAACTCTGTTGAATTCGGAGCGTTTGGCGCGTCGGACTCACTGTCGTTTGTTGCACAACGCTGTCGTTTGTTGCGCGACGACACGCGCGGAGGGTGCTCCCTTCTCCCCGCCGCGGGGAGAACGGCTGGGGATGAGGGGGGCGCGGGAGTAACAGGCTGGAAGCCTGTTCTACGAGTTTTCTGACATGCGCTCGACGACGGGGAATTCGAGACGGATGACGGCGCCGGCGCCGGGGCGGCTGGCGATGTCGAGTTTGGCGCCGATCAGGCGCGCGCGTTCGAGGATGCTTTCCAGGCCGAAACGGTTGTCGTGGCGGCCTTCACGCAGGAAGCCGACGCCCCAGTCGCGGACTTCCAAGAGGCCGCCGGTCGGATGGTCGCAAAGCGTCACGAGGACCCGGTCGCTTTGGCTATGACGACACGCGTTCATGATCGCTTCTTGAGCGATGCGAAAGAGGCTGTTCTCGAGCGTTGATTCGAGTCGCCCGAAGTTGACGTCAGGGTGATAGTCGATTCGCGGCGCACCCGGACGCGATCGCAACTGCTCCACGACGTCCCCAATCGCTTCGGCGAGTCCGAAATTGTCGAGCACCGGCGTGCGCAAGCCGTTCATCAGTCGGCGCAATTCGTTCGAGGCTTGATGCAGCTCCCGCATGCCTTCGCGCAAATCGCCGATCCACGGCGGTCCGTCGTCGGACGCTTGCTGTTCGGCCGCCTGAAAGTACATCACCGAGGCGATCAGATTCTGAGCGACTCCGTCGTGCAGTTCATAGGTGATCAACCGCCGCTCGTGGTCGCTGGCCAACACCATGCGTCGCAGCGCCTGCTGCTCGCGCCGCACCGCCTCCTGCGCATTCTTGCGCTCCGTGATGTCGCGAAAGTAAATCGACAATCCTTCCGGCGATGGATAACAATGCCCCTCGTACCACGCGTTATTCGGGGCGTAATACTGCTCAAAGTGGCCGGCGACTCCGAGCTCCATCGAGCGACGCATGGTCTCGATGCATTCCAACGACCGCAGCTCGGGCATCACGTCGAACGCGTAGCGCCCCCGCAACTCCTCGCGGTTCACCTCCAGCAGCTCGGCCGCGGACGGGTTGAGGTACACGAATCGCCGGTCGCGATCGACGGCGACGAAGCCGTCCGTGATGCTCTCCAACGTCGACACCAACTTCCGATTCACCTCGTACAGTTCCCGCGTCCGCTCCTCGACCTTTTGTTCGAGCGTATCGCGCGCCTCGCGCAAGCGGTCTTCGGCCGTTCGTCGCTTCGTCACGTCCTCGACGATGCCGATGATGTGCGTCGGTCGCTCGGATTCATCGCGAGTGACCGAGACGGTGAGCCGTCCCCAAATGACGGCGCCGCTGCGACAAACGTACCGCTTTTCAATCGTGTAGGAAGGAATCTGCCCAGCAAGCAGCCGAGTCAACAGTCGTTCGTCGGTTTCCAAGTCTTCGGGATGCGAAATCCCCGACACGCCGATCGCAATCAATTCGTGCTCGTCGTACCCCAGCAGCTCTTGTAGACGCCGGTTGGTGCGCATGACGCGTCCATCCAGGCCGAGCAGCGCGACGCCCAGCGGCCCGTCCTCAAAGACATTGCGATACAACTCTTCGTTCTGCCGCAACGCGTCTTCGGCTCGTTTGCGGTCGGTGATGTCGATGGCGATGCCGAGTGCGCCGATCACCCCGAGTTGCGCGTCGACCAGCGGCTCGCAGTGCACCTGAAAGACGCGGTTTTGCCATTGCTGCTCGTAGTTCTGCGGAACGCCGCGGAGCGCGGCGAGGTGCGCGGCGATGGAGCCAAACGTCGGGTCGTCGGTCTGAAAGTACTCGAACAAGTCCTTTCCCACCACCTCGGCCGGATGCAGCCCCAGCGCGGCGAGTCCGGCGCCGAACGAGACCGTGAAGCGCAGTTGCGCATCGACCGCCCAAACGATCGCCGGCATTTGATCGGCCATCATCTTGAGCAGCGCGGGAAGACGTACGTCGTCGCTGCGCCGCGACGGTTCAGGAGTGTTCATCGAGAGGTCCGCCTTGCTGGAGTTGCCTCCATTTTCGCGCGAAGTCGCTCGGCTGGGCAGTGGGGAGGCGGCGGAGTGACGAAGGAGGGGGCGGGGAGGGAGAAGGATTGGGGGTGGAGTGATAAAAACTCGGCTGAATTCGGAGCGTTTAGCGCCTCGGACCCACCGTCGTTTGTTGCGCACCAGTGTCGTTTGTTGAGCGACGACACGCGCGGATGGTGCTCCCTTCTCCCCGCCGCGGGGAGAAGGGCCGGGGATGAGGGGTGTCGGCGCAACAACCGTGCGCGGACTTCCTCTCAGATTCTTATCACTCCCGATTGGGGGTGGGACTTGGGGTGGGACTTGGGGGGGGGGGGGGGGGCGGGGGTAACAGGCTGGAAGCCTGTTCTACGGGGGTGTAACCGGTGCAGGCGACGACCGGTAGACGCGGGTACTTGCGGTAGCGAGGGTCGGTGAACGAACGTTCGCAGAGGTAGAACTGCGAGCCGCGGGGCGTCGTCACGCGGCGGCAGTGCGTGCATTGCGAACAGAGTCCGACTTCAGGGAGCGTCATACGGCAAGTTGGATCAGCGGTCGGGGGGCGTAGGGGGAGAGAGAGGAACCGCGTACCATAGGAGCGTCGGCGGCGGACGGCGAGTCGACTGGTCTTCAACGATTCGCCGATTCGGACGATAATTGCGGGCGTCGTTTCCAGCCGGCGAGACCGAGAAGAGCAACCTCGTGCAGTTTCGAATCGTCACCTACAACATTCACAAGGGCATCGGCGGGATCGATCGACGCTACCGACCCGAGCGAATCGTCGAAACGATCGAGCACTATCGGCCCGACATCCTGTTTCTCCAGGAAGTCGATGATGATGTGCCGCGCTCGCGTCGTCATCGTCAAGTCGATTGGCTGGGCGATGCGCTGGAGATGCCTCATCGCGCCTTCCAAGCCAACGTTCGGCTGCGACACGGCGCCTATGGAAACGCCATCCTAAGCCGCTTTCCGTTGCACGACGTGCGCGACATCGAACTCACCATCCCCCTCAAGAAACGCCGACGCGCACTGGCCGCCCACTGTCGCCTGCGCGACGACGAGCACTCGCGATCGTTGGTCCTTGTCAATTGCCACTTAGGGCTCGCCGAATTCGAACGCCGCATTCAACTCCGCCGGCTGCTCGACAGCGAACTGCTCCGCCATGTCCATCCGCAAACGGCGGTCGTCGCCGGCGGCGACATGAACGACGTTTGGGGGCAGCTTGGCAAGAAGACGCTTGAGCCCGCCGGGTTTCAATCCGCGACCGGCCCCGTCAACACGTTCCCCGCCTTCTTGCCCTTTCGAGCGCTCGATCGGATCTACTTCCGCGGACGACTCAAGCTGCACCAGGCCTACGCCTCGCGCGTTTCGATCGCGCGCCAAGCGTCCGACCATCTCCCGCTCGTGGCCGAATTTGAACTCGAATTCTAGCCGACGGTGCGTTAGCACCCGGCTAGCGCGGCGGCAAGTCGTCGGCCAGGAATTGGGCGAGTGCACGGGCGACCACGGCATTGCCGTGCAGATTGAGGTGATGGTCGAAGCGGTAGTACAACGACTGGTCGGGGGCGCTGCGCCAGGCGGCGGCAAGCGGCGGGCGGAGGTCGAGCGGCTGGAGGCCCGCTTGCTGGACGAGTTGGCAGAACGCGTCGCACGCACGCTCGTCGGTCGCGAGAGCCCGGTCCTCCAACTGCAGAATGCGGCATGTTTCGGCGATCGCCGTCGCGTCAAACTCCGGTTCGATTTGCCGTAAGGTCGGAATCACCGCCGCGCGCAGCGGAATCCCGTCTTCGTCGGCGAGCGACTTCAGGCGCTCGAGCACATACGCTTGTCGTGCGAGCGCCTCGTCCCAGTCCGCTGGATGATGCTGGAAGTAGTAGGCTTGGTTGAGTCCCTGCCAGACGGGGGCCGAGTTGTAGGAGCGAGCTAATTCTAGACGATCGCGGTAGGGATCGCCGGATCCGACATGACCGCGCACGAAGCGCCGCAGCCCTTCGATGCGAGTCAGGGCGTGGTAGGTCGACGAGTAGTCGCGGAGCGGTTGTTTCAGCGATTCAACGAGCGTCGCGGGGGGCGGCGGCGCGGCGGGCGTCGTCGCCTTCGTAGGCTGCGAGTCGTCGACGGGGACGAGCCGGCCGTCGACGCGCGTTAGGCGTACCGGCGCGTCGGGACGCAGCAAGTCGATCAAGTCGTTTCCGGCGTAGATGCCGACGACGACCAGATCGGGACGCAAGCGGCGATAAACCTGCTCGTACGCCCAAAGCTGCTGAAACGGCGACGATGGCGAGAAGCCCGCATTCAGCACCTCGACGTCGCGCCCCTCCGAAACCAAGAGGTTTTCGAGTTGATTGGGGTAGCTCTCGGGGTTCCAGCATACGCCGTCGGTGTGACTATCGCCGAGGCAGAGGATGCGGAACGAGCCGGGACGTTTCTCCCAGGGCGTCTCGTCGTCCTCGCGCAGCGACAGCGAATTGCGGCGGATCTCGACGAAACCGCACGGATGCTCGGCGATGTTCGGCATGGTTTGCACGGGCGTCGGCCAGGGAATCCAGTTGCGCCGCTGCGCTTCGGCGATCTCCGGTCGATCGCTCAGTTCCCGCTCGTCGCGCACTTCAACCGTCGCCGAGACGGGCCGGATGCCGACGATGCGCAAGCCGACTTCGACCAATACGAGCGTGCTGACGACGACGAAGGACAGCTTCAGCGCCAACAAGGCCGCTCGCCGTCGTCGCGACGGAAGCGGTCGTGCATCGGCGGAGGACGGAGAGTCGGGAGTCATAGGCAAGGCATTTTGATGTGATGCCGGGAAACGGCGCGGCGGCGCCTGAAGGTCCGCGTTTCATGGTACGCTCGGGCCAAGTCGTTCGGCAAACCCACGAGTGGTTCTCAGGAGTTGAAAACATGTCGGTCGAGATGCAGGTGGTGTATCAGGGAGAGTTGCGGTGCGAGGCGCAGCATGGGCCGTCGGGGACGCTGTTGACGACCGATGCGCCGGTGGACAATCACGGGCGCGGCGAAAGCTTCTCGCCGACCGACCTCGTCGCCACGGCGCTCGGCGCCTGCCTCTTGACCATCATGGGAATTGTTGCGCAGCGCAACGGACTCGACATCGCCGGCACTCGCGTGCACGTCGTCAAAGAGATGGTGCAGACGCCCGTGCGGCGGATTGGACGGCTGCCGGTGACGATTACGTTCGGAGTCGAGCAAGCGGCCAAGTTGAGCGACGTAGATCGGTCGAAGTTGGAGGCGGCGGCGCGACACTGTCCGGTGCATCAGAGTTTGCACCCGGACATCGACATGCCGATGACGTTTGTTTATCCGTCCTGAGAATCCATAAATTTTGATCTTGTTCCGGTCTGAGGCCTTCGCTACAAGTCGCCCCGCTCATCTTATCCAACGTTTCGCCTGCCGCACGGATGTCGGTTCGCGAGACAAACGCCTTTCGAGCGAGGATCAAACCGTGGCGCGGCAGTCGTGCAACCAATGTATTGACGTCAAGCGAGTCTTGCTTGCCGTCGGATTGACGGTCCTCTTGTCGGCCAGCGCAAGCATTGCGTCGGCGCAAGAAACCATCGTTCGTCCGGGTGATCGTTCCGTGGTGCGACCGCGCCCGGAAGCGACCACGAAGACGACGGCGCCGCGCACCGTTCCGACAGCGCCGGCGTCGCCGATGCGAGCCCCGGCGACGACGGCCCGCACCTATCGGGTGCAGGAGCCGGCCGCGCGGCCGGCTGCTCCGCCCGCCGAGGCGCCGGCGCCGCCCGCGCGAGCACCGGCGGCCGAGGAACTCGGGCCGGAAGTCTTGCAGGGGCCTCCCGTGCCGGAAGGTTACGTCGTCGACTTGGATGGCGGTCCGCCGGGCGAACCGTACTACGACGAAGGCTACGACGCAGCCGGCTACGGCGCACCTGGCCCTGGCGGCTATGGGCACGCTTGCGAGACCTGCGGCGGCGTCGGCTGCGCCAATTGCTGGTTCGGCGGCGCTGGGTTTGCGGGCGGTTTGTATGTGCGAGCCGAATATCTGCGTTGGCAGACGTCGGGCATGTACGTCCCGGCGTTGGTGACGACCAGCGTCGCCGTGCCTGGACAGACGTTTCCTCCGCCGGTCCGCAACGCGGGCGTGCTGGGCGTCAACGGCACGGTGATTCTGTACGGCGACAACGACATCCTCAATGAGACTCGCTCGGGCGGCCGCATCATCTTCGGCCTGCCGCTCGATTACGACCAGCGGCTCCGGATCGAAGCCGAATACCTGGGGTTGGACGAAGCGCAGAGCACGTATTCGGCCACCTCCAGCGGCAATCCGATCCTCGCTCGTCCGTTCTTCAACCTGGCCACGCAGCCGAACAACATCGCGCAGGAAAGCTCGGAACTGGTCGCTTATCCCAACGTGATTCGCGGCACCGTAGGCGTCGATGCAAACTCACAATTCGAAGGCGCCGCCGTGCGTCTGAAGTACTTGATGTGCTGCACGGAGGGCTGCGTTCCGTCGCTTGTGCGTCGCCGCGGCGACGTCCCGGGCGGCTACAAAGTGGAACTCACCGGCGGCTATCGCTACCTGCGGCTCGACGACAATCTGTCGATCAACGAAGACTTGGCGACGATTCCGGGGCCGGGCACGTTCAACCTGACCGATTCCTTCTCGACGCAGAATGAATTCCATGGCTTGGAGATCGGCATGCTGCTGCAAACTCGCCGCGGTCGCTGGTCGATGGACTGGACCTCGCGCGTCGCGATCGGCAACACGAACGGCACGTCGACCATCTTCGGACAGACGATCATCGACAACGGCCAGCAGGCGACCACCTACCAAGGCGGCCTCTTGGCTCAAACCTCCAACATCGGCACCTACAGCGCCAGCGACTTCGCCGTGGTGCCTGAGTTGGGCGTCAACCTGGGCTTCGACTTGTCGCCGCGATTCCGTGTGCTCGTCGGCTACTCGTTGATCTACTGGAGCCGCGTGTTGCGAGCCGGCGACCAGATCGACCGCGAAGTGAACCCGAACCTGATTCCGCCTGCGAATCAGCCGATCACCGGCGCCTTGCGGCCCGAACAAGCGTTCGTCTGGACCGACTTTTGGGCGCAAGGATTTTCGGTCGGTCTCGAAGGCGCCTGGTAAACGCTCCAATGAGGGGCTGGACAGGCTCTATAATCGGCAGGGTTGGTCTGGGTGGTTTGGGGTAATCGTCTGAATTAGTCATGAAATGAGGGAGAATGCCGGCCCGCTAGTCCGATATCTCACGGGAGAATCGGACCCAGTAGGAGAATGGTGCATGTCCCCTCGCGAGAAGTCGGAATCGGCAGGCCTTTGGCAATGGCTGGGAGGCCTGGTCGGCCGACGACCCAAGTCGCGGTCGCGAGAAGCTCTGCGACGTCAGCTCCGCCTCGAACCGCTCGAAACCCGCTCGCTCATGGCCACCGACTTGGCCGCCATCAGCGGTTTGGTGTTCAAGGACACGACGAACAACGGATTCAACGCTGGCGAGCAGATCGTCGGCGCCCAAATCAATCTGTTCCTCGACGACGGCGACGGGGTCTTCGAACCGGGGACGCAAGATCTTCCCCCGCCGGCCCCGATTCCCTCGACCGCGACTTCGAACGCTCAAGGCCAGTACTCGTTCGGCAACATCACCGCCGGCAACTACTGGGTGCAGCAACCGGCTCAGACCGTCGGTTCGGTCACGCTGCTGGAAAGTCACTTCTTGAAGACGGTCACGGCCGCGCAAGCCAACGGGACGGTCGGCCGAGTGATCGACAACTTCCAGTCGCCGGGTCCGAGCGTCACGGCGACGCAGGGCGTACCGGCGACGGCCTTCCAAGGCAGTCTGCCGCTGCTGGAAACGCTGGGCGGCGAGCGTGATTTGCGCGTCGAGATGACGACGGGCAGCCCGACCGACAACGTGGAATTCGCTGCGGCCAGCAATCTGCTGAATCTCAATCCCACGATCAACGCCAACGGCAACTACATCGCCACGTGGGATGGCGCCGACGGCAACGCGAATACGTTGAACGCGACCGGATTGGGCGGCGTTGACTTGACGTCGAACGGCGCCAACACGGGCGTCTCGATGCGGATGCTGGTCGATAAGGCCAACTCCACCGTCACCATTCGGCTGTACACCAACGCCGGCGCCGCGTCGGTGCAGACGATCACCAACGTCGCACCGAACGTCATTCAAAACTTGTACTTCCCGTTCTCTAGCTTCACCAATCTCGTGGGGTCCGGGGCCACGTTTTCAAACATCGGCGCGATTGAACTTGAGATCGACTCCAATGTGACGGGGATGGACGGGTTGATCGAGTTGGTCGGCGCGATTGGTCCTACGGTCGTCGCGCAGAATTTCTCCAACTACACGCCTGCCGATTTGGCGGTGACGAAGATCGTCAATAACCCCAACCCGAATGTCGGTCAGCAGATTCAGTACACCGTGACGGTCACGAATAACGGACCGAACCAAGCGACCAACGTCGTCGTGAACGACTTGCTGCCGACCGGCGTCACGTTCGTTTCGTCGACGCCGTCGCAAGGGCAATACACGGCGGGAACCGGCGTGTGGGCCGTCGGCACGATCAATACGAGCGCCGCGGCGACGTTGACCATCGTGGCCACCGTGACGCAGACCGGCGTCCGCACGAATACGGCTACGATTACTTCGCTCGATCAAACCGACGAGAACCCGAACAACAATACGGCCAACGCGCAAACCACGACGCCGTCGGTCGACATTGCGATCACCAAGGCGGTCGACGACAACACGCCCAATCGCAATCAG
The DNA here is from genome assembly GCA_046349935.1 of Pirellulales bacterium. Taxonomy (GTDB): domain Bacteria; phylum Planctomycetota; class Planctomycetia; order Pirellulales; family Pirellulaceae; genus CAIXSC01. The sequence continues at coordinate 1,600,801 of JAXMBK010000003.1, read as the reverse complement.
AACGTGACGTTCACCGTCACCGCGACGAACAACGGGCCCGATGCGGCGACCGGCGTGACGGTCACCGACGTCTTGCCCGCCGGTTTGACGTTCGTCAGCGCCACGCCTTCCGGATCGACCACCTACAACCAAGGCACCGGACTTTGGACGATCGGCAATTTGGGCAATACGGCTGGTTCGAACAGTGCGACGTTGACGATCGTCGCCACGGTGGTCAGTCAGGGCCCCACGATCACCAACACGGCGACGCTCGCGTCCGTCACCCAAACCGACAGCAACCAAGCGAACAATACTGACTCCGAAGCACTGACCCCCAATCAACTCGACTTGGCCGTTGTGAAGACGGTCGACGACAGCACGCCGAACCTGAACCAGAACGTTACCTTCACGGTCAACGTGACGAATAACGGACCGACGGCCGCGACGGGCGTGCAGATCACCGACTTGCTGCCGACCGGGTTGACGTTCGTCAGCGCGACGCCGTCGACCGGCACGTACAGCAGCGCGACCGGCGTCTGGACGCTCGGCGCCCTGAGCAACACGGCTGGTTCGAACACGGCTTCGATGCAGATCGTCGCCACCGTCACCGGTTCGTCGGTCATCACCAACACGGCGACCATCTCGGCGGTCGACCAATTTGATACGAACACGGCGAACAACCAGGACAGCGAGGCGGTGACGCCGAATGTGCTCGACCTGGGCATCGCCAAGACGGTCGACGACAACACGCCCGATCGAAATCAGAACGTCACGTTCACGCTGACGCTGACGAACAACGGTCCGATTCCCGCCACCGGCGTGAATGTGACCGATCTGCTGCCGACCGGCTTGACGTTTGTGAGCGCCACGCCGTCGGTCGGGACCTACGCCAGCGGCACGGGGATTTGGAACGTCGGGACGCTGACCAACACGGCGGGCCAGAACACGGCTACGTTGCAGATCGTCGCCACGTCGACCGGCACGACCGCGATCACGAACACGGCGACCATCAGTTCGCTGAACGAATCCGATTCGAACGCCGCCAACAATACGGCCGCCGCTGCGATTACGCCGAACGTCGCCGACTTGGCGGTCACCAAGACGTCGTCGGTCGCTCAGTTGGCCCAGAACGCCGAGACGGTCTTTACGATCACGGTCACGAACAACGGACCGGCGACGGCGACGAACGTGCAGATCACCGACCTGATCCCGACCGGCCTGACGTTCGTGTCGGTCGTCTCGGCGTCGAACGGCACGACGTACAACAACACGACCGGCATCTGGAACGTCGGCACGCTTCCCGCGACCGCCGGCCAGAACTCGGTGCAGCTGCAAGTTCGCGCTCGCAACACGGGCACGCAACTCACCGTGACCAACACCGCCACAGTGACACAAGTGTCGCAGCCTGACCCGATCACGTCGAACAACACGGCGTCGAGCACGGTGGTGACGCAGACGCTGTCGAAGCGTATGTACCTGTCGGACGTCCAGGGTCAATAGTCCGACGACTGTGCGATGCGGCGCGCTGCCATTGATCAGCGCGCCCATTCGCGCGCCGCGGCTCGACGCAGCGACCGCCGCTGCGACTGCGTAAGCCGCGCAGCAGCAAGTAGTTTTGCGATTGCGAAGCCGACCGAGCGAATTGGCTTGAAACTTGCAATGGATAAGCATGTCCATTTATCCGCAAGTTTCGGGCGCGCTCATGCACACACCTCCGACCGACGCTGTCGACGACGTCGATTCTCCCGACGACCGCCGTCGCTTTCTTCGTCGCTCTGCCTCCGTCGCCATGGCCGCGGGGCTCGCCGCCAGCTACGGGACGATGGCCGTCTACGCCGGTCGGTTCCTCTACACGGTCCAAGACGATCACGCATGGCTGTTCGTCACCGACGTCGCCTCGCTGCCGCCCGGCGGATCGATTCCCTTTGAATCGCCGACCGGCGTCCGCGTCACGGTCGTCCGCCGCGCCGCTCAAGTCGGAGCCGCGGAAGCCAGGGCGGAAGACTTCGCGGCGCTCTCCAGCGTCTGTCCGCACCTGGGGTGTCGCGTCCACTGGGAGCCGCAAAACGGGCGCTATTTCTGCCCCTGCCACAACGGCGCGTTTGACGCCGAGGGGAAGGCCACCGAGGGGCCGCCGGCCGCCGCGGGGCAAGAACTGCCGCGTTACCCGGTCCGCGTCGATCGCGGACTCGTGTTCCTCGAAATGCCGCTCAACGCCGTCGGCGTCGACCGCAACGTGTTCCTCAAGACCTGACGGGATGTCGCGAACGAGCGACGAGCCTCGCGAGTGAACGCGAAGGAGAAGGAGCTGCCGTATGGGGCGAGTTGGCGATTGGTTGTCGGAACGCATTCCGCTGCGCGGCGACCAGCTGCGCGAACTGACGAACGAACCGGTTCCGCGCCACATGAAGCGTTGGTGGTTCTGCCTCGGCGGCACGCCGGCGTATCTGTTCGTCGTGCAGGTGGTCACCGGCATCTTGCTCGCCATCTACTATCAGCCCTCCAGCCAGACGGCTTACGAATCGGTGCGGTACATCACGGAAGAGGTGAATTTCGGCTGGTACTTTCGCAGCCTGCATAAGTGGGCTGCGACGCTGATGATCGCCGCCGTCATCCTGCATCAGACGCGCGTCTACTTCACCGCCGCCTACCGCCGTCCGCGCGAAGTGAACTGGATGATCGGCATGGCGCTGCTCATGTGCTCCCTGCTGCTCGGCTTCACCGGCTACAGCCTCGTGTTCGAACAGCTTAGCTACTGGGGCGCCACGGTCGCGGGAAACATCTCGGACAGCGTGCCGGTCGTCGGCCCGTGGGCCAAGTCGTTTTTGCTCGCCGGCGAGTCGTTCAATGAGCGGACGTTGTCGCGGTTCTACATCCTGCACGCCGCGATCCTCCCCACGCTGCTTGTCGCGCTGGTTGCGATCCACATCCTGTTCGTCCGCCTGCATGGCGTGACTGAGCTGAAGTTCGAGGATGAACCGCCCGAATCGCCGGCGCACTTCAATTTCTTCCCCGATCACATGCTGACCGAACTCACCCTGGGGCTGGTGCTCATGGTGATTCTCAGCGCCCTGGCGACCGTCCTCCCCGCGACGCTGGGTCCCAAAGCCGATCCGCTCACGACGCCGGAAGTGATCAAGCCCGAGTGGTTTTTCTATGTCACGTTCCGGTGGCTCAAGTTGTTCGGGCCCACGTTCGCCGTCCTCAGCATGGGCTTCATCGTCTGCGCGATGTTCCTGTGGCCGTGGATCGACCGCGTGTTGCGCAAGGCGACTCGAAATGAAGAAGTCAGCACGTATATCGGCGTCGCGGCCGTCTTGGCCATCGTGGGACTGACGATCTGGGAAGCGGCCGTACGGCACTAACGAGAAACGCAGGCGGAGCGGAAACGATGACTTTACGCGGTAAGCAGTGGTTGATCGCCATTTTGGGCGGCGTCTTTCTGGCGTCGCTGTTGTTCGTCCAGGCGATGGAGGTGATGCGGCGGCGGGAAGAGTCAGGGGGGCGCGGGCACGTCGCGATTCCCGTCTCGTCGCGGTCGTGCGTCGAGTGCCATCTCAAGCAGTCGCCCGGCATCGTCGACCACTGGACCGGCAGTACTCACGCCGCGAAGGGAGTCGGCTGCGTGGAATGCCATCGTGCGGAAAGCGCCGAGGCGGACGCGTTCGTCCATTACGGCGTCACGATCGCCACCGTCGTCACGCCGCTGGACTGCGGTCGCTGCCATCAGACGGAAACGAAGGAGTTCATGGCGAGCCACCATGCGAAGGCGGGCAACATCCTCGCGTCGCTCGACAACTTCCTCGCGGAGACGGTCGAGGGGGCGCGCGAGCCGTTCAATCCCCACTCGCCCACGCCCGGCCGCAAGGTCGACATGGTCAATGGGATGGCGAGCGCGAACACGGGCTGCCAGCAGTGCCACGGCGGCAAGTTGGCGCTCGAAGCCACCTCCGGCCCGCCGCTGACCGTCGAAGAACTGCAGCCGGACGCGAAGGGCGTTCCGCAGAACAAAGAAGCCGTCGCCCGTATTCGTCGTGATGCCAACGGTCGTCCGCTGCTGACGTCCGCCAGCTGGCCCAACACGGGCATCGGCCGCCTGAACCTAGATGGCTCGCGCGGTTCTTGCTCCGCTTGCCACTCGCGTCACGACTTCTCGCCGCGGCGCGCGCGACAGCCCGAAAACTGCGGCAAGTGCCATCTGGGCCCCGACCATCCGCAGAAGGAAGTCTACGAGGAATCGAAGCACGGCGTGGCGTTCCGCGACCTGATGCACAAGATGAATCTCGATGGCAAGACCTGGGTGTTGGGCGAAGACTACTCGCAGGCTCCCACGTGCGCCACGTGCCACATGTCGGCCCACACGCGGAACGGTCGCAAAGTGACGCACGATCCGGGCGAGCGGATCAGTTGGACGAATCGTCCGCCGATCAGCCAAGTGATGGACACGAACGAAGCGGGCGAGGTGGTGAAGGAAACCGACCCCGAGAAACGCTCGCAGTTGGTCAAGGACACATGGCAAGCGAAGCGCGAGCGCATGAAGCAGGTTTGCACGCACTGCCACACCGAACCGTATGTCAATGCGTTCTATCAGCAGTACGACGACTTTGTGATCAACTACAACGAAAAGTTCGCCAAGCCCGGCAAGCAGATCATCGACGTCCTGAAGGAACAGAAGCTGATCACGCCCGTGGAATTCGATGAGGAGATCGAATGGACGTGGTTCTATCTCTGGCATCACGAAGGGCGGCGAGCGCGTCACGGCGCGTCGATGATGGCCCCCGACTACGCGCACTGGCACGGCATGTACGAGGTGGCGGAACGCTTCTACCAGGAGCTAATCCCGCAAGCCCGCGAGTTGGCCGAGAAAGCCGAACACGACGGCAACCCGGCCGCCGCCCAAGCCGTCCGCGACGTGCTCAACGCCATCCTCGCCCGCCCCGAACACAAGTGGATCAACCCGTAGAACAGGCTTCCAGCCTGTTACCGCCACCAATCCTTCCCACCCCCAGCCGCCGCCTTTTGAAGTTGCGCTGTTTTGCAAGTATCGACGGCTGTTTCCAGTGCCGCCACGGAAAAACACGATCGTCGAGCGTGGTCGTGAATGAAACGAGCGAGTGGTTACTGGGGGCGGAGCAAAACTCCTTGGTGACAATCGGCGATGACGCCAAATTCCAGAAACAGCGCAACTTCAAAACCGCCCTCTGTTACTTCCCTGTCTCCCCGTACAACGGCAAATGCCGGTAGTACACCTCGAGCGACAGGAGGTTCAGCGTGGTGACGTATAGGCGGCCGGCGTGCGGGGCCCAGCGATCGGGGACGGGGTTCAGCGGATCCCAACTGCCGGCGTAAGGTCCTTGACGCACTTGGCTGTCCACCAGCAGCGGATGGAGCTTGGCGTTCCACCGCTCCCACCGCTCGCCGCCCACATGGAACATCACCTGCGTCGCGTAATACCAGTAATAGGTGTCGCGTTCCAGGTTGCGCGTGGTGCCGAGCGCGGGCGGGGCTTGCAACAGGTAATCGGCGCCGCGAATCATCTCCGAGTTGTCGCGCTTCCAGCCGGTGTAGAGTCGCATGAGCAACCCGACGGAGGTCATGGTGCGCGTGGGTTGTCGTCCGTGCCGTTGCGATTCGGTATCGGGCGCGAGCGGGTTGTAGCGGTACAAATGTCGCTCGGCGGGCGACGCTTGCGCCGCATCGAGCCAGCGCTGGACGCCGACGAACGTCTCCGGCGGCGTCTTGAGCCCCGCTAATTCGCCGCTTTTCAACGCCATCAACATCCAGCCGGTCACCGACGTATCGGCGCCGACGCCGGGCGAATAGCGCCAGCCGCCGCGCTGTTTGTGCTGGGCGGCGATGATGAAGTCGAGCGACTTTTGGGCCGGTTCCTTGAGCGCGGGATCTTGCGTCATCCCGTACGCTTCGCACAGCGCGAGCGCTGCGATGCTGTGGCTGTACAACCACACGCTCCGATTCGACTCGTCGTCCGCGGACACGAACAAGTCGCCGTCGTCCTTTTGTCCCTTGAGCAGATGGTCCAGCGCCGCTCGGACCACTTCCTGATACTTGTGTTCGCGATGATTGTAGCCCGCCCCTTGGAAGGCCAAGAGCGCCAGTCCCGTGGCGGCCGTGTCGGACGAGAGCGCAACCTCTTCGTTGAAACCGCTGAGGCTCCAGCGTCCGTCGGGGGCTTGGTAGCGAGCGAGGAACGCGAGCCCCAGTTCGACCGCTTCTTCGGTTTGCGGCGGCGGACTGCCGTTGCGACCGCCCGGCCCCGGCGTGCGCGACGAACGTCCGCGGAACGACTCGGTCGACGCCACGGCCGACGAACTCACCTGCGGCAAGCCGCCGACGTTCTGGCGGGTGAATCGAGCCGCGTTGGGGCGTACTTCCAAACTTTCTTCGCGGGCTCGTCGGTCGGCGATGCCGACGTCAGGCGTCGCTTCGCCGCCTAGTCCGCCGGGTCCTTCCAAGGCCGCGATGTCGACCGCCAGAGGGCCGCCGCCGGTCTGCGTTTTACGCACGCCTTTCGCCGCCGCGGCCGACAGATGGTCTTCGTTCGCTTGCTCCACTTCCGCGCCGAACTCGGGGACTTCGACCGACGCGGCGCTGGCAGCGCCAGCCGCGACGGCGTCGGACCGACGAACGGGTCCGCCCGAGTCGAGGGCGACGGCGGTTGGTGCGTCGGCAGCGCCGGCCGTCGACTGACGACGTCCTGCGGCGGCGCCCGCCATGCCGGGCGCATCGGCTTCGATGGGGACGTCCCCTGCCATCGCGCCCGCCGGTTCTGCGCTGGCCGCCCCGCGCGCTCCGCCCACGGTCCGCGATGAAGCCAAAGCTTGCGCTTCGACGGGGGCGCCTTGCGTCGCGCCGCCCGAGGCGGGCTGGCCGGCGATATCCAGCGTTTCGGCTTGCGCGTCGGACGGCAGCGACGGGCCCGCGGCGGAGCGGGTGGGAGCGGCTGCGCCGCCTCCGAGCGCCGGAGCGCCGGCGACCCCTTCGGTCGCTTCCGCTCGAGACGCCGGCGTGGCCGCGGCGATCTCCGCCGCGGGTGCACCCGCGGCCGGCTCGCCGCCGGGGCTTGCCGCTGCGTCGCCCGTTGGTGGATTCGCGCGCGCCGCGCCGCTGGGGCCCGACCTCGTCATGGCGGCGGCAAGCGGCGTCGCGGCCAATTCACCGGCCGGTTCGCCTCCACCCGCGGCGGCCGGCGCTCCGCCCGCCGGCGTCTCGGCGACCCGGGTCGAGCCCGCGGCGATCTGCGGCGCTCCGCCCGCGGACGCTCGAGCCACTTTGCGTTTCTTCTCTTCTTCGTCCTCGTCGGAGGCGTCAGGTTGACCGCCTGCCGCGGCGCCGGCGTCGCCGCCGCTGGCCTCCGCGCGACTGCGCGCCGACTCGGCGACCAGCGGGGCGGTGCTCGCCTCAACCGTCGCTCCGGGTGCGGCCGCCGCCGACGGTCCGCCGGTCACCGGCGCCTCGCCGCCCGGCGAGTTGCGGACGGTGGCGGTCGCTTGAGCGGTGAGGGGTTGAGCGGCTGGGGCGCCGCCGCCGGTCGCGGCGGGGGCGACGGGCTGGGCAGCCGCGTCGGTTGCGGCGATCGCCATCTGCGGCGACCCGCCCGTTCGACTACGCGCAATCACCGCCGATTCGGGCGCGGTCGCCGCCTCCGGCTGACCTCCGCCCGACGCACGTCCCGTCCCCTGTTCGGCCACGACCTGCGTCGGACCTGTGTCAATTTCCACTCGACCCGCTGCGGCATTGACGACGCCGGGAGCGGCGTTCGAACGGGCCGCATTCACGGCGGCGCCGGCGCTGGCGGCGATGTCGGTCGGTCGAGCAGCCCCGGCTTCGGTCGCCGTGGGAGCGGCGTCGGCCTGCAACGTGGCGCTGGGCCGCGCCGCGCCGGCGACCGACCGGCGCATGACCGCGGCTTCGCTAGGCGACAGCGCCGGCCCTTCGGGCGTGTTCTGAGTGGCTTGGGAGCGTTGCGCCGCGCCCGACGCGACGAGCGCCGGGCTGTTCGCCGCCGGCGCGGAACGATCGAGGTTCGCCGACGCGCCAGCCCCTGCCGTGCCGCGTTGCGCTCGAGCGACCGCGGTGGGCTGCGGTTGAGCGGCTGGTTCGCCGGTCCCCTGCGGCGCGACCGACGGCGCGGGGCTTTCCACGTTCGCGGGCGAAGCGGTCGCCGCCGCCGCTTGCGCCGTACGCGCGGGCGAGGCGGTGGCGGGAGCTTCCGGATTGAGCGACGGAACGGCGGCCGCCGCCGCCCGCTGCACCGGATTGCTCGCCACCTGCGAAGACGTGCTGGCCGCGGGTGCGTCGAGCGGCGTTTGGACGCGCGTTGCGCCGGGGGCGCCGGTCGTCTGCCGAGCCTGCTGCGCCGTCGACGACGCCTGCACTTCCGCCGCGGCTTGCGGCGCCGTGTTCGTCGCCACATTCGCCGCATTGGTCGGCACGTTCGCCGGGGTGTTGGCGCTGGCACGACCCGCCGCGGTCGCCGGCGAGTTGGCGGCGGTCGGCTGCGGCACGTCGGACGCGGCGCCGGATCGAGCGGCGTTGGCGACGGCGGTCGGCGTCGGCGAACTCGGCCCCGACGCCGGCGTCGGTTCGCCCGCCGCTCGCGCCACCTCGGCGCTGGCCGTCGCTTGCTTGCGAGTGGCCAGCGACGCGGCGCTCGGCCCTTCGCTCGCCGACGCATTGGCAGCCGCAGGGCTATTCGGCGTTGCGCTATTCGGCGCAGGGCTGTTCGCAGCGGCTTGGGCGTTCGACGGCTGCGGCGAGTCGCTACGCGCAGTGGTCGAGCGATTGGGAGTCGTCGTGCGACGCGCGTCGGCCGTCGCTTCCGTTGGTGCGGCCGTCGAATTGGATCGGCGAGCTGCTGGGGCGGCGGAGGGAGCGGGGGCGGGCGTCGGTTCGGTCGGGGCCGACGGCGAAGGGGTCGCAGCCGCCGTCGCCGACGGACTGGGAGTCGCGCGTCGTACGGGGCTCGTCGATGCGGCCAAAGGCGTCGCCTCCCCGACCAACGGAACGGGTTGCGTAGCGGCAGTGGGCGCCGCGGTCGCGACGTCGGGGCGCGTGGTGAGTCGCGCGCGTTGGTTAGGAACCGGCGTCGGCGCGGCCGCGATCGTCGGTTCCGTGGGTGCCGTGAGTTGTCGTTGCGGACTAGGCGAAGGGGTCGGCGCGGGAGTGGGCGGGACGTCGATCGGCGGCTGTCGCGCGGCGACCGGATCGGAGACGTCGCGTCGCGTCGTCGCCGTCGTCGCGGGTTGCGGCGAGTCGGGCGTGGTCTGACGAGTCGGCGCGGGGGGGGCGGCGGCGGCGACCGCCGACCTGGGCGTCGCACGCGGCTGCGAGGATTGCCGCGGCAACGTCGGCGTCGTCGCCGTCTCGGGTTGAGCCGTCGGTTCGGCCGAGCGACGCGCTATCCCGGCGACCGGCCGTTCCAACGGCGCCGCCGTCTCGGTGCTCGGCGCGCTGCGAGTTTGCGATCGTTCGGTTGTCTGCCGCGTCACGCTGCGCGTCTCCGGCGTCGGCTCGGTGCGCGGCGCGGTCGTCGGCTGCGGCGCGGCAGGCGTCGGGATGTCGGCCGTCTGGTTCGGCGTCGCGGCCGTCGTCGCCGACCGGCGACTCCACTTCGACGACTGTTCCGACGCCCGGGGAGCCGTCTCGCCCGACTGCTGTCGCGCGACGGCGGCCGGCGTCTGCTGGACTTGCGGCTCGGGCGTTTCCACCGGCGGTCGCTCGGGCGTCGGCGGCTCGGGCTGCGTTTCTTGTCGCGTCGTTTCGGGCGTCGGCGCGTCGGGCGTTTCGGTCTCCACCGGCCGCTCGTAATCCTGCTGCTGTCGCTCTTGCGGCATCTGAAAGTGATGCTCGGCGTATTCCGGCACGACGACTCGCGGCCGCTCAAGCGCCGGTTTGCGCTGCGCCGTCTCGGCGGCCTGTCGCTTGCCGAACAGCGTCGCCTCCAGCGACCAGACCAGGAAGAAGATGTGGATCAGCAGACTGAGGACGGCGGCCAACTGCACGCCGCGACGCACGGCTCGGTTGTCGACCAACCGCAGCACGATCATGGCGGCGATCGTCGTAAGCGGAATGAAGGCGATCCAGAACCAGGCGTTGCGATACCAGACCGGATCGTCGAAGTCGCGATAGGCGACCACCAACCCCAACAGGAACGATGCGAGCACCGCGAGCGCAACGTTGACCGGCCAGAACCGCTCTTCGAGCGCCTGGGCTGCGGGGGGATCAACCTTGCGAATCACTCGCCGTTGCACCATGTCGTTCTGCGAATCCTCCTCTTCGTCCTCGTCGTCTCAGGATCTCAGTTGCCTTCCGACGCGGTCGTCACGACATAATCGCGGACGCCGACCTTGTTGCAGGCGTTCATCACCGCCACGACGGCGTCGAACAGCACGCGCTTGTCCGCGCGAATGATCACGGATTGCCCCACCGGATTGTTCGCGACCGCCTGTCGCAGCACGGCTTCGACTTCGTCGATCTGCATCACGCGACCGTCCATGAAGTACTGCCCTTGATGGTCGACGTTGACGAAGATCTCGCGCGGAGTTTGCGTCAGGGGGCGCGCTTCGCTGGCGCTCGGAAGGACCACCTTCAGCGCTCGTTCTTCCTCGGCGAACTGCGACGCGACGAGGAAGAAGATGAGCAGCAAGAACACCATGTCGATGACCGGCGTCATGTTGATGGCGTCGAGCGCTCGACCGCGATTAATCTTTACCGCCATACGTTCTTTCCACTTGTCGTTCGCTTAAGGCGCTTGGACGGGCGGCGCCTCGGGCGCGAACTCCCCGTCGCCCGACTCGGCATGCTGCTTCCCGAACCGCGCTCGATTCTCGAAGCGTTCGATCTGCGGCAGCAAGTTGAACAGCAACTCGTCGATCTGGTGAAACAGGTTTTGAATCCGTCCCTCGTAGTAGTGAGCGAAGATCGACGCGGGAATCGCCACGCACAACCCGCCGAACGTCGTCACCAGCGCCGTGTAAATGCCGTTGGCCAACTCGACGGCCTTGTTCGCGCCGGGGTCGAGCACGGTGGTTTGGTGGAAGGCGACGATCATCCCTTGGACGGTGCCCAGGAGTCCGATGAGCGGCGCGACGGAGGCGGCCAGGTTGAGCCAGCGGATGTTGCCGTAGATGCGATTCGCTTCGCGTTCGCTCGCTTCCTGCACCGCGTGTTCCACCTCCGAATGGGGGCGGCCGACCTTCAACAGCATGGCCTTAATGACCGTGGCGGCCGACGAGGGATTTTCTTGGCACAGCCGATAGGCTCGCCGTGGATCAAACCCCGATTTGCCGCTTCCCAATTGTCCCAGCGACGCGACCAACCGTTGCGGAAGCACGCGTTCCTGCCGCAACCCGAACCAGCGTTCGATCGCCACGCCGACGGCGACCAGCGACAGGGCGTAGATGGGATACATGAAGATCCCGCCCTGTTTGGCCAGTTCGAAGACATTGATCTCTTTCGACTTTTCTCCCGCCCCTGATCCGGCGCCGTCGGCCGGGGGTTCGCCGCCGCCTGCCGGCGCTTCCGCGCCCGAGTTATTGGCGCCGGCAGCCCCTGGGTCGGCGCCGCCAGGCGCAGTTTCCGTCCCCGCGCCGCTGGGGCCCGCTTCGTCTTCGCCGGCCGCCGCCGGCGATTCTTGCGCACGCGCCTCCCAGCGCGTCACGGTTTGAACGGCCAGCAGGGCGAGGACCAGCATGAAACCAGCCACAATCAATGGCCGGCGCGGCGTCAGCCTGTCACGAATCATGCGACCTCATCTCCTATTTCAAAGCGTCGAGCCGCTTCTTGGCGTCGGCGGCCAAGGGGTCTGGCGCGTGCTTTTCGACCACGTACGTATAGAATTTTTTGGCGTTGGCGAGCGCCGCGGCCCGTTTGGCTGGGTCGGCGGCGCTTTCGATCTGTACTTCCCAACAGCGCGCGGCCTCGAAGCCCGATTTGGCTTGCCAAGTCTTCGTCTCGGCCGTCGCCTTGTCGCCGCCGAACCCGAACATCACGCGCTGAAAGTCCTTCACCGCCTCGTCGTACTGCTTTCGTTCGAAGCGAATCTCGCCCATCATGAAGCGCGCTCGAGCCCCCACATGGTCGCGCGCCCCGGCCGCCGACTCGAAGTCGGCCAGCGCCGCATCGGCGTCTCCCAAGTTTTGCTTCGCCCAGCCGCGCTCATACCGTGCTTCGGCTGCGTAGGTCGTTTGGGGGAACTTCTCCAGCAATTGGTCCAGCAACGCCACGCTGTCCTTCCACTGCTTCAATTGCCCCGCCGCCTGCCCGCCGTGCAACAACCCCAGCGTCCGCAACGTGTCGTTGAGCGACTCGGCAGTCGTCGCCTCCTTAAACGCGGGCAGGGCGTCCATGTACTTGCCCAATCGATAAAGACATTCGGCTTTCATGAATTTCGAGTCGGCCGAGAGCGGCCCCTGCGGGTACGACTCAAGCTGATTCGCGAATTGGTCGAGCGCGGGTTGGAACTGCTTGAGTTGGAAGTAGGACCAGCCGAGCTTGTAGATCGCCTTCTCGACCAACTCTCCTGGCGGCGACTTCTGCCGCGCCGCCGCGTACTCTTTCACGGCGTCGTCGAACTTCTTCTGATCGTACAAACTCTCGCCCACATGAAAGTGACTCTCGCCGGCCAGATTGCTGTCGGGGTACTGAGCGGCGAGCAGCCGGAACTGGGCCGCCGCCTCCTCGTTCTTCTCTTGCGATTTGTACGCCCACGCCAATTCGTATCGCACCTTGTCGGCGTCCGGATACTTCTCGTGCTCCTTCAGCAACTCGACGAACGTCGCCGCCGCCCCCGCGAAGTCTTGCGCCGCGACCTGCGCCAAGCCTCGCTCGTAGCGGGCGTTCGATTTGGCGTCGAGCGGCGGGTTGGCGCTGAGGAACGCATCGAGGTCGGCGATGGCCGCTTTGGCGTCCCCGGCTTGCCGACGCGCGAGTCCGCGGCCGTAGCGAGCGTCGGCCGCCAGCGGGTGTTCGGGCCACTTGTCCAGCAGCACGGTGAACGCGGCCGCCGCCGGCGGATACTGCTTCGACTTCACCAAGCTCCAACCTTTCCCGTACGCCGCGTAGGGGGCGAAGGTCGAGCCGGGGAACTTTTCGAGCACCACGTCGTACGCGGCGATCGCGCCTGCGTAGTCCTCCGCGCCGTACGCATACTCGCCCAGTCGATATTGAGCTTGGTCGAGCAGCTTGCTGTTCGGGAATTCCTCCAGCAGCTTCGCGACCGACGCCTTCGCGGCATCGACTTGCTTCTGACGCGCTTGCGAGCGCGACAACAGCAGCAGCGCTTCGTCGGCCTGTCGCCACTGCGGCGCCGCCGCCAGCGACTGGCCCAAAGCGGCCGCCGCCTCCGCGAACTGATCGCGATAAAAGTGAGCCGCACCGACCAAGTATCGCGCCTCGGCCAGCAGGTCCGCCGGCTGCAGGCCGTCGGTCTTGGCGAGCGTCGCGAGGACGCCGTCGTAGTTCTTGCCGAGGTACTGGGCGAGCGCCCAACGCACGCGCCACAGCCCCGCATCGCGATGTTCGCCCGCTTGCTCGACCAGCGTCTTATACGCCGCTTGCGCTTCGTCGGTCTTGCCGCTGAGCAACAGCGATTCGGCCGCAACGTACTGCGCGTCCGCCGTCAGCTTGTGCGCTTTGAATTTCTCGAGAAAGGCCTGAGCGTCGCGGCGGGCGGCGTCGAACTGCTTTAGCTCGAGTTGGCCGAAGGCGACGTTGTAGAGCGCCTGCGCTGCTAACTCGTGAGTCGCATGTTCCGCGACGACTTTTCGATACGCCTCGATCGACTCGGCCTTCTTCTCGGGCAGTTCGTACAGCGCGTCGGCGCGATCCATTTGCAGCGGTACGAGGAACGTGCTCTTGTCGGCTTTCGGGAGCGCTGCGTCGACGGCGGCCAGCGCGTCGGCCGGTTTCCCGCTGCGCAGGGCGATTCGCGCGAGCCAGTGCGCCGCCTCCGGCGCCTCCGGCCCGCCGCCGCTCATCGCCTTTTGCAGCCAAGTCGACGCGTCGGACCACTTCTCCGCTCGGTAATACCAGCGACCCGCCGATAGTTCCGCGTCGTGCACGGCCGCCGACTGCGGATACTTGGCCGCTGCTTCCGCGTACGCCGCCGCCGCTTCCGGATACTTTTCTTGCTTCACGAGGCAGAATGCGCGGCGCTGCGCGGCATGGTCGGCCTGCGCGAAGCCTTCTACCTTGAGGACGTCGGCGAACTGCTTTTCGGCGTCGGCGAACTGACCGGCCTGCAGCACCGTCTCGGCCTTGCGCATGCGGACTTCGGTCGCCAACAGGTGCTCGGGGTACGACTTCAGAAACGCGTCGTACGCTTCGCCCGCCGGCGCGAACTGCGACAGTTCCTCCAGCGTGACGCCGAGCGCATAGGCGGCGTCCGCGCGCACTGTCGACTCGGGAAACCCCTTCACCACTTCCTGATAGGCGGCGACGGCTTCCGGCTTTTTTCCCTGGTGATAGCGGCTTTCGGCTTCGTAGAACCAAGCCTGGTCCGCATGCTTGCTTTTGGGAAACTTCGCGCGGTGGCTGGCGAACGCCGCGGCCGCGGACTCGTACGGCCCCGGGTTGGCCGCGGAAGCCTGCAAGTACTGGCTCAGCGCCAGGTTATACGTCGCGTCCTCCAGCAGGTCGAACTTCGGGAAGTCTTTGGCGACTCCGGCGAACGTCGCGGCCGCCTTGTCGTACTGCTTCAATTGCAGTTGGCAGACTCCCAAGTAATGGCGAGCCTTTGGGGCGAGCGGGTCTTGGGGGAATTTTTCGACGAACTTGGCCCACTCATCGACCGCCAGATCGAACGCACCGTTGTTCTGGAAGCTGGCGGCGTCGGCGTACAGCGCGAGCGCGTCGGGCGACGATTCGGCCGGTTTGGCCTCTTGCGCCACGGCGGCAACGGGGGCGGCAGCGGCGAGGGTCAAGCCGGCCGACGCGGCGACGCCCAGCACCCGCCAACTCGACATTCCCAGGAGCCCGATGGCGGCCCAGGCCCTCTTGGGACTTACGCGTCGGCCCGTCGGATTCTGCGACACGATCTGGCCCCGATCTGCTTGGACGTCGCACTTCCCCATGAAAAATCCCCCGCTCTGTCGGTTTTCTCAACGCTGCTGGACGTCAAAAGGCTCCCCATTATTCGCAGGTCACCCCGGAATTGCCAGTGACGAGCGCCCTCGGCGTGACCCGATTTCGCGTCACAATTGGCAACTTCGATAGGAGTTGCTCGCGCGTCGTCGTCGCCGAGCGGACTTCGCCTCGAATTCACGCTTGGTCGGCCGCTCGCGGGGCGTCTGCCGAGTACACTCAAGTACGCGTCGTGCCGCACCTTCGCTCGCACCGCGCCCCTTTTGTCCACGGGAGACGGTCCGGTCGTGAAACGCATGCTCGTCACCGGCGGCGCCGGCTTCATCGGCTCGCACCTCACCGAAATGCTGCTCGCCCGCGGCCGCCACGTCACCGTCGTCGACGATGAATCGACAGGCAGCGCGCGAAATCTGGCGCGGGTCGTCAACCACCCGCAGTTCCGCTTGATCCGCGGTTCGATCAGCGACGAATCGCTGATGCGGCAGGTCGTGGAGGAGGCGGACGAGGTGTATCACCTGGCGGCGGCAGTCGGCGTGGCGCTCATCGCCAAACAGCCGATCGAGACGATCGAACGCAACATTTACCCCACCGAACTGTTGCTCGCGGAGCTCCGCCGCCGCCATGAGCGCGGGGAGACGGTGAAGTGTTTTTTGGCGAGCACCAGCGAGGTGTACGGCAAGAATCCCAAGGCCGTTTGGAATGAAGAGGACGACTTGGTCTTCGGCCCCACGACGCGCGCTCGCTGGTCGTACGGCGCGTCGAAGGCGATCGACGAGTTCCTGGCGCTGGCGTGTTGGCGGCAGTTCAAGCTGCCGGTGGTGATCGCCCGGTTCTTCAACGTCGTCGGCCCGCGACAGTCAGGCGCGTACGGCATGGTGCTGCCGCGGTTCGTCGACGCCGCGCTGGCCAACCGTCCGCTCACCGTGCACGACGACGGTCGACAAACTCGGTGCTTCGCCCACGTCAGCGATGTGACGTCGGCCGTCCTGCGCTTGATGGAAACTCCCGCCGCCTACGGCCGCGTCTTCAACATCGGCAGCGACGAACCGGTGTCGATCCTGGAGTTGGCGCAGCGAGTCGTCCGAGCGGCCGGCAGTGCGTCGTCGATCGAATTCCAGACCTACGCCAAGGCGTACGACGAGGACTTCGAAGACATCCGCCACCGCGTCCCCGATCTCACGCGCCTGCGCGCGACAATCGACTATCAGCGCCAATACGACCTCGAACGAACCGTGCGCGAGTTGGTCGAATACCGGCGGGCCGAGTTGGGAGGGGCGTCGATCTAGCGTTCGGCGGAGCGAAGAACCCGGACTCTCATTCGAATTTCGCTCGGAGCCGGCGCTGCGCATCATCCCAATCGACGAACTCATCGCGCCCTTCTTCCACAGCCGCAAGCCTCTCCGCAAGGACTTGGGTGTGCCACTGGGGTATGGGAATGTCGGCAGGACGCCGCGATAAGTCTCCCCAAAGTCGTTCCATGAGAAGCAGCTTCTCTTCTACGGAGAACGACTCAATCGGCACGTTGGAGGCTGTATTCATACACTTGATCTTATGCTCCAAACTTGGTTTCGACAAATTCGTTTTCCCATCCATCACGGCGCTGAAAGTTGTACTTCGAGCGATTGAGCCAAGCGCCATCGCACCGTCGTCCGAGGTGCGATTCGTTTCTCGCGCCGCCGCGCTCTAGTTGACACTTGGGGCCGTAGGCCGCTACAACCGTCGGGCGAGGAGCGAGCCGTTTCGCACAGGGACCCATGTTGCACCTTCGTCGGCTCCAAAATTCGATCCGCTGCACGCCGCAGTCCGCTCTCGCGGGACTGTTGGTCTTTTTGCTGCTTGCCGCCTCGGGGGCCCTTCCGCTCACGCAGGTCGTCGTCATCCCGGCAACGCGGATTTCTCACGCCGAACAGGCGCGACTCGCCGCCGGCCGCCCCTTCCCGTGTCAGACTCATCGCTGCGGTTGCCATAGCGCCGAGGGCTGCGGCACGAAGTGCTGCTGCTTCTCTCCCGCTCAAGTCGCCGCGTGGTATGAACAGCATGCCGACGATTTGGCAGCCTATGACGCGGCTCACGGTCTCGACTCGCCGCCGGTCGTGGATTTCAGTGTGCCTGTCGATTTCAGTGTGACTGTCGATGTCAGTGTGAATGTCGAGGCGAATGCCGATGTTCGTGCCTCGTCGCGTCGCCGTTGCTGCACCGAGCACGTCGACGGCGAAACTACCGTCGAAACCGCCGCCAAAACCGACGCTGAATTCCCTGATGTCTCGGCCGAACCGAACGACGAGCAACTCGTCACGCTCCCGATTTCGATCGACGCCGTGCGTCGCTGCCAAGGGCTCTCGTCCCTGTGGCTGCTGCTCGCCCAAGCTCTCCCTGCCGACTCGACGCCGTTGTGGCAATTTGACGAGTCGACGACGGCGACGGTCGACGTGTATGTCGCCGTATGCCCTGAAGTCGCGGTTCGCCCCGACATTCCGCCACCGCGAGCCTAGTCGCCTGCCGGATTCTCTCTCCGGCCCGCAGGTCGCTCCCGGTCTCCTCGTCACGCAACTGGCCTGACTCGCAGACCGCAATCGCGACTTCGTTACGACTTGTCCGCGTCGTGATGCTGCGCTGCGCCCGCAGTCCACAGCACCCGACGCGCCCACGACGGTCGAGTAGGCTCGCTCCTCACTCCGAACCGCTCGCTGGCGTGGGCGCGTCCGTTGCTGTGATCCAGGGCCGCTGCTACGAATGGCTGGCCGCATCATAGGCGGCGTCGAGATTGTTCAACAATTCGTCCAGATGCTCGTCGGTCAAGAACGGCGAGAGCAAGTAGGTCTTGAGCGCTGCGAGCGGCTGGCCGTCGCGGCCAACCGCCGCTCGCTCCGTCCAACCCGCGCCGGCGACCGCATCTCGCTTGGCCGCGGTCTGAGTGGCGGCGTGCATGCGCTTGTTGAAGGCGTTCACTTCCAGCGACCACGGGCCGCAACCCGCTTCTTCGCGTTCGCGCCGCCAGGCGTCCGACGGCGAAACGCCGGGCGGATAGGCGCGGTACAGCGTCACGGGCCCGCCATTGCGTTGATTCACCACCGCCGCCCAAGGCCGCTCAGCGAGCCGCCGTCGGAACTGTTGCGCTCGAGCGACCGCGTGTCCCAACAGCACCTGCAAGCCGCGTCGTCCGAACATCCGTAGGCTGGCCAGCGCCGACAACACGCCGCTGGCGCTGCGCGTCGTTTCCAACGTATACATGCCCGGATGATGCGCGCCCGAATGAAACAAATAGGGCATCGTCTCGCGGTCGCGCAATAGCCGCTCGAACATCTGCCGTTCGCGGACCACGAGCAGCGAGGACACATACGGCGCGAAGCCCGTCTTGTGAAAGTCGACGCCCAACGAATCGGCTTGCGCAAGCCCCGCGACGCGCGCAACTGTCGACTCGAGCGCTCGCCGTGCGTCGTCGTCGAATTCCAGCGGATTTCTCTGGAAGTCGTAATCGGTAAAAACCGACCACGCCCACCCGATGACGGCGTCGGCGTGCACGTGAGGAACGTAGTCCAACCGCGACTCGCGCACCAACTCGTCGCGAATGGCCGCCGCCGCCGCCACGTCGTCGAGTCCAAAGGCGTCGGTGGTGCCGACCGTGGCGACGATCGCGGCGATCCGTCGTCCTTCCGAGACCGCGCGCCGCGCCGCGGCTTGCAGCTGCACGCAGTCCATGGCATTGTCTTCCCCCGCCGGGATGCTCCAGACTTGCCGCTGGCCGATTCCCAGCCAGCCGGCCGCCGTCAGGCACGTGTGGTGTGCGCGCTCCGACGCCAAGACGACGACGGGTCGATCGAGTCCGTGCTGCATGGCGCCCGGGACCGCGTTCTCAAGCCCCAGTTTCACGCCGTACAGCATTGTGCCGGTGCCGCCGAATGTGAACAGACCCGACGCGACGTGCGGGTCGTAGCCCACCAGCGCTGCGGTCATCGCCGTCACCTCGCGCTCGGCGTCCGAGCAACCTGCGCCTCGCCCGTCGCTCGACAAATTCGGATTGAACAACGCCGGCAGCAGCACGCCCGCCAGCCCGGCGGTCGAAGGTTGAACGTTGACGTTCACCTGGTGCCGCGGATGCACCTCGAGCGGCAGGCCGTGAAACCGTTCCAGCAGTTCATCGATGACCTGGGGCAACGGCTGCGAGTCGACTGGCAGGCGCGCGTCGACCGCGGCAGCGCCGGCGCGTCGCGGGAGTCCGCTGAGCTGCGGTGCGGCCGTCTTCAGTGCCAGCGCTCGACGCAGGGCGTCGGCCAACACGTCGGCGATCGACGCGTCGCGCAGCGGGTCGGCGTCGGGGCTGGGAAACGCCTCCCGCAAACCGGCCAACTCCCGCACGTATCGCGCCCCTTCGCTCATCGTCAATCCACTCGCCCCACGATCGTCGCCATGCCTTGTCCCAGCCCGACGCAGAGCGTTGCGAGCCCGATCGAGGCGTCGCGGTCGCGCATGGCGTGGACCAACGTCGTCAACATGCGAGCGCCGGTGGCGCCCAGCGGGTGGCCGATGGCGATCGCGCCGCCGCGCACGTTGGTGCGGTCGAGCGGCAGATCGAGTTCGCGGGCGCAGGCGATTACCTGCGCCGCAAACGCCTCGTTGATCTCAATGAGGTCGACGTCGGCGAGCGACAGGCCGGCGCGGCGCAACGCCAACTGCGTGGCTGCGACCGGCCCCATCCCCATCTGACTCGGTTCAATCCCCGTCACGGCGGTCGAGAGAATTCGCGCCAGCGGTTGGAGTCCCAGCGAGCGGGCCGTGGACTCGGACATCATAAGCAGCGCGGCCGCTCCGTCGCTGAGCGGCGAGCTGTTGCCGGCGGTGACGGTTCCCGAGTCGGGTTGGAAGGCGGGGGCCAGCGATGCGAGGGCGCTCAAGCTGGTGTCGCGGCGGACGCACGCGTCGCGTTCGATGAGCGTCTTGTTTCCTTGCTCATCGCGTCCCGGCGCCGGAACCAGTTCCGCTTGAAACGCGCCCGCCTCGTACGCCGCGGCCGCTTTGCGGTGGCTTTCCAAGGCGTATCGATCCTGTTCGTCGCGCGGGATGCCGCGAGTTCGCGCGAGAAACTCGGCCGTCACGCCCATCAGCAACGTCGACTTCGACGTGCGTTGGAACAACCGCGGGTTGATGTCGATCCCGTGCCCCATCGGCAAATGATGCATGTGCTCGAGGCCGCCGACCAACTGGATGTCCGCCGCGCCGGCTTGGATGGCATGCGCGGCTTGGTGGACGGCCTGCAAGCTGCTGCCGCACAACCGATTCACGGTCGTGCCGGGAACGGTGGCGGGAAGGCCCGCGACCAGCGCCGCGATCCGCGCGATGTTCGTGCCTTGTTCGAGCGTCTGGTTGGCGCAGCCGAGCACGACGTCTTCGATGAGCTCGGGGTCGAGTCCTGTTCGCGCCAAGAGGGCCTGCATGCACGTCACGACCAAGTCGTCGGCGCGCGTGTCGCGATACACGCCTCGTTCCGCATGGGAACGGCCGATCGGAGTTCTCACTGCATCTACAATCACTGCCGAGCGCATCGCCCCATCCTTGTCAAATTCCGCCGCGGCTGGCGCCGCGCGCCGGGTCGATGCTGTAGTACGTCCGTCGCTCGTCGACAAGCCTGCGCAACAGCGCCGGCGGTTCGAAGCGCAGCCCCAGCGTTCGGAGCGGCTCGCACCGCTGCAGCAACGCCGGCAGGCCTTCGGCGTCGGCCCAGAACAACAAGCCGCCGCGGAACGCCGGGAATCCCAGGCCGAACAAGACGCCGAAGTCGACGATCGCCGGGTCCGAGACGATGCCGTCCTCAAGCGTCCGAGTGGCCTCGAGCAGCATGGGCAACAGCAGCCGGTCGAGGATCTCGGCGCGCGACATCCGTTTCGGTTCGCACTGTCGATAACGGTCCAAGATCGTCGTCAACTCTGGATCATGCTCGCGTTTCGCCTTGGGCGACGACCAGCGGAAGAAGCCCGCGCCGTTCTTCTTTCCCAGGCGCCCCGCCTTCACCATCGCCGGAATGATCGGCGACGGCACCACTCGATCGCCGAACGCGAACCAGATGACGCGCCCCGCGTTTACGGCCGTGTCGAGCCCCACCATGTCGTACAGTTCGAGCGGCCCGACCGGCATGCCGAAGTCGACCGCCGCCCCTTCGATCTCCTCGAAGTCGACTCCCTCGGCGACCAATTGCAACGCTTCGTTCAGGTACGGGAACAACATCCGGTTCACCAAGAACCCCGGCCCGTCGTTCACGACGATCGGCGACTTGCCGATCCGCTTGGCGAACGCGACCGCCGTCGCGATCGTGGCGTCGCTGGTCTTGCGCCCGCGAATCACTTCCACCAGCGGCAGCCGCCGCACCGGATTGAAGAAGTGCATCCCGCAGAACCGCTCTGGATGCTGCAGCGACTCGGCTTGTTTGCTGATCGGAATCGTCGACGTATTCGACGCCAATACGGCGTCAGGCTTCACGAGCGGTTCGAGCTGCTGGAACAAGGCCCGCTTGGCGTCGGCGTTCTCCACGATCGCCTCGATCACCAGTTCGCAGTTCGCGAGCGGCGCGAGCTGCGTCGCCGCTTGAAGGCGCGTCGCCAGCAGTTCGCGCCGAACCGGATCGGGGCCGTGTCGAGCGCGATCATAGGCCGCCTCGTCCAGGATTTGCTTCGCCCCGCGTTCGAGCGCCGCAGCCTGCGAGTCGTACACGCGCACCTGCAACTCGCGACGCAGGGCGATGCCGGCGATCCCCGCTCCCATCAGTCCCGTCCCTACGACGCCCACCTGAGTGAACTCGCGCTTCGCCGCCGCACCGGCCGTCTCGCTGCCGACCCCCGAGTCGCGTTTGGCCCGTTCACGCAATTGAAAGACGTGAAACAAGCCGCGATGAGCGGGGCCGCCCCACAGCGCGCCGAGCGCCTGCGACTCGCGCTCGCAGGCTTCGTCCACCGACAATCCTGCGCCGTCGATCACCAGTTCCAGCGCCTTCTCCACAGCCGGCTGATGGCCTTTCGTGACCTGACGGATTTGGGCGAGCGACGTGGAGTAGAGGAAGTCACGCTCGGGCGGCGACAGCGGCCGCGGGACCGCTCGAGCCGTCCGGTCCGCACGATACGCGCCGCTGACTTGCTCTTGTCGCACCAGTCGCACGGCGGCGTCGAGCAGCTTGTCGGCTGGGACAAGGTCGTCGACCCAACCGACGTTCCGCGCGACCGTCGCCGAGACCGGTTCGCCCGTCGTCACCCACTCCACCGCCGGCGCAACGCCGACCAGGCGCGCGAGTCGTACTGAGCCGCCCCAACCCGGGATCATCCCCAAATGCACTTCGGGGCAGCCGATCGACGTCGCAGGCGCGTCGACGGCCAACCGCCGGTCGCACCATGACGCCAATTCCACTCCGCCTCCCAAGCACAGTCCGTCGAGCGCCGCGATCGTGACGGCGGGCAGTTTTTCGAGTCGCCGGAACAGGGTCTGGCCGCGGCGGCTGGCGGCGGCGACTTGAGCGCCGTCGGCAGTCCGCACACGTTCCGCAAGTTGATGCACGTCGGCGCCGGCCAAAAAGACGCCCGGTTTGGTCGAACGGAGGATGACGCCGGTGAGGCTCGCGTGCTGTTCCAGCCGGTCGAGCAGTTGGTCGAGCAGATCGAGCGCGTCGCGGTCGAGCACGTTGACGCGGCGCTGCGGGTCGTCGAACGTGAGCACCGCGATGTCAGGCTCGGGAAACGCGAGCGTCAGGGCGGGCGACGATGTCATCCGTGTCTCTCTGTCTCGACAGGGCTATAGGGAAGCGCGGCCAAGCGGCCGACGCAATCCAACATGCTACCGTCCCCCCGCCGCCGACGGGAGGCGAGATCGTCGTGGATCGCTCCGCGATCCATCGCCGTCGTCGCAATATGCAAAACACTGCCAGCCCAGCCACGTTGGGCCGACGGAGCGGTCCACGACGATGCACGTTGGACCGCAGAGCGGTCCACGACTATGGCCTCGGCTTCTCGAGCAGTTTGTCGAGCAGCGACATGACGACTTGACGGTAGACTTTTTCCAGCAGCGGGTTTTGCTTGATCAGTTCAAAGGTGCGGTATAGTTGCTCGCCTTCGGCTTCGGTCAGCTCGGTCTCCAGCGAACGGCCGGCGGCGTCGAGCAGGACGACGGAATAGCGGAATGTGCCGTCGTCACGCTCGGTGCGCCGCACGTCGTGCACTTGGGCCGTCTGGAAGTCGAACGGGCCCTCGACCCGTTTGTCGGTCGGCTGCGTGGCGCGCGGTTTTGTTCCCAGCCACTTCTGGAATTGGTTCGAGAGTTCGTCAAGCGACTTGTCGGACGAGACGTCGGAAAGCTGGTCGGAGAGTTCGCGGAGTCGGTCGAGTTGTTGGTCGGGGGACTGTTTTCGAGCGTCATCGATCGCCTGCTCGACTTGACGTTCGACGAACGCTCCGCCAACCGGCGAGTCGGCGGGTTCGATCTGCGTCGCGGGGACGTGGTCGAGCGACGGGAGGGCGTCCCAGTTCGTGGTCGCAATCAACTCGAGTGGCGGTGCGGCCGGCAACTCCGCCGTCGGCAGCCAGTCCAGCCACTGAGCGACCGCAGTTCCGCCCCAGACGCCGACGATCGCCGTCGCATGGAGAGCCGCCGACATCCCCAGCGCCCGTCGCCACCGCGCACGCCGCCACCGCGCACGCTCCGCCCAGGAAGTCTTCATGCCCCTCACCCCGTTCCCCTCTCCCCGGTTTCGGGGAGAGGGGCCAGGGGTGAGGGGCCCGCTGCTGCGGGTGAGGGACCCGCCGGCCCCGGCGAGGGGCGGCGCAGCCGCTCCATCAAGTCGGACAAGTTCTCCAAGTGGGATGGCAATAGCAGCCGCGTGCCGTCGCGCAGGTCGAGCGCATATCGGATCGACTCGCCACCGCTCAGCAGACGCTGCAATAGGAAGCCAAAGAGACCGCTGGCTAGCGCGACGATGTTGGTCGCCGGCAGCTCCACCACTTCCTTCAAGTCGGTCCAGCGCACCAGCGTTTCGCCTCGCCGCGTCACTAGGCAGAGACCGTTGTCATGGATGATGGCGTGCGTGCGTCGTTCGGCCTGCAGCCGAGCGGCGACGGCGACGCCGAACCCCAAGCCGGCCAAAGCGAAGCCGGCGCCCAACCACAGCATGATCACGCGTCCTTCGGCGTTTCCCTGCGCGGCTTGGCGTTGCGAGCCGAACGTGGCGACGGCGGCGAAGACGATGAACAACACCAGCCCGATTAACAGGGCCGATAGTTGTGCACGCAGCACTCGACTTTGATCCACGCGATACGATTTCTGCGGCCGGCCCAGTTCGACCAGCGTGCTTACCGATTGAATCGTCATGACGACGCCCCCTTCATTCCCGCGTCTTCTTCAACGCGTCGCGCCAGCGCGACCGCCTCGTGCCGGCCCTCTTCGTTCCAGCACTCTTCCCAATACACGATTTCCAGCGGCGCGAGCAACTGTTGCAGCTCGCCTTCCGCCAACAGGAACGGCGCGGGGGGACGCGCATGTCGTTCCAAGTTTCGTTGCGTCGGCTGCACGATGAACGCCCAACCGCCGGGCGCCAAGACGCTCGGTAGTTCCGCGAACAACGGCCGCCACAAGTAATGATGTGAAAACACCAAATCCCAGGGACCCGCGGGCAGTCCCGTCGTTTCCAAGTCGACGGCGAACGTCCGCAGCGACAAACCACGCGCCGCTGCTCGTTGCCGAGCCAACTCCAGCCCGACTCGGGAAATGTCGGCGAGCGTTACGTCGTAACCTCGCTGGGCCAGCCACAAAGCGTGCCGTCCCGCGCCGCCGGCGATTTCCAGAGCTCGACCCAGGCCGCCGCCGTCCGTCGCCGAATCCTCGGCGGCCCGCGACGGCAATCTGGCGCCCACTCGTTCGACCACGCGCGACGCCAGGTCGCTCGCGTGTTCGCCGCGAGCGTACTTTTCGTCCCACTTGATCCGATCCGATTCGGGCATTGCAAATGCTTACTTCAATGGAATGGCGAAATCGCCTCGCAGATCGCGCCATGTGCAGTGAATGTGGTTCGCCGGATTCCCGGCCGCATCGGGTTGCGTATTCACAAACTCAATGACGAACCCCGTCCCTTGGATGCGGTAGTAATGACCGATGCCCGGCTTGTCGGCGCCGGCCCAAGCGAAGTGCACCTTGTCGAACCCGCCGTCCGCTAAACTCGACAGCCGATCGGCGGCTACTTCTTCCGGCACGTTGTGCGCGTAGGTTTCGATGAGTTGGCGGAGCAACTTTTTCTGAGCGTCGTTGAGCTTCGCGGCGGCGATGCCGACGGGGGCGTCGGTGGGCGGTTGTGGAGCGCCGGCGCCGCGGACTTCGTCGAGCGCCTTTTCGGCGATCACGGTCGTCTGGCGTTGGTCGGCGTCGAGCGACGCGAGCAGGTCGAAGGCCAGCTGTTCTTCTTGGGCCAAAATGCGTTCGCCGACCTTGTATCCCGCGAGCGCCTCGGACTTGATGTTCGCCGGATTTGCGCCGAACATCGCCGGGCTCGACGATACGACGCGTCCTCCTTCGACGACGAAGTTGAGGGACATGTGGTGCCCTTCGATGCTCAAGCCCCACTTGCTCGCGTCGCTCGGTTGGCCGAACACGGTGAAGTAGTACCGCTCGGTGTCGCGCAGCGGCGTGCCGGTCTTGGCCTTTTCGAGTTCCTTGAGGAGGGCTTCGTACTCGATGATGCGGCTAGCTTTGCCGTAACCGACTTCGCTCAGCGACGTCTTGAGGAGGGTGCGGGCGAGTTGACGTTGGGGTTCGGTCATCTCACGGATCTGCAGCCCTTTACGCGAGGCCTTCGGGATGAAGTGCCAATCAAGCCGAAGCGGCGAGTCGTACTCGAGCACCGTTTTCGCGCGTTGTTCTGCATTCAGCGACGCGAGGAATTGCTGCGCCGCCCCCGTCATCGCCGGCCCCGGCCGATTCGCCTGCACCGCCACTCCCGCCGCCGCCGTCAACAAGACCGCCGCCGCAACGCCCAACACCATTCTCAACTTCATCACGCCTGTCTCCTTTGCCTCCGAGTATAACGCCGACGTAGAACAGGCTTCCAGCCTGTTAAGCCGCGCCGCTGATCCACCCGTAGGGTGGGCCAAGCGCAGCGCGGGCCCACCAAGCCCCGTAGTTCCGGCGCCTCGTCGCCCCGTAGGCTGGGCCAAGCGCAGCGCGGCCCCACCATCAAACTCACCGCAGCCCCGCCTCGTGCAGCACACGCAGCGCCCAATACGTGACGGCGATGATGCCCAGATTCAGCGACAACCCGATCACGGCCACACCGATGGTGTCGCCCGAGCGACGTATGATGCCGCCCACGAGCCCGACCACGCCGAGCCCGATTCCCGCGATCACGATCCCCATCGTCACATACGCCACGAACTGCGCGAACCCGGGAGCGCCCGTCCATTGCGTGCGCATCGCCGCTTGATTCGCCAAACAGTTGCTAGTGAAGCAAATCAGCGAAGCGATGATCGAGAAGCGAGCGGCCAAGTGGGAACGAGGCGTCTTCGCGGGCGTACTGGCAGCGTGCGGCGGAGGTTCGGTCATCCACTATCTCCTGGGACCTTGCGAGCGGCGGCGAATGAAGTCGATCGAAGCATGCACGAAACCGCCGAAGAGGGCGAACACGATCAATCCCAGGTGCAGCACGATGTCTGCGATGCGCAGCTCCCAGGGGTTCCCAGACCGTCCTCCGTAGATGGCCAGCGATGCGACTTCGAAGAATTGGATCGTTTTCACCAACTCGATCATCGCCAACGGTACGAGCGCCCCGACGACGACGGCCCGCCCTCGTCCCGAAAGCTCCAGCGCGAAGATCGACAATGCGACCAGCAAGATGGAGTCGAAGACGAACGAAATGATGACCGCGTCCCGCGGCGCGCCGAGCCAGTAGGGAATCGCCGCCAACAAAACGACGATCGCCATCACGCTCCAACCCGCGATCAAACAGCCGTTGCGATGCGGAGGAGGCGCAGTTCCATTCGTCGTTGGCAGAGAACGAGTCGGCATGTTCGCAGTGGGGGGAGTGTAGGGGAGGGCGGATGGTGCGGCGGTATTGACGACGCTGTTATGCATCGTTGGCGACGCGGACGGCGGCGGCTCTGATAGCGGCAACGCTGGCGGCGGCGGGAGCGAGTCAAGCAAGTCGTGGACGTCGCGCGGCCAAGCGCTGCGGGTTCCAGAAGATCGGCCGGAATCTTCGGCGGGCGGTGCATCCAGGAACGCGGCGATCGAGGGCCAACGATAGCCGAAAATGACGACGGCCAGTCCAACGAGCATCAAGATCATGCCGCCGCGATGCACGGTGCTGCCGAGCGTCTCCCATTCGCTGGGACCGTTCCCCAGCAGCACTGCGCCGACGAACGTCGTCAGGAAGCCGCCGACCAGACCCAGCACGCCGGCGCGCACGATGCGCTTCATGACTCGCTTCGTCGAGTCGTCGGGCGCGGCGGGCGGCGCTTCATCGTGCATACGGTCGCTCGGTACGGCATGGAGGGACGCGGCGGCGGAGGGCTAAATGCGGAATCCGTTCTGCCGCAGGCACAGCAAGGCGTCAAGCCCGATGCCCAAGAATGCGTGTTGCAGCGACCCCGAAACGATCGACCGCGTGCGACAAACGAGCCAGCCCCAGAGCAGGCCGCCGAGGATCGACACGAACGCCTCGCTGGGCGGCTTGCCGATATGCATCAGGGCCGACGCTAAGGTCTGGACGAGCGCCGCGGGGACCATGCCCAGCGCCGGCGCCATCCCATGCTGCAAGAACCCGCGAAAGTAAAACTCCCAGGCAAAGTAAAACGCCAGATAGGTTGCGGCGTGCACCAGGAACACCGACAGCGAATCGCCCGCCGCCGGGTTCACCGGGTAGTGTCCGGGCAAACTGGGTTCAAACGAACCCCAATACGTCCCGACCACCGCCACCGGCAGCGCAATCAGGAACGAACGGACCGTGCGAAAGCGAATCCCCAGCCCCCAGCCGTAGTCCGCCAACGACTCGCGAAACACGCGTTTCACCACGATCGCCGGTCCGACGCCGAACAGCATGACGCCGGCGAGCATCGACGCGATTCCGCCGGTTCCTCGCCACACTTCCGGTCCCGCCAGCCGCTCGGCCAACCGTTGCAGCACGGCCGGTTCGCAGCCAATCTTCCAGATCAGCAACAGCCAGGGGGCAGTGAACAACAGCCAAGTGGCTTTGCCTTGCGACGTGGAAACGGGCGGCAGGATCGACATGCGAGTGGGTGCTCAGGGGTGCGGCGAGCTGCGGCGGAAGTGAAGGCTATTTCTTCGAAGCGGCGCGAACTTGATCGAGCCACCGCATGGTGCGTTCGAGTCCGTCGCGGAGGCCGGCGGGGCGATAACCGAGTTCCCGTTCGGCCTTGGCCGAACTGAAGCCCCAGTCGGCCAAGAACGTGCGGACCCAGCCCGGCGTGATCGTGGGGTAAACGCCGAACCATTCGGCGCGTTTCAATTGCAGGTAAGAGAACGCCAACGCACCGGGCCGGAAGATGGGGATCTGAAAGTGACGCCGCCCCGTGACTTGGTCGATCGTGCGGAGGAACTTTTTGAGCGTCGCGTTTTCGCCGCCCAAGATGTATCGCTCGCCGATCCGCCCGTGCTGCATGGCCAACAGATGGCCGTCGACGACGTCGTCGACCAGGACGTAGTTGCCCACGTTGACGCCCGCGTTGAGCAAGATGGGAAACTTGCCGCGGTCATACTCGTCGATCAGCTGTGCGAGGGAGTTGCCTTCGGTGAGGTGCCCCGGTCCGTACACTCGGCCAGGATTCACGATCACGAGCGGCAGGCCGTCGCGCACCGCGTCGAACGCCGCCTGTTCGGCCTCGACCTTCGACGCTTCGTAGTCGGTAAGCGGGGCGAGCGGCGGCCGCGGACGAGACTCGTCGGCCACTTCATCGCGTCGCGTCGTCCCGAACGTGACGATGGTCGACGTCCAGACCATCCGTTCGACGTTCGCTCGGCGCGCGGCGTCGAGCATATTGCGCAGTCCGCCGACGTTGTACTCGAAGAACGTCTCGCGGCGCGGCGCCCAGTTCTTGGCGTAAGCGGCGAGGTGGAAAATGCGGCGGCACCCCTGAGCGGCTCGGATGACCGAGTCGGCGTCGAGGATGTCGCCGGCGACCCATTCGACGCTTCCCGCGCCGGACGCGTTCCCTTCTAGATCGGTGAAGCCGGGCGGGGCCTTGCCGGGGCCGCGTCGCGTGAGCGCTCGGACGCGGGCGCCTTGCGCGACCAGTTTTCGCACCAGCAACGAGCCGATAAAGCCGGTCGCCCCGGTCACCAAAACCACCTCGTCGGTCGTCATTCGGCCCTCTCGCCGCAGGGGATGCTTGATCGCGACACTAGCTTAGCGACTCGACGCGCGCGGGTGGAGCGGGGAGGTTGCCTGCGGGGGCGCCGCCTCCGACGCCCGACCGTCATGCGCCTTGTTTCACGAGCTGGACATCCCTAGAATACAGGCGGCTGAAATGGTTTAGGAATCTATCCTTCTGAGAACCTTCCGCCTGAGAAACAGGCGTCTGAGAAACAGCCTTTCTTGATCAGGTTGCTCGTTATCGAACGAGTTGCAGCGGCGGCGGTTCGTTGAGACAGCGTTGTCCGTTAGGCGTGTGCTTTTGCGGCTCGCTTTCGCGGCCCTCTCTTTTGCTGTGTCGGCGTCGGCCGGATGGGGGGCGTCTACGGAGCGCGAAGACTCGAATGAAAGGGTGTTGTCGTGAAGATTCAAGCTGGTATTTGGATCGACCACCACAAGGCGGTCGTGTTGCGAACGGTCGATCAGGTGGAGGACCTGCGTGAAGTGCTCGCGACTCCTGCCAAGACGGTCAGCGCGACGGGCGAAGTCGCGTCGCCGCCCGACTACAACCGGGATGATTTTGTCGCGGAAGATCGCCGTGATCGCAAAGAAGCGGCTCATCTACGACGGTTCTACGACGAGGTGATTCGCAATGTGCAGGATGCGGAATCGATCTTGATCCTGGGGCCGGGCGAGGCCAAAGGCGAACTGCGTGCTCGGATTGCCGAGGCGGGATTTCGCGGAACGGTGGCGCCGGTGCAAACGGCGGACAAGATGACGAAGAATCAATTCGTCGAATGCGTCCGCAAGCACTTTGGCTGAACGAAAGTCGGGGCGAGGAATCAAGGTCGTAGTCGGACAACTGGACGAATGGAGTCGCAATTGATGTGGAAGCAAATGCCGACGGTCAAGGACCAATTGCGGTCCCTGTCGAACTACGTCGCCGATCTGGAACTGGAAGTGGATCGGCTCCGTCGTCGCGATCAGTATTGGATCGTCGAAGCGGGAGAGCGATTGAATCGAATCGCGCAGCGCTGTCGGCAACCCGCAGTGGATGCGACGGAGTCTCTGGCCGCCATCGCAACGTGGTGTCAGGAGCTGCGAGAGCTCTTGGAGGACATGCGGGATCCACCTGGCTTCGTCCCACAGTTGGACTGTGTCGCGGAGATCCATCTGCGGCCGCTAGTCGAGCAAATATTCCGCTGGCAGCAACGACTCGTCGGCACGAAGCACACCGTCCTGCACCTTGAACTCGACTCGGAATACGTCGTCTGGTTTCCGGTGCGGTTGCAGCACATTCTGGAGAACATCGTTTCGAACTCCATCCGTTACGCGGATAAAGAGAAAGGCGAGGCGCGCGTCAGTATTTCGTTTCGCGTGCGACCGAAGTCATACGAGATCGATGTGGCCGACAACGGCGTCGGAATCCCCGACGAACAATCCCAGGTCATGCTGGATCTGGGGCGCCGCGCCAGCGCTTCGCGCACAGACGGAGTCGGCGTGGGACTGGCCGTCGTGAAGTCGTTGGTCGAGCGTTGCTGCGGCCAACTCGTCGTGTCCAGCGACGAAGGGAGCGGCACGAGAATCCAGATCCAACTCCCGCGCTTTGAAATGGGGGATTACGTCGAGTAGCGGCATGGCTCTTGACGCTTACTTCACGACAGGCAGCCGCACGGGCTGTTCGGTGGACGCGGACACGCCTTGGAGGGTGGGGCGGCGTTGCAAATCTCCGGCCCCGCCGCTCGACAGCTGTCGTGCGGGGCGAAGCATCGGTTAAGATGGGGGGAGCTGCGTCGACGCACCTTTAACCGAGGGACCCCTTACCATGCCGATTGACTTTGCGTGTCCGCATTGCGGTAACCGTACGCAGGTGGCTGATCAGTACGCCGGAATGTCCGGCCCCTGCAGTCGCTGCGGGCAGACCATCACGGTCCCCAGCCCTGGCGCCCCCGCCGGGTTCGCCGCACCCTCCTACTCGCCGCCTTCGTATACGCCGCCCGCCTATGGCGGTGCGCCCAGCTACGGCGGCGCACCTGGCTACCCCGGTGCGCCCGCCTATGGCGCCCCGGCGCCGGCTAAGTCGTCCGGCAAGGGCATGCTACTCACCATCGTCGGCGTCGCCGCCGGAGTCCTGCTGCTCATGGTCCTCGGGCTCGCCGCGCTGCTCATCCCCGCCATCTCCTCCGCTCGCCAAGCCGCTCGCCGAGTTCAATCTGGCAACAACATGAAGATGATTGGGCTGGCGATGCACAACTATCACGACACATATGGGAACTTCCCGCTTGCGGGGTCTGATGAGCCGGCGTACGGGTTGCAGATGAGTTGGCGAGTGCGGTTGCTCCCGTTTGTAGAACAGGGGAGCATGTTCAACCAGATTGACTTCAATCAGCCGTGGAACGCCGGCCAGAACGCTCAATTCAATAATTCGATGCCGAACGTGTACCAGTCGCCCGCGGCGCCTCCGAGCAATTCGAATACCGTTTACGTCGCGCTGGTTGATTCTTACCGAGCACCGCCTCCGGGCGGCAAGTCGAATGGGAAGCCGCCTGCGGCGAACGACGCCCAGCCGTCACCCATCTTCTCGCACGACGGTCGTGCGACGGGAATGGCAAGAATCATTGATGGTACATCGAACACCTTGTTGTTCGTGGAAGCGGACGCCGAGCAAGCGGTCCCCTGGATGGCGCCCCAAGACATCGTCTTCGACCCGCAACAACCCAAGCGTGGAATCGGGAAGCTTCACGGCAAAGGCTTCCAAGTCATGATGGCCGACGGCTCGGTGCGCTTCGTCGCGAACGAAGTGGATGATCAGGTGATGCGCAACCTCGTCCACAAGAACGATGGAAACCCCGTTGTGCTCCCCTAGTCCGCCGGAGGACGATCGCGCTGCGCCTCCACTGCCCGCCAATGTGCGCTGGCTGGGGCTGACCAGTCTGCTGAATGATGTGGCGAGCGAGTCGGTTTACCCGCTGCTTCCCCAGTTGTTGTTGGGGATGGCGGGGGGGAACCGTTTCTTTTTGGGAATCATTGAGGGCTTGGCGGAAACGGTCGCGAGCCTGTTGAAGCTGTATGCAGGGGCCTGGTCGGATCGAACAGGGCGTCGGAAGACGTTCATCCTGTGGGGCTATGCACTGGCGGCCGTTGCGCGACCGATCACAGGGTGGGTCGGCGCACCGTGGCAACTGTTGGCGACGCGCGTTATGGATCGCATCGGCAAGGGCGTGCGCACGGCCCCGCGCGACGCGCTCCTGGCCGATTCAACACCGTCCGATTCTCGCGGGCGCGCCTTTGGCTTTCATCGCGCGATGGACCACCTTGGCGCCGCGCTCGGTCCGCTTCTCGCCACCGCTTTCCTCTTGGTCTGGCCTGGCGCCGTCCGGCCGTTGTTCCTGCTGACGATTATCCCCGGCATCGCGGTCGTCGTCATCTTAGTCTGGGGCGTGCGCGAGCCGTCGATCGAGCGCGGCGAAGAGCCGCCAGCGGCGTCCCGCAAGTCAGCGCTCCGTCCTGCGCCGTTCAGCGCCGACTTTCGACGGTTGTTATTCGCCATCGGCCTGTTCACGCTCGGCAACTCCAGCGATGCGTTTCTACTGGTGAGAGCGGGCGAACTGGGCACGCCGACCTGGCTCTTGCCGCTGTTGTGGTGCTTGTTTCATGTGGTTAAGAGCGTGGGGAATGCATGGGCGGGGCGAGCGGTGGATCGAACCGGTCCGCGACCGTTGCTGCTCGCCGGTTGGATGCTCTACGCGGCGCTATACCTGGCATTCGCCCTGGCGACGACGACCTGGCAGATCTGGGCGATCTTCTTGGCGTATGGGACGGTCTACGCGTTGGTCGAGCCGTCGGAGAAGAAGTTGGTAGCGGAGCTAGCGGGGGCGGAACGACGCGGTTTGGCGTTCGGCTGGTTTCACGGCATCGTCGGCGCGGCCGCATTTCCCTCGAGCGTCGCGTTCGGCTGGCTGTACGAACAGTATGGAGCGACGATCGCCTTTGGTTCCGGCTCGCTTTTGGCGCTCCTCGCCGTCGGCGTGCTGATTGCGCCTCGCGCGAAACTTCCGTCCTGAGCGGTCCTTTGATACGGCGGGCGAAGAGATTGCGAGTCGTCGCCTGGACCAATCTTGCTTCGAACGTCAGGGGACGTAGCGAAAGCAGGGGCCGTAGTTCCCGACGCCGTCGGGCCGCGGTTTCGCAATCAATTCGGCCGCAATCGACTGAAGACTGCTCATCAGCGACACGGCTCGAAATAGGGAGTTCGTGGTACCGTTCGTCCACGTCTCCTGCAGCTTTCGCAACATCTCGCTATAGGTCCGGTCGAAGCGGACGACGGCGTCCCAGACGGCCATGTCGGGCACGTCGGATTGTTGGTACCCACCGGCGGGAATGTCTGCCATATCGTGTACTGCGGGCAAGGGAAATGCGTCGCCGAAGTATCCCCACTCGCCCTGTTCGTTCTTCACGAAGCGACGCTTGTGGTAGATCTCGCCGAAACGGTAGTAGTGCGCCAAGTCTCCGTTATTCTCCTCGGGGGATGTCGAGGTGCCCTCGCCCTGCAGGGTGATTAGGTCGATCGCCTGCTGGGCCTTGGCGAGGGAATCGATTTTGAACAGATGGCCGAACGGCAGTGAGCGTTCGATCTGACGCGAGACGTCAAAGGCAGGATTGTTCGCTCCCAATGCATCGCGGATGGCGGTGTAGAACTCGCCGATGGTCGTCGGCGCAGTTGCGACGGCGCCCAATGGATCTCCCTGGGGATGTTCGATATCCATAAAGACGGCCGCTTGGTCGCAATCGAGCTTTCGGAGCGTGACGGTCAGGGCAGGTCTCACGCCTCCTGGCAGGCGACCAGGATACTTTGGGACGACCGTTTCATCGGCCAACAAGGGAATGCCGCCAATGGCGGAGAGCAGATTGCAGGCCAAGCCAAAGTGCAACATCTCTTCACCCCGTATCTCGAAAATCGATTCGGCGACGGGGTCGGTCGGATCTTTGACGGTCCAGCGCGCGATCAGATAAGGAGGCAACGTTGCAAGTTCCATTTGGATGGCAATTTGCAATGCGTTGCGCAGCCACTCCATGTCGTGCACCGGGGCCTCCACGAGCTGTTGGATCGTGGTCAGACGCGGTCGTTGCGGCCGAGCGACGGGACTTCGAGTCTCGCGGATGGGCAACCGCTTCGACGGGCTAACCTCGATCTTGGGACGTGGGCGGCAACTAAGCGTGCTGCTGGCGGACGCATCATCGACGGTGAGTCGCAAGATGTAGTCGCCCGGGCCGACTGGTCGGCCTCTATCATCTACTCCATCCCATTCATAGACCTGCCGGCCGGACTCGGGACGAACTTCGTCGAGAATGGTGCCGTGGTCGACGCCGAAGCGATCCCAGACGTGCAGCGTCATGCGTCGAGCGCCGACGGGAATGTCCAAGGGAATGGCGACGGGAAACGACTCGGCCGAGATCTGGGGATCGCAAAGAAGAAGACGAGGTGCGACTAATGATGCAACTCGAGTCCTCGACGAGGTCAGTGCTTGGCCGGATGCGTATTTGTAAACGGAGAAACCCGAGGCATAACCGACGCGCAGAGGCGAACCCAGAAAGCGGAATCGATTGATTCGCAGGCCAATCTCGTTTGCGTTCTTCCAGGTCGCGCCGCCGTCGGTCGTGGAACTGGAGAAACCAGTCGGTCCTGGCGGCGAAAAGTCAGATCCCCAACCGCCGACCCAACCCACATTCTCGTCAAGGAACCCGACGCCTTCGAGGTTCTTGTTGCCCTGTGGATCGTTAACTGTGATTCGCCGCCACGTCCGTCCACCATCGGTCGTCTTGAGAATCGCGCCAGCGGAGAAGTTCTCTAGCGAAACGAAACCGAGTTGCCGATCGAGAAACTGAATCTTCCAACCCCATTCGCCGAGGGGCAATTCCGAGTCCAGATTCGCAATTCGATTGACCCACGTGACGCCGCCGTCGTTAGTTTCCAAGACGACGGGTTTGACCTTGTCGCGAGTCGTGGGAGTTGATTCTTCGGCCTTTCCTCCGACCACCCAGCCGTGTGATGGATCGGTAAAGAAAACGTCGATCAGAATCGAAGCGTGGGCTGACATGTCGATGGCTTCCCACGTGGCGCCGCCGTCGACGGTCTTGATCATCGCCGGCGAGTCTTCAGGGCGATTGGTGCCCGCGCCAAAGACGACCTGCGAGTTGACGACGGAGATTCCGCAGATTGCTACAGGCGCGCGAGCGGGCAAGTTCGTCACTCGCGCCCAAGTCGCTCCGCCGTTCGACGTATGGAACAGGCGGCGATTCCGCGACAGCGTGCCGACCCAGCCATTTTCAGCGTCGGCGAATCCGATGCAACGAAGATAGACGCCGGGCGCGGACAGTTGCACGGTCCACGTCTCGCCGCCGTCGCTCGTCTTGATGATCGTACCGTCGCTATTGACCGCCCAACCGGTGAACTCGTCCAAGAACCAGATGTCGTCGGTCCGAGAGCTGGCGATGGGCGCATTCGTCGGCGACCAAGTGAACGTTCGATCGCTCACGATGTCTTCTTCTGGACATCCCTCGTTGATCCAGCGCTCGATCACGGCGATCGCGAAGTCGCTCACGGGCGCCCTGCCGGACGGCATGCGATTGAAGTCTGCTTCAGGGTTTCCCGAATCGGCGCCAAACGGCGTCTGACCCTTGAGCGCCTTGACCAAGTTTGAATCGGCCCCGTTGCCGACGATGACCAACGGCATTCCGAAAACCTTCTGCGCAACAAAATCGTCGCGAGTCAAGCCGCGCCAAAACGCGCCGTGGAACCCGACCGGTGCATTCGGCCCTCCGACGGACTCATCGAGAATCTGCAAAATTTCTTCATAGCGAGTCATCGGATAAACTCCGTGAGAGCAGAAGGACGAAGAAGCAACGAGGCCTCTCTTTCAAGAGCTTCGGAGCGTCGCTATTGAGCCAATCGATAGGCAAAGTGACGCGTGACGCTGCCGGGACGATTGACCAAGAGCGGCCCCCAACTTGGATTGCGATCGTGCATACGTTTGAGCATCTCAGTCATTCGCGAAAACACCTGCGGCAGGTTCGCGCCTTGTTTCAGAGATGCGACCACGCCAGCGGCAACCAAGTGAGCCGCATAGAAACCCGTTTCGACGGCTGCAGGCAGTGCGATGGAATTGGTCAAGACGCCCGTAAGGTCGTTGACGATCTGTTCGTCTTCGTTGCGCCAATTCTGAATATCAAGCAACGCATGGTGTTCAAGGCTGGCGAGCTTTGATTGTGCAATTGCCGAGGCGACGATTGCGGCCGATTTCTTCGCCTTGTCGACCGACACAGCCACTCCGTTCAGGCGAATTTGAGCAATGTCTTTGTCGACTTCGCCTTCGATTGCGTCTGCCCAATGCTTCGCGTCGTCAAAATCGAGCAGGCGAGTCGTTTCTGCCGCCAAGAATCCACGCACAATGTCGGCGGGATGCGAGTCGTTGGCGGGACCAATGTTGCGGAGTTTGTGGTCGGCAAAGAGCCCGCGGAAGTATCCCACGATGCCGATGCCGGCGGCGGGGCCCATATTCAAGATGCCCAAGACGTCCGACGCCGTCTCGTCGATGCGTTCAGACCAGTATCGCGCCAGGGAGAGGTCGAGTTCCGCGCGCACCGCGGCGAATACCAGATTGGCTAACTCGCTTTCCAAGCCCGAGTCGGCGTGGAGAATATCGTGGCCGCCGGTTTCATGACCAAGGGCTGCCCAGCCGAGCAGACCCCGACGTCCGTGGCCCGGCGGCAGGTTGACAATGCCCGCACCGACGCCGAATACCTGGGATGTTGAGTCGACTGGCCACGTGTAGGGACCCGAATCCGGATTTCCCCATTTGACAAGCGGCGCAATCGAACCAAGATCCGGCGGTTCGACGTCCTTGCGGTCTTCGGCGCTCAGAAATCCATCGAACAAGTCGCTGACGACTTCCTGAAACGCATCGGTGGTTTTCGACTCGAATTGCTCGCCGTTCTGCAAGATCGCGTGGGAAATGTCCAACATCAGACCGGCGACTCCCGCTCGCTCCGGGTCCGAAAGCAAAACCTGCATGAATCCATTCTGTCCGAGCTCATTCAGGCTCGATACAAAGGGTTCAAACACGCTCTGTCGATAGAGCGGAGGGAGAGACGATTTCGCCGACTCCAGCCGAGCCAACAGAGATTCGTAATGGAGCGGATCGGCAGGACCTGTGTCAGCATCCAAAACGGCGGCACGGACATCCGCAACACAGGCGGGAAGATTCCTTAAGTCAGGATTCACGGCGCTTTGTCTCCTCGACAAGAATGAGAAATCGCAATCGAGGTCGCGAGTATCTCGGATTCTCACGAGAGGGAACCATGACCTTTTCAGGTCAATCGCCGTGGAAATGGCGGAACTCATCAAGCAACTCGGCGGCGACTCAATCGGCCTTCCCTAGTTGGTCGAGCCAGCGGAAGGCGTCGTCGAGCGACGCTTGGACGATCGCCAAGTGTTCGACGTCGGGGTACTCCTTGTATACGGTTCGCGCGCCGGTCGACTCGAGTCGTTTGGCGAGCGCCGACGCGCCGGGGCGGCCGAAGTCACGCGCACCCGCGGCGATGAACCAGGGGACGCGCCGAGCGTCCTCGGAATCGCTCGCGGTTCCGCCGCCGCCGAGGGCGATCGCCGCTCGCACTGATTTCGGATGCCGCGCCGCTTGTCGCGTTAGTTGTGCGGCGCCCATGGAATGACCCAGCAGCACGACGTTGCGCCGGTCAATCTCGAAATGGCTGGCGAGGACGTCGAGCAACGGGTCGAGACCGAGTCCCAAGCCGAACAAACCTTGGCGCGGCGCCACGACCAAGTAGCGACGCTCCAGCCCCAACTGCACCGCCCGACCTGCTCCATAGGTGTCGAAGAACATGTTCTCGCTGCCGCCGGCGCCGTGCAGCAACACCAAGACGCCGAGCGGCTTGGAATCTTGGTCCCTCGCCGCGGGCGCTCGCATTCGGACCGGGACGACGCCCGAGTCGCTGGAAAGAGTCGCCCAGACGTCGCCCGTTCGCGCCCACTCGGCAAGGACTTTGCGCGAGTCGCCGTCGGCGGCGACGAGCGCTTCCAATAATCGCAGCAGACGGTCGGCAGGGTAGTCGGTTTCCAGCGTCTTGCCGGCGGCCAGATCGTCGAGCAGCGGCAGCAACTGCGCGATCGAATCGCGGCCCGTCGCGGTCGCGGTCGCCGCGGGCTGTCGCGCGAACGCACGAACGGCGTCGAGCCTTTCCGTCAGTCGTTCGACGCGCGACGCGCCGATATCGCCCCATTCATACCGCTCGTCCCCTGCGACAAACTGCCATTCCCAGCGAAAGTCGCCGACCGCCTGGGCCGGCGCGGGCCAGTCGTAACCCCGTTCCAACTCTTCCCACGACGCTTCGCCGCCTCCCCAGACGCGCGGCGCTGCGTCCTGGGGCTCGCGAGACTTCAGCGTCCAGGCCAGACGCACCTGGACCTCCGCCGGCCGCTCCACGTCGTAAAACGGCGTCACGCGCAGACGCCAACGGTTCTTGGAGGCCTCGACCAGTCGCGGCGAGAAGTCGCAGCGCTGCGCGACCGCCCAACGCTCCAGCGGCGTGGGGACGCGGCCCCGCACGGCGTACCATGCGTCATCCAGTCGCTGTGCGGCAGTGCGCTGGCGGAACGCAAAGAAGCTGCGCACCGCCGCCTCCAACGGCTCGACCGCGGCCGCTCGCGCCGGTCCGTCCGCCGCCTCCCACGCCAACTCCATGCGTTTCAGCCGCCGCCCCAGTTCATAACGCTCCTCCTGCGCCGCGCCGCTCGCCGCGATCAGCCACACCGCAACCGCAAGTCCGATGCTTCGCATGAGAGAGTCTCTGAAAGTCGTGGATCGCTCCGCGATCCAACGGAGGAAAGAAAAGGATGCCAACTGCGCAGACGTACTTTACGTGGGACCGACGGAGCGGTCCACGACGATGAAGCGTGGGACCGACGGAGCGGTCCACGACTCTCAATCGGCATGGAAGCGGAAGCCGCCGTTGATGGGGAGAGTGCTGCCGGTGATGAAGCCGCTGGCGGGGGAGGCGAGGAAACGGGCGGCGCGAGCGACGTCGTCGGGGAGCCCCCAGCGCGCCAGCAGCGATTCGCGGGTCGCGCGCTGCTGCCAGTACTCGGACGCCTCTTCGCCCCAGGCGGTGCGAATCCAACCCAGCGCCAGGCAGTTCACTCGGACGTCCGGCGCTAGGGACCGAGCGAGGCTGCGCGAGAAGGCCATCACGGCGCCCTTGATCGCCGTGAACATCTCGCCGCTTTCGCCGCCCATGCCGTGTTCGACTTGATCCCACCCCACCGTCACCACGCTGCTCGCTCCGCGCTCCGTCTCGCCCCGAGCCGCTCGAGCCCGCATCCGGCCGCCCACGGAGCGCGACAGGTGCATCGTTCCGACGACGTCGACGCGCCAGAGCAGGTCGAGCTTCTCGTCAAACGACAGATGACGGTTGGCGCCGGTGAGCACGTCGACGCCCGCGTTGTTGATCCAGACGTCGACCGCACCGCGCCACTTCCAGGCGTCTTCCACCAGCGGTTCGTGAGTTGCTGCATCTCCCAGGTCGGCGACCAACACCGTCGAAGCCCGCCCCAGATCTTGTATTTGTCGAGCGACCTCGCGCGCGGCGTCGACTTTGGCGCGGCAATGCACCACGACGTCGGCGCCGGCTCGCGCCAACTCGAGCGCCATCGCGCGGCCGACCCCCGTCGAGGCCCCTGTCACTACCGCGACTTTCCCCAGCAGTTCGCTCATGGCCGCTGATTCTCCGCGCTGATACATCGGCTTTAATGTCTCGGCGCTAATGTCTCGGCGCTATTCCTTGGGGCGGAATTGCGCCAGTTGCGCTTGCAGCGTATCGGGGTCGATCGGCCGCGGCGCGAACAAGCTCTGCAATGCCGCTCGATGCTCGTTGCGCGACAGCGGGTCGCGCACTCGATCCACTTCTTCCTCAAGCGCCAACAGCCAGGGCGGCACGTCGAGCCCGACGCCGGTGGGCTGGCGCGTCAGCGTTTCGGTTTCATCCTCCAACAGATCGAACGCGGGATGCGGACCGCCGCGCGCCGCTTCTTGCATGGCCGGTTCGACGAGCGCTCGGATGCGATCGATCGACAGCGGTCGCAGGAATCGTTCGCCTAGGCGATCGGCCACGGTCGGCATGCGCATGGCATACCGCTTTTGCAGTTCGGCCAGATCGCGCAGGAACCGAGCGGCCTGTTCGTCGACCCGTTCGTGGAGCGCCCGGCGCCACGTTTCGGCCGCCTCGACTTGCCCCATTCGCACCAGCACCTCGTGCGCCCACACGACCGGTTTGAGGTTCCAGGCGATGCGATCGTAGCGCGTGCGAAGGCGGAGGAAGTCGAGCAGCGTAAAGAGCATTTCGCCGCGATCCGACTGCGTCGTCGTGCTGTTGTAGTCGCGGTACTCGCCGTAGTTCTCGTGGATCGCCTCAAGGATCAACGTCAGCTGCTCGACCGCTTCGTCGCGCGGAATGGCGCGATTGAGATCTTCTAGCAGCGGGATTTCCACTTCGCCGTCTTCCTGCAATTGCCGCAGCCACTCGCGGACGCCGCGATGCAGGATCGAACGGACGTTGCCCAAATTGAGGAAGTGCTGCGTGAACAGATCGGCCCCGTACTGCTCGATGAACTTCACCACCTTCTTCCACGAGCGCGAATCTTGCAGCTTCTCCAGCACCGACAGACGCAGCGTCTTGCTGTGAGTGAGCCACACGAGCAACATGGATTCGGTCAACTGTTCGATATTGGTCACCAGCGGGCTGGCGGTCCAACCTTTGGGCGCGTCGGCGAGCAGCAGTTCGTCGTCGGTCTCGCCCAGCTCGTCGTTCTCCCACTTGGCGTCGTCGCGCTCGCCTGTGCGCAGCTCGTCCGCGTCCGACTCGGATTCATCCTCGTCGTCGCCGTCTGGGTCCCCGTCTGGGGCCCCGTCTGGGTCCTCGTCCGTCGGCTGGTCGGGCCAGTGGACGGCGGAGGCGATGAGCGAATCGACCATCGTCTTGAAGCCGACTTTGAACAGCTCGTCGAATTCGGTGACGGCGCCGGCGCCGACCGAATGGTTGCGTTCCATCTGGCGAGCGGCGTCGACCAATTGGCACGTTTCGAGGTAGCAGCCGCGGCGGGGAAGGCAGGTGAGCAGGTCTTGGATCGAGCGTTGACGCAGTCGGGCTTCGACGATTTCGTTGGGATTGCCGTTGCGCGAGATGGGGACGTACAGCAACGGCAGTCCGCGCAGCACGCGCAGCCACTCGGGCCATTTCGCGCGCAGCGCAATCAAGTCGTCGCGAAAGAGCGCGGCCAGAATCTGCGTCACGACGCTTTGATCGGGCTCGAGCGATTCGAGCGTGCGGTCCAGTTGAGCGCGAAGTTGCTCAGTTCCGACTTCGTTCTCGTGGACTTGCGCCAGCGCGCCGGCCAGCAGCAGACGTCGCGCGTCGACTGTTTCGATGGCCGTCTCGACGATCTGCTCCATCAGCGACTCTTTCGCGTATCGACGCTGATCGTATTCGATCATCGAGTCTTGGCGGCTGGCCGGCTTGGGCAGCGGATAATTGCGGACCGACTCCAGCAGTTCCAGCAGTTGTTTGCAGTTCGCCGACGCCTGTTCGCTCCACCGTTCCAGCACCTCGGCGCGCTCCCACGCCGCCACTCGGTCCAGCCGTTCATCGGGCGCGTCGCCCGTACGGGCTTGACCGAGTCGCACGGTGTAGAGGGCGGCGAGTCGCCAGAGGCGGGCGATGCTGGTGAGAAAATCGAGCCGCTGCGAGATGCGTTTGCCTTCGCGCGTGAGTTCGTCTTGCGAACCCTGATCCGGCTCGATGATCGAGCCTTCGATGTCGTCTTCCTGCGCGCCGCGATAGACGACGCCGTCCCACGCGGCGTCGGTCGCACTCTCTAAGTCGTCGCGGTTCGACTCTTCTTCGCCGAACTCCCCCGCGTACTCGCCGCCGAACTGTTCGTCGAATTCGTCGTCTCGCGGCCGTGGACGTCGTCGTCGCTTCTTCTTCGGCAAGGCGTCGCCGGCCAATTCAAAAGTCGGCACGCGCCAATAATCTTCCGCGTTCACCTCCAGGAAGTCGAAGAACTTCCGCGCGAGGTTCCAACGTTGTTGACGTTCGGCCGAAGTGGCGGGGGGCGGGCCGGCGACGTCGCGGGAGTCGATCGACGTCGCGGGGGCGTCGTGCGCGTGCCACGAGTCGGGATCGCGCAGGAGCGCCGCGACCCACCGTTCGGCTTGGATCGAGAACGAACTCTCGCCGCTCGTCAGCCCCACCTTGGCCGCTTGGCTGAGCCAGTGGATCAAGAGGGCGCGAGAGGCGACGAAGTCGTGTTGCGCGAGCAGTTTTTCGAGGACCAGGGCGTAAGCTTGCGGCGACTGGAACATGTCGGCGTGCGGCGCCCAAAAGGCGACGTTCCCCGCCGCTCCGCCCGCCTCATGCCACAGCCGCAAAGCGTCGGTCACCAGTTCCGCTCCGCGATACGCCTCCAGTGCATTGACCGCCTCGACGCTGGTCACGGCGTGCGTCGCGTACGGGTGCCACCAATCCACCAGTTCGCGGAACTGGCGTTTGATCTGCGCCGACAGTGCGTCGTTGCCGCGCACCACCGACTCGCTCCACGCCTGCCCGTACAGGGAGAACAGGTGATCCATGAGTGCGCACAGTTCGTCGGCGCGGTGGTCGTGGATGCTGTTGTCGGGGGATGGGAAGAGGCTGAAGTTGGCGTCGAAGCCGAGGATGTTCCAGGGGTCGATGATCGCGCCGCACGAGATGGCTCGACGCAGCATGTCGCGGATCTGACCGAGCAGCCGGACGGCTGATTCGACGTCGCCCG
Source organism: Pirellulales bacterium (assembly GCA_046349935.1). GTDB lineage: Bacteria > Planctomycetota > Planctomycetia > Pirellulales > Pirellulaceae > CAIXSC01. Next base: position 1,557,512 of record JAXMBK010000003.1, on the reverse strand, counting down.
CGCGGATCGCTTGCTGGCCTTCGGCGAGCCAGCAGTCGATTTGGCAAATCATGCGGGCCGAGGCGGTGGGGACGACGGCCGCTTGACGCGAGGCGGCGGCGGGGAAGCCCATCCGCGCGAAGATCTTCGCCAAATGCACATGCTCCACCTGCGACGCGCGCCGTCGAGCCAACTCGGCGTTCAAATGCTGACGAGCGCCGCCGAACGGCTGCTGCCGCTCGGCCGCCTCCGATCCCAGCCGCTCGGCATGCGCGCCGGTCATGCGGCGGATGAGGCGTTCGTAGAAGCGGTCGCGGTAGCGGGCGATATTGGGGAGCAGGTTGGAGAGGGTGACCGACGAGTCGTGCGTGTCGGGGCCCGAGCCGCTGACGCCGGAGGCCATCAGGATCGTGCCGGCCAACACGGCCGCCGCTTCGGTCACCAATTGTTCGTGCGGGATGGGGCCGCCGTCCCAGACGCGCTGCATGAGTGCGTTGAGCGTCACTTGCTGGACGACGAACCGGCGATAGCGTCCCTGCAAATCGATCTGATGCGGGTCCCATTGGCCGAAGTGGTAGTTGGGACGCTTGTTGGCCGGATGGTCGAAGTCGTAGGCTCGCGGATCGAACGACAGTTCGTCGAGCAGCGCGAGGTCGAAGTGAGCCGCGCGGCGAATTTCGGCGTCGGTTTCTTCCAGCAGCTTCAGAGCCGCGGTCACCACCTGTTCGGTCGGCCCCGGCGCCACGCCGGCGCCGCGGACGTACAACGGCACGGGCCGCAGCCGCTCGTGCGCGTAGATCTCCAGCTTGCGTTGCTCCAGCGTCGCGACGGGACGATGGCCGACGTAGTCATTCAGCGTGCGGATTGAATCGCGGACGATGCGGTCGGTTTCATCCCACGGTCCGCCCTGTTTAAGGATCGCCTCGCAGACGCGGCCCAGGAACAGGCTGTTGAACAGCGACTGGTCGTTCTGGTGAAACAGCAAGTCGCGGTGAAAGTCGAGGTAGGCGGGGAGGACGTGGTTGGCGAGCAGGTCGAGGACGGCGTCGACTTGCGTCGTATCGGAGAAAGCGGGCGTTTTGCCGCGGATGGCGTCCCGTCGCCCCTGCAGCCACCGCACGACGACTTGCCAAGTCGCAGGGGGGGCGTTGCGGCAGGGGCCGGCCGCGGCAAACAGGCGATTGAGGTTCGCCAGGAACGGATTGTCCTGCGAGCCGGCCGAAAAATTGAGGTACCCCAGGGCCTGATCCAGCGCGGGTTCCAGCGCAGGATCGAGCTCGGGGTACGCTTCCGGCGGGCTCATGGCGGGGCACCTGTGACGTGGGGACGCACAAAAGGCTCAGTGTAGGCCCGGACCCCCGGATGGTCTAGGACACGATTGCTACTGCCTGTCGAGCCAAGTTCGGCTATATTTCGGCCCTACTCCCGAATGCACCGTTGAGTCGATCGCAGGCGACAGGAACTCGAAATGAGCAGACCGGAAGGCGGAAAAGCTGACGCCAAGGGCACTTCCAACCTGGAATCGGGCCATTCGTACCCGCTCCGGGAGACCATCGAGTCGATTGTGGTGGCCGTTTTGCTCGCGTTCCTGTTCCGAACTTTTGTCGGCGAAGCGTTCATCATTCCGACCGGATCGATGGCCCCCACGCTCCAGGGCAACCACAAGGACGTGACGTGCGTCGAGTGCGGATACCCTTACCAAGCCAGCGCCAGCTCGGAAAACGACGACCTGAGCTACCAGGAGACGGTGGGCGCCACGACCTGCCCCCTCTGCCGCTTCACCATGCCGCTGGACCTCGATCTGGACGAAGAACGGCAGCGGTTCGGCCTCCCCACCGACCGGGAGGAATCGGGCCGAGCGGCGAAGACGGATGCCAATCACGAGTCGTTCTCGGGCGACCGCATCCTGGTCAGTAAATTCAGCTACGACTTGTCCAACCCGCGGCGTTGGGACGTGATCGTTTTCAAGTACCCCAACAACGCCAAACAGAACTACATCAAGCGGCTGATCGGCCTCCCCGGCGAAACGGTCCGAGTGCGGCACGGCGACGTGCTCATCAAACCGGCCGGCGAGAACGACTTCCGCATCGCTCGCAAACCGCCGCACAAACTGGTCGGCATGCTGCAAGCGGTCCACGACACGCATTACCGGTCCCCCGAATTGGCCGAAGTCGGTTGGCCGTCGCGCTGGCAGCCCGGGATCGGCGACGGCGCCGCGGGCTGGCGCACCGTGGCCGACGACGAGAAGCTGGAGTTGCCCCAGGCCGACGGCGAATCGTGGCTGCGCTACCGCCACCTCATCCCCTCCGGCGACGCTTGGTTCAAGCTGCTGGACGGCGATAAATCGGTCATACCGCAGCCCGGCCCCACCGGCGGGCAGCTGATTTCCGACTTCTACGCCTACAACGCCTTCACCACGGTTCGCGCGGAACGCGATCACGATTCGCCCGTCCCCACCCCCAGCGTGCTCGGCACCCATTGGGTCGGCGACTTGGGGCTGGAAGCGGAAGTGACGACGACCGGGAATACGGGCGAGCTGATCTTGGAATTGGTCGAAGGCGGCGTTCACTTTCAATGCCGCATCGACCTGGCGACCGGCGAAGCCAAGCTGGTCGTCGTCGACGAGCGACTTCAGTTCGTCGACGACGTCGGCCAAGCAGCGACGGCGTCGCCGAAGGCCGCGACGGCCGTGCGCGGCGGTCGGCGGCATCGCTTGCGATTTACCAACGTCGACGACGAACTGCGCCTCTGGGTCGATGATTCGCTGGCGACGTTCGACGGACCGACGACCTACGTCTCTCCCGAGGATTGTCGACCTCACTGGCGCCCCGACGACCTGGGCGACCTCGCGCCGGCCGGCATCGCCACGCACGGCGCGTCGGCGCAGATCGAACGGCTGCGGATTCTGCGAGACGTCTACTACGTGGCGGTCAGCGCAGAACTGCGCAGCGACAGCGAATACACAGACGGCACGTCGGATCTGGCGGCGGTCCAAATGTTCGCCGATCCCGAAAGCTGGTCGACGACGAACCTGTTCGCTCGCCGCCGTTCGGTCGATTTCCCGCTGGGCGAGGACCAGTTCTTCCCGATGGGGGACAACAGTCCGCAAAGCAAAGATGGACGCTTGTGGGGCGACCCGCCGTACGTCGAACGCGAACTACTCACCGGCAAAGCGGTCCTCGTGTACTGGCCGCATGCGTGGAGCGGTCCGTTTCGTTTGCCGATCCCGAACGTGAGTCGCATGAGGTTGATCCGTTAGCTCGTGAGACGAGGTTCGCCGCCCGCAGATCGCTGCCCGCAGATCGCTGCCCGCAGACTGCTGCCCGAGTTTGTTACGCCGTCAGGAGGACGCGTCATGCCGCTGCTCGACGTTCAAGGATTGGTCAAGTACTACGGTCGTCGTTGCGTCGTCAACGGCGTCGATTTTCAAGTCGATCGAGGCGAGGTGGTTGGGTTGTTGGGACCCAACGGCGCCGGCAAGACCACCAGCTTTCGCATGACTTGCGGGTTGGTGGAGCCGGATGCGGGCCGCGTCGTACTGAACGATCTGGATGTCACCAACTGGCCCATGTTTCGTCGAGCGCGTGATGCGGGGATGGGCTACTTGGCTCAAGACTCCAGCGTGTTCCGCAAGCTGACGGTGGAACAGAACCTGCTGGGCATGATGGAACTGTTGAAGATCGGCTGGGCCGATCGGAAGCGACGCTGCACGGAATTGCTGGAGCAGTTCAAGATCGAGGGATTGCGGAAGTCGAGCGCGGCCGGCTTGTCGGGCGGCGAGCGACGGCGGCTCGAAATCGCTCGGTGCCTGATTTCCAACCCCGAAATCGTGCTGCTGGACGAACCGTTCGCCGGCATCGATCCGGTGACGATCGAGGGAATCCGCGAGATCATCAAGGGATTGCGGAAGCAGGGCATTTCGATCTTGATCACCGACCACGCCGCCGAACACGTGCTCAAGATCGCCGACCACTGTTACGTGATCAACAAGGGAGAGGTTTTCTTCCACGGCACGGCGGACGAAGTGCGAAACCACAAAGAGGTTCGCAGCACCTACCTGGGCAACGACGCTCAACACGGCGTCGCCGATCTGCTTGACGATCCCGCAGAGCCGCTCGACGACTCCGATTCGCTCGACGTCTCCACGCCGCACAGCCGCCGCGCCCGCGCCGCCTCCACGCTGCGCCGCACCACGTAGAACAGGCTTCCAGCCTGTTAGGATCGCGACTGATTCTCCTCTCTCGCGAGATTGGACGTTATAGGTTGGCGGGCTGTGCGACTGCGTCGCAGACAGGCTGGAAGCCTGTCCTACGAGTGTAGCCACAAGCCGATTAGGAATGATGTTAGGTTCGCGGCGATGATGACGAGCGCGTCGTACAATTGATCGCGACGCGGGGAATCGCGGTCGAACGCCAGCCAGAACAGAAGGCATTCAGCGAGCGGCGCGAAAAGCTCGGCGATCGTCACATAAGCGGTGCGGCCCCACCACAGTTCAACGGTCAGCGGCAAGACGAGCACCACGATCGGGTAAGTGCAGGCGGTGAGCCACAGCGCGGCGATCGCGCGCACCGACCAGCCGTGTCGCTTGGCGAGGCCCACGGCCAAGACCGGCGCCTCCAGCGCCACGGTCAGCACGTAGCCTAGGAACAAGAATCGCCACAAGTAGGCCGGGTCGTGTCCCGACATGCGTGCTCCGTATCCGATTTACAACCTAGTCTGTCTTACAACACGCGCAGCAGCATCGGACCTTCTGCGATCACGTGAAAGATGGCGATCGTGAAATAGAGGTCGCGCGTTGCGCCATAGTCGACGCAAAAGCCGCCCCACAGGGCCGCGACCAACACGCCGCCGGCGAGCACGAAGGCGGTGAGCAACCGACGCATCAGGGGCGAACGTCGCGCGAGGGGCGCCTGTGCGACCTGCCACGGCGCGGCCTTCACGGCAATCGCCGGCACCGCCGCAATCCAGACGCCGTAGTGCAACAGCTCCAAGTATGCGTGCCACGTCACGAGCAGCCGCGGCGACACGCCAGGCAATAAATCGGCCCCGACATGTTGCTGGATCTGCATCGAAATCATGTCTTGGCCGACTAACGGCGAAGCGTCGCGCTGCAGCCACGCCATCGCCCCCAGGCAAATCGGCACCGCCCAGAGGGCTCGCCGATACGCGGCCAACCACGGCGATCTCGCTCGCGCCAATTCACGATCCAAAAAAACGAGCGCCACGACCGGATGCAGGAACACCAGCGACAGGTTCACCAGATATGGCGCGTACCAATTCAGTGCGAGCAGCAGCAGCGCGGCCGGAACCAGCCATGGCCAATCGCGTCGCGGCGGTATGCGCTGGCGCCAGAGCGCGAGCGTCAGCAGCCACCCAATCAGGGCCGTGTTCCACAGAGCGACGACCAACGTTAATCGCTCCGCCGACCAGTCGCCGTAACGCGCCCCCAACGACATGGCGATGAAGGTCAACGTGAGCGCCGTCACGCCGCCGACGCCGAGCGCGGTGAAGGGGGCGAGCGGCCCGAGTCGACCGGGGATGCGACCGAGAAAATAACGCACTTCCAGCCAGTTGTGCGGACCCGCGCAGAGGAACACCGCGACGATCGAGACGCCCAGCGGCGCCCAGGCCACTCCCCACGCCAGCGCACACAACCCGCCTGCTAACAGCGCGACGGCCCAGCGCGGCGCGCCAGGCGGCGCGTCGATGTGCGATGTGGGCGAAGGAGAGGCGGAGGTCAGCGTCGACATGCGGCGGAATGAGGCGCTGCGTTTACGGGCGAACGGTCAACTGAACGATGTTGGAGTCTTCGTTCGTCACCTCGATCTGAATCAACTGCCGATTCGGGCCGTTAGGGCGAGGACGTTCCGGACGCTTGCCGCCAGGAACCAACACGTCGGCCGACGTCAGGGTCCAGCCGCCGAACACGACCAGCGCGACGACCGCCGTCGCCAGCGCCGGTCGAGCCGCTCGTCGACCTCGCAGCACGAACGGAATGGACGCGAGCGCCGCGGCCAAAAAGACGCCCGCCAGCACCGTCCCCCAAGGAACCATGCCCGTTGGACTGGTCCCGCCCGTCGGCGCCGCCGCTCCAAGCGCCTCCTCGAGCACGCTGCGCGGGATGACGATCCGAGCCGCGATTTGCTCTTTGTTCGGAACCGGCGCGTGTCGACGCAGCTCGACCGGTACGATCTGCTTCTGCGGCGGCGGCGGCGGCGCCACGTCGGCCCGCGCGGGGACTGCGGAGGCCGCAATCAGCAGGCAGGCCAACACGGCGCTGGCAAAGACTTGGCCTTGGGGGAAACCACGTCGAACAACTGCGACAGGGGACATCGGTTGGGCGTCCTTTTGGCACGAGTGGGAGTTCAGTTGGAACGCGAAAGCGTATCGTGGCCATTTATCGGGGGGAATACAAGCGTGAAAGGTGGGGCCCCCGTAGGACAGGCTTCCAGCCTGTCTGATTCCCGTCTGCCTCCCGTCTGCCTCCCGTCTGCCTCCCGTCCTCCCTGCAGTTCGCTGCGCGTTCGCGGGGCCCCCGACTCAAGGTCGGGGGAGAAGGCGCACGGGAACTGACAGGCTGGAAGCCTGTCCTACGTTGGGTGTACACTTTAGGTCCTGCCCGAATATTCCTTCCTGTGCGGATTAGGCGGTTTTCGCATGAACCTTCGCGCTCGCGGTTTGCGGCGGTCTTTGGCGGCGGCGTCTCTTGGGGTCGTCTGGTTGGCGGCGACGCTGACCGATGCTCCAGCGGCGACGGCGGCTGATCCCCCTGGGGGAAAGTTGTCGTTCAATCGCGACATCCGACCCCTCCTGTCCAACTCGTGCTTCCATTGCCATGGACCTGACGAACAAACGCGCCAGGCCGGTCTGCGGCTCGACGTTCGCGACCAAGCGCTGAAGCCGGGCGAGTCGGGGGCGACGGCGCTTGTCCCTGGAAACGTGGATGCCAGCGAACTGGTCAAGCGCATCAGCAGCTCCGACCCCGCCGAACAGATGCCCCCGCCCACTTCGGGCAAGTCCCTGACCGCCGACCAAATCCAGCTGCTCAAGCGCTGGGTCGCCGAGGGGGCCGAATACCAAGGCCATTGGGCGTTCCACGCGCCCGAGCGTCCCACGCCGCCGTCGGTCGCCGCTGGCGATTGGCCGCGCAACGACATCGACCGTTTCCTCCTCGCGCGGCTTGAACGCGAGAAACTGCAGCCGGCCCCCGAAGCCGATCGAGCGACGCTGTTGCGCCGAGCGTCGCTGGACCTCACGGGACTCCCGCCCACCCCCGCGGAGCTCGCCGCGTTCCTCGCCGACCAATCGCCTAACGCGTACGAAAAGGTCGTCGACCGTCTGCTGCAGTCGCCCGCGTATGGCGAACGGATGGCCCTCCCGTGGCTCGACTTTGCGCGCTACGCCGACAGCAACGGATTTCAGATCGATAGCAGTCGGCAGATGTGGCCCTGGCGCGACTGGGTCATCGACGCCTACAACCGCAACCTGCCGTTCGATCAGTTCACGATCGAGCAGCTGGCCGGCGATCTGCTTCCCAACCCGACTCGCTCGCAATTGGTCGCCACGGGCTTCAATCGCAATCACCGTCTGAACGGCGAAGGCGGCATCATTGCAGAAGAATGGCGAGTGGAGACGGTGATCGATCGCGTCGAAACCACCGGCCTCACTTGGCTCGGCTTGACCCTCAACTGCTGCCGCTGTCACGACCACAAGTACGAGCCGATCACGCAGCGCGAGTTCTATCAACTGTTCTCGTTCTTCAACAACGTGCCGGAAAGCGGCACGCTGCAAGGCGAGTCGCGCAACACCGAGCCGGTGATGCCGGTGCCGACCGCGGAACAAGAACGGGAGGTCGTTGCGCTGGACGCGGCCATCCGCGAGGCGGAAGCAAAAGTCGCAGAACAGTCGAAACACGTCCCCGAATTGATCGCAGCGTGGGAGCCCGAATTTCGGAAGCAATTAAGCGACCAAACGGCGGCCTGGGTGGGGATCGAGCCGCGCGAGGTCAAGTCGCTGGGCGGCGCGACGCTCACGCGACAAGCGGACGGGACGTACTTGGCGAGCGGCCAGAATCCGGCGCACGACGTGTATGAGATCGTCTCGCCGGTTGGTCCTGGCAGCGTCACCGCGCTGTTGCTGGAGACGTTCCCGGACCCGAGCCTGCCGAATCAAAGCCTCGGTCGCTATCCCAATGGCAACTATGTGCTGACGCGGGTCGAGGTCGAAGTCTCGGCGCCGTCGTTGAAACAGCCGCTGCGCGGCAAAGTCGTCAAAGCGGAAGCCGATTACTCGCAGTCAGGCTGGGAAATCGACAACGTCGTGAAGGGGAATCCAACTCGCGGTTGGGCGATCGACGGCAATGACGCAGCGAAGCGTCTCCCGCGCCGCGCCATGTTCCTGCTCGAAGCGCCGCTTGCCGCTCCCGTCGACGCGACCATGGTCGTACGTCTGTACCACGAAGCGATCAATCAGCACAACATCGGCCGCTTCCGCTTGTCTCGTTCGTCGTTGCCCGCGGGAACCGTGACGCTGCAAGGGTCGGCCGTTCCGGCCGCGCTCCAGGCGATCCTCGCCGTCGACGCATCGCAACGCACGACCGAGCAGAAAGCGGAGCTGGAAAAATTCTTCCGAGCGAACGCCGATAGCCCGCTGAAGCAGGCCGAGACGGCGTTGGCATCGGCGCGAAAGGCGCGCGAACAACTGATCGCGTCGTTGCCGAACGTCATGATCATGAAGGAACTGGACAAGCCGCGCGAGGCGTTCTTCCTCATTCGCGGCCAATACGACAAACGGGGCGAGCCGGTGCAGGCGGGGCTGCCGGCGGTGTTTCCGCCGCTGCCAGAAGGCGAGAAACTCAATCGGCTCGGGCTGGCCCGCTGGATCGTCGATCGTCGCAACCCGCTTACCGCTCGCGTCTGGGTGAATCGAGCGTGGGAAAAGTTCTTCGGGACGGGCTTGGTGAAGACGACCGAGAACTTCGGCTCGCAGGCCGAGTACCCCAGTCACCCGGAACTGCTCGACTGGTTGGCATGCGAATTCATGGACCCGCAGGCGTCGCCGCTGGTCGCCGGCCAACCCGCGCAGCGGTGGGATATGAAGGCGCTGCAAAAGCTGATCGTGATGAGCGCCGCGTATCGTCAGTCGTCGCGCGTGACGCCCGAGTTGTTGCAGCGCGACCCCGAAAATCGGCTGCTGGCGCGCGGCCCGCGCTTCCGCTTGTCGGGCGAATTGCTGCGCGATCAGGCGTTGGCCGTGAGCGGCCTGTTGGTCGAGAAGATCGGCGGACCGAGCGTGCGACCGTACATGCCGGACGGCGTGTGGGACGAAACGAGCGTCTACGGCGATTTGCGAAACTACAAGCACGATATGGGCGACGGACTATACCGTCGGTCGCTGTACACCGTCTGGAAGCGGACCGCGGCGCCGCCGACCATGCTGCTGTTCGATGCGCCCAATCGCGAGATCTGCACAGTCAAGCGGTCGCGCACCAACACGCCGCTCCAGGCCCTCGCGCTGCTCAACGAAATCACCTATGTCGAGGCCGCGCGACGCCTGGGCGAACGCATGCTGATGGAAGGCGGCGAGACGCCCGAGTCGCGGATTGCGCTCGGCTTCCGACTGGCGGTCGGTCGCGCGCCGCGCGACGACGAACGACAGGTGCTCGTCGAAGGTCTGCACGCCGACCTCGAGCGACTGCAGAAATCGCCGGCCGACGCCGAGAAGCTGTTGTCGTTTGGCCAAGCGAAGCCGCCGACGGGGCGCGATCCGGTGGAACTGGCCGCGTACACGCTGGCCGCCAACGTCCTGCTCAACCTCGACGAATTCATCACGCGAGAATGATCATGCATCGAGAACTAGAACAACTGCTGGTGAATGCCGGGCGGCGCGCGTTCTTGCAGCGCGGTGCGGGAGCGGTGGGGCTCGCGGCGCTAGCTGCGCTATGCGGCGAGTCGGCGGCGCGGGGGGAAACACCCAATGCGGCGGCGGGCGGGGCGCCCGGGATCGCCCCGAGCCTCGGGTTGCCCGGGCTGCCGCATCATGCGCCGCAGGCAAAGCGAATCATCTATCTATACCAGTCCGGTGCGCCGTCGCAGATGGACCTGTTCGACCCGAAGCCGGGCATGGAGAAGCATCGCGGCGAGGATCTCCCGGCGTCGATTCGCATGGGACAACGCCTCACCACGATGACCTCGGGACAGGCCAAGTTCCCCGTCGCACCGTCGGCGTTCAAGTTCGCACAGCATGGTCAAAGCGGCATGTGGTTCAGCGAGATCCTGCCGCACATGTCGCAGCATGCCGATCGCTTTTGCATGATTCGGTCGATGAACACCGAAGCCATCAATCACGATCCGGCCATCACGTTCGCTCAAACCGGCGCCCAGTTGGCGGGTCGGCCGAGCATCGGGTCGTGGGTCAGCTACGGATTGGGAAGCGAGAATCGCGATCTCCCGTCGTACGTCGTTCTGACATCGTTCGGCAGCGGGCGGCCCGACGACCAACCGCTGTACGACCGGCTATGGGGCGCGGGCTTTTTGCCGTCGAAGCATCAAGGCGTAAAGTTCCGCAATCGGGGCGACGCCGTGCTGTATCTGTCCAACCCGCCGGGCGTGGATCGCGAGCTGCGCCGCGCCACGCTCGATCGGCTCGCGGCGCTCAATCAGCGTCATTATGAACAATTAGGCGACCCTGAGATTCAAACTCGAATCAGTCAGTACGAGATGGCGTTTCGGATGCAGGCCAGCGTCCCCGACTTGCTGGACGTCTCGAAAGAGCCGCAGCATGTGCTCGACCAATACGGTCCGGACGTCAAGCGTCCCGGCAGCTACGCCGCCAACTGTCTGCTGGCTCGAAGGCTCGCCGAGCGGGACGTGCGGTTCGTGCAGTTGTTTCATATGGGCTGGGACCATCACGGCAATCTGCCCAATGCGATCCGCGGACAGTGTCGCGACACCGATCAAGCGACCGCCGCTTTGCTGGCCGACCTCCAGCAGCGCGATCTGCTCAAAGACACGCTGATCGTCTGGGGCGGCGAGTTCGGTCGCACGATCTACTCGCAGGGCGCACTCACCGTCGACAACTACGGCCGCGACCACCATCCGCGTTGCTTCACCATGCTGCTGGCCGGCGCCGGCATCCGCGGCGGGCACACGCACGGCGAGACCGACGACTATTGCTACAACATCGTTCGCGATCCGGTTCATGTGCATGACCTGAACGCGACCATCATGCATCTGCTGGGGATCGACCACACGCGACTCACGTACCGCTTCCAAGGCCGCGACTTCCGACTTACCGATATTCACGGCGAGCTGGTGCGCGGAGTGTTGGCGTAACGCGGGCGGCGCAAGAAGCAAAGGAATTTCAATATGTCTCGAAGGCTGACGTGTGCGAACGCCGGGGTCGTTCCTCTGGCCTGGGGACTCGCCTGCATTCTCGCCGCGACGACGCGCCTCGCCGCCGGCGAACTCGCCCTGCGCGAACAAGAGCTGCCGACGAAACTCACCGTCGGCTATGCCGTGAAGCTGGTCGACATGAACGCCGACAAACGGCTCGACATCGCCATCGTCGACTCCGAACGCATCTTGTGGCTCGAGAATCCGAACTGGAACGAGCACGTGTTGATCGGCGCCGGTCAAACGAAGAAGGACAACGTCTGTTTTGCGGATCACGACATCGACGGCGATGGGCGAATTGACTTCGCCATCGGCGCCGATTGGCGTCCGTTCGACACGATGACGGGCGGGACCATTCAGTGGATTCGACACGCGTCCCCCGGTCAGTCTTGGACCGTGCACCCGATCGGCGAAGAGCCGACCGTACATCGCATGCAGTTCGTCGATCTGGAGGCGGATGGCAAGCCGGAGCTGATCGTCGCGCCGCTCATGGGCCGCAATACGACTCGCCCGCACTTCCAGGAAGCGGGCATTCGGCTGCTCGCCTACTCGATTCCCGCCGACCCGGTGAAGGGGCCGTGGACGCCGCGCGTCATCAGCGACGACCTGCACGTGTCGCACAACTTCACGCCGACCGATATGGATGGCGACGGCAAACCCGAGTTGTTGATTGTGAGCTTTGAAGGGGTGCATTTGCTGGAGCAGAAGCAGGGGACGTGGCGTCGCACGCGCGTCGGCGCCGGCAATCAAGAGACAATGCCCAATCGCGGCGCGAGCGAAATCAAGCGCGGGAAGTTGGCGTCCACCGACTACATTGCGACGATCGAACCGTGGCATGGGACGCAGGTCGTCGTCTACACTCGCCCCTCGACGCCGCGACCCGCCGACGGCGATTGGCTGTGGCAGCGACAGGTGCTCGACGACAAGCTGCTCTGGGGACACGCCGTCTGGTGCGAGAACCTTGACGCCGACCCGGAACAGGAACTGATCATCGGCGTGCGCGACGACCTCAGTCCCGAACAGCGCCGCGGCGTGCGGATTTATGATCCACAGAATGCCGAGGGAACGTCGTGGAAGCGGCAGATCGTCGATCCGGGCAGCGTGGCGGTCGAGGATCTCGCGGCAGGCGATCTCAACGGCGACGGTCGCGCCGAGATCATCGCCGTCGGTCGGCAAACGCACAACGTGAAGATCTATTGGAACGAGACGAAGTGATGAGACTTACCAGCGAGCAGCTTCTGGCCGATCCGATTGGGCTTTATCCGGCGGCGACCGTCGCTTGCTTCGACGCGGTCGCGGGCGACTTGCCGCGGCGGCGGTTGGACGACGAGAAGAATGTACGGTTCCTGGAGCGGCTGGCGGACGTCGGCGCGCCGGCGGTGCTCATCGCCGCCTCCACAGGTCACGGCCATGTACGGACGCTCGAGGAACTGCGGCACTGGCTGCGGATCGCCGTGACCGCTCGCTTGCGCAACACGGTTCCGATCGCGCTCTTGCGGCCGGAAGACGGCGTCGACGCGAATCGGCAGCTGGTGCGCGACCTGCGCGAATGGGGCTATCCAATCGTCTTCGTGCGTCCCGGTACAAACGTGCCGAAGGATGCAACCGACGAGCAGATTGCGGCAAACGTCCAGCCGGTCGTGGAAGCGGCCGCAAATCAGGGGCTGGCCGTCGGCGTCTATTCGATCCCCGACGTCAGCGGCGTGCAACTGACTCCCGCCGCCGTCGCGCTGCTAGTTGAAGCGCCCGGGGGGCGGAACCTTGTCGCGGTGAAAGTGACCGAGGCGAACTACGACCTTAGCACGCTGCGGTTCTTGGAGCATCCGGCGCTGCGGCATTTGAAGATCGTGCAAGGGTGGGATCCGCATTTGGCGCGCGCGCTGCGCGACGGGCCGTCGTACGACGCACAGCGGCGGCAACGCTGCGGCGTGACGTCGGGTCCCATGTCGTTCGCCGTCTATCAGTATCTGCACTTGTTCGACGCTGCGGCGCGCGACGATTGGGAAGAGGTCGCTCACGCGCAGTTGGCCGTGACGCTGCTGTTCCAGGCGATGCAGGATGATCCGACGAAGTTCGCCGACCTGCAACGCGCCAAGTACATCATGGGGCTCGGCCAGCCGCTCACCGGCCAAGTGTCCGCCGTCCAAGCTGAAAAGGTGCTGGCGACGCTGGCGAACCTCCAGCGACCTGCGGATTTGTTTCGCATGTCCCGCAGTCTCGATTTGATGGGGGACGGACCCTATCACGCGCGACTCGCCGCCTTGTCTGCCGCGGACAACGACACGACAGTCGCGGAGCTGCGCGGACGCTTGAAGAAATTCGTCGCCGATCGCAGCTGGGAACAATTCCACTCGCCCAAAAACCTCGCCATGTCGCTGTCGATCGAGGCGGCCGAATTGATGGAGCACTTTCAGTGGATCACGACCGACGCCTCGCGCACGTTGCATCAAGAGCCGGGGGCTTGGCAAAAGGTGCGCGAGGAGTTGGCGGACGTCTTGTGCTATACGCTGGCGCTAGCGAACGAGTTGGAAATTGATTTGAGCGCCGCGTTCCACGACAAGATGGTGCAAAACGGGGTAAAGTATCCGCCGCCGAAGCAGCAGCCGCCCCAACAGCAATAGCCGTCGCAGCCGCCGCTGACGTCGCCGCTGACGTCGCCGCTGCCGCGAGCGATTTCCCGGTCGTAGGTCGTCGTCAGGAGATTTCTCATGTCGGTCGTCGCACCACAAGCTCGTGGTCGTTTCGCCATCGCCTGCGCCGAAATCACGCCGCCCGTCGGCATGTACCATCGCATGTGGGGAGCGGCGACGCATGATCGGTCGGAGGGCGTGCATCGTCCGCTTTTCGCCACGATCGCCATCTTTGCGCCGCCGTCGCCCAAAGATCCTGCGGCGCCGCTGATCATCGCGTCGCTGGATCACTGCTTGGTGGGCGAAGCGGAGCTGGACCTGTTGTTGACGCCGATCGCCGAGCAGTCAGGGTTGGCGCGCGAGGCGGTGACGCTGCTGTTCTCGCATACGCACGGCGCGGGTCTGATGACGCTCGACCGGCAAGCGTTCCCCGGCGGCGAGGGAATCCCCGACTACCTGCGGTCGGTCGGCCAGACCCTCGCGCGTCTCGTCGCCGAAGCGCTCGGGCGGCTCGAGCCGGCGACGATGGTCTGTGGAACGGGCCGCTGTTCGCTGGCCGTCTATCGCGACCAATGGGATGCGGTGCGACATCAATATGTCTGCGGCTACGATCCGTCCGTGCCGGCCGACGACGCGCTGCTGGTCGCGCGAGTGACCTCCGATGTCAGCGATCGGACGCTGGCGACGATCGTCAACTACGCGTGTCACCCGACGACGCTGGCGTGGGACAACCGGCGGGTGAGTCCCGACTACATTGGGGCTCTGCGCGAAGTGGTGGAGCGAGAGACCGGTGCGCCGTGTTTGTTTGTGCAGGGGGCGTCGGGCGAGTTGGGGCCGAAGGAAGGGTACGTCGGCGACGTCGCGGTCGCGGATCGTAATGGACGACAACTGGCCTATGCGTCGCTTGCGACGCTGGAGTCGTTATCGCCGCCGCTCACGGCCTATGCGTACGCGGGGCCCGTGGTGTCGGGGGCGACGATCGGCGTGTGGCGCTACGAGCCGCTGGACGAGGCGTCTTTGACGGCGCTCGGGGATTGGCGATCAGAACGGCCCGTTTTGCCGCTGGCATATCGCCCCGATCTGCCGACGGCCGAGTGGGTCGCCGACGAACTGGCGCGGTGCGAGCGTGAAGAAGAGGCCGCTCGAGCGGCAGGGGATGAAGAGCGAGCGCGCGACTTTCGGGCGCTGGCCGAACGTCAAACGCGGATGGCGCGGCGTCTGACGCAGCTGCCGCCCGGCCCGCATTATCCGCTGGAAGTCCGCGTGTGGCGGATGGGAAACGTCCGCTGGATTGCGGCGCCGGGTGAGCATTACAGTTTGCTGCAGACGGCGCTGCGCGCCGCTCGGCCCGAGCTGGCGATCTTCGTCGCCACGATCGCGCAAGGCTGGGGGCCGTCGTACATTCCGGTGCGCGAAACGTATGGTCGCGGGATCTACCAAGAGTCGATCGCGGTCGTCGCGCCGGGCAGTCTCGAACAAATCATCGAAACACTGATACCGCTCCTTTAACGTCGGGGTTCGCCGCGGATGAAGATCGTCGCCATTGAAACGTTTGTCTGCCATGCACGGATGCGCAACTGGGTCTTTGTGAAAGTCGTCACCGACCAACCGGGATTGTTCGGTTGGGGCGAAGCGACGCTGGAGTGGCACACGCGCAGCGTGGTCGCGGCGGTGGAGGATCTGGCGCAGCTGTTGGTGGGCGAGGACCCGCGACGGATCGAACACTTGTGGCAGATCATGTACCGCCAGCACTTTTGGCATGGACAGGGCATCGTGCGGGCGACGGCGATCGCAGGGATTGATCTCGCGTTGTGGGACATTCTGGGGAAGATCACGGGCCTCCCCTGTTCGCAGTTGTGGGGCGGACCGGTGCGCGAGGAAGTCCGGACTTACTGCCACCTCGGCGGCGGCCGCATGGAGGATTTCTACGAAACGCCGGTCGACAACGCGAAGCGGTTCGCCGATCTGGCGCGCGAGGCGGTGGAGGCGGGGTACACGGCGTTCAAGAGCATGGCGGTGCCGCCGACGATGCCCATCGAGGGACTCCAGCCGGTGAAGGCGGCCGAGGCGTGCGTCCGCGCCATGCGCGAGGCGGTGGGAGACGGAATCGACATCATGGTCGATTGCCATGCGCGACCGTCCCCCGCCATGGGACTGAAGTTCGGTCAGGCGCTCGATCCGTACGGTCTGTACTTTTTCGAAGAGCCGTGTTGGCCCGAGTGTCTGGATGGGCTGGCGATGATCAACGCGGCGCTCACGACGCCCGTGGCGACGGGCGAGCGGATCACGCACTTAGAGGCGTTCCGCGACCTGTTCGCAAAACGCGGCTGCGAAATCTGTCAGCTCGACATCACTCACTGCGGCGGACTCACGGCCGCGCGGCGCATCGCCGCGCTGGCCGACGCGTATCGCATCGCGCTCGCGCCGCACAACCCGCAAGGGCCGGTGAGCACCGCGGCGTCGCTGGAGTTTGGCTTTTCGCAGCCGAGCTACATCATTTGCGAGACGGTGCACAACGACGTGCCGTGGCGCGTCGACGTGGTCGAGGAAGGATTCACGATCGATCCGAAGGGACGCGTCGTCCGTCCCAACACGCGCCCCGGACTCGGCATCACCATCAATGAGGCCGAAGTCCGGAAGCATCCGTTCGAGCAGGAGCTCGCCCAACGCGTTTACTACCGCGACGGCAGCGTCGGGGATTGGTAAACGCGCGGGCGGAGGCGTCGGGGAGGAGGTGTTGGGGGGGAGGTGTTGGGGGGGAGGTGTTGGGGGGGAGGTCACAGGCTGGAAGCCTGTGCTACGGGGTTAAAACACGTAGCGCGTGATCGCGGGGGCGGTCACGACGCCTTGCAGCTTGACCTTCTTGCCGCTGGGGTTCAGCGTCACTTGGCCGCCGCCGACGACGGGTGCAAACGCGACGTTGGCGTACGTGATGCCGTAGGCGCTGACGTTCAGGAAGTCGTACGAGAAGTCGACCACCAGGTCCTCGTTGGCGACGTCGCCGACGAACACAAAGTAGTCGTTGCCCGCGCCGCCGGTCAGCGAGTCGACGCCGTCGCCGCCGTTCAGCGAGTCGATGCCCGATCCGCCGTTTAGCGTATCGTTGTCGGCGCCGCCCAACAGCGTGTCATCGCCGTGCATGCCGTACAGTTGGTCGGCGCCAGCGTCGCCCAACAGCACGTCGTTGCCATTGGTGCCGTAGATCACGTCCGCGCCGCCCAATCCGTTGACGTAAGCCACTGCGATGAACACGACGGTCGAGGAACTGTAGATGTCGGACGCCGTGGCGCTGGTGCGGAAGTCGAACGAGTTGGGGTCGGAGGTGCCGACGATGCCGAAGCCGGCGCCCTCGATGTACTCGATCCCTTGCGCGACGCCGTTGAAGCCGCGCAGGACGAGGTCGCTGCCGCCGACGTTCACGATGCGGTCGGTGTTCGCCCCGCCGCTCACGCGGCCTCCCGGCGCCGGGCCGACGTCGTCCAGCATTTCAGCGCCGCGGACGTAGAACAAATCGTTGCCGCCGTCGCCGCTAAGGTTGTCAGCTCCGGCGCCGCCGTCGATCGTGTCGTTGCCGTTGCCGCCGGAGATCGAATCGTCTCCGTCGCCGCCGACCAGCATGTCTGCGCCGCCGTTGCCCTGTATCACGTCGTTGTCGTCGCCGCCGATCAATACGTCGTTAAACTCGCTGCCGACCAGTTGGTCGTCGCCGCCCAGGCCGTTGACGAAGGCCAGCGGGCTGAGCGTGGTGAAGGTAACGCCTGACAGGTTGAAGATGTTGGGGCTTGAGTTGCCGTTGAGCCCTTGGCCGTTGCCGAGGATGCGTTCGATCTGGTTGCCGGCGAGCGAGAAGCCGTTGATCGAGGCTGCCGCGCCGCCGATGACTTCGAGGTCGTCGAACTGCGCACCGCCGATCAGCACATCATTCTCGGCCTCGGTCCCCTTCACTTGCAGCTTGTCGACGCCTGCGTCGCCGTAGACCGAATCGACGCCTGCGCCGCCATCGAGCGTATCGTTGTCGTCGCCGCCGCTGAGGTAGTCGTCATTAGCTTCGCCCCACAGGCGGTCGTGTCCGAGTTGGCCGTAGAGCGAGTCGGCGCCTACGCCGCCGTAGAGCCAATCTTCGTCGGCGCCGCCGTACAGCGTGTCGCCGCCCGAACCGCCGTAGAGAGTGTCGTTGGCTTGATCGCCCGACAGCGTGTCGTCGCCGGACCCGCCGAGCAGCAGGTCGGCATCGATGCCGCCCGACAGCGAATCGGCGTCCCGACCGCCGAACAGGCAGTCGGCGCCGCCGAGGCCCGAGATGACGTCGTTGCCGTCCTGGCCGAAGATCAGATCGGCCAGCGCGGTGCCGGTGAGCGTGTCGGCGCCGGTGGTCCCGACGACGATCTGCACGTCGCTGACGATCGCCGCAAAGCAAGCGGTGATGTCGATGATCAAGTCGTCGTCGTAGACGGCGACCGACGCCGATTCGAAATTGGCAGCGGTGAAGTTGCCGAGGGCGTCGGCGGCCGTGACCGTCAGCGGGCCGGCGGTCGGATCGGCGACGTACGACTTCACGGCTAGGATGTCGGCGGTGACCATCGCGCCGAGCTGATCGGGGGTGAAGACCAGCGTGATGTGGTCGCCCGTGGAATGCGCGCCGCCGTCGTACGCGACTTCCGAGACGTTGTCGTGCGAAGTGGTGACGTCGTCGTCGCCGTCGCCGCCGCCGATGCTCGTTGTGCTCTCGATCCGCGTGAAGCCGAAGTGCAGTTCGTTCGAGCCGCTGGCGCCGACGATGCCGTAGCCATTGCCCGAATAGAGTTCGATGCTGTTCGACCAATCGGTGGTGGAGGCGTTGAAGCCGCCGAGCGTCACGTCGGAGGCGCCGACGTTGCGCAGTTCGTCGTTGCCGGCGCCGCCGAGCAGCACGTCGTTGACGGCGTCATCGCCTTGGATCAGCAGCAGGTCGTCGTCCGCGCCGCCTTGGACGTTGTCGCCGCCGTCGCCGCCTTGCAACGTGTCGTTGCCGTTGGCGCCGAGCAGCGTGAAGGAGGCGTCGACGGCCGTGTCGACGAGGATCGAATCGTCGCCATCCTGGCCATAGACGGTGTATGCCGCCGCCGTCGTTTCGACGCCGAAGCTCGCGGCGACGGTGAACCTGTCGTCAAGGTTTCCCAGATACCACGAGGCCGAAACGTTGGGGAGCGAGAAGGACGTGGTCTCGTACTGGTTGCCGGCGCTGCGCAGCGTGGCGACGCCCGCCAGCGTGCCGGCATCGTCTTCGAGGATGCTTTGGTCGTCCGTGCCGGGGAGGTTGAAGACGTAGTGATCGACGTCGACCAGATAGCTGATCGGCTCGAGCCCCGTGTAGGTGAGGATCGTGCCGTCCTGATCGATCGTGCCTGAGTGGGCCAGCGGGTTGCTATCGGCCGAATCGTAGTTGAACGTGACGGTGTTGAAGTCGCCGCCGAGCACCGTGAGCTTGTCGCCGGGAGGTCCCGATTGCGTGCCGCCGTTGAAGGTGATCGGGACGCTGAAGAAGCCGTCGGTGACGAGGTTGTCTTGGTAGTTGACCAAGAGCGTGTCGTTGCCGCCCAGCCCGTTGATGGTGAGTCCGTAGGGCGCGATGTAGAGCAGGGGGACGTTGAGGACGACGACGGAGTTCATGAGGACTTCGAAGTCGGACCCGACGAGCCGCGCTTCGAACAGGTCGTCGCCGTTGGT
Source organism: Pirellulales bacterium (assembly GCA_046349935.1). GTDB lineage: Bacteria > Planctomycetota > Planctomycetia > Pirellulales > Pirellulaceae > CAIXSC01. The sequence continues at coordinate 1,537,804 of JAXMBK010000003.1, read as the reverse complement.
GCCGTCGATGATCGGCGGATCGCCGGTCAGCGCCTTGACGACGACGTCGTTGCCGTCGCCGCCGACGTAGCTGATGCGCCAGATTTGACTGTCATCTTCGAAGAGCGACCCTTCGGGCAGCCCTTGGAACGAACCGGTAACCGCGTCGACGCCGTCGTTGGCGATGATGACGTACGTGCTGCCGATCGACGGCGTGAAGCTGCCGAGATTGAGGTTGAGCTTTCCCGCGAGCGAGACGGCGCCGTTGACGAGGAGCTGATCGTAGGCGGTCCCAGGGGCGGTACCGAGGAGATCAACGTTGTAGTTGCTGTTGGACTGGAAGTTGATGTTGCGCGAGTCGAGGTCGCCAGCGCCGCCGATGGAGCCGGGGTTCACGGTAGCGCCGCTAGTGATGTACCAAGGGTAATTGTAACCAGGAACCGTGCTGGCTTCGACGGCTCCATTGCCCGTAATCGTCGCGCCGCCATAGGAATAAACGTAGTAATAATTCGTGCTGAGCGAACCGTTGACTTCGGTGACGCCGCTTTGGAAGTAGGCGTAGTAGGCGGAAACATTGGTTCCATTGAGGACGACTCGGCCTCCGGAACCGTTGACGTACATCTCAGACAGGTTGGAAATATCGCCATCCACCTGCAGGCGGCTCAAGGACGTGATGGCAGAGAGCGTCAGATAGCTATTGGAGTTGATGTCTCCCGTCCAGGTGTTGTCGCCCGAACTGTACAGTTGCGTATTGCCTGTTCCCGTCAGCAATTCGTTGGCGACGGTGATGGAGTTCTCCAGCTGCACCGATCCATTGGAAACCGTCGTCCCGGTGCCCGCGGTGCCGTCGGCCGTGCCGAGGCTGGTGGCGGTCTTTACGATGATCGCACCGTTGGTGACCGACGTGACGCCCGTGTAGCTGTTGGCGGCGCCCAACGTCGTCGTGCCGCTGGTAATCGTTAAGCCGCCGTTGCCACTAATCGTATCGTTGAGCAGCGTCGAAGCGTTCAAAGGGTTCGCCACGCTGAGCGAATTCCCATTGAGATCGATGGCCGAATTGACAGTGAGCGTGCCGAATGAGTTGTTGGTGATTGCGCCGCCGGGCAGTAGCCGGATATCAAAATTCAGGGTGGTGTTGGTCGCGTTGACGAGGATCGGGTCGTCCAGGTCGATCGTGTTGCCAGCGAAGGTGTATCCGGAACCAGTGACCAGAACCGTTCCGAAGGACGTATTGGCGGGGAAGTTGTTGTTATTCGACAACCGCGCGGCGCCGGTCGGGAAGATCAGGTCGGCGCCGGGAGTCGGCGCGACATCACCGAGCCAGTTTGCAGCCGTCTGCCAACTGTCGTCTGTTCCGCCGCCGTCCCAGACGTTCGCGTTGATGACGGTCAAAACGACGTCATTGCCCGTACCGCCCACGTAGCTGACGCGGAACACAGTCGAGCCGACGACCAGCAGCGAGTTTTCGGCGAGCCCCGCGAACGTGCCGCTGACAGCGTCGTTCGAATCGTTGGTGATAATTTGGAACGTGTTGCCGATCGCCGGTGTGAATCCCAGATTGACGTTCAACTTTCCCGCGAGCGAGACGGCGCCGTTGACGAGGAGCTGATCGTAGGCGGTCCCAGGGGCGGTACCGAGGAGATCAACGTTGTAGTTGCTGTTGGTCTGGAAGTTGATGTCGCGCGAGTCGAGGTCGCCGGCGCCGCCGATGGAGCCGGGGTTCACGGTAGCGCCGCTAGTGATGTACCAAGGGTAATCGTAACCAGGAACCGTGCTGGCTTCGACGGCTCCATTGCCCGTAATCGTCGCGCCGCCATAGGAATAAACGTAGTAATAATTCGTGCTGAGCGAACCGTTGACTTCGGTGACGCCGCTTTGGAAGTAGGCGTAGTAGGCGGAAACATTGGTTCCATTGAGGACGACTCGGCCTCCGGAACCGTTGACGTACATCTCAGACAGGTTGGAAATATCGCCATCCACCTGCAGGCGGCTCAAGGACGTGATGGCAGAGAGCGTCAGATAGCTATTGGAGTTGATGTCTCCCGTCCAGGTGTTGTCGCCCGAACTGTACAGTTGCGTATTGCCTGTTCCCGTCAGCAATTCGTTGGCGACGGTGATGGAGTTCTCCAGCTGCACCGATCCATTGGAAACCGTCGTCCCGGTGCCCGCGGTGCCGTCGGCCGTGCCGAGGCTGGTGGCGGTCTTTACGATGATCGCACCGTTGGTGACCGACGTGACGCCCGTGTAGCTGTTGGCGGCGCCCAACGTCGTCGTGCCGCTGGTAATCGTTAAGCCGCCGTTGCCACTAATCGTATCGTTGAGCAGCGTCGAAGCGTTCAAAGGGTTCGCCACGCTGAGCGAATTCCCATTGAGATCGATGGCCGAATTGACAGTGAGCGTGCCGAATGAGTTGTTGGTGATTGCGCCGCCGGGCAGTAGCCGGATATCAAAATTCAGGGTGGTGTTGGTCGCGTTGACGAGGATCGGGTCGTCCAGGTCGATCGTGTTGCCAGCGAAGGTGTATCCGGAACCAGTGACCAGAACCGTTCCGAAGGACGTATTGGCGGGGAAGTTGTTGTTATTCGACAACCGCGCGGCGCCGGTCGGGAAGATCAGGTCGGCGCCGGGAGTCGGCGCGACATCACCGAGCCAGTTTGCAGCCGTCTGCCAACTGTCGTCTGTTCCGCCGCCGTCCCAGACGTTCGCGTTGATGACGGTCAAAACGACGTCATTGCCCGTACCGCCCACGTAGCTGACGCGGAACACAGTCGAGCCGACGACCAGCAGCGAGTTTTCGGCGAGCCCCGCGAACGTGCCGCTGACAGCGTCGTTCGAATCGTTGGTGATAATTTGGAACGTGTTGCCGATCGCCGGTGTGAATCCCAGATTGACGTTCAACTTTCCCGCGAGCGAGACGGCGCCGTTGACGAGGAGCTGATCGTAGGCGGTCCCAGGGGCGGTACCGAGGAGATCAACGTTGTAGTTGCTGTTGGTCTGGAAGTTGATGTCGCGCGAGTCGAGGTCGCCGGCGCCGCCGATGGAGCCGGGGTTCACGGTAGCGCCGCTAGTGATGTACCAAGGGTAATCGTAACCAGGAACCGTGCTGGCTTCGACGGCTCCATTGCCCGTAATCGTCGCGCCGCCATAGGAATAAACGTAGTAATAATTCGTGCTGAGCGAACCGTTGACTTCGGTGACGCCGCTTTGGAAGTAGGCGTAGTAGGCGGAAACATTGGTTCCATTGAGGACGACTCGGCCTCCGGAACCGTTGACGTACATCTCAGACAGGTTGGAAATATCGCCATCCACCTGCAGGCGGCTCAAGGACGTGATGGCAGAGAGCGTCAGATAGCTATTGGAGTTGATGTCTCCCGTCCAGGTGTTGTCGCCCGAACTGTACAGTTGCGTATTGCCTGTTCCCGTCAGCAATTCGTTGGCGACGGTGATGGAGTTCTCCAGCTGCACCGATCCATTGGAAACCGTCGTCCCGGTGCCCGCGGTGCCGTCGGCCGTGCCGAGGCTGGTGGCGGTCTTCACGATGAGCGTGCCATTGGTGACTGACGTGACGCCCGTGTAGCTGTTGGCGGCGCCCAACGTCGTCGTGCCGCCGCTGACGCTCACGCCGCCATTGCCGCTGATCGCGCCGTTCAGCACCACCGGGCCGCTCGACGGATTCGCAACATTCAGCGTGTAGCCGTTGAGGTCGATCGGGCCGGAGAAGGTCAGCGTGCTGAAGGAGTTGTTGGCGAGGCTATAGCTGCCGGTGAGTTTCAAACCGAAGCCGACCGTGTTGTTCGACCCGGACGAGGTGAGGGCGCCGTTGAGCGTCACGGCGTTGCCGGACAGGTTGTAGTTGGAGCCGGAGACCAGGATCGCGCCGAACGACGTGTTGGCCGCGTAGTCGTTGACGTTGTTGAGTCGCGCCGCGCCGATCGGGAACGCCAAGTCGTCGTTCGCGACCGGGGCGACGTCTCCGGCCCAGTTCGCGGCCGTCGTCCAGTTGTCGTCCGCGCCGCCGCCGTCCCACACCGCCAGCGCCAGATTCAAACGTTCCTCCAGCGACTCCGTGAACAGCCGTCGCCGCCGTGTGGCGGCCTCCGCGCGACGCGTGCTCGCCGCTCGGCGATGGGAAGAAGACTGGCGACGGCGTGCAAAACGGTCGAAGAAAGAACGGCTCATGGTAGGCGACTCCCGGATGGTTGTCCTCCCCGTTTCCCGCGCGCATAAACGACCGACCAGTCGCATCCTTCGGTGCAGGAAAACACACCGAGCGACGCGCTGGGGAACAGGCGTTTCAGGGTTGCCGTCTTACGAAACGGCAACTCGCGATAGACTGGGGAGGGTTCGCGTTAAGAACGCGTAATCAAGGCTGGATATTCAGTGGCTCGAGGGGACGGGCGATAGGGGACGACATGCTGGCGTTGCAACCGAAGGCTGGCGTTGCCATCGACAGCGACTCTACCTACCAAGGCACGAGAAATCGCGATAACCGGACAAACTTTCTAAAGAATTCCTCCAAATTGCGGGGTTACTCGCCTCCGGGCTCGGATTAGATTTCAAAGCGACCTACGGCGATCGCGTCCGCCGTCCCCGATTTCCTGCAGCCTCCATGACTAGCCCAAGCGAATCTTCCTCTTCGCGCGCTCGACTTGTCGCTCGCCTCATTCATGATGCGCGCCAGGGCTGTCCGCAGGCGCTCGGGCAGCTCAGCGAAGAGTGTCGCCAGTACCTGCTGGCAATCGCCTACACCGAACTCAACGTCCACCTCCGCCCCAAAACCAGCGGCTCGGACATCGTCCAGCAAACGCTGCTGGAAGCCTGTCGCGACTTTGAGAAATTCCGCGGCGACGACGAAACGCAACTGCTTGCCTGGCTGAAGCAGATTCTCGTCCATAATCTGGCGAACATCGAACGGCATTACTTCCACACGGCCAAGCGCGACGTCGCGCGTGAAGTGCCGTTGTCGCAAGTGACGCCCGAAGACTCGTCCGCCGCGTTCGAAGCGACGATCAAGATCACGCCGCAGGCGGAGATGGAGTCGCGCGAGGAACTGCGGCAGCTGGAGCGCGCCGTGCACCGGTTGCCTGACGCGCTGCGCGACGTCATCCTGTTGCATCATCAACAGGCGCTGCCTTTTCCCGAAGTCGCCGCTCGTATGCAACGTTCGCCGGAAGCCGTCCGGAAGCTCTGGGTCCGCGCCATCAAACGCCTGCAGGACTTGTTGAATGACGTCGATGAGCAGCGACTCAACCCCTGATCGACCGTCATCGCCTGGGGCCGTCGACCGGCCGCTCGTCGACGAACCGCTCGAGCCGTTGGACTACGTCTTGCTGGCCTACGACGGGCTGCTCGCCACCGAAGGACCCGACGCCGAGACGCCTTCCGGCAATCTGACTCCGCCGCTGGCGAAGACGGTCGAACAGGCGGAGGCCTGTTTGCGCGGCTTAGAGATGTTATGGCCGCGTGCAGCGCGCGGCGAGGGACGCTCGTCGGTCGCGCTCCACTCGCCCGAGGACCGTCGCTGCGGCGACTACCTGCTGCTCGACGAATTGGCCCGCGGCGGGATGGGGGTCGTGTACCGCGCACGGCATCTGGCGCTGGATCGCATCGTCGCCCTGAAGATGATCCTCGCCGGACGATTGGCGTCTTCCGCCGAAATTCGGCGCTTTCACGCCGAGGCCCGCGCTGCCGCCAAACTGCAACACCCGGGGATCGTGCCGATCTACGAGATCGGCGAGCATCAGGGGCAGCACTATTTCACCATGGCGCTCATCGAGGGGCCCAGCTTGCAAGAGCGGCTGAAGCGCGGGCCGCTGCCGCCGAACGAGGCGGCGGAAAGGATGCGCCAAATCGCCGACGCCGTCGACTACGCTCACAGCCGCGGCGTCATCCATCGCGACCTCAAACCGCACAACGTGCTTCTGGATGCGGATGGTTCGCCGAAGATCACCGACTTCGGACTCGCCAAACGACTCGGCGCCGAAAGCCTCGCGGGACTCACCGCCACCGGCGACCTCCTCGGCACCCCGCAGTACATGGCGCCCGAACAGGCGGTCGGAGGACAAGCGATCGAACCGCGCTCCGACGTCTACTCGCTAGGCGCCTTGCTGTACGCGATGCTCACCGGCGGTCCGCCGTTCCGTTCCGAACAGCTCACCGAACTCCTGAGGCAGTTGCACGAACAGGAGCCTCCGCCCCCCGCGCGGCTCAACGCCGCCGTCCCGCGCGACTTGGAAACCATCTGCCTCAAGGCGCTGCAGAAACGACCCGCCGATCGCTACTCCACCGCCGCCGCGTTCGGCCAGGATCTCGAACGATACTTGCGCGGAGAACCGATCCTGGCGCGGCGCACGGGGCCTGTCGAGCGGCTGGCGAGGTGGGTGCAACGCCAGCCGGCCGTCGCCGCCCTCATCGCCCTCGTACTCATCGCCTGCGCCCTCTCTCTCATCGGGCTCGCCTATCGTCGACAATCGCTGGAGTGGAAGCGGCAGGCGGAACTCCAAGCAGAACTCGTCGCCCAACGCTCGCAGCTCGCCGTCCAACAATCGCAGCTCGCGCGACGCAGCGCCGAATTGGCCGACTTGGCGAAGGCGAGCCAACTGTTGAGCGACGCGAACGCCCGCGCGACGCGCCGCAATCCAGGCTGGTCGTGGCGCACGCTTGAGACCCTCGCGCAGGCCCGGTCGCTCGCCCCCGCGCAGCTCGACCCCGTCGAGATTCGCTCGCTGATCGCGCAAGCGCGTACGGCGCTCGACGCACGACCTGTGAAAACGCTCGCCGAAGGCATTCGCATCCGCGGGGTCGCGTTCAGCCGCGACGGGCGGACGCTCGCCGTCGCCCAGCATCGCGGGACGCCCCACTCGACCGTCTTCCTGTACCGCACCGAAGACTGGCAGCTCGAGCAGACGGTGTCCCTGAACACGGCCGCAACGAACATGGCGGAGTTCTTCCAACAGCTGAAGAAGAAGGGCGACGTCGGCTCGTTCCAAGAGGGAATGGCCAGCGTGGCGTTAAGCGACGACGGTCAGTGGGTCGCCGCGGGAACCCGGTTGGGAAAAGTTTGTCTCTGGCGGCGCGGTACGAACGGAGCGCCGCAGGTGTTCGAAGCGCAACCCGGCATGTTGATCTCCCAAGTCGCCTTCGCTCGCGATTCGCGCACGCTGTACGCCGCATCCAACTTCAACTGTCAGCTCTATTCGTGGAACCTGGGAGAAGGCTGGACGGCCGGCCGCACCTGGAAGTCGGTCGACGCCAGCTTCGACCTCCATCCCTCGCAGCCGTGGATCGCGACTTCCCATCAGACGGCGCAGCTGCTTGAGGCGACGTCGGAACGGCGACGCACGGAGGTGAACGGCGCGCCGCTTGGGCCGCTGTGCTATTGGCCCGACGGCCGTTACCTGATCTCGGGCTACAAGAACTGGCTGCGCATCTATGAAGTCGATGCGGCGCGTGTGGTGAAGGACTTTCCGGGGCCTCTTTCGGCGAACGGCGACATCGACTATTCGGCGCCCGTGCTCGTGCCGCAGCGCGGCGCGGCGCTCATCGCCGGCGAACTGAACGACGTATATCTGTTTAACTTGGCGTCAGGACGCATCGAATTGACGTTAAGCGGCGGCGGGCGCGAGAATCCGCCGCTGGCGACCAGTCCCGACGGCCGTTGGCTGGCGGTGACCAAGGACGAAGGCGTGGAAGTTTACGAGCTGCGGGGGGCCGATGCGCACGAAGTCGTCGCGCTGTCGCCCTTCCCCGTCGATAGCATCGCGCTCTCCGGCGATGGTCGGCGGCTCGCTTATGCGTCTCGTCACTTAGAGGATCAAGTGCTGCGACGCACCGAGACGGGCGTGTTAGAGTTGGATTCGACGCCGCGCCAAGTCCGGCGCGTGCAGGCGCAAGGGCAGCCGGCCTTCGATCGCTTTCATCCCCGACACTTCCGTGCGACCGAGTGCATCGCGTGGGATCGATCCGGCCGGCGGCTCGCGATCGGCAGCGAACTCATCGGCTTGCATTGGCTGGAGGCGAATCAAGCGCAGTGGCCGCAGCAGTGGCAGCCCAACGGCGTGCGCACGCAGCGCTTGCAGGCGCGTGAACTGCAGTTTGCGGAGGACGCGCGCGGACTCCTGATCGAGGAACCAGACGAGTCGGCATGGAGCGGAAGGGCGGCGCGCATTGCGGTCGACGCCAAGCAACCGGTCGTTCGCATCGGCGTGCCGCTGGCGAGTCGCCCGACGAGCTTGGAACGGATCGTCGTGCTGGCGCGCGTCCGCGCCGAACGCGCGACGCTCGATCGACCCCAGATCGACGTCCGCTTGCTGAACGTCGAAGGCAGCCAGACGCGGCGGTTTCAATTGGCATCGGAGGCAGAGGAGTACGAATGGCTTCGCGCGGGGGTGCTCTCGGCGCCGTTCGACCGGGACCGCGTCGAATTGGAGTTCGTGGCGGATGCGGCGACGACCGCCAGCTGGCGGCTGGAGGAGATCGTGCTGCTGCCCGAATCGCGTCAGACCGATTCCGCCGACAACCAGAAGCCGGTCTTCCGGTTCGTCGCCTTCTCGCCGTCGGGCGACCGGTGCTACTGCGCGCTGGGCGACGACGCGTTGGCGGGCTGGGACACGGCGACGGGCGAGCAGACGTTTTACTTCCGCAATCGCGCGGCGACGCTGTTGGGCGGCAATGGTCGGATCGCCAGTTTGGCGGTCGGCGAGCCATGGATCGTCGCCGGCGACATGTCGGGCCACTTGCTGCGGTGGGATGCCCGAACGCTGGAACCCCTCCCGCCGCTCGGAAGTGCGTCGTCATTGCCGCTCACGGCGGTGGCCATCAGTTCCGAGGGGCCGTGGATTGCTTGCGGCTCGATGGATGGGGCGCTGCGCGTGGTCGACGGCAGGGCGGACGGGCGGGCGGAGGGACGGACCGGCGAGCAGGTCGTGCAGCTGGAGGGGCATTCGAGCGCGGTGACTTCGATCGTGTTCGACGCGACGGGGGAGCAATTCTGGAGCGGCTCGCGGGACGGCAGCGTGGTTTGGTGGCGGCGCGTGGGTGGCGAGTGGCGTTTGTTTAGCGTGTTGAGCGAGGGCGGGTCGGCGGTGAAGTCGCTGCAGTATGGGGCTCAGGAGGGGCGCCTGGCGTTGATTCGCGAGGAGGAGCACGCGATCCAACTATGGCGGACGGCGGCGCTGGCCGAGTAGCGCTCGGAGTGCTCGCTGCGACAGCATCGCTAGCGTCGCTGGCAGCTAGCACCGCCCCCCGAGTTGGGCTCGATCTGGCGGGCGAATACGAGTAAGATCGCGGCCCGATTGCGGGGAGGGGTGCGCGCCGGTCGATGATAGGTGGAGAGACCGAACCATGCGGCGCGCCGCAGGACGTCAGGAAGACGTCCGGCCGCCGAGCGACGGGTTGGTCGTTCGCCGCTCCCTGGGAAAGGAATCCCATGCTCGCCCCTGTCCGTTGCGTCCGCTCCTCATCTGACTCCTGGCCGGCCCCCGTCGTCTCCGCGCTGGTCGTCTGCCTGCTGGCCGCAGTCGGCGCGGTCGGCTGCCGCAGTCATCAGTCGGGCAAGGTGCTGCAGCCGGGCGACAAGGAAATGGTCGGCAGCCATAAGGCGGGGCAGGAAGTCTATCGGCCGCTCGTCGATCAGACGGTCGCGGCGCTCTTGGGGCACTTCGAATCCAACCCGCAAATGCAATTGGCGTCGGCGGGGGGCGAGATGATGCCGCCGCCGCGGGCGAGCATCTGTTTTGTCGGCGTCGAAAACAAGACGGCCGAAGAGATGGGCGATTTCAAGGAGATGCTCTACGAGATGATCGACTCGAAGTTGCTGGAGTCGCCGCAGTTCAAGCCGATCAGCCGCCGCTACGTGCAGGCGGGGTTGGACGAGCTGCGATTGCCGCCGCAGCAGTTGTTCGTCCCGGCGAACATGCAGTCGTTCGTGCACGTGATGCAGCAAAGCGGGCATCCGTTTGAGTACTTGATGTTCGCGAAGCTCACCTCCGGCACGACGCAAGACAACAAGAACTACCAGCGCGATTATCAATTGACGCTGGAGATGATCGACATTCGCACGGGGGAGCAGCACAAGCAGTCGACGCCGATCAGCAAGGCGTACTACCACAGCTGGACCAGCCGCGTGATGTCGAACGTTTGGCCCAAATAAGCCCCTGGACCTCTGCACCGCCGACGCCCTTCGCATGCCAGACGTTCGCCCCCTTGACCTCCGCTGCCGCGCGACGCTCGCTCTGGCGATGCTGACCGCTCTGGCGACGGCCGCCGGGTGTTCGACGTATGCGAACCGCGTCACCGAGGTGCGTTCGGCGTACTACTCGAACCAGCTGCCGCAGGCCGAGAAGCTGGTGCAAGACAGTCTGAAGCGGGGCGGGGGCGAGGCGGATGTGCTGACGCTGGAGCACGCGATGATCCAGCTGGCGCGCGGGCAGGCGAAGGAGGCCGAGGCGTCGTTGCGGGCGGTGCGCGACAGCTTCGACCATTTGGAGCAGGCGGATTTGGCCGAGTCGGCGTGGTCGTACTTGACCGACGATCAGCGCCGCGCGTATGCGGGCGAGGACTACGAAAAGGTGCTCGTACGCGCCTTGTTGTCGGTCAGCAACTTGATGCATGACGGCGGCGACGCCGAGGCCTACATCCTGCAGACGATTCAGAAGCAGGACGCGATCATCGCGGCGGGGGCCGACAAGAACGGCGACAATCCCAAGCTGCAATATCAGCGAGTGGCGTTTGCGCCGTACCTGCGCGGGGTGCTCAGCGAGGCCTCGCATTTGAACTACGACGACGCACAGCGCTCGTTTGCGCAGGTGGTGAGTTGGCGGCCCGACTTCAAAGCGGGGCAGGCCGATGTGGCTCGAGTGACCAGCGGCCGGCATTCGCAACCGGGGCACGGCGTGATCTATGTGTTGGCGTTTACGGGCCGCGGTCCGTACAAGGAGCAGGTGGTCGAGGCGCCGACGTCGGCGTCGCTGCTGATCGCGGGCGAGATTGTGAGCGCCGTGGGGAAGCAGACGGTGCCGCCGAACGTAGCGCCGGTGAAGGTCCCGAAGGTGATGGCGCGACCGAACACGGTGCAGGGCGTGTCGGTGCAAGTCGACGGACGGCTCGCCGGCGTCACCGAGACGGTGACCGACGTGACGTTGTTGGCGCGTCAGCAGTGCGAGGCGCTCATGCCGCGAACCGTGGGACGCGCGGTGGCGCGGCGCGTCGTGAAGATGGGCGTCGTGTACGGCACCAAAGAGGCCGCTGGTTTCGCAAAGCATGAACTGGCGAGCTTCGCGGTCGACATGGCGGGCGTGGCGTGGCAGGCGACCGAGTCGGCGGACACTCGGTGCTGGGGCCTCTTGCCCGACAAGATCCAAGTCTTGCGCATCGAAGCGCCGGCCGGCGAGCACGACCTCCGCTTGATCCCCGTGACGGCTCAACACCAAGCCGCCGGCGCCCCCGCCGCGCGCCGCGTCCGCGTGCGCGACGGCGGCAACACCTACGTTCTGGCCACCTACCCCACCGGCCAACTGGTCGGCCAAATCTTGGTGCGCGAGCAGTAGACAGAGGACGCGATGCACTCGCTTCCTGCTCCCTTCTCCCCGCCGCTGCGGCGGGGAGAAGGGTCGGGGTTGAGGGGCAACAGGCTGGAAGCCTGTTCTACGGCGCTGGCTGTCTGATGAGCGTCAACTGTTGGCGAAGTTCAGTGGTCAGAGTTCCCGTGTCGCCCCACTGATGCCAGCGGATGACGCCTTGCGCGTCGACGACGAAGACGCATGGCCAATGGTCGATCTGGTATTGCTGCTGGATCGTTCCATCTGCATCGACGAGCAGGTCCAGGGGGAAGCGGAGATTCTGCCATATGGGCCGCGCCGCGTCCCCAGACTCGCGCGTGCACACGGTGCAGGTCGCCGCCTTAGGCCCTACATTGCCGGACGATAGCGTGGCCAACTCGGCTAGCACTTGGCGTTGCGACTGATCCGTGCCGTTGAAGAAGCCAAGGATCATGACTTCTTGACCGCAGTGACTTTCCCAAGGAAACGTCGTACCGTCGGCCCGCGCCAGCTTGATGGGCGGCGCAGGCCGGCCGATCAAGGGATGATCTCGGCCCACTGAACCAGAGTTCGCAGCCGTGGGAACGGACGTCGTCGCCGACATCACTGCCGGTCGCGAACGGACCTGATTTGGCATCACGGCCACGCTGAGACTCACCACCAAGAGCACTCCGAGTCCGTTCGCCAACATCATCGTCAAGCAGCCGAAGGACCAGGCGGGAACGGGAAACGAGGATGCGGTGATCGCGCCGGGACTGGCGTGGCGGTGCCGCTTGTCATCGTTCGTCGCCTCGAGCAGCGGGAAACGTTGATACCAGGTCGAAACGACGGGGACGGGCGTCCAATTCAGGAAGCCGTTGATGCGGTCCGCCACTCGCTGACCGACTTCGGGGTCGGCGAACTGGCAGAGGCCATGTCGCCAACCGGGCTGCCGCGCGAGGTAAAGGCAGTACTGATCGAGGAAGAATCCGTGTTGAAGCAACACATACCAATTCAGCAGTCCGCCGGTCGGCAAACGCACCGTCCTCCGTCGCGTCACATACGCTTGGCGACAGTCGTCCAACGAGATTCTTGTTTGACGAGCGGGAAACACCCAAGCGGTGTGGGAAATGACGAGTTCCTGGCGAGTCGCCGTGAGCGTGATTCGGTTCGTGCGGCGCACGTAGATCAGATAGCCGACCCAGGCCAGAAGGGGAACGAGGTACAACCAGATTCCAATGCGCAGAAACATGCCTGCGCAGAACAAGATGGCGAAGCTGAGCGACATGGCCCCCCAGGCGGCCAGCACGGCGAAGGTCGAGTAGGCGACGCCGGCGGAAGTCTGAATAACGAGCTGATTCGCCCCTTCCTCAATCAGAGTGTTTGATAAGTCATCGCCGATCGACGGGCTTGGGGCCCACATCGATCGGCCGCAAGCCGGACACACTCCAACCGGCCCCGCCCCAGGGGAAACCGATCGCGAGTTGCCGCAGGAACAACGAATGACGCTCATGGAACCACCCCTATCGTCGTCAACTGAATCGTCCCCTATTCGCAGCAAACTCGAAATCCTTGGCAACCCGTAGGACAGGCTTCCAGCCTGTCTGCCGTTTGTCGCGACGGCCGTCCTTGGCCGTTCGCCGGTTTGTGCGCCGCAGCGGGCGGGGCGGGCGGCCGCTCTTCGGGCGGAAACAGGCTGGAAGCCTGTTCTACGGCGCGCTCGAAAGCGTTAGGATGCTGCCTGGGCAGGCATCGTCCAGTCGAGGCGGTCTTACAGAACTAAGGAATCAGTTCCATGGTGCGGTGGTTTTCGAAACGGTCGCGGCGTGCGTTTGGAGCCGGGTTGAGCGCGGGGTTGCTGGTTGCGGTCGGCGTGCTGGTCGGCGGTGCGACTTGGCGCTCGTCCGAAAACGCAGCGCTTGACGCCTTGCGACTCAAGGCAGTCGCCACCCACTCCAGCGATACCTTCGCCATGTGCACGGGGCCGATCGCCGACGGCATGGAAGGCGTCTTCTTCCTCGATTACCTCACCGGCGACCTTCAGTGCCTCGTCCCCAACTCGCGCACCGGCAAAGTGGGCGGCGCCTACAAATACAACATCATGGCCGACCTGGGAGTCGAACCCGGCGCAACCAAAAAGCCCGCGTTCCTCATGGTCACCGGCGTCGCCTCCTTCCGCACGGGCGGCGGCGACGTCCGACCTGCCGACAGCATCCTCTACGTGGCCGACGCCAATACCGGAAATTGGGTCTCCTATAGCTTGCCTTGGAGCCGCACGACGGCCGCGACCGGACAGCCGCAAGGCGGAACGCTCATCAAGATCGGCTTCGGCAAAGCCCGTGATCTCGAGTTGCGGAATTAGTCGCCACGATGCGCATCGAGTTTAACGGCGAGTCGCGCGAGGCGGCGGATGGAACGACGGTCGCTCAACTGCTCGAGCAACTGAAGATCTCGCCCCGCCACGTGGCCGTCGAATTGAATCTGGAGGTGGTTCCTCGCGAGCGGCATGCGGAAACGGTGTTGCGCGACGGGGATCGCCTGGAAGTCGTGACGCTGGTCGGCGGCGGCTAGCGCAGCGCAGGGAGAACGAACGGGAATGAGCGAGGCGGGACCGGCGGCATACGTCGACGAACCAGTGCGCATCGGCAAGCATGTCCTGCGCAGTCGACTCATCGTGGGCACGGGACGATACGAGACGCTGGAGATCATGCGCGAGTCGCTCGACCTGTCGGGCGCCGACTGCATCACGGTCGCCGTCCGTCGCGAACGACTGTACGACGGCGCCGGCCAAAACTTGCTCGATTATCTCGACCTCGATCGCTACACGCTGTTGCCGAATACGGCCGGTTGCTACACGGCCGTCGACGCCGTCCGCTGCGCGCGACTCGGTCGTGAAATCCTCCGCGGACTCGACAACCCCGGCGCCGACTGGGTGAAGCTCGAAGTGCTCGGCGACAGCAAGACGCTGTTGCCCGACCCCATCGCGACGCTCGACGCCACCGAGAAGCTGGTCGCCGACGGCTTTCAAGTGCTGTGCTACACCAGCGACGACCCCGTGACCGCTCGGCGACTCAAACAGGCCGGCGCGACCGCCGTCATGCCCGCCGGCAGCCCCATCGGCTCGGGCCAAGGCGTCCTGAACCCCAACAACATCCGGATCATCTTGGAGTACCTCAAGGATGGCGATCCCGATTACCCGGTGATCATCGACGCAGGAGTGGGGACGGCCAGCGATGTGGCGTTCGCCATGGAGCTGGGGGTCGACGCCGTGTTGCTAAATTCGGCCATCGCGCATGCTCGCGACCCGCTGCTCATGTCGCGGGCGATGAAGGGGGCTTGCGAGTCGGGGCGGATGGCGTACCGCGCCGGGCGGATTCCGAAACGACTGTATGCGACGGCCAGCAGTCCGATCGACGGCACGATCGCCGGTCGGCCCCGCTGGTCGCCGTGAGGTTCTGTTGGTTTCATCAGCCGGCGCCGCGCGAACGGTCGGCTTCCTGCCATATTTTGAGAAAGGCCCATTGAGATGGCCCATGGAATGCAACCGAAAGTTTGGTTGACGGCGGCGGTCATGACGCTTGTCTTGGCGACCGCCGTACGACTTGACGGCATCCGGACGGCGCGCGCCGACGAAGGGGCTGCAAAGTCGACCATTGAACTCACCATCGACTACGGCGACGGGGTGCAGAAGCGGTTTCCGCGATTGCCCCACCGGACCGGCATGACGGTGCTCGACGCCCTCCAAGACGCCCAAAAGCTGCCGCGGGGGATTCGGTTCGAGCATCGCGGCAGCGGCGAGACGGCGTTTGTGTCCAAGATCGACGACTTGGCGAACGAGGGACGAGGGAAGAATTGGACGTACCGAGTGAACGACAAACGGGCCGATCGCAGCTGCGGCGTCTACCCCCTGGTCGCCCAAGATCGCGTCCTCTGGAAGTTCGGCGGCGCTGCGGAAGACTAACTGCCACTCTTTCGCGACCGGCGCGAGCTGCGTAAACTGGGCCGCTTCTCAGAGTCGGCAGATAGCGGAGCAAACGGTCATGCAGCGATCCCCCTGGAATTCGTACACGGTCTTCTTCGCGCTCCTGGCGTTGATCACGTTGGGCACGGTCACTCGTTTAGCTCTGCGCGACCTCCCGAATTTTGCGCCCGTGGCCGCGCTGGCCTTGTTCGCCGGCTACGTGTTGCCGTGCCGACGGCTGGCGGTCCTCGTGCCGCTGGGCGTGATGGCGGCCAGCGATTGTGTGATCGGCGGGTATGACCTGCGGCTAATGGCCGTGGTCTACAGTTCGCTCGCGGCGCCCGCTTGGGCCGGCCATTGGCTGCAGAATCGATTCGGCATGAGCCAGAAGAGTGCAAGCGGTTGGGCGGCGGCTGGGATGACGGCCGGATTGGTCGGGTCGAGTCTCGCGTCGTCGATCTTCTTCTTTATCACGACCAACTTCGGCGTCTGGGCGTTGGGCTCCAGCTACGCGCACACCTGGACGGGGCTCGTCGACTGCTACCTGCGAGCGGTCCCGTTTTTCCGGTACACGCTGGCGGGCGACTTGTTCTTTGCCAGCGTCCTGTTCTCGGCCTACGCCGTGGTGCTGCTCGCCTTGCGCCGACCGGCGAGTGCGATCGAGGTTCGCGAGGCGCGCTAATCCGCTCACTTGCGGGCTGCTTTCTCGGCAGAACCGTCAAAGTCGCCTCAAATAAACCAGTTGCTCTATCCGATAACTGTGACGACCGCCATTGGGCGGGGAAGCCGTCACAGATTTGCGCAGAAAGCTGCGCCTTCACGGAAAGCGAAGCAACATGGGTAAGTTCGGCGCTCGACGCCTAGCACGCACTTGGCTGCTGTTGACGGCGGCCATTGTGACGAGCTGGTGGTGCGCGCCGTGCTACGGCCAGACGGGTTATGGCCAGTTGGGATATGGCGGCGAGTCGCAACCGACGGTGCGGTATTCGGGGGGGCGGCTGGAGCAGATTGTGGGCGAGGGGACGGGGGAACGGCCGCGGCAGATCGTGGTGCGACTGCCGCAGGCGCGGGAGACGGGCACGGGGGAAGTGCTGGTCGAACCGAACCTCGATGTTCTGGAGAATTCCACTTGGGTCGGCAACACATCGCTGTTGCGCGCGGCGCTGTGGGATGGAGACGGCGCCGGGACGTATGTGGAACCGCCTGAGGGACTTCCGGCGCCGCGTCTGGCGCCCGGGTACGGGCCGGATGGCGGTCTGCAAAGCGGTCCTGAAGTGCTGCCGTTGCCCGAAGGCTATGTCCCCGGTTCGCCGGTGTCGCCGATTTTTGAAGAGACGGTGGACGAGTGGCCGGCGGGGGGCGGGCGGTACTGGTGGGGGCTCGTGCGTGCTCGCCCGTGCAACATGACGAGCGGCTTGGGGCGCGAGCGGCTGCCGTTTGCGCCGTTTGAGATCGAGGGCTCGCAGCCCTTCAGCAACTTCCGGATTCGCACGGCGCACATGTTCAACCGTCCGTTCCCGGACCGGGCCGGTTACTACTGGGCGAAGGGGGGGGCGACGGGGACGGGGCCCAAGTTGCCGGAGCGGTCGGTGGATGCGACGCAGTTGCGGTTCTTGTCCGAGTCGGGGGGAGACAAGTTCTCGCTGGGCTTTGAGGTGCCGTTCTCGTGGGTCGACCCGGAGGTGAACCGGAATCACGCGGGGCTAGGCGACCTGTTGTTGCAGACGAAGACGGTGATGGTGGACGGGGACGAGTGGCAGATTACGCAGTTTTTCCGCACGCAGTTCAACACCGGCTCGCAATCCATGGGGCTGGGGACGGGCCGGATCGCGCTGGAACCGGGGTTCTTGTTTCGGTATCGGTGGAGCGACATCACCTATTTCTACGGCGACATCCGCTATTGGGTGCCGATGGGGGGAGACCCGGTGCATACGGGTCAGGTGTTGATCACGGGGTTGGGAGTGGGCCACTTGCTGTGGGAGTCGGATAAATTGGCGGTGATCCCGACGTTCGAGGTGTTGAACTACGCCATCCTCAACGGCCAGATGACGACTCCCGCCGGTCTGCAAGTTCCGACCGACGGCGCCCATGTGCTCAACTTGGTCCCAGGCGTCCGGATCGCGCGGGACGGCGGCAGCGACCTGGGGCTGTTCGAGTTTGGCGTGAGCGGCGGGTGGGCGCTGACGGGCGCGAAGCTCTACGAGAGCATCTTGCGGTTCGACGTACGCTTCTCGTACTAGAATCAGCTATTCCCAAGATTGATTTTGCCCCCCCTTTTACTTAGTCTTTACACCTACTCCTCCAGAGGCGCAGGGTTTCGTTCTTTCAGTCCTCGGGTAATTGCGCGTGACGACATTGAACGTTGAAGAGTTATTGCGGCCGTTCTCGGATGAGGCGCCGTGCGGCACGGACCTGGAGTATGATCCGGCCTTCGTCGAAATGGGTCGTGCTTCGCAGCGAGTGCCTGATCAGCAGTACGGCAGCACGATCATTCCCGGGAAAGAACCCGAGTGGGATGTGGTGAAGGAGCACGCGCTCGACTTGCTGGGGCGCACGAAAGATTTGCGGGTCGCGGTGCTGCTGGCGCAAGCGCTCTTGCGGACCGACGGCATTGCGGGGTTGGCGGACGCCTTAGCGCTGATCAAGGGGCTGATTGAGCAGTATTGGGAGCCCATGTTCCCGCGGCTCGACCCCGACGACGACAACGATCCGACGTTGCGGGTGAATTCGATTGCGACGTTGGCGGACAATGCGGCGCTGGTGTATCCGCTGCAGATTTTGCCCATCGTGCGTTCGGCCGCGGCGGGCTCGTTCAGCCGCCGCGACATCGGCGTGATCACGGGCGAGTATCCGCGAACGAAGGCGGAGACGGAGGAAGTGATCAAGCAGCGTTCGAAGCTGTTGGACGCGGCCTTCCAAGACGTCGATTTGGGGGTGTTGCGTGCGGACGCGCTGTCGGCGTCGCGTGCGGCCGATCTGGTCCGTCAGCTCGATAAAGCGCTCACGACGCAAGTCGGCGCAGGCAACTCGCGCAGCCTCGAAGCGCTGGCCAAAGAGCTGCTCGCGATCCACAAGATCCTGGCCGAACGCTTAGTCAAGCGCGGCGGCACGCTGGAGGATCCGAAGCCGGAACCGCCGGCGGAAGCCGCGCCCGAAGCGACCGCGGAGGTCGACGGGGCTGCGGCCGAGTTGGCGGCGAGCGGCGCGGCGGGCGGAGTCGCGGCAGGCGGAGTCGCGGCCGTGGGGCCGGCGATGGTCGCGGCGGCGAGCGTCGCGCCGGTGGTGCAAATCGTGAAGGTGCCCGATTGGGACGCCGAAATCACGTCTCGCGACAACGCGATCAAGGCGTTGGATCGAGTCTGTCAGTACTTCGAGAAGTTTGAGCCGTCGAGTCCCCTGCCGCTGCTGCTGCGACGGGCGAAGCGGTTGTCGACGAAGAGCTTTCTCGAGATTCTCAAGGACATTTCTCCAGGCGGACTGGATCAAGCCCAGACGCTGGGCGGAACGGATAACCAAGGATAACCCGCGCACTCCTACTGGGAGTTCGTGGAACATGCGCAATTGCGCAAGCTCTCTCCGCGCCGCCCCAGCGCGAGGAGCTCGTGAGCTCGATAACGATCACATAACCACGTTTCAAGGAGCCAGAAATGGCGAAGCAGAGTTCGCAGAAGTTCATCCAGCGCAATCGAGCGCCGCGCGTGCAGATCGAGTACGACGTGGAAGTTTACGGGGCGCAGAAGAAGGTGCAGTTGCCGTTTGTGATGGGCGTGTTCGCCGACTTGTCGGGCAATCCGGAAGAGCCGCCGGCGCCGGTCGGAGATCGGAAGTTCTTGTCGATCGACGTCGACAACTTCGACGATCGCATGAAAGCGATCAAGCCGCGAACGGCCTTTTCGGTGCCCAATACGCTCACCGGCGACGGCAACCTGATGGTCGACATCACGTTCGACAGCATGGACGACTTCTCTCCCGGCGCGGTCGCGCGGAAGGTGGAGCCGCTGCGGAAGCTGCTGGAGACTCGCGAGCAGTTGAGCAATCTGTTGACGTACATGGACGGCAAGTCGGGCGCCGAGCAGCTGATCGCCAAGGTGCTCAAGGATCCCGATCTGCTCCGTACGCTGGTCGGCGCTCCGAAGGCGGAAGGCGGCGAAGAAGCCGCGTCGTAACGCGCGGCTCGCCCCGACCCGTATGCTGATCCGCTCAAACCAAAACGCACAATTGCAGGAGTAGAGAGACAGATGTCGACGAATCCGGAACAACAGGCCGCCTCGGCCGCCGCAGGCACGGTGGAGATGAGCGACTTTTCGGCGCTGCTTCAACGGGAGTTCAAGCCCAAGTCGGACGAAGCGCGCGATTCCATCGCCAACGCCGTGAAGACGCTCGCCGAACAGGCGCTCGCCACGGCCAACGTCGTGTCGGACGACGCGCTGGCCACGATCAACAGCCTGATCGCAGCCATCGACAAGAAGCTCACCGAACAAATCAACTTGGTCATCCACCATGAAGACTTCCAGAAGCTGGAAAGCGCCTGGCGCGGTCTGCATTATCTGGTGAACAACACCGAAACCGACGAGATGTTGAAGATCAAGTTCTTCAACGTCTCGAAGAAGGAGCTCGCCAAGACCTTGAAGAAGTTCAAGGGAACGGCGTGGGATCAGAGCCCCATTTTCAAGAAGACGTACGAAGAAGAGTACGGTCAGTTCGGCGGCGAGCCGTACGGCGCGTTCGTGGCCGACTACTACTTCGACCACAGCCCGCCGGACGTGGAGCTGTTGGGAGAACTGATGCAAGTTTGCGCCGCGTCGCACACGCCGATGATGACCGGCGCCGCGCCGGGCGTGATGCAGATGGAAAGCTGGAACGAGCTCAGCAATCCGCGCGACTTGACGAAGATCTTCTCGACCCCCGAGTACGCGTCGTGGCGCTCGCTGCGCGAAGCCGACGACTCGCGCTACATCGGCATGTGCATGCCGCGGTTCCTCGGTCGCACGCCGTACGGCGCCAAGACCAACCCGGTCGAAGAGTTCAATTTTGAAGAGGAATGCGAAGGCGGCGACCACTCGCGCTACTGCTGGGTGAATGCGGCCTACGCGATGGGCACGAACATCACTCGCGCCTTCAAAATGTACGGCTGGTGCACGCAGATTCGCGGCATCGAGTCGGGCGGGGCGGTCGAGGGGCTGCCGGTGCACACGTTCCCGTCGGACGACGGCGGCGTCGACATGAAGTGCCCGACCGAGATCGGCATCAGCGATCGCCGCGAAGCCGAACTGGCGCGCAACGGCTTCATGCCGCTCATCCACAAGAAGAACACCGACTTTGCCGCTTTCATCGGCGCGCAGTCGCTGCAGAAGCCGGCCGAGTACGACGATCCGGCGGCGACCGCGAACGCCAACCTAGCCGCTCGCTTGCCGTACCTGTTCGCGACTTGCCGCTTCGCTCACTACCTGAAATGCATGGTTCGCGATAAGGTGGGGTCGTTCCAAAACCGCGATTCACTCACGAACTGGCTGCAAAGCTGGATCAATAAGTACGTCGAGCAGAATCCGGGGTTGGCTTCGCAAGCGGATCTGGCGCGCCGGCCGCTGGCGGAAGCAAAAGTCGTGGTCGAGGAAGATCCGAGCAATCCGGGCTACTACAGCTCGAAGTTCTTCCTCCGCCCGCACTATCAGCTGGAAGGACTCACCGTGTCGCTGCGACTAGTTTCGCGCATGCCGAAGTAAAGTTGGTCTGAATCGTTTTAACCTGGGAGTTACGCAATGATTTTGATGAAGATTGAAAAAGTGGTCGGCGACTGCATGATCAAGGAATTCACCGAACACTTCACGTGCGAGAGCGTCGGTTTCGGCATCACGCGCGAAGTGGCCGACAGCGCGAAGGCCGGTACGGCCGACATCGTGTTCGGCGTGGGCGAATTGCAAGAAGTCTCGGTGAGCAAGTCGATGGACATGGGTTCGCCGCTGTTGGCCAACTTCGCGATGCGCGGCGCGACGGTCGGCAACGTCGACATCAAGTTCATCCAAGTGGCGCAGAACGCGGATAACCAGACGGTCGCGATCATCTTCATGCAGATGCACCTGAAGAATGCGTTCGTGAAGACGTGGAGCATCAGCGGCGACGCCGACGGCCGTCCGACCGAAGAACTCACCTACTGGTACAACGGCATCGCGTTCACCTGGTACTACACGACCGACAATCAGCAGGGCAAGAACTACGTGAAGGTGACGCCGCCGTTCACGTGGGACCACGCGACGAACAAGCCGTGGACCGAAGGCGGCGACAAATTGCCGGATGGCGGCACGGGCAATGTGAAAGTCACCGAGTAGTCGGCGGCCGATTTTTGAACAGGACGAGGTCGGAACGGGAACTGGCCCGTTCCGACGACGTCGGTCGTACGTCAGCTTGCGTTCCGTCGAGGTGCCCGCGTGATCATCGTCAGTTTCGAAACGTTGAAGTCGGTGACGTCGAGTTACGTGGCGCTGGAAGATTACGCGACGGCGGGCGGCTGGTTCTCGGCGAAGAACATCGACTTTGGACACGGCGTGAACTTTCGCGGCGGCAAGACGGGCGACAACGGCGGTCCGTCGCTCGACCTGTTCGTCGAGAAAGTCGAAAAGAACGAGCTCACCATCACCAAGGCGGTGGACGAGTTCACTCCGTACCTGATGTTCAAGGCGGCGACCGACCGCAAGCTCAAGTCGAAGGCGGGAGAAGTGGTCTACATCAGCTTCCTGTCGGTCCGGGCGGGGCAAGCTCGCAGCGAGGCCGAGGGGGTTCGCGCGTGGCTGAAGATCGCCTTCGGAACCTGCTTTCTGACGGAGTGGAAGATCTCGGGAAGCGAAGGCAGTTCGGGCGATGCGGGCGTGCCCGAAGAGACGCTCACGATTACCTATAACCAGGTGGCGATGAGCTACAAAACTCCGCACAAGCCGGGGACGGCGGCGTCGAATCCCATCGAACGCTCCGTCGACCTCACGAAGCTGGGCACCCAGGTTTCGGACACCGGAGTATCTTGGAGCGACGGCGAAGCCAAGTTGCGCAAGTAATCCGCTCGCCGCTGCGGCTCGCGCCATGCCGCCGTGCGATCCAACTCACGACTATTCGGCGCGGGAGCATCGGCATGACGTCAGCCGCCATCACGGCACTTAAGAACGCAGACCTCGCAACGGCACTCGCGGAACTGCAAAACGAAGCGCGCCGCGATCCGGCTCAGCCCAAACACCGCATCTTCCTGTTCCAACTACTGTCGCTGTTGGGCCAGTGGGACCGCGCCCTCACGCAATTGAACGTCGTCCGCGATCTCGATCCGGGCGCGCTCGAGATGGTGCAAACGTACCAAGAAGCGCTGCGCTGCGAGGCCTTGCGGGCGCGAGTGATGGCGGGGGAACGGTCGCCGTTGTTCTTCGGCGAACCCGAAGAATGGATGGCGCAGTTGTGGCAAGCTCACAAGTTCGAGACCGCGGGCCACGCGGAGGAAGCGCAAACGCTCCGAGAACAGGCGTTCGAACAAGCGCCGACGCCGCCCGGGACGATTTGGCGGCATAGTGCGGCCGGCAGCGCGCGAGCGGCCGATCAAGCGCCTCCTGGAACGCCTCCCGCGGATATTCCTTACGGCCCCGGGGAGAAGTTCGAGTGGCTGGGGGACGCAGATGCTCGATTCGCACCTGTGTTGGAAGCGATAATCAACGGCCGCTATTACTGGATTCCCCTGCATCGCATTCGTCGAGTCGACTTTGAGAAGCCGACCGACCTGCGCGATTTCGTGTGGCTTCCCGCCCATTTTGAATGGGTCAACGGCGGCGAAGTCGTCGGACTCGTCCCCTCGCGCTATCCGGGCTCCGAGACTCATCGCGACGATTTGATTCGCTTGGGGCGCAAGACGGAATGGGCCGAACTGCGTCCGAATCTGTTCGCGGGGCTGGGGCAAAGGATGCTGGCGACGGACGCCGACGAGTATCCGCTGTTCGACGTGCGACGGATCATTTGGGACGAGACGGCGCCGACCGAATGAGAAGTGCGGTCTGGAACACGAGTGGAACGCTCCAACCCAAGGATGACCGGTTGAATCATGGCCGATCTCAGTCTTAAGGAACGCTTGCAACCCTCGCTGCTCGATCGGCTCACCGATAACCGGCCCGACGAACAGCAGGAATCGCGCGACCAACGCGTGCTTACCGTGCGTCAGCTGCGTGAAAGCGTCTTGCGCGACTTGGCTTGGCTGCTCAACTGCGAGCGACTCGAAGGCGTACAGTCGCTCAAGCAATTCCCGCAAGTACAAACCTCGGTGCTGAACTACGGCATTCCGTCGCTTTCCGGGGCCATCTTGTCGCGAGTGGAACTGCCCGAATTGGAACGGGCCATCGCGCGGTCGGTAAAGTTGTTTGAGCCGCGGATTCTTCCGCAGACGATCAAAATTCGCGTGCAGGCCGCCACCAGTGCGACGGGCGGCGAGAACGCACTGTCGATTCAAATCGAAGGCCAGTTGTGGGCCCAACCGCTGCCGCAGCGGTTGTTCCTGCGCACCGAAGTCGATCTCGACACGGGGCATGTGGAAGTCGTCGAGGAGGCGTCATAAGGATGGATCCGTCGTTCCTCCGACTTTACAACGAAGAACTGCAATACATCCGCGAAAAGGGCGGGGAGTTCGCCCGCGAGTTCCCCAAGATCGCCGGCCGACTCGGCATGGAGCAGTTCGAGTGCGCCGACCCCTATGTGGAACGGCTGCTCGAAGGCTTCGCGTTCCTTACCGCGCGGGTGCGGCTGCGGCTGAACGCGGAGTTTCCGGGGTTCACCCAGCACCTGCTCGAGATGGTCTATCCGCACTATCTCGCGCCCGTTCCGTCGATGACGGTGGTTCAGTTTCAGCCCGATCCCACGGAAGGGGCGCTGGCCGACGGCTATCAACTTCCCCGCGGCACGTCGCTCCGCGGCCTCATGGGGCGCGACGATCAGACGGCCTGTGAGTATCGCACAAGTCAAAACACGACGTTATGGCCGTTGGAGGTCGCCGAGGCGGAGTACTTCAATCGCGAAGTAACGAACGTCCCGGTGCCGGAACGCCTGCGGCAGGCGAAGGCCGGCTTGCGCATCCGACTGCGCTGCACCAGCGGGCTCAAGTTCTCCGACCTCAAACTCGATCGACTCGAACTCTACCTCCGCGGCGGCCCGCTGCGGACGTACCGCTTGTACGAACAACTGATGACGATGACGACGTCGGTCGTCGTGCAGACGACGGGCGGCAAACCGTCCGTCGACATGTTGCCGGGCGAGGCGGTGCGGTCGGTCGGTTTTAGCGACGACGAAGCGCTGCTCCCCGTCACCGCACGATCGTTCCAAGGCTATCGATTGCTGCAAGAGTATTTTGCGTTTCCCGCGCGGTTTTTGTTTTTCGCCATCGAGGGCTTGGGGCCCATCGTGCGGCGAACTCGCGAATCGCAACTCGAACTGCTCATCTTGTTTCCGTCGTCCGATCGGCAGTTGGAAAGCGTCATCGACGCCAGCAACTTCGCCCTGTTCTGTGCGCCGGCCATCAACTTGTTCCCGCAGCGCGCCGACCGAATCCATCTGAACCAGCGCGATCACGAATACCACATCGTGCCCGATCGCATCCGGCCGCTCGACCTCGAAGTCTTCGACGTGCGGTCGGTCCGCGGCTACGGCGACGCCGGCGGCGGAGCGGGCCAAGAGTTTCGTCCGTTCTATGCCCTCAGCGATCCCGAGCTGGAACGCGGCCATAGCGGCGGGGCGTATTTCACGACGCGTCGCGAGCCGCGCGTGTTGTCGGAAAAGCAGAAACGCGTGGGGACGCGGTCCAGCTACGTCGGGAGCGAAGTGTTCGTTTCCGTCGTCGACTCCAATCAAGCTCCCTACGCCATCGACCTGGCGCAGCTGGAGGTCGCGACGCTATGTACGAATCGCGACTTGCCGCTGGTCATGCCCATCGGCAAAAGCAGCACCGACTTCACGCTGCAAGTCGGCGCGCCGGTGAAATCAATTCGCAGTCTGGCGGGACCGACGGAGCCGCGTCCGCCGCTGACCAGCGGCGCCGGCGTCAACTCGTGGCGCCTCATCAACCACCTGTCGCTGAACTACCTGTCGCTGATCGACACCGACCCGCGACAAGGGGCCGCCGCGCTGCGCACGCTGCTTGGACTGTACGCCGACCCGCTAGCTCCCGAACTGCTCAAGCAGGTCGATGCGATGCGCTCCATCACGTCGAAGCCCGTGCTGCGGCGAGTGCCTCAAGCCGGTCCGCTCACCTTCGGCCGTGGAGTCGAGATTACGCTCACTTGCGATGAAGCGGCTTTCGAGGGGAACGGTGCGTTCTTATTGGGATCCGTGCTAGCGCGTTTCTTCGCGCGCTACGTATCGATCAATTCCTTCACAGAAACGGTGCTGCGGACCACGGATCGCGGCGAGGTAATGCGATGGCCGGCGACGCTCGGACAACGGCAGATTCTCTGAAGCTGCTGGAAAAAATCGCGAACGACCCGCGACGGTTCGGCTTCTTCGAGGCGCTCCGCTGGCTGGAATGCGCTTTTGCGCAAGGTCCGCGCATCGGCTACGCGTCGCGGCCGATCGAGGAAAAACTGCGGATCGGCCAGACCGCGACGCTCGCCTTCGCCACCTCCTCGATCGACTCGCTGGAACCCAGCAAGTTGCACGACCATTGGCGATTGCAAGTCCTGTGCTTCGGCATGTTCGGGTCGAACGGGCCGCTCCCGACGTCGCTGACGGAGTACGTTTACGAGCGGCGGCATTTGGTCCGCGACGTCACGTTCAGCCGCTTCGTCGACATCTTCCATCATCGACTCGCGACGCTCTTCTATCGCGCTTGGGCCGACGCCCAACCCACCGTTCAACTGGACCGACCCCATCAAGATCGCTTTTCGTTCTACGTCGGGACGTTCTTGGGAATCGGTCCCAAAGAGTTTCGCTACCGCGACGCGATGCCTGATCACGCCAAGCTGCATCAGGCGGGGCATTTCTCGTGTCAAACGCGGCATCCAGACGGCTTGGCGGCCATCTTGTCGAGTTTCTTCGGAACTCCGGCGCGCGTGGTCGAATTCGTCGGTCGGTGGATGGAAATACCAGCCGAGTGTCGGTTGTCGCTGGGGAAGTCGCCGTCGACCGGCGCCCTGGGCCAAAACGCGCTCGTCGGCGCTCGAATGTGGGATCGTCAGCAGAACATTCGCGTCGAATTAGGACCGATGACGTGGCGCGAGTACCGACGATTGCTGCCGGACGGCAGAAGCTTGCCGCGGCTCGCGGCTGTCATTCACAACTACGTCGGCTATGAGTTCCGCTGGGACGCGCGACTCATTTTGCGTCAGGCGGAGGTCCCGCGCACGCAACTCGGCCGCCAAGGCCAACTCGGCTGGACCGCCTGGATCGGTAATCGTCCGCACCAGCGCGACGCCGACGACTTGGTGCTCAGCCGCGCCATCGATCGCATCGAATCCTCGCACAACGAGACTGTCAATCCAAAGGAGCGTGAACGTCGTGGGTGAAATCAATCGCGGAAAGCTGTTCGGTAAACTCAATTCGCTCGGATTCAAGACGCTCGAAAGCGCCACGACGTTCTGCAAGCTACGGGGCAACCCGTATGTCGAGTTGGTGCACTGGTTCCAACAAATCCTGACTCTGCAGGACTCCGACCTGCACCGCATCGTCCGCAAATTCCAGCTCGACCCCGCTCGACTGGCGCGCGACGTCACGGAAGCGTTGGACCGCTTGCCGCGCGGAGCGACGTCGATCTCCGACCTGTCGTCGTACATCGACGAATCGGTCGAGCGCGCCTGGGTCTACTCCACGCTCATGTTCGGCGAATCCCAAGTCCGCTCAGGCCATGTCGTCGTCGGGCTGCTCAAAACCAAATCGCTGCGCAACGCGCTGATCGGCATCTCGAAGGAGTTCGAGAAGGTCAACGTCGACACGTTGGCGGAACAGTTCGCGTCGATCTGCAACGGCTCGCCGGAAGACGCTCTGCCGGCCCAAGACGGCAGTCAGGTGGGAGGCGGAGCGGCGCCGGGCGAGGCCAGCGGCGCGATGTCGCCGGCCGCCATGGGCAAGCAACAGGCGCTTAAGCAATTCACCGTCGATTTGACGGAACAGGCGCGGAACGGTCAGATCGACCCGATCGTGGGCCGAGACGACGAGATTCGCCAAGTCATCGACATCCTCATGCGCCGCCGGCAAAACAACCCGATCCTCACGGGCGAAGCGGGCGTCGGCAAGACGGCCGTCGTCGAAGGCTTCGCACTAAAGATCGCCGCCGGCCAAGTCCCCCCGCCGCTTAAGGACGTCGCGCTGCGCGTGCTCGACGTCGGTCTCTTGCAGGCCGGCGCCAGCATGAAAGGGGAGTTCGAGAATCGGCTGCGCCAAGTCATCGAAGAAGTGCAGTCGTCGGAAAAGCCGATCATCCTGTTCATCGACGAAGCCCATACGTTGGTGGGAGCGGGCGGAGCAGCCGGGACCGGCGACGCCGCGAATCTGTTGAAGCCGGCGCTGGCGCGCGGCAAGTTGCGAACGGTCGCTGCGACGACATGGGCCGAATACAAGAAGTACATCGAAAAGGACCCCGCACTCACGCGCCGCTTCCAGACCGTGCAGGTCGACGAGCCTTCGGAAGAGAAGGCGATCCTCATGATGCGCGGCATCGCCTCGACGCTCGAAAAACACCATCGCGTCCAGGTGCTCGACGAAGCCCTGGAAGCCGCGGTGAAACTGTCGCATCGCTACATCCCCGCGCGGCAACTGCCCGATAAGTCGGTCAGCCTGCTCGATACGGCGGCGGCCCGCGTCGCCATCAGTCAGCATGCAGTGCCGGCCGAAGTCGAAGATTGCCAGCGCGGCATCGAAGCCATCGACCGCGAATTGGAAATCATCGACCGCGAACGAGCGACCGGCGTGAACGTCGGCAATCGAGAAGCGGCGGCGAAGGAGAAGCGGCAAGAGTTGTCCGAGCGGCTGGCGCAACTGGACCAGCGTTGGCAGGCCGAGCGGAAGTTGGTGACGCAGATTCTAGATCTGCGCGCCAAGCTGCGCGGCGTCACGGGCAAGGTCGAAGGAACCACCAGCTCGACGGAAAAACAGGTCGATCAGGCGGCGAAGACGGTCGCGGTCACGGCCGCAACCCCCGCCGCAGACCCGCCGCCGTTGTCGGAAGCCGATCGAGCGGCGGCGCTCCAGCAATTGCACGCGCTGCAAGCCGAACTGGCCGGCGTGCAAGGCGAGTCGCCGCTCATTCTCCCCACGGTCGACGAGCAGGCGGTGGCCAGCGTCGTGGCCGATTGGACCGGCATCCCCGTCGGTCGCATGGTGAAAAACGAAGTCGAAACGGTGCTCAAGCTGGCGGACATCATGAGTCAGCGGATTATCGGCCAGCGGCACGCGCTGGAGATGGTCGCGCGACGCATTCAGACGTCCCGCGCAAAGTTGGACAACCCCAATAAGCCCATCGGCGTCTTCTTGTTGGCGGGGCCGTCGGGCGTCGGCAAGACGGAGACGGCGTTGACGTTGGCCGAGTCGCTGTACGGCGGCGAGCAGAACATTGTGACGATCAACATGAGCGAGTTTCAGGAGGCGCACACCGTCTCGACGCTGAAGGGCGCTCCGCCGGGCTACGTCGGCTACGGCGAAGGCGGCATTTTGACCGAAGCGGTGCGGCGGAAGCCGTACAGCGTCGTGTTGTTGGACGAAGTCGAGAAGGCGCACCCCGATGTGCACGAAATCTTCTTCCAGGTCTTCGACAAAGGGATCATGGAAGACGGAGAAGGGCGGTTGATCGATTTCAAGAACACGCTCATCCTGCTCACCACGAACGCCGGCACCGATCTGATCATGAATCTGTGCAAGGACCCGGAACTGCTGCCGGATCCCGAGGGGATCACCAAGGCGCTGCGCGAACCGCTGTTGAAGGTCTTCCCGCCAGCGCTTCTCGGACGCCTCGTCACGATCCCCTACTATCCGCTCAATGATGAGATGCTCAGCAACATCACTCGGTTGCAGCTGGGACGCATCCGCAAACGGATCGCGGAACAGCAGAAGCTGCCGTTCACGTTCGACGATGCGGTGGTGAAGCTGATTGTGAGCCGCTGCACGGAGATCGACAGCGGCGGGCGCATGATCGACGCGATCCTCACCAACACGCTGCTGCCGCACATCAGCAAGGAATTGCTGACGCGAATGGTGTCGGGCGAACCGGTGCAGAAGATTCATGTGTCGATCAAGGACGGCGAGTTCGCTTACGACTTCGCGTGAGCGGGCGAGGCCGCGCTGAGACGGCCGCCTTGCAGCGGCGAACACTAAGTAGAACATTGGAGCGGAAGGGATAAGCGATGGCGCCGAACAAGCCAATCAAGCTGAAGATCGTGAAGGTATTGGAGTCCTGCAAGACCTTGCAGGCGTTGTGGAAGGACGGCGTCGTCGCGCCCGGAAAGATGGAGCTGTACATCGACCTGAAATTGCCCGACGAAGAGGAGGACGATCCGAAGGCGAAGAAGAAGCCGAGCGCCAAGTCGAAGGGGCCCATCGATCGCAAGAAGGTCGAGATGGCGGCCGAATCGCGCTTGGCGGCGATTCAGAAGAAGATCGAAGAGTCGCTGGAAGATGCGATGGCGGTCGTCAAGCAAGGCTATGAGGCGACGCCCCAGGACTACAAGCGCGCCAAAGACGCGCTCGATAAGTGCAACAAGTTCATGGAAGAACTGCTCGAGGACGCGCCCAGCGAAGTACGCGACGCCGTCTATCGACGCACGGGGCTGCCGGCGGACGACATGTCGACGCTGAACGACCTCACGTTCAAGAAGACGAACCTCGTCCGCGGCCGCTTTAAAGGGGACAGCGCCGAGGCGCTGGACGATGCGCCGGATTACTCGGATGAACTGAAGGCGCTGTGGGCGAGCAAGAATGCGGAGAAAATGGGCGAGTCGAATCAAGACAAGAAGCTGAAAAAGGAAGAGATCGACTGCGTCCTGTTCCACAGCAAAGATCTGACGATGGTGTTGTTGGGCTTCAGCGACAAGGTCAAGGAATCGGACTGGAAAAAGTACTACGGCGAAGAGCCGGAAATCGTCTCCGGCTCCTTCATCCCGCAGATCGACCAGTACACCATTAAGCTCGATTCCAAGCTGGGAACGAAGAAGAACTTGCTCAAGGACGCCCTGTCCGACCAAGGCGGCAAAATGATCAAGTTCGCATGAGCAACGATCGGCAAACGGCGCCGTCGTCGAAGGGTTGAATGGTGGAATCGTCGTGGACCGCTCCGCGGTCCAACGTATGGTTCGCAGGCGTTGGACCGCGGAGCGGTCGACGACGATCGCCCGTGCTCGCTGATCGTCTAGGCGTCTTCTAGCGATTCGATCGTATGGCGCGGCGCCGCCGAAAACTCCCAAGATTTCGGTCGCGACCGCCTGACCCCCGGCGAAGAGCGGGGCACATTTCCAGTAGGTTCGACGTGCCGCGATGAATCGGCGCAACTCCACGGCGCCGAGGCGAGCGGCCGTCGAGCCCCTTTTTCAGCGATACGTCAATTGGCGAGGACATACCGCTTGGCGATCTTTACCGCCACGGTGCCGAACGCATAGTAGCCGACGGAGATGGCCGCCGTATGGGTGAGTAGATCGTAGGCCTTCCAGCGATCCCAACCGTAGTCCGACTCCATCCAGAGGGCCAACCGAGCGAACGCTTCGGCACAGGACCGCTCCATCGGGCTGCCTGTGGCAATCGTCATGATCTCATCCGGCGACTCGATCCGCGGCGCCGTGATTCGCTTGCCCTTGAGCACCGTCGTCGTCAGCGTGGTGACCGACGGCATCTCCAGCCCGCTCGCAGATAACTCGCCGTGCCCCATCGCCGCATGCGCGTCGCCCAGATACAGCAGCGCGCCCGGAACGTACACGGGCAGATAGATCGTGTTTCCCGGACACGTCTCGACAATGTCCAAGTTGCCCCCGTGCGGACCGGCGGGCATCGTCGTGGGGACCCCCGTGTCGGGCGCCGTGCCGATGCAGCCAAGCATCGGGCGGTAGGGGATGGCGATCCGGTCGCTCCAATGAATCCAGCCGTCGCGGATCGGGCAGACGTGCGTCCCGTGCGGACAGTCGGTCCCCAGCCACTCCGCCAATTGCCGCGGGTCGGAAGTCCGCGTTGCGCATTGGCCGATCAGCGGTTCCATCGATTCAATGCGCACCGCCAACGTGTCGCCTGGCTCGGCGCCCTCGACCCAAATGGGGCCTGTCTGAGGATTGCCGTAGGGACGCTTGGTCTTGTCGCGCCGATCGTCGTTGGTGCGGATCTGACCCGAGAAGGCGTCTTCGGTCTCGACCACGAACGTTTCGCCTGAGGCGACGCGCAACCGCGGTTCGTTGTGCCGACTGAACTCGTAGTACAACGGTCCGATCGGCAAACGCTGCATGACGTCCTCGTTCAGCTTCTCTCGCCCGAGGCGATATCGATGGTGCTGGCTTGGCGAACGACCGGAAGGACGAAGATCTTGCCGTCCCCCATCCGGCCTGTCCGCGCGATTTCCACGACTTTACGGACCACTTCCTCGACGCGCGAATCGTCGACCCACAGCGTGATCTCGACCTTCGGCAGGAACGCCAGCGAATACTCGCTGTTGCCGTATTCGCTCAGATAACTCTTCTGCCGCCCATAGCCCTTCACCTCGCGCACATTCAACGCCTCGATAGGAGCTCGTTTGAGCCCTTCGAGCACCTTTTCGGCGAGGTACGGTTTGACGATCGCGACTACCTGCTTCACGTCGGCTGCTTCACGTCGGAAACGCGCTAGCTGAAGAAGTTCTCGCCGAACAAATTGATCTCCGGCGAGCTTTCGACCTCGATGTCGCCGTTGACCTGCGTCATGCACGCCAACCGCATCTCATCTTCGTGGCCGATGAACGCCAAGCTGCCGGGCACCGGTTCGGGGAGCGGGACCAGGAATTTGAATTTTTCGCGGAGGGTCATGGGGTTGGTGTTTTCCATCCCCTTCTTGATGAGCACTCGGCAGGTGCCGCAGGTGCCCAAACCCATGCAATTCACGTACTTATTGACCGAGGCGCCGATGCCGTTCACGCCGCAATTGAGGTTGATCCCCGCTTTGACTGCTTCCGCTCGGAGCCACGCCCCCTCGGGAACCTCGATTTCCTTCTTTTCCTTCAGGAACTTGATGATCGGCATGGTTGATCTACCTGATTTCAAAACCAAACGGCCCGCGGGCCGCTTGTCACCGCGAAAACGCCTCTCTGGCCTGCATCCTAGTCAGCATAGGTTGAGTCTGTCTAGACAGCCTCGTCGAGAGGCTCAGTCGAGACAGCCTCGTCGAGACAGCCTCGGTCGCTACGCCGACTCGCTCCCCCCCGACGCTCCCTCGTCTCGATTCGTCAGCTTCGGCAAAATGATGTCCTTCTGCCAATGCTGCTCCAGGTCGGTGATCATCTGCAGGAATTTCTCCATATTCACCGGCTTCGACATGAACTGGTCCACATGCAGATGCTGGCACTTCTGCCGGTCCGACTCCGAATCGGTGGCGGAGAGCACCACGACCGGAATCGCCTGCAGCTCGGGCGACTTGCGCAGCCGCTCCAGCACCTGCAAGCCGTCGAATTTCGGGAGGAGAAGGTCGAGCAGAACGACGTCGGGCTGCGGGGATTTGCCGAAGACCCCTTCGTGCTGCAAGTAACGCAGCGCCTCGTCCCCGTCCCGGACGACCGCCAACCGATACCGAAACGGCACTCGCCGCAACGCCAAAATGGTGAGCCGTGCGTCGAGTTGGCTGTCCTCGACCAGCAGGATCTCCATCGGACGTCCGACGTACCCGCCACTCATCTGCACCTCGAATTCCCGTCGGCCGGAATTGCTCGATTCGACCCCCGTCCGCCCCATCCACGCCTCTTACCAGAGTATGTCGAACAGAGGGCGAGGGAAAGAGCCCGTAGGACCGCCGTAGGACAGGCTTCCAGCCTGTCTGGTCGCACCCAGCGTCCGCCACCGCCGACGACATCGCAGGCTGGAAGCCCGCGCTACGGCACGGGAGAGGGAACATCGCAGGCTGGAAGCCCGCGCTACGGCACGGGAGAGGGAACATCGCAGGCTGGAAGCCCGCGCTACGGCACAGGAGAGGGAACATCGCAGGCTGGAAGCCTGCGCTACGGGGGGGTAACCTACATTTGGAAACGGATCCATTGAGGCGCGGATGGAACACATGATGAAACGCTGGATTAAGTGGGCGGGGTTTGTCGTAGGCGTGCTGGGCTTGGCGGCGACGGCGACGGGGGCCGAGGCGACGTTGCCGGCGAAAGTGGAGTTCAATCGGGACGTTCGCCCGATCCTCGCGGATCAATGCTTCAATTGCCACGGACCCGACGCCAATCGACGCGAGGCCGAACTGCGGCTCGATACGGCCGACGGCGCCTACGCGCGCCACGACGACCATGCGGCGATCGTCCCCGGCAAGCCGGACGACAGCGAACTGCTTCGTCGCATCCTGCACGCCGACCCCGAACAACGGATGCCTCCCAGCGGTTCCGGCAAGTCGCTAGCGCCGCGCCAGATCGCGCTGTTGCGCAAGTGGATCGAGCAGGGGGCCGAGTATCAGCAGCACTGGTCGTTCCTCCCGCCGCATCGTCCAACGCCGCCCGCCGTCGCCGACGAGTCGCAAGTCGGCAATCCGATCGACCGCTTCATCCTGGCGAGACTGGCCGCCGAGCAGCTAGCGCCCTCGCCGGCCGCGGATCGTCGCACGCTCATCCGCCGACTCTCCTTCGACTTGCTCGGCCTCCCGCCGACTCCCGAGGAAGCGGCCGCCTTTGAGGCGGACACGTCGCCCCAAGCCTACGAACGGCTGGT
The DNA here is from genome assembly GCA_046349935.1 of Pirellulales bacterium. Classification (GTDB taxonomy): domain Bacteria; phylum Planctomycetota; class Planctomycetia; order Pirellulales; family Pirellulaceae; genus CAIXSC01. The sequence continues at coordinate 1,503,497 of JAXMBK010000003.1, read as the reverse complement.
GGATCGACTGCTGGCGTCGCCTCACTACGCCGAGCGGATGGCCGTCTATTGGCTCGACATCGTCCGCTACGCCGACACGGGCGGCTATCACAGCGACAACCACCGCGACGTGGCGCCCTATCGCGACTACGTCATCCAAGCGTTCCACAAGAACAAACCGTTCGATCAGTTCACGATCGAACAACTGGCCGGCGACCTGCTGCCCGAACCCACCCACGAAACTCGCACCGCTTCGGGCTACAACCGCCTGCTGCAAACCACCGAGGAAGGAGGCGCCCAGCCGAAGGAGTACACCGCCAAGTACGCGGCTGACCGAGTGCGGAATACGAGCGTCATTTGGATGGGGCTCACGCTGGGCTGCGCTGAGTGCCATAACCACAAGTTCGATCCGTTTACGATCAAGGACTTCTATAGTCTGCAGGCATTCTTCGCCGACGTTTCCGAGCGGGCGGTCGGACGACAAGACCAAACGCCCGTCCCCACTCCCGAACAAGAACAACGCCTCCAGCAACTCGACGCCCAACTGACCCAGGCCCGCCAGGCTTATCAGGCCGCTTCGCCCGAGTTCCTGGCCGACTTCGAGTCGTGGGAGAAGACGGCGCGCGCGGAACTCGCCGCGAACAAGTCGCCCTGGACGCCGCTCAAGCCCGACGCCGTGACGTCGACCGGCGGCCAAACCCTCGCGACGCTCGACGACCTCACCATCCTCGCCAGCGGCGCGAACCCGGCTAAAGATACGTATCAGGCCACGTTGTCGCCGCCGGCGGCTCCGGTCACCGCCGTCCGACTCGAGACGCTCGTCCACGACTCGCTCGCCAACAAATCGCTGTCGCGCTCCAATGGCAACTTCGTGCTGACGGAAGTCGAAATTGAGTTGATCGACGCACCGGGAGCGGCGCCGAAGCGGTTGGCGATCAAGCGCGCCGACGCCGACTTCTCGCAGAACTCGCACCCGGTCGCGCTCGCGATCGACGGCAAGTCGGATACCGGCTGGGCGGTGGACGGACACGTCAAGGCGGCCGACCACCGAGCGATGTTCGTGCTCGCGGAACCCGCGACGATCGCCGCCGGCGCCAAGCTCGTCGTGCGACTGAAGCACGACTCCATCTATGCCGCGCATAACATCGGCCGCTTCCGACTGTCGGTGACGAGCGTTCCCGAGCCGTCGTTGGCGGATGCGGGTTTGCCGCCGCCGGTGGCCGACGCGCTGCGGGCCGATGCAGCGTCGCGCACCGCCGCTCAAACCGACGTCCTCAAGTCGCACTTCCGATCGATTGCGCCGCGGTTGGCGAGCGTGCGGCAACAGATCGCTGCGCTGGAGGCGAACCGCGAGACGCTCGTGAAGTCGTTCCCGATGACGTTGGTGACCACCGCCGTCGCGCCGCGCACTGTGCGCGTCTTGCCGCGCGGCAATTGGCTCGACGACTCGGGCGAGATCGTCGAACCGGCGACCCCCGCGTCGCTCAACCCGCTCGGCGTCGCCGGCCGCCGCGCCACGCGACTCGACTTCGCCCGCTGGCTGGTCGCGCCCGAGAATCCGCTCACCGCACGCGTGTTCGTCAACCGCCTCTGGAAGCTGTCGTTCGGACAAGGCATTGTGCGGACCGTCGAGGATCTGGGAACGCAAGGCGAATGGCCGTCGCATCCTGAATTGCTCGATTGGCTCGCCGTCGAATTCCGCGAGAGCGGCTGGAACGTGAAGCATCTGCACAAACTGATCGTCATGTCGAAGACGTATCAGCAATCGTCCGCCGCGAGCGCCAAGCTGCGCGAAGCGGACCCGAACAACCGGCTGCTGGCTCGTCAAAGCCGCTTCCGGATCGACGCGGAGTTCGTGCGCGACAATGCGTTGGCGGCGAGCGGCCTGTTGTCGCGGAAGATGGGCGGTCCGAGCGTGAAGCCGTACCAGCCGGCCGGCTATTGGGCGAACTTGAACTTCCCGACGCGCGAGTGGCAGAACGATCGGGGCGAAGACGCTTACCGTCGTGGACTCTATACCTACTGGTGCCGCACGTTCCCGCATCCGAGCCTCGTCGCGTTCGATGCGCCGTCGCGCGAGGAATGCGTGGCCGAGCGACCTCGGTCCAATACGCCGCTCCAGGCGCTTGTACTCCTCAACGATCCCACCTACGTCGAAGCGGCGCGAGCGCTGGCCGCCAAGACGCTCGACGAAGGCGGCGACGCCGACGCGGCTCGTCTGACTTTTATGATGCGTCGCGTATTGCAGCGTGCGCCAAGCGATCAGGAGGTGCGACTGTTGAGCGACCTGTTGGCGCGGCATCGCGACTTCTTCTCGAAACATCCGCCGGCCGCCGACGAACTGCTGAAGGTCGGGGAACTGCCCGTGGTCGATAAGCACGTGCGTTCGGAGCTCGCCGCGTGGACGTCGGTCGCTCGAGCGCTCCTGAACCTGCACGAAACGGTGACGCGCAATTGACCGCGTCTCCGTTCGAGCCCGCTTGCGTCGGGCTCATCCCCATCCCTGCCCATTGTCGGTTTATTCAAAGCCGAGTCGTGAAACGAGGTAAGTCATGAGTTCGATTCTGCCGACCGCCTGGGAACGTCTCCAACAAGAAGTGTGTCGACGAACGTTTTTGCGCCGCTCGGGCTTGGGGCTGGGGGCCGCGGCGCTGGCGTCGCTGGGAACGACAGGCGGCGTACCACTGCCCGCGGCGACCGGCGGCGTGCTGTTGCAGCCGCATCACCCGCCGAAGGTGAAGCGAGTCATCTGGCTGACGATGGCCGGCGGCATGTCGCATTTGGAGACGTTTGATCACAAGCCGAAGCTGGCGGAACTGCACGGGCAGCCGATGCCCGAGTCGTTTACGAAGGGACAGCCGATCGCGCAGCTGCAGGGACAGAAGCTCAGCTGCTTCGGGCCGCAGCATCCCTTTCAGAAGGTCGGCCAATCAGGCCAGGAGATCTCGACGATCTTCCCCAAGCTCGCCTCCGTCGCCGACGAGCTGTGCATCATCCGTTCGCTCAAGACCGACGCGATCAACCACGATCCAGCGCATACCTTCATGAATACCGGCACCACCATCTCGGGCCGGCCGTCGATGGGATCGTGGATCTGGTACGGATTGGGCGCCGAGACCGAAAGTCTACCGGGCTTCGTCGTGCTGATCTCCACCGGCCGCTCGGGCCAACAACAGCCGATCGCCGCGCGACAGTGGCATAGCGGGTTTTTGCCGAGTCGCTTTCAGGGGGTGCAGTTGCGAGCCAAGGGAGATCCAGTTCTGTATTTATCGAGCCCGCGTGGAGTCGATGCGCAGCGGCAAGAAGAGTTGGTGTCGACGATCAACGACTTGAACCGTGCGGCCGAGGCGGTGACCGACGATCCCGAGATCGCCACGCGAGTCGCTCAGTATGAGATGGCGTTTCGGATGCAGACGTCGGTCCCCGACCTGATGAACGTCTCTGGCGAAACCAAAGAGACGCTCGACCTCTACGGCTGCCAACCGGGCGACGGTTCGTTTGCGTCGAACTGCCTACTCGCGCGTCGTTTGGCCGAACGCGACGTGCGCTTCATCCAGTTGTATCACCGCGACTGGGATCATCACGGCAACATCAAGCGCGATATCGAAGTGGTGGCGAGCGAAGTCGATCAGGCGACCACGGCGCTGATCGCCGACCTCAAACGCCGCGACCTGCTGAAGGATACGCTGATCGTGTTCGGCGGGGAGTTTGGTCGCACGCCGATGGCGCAGGGGAATGGCCGCGACCACCACATGAAGGGCTTTTCGATGTGGTTGGCGGGCGGCGGAGTGCGCGGCGGGACGACGTACGGCGCCACCGACGAATTGGGGTACAACGCGAGCGAAAACATCGTCACGGTGCACGACCTGCACGCCACGATGTTGCACTTGCTGGGCATCGACCACTTGAAGCTGACTTATCGCTATCAAGGACGCGATTTCCGCCTGACCGACATCTCGGGCGAACCGGTCAAGGGCGTGCTCGCTTAGCATCTCAGCCGCCGGTGCGCTAGCACCCGGCTTCTTGTTGCGAGCGTCATGAGCGAAGCGACACCACCGGTTCCTGTCGCACGCATACTCTGCCCACCACCACACGCCGCCCTGGGAAAGCTTGTGAAGCATTTCTTACGGGAAAAACGAGGTCTTTCGGTTACTCAAGGGCGATCCACGACTTTCCCGTCTGCGCCGGTGCACCTCCTTGTTCGTTCTTTCTTGTTTCTCACGGAGACACGGAGACACGGAGAAAGACTCAAAACTTGCTGTGGATGGTGCGCATGACGCGATCCTTCCTCGATCAAGGTCGAGTCTCGTTCTCTTGCATCTCCGTGCCTCCGTGTCTCCGTGAGACAAATCTGTCCGGGGTCGAGTGCCGCCGTTTCGCGGCCTGAAACGGCTTCACAGCGTTGCCCTTCAGGGCTTGGGGACGCCCTGGTACGGCTCTCCCAGGGGCGTCGCGCCACGACTTTCCCGTCCGCGCCGGTGCACCTCCTGGTTCGCTCTTCTTGTTTCTCACGGAGACACGGAGACACGGAGAAAGACTCAAAACTTGCTGTGGATGGAGCCCATGACGCGATCCTTCCTCGATCAAGGTCGAGTCTCGTTCTCTTGCATCTCCGTGCCTCCGTGTCTCCGTGAGACAAATCTGCCCGGGGTCGAGTGCCGCCGTTTCGCGGCCTGAAATTGCTTCACAGCGTTGCCCTTCGGGGCTTGGGGACGCCCTGGTACGGCTCTCCCAGGGGCGTCGCGCCACGACTTTCCCGTCCGCGCCGGTGCACCTCCTGGTTCGCTCTTTCTTGTTTCTCACGGAGACACGGAGACACGGAGAAAGACTCAAAACTTGCTGTGGATGGAGCGCATGACGCGATCCTTCCTCGATCAAGGTCGAGTCTCGTTCTCTTGCATCTCCGTGCCTCCGTGTCTCCGTGAGACAAATCTGTCCGGGGTCGAGTCCCGCCGTTTCGCGGCCTGAAACTGCTTCACAGCGTTGCCCTTCAGGGCTTGGGGACGCCCTGGTACGGCTCTCCCAGGGGCGTCGCGCCACGACTGTCCCGTCTGCGCCGGTGCACCTCCTGGTTCGCTTCTTCTTGTTTCTCACGGAGACACGGAGACACGGAGAAAGACTCAAAACTCGCTGTGGATGGAGCGCATGACGCGATCCTTCCTCGATCAAGGTCGAGTCTCGTTCTCTTGCATCTCCGTGCCTCCGTGTCTCCGTGAGACAAATCTGTCCGGGGTCGAGTCCCGCCGTTTCGCGGCCTGAAACGGCTTCACAGCGTTGCCCTTCAGCTTCACAGCGTTGCCCTTCGGAGCTTGGGGACGCCCTGGTACGGCTCTCCCAGGGGCGTCGCGCCACGACTTTCCCGTCCGCGCCGGTGCACCTCCTGGTTCGCTCTTCTTGTTTCTCACGGAGACACGGAGACACGGAGAAAGACTCAAAACTTGCTGTGGATGGAGCGCATGACGCGATCCTTCCTCGATCAAGGTCGAGTCTCGTTCTCTTGCATCTCCGTGCCTCCGTGTCTCCGTGAGACAAATCTGCCCGGGGTCGAGTGCCGCCGTTTCGCGGCCTGAAACGGCTTCACAGCGTTGCCCTTCAGGGCTTGGGGACGCCCTGGTACGGCTCTCCCAGGGGCGTCGCGTCATGGACTTTCCCGGCCGCGTTGCCCTTCGGTGCACCTCCTGGTTCGCTGGTTCTTTCTTGTTTCTCACGGAGACACGGAGACACGGAGAAAGACTCAAAACTGCTGTGGATGGAGCGCATGACGCGATCCTTCCTCGATCAAGGTCGAGTCTCGTTCTCTTGCATCTCCGTGCCTCCGTGTCTCCGTGAGACAAATCTGCCCGGGGTCGAGTGCCGCCGTCGCGGCCTGAAACGGCTTCACATCTGCCCTTCAGGGCTTGGGGAGCCCTGGTACGGCTCTTGGGGCGTCGCGGACTGAAAATGCTGCACAGCGTTGCCCTTCACGGGCACGGAGACACGGAGAAAGACTCAAAACGCTGGTACGGCTCTCCCAGGGGCGTCGCGACACGAAATTCCCGTCCCGCGCCGGTGCACCTCCTGGTTCGTGGTTCTTGTTTCTCACGGAGACACGGAGACACGGAGAAAGACTCAAGACTCGCTGTGGATGGAGCCCATGACGCGATCCTTCCTCGATCAAGGTCGAGTCTCGTTCTCTTGCATCTCCGTGCCTCCGTGTCTCCGTGAGACAAATCTGTCCGGGGTCGAGTCCCGCCGTTTCGCGGCCTGAAACTGCTTCACAGCGTTGCCCTTCAGGGCTTGGGGACGCCCTGGTACGGCTCTCCCTGGGGCGTCGCGCCACGACTTTCCCGTCCGCGCCGGTGCACCTCCTGGTTCGTTCTTTCTTGTTTCTCACGGAGACACGGAGACACGGAGAAAGACTCAAAACTTGCTGTGGATGGTGCGTATGACGCGATCCTTCCTCGATCAAGGTCGAGTCTCGTTCTCTTGCATCTCCGTGCCTCCGTGTCTCCGTGAGACAAATCTGCCCGGGGTCGAGTGCCGCCGTTTCGCGGCCTGAAACGGCTTCACAGCGTTGCCCGAAGGGGCGGAGCAAACCGCACTGGTGACAGTCTGCGATGACGCCAAATCCCCAAGACTGCGCAACTTCAAAACGCGGCGGCTAGTCTGAATAGGTCATTGTTTGCGCCTTGGTTTTTTCGAGGATGGCGGCACTGTTTGATCCGTGCCGGTTCTTACCTCGAGGCGATTCATGGCGACCCCTGCGATTCGATGGCGGCGAGTTACGGTTTCGGAACGCGAATCTCCTGCGCTGCGTTCTCTGGCGATGGCTGCGCCGCCCGATGCGGCGAACGCCGATATCGCAGCGGCGGCCTTTGGCTCAGGTGCGGCGGCCAGCGCCATGGAATTGGCGTTGCCGGATCTCAGCGAGTACGCCGCGCCGTTGGCGAAGGCCCGCTTTCTGCTCGACACGGCCGCCGAGATCGAGCATGCGCTGATGGTCCAGTACCTGTACGCCGCCTATTCGCTGAAAGACTCCAGCGACGGCACGTTGACAGAAGGGCAGCAGAAGGCCGTCCAAGATTGGAAGGATAAAATCGTTGAAATTGCGACCGAGGAGATGGGGCACCTGATGACGGTGCAGAATCTCTTGCTGTTCGTGCGTCAGCCGCCGAACTTCGAGCGCGAAGACTTCCCTCCTCGCAAGCAGTTGTATCCCTTCCCGATGAACCTCGAGCGACTCGGGCCCGTGTCGCTGGCTCGATACATCGTCGCCGAGTCGCCTCCGAGTGCGACGGGACTGGAGGAAGTCGTTCGATTGGCGACCCAGGGCGGTGCGACGCAAATCAACCACGTGGGCGTTCTGTATGCAGTGCTCGGCGTGATCTTCTCGCGCCATGAAGATTTGGAGGCCAACGCGGCTCGAGGTCCCTGGTTTCAAGCCGTCTACGAGATGGCTCAGAGGCTCTATCGCGAATTCCCGGAGATGTCGATCGACGAATGGCATCTGCGCGACGTCGATCTCGATCCAGCCTCGCACGCTCGACAAGCGCCTGGCGGTAGCTGGAGTTCAGGGGCGATTCGCGTGTTCGACGTCGCAACGCGCGAGAGGTGCCTTGTAGCGCTGGAAGACATCAGCGTCCAGGGCGAGGGGATGTCGGCCGCCCCCGGGACGACGCCTCAGCCTTCGCACTTCGAACGGTTTCTCGCGATCTTCAAGGGGGAAGGCCAATTGCCATTTCCGCTGCAAGGCGAGTGGAATCCGACTCGCGAAGTTCCCTTGAATCCATTCGTCGACCCGGACTCGACAGACGTCAACGCCATCTCCAACGAGTCGACAGGCGACTGGGCGCGACTTGCAAACTTGCGCTATGCCACGCTGCTGGCCGTGCTTCAACATTACTTTCCCGCCGACGAAACGTTGCGCACTGCGCTCGTGACTTGGTCCTTCAGCGGTGGGATGAGGCCGTTGAAAGATCTGTCGGACATCCTGACGAAACTCCCGCGCGCCGCCGTCGCGGACATCGTCGCGGCCCTGCCTTTCGGCTTGCCGGATGTGATCAACTTGCCCGCCGAACCAGAGTCGCAGAACGCTTTGATTCGGCGTCGCCTCCGCCGCAGCCTGGCCATCATCCAAGGACTCGAAGCGGCGGGCAACATGCAGCCCGTGCTTCGTCGCATGAAGACGGCCGATCGAAGCCTGCTCCTTAAGCTGGGCGAAACTCTGACCGCGGACGAACAGCCGGACGACGAACCGGTCGCCCCGCCTGTCGATTCGCCCGTCGACGGCCCGACTCCGCAGGAACAGGCTTTGCTTGGTTTGTTAGACAGCCGCCAGCCCGAAGCGGCTGCGCGGCACGCCGGCATCCCGACGGGCGCCGTCTCGCTGCGACAGTTGTTTCGCGATAAGAACTACCCGGCGATCCTCGCCTTTCTCCGCTCCGGCAACGCGATCCGAGCTCCCTTTGCAGGAAAGCCGCTCGTCGTTCCAGGAAAGCCGGAAGAGAGCGCCGTCTATCTGCAAATGTCCGATCCTGACGGCGTCATGTCGGGCGAGTTCAGCGACGAGGAACTACAGGTGGTCCGTGATTGGATCCAGAGTCTCGCGGATTCAGGAACAACGCCGGTTGCGCCGTCGACTAACGAGCCGGCGGTCGAGGTCGATCGTTGGGCGCAAGTGGCCACCGTGAAGATCCATCCGGCGATCGGCGTGGCGCGCGTCGGCAACGCGGGGTTCATTGACGGTGCGCCGTCGTTCCCGGCGTCGGCGGACGACTACTTCATCGGTCCCGAACGCCCCTACGAAGCGAGTCCCCCCGCGGGCGGCTATAAGCGCAACGGAAAGGTGCGCCGTCAGGCAGCTCGCTTTCGTCTTTACGGCTACGACGCCGACGGCAAGTTGATCGGCGAGATCACGGCCGCGGAAGCATCGATTACGTGGACGGTCGAACTGGCGAATCGGAAGGCGGCCTTCCGTCGCTTTGAAGGACTGACTTCGACGTCCGAGCCGCGAAATGCTCATGTACCCGAAGCCAATCGCGGCACGCTGGAAATCACTCCGGGCCCGCGCAGCCTCGACGGCCCCAATCAAGCGGCCGCGTTCGACCACGGTTCCTTCACGGGTTGGCGAGGCGCCTCGCCGCGCCGCATCGACGGCATCTATCTGGGCGAGATCCATACCGACGCCGAAGGACGACTCGTCGTGCTGGGCGGCGAAGGAAGCGCGCGATCGCCGTGGAACGAGCCGGTCACGAACTACGCCAATAACGATGGTTGGTTCGACACGACGTCCGACGGGCCCGTCACAGCGAAGGTCGTCTTCGGCAGTCGCGAAGTGAAGGTGAAGAGCGCATGGGTGTTGTGCGGTCCGCCCAAATTCGCGCCAGCCCTTCGCAACATCGTCACGCTGTACGACATGCTCACGCAGCGCGCGATCGACAAAGGGTGGAAGACGGTTCCCGATCAGCCGTCGTTTCGCTTCGATATCCTGCCTGTCATGCAACGCGCCGTCGAAACGCAGTGGGTGTTTCAAGAAGCCGAAGCCGTGCACGTTCCATTGAGCGCCGCGAGCTCGGCGTCGCCAGCCGTGCGCGCCAAGATCTTTGGACGACTCCGTCCGCCAGGCCCTGCAGGTGGCGGCCCAAAGCAAAACATGCCGCAATTGTTGGACGATAGCAACCGCTGGAGCCGACAAGGGCCCGGCGGACTCGCGGTCACGCCGACGATGTACGAACTGCTGCGACTCTGGAGCATTGGGCAGTTCAAGGATGACTCGTCGGAGGGACCGCCGACGCCGCCCATGGAAATCACCCCCGAAGGGCTCGACCAAGCGGCGCTCGAAAACTGCGCCGGCGGTGCGTTTTTCCCCGGCATTGAAGCCGGATGGATGCTGCGCGACGTCGTCCAACTCGTGGAGCCCTATCGACTCGACGGTACAGGACTCCGTGCCGGCGACATCACGCGACAAATGGCGGTCCCCTGGCAAGCCGACTTCCGCGATTGCGCCGCGGAACAGCACGACGGACGCATCGTTCCCTGGTGGCCCCAGCAGCGGCCGATCACCGTTCAAGAACGAACGAGCGAGGATTACCAGAACTGGACGCGCGGCAAGGTTGGGTCGCGCATGGATATGGTTCGACGCTGGTTCGAACTGGGCTTCATCGTCGCCGAGGGAGACCGATACGTGGAAACCGAACGGAACCCATAGCCGACGGGGCGCTAGCACCCGGCTGCCGAATCGACGGTGCATCGACCGCTCATTTTCCGCAGCTGTCCGCTATCGTGGCGTCGGCTGAAATGTCGATCGCTTGTCGGCAATTCAACACTCGGCTGCATCGTTACACCTGCGTCAGCTCAAGGTCCTCGTCCAGCGGGCGATGGCGTTCGATCCCCTGTCGCTCCAAATCGCCGTGATAGGCTCGTACGGCTTCGGCCGGTTCAAGCTGGTCGTCGGCGACGGCGCGCAGGTAGCGCAAGAACGTCAACTGGTGTTCGGCGTTGTTGATCTTCCGCCCGAACAACGCCGCTCGAGCGCCATACTTCTTCGCTTCCCACAGCATGCGGAAGGCGTCGTGAGTGGTGCCGGCCGAGCCGCCGAGGATGCCGACGATGAGCGTCGGGTCGTAGTGCACCAACGCCTCCATCGCCCGCGGACCGTAATAAGGAATCTTCAAGAACATCGGCCGACCGGCGCGCGGCACGCCGGCCAGCGTCCGCACAATCGCGTCGTTCACAAATCGCGCCTCGTCTTCAATCTTCTTCAGCGGCGCATTCGGCGCGAACACTTCCAGAAAGTGACGGAAGCCCTTTTGCTCCGCCTCGATCCGAAACGCCTTGTAGTGCTCTAGCGCCTCGCGGTCGATCACGGCGTCGTTATTGAACGTGATCGAATACAGTCCCAGGTCGACGCCTTGGAGGCGTTCGGCGGGGGTGCACTGCGAACGACCGCATTGAGCGTGGTCGATCGTCGTGGTGCGGAACGCGCGCGACGGCTGATGCTTGTAGTCGCCGCTCTCTCCCAACCAGATGTCGGTCGTGTCGTTGGCGCGAATGGCCGGCGTCACCGGACTGCCGTCGAACAAACGCTCGGACAACGTCAATTGGTCGCTCGTGCTGACGCTCATCAGCATGATGTCGACCGCCTGTGCGCGCACGATCTCGCGAATGTATTCGCGGAACTGCGCTAGCGACCGGTAGTGGAAATGATGTGCGTCGGCGCCGTGGTTGCGACCGGGGGCGGCGAGCCCGAAACCCATGTCCGCATCCTTGGCGTCGGCCAGGATAAAATCGCGGCAGCTGGAATCGGATAAGATGCGACGAATCTTCAAGTCGAAGGTTTTTTCCACGGTCTTTTCCATCGTCTTTTCCATCGAGTTTTCCATAGGGGCGTAGTGTAGCGTATGGCTGCCTGGGATTGCGTCGTCTGCGGCGAAACGTGCCTCGATCTGGTCGCCGGCCCCCTGCCGCTCCACCAGCCGCTCGCGCACCGTGGACTCGTACCTCTCGCGTCGCTCGAAGCCGTCGCCGGCGGCATCGTCCCCAACGCGGGCATCGCCCTCGCGCGACTCGGACTTCGAGTCGCCGCGCTGGGGCTGGTGGGCCGCGACCCGTGGGGCGAACTCATTCGACGTCGGCTGATCGCCGAGCGACTCGACGTGCGCGACTTGATCGAGGTCGACGATCCCAGCAGCACGACGCTGGTCATGGTCGGCGCGGACCGCGAACACACGTTCGCCTTTCGCGCTGGCGCGTCGCAACGCATCGACCGCCGATTCTTGCTCGATCGACTCGACCGCTTCGCCGCCGCGCGCTACGCGCTGGTCGGCTACTACAACCTCCTGCCGAACTTGGAAGCCGACCTGCCCGAAGTGATGCGCGCGATCCGCGAGACGGGCTGCCGCACGGCGCTCGACGCGACCAACGGCGGCGGTTCGCTCGCCGGCCTCGACCGCATCCTCCCGCACCTCGATCTCTACGTCCCCAGCTACTCCGAGGCGCAGCAGCAAACGGGCGAGACCGACCCGCGTCGGATGCTCGATGTCTACCGCCGCTATGCGCCGCAAGCCATTTTGGGGATCAAGCTGGGGGAGGCGGGCGCTTTGTTGTGGGGACCGGGCGAGTCGCCTGTGTCGATCGCCGCCGTCGCGCCGCCGGGACCGGTCGTCGACACGACCGGCGCCGGCGATTCGTTCTACGCCGGTCTGATCGCCGCTCTCGCCCGCGACCTGCCGCTGGCCGCCGCCGGTCGCATCGCCGCCGCCGCCGGGGCCTGCAGCGTCACGGCGCTCGGCGCGTCCGCCGCCATCCGCGACTGGGACGCGACCGTCGCGCTGGCTAGGATCGCGGAACACGGAACATGATGAGCTGCGATAGGATGAGTAGCCTGGCGCATCGGCCCACCTACCGAATCTCCCCGTCGCAACGTCGACCGTAGAACAGGCTTCTAGCCTGTTTCCCCATCTCCTGTCTCCACCCCTCATCCCCGACCCTTCTCCCCGTCGCAAAGCCGACGAGGAGAAGGGAGCATGAACTTGCGCCGCGCGTTGCCAATCAACAGTGGCCCGGGTGCGGGGCGTTGGTCTATCATCGAGCGTATGAACCGCCCGCCCCATTACTCGCCCGCTTCCCAGCCGATGTGGTGCTTCGCCCGTATCGCCTGCGGATTCATTGCCGCTGTTGGCTTGATCGTCGCCGCATCTCATCGCGCGACGGCCGCCGAACCTCCGATCCAATTCGGACGCGACATTCTCCCCATCCTGTCCGACAACTGTTTTCACTGTCATGGGCAAGACGAGCAGACGCGCGAGGCCGACTTGCGGCTCGATACGCGCGACGGCGCCCTTCGCACCGAGCAGCCGGTGATCGTGGCGGGGAAGAGCGACCACAGCGAACTCATCCGCCGCATCACGTCGAACGACCCCGACCTCGTCATGCCCCCGCCCTCCGCTCCTCGGCGACTCACCCCTGACCAGATCGCCAAGCTGCGCCGCTGGATCGACTCGGGGGCCGCTTGGGGCGGTCACTGGGCGTTTGAACCGATTCGCCGTCCGCCGCTTCCCGTCGTCCGCGACGTCGCCTGGGTGCGGCAGCCGATCGACCGCTTCGTCCTGCACGCACTCGAGTCGCGCGGCTGGCGGCCGTCCCCCGAACTGCCGCTCGCCCCGCTCGCGCGCCGCGCGAGTCTCGATCTGACCGGCTTGCCGCCGACGCGCGAGGCGATCGCGTCGCTGCAGGAGAATGCGACGTCGAACCTCTCCGCCGGCGCCGACGACCAAGCGTACGAAGCCTGGATCGAGCGGCTGTTGGCGTCGCCTCACCATGCCGAGCGGCTCGCTTGGTTCTGGCTCGACGCCAGCCGCTACTCCGACACCGACGGCTTCCAAGCCGACGCCACTCGGACCAACTGGCCGTGGCGAGACTGGGTAATCGAGGCCTTCGCACAGGGGATGCCTTTCGACCAGTTCACGATCGAACAGTTTGCGGGCGATCTGTTGCCCCAGGCGACGGCGCAGCAGAAGCTGGCCACTTGTTTCCATCGCAACCACATGACCAACGGCGAAGGAGGCCGCGATCCCGAAGAATCGCGGATCGACTACGTCATCGATCGCGTCAACACGGTCGGCGCCTTGTGGCTCGGTCTCACCCTGGGCTGCTGCCAATGCCATAGCCACAAGTACGATCCGATCTCGCAAGCCGACTACTATCGGCTCTCCGCTTTCTTCAACAGCATCGATGAGACGGGGGCCGCCGGTCGCAATGCGAAACCTTACCTGGCCTACGAGTCGCCGCGCGCGGCCGGCGCCATCGCCGCCGCCCGCCGGTTGGTCGCGCAGCGCGAGCCGCAGTTCGCGGCCGCAAAGCTCGCCGCGGAACCGCGCTTTCAAGCGTGGCTCGCACAACAACTGAGTCTCACGCGCGACGGCTTCGTCGGCTGGCGACCGTTCGTCGGGACGACGCGCGAGTCGGCCAGCGGTGCGCAGCTCGAACTAGACGCCGACCAAGCGTGTCGAGTCTCGGGTCCCGACCCGTTTCACGAAGACTATCGGCTCGCCGGACCCGTTGTTCCGTCCGTCGATGGTCGCTGGCGACGCATCACGGGCCTCAAGCTTGAAGTCTTCCCCGATCCGGCTCATCCCAAACAGGCGTTCGGACGCGGCGAGTCGGGCGATTTCATTTTGACCGATGTGAAATTCCAGATTCGCCGCCGCGGCCAGGTGCAGGTTCGCGAGGTCGTTCCCGCTGCGGCGCTCGCGAGCTACTCCGCCGACCCCGGCAAGAACGGCGGCTACGGCGACGTCAAACATGTGCTCGACGACGACCCGCGCAATGGCTGGGCCTTGTTCGGCGCGGAACCCGCCCCCTCGTTCGCCGCGCTGTTTCCGTTGTCGGAACCGCTGGAGTTAGCTGACGACGAAGAACTGTTGATCGAGATGCAGCACCGTTCCACGCGCGGACATGCGAACCTGGGTCGCTTTCGTTGGTCGCTGACCGACCAACCGGGCCCGGCGCTCGAGCGGTTCGACGCACCGCCGCTCGAACAACTGGCCGCCGCGAAGCCAGCCGACATCCCAGCCATCGACGCCAAACTTCGCGACGCGCTGCGCGAACAATTCCTGGTCGACGACGGCGACTACCAGTCGGCGAAACGCGCGCTGCAAATCGCCAAGTCGCAGTTGTCCGAAGCTCAGTCGGCCGCGAAGGTCGACGTCATGGTGCTGTCGGAACGTGTCGAGCCGCGACCGACGCACGTGCTGGTCCGCGGCGCTTGGGACAAGAAGGGGGAGGTCGTCGAACGCGATGTGCCGTCCGCCATCGTGCCCTGGAACAACGACGATCGCTCGCGCCTAGGACTCGCTCGGTGGCTCGTCGCGCGCGACAACCCGCTTACCGCTCGAGTTCTCGCCAACCATCTCTGGACGATCGTGTTCGGCGCGGGGCTCGTCCGCACGCCTGAAGACTTTGGTTTGCAAGGCGAGCGGCCGACGCATCCCGAGCTGCTCGATTGGCTGGCCGCGGAACTCATCGACAGCGGCTGGGACCTGCGGCACGTGCTGCGGTTGTTGGTCGCGAGCTCCGCCTATCGTCAATCGTCGGATGCGGCGGGCTACACAGTTTCGTCGAGTGGAGCGACGGCTGCCGAAGCAAGCGACCCGCGAATCGACGATCCCGAGAACCGGCTGCTGTGGCGCGGCGGCCGCATGCGGCTTCCTTCCTGGATGATCCGCGACTCGGCGCTTCGCGCCGCCGGCCTGCTGAATTCGTCCGTCGGCGGTCCGCCGGTACGACCGTACCAACCTGTGAGCGTCTGGGAAGAGATGTTTATGGGGCGTTTCAAATACGAACCGACCGAGGGCGCGGAGCAGTACCGGCGGTCGATCTACGCGTTCTGGCGACGTTCATCGTCGCCGGCATTCTTGTTCGACAGTGCGCAACGCCGCGTCTGCGAGGTCCGGTCGCTGCGCACCAACACGCCGCTGCACGCCCTCACGCTGCTGAACGACCTCACGTACGTCGAAGCCTCGCGAGCGCTCGCCGCGCGAACCATGCAGGAACTCCCCGCGGCGCCGCTCGCCGAACAGCTCGAGCGGCTTTGGGAGCATGTGCTTACCCGCCGCCCCGCCGCCGCGGAACTCGCGGTGCTAGAACGAGAGTTCGCGCACGCTCGCACGCACTATGAGAAACATCCCGAGGACGCAGGGCGTTGGCTGTCGCATGGTCAGTCAGCGAGCGAACTGAGTCGTGCTTCCGCCGCCGATCGCGCGACGCTCGCCGCGCTCACAGTCGTCGCCAGCCTGGTGCTCAACTTAGACGAGGCGATCACCCGCCAATGAACCACGAAGCCACTCGCCGCTACTTCCTCGGACGCTGCACCGGCATCAGCCTCGGCGCCATGGCGCTCGATCAACTGCTGGGCCCCGACGGCGTCTTGCCCTCGCGGTCGTCGAACGCCGGCGCTGCCGAAGACGGTCGCGGCCATTTGGAGCGGCTTGCAGGCCTTCCGCATTTCCCCGCCAAGGCCAAGCGCGTCATCTACCTGACGCAGTCGGGCGGCCCCTCGCAACTCGAACTGTTCGACGACAAACCGGGGCTCGTCGAATGGGCCGGGAAGGAGTTGCCCGAGTCGGTGCGGCAAGGTCAGCGACTCACCACCATGACGTCGAACCAGAAACAGCTGGTCATGCCGGCGCGCGTGAAGTTCCGCCAATGCGGGGCGAGCGGCGCGACGGTGGGGGAATGGCTGCCGCACCTCGCCGAGGTCGCCGACGAACTGTGCTTCATCAAGTCGATGACCACCGAACATATCAATCATGCGCCTGCCATGACGTTCATGCTCACCGGCCACCAGCTGCCGGGGCGGCCGAGCGTCGGGGCGTGGGTCAGTTACGGACTGGGCTCCGAGAATCGCGACCTGCCCGACTACTTGGTGTTGGTGTCGAAGATGCAGCGACCCAGCGATCAGCCGCTGTACGACTACTACTGGGGAAGCGGTTTTCTGCCGACTCGCTACCAGGGGGTGCGTCTGCGCAACGCCGCCGAACCGGTCCTCTATCTACGCGACCCCGAAGGCCTGCCGCGCCATCTTCGCCGCGGGATGCTCGACGGACTCGCCGAACTCAATCAACTGCGCCACGAGCAAGCGGCGGATCCGGAGATTGCGACGCGCGTCCGACAGTACGAGATGGCGTATCGAATGCAGACGTCGGTGCCCGAACTGGCGGACTTGTCGGACGAGTCGGAAGAGGTGTTTCAGCTGTACGGACCCGACGCGCGTCGACCGGGGTCCTACGCGGCGAACTGCATCCTCGCGCGCCGGCTCATCGAACGCGGCGTGCGATTCGTGCAATTGTTCCATCCCGATTGGGACCATCACAGTCGACTGCCTTCCTGGTGCGTCGCTCGGTGCCGCGACACCGATCAACCCACCGCAGCACTCATCCGCGACCTCAAGCGCCGCGGACTGCTCGACGAAACATTGGTTATTTGGGGCGGCGAATTCGGCCGCGGCGTCGCAGGGCAGGGGGATTGGAAAAGCGTCGAGGCGGGACGCGATCATCACCCACGCTGCTTCACCATGTGGCTCGCCGGCGCCGGAGTGAAGGCTGGGATCACCTACGGACGCACCGACGACTTTAGCTACAACGTCGCTGAGAACCCCGTCCCCGTCCACGATCTGCAAGCCACGATCCTTCACCTGCTGGGCGTCGACCACAAACGACTCACGTACCGCTTCCAGGGACGCGACTATCGCTTGACCGACGTGCACGGCGAAGTCGTTCACGGCGTGTTGGGGTGATTAGAGAGGAGTGGGGAGATTAGAGAGGAGTGGGGAGAGAGTGGAGAGGAGAGCGGGGGGAGTGGAGTGAGGGGAGTGCGCCGCCCTGGGAACGGGCTCGCCAACCACCACTCCGCCAACCACCACACGCCGCCCGGCTCGTGGTGCGGTTCTTGTGCGAGGGGGGGGGGTTGGGGCTCGTCACAGGCTGGAAGCCTGTGCTACGGACGCGGCTAGGTGGGGAGGCCTACCATTTCTAGAAGGACGAGGGCGTTGGTGGTGGGGCTGATCCCGTGGCGCAGGTGGTAGTCGAACGACATGGTGCGCTGGCCGTTTTGCAGGCCGAGCGTTTCGCGGAAGTGGACCACTTGGCAGGCGGAGGCGATTTCAGGGGCGGCGGCCAGTTCGAGATCGTGCGTGGAAATGGCGCCCAGAGCGCCGTGGTCCAGCAAGTGCCGCAAGACGCGCGCGACGGCCGTCTGGCGTTCGCGCGAGTTGGTTCCGTGCAAGATCTCGTCCAACAAATACAACAGCACGCGGCCCGATCGCTTCGCCGACTCGCAATGGTCGACGACCGACTTCAGTCGCAACAGTTCGGCGAAGAACAACGACACGCCGTCGGCCAATGAATCGGCCACGCGCATGCTCGTCCGCACTTCGACCGGCGGAAACTCGAGCCGCGTCGCACAGACCGCGCCCCCCGCTTGCCCCAGGACGACGTTCACGCCGATGGAACGCAACAGCGTGCTCTTGCCCGACATGTTCGAGCCGGTGACGAGAAGGAACGTTCCCGCCGGCCCCAACTGCACGTCGTTCGCCACTCGCCGATCGTCTGCCAGCAAGGGATGGCCAAGTCCCTGGGCGTCTAGCTTCGTGCATGCGGGATCGATGCGCGGCAGCGTCCAATCGGGATGGTCGTGAGCGGCGGTCGCCAACGACGCAAGCGCTTCGAGTTCGGCGAGCGATTGGAACCAGCGGTCGGCGTGCCGGCCGTGATGACGCTGCCATCGCTCCAACCACGCGAGGACGTGGAACTCCCAGAGGAGCGTCAGTTGAGCGGCGAGGACGACGACGCCGAGGAGCCCGCCGCGCCGAGCGTCCGCGACTTGGACGATGCGACGCAACTGCGACAGCCGTTCGATGCCGTCGCGGGCCGCATCGCGCAGGTCGCCGCCGGCGGCGTCCACGGCGCCGACATGCTCGGGCAACTGCGCCGCTACCGCGAGCATGTCGAGATAGCGCCCCACCTGGTCGCTCGCGCCCGCCACCAAGTTGAAGATGTCGTGCACTTTGCCCGCGTACAACACGCTCAACAAGAGATTGAAGGTCAACAACCCGATCGCCGCCGCCAACGCTGCACCAGGTGCGAGCAACCCCAGGAGCCACGCCGCGGCGACTCCGATCGCCGACCCGGCAGAGATCCACGCGGCCGCCAACAGCCAGAGTCGGTTCGCAAGCCAACTTGGACCCGCCGCCCAGGCGACGAACTGGTGCCCCGCGTCGGCGTCGGTCCCCAGCAACATGCCGTGCAACTGCAACTGCTCGCGCCAGGCCGGTTCGTTGCTTAACGCTTGCACCAGCCGCTGGCGATGCGCTAGCGTCGACAGATCGGCGGGTTCGGTGAGCCAATGGGCGAGCAGGTCTCGGCCGCGGATGGTATGCGCGACGCACAGCCATTGGAACAGAGATCGCGGGCCGAACAGATCGAGGTCGCGGGCGATCGGATGCTGAAGAAAGTCTGGCGAGGGAGCGGGGAGGGGGACGGCGTCCCATTGGCGACGGCGCCGCGCCAGCTGCCGCGTATAGCAGGCCTGGAGCGTCTCGGCGACTCGCACCAGCTCTTGCACGTGATCGTGCCAGATGGCGATGCCCAACATCCCGAGGCCATGCACGAGGACCCACCACCCCGAGACCAAGTCGTACCAGCCGGCAATGCAGGCCGGGAAAAAACTCAGCGTGGCGATGATTCGAGCCGCATTCCAGCGGACGTCGAGCCGCCGGCAGCGGGCCAATTCCTCATGGACTTCGTTGATCCTTGATTGGTAACGCTGTTCCACCTGTTCGCCCGATCGGCTCTGAGCGACCTGTGCACCAATTCTTAATGTGGAATCGACCGTCATAAGGGGCGCAGTGGGTGCGAGGAACGTGGCGGTAAGTGCGTCGGCGGCCGGCTATTGTATCGTTCGCGGGCCGCCAGCGGCGGGGTCGCTTTTGATGTGGACACTCTCGCCGGAAATTTGCCACAATGCGGCCCTTCGGAGGGATTCGTAACCGCTCAATAGATTGGACTTGTCGCTCATGAGCATCGACATTGCCGTCGTGCCGGTCGCCGGTCACGGCACTCGCCTACTGCCCGCCACCAAGTCGCAACCCAAAGAAATGCTGCCGGTCGGTCGCAAGCCGGTCGTCCAGTACGTGGTCGAAGAGTTGGCCGCGTCGCAGATTCACCGACTGCTGTTCGTCACCGGCGCTCGTAAGGCAGCCATCGAAAATCACTTCGATGAAGACCATCAGTTGATCAGCTATCTGCGCGAGTCGGGCCGCGAAGAGGAACTCGCGGAACTCGACTTCGAGCGGCACAACATGGAGTACTTCTACACGCGTCAACGCCGGCAGTTGGGGCTGGGACACGCGGTTTTGTGCGCCGAACCGCTGATCGGACGACAGCCGTTCGTCGTGGCGCTCGGCGACTCGATCCTCGGTATGCACGCACAGTCGCGCATCGTCGGTCGCATGCTGGAGGAATTCGAACGACAGAAGGCCGACATCGTCGTGGCGTTCGAAGAAGTGCCGAAGGACGAGGTCGTACGGTACGGCATCGCCAAGCCGCGCAGCGTCGTCGGCGACATGTTCGAACTGGAAAGCATCGTCGAAAAGCCGGCCGTGAAGGACGCGCCGAGCAACCTGGCGGTCGTGGGACGATATGTGTTCAGCCCAGCCATCTTCGACGAATTGCGCCAGACCAAGCCAGGCAAGGGCGGCGAGATCCAGTTGACCGACGCCATGCAAAACCTGCTGCTCAAAGGCGGCAAGGGAGTCGGCCTGCGATTGCCTCCCAACGAACACCGCTTCGATATCGGCAACTTTGAAAGCTACTTCCGCGCGTTTTTCGATTTCGCGATCAACGACCCGAAGTACGGCCAAACGTTGCGCGCTCACGTCCGCTCCGTGATGAAAGACGAGGCGTGACGTGCAGATCATTCGCGAACGCGCCTACGCCCGCGCGGGACTCGTCGGCAACCCGTCCGACGGCTACAACGGCAAGACCATCTCCGTCATCGTGCGGAACTTCTTCGCCGAAGTGACGTTGTACGAGTGGGAGCGAATCGAATTGCTGTTGAGTCAAGAAGATCACAGCCGGTTCGACTCGGTTCACGAACTGGTCGACGACGTGCACTTGCACGGCTATTACGGCGGCATTCGACTCATCAAGGCGACGATCAAGCGATTCGTCGAATTCTGCACGGCGCGTGCGGCGGCGGGCGAGTCGGGATACGCGCTGCACGACGGCAAGTTTTCGATTCGATACACCAGCAACATTCCTCGCCAAGTCGGCATGGCCGGCTCAAGCGCCATCATCGTCGCCACGTTTCGAGCCCTGCAGTCGTTCTACGGCGTCACGGTGCCGCGACACGTCTTGCCGTCGCTGGCGCTAAGCGTCGAGACGGAAGAGTTGCGGATTCCGGCGGGTCTGCAAGATCGCGTCATTCAGGTGTACGGCGGCGCCGTGTACATGGACTTCGGCAAGGAGCGGCAGTTTACGGAAGCGGGCTACACGGGCTATCACTACGAGCCGTTGGACCCAGCTCTGTTGCCGCCGTTGTACGTCGCCTACACGCGCGATCGGAGCGAGCCGACCGAGGCGACTCACCGACCGTTGCGCGAGCGATACGACCAAGGAGATCCCGCCGTCGTCGGCGCGATGCAAAAGTTCGCCGGGTTCGCCACCGAAGCGCGCGACGCCATCCTGCGTCGCGACCACGCTTCGTTGTCGCGCTTGATCGACCAGAACTTCGATCTCCGTCGCAGCATCCTCACGCTGCAACCCAAGCACATCCGCATGATCGAAGTCGCTCGCAGCGTCGGCGCCAGCGCCAAGTTTTCCGGTTCCGGCGGCGCCATCATCGGCACCTACCCCAACGAAGCAGCCTACGAAAAGCTAGTCTCCGCCCTCGCCGCCATCAACTGCGCCGTAGTCAAGCCACAAACTACGTAGCACAGGCCGTAGCACAGGCCGTAGCACAGGCTTCCAGCCTGTGACCTCCCCCATCTCTCCCCCAACTCCCCTCTCCCCCAACTCTGGAGTGACAAAAATCTGAGAGTGATTCCGCGCACTGTTGTTGCGCCCCCCCCTCATCCCCGGCCCTTCTCCCCGCGGCGGGGAGAAGGGAGCACAATCTGCGCGTGTTGTTGCGCAACAAACGACAGTGGGTTCGAGGCGACAGTGGGTCCGAGGCGACAAATACTCCGAATTCAACGGAGTTTTTATCACTCCGCTCCCTCCCTCTTCTCTCTCGCGCCTCTTGCCCTCCTCACCCCCGATCGACACCGCGCGCTCTGGCCGACCGCGTTCCTCGAACTACACTAGTTCGCGGGGCCCGCGGGGCCTGTGACGGTGGACGAACGGTCGGCAACGAGGTGCATTCGCGTGTCTGGACATATGACTTGGAAAAATCTGGCGGGCGTGGGAATCCTGTTGTGGGCGCTGACGGCGACGGCGCAAGACAATGCCAAGCCGGAGGCCAAGAAGGGGGCTGACGCGGCCGAAAAACCGGTCGTATCGCAACACTCGGCCACCATCGACGGCGTCGAGGTGAAGTACTCCGTCGAGGCCGGAAAACTTGACCTCAAGGCGGACGACGGGAAGCTCAAGGCCCGCATCTTCTACATTGCGTACAGGAAGGACGGCGAGTCGGATGTGGCGCGACGACCGCTCACGTTCTGCTTCAACGGCGGTCCTGGATCGTCGTCCGTGTGGCTTCACTTGGGCATGGTCGGTCCGCGCCGCATCCGCTTCCCGGACGACGCCAGCGTCCTGCGTCCGCCGTATGCGCTCGAAGCCAACCCCCACTCGTTGCTCGACAAAACGGACCTCGTGTTCATCGATCCGGTCAGCACGGGCTACAGCCGTCCCGCGGACGGCGAAGCCAAGTCGCAGTTTCACGGCTATGACGAAGACTTGCAAAGCGTCGGGCAATTCATTCACGACTACACGACGCGTTCGCAGCGTTGGCCGTCTCCCAAGTTCCTGATGGGAGAAAGTTACGGCGGAATTCGCGCCGCGGGGCTCGCGGGCCACCTTCAAGAGCGGTATCGCTTGGAGCTGAACGGCATCGTCCTCGTGTCGGCGGTGATCGACTTCGAGACGCTGGGATTCAATGCGGGCGCCGACTTGCCGTACCTGACGTTCTTGCCGACTTACACCGCGAGCGCCTGGTATCACAAGGCGCTGCCGGCCGATCTCCAGGCCTTGCCGCTGCGCGAAGTGGTGAAGCAAGCCGAGCAGTTTGCCGCGACCGATTACGCCGTAGCGTTGTTCCAGGACGGAGCGCTCCCTGAAGCGCAGCGGGCGGCGGTGATTGAACGACTCTCGCGACTCACGGGCCTCTCCAAACGCTATGTGGAAGATTCGAATCTGCGCATCCCCATGTCGCGCTTCGGCAAGGAACTGCTGCGGTCGCGACGCGAGACGATCGGACGATTCGATAGCCGTTACCGCGGCGTCGATCGCGATGCCGTGGGGGAGTCGTATGAATACGACGCGAGCGGCGCGGCGCTGTTTGGGCCGTTCACGGCGACGTTCAACGACTACGTGCGTCGGACGTTGAAGTACGAAGAGGACCGCGTCTACGAAATCCTAACCGGCGCTGTGCAGCCTTGGAGTTACAAGCGGTTCGAGAACCGATTCGTCGACGCCAGCGAGACGCTGCGGCGCACGATCACGGCGAACCAGCACTTGAAGGTCTTCGCCGCGTGCGGCTACTACGACTTGGCCACCCCGCACTTTGCGATGGATTACACGCTCAACCATCTCGGCTTGCCCGCCGCGCTGCGGTCGAACATCACGACGCGCTACTACGAAGGCGGGCACATGATGTACATTTACGAGCCGTCGATGGTCCAATTGCGGAAGGATTTGGTCGAGTTCTATCAGCAGGCCGCGCCGTAGCGAGCCGCATGACGCGACCGCGCAAGTCGGACCGGCAGGGCGCAGGCGAATGTTGACCGACGACGCGCAGACGATTTGGCGAGCCGGAGTGGCCGCCGTTTCCACCGAAAGGCTGCTCCAGGACAATGTCCGCGTGCGCCACGATCGACTTGAGATCGCCGACCGCTCATGGCCGCTCGACGAAATCGATCGCGTGGTAGTTGTGGGCGCGGGGAAGGCCGGCGCCGGCATGGCCGCGGGACTCGAAGCGGCGCTTGGCGACGAGACGGCGCGCGCGAAGCAACTCGCCGGCTGGATCAATGTCCCCGCGGACTGCGTCCGTCCCCTGCGCTATCTCAAGCTCCATGCCGCGCGGCCCGCCGGCGTCAATGAACCCACCGAAGCGGGCGTCGAGGGAGCGCGACGCATCCTCGATCTCGTCTCGCAGCTTGGACCGCGCGACCTGTGCATCTGCCTCCTGTCGGGAGGCGGCTCCGCCCTCCTCCCCGCGCCGCTACCCGACGTGACGCTCGCCGATAAACAACAAGTGACGCGGCAACTGAGCGCTGCCGGAGCGAACATCCGGCAGCTCAATACGGTCCGCAAGCAACTGAGCGCCGTCAAGGGCGGCGGTCTTGCTCGCGCCTGTCGCGCCGGCTCGCTCATGACGCTCGTCATCTCCGACGTGCTGGGCGATCCGCTCGACATCATCGCCTCGGGGCCGACCGTTCCCGATCCTGCGACGCCCCATGATGCGCTCGAGGTCTTGCGACAGTTGCTCGGCCCCGCCGCGCCGCCCGTCATCGTGGAAACGCTCCAGCGACGCAGCGCCGCGGTCCCCGCACCGCGCCGCTTGCGCGGCGGCAACTTGCACGACTACACCACGGACAACGGTTGCCAAGTCATGCATCGCGTGATTGGAAACAACGCGGTCGCCGTCGCCGCCGCGGCGGACGAGGCGCGTCGATTGGGCTACCGCGTCGCCGCCCACGCCGCCGACCAACTCGAGGGACTGGCCGACGAGGTGGGGCGACAATTGATCGAACAGACTTTGCAGCAACTGACGGCCGGCGAGTTGGATGGACTCATCACGGGCGGCGAGCCGGTGGTGAAGCTGGCGCCGGCCGACCGCCGCGGTCGCGGCGGCCGCAATCAACAACTGGTCCTCGCGGCGCTCGTCGCCTGGCGCCAGTCGCTGGGGGACGGCGTCCAGTGGCCGGTCGATCTGACCCTCCTGTCGGGCGGCACGGACGGCGAGGACGGTCCGACCGACGCGGCGGGCGGTTGGATCGACGCTCAGGTCGAGCGACGGATTCTCGACCTGCAACTTGACGTCGTCGACGCCTTAGCTCGGAACGACGCCTACACGTTGCTCAAACAGGCCGGAGGCCTCCTGACAACCGGCCCGACGCATACCAACGTCTGCGACCTGCGGGTCGTCTTGTGGAAACGCCGCGCGGCCGCCGCCAGCGAATGATTCGTCGCGTGGTACGATAGAGGGCACATGCGAGGCCCGATGCTCCCTCAGTATGGATTGGTTCGCTTCGACGGGACAAGCCGAAGCTGTCGGCTGGATCGATCGTACCGCTCCGCTCGCGTGCCCACCGGAGGATCGCCGCGATGCGACGTTCGACGCTCTCGATCATGCTGGCGATGCTTGTGGTCGCTTTGGGCGGAACGTATGTCGAATTGGCGGGCAGCGATCGAGTGGCGGGCGACTTGCTGTTCGTGCTGGTCGTCGTCCTGTCGCTCAAACTGCCGCGTCGCGATCACACCATCTGGGCGGCCGCGGGCTGCACGGCGGTCGAGTTCATCTCGATCTTCTCGCGACCCGAGGGGCAGTCGGTCGTCGAGTATCTGGTGAGTCGCGCGATGGCGCTGGTGACCCTCTGGATTCTCGCCGCCTTGGGCTGGGACCATCGGGGTTTGCAGCGGCAGGCCGCGGAACAGCATCGCGAGCTGCTGCAGGACGTCGAAAAGAAGGACATGGCGCTGCAGCGGGCGCGAGGCGAACTGCAACAAGCTCAGGCGCAAAGCGTCCAGATCGAAGAGAAGCTGGAAGAAGCCCGACAGCTCTATCTGTCGCTCGTCGAAAACCTCCCCGTCCACGTCTTCCGCAAGGACATTGAAGGCCGCTTGTCGTACGCCAACCAATCGTACTGCGAGCTGCTGGGGAAGACGTTCGACGAACTGCGGGGCAAGGGGGACTTCGACCTGTTTCCCGAAGACTTGGCGCGCAAGTATCGAGCCGACGACATGGCGGTCATCGCGATGCGACAGACGATCGATCGCATCGAGATGCATCAAAAGCCGGACGGCAGCAAGTTGTGGGTCGAGGTGATGAAGACGCCGGTGTTCGATCGCGAAGGCAAAGCGGTCGGCATCCAGGGAATTTTTTGGGACGTGTCGGTGCGCGAGCAAGCGCTCACCGAACTGCGCGAAAGCGAGGCGCGGACGCGGGCGATTTTCGAGCACGCGATGGACAGCATGCTGTTGATCGACGAAGAGGGACGGATCGTCGAAATGAATCCGGCGGCCGAGCACACATTTCAGTGCCGTCGCCGCGACCAAAAGGGCAAGGAATTCGCCGCCGTATTCCTGCCAGCCGCCTCGTCCGAACGCTTTCGCAGGAAGCTATCGCAATTCACCGAAGTGCAAGACGTCGGGTCGCTCATCGGCGCCCGCGGCGAAATGCGCATGCGCCGTCATACGGGTGAAGAGTTCATCGCGGAGATCGGTTTGCAGGTCTTTACGTTGGCCGACTCGCGCGGCGGCTTCGCGCTCTTCGTACGCGACATCACGACGGTGAAGTTGGCCGAAGAACAACGGCGACTTGCGGCCGAGCGACTGCAGCAGGCCAAGGAGGCGGCCGAAGCGGCGAGCCAGTCGAAGAGCCTGTTCTTGGCGAACATGAGTCACGAGATCCGCACGCCCATCCACGGCATCATGGGCATGACTGGTCTGGTGCTCGAAACGCGACTCACCGATCAGCAACGCGAGTACCTGCGGATCGTTCAAGAATCGGCCGACGCGCTGTTGTCCGTGATCAACGACATTCTCGACTTCTCCAAAATCGAGGCCGGTCGACTCGATCTCGAAACGATCGACTTTGATCTCAGCGACCGACTTGGCGATTGCATGAAGTCGCTGTCGTTCCGCGCCTCCGATAAGAACCTGGAATTGGTCTATCAGTTCGACCCCCGCATTCCCCGCATGGTGTGCGGCGACCCTTATCGATTGCGGCAAGTCGTCGTCAACTTGGTGGGCAACGCCATCAAATTCACGCCGCGGGGCGAGGTGGTGTTGAGCGTCGACTTGATCGACCAAGATGAGACGCACATCAACTTGCACTTTGCGGTGCGCGATACGGGCATCGGCATCCCGTTGGACAAACAACAGACGATCTTTGACGCGTTTGAGCAGGGGGACAAAAGCACGACGCGCCGCTTCGGCGGCACCGGCCTCGGGCTCTCCATCTCCCGGCGACTCGTGCAGATGATGGACGGTCGGATGTGGGTCGAGAGTCGCGAAGGCGCCGGCAGTACGTTCCACTTCACGGCGCGACTCAAGCGGTCCAACTTCAGTCCGCTCAACGAACAAACGCGAGTTTGTCCGGCGTCGTTGTCGCGCCTGCGAGTGCTCGTCGTGGACGACAATCGCACCAACCGTCTGATTCTTGAACAGTCGTTCCGCAATTGGCAGATGGAACCGGTCCCGGCGCCGGGGGCCGAGGAAGCCTGGCGATTGTTGCGCGCCGCCGCGGGAACCGGTCGCCCATTCCAACTGGTCGTGACCGACTGCCATATGCCCGACGTCGACGGCTTTATGCTCGCCGATCGCATTCGCCGCGAGCTGCCTCCGCCGCACCCGCCCATCGTGATGCTGACTTCGAGCGACCGGACGGGCGATTTGGAGTTGTGTCGACAATTGGGAATCGCCGCACACCTGATCAAGCCCGTGAAGCCCTCAGAACTGCTGGATGCGGCCGTCCGAGTGCTCGCGCCCGAGCCGGCCACGGACGAAGTCGAGGCGCTGCCAAGTCCGACGCCGCGCCGATCGCTGCGCATCCTGCTGGCGGAGGACAGTCTGGTCAATCAACGACTCGCCATCGCGCTGCTCGCCAAACAAGGTCATCAAGTCGCCGTCGCGAACAACGGCCGAGAAGCGGTGGAGATGTCGGAGCGCGAGCCGTTCGACGTCATGCTGCTGGACGTTCAAATGCCGGAGATGGATGGCTTCGAGGCGACGGCCGCAATACGAACTCGCGAGTCGAACGGGGCCGCACGCCTGCCCATCATCGCCCTCACCGCCCACGCCATGAAGGGCGACCGCGAACGATGCCTCGAAGCCGGCATGGATGATTATCTGTCCAAGCCCGTCCGCGCCGACGAACTGGCCGCCGCCATCAACCGCTTGATGAACAAGTAACCCCCAATGCTCCCTTCTCCCCGTCGCGGGGAGAAGGGTCGGGGATGAGGGGTGTCGGCGCAACCACAGTGGGCGGACTCACTCTCAGATCTTTTTCACTCCAGGGGCGGGGGTGAGGGGACACAGGCTGGAAGCCTGTGCTACGTCGGCTCTGCGACGGGGAGAAGGGCAGGGGGTGAAGGGTCACAGGCTGGAAGCCTGTGCTACAGCTCTAACGATTCGTCGAGCGGCGGGGGGCTGGGCTTCTCTTCGGCTTCTTGCTTCTCGCGCCAGGGTTTCTTTTGCTCGTAGCTTTCGAGCTCTTTCTTGAGCGCGTCTTTGGTCTCGCCTTCGCCCAACTCGACGGCTTTCGTCGACCACTTGATGGCGGTCTCAAAGTCGCCTTTCTCGGCGAAGCCCGACGCGAGCGTGCTCAAGATGTGCGATTGCTTATAGTCGGTCAGCTCGCACGCCTTCGTCGACAACTTGATCGACCGCTCCGCGTCTCGCAAGTTTTCGTCCGGCGTCGTCGCCAACACCCAGGCGAAGTTGTTCAACAGGCCCGAGTTCTCCGGCTGCAGCTCGTACGCTTTCGTAAAATCGGCGATCGCCTCGGCGTGCTTGCCGATGTTCAAGTACGCGTCGCCGCGGGCGCGTAACGCCATCCAATTCTCGCCGTCTTCTTCGATGATCTTCGAGAGCATCCGAATTGCATGTCGCGGCCAACCGCCCGCCACATAAACCTGAGCGGCCTGCAGGCGAATGGCTTCGTTGTCCGGGTCCTTCTTCAGCAGCTCGCGCAAATCGCCGATCGACTCGCGATACTTCTTCTGTTCCACAAACACCGCACTGCGCAACAACAACGCCTGCGGCAAGCCAGGTTGCAACTGCAGCACGCGATCGAGGTCGTTGCGAGCGGCGTCGGCCTTCTCTTTCTCAATCAACAACTGCGCTCGCATGAGCAGCGCGTTCACGTCGCGCGGTTCAATCTCGATCGCTTTGCCCAACGACGCCAACGCATCGTCGATCTTCTCTTGAAACAACTGCACTCGCGCCTTCAGCAAATAGGCCAACGGCACGTCGGGCTGTTTGGCGATCGCCGCATTCACCTGCTTGAGCGCTTCGTCGAACTCCTTGACGTTCGTCAGCGCTTCGGCCAGCGCCAGGCGGGCCATCACGTTGTCCCCCTTCGTCTCGACCAACTTCTTCAGGTCGGCGACCGCCTTCTCATTCTCGTCGATGCTTAAGTAATGCATCGCGCGGGCCTGCCAAGCGTCGGCGTTGCCGCTGTCGGCGTCGATGGCCGCGTCGAGGTCCTTCAAGCGTTGTTCGACGTCTTCGGTCACCGCCGCTCGGACCACATACGCTTCCGACAACAAATCCTTTTCGTCCTTCAACAGCTTGATGGCGGCGGACGCCGATCGCAAACCTTCTTTGCGATCGCCTCCCGGCAACGCCAAGAGCTTGGCTCGCAATAAGTGCACTTCCGCATTGTCGGCATCGTGCAGCAAAGCCTTGTCGAGGTCTTTGACGGCGACGCCGCGCAGCACCGGCCAGCGCGGGTTCGGCGGCTGTTGCTCAAGCACTACTTCGGCGATGCGACGCGCGTGATCGTACAACGTCGACGAAATCAACTGCTTGGCGAACTTTTGGTTCTCTTCGCTCAGCCCCTTCGACAACGCCTGCTCGGCCAAGTCGACCACCTTTTCGAGGTCGTTCAGCGACTCGGCGTTCAACTGCAACTCGGTCGCCTTGTCGAGCTCCGGTTGGCCTTTGTCGTCGCCATACGCGCTCGCGGTCCACGCGACGCTCGCCAACGCCATCACAAGGGCCGGCATGCCGCCGAAAACCTGCAGGTTCGTCCACCGTCGATTCATGAGCCAATCTCCATTCCGTGGGGTGTCGTGCTCGTTGGCCGACATCGTCTCACCGGCCGACATTGTGACGCTTTTCCGCCTGCGTGTCGCTGTCAGTTCGCCTTCATTTCTCGTCAGCCGACGTCGGCCGTCGACCAGACGCCGTCGATCAGACGCCAAGTCTTGCCGGTCGGGTTCTTATCCTTCAGGACGTCCGGCAACCGATTCGGCCGCACTCCGTCATAGCAGTGCAGGGCGGCGAACCGCCGCAGCGACGCCGGAATCCCGACCGCGGTGAACCCCGGATGTCCGGTCGCCGGGAACGGACCGCCGTGGTTCATCGCCGAGCTCACGGCGACGCCGGTCGGCATTTTGTCGTTTAGGAGTCGGCCGACGCGCTGGCGCAAGAGGGGTGCAATCAACTCGTAGGCTTCGTCGTCGCTGCCTTTGGTATCCGAGTAGATCGCGCCGGTCAGGTTGCCCTCGAACCGTTGCAGGATCGCGGCGATTTGCTCCACCTGATCCGCGACCACCAGCAGCGAGGCGTTGCCGAACGCCTCCGTCTGGAACTCCTCCGCTTTATCCAGGAACTTTCGTCCCTCGACCTGCAGCAGCGTGTTGGCAAAGCTGTAGCCCGTGCCGCCGCCCACTTGGTTCCCGACCAGCACCTTCGCGCCGCTGGCCGCCAACTTCCGCACGGCGTCGGTCAACGCCGACTCGACGCCGCGGGACAGCAGCGTCCCCACCGGCGCACTGGCGAACGAGGCGACGATCTTCTCGATGAACTGCTTCGAGTGGTCGTTGTTGACGAGGATGACGAGCCCCGGGTTGGTGCAAAACTGCCCCGTCCCCATCAAGCAACTCGACGAAAACTCGGCGGCGATGGCGTCCAAACGTTCGCTGAGCGCCCCCGGCAGCAGCACGATCGGATTGACGCTCGACAGTTCCAAGTAGATCGGCTTTCCCGCTAGGTCGGCGACGTTCTTCAAGCGCAAGCCGGCCGAACGGCTGCCGGTGTATCCCGTGGCGCCGACTCGCGGGTCGGACACCATCCGCTCGCCGTCTCCGTGGCTAGTCCGGTAGATCAGCTGCACCATGGCCGAGGGCAACCCGAATTCGCTCGCCGCCGCATGCGCCTCGACGGCGAACAGCCGCGTGGTTCCGGGGTGCGACGTATTGGCTTTGGCGATGACAGGGCAGCCTGCGGCGATCGCCGCGGCAAAGTCGCCGCCTGAGCAGCTGCCGAAGGCGAACGGAAAATTGTTGGGGCCGAACACGCAGACCGGCCCGATGGGGGCCAGGACCGAGCGGATGTTGGCCGCCTTGTCGATCGTCGGCAGCGCCCACGAGCCTTCGCGGGCGGCGGCGGCCGCCTGTCGCAGTTGGTTCGTCGTCCGCGGCAACTCGGCGTCGGCCAATCGCGGCGACTTGGGGAGCCCCGACTCCAGGTGCGCCATCTCCACCAACTCGTCCTTCTTCGCCTCGATCCGCTCCGCGAATCGCTCCAGGAACATCGCGATCCGCTCCGGCGAGACATTCCGCAACTGCTCGGCCGCATCCGCCGCACTGTCTAGCGCCTCCGTGCAGTCGGTCCAACTGCTCACCGGATACTCGTCCGGCAGCGGTTCTTTTGTGCGCGGGTTGTCCGCCTTGAACGTCCCCGTCGCTCGCCCCGCTCGCCACTTTCCCGATATCAACACTTGCTGCTGCGCCATGATGCTGCGACTCCTTGCGTCTGCTGCTGCTGGGACTACTGCTGCTGCGACTGCGTCTACGCGCCTTGCACGACGGGATTGGTAAGCGTGCCGATGCCGTCGATCGAGATTGAAACCTCATCGCCCGGCTGCAAGGTAAACGTGCTGTCGGGAACGATGCCGGTGCCGGTCAGCAGGAACGCGCCGGCGGGGAACGAATTGTCGCGACCCAGCCATTGGACCAAGTCTTCAAGAGTGCGGTTCAGTTGCCCGACGGAGGTTTGGCCTTCGAACACGACCGCCCCGCCGCGCCGAATCGCCAGCTGAATCCCAATCGACTCGCGCGACGGCATGGCGGCGGCCAGAGTCACCCATGGGCCCAGCCCGCAGCATTGGTTGTAGACCTTCGCTTGGGGCAGGTAGAGCGGATTGTCGCCTTCGATATCTCGCGAGCTCATGTCGTTGCCGACCGTGAAGCCGACGATTTCCAGACGCGTGTTCAGGACCAACGTGAACTCGGGTTCGGGCACGTTCCAAGTTGCGTCCTCGCGGATGCGGACGGGCTGACCGGGCCCCGACACGCGATGCGGATTGGCCTTGAAGAACAATTCCGGACGGGGCGACACGTAGACGCGGTCGTAGCACGACGCGGCCGTCGCCGACTCTTCCATCCGCGCCGACCGGCTGCGCTTGTACGTCACGCCCGCGGCCCAGACTTCCTGCGCGTCGATCGGGGCCAGGAGCGTCACGCTGCTGAGCGGCGCGGCGTCGGCCGGTTGAGCCAGCGAGTTCGCGAACGCCGCGGGATCCGCCGCTTCCAGCACCTCGAACAACGTCAGCGGCGTCGGCCCGCTGCGCACCAGAGGAATGACGCGATCATCGACGATCTGACCGACGCGCACCGAACCAGCGGCGTCGCGATAACGAGCAAGCTTCATGGGGTAGGTCCGAGAAGGAGGCAAAAGGCAGCGCGACTTCCGGCGTCCGGCCGACTACGAAGGACCGGCCGTGTCTTCCATCTTCTGAATGTACTGGCGCAGACGTTCGTTTTCGTCGGTCACGTCCTTCAGACGCAGCATGTTGTCGACCCGCTTCAGCAGCTCGACTTTGTTGACCGGTTTCGAGAGAAAATCGTCGGTCCCCGCCGCGACCGCGCGCTCGATGTCGCCCAGTTCATTGAGCGCGGTGACCATGAGCACCATGATGCGGCGCGTCGCCGCGTCCTGCTTCAATTTCTTGCAGACTTCGAAGCCGCTGAGCTTCGGCATCATGATGTCGAGCAGGATCAGGTCGGGCTGGAAAGACTTTACTTTGTCGAGCGTATCTTGGCCGTCGACCGCGACCTCGGTGTCGCAGTCCACGCCCGCCAGATACGCCTCGAGCAGTTCGCGGTTGGCTTGGTTGTCGTCCGCGATCAAGATCTTGCTGGCGCTAGGCATGCTGGGCTCCGTTCTTCACGCGTGCCGCCGGGACCGGAAAATGCTGGCACAACTCGGTGACTTCGCCGCGGATCCGCGCCAGGGCGGCCGCATCCTCGGCGTGCCGCAGCGAATCGAGAATCCACGCGCCGACCCGCCGCATTTCGTCTTTCCCCATGCCGCGCGTCGTGAGCGCCGGCGTGCCGATCCGCACGCCCGACGGGTCCATCGGTTTCCGCTCGTCGTACGGAATCATATTCTTGTTGACGGTGA
Source organism: Pirellulales bacterium (assembly GCA_046349935.1). Classification (GTDB taxonomy): domain Bacteria; phylum Planctomycetota; class Planctomycetia; order Pirellulales; family Pirellulaceae; genus CAIXSC01. Next base: position 1,470,471 of record JAXMBK010000003.1, on the reverse strand, counting down.
TGCCGCACTGTCCGAGCGCCGCTTCGGCCGTTTTGCCGCCGATCCCCAGGCTCGTGACGTCCACCAACATCAGGTGGTTGTCGGTGCCGCCCGACACCAGCCGCAGGCCGCCTGCGACGAGCGTTTCGGCGAGCGTCTGGGCGTTGTCGATGATTCGCTGACCGTATTCCTTGAACTCCGGTCGCAACGCTTCGCCGAAGCACACCGCCTTGCCGGCGACGACGTGCATGAGCGGTCCGCCTTGCAGCCCCGGGAACACATTGCGGTCGACGTCCTTCGCGTAGGCCTCGCGGCACAGGACCAAGCCTGAGCGGGGTCCGCGCAGCGTCTTGTGCGTGGTCGTCGTGACGAAGTCGGCCACCGGCACCGGATTGGGATGCAGACCGGCCGCCACCAAACCGGCGTAGTGCGCCATGTCGACGAACAGCTTGGCCCCCACCTCGCGCGCAATCTCCGCAAACGTCTCGTGCGGAATGATCCGCGGGTAGGCGCTGGCCCCCGCCACGATCAGCTTTGGTTTGTGCTCGCGCGCCAACTTGGCCACTTGATCGAAGTCGATGCGATGGGTGTCGCGAGTGACCCCGTAGTGGTGGAAGTGGTACAGCCGCCCGGAGACGTTCAGCTTCATGCCGTGCGTGAGGTGGCCGCCGTGAGCCAGATCGAGCCCCAGGACCGAATCGCCCGGTTCGAGCACGCTCAGGTAGACGGCCTGATTGGCTTGCGACCCGGCGTGCGGCTGCACATTGGCGTGCTCGGCGCCGAACAGCTGCTTTGCGCGGTTTCGCGCCAGGTCCTCCACGACGTCGACATACTCGCAGCCGCCGTAATACCGGCGTCCGGGGTACCCTTCCGCGTATTTGTTCGTCAGGACGCTGCCGACCGCCTCCATCACCGCCACGCTGGTGTAGTTTTCGCTGGCGATCATCTCCAAGCCGTCTTCCTGACGCAGTTCCTCGTCGCGGATCGCGGCCCAAACTTCGGGGTCCTGTTTTGCAAGCTCGTTCATCGAATGCCTCGTTAGCCGATTCTGGAAGTCTCGTATTGTACGGAAGACGACCCAAACTTGGCAGGCCGGGCGGGGGGAGGAGGCGGGAGTTTCAAGCGCCCTTGGCAGGCACCTATACTACGGGCATGTGGCCCCCACCCGATAAGACCGAAGAACTGCTCGACGAAGCTCGAGCAGGCGACGCCGACGCGATTAATCGGCTCATTGAACGGCACCGCGACAGCGTTCGCCGCCTTATCCAAATGCGGCTCGACCAACGCATCCAACGCCGCGTCGACGTCAGCGACGTCGTGCAGGACGTGATGGTCGAGGCGCACCGGCGGCTCCGCGACTACCTGGGACAGCCGTCGATGGCGTTCCACCTGTGGCTGCGGCAAATCGCCAAGGACCGCATCATCGACGCTCACCGCCGCCATCGCGTGTCGGGAAAACGCAGCGTCGACCGGGAACAGGCGTTGCAGGCCGGCGGACCCGACGACCGCTCCGCCGTCGACCTGGCCATGCAGCTGCTCGACCCCGAAATCACCCCCGCCTCGGCCGCCGTCCAGGCGGAGATGATCCGTCGCGTGGAAGAGGCGGTCGGGCAGCTGGCCGAGCAAGATTTTGAGATCGTCGCCATGCGGCACTATGAGCAACTGTCGAACCAAGAAGTCGCCCAAACTCTAGGACTCACCGAACCGGCCGCCAGTATGCGGTATCTGCGGGCCATCCGCCGACTCCGTGCGATCCTCGGCGGCGACAACCCCGACGAGGCCGACGCGTGAACCGCTCCGCCAACGAGCGCCCTTCGTCGGGCCGCGACGACGACGAGCGCGACCAGCGGCTCGCCGACCTCCTCACGCAGCTCTCCGACCGCCTCCGCGCCGGTCAACGGGTGGAACTCGAGGTGGAATGTGCGGCGCATCCCGACTTGGCGGCCGAGTTGCGGCAGCTGTGGGGCGCTGTGTTGGTCGCGGACGCCGTGGGCGGATCGAGCGGTGCGAGTCACGCGGACCTACGTCCCGATTCGCCCGCCGCCGACGTCGCTCGCCGCGCCGCTCCGCCGACCCTGACGTTCGGGGCGTCGACGCACCCCGAGTCGGATGAGGGCCGCCGTCGCGCGGCCCGGGCGTGGATCAATCAGGTCGGCGGCGACCAAGCCGCCGGCGGCTCGAACGGGTCTGGCGGCTCAAGCCCTCGGTCGGACGCCTACACCATGCCGCCCGCGCTGCCGTGCGTCTGCGGCGACTACGAGTTGCTTGAGGAGATCGGGCACGGCGGCATGGGCGTCGTCTATCGAGCTCGCCAACTGAGCCTGCAGCGCGAAGTGGCCGTCAAAATGATGCTCCCCGGCAAGATCACCCGCGACGTCGATATCGCGCGGTTTCGAGCCGAAGCGCAGGCGGCGGCCGGCCTGCATCATCCGGGCATCGTCCCGGTGTACGACGTCAGCGAATGGGACGGTCGACCGCTGTTCAGCATGAAGTACGTGCGCGGCGAAACGCTCGCGCATCGGCTGGCCGAAGGCCCTCTGCCGGCGCGCGAGGCGGCGCGGCTGCTGGCGGCCGTAAGTCGCGCGGTAGAGCATGCGCACCGCCATGGCATCCTCCACCGCGATCTCAAACCGTCGAACATTCTTATCGACCGCGACGGCCAGCCGCACATCACCGATTTCGGACTCGCCAAGCAAACGTCCGACGCCGCGAGCCTCACGCGCACCGGCGCCGTGCTCGGCACCCCCGCCTACATGGCGCCCGAACAAGCGGCCGGCGCGCGCGGGGTCGTCAGCCCCGCGACCGACGTCTACAGCCTCGGTTCGATCCTCTACCACATGCTCACCGGTCGACCGCCGTTCCAAGCCGCCTCGCCGGTCGACACGCTGTTGTTGCTGTTGGAGCAAGAACCGGCGCCCCCGCGGCTGCTCAACCCGAAAGCCGACGCCGAACTGGAACTCATCGCGCTGCGCTGTTTGCAAAAGCCGCCCGACCTGCGCTACCCGTCCGCCGCCTCGCTGGCCGATGACCTCGACGCCTATTTGAACGACGAACCGGTCGCCGCGCGCACGGGGCGCTTCGGGCAGCTTATCTCGCGTCTATTCCGGGAAACGCACCATGCCCCGGTGCTCGAGAATTGGGGCCTGCTGTGGATGTGGCACAGCCTGGTGCTCGTCGTCGTCTGTCTGTTGACGAACGGCATTTATCTGTTGGGGGACCGCAATCGCTGGCACTACGCGGGGCTATGGACGATCGCCCTCTGGGGTTGGGCGTGGGTGTTTTGGTTCTTGCGACGGCGAGTTGGACCGGTGACGTTCGTCGAGCGGCAGATTGCGCACTTGTGGGCGGGGAGCATGATCGGCATCGGCTTGCTCTTTCCGCTGGAAACCTGGCTGGGACTCGATGTCCTGACGCTGTCTCCGGTCCTGGCGATCATCATGGGATTGGTATTTCTGGCGAAGGCCGCCATTCTCTCCGGCGCGTTCTACGTCCAGTCGGCCGCCCTCTTCTTGAGCGCCGCCGCCATGGCCTACTGGCCCAACGAAGCGCACCTGATCTTCGGCGCCGTCTCCGCCGCCAGCTTCTTCGTCCCCGGCTGGAAGTACCACCGCCAAAAACTAAGGCTCGCCGCCTAGTCGTGGACCGCTCCGCCGGTCCACTCCCCTAACCTGGAGTGACAAAAAAACGCAGTTGAACTCGGACTGTGTAGCGCCTCGGACCCACTGTCGTTTGTCACGCAACACTGTTGTTTGTTGCGCAACACTGTCGTCGGTTGTGCAACGCCACGCGCGGATGGTGCTCCCTTCTCCCCGCCGCGGGGAGAAGGGCCGGGGATGAGGGGCGTCGGCGCATCAACAGTGCGCGGACTCACTCTCAGGTTCTTATCGCTCCTCCCCTAACCCCCCCAAAAAAACTGCCGTCGCGATCCCTCCGCCGCCCCCCTGTTCATCTCGTTGGACCGCGGAGCGGTCCACGACGATGCGCCCTCCATTCTTCCTCCTCGCGCCCCCACAACCAATCGGCCGCGGCGATCGCGGCCGCGGTCGTATCACTCGCAACCGGCACTTCGTCGCCCTCGCCCTCGGGACCGCCGTTCAGCCGATTGATGACCAGCAAGGCGTCAAGCGGCAGCACGAAATTGTCGCCGTCCACGTCCCAGAAGGGGCGCTGCGAAGCGAGCGTCGGGGGCGGCAGCGGCAATCGATTTGTCGCGTCGATCGTGGTGGGGAAGTTGAGTTCGTTGATGATCAACAGTGCATCGACGGGCGTCACATCGCCGTCGCCGTTCACATCCAAACGGCGAGCGAAGTTGTGCCACGGAGGTCCTAAGTAGAACGTGGCCGCATCCGCCTCGGTCGGCGTCGACTCTTCGTGACCCACGTTGTCGGCGGCGACGCTATAGAACGAATAGGCATGGCCGCGGGGCTGGTCGAGCGGTTTGGAGGTAAGCGTAGTATTGTCGAGCCACAGGACGAATGGTCCGCCGTCGGTCGACACAAACACGTCGTACGCGCGGATGCCCGACCCATTCGCCTCGTCGGCGCCCGACCAACTGATGACCGGGGTCGACAACTGGGTCCAGACGGCGGGCAGCGTCGCCACGGCGCTGGTCGGAGTACCGGCGTCGAGCGTGTGGAAGATGGGGGCCGTATCAAGCGGCGGTTCGAAGTCGAAGACGATCGTCGCCGCGGCGTCGATCCTCGCGCCGCTGGTCGCCGTCGAGCGTCGACGCACGCGGAAGTCGATCGAACCTTCGCCGATGGGCGGCGCTGTGTTCGGCGGCAGGAAGCCCGCCAGCGGCTCGGATGGCAAGTCGCCTGTGGCCGGGTCGATTGACGTAAAGATCCAGGTGACCAATCCGGTCGTACGATTCACATCCCCGCGCACACGCACCAAGGAACCGACGCTCGCCGTCGCATCCACGGTTGCATCAATCGTCGCACTGTGCGCCGGCGCCGGCACTCGGACGTCGCCGAAGTAAATGTCGCCTTGCTCGAAGCTGCTCCAATCCAGGTCGGCGTCCAGTTGATGCGTCACGACGACCTCTTGCGCCGGCGCGGTCGCGGTCGGCTTGTTTTCAAAGTTGATGGTGTAGGCCAGCGGCGCTTCGGCGGCGACGTATTGCAGCGGTCCGTACCCGATCGGCCCGATGATTTCATTGGGGTCCGACGGCGCGACGTACGCCATCGTCCAACACAGGTACTTCGTCAGATAGCCGACGATGAGCCCTTCGAGTACGAGTGCGACAGGCGCGAAGGGACCCAAGACGGCCAGGAAGGGGACCGAGACGGCCAGCAGGCTCGTCGTCAAAATGAACGACGTCGTGGTGCACGCCAGACTCACTTCCGCTCGCCGCTTCATGTCTTCGTAGATTTCTTTTCTCGCATCCTCGACATCGGGATGTTCCTTGGCTGCGTCGCCGAACGGCGACTCATTGGGATGCAAGCCCGAAGCGGTGAGCTCGGCCAAGTTGGGATCGAGAATCAATTCAAACGCCGTCAACGCGCCCGACCCGCGGACGTTCTTGGCGAATCGGGAGCGAAAGTTGTCGTACCGCGGCACGTCATGAACGCGAACCTGCGGCGATTGGGCGGGCGGCTTGGGGGCCGACGCCGGCGCAGGCCGGGCGGGAGCATCATTCAGTCGCAAGGTTGGATCGGGCTTGGCGCTGCGGGCGATGGCGTTCATCGTCGCCCGCTCCTCGGCTTCCTCGGCCAGCTGTCGTCGAGCTCGTTCGGTGAAGTCGATCGATGGATTCTCGGCTCTGACTCGTCCGGCCCGTTGATTGTGATAGTCGTACTTCGTGTCGCTGGGGCGGTAGTTCCCGTCGCCTTGCTGCAAACCGGTCCGCTCGTAGCCGGACGCGTCCAAGAAATTCACGGGGTCGTTGCCGGCGTAGCGGTACCGATTCACGTCGCCGCCTTGCAACCGCGAGGGATCGGGCTGAGTGAACCGACCTTGGGAAGGATCGTAGTAACGAGCGCGCAAGTAGATCAAGCCGTTGCCGTCGTCGCGTCCGCCGCTGCGCCCGAGAAACCCGTAGTCAGTTTTCGCCGCCGTGAGTCGTTCGCCGAACGGCAGGTACGCAAATCGCTCGGCAACCGCGCCTTGGTCGTCCGTCAACTGCAAGGCGTTGCCCGTCGCGTCGTAGTCGTAGTACGAAGCGCGGCCCGCGCCGTCGATGCGGCTGGCGAGTCCCACGCCGTAGGTGTAGCGAGCGACCACGTCGCCCAACTCGTTGTACTCGGCCAACACCGACGCGAGTCCCAGCGGGTCGTTCAGGAACTCCGTACGTGCGCCGTTGTGCACCGTCGCCGATCGGTTTCCAAACGCATCGTATTCATTTTCCCAGACGCCGCCTGGGCCGGCCACGCGCACCAATTGCCGCCGCTCGTTGTATTCGTAGATGGTCGTCCCGCCGGGGCCCGTACGCGAGATCAAGTCGCCGTTGGCGTCGTAGGCCAACAGGTCGTCGCCGATCGCCGTGTGTTGGTCCAGTTGATTCGACAGGTACTCGGTCACGACGCCCGAATCGATCGTGCGAATTCGATTTCCGGCCGCATCGTAGACGTATTCGACGGACCGCCCGCTCGGCAACGTCACTCGGATCAACTGACCTGCGGCGTCATACTCGTAGTCGGTTCTGCCGTCGTGGGAGGTGGAGGACGCAATGCGTCCAACGGCGTCATAGGCGTACGTCAGCTGCTGACTCACCGCCCCGACGCCGTCGTGATAGGTGATGCCGGCGACGCGATTCGCGCCGTCGTAGGTGAACAGGGCGAAGCTGCCATTGCCGCGGTTCTCGCGGATGACGCGTCCCAAGACATCGAAGACGTACTCCACCACCAGCGCCGAGGAACCGTCGCGCACGCGGATCAGCCGCGACAATCCGTCGTACTCGAAGCGCTGCTCGAAACCATCGCTGGTGCGCACCAAGGCGTTTCGTCCCGCCGCATCGTAGCCGTATTCGACGAAGCGCCCGTTCGGATAGGTCACTCGAGTCACTCGTCCGGCCGCGTCATGCGTCAACGTCGTGACGCCCTCGGCCGTCGTCACGGAATTCAGATTGCGGCTGGCGTCGTACTCGTAGATTCGTTCGTCCACCCCTGCGGCCGCGCTGCGAGTCAACTGCGACTTCGCATCGTATTCGTATTCGATCGTCACGCCGGCGCGCGACGTTTCACGCGTCAATCGGCCAGCCGAGTCGTAGGTGAATTGCTCGCGCGAGCCGTCGGGGTAAAGGATCTCGAGCGGCGCGTTGCGGGCGTCGCGCACGTACTGGACCGTATTCCCTTCGGCATTGCGCACCAGCGTCGGCAGGCTCGAGACGCCGGCGTACGCGTACAGTTCGGTTTGACCGAGCGGATCGGTGTTGGACGTGATGCGCGCCTGAGCGTCGTACGACAGCGTAAAGCGTGCGCCGTCGGGGCCGATCATCTCGGTGAGATTGCCGCGCGCGTCGTACTGCATTCGAGTGCGGTCGTTCAGCGGTCCCTTCCAGCCGACGAGCTGCCCGCGCGCGTCGACAAACTGCGTCGTGGTTTGACCCAGGGCGTTGCGAGTTTGATGTTCGCCCAACTGCGGATGCGTGAACTCAAGAGCCAGCGCGCCTCCTTCCGACGACTGACGCACCAACCGTCCCAACTCGTCATATTCAAAGTCAGTCGTCACGCCGTCCGGCGTCGTCACGCTGGCCAATGCGTGCTCGCGAGTCGCCCCTTGGCCGCTGACGTACGTGTACGTCGTCGTCCCTTGGGGGTTCGTCTCCGCCAACAGGTGTTCGTTCGCGAGGTCGTAGGCGTACGTCGTCGCCTGGCCGTCGTAGTCAGTCATGGAGTCGACGCGCCCCGCGGCATTGTAGGTGAACAGCTGCTGGTCTCCGTTCGCGTCGGAAATGGTCGTCAGCCGGCCGCTCGAGTCGTAGGTGAACGAGAGTCGATTGCCATAGACGTCGTCGATCGAGGTCAGTTTTCCGTCGGCCCGATACTGGAAGATGTGGCCCGAGGGTTCGATCAACGTCGTGCCGGCGGCCGAGCGGAGGATGGTCGCCGTGTCGTCCGCCATGCCGCGATACGAACCATCCGACTGGCGCAGGAAGAACCGCAGTAGGCCGCCGTTCGAAAAAGACAAATTGCCCGCCGGATCCGCCGTCACTTCGTAAGTCGTCGCGTCGGGCCGACCGCGTCCCCAAGTGCCGATCCGATAGCGCGAACTGATTGCGCCGAATTGGTCGGAGTAGGTCAACAGGTACTGCTGAAGTTTGTCGACGTCGTAGGTCGGTTCGCCGGTGCGCTGGTACAGCGAAGCGACGGCGCCGAGCGCCATCTGCCATTGGACGACCGTGTCGCCGACGATCGACCGAAAGTTCTGGAAGATGGCTTCCCACGCGTCGGCCTCCACCGTCGGCGGTTGGAGGTCGTCCTTGTATGAATTCCAGTCGATCGAGTCCGAGTAGTTCAGGACGTCGACGCGGAAGTCGCCGGAGATGTCGGCGATCCCGCGAACCTGCACAGGAATCGTGACGCGTGCGCCGGGAGGCAGAAACGCCGCGGGACCGTCGACGTTGATGCCTAGTATCGGCAACCCGCCGCGCTTGTACTCCGCCTGTTCAACGAGTCGATATTCGGCGTTCGTCCCGGAGAACATCAAGAGAGGCGCCGGGATGTCGGTCTCGCCCGTATTTTGATACTCCACCAACACCGTTCCCACGCGACCGCTGCGCACGACTCCCGGTGCGCTGACGCGCACGTCCAGTTGCCCCACGCGACCGCTGGTGACCGCGAACGCCTGCGGCAACAGGACTTGATCTGAGCCTTGTCGCAAACGCACGTCGTAATGGCCGACCGCCAGCGTGCGTAAATCAAACGTGGCATGCAGGCGTTGCGTGCTGTCGACCTGCACCCGTACGGCCTCCAACACCGTTGATCCCGCTGCCAACTCGACTTCCGCTTGGTCCGTGAATCCCAGGCCGTCGAGCGAGATCGTGACGAATCCGAATCGACTGCCGGCGCTAGGCGAGACGGCGTCGAGCGACAGGTTGCGGAGGGCGGCGGTTAGCGCGAAGGGCGTGCCGCTTGCGGATCCCTCGCGGCCATGAATCAGCACATAGTAGGGACCCGCCTGCGGATCGGAGATCGAGATCAGACGCTCCAACTCCGTCGGATCGTTGGCCACCCAGTCGTAGACCGTGCGCGTCGGCACATCGCCCCGTCGCACGTAGAACTCCGCTTGGTTCTCCGCCAGGAACTGCGCTGCGAACGAAACGTCGCCGGCAGCCGGCAACTGGACGCGAAAATAGCCGTCTCGTTGATCGCGCGACTCGGAAATCAACGGCACGCCGAGCATCAGCGGCGTCGAGGCGACCGACAGCAGCGACGCCGAGACGCCGTCGTTGTTGTCGCGCTCCGGGTCGGGAACCAACGCCCGACTGTCGGCGATCACCAACACTCGGTAATCGCCGTCGACGATTCCCGGAAGATCGGTCGTCAACGTCTCGGTATAGACGCTCAAACCGCCCACGCCGCCTGCATGCTGCACGCGTCCGATCAATCGATCCGACGGATCGAAACTGGAGTCGCGCGACAAGTAAATGGAATCGATCCAAGTCGCCGTCGTCGGCGAGGCGGAGAGGTTGCGCACCGTATAGCTGATCGTCGTCGACTCTCCGGGCCGACCGGCCGCCGGCGCCACGACTTGTTCGACCAGCAGATCGTGCGTCGGCACGTCGGGCCGAACCGCGAGCGTCGCTGTGGTCGCCGTCTCGATCAGATCAAAGCTGGGCGCTACGCCGATCAACGTACTGAACGAGCCGGTTTGGCTGGCGTAACTCAGCACGTCGTATTCGTCTCCCGGCACGGGACCGAAACCTTCGACCAAACGGGCTTCGAAGACGCCCGCCCAGGCGGCCGCACCGTCGACTGTGATGCGTCCAAACCGATTGGGACGCGGGCGACTCGCAATCTGCACCTCGATCGCGCCGATCGACGGCCCCGACGGATTGCTCAACGCCTGCGTCAACGCGCCCGCGACCGTCAATTGGCTTCCTGGGCCGACGATTAAGCGGCCCGAATTGACCAGCGATCCGACGGTGTCGAAGCGGCGTCCTTGCAGCAGCTCGAACGTTCCCCGGTTGTCGGCGATCGCGGTCAGATTCGTGAAGCTGGCGTTCACTCCCTCCAGAATCACATGCCCTTGATTGATGGTCAGATTGCCGTGGGCGGCCAGGGTCAGCGTCGCATTGGCGCCCACATGCCATTCGCCGCCGGTCAGCGTCGAATCGCTGACTTGCACAATAGGGCGATCAATGCGCATCGAGCCCGACAGGACCTCGACGACGCCCGTGTTGCTGAACTGTAGATCGCGGCCGAACTGAGTTGCGTCGCGTCGCAGTTCGCTGAGACCGACGCCGCCCGACTTGCGAAACGTCCCTTGATTGATGAACTGCATCGTGCCGACCGACTGACTGTTCGGCACGACCAAGTCGGCGTCGCTGCTCAGTTCGTACAGTCCTTGGTTTTCGAACGTCGACGTGGGGCTGAAGACATAGTCGCCGGCGCCTGCATGCAGGAAGGCGCCGTGATTTGTGAAGTGAATGGAACTGAAGACGGCCGTCGGCGCGTCGAGCGTCAGGTGGCCTTCGTTGATGAGCCTCCCCGAAATGTTTCCGCCGCGCCAGCGAAACATGCCCTCCGGAAAGTCGAAGATCGGCACGGCGCCGCTGGTCGCTTGCAATTGGCCGGTGTGCACGATCGTCCCGAGTCCGCTGCCGACGTAATCGCCCGACTCGAGAAACACCGAATCGTTGCCGCTGCTCGCAATGTCCAATCCAGCGCCCGCAGCCAGCACAATCGCAGCGCCGGTCCATAGGCCGCCGCGGGTCAGCCGCCACCGGCCCGCATCGATTTCGATTGCGCCGGTGGCGCGATTGACGAACCGAGCCGTGGACTCGATCGTGCCGCTTCCCGACGATTTGCGAAACGTTCCTTCGTTGATGAATTGGCCGACGTTGCCGAACTGGTCGAGCCCCGAGAAGGGGCCGTCGCCATGATGATCGTAGGTCGCGCCGAGTCGATTCTGGAATGTCGAAGCGTTGAGCCCGAACAGGCCGGCGCCCGAGTTCACGATCGTCCCCTCGTTGATGAGTCCCGACGCGGAGATTCCTTTGGCGCTGTCTCCTTCGATCTGCAGGCGGCCGGCGTTCACCAGCGTCGTCGCACAACCGATGTTCGACCCGCAACCCCCGCTGCCGATGTTTCCGCCCGTCCAGACGAATAGGTCGGGCGGGAAATCCAACGTCGCGTGTTGGCCGCTGACGCCTCCATCGAAAGAGGCCAGGTTGCCGTCGCTGAATTCGACGCGTCCCGACCCCGCGCCCGTAAAGTCGCCGGTCATCGCCGCGCCGGCTTTGATCTCCACCACGGCGTCGTCCGACCAAGCGTTCAGTTCGCCGCCCTGCCACCAGCCTGAGCGAGTGAGCCGCAGACGCCCTCCCCAGGATTCGATCGTTCCGGCAATCATCTCGACGGCCGGATCGATCACCGCTTCGCCGACGCCCGCCGACTTGCGGATCGTACCGCGGTTAACGATCTTGCCCGTCTGATTTCCAAATTGGTCGACGCCCGTCAAAGCCGCGCCGTCCGCGAGCGCCAGGACGGCGTCCACTTGATTCTCCAACGTCGCCTGCAGGCTCAATTTGCCGGTCCCCGCAAGCGACATCGTCCCGCGATTGTCGAGCCCCGTGCCGGAGATCAGCTTGTCGTTGGGGCCCGAGAGGGTTAGCGAACCGGCGTTCACCATCGTCGAACCGCAGCCGATAGACGAGCCGCACCCGCCGCTGTTGATCGTGCCGCCCGTCCACTGCAGCAGTGCGTCGGGAAAGTCGAGCGTCGCCCGTCCGCCGCTGACCCCGCCGTCGAACGACGAGAACGTACCTCCGCTCATCTCGACGCGTCCCGCACCCGCTCCGGTGAAGTCGCCGATCAGCAGGCCGCCGTCGGCCAATTCGACGACGGCGTCGGCGGCGATGGCGTTGAGGACGCCGTCGCGCCACAAGCCGGAGCGCGTCAGCTTCAAGCGTCCGCTTTGCGCTTCAATCGTCCCGCCGACCACGTCGACCGGAGCATCGACCGTCCAATCGCCGACGCTATTCGACTTCAGGATCAGGCCGGTATTGATGACGCGTCCCTCCGAATTGCCGAATTGATCCGTATTGAACAGTCGCCCCGCGCCCACGAACTCCAGCACGCCCGTCGCACGATTGTCGATCGTCGTTCGCAGACGCGTGTCGCCGCTGCCGACTCCGTCCAACGTGACGACTCCCTGGTTGATGAGCCCGTTGCCGGTCACGTGTCCCGAGTGCCATAGCAACTGAGCCCCCTCGGCGACCGTGAGCGTCCCGCCGACCGCCAATTCGCTGGCATCCAGCGTCAAGGCGCCGGCCTCGATCCGACTCGTTCCATTCACCTGCAGCCTGCCGCCGGTCACCGCCAACGACTCGCGGCTCGTCAGGCTGCCGGCGGTCTGCGAATCGCGCACGAAGATCATCGGGTTGGCGTTGGGGCGGTCGATCGTCACGTCGTCCCCGGCGCCGGGCACTTGCTGGGGTGACCAGTTCGCCGGGTCGTCCCAGAAGCCGCTCTCATCCGAATTCCATTGAATGGCGGCCAGCAGCTGGCGGCGTTCGAGCGATTCCAGGGCCAAAGGGCGGCGGTTGCGGCGCGAAGCAGCGCGGGACGAGCGAAGTTTGCGGGGCATAGGTCGGCGATTCCGTGGAGGTCGAGCGAAACGCGGGGCGAGGCCCCCTTCATGGGGACTACCCGGTTCGCGAGCGGACCTTGCAGCCGACGTTTCCCCGCAAGTTGGATTTGCTCGATTTTCAGAATCTGGCCAAAATGGCGCAAGCTTTCTCGTCCACCCGGGTATTCCCCCATGACCGTCGAAACATCTCACCTCAACACCCGTCCGAGCTTGTTGTTGCGCATCCGCGACGCTCGCGACGTGCAGGCGTGGGAGGAGTTCGTGCAGGTATATGGGCCGATGATTTACCGCTATTGCCGCAAGCGAGGCTGCCAGGAAGCCGACGCCGCCGACGTCGCGCAAGAGGTGCTTTCGCGAGTGACCCGGGCGATTGGAGCGTTTGAATACCGCCCCGATCGCGGCCGGTTTCGCGACTGGCTAGGGGTTCTAACGCGCAACGAAGTGCTCCGTTTTCAAGGACGCCGTCAGCGAGCAGGGCAGGCCGTCGGAGGAGATGAACCAGGACCGATCGAAGAGGCCCCGTCCGGTCGCGATCCCCTGTGGCTCGACGCCTTCCATGCCCGACTGCTGGAAGCGGCGCTCGACCGCGTACAGCCGCATTTCGAACCGGCGACGTGGCAAGCCTTCGCGCTCGTTTGGTTGGACGATCTGCCTGCCGCAGAGGTCGCTCAGCGACTCGCCGTGCCGCTGGAAGGGGTGTATGTCGCCAAGTCGCGAGTGCTCAAGCGGCTGCGCGAGGAGGTGTTGCGGTTGGGCGAGGATCTTCCGGCTCAGATGTAGGGGCCGCACCATGAACTGTCCCAACGACGAGACATTGCGCCTATGGCTGGACGGCACCCTCGCTGCGCACGAAGTCCAGGCTTGGTCGACGCACTTAGGCCATTGTCCCCGATGCCAGTCGTCGCTTGCGCGCCTTTCCGACGACGACGAACTGCGCGCCTGGCGCGACCAACACTCGCGCGACGCCCCCTCTGCCGCCGACGAAGCAAACTGCGCAGCGCTCGTCGACCGCGCGCTCGCCGTTTTGCGCGATGCGTCCTCGCACGAAGGTCGCGCACCGCTTGATCCCTCTCCTTCTCCTGTCGACCTGGGGCGCCTCGGCGGTTATCGAATCGAGGCCGAATTGGGACGCGGCGGCATGGGAGTCGTGTATCGCGCGTTCGACGAACGTCTGCGACGCGTCGTCGCCGTCAAGCTTCTGCATCCGCATCTCAGCGACGCCGCAGGTCGCGCACGGTTCGTACGCGAGGCGCAGGCTGCAGCTCGTGTACAACATCCGCACGTCGTCGCCGTCCATCACGCCGAGCAGTTGGACGCCAGGCGTGCGCTGCTCGTCATGGAATGGATCGACGGCCCGTCCTTGCGCGAACACCTGAAGGCCTGCCAGACGCTCGAACCACGAGCGGCGGCCGAGTGGATCGCGCAAGCCGCCGACGGGCTCGCCGCCGCGCATGCCGCCCAACTAGTCCATCGCGACATCAAACCCGCCAACATCCTACTTGCCCCGTCGCTCGCACGCTCGGAGACGTCGGCCCAGGCCAGCAGCGTACGCGTTGCCAAGCTGACCGACTTCGGGCTCGCACGCACGGCCGACGTCGGCGAACCGTCGGCCGCCAGCGCCTCCGCCACGACGCTCGGCGGACTCTGGGGCGGCACGCCGGCCTACATGAGCCCGCAGCAGGCGGCGCATCCGGAAACGCCGGCGCCGAGCGACGACGTGTACAGTCTGGGAGTGACCTTGTACGAGTGTTTGACGGGAAGCGTGCCGTTTCGGGGCGCCCCGCACGCCGTGCTCCGACAAATCGTCGCCGACGAACCACCCTCCCCGCGCACGCTCAACGACTCCATTCCTCGCGACCTGGAAGTCATCTGTCTGAAGGCCATGGCGAAGGAACCAGCGCAACGCTACTCGAGCGCCGCCGAGTTGGCGGCCGACTTGCGTCGCTGGCTGTGCGGCGAACCAATCACGGCGCGGCCCGCATCGCGGGTTGAACGGCTGTGGCGCTGGTCGCGGCGGAACCCAAAAGTGGCCTCATTGTCGGCGGCCGTCGTCGGGCTGCTCGCGCTGATCGCCGTCGGCTCGACGATCGCCGCCCTGCGCCTCGCGGCCGCTCACACAGCGCTGCAAGAAAAGTCAGACGCGGTGCTCGCCGCCAGCGAGCGAGAGCGAGCGCAGGCCTCGCGCGCCGTCGCTCAATCCCAAGTCGCGCTCGACTCGCTCAATGAACTCATCTTTCGTCTGCAGGCCGATCTGCGCGATGAACCCGCGACCCTACGCACTCGCCAACGCTTGCTCGAAACGGCGCTGGCAGGGCTGTCGCGAGTGACGCGGGACGCACCCGAAGGCGTCGCGACCGACCACTCCTTCGCCGTCGCGCATCTGCGTATGGGCGACCTCTTGTGGCTCGGTGGAAAACCCGACGATGCGCGTCGCGAGTATCGCGAAGCGGCCGATATTGCGACGAACGCCTGGAAGAAGTCGCCCGCCGACCGCCATGTGCGGCGCGACCTCGCGCTAGCGGAGGAGATGATCGGGTATCTCGACCAGCAAGCTCAACGTTTCGACGACTGTCGCCGGCGCTACGATGCAGCCCTGATGCACCGAGTGGAACTGTGGCGACAGACGCCCGACGATCCGGCCCTCTTGCGCGAACTCTACATGTCCCACAATCGACTCGGCGATCTCGCCTCTCTGCTGAATCGTCACGACGAAGCGCTGACGCGCTACACCGAGGCGCTCGAGTTGCTGGATCGGCTGGCGAAGTTCGTCGACGGCCAGGCCCCTGATCTGCTGGAGCAACGGGCGAAGACGCAGCGCCGAGTTGGATGGGCGCTCGTGGGGCTGGAACGGCATGACGACGCAGAAGCCCGGTATCGCGAGTCGCTGCGAACGGCGCAGGCGTTGGTCGACCGGCAGCCGGAGAATGTGTCGGCCGTCCGCGAAGTGCTGCTCACACGCACCAGCCTCGGCAACTTGCTGCAGTCGCGCGAACGACTAGAGGAAGCGGCCGACGAGCATCGACAAGCATCAGACGGACTACGGACGCTGGCCCGAGCCGAACCGAACCACGCGGAGTTGCAATGGGATCTGGCGCTGAGTCTGCAGTCGCTGGGCGCCGTGCTGCGGGCGCTCGATCGGTGCGATCAGTCGCTGGATGTGCAGGAGGAGGTGCTGGAGGTGCTGGAAGCGCTGACGAACGACTATCCGCAAGTCATGAAGTATCGGCAGTCGCACTTTGCCGCGGCGTACGCGGCGGCCGAATTACAACTGCGAGCAGGGAGATACGGCGAGGCCCAGGCAAATTACCAACGGACGCTCGATTCCATCGAACAATTGCGGCGACTAGCCGGGTCGCTCGACCCGCTCGCGGCCTGGATGGAATCGCTGGTGCGCCGCTTGCATGTCGCCTGCCCCGCGCTGATCGACCCCCGGTTGACGCTCGATCAAGTTCCTGAGGACTCGCGTCCGCTCGTGCGGTTGGTCCGTGCGTATGAAGCGGCTCGGGCCGGCCGCTACGACGAGTCGTTCCCGGCCGCTCAGCAACTGCTATCTAACTTGCCGTCCCATCCGCTCGACCGGGCCATGTTCCTTCAATCGCTGGCCCGCGTCGCCGCCGTCGCCGCCTCCCGAACTGAAGCCGCCCGCCCCGCCGATGCTCAAGCCGCCCGTACTTGGGCGCGCGCGCGACTCCAAGAATCCCACGCCCTCGCCCCCGGCCTCGCCGTCGCCATCACCCTCGAACCCGACCTACGGGACGTCCGATAGTCGTGGACCGCTCCGCGGTCCAACGCACCCACCAAAAACCACCCACCAAAAACCAACCACCGTACGTCACCCACCAAAAACCACCCTTCCAACGTCCTCCACCCATCCGACTTCGAGTTCTCTCGCACGCACAGCGCCGTTCCTTCGCACCGTTGGATCGCGGAGCGATCCACGACTTTCGGCCCCAGCACGCTGCCCAAAATCTAGGCACATCTGTGCACGCTCATTGACATCCCTGCACGTCGCACCTATCGTTGCGACAGTTGGTCGGCGCAAATCATTGGCACACCCCGAGGGTGGGGAGAGGCAAACCGGTGGCTAGTCCTTCGCGAAGTGGAGTGTTCTCATCCGGCCCTGACAAGCGGGTCGAACTGTTCACGGAGAGCATCAGCTTCGACCAACGGCTCTACCCCCAAGACATCCGCGCCTCGATCGCCCACGCCCAAATGCTCGCCTCCGTCGGTCTGCTGGAACCGATCGAGTGCCAGCAGATTCATGACGCGCTCGAGAAGATCCGCGAGCGGATCGAAGAGGGGCGGTTCGAGTACAAGACGGAACTCGAAGACATTCATATGCATATCGAGACGGCGCTCATCCGCCGACTCGACGATACAGGCCGCAAGCTGCACACCGGTCGCAGCCGCAACGATCAAGTGTCCACCGACTTGCGTCTTTGGGTCCGCGACTCCATCGACCTGCTCGACCAACGTTTGTCCGACCTGCAGCGAGCGTTTCTCTACCGCTGCGATGTCGACGTCGACGTGATCCTGCCTGGCTATACCCACTTCCAGCGTGCTCAGCCGGTCCTCGCCGCTCACTATTGGCTGTGCTACTGCGAGAAGCTGGAGCGGGACCGCGGACGGTTGGCCGACTGCCGCAAACGGGCCAACGTCTGCAGCCTCGGCGCCGCGGCGCTCGCCGGCACCTCGCTCCCCATCGATCGCGAAGACGTCGCCGCTCGCCTGGGCTTCGAGTCGGTGGCGGCCAACAGCTTAGACGTGTCGAGCGACCGGGACTTCGTCCTTGAGTTTGCGTTTTGTATGGCGATGATCGCCGAGCATCTCAGCACGTGGGCCGAAGAGTGGATTTTGTGGTCGACGATCGAGTTTGACTTTCTGAAGCTGCCGCACGAGTTCTGCACCGGTTCGTCGATCATGCCGCAGAAGATCAACCCCGACGTCCTGGAGCTCACGCGCGGCAAGACGGCGCGGGTCATCGGCAATCTGCAGACGCTGCTGGTCCTGATCAAGGGCCTGCCGCTGGCCTACAACCGCGACCTGCAAGAAGACAAGCCGGCCCTGTTCGACTCGTTTGATACGGTCAACGCGTGCCTCGAACTGGCCGCCGCCATGGTGATCGGCGCCAAGCTCAATCGACCCGTGATCGAAGCTCGACTGGACCGCGGCTTCCTGGATGCGACGACGCTGATGGAGTTTTTCATCAAGCGCGGCGTGCCGCAGCGGAAGGCGCACCACTTGGTGGGCAGCTTGGTGCGGATGGGTATGGAGCAGGGCGTGCGCCTAGCCGACCTGCCTTTGTCGGCATATCAGGAATTACTGCCAGAAATTGGGCAGGAGGTATACCAAGTTCTCGGCGTCGAGAACGCCGTGCAAGCGTTTGTGAGCTATGGTTCGACGGCCCCACAGGAAGTTGCCCGTCAGGTGGAACGGTGGAAGCAGAAAATCGGAGCGATCCGGCCATGACGGTCGGAGGGACTCCCGGGCGTTGAAGCCCACACCACGAGCGACTTTCGCCGGGTCCGGACGTTCCGGGCGGAGGGCGACGGTCGAAGCAACTTCAAGTAGTCCCCATCATGTGCATGCAGTCTTGCGCCGGAAAGCAACGTCGTTTGCGACGTTGGCTTGCCGAGTTGGGTCGGGCTAGCTTCATTGCGGCATCGCTATCGCTGGCGACCGCCGTCGCCGACGCGCAAGACGATCCGTTCGGCGATGCGCCCGCCAAACCCAACGCCGCCGCGTCGCCCGCCGCCAAGCCCAACGGCGCTCCGGCCGGCGCCGAACCGACGGCTGCGGAAACCGATCCCGCCGTCCTTTCCGTCCGCGAATCGAAGCCGACGACCCCCGATCAACTTGCACGCGCGATCCGCATCATGCTCGACCTGGGTCGGCCCGACGAAGCGGCGCGCTACCTCAAGCGTCTGGCCGCCGCCAACGTCGACGACGCCGCGTGGGCGACGCTGCATAGCCGGTATGGCGCGGAACTATTCCTGCGCATCATCAAGCACGAACAGCTGCAGCCCGAAGGAGCGCAGGTCGGACGCATGGCGCTCGCCGCCGTCGAACGACAAGCTCGCAATCCGGCTCGCCTCCAGACGCTCGTCGCCAAACTGAGCGACCCGAACCAAGCGACGCGTCGCGACGCCGAAGCCGGCCTGCGAGATGCGGGCGTCGACGCCGTCGCGCCGCTGGTCGCCGTTCTCTCCGACGATGCGCTGACCGACGAACATCGAGCGGTCCAACAGATGCTCGTCGCCCTCGGCGCGCAGGCCGTCGAACCGTTGCTTGGAGCACTCGAGAACAACAACCCTAAACTGGCCGCGCGCATCTACCCGGTGTTGGGCGCACTCAAGACGCGCCGCGCCATCGGCTATTTGGTGCGGCCCGCGATCGGCGACGGCGTCGACCCCGAACGACGCGATGCGGCCCGCGACGCCCTCCGCACGATCGTCGGCGACGTACCCGAATATGTCGAAGCGACGCAGTTCTTGTACAAGCGCGCGATGGGGTACCTGACGGGCGAGCCGCCGGTGCACATCGGGTCGGACGATCGGGGCGAACTGTGGCATTGGGACGCGGCCGCGAAACGGTCGGTCCGAAGTTCCTACTTGTCGCACGACCTGGGCGTCATCGAAGCGACGCGATTGGCTCGGGAACTCAATCGACTGGCCCCTGATCAAGACGAATACCGGCTGCTGTACCTGACCAGCGAACTGGAAGCAGCCAAGATTTTGCACGGCGTCGACCAACCGTTGCCGCGCGGCGAAGGAACCGCCTTCGCACATGCCGCGACGCAGCGCGTCGAAGTGATTGAACAACTGCTGGCCTATGCGATGAAGCACCAGCGCTATCTGGCCGCCGCCGCCGCGATCGAAGTGCTGGGAGAAATCGGCGACGAAGAACTGTTGACGGCGACCGACGGTTCGCCGCGCCGACTGGCCGCCGCCCTCACGCACCCCGATCGACGCGTCCGCTTCTCGGCCGTCGCCGCCGTGATCAAGATCGATCCGCAACAGTCGTACCCAGGCGCCAGCTATTTGGCCGAGTCGCTGGGCTACCTCGCCGGCTCGGTGGGGTCGCGTCGAGCGCTCGTCGTCCATCCGCGGACGAAAGAGGCGCAATCGCTGGTCGGGTTGCTGGCCGAATTGGGCTATGCGGCCGATGCCGTCAACTCGGGACGCGCCGCCTATATCCAGGCGACTCGCCAACCCGACTACGAGTTCGCACTCCTCAGCGACTCCGTGCAGTCCCCGGCCGTCAACGAACTGGTGCAGATGCTGCGCCAAGAAACTCGCACCGCGCGCCTGCCCGTCGGCGTGTTCGCGGCCGGCGAGTCGCTGGATCGAGCTCAGCGATTGGCGGAAAACGAACCGCTGACCGAAGCGTTCCCGCGGCCCGTCGACCCCGAGACGCTGGCGGTTCTGGTCGATCGCCTGAAGGCCGGCATTGGTCGCGACGCCGTGACGCGCGACGAACGCTTGCTGCATGCGGCCCTGGCGCTGGAATGGATCGAACAGTTGACGGCCGACGACCAAACGTATTCGTTCTACGAGCTGTCGCGGCAAGAGCCGGCGATCGAGACGGCGCTGCAGACCCCCGAACTGGCGTCGCGTGCGGCGGCCGTGTTGGGGCACTTCGGCACCTCTCGCGCGCAAATCGCACTCGTCGACCTAGCAAGTCATGTCAATCGCGCGGCGCCAGACCGTTGGGCGGCGGTCTCCGCGTTTCGCGAAGCAGTGAAGCGTCGCGGGCTCATGTTGACCCGCGATGAAGTGATGCGTCAGTACGAGCGCTACAACCAAAGCGCGACGGCGGATCGTGAGACGCAGCGGATCCTTGGTTCGATCCTCGACATCCTTGAGCTGCGGGTCGCCGACCCGTCAGCGCCCGCACGGACGCAGCCAGCCGCCCCCAAACCGGCGGCCCAACCCGCCCCGGCGACTCCCTCGCCGCCGTAAAGCCATGGCGAAATTCGGACATCTCACAATCACCGACACCGGACCTCCCACCCCTGCGCTCATCGGTTCAAGCCCGGCGATGCAGGAGGTCTACAACATGACGCGCCGAGTGGCGCGCAGCCACGCCTCCGTCCTGCTGCTCGGCGAATCCGGCACCGGCAAGGAACTCATCGCCACCGCCGTGCACCGGTTAAGCGACCGAGCGACCGGTCCGTTCGTGCGCGTGAATTGCGGTGCGCTCAGCGAAAGCCTGCTCGAAAGCGAACTCTTCGGCCACGTCCGCGGCGCGTTCACCGGCGCTGTCAATAACCGCACCGGCCGCTTCGAAGCCGCTCACACCGGCACCATCTTCCTCGACGAAATCAACTCCACGACGCCCCACCTGCAAGTCAAACTGCTGCGCGTGCTGCAGGAGCGCGAGTTCGAACGAGTGGGCGACACGCAGACGATTCGCGTCGACACGCGCGTCATCGCCGCCAGCAACCGCGACCTCCAAGAAGAAGTCTTCTCCCAAAAGTTCCGCGAAGACTTGTACTGGCGCTTGAACGTCGTCAGCATCTACCTGCCGCCGCTGCGCGATCGCCGCGACGACATCCCAGCCCTCGTCACTCACTTCCTCAATCACTACAACGAAGCCAACGACCGGTACGTCACGCACATCCAAAAGGACGCCATGGATGCGCTGCAGAATTACCACTGGCCCGGCAACGTTCGCGAACTGCAGAACTACATCGAGCGAGCCGTGATTCTGGCGGAGTCGGACGAGTTGACGGTGGAACTGCTGCCCGACGTCGTGCAAGGTCGCGAGCGGCCGAAGGTGAC
The DNA here is from genome assembly GCA_046349935.1 of Pirellulales bacterium. GTDB lineage: Bacteria > Planctomycetota > Planctomycetia > Pirellulales > Pirellulaceae > CAIXSC01. The sequence goes on along the minus strand of JAXMBK010000003.1, from coordinate 1,448,953 downwards.
GCAGTTCCGCGGCGCCGACCTCGAATCGCTCACGTTCGCCGTCGTCCAACAGGGGCTCGTCAACGCCGGACCCGAAGAAGACAATCTGCACGCCAAAATCGTCAACCGAGTGGAACGCGAACTGCTCGCCCAAGTGATGCTCAGCTGCGCTCAAGTCCAAGTGAAAGCGGCCAAGAAGCTCGGCATCAACCGCAACACGCTCCACAAGAAACTCAAGGAATACGGGCTCGAGTCGTAGCATGAAGATTGAGCCGCTGGATTTGGGGCGTCTGAAAGTGCTGCCGCTGAAGCAACGCGAGCACCTGACGCGCGCCGACGAAATCCTCGTCGATCCCGACTCGACGCCGCGACCGCTCGACGCCCGCAACGTGCAGCTCATCGAAACGGCCGCCCAGCGAATCAGGGCGGCGCGGGATCGCGGGGCGTCGATCATGCTGATCTACGGGGCGCACCTGTTGCGCAACGGCGCCGCTCGCATTCTCGAACGCTTGTTCGCCGATCGCTGGCTCACCCATCTCGCGACCAACGGCGCCGGAACGATTCACGACTGGGAATACGCCTGGTACGGCGCATCGACCGAGAGCGTCGAAATGAACGTCGCGCAAGGCACGTTCGGCACGTGGGACGAAACGGCGCTTAACATTCACCGCGCACTGATGGTCGGCGCACTCGACGGGCTCGGCTACGGCCGGTCGCTCGGCCGCTACATCTGGGAAGACGGCGCGACGCTGCCGACCCCCGAGTCGCTCGCGGCGCAGATTGCCGCCGAACCGGCTCATCCCCTAACCTCCTGTCGCGCCGATTTGTTGCGAGCGCAGCAAGCGTTCGGCTGGCCTGCAGGTCGGACGACGATCGAACATCGTTGGAAACACGCCTCGATCTTGGCCCAGGCCTACCGACACGGCGTCCCCGTCACGGTGCATCCGGGCATCGGCTACGACATCATCTCGAATCACCCGATCTTCAATGGCGCGACGATCGGCCGAGCGGGCGAATGGGATTTCAAGCTGTTCGGCGGCAGCGTCGATCAACTGGACGGCGGCGTCGTCCTCTCCGTCGGTTCGGCCATCATGGGCCCGCAGGTGTTTGAAAAGAGCATCAGCTGCGTGAACAATCTCCGCCTGCAAGCGGGCCGCTCGATCGTCCGCGACCATTCGATCTTCGTCGTCGACCTGCAAGACGGCGGCAACTGGGACTGGACCCAAGGCGAACCCCCGAAGACCAACCCCGCCTATTACCTCCGCTTCTGCAAGAGCTACTCCCGCATGGGCGGCGCCATGCACTACCTCCAGTGCGACAACCTGGCCTTCATCCACCATTTGGCCCAGCGCCTCCAGTAGGGTAGGCCAAGCGAGGCTTTGCGAGCGCGGGCCCACCGCAAGTTTGACATGGCGCACATACCGGTGGGCCCGCGCCGGTCGTGGTGCATCTTGCAGCCTTTAGCAGACGCGTTTCGCCCGGCTTGGCCCACCCAACGGCCGCGGCCCACCGCTCGTTTGCCATGGCGTGCGCATCGGTGGGCCTGCGCCGGTCGTGGTGCATCTTGCCGCTTTTGGCAAACGCGTTTCGACCGGCTTGGCCCACCCTACGGTTGTGGCCCTACCGCTCGTTTGACATGGCGTGCGCATCGGTGGGCCCGCGCCGGTCGTGGTGGGTCTTGCCGCTTTTGGCAAACGCGTTTCGACCGGCTTGGCCCACCCTACGGCCGCGGGCCCACCGCTCGTTTGACATGGCGTGCGCATCGGTGGGCCCGCGCCGGTCGTGGTACATCTTGCAGCCTTTAGCAGACGCATTTCGCCCCGGCTTGGCCCACCCTACTTTAGCCGGCGCCTGAACTTGCCAGATGCTCTTCGAGCATCGCTTCGAGGTCGCCGCGCTCCAGGTCGGCGTGCGTGCGGAAGCGGATCTTGATCTGGTCTTTGTCGGGCGAGCTGCCGTCCAATTCGCGGTCGAAACCCAAGCCGGTGATGCGTCCCAGCGCCATCGCGTTCTTGGGGCTGTGCAAAACGAGCGTCAACGCTTCAGGGCGTTTGGTGAGCAACGTGGCCCACGGTTCGCGTCGATCCTCGGGGATGTAATGCACCAACTGCTGGTTGTTCCACAGGAACTGTCCGCCCGGCGACACCCGCGCCAACATCTCGCAGATCGGCTCCAACAGCCCCTCGTCCCACAAGATCTTCTTGCCCGGGGGAAAGCCCTTGCGCAGGAAGTGCCACTTCTGGCCCAACACCTTCCAAGGCGTCATGTCCTCGGGGTTCGACGCCGCCCGCTCCATCTGCTCGAAGAAGCCCGCCACCGCCTCGTCGATGAACGACCAGAACTCGGGCGTATCCACCTCGTCGAAGCTGTGGACGCGAATCTCCACCTCTTGCCACGGGCCGCCCAGATTCTTGCACATCACGCGCGGTTCGTTGCCGTAAATCGGCAACTCATGCATTTCATTCAGCGTCTTGAGGGCGATGCGCGTTTGCAGCGAGTCGCGCTGGAAGGTGCCGCGAGCGACGCGGAACTTCATCTTCAAGAGCCACGTTTCACCCGTGATCGCGTGGAAGAACCAACCATCGCTTTTCTTCTTCCCTGTGATCTCGACGACGCTGCGCGCGTCCCAGTTCGTCGGCGCAAACTCCCCGGCCCCCTGCACGCGATCGACCACCGCCGCCAGGATCTGTCCGTCCCAGCGACACGGTTCGCCCGTTCGCCCCACGCGATCGCGCGTGTGCCACTTCCGCCCATCCACTTCCCACGGCATCTTCGCGTCGCGCCCCACATCTTCGATGTCGAGGTCGCCCGAGCGAGGTGCGTCCGCGGGCGGGGGCGTGCGTCGCGGCTCATGCGGACCCGCCGCCATCACCGGCTCGAGCGCCTCGCCCGTGTGCGACCGCAGCTTCCCCGACTTCGACTGGCGGACGATCTCCTCCGGCGTTCCCACGGCGACGATCTGACCGCCCTCAATGCCCGCTTCGGGCCCCAGGTCGATCACCCAGTCGCATTGCTTGATCACATCCAAGTTGTGCTCGATCACCACCACCGTGTTGCCCAAATCGACCAAGCGATGGAGGACGTCGAGCAGCCGGTTGATGTCCTCGAAATGCAAGCCGGTCGTCGGTTCATCCAGCAAATACAACGTCCGCCCCGTATCGGGCCGCGACAACTCGGCGGCCAGCTTCACACGCTGCGCTTCGCCGCCCGACAGCGTCGGCGCCGCTTGCCCCAACGTGAGATAGTCGAGCCCCACGTCGCAGAGAGTTTGCAAGATGCGGCGGATCTTCGGGATATTGTCGAACAACGCGACCGCTTCGCCGCACGTCATGTTCAAGACGTCGTTGATCGAGCGGCCATGGTAGGTGACGGCCAGCGTCTCGACGTTGTACCGTCGACCTTGGCACGTCTCGCACTCCACCCACACATCGGGCAAAAAGTGCATTTCGATCCGTTTCTGCCCGTTCCCCTCGCACGCCTCGCACCGTCCGCCCGGCACATTAAAGCTGAAGCGTCGAGCTGTATAGCCGCGGACCTTGGCGTCGGGCAACTGCGAGAACAGTTCGCGAATCAACTCGAAGACGCCCGTGAACGTCGCCGGATTCGACGTCGGCGAATTCCCCAGCGGCTGCTGGTCGACGCGAATCACCTTGTTGATCTGCTCGAGCCCATACAGCTTGTCGAACGTCCCTGGCGTCAAGTTCGCGCGATGCAGAATCTTCGCGGCCGCCGCGTATAAGACGTCTTCGATCAGCGAGCTCTTGCCGCTGCCGCTGGGACCCGTAATCGCCGTGAGCGTCCCCAATGGAATGGCCACGTCCAAGTTGCGCAGGTTGTTGTGCCGCACTCCTTCGGCCCGCAGCCATTGGTTCGACGCAGTCTGCGCCAGCGCCGTGGCCGCTTCCATCGTTCCCGGTTTGATCTGTTTCGGCAGGCCCGACTTTCCGAGCGTTACTCGGCGGTTAGTAGGAACCGCCAGCGACTTGCGGCCGCTCAAGAAAGGACCCGTCACCGACCCGGTTTGCTTGGCGAGCTCCGCCGGCGGCCCCTCGGCGACGATCCGTCCCCCCAGCTTGCCGGCGCCGGGCCCAAAGTCGCACAGGTAATCGCACTCCGCGATCACTTCGCGATCATGTTCGACCACGATCAGCGTGTTGCCCAAGTCGCGAAGCTTGTGCAGCGCCCCCAACAGCCGACGGTTGTCGCGCGGATGCAAACCGATCGTCGGTTCGTCGAGCACGTACAAGACGCCGCACAGGCCGCTGCCCAATTGGCTCGCCAGCCGAATTCGCTGCGCTTCGCCGTTCGACAGCGTCGCCGCCGCCCGCGACAAACTCAAATACTCCAACCCCACGTCCACCAGGAACTCGACCCGATTCTGAATCTCGCGCAGCAGCTCGCCCGCAATTTTCTGCTCGCGCGGCGTCATTTTCCAATCGCGAATCATCGCGTGGAGTTTGCCGAGCGGCATGCGGCAGATTTGGTCGACGGTCAAGTTGCGATAGCGAGCGGCCGAGGCGTCGTCGCGCAAACGGCTGCCGCCGCACGTCGTACAATCGACCTCCGCCACCAACTGCGACAACCGCGTTCGCAAAGTCGGCGACAACAGCGACGCTTCCTGCAGCGCAGGATAAAACCCCTTGAACTGAAACCGCAACGCCACGGGCGACTTGACTTCAAACCATTGCTCCCCCGTACCGTGCAGCAGCAGCCGGCGCGAGCGGCCGTTGAGCTGGTCGAAGGACATGTCGAGCGGGATGCCGGTCTCTTGCGACAAGGCCTCCAGCATGGCCCGCGACGCCGCGTGATCCAGCGACGGCCACAAGAGCAGAGCGCCGTCGGCGAGCGTCATTTTGGCGTCGCGCAACAACGCGGCCGGATCGGCGCCGCGCTGCGTCCCGAGCCCCTCGCACGCCTGGCACCAACCTAACTTCGTGTTGAACGAAAAACTGTGCGGCGTGAGCGGCTCGAAGCTGCGTCCGCACTTGTCGCACGCCAAATGTTGGCTGTGCGTCACCGTCTCCCAACGCGGCTCGGTCCGCGTGTCGTGCGGGTACGCGACCACCAAGACGCCTTTGCCGAGCGCCAGCGCCTTTTCGACGCTGTCGGCGATGCGCGACCGCGCCTGCGGTGACACCTGCACGCGATCCACCACCACCTCGATGCGGTGCTTGCGCTTGCGATCGATCTCGGGCGGATTCTCGAGTTGATGAGTGACGCGATTGACGCGCACGCGAATGTAGCCCGCCGTCTTCAGTTCTTCCCACAGCGACTCATATTTCTGACCGACTTCGACATCGATCGGCGCCATCAAGTACATCTTCGTGGCGTCGGGATGAGCCATGATCTTTTCGATCACTTGGTCGGCCGTCTGGGTGCCGACCGGCACGTCGCAATCGGGGCAGTACGGTTGGCCCAACCGAGCCAACAACACGCGCAGATAGTCGTAGATCTCGGTCACCGTCCCGACCGTCGAACGGGGCGTGTTGCCGAGGTTCTTCTGCTCGATCGCGATCGCCGGCGACAACCCGTCGATATGGTCAAGCGCCGGCTTCTGCATCTGCGCGACGAACTGACGCGCGTAGGCGCTCAAACTTTCCACGTACCGCCGCTGCCCTTCGGCGTAGATCGTATCCATGGCCAGCGAGCTCTTGCCTGAACCGCTGGGCCCGCAGAAGACGGTCATCTTGTCGCGCTCGATCCGTACATCGACGCCGCGCAGGTTGTGTTGCCTCGCACCGCGGACCGTCAACTCGCGACTCAATTCGCCTTCGCCCACGCCGCTGGACGACAACGCGGCGCTCGTCGCCTGAACGGCCGCCTGCGCCGTCGCTTTCTTGCCGCGGCCGCGCTTCGCCCCCTTCGCGGGCTCCTTCTCGACCGCTTCCGGCTTGGGATGCGCGATCATGGCGGCCGCCGAGCCGCCGCCTGCGAACAGCTTTGCGAGGGCTCGACCCGTCGGCGACTCTTCGCACTTGGCAATCTCTTCCGGCGTGCCGACCGAGATGATCCGCCCGCCGCCTGCGCCCCCTTCGGGCCCCAAATCGATGATCCAATCGGCCGTCTTCACGACGTCCAAATTATGCTCGACCACCAACACCGTGTTGCCCGCGGCGACGAAGTTGTGCAGTACTTTCAGCAGCAGATCGATGTCGGCGAAGTGCAGGCCGGTCGTCGGTTCGTCCAGCAAATACAGCGTCTTGCCCGTGCTCTTCTTCACCAACTCGCGCGCCAACTTGATTCGCTGCGCCTCGCCGCCCGACAGCGTCGGCGACGGCTGCCCCAGCTTGACGTAGTCGAGCCCCACGTCGTGGAGCGTCTGCAGCTTGTGACGCACGTGCGGGACGTTTTCGAATAACTGCAGCGCCTGCTGCACGTCCATCTCCAGGACGTCGGTGATCGACTTCTCTTTGAACCGCACCTGCAGCGTTTCGCGATTGAACCGCCGCCCCTCGCACACCGGGCACGTCACCCAGACGTCGGCCAGGAAGTCCATCTCGAGCTTATTCGAGCCGTTTCCTTCGCACGCTTCGCAGCGACCGCCCGCGACGTTGAAGCTAAATCGCCCCGGCTTGTAGCCGCGCCGCTTGGCGTCGGGCAATTGCGCGAACAGATCGCGAATGTCGTCGAACACCTTGATGTAGGTCGCCGGATTGCTGCGCGGAGTGCGGCCGATCGGCGACTGATCGATGTCGATCAGTTTGTCGAGATGATTCAGTCCCTCAATCGTCCGATGCTTGCCAGGTGCGCCGTCGCCGCCGTTGAGATCGCGCCGCAACGCCTCGACCAAAATGTCGTTCACGAGCGAACTCTTGCCCGATCCCGACACGCCGGTGACGCAGACGAACAATCCAAGCGGGATCTCGACGTCGATGTCGCGCAGGTTGTTGTGGGCGGCGCCGAGCACGCGCAGCACCTTATCGGTCCGCTTCCGTCGCTCCGTCGGCACTTCGATTCGGCGCACGCCCGACAGAAACTGTCCCGTCAGACTCCGTTCGCTGGCCGCCACCGTCTCCGCCGAACCCAGCGCGACGATCTCGCCGCCGCGCACGCCCGGCCCCGGCCCGAAGTCGATGATGTGGTCCGACGCCCGCATCGTGTCTTCATCGTGCTCGACCACCACGACCGTGTTGCCCATGTCGCGGAGGCGATGCAAAGTGCCGATCAAGCGATCATTGTCGCGCGGGTGCAGTCCGATCGACGGTTCGTCGAGGATATACAGCACGCCGACCAACCCGGAACCAATCTGGCTCGCCAATCGAATCCGCTGCGACTCGCCGCCCGAAAGCGTCGGCGCCGTGCGTGCGAGCGTGAGATAATCGAGTCCCACGTTCATGAGGAACCCGAGTCGCGCGCGGATCTCTTTCAGCACCTCGGCCGCGATGTGAGCGCGCGTTGCATCGAGCTGCAGGTCTTGAAAGAAGTCGACCGCGTCGCGAATCGACAGATCGCACACTTCTGGAAGCGATAACGACGAACGGCCCGCGAACTGCGGATTGACCGTCGTCACGCGCACCGACCGCGCTTGCGCCGACAACCGTTCGCCGCGACAGTCGGGGCAGGGGCCGTTGGTCATGTACTTCTCGAGCTGCGCCAACAACGGCTTGCTCTTGGCCGTGCGGTATCGCTCCAGCAACTCGGGGATCACCCCCGCGAACTTGCCGCCGTACTTGATAGGCGTCGCGCCGCCGCGCCAGGTGAACGTGATGTGTTCGTCGCCCGTCCCCCACAGCCACAGGGCGCGCTGCGCGTCGGGCAGCTTCTCCCACGGCGTTTCCAGGAGCATGCCTTCCTTCAGCTCCAGCTTCCGCTCCATCGTGTCGGCGACGCCCTGATAGATGTGGCGACGCCAGCGCCCCAACTCTTTCCAAGGCCCGATGAGCTCGAAGCAGCCGTCCTTGAACGTGAGTCGCGGGTTGGGGACCAGTAGGTTGCCGTCGAACGTGAACAGGGTCCCGAGTCCGTCGCACGTGCGGCACATGCCCTGCGGACTGTTGAAGCTGAACAACTGCGGCGTCGGCGGCTCGAAGCTCAACCCGCACGGCGAGCAAGCGTAGGAGCTGGAGAACACGATGTCGCGCCCTGCCGGCGTGAAGGCAGGCGCTTCCACTTCGTTCGGCGCATCGGGGTTGAACGGCGCGTCGGGATCGCGCGGCGCCGCGCGACTCGGACGGTCCTCGCCCTGCGCCGCCTGTTCGGCGTCGACGTTCACCACCAACACGCCGTCGCCCAGCTTCATCGCCGACTCGACCGACTCCGACAGCCGCGCACGTACGTCGGGCTTGATCACCAGCCGGTCGATCACCACCTCGATGTGGTGCCGCATTTGACGGTCGAGCTTCAGGTCGTCGGTGAGCGACACCAGTTTGCCGTCGACGCGGGCGCGCACGAAGCCTTGCTTCAGCAGGTCGGCGAACAGGTCGCGATGCTCCCCTTTCTGACCGCGGATGAGCGGCGCGAGGATCGAAAAACGCGTGCCTGCCGGCAACTGCAAAATCCCCTCGATCACCTGCTCGCGCGTTTGCGCCGTGATCGGCCGCCCGCACTTGGGGCAGAACCCGTGGCCTACGCGCGCGAACAACACGCGCAAGTAATCGTAGATCTCGGTCACCGTGCCGACGGTCGATCGCGGATTGTTGCCGGTCGATTTTTGCGAGATCGAGATCGACGGGCTAAGACCTGCGATGTAGTCGACGTCGGGCTTGGGCATCTGACCCAAAAACTGCCGAGCGAACGTCGACAAACTCTCGATGTACCGCCGCTGGCCTTCCGCAAACAGCGTGTCGAAGGCTAACGAACTTTTGCCCGAACCGCTGACGCCGGTGAGGCAAATCAGGCGATTGCGAGGCAAGACGACTTGGACGTCGCGGAGGTTGTGCTCGCGCGCGCCTTTGATGATGATGTCCGATGCGGGCATGGCATCGCATCGTAGCCGCGCCAAGCGACTCCGGGGAGTGGTAGGACGAACATGCAGCCTCTTTATCTGGCCGGCCAGTGGGTGCGTCCCGAGCGGTCGCTCCCGGTTCTCAATCCGTACGATCAGACGCTCGTGAGCGACGTGGGGCTCGCCGGCGCCGAGTCGCTCGACGCGACGCTCGACGCAGCCGTCGCCGGCGCCGCCGTCATGCGCCGCCTGCCCGCCTACGACCGCGCGAAGATTCTGCGCAAAACAAGCGACCTGATGCTTGAACGCCAACAGGAACTTGGCCGACTCATCAGCCTCGAAGAAGGCAAAACGCTGGCCGAAGGCGTCTTCGAAGTCACGCGCGCCGCGGAGACGATGGCCCTCTCAGCCGACGAAGCTCGGCGACTCACGGGCGAAGTCCTGCCGCTCGACGCGGCCCCCGGCGGCGCCGGGAAGCTCGGATTCACCCTCCGCGTCCCCTGCGGCGTCGTGCTCGCCGTCACGCCGTTCAACTTTCCGCTCAACCTGGTCTGCCACAAAGTCGGACCGGCCCTCGCCGCCGGAAACAGCGTCGTCGTGAAGCCCGCCAGCGATACGCCCCTCTCGGCCCTGCGGCTCGTCGAACTGCTGCTCGAAGCGGGCCTCCCGCCGCTCGGAATCGCTTGCCTCGTGGGGCGCGGCGCGGAAGTGGGCGAAGCGCTCGGCGCCGACCCGCGCGTCCGCAAGATCAGCTTCACCGGCAGCGCCGACGTCGGTCGGAGACTCACTCAAATCGCCGGCCTCAAACGCATCACGCTCGAACTGGGCTCCAACAGCCCCCTCATCGTGCTCGATGACGCCGACCTAGACAAAGCGACCGCGGCCATCGTCGCCACCGGTTACAGCAACGCCGGCCAAGTCTGCATCTCGACTCAACGCGTCATCGCACAGTCAGCCGTCTACGACGCCCTGCTCGAACGACTCGCGCCGCGCGTGGCCGCGATCCGCACCGGCGATCCGCTGGCCCCCGAAACGCAAATGGGGCCGATGATCCGCGAACGGGATGCGCAGCGAGTCGAGCAGTGGGTGCACGAGGCGGTGCAGGGGGGAGCGCGCGTCGTCGCCGGCGGCGGACGCTCAGGCACCCGCTTCGAACCGACCCTGGTCGCCGACGTCGCTCCACAGATGCGCATCAGCTGCGAAGAACTATTCGGACCCGCGGTCGCCGTGACGAAGGTCGAGTCGCTGGAGGAAGCGCTGACGCTCGCCAACGACAGTCGGTATGGACTGAGCGCGGGCGTGTTCACGCGCGACCTCAGTCGGGCGCTGAGGTTCGCGCGCGAAGTCGATAGCGGCAACCTGCATATCAACTGGGGACCCGGTTGGCGCGCCGACCTCATGCCCTACGGCGGGCTCAAGGATAGCGGCTTCGGGAAAGAGGGTCCCCATTATGCAGTGGCCGAAATGACGGAGTGGAAGACCGTCATTGTGCATGAATAACAGGCTGGAACGGCTCGCAGCCGAAACAAGCCTGAGCGGCTTGTTTCGGCTGATGATTAACAGGCTGGAAGCCTGTTCTACGGGAGGTCGACGGTGCTTAGGTTGAGCACGCCGCCGGCGCCGGTCGAGACGATGACGGCTTGCGCGTCGTTGAGCTTATCGAGCTGCACGACGCCTTCCAGGGACTTGACCGTTTCGTACGGTTGGCCGCTGGTGCCGCCGCCGCTGATGGGAGCCGTGATCCCTTCGGCGCGGCCAATGTCTTGCGTGCTGATCTTCATCACGCCGCGAGCGCTGTTGGACATCAACAAGAAGTCCTTCCCGTCCTTCTTGTAGACGATCATGTCGAGCGGCTTGTTGCGATTGCCCAACTCGGCGACCGTCGTGCCGCGGACCTTCTTGCCCGGCTCGAGGCTGCCGACGCTGAACCGCACCAGCGGCGTGCAGGTGAAGCCCGCCAACAGCGACGCTTCGCCGTTGATCGTGAACGGCACAAACGTCCGCACCGGCGCATAGTCTTCCAGCTTCCCGTGCGCCCCGTGATAAATCTCAATCGGCGTCCCCGACTCCCCGTCCGCGAACGGGAACGGCAGCTCGCGCACCGTCGACGGCGCCTTGTCGCCCGTCAAACCGGCGACAATCACCTTGCCGTCCGCGAACGCCAAGTCGGTGATCGACTCCAGCCGCCGATTCGACTTGCGCGGGCCCTCGCCCGTGATCTTGTCTTCCGGCGGATTGGCAAGCGCCGCTTTGAGGTGCGGGACGTCCTTGAGCGAGATTTCGCTGAGGCCCTTGGCGTCGAGTCGCACGAGGGCGGGGCGTTCGCCGGCGGTGACCGACAAAAACACGTTGCCCGTCGCCGGATTGACCGCCAAATCGTTGACCGTGATTTGCGGAGCGCTCGCGCCGAGCAGCGTCGCCAGCTTGTCTTGCAGCCCTTCGATCGTCCACTTAGCTTTCGCCGGTTCGCCGCCCGCATCGCCCGTGCCGATCGCAAAGACGGTCGCCGCCTTCGCATCGCCCACGAACAGAATGCCGTCTGGTCCGAAGGCCAATTGACCCGCCGACTTCAATTCGGCCGCGCCGTTCTTCAGGCCCCACTTGTCCGCCGCTCGTCCTTCGACCGCGCCGACGAAAATCATCGCCGCCGCCGCCATTACCAACGCTCGCCAAGTTTGTCGCATCGCAACCCCTCCCAAAACAAAGGAACCTTCAACCCTCTCCAGCCCCCAAGAGTGTCTCGCGTCCCCAAGCACAATGCAACCAATTAATCTCGCGCTGTCTCTCTCTCTCTCTTTCTCTCTCTCTGAGCCCTCCGCCCGAACTCTGTGGCAAAAAACTCAGCCCCCTCCCCGCGCTACCTCCTCGCATCACCCGCCCGCATCTCCCGCCCACCCCCCCGCCCGCAGCCAATCCGCCGCCCTCTGCGGCCAAGTCGCCGCGTCGACGCCCTCCAGCCGCATCCCATACCCATGGCCGCCTGTCGGGTACACATGTAACTCGCCCGGCACCTTCGCCTTCTTCAGCGCCAAGTAATAGTAGACGCTCGATTCAACCTTCACCGAATCGTCCTGGGTCTGCATCAGGAACGCAGGCGGCGTCTTCGCCGTCACCGTCGCCTCGGGCGCCAGCCGCTCCCCCTGCTCGTCCGCCACCGTCAGATAGGCCGGATAGATCAGCAGCGAAAAGTCGGGTCGGCAACTCAGGCGGTCCGCGTCGTCCAGCGGCGCATAGGAGGGTTGATCGAACCGCGTGCTCGCCAGCGCCGCGACGTGACCGCCGGCCGAGAACCCCATGATGCCGATGCGATCCGGCTTCACTCCCAGCGCTTCGGCCTGCGCTCGCACCAGCCGGATGGCGCGCTGAGCATCCTCGAGCGGCGCGGCGTGCCGCGGACGCGTCTTGCGGACCGGCACTCGATACTTGAGCAGGATGCCGGTGATGCCGAGCGAATTGAGCCACTCGATCACTTCGGTCCCTTCCTTGTCGACGACGACGTAGTTGTAGCCGCCACCCGGGCAGACGATCACCGCCGTCTGCGCGTCTTTCTCCGGCGCGGGACGGAACACGGTGAGCGTCGGGTCGGAGATGTTGGCAATCCGAGTCGTCTTGCGCTCGTCGTTCCGCTGCACTTCCTGCTCCGGCCCGATGGCGTCGGTTTCACTCGGCGCCTTCCCCGGCCAGACGCGCAGCACCGTCGGCTCCGCCGCACTGGCCGTCGCCGCCGCGCAGCACACCCCAACCAACGCCGCCGCCAACGACCACCTGCCCAGAAGCTTCATGTTCATTCCTCCCGCCTTTCCGCCGACGCGGCGATCGCGGCCGGCTCGAGCATCACCAGACGTTCACCACGGTCCTACGTCGCGCGCATTATGGCACTTGGACCACGCCGTGATAGATGGCGTAGAAGTGGCACGCGCTCCCGCCCATGACGAACAGATGCCACAGCGGGTGAAAGACGGCCGCCTTGCGGTCGTTCATCAAGAACCAGGTCCCCGCTGTGTAGACGATGCCGCCGATGAGCATCCACCACAGCGAGTAGGACGGGACGCGATACAGCAGCGGATAGGCGGTCACGATCGGCATCCAACCCAAGATCACATAGATCCATACGGCGACCGCCTCGACGCGATGCGCAAACAGCAGTTTGGAAAAGAACCCCAACAGCGCTAGCAGCCACATGGCGACCAGGAACCACAGCCACCCGCCGGTGCGGAGATAGGCCAGTCCAAACGGGGTGTACGTCCCGACGATCAACAGATAGATGAACGCTTGATCCAGCTGCCGCCATCGCTGCTTCTGGTCGGGTCGCGAAGCGCTATGGGACAGGGTCGAGCAGAAGTAGACGCTGGCGAGCGACGCACAGTAAACGCCGCACCCCGCCATCCGCCACTCGTCGACCTGCGTCTGCGACGACGCGGCGACCAGCAGCCACGCGGCGCCCACCACGCTCAGCAAAAATCCGGCTGCGTGCGTGAGCGTATTCCAGAGCTCGTCAGCGGTGGGTTTCAGCATCGCAAACAACCCGTTCGCCCGTCGGTCCACCCTCGCCGCCGCCTTCCTGCTGGCGGTCGGTTCGTGTGCACTTGGTTTCGGTGCTTGCTGGATTGGTGCTTACAGAATCGGTGTGTGCTCGACAGGCTGGAAGCCTGTCCTACGTTAGCGTTCTTGCCGCCACTTGTAGATCGGCAAGTGGCGGTAGTAGACCTCGAGCATATAGATCGAGAGGCAGGTGGTGTAGAGCCGACCGCCGATGTGGCCCCAGCGGTCGGTGTCAGGCGGCCAGCTGCCCGCTTCAGCGCCCGTCTTCACTTGGTTGCGCGGGATCGTTTCGCGCATCACCGAGTTCCACTTTTTCCAGGCGTCCCCTTCCATGTGGTGAGTGACCTGAGTGGCGTAGTACCAGTAGTAGACGTTCGTATTGTCGAAGTCCCAGCGGATGGGGTTCGACAACAGCAGGTCGACGCCGCGCACCATCCGCGGGTCGTTCTGTTTCCAACCCAGGTATTGCCGACACAAAAGCCCCTCGGCGGTCATCGTCTCCGACGTGTCGTTTGCGGTGCGGTAACCGTAGCGGCTGCCGTCGTCGGCTGCGACGCTGTCGAGGAACCGAGTGATGTTTTCGAGCGTCGGGCTGGGGACGTCGAGTCCGGCCATGAGCGCACTTTGGAGCGCCATCACGTACCAGCCGGTCACCGACGTGTCGCTATCCTGCCTCGGCATGTAACGCCAACCGCCCTCCGGCGACTGCGCCTCAACCGCGTACTTGATCGCTCGCTCCGCCGGCTCCTTGTACTGCTTGTCCTTCGTCATGCCGTACAGCTCGCAGATCGCAATCGTGGCTTGCGCCTGCGAGTAGAGCATTTGGTTGTGGACCCCTTCGTGATAGAAGAGTCCGTCTTTGTCTTGCATTTTGAGCAGCGCGGCCCAGCCCTTGGCGACTTCCTTCTTGAAGTCGCCGTCTTTGTGCGTGTGACCAGCGCCTTGGAAAGCCAAGAGCGCCATGGCGGTGGCCGAGCAGCGGTTTTCGATCGTGGAGCCCGCCGAGTAACGGCCGGTGAGGCTCCAGGCGCCCGAAGGTTCCTGGTTGCGCTTCAACCACTCCAGCCCCGCGCGAACGGACGCTTCGGTCGTCGCCGTGCCGCCGTACTTGCCGAGCAGCGCTTCTTTGGCGCCCTTTTCGCGGCCGGTGAGCGCCATGCCGATCGACGGCGCTTGGATGGTGGAGGTTTGCGTCGTGCCCTCGAGATTCACTTCGACTTCGGGCGGCGCGGCGAACGGGTCGTCGGCGCGAAGTTCGTCTTTGGAAAGCGTCGGTTCGGCCACCTCGATGTTCTGCATGAGGCCGTTGGTGAGCGTATCGTCCTGCAATTGCACGCCGAGCTCCTCGGCGTAAATCGGTTCGATCGTAATCACATTCGATTCGCGTGTCTGCACGACGATGCCAAGGATCCCCATGACGACCAAGATCACTGCGTGGATGATGGCGCTGATGAGCCACGGCGGGGAGCCTTCAACGAGCCGTTCTTCGAGCGACTCTTCGGATTCATCCTTGATCTGCACGACCGGCGCGGCGCTGGCCGTCGCCACTACCTGCGGCATGTTCGCCGTGACGACGCGCACCGGCTGCGGACGAACCGCACCGGCGGGGGCAGCGAGCGGCTTGCCGGCCGGCGTCGGGACGGCAGCGGGCGTCGGCGCTGGCGCCGGCGCGACTTTCACGGCGGGCTTGACGACCGGCTCCACTTTGGCCGTAGGAATGACCGGGGCGGCAGGGGCAACCGGAACGACAGGCATCGTCGGCGCTGGGGCCACGCGCACGGGGGTAGGAGCGGCGACCGGCTGCGGGACGACCGGGATCGGCGCCGGGGCGACCGGCGCTGCGACGGCCGGCACGACGCTGCCGTAACCAGGCATGGGAACAGGAGTTGGAACGGGCGTCGGCGCCGCCGGGTAGGCGGGGGCTGCCGGGTACGTTGGAGCGGCCGGGTAGGCCGGCGTCGGATAAGCCGGCGCCGCCGCGGCATAACCTTGCGGCGCGGGATACGCAGGGGCCGGATAGCCGGGAGTCGGGGGCGGATAAGCCGGCGCACCATAGCCTTGCGGCGCGGGATACGCGGGCGCTGGATAGCCAGGGGCCGCATACCCGGGCGTCGGATAACTTGGGGCCTGATAGCCGGGCGCCGGATAGCCAGGCCCCGGATAGCCAGGCGCCGGTGCGGCGACCGGTTGTACGGCCGCATAGGGAGCGGCCGAGGGAGGGGGAGCGTAACCCGGCGCGACAGGCTGTGCTGCGGGGTAAGCGACCGGTTGGGCTGCTGGATAGGCGGCGGGGTA
The DNA here is from genome assembly GCA_046349935.1 of Pirellulales bacterium. Lineage (GTDB taxonomy): Bacteria > Planctomycetota > Planctomycetia > Pirellulales > Pirellulaceae > CAIXSC01. Next base: position 1,433,253 of record JAXMBK010000003.1, on the reverse strand, counting down.
AGCCGGTTGACTGGCCGGGGCCGGCGTCGTGGGCTGGGGTTGACCGTCAGGCGGATTGGCCAGCCACGGCAGTTTTTTCTTCGACATGACCGGCCTCGCGCTTCTGCCGCAAACAGAACCCAATTCGAAAAAGCGGCATCCTGAGAAAAGCTTACCAGCCGCGCCACAGCAGGGCAAGGAAGAATAAGTGATGCGCTGACTGGCAGTTAGCGGTTTCGAGCGGCATTTTCGAGCGCTTCGTGCACGCGGCTCAAGCTGCATGCAGGCTCCAGCCGAAATAAGCGTGTGCGAAGGGTTTCGCCGAGTTCTCGCGGTCGTCCCCTCGACTTCCGCCGACATCCGGTTAGAATGCATCGCACAACTGACGCGGGGTGGAGCAGCCCGGTAGCTCGCGAGGCTCATAACCTCGAGGTCGCAGGTTCGAATCCTGTCCCCGCAACTTGAAAGGCCGTCGTGATCCCTCACGGCGGCCTTTTTCGTTTCGCCAGTCTTTCCTCTCCCTTCTCCCCGTCGCTGCGACGGGGAGAAGGTGCGGGGATGAGGGGCCCGGGGATAAGGGGTCACAGGCTGGAAGCCTGTGCTACGGCCGACCGCGGCGGCCAGCTGCGACGGGGCGGGCAATCTGCACTCGCACGCGCTGCCCGAAGCACGCCTCCCCCTCGGTCACCTCGCCCGGTACTCCGGGAGAGGTCGGGTACTCCCGCGTGAGGGCTTCTGGGGCGCCGCACGTTGCGCGTCCCTCCGCGCGCGACTCCCACTCGCCGCCGAAGGATTGCCCCCCCGAACCCCAAAGTCTCGAACTCTCTGTCGCGCACTGTGTCTCAGGTTGCACTGTGTCTCAGGTTAACGATGGGTCGGTTTCGAAAGAGCGAGACCGACACGGCCGTGTCGGCATCGCTCGGGCTAAGCCAACTCTATTTCGCGAAGCTGTTTTACGGTTCCACATCGATTTGTTAATTTGACGTCGGGCAGATTCGTCAGCGTGATGGACTGAAACCTACCCTGCGTGGCATCAAATTCTGGACCGGAAGGCGACATGACTGATATCGTTGATCCGACTCGAAGACGGCCGGTCCGAGTGAGGGATTCAGCGACTCCTGCGATGCCTCTCCAAGGATGCCGAACGGGGGGCGTCGGAGCGTTTCCTTCGGGAGTTACCGACACGGACCGCGAAGCGGAGGAATTTCAGGCGAACCTGTTGAGGGCCAGAACGCCCGCGGAACGCCTCGCCATCGCGCTGCGACTTTCCCGCGAGATTGCCGACGCCTGCAAGGCGGCTATCCAGAGAACTCACCCAGAATTCTCCGACGTTCAACTCTGCGAGAAGTTCGTTGAACTTCAATATGGCAAGGAACTCGCGGAGGAGTTGCATGGCTACTGGGCCTCTCGAAAACAGGACGAACTGGCCCGACATGAGTAGCGTGAGCGATTTGGCGATCGCTCTTCGCCCGGTGATCGCGGAACTAAACCGACGAGGTGTGCTCTATTATGTGGGCGGATCGATCGCGAGTTCATTCCATGGCGCTGGCCGAAGCACGATGGACGTCGATGTCGCCACGGAACTCGATGAATCCGCCGCCGTCGATCTCGTTAAGTCCCTGAGTCGGGAATACTATGGCAGCGAGGTTGCCGCGTGCAACGCGGTTCGGCGTCGGTCATGCTTCAATCTCATCCATCTCGGGACCTCATTGAAGATCGACATTTTTATTTCTCAGGGACGCGACTTCGATCGCAGCGTACTTCGCCGAACGATCACTGAGTCGCTCGGCGGCAGCGAACCCATTACGGCGCGGATCGCCTCCGCCGAGGACATCATTCTGATCAAGTTGGAATGGTATCGGCTTGGCGGAGAGATTTCCGAGCGTCAGTGGAGCGACGTGACGCGCGTGGCGCGCCTCTACGGTCCCAGGCTCGACCGAGAATACCTGCAGCATTGGTCCAGCCAACTCGGTGTTCACGATCTGCTCGTTCGCTTGTTGCTGGACGTGGATTCACCGCCGCCATGATGAGTCTCTGGATTCCCGCTGAATTCCAGATCCAATAACCGGCAGTCATAAGTTCGAATCCCGTCCCCGCAACCACTTCCGCCGACGTCGCGCGTCGGCAAATACATTCGCGGCTCCGGTGCGAGAACGGTAGAATCAGTCTCAGAGCAACGCCACGAGCTCGGCGAATGAATAACCGCACGTCAGGTTCGATGCCTCCATGAGAATTCAGGAGATGACCTCAATGCCAATCCAACTGCCACTGGACCAAATGACTCTTGCCGAGAAGCTGGAGGCGATGGAATTGCTTTGGGCGGATATCTCGAGAAGGCCAGAAGCTTTACCTTCGCCCGATTGGCATCAAGAGGTCCTCGCGGAACGCAGACGCCTTGTCGCCGAGGGCAAGTTGAAGTTCCTGGATTGGGACAAAGCGATCGCCGAACTACGGGAGGAATTGCGTGCAGATTCGGCTACTTGAATCCGCCAAAGAAGATCTACGGGAAGGTTGGAGATTCTACGAACAGAACCATATCGGACTGGGCGACTACTTCCTCGATTGCATACAGGCCGACGTACGCTCATTGACGATCTACGCGGGTGTCCACGAGACGGCGGATGGGTTTCACCGAATGCTCAGTAAGCGTTTTCCATTCGCGATCTATTACCTGCTCGAACCAGCGAGTGTGGACGTGTACGCAATCCTGGATTGCCGGCGCGATCCGAAATGGATTTCCAAACGATTGGCTGCGTCGCGGCCAAGTGGATGAGCCCAATTCGGTTTCGCAAACCAGTTTTGCGGTTCCACTCTGTTTTGTTGATTTGAGCCGTTAAATGACTTTTCTCGCCGCGTCCCTGACCGGCACGCCCGTCATCGTAGGATAGGACGGTCGCATCAAGGCGATCGCACCGTAGGAATCAAGCCACCTGGAAGCACTCCCCGAACTACCTAACACGAAGCTGCAATCAGCCACACTCGCGTGTGTTTCGCATTCGAGAAAGCGTCCGCGGAAGCCCAGCCGAGAACAGTAGAATTGTCGAGGGAGAAGCGCCATGAGCACGGCGAACGAATACCCGCACGTCAGGCTCGATGCCGACGGTGCCGCGCGCATTGATGAGACGCGCTACAAGGTCCTTCACTTGGCTGCCGAACATTATTACCACGGCTGGACGGCGGAGGAACTCCTGCGTCAGCATCCCGACCTGAGACCCGCACAGGTCTATTCGGCGCTCGCGTACTTCTACGACCATCACGCCGAGTTGTTGGTTCAGAAGACGACTTGTTGTTACAACGCGCAACCAAGCTCCACCGTGCTCTCCCCGTCGCTGCGACGGGGAGAAGGGTCGGGGATGAGGGGCCCGGGGATAAGGGGTCACAGGCTGGAAGCCTGTGCTAGTGCGCCTGTGAACGTGTGTGATCAGAAGGGTGAAAGTCCCCTCACGAACCTGATCTGGGTTCGTTAACGGAGAGTAACTGCGTCCTCGCAAGAGGAGGTGGAGAGCAACTGGAAGTGAACGATCGGTCCGCAGGATAACGAACTCGATTCGGCCTGTCGTCGCGGCGAGCCCGCTAGCATCCGGCGAAGCCCAAGATGCCATTCGATGCCGGCACACCGGATTATCAAGGTAGTGGATGGTCAGCTCCGGAAAAAAAAAACAGATCGACCCGGAGGCGGCGAGGGGTGGTTGGAGGCGGAACGATTGGAAGGTCAAACACGGTAAGCAGGGAACCCCCGCGTGGGCGACTTGTCGAGCGACGCGAGAGCAGCCTCCCCCATAGGGCCACGCACGCGTCGGCGATGCCACGCGGGCGGTCAGAGCGCCCGTAGGAGCTTTGAAACGGAGTAACTTCCGCGGAGCAAAGGGGCGCAGGAAGATTGATCGAGGAGGTGCATGCGCGTGGAACAACCACCAGACTCAATCGCGACGCCGAGCGATCGGACGCCGCGTAAATTCTCTGGAGACGATCAAGCCCACTGGGCTTGGACGGAACCGAGCGTATGGACCAAACCGATGTTGGCCACGCTGGACCAAAACAGCGTTCGAGGAGGAAAATGGCATAGCTTGATGGACAAAGTCTACAAACGGAGCAACCTGCTTTCGGCGTACCGCGAGGTCGCCGCCAATAAGGGCGCACCGGGCGTGGACAACGTGACGATCGAAGACTTCACGGCGGGACTGACGAGAAATGTGGACAAGCTGGAGCAACAGCTGCGCGACGGCACCTACCGACCGCAGTCGATCCGACGCGTTCATCTCCCCAAACCGGGCACGAACGAAACGCGACCGCTGGGGATTCCGACAGTCCGTGACCGCGTCGCACAAAACGCGCTCCGACACGTGCTGGAACCTATTTTGGAACGCCAGTTCGCGGAGCACAGCTACGGCTTTCGCCCCAACCGAGGGTGCAAAGACGCGCTGCGCCGCGTCGACCGGTTCGTCCAAGACGGATACAAATACACCGTCGATGTCGACCTGAAGTCCTACTTCGATACGATCCCACATGACGCGTTGATCGCGCAACTACGCCAATACGTGGCGGACAACTCGGTGATCGAGCTCGTGGAAAAGTTTCTGCAGGCCGACGTTCTGGATGGCTTGGACCGCTGGACTCCACAGGCTGGCGCGCCGCAAGGCGCGATTATCAGCCCTCTGCTGAGCAACTTGTATCTGAACGACCTGGACCACCTCATGACCAGATCGGGATACGAGATGACACGGTACGCGGATGATCTCGTGATCCAATGCCGCACGCGGGAGGACGCCGAAGCAGCCTTGGCCCTGGTGCGCGACTGGACCGTCCAACGCGGTCTGACGCTCCACCCGACCAAAACCAAAATCGTCCACGTGGACGACGAGGGCTTCGAATTCCTTGGCTACCGCTTCCTCAAACACCGCCGGTTCCCCCGGCAAAAGAGCATGCGGAAATTCCAGGACGCGATTCGTAGCAAAACGAAACGGACCCACGGCGAGAGCCTGAAAGCGATCATCGCGGATGTGAACAAGACGCTGCGCGGCTGGTACGAATACTTCAAACCCAGCTGGCACACGACGCACACGAGCGTCGACGGCTGGGTTCGCATGCGCCTGCGAAGCATCCTTCGCAAGCGTGCCGGTCGTCGCGGTCGTGGTCGCGCCTTAGATCATCAACGCTATCCCAATGCCTACTTCGCGGCACACGGGCTCTTCAGTCTGGCAATGGCCCGTGCGCGTGAAAGCCAATCTGCTCGACAGTAACAATCGACCGGAGAGCCGGATGCGGGAGATCCGCCCGTCCGGTTCGGCGGGGGGCGGGACCGAACTCAATCGGTCCTGCCTACCCCAATCCATCGGTTGTCGCTCCGCGACCGCAGGGATGTGAGGAGCGCGGAGCGTCCCGACGTAGCTGACGGATTCGACGCCGGCACCACGACTCGATCAACTTGATGGTTGTCCGACCGACCACGGCCCAGCCTTGAAAGGCTGGGCTACCATCGGTTGTCGCTCCGCGACCGCAGGATTGAGGAGCGCGGAGCTTCCCGACGAAGCCGACGGATTCGACGTCGTCGCCACGTCTCGATCAACCTCATGGTTGTCCGACCGACCAATTCGCGACTCGTTCGTTCCGGTACCCCAAAACTTTCCGCCGCGAGAGACGTCACGGGCCACGAGCCCGTAGTCGCAAAGCGACGACCGACGATAGCCCAGCCTTTCAAGGCTGGGCCGTCTTCCACCACCCGCCCCTCACCCCCCGCCCCGCCCGCGAACCCAAGGCCATAACCCCGCAGTCACAAGTTCGTATCCGGCTCCCACAACTCGCCCTTTTGGCTCTCACCGAGCCGACCGCAGGGTATTGAGACAAGCCGCCGTGGAGACACGGCGGCTTTTTTCGTTGGAACGCGATTCCCCGCAACGGTTTCCGACGGCGTCACACGCCGGCCGTGTCTCACCCGCCTTCGCGCGCGACTCCCTCATTTCGTCACCTCCGTCAACGAATCGTTCCCAAGTCTCGAACTCTCTGTCGCGCGCCATGTCTCGGGTTAACGATTGGTCGGCTTCGTAAGGGGGATGCCGACACGGCCGTGTCGGCATCGCTCCGTCGAACCCAACTTCATTTCGCGAGCCTGTTTTGCGGTTCCACTTTGATTTGTTAATCTGACGGTGATGTGACCTTACTCGCCGTGTCCCTGACGAGGCGCAAATCATGAACGTACCGCAGTCCATCTTTGATTTGACGCCCGCGGAGAAGCTTCAATTGGTGGAAGATCTCTGGGACGATTTGGCGGCCACGCCGGAATCGGTCCCCATTCACCAATGGCAGAAAGACGAGTTGGCCGCGCGGAAGGCGAGGCTCGAAGCAAACCCGACATCGGGCGTTTCCTGGGAAGTAGTCAAGCAGCGGATTCGTCACCGCCATGGCGCATGACTTGATCCTTGCGCCGGAGGCCGAAACCGACGTGGTCGAAGCCTACGAATGGTATGAAGCGCGCCGCCGCGGACTGGGCGAAGAATTTCTGAGCTGCGTGGATGCAGCCCTCAGTGGAATCTCGCGCACTCCAGATCTGCATGCCATCGCCTTCTCGAACTATCGTCGCGCGTTGGTGCGTCGCTTTCCCTATGCCGTGTTTTACGAAGTGGTCGATGAATTGGTGACGGTCTACGGAGTGCTCCACACGGCCCGTGATTCTGCCAAGTGGCGGCACCGATTCCCGTAGCGTTCTGGACGAGTCGGCATCTTTCTATGTCCGATGCACTTCCCCTCAGCCCCGTCCGTTGTGCCATCTACACGCGGAAGTCGCGGGAGCTCACGGGCGATTACAGTTCCTGCGAAGCCCAATTCGACGCCTGCTTCGACTTCCTGCGTCGCCCCGAATGCGGTGGATGGATCTGGAATGGAAGTCGCTACGACGACGAAGGCGAATCGGGGATCGACCGAAATCGTCCTGGATTGACGCGATTGCTGGCCGACATTGCCGCGGGGCAGGTGGATCGAGTCGTGGTGTATCGTCTCGACCGACTTGCGCGGAGGCTGGCGCACTGTGCCGCCATCTTGCGAGAATTTCGCGAGCACGATGTCGCCTTCACCGTGATCACGTCGCCCGAACTCGCGGACTCCGCACAAGACTCGCTGGTGTTGAACATCCTGTCGTCGTTTGCGGAGTTTGAACTCGAATTGACCCGTGAGCGATTGCGCGACGCCCGCGTGTCTTACAAACAACGCGGCCTGCGGATCGCGGGCGTCGTTCCGTTCGGGTACGCGACGGACGCTCATTCGAAGCAACTCGTTCTGGTTGACGAAGAAGCCCGCCAAGTGCTGGAGATCTTCCGCATGATCGCGGCGGGCCAAACTCCATCCCACGTGGCGGCGATCATCAATCAGCAGGGGTGGCGAACCAAGGAGCGGCTCAGCCGTCGATCCGGTCGAAGGAGTGGCGGCAATCCTTGGACGGCGCGTCAGGTCCTCGCGACGATTTCGAATCCCGTCTATCGCGGGCTGATTCGGAACGGCCGCGACCTTCTCCCGGGCGAGCACCCCGCCATTGTGAGCGAGGAACTGTGGAGCATGGCTCGTTCCCAGGTCGTGGCACGTCGTGACAACTCGCAGCAAAGCGCGAGAACAAAGGCGACGCATAATCCGCTGAGTGGCGTGCTTTACTGTGGCCAATGCGACCGAAAGATGAGCCTTCATCAAAGCCACCACGGGAACGTGATCCGCCTCACGTATCGGTGCCGTTCGACTGCTGGCGGTCGCCCTCCCTGTCCCCACGTTTCCATTCCCGTCTACGACCTCACTCGGCAAGTTCTTGAGATCCTCGCCGACGATCGGACCTATTGCATTCCCGACGCTCCCGAAGACGATGCCCGGATAGCCGGCGAGTTTTTCGATCGGTGGTCGCGTCTCGACTGTCGGCAACAGGAATCGAACTTACTTAATGTGCTCGAGAAGGTCGTTTTCGATTCGGCGACCCAGACGTTGACCGTCTCGTTAACCCGGGCTGGAATGATCGCGTTGATCGGTCACCCGAAGGTCGATTCGCCGCACTAGCAGAGGCCCCCTCTTTGTGGTGGTTTGATGGCGGGTTAACTGCCAGGTTATCTGGGGGTCAGGCGAATTTTCAACTGAAGCCTACGGGTTCGTACCGAACCGACCGTAGGGTGAACCAGAAAGCCGCCGTGGAGACACGGCGGCTTTTTTCGTCGAAACGCGATTCCCCGCAACCACTTCCGCCGACGTCTCGCGCCGGCCGAGTCTCAGTCGCTCCCGCGCGCGACTCCCGCCCGCCACCGCCAAATCTCGCTCCGAGCCCCAAAGTCTCGAACTCTCTGTCGCGCGCCGTGTCTCGGGTTAACGATTGGTAGGCTTCGTAAGGGAGATGCCGACACGGCCGTGTCGGCATCGCTAGCGGGAGACCGACGAATACCCAAAGCCTTCGGGGCTTGATTCACGCACTCGATGATCCCTTAGAATCCTCGAAGTGCTGGTTCATAGTCGCAGTGGGCCACTGGCCACGGGCGGCAATCGAAGCTCGCTTTCCCAACGATTCCTATGGCTCGTCACTCAAAACAATCACAACTTGACTATCTGTGCGAATACCCACTCGGGGAACCGAAGCGTCGCGAACAACGGAAAGTTCCGCTTCGCCAGGGAGATGTTAGAGACTTCGCACGTCGAGAAGAAGCGTGTGATCTCGACAACTTTGGCTGGAAACTCGCTCGTCGATTGGAGGGCCGAGAACAAGTTGCTGAGAGCGAGGGTGTTTGGCCAATTAATTGTTGGCGATCTGAACGTCGCATCGGATTACCTGGCATCGATATCTTTCGACGCGAGGTACCACTGACTTCTGCCACGGAGTCTGTCTTCTCCGCTGCCCGCGAAATGCGACGTCTGTGTTACTTTCGAGTTGCCGATTCATCAGAAGCAATTCGAGTACTGCAATGTAACCAAAAGGTCAGGTATGCATCAGAAATCACCACGGAGTGGTACGACCCACCTGCCGGAGTAATTGTCGTCCCTTCTGACGGCGCACAAGTAATTGGCTCCCACCAAGTCCCAATCGCCGAATTCGACAATTCACACGGCCGCTTTATCTTTCAGAACTCATGGGGAATCGAATGGGGATTCCGCAGCCTCGGCACGATACCGACCGAGCACTTTGATCGATTCATCCTTGAAGCATGGGTAACAGGACCGCTCGGCCGTTTCGTTCCGTTCGAATCAACAAGTGGAATTGTCTGCCTTGAATGGAAATGGTCCGTAAACGATTCAATCGGCGTCCACTGCAGAGAAATCATAGACGCCGCCACGTCAGAGCGAATCGCGTGGGCGTTTTGCACCAAGAGGCACGGCTTCCTCGATGTCGAAGAGTTCTTTGTATGGCCTTCGGAAAGAGGCAAAGGATATGGCCGACAGCTTGCGACGATGACGAAGGCACTCGCAGCGTCAATGGGCCTTCCGTTACGCCTGCTAGCGTCGTTCGCCGATACGGAGCCCGAAAACCAAGGCAACCTCGATGCTGCCGCTCGCATGTTGGGCGTGGAATTCACAGAGACACAACAACGATGGGTGCATTGCATTGGCACTGCGAACCCTTGTCGCGGTCGCTCAACGCGCAAACGACCACAACGACCAGCGTTTATGCTCGAACGCCTTCGGCCTAAAGACGAAAAGCCCATATCTACTCCAATTGAATATGGAGTGGTTTTTGGCACGAATCGACGACCAACTCGCATCGATGAAAAATGCATCGAGTTTGGGGCAGATCGCGACGAGGTACTCCATACCGGTGTAAGCAGGGTAACGATTCCGGCCACCCATCAGTTTGGATGCAAGGGACGCGCGTGGTTCAAGTTCTGGAATTGGTTGACTGGCAATAATCCAAGGATTCTCGAACGACGCCTGTTTCAGCGAGAATCCGATTTAAGGGAATGGCTCTTGCCAATTCAAAACGTGGTGGGCGATGCGAAGTACAACCTTTTGTTCGTTCATGGCTACAATGTGTCATTCGACGACGCAATGACGCAGGCGGCAAGCATTGCAGTCGATTTAAAGGTCCCCGGCGCTACTTTTGCTTTCTCGTGGGCTTCCGCCGGCCGGATCAACAGCTACATGGCGGATGAGGCGGCGATTGAATCGAGTATTACCCACCTGAAGGAGTTTATTGCGACCGTTCTACGAGCCACCGACAATACTCCGCTAAATGTCATCGTGCACAGTATGGGAAACCGTGCAGTGTTACGTGTGCTTGATGCAATCGCACAAGGTGACATGGAATATGCTCAAGGGCGAATCAAGAACGTTGTTTTTGCAGCGCCAGATGTTGACACGATGGTATTCAGGGAAATTGTTACTCGGATTCTTCCAGTCTCTGCTCGTACGACGCTTTATGCTGCGAGAGGCGATATAGCGTTGCAGGCATCGGAGTGGTTGCACGAGTTTCCTCGTGCCGGATTGGCTCCGCCAGTCGTTACGATCGACGGTCTCGACACCATTCTTGTTGAGGGTTTCAATCTGCTTGATCTGGGGCATTCGTATTTCGCAGAAGCCTCGAGTGTTTTGCACGACTTGTATGTGTTGCTGAGTTTTACGTCAGAACCAAGGGCTCGTCCGGCACTTATCGAGGCGACAACAGAGCAGGGCGGGAGCTACTGGAAACTGCCGAGGCAACAGTAGTGGCCTTGTTTACCTCGAACGTCGTGCGTGCCACTCGGAAACAGGTGAGTGGCAAGTGGTCTTGAGCAAACATTAGGGATCAATGGTCACTTAACGATTCGTGATAAGGCAATACCCTACGTTGACGGCAGTGCCCTGACGGTCCCTGCCTTTCCGGTGATCTTTCCAAAGCCCGCGGACCTCTCGCCGTTCCACGGCATACATAACCCCAGGGGCCGACGTCGCGCGACGTCGCTTCTTTCTCCACCCCTGGAGGTCCCGAATGTCGGATCAACCATCGATCCCAATTCCCCTGACGCCCGAACGGCGTCTCACGCGGGTCGCGGCGATTCTTGCTCGCGGCATCATGCGTCTCCGCCGAGCGGCGGAGCATTCCGAGTCGCAGAATCTCGGCGATTCTCGCTTGCCGGACCTTGAGGTTGTCTCGGAATCGAGGCTCTGTGTGTCTCACGAACCGCCGGCGTAGCCGGGCTCGGTTTTCGGTCGGGATGCACACACCAGGAATCGGAGGAAACGCATGACCTATTTGGACTTGCCTTGCGAACGCGCGAGGCTGGAAGGGATGACCGTCGGGCAACTGGCTCGGGTCTACGAAGAGATCGTCGGCGAGCCCACTCGGAGCCGCCACAAGCAGTATTTGATCCGCCGGATTCTCTGGCGGGTCCAGGCTCGGGCGGAAGGCGACCTGAGCGAGCGGGCGCGACGACGAGCCGCGGAACTCGCCGACGACATCGTCATGAGCAAATTCATGTCCGGCCGCAGTCGCCATGCCGCTCGAATGGCCTTGGGGCCGACCAGACGCAATCCACAGAAAATGGAGCCTGCGAGACAAGCGTGTTCCACGAACTCGATGGCGAAGCCCGAGCCCCATTCCCAGTTTATCGCCGCCCGCAGCAACTGGGCAAGAAACAGAAGAACTCCACTTAGCCCCGTCCAGAGATTGCTGCGGTTCCAAACCGACAGCGACTCGAGACCATCGGCTCGATCCTGGAAATCCGCCAAATGCTCGGCCTTCATTCCAGTCCTGGCGATCGCCTCCATGATGGTGGACGGGGCGATGGTCGCACCGCCAACGTCCACGATCAGTCGGCGATTGAGTAGGTCGAACGACAAGCGATCATCACCACCCACGACCGGCCCCACGGCCTGTCGTAAGTCGGCAATCTCGTCAGCGCAGTCCATTCCTACGATGCGAAAATGCAAGACGTGAGGTCGGGGCATGAACCATCCCTTGGAGCGGACAACATGCCAGAGCACGTTGTCCCCTGCCGTTTCTAGGCACACAGCGACTAGTGCTTGTGCTCGCCATGTTCGAGGTGTTCGACTTTTCCGCTGAACGATTTGCCGTTAATACTGACGGTCAAGCGCCCCGTCGTTTTCGGAGCTTCCAAGGCTTCCAAGACAGCCTCGTCGACAACCGAGTATCGGGACGACTGGCCTTCGACATCGCCCTCCTGCGGTTCAGCGACAAGTTTGGCCTGCACAGGCTTGCCATCGACAACCAAATTCAGGGCGAGTTCCGCGTCGGCGCTGGTCACGGCGGATTGGGCCTGCTTGTCGAGCAGGTACACGGTGACTTTTTTCATTTCCTCGTCGTGCGTTAATTCAGCGTGGTACTCTTCGCGACCCAGTTCGATCAAGTGGCCATGATGCGGACCCTCGCTCGGGTGAGCATCAGCGTGACCATCCGCGCCGCCGTGTGCAGCGGGAGGCGGATCGCCCGTGACCACTCTAGGCCCAGCCGAAGGATTATCGCCGCAACCGATGAGCACTGTCGTTAGTGCGCCAACGACGAAGACGAGGAAGTACTTTGATCGTTTCATGACTACTCCTTGGACATGTTCACGAGTTGCCGCCCATCCGGCCGCAGGTGCCGGACGGGCAGTGGCGGGTGAACGGCTTAATGTTGATGTTTCGTTTCGAACCCGAGCGACGCCAACCACTTACTCCATTTGTCAACTTCGGCATGCGTTTTGAATTCCGTTTCCAACCACTGCGGGCAATGGATGCTTAGATCGAAATGTCCGTCGTGCCCGTTCAATTTGCTCGTTACGCCGAGCGACTTGAGGCTGCTCTCGTACGACTTGGCCGTGGCTTGGTCCTTCAAGTGCACCGCCTTGGGCTTCGCGAGCCGATAGCGGAGCACTTCCCCGCCGTCGGCACTGCACAAACCCAGAAAACCACTGGTCACAATCGCGAATGTGAGGAGCAAAACTGTTTCCCGAATCAAACAAGGTCGTGTCCACATACTTCGAACTCCTTTTCAGAAATGCCATGCACCACTGCGTCGCGCAGATGGAGCAAGAGGAAACAAAAGACTAATCGGACATGAGGAGCAGGCCGGCTCGACGACTTGCCGCATGAGTTTCATGAGGCCACCTTCGTGAGGTTCGTCGTCACCAACTCGTCAGGGTGAGGCGGGTGATGCGGGACGGAAACTTGATTCGAGCTGGACTCGTCGTCGAGCTCATCGTGTTCACTCGCCGCTAATTGCTGTTCAGCTTGCCGACGGCCAAAGCACCAAAACAGCGCGGGGTGCACGAAGAAATCGAGCAGCGTCGAACTGATCAGTCCGCCCAAAATTACCGTGGCGACTGGATAGAGGATTTCTTTGCCTGGTTCGCCGGCGGCTAGGACGAGCGGTATCAGCGCAATGCCTGCCGTTAGGGCGGTCATCAGCATCGGCGCGAGACGTTCCTTGCCGGCGCGCTCGATCATTGCCGGAGTGAAGCGTTCTCCTTCATGCTTCACAAGATGAAGGTAATGCGAGATCAGCAGAATCCCGTTCCGCGAAGCAATTCCGGACAGCGAAATGAACCCGACCAAGCTGGCGACCGTCAGCGATTGCCCGGTGATGACGAGGGCGGCGACCGCACCGATGGCGGCCATCGGCAGGGCGGACAAGACTTGCAAGGCGAGGTTCGTCGAGTGAAACAGCGTATAGAGCGCCAGAAACATGGCCGCCAGAGAAATCAGGCTCAGCAGGCCGATCATCCGCGTGGCATTGCGGGCGTTTTCGAATTGCCCACCGTATTCGAGGAAGTACCCTGTCGGCAGCGACCGCTGAATTGGTTCGAGCCGTTTCTGAATGTCGGTCACAACGCTATTCAAGTCGCGACCGGCCGTATTGCACTGAATGATGATGCGCCGGCGGACGTTTTCGCGATTGATCGTATTGGGACCGCTGCCCCGTTCAATGCTGGCTAGTTGGTCCAAGGGAACTCTCCCGCCGCCGGGCAAGTTCAACGAGAGGCGACGGAGTTTGACCGGGTCTTGACGGTACTCGTCATCCAGCCGCACCACGATGTCAAACTTTCGCTCGCCGAGTACGAGTTCCGAAACTACGCGGCCATTCATCGCCGTCTCGATGAACTGGTTGATGTAGCTCGAGGTGATACCGTGCCGAGCTAACCGGTCGCGATCCGGCTTGACCTGAAGCTGCGGAATCTCGATCTGTTGTTCGACCATCAGGTCCTTGACACCTGGGACCGTTTCCATCGCGGTCTTCATCTCGTTGGCCTTGCGACGCAAGATGTCGAGGTCATCGCCGTAGAGCTTGATTCCGACTTGAGCCTTGACCCCGGACAACATGTGCGAAATCAGATGCGCGAGGGGTTGCTCGGCCGAGATCACGACGCCAGGCACCTGAGTTAGTTCTTCGCGTAATTCATCCAGGATCTCCTCGCGGCTGCGTCCCGAGTTAGGATCGAAGCTAATAATGACTTCCGACACATTCACGCCTTCGGCGTGCTCGTCCAGTTCGGCCCGACCAGTGCGACGGCCAAAGGCGACCACGCCCTTGATTCGGCCGATGCGCTCGTCGACCATTCCAGCGATCCGATTCGACGTAGCCAAGGAGGTGCCCGGAGGCAGGAGCACGTTGACTTGCACGGCACCTTCGTTGAACGGCGGCAGAAAGTCGCGGCCGAGTTGCGTCGCGGTGTACATGCTGACCGCGACGGCCAGCGAGACCACGAGCAAGATGGGCCAAGGATGTCGCACGCTGATGCGTATGGAGTAGCCGGCGAGCCACTTCAAAACGCGTAGCAGCAGCCCGTCCTTGTCGTGGTCCATGAACTTCGCGTTGGGAAGTAGCCAGTAGGAAAGCACCGGCGTGACGGTCAGCGAGACGATCAGCGACGCGATGATCGACACGATGTACGCCACGCCGAGCGGCGTAAACAGACGTCCTTCCATCCCACCAAGCGCGAACAACGGAATGAATACCAGCACGACGAGAATTGTGCTGAACACGATCGAGTTGCGCACTTCGCTACTGGCCTCGTACACGACGCGCAGCGGAGACTTGGGCGTTGGGGAGTGCTTGTTCTCGCGGAGTCGCCGAAAGATGTTCTCGACATCGACAATGGCGTCGTCGACCAACTCACCGATGGCTACAGCCAAGCCGCCCAGCGTCATGGTGTTGATCGACATGCCGGCCCACTTGAAGATCAAACCAGTGACGACGATCGAAAGTGGAATCGCGGTGAGCGTGATAAACGTCGTCCGGAAGTTGAGCAGAAAGAGAAACAGAATGATGACGACCAGAATCCCGCCGTCGCGTAACGCCTCGATGACGTTATGGATGCTGAGGTCAATGAACTCCTTCTGCTGGTAAACTTCCGAGTTAATGCGCACGTCGGGCGGCAACGATGGTTTGAGGTCCTCGAGAGCCTTGATGACGTTGGTCGTCAGCGATCGCGTGTCCGCGCCAGGCTGCTTTGAGACGATGATCATGACGGCTGGGGAACCGTCGACCGCCGCGTCGCCGCGTTTCACTTGCGCCGCCTCCCGCACTCGCGCGACTTGACCGAGCAGCACCGGGCGATTGGCGGAGGCCTTGACGACGACCTGCTCCAGCTCGCGAACGTCGCGGATGCGGCCCATCGAACGCACGAGTAGCTCGTCGCCACCCTCGTCAAGGTATCCGCCGGTCGCGTTCGCATTGCTGTTGGCGACGGCCTGCTCCACATTCTCCAGGGTGACGTCGTACTTCAGCATTTCATCGGGATTGGCGAGCACCTGATACTGCTTTCGACCACCGCCCATCGTGATGACTTGCGCGACGCCGGGAATCGTCAGCAACCGCTGGCGAATGACCCAATCCGCCAGTGTGCGAACTTCCACCGGATCAGTCTCATTGCCCTCGCTGTAGACGCCGACCTGGAGCACCTGCCCCATGATGGAAGCGATCGGCGCCATTTGCGGTTTGACGCCGCTCGGCAGGCGGTCCGCCGCGAGCGCCAGTTTCTCAGCCACAATCTGACGGTCGACAAAGATGTCGGTGCCCCAAGCGAACTCGACGTAGATTACCGAGAGCCCGACACCCGATGAACTGCGCACTGCTTGGACGCCCGTCGCACCATTGAGCGACGATTCCAACGGAAATGTCACGAGGGTCTCGACCTCTTCTGGGGCGAGACCGGGGCACTCGGTCATAATCGTCACGCGCGGCCGGTTGAGATCGGGAAAGACGTCGATCGGAAGGTGGTAGAGTTCGTAACTGCCATAGACCGTGAGCACGAGCGCAAGCGCGATCGTGATCGCCCGGTATCGCAGTGACAATTTAATGATGGCATTCAACATGGCAGGGTATCCTGGCGACTAATCGTCGCCCTCATGTTTTCTAGTGATTGTGCCCAGCATGCGGATCGATGCCGCCACCAGCCTTGTTCTTCAAAGCGAGTTGCAATTGCTGAGCGCTGGAGATCGCCACGGACTCGCCAGCAAAGAGCGATCCATCATTGGCAATGACCGCCCATTGAGTGTCGCGATACTCGACGTGAACGGTACGGCGATCCAGGTGATCACCGTTGGGGGTGAATACGAATGTTTCCGCGCCGTCCTGAGCAACCGCTTCGACGGGGAGTACGAGCCGGTTCTCGAGGGTCTCAATCGGAATCTGAAGCTGCACGCGTTGGCCGGGACGGAAGCGCCACGCGATGAACCGATGTCCATCCGGGAGTTTTGCGTCGCGCTGCAATTGGTTGGGGAGCGTTACAAAGAAATCCAACGTGCGCGTGTCAGGGTCGATTCTCGAAGCCAAGTACAGAATCTTCAGGTTGGGCACGAGTTCAGGACGTCCACCTTCGGATTCCAAGGTTGCGGACACATTCGCATTTGCGTCTGCGGCACGACTGATAGCGGCGACATCGCGCTCGAATGCTTCGCCCTGGATGTAAAGCTCCGCATGATTGGCGAGATTGACCAGCGTGTCGCCTGCGTTCACATGTTGACCGGGGGCGGCCTTCAAGTTTTGCACTTGAAACGAGGTGTTCTTGGGATGCCCCTCTTCGTCGGTCGAGGGGGGGGCTACGACCGAAAGTTCCTTGAGCAGCTCCCGTTTTTTCAGAATCGTGTCGATTTGCGATTCCGTAAGTCCGTGAAGCAGCAACGCTTCTCGCTTCGAGTGAAGAACGGCCTCAAGCTTCTGACGCTCGTATTGCCGCTCGAGCAATTGCTTTCCGGCCAGTCCGCCATTTTCGGTCAGTCGCTCGATGCGTTTGATTTCCCGCGCCGTCACGTCGAGTTCCTCAGCGGTTTGCAGCAGCTCCGCTTGAGATTGCACAAGTTCTTCGTGCGTGAGTCGCAGGTCGAAGAGTTTGCGGCCAGGTTCGAGCGCTTCCCCCTCAATTGCGTAGATCTTGGTAACGATGCCCGTCATCGGGGCCGTGACGAGTATGGTCGAGCGCCCCGGACGCTCGGCGACCATGCCTGGAACGCTCACCGTTTTCGTGAAGGGAGCCAGATCAACTTTCGCGACGCGAAGCCCGATGTTCTTGCGGGCTTGCTCGCTCATTTCCAGGGAGGTGGATTCGCTGTGCCCCGCGTGGTCGTGTCCTTCGTGTTCATGAGCCGTGTCCGAGTGTGCGGTTTCCGGTGGATGACTCACTCCATCCAAGGAATTGTCTCGGCTTAGAAGGCGTCGCACTTCCGGTAACCAGTACGGGTACAGAACGCCAGCGGCGACAATCGCCACGATCGACACAAGCCAGCGGAAGGACAAGGTCCAACGCGAGCGAAGTTTTGACGTAGCCTGCGACATGGCAAAGGCTCCGGAGACGGTGAACGAGCGAGAAAGAGTCCGATGGATGAAGACGGGTGCGCACCACCTTGGTGAAGGCAGCGCAAGAATGAATGCGGCTTGCTGCAGCCGATTTCCGCGCTCGGAATCAGGTCAAGAGAACCTGATTCATTAGATAGAGCGGCACAGGTGGCGCGGTGTCGTTCTCGGAACCAGCGATGGCCAGAGTTACGGCCGCCACGGGTGCAGTTACACTCGTGCATCCAATCGCCACGACGGTGAAGGCGGCGGCGAGGTCGATGCCCGTGACCGGAGCCTTGACTTCCAACACGAAGGTGCAGGCGACGTCCTGGCATCCTTCGTGTGAGTGACGTGGAGCATGGGTCTGGCAGTCATGCGCCGAGTTCACCACTTGCCCGTCGTGATCATGTCCGTGCGTGCAAACGTGGCTGGCACCGAGCAGGACATTGCCGCATGACGTCGCTTCGTCCGCGTGCGCATGGTGAGCGCAGCAGCCGAACAGGGCGTGCAGGCAAAATGACACAATCGTGATGGCAGCGGCAATGGAACGCATGATGCACCTGACTGGTTTGATTATTCGGTATCGCAGCAGATCGGTCAACGGCATTGTCTCGGCAACTAGTGGCGAGTCGGAACTCACTGCGGGTTAACGGCTTTCCAGGCTTCCGGACAATAGAAGCCCTTCGATTTGAGCCTCCGCTTCCCGCAATTCGCGAAGCGCTTCCAGGTAATTGAGGTTGGTTTGTGAGTACGTTCGTTGGGCTGTGAGCAGGTTCACGTAACTGGTTTCGCCCGCCTGGTACGTCGCCTTTGCCAACTCAAGCGCACGCTGGGCACCAGGCAGAATGGAGTCCCGATACTTCGACGTCTGATTCAAGGCGTTGGAATAGCGCTCGTAGACCGGGACCAGGCGGTTTTGGAGGGCCAGTTCCAACTGTTGGAACGCTCGCTCCGCCGCCACGGCCGCTTGAGCAGTTTGTACGATCGCTCCTTGGTTGCGATTCCACAGCGGGAGCGGAACTCCGACCGTGAGCGATCCATCGGAACGGCCTCCGATGCCGTTGTCCCGAACATTTACCAGGCCCTGCACCGTCAGATTGGGCGTCTTTTCGACGCGGGCACGTTCGGCTGCCCAGCGCGCTCGTTCGACCTCCGCCATCTGCGCCGCAATCTCAGGACTCGATGAAAGCAGGCGCGCTAAAGTAGGCTGCCACTCGTGTTTTGCACGCTCCTCCTCAATGTCGCCGACAAGCGACTTCGAGGGCAGTTCCGAGTCGCCGACGACGGACGCGAGCGTCCGCCAGGCGGCCCGCTCCCGATTGCGAGCGTTTTCCAAGAGGATGCGAACGTTTTCCAATTCCAACTGCGCCTGCACGACATCGATCTTGCCAACTTCCTTTCCGCGCTCGAGCGATTCCGCGGCCTTCAAGTTCTCGGTGGCCACTTTTTGCAGATCCGTCGCCAGTTGGGCTTGCCGTTGCGCAATGAGCACGTGGTAAAAGGCGATGCGCACGTCCGTTCGCACGCGCCATTCCTGGGCCATCAACTGCTGCTCCGCCTTGGCCACTTCCTGCGCCGCCACCTCTCGATTGAGGCGAAGCTTTCCGCCACGCACGATTTCCTGCCCGACAAACACCCCGTCCTGTTCAGCGAGCCCATGACTGCCGATCTGTTGCCCTTCGTATCCCAGCGACGGATTGGGTGGTAGGCCAACCTGCAACCAGTTACCGCGCGCTGCTTCGACAAGCGCACGTTCTTTGGTGATCGATGGGTTCGTCGCGAGCGCCATTTCCTCCAGGTCAGGCAAGCCCAAGGTCTGCTGGGGAACGGGTTCAAGACTGTCCTGAGTGATGCCGCGTAGGGAGGCATCATCGTTCGGATCAGCTTCGCTGTGCTGTGCCTGACGAACCGAACGATCGCCGTTATCCTCAAGTGCGGCCAATGCAGCCTGCCTGACGTGGCGATCAGGGAAGCCGTGATCGGCGCAGTGTTGGGGCGATGACTGGCACCCTGCGGCCAGAACCGCGAACGCCACTAGCCGGAGGCGTAAGATGCGCATGCGTAAATCCATGGAAGGCCTCGAACGGCGAAAAGGGGTGAATTCTCAGACTGACGTTAACTGCCGGAGGCAATTAACGGACGCGGAAACGTTGAACCGCGAAGCGGGGCCAACGGCCCCGGCGAATCAGATGGTGAATCGGCAAAAAAGAGCGCAGGTTGCCTGCGCATACGGCGCATTGTTCTTGCGCCAAACAGCCAAGTGGTCACGCGAGCCGGGACTCACGACAAAGTTGCAACCGCCATGAGCCGGCAGGTCGTGAAACGCCACTACCAAGTCACGATTGACCCGAATCGAGCAACGGATGACCGTTGTGACTGGCACTTCATGAAGTGCGCGGCAGTGACAGTCCGCGGGACAATCGCAAGGCGACAAGGGCCGCTTACACTCGCCCAAACAACGGACCATCGCATGCGGGTCACCCGATGCGTTTCGCGGCGCTTGAGCGATCTCGTTGCCCAGCACTGTTTGTGCGTCGTGGCACGAGCCGTGAGTGTGACCGTCATCCTGACCGTGAGTGCATTCCGGCACGCTACAAGGGCGAGTCGTTTCGTGGCAGTCGCACGCGCAATCAAGGCCGACCACCGGTTGGAGCATCATCGCGGCCGTTACCAGCCAAGCGAGAGCTGCCGCAGGTCGTCTCGATGAAAATCGCATTGGGGGGACAGCCGAGCGAACTCAAGAAAAGGAATAGCCACTTCCAGGTGTATCGGCGTTTCAACCTTCCTAATCGAGAAAATCGCCGTAATCCGCAACTGGAAACTCGGCGGCCACGCTCCAGCAGAAATCGAATTGGTCCTGCAGGCTGGCGGGCTTGCGCAATTGTGCGGGATTCCGCCAACTTGCTTCAACCGCTGACTGACTCTGGTGCGCGATTCGACCACAGCCTGCGATCTCTTATTTCTCCGCAAGTCGCGTCCCTATAGCGGCTTTTGGCGACGGAGGTCGTTGGTAAGGCATAACCCTAGCCAGAGCCCTATCCGCTCGTTGAAGCAGGTTATCTTTGGCGCGACAAAAAGTGTCTCTGTTTGGATTTCGAAGCGCGTCCGGTTCCCACAACTGAAGCCTACGGGTTCGTACCGAACAAACCGTAGGGTAAATCAAAAAGCCGCCGTGGAGACTCGGCGGCTTTTTTCGTTGGAACGCGATTCCGCGCAACCACTTCCGCCGATGTCTCGCGCCGGCGGTGTCTCACCCGCTCCCGCGCGCGACTCCCGCCCGTCGCCGCCAAATCGCGCTCCGAGCTCCAAAGTCTCGAACTCTCTGTCGCGCCTCCTGTCTCGGGTTAACGATTGGTCGGCTTCGACGGAGCGATGCCGACACGACCGTATTCGGAGCGTCAGAGATAACGGAACGTGGGCCGCGCCCGAACTGCGCGGCCGCGCATTCGGTTACCGCTCTTGGAATTTCGCCGTCAGCCAAGCCAGCGCGCAACTCCCTCTCACTTACCCATGATCGGGAGGAGAAGGATGCGCTCGCGAGCGGAAGAACTCAGCAATCTCTGACTTGCCTGAACTTCCGCAAGCCACCGAGAGCGTCATTTCAACCAGCCCGTCTTCGTCTGCTTCGAGTTCCCAATCGTTCATCGCCAAGAAGATGATGGCCGAAGCGGCTCCCGTTCATTTGTTCCCATCGAGAAAGGGATGGTTCTGAACGATGTGATACAGGTACGCGGCCGCCATCGGGGCCTACTCCGCCAATTTCTTCATCGCGCGACCGAAGCGGGCGTGAATATCCTCGAGCGCCTTCTGAAATTTCCTTTCCTCTTTGGCATCCCGCACAGGAGTCAACACGAGGCACTGTCCGTCGCTCATGATTTCAAACGGCGTATCGGGCGTGACTCGCAACAGTTCTAGAATCGGTTTGTCGATGACGAGCGCGTAACTATTACCATGCTTGGTCAATGTCTTCTGCATCTGTGTGCTCCTCGGTTAGTGCTGCGTACATCCATTGTATCACCGGAGGCAGATGAGGACAAGTTCGTGGGAGCAGCACACGCGTGCGCCCCCCGAGGAACGTTTTCCTTGGCTTTCAGAACGCCGCCGTCGCGACTTCTTTTGTTGTCGAAGAGAAACGGCTTTGGGTTATGCCTCGCGCGACCGTATCGCGACGATTGGTCCGAGTTGATTTTCGCTCAACTCACCTACTCTGCTCGCAATGAGCAGACCGTAGGGTATCGAGACAAGCCGCCGTGGAGACACGGCGGCTCTTTTCGTCGAAACGCGAGTTCCCGCAACCACTTCCGCCGACGTCTCTCGCCGGCGTTGTCTCGCCCCCTCCCAAGCGCGACTCCCACCCGCTGCCGCCAAATCGCGCTCCGAACCCCAAAGTCTCGAACTCTCTGTCGCGCGCCGTGTCTCGGGTTGTTGGCCGACGTTGCCGCAGGAGAAGTGGATCGAGTCGTCGTGTATCGTCTCGACCGACTCGCGCGGAGGCTGACGCATTGCGCCGCAATCTTGCGCGAACTTCGCGAGCACGACGTCGCCTTCACCGTGATCACGTCGCCTGTGCTCCAGTAACGCACAACCAAGTCACGCCGACGCAGGGGGCCAACGCTGCAGAACGCGTTGGAGAACCTCCAAAACATGCTTGCTCGTGATATCGTCCGTCTCGTGCCATTCCCTCGCGGCGTCGCGGAGGCGAGTTACTTCATCTTTGCGTGATTGAGCGGCGTGGAGCTTCTCGGGGGTAATGTCGCGGAGTCCATACACTTTGGCGAAGACCTCGTATCCGTCATGCGGCTCCGGCTCAAATTCGCAGAGCGGCGATATGACGTCAAAGTATTCCTCGCCCAACGCCGTCGTGAAATCCATATAGGTTTGTTCGTCCATCGTTCTAGCTCCGCGAAAAGGATTGAAAGGGTGCATTCCCATTGTGTGCACGCTCTTCGACGGTGTGGAAGCCACGGTCGAGAGGATGGTCTGACGCGGTCGGACAGGTCGGGCTTGCGGGAGCAAGGCTCGTTTCGCGCTGACGGGGCGCTGACGCGCCGCTCAGACAATACCGCAGGAGCAGCCTGAACGATCGGCCGCCAATGTTTGACGTGCCACCACTTCGGCCATAAATTCCCAGTTGTTTCGACTGAGCGTTGTGCTGCTGGTGTCGCCGTCGTGACTAGGTGCGACGGCGCTGTTTCGGCGGCAAAATCACATCGTCCACCGAATGGAAATCTAGCCATGCGCACCGTCTACACCTTGACGCTGTTGATTGCGCTTTTCACTCCGGTCAGTTCCCACGGTGGGGACGCCAGGATTTGGACGGATCGCACGGGGCGGCGCGCTGAGGCCGAGTATCTGGGTTTTGCCCATGGCAAAGTTCAGGTCCGCCGAACCACCGACGGTAAACTGTTTGAAGTCCCACTGGAAACTTTCAGTGATGCTGACCAGTCGTTTGTCCGGGCCCAAGAGCGGACAGACCGGTTACGGTCAGACGCGACGCTGGAGGCAAGAGTTGATCAGGATTCCATTCCTCAAGAGATCTCGGTTGAGGAGGCGTTGAAATGGCTGAAAGGCGCCGAACCTCGAGGCCAAGGGGACGGGTTGGCGATCTGGAAGGGCGAATCCTGGAGTTACTACGCTAGTCATTACGACTCGATCATCGTGCCTTGGAGCAAAACACCTGTGGAAGTCATGGCCGGCTTTACGTATGGGAAGGAGCGCGGTGTGCATCATCTGATCGCGTTTTCTGGACCAAATTTTCGATTTCGCCGAACGGATGACTCGCCAACTCTAAAGCGAAAAGACACCAAGAAATGACACACGTTTCGGCGAACTAACAAATCCAGCCGACGTGCGTATCGGCATGGCCAATTCGGCGCCTGCGAGCGTCGCGGGTTTTCCATCCGCGGCGCGAGCGCACTGCAGCGGACCGTTCGAGATGCAGTCGCGAGGTGCGGGGAGTTCAAGTTGATCAGGCGAATCGGGAAGTTGCCCCTCGTGCTTCGACGACCAGGCGCGGATTGCTTCGATCGTCCGCAACAGCGCCACTCGTTGATCGGCCAATGCGGCCGCTCGCACCAATCCCAGCGGCTCCATCATCGACGACTGAACGGCTCGTTCCGCGATCAACGTCGAACGGAGCGCGAGCGTCGCCACCGTCCTTTCTGAATGACGATTGGGCTTTGGACAACGCGAACCACGAATCGCACGAAAGACACGAAAAGCGGGCTGTGAGTGTCTTGTAGTCGACCGTCCCTTGCATGTGTCGGCACAGCCGCGGTGGGGCGATCTTTCCAACTCGCTCCTTCTTTCGTGTGCTTCGTGGGTTTCGTGGTTTGGTTTGACAGGGTCCTTTCCGGAAGCGGCGTGCCTGTTTACGGGCATCACACGCCAGGGTCGGATAGCGATCGCGCCGGCTTCTTATGCGGTTTGGAGTTTCCAACGTTTCGGCCGAAGCAGCCGAGCGTCTTCAGACGGGCGAGATCGAGCTGTCGGTCCACGAGGGGCATCCGCGCCGCAGGGGCACGACAGGTCAGCCCAGGGCACAGCGAAGCGCCGCCCTTGGTTTTGGGCTGACGTGCCAACTTGACGGTTGGTCGTCGCAGATGGGATGCTCACGAATCGCCTGAGATTAGAAAACGAGCACGGCAAGAACAAGGGACTTTGATGATGACACGATCCACGATGCTCGCTGCCTTCAGCCTTGTGCTGAGCCTGCTCGCGCTGCCGTCCGCAGCGCAAGAAGTTCTGCCCTTCGCTCCCAAGAAGTCCGGCAGCATCGCCGGGCGCACGATCCAGGACTCGGTCTACAGTCCCAGGCCGGCTGAAAGCCATCTGCCGAAGGGGGCGCCGAACATCATCATCTTCTTGGTAGATGATGCGGGGCCGGGGTTGCCCAGCACGCTGGGCGGCGAGGTGAACACGTCCACCATGGATCGGCTTAGTCGCCGAGGCGTCGCCTACAACCGGTTTCATACCACTGCCATGTGCTCGCCGACGCGAGCCGCCCTGTTGGCGGGCAGGAATCATCATCGCATCGGCGCCGGCCAAATCGCCGAACTGGCGAATGACTGGGACGGCTACTCGGGCGTTCAACCGAAAAGCAGCGCGATGGTGGGAGAAGTGCTGAAGAACTACGGTTACCATACGGGCGCCTGGGGGAAGTGGCACAACACGCCCGCCGACCAAACCACCGCCGCCGGCCCGTTTGATTACTGGCCGACCGGCTATGGCTTTGAGTACTTCTACGGCTTTCTGGCGGGCGAGGCGTCGCAGTACGAGCCGAACCTTGTGCGCAACACCACGGTGGTGCAGCGCAACGAGCCCAAGGATGGACGTCCGTATCACCTGACGGAAGATCTGGCGGACGATGCAATCACGTGGCTCCAACAGCATCAAGCGTTCACCCCCGACAAACCGTTCTTGATGTATTGGGCCTCCGGCGCCATCCACGGTCCCCACCATGTGCCGAAGGAATGGGCGGACAAGTATCAAGGCAAGTTCGATGACGGGTGGGAGGCGTATCGTAAGCGCGTCTTCCAGCGTGCGAAGGAGAAGGGCTGGATCCCGCAGAACGCTCAGCTGACGCCTCGTCCCGGCACGCTCGCCGCGTGGGACAGCATTCCGGACGACGAGAAGCCGTTCCAGCGTCGATTGATGGAAGTGGCCGCCGGCTATGCCGAACATGTGGACCACCACATCGGACGAGTCGTCGACGAAGTGGAGCGGCTCGGCTATGGCGACAACACCTTGATCTTCTACATCTGGGGCGACAACGGCTCGAGCGCCGAAGGTCAAAACGGCACGATCAGCGAGCTGCTGGCCCAGAACGGCATCCCGACGACCATTCCGCAGCACATCAAGGCCCTGAATGAACTCGGCGGTCTCGACGTGCTTGGTTCACCCAAGACCGATAACCAGTATCACGCCGGCTGGGCTTGGGCGGGCAGCACGCCTTACAAGTCCACCAAGCTGGTCGCCGCGCATTTCGGCGGAACTCGCAATCCGATGGTCGTCAGTTGGCCTGCGAAGATCAAACCGGACAAGACGCCGCGGGCCCAGTTCCTGCACTGCATCGACGTCGTGCCGACGATCTACGACGTGGTGGGCGTCGAGCCTCCGAGCGTGGTGAACGGCATCCCTCAGGACCCGTTCGATGGAGTTAGCTTCGCTAGCACGTTCAACGACGCGAAGGCGGCGGAGGTCCGGCACACTCAGTACTTCGAGATCATGGGCAGCCGCGGCGTCTATCAAGACGGCTGGTTTGCCGGCGCGTTTGGACCGCGGATTCCCTGGGCGGCTGGCCTCCCGAAAGGCTTCTTCGATGAAAAGGGCCGCGTCGCCTGGACCCCGGATAATGACAAGTGGGAGCTCTACAACTTGAACGAGGACTGGTCGCAGGCGAACGACTTGGCCGAAAAGATGCCCGAGAAGCTGGCTCAGATGAAGGAAGTCTTCATCATGGAGTTCGCCAAGAACAGCGGGTTTCCGATCGGCGGCGGCCTGTTCGTGCCTGTCATGCGTCCCGACCTGAGAAAGTCGACGCCCTACACCAAGTGGGACTTCTCGGGCGAAATCACCCGCATGCCCGAATTCGCGGCGCCGGCGCTGGGGAACAAGGAGAACGTCGTCACCATCGACGCCGACATTCCCGCCAACGCCAGCGGCTGCCTCTACAAACTGGGCGCGTTCTCCGGCGGTTTGACGTGCTACGTCAAGGACGGCGTTCTTTGCTACGAATACAACCTGTTTGAAATTCAGCGCACTCGGATCAAGGCGAAGGAGAAGCTGCCCGCCGGGAAGGTGAAGATCGAGGTCGTGACGAAGTACGTCGAGAGGAAGCCGGCTGGTCCGCTGAGCATCACCCTCAAGGTGAATGGGGAGGAAGTCGCCAAAGGGGTCGTCCCGGTCAGTGCGCCGTTGGTTTTCACCGCCAACGACTGTCTGGACATCGGCATCGCGCTCGGATCGCCCGTTTCGCCCGAGTACTTCGATGATGCGCCATTCAAGTTCAACGGCAAGATCAGAAAGGTGCACGTGGAATACACGAAATAGCCGAACAGGAGCGAACCTGCATTCACGCGGTTCTACACTCGAGTCAGAGTCGCCCAGTGTTATGGCTCGTGCGGCGCTTATGCGACTTTGCGCAACTCCGTCGCCGCCAGTCGTCGCGGAGTGAACACGAAGTTGTTCACGTAGCTTTTCGACCGCGGATCGTCCTGGAACTCCGGCCGGAACGCGGACAGCGGCTGCTCGCGCTGCTCGTCCAAGTACGCGCCCGAGTAGCCGAGTTCTTGGAGATACTCGAAGACCGGTGCGATCGAAGCCCCATGATGATGCCGCCGCTCGCACTCGAACAGCAAGAGCGGCTGATCCTCTTCGAGGATGCGGCGGGCGCCGCGAAACACTGCCAATTCGTGGCCTTCCACGTCGCACTTGATCAAACGCACCGGCCGATCAGACTGCGTCAGAAACTTGTCCAGCGCCTCGACGCGCACCGCGAACGACACGTGACCCGCGATCCCTTCTTCCCGGACCTCGTCGGGATGCAAGCGAGCGCCCGGCGAAGGGAGTTCGCCGGCGCGGGTCAACGTCATGACCCCCGGATGGTGCGAGAGGGCCGCGTTCACCACGCGCACATGATCCAGGCCGCGGTCCGACGCTAACGACCGCAGGTACTGGGCGAGCTCCGGTTGGGGCTCGAACGCTACGACCCGCCCGTCCCGCCCGACCGCTCGCTGCATCCAGTACAGGAACGCGCCCTTGTGGGCCCCGATGTCGATCGCAATGTCGCCCGGCCGCAGATGCTCGAGCACGAAACGCACCTCGGGCCGTTCGACCAACAGTCGATAACGCCAAGCTCGGTACAGCCAAGTCATGTGCTGACGAATTCGTTGCATGGACCAATGACCCGCGCTGCGAGTTAAGGAACCGCCGATCGCGGCCCCTTACAGTCGACGCGATCGTTCATCTCGATGCGTATCGGCGGGCTGTACCCGAAAAATCCAAAGATTCTTTGCAGACTGCCGCGATGAACGGGACCACGAAAGACACGAAAGAGGAGGAGGTGGGGGGGGAAGGGGGAGGCGGAGGTTTGCGTCAGCTACTCAGAAGGGCGATGGAGGCGGGCGTCATTCGGCAGGCTTCTCGTCTTTCGTGTGCTTCGTGCCTTTCGTGGTTCGAGGATCGGGCCCGCGGTGCATCATCTACGAAAAACTTCGTTGACTTGGCGCGGGGAGGACGATAACTTACGTACGAAGTGGTTCGTAGTACATGCACGCTGCGCGGGCGAACGCCGCGGATGGAGGCAGGCACGATGGAAACTCCCCGACCGACCGACGCGGAACTCGACATCCTGCGAGTTCTCTGGGAGCGCGGGCCGAGCACGGTGCGCGAGGTCTTTGAGGTGCTGAGCGCCGACCGGGCGCTAGGCTATACCACCGTCCTCAAGTTCATGCAGATCATGCATGAAAAGGGATTGGTATTGCGCGACGACTCCGAACGGTCCCACGTCTACCAAGCCAAATACCGGCAAGAACAGACGCAGCGGCAGCTGGTCAAAGACCTGGCCTCGCGCGCCTTCGGCGGGTCGCTTGAGCAGCTCGTCCTGCAAGCTCTCTCCTCCAAACGCGCCTCCAAACAAGAGCTCGCGGAAATCCGCAAACTGCTCGACCAGTTGGAAGGAGGCGCCAAATGAACACGTCTTCCCTGTTGTGGGCCGATTGGCTGGCGCCCGCTGCGGAGCGAATGGGATGGGCGCTCGTGCATTTCTTGTGGCAAGGAGTTGCTCTTGCCATGCTGCTCGCCGTCCTCTTGCGACTCTTGCGCGATCGATCCGCGCAGTCCCGTTACGTGTCGGCGTGCCTGACGCTGGCGACGATGGCGGTCTGCCCCTTGGCGACGCTCGCTTGGCTGCCGAACGCGACGCCGTCGCCGATCGCTCGGCGCAACGCCGACGCCGCTCCGCTCGCGGCCGCGCCATCCCTGGGCGGCGAGCCGGCGGCCGTTGTGATTCCGCCGCCCGAGCCGCTCGACGCGACGCGTCTCCCCGCTGATTCCAATGCTGCACTGCCAAGAGATGCGTCCGTCTCACGGACGGATGTTCGTCCGCCGCCCGTCGATACTCACAGCCAGCTCGACCCGCTCGCGACCGATCCCGCGCATGCGTCCTCCGCGTGGGGCGATCGTTTGCGCCCCTGGCTGCCGACCTTGGTCGTCGCTTGGCTGTTCGGCGTCAGTTACTTCTCGTTGCGACTCACGTGGTCCTGGCGGCGCGTGCAGCGGTTGCGACATGAGCACACTTGTCGCCCGTCCACGGAATTGACTGCGCTGCTCGATCGACTGGCGCGACATCTGGCGGTCGCTCGCGGCATCGACTTGCTGGAGTCGACGTTGGTGGAAGTGCCGACGGTGATCGGCTGGCTGCGTCCCGTGATTTTGCTTCCGGTGAGCGCGACGACTGGTCTGTCGACTAGTCAGTTGGAAGCGATCTTGGCGCACGAGTTGGCGCATATTCGCCGCGGCGATTACTTGGTCAATGTCGCTCAGAGCGTGATCGAGTCGCTATTGTTCTATCATCCGGTCGTCTGGTGGGTTTCCGGCCGCATCCGGCAGGAACGCGAGAACTGTTGCGACGATTTGGCGAGCGCAATGTGCGGCAATCCTGTCGAATACGCTCAAGCGCTCGTGCGGATGGAGGAGCTGCGGGGTTTGCCTTCCCAAGTTGCGTTGACCGCTCGCGGCGGCGACTTGCTCGCCCGCGTGCGACGTCTGATTGCCATTCGGGAGCCGGATCGACTTTCTCCCTGGTGGGTTAGCGGCGCGCTTTCGATGTTCGTCGCTTCAAGCATCGTGGCCGGATTGTGGTTTGCGACCGCGGACGCTTCCGTGCTCCAACAAGTCGCCTCCGACGCGATGGATGAGAAGCCGGAGCAAGAAAGGGACGCGACCTCCAAGGACGACGTGAAACCTGCTCAGATCGCCGCGCTGCTGGAGGAGACGGCGTCGAAGTACAAGTCCATCGAGTATTCGGCGACCTTCCAGGAGACTCGCAACGCCAACGCCTTTTCAGGCCAGCGGGAACCGCTCGTGGTCGCCGGCGATGGCGCGTTCACGTTTCGCACGGATGGAGTACGTTGGCGAGCCGATGAGCGTGGATTCACGACGTCGACGGGACAGCGCGATCTGATCCCGCGAACGTCCGTGACCGCTTACGACGGGCGAATCTACGTTTCTCAGATCAACTCGCAATTGGTCATCGGCGAGAACGAAGGGACCGACCGACGTCTTCATCCGCGGGAGTTGTTTTGGCGAGCGGCCCGCACGCGACAATGGCTGCTGGCCGCCCTGCGCTCGGAGACTGCGAAGATCGTACGACGCGAGCAGGTGGACGGTCGTGACTGCGTGGTCGTGTCGGCGCAGCCTGGCAAGTCTAAGCCGGCTCGCGACAACAAGGCCGCGACGCGCGATCCTGTCTGGAACTATGAAATTGCGTTTGCCAGCGAGTGTGGGTGGCTTCCGTTGCGCACCACGATCTCGTTCGATGACAAGCCATTCGCCGTCGAGACGCTCTCAGAACTTAAGCGAACGAAAGAGGGGCTGTGGCATCCCACGTTGATTCGTTACGAGAGCCAACACCCGGAAGAATTGACCACGCGCAAGGAAACTCGCATCACCGCCTTTACGACGCGGGACGCTTTCGCGGACGCCGACTTCGAAGCGGCGCCTGCGCCGGGGATCGATGTGATCGATCATCGCCGCGGAGTGGTGGAGCATGCGGACCCGTGGTGGTCGGAAATGTCTGAATGGCTTGGCCAGCATTATCGCTGGCCGGTTATCGACACCAGCTACCTGCGTGAACTGACCAGCTATTGCGATTCCGCGATCGAAGGCGAGCCGGCGCCGGCGATTACGGCGAGTCGCTGGATGGCAGGCGAATTTGCGGGGTGGGATGCGCCCACTCGGGCTTGCACCATTGTCTTGTTTGTTGGCGGCGACGCCATCTCGCCGACGCCTCGTTGGCTCACGCAACTCAAGGGGCTCCACGAACGCTACGCCTCCGTCGGATTGGACGTCCTGGTGATTGCGAGCGCCGACGCCTCGCCGGAGACCGTGCGTCGCACCATCGAGGCGCTGGATATTCGCTTCCCGGTCGCGATCGACGCGCCGAATCCGACGGGCGGCGGTCATGGAAAGACGCATGACGACTTTCGGCTCAAGTCGTACGCAGGGACGGTGTTGGTGGATCGCGAGCGTCGAGTGCGCACGTTCAATCAATCGCCCGATGACGGAGGGCCGGAGGGCGTGAGTCGCATCGAACAGTTGGTGCGCAAAGAATTGGGCGAGGAAGTTGGGCCGCGGATCGAGAGACTCTTGCGAGAACAACCTGCACGGCGGCTTGCCTTCGACATCACGGGCCGTCCGGCCGATCCCGCGGCGCTCGCTGCCGTGCTTGAGAAGCCTGACGACAAGTGGCTCGAACCATGGGGCGAACAGCTTTACGCGTCGTTGGATCAATCCGGGAAAGATTGGCTGTCCCAGAAGAAGCTCACCGTCGCCGAGATGGCGGCGGATGTCCGGGCGAATGAGTTGGGTATGACGCGTGCGACCGCGATTCGGTGGGAAGAAGAGTGGGAGCGACGTCGGCGTGCGATGCCGGGGAAGGGGACAATTACGGGCGTCGTGTCGGTCAGCAATCAAGGTCGGTTCGAGTACGGCGGTTCGCCGCCGAAGGAGGGCGTCGTCGCGGGGACTCAATGTCAGGTGCAAGTGTTCCCCGAAATGCATACGCTCCTGTCGACGACGCCCGCGGGAAGGTTGGTGTGTATCGACTATGGCGCGAAGCTCACCATCGACAGCCGAGAAGATGGGACGTTCGCGATCGCCGACCTTCCCAAAGGGGTCTATCGCTTGATCTTCTCGGTCGCGGGGCTCGCGCGAGACGAGCGGCTGGTGTACGTATCGGCGGACGATTCCAAGTCGGCGGTCGAGGTGCTGTTGCATCAGGGCGGCGCGATGAGCGGCCAGGTGGTCGACACTGCCGGGAAACCGATCGTCGGCGCGAAAGTCAAAGCGACCCGTCGTCATCTCGATTCACGGCGTCCGGCTCTTCACACCACTGCGCATTTACCCAACTCGCCGCAGACCACCGACGCCGACGGCTTCTACACGTTCGAGCAACTGTTTGTCGGGGGATACACGATCGAGGCCTCGGCTGCGGGCTTCTTGCCCCATTCGCTGGGGCCGATTCCTGCCGGTTCGCAGCATTCGCGAGTCGTTCTGCGGCGGGCGGATGAACCGGCGCCTGAGGATCACGCGCAACGCGAGGTCGCCGATCCCGTATTGCATTTTGAGTGCGATGTGCGCGATTCGAGCAGCAAGGAACCGATCGCCGGCGCGACGGTCGTTTGGACGTTCGACCGGTGGGAAGCGGCGGGGCGGCGAGTGGTGGTGTGGCGCGGCGAGTTCAAGACGGATGAGCAGGGACGGTACCGAGTCGAGTTGCCGAAAGATCAACTCCCAGAACCGATGCGCAGCGCGTTGGCGAAGGGGGACACGGGCCCCACGGCGCCTCGCTGGTCCGTCTGGATCGACGCGCATCATCCCGATTACTTGCCGATTCGCGAATCGGGACATCCTTTCTATTCTCCGCGAGAAGATAGCGGGATTCAGCCCGATCATCGTCACCTCAAGCTGGTCAAAGGAAATGTGGTGACGGGACGGCTCCTGCTGCCCGACGGCAAGCCCGCCGCAAACATCCCCGTGATGGTGGCGACTCATCGCGATGGATTCGGGGACGGCGATGGCCGAGGCATCAATAGTCGGACCGACGAGCAAGGTCGCTACCGACTGGTGACTCGCCAGGGTTGGCCTCAAAGGCTTCATTGGTTCCCCGAAGATTTCGCGAGCGACTCGAAGGCGGTCACGAAAGAGTTTGGCGAGCAGGCGGAGATTCGTCTGAAGCGAGGATCGACCTTGAGAGGACGAGTGGTGGATCACGAGGGGCGCCCGCTGGCGGGAATCGCCGTCCGAGCGTCGTCGGGAACGACGATCCCGTTGCGGTATGCCGTGAGCGACCAACGAGGTGAACTGGCATTTCCTCCCTTGCCGCCTGGCGAATATACGCTGTTTCCCGTGGCCTATTACCTCGATCATCGGGATGGCGCCATTCATCGCCGCGAGCTCCCGGTTCCCTTCAACGCGGTTCAAGCGACGCTCAAGAAAGAAGCGCCCGAGAGCTTCGTCGAGATTCGTGCGCCGGAAGCGGTGAAGCTGCGAATCCGCATGATCGACGGCCGCGGCCGGCCGTTGTCCGATCATCGTCTGTTTGCGGGTTACCTGCCCGACGCGATCTTCTCGAAGCCCTTGCCCGGCCAACCGGGGCTCCACGAAATCGTGCTCCCCAAGTCGGGCGCTTATCGCCTGTTGACCGCCGAGCATTCTTGGGAAGAGGCGGCACTGTATCAGCGTCGTCCCGGGGATCCCAAGTTTCCCGGCCCTGGAATGACGCTCGAATCGTTGGATCGCGACCAAGAAGAGATGGTCGTGCAGGTCGTGCCGGCGGGTTCGATTCATTACTCGCTGCGAACGGCCGGCGGCGAGCCGTTGCCGAAGGATCTGTCGACGTCCCATCGCTATGAACGCGAGGAGACGTTTCGTAAGAACGGGATGAGGACGAGCGGATTCGTCACCTCGTCCGCACCCGGCAATCCGCCGAAACACACGGTGCTCGGCATTGCACCTGGCGAACCAGTTCGACTCGCGTGGTCGGCGCCCGGTTATGTGACGGAGGAGCGACTGGTCACGGTTCACTCGGCACAAGTTACGACGCTCGACGTCGTCCTGAAGAAGCAAGAAGTCGAGCAAAAGGCCGAGTCGAACTCGCAAGCCGCTTCGACCAACTCAGACGCCGACGTTCTGATCGAAGCCAGCATCGTGGACGAGGAGACCCAGCTTCCAATCGGCGAGTTTCGTGCGCTCCCGGGCACTCCTTATCAGTCCGTCACAGCCGCCAACGATCCTTCGCCGGCCGTCTGGCAAGCGCACCTGATCAAGACGGGACGCGAGGGGCGATTCACATGGCCGAAGGAGCGTACCTATGAGAAGTTTCGGTTGCGCTTCGAAGCCGACGGTTTCATTCCTGCGCAGACGGAGTGGATTACCAAGGCGGAGGGCGCGCGGAAGATCCAGGTGAAGCTGCGCCGCGACCCGCGGGTCACGGGACAAGTGCTTCAGCCCGACGGACGACCTGCGAGCGGTGCGGCGCTGGCGATCGCTTTGCCGAATCGCGGAGTGCGACTGCGGGACGGACGGTTTGTCGAAAGAGAGAAGGCGCAGTCTGAGAGTCTCGCCGACCAATGGCGAAGGCCGGTGGTGGTTCGAGCCGACGACAGCGGTCGCTACTCGCTGCCCACCGAGCGGGACTCGGCCATGATCTACGTCGCGCATGAATCGGGGGTGGCCGAGCTCACGCCGGCGGCCCTCGGCCAGTCGACCGAGATCCGTCTGCGGGCTTGGGGATCGCTGTCGGGCCGCGTGATCTGGCGCGATAAGCCGGGCGTCGACGAGAAGCTGAGTGTGATTGGTTCGCGTGAAGTGAATGGGTATCCCGAGGCGTGTTCACTGCTCGTGGAAACAAAATCGGACGAGCGAGGCGAGTTTTTGATCAAGCGTTTGCCGCCCTGGACGGTGCAGGTGTCGCGCCTGCATGGGAACGAGTCGGACCGGATTCAGTACGTCTTTCCGTATCAGCACGTGACGATCCGTGAAGGGAAGGCGACGCCGTTTGTTTTGGGGGGAACGGGTCGAACGGTGACGGGCAAGGTCGTCGAAATCGACGACTTTGAAGGCGTGACCGTTTCGCTGACGCCTCGGGCGCCGCGCCCCGGCGACGAAGAACTCTGGAAGGGTTACCAATCGATGCGCGCGAGCTCGATAGGACCTCTGTACTTTCGCGAGTCGATCCCGGTTGCGAAGGATGGGACGTTTCGCATCGAGGGGGTGTTGCCGAGCGACTACCAGTTGTTCGTGACTCGCCGCCAGCCGGTCGTGCAAGCTTATCGAGTCCTACACGTGGACCCGGCCCCGGACGATGCGCCCGAGCAACCGATCGAGCTGGGCGACATCAAGGTCGTGACGGGGGAACGATAGGAGAGCCGCAGGCGGCTTCCGGACTGCTGACTATTTGACGCCGGGCGAGGCGCGTTCGGCTTCGGCGGGGAGAAAACGGGTGTGTTCCTCCGCCAGCGCTCGTAGTTCCTCCGTGGAAAGCACTCCGTCGCCATTGCGATCATGGTCGGCGAATGAGTTGCGAATGAGGGATGGAACTTCGTCTCGCTTGAGTTGTCCGTCGCCGTTCGTATCGCCTTCCAAGAGCATCTTGACGAGGGCTTCGGGCTTCATCGCTCCGCGGAAGCCGGCTGGCGCCGCTCGCCCGCCGTCGATGTCGCGTTCGCGTCGCAGGACGTAGGTTTGCGTTACGACGTGGCAGTCTTTGTCGCTGCAGGCGGCGTAGGCGACCTTGAGTTTGATCGGTAGATCAGCGGGCCAAGCAGACACGTCGAGGAGGAATTCGCGCGGGTCGCAATCGTTCTCGACGTCGAGGCGGGCGGCTTTACCTGAGGTCGTCGAGAACGCGACGCCCTTCGGCAATTCGATTTCGAATTGCACGGGGTCGGTCAAGCGATTCCAGTGAACTTGGTACAGCGGATCGAGGTGAAAGCCGATGTACAACTTTCCGCGTCCCTTATCGATCACTCCGAGGTCGGCTTCTGCTCGCAGCTTGGCGTAGAACGGCGGTCCTCCGGTTTCGATCTGCGGCGTGCTTACGAGCGGCCACATGCCGGCTCGCGCGACCCGGTCGACGAATCCGCGCGGCGCCGCATCGCTGAGCGGCGTCGGCTCTGGGAGCTTGAGATCTTGCGGCGAAGTCGGTCGCTCCACTTTGCCGACGAGCGTTTCGAGATCTTGGCGAACGGCGCGCGGATCGCTCCACATCCGCTTCCGCACGACCTTTCCATCCGGATCGATTAGGTATTCGCAGTTCGCTCGGCCGCCCAACGCGTGCTTCAGCCGATTATCCATGGCATCGACAAGGAAAGGGATGGTCGTACCCAATTGCTTGGTCGCTTGTCGCACGTGTGCAACGCGTTCCTCGAGCGTGAACGTTTGCAGGTAGCTGCCGCGCAGTTCCGGGTGAGCGACGGCGCGATAAACGAAATAGAACCGCACGCCGCGCGATTGATAGTCGCGGTAGACGGCCTCGAGTTCCGGGACGTTGTTGAGAAACGGAGGGCACGTCAAACAGCCGAGCGTGATGAGCGTGTAGTTCCCGCGCAATTGCGCTGTGTCAAACTCTTTGCCGTCGGCGTCGTAGATCTTTTGCGCTGGAAACGCGTCGCCGAGGGTCGGCTTGGCGGAGTCAAAGTCGCGGGCGGCAGGACGCTGCGGCCGGTCGGGCCGTTGAGGGGCCGTTTGGCCGAGCGCGATCGAGGGCGCCGCGGCCGCGAGGCAAACGAGCCCGAAAATGAGAAGGCATTTCACGTGTGATTCTCCGAGTGAGCATGAGAGACTGGCTCAGCGAAATTGGCTTAGACTGATTAGCGGTTTGCGTCGACGCCTTGATCGATGACGAGCATGGCGAGCGATTGCTCCAACTCACGCGGATTGAATCCGAAGGGTCCCGGGCCGCCGGCGAACGCGATGCGTCCATCGCGGTCGACCAAGTACAAGCGATCGGGCGAACCGCCGTAGGCTTTGCCGACGCGGTTGTCGATCTCGTCGACGACGAGCGGCGTCTTTAGTTGCATCGCCGAGGTGAACTTGAGCGCAACGTCGCAACGCTCCTCGAATGTCGTCGGCTGCTTGATTAGCAGACCAGCGCGCGCGTTCGTCGAAGTGGCCGGTTGGTCGTTGGCGACTGGATGGGCTTCGCGCACATACACGCGCACGAACTCAGCGCGATCTTTCCATAGTTCGTAGAGCTGTTCCATCGATTCGGAGTAAGTGCGGTAGTTGCCGCACGTGAAGCAGCCGAAGACCAGTACTACCGGCTTTTGTCCACGATACGACGACAGCTTGATCGTGCGCGCGGCGTCGGGCGTCCGCAACTCGAAGTCCGGCGCCATGTCGTTCGGCCCCGGAAGATTGGAAAGATCGTTGAGTCGGCCCGGCGAGTATTCCGATCGCCCCAAGCGCAGCTTCGTTTCGTTGGCCGACTTTTGCACGCGCGGCAGGTAGATCAGGCGTTCGAGTTGTTCTTCGCTGAGATACTCCCGGTCGGCTGTCATTTTCTCGTAGTGTGCGTTCCATTCCTCTGGGGAGATGCGACCATTGCTGTCTTTGTCGATGATCTTGAAGAGCGCGAACGTCGTTTCCTTTTGCCGGCACAGGGCGCCTTCTTTCGACCAGTCAAAGTCGGCGGCGGTGAGTTTATCGTCCCAGTTGCGATCAAGTCGCGCGAAGACTTCTTTGGCAAGAGGAAACTCGTCGCGCGTGACGGCGGCGTCGGCATTGCGGTCGCATTTCTTCGCCAGCCAATCCCAGTCGTAGCGCGAACGGCCGACGCGAATCCAATCGGGTTCTGCGGCCGGCGGGCTGCTGGCAGCGCCGCCGGGCGCGTCGTCTGCGCGACATGGCGAGAAGCCGGAGAACAAGGCAAGCGTCAGGGTCGAGACGGCCAGGGATAGCAAGGAACGAGTCATGGAATGCGCTCACGATTAAGGTTGTTGAACGATGACGATGGCCGGATCGGTGTCGACCAAATAGTGAAAGACGCGAGGAGAATTCGGGGCATTGCGAAAGGTCATCTTGACGTCGAACTGCCAACCGCGACCGCTGGCGCGGTTCTCTTGGAGTTCGTATTGCAGCAAGCTTTGGCCGCGCTGCCAGACTTCTTCGTTGAAGTAGATGGCAGGCGTCTGTTTGGTCAGCGACTCGATGGTGTCGCCGTTCTTCCAAGCCTCGAGAGCGGTTTGCAGAGCTTGTTTGGCTCGCTCCGGATCGGCGACCGGAGGAAGTTTCGGCCCGCAACCGCCGCTGAGAGTGCCGGCGACGACCAGCAGTGCAAGAACGAAGAAGCGCCGACTACTCATTTGCGATATCCCCGTCGGCTCGAGACCCGTAAGCGCGCCAAACTCGCAGATCGACCGTGTTGGGAACGAAGGAGACCGAACCGTCGCACCGGAGTATGTTGACGCCGCCGCGGTGCGTGCTGCCGGCCGTGCGGGCTTGGGAGCCGGGCGGGAAGTGGCAGGAAGGATCATTAGGGGGCGAAACGTGAAAATAGCCCGTGAAATTGTCGGCGGTGCCCGCCAGGAACGGCGCGCCGCCGTTGGAGCCGAACTGGAACGACAGATTCATCGGATTCATCGCACGGCACGCGTTCATCGCGTCATCCGGCGTGGTGGGGTTTCCACCGGGCCGGAAGATGTCCGAGCGACGGGTTACGATTGAGTTGCTCCAGTCGCCCTTCAGACGTTCGCTGAAGGCGGCCGTGTGGCTTAGGCCGTCCAAAATGTCCGCAAATCGCATGGACGGAGTGGAACTGGCGTGGCAGAAGACGCCTGTTTGATTCGTGGGGTGATTTCCTTCGTTTCCTTGGTAGTTGGTGGCGGCCCAGCCTGGCGGTCCGGAGAAGGTTGGGTCGGACGGGCAATTGAGCGTTTTGACGGTCATGGCGAGCGCTGCAACATTGGGCGGGTCGCTCCACAACACCGAGAAGTTGATGTTGTCGTAGATGGACTGCTGTTCCATGTAGGGAAGCAAGGGGCCGTTTTGGCTCCACACTTTCCCGCCCACGCCGCCCCAACGACCCGGCGGCAGAGCGCCTTGGGCGTCGTGGTAGTTATGCATGGCGAGCCCGAGTTGCTTCAGATTATTGACGCATTGCATCATGCGGGCGGCTTCACGAGCGGCCTGGACGGCCGGAAGCAAGAGGGCGACAAGAATGCCAATGATGGCGATCACGACCAAAAGTTCTACGAGCGTAAATCCGCGGATGCGGCGTTTCATCAGGTCACCTTAACGTACGAAGGCGCCGTTACGGCGCGTCGGGCGTGAACGGCCCGCGCCGGAGCGGCCAGCGAATGGAATGAATGGAAATGATGTCAAACCGAGAAATGGCTCATTCGAAGCCATGGCAGGAACTGCCCGCTTCGATCGGCGATGACGGAGCGACTCAAAGGGCCTTGAGAGTCAGGCGCACGCTGACGCCGGTCCCAAGGCCATTGAGCTGAAAAGAATCGTCTTCTTGCCGCGAAGCGTTTGGGTCCCCTCAAGACGACGGGCAACGTCCAAGAAACGGGACGCAACGCGACGATCGCAGGTGGGGATGCAACGCCTACCCAAGAAGACCCGCGACTAGACGCGCGGAGGGCGCAGAAGCCCGGAGAGCGTCACGGACGGAACGCGAAGTCCTCGGTCGTGACTGGTGCGCTGCGAATCGCTGCCTTTAATCGCGGCGATGGAGGGAATGCCGATGAGCTCTTCGCCAACCACGACAACCAGCACACCGGCCGGCGGTGCGTAAGGCGTTTTCGAACGCGATTGACAATGCGGCCCATGACAGGGAGGCGTTTCCCACGGTGCTTGCGAGCAATGCGCCCCGACGCAGGTCGTCGGGCGGAAAGGCAGGGTGGAGTTCAGTCGCACTGGCTGCGATACGCTGACTCCAGCCTGGAGGTCGCCCAGTTGGGACGACAAGCTGCTGCGGCGCATTACCAGGTAGCTTCCACAGCCGGCCTGAGCGCGCGAAGTTCCTACGGTCGCCACAAGGCAGGCGACGACAAAGAGGAACATCGGGAGTACGCTGCGGAGCCGCGTCACGTTCATGAATCCCAGGGGACAGTGACAGCCGGATTATGCTGCCTCCCCCCTATGTCGTCAATTTCTTTCTCTCTGTTTCCTGAATCTCCGAGAATTCCGAGTCGTCGTCGCAGGACAAAGGATCAGGGCCTACGCACATCGAAGTCTTTGTCCCAGAAGAACGTTTTCCAATACGGCAGTGCTCCACTCAGCCAACTCAGATTGCTTGCGAGCGTTCGTTCAGAGGCCGGGTTTCCTGTCGTTTTTTCACTTGCGTTCGCTTATCCGACATCCACGCAAGTGGTGATCCGTACGGCGATGACGGGCGCCGCGATGTCCGCCATAGACAAAACAAAGTTCTGTCGACTTCCGAGTTCGGCGCCTTCCTAAGCGTGAGTTCCTGCGAACAGTACGCTGACTCCAGAGTCGTCTTTAGCCCTTTCCGCAACCTACTAACTCAACCCAGGCGTTCTTCCAGATCACGC
This sequence comes from Pirellulales bacterium, assembly GCA_046349935.1. GTDB lineage: Bacteria > Planctomycetota > Planctomycetia > Pirellulales > Pirellulaceae > CAIXSC01. The sequence goes on along the minus strand of JAXMBK010000003.1, from coordinate 1,393,293 downwards.
TGAACCAGCACTGGAGTTGAGGAAGGAAGTCCGACGTCGACTTCAAGGGGATCGTTTTCGTGCGTCGGTGATATTGAAGACGTGATCGGGGAATGCGTCGTGGAATTCGACGGCGACTTTCCAGCGTTGCTCCTTTGGCTCGACGATCAGGGGATTCGTCTGCCTGACCCAGAGTGTTCCCGTCGTTGTGATCGTTGTGGGATACCAGACGCCGTGGGGAGATTGCTGGAAGTCGGAAAACGTCGTCTCGATGTGTTTGGCGATCCCCTTCGAGAGGCATTCGGCTTCCGGCGCTTCGACGTCGGTGAGAACTCGTTTGACGAGCGCGTGGCCTCGACGTGGATCGAGCCAGTATTGCTCGCGGTGCGCCGTGAATCGGTGAACGACACTCGGATTCGCGCCGGGATTCGCCACTCGTTCAACCAGGATGCAGCCCTCCGGGCCATCCGTGCGGTCAGGGCGGACCGCGAGGTCGAATTCGGGAGTTGCTGAGAGGAACGGATAGCTCATGTTCTCCAAGTAGTACCATTGAGGATTGAGGCGACAAAACTCCTCGCGGGGCGAGTCAGGAATTTTCTTGATCCGCTGCCAGGAGCCCATATGTTTGCTCCATTCTTCGCGGCCGTCGCAGACATCGGGGCTTTCGTGATCCTGCCGCCACTTCAGCCCGTCCTTCCAAGACTCGCGAGACAGTCGCGGGGAGTCAGCATAGAAGAGCTTCAAGTGGTAGGCCCCGAGGTTTCTTCGTTGCATTCGCATGTCGGCCAGGATGCTCTTCAGGCTGTCCTTGGGAACACGATCCTCGACCGCGACGTCAACGGGAACGCCGAGCGCCGCGAGCGTCGTCGGTCCATCGGACGGGTAATCGAATTCCAATTCACGTTGCTTGTGGCCCGCTTCGGGAGCGTCCTGAAGTTCGATTCGAACCGAGTGCGGGAGATGCGTCTGTGGATCGATCTTGGCAATCCAGGTCATGGGACTCCCGCCAATCGGCTGTGCGGTCAGACGGATCTCGTCCCAAGTCTGGCCATGATCGGTGATCGAGCGTTGCTGGCGAACAATCACGTTCAAATGCCGGAGCTGCTCTGCGTCACCAAGCAACACATTGATGAAAAGCTGCATTGAATCGACCGGTTCTTGATCGCCCAGTTCCAGACGGACGATCTTGTTCTGTTTTCGGTGAAAGACCTGCATCAGCGAGGTCCCTTTATCCACCAGCCGAATCTCAGACGACGATTTCCAGACGCTGATCTCCGTTGAAGGCGATTCCCAGACTTCCGTGATGCTCCCATCGAATCCCTTCGTCACGCAATGAATCCACTTCTGTGCACGCACCGCCTTCGCGACATCCGCCCATGCAGCACGAGGCCTCACCATGAACAGTCCAGGAATCAGCATCGCCGCTGATGCGGCCATCGCACCGCCAATCAGCATGCGGCGAGCAAGGCGTCGCTCTGAATTCGTATCATCAGTCGCACGAGGGACGTCCGCAGTCATGTCGGGCAATTGTTGAAGCAACGACTTGCGCCGCACCGTGTGACCCTGATTCAACTCCCGATAGAGCTCCGAGAGCCGATCGTGCGCGTTCTCAGTCAAGGTCATGGATTGAGTTCCTTCAGTTTGAGTTTCTGTGCCAATTTCGCGCGGGCTCGATCCAGCAATCGATAGAAGCCCGACAGCGACAGATTCAACAATCGCCGAGCAACCTCCGCCGGTTGCTCTTCCAGATAAAACAGATGCACGCCGAGTCGCTCGTCTTCCGACAAACACTCGAATGCCTCGACCACGTCCGCCCAGCGATCATCTCGACTGAGGCATTCCTGTCCGGCGATTTCCACCGTCGCCTCTCCGACCAACTCAAGCCGATCTCGCGTTCGCGACCGCCGCCACTCCAGCCCGCTCAGTCGACCGATTCCTACCAGCCAACCAGCGAACCTCCTTGGGTCTTTCAACTGATCGAGCTGTCGAAAGGCGCTGAGGAAGACCTCTTGAGCCAAATCCTGGGAATCAACGACATTCCCGGTCGCTTCAAAGCACACGCTCCTAATCAAGCCGGCATATCGGTCATACAATTGCCCAAACGCCTCGTGATCCCCGCGCCGAGCCTGACTCACCAGTTCCTCATCGGAATCCGACATAACGCCCCATTTCGGAAAAGCCCGCCCGTCGCAATGGCGACCGCCTGATGATTCAGCATGATGAAGTTGCCGCTCGTGAGCTATTTTCTACGGAAATCCGAGGACGCTTCGAAACTGACGAAAGGTCCGTCACAGCCTGCTCTGCCAACGGGGCGCCTTTCCAGAGACCATCGCTAGTCCTTGGAGCGCCCGCGGACATTCGGCTACGATCTGTCGGTACTCGATTCCCCAGCAGTAAAGGATGCCGAGATGAATTGCCAACGGAGAACGCGCGGATGGATGGCCTGGGCGGCGTTCCTCCTGACTCTCCACCTGCAATTCGAAGCCATTTTGGCGGACGAGCCGCCTGCGGGGATTGCGCGCGAGGTTTGGGGACCCTTATTGCAGCGGCGAACTGAGGCTCGGGAACGTCTCGCCAAGTGGATGGAGCGTCGCAACTTGGGCGTCGTTGACCAGTCCGTGGAGACGGCGACTCGCGACGTAAGCGAACGGCGAGCGGCCGATCGCGTCGCGGATGCAGGGATCTTCTTGAAAGGGATCGACTGGGCGCTCGAGTTTGATGTGAAGTTTGAGCCGCAGGACGTGGTCCTGTTACAGAGGTCGTTCGAGCGATTGCAGCAACGTCTTGACAAGTTGGAGCGGTCCCCCGAGAAACCGAACTGGACGCAGAAGCGCGGGAAGGTCGTCCGCGGGTTTGTGTCGCGGATCGATGGTTCGTTGCAGCCCTACGGCATGATCGTTCCGGCCGGTTACGACGGTTCCAAGCCCATGCGGTTGGATGTCGTCCTGCATGGGAGCACTCGACCCGTAGGCATCAGTGAACTGCGGTTCATGGATCGCTTCGATGCAGGGGACCAAGCGGCCGAGAATGAGACGCTGCCTGACGTCGATTACCTCGAGCTGCATCCGCTGGGGCGCGTGGAGAATGGGTATCGCTGGGCGGGCGAGACGGACGTGTTGGAGGCGATCGACGCGGCCTGTCGACAGTATCGCGTCGATCGCGATCGCGTGGTGCTACGCGGCATGTCGATGGGCGCCTCGGGGACGTGGCACCTCGGCCTCAAGCATCCCGACCGGTTCGTCGCACTGGGGCCGTACTGCGGGTATGTCGACACGCATCGGTTTTCGGAGACCCCCTTGCCCAACTTCGTACGCGTAGGACCGCTCCCGCCGGTCCAAGAAACCACGCTCCGTCTGCTCGATTCATACCGCTACGCGGCGAACGCCGTAGTGACGCCCGCGATCGCTTGCATGGGCGAGAAGGATGTCTTCTTTGACGCCCACGTGATCATGGGAAAGGCGATGAAGGACGAAGGGCTCGAGATGGTCAATCTGATCTCGCCCGGGACCGGGCACGTGATCGACCCGGAAACGCATCGCGAACAGATGCGGCGCATTGCCGAATATGCAAATCAAGGACTCAACCACGGGCCGAAGTCCCTGCGATTTGTCACCTGGTCGCTCAAGTACTCCCGGTGTCACTGGCTGAGAGTCCTGCAACTGCAACGACACTATGAACGGACGGAGTTTGTTGCACGCCTGAACGACGAAGGCGAATTGCGCATCGAGCAGTCGAGGAATATCGAACGTTTCGCCATCGATCCGCCGATGGCCTCGGATCGCGTGGTGCGAGTGGTGATGGGAGGACAGACGCTCTCGCCGCCCCCGCGTTCCGCCGCCGACGTTGCCTCGGCCTGGGTCTTCTTCAAGGAGGGGGAACGTTGGAATGTAAAGGCCTCCTCCGAGGGAAGCTCTCGCGATGAACGGCTGCAAGGCAAGCGACCAGGTCTTCAGGGGCCGATCGATGACGCGTTCACCGACCGGTATGTCTGCGTGCGCGGGACGGGGACTCCTTGGAATCCGGCGGCGGCCGCAGCCGCCGAAGCCTCGCTGCGACGGTTCGAGTACGAGTGGCGGCGTTACTTTCGCGGAGCGGCGCCGGTGGTCAACGACACGGATGTCGATGCACATCTCTTGGCGTCGGCAAACTTGATCTTGTTCGGCGACCCGGGGAGCAATCGTTGGATGCGCGAGGCATTGCCCAAGCTGGAATTCGAAGACATTGACCGTGGCGGGGAAAGAGTATGCGTCGGCGGAGCATTTGCCTGTCCTGATCGCACCGGGCCAGGTCGCGGGGGCGGAGGATCGCTATTGGGTGTTCAACAGCGGCCACTCGTTCCACGAACCCGAACTGTCGACGTTGAACTATCTGCTCTATCCACGCTTAGGCGATTGGGCGGTGCTGAAGGTCGGGGCGCCGCGCGTCGAGGCGCAATCGGCGACAGCGGCCGTCGTCGAAGAAGTCGTCGACTTTGGTCTATCCGACGAAATGTGGCGTCCCATCCGGTAGCGTTCTTTCTGGTCGGACCTTCGGTTGCACTATGACCCCTGCGAAACCCCGCGGCAGACGCTTGGCTTGGAAGCCTTCGAATGGCTGGGGCCTCGTCTACTCGGGGATCGCCCTAGCGACGACCGGGCTGGGCGTCGGGATGTCGCTGAGTTCGTGGACCAGCCTGTGGTTGATCGGCCAACTGGTGCTGGCGTTCTGCTACCTGTTGTGGTTCTCCCTGGTGCATGAAGCGGGGCATCGCACGCTCTTCCGATCGCGCGCGGCGAACACGGTGATTGGGCATCTGTCAGGGTTCTTGGCATTCCTGCCATTCTCGACGTGGCAGCCCATCCATCGACTGCATCACCGTTGGACCGGCTGGCAGGATCTCGATCCCACGACGGCCGTACTGACGCCGCGGCCGCGTTCGCAGCTTCAGCGTGGCGCGGTGACGGTCTGCTGGTTTCTGTGGCTGCCGCTGTTCTCGATCCTCTACCGAGCGGGCAACTATTGGAACCTGCCGCGACTGTGGCGTTTGTTTCCGGATGTCGGAACAAGGTGGCGCATGACGTTGTGCGTGCTGCTGTACGCGGGCGGATACGCGGCCATCGGCTGGTGGGCGGGATGGGCCCTGGTCGGACGTACGACCGGCGTCGCGCTGCTGGCGACGCTCATCATGCAAGATCTGCTGATCCTCAGTCAGCACACGCACATTCCGATGCCGGTCAGCGAAGGGGAAGCGGTGCGGCCGGTGCCGGCAGCGCTGCAAGAGCAGTACACGCGGTCGCTGGTGTTCCCACGCTGGTTCTCGCGGTGGGTGTTGGTCGGCTTCGACGCTCACGAGCTGCATCACGCGCAGCCGCGCATTCCCGGTTACTATTTGCACGAGATAGCGCGGCCCACGGCGAACGCGATGCCCTGGTGGTTGTGGGTCTGGCGTGCTCGTAGAATTCGCGGCGACGTCCTCTTGTTTCAGAACCGTGATCAAACGGGCTTGCCGATCTAGGGCGCGAGGATCGCTTAACCGAGACGAAGCCACGATGCGCCCTGATCCCGTCATGTGTGCGGTTTACTTGCTGGGAGCGTTTACGCTGGCCGGCGTCGCGCAGACGATCTGGCTGCGCAGTTCCTGGTCGCGTCGTTGGGCGAAGCCGCTGGATGGCGGGCGATGTTGGCGCGGTCGACGTCTGTTGGGGGACCACAAGACGTGGAAGGGGTTCCTCGTCATGACGCCGGCGACGGCGCTCGCGTTCCTGGGACTCGCGCTGGCCGCCGGCGCGACGCGCGATGATTCGCCCGGGACGATCTGGCGGTTATCAAATTTCGAGTACTTGATGCTCGGCGCCTGGGCGGGCTTAGGCTTCATGCTCGGCGAACTCCCCAACTCGTTTCTCAAACGCCAACTGGATATCGAGCCGGGGGAGGCGGCGAGTTCCGTTGGAGCGCGCTGGTTCGGTGCGTTCGTCGACCAAATCGACTCGGTCCTCGGGGCGCTGGCGGCTTTGGCGTGCGTGGTTTCCGTCCCTTGGCAGACTTGGGGTATCTTGTTGGCGACGGGGCCTGTGGTGCATTGGATGTTCAATGTGGTCCTGTGGCTGTTGGGTGTGAAACGAAAGGCTGCCTGAATGCTGGTCGCATCGCTCGCCAACCTCAGGCCTGAAGATCAAGTTGGAGGGAAAGCCTATCCGCTCCAACGCTTGGTCGCCGAAGGGTGGCGAGTGCCCGCAGGGTTCGTGGTCACGACCGAAGCCTTCCGTCGATTTCAAGCGTCTTGCACGTCGACTGGCGCAGACGCGGGCGAGGCGTCTGTTCCCGCAGCGATCGTGGAGGCGGTTCGCGAGGCGCTGGCGTCGTTGGGGACTTCCACGTCGCTCGCGGTCCGCAGTTCGGCCGTCGGAGAAGACTCGCGCGAAGCGGCGTACGCCGGCTTACTCGAGACGCGATTGCAGGTTCCTCCGACGCTCGAGGACGTACTTGCCGCCGTCGTCGCCTGTTGGCGCTCTTACAGCTCCACTCACGTGATGGAGTACCAGCAGGCGCGCGGGACGACGCTGCGCGGGATGGCGGTGCTCGTACAGCAGATGGTGCAGGGAGAATACTCGGGCGTGATGTTCACGCGTCATCCGGCGCCGACGAAGGAGCAAGCCGAGACGAACTCGCTGCTGATCGAGTATTGCGCCGGACTGGGCGAGAGTTTAGTGTCAGGTCGAGTGACGCCATGGTCGGTAAGCGTTGCGCGTTTGCGCGGGGAAGCCATGCGCGAACCGCAGCTCGGGCGTGCGCCGCTTTCCGCAGTGCAGGGCGGACTCCCCGCCGGCGTCATCGAGACGCTGATCGGCGCGGCGGATGAGCTGGAGCAACTGTTCAGCGCACCGCAGGATGTGGAGTGGACCTGCGACGCAGAGGGGACCGTGCATTGGTTGCAGTCGCGGCCCGTAACGACAAGCGTTGCGAGGATAAAAGAGGAACGAGTGTCGGCCCCGCAGCACGGCGCCATTCAACGCTGGACGAATGCGAATCTGAACGAGAACTATCCCGAACCTGTGTCGCCGCTGCTGGCCTCATTGGCGCCGCAATGCTACTACCACTACTTTCGCAATCTGGGCGTGGCGCTGGACGTGGCGCCGCGGCGCGTGGAGGCGGTCGAGCGGCAACTTCGTTCGTTGGTGGGGACGCATGCCGGGCGGCTTTACTACAACCTGTCGAATATCGAACGCGTGCTGGCGGCCGCCCCCTTCGGCAAGTGGCTGCAATCGGCGTTTCTCGACTTCATCGGGGCCGCCGACGAAGAGCGTGCGGGTGAAGAAGCGGAGGGCGACGCCGGCGGCAGGAAGCCTCCGTCGAAGGGCCGATCGTCGTTCCCGAGTCGGGTGCGGGAGGGGCTGGAGGCGATGCGAATCGGTTGGCGGGCCCTGCGTCTGATAGGGTCGCTGGAGCAACGCATTACTACGTTTGAGCGCGTGGTCCAGACGTACGCCGAGCGGGCTCATCCTCGGCGGTTGGCGACGTGCAGCGACGAGGAACTGTTGGCGTTGTGGCAGCGTTTCGCAGAGATTCGTTTTCATCGCTGGTTGCCGGGTTCGATCGCGGACGCGGCCAGCATGGTGAGTTACGCGTTACTGAAGCGGACGCTGCGTCGCGAGTTTCCCGACGATGAGAATGGCTCGCTGCATAACGGTCTGTTGCGCGGACTGCGCGACGTCGTTAGTGCGAAGTCGGCGGAATCGCTCTGGTTTCTCTCGAGGCAGGTGCGCGGGAATCAGGCGTGGAGAAGTTGGTTGGAAGGGGCGACGACATCCAAGGAGAAGATGGACGCACTGGCGGCCGACCCGGCGCTCGCACCTTTGCGCGACGTGTTGGCGGAGTGGTTGGATCAATGGGGATTTCGGTGCTCGGGCGAATTGTTATTGACGATCCCCAGTTATCAGGAACAACCGGAGACCGTCGTAGACCTGTTGCGCACCTATGTCGCGAGCGACCAGGAGTCGCCGGCGGTGCGGCTAGAGCGACAATCGCGGTTGCGCCGCGAAGAGACGGAACGCGTGTTGGCGACGTTGCGAACGCGTCGGATCGCGAATTGGCTGCCGTGGCCGAGTCGCGCAGCGGGCGTGCGTCGTCTGATCGCGACGACGCAGCGCGCGATTGTGTGTCGGGAACGCGCGCGACTTCAGCAGGCGCTGTTGTATCAACGCTTGCGTCGTCTGGTGCTCGAGATGGGCCGACGTTGGACGGAGCGGCAGATCGTCGCGGCGCCCGAAGATCTATTCTTCCTGACGTGGCAGGAAGTGGACTCGTTGCTAAACGGCGGTTCTGCGGCGATCGATACGGCGCGGGACTTGGTGCGAGTGCGACGAGCACAGTGGGAACGCGATCGTCGGCTTCATCCGCCCGAGCACCTCGTACTGCGGCGGGTAGAGAGTTGGCGCGAAGCTTCGTCGACGACTGCCGCCGCGACCGCGGCCGCGACTGCCGCGACGTCCGCAGCCGCGGCGACTTGTCGAGCGGGCGAGGCTGCCGAGAAGGAGATGATTCAGCGCGGGATGGCGGCGTGCAGCGGCGTGGTCGAGGGGCGGGCCTGCGTCATGGAGGATGTGAAACAAGTCGATCGATTGCAGCAGGGGGATATCCTGGTGGTTCGTCAGACCGATCCGGGATGGGCGACGATCTTTCCGTTGGTCCGCGGGTTGGTCATGGAACGGGGAGGCATGTTGTCCCACGGCGCGATTCTCGCCCGCGAGTATGGCTTGCCCACCGTGGTGGGAATCGCCGACGCAACGACGCGCTACGCCGACTCATGTTGGATACGCGTCGATGGGAATCGCGGCGAGGTGCAGCGATGGAGCGACGAGTGATTGCACGAGCAGCCAAGGCGTGGACTCGCGTCGTGCGATCATATGCGGCTACTCGCTGCCGCGCGCGTGTGGTCGTGCTGCTGCCGATCATCATCCTGTCGGCCGCTTGGCTAATGGAACGTCGTCGTCCGGATGCAACGATGCTGCTGGACTACGCGACGGCATGTCTTGTGATCGTAGCCCTGCGGGTGATGGACGATTTGGCGGATCGACCGCGGGACTGTCCACGAGAGCCGGCGCGCATCGCATGCCAACCGGGCGCGGCGGGTCCGCTGTTCGTTCTGGCGCTGTTGGCGTCGCTCGCAGCAGGCTCGCTGCTCTTAGCAAGTCGCTCGTGGCCAGCGCTCGTCATCGTCGGCGTCGCTTATGCGATGGTCGCCGGGTGGTATGGGATTCGCGACCCATTGCAGGCATCGCGTCTGGTGAACGCTCACTTCGTACTCGCGAAGTATCCGCTCTTGGTCGTAGCACTCGGAGTACGATCGGGATTCGCCTGGGAGTCGGAGGCGGGGCTTGCGATCTGGCTGCCCGCGATGATCTGCTATCTGGCTCTGATGCTGTACGAACTTTGGGATGATCGCGATGTGAGGTTGGATCCGAGGGCCGCTTGGTGTTGGCGGGTCGAAGCGGTCGGAGCGACGGCGCTGCTCGCGGGCTGGATCGTGACGCGGTTTAGGTAATCCACACTGTGGGAGCGGATGACGTGAGCACGACCGATTCAGCGGCGACCGAAGCGGTGGCTTGTTACGACTGCGGCAGCACGGCTTGCACGCAACTGGTCATGGCGCAGGACGACTTGACCGGAAAACCGGGCGACTTTCGGTTCGTCACCTGCGACCAGTGCGGGCTCGCCTATCAGACGCCGCGCATTCCGTTGGTGCAAATCGGCCAGTGGTATGACGACGAGTACATTTCGCATCGCAAGAAGACGAATTGGGGACCGCTCACCTGGTTCTATCGTCGTGCGATGGATAAGCACGATCGCGAGAAGCACCGGTTGGTTTCGCGTTATGTCAGTTTGACGGCGAACAGTCGCGTGCTCGACGTCGGCTGCGGCGCCGGAACGTTCCTCGCGTGGCTCAAGCGGCATCATGATCTGAGCGCGGAAGGGGTCGATTTCAAAGACTTGTCTGCGCTTCCGAGTTTCTCGAGCTTTCAGTTTCACCAGGGATTGTTTTACGAGCAGCCGTTGCCGGAGAACGCCTACGACCTGATCACGATGTGGCATTTTCTGGAGCATTGCTACGATCCGCTGCGATCGCTGGCGACCGCGCGTCGACTGCTGTCGCCGGAGGGGCGGTTGGTGATCGAAGTCCCGCGGCTCGACAGTGTGTCGTTCAAACTCTATCGCGAACGGTGGCCTGGCCTGCAGGCGCCGCAGCACACGGTGCTTTTCACGCGCGAGACGTTGCTGCGGTTCATGGAGAAGGCCGATCTGGAAGTGGTCGAGTATCTGCCGTACGGTGCGTTTCCGCCGTACTTCTATCTCTTCACCGGCGCGGCGTTCAAGCTGTTGAAGGGGAAGGGACTGAACCTGGGGCGAGCGATTTACCCGTATTTTCTGGGGCAAGTGCTGCTGTCGCCGCTGTTGCTGTTCGAACGGAAGCTCAATCTGGCGATGCAGACGGTGATCTGCCGGAGGCCCGGATGAAGTCGAGTGGGCCGACCCGCGAGACCCCGCGGACGGATGGTCGAACGCCGCGATCGCCGCTGTCGTGTTGGGGGTGGATGCGCATCGCCCTGGCGACGATCGGTTGCTTCGTGCTGTCGTGTCACGCGAGCCTCCGGGGGAGCGTCGTCCTGATTGTTAGCAACTTCCAAGAGAGGCGATGGGTTCGCGAAGTCTTGATACGCAACATGGCGCGTCAAGGACTCGCGTTGTACGGGGTCTCTGTGGTCGAGCACGATCGGGAGCGAGTTCCCGCATGTCAGTGCGTCTTCATTTCCAACCACACGTCGTCGCTCGATGTGGCGGTGATCATGGCCCTCGGCCTGCCCAACTCGCGATACTTCATGAGCGGCTTTCTGAAGAAGATCCCACCGCTGTCGGTGATCGGTTGGCTGTTAGGCATGTTCTGGACGGTGAAGCAGGATTACCCCGAGCAACGACGGAAGATTTTTCAACATGCCGATCAGACGTTGCGGCAAACGGGCGAGTCGGTGTTCTTGACGCCGGAGGGCCAGCAGGTGTGGACCTTCAATAAGGGGGCCTTTCATTTAGCGGCGAGCCTGCAAGTTCCCCTCGTGCCGATTTACATCTTGATCCCGAACGAGGTCGATCCGGGGCCGTGGGATTCAGGCGAGTTTTACGCCGTACGCCCTGGGGTGGTGGATGTTTACTTCGGCGAGCCGATCGACACGACGGGATGGGAAGTGGAGCAAGTCCCCTTTTATCGCGATCAGGTGCGGCAGATGTATCTCGACTGGTACGCCCGATTGCATCAGGGGGAGAGGCCGCCTATCGAGTAGGCGTGAGCACTAGGCATCGTCATCGTCGTGGACCGCTCCGTCGGTCCAACGCTCATCGTCGCGTGGCGCAGGACTCTGTCGTTGAGTTGCAAGCCGGCAGTCGAACACCGCATCCGTGCAAAGCAAGGTTCGTCGACTCTCGATGGCGAGATCCCGTTCAGGCATCTTGCTTCGTGCGAGTACGGTCTCACCTTGGCGAAATGCAGCGTTGCGGGCCGCGCTAGTGCACCACCGTCGGTTCGCTTCCAAGACGCCGCAACTCGCCGCGTGATCCATCCACCTCCAACGGCGTGCCGGTAGGTAGCCGCCGCGTCGCTTGAGGGACGCCGAGCACGGCTGGGATGCCGAACTCGCGACAAATGACTGCGGCATGCGACAGTTGTCCCCCCGTCTCCGTAATGACTGCCGCGACTCGTTCGAGCGCCGGAGTCCAGCCTGGTTCGGTAAACGGGCAGACGAGGATGGCGCCTGCGGGCGCCTGCAGCGCCTCGGTGGCGTCGTGGGCGACATAGGCGACGCCCGCAGCGACGCCTCCGCTGGCGCTGATCCCGCGGAGATCTCCCGACGGTCGTTGCGAGTCGAAATGGAATCGTCCGCCGATTTCATTGGGAGCGGCAAAGTTGCGGAACCGTTCGAACGTGTCGCGACGTTCGGCGACGTGACGACGATCATCGTCGTACACTTCGGGGAAGGTCTGGAAGAAGACGTCGTCGCCGCAACCGCGTCGGTCCGCGAGAGCGCGAACGTGTCGACGGATCCAGTAGTAAACGCGACTCGAGAGATCGCGCAACTCTTCCCGCAGCCAAACAAAGTGACGCAGCCGCGCCAGCTTGCGCCGCCATGATCGTCGCTTCCACCACGGGATGGCGCGCTCTGCGTCGCGATACGCTTGCTCGTAGGCGATTCGCGGTTCGCGCCCTTCGGAATCCGTGGTCGTCGCCGCCCATTGTGCGACAAAGTCGACTTCCTCGTCCCAACGTGGATGACGCACATCGATCCCCCAGCGGCTATGGTGACGAAACTCGTTCGCCAGATCGTGTGGGGCGAGCGCACCTGTTTGCTGCCGAGTGCGAAGACGCCGCAGCGGGGCCATATGACGCAGGGGCGGCAGGGCCGCCACCAGCGCGGCATAGTCGCAGTCGGGGAACGATTCCAGCCAGTCCAACTTGGCGAGCGATACGGCGAAGATCGTCCGAAAGTAGGTTCCCTCGATCCGTCGATAGTCGTGCTCGATCAGTCGGCGGAACGCGTCGACCGACGTCAGGTCGGTTCGTTCCCAGTCGGCCTCTCGACCAGGAAACGCGGCTAGCAGCAGCTCGGCCTGCGCCTGACGACGACGAAAGAAACCGGGGAGCGCTACGACAATCGGAATCGCGCGCAGAATCGTGCGTAAATTCACGGGCGTGCGCCAACCATCGCCGTCATAGGTCGGTTGAACGCTCAGGTCGCGATCGAAGTCCCGTTCGACGAAGCCGGGGATTTTCGAGACCGCCTGCTTCACCGCCCCGAGGTTCCAGTAGGGGCGGCCAAAGAACATGCGGCCCGCTTCGAAGTCGCGCTCCCACATCTTCAGTTCGCGCAGGCAGTTTTTCAGCGAGTCGTTCCAGATGGTTTCGTAGAGAGACCACATCAGCGGCGAGCAGACGCTGCTGGAAACTCCTCCATCGCGAAAATCGGCGTTGGTCCATTCGCCGATTTCCGCCGTGAAACTCAAACGCGTCACCGGCCGAGCCTGCAGCAAATGGATGCCCGAATGATCGATCGCAAACTCGATGTCCTGAGGCGTTCCAAAGTGGCGTTGTACGCGTCGCGCCAATTGCTGAATGGCCGGGAGATGGACCGACAATGCAGGATGATCGAGCGGGAGCGGCGCGGTGCGGCCGGCGAGCAGTTCGTCGGCCAGTCCTTCACAGGCTTCGACCACGACCTGATCTTCGCCCGTGGTGGGATGGATCGAAAACGCGACGCCCGCGATCTGCGGCGAGATCATGCGTTGGACGAGGGGGCGCATCCGCAGTGCATCAGGGTCGAGTCCCTGACGGGCGCAGTACTGCCGCAGCGAATCGGAGTGGAGCGATGCGCGACAGTCGGCTGCGGCGCTTCGCACGTCGTCGAACGACCAGAGGTTCAAGAAGCTAGCGAACTGGCCGGCGAAGGACGCTCGTTCTCCGTCTTCGACGGTTGCAGAGGAACGCACGACCAGGGGGAAGCCGAGACGCTCCACTTGTTGGCGAAGCGACTCCTCGTCGTCGGCTGCGATTTCGAACGCGGGGACGGGAAAGCCGGCGTCGCTTAGTTCGCGCAGCGAAGCGCCTTTGCCGCCCCACTGTTCCCGAGCCGTTGGCGGTCGAAGAGAGTCGCGCGTGAGAGGCGCCTGTCGTTCAACACTCGCCATACGCGGCCTCCTGGATGTCGGAGCCCAGGACGCAGTTGGACTTTAGTTCGCCAAGTTCCATGCCGAAGTGATCCGCGAGTCGGGCCATGGCGGCGACTCGGTCGAGCGTCACGGGACCGACGTAGTGTTCGGTCGAAGCTTCGTTCCAGCCGAGCAGGATGGCTTCGGCGAGGCAGCCAAAGACTTGGCCAGGCGGCAGCGGGTAGCTCGCGATCTTCAGATCCTCCTGGCGCGGCAGCGAGGCGATGCCTCCGCGGAAATAGTGCAGATCAGGTCGAGCGTGCAAGGTCGTGCGACGGATGCTGGGTGGAACCGAGATATCGCAGAGCACCGCTTCGCGACCGAAGTGATGCACCTCGAACGGGGCGCTGGCGGCGCTGACCGCCGAAACGACGACCTGGGCGTCGACCAACTGCGACGGACTCTCGATGACCTGGGCGCGCGGCAAGATTGCGGCGAACTCAGACAAGCGACGACGAATGCCGCGACGTTCGCTCCCCAGCAACAACGTCCGTTCAAAGCGGTCGGCGAGGATGCGCGCGCAAACGGAGCCGATGTTTCCGAGCGCACCGGCGACCGCCAGCGTGCAACGGGAAGAGTCGATTCCGCGATCGGCGAGCACGCGCTCGATCGCTTGGAGGGCCAGCGCCACCGTGTAATGATTGCCGCTTGAGATGCATACGCTTCCTGCTCGACCCGGCCTGTCGGCTGCACCGTCGTCGCTCGCTTCCACCAGTCGCGCGCCGTCGCTCGACAAAATCGAATTGTATTGGCCGAGCGCGACGACCGAGCAGCCAAGTTGGTCGGCGAGTGCGATTCCCTCGCGAATCAAGGTCCGCGGCAGCTCGGCGTTCCGCGATATCGACCAGCGCCGTGCCATGCGCGACGAGAACGGGAGCAGGATTGGATACAGTCGTACGGGGTCGCCGGCGCGTGGATTCACATCCACGCCGCTCATGACGACGGGGCCGGCGAGCGGGGCGAAGCGTTCGAGCAGCCGTTCGCGCGCGGCAAAGGGATAGTCGGCCAGGCGCGGTTCCTGCCGCGTCAAATCGTCGACGTCGATCAAGTGGCACAGCCATGCCGCGCGCCGCCGTGGAATCGATTGCTGCGTCGCGGAAAACTGCCGTTCGTGGAAGACGCACAGGCGCGCTCGATCGTGCCAGCGAACGGGTTGATCGAGAGGAGGCGAGGGATGGTCGAGCAAGAAGTCGCTGAGCCCCGGCCAGTCGGCGTTGCGGATCTTATGGCAGACGTCGCGCAGCGCTGCACACCAACGATTCCAGTCCTTTTCTTCGACTGTAATGGCTGGTTGCAGTCGCAAGGTCCAAGGGTCGCTTAACGTCGGCATGACGCGGATGCGGCGGCGCCGCAGCAGATACGCGGCGACAAGCGGCATCAATTGATCTTGCGACGACAAGACGCGCAGCGCGAAGCTATCCGAATTGCAAGGGCGGTGAAACTCCAGGCCGAGCATCAATCCCTGGCCGCGCACTTCCTTCACGACGTCGGGAAACTCGGCGGCGATCGCTTGCAGTTGCTCTTTCCATTGCTGGCCGCGCTGAGTGATCGTCGCCAACATGCGATCGTCGATCAATTGAACCGTTTTCATCGCCAGATGACACGTGGGCGCATCGGCGGCGAACGTGCCGGTTTGCAACCAGTCGAACGACTCTTGATACCTATCGCGGCGGATCAAGGTGGCGCCCAGTTTGCCGAGTCCTCCACCGAGCGCTTTGGACAGGACGAGGTAGTCGGGCGCAATGCCCAGCGCGGTGGACGCCAGCCAAGCGCCCGTTCGTCCACAGCCCGTTTGGCACTCGTCGGCGATCAACGGAACGGCGGATTGACGACACAGTTCGGCCGCACGCTTCACGAACGATGCCGTCAGCGGTCGAACTCCGGCCTCGCCCAACACGGGCTCGAACAGGCATCCGGCCAATCGCTCGGGATGGCGAAAGGCGCGCGCTAGTGCCTCTTCGTCGTTGCACGGCACTCGTTCGACGCTCAGCCCTTTCAGCGTGAACGGATCGCGATACTCGGCGTTGCCGATGGTCTGCACGGCGCCCAGCGTTTTGCCGTGAAAGGCGCCCTCCAACGCAATGAATCGTCGTCCGCCCGTTTCGAGTAGGGCGTGCTTCAAGGCGGCTTCCACCGCTTCCGAACCGGAGTTGGTGAAGATGCAGCAGTAGTCGCCGTGGGCGCGCGACGACAAGAGCTGCGCCAGTTTCTCAGCCGCGTTCGCACTCGACCCTTGGGCGCTGAAGGGAATGCCTTGTGCGAGCATGTCGCGAGCGAGTGCTACCAGTTCGGGAGGCGAATGTCCCAGCAGCGTCGTTCCATACCCGCCGACGAGATCCAGGACTTCGACCTCGCCCCCGGCGCGATTCTGGTAATACAGATGACTTCCCGCGCCGCGCGTGTAGTCGACATCGAGCGCCAGGGCCGATAGAAGCCTGCTCAAGCGAGGTTTGTAGTGAGGCAATGGCGACGATCCGTCCACGCGAGGCGACTCCTCCCAGATGCTGAGATTATTCCCCACCCAAGGAGGCCCAGCAATCTGACTGGATCAAGGTCGTCCCAGATCGCGGCTCTTTCGTCGTTGGAGATGCGTTCTTCTTGGTGAGCCCCAAGTTGGCGGAAATCGTATGTCCCCGCGCTGGATGCGGCGATAGACTTTAGGCAGATCACTTCGCGGCGAATCGCATCGTCTTTAGGAGCTGCCCATGTCGCACCATCGTTCGCGACGTCGTTTTTTACAAGAGGTCGGGCGGGGAACATTGCTGGCGACGCTGGGGTCTGCCGTCGCGATCGACCTGGGACTGGCGCCGACGGCGTTTGCGAAGGACTTGGACGGCGCATTGAATTTCGGGGAACTCGAACCGCTGGTCTGCATGCTTCAGGAGACGCCGGTCGCCCGACTCCAAGCGACGCTGGTGGAGAAGCTGCGCGGCGGATTGCCGCTCAAGACGCTCGTTGCTGCGGGAGCGTTGGCGAACGCCCGCACATTCGGCGGCGAGGACTACATTGGCTTCCATACGTTCATGGCGCTCGCGCCTGCGCTCCACATGTCGGCGTTGATGCCGGCGGGAGCGGAAGCCCTGCCGGTGCTGAAAGTCCTGTATCGAAACAGCAATCGCATCCAGGAATTTGGCGGGCGCGATGCGGAAGTGTTGCACGAGGTGACTGAACCTGTCGCGGCAGGCGCTAGCGGAGCGAACGAAGCACTACCGACGGTGATTCGCGGCCGAAACGTCCAACAGGCAGAGCAGTTGCTGGCGAGCTTGGTCGCAACGGATCGGCGGGCTGCACTCGACGCGTTGATTCCCGCGGTCCACGACGCGCACCCGGAAGTCCATCGCACGGTGCTTCCGTATCGAGCTTGGGAAATGCAGGAGATTGTCGGGACGCAGCACGCCCTGACGTTGCTCCGTCAATCGCTGCGCTACTGTGTGAAGGCCGAGCCGGCGAACCGACCTGAGATGACGGCCCATGGCACGATGCTCGTCAAACTTCTGGACGAGTTCAAGCTCGATGGTCGCACTCCGGGAACGAAACCGGCGGATGACGCATTCGTCGAACATTTGAGTCAGACGTTCGCCACGGCTTCGGCCGAAGATGCAGGGCGAGCCGCCGCGAGCGCGCTGGCGGAAGGATTCGATCCGACGGCGATTGGGGAAGCGATCTCGCTGGCCGCGAGCCTGCTGGTCCTGCGCGACGGCGGCCGACTGCCGCAGTGGGAAGATCGGCTCAAGCCTGCGGGAACGGTCCACGGCGACTCCGTCGGTGTTCACGCCAGCGACGCCG
Organism: Pirellulales bacterium; assembly: GCA_046349935.1. Classification (GTDB taxonomy): domain Bacteria; phylum Planctomycetota; class Planctomycetia; order Pirellulales; family Pirellulaceae; genus CAIXSC01. The sequence continues at coordinate 1,375,803 of JAXMBK010000003.1, read as the reverse complement.
CGAATGCTTGGCGGAATCTGGCGCGATTCAGCTCGGGTCGAAACGTGTTCGCGTGCTTGATTATCGGGGCTTGGCAAGTGGCGCGCGATCGAAACTATCCGGGCAACTTGTTGGCCGAAGCACTGCCCGCCAAGCATCATCTCGACCGGTTGTCGGACAAGGACGCCGACGGACTGCTGGCGAAACTTACCGACGCCATCCAGAACAACCTGCAGGGCCAGGCCACGGCGATCGCGGCCCGCTATGGGGCGCTGTCGTTGCCGGTGGACCGTCTCTTCAACACGCTCGTCCGTTACGCGGTTAGCGAGGACGGCGCCTTGCATGCGGAGAAGTACTTTCAGACGGTTTGGGACGACTACCACTCCACGCGTCCTGCGTTCCGCTGGCGTCACCTCGTCTCGCTCGCGCGCGTCACGGCGAGCGAGTATGGGAAGCCGGCGGCGGGACAGGCGGAGGCTAGAGAGTTGCTGGGCGTCCGCGGCTAGGTCGGCTCCGCAAAGCTCGTGCGGCGTTCGTCTGATTCGAGTTGCGCCTGGCTCGTTCATCATGGGTAGCCCAGAGGATGAGTTCGGCCGCGCGCACTGGGAGCATCATGCTCGCTTCCCCCGCCATCCGAGAATCATCCCGGAATCTCAGGATTCACTAGCAGAGCGAGTTGTAGCAGGGACTCCTGCCAGCCAAGGCAACAGGCTTCTGCCGGGATCACGTCGGGTATTCCCTCTTGAACGATGTCGACTTCGGCGCCGACCGCGACGGGACGGATGACAACCGTCGTAATCATCTCGCCTGGCAGGTTCGGGTCGTCGAAACTCGCCGTGTACTTTACGCGTTCGTACGGAACGAGCTCGAGGTGTGTGCCGCCGAACGAGTGACAGGCGCCCGTCGCAAAATTCTTGAACGACATTTTGTACGTGCCGCCAACGACCGGCGAGCAATGGTGAAAGACGCCGACAAACCCATGGGGAGGAAGCCATTTGCAGCGGGCCTCTGGATCTGTGAACGCTCGATATACTCGCTCTGGAGGCGCCGTGAATACACGATGAAAACGTACGATATTCGCCATGGACGTCTTTCAGTTCGGGAGGCAGTAGAGGAAGGGTGGCGGAGCGCTCGTGGGAACCCGTCGCCGTGCCGCGGATGATTGTTGAGCGGGGCGGGCGACGGGCCGGGAAGCGGTGTTGTTGAGGAAGTAACAGGCTGGAAGCCTGTTCTACGGGGTGATTGTAAACTTCAGTTCTGTGGGGGCGGCGGGGATGGGACGCTTGTCGACGACCTTGCCGCGGCAGACGATCGAGACGCTTTGAGGGCCGGCCGACTCGGGGATGTTCACGTGGAACTTGTTCATCACGTTCGCCTTGAAGCGATGGTTTGCAAGACGGTAACGGAGAGTTCCAGCGCGCGTTTCCACCACGAGCTGGCAGTCCTGTTCGCTCACGCGCTCACGGTCGTCGTGGTAAGTGAAGCCGTAGGCGCCATGCAGCGTCGGGTAGATGTAACTGTTTAGCGAACCTTGGGGATCGTAATAGCCGACCAGCGTCGTCACGGGGACGCCGAAGGATTGCGGCTTCCGCTCGATCTGTTTGCTTTCCGCGGGGCCCTCTTTCCAGCGAGTTCCGTCCGATGTGTAGCTCGCCTTGAAGCCGCGAGGCATCTTGAGCTGCTTGCCGTTGAGCGTCAGGAAACTGTCGTACGTGGCGCCTTGATCGATCGCCACCGTCCGACCGCGGTTGGCGGGCGACGCGGCTGGAACATGAACTTCCTTCGTCCAGTTCCCGTCCTGCATCGACACCTTGACCAGATCGTATTCCGCCAGCAATTGAGCCACCTTCGACTCGCTCAAGTCGCTCACCGCGGCGTCAATCTGCTCGGCCATGTTAATCCGATGGCTGTACGGTTCCATCTGTGCCGTTTCGGCGTTCCATTTGCGGAAGCCGGTGGGCGAGTCGGCGGCGAACACCGCTTTACTTTCCAGGAACTTCTGAATGATGGCCGCCGAATTGGGCGTGTAGAGTGTGAAGCGATTGAAGCCGGAGAGCGGCGCGCCGCCCGCCATCGCATCCAATCCGAACGAACGGCCATGGAACGGGCTTTGGCACTGGTCGTCCAAGCACGTCTCCTTGCCGCTGCGAATCGGCGAGAAGTTCGGCAGGAAGCGGTTCTTGTCGGCGTCCCACCCCCACGTCGAATTGATTTGATCCGCGCTGCGGTGCACGGATCCTTGGAAGCCGCCGACGTAATGACCAAGCCCGTAGTTGTGGCCCACTTCGTGACTGAACTCGTTTCCCAGCGTATTGTCGAGCGTCACGATGCCGCCGCCTCCCGAACCGCCGTGTACCACGATGCCGTTGGAGTACTTGCCGGAACTGTTGTGAGCGGCAAGCTGAGCGGCCACATAGGGATGACTGTCTTCCCCCTCGCCGGCCGTGCTGTGGAGGCCGTAGTTGGCGTTGTCGATGCCGTGCGAAATCAGCTCCTTGCCGATCCGCTGACGCATCGTGCCGTTGTGCCAGTCGCCTTTGCTGGGATCAAGTTCCGTCAGCATCGTCCCGTTCGGCAGCAGCACCTCGCGGAGATACAGCGGCGCGTATTGGCTGATGATCAGCCGGCTGGTCGGCGCCGTTTGGAAGTACTCGCGATGCGCCGTTGGATCCTGCGCGAACTCGAACCGATCGCGCGGCGGGACGAGCATGCCGAGGTCGATGGTGTGGATCAGCAGTTCGGTCGGCGCCCCGATCCGAAGGTCGCTCAGTTCGCCGTTCAGCTCCCCTTGGCGAAACAACAGCTTCAGGCCGGGCGCGATCCATTCGGCGGGCAGCACGCCGCTCCAAGCGTCCGTCGCATAGGTGAGACCTTGGTTCTCGAGTTCGTTCTCCAGAATCCATTGACCGCGTACGAACTTGAATTGCAATTTCTGGTCGCGCCCGATGACGGCCGAACGGCCGCTGTAATGGATGGTCGAGCTGTAGCCAGCCTGTGAGTGGACGCGGATCATCTTTCCGTGGAGATCGGCGCCGTTCGGGAGATGGATGTCGCGGACCCAACGGCCGTCGGCCGTCTGAATCTCGACCAGCCCATGCTTTCGCAACAGATCGTGGAGGAACGTCTCGCGCGGGTCGCTCAGTTTCTGGAGGTCGATCGGGTTGTGGATGGCGTGGCCGGCGCCGGCCGGCGGCTTGAAATCGATTCGCTCCTCCGGCAGCCCCTCCAGGAAGTAAGCAGTTTTGGGCAGTTTCGCGGGCGGGTCGAGCGTGAGGACTCCAAGCCGCTTCCCGGTCTTGTCAAACGCGGCGACCAGCACGGAGGCAGAGGCGTCGGGCTGGATCGGCCGGACCAACAACAGGCACTTGCGATGCCCGATTAGGTGCGGCTGGTTGTCGCCCTCGCGCGGGCGAGCTGGCACGATTTGGCTCTGGCCGAACAGCACTTGAGCGGCGAAGTCGCCCTTTAGATCGTTGGTCGGTGCGGTCGTGTTAAAGACCAGCCGGTCGTCGGCGGCGAACGCGGCCGAGGCGGCCGCCCAAATCAATGCGGCCGCCGCGAAGCGGACGAAATTCTTGATTCGCATGTGAGATTGGCTTTCGATAAGAATCGGAACGGCGCCAGGAGCGACCATTCACGAGTTTCGCCTTCTGTTGGCGGCGATTCAGTCGGAAGCGGGAATCATAACACGGTTGGCGGCGTGTTGCATTGGCGCGGCGCGGGGGGCGAGGGTGTGGGGTAACAGGCTGGAAGCCTGTTCTACGGGGGGGTGCTATAGGGGAGGGCGGGGAGGTAGCCGTAGTCGGAACGCCAGGGCTTGGGGTTGGGGGCGTCTTTGGTCGCGAGAGGGGTCGTCAGGCGGTAGGCGTAAAGCAGCAGGTTGCCGCGCGCGCCGGTCGGCACTTTGTCGGCGTCGGTCTTGAGGCGAAGGGCCCACAGGCCCGCCGCCGCTGACTCCACCTCGGCCGTCACTCCCTTCGGTTCCTTGACCTCGATCCGCACATCGCCGGCACTCACCCCGCCGCTCGTCACAAGAAGCGGAACCCGCGTCTCGCCGCCGCGTACCAGCGAAACGGTCGTCGGCGGCGTTTGAAAGGGGGCCGCGCTCTGCGGGGAACCACGCACCAAGACATGCCAATCCTCGACGGGAACCAAATGCTTCCACAAGAACGCTTGCATCATGTCCTCGGCGGCGATCACCGGACGCGTCAACAAGGATCGCGAATTCCGCAGACGCGCCCGACCGATCATTTGCAGCGTCATCGGCGTCGACGAGGCGTTGGCCGGAATGGAAAGCGTCAACGCATGTCGACTCACATTCCCAGGCACGACGTTCCCCGACAAGTGGAAGCCGGGAGGCGCGTCGACTAACGTCAGTTCAATGTCGTCGTCAAAGTCCAGCTCGCGCAACGCATGAACGGTGATCGCCGCCACGCTGCCGGGTCGAGCCAACACGCATGACGGCGTCACTCGTAGTGCGAAGTCCGCCCTCGGAGGGTGCACATAAAGTCGGTAGACGAAGTCCTTCCCGCCGTTTCCTTGGACGTCGCCGATCCGCAGCAAGGCCCCGGACGCCGGCACCGTCGCCGTCAGCCGCGAGTCGGCGTGATGTGTGAGCAGCCCTTGCGTCTTGTCTTCATAGTCGTCGCTGTACGCCAGTTCCTTCCCGCGCGAATCGGTCAACAGAAGATAGGAATCCAAAGGCGAGCCATGACGGCGCGCGTAGACTTCAATCGCCACTTTGCCCGGTCCGCTCAGCCGAAACACATCTTCGTCGCCCGCGCGGTCGATGCGCCCGTTCACGATCGACGGCGTCGACGCACGCTGCGCCGTCGATTCCTCGTCGTTCGGCTCCTTGTCCATCAGTTCGGGGAACGCGTCCATGCGCAGCGGCACTCGCACCGACAATTGGTTCCCCTGTTGCACCGTATGCCATTGGAAAGGCTGAATCTGTCGGAACCCCACCGACTTCGTCGTCAGCGTCCGCTGGGTCAGGTTCCAACCCTCCAGCTGAATCGTCGTCCGCTCATCCCACGGCGCGCCCAACGGAAAGACGCTCGTCACAAACGGAATCTCGCCAACCATCAGCCGGTAGACAAAGTCTTCGCGACCGCGAAACAAAGCGTCGCGGATCTGAATCGTGTACCGATCGTCCTGCGGCGCCTCGAAGTAAGCGACCGGATCTTGGTGGAAATGAAAGGCCGTCGTGATCGGGACTTCTCGACCGCGCGCGTCGAACAAGGAGAGCGCGGGTTGAAACCAGCCCGGTACGGCGTCGGCCAGGTACGGTATCACTTCGCGAGCACCGGCGACCATCACCAGCTTCTGACCTTTCATGGCGGGAAAAGAGAAGCGATCGACGTCGCCAGGCATCATCTGTCCGTTGATGACCACCGGCAGCGACTCTATCGATCGCTCGGGTGCTGCATCGTTCGGCTCCGATTCACGAACTTCTGGATGTCGGCCGACATGCAGCCAGAGTGGATTGGAGATGGCCGCATCGTCGACAAGACGCAGCTCGCGCCGACCGTCGTCCGCGTCAGCCGCGATGGCGACGCGAATCGTCAGCTCCTCCTCTAGCTGTTCATTGGGCTGGCGCTTCGGGTCTCGCTGTCTGTCGCGAAAGATTTCCATCTCGCGCAACTGGTCTGCCGTCACGCCTGCCTCGCGCGCGACGGCTTCGGGCGTGGGATTGGCTTGGCCGTCTTCGACCAGTCGTTCTCGCGCTTCGTCGAGCAGCGTGCGCAGCTGATTGAATTCGCCCGGCGTCATCGCTCGCCGCCAGCGTACGATCTCCGCCTTCACACCGCCGCCCGCGACATACGCGTTCTGGACGGCCTTCAGGTGCTGCCCTCCAAGGACGATCTCGCAGGTCTCCCCGCGACGCGCACCTGCGGGAAACGCATATGCCAAATGCGGCCGGGCGTTGGTTTGCGCGAGCAGCGACGTCGGCGATAGCAAAGCGAGGATGCAGATCCAGCTTCGCCATGCCGGTCGTCGAGCGGTTCGAAGAGGAGGTGGTGCAAGCTGCATCACAGCAGTTCCTTCAAGCGGCCCGCGGACGGCATGCCTTCGTCGTCGCCGGGCGTCGCACGGATGAAGTCGCCGCGCGGATGCGGCAAGCCGGCCTCGGGATCGATGCCGACCAGTTCGTACAAGGTGCCAATCAAGTCGCCCGGATAAACGGGGCGACTCTTGACCGACTCGGCGCGCGAATCGGTTTCACCCACGACGCGGCCGCCGTGGATTCCTCCGCCGGCGACAAGCGAAGAGAAGACAGCCCCGAAGTGATGACGTCCGCCGTTCCAAGGCGACTCGTTGGCCACTCGCGGCGTGCGACCAAACTCGCCGATGCACCAGACGATGGTCGAATCGAGCAGACCGCGATCAGCCAAATCGGCCAGCAGGGACGCGATACCTCGATCCAGTTCGGGCAGTTTGCGCCGCATAGCCGCGAAGTGTTCCTTGTGCGTGTCCCAGCCGCCGTCGTTGATGGTGACGAACTTGGCGCCGCGTTCGATGAGTCGGCGGGCGGCGAGACACGACTGGCCGAAGCGGTTTCGTCCGTAGCGCTGACGCAAGTCGTCCTTCTCGACGTTGAGATTGAAGACTTGTCCGGCGTCTCCCAGCATCAGGTCGTACGCGTGCTCGCGCGACTTCGCCGCAACCACGAGCGACGCGTCGCCGGGCAGGGTGCGTTGCAGCGTGTTGACTCGCTGAAGCAACTCGCGCCGTTCCCTCTGGCGGTCGTCGGACAAGTCGGGCGAGACGATTCCCTCGACCGTGAATCGGCTCGCATTGGGATCTCCGCCCGTGGCGAACGGCTTGAAACGAAGCCCCAGGAATCCGGCCTCGGAAAATCTTCCTTGCGGCTGAGTCAACACGACGTAGGGAGGGATCAGGTTCTCCTTGGCGCGCGACTGGTCTGGGGCGCTTTCCTTCATCGCCGTCACCACGGCGCCCACGGCGGGAAAGACCAATCGTCCGGGGTTCCGTCCCGTTTGCGTCAGGTAGGACGCCGTCTCATGGCCGTTGTCGCCGTGCGTCACCGTGCGGATCAAAGAGTACTTGTCGGCCAGCTTGGCCAGTTCCGGCAACAGCTCGCCGATCCTGATCCCCGCGACGTTCGTTTGACAGAAGCCGCGCAGAGGGCCGGTGAAATCAGCGCCGGCGTCTGGTTTGGGGTCGAACGTATCGATGTGGGGTGGTCCGCCGCCGAGCCAAATCTGGATGACCGCCTTGGCCTTGCCTGCGGCCGTTCGTAAAGGGGCGTCGGGGTCGCGAGCGGCTTGGGGAGGCGGCCGCTCATCCGCCAGCAGGCGTCCGGCGAGCGCAAGCGCCGAAGCATGCAGTGCGCCGGCGCCGAGCCAACATCGACGAGCGACGCGCCGCGAGTCAGCCGCATCATTGAGTCCCAGGTCCATGGCAGGCTCCCTTTCGTCGCGTCGTTCTCAGTGTCGAAACAAGAACTCGTCGCAATTCATCAGCGCCCAAGCGAGGTCTCTCGCCCCTTCTTCGCTTCCGCATAGCGACTCGGCCGCCGCGCGTTCGTCGTCGGCGGGGCGTCGCGAGAGCAGCGTCAGGTACAGCTGTTCGGCGGTCGAGTCGGGACCCGCGGGTCCGCGCAGGATCTCGCGCATCGCAGGTCCCGACCGCAGCTTCTCGCGCAAGTGATTCGAGTTGAGCAGGTGGAGCGCTTGCGCGGCCGACAAACGGTTGCTCCGCTCGGCTGCCAAGCCCGTGTCGCGAGCCGGCCGTCCGAACATCTCCAGAAATGCGCTCGTGACGCTCCCATCGGGAAGCGACACGGCTCGCTGTCCGTCCGGCAAGAACATGAACGGTTCGGGGATGATGCTCATGTAACTCTCCGACGTCCCCGTCGCTTGGCAGATCGCGTCAATCAGCACTTCGGCGTCGAGTCGGCGGAGGGGATAGTGGGCGAAGTGGGCCGCCGCGAGCGGGTGGTCGGAGGCGGGAATGCAGGCGAGTTGATAGACGCGCGAATTCAGGATGATCCGCAGCAAGCGGCGCGAGTCGTAGTTCGACTCCACCAGTTCGGCCGCCAGGTAGTTGAGCAGCGGGAGATTGACGGCCGGATTGCCTCGATGAACGTCGTCGGGCGGTTCGACAATTCCGCGCCCCAGCAGCCAGTACCAAACGCGATTCGCCAGCACGCGCGCGAACCAAGGGTTGTCGGGATCAACCAGCCAGTCGGCGAAGACGCGCCGCGGGTCTTCGCCTGCGCGGATCGTCGCGGTTCGTCCGTTGGGGAACACGGGCGTCGGGCCTGGTCCCGAAGCGGACTTGGCCTTGCGGCGGTCAAAGTAGACGATCTCCTCCTTCCATTCGCCCGTCGGCTTGTATCCGACTTGCGCGAAAAAGCGACTCATCCCCTCCAATCGTTCCGTGGACCAGGACTCGGTACGCTCGCCCAGAAACGTCAGGGCTACGGCTGAGGCGAGCCCATGGGGCTCGCGATTCTGGACCGCTCGATAGAAGTTCACCTGCGGCTGTCGGAAGTTGCTTCCTGACGAGGTCAGCAGTTCACGTGCGAATTGGTCGTAAGGAACATTGCGCTGGATTGCTTCGCGCACCCAGGCGTGATAGCGAAGTGCGGCGTAGGGCCAAAGCTTGATCGGAAACTCGGCCTTCACACGCAGTACGTCGCACCAGCGCATGGCCCAGTAGTCGGCCAACTCGGGTCGTTCCAGAACGTGATCGATCAGCTTGGCGCGCTTCTGCGGGTCGGGGTCGTCAAGGAATCTCCGCGACTCGTCGGCCGTCGGCAAGGTTCCCAACACATCGAGAAACAGTCGACGCACGAAGACTTCGTCGGAACAGAGCTTTGCGGGGGGAATCTTCAGTTCGTCCAGCTTGGCGAGCACCAGCGAGTCGATGTCGCCGGCCCTTCCCATGGGCATTTCGCTTTCGAACGGGCTATGAGAAGCGGCCGAGCCCGGCGGCTTGAGGGGATCCACTTTGAACGGCGGAGAGCCGAATGCGGGGACGTCGAAGGATTGGTTGTTGTTGGTCGCGACCGGCTGAGCGTCGGTCGAGTCGCGATCCTGTTCGACGCTCGACCAGTCCACGCGACGACGCCTACTCTCCGCGCCGCTGCGCGCGGCCAAGTGGGATCGGCGCTTCTGGTTTTGGTCGGGAACGCCGACGCTAGTCGCCGCTCTACTTTGCGCCGATCCGCCGGCGTGGATGGCGACTTGCCGGTTTGCGTGGGCTAGAAGAGCCCAGATGATGACGGCGCCCCCGAAGACGCCCGCGGCGATCATCAGGCCGATGGCGAGCGGGTCGGCGTGGCGACGAATGGGCTGCGCACGACGAGGCGGAGGTGCGTGAAAGTCGTCGCCCTCGTGCCACCAAGGGGGATGACCGTGAAGGTGCGTCATGTGCGGCCCTCCACGGAGTTCCCTCCCGAACTTGGTCGCACGCGAGAGAAGGCGACGCCCTCCACTTCCACCAGCAATTCGGGGCGACAGACGTCAGCCAGCGCGTAGACCGCGGGAACGGGGCCCAAGCGACGTTCGCAGACCGCGCGGCAGGCCTCGTAATCCTCGGGCCGTTTCACATAGACGCGGATCTTCGCCAGGTCGTGCAACGACGACTCGACTCCCTCCATCCCATGACGTGCAAAGTTGTCGGGCGCGATCAGCCGTTCGATGTTGTCCAGCGACTGGCGAGTTTGAGCCGCCGCATCGCCCACGAAGACGCTTTCCGACCGGATGATGCTGGCCGTGCCAGAGACCCAGGTCGTCACATAGTCGCCGATTTGCACCGCCATCGCGCGGGAGAATTTGGGGCTTTTCGCCGAGAAGCTCGGGGCGTACTGAAATGACGAAGTCTGCTGCGGATTCTCCAAAGGACGCAGGCGCACATCGGTTCGCGTCGTCTTCAGGGCCATGCCGCTGACCGAGAAGCCGCGGCAGAGCGTGCCGATTCCCGTGCTGGCCGGGTAGTGATCGGCGTTTCCACGGTGAACCGTCATAGTTCCGCGCGTTACTTCGTCGTCGAAGAAGTCGGTCCGCGCCCGATTCAGTTCGCGATACCGCTCGGTCGACTCCTCGACCTCGGTGATTCCGCCTTGGTGGAGCCACACGCGGACGACGTCCCCCATCGTCGCTCCCGCTTGATCCAGACGCCGTGCGAGCTCCCGGAATCCTGTTCGAGCCTGTTCGTAGGCGGTGGCCGGGCCTTCAGACGCAGCGATGCCGCCGAGGTAGATCCAGTGGAGTCCGTCGTAGTCGACCGTCACGACGTCCTGGTGCGGGTGCTCAACCCTCACTCCGTTACCGCCGACCGCCCAGGCTTCCAGCGCCAGCGCCTGCCCCTCGCAGGGCGGCTGAAGCACATAATTGGTCGCCGGCATACGGTCGCCATAGAAATCGGACAGCGCTCGACGACTTGGCTCGACGTCTTCCGCCCGCCGCAGGAACAGCGTTTGGAGCGTGACGGTCATTGGGCAGGGTTGGCCCGCAAGGACTTGACGCAGTGTTTCGGAGAGTCGTGCGGCCTGGTCTCGCGCGGACCCTTGGGAATCTGGGGTCAACATGAGCGCCAGACGATGGACGTTTCCCAAGTCGATTCGGGAATGCGAAGAATCCGACGCCAAGTGGATGGGCATCGCAAGACACTCCCGAGTGCTCGATCGACCAACTGCGCAGGGCTCTCCGTTTCCTTGGGCAATCGCCGTGCCGGTCCCTCGCGCGGGGAGAGAATCGGAGAAATCGACCGGCGCTGCGGGCGTTGGACAGTGTGACAGGCGGGCGGTGAAACGTGCGACTCCGTCTCACCGCGCGCGCGGCGCGCGATTCGGCGACAGTCCGCGGTTCGGCAAAGTAGTTGTCGATTCGTGGGCGCGCCGTTCGACAAGACGACGGGGATCGAGACACCTTCCTTGAGTGAATTCAGAAATGCGCTTCATCAGCATCCTGACGCACCATCCGAAGAATCGACTGCCGACGGAGGCTGTCGAGTACACTCGCAAGTTCCTAGACCAAGTCGGCCTAGAAACCGTCGAGGGAACGTGGGAAGGCGCCTGGGAGACATACCAATTGTTTGAGATGCCATCGGAGGAGGACGCCTCGCCGCCGCCGGGATAGCGACGCCGAGGCGGGGCCTGTTCTGCGGACGTTGTCGGGCGGCGGCTAGAGCGTTCCGATTCCACCGCCGACGAGCAGGTCCTGGCTATCCCGGCCCAGACCACGGATCAGTACGTCTCAATCGTTGCCGCCGTCCGGCGCCCCGCCGATGGCGTTGAGTCCGCGGTCCGCGCCCACGGCGATCTCGCCGTGTCTCATGGTCTTGGGCGCGGAGTAACAGGCTGGAAGCCTGTTCTACGGCTGTGTGCTGTACGGCGCTGTGCTGCCCTCGCCGCGGCGGATGGTCTTGGTTTGGGCGCCGCGCGTTTCGCGGATCAGCGTCTCGAAGGGGTCGCCGTTGTAGCAGACTTCGCCGAAGAATGCGAAGACGGACGAATTGTCGGTGACGAACATGGGCGCGAGTTTGCCGGCGGTCGTGGTGTAGCTGAAGCCGCCCAGGATCTCGCTGCGTCCGCCGCCGCGCGTCTCGAGGAGCGTCCCGCCTCGCTCGGTCTTGTACCCGAGCACCCAGAGGTCGCTGCGGTCGTTCGCGATGTGCGGACCCTCGTTCTCGACGTTGAGCTGCCGGGCCCAGACGCGCTGTTGTTTCAACTTCAGATGGTGAGTGACGACGTCCTCGAGAAACAGTTCGCCGCCCACCGCCTTGTCGGTCATCACGAGATCGCAGTCGGCCACGCTACGCAGGAGGACGGTTCGCTTTGTATCGATCTCGAGTCCGCCGTGGATGTACGCAAAGTGCTCGAAGGAGACGACCGGCGACGGGCCGTCGACGATGCGGAAATCGGGCGTGACTTTGCGAAGGTAATCGACGATGCCGCCGACGCCGACCACGCGCCGCACCGCGCCGCGAATCACCACAGTCGAGCGCAGCTCGTAGGTCCCAGGCAGGAAGAGCGTCGTCGCTCCCGAATCGACGGCCCGTTGAATGGCCGCTGAAGAATCGTCCTTGCCCGACGGGTCCGCGCCGAATTCGTCGACATTCGCCCAGGTCGACGGATCGTCCACGGGAACGACGGGCGGTTCCTTCACCGCCAACCGCAACGATCCGGCGGTTGACGGGAAGGGGCTGGTCGCGGGGTGCGAACTGTACTCGTCAATGTTCGGACCTGCGCTGCCAGGTTTGTCGTCGCCGGTGATGCGGAAGGCGGCGGCCGAGTCGGGCGTGGCGACGTCGCCCAGGGCCCGTCCGTAGCCGGTCGTGACGATGTCTCGCAGATAGATGCGCCCGCCGTTGAAATTGACGATCGCCGGCGCACGAGCCGCGCCCGCTTGCCCCGTCAGTCGCGCGGAGACGAGACAAAGCGTCCCGTAGGTTTGGATGGCGGGAACGGCGTTTTCGCTGACGAGTCCCCGGACGCTGATCGCTTGTCCCTCGTTGGTGAAGCCGAACTGCGTCTGTCCGCGCAACGTGATGTGCTCAAACGTCTGACCATTGACGGCGCGCGACGTGCTGATGCCGCGCTGAAAGCCGACCACTTCGCAGTTGCGCACCAGCAGCGGGCCGTTCATGTCGCGGTGGCCCAAATCGAGGCCGATGAGTCCGCTCCCCTCGGGTGCGAGGAACCGGCAGTTGCGCACCGCGCCCGAGTTGTTCGAATAGAACTGCAAACCGATGGCGCCCGGATTGTTGCGACCGACGTCGAATGTCAGGTCCTGGACGTAATTGTGAAACCAGTCCGCCGAGCCGAAACCGCCGCACCACATGATGCTCGCGGGCTGCTGCCGATCGGGAAAGACGCCGTCCTTCAGCCGAATGATCGTGCGTTTGACGTTCTGTCCTTGCAGGAAGTTCTTGCCCCATGCATCCTTGCCGGCCGAGTTCTTCTTGGACCACAGGAGCGTCCTTGAAACGAGGTACGTGCCTTCGGGAAAGTACAACAACTTGTGCTGTCCCATGACGTCGAACAGCGCCTGCTGGATGGCGTTCGTGTCGTCGGTGACGCCGTCTCCCTGGGCGCGATACGGCGCTGCCTTGACGTTCACCACCACCGGAGTCGCCGGATAGACGATGTTCGCTCCTTCGTCGAACTGGGCGCCGACGACCGGCGCTTCGGCCGCTCGCGCGGCGCCGCAGGTCAGACAGACGATTCCCAGAACAAGCCAAGCGACGCAACTCGCCGCAAGCCGATAGTCATGCACGTGAGTCATCAAATGATCTCCGATTCGATCGGCTCGGATGAAGATTGAAGCGGAATCGACCATCGCCTTATGGGGTCGCGTCGTCGTCGTTTGGCTCCGGACTAACAGCCTGGATCGCTCGGATGGAACGGCCATCGTCGGAGAGACGCAGTTTGAGCGACGAGCCCGGCGCGAGATCGACCGCCCTGGCCGACTTGCCGTTCAATTCGATGATCGTCTCGGCGTTGAGTGTAAGCGATTGCTCGACGCGCGTCGGGGCGTCGTCTTCGGCGTCGTCTTCCCGAACCAAGACCAGTTTGTCGCCGGTTGGAGCGACCCGCAGCAACTCGCCTTCGATCAGCGTATTCGCGGCGGCTTCCATCTCGATCGCGTTGACCAGCTTGCCGTCGCGACCAAACTCCAGCGGCGCCTGCATACCGGGCTTAAGGTCGCCGCGAGCGGCTGGAAGGCCGCCGATGCGCAGAATCGCATCTGGGGCGAGTTGCACCTCCGTCGCCGGCTGGGAACTGCCTTCGTCATCACCTTCTTCGACGATCACAATCTTTCCCGAAGGAGCGACCGACTTGATGGCCGCTTCGCGCGTGGAACCTTGGATATGAATCTCGTTCACGGTGCGATGGTCGTCGGCCAGCCGCAGCGAGGCGAACTGTCCCTCTTTCAGGTCGTCGATGCTTCCCGATTCATAGGCCGTCCAAACTTTGGCCCGTGGCGAGACGTCAAGGTTGAGCAGCGTACTGAAGTCCTCTAAGGAAATCGTTACGGTGGGCGTTCGGCCTGCGGTGACGGCAACGATGCGCCCGCGCAAGCCTTGGTTGAACCGAGTTGGTTCGTCGTGCAGCATGCCGAACGCGATGCCGCCGGCGGTGAGAAACGAAATCAACCATACGGAGATCGAACGCAACTTTTCGAGTCCCATGAATCTCAGAACTCCTTCGGCTAAGGTTGCGGCGGTCGGGGAGACGCCGGCCGCCAATTGACCAGTTGCAAAGGCCCCGGCTGCTTGGGAAGCAGAGACGGTTAGCGTTGACAAACTGGACGTCCACGTTGTACCCGGGACAAGCCAGCCGGCGAGCAGTGCGGCCGTCAGCGAGATTCCTCGCCGCTGCAATCGCGACCGCAATTGTTCGCGGCCGCGTTCTAGCCGATCTTTCACCGCCGCCGCCGTAATTCCCAGTCGCTCGGCGATCCCTTCGCGACTCAATCCGTGGACTTGGCTAAGCAAAATGACTTCGCGGAATCGGGCAGGAAGACCAGCCAACTCCTCATCGAGAATCTCGCTCAACTCGCGGAGGTCAGCCAGTCGGTCGGGCGTGGCGGCGGGCATGTTCCCAACGAGCGACGGATCTCTCGCTGCCTTGCCTTCCGCCTCTCGACGGCGGACCGTGATCGCACGTAGCTTGAGCGACGTGCGGAGGGCGGTCTGATGGAGCCAGCCCGCAATCGACTCTTGCCATTCGATCGACTTTGCTTTTCGAGCCAAGACTAGGAACGTGGCCTGAAACGCGTCTTCCGCGTCGGCGGTTCGACGCAACACGCGCTGGCAGACGCCAAAGACCATCCCGCCATGCCGAAGTACAAGCTCCGTAAAGGCTGCTTCGCGGCCCGTGCGAAACTGAATCAACAGTTCCCGATCCGACGTCGCATCCAGCTCGGTGATCTCCCGTGCCTCGGCGCGCTGCGTTTCGGGGTAAACACTCGCCATCGGCCGACCTCCCAGTGTTCGAACGCAACCAACATTGTCGTTATATGCCGGCTGGCTGCGGGATGGCGGGAGGAGATTTCGTCGAATTTGCCGCTTTTCTGGCGACGAGCGAGTCAATCGAGTTCTTGGAGGCCGCCGCCGCTGACGGTGAGCACTTGGCCGCTGACCCACGACGAGGCTGGGGCGACCAGATAGAGGGCGGCGGCGGCGATGTCCGTCGGCTCGCCGAGGCGGTCGAGCGGCGTTTGTTTGAGCATCGCCTTCTCGATCTCGGGAGTGAGCACGCTGGCGAGCGCCGCGGTGCGGATGGCGCCTGGGGCGATCGCGTTCACTCGGATGTTATCCGGTCCCAGATCGAAGGCCATGTTTCTGGTGAGGTGGTTGACGGCCGCTTTGGAGGCGCCGTACGAGCACATCCGCCGATTTGTGTTCTCGCCGGCCATCGAGCTGATGTTGACGATCGCTCCGCCCCCGGCGGCCTTCAGATGCGGCGCGACAAGTTGGCTGAGTCGAAACACTGGGTAGAGGTTGAGCTGAAAAGCCCATTCGAAGTCGCTTAGCGGCATCTCGAACGGCTTGGGCCCGCCGCCGCCGGCATTGTTCACAAGAATCGTGAGTCGCCCAAACTCGGCGGCCGCTCGTGCGATGACCGCGATGCGCGCCGACTCGTCGGTCACGTCCAACTGCAAGCCGATCGCGCGCCGGCCGAAGCGACGACATTCGTCGGCGACGGCGACCGCGTCCGTCTCATTGCGGTCGGTGCAAACCACGTCCGCTCCTGCTTCGGCGAACTGCAGGCAGATGGCTTTCCCAATCCCCGCACCGCCGCCCGTGACGAGCGCCGCTTGGCCTGAGAGTGAAAACAGTTGGTCGATGTGCATAGTCCGAGTGGAATCCTGAGTGGCGTTGTTACGATCGTTTCGTCATTGTAGCCAGTCGCGAACCCGATGTCGGAGAAGGAGGCATGGCCATGTTGGGAGGCGGCGTGACGGAGCAGCGCGGCTGAATTAGACTGCCCGGGCTGCTTGCGGCGAGGCTGCAGGCGGCTGGTCGATCCGCGCGACAGAGACGAGGCCGTGACGCCGATGGTGGACCTTGGCGAATACCGAGAATGGCTGAAGGCGCTGGCGACGGCGCAGATCTCCGTCGATCTGCGGGGGCGCATTGATCCCTCGGACCTTGTTCAGCAGACGATCTGCGAGGCGCTGCGGGACTTGCCCAAGCAGCGAGGTGCAACTCGAGCGGAAATGATGGGCTGGCTGCGGTCGGTCTTACGTTGCAACTTGATCGACGCGTTCCGGAAACTGCGGTTCGCGCCGCGCGTGTCGCTCGACGATTCACTCGCGTTGACCGCGGAGGGAATGAGTCGTTTTCTGGCGGCCGACCACTCGGACGTCGACGCTCGATTGCAACGCGACGAGCGTGCACTGTTGCTTGCCGACCGCCTTCAGCAACTGACTCCAGCCCAGGCTGAAGCCATCTTGCTAAAGCACTGCCACGGCATGTCGGTGGAACAGATTTGTCGTCACATGGATCGCTCGCCTGAGGCGGTAGGAGGGCTGTTGCGGCATGGCATGCGGCGGTTGCGGGAATTGTTGCCCCGCGAGGAGTGATTGATGGTGGACGATGCGAAAGCCGAGGCTGCAAAGGCTGACGACGACGACCCGCGCGACGGCCGGATCAACCGCGCGATCTACAATTACCACCAAGCGGTGGAGCGAGGGGAATCGGCCGAACCGCAGCGATGGCTGGAGCGGCATCCGGAGATTGCCGACGAACTGAAAGCCTACTTTGAGGATCTGGCGGGCGTGGCGGGCATGCCCGGGGTCGAAGTCACTCAGGTCGGCTTGTCGCAGGCTGGAGACGAGCGCGATGGTCTCCAGCCGGGCGACGTCTTGGGCGACTATGTCATCCTCGAAAAACTGGGGCAGGGGGGGCAGGGAGTCGTTTGGAAGGCGAGTCCGCGCCAAACGCCGGAAATCGTCGTCGCGCTCAAGACCATGGTCGGACCTGCCCAGAACGATCCGGCGGCGATTGACCGGTTTCGCAACGACGCGCGAGCCATCGCACGCATGAATCATCCCCATATCGTTCGCACTTCGTATGCAGGCGAAGCGGACGGCCGGTGGTTTATCGTGATGGAATTGATGGAAGGAGGCGCCGTCGCCGATCGTCTCGACGACTTCCGTCAAGATCCCCGCGCCGCGGCCGTGTTGGTCGAAAAGGTCGCGCGAGCCATTCACCACGCCCATACCCGCAATGAAGGCGTGATTCACCTCGACTTAAAGCCCGGGAATATTTTGTTAAGCAGCGCCGGGGAACCCAAGGTGACCGACTTTGGACTGGCGGTGAGAGCGGAAGCGATCACGCAAGCGCTCCGCGGGGCCGAGTCATCGACGAGATCCGACGGCGACGTCGAGGCGACGGCGACGCTGGCGCGCGCCGGCGTCGTGGGAACGGCGCCCTACTTGTCGACCGAGATGGCTGCCGGCCGCTGGGACGAAGTCTCGACTCTCTCCGATGTCTATGGGCTCGGAGCGGTGCTCTACTCGATGCTCACCGGTCGTCCTCCGTTCTCGGGCTCATCTACGGCGGAGACGCTGAAGCAGGTGATTCAAGGAGAACTGCAGTCGCCTCGGTCGTTGAATCCTCGAGTGGATCGCGAGTTGAATGCGATCTGCGTGAAGTGTTTGTCGCCCGAGCCAGCGCGGCGATACGGATCGGCGGATGCGCTGGCGAACGACTTGAGGCGATGGCTTGAGCGGCGTCCGACGCTGGCCGCGGGCCGCCCGTCGCCGCTGCGCGAACTCCGGTTCTGGGTCGCTCGACATCCGCTGCCGTTGGCGCTGGCCGTCTTGCTGGGAGCGGCGATTTGGGCTGGCAGCGTCTGGTTGGCGCTTGGCGAGACGCGACGGGAGAATGCCGCCGAGGCGGCTCGGTTGGCGCGGCAGCTTGATCGTGAACTCCAGATGATCTGCGTTTTTACACAGCGGTTGGCGGAGAACGACGGACTACAGATCGCGTGGCAGACGCCCGCCGCATCGACCGACGCTGTGGACCAGCGTCGGGCCCTGCAGTCGGTGCTCGATCGCCTCGATCTGCGCAATTGGTTTGAACTGGCCGGCGGCAATCCGCTCGTCAATATCTTGCTTCTTGATCCCCAAGGCGTGGAACTGGCGGATACGATGCCGGCTCGCTCGACGGCCGGCCGTTCGTTCCAGATGCGCGACTACTTTCAGGGAGTCTTTGCGCCGGATGCGTCGCGGGACGACGTGCATATTGCGCGGACGTTTCGGTCGCTGAAGGACGGGAGGCACAAGATTTCCGCATCGACTCGAGTCTGGACCGACGACGGACGCCTACTGGGGGTGTTGGTCGCCAACTTCACGATCGGTCCCAAGCTGCTGGGGTTCGATTTGCGGAAGGAGGCGGGAGACGCCGCCGTACTGTGCCCGTGCGATCTTTCTGATCCAGAGACGAATCAGCCGGAAGATCCGGCGATCGAATGGCGGTACGTCGTGGTGCTCGACCGCCGTTACCGCGAGGACGCGCCGATCACTCCCGCCGCGGTCGACGTGGGGGAGCTAAGGGCGTTTCAGCGCGACCCCGAGCTGCGGCACATTGCGACGGGGCCGCAGCGGGGGCGGGTGGCCGACTATCATCGCGTCGGACAGACGCCGTTGATCGTGGTCGCACGCCGGAATGCTCCCTGGCCGTTGTCTTGGCGTCCTTGAA
This sequence comes from Pirellulales bacterium, assembly GCA_046349935.1. GTDB lineage: Bacteria > Planctomycetota > Planctomycetia > Pirellulales > Pirellulaceae > CAIXSC01. The sequence goes on along the minus strand of JAXMBK010000003.1, from coordinate 1,357,137 downwards.
GCAGGAATGGGAAATTTGCGAAGGTTGCGCCCGATTCACGCCGCTCGTTCGGCTGGACTAACAGAGCGAGCCCTCTCCGACTCGAGCGAACTGGATCGTGCGAGCGGGTGCGGCGATCGAATGGCAGTCGGAGCGGCGCGATGCACCCGGAACTTCAGGCGTTTGTGTCGAAGTATGGATACGGCGTGATTGCGGCGATGACGGTCGTCGCGAGCGTGGGGTTGGTGCAGTGGGGCCGGATGCGTCGAGCCGAGTTGCTGAGCGCGAGCCTGCTTAGCGAAGCGCAGCTGGAGTTGTTGGCGCGCATCGTCGATCGGCCGCATGGTGCGCCGCCGCGCCGAGGGGTGATCGAGCAGATTTCGCAGTTGGGGTGCGCGGCGCAAGTCTTGATGGTTTTGCTTCTGGGGACTTCGCCTGTGGCGGCGGTCCTGATCGTCTGTGTCACGTTCACGAGCGCCTTCAACCATACGACGCACCGTTTGATGGTGGAGCGGCAAATGATTGCAGCTTGGTCTCAGCAGGCGGCCTGGCAGGCTCAGGCTCGACAGGCTCAGGCTCGACAGGCTCAGACGGGGCCAGCCCAGTCGGGGCAGCGCAAGGGCCCGTCGAGCGACGTGCGCGGGGGGGAGTGAAGGGGGCGGGCGGAAGAGTGCGCACTGTTCGCGTGGCTGCGGTGGGCGGGGTCGCAGTAACACTCGACCGGAGAGCCGGATGCGGGAGATCCGCCCGTCCGGTTCGGCGGGGGGCGGGACCGAACTCAATCGGTCCTGCCTACCCCAATCGGGGGAAAAGATTCTTTGGGATTTGCGTCACAGGTCGTGGGGAGGCGGCTATGTGAGGGGAGAGTGGGGAAAACACCCCGGTTCCGTTTCACGCAAATCCGTTCAGGAAGCCGTCCCATGTCTGTCTCGCGCACCTCCTCACGCGGCCGTTACACCCATCGTTCTGTCCTTCGAGCAGGCCTGGAAACGCTTGAGGATCGGCGGCTTATGGCCGCGATCCAGTTGTCCGGAGGCATCCTGTCTTTCTTTGGCGACGCCGCCAATGACACTGCGGAAGTGTTTCAGCAGCAGGGCGTCGTGACGGCGGTTTGGAATTCGGGCGAGTCGCTGAAGCAGCAGCAATTCTCCGCCGGAACCGTCAAGGAAATCCGCTTCGTGGGCGGCGAGGGAGACGACCGATTCACAAACAAAACGGCCATTCCCGCTCGCGTCTGGGGCGACGGCGGCAACGACGTGCTGGTCAGCGGCGACGGGAACGACGAGGTGGTCGGCGGAGCTGGGGACGACATCATCTCGGCCGGCGCCGGCAACGACCGCCTCTGGGGGGGCGACGGTCGCGACGTTCTGGTCGCCGGCAGCGGCAACGACGTCGTCTACGGCGGATACGGCGACGACCAGCTGTTTGGCGAGCAAGGGGACGACCAACTTCTTGGCGAGGACGGCAACGACCGATTGTTTGGCGACGCCGGCCGCGATTCGCTCGAGGGAGGGCGGGGCAACGATCTGCTGTACGGGGGCGCGGACAACGACCAACTTTGGGGGCAAGAAGGGAATGACATGCTGTCGGGCGAAGCGGGCGCCGACTACCTGAACGGCGGTTTGGGGGACGACTGGATTTTCGGCGGCGACGGCGATGACTCGCTGGTCGGCGACGCTGGCAACGATGTCTTAAGCGGCAATCGGGGACGCGATGCGCTGTACGGCGGCGACGGCGGCGATTGGCTCTACGGCGGCGAAGACTATGATTGGCTGAAAGGCGACGCCGGAAACGATCTACTTGACGGCGGACCCGGCGGGAACAGCCTCGACGGCGGCGCCGGAACGAACGCGTTCTACAACCGCGCGGACGTGTTGGGATATGCGGCGCCCGAGGCCTACGAAGGCTTGACCGAGCGTCAGTTGTCCGGCACTGCCTCTGCGGCGACGGCCAACTGGCGCGCCGTCGGCTTGAACACTCAGAATCTGCGCGTGGAGTATCGCATCGCGGATCTTCCAGAAGGACGATTGGCCACGGCGCTGAGTCGCAATGATGGGTCGACTCTGATTCTGGTCGACGCGAACGCCGCGGGCATCGGTTGGTTCGTCGATGCGACGCCGCTGAAGAACGAAGAGTTCTGGGGGATCACCGACGTGGCGGGCGTCACGATCACGGGGCCTGCGGCGGGGCGGATCGATTTGTTGACCGTCCTTCAACACGAGCTAGGACACGCCGTGGGGATCGAACACCAGGACGGCCTGAATCTCATGTCGCCCTATCTGGTTGAAGGAACGCGGCTCATGCCAAGCCGTTCGCTATTGTCCTCGCGAACCGTGGTTCAGGCGAATGCCGACGACCTGACCTCGAACCAAGTGCGAGCGCTCTATCTGATCTTCTACGTTCTGATGAACCAGAATCGTCTCCGCGGACAACTGCAAAGCTACAACGCGACCTTTGGGACGCCGTCGATTCCCGGGACTTCGGCCAAGTCGATCTACAACTACCATCTCCAACGCAACTCGGCCGTGAGCCAGATTCCCGCGATGCTCAACCCGTTCGCGCCGGGCAATATGTTCGGCTAACGAGATCTTTGCGTCGACGAACACCGAGATGAACCGTCCATGATCGAGACGTCAAGAACTTTGACCGCGGTCGGGCAAGGCCGAACGGCACCACGGATGAAGTTGCAGGTCGATCAATTCCTGCTCGAGGTCTTCGGCGGCCCGGCTTCCCAGCAGGGAACGAAGTTCGTCGAGCAGGAGTTCGGCAAAACGAACTCGAGCGCGCTGCAGCGTCTTGCGAACGGACGCGGCCGTGAAAGAACTGCGGCCGTGGGTCTCGCGAGACAAATCGGCCGCCGCTTGATCGGAGGTGGCGTCGGGGTTGCGAGCTCGATAGTCGAGCACCGTGAAGTAGACGTGACCGGCCGATTCCTGCTCGCTTCGCAGACGCTGCCAAGTCGTCGCCAGCAGTTCCTCGCGACAACTGTCGCGAAAGGCTGATTCCAATGACTCGGAGGGAGGGAGTTCGGACGACGCAGCGTCTTCGATTCCCTCGCCCAGCAATACGTTCTTCGGCTGTTGACGTCGATGTCGGTGGACCAAGCGAATCACGGACGTCTTCACGTAGTCGCGGAATCGCCCCTTTTCGGGGTTGGCGTGCCGATAGCGGCCCTGGATAAGCCCGATCGCAAACTCTTGAAATAACTCATCGGCCGCTTCCGGGTTGCCTTCAAGCTTGAGGAGGTAGCGGTAGATGGCGCCGGAGTACCGTTCGAGCAACTGTTCTTGCGCCGTCTCGCGCGACGGGCCGTCCTCCGACGCGTGCGCTTGTCGGACCAAAGTCCAGATCGTGGAAATACGACTGATATGGGGCGTCGTCATGGCCAGGTTGGCAGGGGAGTATAATCGTCGTATCGTCGACTCGCAACAAAAGGCGGCGATCGACAGACCGCCATCACGCGAGGGATTCCCCATGAGCCAAGCGGATCGTACGGCTGAGTTTTCTCCGGCCTGTCCTGATGCGGAGACGTTGGCGAATTTCGGAACCGACGCGTTGACGGAACCGATGAAAAGTCGCGTGGCAGAACACGTGAGCGGTTGCCCCGTCTGTCGGACTGCCATGGACGCGAGCGGCGGGGAATCATGGGACGCCCCCGTGCCTCCGCCGGCCCATGACGTATTCGCGCCGACGACGGCGCCGGAGGGGCCCGCTTCGAGCCGTGGGGCGAGTCGACCTCCGTCGCCGCACGATTTGTTGCTGGAACCAGGTGCGGTCCGCTACGAATTGCAATCGCTCCATGCGGAGGGCGGATTGGGGGAGGTGTTTTTAGCTCGCGACCGCGAGCTAGAACGCGACGTGGCGGTCAAGAGAATCCGAGCGAGGCTGTCGGACGACCCGGCGACCCAGTCTCGCTTCGTGCGCGAAGCGCGACTTACCGGCGGACTGGAGCATCCCGCCATCGTGCCGGTGTACGGCTTGCAGCGTCAGGCGGACGGACGACCACTCTATTCCATGCGATTTGTACGCGGAGAAAGCCTGCACCATCTGGCATCGCGGTTTCACCAGAGGCGACGCGAAGGGATGGCGTCGATCGCGCGCGACGACCGCGAATTCCGACAATTGATCGGACATTGTGCGGCCGTCTGCCAAGCGGTCGCTTACGCGCATAGTCGCGGAGTCATCCATCGCGACATTAAGCCTGACAACATTTTGTGCGGCCAGTTTGGCGAGACGCTGCTGGTGGATTGGGGCTTGGCGAAGAGAACAAACGGCGAGGACGGCTTCGCCGATTCAGCGCCTGCCGCCCCTGTCGACGATCCCAGTGCAACGTCGCTCGGCGTGATCGTCGGCACTCCCGCCTACATGAGCCCCGAGCAGGCACAGGGCGAGAGTGCGTCGGCGGGGCCTGCCAGCGACATCTATTCGCTCGGCGCCACGCTCTACCATTTGCTGGCGGGGAAGCCGCCGCATACGGGTGCGAATCCACTCGAGATTTGCGAGTCGGCTCGCAGCGGATCGTTTCCGTCTCCCCGCGACGTGGAACCCACTGTGCCGCGCCCGCTGGAAGCCATCTGTCGTCGCGCCCTGTCGCTTAACCCGTCCGATCGACATGCATCGGCGAAGGAGCTTGCAAGCGAACTGGAATGTTGGCTGGCCGATGATCCGATCCCCTCCTATCCGGAACCGCGTCGTAAGCGATTGGTCCGCTGGCTGCGCAAACACCCGCGGCTGACCACCGGCGCCGGCGTGGCGATCGTCCTCGGGGTCAGCGCCCTGACGGTCTCGCTCGCGATCTTCGGACGTCTAAACCGCGAGCTGGCGGACTCGAATCGAAAACTGAACGACGCCAATCTGAAACTAGCGGCCAGTCGAGCGTTGGCAGAAGAGCGAGCGGATCTGGCTCTGCGGTCGTTCGAGTTGATCGTCTATCAAGTGCAGCGGCGACTGCGGGACGTCCCCGGGACGCTTGATGCGCGTCGCGAGATTCTGGCGACGGCCTTAACCAGTCTCAGGCAGTTGCGTTTGAGCGGCGGGTTGAAGCCGCGCGGCGATACCAGTACGGCGTTCGCCTTGATGGACATGGGAGACTTGGTGTTGCAACACCGACTTTCGCCTACGGGCGGATTGGACGGAGAGGGAACAGGGCAAGATGCAGGGAAACCGGAGCATCCCGCCTTGTTGGCGTTGGAGGCATATCAGCAGGCCGCCGAACTACAGCAGTCGAGGTTGGCCGAAAGCCCCGATAGCGCGGGCGACCAGTTTGCCTTGGCCATCGCGATCGAAAAGAAGGCGGACGCCTATTGGGCGCTCGGGCGGGCCGACGAGGCGCGACAGGGGTACGAAAAGTGCATCGAGATGATGCGGCCGGTTGCGGAGCGATTGGGGCCCGAAAGGTTTGAGTACCTGGGCCCCGTGGGGCCAATGCTGAAACTGGCGAACTATTTTCCGAACGGCGTCAACCGATTGGCCATCGGGCAAGAATGCGCTCGCTACAGCCAAGCACGCTTTGCCGCTGCTCCGCAAGATGAGTTTGCTGAACGATACTTGGGAATCGCCTTGATTCAGATCGGCCATGCATCGACTGATCCTGCCGAAAGCGCTCGCTCGTTTGAACTCGCAGAGTCTGTCTTGCGGAATCGTTACCTGCGGCTTCCCAACAATGCGGAGACCCAGCGAGATCTCGCGGACGTCTTGTTGCAGCGGGCGGAGATTGCGCTCCGAGAGGGACGCATTGAAGCCGCGGGGCAAGCGGCGAGCGAGGCCAGCCAACTGGCATTGGGACTGGCGAGTCGCGATGCCGCCAGTAGTTGGCATCGCGACTACTTGATCCGCGCCTCGGCCCTCTGGAAACGACTACCGCGCGACTCAAATTTCTCCGGCGACAGTTTGATCGCGCTGCTGCGAGAAGCGGGGCTCGCAGAACTTCAATCAGGCCAAGTCGACCGAGCGTGCGAGTCGTTCGCATTGGCGGAGTCGGTAGCACGTCGTGCACTCGAGAAAGAGATGACGCCGAGCTCCCAGGCCGCTTTAATCGACTCGCTTTTGTTCTCGGGAGACGCGCTGCGTCAGAAGTCCGATGATGCGACCGCGTATCAAAAGTACTTGGAGGCGGAACGTCGATTGGAGGAGTTGCCGGCGGACGACAACGACGCCATGGATCGGAGGCGACGTTACAACGCAGCATGGCGCATAGCGGAGGTGCTGGCGCGCCGACGAGATTGGGAGCCCGCCTGGAAGAAATATGAAACGTCGACCGAGCTGGCCGAACGCGAGTACCGCGACGAGCCGAACGAGCAGACTCGGGCGGACCTCCTATGGGTGCTCGAGCGCCATGCGGAAGCGGCGGTGCAGCGCGGCGAACCAGCGACGGCGCGGAATCGATGGACTCGAGCGCTTGAGGTGTTGCGCCCTGAGGTCGTCAACCCCGCTAGTCCCGAAGGGTCGCGCGCGAAGGCGATCGAGGAACGTCTGAGGCAGATCCGCGAGTAGACGTGGGATGAAGGCGTTGGGATCGGCTTTGCGGCGGGCGGGGTCGCAGGCTGGAAGCCTGCGCTACGGGGAGGGCGGGGCGACGGCTGTGAACCATTCGGGGCGGTGTTTCGAGGCGAGTTGGAAGAAGCGTCGGCCGGCCGCCTTTTGGTCTTCCGGCCGTTCTGCACGCAGATAGTCTAAGAGGGCTTCCTCTTTCGGCAGCGGCGTCTTCGCGTATTGCGGTGCTTGTCGCCACCGGGCTATCGCTTTCTCAAGCAACGGCACGGCCGCCTGATCACGTTGCCAAAAGAATAGTTCCAAGTACGGCATCACGGACCAACGATAAGAGGCGTTTTCTTGCGAGCCGTCGAGAAAGCGTTGAATCTGCCTTCTCGCCAACTCCGATGCCCGAGGTCCGTCAAGATTGCTGATTCCTTCGATCGCCATGGTCGCCAAATACGCGGAGCGCTTGGTCGCCAGCGACTCCAGACGCTGCAGATCTCGTTGATCGCCGAACTCCCCCAACCAGACGGCGAAGTAGTCGGTCAGGCTGTATGTTTCGTGCGCGTCTGCAGGGATGATATCGAGTAGCGAGCGAATGAGTGCAGCGGTTTCCGCTCGTCGCGCCGGCGTCTTGTTCGTGTGTTCGACGACGGCATAAATCGCGTCATTGACGATCGAAGAGACGTCGGAGCCGTCGAGCTTCCGGGGCTCGCGCGCCTTTTGACAGAGCTCGCGATACAGTTCGTCCTCATCAGTCTTGCGCAGCAGCAAATAGGCCGCCGCTAACCGCGCTCGCTCGAACTTCGACTCGCGATGGACGGTGCGAATGCGATTCAATTGATCAGGCGTCAAAGCGACGCCCTCCAGCGAATGCAGCACCATTTTCGCTCGATACTCGTCCGGCAGGCGAGGAATCGAATCGAGCAGAATCTCGATTGCGAGGGGAGAGGATTGGGATTCGAGCGTCTCGAGCGTGAGGGAGAAGCGACTCCAATCGGCGTCGGTCAACGTCTGCCGCCAGAGCGCGCCGCCGTCATCCGCCGTCGTGATCCGCACGCATTGCGCCTGTTCGGTCCTTCCCAATCGCTCCAGGATGTCGCCGGCGCCTCGCGCTCGCGCCGCGACCGCCCATGCGCCGAGGATGCGCGCCTCGACGATCGCCTTTTGGACGCCGTCTTCATCGAAGTCGTGCGACTCCACGGCTTCGAGCGGTTCTCGATCATCCCTTCGAATCTGCTCGAGTAGGCGCGGTCCTGCGGCCTGGACGCTCCGAGTGAAATCCTCCAGTCGCCGGACGACCTCTTGCGGCGGCGCGTCCTTCAACGGCGTGCGTTTTCCCACCGCGAATATCCAGCGCTGAAGTTGTTGGATGTAGACGCCGTGCGCATATCCGCGCATCCCCGAGTCGCGAAGGTCGATTCGCGATACGTTGGGTTGTCGAGCTTCGGTGCGCAGGTGAAAGGGGCGTTGGAGGTCGCGCGAACGGATCTCGATGCGCTGATGGTAAACATGAGTTGTGAAGCTGTAACTTGACTTACGGGCGACTCGCCCCGGCCCCTCGTTCTCGATGAGCTCGATCGTTGTCGGGTCATCGTCAGTGTCGACTTCGAGGACTTGCGCGGGCGGCGTCCGCGGCGAGTGGTTGACGAGCGCCGCATAAACCAATTGGCGCGTCCAGGAATGAATGGAGCCGGCGTCGCCTTCGCCGGCCCAATGCCAGTCCGAGTGCGTGCCGAAATACTCGCCCCGCGCGTGTCCTCCGCGCACCTGGATTTCTAACCGATCCGCTCGTCCGCCATACACGCCGTACACCAAGATGTCATAGTCGGCGGGAACTCCCGAAGCATGTTCAGACGTTTGTAGTTCGTATTGCTTACGAAACGCGTCGGTCTGCAGATCCTGAATCTGCTGCAACACTTCGCGGCGAGCCGCCGCGTCCTCGGCCGTCGGCGGGCCGGATGGGAGCGGCGTGATGAACCAATCGCGTGCATCATCGGGCGCCTGAGCGACGATCGTCGTCGGCCGCAGGAAGAAGGCTGCCAAGCACACGCCCAGGAAGCGAAGAAGAGGTGTTCGCATGGTCGCCGCCTGACGCTCAAGAGAAGAAACCTGCGATCAGCTATGAAATGGCTTCAAAGGAGGGATCTTCGCGAAAGGTCCCCGACTTACATTCCGGGCAGGTCTTGCCTTCGATCGCCGTGACGCCGCAGAAGTCCTTGGACTTGCATTTTGGACATGCCGCTTTGGGGCGTCGAGAATCACTGCGGAACTTCTTTCCGCAACTCAGGCAGAGGCATTCCGAGTCGTTGCCGATGCAGCGGGCCAAGCGTTCATGATCTGGGTGGTAGGCGTACTGCTTCTTGCCCTGTTCGTCGATGTAGTACGGATTGCCGTCCGACCAGGACAAGATGGCGTTCTGGCAATGGTCGCAGACGAACAGGGTTCCTAGTGCCATAAGGCGAATCCCCCGAGATTTGGACGGCCGATGCGCAACGTGAACTTGTTCATCGTATCAAGGAATTCGACTCGGTGAATAGCAATCTGTCATGATCGACGACGGTTAGGGACGCTTCTTGTAGGACTGGCCTTTCGATGCAATTTCGAGGTAGTGTCCGACGACGGCCGCCCAATGGATGAGTTCGTCGACCCAATTGTTGGCGACCCCGCCGACAATCAGACCGGACATTTCATCGGTGCTCCCTTCCCCGTGCCGGATGCGACGGGGCGGCGAAAAGGGATTGCGCGGGTTGTCTGCGGAGTTGTCCCAAGTCCAGTCGGCGCGGACGACGGTCCCCTTCGGCAGCTTGAAACGCTGCTTGTAGAGGTAAACGTCTTGCCAGTTGAAGTCCCAGTCGGAAATTCGCAGGAGACTTCTCGTTGTTCCATCGGGCAGCGTCGCGGAGACTTGCACCGTCTTGCCGATGCAATGCATGTGGGCCCAAATGTCGCGCACTTCCATGTCGACCGGCAATTTGAACGAATCACTGGCTCGATAGGTCTTCTCGCCTGCGGGAATGTCAATCTCCTCGGAACTCAACATCGCCATGATCATCCCGCGAGCCGGTTTCGTCTTGGTGAGATACAGACCGATCTCGGTTTGGTCTCGTTCCACTTTGCCGATCGGGTGATAGTGCATCTGCAGGACGAAATCGGTCCCCGGTTTCAGCGTAATGGCCGTGTCATCGTGAAAAAATCGCGGCGTTTGGCCCGGTGCATAGCCCGGGGTGAAGCCAGACGGGATGAATCCGGGGCCGTAACCGGGATAACCGGGGCCCGCGTGTTTCGCGTCGAACTTCCGAGCTGAACCGGAGGAATCCAAAATGCCGACCGCATGATGCGCCACTTTCCGATTTCCCGGGCGGCATTCGACGCCGCGCAAGTACACCTCTTGCGTCAGGTTCAGAGGAAAGACGAAGTGCATGTAGACGTCGCGTCCCTCCGCGGGGACGACGAACGCTTCGGGCATCTTGAGCACGATGTCGGGCGTGCCGAGCTGCCAGCCGGTCTTGAACTTGGGAGGCGGCGGAGCGTCGCGCTTGTCTCCTTCAGGAGCGCCGGCTGCCGCCCAGCGAACGAGCGTCTTGATTTGCGCGTCCGTCAATCGACGCTCCTCCAGAAACTCGCCGTGGCCGACGTCCGGCTTCCATGGCGGCATCGCTCGACTCTGCACCACCTCGCTAATCAGATCGGCGCGCTGGCGCGCGTCGGCATAGGTCAGCAGCGGGAAAGGACCCACTTCTCCCTCGCGATGACAGGCGACGCAATGTTGATGGAGGAGGCGGGACACTTCCCGATGAAACGTCGGTTTCGCATCGCTGGCTTGAGCGACGTACGGGACCGCCAGTAGAGCGGCGAACAGGAGAAGGCGGTTCATAAATAGCGTCCTATTGCGGCAAGTCCAAGTGACAACCGACGGCCGGCGTGCGCGGGCGCTGGATCGGTTTTCCGGCGACGAACGCGGCCAACGCGTCTCGCAGATCATGAGTCGTGGGATGCTCGCGTCGTTTGGCGCCGGGCGCCGGGTATCGATCGTCGATGCGCCCTTGGTAGACGGCGTCTCCGTGGGCGGGAAGCAAGATGACCTCGGGCATCCGAGTGGCGCCGAGCGCTTGAGCGAGATGAAGTTGCGAGTCGAGGATGACGACGCCGGGCAGGCCGAACGACTTGGCGTGTTCGGCCGCCTGATCTAGCGCGAGTTCACGGAGCGAATAGATCAGGTAGAACGAGACGCCGTGCGGCGCGAACTCGGTGATGATCCGACCCATTTCGGGCGCATAGGCGTTGGAGATGGGACAGTCGGTTCCCACGAAGAACAGACACGCACCGCGGGAACGATCGATGTCCGCGAGCCGAAAGGGCTTTCCATCGGCGACGCGCACCCCGCCGTCCGCCGCGGCTGGCGGCATCTTGGTCTGGGTCGTGGCGTTGGTCTGCGTCGGAGCGGGCGGTGCGCAGCCGACCAGGATGCCGCCGAGGTACAACAGGCAGAGTCCCAGGTGCGGGTTGAGGGCGTCGAAATTCCCCATCGCGCTTCTCCGGTCCTTGCAGTCCGATATGCTTGGCAATAATGATAACACTATCACTATACTCGCCGTCGACTCTCGAGGTTTCAAGTTTTTTATGGCCAAATCGAAACGGGCGGCCGGTCGGCCGCGGCATGCGCGTGGGACGGCGGCCGCCTCGCGGCAGGAAATGGTGGAAGCGGCCATGGAGATATTGCGGCGCAACGGCCTCGAAGGGCTGACGACGACGGCCGTTACGCGTCAGGCCGGGTTTACTCAGTCAGCCTTCTATGTGCACTTCGCCAGCCTCGATGAATGTCTCGCCGAGGTCGCGCGTCAAACGGCGGCGCGGATTCGTGCGTTCGTCGACGAAGACCGGCGTCGGGCCCATCAGGAACCGGTCGGGTGGGAGACGCTCGCGGCTCACTTTCGCGCGATGCTGGAGTTGTTTCGGCAGGAGCGGACGTTTTCCGAGCTCTTCCTGCGACATCGTCGAGATGGTTCCACGTTGGGCAAGGTGATGCGGCGGCTGCATCGGGAGCTGTGCGACGACCTGACGGTGCATTGGCAGACGGCCATGCAGGCGGGCGGCGTGGAGGCGCCGGCGGACCGCTTGTCGCTGCATGCGGAGCTGATCTTGGCGCAGGTGTATGCGGGCGGCGAAGCGGTGCTCGACCGCCGTTGTACGCCGGAGCGCGTCGCCGAGGAGCTGACGCGGTTCGTCATGGCGGCCGCTCAAGCAGTCATGGAAGCGACGTCGGATTGAACGATGGCTGGTCGGTACTCGCTGGGCCAACTCTGTTCCGGTTACAATCCCGCAGGAGATCGCCCAGACTTCGTCATTTTGCAAAGTTCCCTCGCATGCCCTCCTCGAAGATCGGCGTATTCCTGCTCTTGCTGACCGCGTGCGATGTCCAAGCTCAGGACGCTACGGAGGCTGCCAAGCGGTCGATGAGATGGCGAAGCGACTGGTTGCGATTGGCCGGTCGGAAGTCGAATCACGCGCGGGACTCGAATAAGTCCGGCGCACGGTCTCAATGACGCGTCGTGGGTGGTGCGTACAGATCGCGTTAAATTGGTTAGGGAGCAACGCTAGTGGATCTGCAGTCCGTCTTGTCGCAACTCGAGTCGCTCGGCGACGCCGCTCGACGCAAACACAATCTCAAAGCGGGCGCGCCAGAGAATCAGTTCGGCGTGAAACTCGGGGACCTGCGAGCGGTCGCGAAGAAGATCAAAGTGGATCATGAGTTGGCCATGCAACTGTGGGCGACCGGCAACGTCGACGCGCAGTTGCTCGCGACGCAGATCATGAAGCCCCTGTCGCTGACCGCCAAACAACTCGACTCGCTCACCCGTTCCACGACCTGCGCGCAAGTCGCCGATTGGTGGAATGCCTACGTCGTGGCGCTCCATCCGGAGAAAGAAGCGTTGCGCGAGAAGTGGATGAAGGCGAAGGATCGCTGGTTGGCGCGCGCGGGTTGGAACTTGACGGCCAGCCGGATCAACAAGGGGGCCGACGATCTAGACCTCGTCGCCTTGTTGGATCGCATCGAGAAAGAGATGCCGAAGGCGGCGCCCGAAGTGCAGTGGACGATGAACAACACGTTGGGCGCGATCGGCATTCATCACGCGAAACATCGCCAACGAGCGATTGGGATCGGCGAGCGGATCGGCCTGTATCGCGATTGGCCCGTGTCAAAGGGCTGCACCCCGCCGTACGTCCCGGTGTGGGTCGAAGCGATGGTGAAGCGAAAGTCGTAGCGACCAGTTAGTGCAGCACGAAGACGATCAGTCGTGCGCCGGTGCGCGAATCAGGAAAGGGTTGTTCGATGGGAGAGACTCGAGTGAAACATCTCCGGTTCGTCGGCGTCTTACACGTTTTCGCTGCGGGGCTGGTGCTCTTGAGCGCGTCGTGCGCGAAAGCGCAACCGCCGAAGGCGCCGCCGGGATTCATTGCGGAATACAACGTCAAGTACGTCGTGGACGGCGATCCGGCTCAGACGCTCGACATCCTCTACCCGGCCGAAGCCCCGACCAAACGACTCCCGTTGCTCGTCTGGATTCACGGCGGCGGGTGGACGAGCGGCAGCAAGGATCAGCAGCCGTACCTGGGCCAATTGCAGCGCGGGTACGTGGTTGCGAGTCTCGAGTATCGCTTCAGTCAGAAGGCCAAGTTCCCGGCGCAGATCCAGGACTGCCAAGCAGCGATCCGCTGGCTGCGCGCGAATGCCGCCAGGTACCACATTGATCCCGAGCGGATCGGCGTGGGGGGCGCGTCGGCGGGCGGGCATCTCTCGGCGCTGGTCGGCGTCTGCGGCGGGCAAGACAAGTTCCCCAAGATCGGCGGGAATGAGGAGCAGTCGGATCGCGTGCAAGCAGTGTGCGACATTTTTGGTCCGACCGACTTCTGGACCGTCGTCAAGCAGGCCGAGGAAGACCTGACAGTGAAGAATATCTTCCAGTGGAACAAGGGCGATCCCTACTCGAAGTTGATCGGCGCTAAGTTGGGCGAGGATCGTGAGGCGTGCGAGGCGGTGAGTCCCGTGACCTATGTGGCGAAGGACAATCCGCCGTTCCTGATCCTGCACGGCGACCGCGACGCGCTGGTTCCTTATGCGCAAAGCGTGGAGTTCGCCGAGCGGTTGGAGAAGGCGGGCGTGCCGGTGGTGCTGCAACGCGTCCCCGGCGCCGGCCACGGCGGCGCTCCCTTCGCCAATCGAAAGCTGGCGGAGTTAGCGGCGGCCTTCTTTGACAAGCACCTGCAAGGTCGCGACGTCGAAATCGCTCCGCTCCCCGAGTCGGCCTTCCCGTAGGACAGGCTTCCAGCCTGTCTCCCCGGCGACACGCGCATCGTCAGGCGGAGGGCGGCGTGCAGCCTGCGGTGCGCGTAACAGGCTGGAAGCCTGTTCTAGGTCGTCGTTTGGATCGACATGTTGCTTGCGAACGACGACGCGCGGCGGGGGTAACAGGCTGGAAGCCTGTTCTACGGCGCGATTTACCGGAAGATGTGCCAGAGGCCGGTGAGGCCGATGATCGCCAGCATGATGGCGACCGTAATACTGAGCGGCCATTTGGCGACCTGCAGCGGGTCGCCGCGCTGTAAACGGCGGAGCGTGAACCAGTGCGAGCCGGCGGCGAGCACGGTGGCGACGATGCCGAGGACAAGCAATGCGACGCCCATCTGGATGGCGCCTTCGTGAAGGCGGATGGTCTCTGGGGACGTCGTCTTCTCGCGAAGTGAGCGGAAGAAGCCGACCATTCCGAACCCAAAACCCGCCAGCGACAGAGCCGTTCGGATCCAAGCGAGCGTCGTCCGGTCGAGCGCCAACTGAGTGCGGAAACTGGCGAAAGTTGTACGATTGCGCGCCAAATTAACGCGCGGATCAGCCGGTTCTGGCATCGAATCACCCCCGTAGGACAGGCTTCCAGCCTTGTCGTTCCCCAAATCGAAAGTGCTCGGGGGACAAGTTCGCGCATCACAGACGAGGGTTTGTAACGTGATGCAGCGAGACGAGTTGCCTCGCGTATGGAACCAAAACGACCGAAGCTTCGTATATCTGGAAGTGCGTCCGCAAGAAGGAGGGGCGCGAGTTGCGAGCGAGGGAGAGCCTAATTTTTAGCTTCGCAAGCACGGAGGTCGGTCGTGAGCTCTCACCTCGATTGGGCTGAACAACATTTTTCGCAGTGTCAGCTCGGAGACAAGCGCCGCACGCGGAGATTAGTCCAAGTCGCGGCGGCGATGGCGAACAATCCGTCGGGCAGCCTTCCCGATCAAATCGTGGAATGGCCCGACCTCAAGCCGGCGTATGTGCTCTTGGGCCGCCCTGAAGTGACGTTCGACGCGATCGCGACGCCGCATTGGGAACTGGTTCGGAAGCGCACGTCGGGCCGGTATCTGATCCTGGATGACACCACGGAACTCGACTTCGGCCGTCATCGCGATGTCGAAGGCCTCGGACCGACGGGCAATGGCAGCGGTCTGGGCTTCTTGCTGCATAACGGGTTGATGGTGAACGCCGACACCGAGGAATTGGTGGGAATGGCGGGACAGGCCATTCATTATCGCGAGCGGAAGCCGAAGGGACGCAAGCGAGAAAACAGTTCGCAAATCAAAAAACGCCGCCGAGAATCGGAGGTCTGGGGCAAGGTCGTCAATGCGATTGGCAAGCCCGCCGAGGGCGTTCAATTCATCCACGTGATGGATCGCGGCGCGGACAACTTCGAAGTCTATTGCCACATGCTGCGGCAGAACTGCGACTGGGTCGTCCGCGCCTCCCATTTGAAACGGAAGATCATCCCTGAAGGGGGCCAGGGCACGGTGCAACTGGATCAGCACCTGCCCCTCTTAACTCTGGCCGGCAGCTATCAACTCCACTTACGTGCTCGACCGCAGCAGCCCAAACGCATGGCGAAACTGGAGGTCAGCATCGGCTCCCTTGAGATGCCGACGCCCTCCCAGAAGAGCCCCTGGGTGAGAGAGCTCAAGCCGCGTCCGATTCCCATGAACGTGGTGCATGTCACCGAAGTCGATGCGCCCGCGGGAGTGAAGCCGATCCGCTGGACGCTCTTCACGTCACTGCCCGTCAGCAATCTCGACGACGCTTGGAAGGTCATTGAGTACTACGAACGACGTTGGCTGATCGAGGAATATCACAAAGCGTTGAAAACGGGTTGCCAAGTCGAAGCACGTCAATTGCACACGAAGGCGGGGCTGGAAGCGATCACCGCGCTGCTTGGCATCCAAGCGGTGCGGTTGTTGCAACTGAAGTCCATCGCGAGAACGGCGCCCGACAAGCCGGCGAGCCAAGTCGTGCCCCAAATCTGGATCCGCATCCTTCAGAAGGCTCGCCCCAAGCTCGCACGCATCACCGATCTCACCGTCCGACAGTTCTATCGTGAAGTCGCCAAACTCGGCGGATTCCTCGGACGCAAAGGCGACGGCGAACCCGGATGGATCACACTCTGGAGAGGCTGGGAGAAACTGAACAATTACGTTCACGGAGCGTCCCTAGCACTCAAGCTTGGACCAACCGTCTAAGATTTGGGGAACGACAAGGCTTCCAGCCTGTCACCCCACAGCCTGTCACCCCACAGCCTGTCACCCCACAGCCTGTCACCCCACAGCCCGTCACCCCGACCACGATGCCAGCGAGACGAGTGCCGTGCGTCGCTGTGCGTCGCGCAAACTGTAGCGGTTGGGCGGCGATTCGGGGCGGGGGGACACGCTGCAAACTACACCTCGTCCATCAATGATGTGGATTTCTCGAAAAAGCAAGTACGTTTATCCGAATTGGCGCGATTGGAGTGACGAAAAACATTAGCAACGGGGACATCGGACCACCCGAATGGTCCTGCCCGTCCGCGGCGACATGCCGCCCTCGCTCAATCGACCTGCCCCCCCCGCCTTTGAGAGTCACGTCATGTTGCGCGCCTGGAACTCCTTTCGTAAAATTTTCGGCGCATCAAAGTCGAGCGTACGAGACCAAAAGCGACGCAAGCGTTTTGTGATGGAGCAACTTGAAGCGCGACGCGTCTTTGCGCTTTACGATTTTGGAACGGGCGTCCAAGGGTGGACGACTTCGCAAAACGCGATCACAAGCTTGGGGATTAGCGGCCGACCGTCGACCTGGGCGCCGCAGTCCTTCGGTGCACCAAACAACAGTCTGGGGACGCCGAATTTCGGAGCGCTGGGTGCGGAAAACTCGTGGATTCAGTCGCCGACGTTTACGACCGGTTCCACTCTGTCCGTCACCTTCGACTCTTATTCGAACAACGAAGGCGGTTTTCCGACGAGTTACGACGTCGAGTGGGTCGAGTACTCATTGGACAACGGTTCTTCTTGGACTTCGTTCTTCAACACAACTCAAGCCAAGCTGCACTCGGACAGCGATGCGACATGGCGCAACGTGTCGTACAGTGCGACGGTGACCCCCAGTTCGACGGCGCGCATTCGGTTTCGCTACGACACGGGCGATGCCTGCTGTGGACCCGCGACGACTCCCGCTGGCTGGTATGTCGACAATGTGGCGATCAACGAGCCGCTCAAGGCGGCGCTCGATGGATCCGGGAACCTTGTCATCACCGACGTCGACGCGACCGGGAAAAATAATTCAATCACCGTCAGCAACAACGGTGCAGGACAGATCGTCATCACCGATGCGAACGAGCGATTTCAATCGAATGGCGACATTTCCGGCGCAGCGCTCTCCAACGGCAACAAGACGCTGACCATTCCCGTGTCCTCGATTACGGGGTCGAAGATCATCGTCAACTCGGCGGCCGGCAACGACACGCTGACCGTGAACTTGACGAACGCCCTCGGCAAGACGCTCGACTTCAACGGCGGCAATCCCACCAGCGGTCCGCCGGGGGATGCGATGGTGCTAAGCGGCACGGGCACGTTCACCTCCGTCACACATAGCTTTACGAACGCCGCCGACGGCAGCGTCACCGCAGGTTCGAACACGATCAATTACACCGGCCTCGAACCCGTCACGGACAACTTATCGGCTGTGAATCGCACCTTCACGTTCACCGGCGGCAGCGAGACGGTGACCCTCGGCGACTCCGGCAGCGCCGGCGATACGATCTCGACCATCAGCTCGACGCTTGGGGAATCGGTCGCGTTCATCAATCCGACCGGCTCGCTCACCATCAACCTGACCAACGGCACGGACGTATTGAACTTCAACAGCCTCGATTCGCAGGAGGCGGGTCCGGCCGCGTTCAGCGCCAACCTGATCATCAACGGCGACGGCGCCGATACGGTGAACTTCCCGTCCGCGATCATCAACCTGGGGGCCGGAACGGCCAACATCGGAACGACCGGCGGCCAGCCGATTCAGACGGTCAACTTCACCGGCGGCGGACTGCAAACCACCACTTCGGTCGCGCTGACCGTCGCTGGTGCGATCACGACGAGTTCCACGGCGGTGGACGTGATCGCTCAGTCTCTCAGTGCGTCCGCGTCGACCGGCATCGATGTGGATACCACGATCGCAACAGCCACGCTCTCGAACACAGGCTCTGGATCGATCAATCTGGATGAAACGAACGGCCTGACCCTTAGTTCGGTGACGGCCACGGGGACGGGTACGAATAACGCGACGATCGTCAGCGCCACGGGCGCCATTCAGGTCAACACCGTCACGGTCGACGATACGGCGACGATCACCGCCACGGCGGGCGCAATCACGGACGACGGCAGCAACGCGACGGCGATCACGGCGACGACCGCGAGCCTGACCGCGGGCAATGGCTCGATCGGCGCCAGCGGCGCGAACAACGAGATCGATACGACGGTCGGAACGCTGAACGCGTCTGCCACGAACGGCTCGATCTTCGTCACCGAATCCAACGGTCTGACGCTGGGCGTGGTCGCCGCGTCGGGTACGGGGACGAACGACGCGACGATCGTGAGCACGACGGGCGCCATTCAGGTCAACACCGTCACGGTCGACGATACGGCGACGATCACCGCCCCGGCGGGCGCAATCACGGACGACGGCAGCAACGCGACGGCGATCACGGCGACGACCGCGAGCCTGACCGCGGGCAATGGCTCAATTGGCGCCAGCGGCGCGAACAACGAGATCGATACGACGGTCGGAACGCTGAACGCGTCTGCCACGAACGGTTCGATCTTCGTCACCGAATCCAACGGTCTGACGCTGGGCGTGGTCACCGCGTCGGGAACCGGGACGAACGACGCCACGATCGTGAGCACGACGGGCGCCATTCAGGTCAATACCGTCACGGTCGACGATACGGCGACGATCACCGCCACGGCGGGCGCAATCACGGACGACGGCAGCAACGCGACGGCGATCACGGCGACGACTGCGAGCCTGACCGCCGGCAATGGCTCGATTGGCGCCAGCGGCGTGAACAACGAGATCGATACGACGGTCGGAACGCTGAACGCGTCTGCCACGAACGGCTCGATCTTCGTCACCGAATCGAACGGTCTGACGCTGGGCGTCGTCACGGCGTCGGGTACGGGGACGAACGACGCGACGATCGTGAGCACCACGAGCAGTATCCAAGTCAATACCGTCACGGTCGACGATACGGCGACGATCACCGCCACGGCGGGTGCAATCACGGACGACGCCAGCAACGCGACGGCGATCACGGCAACGACCGCGAGCCTGACCGCGGGCAATGGCTCGATCGGCGCCAGCGGCGCGAACAACGAGATCGATACGACCATCGGAACGCTGAACGCGTCTGCCACGAACGGTTCGATCTTCGTCACCGAATCGAACGGTCTGACGCTGGGCGTCGTCACGGCGTCGGGCACGGGGACGAACGATGCGACGATCGTGAGCACCTCGGGCGCTATTCAAGTCAATACGGTCACGGTCGACGATGCGGCGACGATCACCGCCACGGCGGGCGCAATCACGGACGACGGCAGCAACGCGACGGCGATCACGGCGACGACTGCGAGCCTGACCGCGGGCAATGGCTCGATCGGCGCCAGCGGCGCGAACAACGAGATCGATACGACCATCGGAACGCTGAACGCGTCTGCCACAAACGGTTCGATCTTCGTCACCGAATCGAACGGTCTGACGCTGGGCGTGGTCACCGCGTCGGGTACGGGGACGAACGACGCGACGATCGTGAGCACCACGAGCAGTATCCAAGTCAATACCGTCACGGTCGACGATACGGCGACGATCACCGCCACGGCGGGTGCAATCACGGACGACGCCAGCAACGCGACGGCGATCACGGCGACGACCGCGAGCCTGACCGCGGGCAATGGCTCGATCGGCGCCAGCGGCGTGAACAACGAGATCGATACGACCATCGGAACGCTGAACGCGTCTGCCACGAACGGTTCGATCTTCGTCACCGAATCGAACGGTCTGACGCTGGGCGTCGTCACGGCGTCGGGTGCGGGGACGAACGACGCGACGATCGTGAGCACGACGGGCGCCATTCAGGTCAATACCGTCACCGTCGACGATACGGCGACGATCACCGCCACGGCGGGCGCAATCACGGACGACGGCAGCAACGCGACGGGGATTACGGCGACGACGCTCACGATGAGCTCGGCGAGCGGCATTGGCGCGGCGGACGCACTCGAAACGACGGTCGCGACGATCAATGCTACGGTCTCGAGCGCCGGAAGCATCCAGATCAACGAAACGGACGGCGTGACGTTGCAGAATGTCCAGACGTTCAACGGTTCGATCACGGTGCATGCCGGCGGTACGGTAACCGCGACGAACGTGACCAACACCACCGACGCCAGCAACGTCATCACGATCGTCACGTCGGCGGGCGACATCCTGGCCAATCAGATCGCGGCCCCCGGCGACTCGATTACGCTGAATGCGGCCGGCTCGATCGAAGAAGCCGGTTCGGATGGCACGTCCGATGTGTCCGCGAGCAACGTGAATCTGACGGCTGCGAACGGCATCGGCGCCTTGGGGACGCTCGAGATCAACGGCTTTTCGATTCCGAATCGCGGACTCACGGCGGCCGTCACCAGCGCCGGCCCGATCAAGGTGGCCGATGTCAGCGACCTGCGCATCCTGTCGGCGACCACCGCAAATGGTCCCATCTCGATTGCGGCCGCCACGGCGTTGGTCGTCGAATCGGTCTCCGTGGGCGGCACAAACACCGCCACGCTCACCGCCGCGGCCGGCGCGATCACGGACGGCAATGGCGCAACCAACAACATCACCGCGACGAGCGCCATCCTGTCGGCGACGACCGGCATCGCGTCGCTGGCCGATCCACTCGAAACAACGGTCGCGAACCTTGAGGCCAGCGGCGGCTCGGGCGGCGTCTTCCTCGCCAACACGGGCACGCTCGCGCTGGGCGGACTGACCGGCGGGATCGGCGGCGTCACGGCCACGGGCGGCAATATTAACGTCAGTGCGTCGGGCTCGCTCAGCTTGAGCGAATCGGTGGTCGCGAGCGCGAACAGCGCGACGGTGACGCTGAGCGCCGGAGTGAACGTCAGTCTGCCAAGCGGCACGCTCGTCCAGGCCGGCACGGTGGGCAATTTTGGCCAAGTCATCGTCAACATCGATGCGGACAACAGCGGCGGCGGGCTGCTTGACTTCGCCGGCGACATCGACGCGGCCAGCGCTACGTTCAACGGCAACGGCGCGGCCGACACGTTCAATGTGACTCCTGACCAGGATGCGGCTGCGGCCCAGCGCACGCCGATCTCGATTTTCGGGTTCAACCCGACCGTCGCCCCCGGCGATGTATTGAACTTGACGATCACCGGACTCACGTCGCCGTCGCTGACCGTCAGCGGCGCGAACGTCGGCGCTTGGTCGTTCGGCAACGCGGCGGCCGTCTCGTACACCAGCATCGAGTCGGTGAACACCACGCCGACCGGCACGGCGTACAATTTGATTCTCGACATGGAACCGTCGCTCACCACGAGCGACCTGGACGGCGACACCATCAACGTGCAGAAGAACAGCGTTAACCTGGAACTGCGCGTCGACGGCGTGCTGGTCTTCCAAGGCGCCGACGCCGATATCAACTCGCTGCAAGTGCTCGGCGGCAACACCACCGCCGGCGGCAACGTTCCCGCCGACACGCTGGAGATTCAAGAGACCGCGAGCGGCTTGCCGGTCTTCGCTGGCACGAGCGCCGCGCCGGGAAGCCATGTCAGCAACACGTTCACCAGCCTCACCGGCTACGACAATATGACCGTCCCGGTGAAGGTGCATTTCGACGGCCGCGGCGGCGTCGATGCGGTGCGCATGCTGCTCACGACGAGTCACGGCGCCGTCTACACGTCGGACAGCCTCGATACGGCCCGCAGCGGCAACATCGGCTTGGCGACCAACGGCACGTTCGCGGCGCCTCAGCTGGGCATGTCGTTCGAGGACATCGCGCCGCTGACGTTCGTCGGCGCGGGCGGTTCGTTGGTGGTCGACGCCAGCAGCTCGCCCAGCGGCGATGTGACGAGCTTGACCCTGATTGGCGCCGGAGTCGACCCGATCGCGGGCTTGAACGCCGGTACGTCGACCGACGGGGCGTCGGTCGTCTATCCGAACGCCGGCAGTACGACGTTCGCGCCGACGCTGTTCAGCGGCTTCGGCAGCGCCGTCGTCCGCTCGGGCGGCGGCAGCGACCTGGTGTCGCTGATGAGCGTCGATGGCGCGACGCCGGCGGGACCGGCCGGCGCCGCGCCGCTCACGGCGTTGCTGCTCGACTCCGACAACTTGACCGATACGGACGCCGCGGCCGATACGCTGGTCGTGTGGACCGTGCCGGCGACGGTTGCGACGTCGCTCGCCAGCGGCGCGGGGGACGACGTCCTGATCTTGAAGGACGGCGTGGTGTTGGGCGGTACGATCGACGCCGGTACGCACACGACGCAGGGCGATACGCTCGATCTGACCGACTTTACGACGAATGTGTCGGTCAACTTGACGACGGGAACGGCCTCGTTTGTGTTCGGCGGCGCGGCGAATGGCATCGCCGCCGGGACGGGCGGCGACGTCGGCAGCAGCGTGGAGAATCTGCTGGGCGGCAGCGGTTCGGAGACGCTGGTGGGCGATGCCGATGTCAACCTGATTCGCGGGAACGACGGCGACGACGTGATCAATGCCAAGGCGGGCGTCGACGACGTCGACGGCGGCGCTGCTTCGGATCGCATCGAAGTGGAGGGGACGGAAGCCGAGTTCGATGTGATCATCGGCGGTACGGGCGGCGTGGGCGACGCCAGCGACGACGACTTGATGATCAACGTCGGTTCGGGGCCGGTGACGCTGAACGGCTTCAACTCGGTGTACAACGAGTTCGCCAACAGCATCGATCGCTACGACGGCGCGGGGGCTGCGCTGCAGGGCAACGGCGGCGGCAACGACTTGCACTTGGGCTTCACGAGCATCGTCGACGCGCCGACGGTCGATGCGGGGGCCAACGACGACGACGTCACGACGTCGTACCACAATATCGACGAAGTCGCCTACGACGGCGGCGCGGACGACGACCACGTGACGCTGGTGTTCACGCCCGATCAACTGGGCGCCTTCACCACCGCGGATATCCAGACGGTCCAGCAGTACTTGGCGAATCCGAGCGGCTTGACCCTGAGCCTGACGCAAGACGACGCCAAGGGGAATTTCTCGGCGACCAACTTTGAGTCGGCGTCGCTGGCGGTATACGACGACGACGTCATCATCGACATCACGGCCTGCTTCATTGCGATCGTGAGCGAAGACCAGATCGTGGTCGGCACGTCCGGCGACGACTCGATCCAAGGCACTCCCTTGGTGGATCTCATCTTTGGTCAGGATGGCAACGACACGATCGACGGGCTGGCGGCCGGCGACTGCATCTTTGGCGGACGCGACCACGACTCGATCGTCGGCGGCAGCGGCGCGGACATCATCCTCGGCGGCTCGGGGAATGACACGATTCGCGGCGGCATCGATGCCGACCAGATCGTGGGCGGGTCGGGCGACGACGAACTGTACGGCGATCAAGCGAACGACACGATTCACGGCGGCCGGGGGAATGACCAAATCTTCGGCGGCGCCGACGAGGACTGGCTGTACGGCGGCGACGGCGACGATTCGCTGTCGGGCGAATTGGGCCACGATCGGCTGTGGGGCGAGTCGGGGGCGGATTCGCTGAGCGGCGGAGCGGACAACGATACGCTCGACGGCGGCGCCGGGATCGACTCGGTCAACGGCGACGACGGCGTCGACAAGCTGCAAGTCTTCGGAACCGAAGCCGAATTCGACGTGCTGCGCGGCGGCAACCAGTTTGACGATTTGGAGATCATCGGCGGCGTCGCGGCGTCGATCGATGGGTTCTCGCTGGCGGTCAACGGCATTGAACGCATCTTGGGCGCCGGCCAAGGCTTGAACGGCAACGTCAACGACAACGTCT
Source organism: Pirellulales bacterium (assembly GCA_046349935.1). GTDB lineage: Bacteria > Planctomycetota > Planctomycetia > Pirellulales > Pirellulaceae > CAIXSC01. Next base: position 1,333,291 of record JAXMBK010000003.1, on the reverse strand, counting down.
TCAATCTGGCGGGCGTTACCTTCACGACGCTGAGCCCGTTGGCATTCGTGAACGGGCTAGGCGGGAACGACCAGTTGAACGGCAGCGAGTTCAACGACGTGTTGATCGGCGGCGACGGGAACGACTCGATCGCTGGCAACGGCGGCGCCGACTCGCTGGTGGGCGAAGCGGGCGACGACACGATCGCCGGCGGGCTGGGCAATGACACGATCGACGGCGGCGCGGGCGACGATACGCTCAACGGCGACGGCGGCAACGACATCTTCCTGGTGCGCGGCGACGAGATGCTTGGCGATCTGGTCGTCAACGGCGGCGCGAACACGGACCGCATCCGCAACGCGGGGACGACCGACTTGGTGTTGGCGTCGTTCAACGCGCTGAGCCAGGCCTTTGAGTACCTCGAAGGGAATGGATTCGCGATCGTGGGGACCAGCGGCGACAACGTGTTCGACTTCCGCACGAGTGCGACGGCGAGCGACATCTATAGTTCGTCGACGGTGGTGTTCGTTTCGGTGACGCTGGTGAACGGCTTGGGCGGCGCCGACACGATCTGGGGCACGAACGGCGATGATCTGTTGTACGGCGGCGGCGGCGGCGACCGGTTGTATGGCATGCACGGCAACGACACGCTGTACGGCGAGTCGGGGGCGGACAGCCTGAACGGCGGCTCGGGGATCGACTATTTGTACGGCGGCGACGACGTCGACGTGCTGACGGGCGGTGCGGGGAACGACTACTTCGTCTTCGCCGGCGACACGGCCAGCGCCGACACGATCACCGACATGCAGTACGACTTCATCAATCTGGCCGCGTACAGCATTCTGTACTCGCAGATCGACTTTGCGACGAGCACGTTGACGCTGAACGGCGGCAGCGGCGGCGGCAAGCAGATCATGATCCCCGGCGTCGTGACGAAGCCCGCGGCCACTCGCTTCGTGCTGTAACCCCGTAGGACAGGCTTCCAGCCTGTCTGCACCATCGCCTGTCTGCACCACGAACAGGCCGACGACGCCCACGGGCGGAGTCGGCGTGCGGGGGGCTTTGGCGTGCGCGGGGTGTTTGCGCGGGGGAAAACTGAGCTGGGGGGGCTTGGTAACAGGCTGGAAGCCTGTTCTACGGGGGCTTACGCTATGGGAAGGTGTTTTGGTGAGCGTGGGCGGGAGTTGGGATATGACGATCCATCAAGCGCGGCGGCTGTTTCTTGTGCTGATTGGGATCGTCGTTGCTGGCGCTGGGGCCGCGGAATCGGCGGGGCAAGAGACGCCTGGGCCGGAGAAGGTGTCGGCTGCGCATCTGCCGAATCCTTGGCGCATCCATGCGAAGGTGATCTCGGGAGGGCTGCCTGAGGGGCCGGAGGCGTTTGCGGAACTGCAGCGGTTAGGGATCAAGACGATCATCAGCGTCGATGGCGCCAAGCCCGATGTGAAGCTCGCCAAGGAGTACGGTCTGCGCTACGTTCACCTGCCGCATGGATATGACGGCGTGCCAGAGGAGCGGGCGGCGGAACTGGCGAAAGCGGTGCGCGACTTGCCGGGACCGATCTACATTCACTGCCATCATGGGAAGCACCGTAGCCCAGCGGCGGCGACCGTCGCCTGCGTCGGCGCGGGATTGTTGCCGCCTGAACGCGCACGCGGCGTGCTCGAAGCGGCCGGCACGAGCGAAAACTATCGTGGTCTGTATGATTCGGCTGAAGCCGCACGGCCGCTCGAAACAGCCTGGCTGGATGCACTGCAGGTGGAGTATCGCGAGACGGTGAAGGTCCCGCCGATGGCCCAGGCGATGATTGAAATCGAACATACGTTCGATCATCTGCGGGCCTTTTCGAACAACCAATGGCGGAAGCTCGACAAACAACCGGCGCTTGACCCGGCTCACGAGGCGCTGATCTTGCGCGAACATTATACGGAGTTGCTGCGGACCGAAGAAACCAAACGTCAGCCCGCCGAGTTTCAGCAAGTGCTCCGCGACAGCGAAGCGAGCGCGCAGAAGCTCGAAATTCTGCTAGCGCGCTGGCAAAAGGCAGGGGCTGCGCCGCCGCCGCCCGCCGAGTTGGGTGCGACATTCAAGGCCGTGTCGCAGTCGTGCGTCACGTGTCATCAGTCGTATCGCGACGTGCCGCAGGGCGAAAAACGTCGTTCGACTCGCTAGTCAGAACCTCTTCCGCCGCCGAGCCGTACGGCGTCCGCCGAGAGAGCTCGAAAAAGTCGTGAAGGAATCGGCGACTCGCGACATCTAACCATTCGAAGACTTGTCGATCACCGTGCCGACGGCGTTTGTCGGCGGCGGGAGCGACGGTCGAAGAGGGCTAGAGCGAGGAGTTGCGTCATGTCGCGTTACTGGATGGCAGGTTTGGCGGCGGTGTTGGTGCTGGGGTCTGCGTGTGCGTTCGCCTGGGGCGGCAATCGAGCGACGACGGAATCGAAACCGGCGTGCCACGGTTGCTCAAGCGGCCCGTGCGTTTGCACCGAGTGTGCGTGCGACGCCTGCGTTTGCGTCGAATGCACGTGCGATTCGTGCGGCTAAGCCGACCGCCCTCGCCGTGCGGCGCTCGCGCACCTATGCTAAGGCCGGGTTGAGATCGCGGCCAAGCAACGGAGCGAAACGGTCATGGCCAAGGTGCGCGTGTTTGATCGGAACGGTCGATTGGCAGGTCCGATCGAGTCGACGGGTTGGGAGTTGTCGGACGCCGAGTGGCGGAAGCGGCTGACGCCGGAACAATTTCGAGTGCTACGGCAGCAGGGGACGGAACGTCCCTTCTGCGGCACGCTGCTCGATAACAAGAAGGTCGGCGTGTACACGTGCGCTGGTTGCGCCTTGCCGCTGTTTTCGTCCGACTCCAAGTTTCATTCGGGGACCGGCTGGCCGAGCTTTTTTCAGCCGATCGCCAAAGAGAACGTACTGGAGCGGCCGGACGACAGCCACGGCATGTTTCGCGTGGAGATTCTTTGTGCACGGTGCGGCGGCCACCTGGGGCATGTGTTTCCTGATGGGCCGCCGCCGACCGGCCTGCGCTTCTGTTTGAACTCCGAGTCGTTGAATTTCACGGATGCAGACCAGCTAGCGACGCTCGCGGAACCTGGCGTTTAGCGCGAGCTAGGGTTTGCGTTTCAGCCGACGCCGCGCTAGCGAACGCCGCTTGTCCATGGTCGGCTGTGTATGCGACGGCGGCGGTGCGGCTGACTAGCCGGGTCCTAACGCACCGTCGGTGGAACCGCTTGCCATTCGACATCGACTAAGCGGGCTTCCCAGGGGCGGCGGTCGGCGCTGCGCGTGACGACGCCTTGGCCTTCGGGGAAAAGAAAGCAGGCCAGCGTCTGGGCGTCGGGGGCGAGAGGGCGTCTGGCGGAGAAATCGGCGATCGCACGTTCGCCGCGCGTGATGCGAATCGCGTGGACCTGGCCCGCGAAATACCGAGTTTCGGGAAGACGTTCCGGAGGTACGCCCCCGACGTGCAGTCCGCCGGCCGTTTCCAGGAGCGCGTAGCGGACGTCGTCGGTCGGGACGTATTGGCCGTCGATGTACAACTGCAACTCGCCCCCGCGGAAGACGCCCGCGAGGTGCACGACGGCGCCGAGCGTCGCGGGAGTTCGCGTCGCGGTGACGACGGGCGTGTTTTGCCAACGGCGAGCGAGTCCCCAGCGGCCGTCTTGCGACATATAGATCGCCATCCAGTCGGGACCCAGCCAGGAAACGATGTTGGCGGTCGTGAATTCGCGCGGCTGGACGATGGCTTCGATCGTGTACGTTGCGCCGCGTTCAGGCACGATCTCCGGCGCCGCCAGATAACTGGTGCGGCCGTTCATGGCGAGCGCGAAGCGAGAGGCTGGCACGGGGACGACGTCGCGTCCTCCGCGGAAGGCGAGGGCTGCGGCGCCGACGGCGACCAGGACTGCGGCGGCGATCAGCAGTTTGGACGTCGCGAGCCGACTGGGTTGGGCTGCCGTCGTCGGCGTCGGTCGACGCACCACGATAACAGGGGGCGCGGCGACGGCGGGCGGGGCGATCGGGGGCGGGGCGACAAACAGCGGCGGCGGGCCCGCTCGAGTTTCGTCGAGTGGAGGCAGCGCCAGCGTCGGCTGTGTCGCGCCGATCGACTCCTGTGGACGCTCGCCAGGCACGGCGTGAACGGCAAACGAATGCGGCGCGGCGACGGCGTCGCGGAACGGTTCCAGCGCTGCGATGACTTCGTCGGCCGACTGAAAGCGGTCCTGCGGGTTCTTCGCGACCATGCGCTGATAAACGTCTTCGAGCGCTACAGGAACCGGGGCGTGCGCGGCGAGCGACGGGGCCGGCTGGCTGACGTGCGACAGGATGGTATCGACCATGGTTTCGCCCGAGTAGGGCGGTCGTCCGACGAGCAAGAAATAGAGCGTGCAGCCGAGGCTGTAGAGATCCGAGCGTGCGTCGGCGCGGCGCGTATCGCGGGCCTGTTCGGGGGCCATGTACGTCGCGGTTCCCATCACGACGCCGGATTTCGTGAGGTCGACGAGGCCTGGGTCGTCCGGCGCTTCAAAGCGCGCGAGTCCCATGTCGAGGATCTTCACCGCGCCATCGGTGCTGCGCAACAGGTTTGCCGGTTTGATGTCGCGATGGATCACGCCTTGGCGATGAGCGTAGGCAAGCCCTCGCGCGGCTTGGAGGACGCAGTCGACGGCGAGCCCTACCGGGAGCGGTCCCTGCCGCCGCACCAACTCGTGTAAGTCGCAACCCTCCACATATTCTGTGATCAGACAGTGACGCCCATCCTGCTCGCGGGCGTCGAGTGCCGCGACGATATTGGGGTGCGTAAGTCGCGCCGCAGCGCGAACCTCGCGATCGAATCGTTGGAGCAGCGCAGGGTCGTCGCCGATGTCGCGGCGCAAGACCTTCAGCGCGACGACGCGCCCCATCCGTTCGTGAATCGCCTTGTAGACGGTTCCCATGCCGCCGCCGCCGATGCGCGAGTCGATGCGATAGTCGCCGAAGCGCTCGGGCGCCTCGTCGTCCGAGGCGCCGATTCGGCGCAGCCATGCCTTGGGAGCGTTGGGGAAGCGTCGCGCGAGCTCCTCCAGCGTCGGCGGCGGCCCATACCGTCGTCGATATCCGACTTCGACCGCGAGAAACTCGGCCAAAGCAGGTTCGCGCAAGTCTGTCTGCACGTCGACCAACCAGGTTTCGACGGGCGGCTTTTCGCCCGCCTTCCAGGCTGCTTCGAATGCCGTGGCCAACCGGTCGAGCGTCAACAGCTGCTCGTCGGATAGCTGGTTGAAATCGGAGTCCATGTCCATAGACGGATGATAGTCGAGCGGTCGGGATCAGGGGGACGACGGTTCGTCCTTTTGCCATATCCGAGCGATCACGACCAGCTTGCGTTGGATGCTGCGGGCGGAGCAGTCGAGTCGCTGCCCGATCTCAGCGGGCGAGTAACCCTGCATGCGGAGCAGAGCGATTTGGCTGAGCGACGCATCGCCGGTGGCGTCGAGGCGCCCGACAAGGCGTTGCAGATGGTCCGCCAGCTCGGCCGCAAATTCGGGCGTCGGCTCGCGGCTAAGCACCTCGCTGAGCGATTCGGCGAGCCGTCGCGCGGGCCCCGCATCGCCGCTGTCCGCGCCCTGACGGGGGACGCCGCCGCGCTTCAGTCGGTTGGCTTCGCGGATCAAGTCGACCGATTTATGGAGCGTGATCGCCATCAGCAGCGGCCACAGGTTGTCGCGGTCGAGCACTTGGGGGAAACGCCCCTCGCGTGCGCCCAGGCAAAAGCTTTTGAAGGCGCTGAGGGCGACGTCTTCTTCGTCGCCGGCGGCTGGCGACGCGCCAGTCAGTTTGCGGCGAGCCAGTTCGACCATCCGCTGGAAGTAGGTTTCCCAAAGGCGCTGGGCGGCCAGCGAGTCGCCGTCGCGGAGTTGGTTGATCCAGAGAGTGACCGATTCGGTGACGGACATGGGGCGTTCCTCGGGGCTCGTTCCCGGTCTTTTTGGAGAATTTTGTCGCGGGCGGCAAGGGTTTGGCGAGCCTCATTTGGACGCGTGCTTGCGACGACCGTCGTCGGTCGGCGCGAGTTGCGGAATGCGAACGGCTCCGTTCGCTAAATCACCTTGTCTCGGGGGAGTCGCCCATCATGAAGAACTTGTTCTCTCGCTGGAAGTCGTCTGTTGCAAGTGCGTCGTCGGCTTCGTCGTGGAAGTCGCGCGGTCCGTCCGGGGCCGACCGTCGTCGTCGAGCTTTGCGGAAGTTGTGGACGCCGGAGCGGCTGGAGTCGCGACGGTACATGGACGCCAACGACGACGACCTCGCTTTGCTATCCGACGAGTTCGACGATCCGGCGACCCTTGTCGACTGGAGCGAAGTGAACGCGGTCGAAGGCTGGGGCCCGGCCGGCGCTCAACTCAACCTCTGGGAAATCGACGCCAGCGGCTCGGGCGCCATGGTACTTCAGCCGCACACCGTGGTGTGGTACGAGGACTGGCGCGGGCCGCTCGTGTTCAAGGAAATCACGGGCGATTTCGTCATCACGACGCGGATGCAGATCGACGACCGCGACGACGTGGGGGCGAGCGACGCCGACGATGTTCCCGGCGACGCTCAGTTCTCGCTCGGCGGACTCATGATCCGTACGCCGAGACCGATTGAAAACGGCGCCGCAGACTGGTTGCCGGGCAGTCGCACCGACGCGGGGCAGGTCGGCGAAAACTACGTATTCCTGTCGATGGGGTACGCCACGGGCGACAACCAGTTCAGCTTCGAAGTGAAGACGACGCGCAACAGCGTCTCGACGCTTGAACTCACGCCGCTGGGCGACTCGCCGAACGAAGTCGAACTGCGCATCGCGCGCATTGGCACGTCGGTCATCGCCATGCATCGACTCGCGGGTCAGACAGACTGGACCGTGCACCGTCGCTACTCGCGCCCCGACATGCCGCAGACTTTGCAGGTGGGCATGGTCTCGTACACCGACTGGGAGAAGGCGAGCGACCTGCCGCCGATCGTGCACAACGGCAGCGTGATGGCGCCGGGGCAGATCGTCGATCCGACTCCGTGGCAACCGTTCTCGCCCGACATTACGGCGCGCTATGACTTTGCGCGGTTTGCGCGGCCGGTCGTCCCCGCAGAACTCGCGGGAGTTGATCTGGTGAACGACGCAACCGACGAACAGTTGCTGTCGTTCTTGGGAGATGCACCGAACGACGATCCGAACCCAGATCCTCCGCCTGCGGACGAGCCCATGCAGGTGGGCATGAATCTCGCAGGCGCGCTGGATTGGGATCCAGCGTATGTGTTTCGCGACGCGTTCGCCCGAGCGCGCCCGTGGGGCGTGCAAGCGCGTAACGTCGAGACGGGCGAAACGTCGTGGCAGTTCTTTTTGGGAGAAGGGCCTGAGCTGCAGTTGGACGAGCATGGCTGGGTGACGAGCCTGCCCGTGTGGCAACACTCCGATGGGACTCTCTATCAGCAACAGGCGACGACCGTGTTGTTCAGCGACGAGTCGGCGCAGCCGGCCGGGATTTATCGCGCGGAGTGGCAAGGGGACGGAGAATTGGTCATGCCATTCGTGATCGAATCGGGGGTGAATCCCGATGGCACGCACTACGCGCTCGTCGAGATGCCGGCCGACGCTCACTTCGACATGACGATCCGCTCGACCGACGCCGCGAATCCGATTCGCAACATCCATCTGTGGATGCCCGACTATCAAGGACAGTCGTTGGTCGGCGTCTGGAATCCAGGCGACGCTGGCTCGCCCTTCCACCCCCTGTTCCTCGAACGCTTGGAAGGGTTCGATACGCTGCGATTCATGGATTGGATGAGCACCAATAGCACGGACGTCGTCGCGTGGGACGATCGCGCAAAGCTGGATGACGCCTCGCAATCGGACGGCGACTTGCCCGAGTTCTATCACACGCACGGCGTGGCGCCGGAGTACATGATTGAGTTGGCGAACGAACTGGACGCGAACCCGTGGTTCAACATGCCGTACTTGGCGAATGACGACTATGTTCGCTCGTTCGCCGAACTTGTGCGCGACACGCTGGAACCGGATCAAGTCGTGTATGTCGAATGGTCGAACGAGCTGTGGAACGGTTACTTCCCAACGAATAGCTGGCTGTGGGAGCAGACGCAGCTGCCTGAGAACGCGGGACTCGACTTCTTCGAAATCGCTGGTCGCGAGATTCGTCGCGACTTTGACATCTGGAGCGACGTGTTCGCGGGTCAAGAGTCGCGATTGGTGCGCGTCGTCGCGGGACAGCAAGCCAACGTGTGGCTAACGGAACAACTGGTCGCGGCGGTCGACGGACATCTCGACGCCATCTCGTCGACGGCTTACGCCGGCATCAGCGCCGAGATGGCGTTGCAATACGACGCGTCGACGACCGCCGACGACATCCTGGACGACCTGGAAAACATCTCCATTCCGTGGGCCCTCGCGCGGCTGAATGAGCATCGCGAATTGGTGGAGCAAACCGAACAGCAATGGGGACGCGATCTGTTGTTCGTGACGTACGAGAGCGGTTCGCATGTGTTTGCCGATCCCTCGCCGTTGCCGACGTCGGACGCGTATGCGGCGGCGCTGGCAGCGGCGGCCAGTCCGCGAATGTACGACCTCTATCAGACGTTGCTGCACGGCGCGCAAGACGCAGGCGTGGATCTATACAACGAATTCACGTTTACCAGCCATGCCTCGGGCCGAGCTTACGGAACGTACGGAGTGCTGCACGACTTGGAGACGCCGATCGAGGAAGCGCACAAGCTGCGTGCGCTGCTCGACTTCGCCGGCAGTTCGACCGTCGACGTTAGTCCGTTGGTGGAGGTGCGGTTGGAGGCCGTCGACGAGTTCGGGAATCTGCTGGCGGTCGTCGAGGTGGGGCAACCGTTCTACCTGCAGGTCACGGTGGACGACTTGCGCGACGACGGCTCGGGCGTCTTCTCCGCCTATGTCGATGTGGAGTATCCCGATGCACTGGTCGATCTGCTGGGAGAACTGGAGTTTGGACTGGATTATCCCAATCAGCAGGCGGGCGACTTGTCGACGCCCGGGCTGCTGGACGAAGCGGGAGCGATGGGGACGCTGAGTTCGTTGGACGGCGCACCGCGGTTGCTGTTCCGCATTCCGCTGGTCGCAACCGCGACCGGTACGATTCCGTGGAGCGGCGCGGCGGGCGACTTGCTGCCCGAGCATGAGTTCACGTTGTATGGCTCGGAAGAAGCTGTGCCGACGGGGCGAGTCCGCTTCGTCGGCGCAGAGACGACGGTGCAGGCATCTGCGGACGCGAACGACGACGCGTTTCTCACGTACCAGGGGGACGGCCCGCAGTTGCTGGAGGTGCTCGCCAACGACTCGGCCGACGCCGCCGGCGCCGGGCCTTGGATTGTTTCGACGACCGCCGGTTCGCACGGCGGCTCTACGACCATCAGCGCCGATGGTTCGCAGGTAATCTACCTTCCGGCGACGGGCTTCTACGGCGATGAGACGTTCGAGTACACGTTGCGAAACGCATTCGGGCAAGAGGCGACGGCGACGGCGACGGTGAGCGTCCACAAGCGGTGGCACAATGCGACGCGGCCCACCGATGTCACGGGCGACGGCCGCACGTCGCCGCTCGATGCGCTGCGGATCATCAATCTTCTCAATCGGGAGGGATCGCGGGCGCTGCCGGGAGTTCCGACGGCGGACATGCAGAACTGGCCGTTGGTCGACGTCAACGACGATCAGTTCGTCACGCCGCTCGACGCCCTGCTGGTCATCAACGCCTTGAACGATGGACCGGGCGCAGCGCCGGCGGCGAAGGGGAAGGGGAGGACGGCGGGGAGTCGGCCTGGCTTGGTGCGACCCTGGGAATGTGGACGGCGAGCGATGCCGGGATGACGCTCCAACTGCCGACGGCGCCCGGGCCGTTGTCGGCGACCTCGTGGATGGTGGACGACGAGTCGCTGGCCGATTGGCTCTCGTGCGTTGAAGAAGACGACCCGTCGGAACGCGATGCCTACTTCCGTCGGTTAGCCCGTCGCTGAGAGGAATGCAAGCGACCTAACGGTCCCGCGCGCTGATGCGAAAGCGGCGGACGGCATCGACGACGAGCACCAATCCGAACAGAAGCGTGCTCGACAAGACGATGGCGCCGCCGCTTGAGACCGACCAGTAATACGAGGCATAGAGTCCGACGATGCACGCGAGGGATGAATTGACGACGGAGCAGATCAGCATCGGGGTGAGGCGGCGGGTGATCAATGACGCCGTGGCTGCCGGGGTAATCATGAGCGCCGTGGTAAGCACGACGCCGACTGCCTGGATGCCGGTGACGACTCCGAGCGCTAGCAACACCAGCAACGCGTCCCGAATTCGCTCGACATTCAGTCCGATCGTACTGCTATGGACGGGATCGAGCGTGGACGCGAGCAGTTCTTTGTGGAGCAGCCAGAGCGTCGTCACTACCAGGAGGAAGACAAGCAGGATGCCGAGGAGGTCGGAAGACGTGACGGCAAGCACGTTGCCGAACAGCATATGCGAGAAGTCGCGAAAGCTGCGAGTGCGACTGATGAGGACGACGCCGAGGGCGAACATGCCAGACAGTGTGACGCCGATCGCGGCATCTTCATGCAGGCGACGACGGCGGCAGAGCCAACTGATGCCGATAGCGGCCAGCAGTGCGGCGACGACGGCGCCAAGGAACAGGTTCCAGCGATTGAGATAGGCGATGACGAGTCCAGGCAGCGTCGTGTGTGCGATGGCGTCGCCGAAGAACGTCATGCGTCGCAGGAGGACGTGGACGCCAAGCAGCGAGCAAGTAGCGCCGACCAGTAAGCTTGCCAGAAGCGCTTGACGGAGGAACGCGTGTTGAAGCGGTTCAAACAACCAGTTCATGGCGCCGCGCACCGTTGGAGAGAAGCAATCGGAACGGAGAGGCATTCTGAGATTTCGGCGGGCGCGGCTTGGCCGTCTTGCACGGAGATGACGAAGTCGAAGGCGTCGGCCAGATTGCTCAAGTCGTGAGTGGCGGCGAGGACGCTTCCGCCTCGTTCTGCGTGCTCGTTGAGCACGTCATGGAGGATGTCGCGAGTGGGTTGATCAACGGCGTTCAGAGGCTCGTCAAACAAGAACAAGTCCGACTGTTGAGCGAGGGCGCGCGCCAACAAGGCGCGCTGCTGCTGGCCCCCCGAGAGTTCGCTGATTTGTCGATCGGCCAACGCTTTCAATCCCAGACGTTCGAGTGCCGCGTCGACATGGCGTCGGTCGGCGGCCGCTGGGCGGCGAAACCAGCCGAGGTGAACATATCGCCCCGTCATGACCAACTGGGAGACGGACAAGGGAAAACGCCAATCGAGATCCGTGCGTTGCGGCAAGTAGGCCGTTCGATGATGGCAGTCGCCGACGCGATTTCCGAACAGTCGAATGACGCCCGACTCGGGCTTCAGCAACCCCGCGATGCACTTGAGAATCGTGCTCTTACCGGCGCCATTGGGGCCTACCAAGGCCGCTCGTCGACCCCGCTCGACGACGAATTGGACGCCGTGGATGGCGGGACGCTCGCAGCGTGCATATCTGGCCTGCAAACGCTGAACCTCGAGAGCGGGTGCATTCGGCAGCGCGTCGCGATGCCCGCGCCCGCCGTAAGCCCAACGCGGGGACGCATGTGCGTCAGTGGCTGCGGCGCGAGTCTTCATCGCAGCGACTCCACGATCGTCCGCACATTGGATCGCATCATGGCGAGATAATCGGCGCCAGAAGAACCGGCGGGACCCAGCGCGTCGGTGTAGAGGGAAGGGACGACGGCGACGCCTGCCTCGCGTGCCACTTGTTCCGTCAGCCGCGGGTTCAAGATGTTCTCCGTAAAAACAGCTCGAACTCCCGCCTCGCGAATCAGGCGAATTACGGCGGCGACGTCTTTGGCGGAGGGGTCAGACGTTTCGCTGGACGTCGAACCCAAGATGCTCGACACTCGAAAGCCATAATCCTCGGCAAAGTATCCGAACGTGTCATGAGTCGTCACGAGCACGCGTCGATCCGCGGGCAGCCCTTCCAACTGGCTGCGGATCTCGGCGTCGAGACGATTGAGTTCAGCGAGATAATCGTCTAATCGCGTGCGGTAGTACGACGCATGTTGTGGATCGACGGCTATCAATTGATCGGCGACGTTTCGGACCACGAGCCGGGCGCGTTGCGGCGATTGCCAGACATGCGGGTCGAGTTCAACGCGGGATGCGCGGGCGTCGCTGAGACTGCGCGTCGGGACGCCTTGTGTGACGACGCAGCGAAGGGCGGTCGAGCGGCTGGCGTGGTGGAGTTCGTCGAGCCATGGTTCGAATCCGAGACCGTTCTCGAAGACCACCCGCGCCTGTTCCAGTGCTACGCCGTCGGAGGGCGTTGGTTCATAGGTGTGGGCGTCGCCGCCGGGACCGACGAGGACCGCGACTTGGACATGTGCGCCGCCGATGCGCGCGACCCAGTCTCCGAGAATGCTGTAAGTGGCGACGACGGCGAGCGTCTCGGTCGGTGGAGTAGCGCGTTCGGCGCTGCTTGCGGTCGACGGCGCGGACGGGTCGTCGCGTCGGCAGGCGCTCCCAAACGAAAGCGCCGCTGCCAACAGCAGGGTGGATGCGAACCTCAGGCGGCCAATTCGAGCGTTGACATTCATGGACGTTATTTATATGCTCCTGCACACCAAATGCAAGTGCATGTCGACTGTTGCGGCCGTCGCGCGGACCGCGCGTCATGCGGAAGTTCACGAAACCCCTGGAAGTTGCGTTTCCCAGCGAAGCGCTAAGCGAGTTGACCATGAATGCCGCCGTGGAATCGTCTCCGACATCGGCCGCTCTTCAGCCATCCAAAACGCCAGTCACCGTACTGACCGGCTTTCTGGGGGCCGGCAAGACGACGCTCCTGAATCGCATTCTCTCCGAGAACCACGGAAAGCGAATTGCGGTGATCGAGAACGAGTTTGGCGAAGTGGGCGTCGACAACGACCTGGTGATCGGCGCCGAGGAAGAGATTTTTGAGATGAACAACGGGTGCATTTGCTGCACTGTTCGCGGGGATCTCATCCGCATCCTCGGCAATCTCAGGAAGCGGCGAGATCGTTTCGACTACATCATGATCGAGACGACCGGTATGGCGGACCCGGGACCGGTCGCGCAAACCTTTTTCATGGACGACGAGATTCAGTCGGCCTTTCAATTGGACGGCATCGTCACGCTCGTCGACGCCAAGCATGTCTTGGCGCATCTTGACGACGGCGATGAAGTGAAGGAGCAGATTGCGTTCGCCGACGTGATTCTGATCAACAAGACGGATCTCGCCGCGTCTGAAGAACTCTCTGCTCTGGAATCTCGCATCCATAGCATGAACGCCGCCGCACGCATCTATCGAACTCGCGATGCGGCCATTGAGATGGAACGGATACTCGACCTGGGCGGATTTGATCTCGATCGAGCGCTCGCGGTCGATCCACAGTTTCTGGAGCCTGAGTACCCGTTTGAGTGGAGCGGCGCGTATGAGTTGAGTCGCGGGCGGTACACGCTGGAACTTCAGCCGGGGCCGGACCCGGGGATGAACGTCTGTTGTCGTCGTTTGTCGACCGCGACCGAGGAGGCGATGCGAGACGAGGTGGAGCCCGCAGTGCTGCTGTTCTCGGAGGAAGAGCACGCGTTGCCGTCTCGCGGCTCGCTGCATCCGGGGAGCAGCTTGTTCCAATTGTCGCTGGGCGAGGGTGCGTCGCAGTTCTTTCTTCCCATCGAGGAGGACGGAGCATATGCACTGTTCACAGAACATCATCCCGACGAGTTTGCCGCCTTTCTAGCGGATGCATCAGGACGGAGGTTGGAGCCGATCTGTACGCGCGAGTACAAGCCCGACCACGAGCACGACGAGGCGGTGACTTCAGTCGGCATCACGACGCCGGGCGATCTCGACTTGCCCCGATTCCAAGAGTGGCTTCGCGAGTTGCTCGCGACGAAAGGGACCGACATCTTTCGAATGAAGGGCGTGTTGTCATTCCGCGGGATTCCCCGGCGATATGTCTTCCAAGGCGTCCACATGCTGTTCGACGGCCGCGAAGACCGACCGTGGGGCGATGAACCGCGTCGCAATGCTCTGATTTTCATCGGCCGTAACTTGGATCGCGAGTCGTTGAACGCGGGGTTTAATGCATGTTTGGATTGAATTCCGCGAAGAAGACAGAGGTGAAGCTTCATCTTCAGTGGCAACAGAGCGTCGACGAGTACGTCATCGACTTGGCGTGGGCGCCGTTCGACCGTCGACTTGCATTCGTTACGGTAGAAGGGCGAGTTTGCTTGGTGGAGGATGCAGGCGGGGCGGGGACGCTGGTCGAGATCGGCGCTCATGGCGGCGGTGCGACTTCGGTGAGTTGGCGGCACGATGGGCTGGAGTTGGCGACCTCAGGACAGGATGGGGTCGTCAGAATCTGGGACCCTGAATTGCGGCAACAGGTCGATGAGTTGGATGCAGGCGGCGACTGGGCGGCGAAAGTCGCCTATCAGCCGCGACGCGGACGAGTCGCCGCGGCAGCCGGGAAGCGGTTGCGGGTGTGGTCCGCCGATCGGCGTTTGGAGTATGAGTCGAGCGACCATGCTAGTACGATCGCCGACTTGGCCTGGAACCCGGATGGCAGCGGACTCGCAGTCGCTGCGTACTTCGGCGTGTCGCTGCACGTGCCGGATCGTCGGCCGAAGCCGCGCAAGTATGCATGGAAGGGATCGAGTTTAGTGCTGGCTTGGAGCCCCGATTCGCATTACATCGCCACCGGAGAGCAAGACTCCACGGTCCATTTCTGGAAGGTGAAGTCGGGCGAGGATGCACAGATGCGGGGCTTTCCCACGAAAGTGTTGGAGCTCGCGTGGCACTCGTCGGCTGGCTTCCTCGCAACGGGCGGCGGCGATGCGATCGTCTTATGGGATTGCCGCGGCGCTGGGCCCTCGGGGCGGAAGCCAAAGATGTTCCAGGGCCATGATGCTCGAATCACCCAGTTGGCCTTCCAGCGCATCGGCGACCTGCTGGCTTCCGCCGACGACCACGGCAAACTAATGATCTGGCGCCCTTTCACTCAGTCGATGCCGCTTGTGGCGACCAACGCCCCTGAGGGAGTGAGTCGTTTGGAGTGGTCTCACGGCGACCATCTGCTGGCGGTCGGCGGAAAGCGAGGCACAATCGGCGTCCTGCGAGTCGCATCCAGTTAATCTGAAAGGGACGACGGAGGGCGTTTGTCGTGGATCGCTCCGCGATCCAGCGTCAGCCGGCAGTGCGGGCAGGAGGCAGCAGAGGCGTTGGACCGCGGAGCGGTCAACACGATACGCGCGCTATTTCAGCTTCTTCAACTCGGCGACGATCTGGGCGGCGTCGAGTCGCTGGCGGTAGTCGGGATTGCTGTGAGCGAAGACGATCTTGCCGGACCGGTCGACGATGTAGACGGCCGGGACGGGCAAGACGTGGTGATCGCGTCCCGACGCCTTGTCGAGATCGATGCCGAAGCCCTTGTACTTCTTCACCGTCTCATCGTCGACATGGAACGCCAAACCGAAGGCCTTCGCTGCGGCGACGTCGGAGTCGGAGAAGAGCGGAAAGGGGATCGAGTTCTTGGACGCGTTGGCCTGCGAGTGGGCCGGATCGTCGGGACTCACTCCCACCAGCGTCGCGCCGGCCGACTTGATTTGCGGCAGCACCTTGATCAGCTCGGCCGTGTGCTTGGTGCAGATCGGGCACCAACCGCCGCGGAAAAAGACGAGCACCACAGGGCCCTTCTGGTGCAACGACGACAACCGTACGTCGGCGCCGTCGACCGACTTCACGGCGACGTCAGGCAAGGCGGAGCCAGCCGCGACCGGCTTCGTCGCTTGCGCTTCTTGGGCGACTCCCGCGTCGGCTGCCAGCGAAGGACGAGCGACGCTTGCGACAGCGAGGGCGGCGATGGCAGCGGGAACTGCGGCCCCGCGCACGAACGGACGAAAAACAGACATGACTCGGTCCTTTCAGAAGAAGCGTTGGAACCGCTCGAAGTGCGGCTCACACTAGTTTGGTCGCCCCGATCATTCAGCTCGACGCCCATAGTACCACCGCGCCAGCCGCTGCGGCGAGACGCCCAAGCGGAACGCGGCGACCAAACCTTGGTTAAGCAGCGTGGTGCGGATGAGGCCCCGTTTCTGCCAGCGGCGAGCCGAGGTGACGACCGGCTGGTCTGCGATGCGGATGCGTCCCAGGCGTCGTAGTCGACGGCTGAGGTCGTAGTCTTCCATGAGCGGCCAGGGGGCGAAGCCGTTTAGCTGAAAGAAGGTTTCGGAGCGTAGGAACAGGGCTTGGTCCCCGTACGGAAGCTGACGCACTCGCGACCGCCAGTTGATGGCGCGTTCCAGCCAGCGATAGGGGCGTCGCGCATCGTCGATCCGCAGGGGAAACGCCCCCGCTGCGACGGACGGCGTCAAAAGCGAGTCGAGGGTTGCTCGAAACCCATCCGGCAATCGCGTGTCTGCATGCAGGAATAGCAGCGTCTCGCCGCGCGCGAGCGCCGCGCCGGCGTTCATCTGCCTCCCGCGTCCGCGCGCGCCGGCGACGATGACTCGAGCGCCAAACCGGGCGGCGATGTCCACGGTCGCGTCGCGGCTGCCGCCGTCCGCGACAATCAGTTCGACATTCTCGACGGCGGCGAGCGGCGCGAGGGTGCTTGCGAGCGACCGTTCTTCATTGAGCGTCGGGATGATGATGGAGAGCAAACCGGCATGGGGCGTCGGGAGCGGCGGATGGAAGTCGGCCGGATGGCGTCGACAGGCGATTAGGTCTTCAGGATGGTCGACGTCGCCGAGTGGCGGGAGTTGTTGGACGTGCAGCGATCGTCGAGCGGCCTGTGCGAGCGTTTGACGCAGGACTTGATCTGTGCCCCAGTCGATGCCTTGGAATAGTTCGGGCTGCGGCCGTGTCAGACCGATCAGGTAGTAGCCGCCGTCGAGCGCCGGCCCCAACACGACGTCGGCGTCATCGAGCGACTCGAAGGCCATCTGCAGCCGACCGGCGTCGAGGTCGGGACAATCGACGCCGATGACGACGACGCGTCGCGCGCCGCTGCGAAACGACTCGGCGATCGCCCGCTCCAGCCGCTCTCCCAGCGACTCGCCTTGCTGCGGTGCGTATCGGCGCGCCGCACCAAATCGCTCGCCCATCGCTGCGGCGTCGCCGCCCGCGAACTGCACCTCCAAGTCGACCGGGCGACGCGGCGCCAGTTCGTCGACGGCGCGCAGCGCTTTGCTAGCGAGCGCGGCATGGAGGTCGGCGGCGCCGGCAGGACCGAGGGCCGGGATCAGTCGCGTTTTGGTGCGTCCCGGCTCTGGGTAGCGCGTGAAGACGAGCAGCCGGTCGGCGGCACGAAGCGTGTAGGAATTCAACGCGCCAAGCTCCCCTGGCAACTGGAGCCGGCGCCGGCCGTACAGCCGTAGCAGTGCCGGCCGACGACGATGGAGCGTTGGGCGAGCTGCGGCAGGTCGTCGGGCTGGAGGTCGAGGATGTTGCGCGGCAGCGCCGGAGCGAGGGGCAGATCGAGCATCTGGTTAAAGTCGCAATCGAACAAACGCCCCTGCCAGTCGACCGACAGCGTCGTGCGACACATGAGTCCCTCGAGCGTTGCGGGGTTGAAGGCGTCGACCAGCTTCTGCAGGTACGACTCCAACTTGCCTTGCTGCAGCAAGTCGTCGAGGAAGCGGCTAATCGGCATGTTGGTGATCGTGTACAGCTGCGTAAACTCGACGCCGTACCGGGCGCGCAGTTCGCGACGATAGTCGGCCTCAAGCTGCGCCTGGGGCGGCGGCAGCGAGGGACCGACCGGATTGAAGACGAGCGTCAGCGGGAGGCCCGCGTCAGGGAGTCCGTAGCCGAGCGCGTTGAGTCGTCGCAGGGCTTCGATGGACCGAGTGAAGACTTGATCGCCTCGTTGGCGGTCGACGTTCTGTTCGAGGTAGCACGGAAGCGACGCCACAATTTCGACTCGGCGATCGGCCAAATACTCTGGCAGATCGTCGTAGCCGGACGCCACGAGAATCGTCAGGTTGCAGCGGTCGATTACGCGCCGTCCGAGGGCGCGCGCGGAGTCGACGAGTCGCCGGAAATGGGGCGTCATTTCGGGCGCGCCGCCGGTGATGTCGAGCGTCGGGATGGCGGCCTGATCGAGCAGCCGCAGGCAGGCGTCGACCACCTCGCGGCTCATCGCTTCCCGTCGATCAGGCCCGGCGTCGACGTGGCAGTGGCGGCAGGTTTGATTGCAGACTTTGCCGACGTTGACTTGCAGCACCTCGATCGCACGGGCGAGCAGCGGCGACGCATGGCAGCCGGCAAGCACCTCGGAAAACGCCGGCGCGTCGTGGGCGTTCTCGAGCCGCCGCACCTGCG
Source organism: Pirellulales bacterium (assembly GCA_046349935.1). Lineage (GTDB taxonomy): Bacteria > Planctomycetota > Planctomycetia > Pirellulales > Pirellulaceae > CAIXSC01. Next base: position 1,314,933 of record JAXMBK010000003.1, on the reverse strand, counting down.
TGCGAGGATCGGACAGTTCGCTCTGCCGGCGCAGCAGCGTGAGTTCGGCCATGGTGAAGTCCTCATCGGCGTCACGGTCAACTTCGCGAGTCGGGGGTTAGGGACCGAGGTTCGCGTGCCGTCGGTGGAAGGGAATAAACCTGCCGCTAGCGCGGCGTCGGCTGATTAAGTCATCTGGCGACATTGCTTTGCAGATTGTAGCACGAGCCCCAATCCGCTCGCGACGCGACCGCTTGGCGCCCCGCTTCGCTGCGTCGCAAGCCGACAAATTTAGGGAATTCGCCGTAGGGCGGCGCATCCGTCACGCTCGGACCATGCCGATGGCGCAAAGATGAATTCTCAGCGGAGCTGGGGGAAAGCGGCAAACTTTGCGGCAGCCTCGGGGCGATAAATACTCGCGTCGGGACGCATGAGCGACGCCGAATACGACGCCTCGCTCGCTGCGTTACGAACCGTGTGTCGGGATCGCAAAGGCGACTTGCTGTGAGCGAATCGAGCGAGTTGCGACCCGTGGGAAACCGTTGAGCCGAGGGCAGGAAGACTCGGTTTTCAGATCCAATCGCAAAGACGTCCTACGGAGCGCCGGACGTCGAGCGAACTTCATAGGGCGATACCCATGCACCTGCGTGCAAAACTCTGGTCGGAAAAGTTCAAGAAGTCGCTGCTGGCTCTCGCGATCGGCGTCGGTTGCGGTTTCGGCGGTCTCTACTTCACCGTCGTGCGGCCGATGGCCAACGGCATGGAAAACATGCGCCGCGAGCTGACGCAGGTCGAGCGCCGAATGCTCGACCTGACCACCACGCGTCCCCAGGCGGGCGAGGCGGCGAGCCTGCTCGTCGAACTGAACAAACAGCAAAGCGAATTGGCCGAGGCGCGGCGGACGCTGGCGGCGATGCGGGAGTTGCAGGGAGAGATGATTGAGGAAGCGAGCCGCAATGGGTTGGCGGTCGCGGCGATGGAGTCGACGAAGCGGCTGCACGAACGCATCCTCGCCGCTCGCACCGCGACCGAGCAAGCGGGCAGCTCGTTCGAAGAAATGAAGCTGCTTCAAGATCGCCTGACCGCTCAGCTGGAATCGAATCGCGTCGCCTCCGAGACGCTCGACGAAATCGTCGCCCTCAAGGACCAAATCGGCAGCCAGGCCGCCGATTTGAAGTCGGCCCAAGCGTCGCTGGAAACGCTGATGAGCATCGGCCAGCAACTTCGCGGCCAACAAACGCAGCTCGCCGAAGCGCAGGCCAGCCTCAATGGCTTGACCAATCTCCAGCAAGGGTTGGTCGCCGCGTCGGGCAATATGGATGCGGCGAAGTCGGTGACCGAGCAGTTGGTGCAGTTGGAAGATCGGTTGGCGGCGGAAGGGGAGCGAGCGGACACGGCGCGAGAGCGAGCCGAGCAGCTGATTCGCTTGAACGCCGCGCTGGATCGCGACCTGAAGCTGGGCGAGACCGAAGCGAACTTGAACGGTCTGTTGCGGATTCACGACCAACTGAAGGTTTCTTCGGACAGCGTGGCGGACGCGGTCCAGACGCTGGAGTTGTTCGGCGAGTTCCAGAACGAATTCTCGTCGCAGATGCAAGTGTTGGGCGACATGCGTCGCAGCTTGGTCGAGATCAGCCTGATGGAAACGACCTTCGGAAAGGTCGTGCGGATGCTCGAACCGCTGGCCGACCTGGGGAACCTGCGCCGATTGAGCGACGACGACATGCGGCAAGCGGTCCGCTCGATCCTCGACGCTCGCCAAACGGTCCGCGTCTCGCGCAACTCGAATGAGACTCGCACCAGCACCGAAGTCGCTCCGACTCCCGCCGAGGCGCCCGCGGCGGAGTAGCATCGTCGAGCGACGAGCAAGAGCGCCTCGCCCCGCGGCAGACTTGGGGCGAGGCTGCGAAAGTCACTGGACGGGCCGTCGCATGTCGACGGCCCGCGTTCGTTTGGACGACGAGATCGTTAGAGCACGAACAAGTCGAACGAGTCGAAGATCGATTCGTCGTCGTCGTCGGACACAATCGTGTCGACGAATCCGTCGCGCGCTTTGATGAGGTCGGCGCCTTCGCCGCCGTCCAAGTAATCGCTGCCTTCGCCGCCCACAAGCAGATCGTTTCCGACGCCGCCGAAGAGGCGATCGTCTCCCGTGCCGCCATGCAGTTGGTCGCGTCCCTCGCCGCCGTCGAGAACGTCGGCGCCGTCTCCGCCGCGGAGGACGTCGGCGCCGAGTTGGCCGAAGAGCACATCATCGCCCTGGCCGCCATCGAGCTGATCATTGAACGTCGCGACCGGCGCTTCCGGCGGCGGCTCGGCTTCCACCAGCAACTGGGCGGCGTCGACATTTACCGCCTCGCCGACGGCGAGCAGCGCGGGAGTGAGCGCCTCGCCGAGATAGGGCGTATCGCCTAGCAACAAGTCGTCGCCTCCGCCGCCGGCGAGTGCATCGCTGCCGGCGTTCCCAAGGAGCAGATCGTTGCCTTCGCCGCCGGCCGCTCGGTCGTTTCCAGCGCCTGCGAGCAAGATGTCGTTGCCGAGTCCGCCTTCGAGTTGGTCGGCGCCCGAGTTAACGTTCATGAATTCGAGCGCGTACGCGACCGGATCGTCGTATCCCGGCGGCCATTCGTTCGTGGCGTCGCCGAACAGCCAATCGTCTCCCTCGCCGCCGAGCAGTCGGTCGTTGCCGGCGCCGCCGATGAGGTAGTCGGTCTCGGCGCCGCCTTGCAGCACATCGGCGCCGTCGCCGCCGAACGCGACATCGCTGCCGCCGCCGCCGCTGATGCCGTCGTTCCCCGCGCCCCCTTCGATGGCGTCATTGCCGTCTCCGCCTTGAATGCGGTCGTTCCCGTCGCCGCCGAAAATGTGATCGAATCCCGCCCCTCCCGACAATTGATCGTCGCCCGCATGGCCGTAAATCGTCGAGTCGCCGCCGCCCGCGAGGATGCGGTCATTCCCTTCGCCGCCTTCCAGCGTGGCGGGGGCGAGCACGCCGGGGCGAATCTGAATCACGTCGTCGCCTCGGAATCCGCGCGCGACGATTTGCTCTACGTCCGCCGCGGCGAACGAGTAGTTCTCGCCGTTGACCTTGACCAGCAGATTCGTCCCGGCGAGCGTCACGCCGATCGCGTCATTTCCCGGCGTCCCTGTGATGAGCAACGTTCCGTCCACCAAATCGGCGGCGAACGGGCGTCGCGTTTCAAGACCTTCCAGCGTCAAGCCGCGACGCAACGTGCGGCGCTCTTGCCGGCCGCGTGATGCCTGCCGTCGGCGATGAGCGTGAGCAGACAGGAGAGTGAGCGTGCGACGGAATGCGGTCCAGGTGCGCGCGGTCATGGGAAACGCCTTTCGTAAGGTGGAGAGCGAGAAGAGTCGGCGACCTTTTCAGCCGACGCACGATTGGTGACGTGCTGCGCGAGTTTCGTACATCGTCAGGAGAAAAAAACTCGGATGGGTCTCGCGGCAAGGCGCGTCCGTCGCCGGCTCGCCCGTCGCCGGCTCGCCAGGCCAAACGTCGAGCGCGTTCGAAGAGCCAGCAAGCTTAGTTACGGGCGAGCCGCATTGCCCGCGGCGCGCGTGGCGAACAATTGCAACGCCAGGGCCCGCCACTGTGCTTGCGAAGCTTGGCGCTTCATCGCCGAGTCGCGCGGGTCGAAGGCTGGCGCGCGCAATCGAGCCGTGCGCAAGCCGTCTTGCGCGTAGTACTCCAACAAGAATCCCGCCAGTTGCCGCACGGGCGTCTGGGGGTGGTTGAGATTGTCGACCATTTCGATCGCTTGCGAACGGATGAGCGGCGTTGCGCGATGCGAGCGTGCGACCCATTCGAGCACGAGCGAAGCTGTGCGATCATCGGAATTCGTGCGAACCGATTGCAGAAACGCGCGTAAGCGAGCGTCGCGCGGCGGCCAGGAAAGCAGCTCTCGAGTCGCCGCCGCCCGCACGAACTTCTGCCGGTCGCCGAGCATTTCCCAAAGGGCCGTTCCGCGGTCGTCGACGACCGACAGATTCCAAGAGGCAAGCAACGCGTGTTGTCGACCATCGCGCGCGTCTTCGCGCAGGCGCCGTAGCGCGTCGGCGGCGTCGTCGGCCGCCGCCAATCGATCGACGAGCGCTCCATGGACGGCCTGCCACTCGCGCTTGCGTTTCTCATCAGGCGGCTTCAGCCAACGGTCGTCGTCGGGCGGTCCCCGAAATGGCGAAACCAGGGTCGCGGCCTGCGCCTGCACGGCGGCGGCGATCGAGGTCGCACCGCCTTGAACTCGAGCCGTCCGGCCGGCCGGCACGTGGGCGTCGTCGACCGCGATGATGCCGGCAGCGACGTACACCGCCGCCGCATCGCCGTCGTTCACGACGCCGAACGTCGAATAGTCGCCGCGACCGCGAGTCGTCCAGCGTTCACCGGCCGTCTCGAAACGCACTTGCGTCGACTCCGCCATGTCCCGCACGCCGACTCGACCATATTCCAGCGCAACGGTGAGCGAATGGTCGGCGGCCAGCGACAATGTGGCGCGCGAGTCGCCGGCGAAAATCAGGGTTCCTAGGCCGGCGATGTCGCAGGTCGTCCAGGAATCGGCAAGCGACACGATGGTGAGCGGTTGATCGAGCGACCGAGAACCGCGGCCGACTTGCCATGATCCAGGCGACGAGCCGGGGACTAAGGCCGCTCCTAACTCCGATCGCATGGCGACCAGCGTCGCCGAGGGAATATTTTCAGGCGAGGCCGGCGGCGACGGAGGTGCGGGAGGCGGCGGCGCGGATGGCTGCGGCGCGGGCGGCGGCGAGGTGGGAGAAGCAATCTGCTCGCGCTTCGGCACGACCCCGCTGCGCGGACCCGGCGATTCGACGATCGCTTCCTCCGGCTGCGGCGCGAGTCTCGGCGCTGGCGGCAAGCGGCTGGGAGAAGCGGGCGCGGACGGCCGTTCGGCGGTCGTCGAATGTTTTTCGCTGGGAGTCGACGTATCGCGCGTAAGTTGCGGGGCGGCGCCGTCCGTGGGTACGACGCCGCGTGAGTTCCAGACGGCGGCGAGCAGGAGGAGCAGCGCGAGGGCCGCACCGCCGATCGCGATCCAGAGGACGGGCGACGGCGCGCGTCGGCGCTGTGTTGGTCGCGGCCGAAGGGCTGGCGCCGGCGGCGCGGAGGGGGCTGGAGGCGTTGGGGGCGGAACGATGACGGGCGGGGCGGCGATACCGGGGGAGGCTGGGGGCAGCGCGAGAAGACGGTCGAACGACGGCGAACCGTGCTGGTCGCTTCCGTTCCGAGGAGCAACGCTCATGCACGACGCGGTAAATCGCCGCTCCGAAATCAGTTCGCAGAAATCGGGCCATGAGCGGAGACAAAGCTGCTCAAAAGACAGCGCCTCGGCGTCGGTAAGTCGGTCTTCGAGATAGGCGGCGAGCTGTTCGATCGGCGCTTGCGGTTCGTCCAAAGAAACTCGGCCGGCGTCGAACTGATCCAGCGCAGCAACCACCTGCTCCCAACGCAGCGCAGCGTCGGGCGTCGAGCGGCGCCAGCCGTCGAGTCCGGCGGGCGTCGCACCCGCACGGGCTTGGTCGGCCCAGGCGAGCAGCGTCTTGAGTCTGGGGGACGGCGCGTTCACGGTCGCATTCTCTCGCGGAGTTTCTGTTGGGCGCGTTGCAGCGACGGACCTACCGAGTTCATCGGGATGCCCAACCGCTGGCTAATCTCGCGGTAGCTGCAGCCGTCGAGGTAGTGCAGTTGGACGAGTTCGCGTTGTCGGTCGGACAGGTCGGCGAGGGCGGCGGCGAGCCGTCGCCGGTTTTCGCCGTGGATCAATTGCGCGAGCGGATCTGCGTGAGCTTCGTCGGCCGTTTCGACGGGAGGCGCAGCGTAGAGCGGATTGGCCGGTTCCCGGCGTGCGCTCAGGAGTTTGCGCAGGGAAATCCGGCGGGCGATCACGCTGAGCCACGTCGAAAGGGTGCTGCGACCTTGAAACTCGCGGAGGGCGGCGAAGTCGCGAGCGACAAGCTGCAGAAATACTTCGGCAGCGAGGTCCTCGGCGTCGGTCGGGCGCAGGGGAACCTGGAGTTCGCGAGCGGTCGCGGCGACGCGCGCCGCAACCAGCCGGTGAAAACGGTCGACGAAGTCCCGCCAAGCCGTCGCATCACCGGCGACGAGCCTGCGAATCAGCTCGATTTCGTCGACCTCTGGTTCCACGTCGCTCGCCCTGTCCGCTCTGGCGAAATCCGTTCGTGCACCCCATTAGTGACCCGCTCGCGTCGTTTCGTACAGGGAACTGACGAAGTTTTCTTGCGACGTGGGCAGGGGAGAGGCCGTGGACTGACAAGGGGAGCTACGGGGGGGGGACTTAGGGCTAGTAGTTGATTTGCACCTGGAAGCGGGCCAGCTGACCTTCGAATTGGCCGTAGGACGGAGTGTTCGGCGTCCCGATCGCCCGCGTGTTGGTGCGGTCGGTCAGCGTGTACATGGCCGTTAGCTCGCAGTACTTGCCAAACTGCCACTCGACTCCGGTTTCAAATTCATCAATTTCGGCGAACGGCGCGTTGCGTTCCGACTTGTAGCCGCCTTTGTAATAGTTCCAGCGGACGAACGGCCACAGTTCGCCGTAGCAGTCGGTCTCGTAGCGATACATGGTCTGGATGTACCCGCCGTACAGCGGCCGGTCGATGACTTGCGTCTCGGCGTCGTTGAGTCCTGGACCGCGGCCCACGTTCCACTCCGCCTGAATGCCGAATGGCTGCGGGTAGTAGACGAAGGTGGCGCCGATGCGTTTGTCGATGAGTCCGTCGGCGTCGCCCGTCTCGAGCGTTCCGCCTGGGCGGACGGCGGGTCCGACGCCCAGCGGGCTGATGGGGGACGAAAGGACGGTGTACATGCCGCTGTAGCCTTGCACGCTGGCTTCGATGATCTGGCCGCTTTCGAGCGTGATGGGGAGGGTCAGGCGAGTGACGACGTGAAGGCTGTCGTTTTGTTCGCGCAGCGAACCGCCTTGGCCGGCATAGACGCCGACGCCCCAGACGCCGTAGTTGCCTGACCCCTTCAAGCCTTCGTCAAGCACGTACTTAAACGTGTCTTGGGCATACTCGGGCGTCCAATAGTAAAAGAGGCCCAGGTCGCGCTCGTTGCGGACCGCGCTGTTCATCGCGTCGCTCCGGTCGAGCGGTATGCGATTCGAGCTAGACTGTAGGTTTTCCCAACCATAGGGAATTTTTGATTGTCCAACGCGGATGCGGTGCACTCGTTCCTTGTCGAGATAAACGTCGGCGTACCAGTCGCGCATTTGGGCGAAGTAGATACCGTCGACGGCGCCGTTCGGCGTCGAGGCAAAGTCGGGCTGCAGGTAGATCGAAACGTGCTCCGAGGCATCGCCTTGGATGATGAGCCGCGCCCGGCGAATCAGAAACGTTTGCCCCTCGGCGATCGAACTGTCTCCATTGTGCGACGCCGGCGCCGATCCGTCTGCTTCATCGAGAATGCTGTTGAAGCGAAACTGAGCGTAACCGCGAATCGTGTACTTCTCGTACCACTTCTTCGGCTTGGGAGGATCCTGCAACAAGTCCAGATTGGCGGCCGCCTCCAGACGCTCGACGTTCGTGAATTGCGTTTCGCCCATCTCCGAGGGCGGCGAAGTCGCCGCGCCTCGTTCTGCTTCGAGGGCGGCGAGCCGCGCTTCCGACTCCTGGAGCCGTTCGAGCAAAGACTCCAGGGACGGAGTGGGCTCGGGGACGGCCGCGGATTCATTTGACGCCGGCAATACAGAGTGCTCGCCGGTCACCCACGGTAGACGTTCTGGGGGCTGCGCCAAAGTAACGGAGGCGACGAGCGACAATAGGATTGCTCCAGCGGCTCGGGCGAACACTTTGGCGTTTGCGAAAGTCATGGAGACTTTGATTTCTGTGCAGACGGGGTGGAATGCGTAGTTTGCGGCAGGTGCGTGGTTCGGGAAGAGGGGTCGTCCCCGGCAGATTCCGCACCTATCAAAAAATCGGCATAAACGCGATAAAACTACCTTTCGTTATCGTAAGCAGAAATGGGCGGGGATTATTAAGAATTCGGGTAGATGGACGTTAGGGCACCGGCGCGTAGGCAAACCCGTTGGCTTGGCGGTTGATCAGGACGGTCAGAGCCGAGACGGCGATTGCGACCGTGTCGGCGACTTCGCTGTCCGCGATCCCCTTGTAATTGAGGGCCTGACCGCAGACCTGCACCTCGACGCCCGCTTTCTGCAGTTCTGCGATGAGCGGCAGGTTGGGGTTCTTCACTTGGCCCGTTCGCATTGCATACGCGGCGTCGGTGAGGATGGCTTTCGTGGCGTCGCCGTGCAGGACCGCGACGATCTTGACGTCGGTCGCCTTTAGTTTTGCGGCGCCGTAGAGGTTAAGCAGTCGCGCCGCTCGCTCGAGTCCCTTGTTGAGTTCGTTCGGTTTGGAGTCGGCGGTGATGTCGAACACGACCTTCGCACCGGCGCGAGGTTGTTCGACGGCGTCGGGCAGCGGCTTGATGCCGCCGTACTGGGAGATGATGGGGAAGTGGAGCGGAGCGGAGGCTTTTGCGGCCACGGCGGGCGGGGCCGCGGGGGCGGCTTTAGTCGAGTCGGCCTGGGCGGCTTGTGCGACCGGAACCGCATGATCTTCATGCGCCTCGTCGAAGCCCCGCTTCACAAACAGGCTCACCACTTCGGCGTGGGCCTGAATCAACTGCACGACGAAGGGGAACTTCGACGTTTCGGTCACGCGCACGCCGTGGTCGGTGTTCTCCACGACCATCGAGATCTGCTGGTAGTTGTCGAAGATCGCCACGAACAGTTTGTCCCAGAACCGCAACCCACGGCCTTCCTTGACGCGCTGGTGCATCGACGCGACATGTTCCTGGATCTTGCTCGCGACCTCGGGATCGTCCGATTCGGTCAGCGTTTCGACGCCGTCGTCGAGTTGCTTGACGGAGCGGCGGATTTGGGCGTGATGGTCGAGCAGATAGTGGAACACCTCTTGGTCGGCGCGCATGTCGGGGCCGGGGCCGCGACCCAGTCCCATGCCGCGTCCGCGACCAGGTCCGCGCGGTGCAGCGCTTTGTTTGTCCGCTGCGGGCGCCTTGTCGGCGTCTTTCGCATTTGGCGCATCCTTGCCGTCGGTGTTCGCCTTCTCAAAGACGACGAAGTAGTTTTCCTTCAGCAGCTCGCGCTCTTCGCCGACCTTTTTCAAACCGGCTTCGGTTGCTTCGCGTTCGAACACCTCTTGGCCGGCCCGCACGTGGTTCAAGATCCACTCTGTGCTCTTGCCCTCTTCGCGACGGAAGTCGATGAGGATGACGCGTCCGCCCGGTTTGAGCGCTTGGACGAGCGACTTCATGGTCTTCAAGGGGAACTCGAAATGGTGGTAGGTGTCGCAGATGAACGCGACATCGACCGAGTTGGGAGGCAGTTCGGTCGAGTCCGCCTTGCATTGCAGCGTGTCGATGTTCGACAGCCCTGCTTCTCGGGTCGTCTGCCGAATGTGCTCTAAGAACTTGGGCGTGATGTCGACTGCGATGACGCGCCCGTCTTTGCCGACCGCTTGGGAAAACAAACGCGTGAACAGGCCTGTGCCGGCGCCGATGTCGGCGATCGTCTGTCCAGGCTTTAACTGGCACGCCGCCACGATCTCTTGCCGACGTGAATAGACTTCGCGGCTTTCCACTTCAAAACGCCCCACGAAGTCTTTCACGTTGGGGTCGCGGAAGGTGTCGTTGATGCCCGGTTTGACGCTGCGGTCTTGAGCTGCGGCGGGCGAAATGAGGGCGCTGGTCGTTGCGCCGACGAGAAGGCCGGCGAGCACAAGCCGCGTGAATGAACGGAACCAGTGAGTCTTCATGAGAAGTCCTCGAGTGAAAGAAGGAGTGCGGTTCAGGAGGAAAGATTGCGCGCGATCACGTACACCGCAACCGCCAAGATAGCGACGACGAACACTTTCTGCAGTACGGGGCCCGAGAGGCGACGGCCGATGCGCTGACCTGCGAACAGTCCGCCGACGCCGCCGGCCACGAACGGCAGCGTGACGGCGATAGGCAGCGAGCGACCCGCGCCGAATTGCGAGACGACCCCCGAGACGCTCACCAGCGCAATGACCATCAGCGACGTGCCGACGGCGCGGTGCATCGGCATGCTGCTGAAGAGCACGAGGGCGGGGACGATCACAAAGCCGCCGCCCACGCCGAACAAGCCTGACAGAACGCCGGTCAACACGCCGACGACGAACAACAGCCGAGCGCAACGCGAGTTCAACAGCAGTGCGCCGGCCGAGTCGCGCTGGCATGTAGGTCCGTCGGCGGCGTCAGGGGGAGGACAGTCGATGGGCAGCACCACGGTGCGCGACGCCTGTCGCCATAGTCGAACGGCGACGACCAACATCAGTCCGGCGAAGGCGATTAATAGCGCGGCGTCGGGGATCTGGCCGGAAAGCCACGTTCCTAGGGGGGCGCCGAGCATGCCGGCGACCGCAAACAACAACCCCGGTCGGAGCTCGACTTCGCCCAGTCGCCAGCGATGCAGGAAGCCGATGAACGACGTAGCGCCGACGGCGGCCAGCGAGATGGCGACGGCGTCTCGCGCGGGAACGCCGAGCCCATAGACCAGGAGCGGGACGGCGAAGATCGCGCCGCCGCCGCCCGTCAGTCCCAGCGAGAGCCCGACCACGGCGCCGAAGGCGAAACTCAGCGGATTCATGGTGGATACTCCCCGTTGCGCTTCACGATCACTTCGAACAAGCCGCCGCGCCGCTCGAGCAACTGGCGACGGGCGTTCCGTCCGACTCGACCGGCAGTTGCGAGGCAAGCCATGCTTTGATGCCGCCCACCAAATCGGTCACGTTGGTGCGACCTGCGGCGGCGAGCAGGCTGGCGCCGATCGCACTGCGGTAGCCGCCTTCGCAATGAATCACGACCGGCCGGTCGGTCGGCACTTCGTCCATCCGCTCGCGCAAATGGGTGAGCGGGATGTGCAGGCTGTCGGCCAGGTGATTCGCGAGGTATTCCTTCTCGGTTCGCACGTCGAGAACTCGCGGCGCCGACGGTCCGGACAGTTGCTCGGCAACGGCCGCCGCCGTGATGCGCGGGATCTTGGCGACTAATTCCGGCCGGTGCTGCAGCGCCTCCATCCCGTCGCGGAGGTAGCCTGCCACGTTGTCGAAGCCGATGCGTCCCAACCGCATCACCGCCTCTTCTTCGGCGCCTGACTCGGCGACGACCACGATCGGCTGCTCGTGATTCAAGATCGAGCCGCACCAAGTGGCGTATTTTCCCTTGAGCCCGATGTTGACCGAGCCGACCAAGTGAGCGCCTTCGAAGTCGATCGCCTCGCGCACATCGACCACTTGGGCGCCTTGGCTTTGCAGACGAAGCGTTTCGTCGAGCGAGAGAGCCTGCAGCGAAGTCTCCAGCGTTTGGGCGAGGTCGGGGCGCTCCTGCCGATTCTTGATCGCGTCGTAGACGAAGTAGTCCGGCGCTTCGGGCTGGTCGGCGGTCACCAACTTCTGGAACTCCTCGCGGCTCATCGGCTGCAACGCGTAATTGAACTTCCGTTGCTCGCCGATCGTCGACACGGTGTCCTTGCTGAGGTTCTTGCCGCACATCGAACCGGCGCCGTGCGCGGGATAGACGAGCGTCGAGTCGGGGAGGTCGCGGAGCTTGTTGACGGAGTCGTAGAGCATGTCGGCCAGTTCGTCGGCGGTCACGCCGATGGAGGCGAGCAGGTCGGGGCGACCGACGTCGCCAATGAACAGCGTGTCGCCGGTGAGGACCGCGTGAGGGACGGTCGCACTGTGCGAGCGGTCGTAGACCAGGACCGAGATGCCTTCGGGGGTGTGGCCCGGCGTTTCGAGGATTTCGAGGAGCACGTCGCCCAATTCGAGTTGGTCGTGGTCGTCGACCGACCGGACTTCAAACTCCGCCTTTGCGCGACGCCCCATCACGATCTGAGCGCCGGCACGGTTGCGCAGTTCGATGTGGCCGGCGAGGAAGTCGGCGTGGAAGTGCGTGAGGATGACGTAGCGGATGGAAAATCCATTCGCAGCCGCGTCATCGAGGTACTGCTGGATGTCGCGTTGCGGGTCGACCACCGCCGCCTGTTTGGTGCGCGGGTCGGCGATGAGGTAGGAGGCATGAGCGAGGCAACCGAGGTAGTACTGCTTCAGGAACATGGGCGAGTCTCCGGTTCGGTTTGTTGATAAGTTGTGAGATGTCGAGTTGGCGATGTGTTTGGACGCGTGGAAGCGGGCGTCATCGGACGTCGACCGTGGCCAGGGGCCATCCTCGCGTCAATGGTAAATATATCGGAAGATTGCGACATGTCAATAAGTGTTTCTGTGGTGAGCGGGCGGCGGGGCCGGCGGAAAGGGGACGTTGTGTCGTAAGGTTTTTTCAGATTGAGAGTTGTGAATGAGTTGAAAGTGAAAACGAGGGCCGAAAAGGGGGCAGACAGTCTAGGAGGGTTTTGCCACTGCAGTCAGGAAATTGGATTGACATGTCGTGACAAGTCGATGTATTGTGGTGGGGGAAGGCAGGCGGTTTTGAGGGGGATTGGAGGGGCCATGACCACAAAACATCTCTGGGCGGCGGCGGGGACGGTGGGAGCGCTGACGGTGCTCATGCTGGTGCTGGCAGGGGTCTTTCACACTAAGGTCCCGGACCAACGCGCGACGCAGTCGCGGGCAGGGACGAGCGGCCCGACGGCGGAAGTGAAGCTCGTCAGCATTCCGCGCGTGGAGACGGCGGTCGGGACGATCCGTGCGGTGCACGAAGCGTCGGTCGCCTCCAAGTTGCTGGCCCGCGTCCTCGACGTCAAAGTGAAAGCCGGACAGACGGTGCAGCAGGGCGACGTCCTCGTCCAACTGGATGACGCCGACCTCCAGGCGCGCGTCAAACAAATGGAATCGACGTTGGCCGCCGCGCAAGCCAACCTCGATCGCGCTCGCAGCGACCAGGATCGGGCCCAAAAGCTATTCGAGAAAAGCGCGATCTCGCGCGCCGAGTTCGATCAAGCCGTCGCGGGTCTCAAGACGTCCCAAGCGGAATTGGTCCGGTCCCAACAGGCGCTCGAGGAAGCTCGAGTCATGCTGGACCACGCCACGGTTCGTGCGCCGCTCAGCGGAGTCGTGATCGACAAGCGGGTCGAGCCAGGCGATACGGCGGCGCCCGGGCAGGTGTTGGTCAGCCTCTACGAACCCGACCGGATGCAAATGGTGACCACGGTTCGCGAGTCGCTCGCCTTGCGACTTAATCCGGGCGACGAAGTCCCCGCGCGGCTCGACTCGCTCGGGCACGAGTGCCTGGCGACGGTCAGCGAAGTGGTGCCGCAAGCCGAATCGGCCAGTCGGTCGTTCACGGTGAAGGTGACGGGGCCCTGTCCGCCCGGCGCCTACAGCGGCATGTTTGGGCGCATCTCTATTCCGCTGGGCGAGCAGCAAGTGCTGCTGGTCCCCGCCCAGGCGGTCCTCCATGTCGGGCAGTTGGAACTGGTCGACGTCGTCGACGGAGACGCCGTGCGTCGTCGCGCCATTCGAACCGGCAAGCCGCATGACGACGCTTTCGAAGTGTTGTCGGGGCTGCGCGCCGGCGACCGCGTTGTACTCCACTCACAGGAAGGAGCGGCCCCATGAGCGGCTCGACTTCCGCACAGGAATCCGACCCGGGGCCGCACGATCCGCTGTCGCGTTTCGTCCGCCTCTTTCTCGACTCGAATCTGTCCGCCATCTTGATCGTCTTTTCGATCCTGGTCGGCGCCGCCGCCTTGTGGGTCACACCGCGCGAAGAAGACCCGCAGATCGTCGTGCCGTTGGCCGACGTCTTCGTGAGCGCGCCGGGGCGATCGGCGAGCGAAGTGGAGCAACAAATCTCCCAGCCGCTCGAACGCATGCTCTACCAGATCGACGGGGTCGAGTATGTCTACAGCATGTCGCGCGAGAACGAGGCGGTGATTACGGTGCGGTTCTTCGTGGGCCAAGACCGTGAACGCAGCCTAGTGAAGTTGTTCAAGAAACTCGATGAGAACCTCGACGTCGTCCCGCCGGGCGTCGCGGGCTGGGTGGTGAAGCCGGTCGAGATCGACGACGTGCCGGTCGTCACGTTGGCGCTGACCGGCGCCGACAGCCACACGTTGCGACGCGTAGGGGAGGAAGCGATTGAACGACTGGCGCGCGTGCCCAACGTGTCGCGCGCCTACGTCGTGGGCGGCGAACCGCGCGAAGTGCGCATCGAACTCGACCCCGAACGGCTCAAAGGGTTCAGCCTCAGTCCGCTGGAAGTCGAACGAGCGCTTCGCGCGACGAACGTCACGCTGCCGGCGGGCGAGTTCACTCGCAGCGACGTCGCAATCCGGGTGGAAAGCGGGTTGACTCTTGCGCGTGCCGACGAGCTGCCGTCGTTGGTCGTCGGCGTGTCGGAGGGGCGGCCCGTCTTCCTGCGCGATGTGGCGACGATTCAAGATGGCCCCGCGGAAGCGGACAGCTACGTTCGTCATGGTTGGGGGCCCGCACGCGCGCATGTCGAGCATTCTGACGCGTCGAACGCTTCGGCCGTGGACATCGAACCGGCGGTCCCCGCCGTGACGTTGGCGCTCTCCAAGAAGCCCGGCACGAACGCGGTGTCGGTGGCGCGTCAGATCGTGGCGGCCGCCGACGCACTGCGGGGCGAAACGCTCCCCGACGACGTGCAGCTCACGGTCACTCGCAACTACGGCTTGACCGCGAATGAGAAGGTCAACGAGTTGGTGGAAGCGTTGGCGGTGGCGATTGTGATCGTCATCATGCTGCTCACCTTGAGCTTGGGGTGGCGCGAGGCGCTGATCGTGGCGGTGGCCGTGCCGGTGGTGTTCGGCCTGACGCTGGCCGTCAATCTGCTGTTTGGTTACTCGGTGAACCGAGTGACCCTGTTTGCGCTGATCCTGTCGCTGGGGCTGTTGGTCGACGATCCGATCGTCGACGTTGAAAACATCTCGCGCCATTTTGAACAAAAGAAGAAGGCGACTCGCGACATTACGCTGGCGGCCGTCGCCGAGATTCGACCGCCGCTGATCAGCGCGACGCTGGCGGTGATCGTGAGTTTCCTGCCGCTCTTCTTCATCACCGGGATGATGGGGCCGTACATGGCGCCGATGGCGCTCAACGTTCCCGTGTCGATGCTCATGTCGATGCTGGTCGCATTCACGATTACGCCGTGGCTGACGTATCACATGCTCCGTCCGCACTACCAGGGCGGCGGCGAGGCGACGGCGGCGCCCGGCGAGACGCTGTACGATCCTCAAGAGGTGCAGCGTTCGGCCCTCTATCGCTTCTTCAAGCCGCTGATGTCGCCTTTGTTGGCCGCGCGTTGGCGAGCGGCCGCGTTTCTGGCGGTCGTCGCGGCGCTCACGGCCGGCGCCGTGTGGCTGGCGGTCAATCGAGCCGTGCCGCTCAAGATGCTGCCCTACGACAACAAGAATGAACTGCTGCTGGTGCTCGACTTTCCCGAAGGGACGACGGTGGAGTCGGCGGCGGCGGCGATGCAAGAGTTTGAGTCGGCGGCGGCGACGATGCCGGAGGTGATCGACTATACGAGCTACGTGGGGACGCCTGGGCCGATCGACTTCAATGGACTGGTGCGCCACTACTATTTGCGACGAGCGCCGCATCAGGCCGAGTTGCGGATGAATTTGGTCGGCAAAAAAGAGCGCAAGCTGCAAAGCCACGGCTTAGCCTTGCGCATGCGCGACGAACTCACGGCGCTCGCGGACAAGCACCAAGCGGCGCTGAAGATCGTCGAATTGCCGCCGGGGCCGCCGGTGCTCGCGTCGGTCGTCGCGGAAGTTTACGGACGCGCGGATCAGTCGTACGACGACTTGCTGGCGGCGTCGGACCTCGTCGCCGACCGTTTACGGCAGGAACCGGGGCTGGGCGACGTCGATACGATTCGCGAACAGCCCGCTCGGCAGGTCGCCTTCACCGTGGATCAAGAGAAGGCGGCGCTCGCCGGCGTCTCGGTGGAAGAGATTGCCGGGACGCTGCGTTTGGCGCTCCAGGGGGCGAACGATCAGACGCTGCGCGATGCAAGAGAACGCAATCCGTTGCGTCTCACGCTGCGCCTGCCGCGCGTCGAGCGTTCGTCGCCGGCCGATCTGGAACGCTTGAGCGTGAAGGGCCGCTCGGGCAACCTCGTGCCGCTGGCGGAGTTGGGCAGTTGGCGCGAGGAATGCGTAGATCAGACGATCTATCACAAGAATCTCGAACGCGTGGTGTATGTGTTCGCGGAGACGGTGGGACGACCGCCGGCCGAGTGCATCGCCGACGTGATGGCGGATCGCACTTCGGCCAGCGACTCGACGCCCTCCCTGGCGCCTCGTCCCGTGTCGTCGCGCACCTATGTTTCGAACGGCGGCGGGATGGCGTGGAGCGTCCCGCCCGGCATTCGCGTCGACTTCGCAGGCGAAGGGGAATGGAAGATTACGATCGACGTTTTCCGCGATCTGGGCATCGCCTTCGGCGCCGCGATGCTGATGATCTACGTGATCCTCGTCGCCCAGACCGGCTCGTTCCTGGTCCCGCTCGTCGTGATGCTTGCGATTCCCCTCACATTGCTGGGAGTCATGCCCGGGTTTTGGATGATGAACGCCGTCGCCAGTCATCCGGTCGGCGGCTACGCGGATCCGTCGTACTTCACGGCGACGGCCATGATCGGCATGATCGCGTTGGCCGGCATCGTCACTCGGGACGCCATCATCCTGGTCGACTTCATCGACCTGGCGATGAAGCATGGTCGGACGTTGGATGAGGCGATCCTGGAGAGCCGAGTGGTGCGGATGCGGCCGATTCTATTGACTGCGGGCGCCGCGATGCTCTCCAGCCTTCCGATTACGCTTGATCCCATCTTTTCGGGGCTCGGTTGGTCGCTGATCTACGGTCTGTTCGCCTCGACGATTTTCACGCTCTTTGTGATCCCGATCAGTTACCGCCTCCTGCGCGGCGGCAAGTAATCCGGGAGCGCTGGATGGAAATGGACGGCGGGCATGCATAATAGCTGCCTGACGGTCCACCAATCCTGCGCCGAGAAGTCGGCGCCGCACAGCGCAAAGAGACATCCATGACGGCCGAACAGAAGCGACTAGACGAGGCGCGTGAGCAGTTCGTTCCCTGGAAGAAGTGGGGGCCGTATTTGAGCGAGCGGCAGTGGGGGACGGTGCGCGAGGACTACAGCCGCGAGGGGAATGCCTGGAACTTCTTTCCGCACGACCATGCTCGGTCGCGCGCCTACCGCTGGGGCGAAGACGGACTCGGCGGCATCTCCGACGACTTGCAACATCTGTGCTTCTCCGTCGCGCTGTGGAACGGCCGCGATTCCATCTTGAAGGAGCGGTTGTTCGGGCTTACCAACGGCGAGGGAAATCACGGCGAGGATGTGAAGGAGTACTACTTCTACCTCGACAGCACGCCGACCCACTCGTACATGAAGTTCCTTTACAAGTATCCGCAGGCGGCGTTTCCGTACGCGGACTTGGTCGATACGAATCGCAAACGAACTCGAGAGGAGTTCGAGTACGAATTATTGGATACAGGCGTGTTCGACAAGAACCGCTATTTTGACGTCTTTGTGGAGTACGCGAAGGGCGGGCCGGAGGACGTCTTGATTCGCATCACGGCCGTGAATCGCGGAGACGAGCCGGCCGAACTGCATGTACTGCCGACGCTGTGGTTCCGCAATGATTGGGCGCCGTGGATCGTGCGTCGCGGCGACAAGCCGATGATCGCGGCGCTTGCTGGCGATTCCGGGGCGTCGCGCACGTCGGCCAGTCACCCGCGTTATGGCGGCTACGAGCTGGATTGCGAGGGGGACGCACCGCGGTTGTTCTGCGAGAACTCGACGAATCACGCCCGCCTAAAGCTGGACTATCCCGACGCCGGCCCCTATTTGAAAGACGGCATCAACGATTACGTGGTGCATGGACGCGCGGACGCGGTCAATCCCGAGCGAACGGGCACGAAGATGGCCGCTCACCATCGCAGCCTGCTGGGGCCGGGCGAATCGAAAGTCGTGCGACTGCGATTGCGCGCCGTACCGCCAAACGCCGCGCAGGAGTCGGCGGAGACGAAGTCGACTCCCTCGGCTTCGTTTGGTCCCGAGTTTGATGCCGTGTTCGAGGCGCGGAAGAGGGAGGCCGACGAGTTTTATCGGTCGCTGACTCCGTCGTCGATCTCGGACGACGAGGCCTCCGTCATGCGGCAGGCTTTGAGCGGCATGTTGTGGTCCAAGCAGTTTTACTATTGGGACGGCGACGCGTGGCTCAAGGAGCACGAAGCGCATCCCTTGCATCGCGGTCGCGAATTCCGGAATCGCGAATGGTTCCACATGCTCAACGAAGACGTCATCTCGATGCCGGACAAGTGGGAGTACCCGTGGTACGCGGCTTGGGATCTGGCGTTCCACACGGTGCCGTTGGCGATCGTCGACGTCGACTTTGCCAAGCGGCAGCTCGAACTCATGCTGCATGGCTACTATCAGCATCCGAGCGGCCAGATTCCGGCCTATGAGTGGAATTTCAGCGACGTCAATCCGCCCGTGCACGCCTGGGCGACGCTGTTTATGTATCGCACCGAACGGCTGAAACGAGGACGCGGGGACGTCGATTTCCTGAAAGCGATGTTCAACAAGCTGGTGCTCAACTTCAACTGGTGGGTGAATCGCAAAGACCGATACGGGAAGAACATCTTCGAGGGCGGCTTCCTGGGGCTCGACAACATCGGCGTCTTCGATCGCAGTGCGCCGTTGCCGACCGGCGGTCACTTGGAACAAGCCGACGGCACCGCCTGGATGGCGCTGTTCGCGCAGAACATGCTGGAGATCGCCTGCGAACTGGTGGTGCACGACCATACCTACAAAGACATGGTGCTCAAGTTTACCGAGCACTTCTATTACATCGCGGCGTCCATGAATCGACCTGGACTGGACGGGATGTGGGACGAGGAAGACGGCTTCTACTACGACTTATTGCGCTTCCCCGACGGAAGCAGCACGCGGCTCAAAGTTCGCTCGGTCGTCGGCCTGTTGCCTCTGTGCGCGACGACGGTCATCGAGAAGGAGCAGCGGGAGTTGGTTCCCGAAGTGAGCGCGACGATGTTCACTCGCATGCAGCAGATGCCCGAGTTGGCGGCCGCCATTCACCCGACGGGGCCCGGATTCTTCGGGGTCGAGGAGCGCGGGATTGCGGCGCTGGTCACGCCCGAACGACTCCGTCGCATCCTGTCGAAGTTGCTGGATGTGGAGGAGTTTCTGAGTCCCTACGGGATTCGCTCGTTGTCGAAGTACCACGAGCGGCATCCCTATGTGTTTCACGCGAACGGACAGGAATACCGAGTCGACTACCTGCCGGCCGAATCCAATTCGGGCATGTTCGGCGGCAACTCCAATTGGCGCGGACCGGTCTGGGCGCCCATCAATGCGATGATTATCCGGGCGTTGCTCAACTTTTACCTCTATTACGGCGACAGTTTCCAAGTCGAATGCCCGACTGGTTCGGGCGTGATGATGAACCTGTTTCAAGTCGCCAAAGAGATCGGCGATCGGATGTCGCGCATTTTTCTGCGCGACGCCGCGGGGCGACGCCCCGTGTACGGCGGTTGCCAGAAGTTCCAGGAAGATCCGCACTGGCGCGAGCACGTGTTGTTCTTTGAGTATTTCAACGGCGACGACGGTGCGGGGTTGGGCGCGAGCCACCAGACAGGCTGGACGGGGCTGGTCGCCAAGTTCATCCACATGTTCGGGGCGCTCGAAGCGGGAGAGGCGCTCGAACTGGGCAAAGTGACCGCCTTCCACGGACGCGATGAATAGAGCCGAACGGCGGCGACGTCTGCATTTCAGCCAACGGTGCGCTTGCACCTGGCTGTCTGGAAGCGCCGCGCGTCAGGGCTCTCGAACGGATGTGCGCATCCGCGAAGGCGAGCTCGCTGCTGGCATACTGAGCTATAGATCCGCTCAAGATCGATTGCGCCCTCCGGTCCGCCTCGGCGAACTCTCGGCGCCGAGGCCGACCGTGGGCGAGCGGCGTCGGCTGAAATGCGGACAGCAACTTTGCCCGGGAGGCGGGGTTCTTACTGGGGTCGACGCATGGCTGTCTTGGCTGCGAGGTGCGTATGTCTCTGGGAAAATCGAGTTGGTGGACAGCGGCGGCGCTGGTGTTCTCCTGCCTCGTCCGAGCGGCGAGCGGGCAGATTCCGGACGCCCCGCTGACGGACGAACAACGGGCCTTCTTCGAAAAGAAAATCCGGCCCGTGCTGGTCGCGGAGTGTCAAGCCTGCCACTCTTCGGAAGCGGGCAAGAAGAGAAACGGCGGGCTTGCGGTCGACCACCGCGACGGCCTCCGGCAGGGCGGCGACTCAGGACCGGCGCTGGTCCCCGGAGATTCCGTCAACAGCTTGCTGCTGAAGGCGCTTAGCCATCAAGATCCCGAATTCTCGATGCCGCCGAAGAAGAAACTCGGCGAGGACGTGATCCGCGACTTGGAAGCCTGGATCGACATGGGGGCGCCGGATCCACGCGAGAAGTCGGGCGCCGCCGGTGCACGCGGCGTCGATCTGGAAGCGGGACGGGCCCATTGGTCGTTTCAGCCGCCCCGTGCGACGGCGCCGCCTTCGGTAGACCCTTCCGACCCACGGGCGGCGGACTGGCCGAGGACCGACGTCGATCGCTATGTGCTGTCTGCGCTGCTGGCGAAGGACCTAGCGCCGGTCGCGGACGCCGACCGACGCACTTTGTTGCGGCGGCTGACGTTCGATTTGACCGGTTTGCCGCCGACGCCGGCGGAGGTCGAGGCGTTCGCGCTGGGGGAATCGGAAAGCGACTATGAGGCGGCGGTCGACCGGCTGCTGGCGTCGCCCGCGTTCGGCGAGAAGTGGGCGCGCCATTGGCTCGATGTGGCGCGCTACGCCGAAAGCACCGGCAAGACGGTCAATTTCAGTTATCCGCAAGCGTGGCGCTATCGCGATTATGTCATTGACGCGTTCAACGCCGACAAACCATACGATCAATTCATCCAAGAACAGCTGGCAGGCGACCTGATGCCGACGGACGATCCCCGCGTGCGCGCGGAGCGGCTGATCGCCACGGGGTTTCTGGCAATCGGTCCGAAAACGCTGAATGAACGCAGCGGCTTACAATTTGAACTCGACGTCGTCGACGAACAAATCGATGTGACGACGCAAGCGTTCTTGGGAATCACCGCCGCGTGCGCTCGGTGCCATGACCACAAATTCGATCCGATCCCGCAAGCCGACTACTACGCGCTGGCGGGGATCTTCCGCAGCACCGAGACCTGCTACGGGACGGTGACGTTCATCAACGCCCGTCGGACGTCCGACCTGCTGGCGTTGCCGGCGGAAGCGTCGTCGTCAAACGCACTCGAGCCGCTTAGCGACCGCGACCGGCAGCGGCTCCTGGAGCAGATCGCTTCGGTCAAGGCGTCGGTCGAGAAGATGAAGGATGCGACGCAGCGGTTTTTGGCATCCGGCCAGATCTCGCTGTTGCAGGCGCGGCTGGACGCTTACGAAGCCGACGGTCGACCGAAGCAGCTGGCGATGGGCGTCCGCGACAAGCCGGCGCGGACGCCGTTCAGCCGCCGCGGGCGGTTTGGCGGGTTCGCGGGCTATACGGCCGACGGCTCCACTTCGATCGCCGACAGCCCCGTCTATGTGCGCGGGGAAGCGGATCAGCCAAGCGACTCGCGCGTTCCGCGAGGGACGCTGCAGGTGCTCAGCCGCGAGCCGCTCTCAATCCCGTCGTCGACCAGCGGACGGCTGGAACTGGCGCAATGGATCGCCAGTCGCGAGAATCCGCTCGCCGCGCGCGTGATGGTCAATCGAGTTTGGCTGCAACTGTTCGGGAAGGGTTTGGTTCCAACCGCTGCGGACTTCGGTTTCGCCGGCCGTCCGCCGACCCACCCCGAGTTGCTCGACCATTTGGCGATCCGCTTTATGGACGAGGGCTGGAGCGTCAAGAAGCTGATCAAGTATGTGGTGATGAGTCGCGTGTACCAGTTGGGGCCGACAGCGGATCGCCGCGGGCTGGAGATCGACCCGGATAACACGCTGTTGTGGCGGACGACGCCGCGGCGATTGGATGCGGAGAGCCTACGCGATGCACTGTTGGCGGTGAGCGGGCGCCTCGATGCGAAGCGACCCGCCGGGTCCGCGGTGGCTCGTTCCGGCGAAGGACCGGTGCAACGCCCGCGTCTCGGCGGCGACTCCGTCAGCGCCGCGATCAACGACGTTCGGAACACGTCGCGTTCGATCTACTTGCCAATCGTGCGCGACAACCTACCCGAGTCGATGGCGTTGTTTGATGCGGCCGACCCGACGTTGATTACGGCCGATCGGCCGCAGACGACGGTGCCGTCGCAGGGGTTGTATCTCTTGAACAATGCGTTCGTGATTCAAGCCGCCGATGCGACGGCCGACCAGTTGTTTGCGACGAAAGAGCCCGTCGATCGCGTTCGGGACGCTTATGTGCGCTGTTTTGCTCGACCGCCCACGGCGGACGAAGAACGATTGGCGCGGCAGTTTCTGGATTCGTACGAGGCGAAGGCAGGCGCTATTCGCAAGGGGCGCGACCAGCGGGAGCGAGACGCGTGGAGCGCTTGGTGCCAGGCGTTGTTCGCGAGCGCCGAGTTTCAGTATCGCCGATGATCGCTCGTCTTCAACGGGAAGGAACGCACGATGTTTTCTCGACGTACATGGCTCAAGTCGACCGGTTCCGGCTTCGCCTATCTGGCGTTCGCGGCGTTGGCGCACGACGAGGCGGCTCGAACGGCAATCGCCGACGAGGCGTCGTCGGCGGTCGACGCGCCGCTGGCGCCTCGGCCCACGCATTTTCCTGCCAAAGCGAAGCGCGTGATCTTCCTGTGTATGGAGGGGGCGCCGAGCCACGTGGATACGTTCGACTACAAGCCGAAATTGAAGGCCGACGATGGGAAGCCGGCGCCGCGCGGTCAGGGAGGATTCCGCGGCGGAAAGCTGATGGGTTCGCCCTTCGAGTTTTCGCAGCATGGCGAAAGCCAGCTATGGGTCAGCAGCCTGTTCCCGGAAGTGGCGAAGCAGGCCGATAAGCTCTGCGTGCTGCGCGGCATGCATACCGACTTGCCCAACCACGCGCAGGCCTTTCTGCAAATGCACTGCGGCATCTTTCAGTTTCCACGCCCGAGTCTCGGCGCTTGGGCGCTTTATGGATTGGGGACGACCAACCAGAACCTGCCAGGTTTCATTACGATCAATCCGCCGCAAAACAATGGCGGCGCCGCGAACTACGCGGCGTCGTTCTTGCCCGCCGTGTATCAAGGGACGCGCATCGGCCGAGGAGGCGGGAGCGCCGAACAGGTCAGCAACTTGAAGAATGCACGCAGGTCGCTCGATGCTCAGCGTCTGCAGCTGGATTACGTTCAGCAGCTGAATCGCGCGACGGCCGAGTCGCTTGGGGATCACTCCGAGATCAATGGATTGATCGAATCGTATGAGCTCGCGTTTCGCATGCAGGGCGAGATGCCCAAGGTGCTCGACTTGACTCAAGAAACGGCGTCGACTTTGAAGCTGTACGGCGTCGACGACGCGCGCAGTGCAGGCCGCGGCGGGTTCGGAGGATTCGGCGGCGGCTTCGGAATGGGCGGCGGCGGGACGAACACGTTTGGTCGTCAGTGCCTGCTCGCGCGCCGCTTGGTGGAAGCGGGAGTGCGGTTCGTCGAGCTGACGATGGGCGGTTGGGACCACCACCGCAATCTGAAGGAGTCGCTGACGAACAGCTGCACGGCGGTGGACAAACCGATCGCCGGTCTGTTGGCGGATCTCGAAGCGCGCGGGATGCTTGACGACACGCTGGTCTTGTGGGGCGGCGAGTTTGGACGCACTCCGTACGCTCAGGGGGACGGCCGCGACCACAACAACAAAGGCTATACGATGTGGATGGCGGGCGGCGGTGCGAAGCCTGGGTTCGTGTACGGCGCCACCGACGACTACGGTTTCGAGGCGGTCGAGGGAAAAGTGCACGTACACGATTGGCACGCCACGATCCTGCACCTGTTGGGCCTCGACCACGAACGCCTCACCTACCGCTACGGCGGCCGCGACATGCGCCTAACCGACGTCAAAGGACAAGTGGTAAAAGAAGTCGTAAGTTAGCCGTAGCACAGCCGTAGCACAGGCTTCCAGCCTGTGATTGTGCACGGCACGCCCCTCGCCGCCTGCGCGGCGCTTCACGCTGCTTGGACTTGGTGGGCCCGCGCTTCGCTTGGCCCACCCTACGGGTTGTGATTTTGCAGGGCACGCTCCTTGCTGGCTGCGCGGCGCTTCATGCTGTTTGGACTTGGTGGGCCCGCGCTTCGCTTGGCCCACCCTACGGGCTGTGATTTTGCAGGGCACGTCCCTTGCTGGCTGCGCGACGCTTCATGCTGTTGGGACTTGGTGGGCCCGCGCTTCGCTTGGCCCACCCTACGGGTTGTGATTTTGCAGGGCACGCTCCTTGCTGGCTGCGCGGCGCTTCATGCTGTTGGGACTTGGTGGGCCCGCGGCTTCCTTGGCCCACCCTACGGGTGTGATTTTCAGGGCACGCCTTGCTGGTGCGCGCGCTTCATGCTGTTGGACTTGTGCCGCGCTCTTGGCCCACCTCCGGCTGTGATTTTGCACGGCACGTCCCTTGCTGGCTGCGCGACGCTTCATGCTGTTGGGACTTGGTGGGCCCGCGCTTCGCTTGGCCCACCCTACGGGTGTGATTGTGCACGGCACGCTCCTTGCTGGCTGCGCGACGCTTCATGCTGTTTGGACATGGTGGGCCCGCGGCTTCGCTTGGCCCACCCTCCGGGCTTCGATTTGAGGGCCCTGCATTTGCACGGCACGCTCCTTGCTGGCTGCGCGACGCTTCACGCTGCTTGGACTTGGTGGGCCCGCGGCTTCGCTTGGCCCACCCTACGACGAATGTGGTGTGCACGGCGCTCCTTGCTGGCTGCGCGACGCTTCATGCTGTTTGGACATGGTGGGCCGCGGCTTCGCTTGGCCCCAGCCTCACTCCTATGCTGTTGGGATTTGGGCCCGCGAGCTTCGCTGCCCACCCTCCGGCTGTGATTTTGCACGGCACGCCCCTTGCTGGCTGCGCGACGCTTCATGCTGTTGACTTGGGGGCCCGCGGCCCACCCTACGGGTGTGATTTTGCACGGCACGCCCTGCTGGCTGCGCGACGCTTCATGCTGTTGACGCGGGCCGCCTTCGCTTGGCCCACCCTACGGGCTGTGACGTGCACGGCACGCCTTGCTGGCTGCGCGACGCTTCACGCTGCTTGGACTTGGTGGGCCCGCGCCGCTTGGCCCACCCTACGCGTGTGATTGTGCACGGCACGCTCCTTGCTGGCTGCGCGACGCTTCATGCTGTTTGGACATGGTGGGCCCGCGCTTCGCTTGGCCCACCCTACGGGCTGTGAATTTGCACGGCACGCTCCTTGCTGGCTGCGCGACGCTTCACGCTGCTTGGACTTGGTGGGCCCGCCGGCTGCGGACGCTTCACGCTGTTGACTTGGGGCCCGCTCGCTTGGCCCACCCTACGGGCTGTGATTGTGCACGGCACGTCCCTTGCTGGCTGCGCGACGCTTCACGCTGCTTGGATTTGGTGGGCCCGCGCTTCGCTTGGCCCACCCTACGGGCTGTGATTTTGCACGGCACGCTCCTTGCTGGCTGCGCGACGCTTCACGCTGCTTGGATTTGGTGGGCCCGCGCTTCGCTTGGCCCACCCTACGGGTGTGATTGTGCACGGCACGCTTCTTGCTGGCTGCGCGACGCTTCACGCTGCTTGGATTTGGTGGGCCCGCGCTTCGCTTGGCCCACCCTACGGGCTGTGACGGCGGAAAGAGGGAGCGTGGGTTAGCGAGGCGCTCCGAACGGGCGCGGCGTGAAGCCTGCCGACTTGCCGGACAATTGCCGTTCGATCGACGCTAACCGCTTCTCGATGAAGCGGCGGGGCGGCATCGACTGGCCGAACTGGCCTCCGCCTCCAAAGCCTCCGCCGAATCCACCTCCGAATCCGCCGCCTCGCGCCGGCGGCGAGTTCTCCTGGCGGGCGGCGACGGCCGCTTGTTCGCGCGCCAGCGGTTCTTGGATCGATCGCTCAAGCGGTTCCAGCAATGCCAGCAGCCGTTCTTGCGTGAATCGCTCCGCCACCAGCTCTTGAATGATGGCCCAATAACGCTGCTGATGTTGGTCGATGGCGAAAAGACGATCCACAAGCGGGTTCTTGCCGGCGTGCGGATGACGGAGGCTCAGTTCGACCAACTGTTCCGGGCTGCCGGCGGCGGGCCAGGTTGCGAGCGAGAGGTCGAGATCCCAGGGGATGAAGACGAACTGATTCGATTTCGGAACGAGGTACAGGTAATAGTTGTGGCCGTAGCCGAGATAGCTGTCGAGATTCGACTGCAGCGCATTCGCGGCCAAGAAGCGGAGGAAGGCGTCCACATCGAGATACTCGCCGATCTCGCGCGCGAACTGAGCGTCGTCGGCTTGCGAGATGAGACGCGTGAAATCGATGAGTCGCCGTTTCTGCACGTCGGTTGGTTCATCGTCGGGGTGATAGCGGTCGGCGTACGGCTTCCAATCGTCGCTCAAGTAGGCGGGGCCGCCTTGGAGGCCCTCGGGTTTCAGCAGCATGCCCGAGCCGCTGCCAAAGTAGCGTTTGAGAAACGCCTTGTTGACTTGTTCGGCGACCGTATAGACGCCGACCCGTTCGCGGTCGTATCGGCCAGGCACGGTGAGCGTCAGTTCGGCGAAGGTCGTGCGCGGAGCGGGAACCCCCAAATCGCGAAAGAGTGCGTAGGAAAACGCTTCACGCACGCGAGTTGGATCGCTGACGCCGCAATGCAGATTCAGCATCGAGAGCCCGTCCAGTTTTTGGCCTTCGACGTAACGATTGAAGTCGAGCTTCAGCGACTTTTTCAGAGACCGCGAAGTCGCCATGTAGGTGTAGTTCCCCTTGTAGCGAACGCCGACGTCCTCCAGTTTCCGCCCATTGAACTCCAGGGCGCCGCGCGACCATGGAAACTCAACGCCGAACGTATTGCGATGTTTGTCGTCGGCGTTCGCCGCGTGCGGGACGGTACGCATGCCAGGGCCGGTGCGTCGCGGGCCGCCGAACGGTGCAGCGGGGGGGGCGGGTGCGAGTGCGGCGAATTGGTCGGCGGTCATCGTCAAGTGGATCGACGCGACCTGCGCTTGGTCGAAAACGCGATCGCCCGGCGCGGCGCCGGGCGGCTCAGCGGACTGCGTCGCAAGCGGCCGCAAAGCGAACAGCAGGACGGCGGCGAGTGCGGCGATGGGTGAGCGGTGTCGAGAGACGATGCGTGCCATGTCGTGCCAGTTCCATTCCTGGTGGTGACGATCTGCCGATCAACCGGAAGCCGGTGGTTGTCAAAAGGGGCTGTGGCAGGCGGGCGAGTTTCATTTCGGTCGCTTGCGGCGTGCGCTAAGGGAGTTAAACCCGCTAATGCGTTGGAAGTTGCGACAGGAACTTGGGGCCGCAACCGCAGATGCGAAAGCGGCACGGCATACGGATTCTCTGCTGCGTCGCTCCCGTCAACCAAAGCGGACTCCTCGGAATTGGCGATCTTCACATAAGAGACTCGCACAGCTTTCACAGTGTGCCGTCATGCTCCAACTCGTGGCAATCAACTCGGGGCTGGAGAATGGACATGAAGTGGAAAGTGGGCATGCACCAACGGCCGAATCGCGCGTTCACGTTGGTGGAATTGTTGGTGGTGATCGCGATCATCGGCATCCTCGTGGCACTCTTGTTGCCCGCCGTTCAGGCGGCTCGCGAAGCGGCCCGTCGCATGAGCTGCTCGAACAACCTCAAGAACCTGGGGCTGGCGATGCACAATTACCACGATACGCTGGGGTCCTTTCCTTATGGCTTCAGCGATCTGGAAGCGTTCTGGACGGCGCCGATCCTGCCGTATATCGAACAACGGCCGCTCTACGACACGCTCATCTTCCAAGAGTCGGGCGTCGGCAATTGGGATTCTGGGTCGGCGAACACTGACGCCTGCGCAACGTTAGTCCAGACCTTTCGTTGCCCGAGCATGGCGGTCCCGCAGTTCCTCACCAATCAAGGGATTCCGAATCGTGTGCCCGTGAGTTACCGCGCTTGCGCGGGTTCCGATGTCTTTTCGGATGACATCAGCACGATCCCGTCGTCCGCGCCGGCCGGCGCTCGCGCGCTAGAAGAAATCAATCTCAACGGCATGTTTTGGGGGAACAGCGGCGTGAGAATCGGCGAGGTGCTGGATGGCACTTCGAATACGATCCTGATCGGCGAGTCGCTGACGGACCCGAACTTCGTCAAGGACGGCCAGGGGATGGACTATTGGCAGTTCGGATCGCCGCAGACCGGCGGTTGGGTTTCGGGCGGACTGGGCGGCACGGAATACAGCGAGGGACTCGGCTCGACGGGGCCGAAGATGAATGCGCGCCGCGACCCGACGCAATCGGGGGTGATCATGGAGATGTCCTTCGGCAGTTATCACCCGCAAGGTGCGATGTTCGTGTTCGCCGACGGTTCCGTTCGGTTCATCTCCCAAACGGTCGACTTGCCGCTGTACCGCGCCCTGGGTTCGCGCATGAACGGCGAAGTGATTGGCAACTACTAGCGACCCTTGTCGCGGTTTGCTCCGCAAACCGAAGACCCTGCCGCTACCCGCTCTCCAACAACTCGGATTCGCCTTCATGATTCTGCGCACGCTTGCCGCTTTCGCCAGTTTGCTCGGCCTCTTCTTCACCGTAGGCTGCAGCGATTCCATCACCGACTACAGCCAAGTCGATCTCCACTCGGTTTCAGGCCGAGTAACGCTGGATGGGCAGCCGTTGTCTGATGCGCTGGTGACGTTCGAGTCGCCGGACAGTCAGTTTTCGTATGGATTGACGGATGCCGAGGGTCGCTATGTCCTGCAGTTCGACTCTATGAAGCAGGGGGTCACGCCGGGCGACAAGGTGGTGCGCATCAGCACCAAACGTCGACTCCCGGGGATGGAAGGCGGCGAAGAGGGAGCGCCGCCGGCCGAGAATGCGAAGTCCGAGGGGCCGCCGAAGGAGGAGCGCGTGGAGCAAGTGCCGCCGCAATACAACTCCAAGTCGACGCTTACTGCGAAAGTCGAAGGTCGAGCGACCTTCGACTTTGACCTGAAAAAGCAGTAGCTCAACCGGGCACGAAGAAGAACAGCACGGCGACCATGGCGTAGAGCACCAGCATTTGGAGGCCGTTTAGCCAATTGGATGAGCCGTCTTGCGCAATCTGCGTGGTGATCATGGCGGCGGCGCCGAGCGAAATGATTTCGGCGCCGGTGAATTCGAGATCCACCGGTTTGCCGAAGACATACGACATGAGCACCAGGAAGGGGACGACCAACAGCGCCACTTGCGTCCCGGCGCTCATCCCAATCTCGAAGCTCAAGTCCATCTTGTTCTTCAGCGCCATGGAAATGGCGCTGATCTGAGCGGCGACGTTGCCGATGGCGGCGATCACGATCACTCCCAGAAACAGGTCGCTGAGTCCGAACTGTTCTTTGACGGAGTCGACGGAGTCGGAAACGAAGTCGGACAGCAGTGCGATGAGTACGCTTGCGCCCGCCAGCGTCAGAGACGCCAGTTTGACGTTCGGCCTCTCGTCGTGATGACGAATCTCGGCCGCTTCGACGGCGCCCGTGGCGCCTGAGGTGCGCGCTTCCAGGAACGTGTGCACGATGCTGGCCGCGTAAGCGATGAGCAGCAGGATGCCCATGCCGATGGAGATGTCGTCGACGCCGAGGCGGATGGAGTCGCTGGGTTCGGGAAAGGCCTTGATGTAGACGGCGGGCATCAGCAAGGCGAAGACGGCAAGCAGCAGCGAGGTGGAGGCGTCGTTCGCGCGACCGACGGGGAACGACTGTCGTCCGTTGCGTAAGCCTCCAAACAACATCGCACTGCCGAGCACAAGCAGCAGGTTGCCAAGGATCGCGCCGGTCCAGGCCGCTTTGACGAGCGGTCCAAGGCCTTTGGTCAGAGCGATCAGGCCGAAGATGAGTTCCGGGAGATTGCCGAAAGCCGCATTGAGCATCCCGCCCCAAGTGGGACCGACGACGACTGCCAGCTTTTCGGTTGCGTTGCCGATCCAGGCGGAAACGACGACCATGGAGAGGCACGAGACGACGAATAGCACCGTCGGGTTGTGCAAGGGAGGAATGAAGGCCATCGCAAAAGCGATCGGAATGAACACCGCCAGCCAATTGAGGCTCGGTTTCAGCCACGTCTTGAGATCCACAGCGCACAACTCCGTATGAGACGAGAAGCGGGTGGGGCGATGCGGGGCGGATTATAGCGAAAGATGAGCGACTGCTGCGGGGAACGCAAGATTTCCCGAGAATTCGGTGAAGGAATGCGCAGTTTGCTGCATCGAATTCAGTGATGGAACCCGTGACCGAGCCGACGACATTGGAGTTGGTGGATGCTTGCCTGGCGGGCGAGCAAGCGGGGCCGCGCGCTCTGTATGAACGGTTTGCGCGTCGAGTTCGGTTCCTCGCCGCTCGAATCGTCGGGGAAAGCGACGCCGACGACGTCGTGCAAAACGTGTTCCTGCAGGTCTTTCGGTGCATCGGCCAGTTCCGCCGCGACTCCCGGTTTGAGACGTGGCTGTATCGGCTGGCGGTCAACGAAGCGCTGCA
The DNA here is from genome assembly GCA_046349935.1 of Pirellulales bacterium. GTDB lineage: Bacteria > Planctomycetota > Planctomycetia > Pirellulales > Pirellulaceae > CAIXSC01. The sequence continues at coordinate 1,284,272 of JAXMBK010000003.1, read as the reverse complement.
GCACCGTCGCCGCAATCAGCGCTGGCCCGTCGCACCGCTCCCCCTGGAAGAACTGCCATCGTCCCGGGGAGGTGCGAGCCAGTGCGACGACCGTGAATTGATTGAGCTGGCGTTGCAGACGCTGCCGGAAGAACTCCGGTTGTTATTCGTCCTGCGCGAAGTGGACGAACTGTCGTATCGGGAATTGGGGGAAATTGCGGGCGTTCCCGAGGGAACCGTCGCGTCGCGGCTGTATCGAGCGCGCGTCGATCTACGACAGAGAATGATCGAGTTGGGATGGGGGGAGCGAACATGAAATGCGAGGAAGCGGGGCCCTGGCTATCGGCGCTGTTGGACGACGAAGCGCCCGAATCCGTGCGCGAGGCACTGAAGCGGCACCTGGGCGAGTGCGCGGCATGCCGAGCAAAACTGGCGGATTGGAGTCGATGGGGCCAAGCGACCAGGGCGTGGGCGGAGCAAAGTCCGCAGCCTCCGTTGTGGGAGACCGTTCACGCGGCGCTGGCGTCGAAAGCCGAGGGAATGGAGAATTCCCGCGAGCCGCTCGCGGTACGCTCGGCGACAGCGGTTCGCAGCGTGAATGCCAAGTTGATCAACATGATTCTCGTCGCAGCGACCATCGCCCTGGTGCTGTTGGGAGCATCTTGGACGCTGAGTCGCCCGCCGCAGCGCATGTCGGACGAGCAGCGGCTGGCGCAGACGATCGACCGGTACATCGAGACGTTCCGCAAGTCGCCGGATCGGGCTCAAGGGCTGCTGGACGCGTCGTTTCCAGCCGCGGTCTGGGAGGAAGGGGCGATGCCGACTTGGGCCGCCGACTCGCGAGTGGCAAGTCGCGAACAACTGTCGGGACTGATTCGAGTTTCGATGCACGTCCGCAAGCTGCCTTGCTGCGAATGCGTTCAGGGGGTCTATCGGCGCGAGGACGGCAGCTGCGTAGCAGTCTTTGAGCACGAGATGCCGATGGCTTGGACGCGCGACGCCGATGAGCAAGAGGTGCAATGCGGCGCCTGCGTCTGCCGCCTGCGTCGTCTCGATCAACGTCTGGCGGCCTCCTGGAGCGAAGGCGCGCGTTCCTTCACGGTGATCGGCCTGCAAAACGACGAGGAACTACGCCGCTTTGTCGAGCAGTTGGCAGCGCCGTAGAACAGGCTTCCAGCCTGTTACGAACGTCGCACAAAACGAAAACGTCGCGCCGATCCAAGATTCACGCGCCCAGATCCGTGCGCACGTGGATTCGCGCCAGCCGTTGGTTGGGCTGGCGTGATGGGGTGTAGGGCCTCGCAAGCCGGCTGCGCCGGCTTGCGAGGCGTAACAGGCTGGAAGCCTGTTCTACGGTTGTTCCAAGCGCACCAGGGTGAGCTGCCGAGTTTGGCCGTCATCCAGGTGGATGAGGATGGGCGTGGAGTCTTTGGTGAGGTTCATGAGGCCCGCTTCGTAGACGGGGGCCTTGTCTTGGCCGATCGTCCACGCGACGCGTTGCGTATCGCGGTCGACCGAACCCGACAGCGACTCCATTTGGTCGCTTGCCACATTGTGGTAGTTGCCGCGGAGGATGCCTTGCTGATTCACGGCCAATTGGAAGACATCATCCGAGCTCTTCGCGTCGCCTTCGACGAGCGCGAACATGCCCAGCGGGAGCCACTTGCCGTTTTCGGGCGGCTGAGCGGTCTGACCGGCCGACGCCAACTGGCTGGCCTGAGCCGCGTATTCTTGCGGCGTGCCAGCCGACTCGCCGTTCACGTACACGGCGTCCGGTTGCACGACGACGTTTCCGCCGTAGTCGTAGACGGCCGGCTGTTGGGAACCGAGCTTCAAGCCGGCGGCGAGGGCGCCGTAGCCGGGATGCGAGTAGAGCGATGGGTTCGTGAGATTCGCCGGCGGCCAAGCGGTCGCATAGGCGGCATACGTGGCGGCCGAATAGGTGCGGTAGTTGGTCGCCGCCGCCGCGCGCACGGCCATGGTTTGGTCAGCCATGGCGTCCGCGGCGACATAGTGAGTTCCGTAGCCGTAGCCGGGGACGCCCGCGCGACCGGCGCCTGCACCCGGCAGCACGCCGATGCCGCTGTCAGGCCCGCCGACTCCGCCGTAGCCGACGCCCGGACGTCCTGCACCCGCACCGGGACGCACGCCGATGCCGCTGTCAGGTCCGCCGACTCCGCCCGCGCCGACGCCGGGTCGTCCGGCGCCTGCACCGGGTCGCACGCCGATGCCGCTGTCAGGTCCGCCGACTCCGCCCGCGCCGACGCCGGGTCGACCGGCGCCTGCACCGGGTCGCACGCCGATGCCGCTATCAGGTCCGCCGACTCCGCCCGCACCGACTCCGGGGCGTCCCGCCCCAGCGCCAGGTCGCACGCCGACGCCGCTGTCGGGCCCGCCGACTCCGCCTGCGCCGACTCCGGGGCGTCCCGCCCCAGCACCGGGTCGCACGCCGACGCCGCTGTCGGGCCCGCCGACTCCGCCTGCACCTACGCCGGGACGTGCCCCTGCGCCGGGGGCGCCGTGGCCATAGGGGCTCATCGATTCCGGTTTTCGCTCGCCGCCGCCCGTGGGACGTCCCCCGCCGCCGGGAATGCCGCCGCCGAAGCCGCCGCCGCGGGAGGCGCCGCCTCCATAGCCGCCGCCGGGCCCGCCTCGTTCAGGCCCGCCTCGTTCGGGGCTGCCGCCGCGCGAGGGACCGGCAGACATGCCGCCGCGACTTCCGCCGCCTCCCCCAGGTCCGCGACCTCCTCCACCCCGCTGGGCATAGGCGTCCAGCGGCGCCATCGCCAAGCAGGCGACCAACAATGAACCAAACCAGAAGACTTTCATGGCAAGCGACTCCAGAATCGGAATTCAATTTCGAGCGAACAACATTGCGACGCGTCCATGACGTCTACTTACTTTGGCGACTTCACTCGGCTGACCTTGACCGGCGGCAGGTCGGGAAACTCCTGACCCTCCAGCGATCGAGCGATCGATTGCCAGGTGAATGTGTCTTGGTTGATGCGACGGAGAATATTGGTTTCGTCGAGCATCCGGCCGTCGGCGAGCGTGCCGGCCGAGTCGAGCACCCAATGATCGTCGTCGCGCGTCCACTTCGCTTGACCCACGCCGCCGTCCGCGCCGAAGGTCCACGAGTGGAATTGGCCGCTGGCCGGATCGACTCCGATGATCTGACGGCCCGCGAGCGAGAGTCCCTTTTCCTTCACGGTGAAATCGACATAGATGAACTTCTTCGTCGGCGACCAAGAGTAGGTCGTATGCACTTCAGCCCCCGCGCCGTCGCCGGACCGCCATTCGCCGATCAGCCATTCCAGATCTTCGATCGAGAGCTCGTCAACCGTCGTTTCACTTAGTTTCGCCAACCGCCACTGGCCGTCTTCGCGCGCGACGACCGCCGTGAAGCGGGCTTTGACGGGCGTGGCGACCGGCCCCTTCTTCACGGAGACGTTTCCCTCGCAGATCGCCGTATCGCGGCTCAGAAAACGGACGCCGTCGGTTCGCAGTTGAACCGAGACTTCCGGCGTCTTGGCAAAGAAGGTTTCAAAGGCCTTGGCCAGGACGTCGCGTCCACGCACCATGACGCCCGCATCGTTCTCGTATTCCCCCTCTTCGGTCCAGTGGCTGGAGAGCGCTTGGGCGTCGCGCGTCACGAACGTTTTGGCGAAGGCTTGCATGACCGCGGCGACCGCTTCGCGGTCCGCGGCGCGAGCGGCGTCGGCAGGAGCGGCGGCGGCGGCGGCGGGAGCGGCCGTCGGTTTCGACTTGGCTTCGCCCTGAGCCCAGGCCGGCGCCGAGAGGCCGGTGATCGACGCCCAGGTCGCGGCGAAGACAAAAATTCCAGACGAGGCGGCGGCCAAGCCGAAGCGAGTGCGTTTCATCAGAGTGAATTCCTGAGACGATTCGTAGACGAAAAGACGGTGCCTCTGTTGTAGTCGAACCTCGGGAATTGCCGAGAGGCCCGACCCCGAGAATTCAAATTCTTTTCAAAACTTTTGCAAATCTTCGCGACTCGCCCGTCGAGCGGCAGATTCGCCGTGAATCGCCGTCCAATTCGTAGATTCCCCGATGAATTCGCCCCGATTCGGGGCCTGCGGAGAAGGGCCAGTCCAGCGGTGGGGGGGGAGGGTGGGCGAGTTGAGACGCCCGACGCCGGTCGACGTATCGGCAGGGGCGGCCAGCGTCCGCCTGTTACAAACCTGTTACGCCGTCGGCTGGCGAGGGCCCGTAGGATTGGACGAGTAACTTGTCCATCAAACAGGAGGCCTGAAATGCGTCGACATTGTGAATGGCTTGTCAGTCTGTGTTTGGTTTTCGGAGGCCTCGCCTTCGGGGACCGGCCTACCTTGGCCGTCGCCTCCCCGCCCGGCTCCCGTCAGGAGACCGTAACGACGGCGCGGACGCTGGAGCAACTGCGAGCGGCGGGACCGGCGGGGCTCGAACGGCTGCTCGCCCAGCGCCGCGAATTAGAGCAGTCGCTGGCGGTCGGCGCCGATGCGGAGGCCGTGCAACAGCAAATCGCCGCGCTCGACCAACAGCTTGACTTCGTCGGCGGCGCACTCCGGACGGCTCAATCGCAACTATATTGGTACACCGATCTGCAGGAGGCTCAGCAGGCCGCGCAGCGCACCGGTCGGCCGATTCTGCACCTGCGGCTGCTGGGCAAGTTGACGGACGAGTACAGTTGCGCCAACAGTCGCTTCTTCCGCTCGCTGCTGTATTCCAACGACGACATTGCACGATATTTGCGCGCGCATTACATCTTGTCGTGGCAAACCGTTCGCAATGCGCCTCGCATCACGATCGACTTCGGCGACGGGCGGACCATCGAACGCACGATCACCGGCAACAGCATTCATTACGTCTTGTCGTCGGACGGTACGGTGATCGACGCCTTGCCCGGGCTGTACGGTCCGCAAGCATTCTTGAAGCGACTCGAAGCGGCCGCCGAATGGTCGACGAAGTACCACGCCGCGCCGCCGGAAGCTCGACAGTCGCTGCTGGTCCGCCATCACGTCGAGCAAATGTTGGAGACGGCCAAGCGATGGCATGCCGATCTCGAGGCGATCGAAGCGCCGTTTTCGCGCGACGGCGTGTTGCTCGCCCTGCCGCAGGGGCCGATCCGGATACGCGACGAGGCCGACCTGGAAAGCTGTCTCAAACAGTTCGGCGATGAGCGGACGGCGGCGGATGCGCTCGCGCGACACCTCGGCTGGCTCAATCAAACCGTGACCGAAACGCAATGGAGGCAGATTGCGATGCGGCATGCGGACGAGGCCAAAATCGACGAGGCGACTCGCGAACGGATGCGGGCCGAACGGCCGATGGCGGCGGCGGCGGGTCGGCTGGCGATGACGAAGCGCGTCGTCGAGGACCCGATGTTGCGGCTGGTCCGCAATCTGGAAGGGGTCGCGGCGTTCGACACGGTGCGCAACGACTATGCCTTGCGGTGCGAGATCCTTTCGCTGATCGCGCGGAATCCGGCGACGATGACGCGCGTCGATCCGCTGAATGAAATCGTCTATGACGAGGTGTTTCTGATGCCGTTGCATGATCCCTGGCTGGGACTCGCCCCCGCCGACGTGTATACCGGACTGCCGGACGCCGGGACGCGATCGCCGCGAGTCGCCGAACGACGTTAGCTACAAGGAGGATGGGCATGTCGCGCACGGTGCTGATTGTGGAAGACGACGCCGCCATTCGGCGCGGCGTCGTCGATGCGCTGCGGTTCGTCGGCTATCAGACTCGCGAGGCGGCGCGAGGCCCCGAAGGGCTCGAAATGGCGCTGCGCGACGCCTACGACCTGCTGTTGCTCGACCTGGTCTTGCCGGGCGGCGACGGGCTGCAGATCCTGCGCGAGGTGCGGCGCGTGCGTCCGACGGCGCCGGTCATCATCTTGACGGCTCGCGGCGACGAGTCGGATCGCGTGGCCGGGTTGCGGCTGGGCGCAGACGACTACGTGGTCAAGCCGTTCAGCGTGCAGGAGTTGTTGGCGCGAGTGGAGGCCGTTCTGCGCCGTTCGCCCGCGCGACCTCGGGATGTAGACGCGGTCGAGATTCCGGGAGGCGTCATCGATTTGGCGCGGCGCGAGGTGCGGCGGGGGAGCGACCGCGAGGAGCTCAGCGAACGGGAAGCGGAGCTCTTGAGGTACTTGATCGCCCACGCAGGACGCGCTGTGTCGCGCGAGGAGATTTTGACCAGCGTGTGGCGGATCAGCGCGGACGGATTGCCGACGCGGACGATCGATATGCATGTGGCCCGCTTGCGCGACAAGCTGCACGACGTCGGCGAAGAACCACGCGTACTGCTGACGGTTCGCGGCGTGGGCTATATGTTCGCGGCGAGCGAGTCGCTGGCGGCGACGCCGGAGCGGGAGTCGCCGCGATGATGCGCCCCCAAATCATCTGGGCTGGATTTGCCGCATTTGTGTTGTTGGCCGGCGCCGGTCTGGGCTGGCTGACTCATCAAACGATCGAGGTGGATCGCGCCCAAACGTTGGCGCGGGAACAGGTGGAGCGCGACGAGCGGCTGCGACTGGCGCTATGGCGCATCGACGCGTGGCTCATGCCGTTGCTGGTGGCCGAGGCGTCGCGGCCGGCGGACGACTTTGCACCGTGGCGCGACGTGCCCGGCGGCAAGGAGACCGGCGGGCGTCGACAGCGCAGCGCGTCGCCGTTGCTCGCCCAACCTTCCCCCTACGTCCTGATCTATTTTGATTGGACGGAAGAAGGCCTTCTCGCGTCGCCGCAGACGCCCACGGACGACGATCTACAACGCTTCCCGCCGCTCGACGAGGCGCGTCCGCGCATCGAAGCCGCTCGACGCTCTCTGGCGTCGCTGCAGCAGATGACGACGTTTGACTTGTTGTGGTCGCAGCTTCCCGAGGCGGCGGTCGAGCCGTCGCCGACGTTGGTCGTGCAAGAATCGAATCGCATCGCGACGAACAACGCGTCGCAGGTCGTGGAGTCGCTGCCGCAACAGCGACAGGCGCTTCCGCAGGAAGCTCAGCAGGCGGCGATTCCGCCGCCGCCGCCGGGGCCGTCGCAAAGGTCGCAGTCGTTTCAGCAGGAGAATGATCTCACGAGTCGCGCGAATGTGTTTCAGGCGTTGGCCAGCAAAGGGGCGAACGACGCGTGGGGGGAGAATCGAGCCGCGCTGGGGCGATCGGCGGCCGTCGAGGGGATGAGTCGCCCGCTGTGGATCGGCGACGAGTTGCTTTTGGCGCGGCGCGTGGCGACCGAGGGCCGCATGCGGGTGCAAGGGTGCTGGCTCAATTGGGGATTTCTACGTCAGCGCATGCGAGCCGAGGTGGCGGACGTGTTGCCGGAGGTGGAGTTTCAGGCGGCTCGCGCAGACGACGTCGCGAATGTGCTGGCGACATTGCCGATTCGAGTGGAAGTGCCCGCATCGGACAGGGCGCCGCCGATCAGCCGGTCGATGCGCTGGGCGCTGTCGCTGGCGTGGTTCGGATGCGCAATCGCTGCGCTCGCGGCGGCGGTGACGATTCACAGCGTGCTGGGGTTGTCCGAGCGGCGCGCGGCGTTTGTGGCGGCGGTGACGCACGAATTGCGCACGCCGCTTACGACGTTTCGGATGTACGCGGAAATGTTGGTTGCGGGCATGGTTCCGGAGGCGAGTCGTCGGACGTATCTGGAGACGCTGCGCAGCGAGGCGGATCGACTTGCGCACCTGGTCGACAACGTTTTGCAATACGCGCGACTGGAACGGGGGCGGCCGCGGGTGCACCGCGAGACGTTGTTGGTGGAATCGTTGGTCGAGCGTCTGACTCCGCGCTTGTCGTCGCGCGCTAGCGCTGCAGGCGGGACCTTGGAAGTGCATGCGTCGGCCGAGGTCGCTCGACGACGTGCGACGGTCGATGCGGCGTCGATCGAACAGATTGTCTTCAACTTGGTGGACAACGCCTGCAAGTACGCCGCCAGCGGCGCGGGGGCGCTAGTGGAGTTGTCGGTCGAGACGAAGGGACGCGACTTGTGGTTGCGCGTGCGAGATCACGGCCCCGGGCTGCCGACCGAGCAGCTGCGGCGGCTGTTCCATCCGTTCTCGAAGACGGTGCAAGAAGCGGCCGCATCCGCGCCCGGCGTGGGGTTAGGGTTGGCGCTCAGTCGGCGCTTAGCCCGCGAAATGGGCGGCGACCTGCGATTGGAACAGAGCGACGCGACGGGCGCAACGTTCGTCCTGGTGTTGTCGCGGGTCGTCGAGGAATAAAGTTGTCGGAACGAGTTTGAGTGCGGCGGTCCTGGTTTCTTTTCCGCGAAAGGCATTTCCATGGTTCGGCAGATGTCGGCCTTGTCGTGCGTGTTGTGGTTTGTCGGCGCCTTGCACGCGGACCAAGGGGCGCCGGCGGCGGGACGCGTGGTCGGCGCGTCGGGAACCGCCGTCGCTCCCGTCGAACCTAACGTCGTCGAGCGACAACCCGTAGAACAGGCTTCCAGCCTGTTAATCCGCAGGCGTTGACGTGCGACGGCTGGCGGCCGCGGCGGTGGTGCGCCGCACTGCTTCGACGCCGACAGACGCTTGACTTGGGAATTCATTCGACTAGCGTGAGGTTGCCCAATGTGGGTGGGTAGTAGTCCGCTAAGAGGAGATTCGCATCGATGAAGCTCAAAAAGTACAAGCCGGTTGCGCAACAATGCATCAACGTGGCGTCGCGCCGAGTCAGCCACCTCGTCGTGAAGCGACCGAAGCGAGATCTGCCGGACGTGGCGGCGGATCCAGATCATCCGGCGGTGGGAGAGGCCGTCAAAGTCGTGGTGACGGATGACGAGAACAATGAGTTTGAGGCGAAGTTGATCAAGCAGGGAACGAAAAAACGGCGGCTCGCCTTGCAGCTCGTCGCGCCCGATTTGGCAGCTCTCCGGACGGCGGCGCTGGCCGATACGCCGCTTGAGGCCCTGATCTCCGTCACGATCATCATCGCGACGGCGGTCGATCCCGATACGGGCGAATTGCTCGATACGACGCCGATGGAGGTGGCGGACGTCCCAGTCGACTACATCGTCGATGAAGATGCGCCAGCGATGCCTGGCCCTGTACCGCCGGGACCCTAATTGCGTCTGGCGTCACCGACCCGTACGCACCGCCATTTGAGCAACTTCTTCTTCGATCAACCGCCATCGCCGCTCGTCGGGTGCAGCCTGGCGAGCGGCTTGGATTTCTTGATTGGCTTTGGCGACCCACGGCGCCGGCGGCTCGTCGTTCGCCAGTTCGGCGGACTTCGCCAGGCACAGGTAAGCGCGAGCCAGTTCCGCATGCAGTTCGGGGACGTGGGAAAACTGCTTAACCTGGGGCTCGAGCAACGTGAGGGCGTGGGGCAAGTGTTCTCTTGCACCAGTTGGATTCTCATTTTGCAGCCGGATTTCCGCTCGATCGACAAGCGCCTCGGCGAGCGACGTTCGATAGTTGGGTAGGGCAGGGTAGTTATTGACCAGTTCGATGAGCTTGTTGATGGCGACGCCTGAATTGGTTTCGGCTTTGGTGCGCATCTCGGCGTCGATGCGCGCCCAAGTTCGACACTGTTCGACGGTGAACTCCGCCAAGAAGAACTCGACGTCGGCCTGATTCCGTTGCGTCGAGTTTGTCTGACGCAGCGCCTGCAGGAGACGCGCTGCTTCCGCATGCAGCGACCGAGCGCGCGGGAGTTCGTTCATCTCGCGCGCGAGTATGGCTTGTTGGTTGACGTTTGCGGCCGACAACAACGGGTCATACGCGTCGCGCTCCGAGGGGGCGACGTCGACGAGAACGCGAAAATGCGCGGCGGCTTTCTCAAGCGTCGCGGACGCTTGATCAAAGTCGGCGGGCTGCTGCGCGCGTCGGCGCTGGAGGGCGCCGAGGTTGGAGTACAGCATCGCCAATTCACGTTGTCGAGCGGTTCCCTCGGCCCCTGGTTTCGCGGGTATCCGTTCCGAAATCTCGAGGGCTCGTTTGAGAAGCGTTTCCCCGGCGGAAAAACGTCCTTGCGCAATCTCGGCAGCGGCGATGTCGCGCAGTAGGTCGGCCAGAGCGAGCGGCGTGAAGCCGGCGGCTGGATGAGAAGAGAACTGCTCGTGCAGCGCAGTTGCTTCTTGATACAGGCGCGCCGCGTCGGCATGCTCGTACTGCAAGCGGTGAAAGTTGGCCGCATAGCGATAGATTTTCGCGGAGCGCGCGGCGAGTTCCGGTTCGTCGGGGAGTTGAGCTCGATAGTCGCGACATGCCTCCGTCGCCACTCGCAGCAAGTCCGCTCGCCGCGCATGCAGCTGCGGCGCCTGCGCCAACTCGGGCTCTGATTGTTCAATCAACTTGAGCACTTCCGACGTGTGGCGTCGCGAGATCGCCAAGTTCTCTTCGGCGATTCGCGCTTGTGCGGCCGTCTTTTGCTTCTCGAGCGACTGCACGGCGGCGACGATGCCGGCGCCGGCCGCGAGGCAGACGAGGAAGATGGCGGCGGCGCTGACGGCGCTGCGATGCCGTTTGCCCCACCGCGCGACCTTGGTGCGCCAGGGGTCAGGATAGGCGCTCACCGGCTCGTCGGCCAACCAATGTTCGATGTCGTCCGCCAGTTCGAGCGCGTGGGCGTAGCGACGTTCGGGGTCGAGCGACATGGCTTTACGGCAGATGGCGTCCAGCGGCGCAGGCGCCTCGGGGTTCACGGCGCGGGGCGGCGCGATGTCGCCCGCGCGGACGCGTTCCAGCGTCTCGTCGCGCGACGCGCACTCGACCGGCGCATGGCCGGTGAGGAGGACGTACAGCGACGCTCCGAGACTGTAGATGTCGGTGGCGGGGCCGAGTTCCGAGATGCGGCCGGACGCCTGCTCGGGGCTCATGTACGGCGCCGTGCCGATCTGAGCGCCGTCGATCGTCGCTTCGACGCTGCTGCCTGATGCGGGACGCAGCGGCGGCGGGCGTTGCGAGGGAGATTCCGGCGACGGCGGCGCGGCGGGGGTCGAGCCGACTTTGGCGAGCCCCCAGTCGACGACCAGTGTTTCGCCGAATTCGCCGATCATCACGTTGCGCGGCTTGATGTCGCGATGTACGACGCCGCGGCTGTGGGCGTAGGCGATCGCGTTGCAAACATCGACGAAGCGGCGGAGCAGATTGCGAAAGGCGAGGCGATTCTCCAGCGTCTGGCCGTGTTTCGCGACGGACGCGTAATAGAAACGGATGGCGGCGTCGAGGCTGTCGCCGCGAATGAAACGCATCGCGTAGAAGGGGCGTCCGTCGTCGTACTTTCCCAAGCCATAGACAGGGACGATCCCCGGATGCTCGAGCCCTCCGGTGATTTCCGCTTCCAACACCAGTCGCAAGCGGCTCTCTTCGTAGTTCTCGTGAGGCGGCTTGTTCTCCTTGAGCGCGACTTGGCGATTGAGTTCGCCGTCGTTGGCCAAGTACACGCGGCCTTGACCGCCGTCGGCATGGTGTCGCACGATGCGATACCGGATGCCGGGACGCGGCGGAGGCGCCGCGGTCGTCTCTTCGGCGGCAGGGTCGGCCGAACCGCCGCTCGGGTGCTTGTAGTCGGCGGTGAGTTCCATTTCGGAAGGCACGCCGCCGAGGGCTCGCAGGCTTTGTTCGGGGTCGTTCTCATGCAACAGCAGGTGTTGTTGCAGGAGCAGATGGAGCGCGTGGAGTTGGTCGGGGGTGAGCGCGTTGTGACGCAAAAGGATGTCGCCCAGCGATTGATGCTGAGCGAGCGCCCACTCGTTCATGGCGGCGACGAGCGTGTCTTTGGTGATGAAGTTGACCTGCAGGGCGATGATGCCCAGCAACAAATTGCGATCATGATTCGACGCGTCGTGAGGGCGATTCATAAGCGTTCCCAACAAAAGGCGGCGCTGCACCCCACCCATGTTACACCACCCCCGTAGAACAGGCTTCCAGCCTGTTACCCACCCCCGCCACGCCCCCCCCCCAAAAAAAACTCCGCCTCCACCCTGGAGTGATAAAAATCTGCGACAAAGTCCGCGCACTGTTGTTACGCCGACGCCCTCATCCCCGGCCCTTCTCCCCGCGGCGGGGAGAAGGGAGCACAATCCTCGCGTGTCGTTGCGCGACAAACGACAGCGTTGCGCGACAAACGACCGTGGGGCCGAGGCGCCAAATGCTCCGAATTCAACCGAGTTTTTTCGCCCTCCCCGCCACTCACTTCAGGTAACACACCTTGAAGGCCCCGGGAGCGTCTGGCTTCAGCTGTTGGATAAGTTGATCCGCTTCGGCGACGGTGGCGGCTTCCTTGTATAAGCGGATTCTCGAGCCTTCCATGACGTAAACCGAACAACGTGCGACGGACGTTTCTGGCTTCAAATGGCCGGGGGCCTTGTGGGTTCGACCGGGGACGACGATCCATGCCGAACCGAAGTAATCCCGGGGGGAAATCAAGGCGTTGTGAGCCGATTGGAGGCACGGGAACTCGCCGACCTTACGGAAGGATCGCGAGCAACCGAAGCCGGTGTAAATCGCGAATCGCGGTTCGGCGCCAGACCGGCGAGGGGGGGCGGCGGCAGTGCTGCGAGGCGCGGAGGGTTCTTCAGCGCCGGCTGGCGCGACCGGCCAGGATCCCACAACGGCGGACGCCAGACTGAGCCATGTCAAGAAAGTGCGGATCATTGTGAATCTCCCGAGTAAGGTTTCGTTCCTATCTCCTTCAACGCACTCCTGGGAGGTCGCCGGACAAAATCTCAGCCGGTTTTTCTGGGAAATTTCTCGGCGCGGGCGCGAGATGGTGCACCGCCGCAAGCCCGCGCGGACATCTGCTACGATGGTCCCGGCCCAACCTGCGAGGCGTAGGACCCGATGGACCCTGAATGCGACTCGTTTCAGCGACTGTTAGCACGCGTGCGTGCGGGCGAGTCGTCGGCCGCAGCGGACCTGGTGCGATTGTTCGAACCGGAAGTGCGGCGCACGATTCGGGTTCGCCTCACCGACCCGCGTTTGCGGCGCGTCATCGACTCGATGGATGTCTGCCAGTCGGTTCTCGCGAACTTCTTCATCCGCGCCGGCTTAGGGGAGTTTGACCTGCGAAGTCCCGAGGACCTTGTCGCGCTGCTGGTCGCCATGGTGCGCAACAAGGTCGTCGATCAAACTCGTCGGCAAAACGCCGATCGACGCGACGTACGACGTTTCGAGCGCCTCACCGATTCGCGGCTGGCTGCACTGCCAGAGAGCGTCGCCGGCCCCGAACAGGTTGCGGCGGATCGCGATTTATTGCGCGAGGTAAGCCGGCGTCTGTCCGCCGACGAACGCTACTTGGCGGAACAGCGATCGCTGGGGCGCGAATGGCAAGACTTAGCGGACGAACTGAGCGCGGGCCCCGAGGCGCTGCGCAAAAAACTGTCGCGGGCGCTGGATCGCGTCGCTCGTGACTTGGGGTTGGAGGAGTTCGGCGGATGAACGACAGGTCGTCGAGCGGGCGAGTGTGGGAGGGGATGCGCGAAGAACAGACGCGACTTTGGCGGCGCGGAGAAAGGGCGTTGGTCGAAGCGCTGTTCGAGCGGTGTGGAATGGATTGCGCCGCGATCGATGACGCCGACGATGTCGAAGAACTGCTGGTGTTGATCTATAGCGAGGTATTGTTGCGCGAGGAGGCGGGCGAATCGCCGGACGTGGAGGAGTACGCGAGACGCTTTCCGAGATTTGCCGAGTCGCTCCGACGGCAATTCGCCGTGCATGCGGCTTGGCCGCGCGAAAGCGCTCATGCCGCAAGCTCTGTAGGGGCGCAGGCTTGGCCTGAAGTGCCGGGGTACGAGATTGCGGACGAGCTGGGACGCGGCGGCATGGGGATTGTATTTCGGGCGCGACAAACGACGCTGAATCGCACGGTCGCCCTGAAGATGTTGCGCGATCGGGCCGTCGTCGACGATGCGGCTCGCCGGCGATTCCGAGCGGAAGCGGAAGCGGTGGCGCGGCTGCGTCATCCGCACATCGTCCAGATTTATGAATATGGCGAGGCGGCTGGCTGTCCTTACTTGGCGCTTGAGTATGTCGAGGGCGGTACGCTGGAGGCGTGGACGACGGCGCCGATGCGGCCGGTGCGGGAAGTCGTCGAGATGGTGGAGAAGATCGCGCGCGCCGTCGGTTACGCGCATGCTCAGGGAATCGTGCATCGCGACCTGAAGCCTGCCAACGTGCTGCTCGCCGATAGTCAGCCTCGAGTCGCCGACTTCGGACTCGCCAAGCAATTGGACGTCGATTTGTCGCTCACGCAGTCCACGGCCGTCCTGGGGACCGGTGCGTACATGTCTCCCGAGCAGGCGTGGGGCAAGTCGCGCGAAGTGGGGCCCGCCACCGACGTCCACGCACTCGGAGTGCTCCTGTACGAACTACTCGTCGGCGTCGCACCCTTTCGCGACGAGTCGTTGATCAAGACGATGGATCGAATTCGATTTGAAACTCCGCCCCTCCCCAGCGAACGCCGTCGCGACGTTCCCGCTTCGCTGGATGCCATTTGCCTCCGCTGTCTGAGTAAGTCGCCGGAGCAGCGGTATGGAGACGGCGTAGAGTTGGCTGATGAACTGCAACGCTTTCTGGCGGGAGACCAGGACGAACGCCGCCGCGCGGGGCGCAGTCTGCGATGCGCGCGACTGCCGCGGCGCGCGATGTTGGCGGCGGCAGCGCTGGCGGCAGCTTTGGCGGCAGCGCTGGCGATGAGCGCGGTCGCATTCCGCTGGCAGTCGTCGCCGCCTTGGAACAGCGGCGGCGCGGCCCGTCAGTCGACCGTCGCCGCTCGCACCCGTCCCACGACCTTCGCCTTGCTGATCGGAGTGCGAACCTACCGCTCGGGCGACCAGACGGTGGAGTTGGCGTATACCGAGTCGGACGTGGATGAATTGTCGCGCTTGTTGTGGAAACGCGGCGTGCCGCGGGAGAACATTCGGTTGCTGACACAATGGAGCCAAGCCGACAACCCCGATCTTGCGCCGACGGCGGCCAATATCCGCCGGCAGCTGCGCGAATTCTTGGCGCACTGCATCGCGAGCGACGCTGTCTGGGTGGTGCTGACCGGCATGGGAGGCGAATCGGGAGTGGAGCAAGTTTATGGATACTTGCCCGCCGACGCTCGACTGGATGACGCCTCGACCCTCTTGCCATTGCCGGAGATTTTCGAACTGTTGGCGGAGTGTCGCGCGGAGCGGAAGGTGTTGCTGGTGGATACATGCCAAACGGCCGACTTGCCCGATTTCGGCTGGCAGGCGCAGCCGCCGCCGGCGGGCGTGGCGGCGTTGTTCGCTTGTTCGCGGCAGGAGGCGAGCTACGAGCACGCCGAATTGCAACACGGCGTGTTTTCCTACCAGGTGCTTCGGGGACTAGAGGGCGCCGCTGATCTGGACGGCGACGGAGTGATCTCGATCGGCGAATTGCACGCCTACACGCAGCGAGGCGTCGTCGACTTCGTGTCCAATCATCTCCCCGCCGCGGTGCAAACGCCCCTGCTCGTCACCCAGTTAAGCAAGACCACCCCCGTAGGACAGGCTTCCAGCCTGTCTCCCCCGCCACAACACTCTCCCCCGCCCAATCCCCCGCCGCCGCCCCCAACTCCCTGACGCTCCCAACTCCCTGACGCTCCCCGCCGCACGCGCCGGTCCCGCCGCCGACTATTGTTCGACGCACCGCAGCGAATAACGCATCGTGGTGGAGTTGGTGGATGTGTAGAGGGTGGTCGAGCCGACGGACGCACCTTCCTTTTGGCCGCCGACGAGGGTCACGGAGGTGGCGATGTCGGCCGAGTTAAAGACCGAGATATCGGCGAACCAGTCGACGGACAGCGTCGCGTCGCCGTTTTCGCGGTCGAGCACGGCGTTGAAGAACTTGAATCGCGTGCGGGTGGAGAAGTCGTCGAAGAAGACGCCGCCTTCGGCCAGCAGGAATTCCTTCGTGTAGCCTTCGCTGGTGAGGAGCGTGCCGCTGTTATTGCGCGTTTCCACGACGACTTCCATCACGCACAAGAACCCATGGTCGTCGCCCGCGTGCGCAATTGGCAGGTTGCTCGAGAACGCTCCACTGCATAAGGCCGCTAGGACGAGAACCGACAACGCAACTTGCTTGAAAACCATCGCAGAGACTCCCCAGAAACAGGTCGACGAATTGCTCGCGGCAGACAGTCTGCCGCGAGTGAACTGTCCCTGTAGGAGTCGCATCGGCAGTCGCCGTCCGCCAAGTCAGGCGGACGATTCTGCCGCATGGCGGCCGTGGTTACTTGCTGGTGAGCTTCAGTTCGATGGGCGCGCCGGTCGAGTCGACGGTGGCCATGAGCTTGCTGGCGACGGCGTCGGAGTACTTGGCGGGAACCTGCTCCTTGGCGCCGGCGATCATCAGTTGCATCGGCGACTCGTCGGGTCCCGGGATCACCGGCGTGCCGTCGGACTTGGTGAGGCAGCTGACGACGACGCGATACGTGCCCGGCACGGCGCCGGCGGCGCCGCCTTCATTCGACGTCAGTGTGAACTTGCCGGTGCTGTCGGTGACGCCGCCGGCGCCCGTGTTGCCGTCGGTGGCTTTGACAGGGATGAGCATGACTTGGGCGCCGACCAGCGGCTTGTCGTCGAGCGTCACGACGCCGGAGGCGGCGACGAGCCCCGACGGAGCTGGCTTGCCAGCCGAACCGCAGCCGACGCTGACGGCGGTGAGGGCGAGCGCCAGGATGAAGGAATTCAAGAAGCGAAACATGGACGTGTCCTTTCAAGTCGTGAAGAGCGGTGACCTACTGTCGGCCGCTGGGAGGTGAGGGCGACTTGAAGACGATCCGCGGCTACGAACGAACCCGCTGCGCGCGGCGTCGGCTGCGGGGCCGAGCCGCCACGGTTGGGTTCGACTAAAAGTCGCCGACTGGTTGACCATCGGCCACTTTCGCCAGACGCTGCAACACATTGAAGTCGGCCGTCTGCGCGATGAAGCGCACCGAGGCGTCGGCGAGAGCGAACTGAGCTCCGCCGGGATGCAGGCTGCCCGTGAGTCCCCAGTTGCCGAGCCGCCCGTATTTGCGCGTGGAGGCGATGTTGGCGTAGGTCCAGCAGTTGATGCCGAAGCCTTGGCCGTGATTCTGGCCCAAGTCGTGACCGGTCATCACCCAACCGCGATAGCCCCAGGCCGTCGCGTAGCCGTTGTAGACGGTGCGCGTCGTTTCAGCCAGCATCACGCAGTTGCTGGAACCGTCCGTCAGATTGCGGAACGAGGCTTCCGCATTGATGCCGGAGAAACGCAGTTCGGTCGGAGCATTGGTGTTGATGTAGTTGTACGAGTAGCCGTAGAGGGTGTAGAGGGCGTAGGTGCTGAAGTCGTAGTTGGTGCGCATGGCCTCCAGATTCGTCTGACCGTAGTACTGCGGGCCCACAGCCATGGTGAGCGGGCCGCTGTCCGACGGGCACAAGAAGGCGTTGAGCCGTGCGGTCGTCGCCGTCTCGTTTTGCGTCGGCACCGCTTGAGTCGACGTGTACAACGACGGGCCGGTCGGCTGTTTGAAATCAACCGTGTCGTACAGCGGACCTTGTTCGATGAACGGCAGCACCAGCATCATCCCCGAGTGGTTGAGCGCCGGCGTAAACGACTGGTACTTGTACGTCGACATGTAATTGATGTGCGACGGCGGGAAGACCTGATGCGCGTCGTGGTAGTTGTGCACTGCCAGCGAGAATTGCTTGAGATTGTTCGAGCATTGCGTGCGTCGAGCGGCTTCACGAGCAGCTTGGACGGCAGGCAACAACAGAGCGACCAAAATACCGATGATCGCGATGACGACGAGCAGTTCCACGAGCGTGAAACCGGAGCGAGCGGCGCCGAGGGGCGCAGAGCGGAAACGCATGGCGTTTCTCCTTCGAAAAAAATAGTTCTCGCCGATGCATCCAGAGGCCTCGCACACGTCGCAATCCCGTTTGCGCCGCAGCTACTACGTTCCGGACGATCGACCCGATGAAAACTACACGAAGGACGATTGCCAGTGATCGCATTCAACCAGCGAGTCTAGGCAAAGTCAATATTCGCTGAGCAACTTCTGGCAAATTACTGCTGATTCGTGCCGGAAACCGCTCAGTCCTTGCGCGACGAACGGCTGGACGAGAAAGAAATCTCGCAGTCGGGGAACGCCCGCTTGAGCTCCTGTCGAGCAAATAAGGGCAGATCGCGCGGCACGATCAACGTCTTCAGCGGAGCGTCGGCGAACTGCGTCCGCACCGCCTTCGTCGACACCTTCGTGTCGCCCAGGTCGAGCGTTTCCAGTTGGCGGCAGCCGCTGAAATAGACCAAGCCGTCGTCGGTCACGCGGGTCCCGGCGAGCCGCAATTCCCGCAGCTGACGGCAGTCCTGAAAGACGACCAGGCCTTCGTCGCCGACGCGAGTGCGGGAAAGGTCCAGCTTTTCCAACGGATGGCAGTCGCGAAAGTAGTCCAACCCCGCGTCGTCCACATGGCTGGACTGAATCGTCAACCGCCGCAACTGCTTGCAGCCCGCAAACGACTTCAACCCCAGATTCGTAATCCCTTCTCGGCCCGCCAGATTCACTTCGATCAACCGCCACTCCCCGCGCGGCAGTTCTTCCCCCAGCGCCAACGGTCGCTCGCCCGACGCGTCCGCAATGACGGCGGCCCCGCCGACCGACAAGACAAAGTTCGCGCCCCGCCGATCGGCGTCCTCCAGCTCGCTGCCCGCCGCCGGCGTCGCGGGCGGAGCAGCAGGGTTCGACGCGGCAGCCGCAGTCGGCGGTTCGACAGTCGTTGTTCTGGCTGTCGCTGGTCTGGTTGTCGCTGGCCCGCCGACGGCCTGGCCGCCCGCGAACCAACCGGCTTGGACGCCGATCGCTAGCAGCGTCGCCAGCAGGCCGGCGGCGCTGACGGCGATTACGGTTGCGAAGCGCGACGAGCCCGGCGCGGGGGGGGCTTCGAGCAGTCGTTCAAGCGCGGCGGCGACTTGCGCCGACTCGCACCGCCGCTGGGGATCGCGGGCGTGCAGACTCGCAACCAACCCATAGAACGCGTCGGGAAGTCCTGCGACGACCTGAGTCAGCGGCGTCGGACGTTCGTGGGCGACGGCCTGCAGGACGCCTAGCAGCGAATCGCCCGGAAACGCCGGCGTCCCGCCAGCCATTTCGTAAATCACGCTTCCCAAACTGAAGAGGTCGGCGGGCGATGCAAGCGGAGCGCCCTGGGCTTGCTCGGGGGACATGTAGCGCGGCGTGCCGATCAGGAGTCCCGGACGCGACAGGCCGGCGTCATCGACCGCGCGCGCCAGTCCAAAGTCGGTGATTTTGACGAAGTCGGCGCGGTCTTCGCGCAGCAGGATATTGCCAGGCTTGATGTCGCGGTGGATGAGTCCACGAGCGTGAGCGGCGGCCAGTCCGCGGGCGATCTGGGCGCCGAGCGCAGCCGCCGTTTTCCACGGCAGAGCGCCTTCGCGTCGCAAACGCAACTCGAGCGTCTCGCCGACGACGTACTCCATCACCAAATACGGCGTCGGCGAATCCTCCACCGAATAAACCTGAACGACATGTTCGTGATTGATGAGCGCCGCGGAGCGGGCTTCGCGCAAGAATCGATCACGCGCGATGCTTGACGCGGCCAGTTCGGGCTTGAGCACCTTGATCGCCACCTCGCGGTGCAGCTTGTCGTCGAACGCCTGAAACACGACGCCGAACTCGCCCTGGCCGATGCAGCGGAGCACGTCGTAGTGCCCCAGTCGTCCTAGCAAGTTTCCGTCGTTCGCGGGCGACAAGAACGGATAGGGTCGTTCTTCCTCGTCGCGCACGAAATGGGCGGCGCAAGTCTCCTCCGCCGGCCGATCCAAAATCGACTCCTGCTGATCGTGGGCCGCGAGCAACCGCTCGACGCGTTGGCGCAAGTCGTCGTCGTCCGCGCAAGCTCGTACGACATACTCGCGCCGATCGGCAGGAGCAAGGTCGATCGCGTGCTCAAAGATTTCGCGCTCGTGCATGACCTCGCCCGACTACACCCAGAGCTCGACTACCCAGAGCCCGACTACCCAGAGCTCGACAACGAAAAAGAGGGCGTCGCGCCCAGCGGCGCGGCCCTCTTAATGTAGTCTTCCAGATGGAGCGATGCGAACCGGACTAGCGAGCGTCGACCTGGACGTCGACCTTGTCGAAGACTTCCAGCGACACGGCTTCCACCGCTTCTCGAACGGCTCGCAGCACCGGGAATTGAGCCGGTTTGACGACGGCGACGTCCGACAGCTTGACGGAGCCGCGCGTCGTCTTGCCGTCGATTTCGCGCCGCACCAAGGCGGCGTCGTTCCAGGCGGCGACGACGAACAACTGCTGTCCCTTCTCCAGTTTGTCGGCGGCCTGAGTCGAATTGCGGGGCACGAACGTTGCATCGGCCGTCGTCACTTCGACGATGTCGCCGCGCTTCACGTTTGACCGCTTCAGGCCGGCCGCCAACGTCCGCAGTCGCTCCAGCGCCGCTTGTACGTCGACGGACACTTGCTGATCTTGCGAGTCGACGGCGACCAGCAGGCCGCGAGCGGCTTGGATCTCGTCGTCCGAGACGTCGAACCGCTGCCGCAGTTCATCATCTTTCAGGTTGCTGCGCTGAATCCAGATCGCCGACTGGGTCACTTTGACCGTGGCGCCCAACTGCTTTGCGCGTACCAGCACCTTCGCGTTGTCGGCGTCGGGGCCTTGGACGGCGAAACGGTTGTCGCGCGTGGGCGTCGGCTTTTCGATGTCGCGGCAGTAGCCTTCCAAGATGTAGGTTTGCTGCGAGTCGTCGTTCAATTGGATCTGTTCGGCGGGTTCCAGGCCGCGGCGCGACTGTTTGTATTTCACGCCGGCCAGCGTCATGGTTTGGACGTTCGAGCCGGTCGGCTGTATCACGGTCCCTGGTTCCACCGAGATCGCCAACGGGGCATTGTTCTTGCGGCGGACGCGGACTTCGACCGAATCGCCGGTGGAGGCGCCGCGGCCGGCGACTTGGACGTCTACAAGACCCCTCTCGACGGCCACATGCAAAGGGATCGGGCCCGCGTCGGCTTGGGCGAGCGTTGGGGAGGGGCGGCTGGCGACCAGCACTCCGGCGGCCAAGGCGAGGGAGGCGAACAGACAGCGAATCGTGCGGGACATAAGAACGTTCCTTTCGGCGAGTGATGTGGGTCTGCCAATGGGCTTCCCATGGGCTTCATTGGGCAATGCGACGTTTGCGCCGAAGACTGCAAACAATTTGGGAGAAACTTTTCGCGAGCGGCCGTTCTGCTATCCTGTCCGAGCCATGAACGACGTCTCGCAAATCCTTGCGGCGCTGGGATCTGGCGATCCCGAGGCCGCCGACAAATTGCTGCCGCTGGTGTACGACGAATTGCGTC
This sequence comes from Pirellulales bacterium, assembly GCA_046349935.1. Taxonomy (GTDB): domain Bacteria; phylum Planctomycetota; class Planctomycetia; order Pirellulales; family Pirellulaceae; genus CAIXSC01. Next base: position 1,262,996 of record JAXMBK010000003.1, on the reverse strand, counting down.
GCCTCGCCCGTACGCGCCTGAGTCGCGAACGCCCCGGTCAGACGCTTGAGGCCACCGCGCTGGTGCACGAGGCCTACGTGCGGCTGGTCGGCAGCGAGCCAGCCGATTCGAACTGGGAGAATCGCGGCCATTTTTTCGCCGCCGCCGCCGAAGCGATGCGCCGCATTTTGGTCGAACGCGCTCGTCGAAAAGGCCGGCTCAAGCACGGCGGCGGACGCGCTCGCGTGCCGCTCGACGACCTCCACCAGCCGCTCGCCCTCTCCGCCGACTCGGAGGCCGACGCTCACGCCGACCAACTGCTGGCGCTCGACGAGGCGCTCGAGAAACTGGCGGCCGAAGATGCGCAGGCCGCGAAACTGGTGCAGTTGCGTTACTTTGCCGGATTGACGATGGAGCAGGCGGCCGAGGCCCTGGGCGTGTCGCCGCGCAAGGCGTTCTACATTTGGAGCTATGCCCGCGCTTGGCTGTTGCGCGCGATTGCGGATCAGGATGACGTCGATGGCGGGTGAACGCGGAGCAAGGGCGGGGGAGTCTGCGAGTTGGCGAGAACGGTGTTACGGGTGCTACCGGCCGGTCGCCGATTGCGTGTGCGGCCAATTGCCGCGCATCGCGACGCGCACTCACCTGTTGATCGTGCAGCACCGGCGCGAGCGTTTTCACGCGTTCAATACGGCCCGATTGGTCCGGCAAGCCTTTCTCAACTCGACTTTCCATGCGGGGCACAAGTCGGAATTGGCCGAACGGCTGGCGTTTCAGCCGGGGGCCGCGTTGCTCTTCCCGGGGGACGAAGCCCCGTTGCTCGACGACCTACCGCTCGAACGGCGGCCGCGGCAGTTGGTCATCGTCGACGGTACCTGGCATCAAGCCAAGACGCTGGTGCGCGACCTCCCGGCGCTGGCCGCCATCCCGCGCGTCCGGTTGGCGCCGGCGACGCCAAGTCGATATCGGATTCGTCGCGAGCCGAACGCGGAGGCGCTGTCGACGCTGGAAGCAGTCGTCGAAGCGCTCCAGACGCTGGAGCCGCAGACAGCGGGGCTCGACCAACTGGTCGACGTCTTCCGACGGCTGGTTGATCGTCAGGCCGAGCATCCCAAGGCGGCGACGACGCTCCGCACGCTCGCGGTCCCCGGGCGGCAAGCGACGAACATCCCGCGGGCGCTGGTGGAACGCTGGTCGAACGTCGTGATCGCGTATGGCGAAACGGAGGAGGGGGGGATGCGAGACGCTGCGCCGTCGCGGGAAGAGACGCCCCGTCGCCCGCTGGTGTGGATTGCCGAACGACTGGCGACGGGCGAACGATTCGCCGCTTGCCTGCGGTCGGAAAGGCCTTTGAGCGACCGTTATTTGCAGCATGTCGAGCTGCCGGCGTCGGTTTTTGCACAGGGGGAGTCGCTGGATTCGGTGCGCGGGCGATGGCGCGAGTTCCTGCGGGCGAGCGACTTTCTGGTGGTCTATCATGCGGGCGCCCAGCGGCTGGTGCGACAACTGACGCCCGATCGCGACGCGGCTTTGGTGTTGCGCTCGATCGATATCCCGGCCTTGCGCGGGAACCGCGAACTGGAGCCGCTGACGGCGGCGCTGCAGTTGCGGCTTCTGCCGGCCTGGCATCCGGGGCGTGCGGGACGGCGGTTGGAGCAGACGAGGGCGCTGGCTGGTTACCTGCGCGCGACGGCCGCGGGGGCCGCCCAATTGTGAGAAACGCCGCCAACGGCTAATTTTGCGGGATGCGTTGCGCGGTGCGCGACCGAACAGAACGACACTAGTCCGCCAGGTTGCCATGTCCGAAGCCGATCCGCTCGTCCAACGCGAAGTCTCGCGCCGTCGCACCTTTGCCATCATCTCCCACCCCGATGCGGGCAAAACGACGCTTACCGAAAAACTGCTTTTGTACGGCGGCTGTTTCGAAGTCGCCGGCGCCGTCCGCGGCCGGAAGACGCAGCGAGCCGCCACCTCCGACTGGATGGAGCTGGAAAAGCAACGCGGCATCTCGGTCAGTTCGACCGTGCTCACGTTCGAATTCGAAGGGCATCAAGTCAATCTGCTCGATACGCCCGGCCACCATGACTTCAGCGAGGACACGTATCGCACGCTGATGGCGGCCGACTGCGCGGTGATGGTCATCGACTTGGCGAAAGGGATCGAGACGCAGACGGAAAAGCTGTTTCGCGTGTGCGCGCTGCGGAAGATCCCGGTGATCACGTTCGTCAACAAAGTCGACCGACCGGGGCGCAGCCCGCTGGAGATTCTGGCCGAGATTGAATCGAGCTTCAGCATTGATGCGATCCCGATCAATTGGCCGCTGGGCATCGGCGGCGATTTCGCCGGCGTCATCGATGTGCAGGCCCAGGCAGCTCACGTCTTTCATCGCCGCGAGATCGACCGTCGCGTGGCGGCGGACGTGTATGCGCTGAGCGACCTGGAGTCGAAGGCGGGGATTTCGGCGGAGGTCGCGTCGACGGCGCGCGACGAAGTCGAATTGCTGTCGACGGCGGGGAACGTATACGACGAGTCGCGTTTTCTGGACGGTCAGTTGACGCCGGTCTTCTTCGGCAGTGCGTTGACGAACCATGGCGTGGAGCACTTCTTGCGCGGCTTTTTGCAACTGTGCCCGCCGCCGCACGATCGCTTGTCGACCACGGGCAAGGTCCCGGCGGTTCGCAAGGAGTTCGCGGGCTTCGTCTTCAAAATCCAAGCCAACCTCGACCCGCGCCATCGCGACCGCATCGCCTTCGTGCGCGTGTGCGCCGGTCATTTCCGTCGCGACATGGAAGTGTTGCACACGCGCAGCGGCAAGAAACTGCGTCTGCGTCACGGCCATCGCGTGTTCGGACAGGAGCGCGAGACGATGGAAGAGGCGTTCCCGGGGGACATCATCGGACTGGTGAACCCGGGCGAGTTTCACTTGGGAGACACGATTTGCGAGGGAGCGGCGGTGCAATTCGAGCCGCTGCCGCAGTTCTCGCCCGAGAATTTCGCCGTCCTGCGCTGTCGCGAGACGCTGCGCCGCAAGCAATTCCAACGCGGGCTTGAGCAGCTGTTGGAAGAAGGCGCGATTCAGATGTTCGAGGACGTGCACGCGACGCGTCGCGAACCGCTGCTGGCCGCAGTGGGCGAACTGCAGTTCGACGTGGTGCGGTTTCGACTGGAGTCGGAATACAACACGACGACCGACATCGAGTGGCTGCCGTACAAGTTAGCGCGGTGGATCGACCAGCCGGCGGATAAGCTGGAAGAGCTGAAGCTGCCGTACAACGCGAAGATCGTCCGCGATCAAATGGGCTGCCACGCCATCCTGTTTCAGTCGAAGTGGGAAGCCGAGTACGCCGAGAAGCAAAACCCGCACTGCCGCTTCGCCCCCGCGCGCCTGTAGGTGGGCCAAGCGCAGCGCGGGCCCACCGATGTCAACTAAGTCAGCCTGTAGGGTGGGCCAAGCGCAGCGCGGGCCCACCATCGCGACAACGCACGTCGCGGGCCCGCCAATCAAAAAATCGGCCCGGTCGCGAACCGTCAGGTTCGCACCGGGCCGCTGGTGATCACCGCCAGAAGCGAGCGAACAACTAGATCAGATTCTCGGTTTCGAAGAGCACCGCGAAGTACGCGTCGACATTGTTGAGCGTCGTTTGATCGACGTTCAACGTGTCGTCGCCGAGGCCGCCGTTGAGCGACGCCAGGTTCGCGGCGCTGTTGGTGATCGTCAGGACGTCATTGCCCGAACCCATGACCGCGACGAACGTGCCGACATCCGCATCGTCGATCGTGACGATGTCGACCCCTTCGCCTCCGACCAACGTAACCGTCATCGCGGTGAGGCCCGTCACATCCAGGGAATTGGCGCCGTTGCCGAGCAACACGGAGAGGCTGTAGGCGATCGCCACCGCGTCGAACGTCACCTCGTCGTCGCCGGCGCCCGTGTTGATCGTGGTGTTGTATGCCACGGTCGTGTCGTAAATGACCACCTCGTCCGCGCTCGAACCGCCCAAGATCGACAGGCTGCCGAGATCGCCGGAGACTTCCACGGTGTTGCTGCCTTCGCCGGCGTTGATCGACAACAGGCCGACCACGTCGGTGCCGCCATTGCCGTGTTCGTGGGTATAGATGTCGTCGATGCCGGCGCCGGTGGAGATCGTGGCGTTAGTCTGAACGACCAGATTGGCAGTGTCGATGAAGTCTTCGCCGCTGCCCGTCGTGACGGTCAAGGCGCCGATCGAGGAGTCGTAACCGTTGAACTCATCGCTGCCGCCGGTCGCGTTGCCCAACGAGGCGAGGACCGAGCCGGCGACGGTCGAATCGTCAACAAATACGAAGTCGCTGCCAGCGAGCGTCATCACCGCGACCGAACCGCCGATTGCCGCATCGACGATTTCCACCGCGTTGTCGCCGTTGCCCAGGCTGGCCGTCACGCTGCCGCGCACCGTCGTGCTCTCCACGATCGCGACATCCGCTTGGTCGGCGCCGAGCACCGAGATCGAACCGCCGACCGTGCCCACGCCGCCCGCCGCGGCCGACCCGTCAATGCCGAAGGCATTGAAGCCGCCATTGGCATTGGCCGGACCCAGATTGGCGGAGATCGAACCGCCCAGGTTGCCGACGACGCCGATCATGTCATTGCCAGCGCCGCCAGTGGCCGTCAGGCTGCCCGCGAGCGAGAAGGTCGTGACGTTCGTCAGCAAGTTGATCTGGTCTTGCATCGCTGCCGCGGTCACGCCGAGCACCGTTTCAAGGTTGATGCCCGCATTAAACGCCAAATCGTACAAGCCCTGAGCGTTGTTGGTCAGGCCCAGGTTGTCGTTGCCGTTGTTCAGATTCGCCACGATGTTCAGCACAGGCTTGTTCGGAGCATAGACGTTGCGCGAACCGTTGATCGTCGTATCCAGCCCCGAGACGGCGAACCGATTGTTGCCTAAGGCCACCACGGCCACGTTGTTGTCCTGGGCGTCGCCTGTCAGCATCAGCGTGGTGCCGACCACCGAGGCCATCACATTGCCCGCCAGCACTTCACGGCGTTCGAGCGATTCCAGTTGGAGGCGGCGACGCTGAGGAACTCGATTACGCTGCTTGCGGGACATGCTGTGGACTCCAAGGCCTGTTTTAATGGAGAGGAATTCGGGAGGGGCGTAACCCCTAATTTGACTAAACACTCTACCCAGCCTGCCTATCTTGTCAAGCTTTGGGCGCGATCGACGCTCCGCTTTACATTCATTCGTCCCCAAGCGAGGGGGGGGGGCGGCCGGCGGCAGTCCGAGCGGCTAAATGATCTGCTGCGTCTCGATGCTCAATTTGAACAAGTGGTCGATGGCCGCCAGCGTGCTGTTGTCGATGTTCAGCCGGTCGGTTCCCGAGCCGCCGTCGAGCGTGGCGACGGTCCCCGAACTGCGGGTCATCGTCGCCGTATCATTGCCAGCGCCCAGGTTGGCGTAGAACACGTCGATGTCGGCGTCGTCGATCGTCAGGATGTCGTTGCCGGCGCCGGTCAAGATGGTTGCCGAAACGGCGTCGAAGCCGGCCATATCGAGTCGATCGGCGCCGTCGCCCAGCAGCGCCGTGAGCGCGGCGCGGACTTGGACGTTGTCGAACGTGAGCGAGTCGTTTCCCGAGGCCGTATTGATGACTGCGGACGTAATGTTGGAGTCGTAGACCGTAACGTCGTCGGCGCCGGACGAGGTGGCGATGGACAGGACGCCGATCTGGCCCGAGACTTCGATCTGCTTGTTCCCAGCGCCCGTCAGGATCTGCAACAGGCCCGCGACGTTAGTTCCCGCCGCCCCGTGCTCGTGCAGCGTGATTTCGTCGGTCCCGGCGCCGGTCGACACCATCACGTTCGTGCGAACCGTGAGCGCGGCCGAATCGATTGCGTCATTCCCGGCGCCTGTCGTGACCATCCACGAGCCGAGGGTGGAAGAGAGGGCGTTGACCGAGTTAGCGCCGCCGGCCAGGTCGAGGGAGACGGCGCCGGCGACGGTCGACGAGTCAAGCGAGGCGAAGTCGTTGCCGTTGCCGCCCCAAACGGAAACGACGCCCTTAACCTGGGCCTTGAAGAGGTCGACCGTGTTATTCCCGGCGCCCAACTTGGCGAGAATCGAACCGCCGACCTTGGTGCTTTCGACGACGAGTGCATCGACCTGACTGCCGCCCGTGACGTTGATGCCGCCGCCAATCGAGGCGACGCCGCCTGCAACGGTCGTCCCATCGATGCCCAGGGCGTTGCCGCCAGTCGCTCCTGCGGCGCCCAAGTCGGCGGTCAGCGAACCGCCCAGGTTGCCGACGAGGCCGATCAGGTCGTTGCCCGCACCGCCTTGCACCGTCAGACTGCCGGCCAAGGCGAAAGTGCGCACGGTCGTGACCGCGTCAATGCGAGCTTGCATTTGCGCGACGGTGAGGCCGGTCGCCGCTTCGAGGTCCAAACCGGCAGTGGTCGCCAGCGTATCCAGCCCTTGAGCGTTGTTGGTCAGCCCTAGGTTGTCATTGCCGCCGCCCAGGTTGCCGGTGATGTTGAGGATCGTACCGGCGGGCGAAAAGGCCGCCGTCGACCCATTGATGGTGGTGTTCAAGCCGGCGATGGAAAAACGGTTGTTCCCCAGCGCCACGATCGCCAGGCTGTTGTCCGCGCCGTCGCCGGTCAGCGTCAGCGTCGACCCGACGACCGAAGCCGTCACATTTCCGGCGAGCACCTCGCGGCGTTCCAGCGCTTCCAGGTGCAGGCGGCGACGAGACGACCGGCGAGGCTGCGAACGCGACATCTGGGATTCTCCGGCTGCGAGCGAGGGAGGCGAATGAATTAGCTTGACGGAAAAGTTTGTCCAGTCGCCGTAGATTGTCAAGCGTTCCGCGGCGGGGACGTCCGCTCGACTTGCCCAGTCCTCGGTCGCAGAAAGCGATTTTGCCGGAGGCGCTCGGCCGTGACGGGCCCCATGGGAAGGCCAGCACGGGCCCTAGGCAGCCGGGAGATTTGCGGGCGGTTTTCACCGTTGACGTCCGGCGATCGTCGTGGATCGCTCCGCGATCCAAGGCGGAAGAGTGGCACGAAAATCGCACTCTGCCCAGGTCGGCTCGCGTGGATTGACGAGATCCCAACGGCCATACTGATATGGCTTCGTGGACCGGCTCGACGATTTGGGTCGCTGCTCCATCCCGCATTCCAGCAAGGAACGTAAACCTATGCCTCGCGTTTGGAATCGATCCTGGAGAGGATTGCTCTGGCTGTGGCCCCTCGCGTGCACGACCCTGGCCGCCGCGAACGAGGATCCTGCGCACTTGGCGAAGCTCGACTTCTTCGAACGTCAAGTGCGGCCGATCTTCGTGAACCACTGCTATGCGTGCCACTCGGCCGACACGAAGCCGGCCGGCGGCCTGCGCGTCGACGACCAACAGGGGCTGCTCCTGGGCGGCAATGCGGGCGCCGCCGTCATTCCGGGCCAGCCTGATGACAGTTTGTTGTTGCGTCGCGTCTCGGCCGACGCCAAGAAGCGGATGCCCGCGGAAGGCCAGCCCTTAAGCGACGAACAGATCGCGGTGCTGCGGAAGTGGATCGAGGAGGGCGCTGTGTGGCCGGCGCTGCAAGTCAAAGTGGATCGTGATCGAGCGGACTATGTCGAGCTGCGTCAATCGCATTGGGCGTTCCAGCCGCTCGTCCGGCCTGCGGTTCCGGCGCCGGCGGATGCGGCCTGGGCGCGGGATGACGTCGATCGCTTCGTGCTCGCCCAACTTGAAGCGCGGTCGTTGACGCCGGTCGCCGACGCCGACAAGGCGACTTTGTTGCGTCGCATTACCTATGATCTGACGGGATTGGCGCCCACCCCCGAGGAGCTCGACGCGTTCCTGGCAGACGAGTCGCCGAGCGCTTACGAGCAAGTCGTCGATCGGCTCTTGAAATCGCCAGCCTTCGGCGAGCAGTGGGGCCGACACTGGCTCGACGTGGCGCGATACGGCGAGTCGACGGGGCCGAGCCGCAACATTCCGTATCCGCATGCGTGGCGCTATCGCGACTACGTGATCGACGCCGTCAATCGCGACGTGCCTTTCACGCAGTTCGTGCGCGAACAGGTCGCGGGCGACTTGCTCCCGACGTCGGACGATGCTCAGCGCAATCGACAGCAAATCGCCACTGGCTTCTTGGCGCTCGGAGTAAAGGACGTCAATCAGCGCTTCCCGATCCGCTTTCAGATGGACAACGTCGATGAGCAGATCGACGTCGTGACTCGATCCATCCTCGGGCTCACCGTCAGCTGCGCGCGTTGCCATGACCACAAGTTCGACCCTGTTCCTCAAGCCGACTATTACGCGCTCGCGGGGATTTTCACGAGCACGGAAATGCACGCGGGTTTGCGCAGCCAGATGGGCGGATCGGGGCTGGCCTACTACGTGCCCAAGAAACTGGTCGTGCTGGCCGGCGAATTGCCGCCGGCCGACCCGGTCGAAGTCGAACGATTGACGGCCGAGGTGAAAGCGGCGAAAGACAAGTGGGACTCGGTGCGCGGCACGCCGGAAGGACTCGCCAAGGGGCCGAATGGAGTGCCGCATCAACGCAAACTGCGCGACGCTTATGAAGCCTTGCAAGGACAGCTCGGCGCGCTCACCGATCCGGCCGCGCGCGGGCTGGTTGCGCACGGCGTTCGCGACGCCGAGAAGGTGGGAGACACCGAGCTACGAGTGCGCGGCGAGGCGGAGAAGCGCGGACCGCCGATTCCGCGCGGCTACCTCACGGCGTTCTCGGTGCCGGGGGCGCCGCCCGTCGAGGCGACCGCCAGCGGACGGCTGCAGTTGGCCCAGTGGTTGACCAGCGACGCGAATCCTCTGACGTCGCGCGTGTTCGTCAATCGAGTTTGGGCGCATCTGTTCGGTCGCGGAATCGTCGGCACCGTGGATAACTTCGGCGTGACGGGGACTCCGCCGACCCACCCCGAATTGCTGGATTACTTGGCGCAGGCGTCCCTTGACGACGGTTGGTCGCTGAAGCGACTCGTCCGTCGCCTCGTGCTCACGCGCACCTACCAACTTGGCCCCTCCGCATCGGCCGAGCATTTGGCTCGCGACCCCGACAATCATTGGCTCTGGCGACATTCGCCGCGTCGACTCACGGCGGAAGAGCTGCGCGACTCGGTGCTCGCCGCCGCCGGTCGCCTGGATCGAACTCGCCCCGAAGGTTCGGCGGTTCGCAAGCTGCGGATGGTCGAGATGGCGGACAACGGCGGCGAAGCGAAGTCGATTCACGAGCAGGCCGCCGAGTCGACTCGACGCAGTCTCTACCTGCCGCAATTGCGCGGCCTGACTCCGAAGACGCTCGAGGCCTTTGATCCCGTCGAACAGACGTTGGTGACGGGAAGCCGCGAGGTGACGACGGTTCCCAGCCAAGCGTTGTACCTACTCAACTCGCCGTTCGTCCGCAAACAGGCGCTCGAGTTGTCGCGAAGGTTGGCGAGCGAGCAGGAGTCGGACGAACAGCGCGTTCGCGAAGCGTACCGGTTGGCGTTGAATCGCCATCCCACAGAGACCGAAATCGTGCGCGCGACGGCGTTCATCGCGGAGTTCGCGGGTGTGTTTCGCAACGAGACGCCCTTGGCGGCGGCCGATGCTGTCGCAGTCGAGAAGGCGAACGACTCCAGCGCCGAAGCGCCGACGCCGCCCGCGAATCCTGACGAAGCCGACCAATCGGGCGTCGCGATTCGCGAGGAAGTGGTGCGAGCGGACGACGCACGCACGGCCGCGTGGCTGGCATTCACTCAGGCGTTGTTCGCCAACGCCGAATTTCGATACGTACGCTAGAACACCGTTGCGAACGGAGGACATAGTCATGCCGAGTTTTTCACGACGACAGATTTTAAGCAGCGCGAGTGCGGGTTTTGGTCTGGTCGCACTAGCCGCATTGATCGGGCGCCGGGCCGCGCGAGCCGAGGAGCGCGGGGGAGCGGCCGCGGCGGACGCGACGTCGGGGGCGCTGCAGCCGCTGACGCCGAAGAAGTCTCACTTCCCCGCGAAGGCGAAACGCATCATCTTCGTGCACATGAACGGGGCCATGTCGCAGCATGACACGTTCGAATACAAGCCGCAGTTGCAGGCCGATGACGGCAAGCCCGGACCGGGCGGCGGTAAACTCACCGGCTCAAAATTCAAGTTCCAACAGTACGGCGAGACGGGCAGTTGGTTCTCCGAACTGCTGCCGAATCTGGCCCAGCATGCCGACAAGATGTGCTGGCTGCGCGGGCTCTACACTGACACGCCTGCCCATCCCCAAGCGGTCGTGCAACTGCACACGGGCAGCGCCAACGCCGCGCTGACTCGGCCCAGCATGGGCGCCTGGCTGCTGTATGGGTTGGGCAGCGAGAATCAGGATCTGCCGGGGTACATCACGATCAACCCGCCGCCCAATTTCGGCGGCGCCGTGAACTACGGCAGCGCCTTCCTGCCGGCCCATTTCCAGGGAACGCGCATCGACGACCAGGGGAACATGCCGAATCTTCGCGCGGCCGTCGCACGCGATCTCCAGCGCCGACAGCTCGACCTGATCCAGTCGATGAATCGCGATTTGGCAAACAGCCCCGGCGCGCCGGACGCGGTCGAAGGGATCATCGAGACCTTCGAGTTGGGATTCCGGATGCAAGAGAAGGTCCCCGAACTGCTCGATTTTCGACGCGAGACTCAGGCGACGCTGAACGCCTACGGCGTGAAGGACGGGCCCGCGGGCAGCTTTGCTCGACAATGCGTCATTGCGCGGCGACTGTGCGAAGCGGGCGTGCGGTTCGTGGAGGTGTGCCAGCCCGGCTGGGACCATCACAACAATCTGCACAAAGGGTTGCTTGATCGCTGCGGTTCCATCGACCAACCCGTCGCCGCCCTGTTGAGCGATCTCGAACAGCGCGGGCTACTCGAGGATACGCTGGTGCTATTCGGCAGCGAGTTCGGTCGTCAGCCGACGGCGCAAGGCGCCGACGGCCGCGACCACAATATCACGGGCTACCCGATGTTCTTGGTCGGCGCCGGAGTGAAGCCCGGCTTCACCTATGGCGCAACCGACGAGTACGGGATCAAAGGGGTGGAGGGACGCATGCACACCACCGATCTGCACGCCACGCTCCTGGCCCTCATGGGACTCGATCACGAACAACTGGTGTACACCTACGCCGGCCGCGACTTCCGCCTCACGGACGTACGCGGCTCGGTGGTGAAAGAGATCTTCGCCTAACTGGGAACCGTCGTCAGCTACGCCGACTCCCAGGCGGCGAGCGCCTCGTCGCGCCAGCGCAGCGCTTCGTCGTCCTGGTGCGAGCGGCCCTGGAAAGCCAGTTCGTCGTCGTCTGCGTCTTCGTCGTCCATCAAGACGGCGAAGGACGCGGCGAGCGACGTCGAGTCCGCCAGCGAAAGCTCGTCGCCGACCAAGGCGAGGCCGCTCGCGAACGCGTCTTCCTGCGACGGGGCTTCCAAGGTCGAGGTACGACCGGTTCGAGAGAGCGCGGCATCGATCGACCGCGACGAAGGACCGAAGATGCTCCACAACGTCGGTTCTTCGTGCTCGTGCTCGTGGTCCTCATCCGCATCGTGATCGTGGGCCCAGTCGCCGATTTGAGGCGTCCCGTCGATCCACGTGATTACGGGAACCGCCAGTTGTTCCGGCGTCAGCAGTTCGGCCGGAATGAACGCCCACAGCGGATCGGCGACGGCGATCAAGGGATCCGCTTGACCTGACTCGTCGTCGTCGTTGTCGCTGCCGCCCGCGTCATCGTTCGAGCCCAGGAGTGCGGCTGCGGTCCCATCGTCGTTGAGGATCGTTCCATTGGCGCTCGACGTCGTAATCGTCGCCCCCGAGGCGCTCGACAAGGTCACCTTGAAGGTCTCATTTGATTCGCGCGAACTGTCTGCGACGACGTTCAGCACGATGGTCTTCGACGTCTCGCCGACGGCGAAATTCACCGTGACGTTCTTGGGAAACGAGCCGCCGACGAAGTCCGAACCGCTGGCTTTGCGATTGCCGGTTCCTGAAACCGTATAGCGGACGCTGGCCGCGGCGGCCGTGCTGCCGGCGCGAGTGACGGTGAACACGAAGGGAGTCGGAGAGGTCCCGGTGCCTTCCGCTTTGTTGGCGTCTGCCGCGGCGATGGCGAGCGTCGGTGCGGGCGGCGGCGCGTCGTCGTTGAGAATCGTTCCGGTGGCGGCGCCGGTGACGATGCTGGTCCCGCTGCTGGGATTGCTCAATCCCACGCTGAACGTTTCGTTGCCTTCATTCGTCGTATCGCCTTGCACGTCGACCGTGATCGTCTGCGACAACTCGCCGGGCGCGAACGTCAACGCGCCGGTCGGATAGGCGCCGCCGACGAAATCCGACGCGCTGGCAGGGGACGAACCGCTGCCGGCGACCGCGTAGTTGACCGTCGTCGTGCCCGAGGCGTCGCCCGACCGCGTCACCGTGAAGGTAAAGGCGGTGCTGCCCGAGGCGCCTTCGGACTTCGCCGCGTCTGCGGCGGCGATCGCGAGCGCGTCGCCGGCGACGGCCACAAGCGTTCCCGAAATGGAGTACTGCCCGATGCTGGCATAGTCGCTGTAGCCGCTCGGGGGACTCACCGTCGGATCGCCCACGCCGGCGCCGTCGACTTTGAGGAAGTATTGACCCGCTGACAAGTTGAGGTTGAAGCTCGCGTTGAGCGCCGTCGCGGGATTCGAGGCCGCGACCAGAACGCCGTTCGCATCGTACAGTTCGGCGGCGATGTCGAGGTTCGCGCCCAGCGACGCGGGGTTGATGTTCAGCGTCACGGCGCCAGCGCCGGTAGTGAATTGAAAGTAGTCGGAATCGGAACGCGTCGTGATCAACCCGCTGCCTGTGACGGATGAACCGGCGACGGCGAGGGGCGAGGCGTTGGAGAGGGTATTGCCGTGATCGTCGACCTTGTAACCGAACCCGTTGTAGGTGGTGATGATCGCCAGGTCGTCAGGTCCTTTGCTGTAGTTCGCGGAACTGCCGACGTTGTTGGCGCCGAAGTACTCGCCGTTGTCCCACTGCGAGACGCTGACGTAATAACCGACCCCCATGATGGGCGCCCAGGAAGTCGCGCCGGAACCATGTCCCTGGTAATAGCTGACGGATGAAGTTCCATCATGCGCTAAGCCCAGCGAGTGTCCTACTTCGTGGCTCACCGCTTCCGCGACTCCTACTTCGCCCGTGTTGAACACGTACACTGGCGTGTCGCTGTTCCAGTTGAAACTGTTGATGTAGGCGATGCCCCCGCAGCCGCAATTGAAGGCGACGTCCTTGGTGACGACGACGCGCACGCCCCACTTCGAGTCGCCTGTGCCGCTCTTCAGCAAGTCGTCCACGACCGGCGGGACCGTGGTGACATTGACCTGAAACGGCGCAAAGTCCTCCGCAGTTCTCCGCCACACTCGCTCAATGTTGGCGAGTTCCGAGGCGCTGAAATTGGCGGCGTCGGCGTCGGTGCTGTAGGCCGGCGAGTTGATCGACGTCGCGCCGTAACTGCTGTTCCAGGACGTGCCGGTGGTGACATGTCCATCGAAGTCGAGATAGATCGTGTGATTGGCGCCAGGCAAGCTGCTGAAGGCCGGCACGTCGAGCGCCATGTTGAGTCGCGGTTCGAGCAACTCGAGCGCGAGCCGACGACCGAGCGGAAGGTTTTGACGGGCGTACAAGCGAGGACGACGATTGCGAGCCTGAACGAGCGAATCATTGCGCATCAGGACACCGGAGCCTTTCCGTAATGGAGAAAGCGACGCGACGAAACGGAAGAACCGTGATGAGAAATGCGGTGAGGAGATGAGCTTCCGCATCCGTGCAGAAAGCGTGGCGAGATTCTATCGCGGCTTGCGAATCCGTAAACTCACACATTCGTTGCGTATGGGGCTTGCCAGAAGAGGGGTGGCAATTGCGAGGCGTTGGCGACGGCGATAGATTGCGGCGGTTCCCGAAACGGAAGGACGGCGATGGGCCTGCGCCGGCGGGGATGACCGAGTCACTGGCGGTAAGAAGGAACAGGCGGAATGTCGAAATCGCTTCTGTTGGCACTCAAGCCCGACCCGCACCAGGAGTCGCTTGTCGCCTACGCCGTCGCGCTGGCGCGCCGCCAAGGACTGGCCGTCGATGCGCGGTCGGTGATCGACCTTCGTCGACTGGCGCCGGCGGAAGCAGTTCCGATGGGTGCGGCGGCCTACAAGGCGGATCGGGACGAATTGCGTCTTGCTGAAGCGCGCCGACACGCCGCCGAACTCATCCAGCAAGTCGCCGCGACCGCCGCGCTGCAGCAGGTGGAGTGTCAGGCGGAAGTTCGCGAAGGGGATACGGTCGAGGTGCTGGCGGGCGCCGTGCGACGCTGCGATTTCTTGCTGTGCGGACACACGCCCGGAGGCGACGCGTCCGAACGCTCGTTGCTATATGCGTTCCTGAGACAGAGTGCGCGACCGGCCTTGATCGTGCCGCGCGGGGCGGTCGCCGACGGAGGTTCGACGCTGGTCGCCTACGACGGCAGCGCTCAAGCTGCTCGAGCGCTCGCCTCATTCGTGCACTCCGGATTGGGAGTCGGCCGACCCGTGCATGTGACGACGTTCTCCGACGATTTGGAACGGGCGTCCGACGAACTGCGCGAAGCGGAGGTCTTTTTGACTCGCCATGGTTTGGCATGTACGGCGACCGTCCAGCCGCTCGTCGCGTCGCCGCTGCAACTGATCCTCGAGGAGGCCCAGCGAGTCGCTGCACGGTTGCTCGTCATGGGCTCGTTTGGTCGCAGCGTGGTGCAAGAGTTCTTTCTCGGCTCCGTCACTCGTTCGATCCTCGAACAGCTCCCGCTGCCCGTTTTTCTAGATCACTAGCGTCGGCGAGGACGGAGGTTTAGCGTGACGGTTGCACTCTTGCAGTTCCTGGGACTGGCGGTGATCGTCATCGCCGCCGGGTCGTTTTTGTCGCATTGCGCCGACGCGATCGCGGAGAAGACCGGGTTTGGACGATTACTGGTTGGCAGCGTTCTTCTGGCGGGCGCCACGTCATTGCCCGAGCTGACGGTCGACGTCTCGGCGGTCCGCTTGGGACTTCCGGACCTCGCGGTCGGCGATTTGCTCGGCAGCAGCCTCATGAATCTGCTGATCCTCGCGGTGCTCGACCTCACCCACTACTCGCGCGGCAAGCTGCTTAGCCGCACGGGCGCCGCGCATGCGTTGAGCGGTCTCTTCGCCGTCAGCTTGACGGGGCTCGTGGGCCTGGCGATCGCCACGACGCAGCGCGTAGAGACGTGGACGTTCTTGGGCGCGCATGCGTGGCTGTGGGTCATCGCGGGCGGCTACTTCTTGGGCGTCCGCATGGTGTTCCTCGACCAACGCATCGCGGTGCGCGTGCAAGCGGATAAGGAAGCGGCGCACGAAACCCGCGACGCGGCGGCCGAGCCGACGTCGAGCCTTTCGCTGAGACGAGCGCTGCTGGGATTCGCGGCTGCCGCGTGCGTAATCGTGCTCGCGGGGCCCAAGTTGGCGGAGTCGGCGGGGAAGATCGCCGAGTTGTCGGGGCTGGGGAACACCTTCGTCGGGACGACTTTGGTCGCACTTTGCACGTCGCTGCCGGAACTAGCCGCCTCGTTGGCCGCGGTGCGAATGGGATCGCACGACTTGGCGATCGGCAATGTTTTCGGCAGTAATGCCTTTAATATGTTGTTATTTCTGCCGCTTGACATTGCTTGCCCAGGAACGCTCTTTACACTGACAAGTACGGGGCATGTCGTGTCTGCCTTTGCCGTGATTACCGCGACAAGCCTGGTTGTGATCGGGCAGCTGTACCATGTCGAGCGGCGAACTCCCCTGTTTGAGCCCGATGCGCTCATGGTGATCGCCGTCGTCATGGCCTCGCTCGCGATCGTCTATTTTCTGGGGTGATTTGCGGCAATGGGGTCGACAAGGAGTTGCACATGCGCTTGCTCTGTTTCTTCGCGGCGTTGTTGGCGTTCAACGCGCCTCAGGGTCTCTTGGCCGTCGCACCCGACGCACCCGTCGCCGATGCACCCGTCGTCGACGACAAGGCGGTCGAACAAAAAGTGATCGCCGTCGGCGGCAAAGTCCTGCGGCAAGCGAAGGGCGACGGCGGGCCGATTACGGCGATCGACCTTGGCGGCACGGAAGCGACCGACGAACTCGTCGCGTCCCTCTGCAAGTTGGAATCGCTCCGGATGCTCAAGTTGGGCGGCGTACGACTCAAAGAAAGCACCCTTAAGCAACTCGGTTCGCTGCGGCAGCTGCGAGAGCTGCGTTTCGGCGGTACGCAGATGAAGACGACCGACGCCGTCCTGCGCGAACTTGCCGGCTTGAGCGAACTTCGCGTGCTCGACCTGTCCGATAGTTACATCACGGATGCGGGACTCAAGGCGCTGCAACCGCTGAAGAATCTGGAGAGGCTCGACCTGACTCGCAATCTGAACATCACCGACGCCGGCTTGGCCGAACTGCGTCCGCTCCAAAACCTCCGCTGGTTGTCGCTCGCGGAGCTCGAGGTCGGCGACGTCGGGGTGCGCGAACTGGCCGCGCTTCCCGAACTGCGGTCGCTCGACCTGCAAGTCACTAAGGTCACAGACGAGGGACTGTCTGCGCTGGTCGGTCTGACGAAGCTTGAACAGCTCGACTTGTTCTCGACGAGCGTCTCCGACGCCAGCATGAAGGAGCTGCGGCAGATTTCCACGCTACGCACATTGATCCTCAATGGGACGCGCGTCACCGACGCGGGGGTGGAGCAGTTACGTTCCTTAAGCGCCTTGGAAATGCTGATCCTGGATGGGAAGGGCGTCACCGATCGGTCGGTCCCGTCGCTCTTGGAGCTGAAGAAACTGAAGCAACTCACGCTGCTGGGGAGTCGAATCAGCGTGGAAGGACGACGACAACTGCAAGAGGCCCTCCCTAACTGCTCGGTCTATCCGCGTTAGAATAAGGCGGCCCTTCGCGGCGTCTTCGACGGCGAGTCGTACTGCGAACGGTTCGTTGCTGCAGTAAGGATCGACTCGGATGACCGCGTCTGCGCGGGAGCGAAAGAAACAGGTCGCCGCGCTGTCAGCGATAGCGCTCGCGGTTCTATTGGGGTATGTCGGATGGCGAACCTGGGGCGGGACTCGAACGCCGGCGGCGACTCCGTCGCGCGAAACGCCGTCGCTGGCGGCGCCGGCGGGGGCCGGTCCAGCTGACCCGTATCCCGAGTCGACCCCGGGCAAGTCTCCGGCGTCGGCGCGGCAGCCGAGCGGCGTGGCGCCCGGGTTTCGCGATGTGGCTGCGGAAGCGGGCGTCGACTTTCGCATGCGGTTTCTGGAAAGCGAGCAGGGCGAGAAGTTCAAGATCAATCTGTACGACCACGGCTGCGGCGTCGCCGTCGGCGATCTCGACGGGGACGGCGACGACGACCTCTACTTTTGCAATCAACTGGGGCCCAACGGTCTCTATCGCAACGAAGGCGGCGGTCGTTTCGCTAACGTGACTTCATCCTCGGGCCCTGTCGCGCTCGACGATCGCATCTGCGTCGGCGCCACATTCGCCGATTACGATAACGACGGCGACCAGGATCTCTACGTCACCAGCACGCGCGGCGGCAACGTCCTCCTGCAAAACGACGGCCGCGGCGTCTTTCGCGACGCCACAGATGAGGCGGGGCTCGCGCTGGTCGCCCACTCGCAAACAGGCGCCTTTTTTGACTACGACTTGGACGGCGATCTCGATCTGATTGTCACGAATACGGCCGAGTGGACGACGGCCGAGTATCGCGCGGCGGAGCGGTACTTCTTGGGCGCCGCCGATCTGTTCCAGATGTGGGCCAGCCCGCGCGAGCGGAACGTTTTCTACCGCAACGAGGGCAACGGCAAATTCGCCGATGTGACGAACGAAACGGGACTCGCCGGTCGCGGTTGGGCCGGCGATACGACCATCTTCGACTACGACGAAGACGGTCGCCCTGATCTGCTGATCACGAACATGTTCGGCCAAAGCCAACTGTATCGGAATCAACCCGAGGGCCAGTTCGTCGATGTCACCCGCGAAACGCTCAAACGCACCTCGTGGGGCGCGATCGGGTCGATTGCCTGCGACTTTCGCAACCGCGGACGACTCGACCTCTTCATCGCCGATATGCATTCCGACATGTGGGTGCTGGCGACGACCAAACCTGAACAGGTGCGCGAGTCGCGAAAGTACGAAGGGGTGCTCGGCCCGCGCAACGACGCGTCGCCCGCCTCCGTCGAACGCGAACAGAAGTTCGCCGACCTGTTTCAGATCGATTACAAGGGAGTCGTCTTCGGCAACTCGCTGTTCTTCAACCTCGGCCAAGGGCGGTTTGAAGAGTCGTCGGATTGGGCCGGCGCGGAGACGTTCTGGCCCTGGGGACTCGCCGCCGGCGATTTCGACGGCGACCGTTGGCAGGATGTCTTCGTGCCCGCCGGCATGGGGCATCCCTACTGCTACTGGCGCAATAGCCTGCTGATGAACAACGGCGATGCAACCTTCACGGATCGGTCGCGCGAGCGAGGCATTGAGCCGCGGCCCGGCGGCAATTGGCATCCCGACAAGATCGGCGGTCAGCCGGTCGCGCGCAGTTCTCGCTGCGCCGCAACGCTCGACTTCGACCTCGACGGGCGACTGGATCTGGTCGTCTCCAATTTCAACGACGTCGCGTACCTGTACCGCAACGAGTTTCCCCAGCGGCATTACGTGCAGTTTCGCTTGCAGGGGACGGCGAGCAACCGCGATGCGATCGGCGCCGTGGTGCGACTGTACCAGGGAGAGGACGTGTTGACGCGGCAGGTCAATGCGGCCGGCGGCTACTTGTCCCACTCGTCCAAGACGCTGCACTTTGGTCTGGGAGACCAAAATGAAATTGAGCGAGTCGAGATTCGGTGGCCGAGCGGCAAACTTCAGACGCTCGAGAAGCCAGCCAGCGACAGACTGCATGTGATCGTCGAGCCTGCAGCGGAATAGGGCTGACTCAGCAACTGTAGAAGCCCCTTGGCAGAGAATGGGTATTGATCGTGCGACCGGAAAAGCAGGATATCTACGAATGGACTCGCGCCGAGCTGGCTGCCCGATTGGCCGACTGGGGAGCGGGCGATGCGGGGCTGCGCACCCTGTGGCGGTTGCTCTACCGCGACCTGGAGAGCCTTTCGGACGTCTCTGACGATGCGCCGTTCAGCCGTCTATTGGAAACGCACCCCGCGCTAGTCGCATCGCTTCCTGAACGCGTCCTGAGGCGACTCGACGAAGCCTGCCGTCTGCCGCGCGTCGAGGTAGTGCGCGAGCAGCATTCGACCGATGGGCTGACGCGTAAGTTTCTGCTGCAGATGGCGGACGGAGTACGCATCGAAACGGTGCTCATGCAGTACCGCGACCGCCACACGGCCTGTCTCAGCTCGCAGGCCGGCTGCGCACTGGGATGCGTCTTCTGCGCCACGGGCCAAGCCGGCTTCACGCGACAGTTGTCCGCCGGCGAAATCGTCGCGCAAGCTCTGTTCGTCGAACGCCAGCTGCGCGCCGCCCAATCGTCCGCAGGACCGCGACTCCCGAGCGCCCGTGCGGAACTCAACAACCTCGTGCTCATGGGAATGGGCGAGCCGCTGTTGAACTACGACGCCGTCATGCGGGCGCTGGCGATCCTCGGCGAGTCGTCGGGGTTGGCGATCGGCGTCAAGCAGATGACGATCAGCACCGTCGGCGTCGTTCCGGGCATCGTCCGTTTGGCGGACGAAATGCGTCCCTATTCGCTCGCCGTCTCCCTGCACGCCGCGACTCAAGCCGAGCGGCTGGCGATGATCCCCGCCGCCGCCCCTTGGCCGCTTGACGATCTACTCGACGCCTGCCGCTACTACACGTCGAAGATGCGACGCAAGATTTTCTTCGAGTGGACGCTGATTGCGGGGCAAAACGACTCGGTCGAGCAGGCTCGGCAATTGGCCGAACTGATGGGCGATTTGCTGGCGCAGGTCAACCTCATTCCGCTCAACCCAACCCTTGGCTACGACGGAGATGCAACCTCGACCGACGGCGCGCGTCGCTTTCAAGCGACGTTGCGCGAGTCAGGCATCCCTGCCACCATTCGCCAGCGACGCGGCATCGACATCGCCGCCGGCTGCGGTCAGTTGGCGACCGAAGCGACGCCTTAAGCTTACGACTCGGAGCCGTCGAAGAGCGCCGTGATCGGCTCGCCGCGATTCAAACGGAGCGCTCGCCCCTGCCGATCCTGCATCACCGAATCGGGAGGAATGCCGAGCAAGTTGTAGACGGTGGCGCCGAGGTCTTCGGGGGAATAGGGGCGAGTGGCCGGATAGGCGCCCATTTCGTCCGAGCGGCCGATGACCTGGCCCGGCTGGACGCCTCCGCCCGCGAAGAGTCCAAAGAAACACTGACCCCAGTGATCGCGACCGCGATCTTTGTTGATCTTCGGCGTCCGCCCGAACTCGCCCAGCATCATCACCAGCGTGTTGTCGAGCATTCCGCGCGATTCGAGGTCGTCGATCAGGGCCGCGACGCCGCGGTCGAGCGGCGGGAGCAGGCGATCCTTCAGCGTCGGGAAGATGTTGCCGTGATTGTCCCAATTCTGCACGCGACCGATGTTCGCCTGCACGATCGGTACGCCCGCCTCGACCAAGCGTCGAGCCAACAGCAGCGACTGACCGGTCGTGTTGCGACCGTATTGATCCCGCACCGCATCCGACTCGCGATTTAATTCGAACGCGCGCGAAAGTTGATTCGACGTTAAGATCGACACAGCCAACTGCTGGTCGCGCTGCATCCGCTGCGCCTGCGAGAGGACGCCGAGTTGCTCTTGTTGGCGATTGATGTCGTCGAGCAGCGATTTGCGGTCGCCGATGCGATCGGCGCTGAGGCCCGGCGCGAGCGTCAACGAGTCGACGCGGAATTTGGGATCGTTCGGGTCGCTGGTGATTTGCCACGGATCGTAGCTCGGCCCCAGCAAACCCGCGTGCTGGCCGGGCCAGGTGAGCGGCCCTTCGCGGAGGAACGTCGGCAGGTTCACGCCGCTGGGAATGCCGTCGTTCCGCGGTCGAAAATAGGCCAAAGCGCCCGAATAGCAGGGCCAGTCGGTCCGCGACGCCACTTTGTCGAAGAAGCCGCCCGGCTGCAGCTCGCCCGTCAACACATAGTGCGTCGACATCAGGTGGTTGTTGTCGGTGTGCGAGAACGAACGGACCACCGAGTACTTCTTGGCGCGCTGGGCCAACTGCGGCAAGTGTTCGCAGATGGAGTAGCCCGGAATCGACGTCGCGATCGGTTTGAACTCGCCGCGCACGTCGTCCGGCGCTTGCGGCTTCATGTCGAACGTGTCGTGGTGGCTGGCCGCCCCGGTCAAGAACACGATGATGATTGATTTGGGCGGCTTGCCCGTAGTCGGACGATTCGCCGCCGCCGCCGTGCGACGCCCCGCCAGCACATCGACGAGCCCCATGCCGAACAAGCCGGAGTAGCCCGCTTGCAAGAGCGTGCGTCGGGTGAGTCGCGAGTCGTGCTGAATCGAATCCATATCGCCGTCCGGGTTGCATCCAGTCTCGTGGATCTGTCGTCACACCGAAGTTTAGCTGCGAAGTAAACGGGCGGCAATTGATCGTCGTGGACCGCTCCGTCGGTCCAACGCGTCCCGGGACGAGCAACCACACGAATCTAGCAATCCGGTCTTCTCGGCTGGCTCGGCGGTTGGCGGCGGGGGAGGGGGGGGAGGTTTCGAGGGGAGATTGGGAGGGGAGATGGCTAGGGGTAACAGGCTGGAAGCCTGTTCTACGGGGGGAGGACCAAATCGAGGGTTTGGGGGCCGGGGGTGATCTTGAAGACCCAGGGGGAACGAAGCGGGTCGGCGTAGACGGCGGGGAAGCGTTCGACGGGCTTCTGGATGAGCGTGCCGTCGGGGGTGCGCGCGGCGCTGTAAATCGACAGGTCTTCGAGGATGACGACGTGCTCGCCGACGACGGCGCCCGGCAGGCCCGTCTCGGTCTTGAGCGAAAACTTGCCGGCGGCGTCCGGAATCGCCTTGGAACGCACCGCGCCACTCTCGCCATCCGAGCGCGGGATGAACACGATCACCACGTCGGGCAGCGGCTTGCCGCCCTTCAGCAGCGTTCCTTCGACTTGACCAAGCGGCGGCGAACTGGAGCAGCCGACGATGGCGCTGCCGAGGCACATCGTCGCCAAACAGAAAAGCGTGAACGAGCGAAGCTGCCAGATTCGGTGGATCATGAAGCTAATCGACGTTCGCGACTTGGCCGTCGGCGCGCCCCGACAGGCGTTGAAGATTGACCAACGACATTTGTTGCGAGAGGAAACGCACCGAGCCATCGGCGAGGGCGAAATTCGCGCCTTGCGGATGGTTGCTGCCGAACGCGCTGATCCGTCGCTCGTTGTAGTACTGATAACTGTTGTAGTCGGACGCAGGCGGAACCATCGAAGACCCCAGCGCCAACGGCGCCGGCACTCGGAAGTTGATCGGCGCCATACTGCTCAAGAGCACATCGCCCGCCGCCAATCGCCCGCCCGACGGCGCCCACCAACCGACGTTGCTCATCGGGTTGAGCGTCCCTCCGCTGGGCGGCGTCAGCGACGTGGCAAACGTATCGTGATTGCGGTCGACGTGACTGCGTTCGCCGAACAACAGCGTGTTGCTGAGACCATCCAATACGTCGCTCATCTTCGCCGGTTGACCCGTCGGGTCGGTCTGCGACCCGGGACCGATCACCCAAAAGATGCCGTCGTTGGCCGCGAACTGCGGATCATAGGAGCGAGTGCCGCCGTTCCCGCCGTAGCTGGTTAAGCCGTAGTACCGATTGCTGCCGCCGGCAACCGGATTCACCGTGATGACATCCGACGGGCAGATCAAGTTCGGCAGCTTCGTGGCCGTGCGCGACGTCGTCCCTCCCACGGTGTTCGTCAAGGGATCAACCCTGTCCCACGTTTCGTACAGGCTCGTCTGCTCCATCTGCGGCAACAGATACACGAACAGCGAGATGCCTCGGTACTGCGGCGCGGAACTGAAACGCATCTGGTAGACGCCGGCGGGGAACGCATTGAACGTGTCGTGAAAGTTGTGCGACGCGATCGCCAACTGACGCAATTGGTTCGTGCACTGAGTGCGTCGAGCCGCTTCGCGCGCGGCTTGCACGGCCGGCAACAAGAGCGCCACCAGGATGCCGATGATCGCGATCACGACCAACAGTTCAACCAGTGTAAACGCACGGCGGCGAGCGGCGGCGGACATCGAGAAGGGGCCAGCCACGGTTAGTTCTCCAAGATTCGAATTTGGTCCGCCTGTTCGCCCCGTCCCGATTCACCACGATCGCCAGATTGGCCGGATCGCGAAAATCGAGCTCCGTGTCGAGGTAAATCTCGCCGCGTTTCTCCAGTCGATCTTTGGTCGTCTTGATGGTCGCTTTGACCCACACCTTTTCGCCGACATGCTTGCGGGCCTCGGCCGCCGTGAGCGGCTTCTCGGCTGTCGACTCGTCCCCGCTCCGTTCTGCGGCCCCGACCCGCGCAGACGTCAGCGTCCCCGTGATCGCGGCGCCAGTGAAGGCGGTTGTTGTGACGGTTGTTGCGGTAGAGGCCATGATGGGCAGGACCGTCGCGATGACGGCTCGCAGCCCAGCGGCAGCAAACCACCGAGCGAGAATGGAAGGCATGGCGTGTACCTTGGCGGGAAAGGCGAGTCGGCGGGGAATGAACCGGCGGAAAAAGCAAATGGCACGGTCGTGCCATTTGCGGGCCGCGAGTATATCTCAAACGCTCCGATCGACCAAGGGCCGACGCCGACCAAGGGCCGAAGTCGTCGGCAAGAAGGCGGCCCAGCACGCCGCCAGCCCGGACGGTGCGGCGGCTGGCGGCGGGGCTGCAGAAATCGCGAACGCGCCTCGGCGGGCGACGTTACAGGCTGCTGGGATCGAAGGGGACGCCTTCTTCCCGCGTGCAGGCCCGCTGGAAAACGAGCCGATCGACGCCGTAGCGGACGATCCGCACCGAGCCGTCCGCAAACGCAAAGTTCACTCCTCCCGGATGCGCCGATCCGAACAAGACTTCGCATTGATCCAACCCCTTGCGGTCAGGCAGCGGCGGATCGTTGCCCCAGCGGATTGCGTCCCAATCCCAGCCGGCCGTGAAGCCCTCGTTGTCGTCGCACTGAAACGTCCCCAAGGCAAAGCGGTCGATCCGCTTCTCGCCCACCAGGATCGTATTGGAGGTGCCGTCGAGCAGGTTGTGGAGTCCGATTTGCGGCTGCGTATTGCGGACCAAGCAGCCCGTGACGCCGTCGCCCCAAGCATAACCAGTCGACGTATAAAGCCCGCCGTTGCCGGCGTAGTCGTTCATCGCTCGTTGACCGCCGATCACCATCGCGAAACGACGTGAAGGACAAAAGTACGTCCCAACGACCGACTTCTGCACATTCGCATCATTCAAGTCGGCCCACAGATTTCCCTGCTCGATGTACGGCAGCAACTGATACAGCCAACTCCAATCCTGCAGCGCCCCGACCTGCGGCGCTCCGCCCACGGAAGTGAACGTGCGGGCCGAAAAGTAGTCGCGGCCGCCCGTCGGCAGCAGACCGAAGACGTCATGGTGGTTGTGAAAACCAAGGCCCATCTGCTTCAAGTTGTTCTGGCACTGCGTCCGTCGCGCTGCTTCTCGCGCCGCTTGTACGGCGGGCAACAAGAGCGCGACCAAGATGCCGATGATCGCGATCACCACCAACAGCTCCACCAACGTGAAACCGCTCCGACTGTGCTTGCGCATGAGTCAGTCTCCAAGAAAAAAAGAAAGAAGGACGAGACGAACGAACAAGGAACAATCAATCAGATAACGACCAACAAGTGCGCAGCAAAATGCCCTGCGCAACCTGATTCAGAACGGCGTCGCGCGACTTCGCGCTCGCAGGCGATTCGATTCCTTGACGCCTTAGCCAGCACGCGTCCCAGGGGTGATGAATCTTCTGATGCCGAACGGTTAGCCCGGTTTGTGCCCTTGCGGGAAGTTCGCTTCCTTGAAATCTTCCGCCCCCATCGTCATGACGCCCATGGCCGTAAAGACGAAGCGGACTCCCCCTTGCCCCTCTTTCTCATAGGCGATGACCAGCGGTTTCAGGTCCATGCCCGAGCGCGGATCGGCGCCCCACAGAATGACGTACGGCTGATTGTCGTTGGGCGACGTCAACAGGCTTTCGAGCTTCTCGCCGGCGCCCAAATGCGCCTGCAGCTCGGCTGCATCCTTCGGAGGACGATTCAGCTTCGCCGTCGCGCGCAAATACGCGGCGCTCAAGCTGTTCAAGGGGCCGGCATTCGAAGCCTGCGGCGTCCCGCCGCCGCCCGAACAACCGACGAGAACGAGGGCCCCCACGAGGGCCCCTGCGAGCGCAAGGCTGCGCGCAGTGATCCAAGAAACCATGGAACGAAGACTCCGCCTGCAAGGAACGACGATGAATAAGCGAGCGTGGATTATCGCCATTGTGGGGAGTCCAAGCAAGCTGAATTCGCGGGTCGCCGCCGAGGAGGCGGGGCTGCAAGAAAGTAGTGGACCGCTCCGCCGGTCCACTGCCCGAAACGGTGCGCCGGCGAGCGAATGAAATGCCACAGGGGCCTCTGAGATCTCAGAGCGAAGGGATTATTGAAGCGAGAGCGTGATGAGCGTCGACGCGTCGTTGGGGAAAGTTTCGACGGCGGCGTGAATGGGGAGAAACTGTTGCAGGACCTGCAGGTGCGTCCGCGCATGGTCGCTCAACGGACCGGTCCGGAACGATGCGCGCGACGCCGCCGGGCCGCCGCTCCAAACGGCCAGTCCCAACGGCAGCAGCCACTGATCGGCCAAGTGCTCGCCGACCGGCGCGTCGTGCAATTCATACGCTCGTACTTGCTCGACCACCTCCCTGGCCACCTCTTCCGCGCGCACTCCCAGTCTCCCAAACGCCGTGCACAATTCGGTCGCGTGCTCGTACTCCAATTCCGCGAACACGACGTTCCCCTTTCCCGCCGCCGCCGCTTGCTCCGTCAAGCACTCGTCGTCGTTCCAGGCCAAGGCCTCGCAAATCGTCCGCACCTCCCGCTCGGCAATGTGCAGCGGCAACCCAGCCACTCGTGCTGTAACGCGACGTCGCACCAGCCGACCACGTTCCAGCAAGTCGAACGGCGTCAGCCGCTCGGTCGGCTCGATGCTGAGCGCGATCCGTCCGCGTCCTTGAGGATAGAAACCGTGTTGAATCAACTGAGCCGACACGCGCGGCCCCAGCCTGCGGACCAGCGGCAAGTACACTCGCGCCAGGAAGTCGAACGGCGGCGCCCAGGGATTATGCGTACCGCCTTCCAGACGCAGCTGGGAAGGGCCCTTCGCTAGCAACAAGGCGGGCGTAATGGTCTGAGCGACCAACGTGGCGCTGCCGGCCGACCCCACCTGAAACTCGTAGTCCCCCGCGCGGAGTTCGCCCGGCGTAAACTCTAGCCTTTGCGAACCCAGTGCATCGCCGCGCACCGACCCGCGGCACACTTCGGCCGCCGCACGCACCGCCGCCAGATGCTGCCGCTTGAGCCCCGGCGACTCACGACCCGCGCGGATATTCTCGATTACGAAGGGGCGGCCGGTGACCAAGGACAGCGTGAGCGACGAGCGGACGATTTGTCCGCCGCCTTCGCCTTGCGATCCATCGATCAAAACGGATTGCGTCATCGGCCGCTCGCCAAGTGTTTGTCAAACCACTCTACGTTCCCTTGCATGGCGTGCAGCATCAAACGCGGCTCGTCGATCCCGTGCGGGGTGCGCGGATAGACGACCATGCGCGTCGAACAGCCTTGTCGCTTGAGTGCGTTATACAACTCCAGTCCCTGCGACAAGGGCACTCGCTCATCGCGTTCGCCATGCTGAATCAACGTCGGCGTCGTCACCCCCTTCACGTGCGTCATCGGGGAATGTTCCGCATAGGTCTGTGGTACGTCCCAGAATTCGCCGCCGAAGTAGTCTGGGAGAAAGCCCGGGATGTCGGCGGTCCCCGTGAAACTCATCAAGTTCGTGACGCCGGCGCCCACCGAAGCACAGCGAAACTGCTTCGTCTGCGTGATGATCCACGACGTCATAAAGCCGCCGTAACTCCACCCCATCACTCCCATCCGCTCGGGATCGGCGACCCCCGTTTGAATCAAATGTTCGACGCCGGCCATCAGGTCGCGATAGTCGCCGCCGCCCCAGTCGTTGCGATTGGCATGGCGAAACGGAGCGCCGTAGCCGCTGCTTCCGCGCGGGTTGGGCCGCAGTACGGCGTAACCGCGCGCGGCGAAGACGGCGACCGGGTACGTGCCCGCATTGCCGATGTAGGTTTGGGAAAACACGCCCATCGGTCCGCCGTGAATCACCAACAGCAGTGGATAACGCTTTCCCTTTTCGTAACCCACGGGCAAGGTGAGGAGGCCTTCGATCTCCGGCCCGTCGGCCGTTCGCCACCGCACGCGTTCGGTGCGACCCAGCGCCGGTCGTTCGACGTCGGCGTTCACGCGACTGACGACGTGCGGCTTGAAGTCGGCGACCGACGCGACCCAGGCTTCGGACGGCGCATCCGACGTCTCCCACGCGAATCCCATCTGAGTGCGCGTCGCATTGAGAAACACGCCGGCGATGTTCATGCCCGGGGCCGAATAGACTTCGCGCGGCGGACCGCCGTCGACCGGCAGCGCGCCGATTCGCAAGTCGACGCCATGCGCCTCGGTAAAGTAGATCCACTGGGAGTCGGACGACCAGCCGATGAGTTCCGAGTAGCGTCCGAATCCGTCGAAGGTTGCGGCCAGCGGCTTCGGCGCGGCGCTGCCGTCGGACGGAATGATCTCGACTCGACCTGCACCCGCCCAAGTGGGCCGGTCGCCGCTCGCGACCAACGCGATCCACTTGCCGTCCGGCGAATACAACGGCGACGACTCGGCCCTGGGCGACGCTAACAGCGACTGGACTGCGCCGGTCGCGACCTCCACACGCAGCACATCGGCCGTCGGCCAATGATCGGGACTCGGCGTCGTCACTTGCGAGAAGACGATCGAACGCCCGTCGGGCGACCAGTCCAGCGGCGCTCGGCCGGGGCGACCGCCGTCGGCGTTGACGCAAATCGCGTCCGGCGTGAGGCGTCGCGGTTGTGCATCCAGCGTCGGCGTCCCTGTGCTCGGCGACAACGCGAACGACGCGACATACAGGCGATGGAATTTAACGTTCTCATCGAGCGTCCGCGCGTCGTTTTTGTCCTTGGCGGCCTGCTCCTCGGCGTCCGTGACGGGATCGAGACCGAGGAACGCGATCGAGCGGCCGTCGGGCGACCATTTGTATCCGGCGACGCCTCCCTGGAAATTGGTCAACGGTACGGCTTCTCCACCCGCGACTGGCAAAATCCAAAGGTTCCTCTTGCTTGGTTTGTCGGCGACCACGGGACGGTCGGAAAGGAACGCGAGCCACGCGCCGTCGGGCGACCACTGCGGATCATCGCACGATTTGTCGCCGCGCGTCGCCTGTCGCGTTTGGCTGCCGTCGGTCCGAGCGACCTGCAAGTGCGTGACGTAGTGCGATGCGCCGTCGGCCATGACGGCCTTGCGGACGGCGTATGCGACCGACTGTCCATCGGGCGAAACCTGCACCGCGCCGACTCGGTGAATCTGCAGCGTCTGTTCCGGAGTCCACGACATGAGTGCATCCTTGGATTGACCCAACCAATGCGCGGCGTTTTCGATTACGCGCAGCGGCTCGGCATTGTGATACACGGCGAACGTCTCGTGACCAGGTCGAAAATAGAATACGCGTCCGCGGCCCACGCGCCACACGCACCCGCTGCGAAACCGTTCCCCCTTGTCCCATTTTTCCTCAAACACGACCTCATCCGGCTCGGGCACATGAAACGGCTCGTCGTACATTTCTGTGTGGGCGATGTGCCAAGTGCGCGGCAGGCCGCGCGCGATCGGATGATCGGGCGCCGACGTCGTCACGTGACTCGGCGCGCCATCGCCGCGCCAGCCGGGAAAGACGCAAGCCGGTAGATGCAGCTGCCAGCGATCTCCGTGGCGGTCCAGTCGCGGAGTGAGCGATGAATTGCGTTGCACGGGGATGCCGATCGGCTTGTCATTGACCAATTCCAGCTTGCCGGGCGCCTCCCCGCCGTCGCCGCCGGCGGCCATCTGCCTTTTGGCGTCTTCGATGGCCCGCTCCTGCATCAAGCGCACGAACGGCTTGGCCCAATGAGCCGAATGAAGCGCGATGAGCGAAAGCTTCCCTTCGCGCACTCGACGCACCACTCGTTCCGCGAACTCGTCTTGTACGTCGCGATGCTTGACGTGTCCCCACCAGATGACGACGTCGGTCGCTTCGAGCGTCTTCTCGGAGAGCCCTTGGTCGGGCGAGCGTAGATGGGCGGTCGAGACTTCGAATCCCGGACGCGTCGACAGGTAGGCGGCGATCGTCTCGCCAAGGAACTTGTCGCCGTAGGCCTGTTTCTGTTCTGGTTGTTGTTCGTCCCACACGAGCACGCGCACCGGTCGCTCTTGAGCGACGACGGGCGTTATGCCGAGAAGGCAGCAAGCAAGGAGCAGCATCGCGGTTTGTCGCATCGTCCAACCCATTCAATCGTGGTTTGTCTTTTCGAGTCCCATGCGTCCGTCACCTTGTCGCCCGATGACGGCTTCTCCTAGATTGACGTTTCGCGTTCCGGCCGCCGGCCGTTGAAACAAGCCGCCCGCTCGCGCGGGGGGCGGCTGACTTGCCTCCAGGAGAGAACCATGCATCTTCGCTTCCTCGTGCTGAAATTCGCCGCGGCGCTCTTCGTTTTGTCCGCGCTCGCAGCCGCGACGCCGTCGACCACGCAGGCCGCCGACGCCAAGTCGACGCGCCCCAATATCCTCTTCATCTTCTCCGACGACCATGCCCAACACGCCATCTCGGCGTACGGTTCCAAGGTCAACCAGACGCCTCACCTTGATCGGCTCGCCCAGCAAGGCGCACGTTTCACCAATTCGTTCGTCACCAATTCGATCTGTACGCCCAGCCGAGCCACTTTGTTGACCGGTCAGTACTCGCACCTCAACGGCGTCCCTGTGTTCAACCGTTTCGAGGGAGCACGCGACAATGCGGCCAAGCGGTTGCAGGCGGGCGGCTATCACACGGGGATGATCGGAAAGTGGCATCTCGGATCAGACCCCACGGGCTTCGACCGTTGGATCGTTCTGCCAGGTCAGGGAGCTTACTGGAATCCTGTGTTTCTCGTCCCCGGTCATCGTCTCAACATCGAAGGGCATTGCACCGACATCACCGGCGACCTGGGGATTCAATTCCTCGAGACGCGACCGAAGGACAAGCCGTTCTTCTTGATGCTGCATCAGAAGGCGCCGCATCGGGCATGGGAGCCGGACGAACGGAACAAGGCGAAGTTCAAGGACTATGTTGCGCCTGAACCCGATACCCTGTGGGACGACTATGCGACTCGCCCCGCCGCCCTCCCGGAAAACGAACAGACCGTTGCGCGGCATCTCACCCGCCGTGACCTGAAACTCGAACCGCCCGCCGAACTCACTGGCATGGCCCGCAACCGCTGGCTCAACGAAACCCCCGATGAAGTGGTTGTGAACGGCCAAACCTTGCGCGGCAAGCAACTCGTCCAATGGAAGTACCAACGCTACATGCAAGACTACCTGGCCTGCGTGCAAGGCGTCGACGACAACGTCGGCAAGGTGCTCGACTATCTCGATAAGACGGGGTTGGCCGAATCGACAATCGTGATCTATACGGCCGACAACGGTTGGTACCTCGGCGATCTGGGGCTGTACGACAAGCGGTTCATGTACGAGCCCGGACTCAAAGTGCCGCTGTTGGCGCGCGGTCCAGGAATTCGCCCGGGCATCACGCCGTCGCAGTTCGTCGCCAACATCGACTTGGCGCCCACGTTCCTGGACCTCGCCGGCCTACCGATTCCTGAATCGATGCAAGGACGCAGCTTGGCGCCGTTGTTGCGCGGGGAGTCGCCAGCCGACTGGCGCACGTCGGTCTACTACCGCTACTATCATGACCCGGGGCATCACAACACGCGTGCGCACTACGGCGTCCGCACGGCGACGCACAAGCTGATCTACTACTGGAAAAAGGACGCCTACGAGCTGTTCGACTTGGAAAAAGATCCGACCGAACAGCACAACCTCCTGTACTCGAAGGAGGAGGCCGCACGCCCCGAAATCGCCGCCAAGTTCGCGGAACTCAAGGCGGAGATCGCTCGGCTGCAGAAGCAGTACCGCGACGACGGCCAATACGCCGATCCGCAGACGTGGCCCGGCGGCAGCGCCGACGGTCCGTTCGACGACAAGAAGCCGGCCGGCCGCAAGTCGATCGCCGAAGCCATGTCGCTCGCCGGTCCGTCGTCTTAACGCCGCCGGTCGAACGCCCGCATTTCAGCCGACGGTGCGCTGGCGCCCGGCTGGAGCGCTCCCGAGGTGCGGGACTTGAGCCGCCCGCGATCGCGGGGGGCGGCTGAAGTAGTTGCCGAGGCGGGATGGTTGATGGTTCTAAAGCCGTCCGCACGGGTGCTGGCGGCCGAGCATATTTGCGGGGTGCGCGGCAGGCGTCGCGGCGGTGCGGCCATGAGGGGTGATGGATTCGCGGCGTCGCGGCCTGCGGCGCCTTCGGCATGCGCGTTGCAATGAGTGAATTCGCTTGAGTCGTCGTTCGTTCGCGCGAACGGCGATCCGCGGACCACTCATTCTCTCGTTTCCAAGGAGGAACGAACGCCATGCATCATCGTCGCCGTCGGACTGGCTTTACGCTCGTCGAACTCTTGGTCGTCATCGCCATCATCGGCATCCTTGTGTCGCTCTTGCTGCCCGCCGTCCAGGCCGCGCGCGAGGCCGCTCGCCGCATGCAATGCAGCAACAACCTCAAGCAACTGGCGCTCGCCGCGCACAACTACGCCGATTCCAACGGCTCGTTTCCCTCAGGCTGGATCTTTTCGGGAACGGCCAACAGCGAAGTTTGGGGCTGGTCGGCGCTGTTGTTGCCGTACATCGAACAACAGCCGCTGCATGATCAACTGCGAGTCACGCAGGGGAATCTCGCGGCGAATCTCTTGTCGGCCAACTGGCAGCCCGTGGTCGCGGGACTCGAGACGCCGCTTAAAGGATTCATCTGCCCGTCGGATTCCGGTTACGACGGCCGTGGGTTCGTGCACAACGATCGTCGCTATAACGGCGGCGCGGGCTTTGTCGCTCACAACTACAAGCCGGGCGTGAGCAACTACATGGGCGTCGCCGGCCACAATGTCGACCGGATCAACATCCTGCCGAACACGGGCATCTTCTTCGGCAATAGCACGATCGGGTTCAGCGACATTTTGGATGGGACGAGCAATACGTTTCTCGTGGGAGAGCGAGACACTCGCTATTGCCGGTCGGGCTCGTGGATCGGCGTGCGCAACACCAACGGCGGTGCGACGCGCGGGATCTTCGTGGTGAGCGGCCATAGTCGCGCGAAACTGAATGAATCGGCTTACGCTTGGGACTTTGATCCGGAGGGATGCGGTCAGGGCTTCAGCAGCTTGCATCCGGGCGGAGCGCTCTT
Organism: Pirellulales bacterium; assembly: GCA_046349935.1. Taxonomy (GTDB): domain Bacteria; phylum Planctomycetota; class Planctomycetia; order Pirellulales; family Pirellulaceae; genus CAIXSC01. The sequence continues at coordinate 1,230,461 of JAXMBK010000003.1, read as the reverse complement.
TGCTCGTTGCGATGGGTCGGTGACCTTTGTCGCCGAAACGATCCAGCACTTTCATGTGCACGGCAACGGAGCCGAGGTGAATCCGAACAACGGCGCGTATCAGCGACTGTTATCGCGAGCCGACGGCTTGCAGGTGAATCTGCCGTAGCGTGCGGAAAGGGACACAGGAGAAACGGAGTCAGTTATGCGTCGGATCATGGATTTCAATCGCGTCGGCATCTTGAGCGGACTCTTGGCGGTTTTCGTCGGCTTGGCAGGATGCGGCGGCCCGGAGAATGTCGGACGCGTCACAGGCGTCGTGACGTTGAACGGCGCACCTCTGCCGGGCGCCGTCGTCAAGTTCCAGCCGCAGCCGAACGGAAGCCCGTCGGCGGCGGTTACGGATGATTCGGGCCGTTACACGCTCCGCTACACTCGCGACGCAGAGGGTGCGGAGATCGGCGAACACTTGGTGTCGATCAGCACCTTTTCGAAGGGCGATCCCGATGCCGAGCCGCCGCGTCCGGCGGTCCCTGAACAGGTCCCGCCGCACTACAACACCCAATCAAGTCTCACGGCGTCGGTCAAAGCAGGTTCAAACCAATTCGACTTTCAGCTCGACGCCAAGGGCCCCGTGGTGCAGCCGTCCGCCGACTCAGCCGGCCGCCGCTAGTCGCTCAAGCAATACACGTATTCCTGTCGCTGGCCGCTTTGGCGGCTGGCGACCCCGCGTGGATTTTGCCGCCGCAGATCGTCGGCGTGGCGAAGGCTTCGTCGCCTAGTTGGTTTTCGCCCAGCAACTTGAAGCCGGCGGGGTCGGCCTGAAACAGGAACGTGCGTCCCGCTTCGTTCGTCGCGTAGATCACGTCGCCGACCAGCACCGGGGATGAACTAAACGTCCCGCCCAGACGCCCCTTCCAAAGCTCTTCGCCCGTGTCCGACTTCCAACACATGGCGACGCCCGCGTCGAGCACGGCGTAGAGATGTTTGTCGCGGATTAACATCGACGGTACATACACTCGCGAGTTGTTCTCCCAGGCGATTTTGCCGGAGCCGTCGGCGACTACCGCCGCCAAGTGATTGCGCGGGTAGCCGCCGCTGGTGTAGATGTGAGTTCCGTCGGTCACCGTCGACGTCACGCACTCGGTCGTCGCGCCTGGAATTTCCCAGATCGTCTTGCCGGTGAGCGGATCGAGGCTGGTGACCAAGTCGCAACCGGTGAGCAGCAATTGGTCGCGGCCGGCGATCTTGAAGATGATCGGCGACGTATAGTTTGGGACCGCGGGACGCGAGATCTTCCACGCGATTTGGCCCGATTCGCGGTCGAGCGCCGCGATGGCGCCGGTCCCCATTCCCTTGTTGTCGGCCGACACGATCACCAAGGAATCGTAGATGGCCGGCGACGAGCCGAACCCCTGGTGCATCGTGAAGTCGGTGATGCGCGTCTTCCAGAGGATTTTCCCTTCGCGCGACAGAGCCGTCGTGTAGACGCCGCCGCTGTTCAGGAAATTCACGAACAGACGTGGACCGTCGCAGGCGATCGTGCAAGAGGCGTGCGTCGTCTTGGCATTCCCTTTGGGGTCGAGTCCCCCTTCGTGCACGAGGGTCGTCCACAAGGGCTTGCCTGTGCGGCGGTCGAGCGCGACGACGCTTTGTCGCGCGGGCTCGGTCTCCGCCGTCGCGACGAACGCGTGATCGCCGACGATCGTCACCGAGCCGTGACCGCGGCCGGGGAGCGGCGTGCGCCAAGCGACATTCTCCGAGTCGCTCCATTTGGTCGGCGGCTTTTGATTCGGCGCGGCGACTCCGTCGCGATTCGGACCTCGCCACCACGGCCAGTCGTCGCCTCCGAACTCGATCTTTTCAGCGCCGGCTGCGTCGCGACGCCAACCCGATGCGGCGAGGATGCCCGCCCCGAACAGCGTCGAACCGACGAAGTCGCGACGCGAAAGCGAAATAACAGACGAAGGTCGACGATCAAGCGGACTCGACATGGCGGGAATTCCGGGGGGAAGGACGACGAACAAGCGACGGCGGGCGCGCGAGCCGCGCCGTCGAGTGCGACGATTCTAACCCTGCCGGAGGACGTCGTCAGCAACCAAGCATCGACGGGTCGAGCCCCAGCATGCCGTGCAGTCCTGCGAGGTGCTGCGGCGAGTTGGCTTCCGCCAACTCGGTCTCCACGGCCGCGATGCGCCCGGCAATATCCAGCCGTTCGACCGCGCCGGCATGAATGGAGTCGGCTTGGAACGCCTGCAGATACTTCAAGTGACGCTCGCACAAGGCCACGTCGTGTTGCTGCTTGGCGACGAGCCGCGCGTGATACCAATCGCTGGACAGCAACGCTTCGCGCGTGAACATGGCGCGCACCTCGGGGTGACGCACATCGCGTCCTTCACTGTGGCCGAAGGCCATGATCTCCAGCAGCGCTCGGAGCGGCGGACAGGCCTGCTCGATGGACCCGTCTTCGAAGTACAGCCTGGCCACGCGTGCGTGCGCTTCGCAGATATTCTTCACGCCGTCGGCGAATGCCGCTGCGTCCTGCGTCTCGGGTCGTAGAATCGCTTCGTCGAACACTTTCGCCGGATTGTCGAACACGCGGCCGAAGAACCAACGGACGAATCGCTCCGTCATGCGATAACCCAAGCGACTCGCGGGAATCAGCTCCCCTTGAAACTCGAAATCGGGCACCGGCTCAAACAGTTCATTCTGGAGCAAGAATTGCGGCGAACGCTCCTCGGGGGAAATGCGACACCAAATCTCCGGAATCAAATAGCTGATGTCGTGATCGACTCGGAAATTGGGGCCGATGTGACCCGCCGCCGTCGAGAAGCCGACGAGGTCGGTCAGCAGGTAACTCACCAAGGCATTATTCATGTCGACGATCGGCGACACGGCGTTGAAGGGCCCTTTCGTCAGCGCGCCCTCGGTCCCCGCGCCGGTGGTCGACGGACTCTTGCCCGTCAACGACGAAACGAAGTCCATGAACAACTCGGGCAGTTCTTGGAAGTGCAGCGGGTTGTAGACCGCCAGCCCGCGAATGTTCGCGCTCGGCTCGGGCGGATTGTTGCGACGACCGAAAAGAATGGCATTCACCGGCATCGGCAGCGGCTGCTCGCCCGGCACGGCGCGGAACAATCGCGTTCCCATCTCGGCCACATAGCGATCCATGGGAGACGAGAGGTCGGGACGCAGCTGCAAGTACCGCGGGTTTTTGCTCGGCTTCCCATCGACCAACCGCGGCGCCGACGAACAGACGACGTAACCCGTCCCCGACTCGGCCGTCTCGCGCAGCAGCTTCTGCATGGGCGGCGTGAATTTGTCGAGGTCGACGACGTACTGCACGATCTCCTGCACCTGCGCAGCGGAGAGCGGTTCGAAGTTGGAGATGAAGTTGTCGGAACGCGACAAGTCGGCCTCGGTTTGTTTGTCGAGTCCGCGATGGACGGCGTCGTCGGGACGTTGAAACAACCGCCGCTCGCAGTTCTCCACGAACTTGAAGCTGGGCGCCTGATGGTTCGGATTCAAGTTCTGCAAACGTTGCGACGGCACGACGATCGACACGCTGATGTCGTCTTGCGTCTGAATCTTCGCCGCTGCGGCGAAGTCTTGTCGCAGTTTGAACGTTCGCCACGACTGCTCGTTGTTCAAGCCGACGCGCAGGTAAGTTCCCACCAGCTTTCGGTTGCGATACTTCAGTTCGTGGCCCGGCTCGCCGTTGACCATGTCCACCGAGAACTCGCGACGCCAATCGATGCTGGGATCGCGCGGTTGAAAACGCTTGATAATGAACACCAGCGAGTAGATGTAGTTGGGGATCGACGCCAGCCACGCGTTGTACTCGTCGGTGTAGTCAGACGACGGCGTGAGCAGTTTGATGACGCTGCCGAGCGAGCGGAGCGGGTCGAGCAGAGGACGGCTGTGCCGTTTCGCATAATCGGGCTTGGCGACGACTTCGGGACGCCAGCGCGTGGAGTAGTCGCGGTCGAAGATCGCCTGCACTTGCCGCAAGTCGGACTTCGTATCGGCGACGAATACGGGACCGTACAGCATGTAGTCGACCAGCGACTTGCTGATTTCGCTTTTCCCGCCGCCGCTCACCGTGCACGGCTTGTGGCAGTGTGTGCCTTCGCCTGCGGTGCCGATCAGCCGCCAAGTCGGCGCTTCGGGGTGCTTATCCATTCGCAGACGGTAGCCCGACGGCGCCATATAGATTTTGCCCGGCAAGAGCGGGATCGAGTGGTCGCGTCCGTCGCGCTTCCAGGCGACGTGTTGTTCAAGCAATGATGCTTGAGCGCTTTCGGGGATATAGACGAGGTCGGGGAACCGTTTGTCGACGCCGTATCCCTCGGGGTGAACTTCCATCGACGCCCCATAGTCGCGGGCCACGTCGTCGAACGTACGTCCATTGTAGCGCCGGCTGTTCGCGACGAACTCGTCGCCCAAATTGAAACTCGGGAACGCAATTGCGCCGCCGGCGTGTTCTTCTTCGGCGTTGCCGTACAGGTTCGTGGAATAGCTGATCTGCGTTTTGACTTCCTTCTTGCAATAGCCGAAGTAGTTGTCGGCGATCAGCGTGACGATGACTCCTTCCTTGGTGCGACAGGTGAGCTTGAAGGCTTGGCCGTCGTTGTACAGTTCGTCGGGCGACTTCCAACACATGCCGTCGCGCCGCTGTCGCTCGGAGGCGTCCGCATACGGCGGCAGCCCGGCCTCGCGCTTGGTGATCTGGCACAAGTGCGGAGCGACGATGACGCAGCCGGTATGGCCCGTCCAATGCGCGACGTCGAGGCCCGCGTCGTTTTCGGGCAGGAACGGATCGCCGCCGTTGCCGAAGATCGTTTCCACAAAGTCGAGGTTGCTGATCAAACCGGCCGGTGCAAAGAAGCGAATCTCCATCCGCTTCTCTGGGAACAGTCCCTCGACTTTAGGCGCGACGAGGGGCCGGATGAGCAGCGAGACGAACGTCTCGATCGGCGTCGACTCGTTCGCGGTGAACGGAAGCACCTTAAGCGACCGCGGCGCCTCGAACGCCCGCATGAAGAGCGTCGCGAACGTTCGCTGCGGGACCGCCTTCTTGTCGGCCGGGATCGGAAGCCCGCCTTCCGTCACATGGAAAGTCCCCTGCGTCGTCCGACGGTCGGATCGCGGATTATGCAGCACGCCGTTCCGCACACGGTAAGAACTGACGATCTCGTTGGCGAAGACGTCGCCGTCGACGGGCAACGAGAGTTCGCGCGCTAGTCCTTCTCGGTTCAATACCAACGTGCGATCGGGAAGACGCAGCGGCTGAGTCAACCCCTGCGACGCGAAGTGGCGATCGAGGAACTGTTCGATGCGCTGGTCGACGGGGCAACGGAGGGCGCCGACCAACTGGACGCGTTGCTGGAGGTTCCCCAGCAGAAGTTCGACGCCCCGTTCGAGCGACCCTTCGTCGCCCCAGTCGGCGCGCCACGGCGAAAGGCCGTCGGCGATTAGTTTCAGTCGGATGTAGCGTACCAGTGCGTCGCGAGGGGAAGTGCCGTCCGCCATGAGTAAATCTGCCGCCTGTCGTTCCGAGGAGTTTGTCCAGTCGCCGCCGTGTTCTCGAGCTGGTTCCTTGAGCATATCGTTCCCTTGAGTTTCGTCGACGCCACCGCCCGTCGGTCGGCAGCCGGATGCCGGCCGCTTTAGCGCAACTAGCAAGACGCGGCAAACGCCGTACCGCGCTGAACGGGCCCTGCTTCGGGACTCGACGCTGGCGACCTAAATCGGCCGGCATAAAGCGCTTGATGCGTCCAGAGAACGGCGGCGGCCGGCGGACGCCGACGCAGATCGACGGCCGGCTGCCGCATTCGCAGGCAGGGGACGGCGACCGGCTGGGCAGTGCTCGGTCGCACCTTACGCGACGATGAAAAAGCGGTTAAACATTCCAGCCGATCGAGAATCGCCCGTTCGAAGTCACCGACCGAAGGAACCGATCATGTATTCCCCCGTCGCTTTGCCCGCTTGGCGTGCCCTGGAAAATCACTATCGCGAAGTCGAACCGCTCGCGATGCGCGACCTGTTCGCCGCCGACCCACAGCGCTTCGCCCGCTTCTCGCGGCAGTTCAACGGGCTCTTGGTCGACTTCTCCAAGAATCGCATCACCGACCGCACGTTCGAGTTGCTCCTCGATTTGGCTCGCCAAGCCAAGTTGGCGGAGGCCATCGAACGGATGTTTACGGGACAGCGCATCAACTGTACGGAAGACCGCGCCGTACTGCACGTCGCGCTGCGGAATCGCTCGAACACGCCCATCCTTGTCGATGGCCGCGACGTGATGCCCGACGTCAACGCCGTGCTCGCGCAGATGCGGAGCTTCACGCAGCGCGTGCGCAGCGGCGAGTGGACCGGCTATACGGGCAAACGCGTGACCGACGTCGTCAACATCGGCATCGGCGGGTCGGACTTGGGGCCGGTGATGGTGACCGAGGCGCTGAAGCCCTACGCGCAGCGCGACCTGAAAGTGCACTTCGTCTCGAATGTCGACGGGACTCATCTGGCGGAAGTGCTGCGCATCGTTCGCCCCGACACGACGCTGTTTATCGTCGCCTCGAAAACGTTCACCACGCAAGAGACGCTCGCCAACGCCAACTCGGCCAAGTCCTGGTTCCTCGCCGCAGCCGGCGACGCGCAGCATGTCGCCAAGCACTTCGTCGCTCTCTCGACGAACGAAGCGGCCGTGCGCGCCTTCGGAATCGATCCGGCCAACATGTTTCCGTTCTGGGATTGGGTCGGCGGTCGCTACTCATTGTGGTCGGCGATCGGTCTGTCGATCGCGCTCTCGATCGGGATGGACCATTTCGAAGAACTGCTCGCGGGCGCCCACGACCTCGACCAACACTTCCGCTCGACGCCGTTCGAGAACAACCTGCCGGTGATCTTGGCGCTGCTGGGCGTTTGGTACAACAACTTTTTCGAGGCCGATTCGCAGGCGATTCTTCCTTACGACCAATACCTGCATCGGTTCCCGGCCTACTTCCAGCAAGGGGACATGGAATCGAACGGCAAGCGCGTGACGGTCGACGGGCAAGCGTGCACGTGGAGCACGGGGCCCATCCTGTGGGGCGAGCCCGGGACGAACGGCCAGCATGCGTTCTATCAGCTGATTCACCAGGGCACGAAGCTTGTCCCGTGCGACTTCCTGGCGCCGATCGAGTCGCATAACAAGCTGGGCGACCACCACGCGCTGTTGTTGTCGAACTTCTTCGCTCAGACTGAAGCGTTGATGAAGGGAAAGACGGCGGAAGAAGCGCGCGCCGAACTGGCGTCGTCGAAGAAGACGCCTGCCGAGATCGAACAGCTTGTGCCGCACAAAATCTTCCCCGGCAATCGCCCCACCAATTCGTTGTTGTTCCCCAAGCTCACCCCGCGCATGCTCGGTACGCTCATCGCGCTGTACGAACACAAAATCTTCGTGCAGGGAGTAATCTGGGGCGTCAACTCGTATGATCAATGGGGCGTCGAGTTGGGCAAGCAGTTGGCGCAGAAGATCTTGCCCGAGCTGTCTGGGTCGGCGGACGTGTCGACGCACGACAGTTCGACGAACGGGCTGATCAATTACTACAAGTCGAAACGAGGCGAGTGATGACGAGCAACGCCGCGGGAATTCCGAGTCAGAGTCGGCGCGCCTCGCTACGACTCGCTACGATCTTTGCGGCGATCCTCCTCGTTACGGCCGCGTTGATGACCTGGAAGTTCGGCGCCCGTTCGTGGCCGTTCTTGATCGGTGCGGCTCTGTTGTCGGCCAATCGATTGGGATGGTTGGAGCGTTGGCAGCAAGATGCTTCGCGTCGCTGGCTGGGACGTCTGGCGACTGGCATGTTTCTGACGTCGCTCGTGCTGCCGGGAGTTCAGGGGTGCAAGCCGCCGCTCCGAGGATGGCAGATTGCTTGGGCGACGCTCAGAGTGGAAGGTGAATTGGTCTACAAGGCAGCGACCAGCAACGCGGACCGAGCAAAGCTTGGCGAGGCGCCGTATGAGTCGGGACGCATCCTGGTCCTGTTGACCGGTTACAACCTGGTCAATGTGTTGCTGGCGACGGCGGCGTTTGCTCCCTGGAGTTGGGGGACGTCGATGGCGCGAGTATTCCCGGCAGCGGCGATCGCGGGCGCGTCGACGATCTGGGCCGTATCAGCGCGCGAGCCTGCGTCCGACTACTTGCTCGGTTGGTGGATCGCCGTCGCCGCGTCGTACTTGCTCGCCTCGCTCATGAAACCGCCCTGGTTCACCTTGGTCATTCCGCCGTTGTTGTTTGCTCTGTTCATTGTGATGCAGCTACCGTGGCAGTACGCGTCGAGCTCCGGATAGGGTAGAGTCGCATGAACGGCGCCAATGCACGAGAGACGACGACGCGCGCGGGGCAATTCCACCTGCGCGACCTGTTCATCGCCACGACGTGCGTCGCCGTCGCCGCCGGACTGGCGCATTACGCGGGCCTGGGGACGCTCCCTTTTTCCTGCGGCGCGCTGCTGGTGCTCGCGAATCGCTACGGGTGGTTCGAACGGCTGCAGCGCGGCGCGCCGCAGCGTGTTCTGGGACTGCTCGCCACCGCCCTCTTCGCGGGCTCGCTGTTCTTGCCGTCGATGAAAGGGTGCAACGGAACGCATTTGAAGGGCTGGGAAGTCGCCCAACTCGTCGCGTTGCACGAAGCGGACGTCGTCTATAAGACGGCGGTCGAACCCGAGAAGCGACAGGAAGCGTTCGACAATCCGGTCGACGCCGTCCGTATGTTGGTCCTGCTCACGGGTCTAAACCTTGGCAATCTGTTGCTTGCGACCGCCGTACTTGCGCCGTGGCGTTGGCGCAAGTGGCTGGCCCGCATCTACCCGAGCCTCGCGACGTTCGGCGCCGCATCCTGCTGGCTTGTGACGTGGCGCGACGATCCGACTGCGTTTCTAGTCGGTTGGTGGGTCTGGCTCGCGGCCTCCTACATGCTCGCCCTCCTTGTTCGTCCCCCCTGGGTCGCGCTGGCCCCAGCGGCCGTCCTGTGGCTGCTCGTGTGGTATAAATGAGGAACCATGGTTGACATACGATTCCAAGACGAGTCGTGGCTGCCTCGCTTGCCCGGCGTGTTAAGCGAGCGACTGAAGCAATTGATCGACAATCCTGAGTAACGCGGTTGCCGCCGTGGGTATTGCGTTCTCCACTTCTGTGGGTGCTGTGATGACGACCTTGGATTCCTCCGACTTGCCCTCCCCGTTGCTCGACCGTCGCCGTTGGTGTTCGCAAGTCGGTTCGCGACTTGGCGCGATGGCGCTGGCGGGAATGCTGCACGAGTCGACTGGGAGAGCTGAATCGCCGCGCGCAGTCGACCCGCTGGCCGCGCGACCCGGCCACTTCGCCGCTCGAGCCGAACGCGTGATCATGCTCTTCTCGACCGGCGGGGCGTCGCATGTCGACACGTTCGACTACAAGCCCAAGCTGTTCGCCGACCACGGCAAGACGTTCGTCGTCGACAATTGGCAGGGGAAGATCGGCCGGTTTGATCGCGTGCTGAAGCGGCCCAACTGGGAGTTTCGACCGCGCGGGCGAAGCGGCGTGCCCGTGAGCGATCTGTTTCCTCACTTGGGCGAAGTGATCGACGACGTCTGCGTGATCAATTCGTTGAGCGGCGACCATACGGGGCACGACAAGGCGTCGATGGGCATCCATACCGGGTCGTTCAACTTCGCGCGACCCAGCTTCGGTTCGTGGGTCAGCTACGGCCTGGGGACCGAGAATCGCAATTTGCCGTCGTTCGTCGTGATTGCGCCTGCGCCGCCCTACGCGGGCGCTCAGACCTGGGGAAGCGACTTTTTGCCCGGATGCCACCAAGGGACGCATGTCATGCCGGGCAAGGAGCCGCTGCCGAACGTCGCGCGGCGGACGGCGACCGATGAACTCCAGTCGCTGGAACTAGACCTCTTGCGACGCTTCAATCGCGACGACTTGGCGCGACGCGGCGTCGACGCGGCGCTCGAGGCGCGCATCCGTTCGTTTGAAACAGCCTACGGCATGCAAAAGGAAGCGCCCGAGGCGTTTGACCTGTCGCGCGAAACCGACGAGACCTTGCGGTTGTATGGGCTCGAGCGGAACGCGACGCAGGGCTTCGGCTGGCAATGTCTGGTCGCTCGGAGACTTGCTGAACGCGGCGTCCGCTTCATCGAACTCATCGACTCCGGTTCCGGTTCCGCCGCCAACTGGGACTCGCACGGCGACATGCAAGCCCACGCGCCGCTGGCGAAGATGATCGACCAGCCGATCGCAGCCCTCTTGCGCGATCTCAAACGCCGCGGCCTGCTCGATTCGACGCTGGTCGTCTGGACGACCGAGTTTGGGAGGACGCCGTACAACACGTCTGCCGATGCGAAGGGGCGCGAGCATCACCATCAGGTGTTTTCGTCATGGCTGGCCGGCGGCGGCGTGCGCGGCGGCATGGTCTGGGGCAAGTCGGACGACTACGGCGTCGCCGTAGCCGAAGATCGCGTCCACGTGCACGATTTCCACGCCACAATGCTCCACCTCTTGGGGCTCGATCACGAACGCTTGACGTTCCGCCACGCAGGTCGAGACTATCGCTTGACCGACGTCGCAGGCGCCGTCGTCAAACCGATCTTGGCCTAAGCGGTCGCACCGCTTTCATGCTCCCTTCTCCCCGTCGGCTTTGCGACGGGGAGAAGGGCCGGGGATGAGGGGGCTCAGGCTAGAAGCCTGAGCTACGATCGGCTTTGCGACGGGGAGAAGGGCGGGGGATGAGGGGGCTCAGGCTAGAAGCCTGAGCTACGATCGGCTTTGCGACGGGGAGAAGGGCGGGGATGAGGGGGCTCAGGCTGGAAGCCTGAGCTACGATCGGCTTTGCGACGGGGAGAAGGGCGGGGGATGAGCGGGCTCAGGCTGGAAGCCTGAGCTACGGTCGGCTTTGCGACGGGGAGAAGGGAGTACTTGCGCGTCCATGGTCCGTTTGACAGACGGTTGGGGCGACGATCATCATGCAGGCAACTTTCCCTTCATTTCTCTTGGCAGAGTTCCCATGTTTCCCTTGGCGGCGGCGATGCAACGAGCAACTCGAATGACCCTGGCGACGGGCGCATTGGCGGCGATCCTCGTCGGCCTCGCGACCGGCGGTTCGACAGCCTGGGCGGCGAAGAAGCAGAACAACAACAACGGCGGCAAGGGACTGGCGGACGACATTCGCCGCGCCGATCAGCAAGTGGATGCGGCGCGCAAGAAAGCGCAGGACGCGCGCAAGCAAATGTCGGATGCCAAGTCGAATTTCTCGAAGCTCTCGGCGGCGCTGGAGAAAGCGATCGACCATGCGGGCGACGTGCGCCGCAAGGTCGAAGCGGAACATGATGGGGCGACGCCGCTCAGCAACGCACGCGGCGCCATGGAAGATGCGCGGGCCAAATTCGAGCAACTCCGCGAACCGATCCTCGCGCGACTCAATGCGGGCGAGGAATACAAGTCCGCCGTCGCGGCTCGCGATGCGGCCAAGGCGAAGCTCGCGGCAGCGCCGTCGGATGAGAGAGAGGCGGCCGGCAAGGCGTATGCGGCCGCGATGGCGAACGTACGTCGGTTGGAAACGACGGCGCTCGAGTCGGATTCCAGCGTCAAGGCGGCGAGGGACAAAGTCGTCGCCGCGGAAGCCAAAGTGCAGGAATTGATCGTCAAACGCAATGAAGCCGTCGATCGCGACTCGCGTTTCGTCGAAGCGCGAAAGCAACTCGACAAAGCAAAGGAGGAGGCGGCGAAGGCCAAACAGCGTTTCGAGCAAGAGGCGCGGCAGCTGGCGGACGCCGAACGGAAGGTGAAAGTCGAAGAGCAGCAGAAGCACAACCTGCAACAACGTCAAAAGCAGAACAACAAGCCCAAGAAGAAAAAGTAGCCGCTTGCGGCCTCGCGTCCCGCTTCTTCAGCTTGCGATCGCAGGGGAAACGGGGGTACGATCAACACGTACTTCCCGCCTAGACCCTCGCCTCTGGGGCGCCCTGCGATGTTTGGTTCACGATGCATACGGATTCTGCGGCCCGCGGTTGCGCTGACCGGCGGCGCGGCGATCGCCGCTATCGCTTCTCTCGTGGCTGCGGATTCGACTGCCGCCGAGTCGCCTGCGGTCGAGCAAGTTGATTATGTGCGCGACGTGCGCCCCATCCTGGCGTCGCGGTGTGCGAAGTGTCACAGCGAGTCGTTCAAGCAAGAGGGCGGGCTGAAGCTCGATTCGCCCAGTGCGATCGCCAAGGGGGGAGAAAGCGGGCCGCTGTTCACGGCCGGCAAGAGCGGCGAAAGTCGCCTTCTCGAGCGAGTGACCGCAGCGGGCGCGGAGCGCATGCCGCCGGAAGGTCCTCCGCTCGCCGGACCGCAGATCGAGGTCTTGCGGCGCTGGATCGATCAAGGCGCTGTACTGCCGGCCAACGACGCGCCGCCTCGCCACTGGGCGCTCGAACCGCCCGTCGCCGCGCCCGCCCCCGCGGTGCGCGACGCAACTCGAGTGCGCGGTCCGATCGACGCGTGGCTGCAAGCGCAGCGCGAAGCGCAGTCGGTCGCGGTCGTCGAGGCAGCGCCGAAGCAGGTGTTCGTCCGTCGGCTCTATCTCGACCTGGTCGGATTGCCGCCCACCGAAGAACAGGCGGAGGAGTTCGCCGTCGATCAAAGTCCCGACGCGGTGGAACGCTTGACCGACCGACTGTTGGCGTCGCCGGCGTACGGCGAGCGTTGGGGACGCCATTGGATGGACGTCTGGCGCTACAGCGATTGGGACGGATACGGCGCGGAAGTGCGCGAGAGTCAACCGCATATTTGGCGTTGGCGCGATTGGATCATCGAGTCGCTGAACGCAGATCGACCGTATCAGCGGATGGTTGCCGAGATGCTGGCGGCCGACGAACTCGCCCCTGACGATCCGTCGACGTTGCGCGCCACCGGCTTTCTGGTTCGCAACTGGTTCAAGTTCAATCGCAATGTGTGGCTCGACAATACGATCGAACACACGGGCAAGGCGTTCCTGGGGCTGACGCTGAACTGTGCGCGTTGTCACGATCACATGTACGATTCGATCAAGCAGAGCGAGTACTATTCGCTACGGGCGATCTTCGAACCGTACGACATTCGGACCGACCGATTGCCGGGGCAGGCCGACGTCGCCAAGGACGGGCTGGTTCGCGCCTACGACGCGAAGCTCGACGCGACCACGTTCCTGTTCACGCGCGGCGACGAAAAGCAGCCTGTAAAGGACAAGCCGATCGAGGCGGCGATCCCCGCGTGGCTTGCAGGCGGCAACCCCATCACGGCGTCTCGCGTCGAACTGGCGCCCCAGGCCTACTATCCCGGCTCGCAGTCGTTCGTCCACGAGGAGACGCTGGCGGCCGCTCGCGCGGAACTTGCCAAAGCGACCGCCGCTCAGCAAGCCGCTCAACAGTCGCTCGCGGCCTCCCGTCAAGAACGCGACGTCGCGCTCGCTCAGTTGGCGAAGGCGGCCGCCGCACAGTCGCAGCCAGATGCGAAGCCTGCGCCGAAAGAGGACGAGAAGCGAGAAGAACCGAAGGTCGTCTGGACCGACGCCTTCCAAGCAGCTCGTGATGAACTGTGGACGAAGGGGGCCGGCGAGTTCGTGTATGCGGACGGGCGACTGCATCAGCGCCAGCCGCTCGACGCCATGTGCGGCATCACGTCGCAGACGCCTCACCCGCGCGACTTCGTCGTCAAGTTCCGTTTCAAGATCACGGGCGGAAAAGTCTATCGATCGATGGGGCTGAGCTTCGACGCGGTCGGGGAGCAAGATCGCAACTTCGTCTACTTGTCGGCCTACACGCAGGGCCCCAAAGTTCAGGCGGCGCATCGGCGCGGCGGCAGCGACGAATACCCGCCGCAGGCGCAGAAGCCGCTGCCGATCGAAGTCGGACGCGAATATGAGCTCGCCGTGTCGGTCCGCGACTCGCTGATCAACGTGGCGGTCGACGGCCAATTGCAGTTGGTGCATCGCGCGCCATCGCGATCTGCGGATGGCCGAGTCATCCTCTGGACGTATGACGCGACCGGCGAATTCATTCAGGCCGAGCTGGCCACGCTTCCCAAGCATGTGCCGTTGGTCGATGAAGCCGGCATGCCGACGCTAGGCGATGCGAAGCCGACGCCTCAGTCGACGATGGAGATGAAGGCCCAGCAGGCCGAGCTGGCGGCGCAGGCTGCGGACAAACATCTGGCGGCGTCGCAGGCTTCGCTCGTCGCCGTCGAAGCGCGCGTTGCCGCCGACAAGGCATCCTACGCGACGCCGCCCTCTGCCGACGCCAAGTTGCTGGCAATCGCGGCGGTGAAGGCCGAGCGGACTCACGCCGTGCTCGCGGCCGAAGCCAAACTGCTCGACGCGCAAGCCAAACTGCTCGCCGCAAAGCTCGCACTGGGCGGCGGCGACGCCAAGGCCCAAGCTGCCGCGCAGACCGCCGCGACCGCCGCCGAGAAGCCGGTCGCCGACGCGCAGAAGGCGCTGGAAGCGGCGCGCATGGCCGCGACGCAGGAGTCGGACCAGTACACGCGGTTTGGGCCGACCTATCCAACGGCCAGCACAGGGCGCCGACGAGCGCTGGCGGAGTGGATCACGTCAGACCAGAATCCGCTCGCGCCGCGCGTCGCCGTCAATCACATGTGGCTGCGTCACTTCGGCTCACCGTTGGTTCCGACGGTTTTCGAGTTTGGGGCGAACGGACAGCCGCCCACGCATCCCGCGCTGCTGGACTGGCTCGCGCGCACGTTCGTGGTGCGAGGGTGGAGCATGAAGTCGCTGCATCGCGAACTGGCGACCAGCGAAGCGTTTCGGTTGGCGTCGTCGACCGGCCGAGCCGACGATTCGAATCGCGTGCGCGATCCTGAGAATCGTTGGTACTGGCGGATGAATCCGCGGCGGATGGAGGCGGAGTTGGTGCGCGACGCGACGCTTGCGGTAGCCGGCAATTTGCAGCACCAGTTCTCCGGTCCCGATCTCGACCCGAATCAAGGACTGACGCTCGGACGCCGCAGCGTTTACTTCCGCACGTCGAAGGAGAAAAAGATGACGTTCCTTGCGCTGTTCGACAGTGCGAACGTCAGCGAGTGTTATCGACGCAGCGAGAGCATCGCGCCGCAGCAGGCGCTGGCCATGGTCAACAGCGCACTCACGCTGGCTCAGGCCCGATTGTTGGCCGGCGAACTCAGCCGCTCGCTCGTCGCTAGCGCCGAGGGAGCGGATGGATTGTTCGTCGAAGCGGCCTACCGGCGCGTGCTGGGACGGGCGGCGAGCGAAGCGGAGCGAGCGGAGTGCGAAAAGTTCCTGGCTGCTCAGTCAGCTCGGTTTCGCGATCCGAAGGGGCTGAACGCCTTCGCGGGCGGCGGCGACGCCGCGGTCAAGCCGTCCGCTGATCCGAGTCAGCGAGCGCGCGAGAATCTGGTCCATGTTTTGTTGAACCATAACGATTTCGTGACGATCCGATGACGTAGGCCGCGCACGGCGCACGTTGTTGCTTGAGGAGATAGACGCATGCGAAACCACGCTTCACGACGATCGTTCTTGGCCGACGTCGGTATGGGCTTCACCGGCATGGTTCTGGGATCGCTGTTGCATCGGGACGGCGTCGCGCGGGCGGCGGACGCAGGTTGGCAGCCCGACGGACGACCGCACTTCGCGCCGAAGGCGAAAAGCGTCATCTGGATCTTCCTGGTCGGCGGGATGAGCCAGATGGAGAGCTTCGATCCCAAGCCTGCGCTCAATCAGTTCGCAGGGAAGACGATCGGCGACACGCCCTACAAGGAGGTGCTCAATTCGCCATATGTCAAGAAGAATCTGCGCGAGGTGATCGAGGGGTTGCATCAAGTCCATCCGACGATCTATCCCATGCAGGTGGGCTTCAAGAAGTACGGCCAAAACGGGCTCGATTTCTCCGATTGGTGGAAGACGGTGGGCGAGTGGTGCGCCGACGACGTCGCTTTGGTGCGCAGTATGTGGACCACCGACAACAACCACGGCGCTCAACTTCAATTCCACACCGGCCGACACTCGCTCGAAGGACCGTTTCCCACGATCGGCTCGTGGATTCATTGGGGCCTGGGGTCGCTTAATGAGAACCTGCCGCAATTCGTGGTGCTGGGCACGCCGATCGCTGACTGTTGCGGAGGCGTAGGCGCTCATGGAGCGAATTACCTGGGGCCGGCGCACAACGGCATTCAGTTAGCCGTCGATCCGCGCAATCCGCTGCCATTCAATACGCCTGGGGCCGACGTCTATCGCGAAGAACAGGCCGAGGAGCTGGCGTTGCTGGGTCGGCTGCACGGGTTGTCGGCGGTCGAGTATCCCGACGACCCGGCTTTGTCGGCGCGGATCAAGTCGTACGAGTTGGCGTATCGGATGCAGACGGCGGTTCCCGACTTGGTCAATTTCGGGGCCGAGACGCCCGCCGTCCAGCAACTGTATGGGCTGGATAATCCCACGACGAAGACCTTTGGCGAGCAATGCTTGGCGGCGCGGCGAATGGTCGAACAGGGCGTGCGGTTCGTGCAGATCTTTCACGGCAGCAACGGCGGCGCCGGGGCCTGGGACGCACACGGAGGGCTGAAGAGCGGCCACTCGTCGCTGTGCGCTCAGATCGATCGCCCCATCGCCGCGCTGATTCGCGACCTCAAGCAGCGCGGGCTGCTCGACGAGACGATCGTCGTCGTGGGGACCGAGTTTGGTCGTACGCCGGGCGCCCAGAACTCGGACGGTCGCGACCACCATCCCTATGGATTCTCCGTGATGCTCGCCGGCGGCGGCGTGCGCGGCGGCGTGATTCATGGTGCCACGGACGAACTGGGCTTCCACGCCGTCGAGAACCGTCACTATGTGACCGATCTACACGCGACGGTGTTGCAGCAGTTGGGACTGGACGCCCATCGACTGCAGATTCCCGGCCGTCAGCGGCTGGACATCGACTTTGGCAAGCCGATCCAGGAGATCTTGGCATGATGCGATTGCAGGGATCGGCCAAGCGGCTGTGCGACGGAGTCACTCGACGCGACCTCTTGCATGTCGGGTCCGTGAGCTGCTTGGGGCTGAGTCTCAGCGCGCTTGAACGACGCGACGCGTTGCGCGCGGCGGAGAGGTCGGCCGCGGGCGCGAATTCGGCTGCCAACGAACTGCCCGGTTTCGGTCGGGCGAAGGCCTGCATTCTGCTGTTCTTGTTCGGCTCGCCGCCGCAGCATGAAACGTTCGACCCCAAGCCGCTGGCGCCGGCCGAGGTGCAAGGGGAACTGAAAGCCATCTCGACGAACGTTCCGGGGGTGGAGATTTGCGAGGGATTGCCGCGGACCGCGAAGATCATGGACCGGCTGACGGTCGTGCGGTCGATGACGCATCCCTATCCGCTGCACGGGGTCGCGTACGCGCTCACCGGCATGATGACGTACACGCCGGCCATCGAGGCCAGTCCGCGCGACGCACAGCATCGTCCCTTCCTGGGGTCGATCGTCGACTACCTGGAGCGACAGCGCGACGTGGAACGAGTGCGACGGGGCGAACCGACGTCGGACCTTCCTAAGAACATCGGCTTGCCCTGGCAGTTCGGTTCCAAAAGCACCCTCCCGACGCTCGCCGGCCCCTACGCCTCGTTCCTCGGCGCCGACTACGATCCGGTTTGGACGGACTATACGGGGACCGGAACGGTGGTCGTCCCGAAGCTGACGGATGGGCAGACCGAGCAAGTGCGCGACCCGTTCGGCGGCTCGACCGCCGGCACGTTTCGACTGGCCTCGCACTGCCAACTGCCGGCGGACATTTCTACGTCGCGGCTCGACACGCGGCGGCTGTTGTTGGACCAATTCAATCGAGTGCAGCCGCTGGTCGATTCGGCGCTGTCGGTCAAAGCGATGGATCGGCAGCAGCAGCGCGCGTGGTCGCTGTTGACTTCGCAGCGAGTTCGCGAGGCGCTCGATATTCAGCGCGAGTCGGCGGCCATGCAGGAGGCGTATGGTCCGACGTTGTTCGGCCAATCGTGTTTGGCGGCGCGCCGGCTGGTCGAGAATGGGTGCAAGTTCGTGTCGGTGTTCTGGGATCCGTTCGGTCCGTTCGGCGGCAGCGTCTGGGACACGCATGCGAATCACTTTCCGCGGCTGAAACAGTACCTCTTGCCGGTCTTCGATCAGGCGTATACGGCCCTGATCCAAGATCTGGAGCAACGCGGGCTGCTCGAGGAAACGCTGGTGTTGTGCACCAGCGAACATGGACGCACTCCGCAGATCGACTCGAAGCCGATCGGCGCAGCGCGGCATCACTGGTCTCGCGCCTACTCGTCGGTCTTCGCCGGCGGTGGAATCGCTCGAGGGAAAGTGGTGGGACGCACCGACGCGATCGGCGGCGACGTGACCGATGCGCCGATGACGCCGAAGGACATGCAAGCTACCGCCTATCACTTGTTGGGTTTCGACGCTCACTCAGTCGTACATGACGGCGTCGGCCGCCCTCACCCGGTCGCCGGCGACGGTCGAGTGCGCTCCGAGTTGCTAGGTTAGCCGTGCGTCGTTTAACCCGCAGCCGAAGGCGAGGACGAGCAACAAGAAGTCCTCCATATTGCACGATGCCGCACCCCCTCGCCTACGGCGCGGGTTAAACGCGGCAGGCGAGCCATTAAGACTGGATGTGTTGCATGACGACGATCGTTCGCCCGCCTGGGCCGCCTTGCCCCTTCTTCGGATTGCCGATCGCCAAACAGATTCAGCGCGACTTGCTGGGCTTCTACGAGTCGGCGCGACAGACGTACGGCGACGTGATGCACATGCAGTTCGGGCCGTATCATGACTACACGTTCTTTCATCCGGACGCGATCCAAGAAGTCTTGATTGGCAAGGCCAAGTCGTTCATCCGCATGAAGCGGCCGATCGAGGTATTGCGGCAGTGGAACGGCGACGGGTTGTTGATCACCGAGGGGGAGACCTGGCGCCGACATCGTCGGCTCGTTCAGCCGGCGTTTCAGCCGTCGCGAATCGGCCGCTATGTCGGATCGATCGTCGCCGCAAACCGAGAACTGCTCGACCGCTGGACGTCGATCTCGGACGCCTCGCATATCGACTTTGAAGCAGGCATGACGTCGCTCACCATGGAGATCACGGGTCGCGCGCTGTTTGGGACCAGCTTGCGCGGAGAAGCGGAAGAGATCTCGCGCGCAGTGCGGACTTTGTCCGAAGTCGCCGTGCGCGAGATGTTCATGCCGTTCACGCTCCCGGACTGGCTGCCGCTGCCGGGCAAGGCCGAAAAGCGTCGAGCGATCGGGGTGCTCGATCAGTTGGTGCGGCGGTTCGTTTCCGAGCGACGGGCTTCGAGCGCCGACGCCGGCGATCTCCTTTCGATGCTGCTGATGGCGGTCGACGAGGAGGGGGATGGGCAGGGACTTACCGACGAGCAGGCGCGCGATCAGTGCATGACGTTCTTTCTGGCGGGGCACGATACGACGGCCGCCGGCTTGACCTGGATCGGTTGGGCCTTGGCGACGCATCCCGAGGCGGCTCAGCGCGCCGCCGCGGAGGTGCAGAAAGTGATCGGCAAGCGTGAGCCGACGTACGAAGACGTGCCGCAATTGGAATACTTGTCGCGAGTGATCAAGGAGACGCTGCGGCGCTACCCGCCCGCGGTGGGCTTGGTCGCGCGCGAGGCGACTCAGGACGTCGAGATCGGCGGTTGGCATCTGCCCGCTGGGTCGCTCGCGCGAGTGATGACATACACCGTGCATCACGACCAGCGGTGGTTTCCCGATCCGCAGAAGTTCGATCCCGACCGCTTCGCGCCGGGGCGCGCTGAATCCATTCCGCACTGCGCGTACCTGCCCTTCGGCGCCGGACCGCGGGCGTGCATCGGCCAAGGACTCGCAACGCTCGAAATGACCCTCTTCACCGCCCAACTGTTGCAGCGTTTTCGCCTTTCCCCCGCCGCCGGCCAAAACGAACCGCTGCTCGACCCCCGCATGTCGCTAAGGCCCGTGGGCGGCCTGTACATCCGACTCGAGAGGCTGTGACCAAGGTCGTGGATCGCTCTGCGATCCAACGTAACACAGATCACTGTTACGACTGCAGCCACGGTACGCGGCGACTTGTACGATTTCTTGCGCCTGGAGATGGACCGACGGAGCGGTCCACGACGATCGTGCGGTCGACGACGATCAACAGGCTGGAAGCCTGTTCTACGGTTAGAACACGACCGTCAGGCCGACGAGCGCCGTGTTTTGTACGACGCCGCGATCGCTGACGGTGGCGATGTTGATGAGCGGCGCGAAGCCGCTGCTGCGGACGTACTCCAAGGCCAACCGCACGTTCGGCGTGAAGACCAGTTCGGTGCCGAGGACCAGTTGGCGGTTGAATTCAAACTCCGAGCCGGCGGGGCCCTGAATCCCTTCGCTCCAACTGATCGACGTCTTGGCGGGCGTAACGCGGATCGCGTGCAAGACGGCGCCTTCGACGCGATAGGCGATCACTGCATGATTGGTGCTGGGCCACGGATCGACGGTCTGCACGTACTCGCCGCTGACAAGGAATCGGCCCCAGCGTAGGTTGGCATTCACGTCCCACGCGGGATTGTACGGGCCGACTGCGTTGAAGTTGACGTGGTCGGGCACGGCCAAGTTGTAGATCGTGCCGTCGAGATACCCGCCGCCGAGTTGCCATTCGAGGTCGCCGGCGTCGCTGGTCCAAGTGTAGCTGGCGTTGGCCGCGAAGTTGCCTAAGTGTCCTTTGTCGCCCGCTCGAGTCACTCGAATGCCTCGGCCGCTGTTGAGCGCGGCGACGGTGAGGTCGAATCCGTGGCTGCGAAACCCGATTCCGCCGCCTTCCGCGAGGGCCGCGAAATAGTGCCAGGTCATGGCCTGCGTGAACGGGCTCAGCGACCGCATGTCGCCGAAGCCCACGTTCTTCTTGCCGATGTATCCATAGAAAGGCGACTCGTCAAAGTTCCCGACCGTCACGTAAGCCTGCCGCACCTGAAAGCTGCCCTGCTTGAAGTCGGGAAAGGTAAAGACGTCGGAAAACAGCGTTTCGAAGTAGCCGGAAATCCACGGCGAGACGTGCATCGCGCCGGCGACGTTGCCCTGCAACAGGCGCAAGTCGCTGGCGGTGGTTCCGGTGAAGTCGGTGGGAAAGCGTCCCTGGTACGGAAACTTGTTCGCCTGATTCGTACTCGCAAAAATGCCGCTCGCCCGCAACTGACCGCCGACGATGAACGTCATTTCGTCATAGTATGCCTGATTCAGGATCAGGTCGGCTTCCTTGCGGGTTTGCATGTTTTGGAAGTTGAGCAAGTTGCTCATCAGCGGCGTATCGAGCGTCAACAGGCCGCTGGGCGCCGACGGCGCTTCCCAGTTGCCATTCGACGACCACTGCGGCTGGGCGTCCGCATTCCAGGCGCCGCCGTACGCGAAGTCGGGCTCGGCGATAAACGTCGGTTCGGCCCCCTCAAAGTACTCGTCGCGAACGGATGGCAGCGGTTCGACTTGCGACTGAGCTTGGGCGCTTGAGCTGATCGCGACAAGCGTTCCAACCACGAAGGCGAGCACGGACGCGGACGCGCCGAATCGGCAGAAGCCGGCGACGGGGGGCAGGCGTAAACGCGTCGGAAGGTGCATGGATCGGACGATTCTGATTTAGGGCGACATTGGGCAGAGGTTTGGGGGACTTGGGGGATCTTCGGCCGGCGTGTGCATTGCGGCAGTTGCCGGTTATGCTGGTTATTCCTCGTGGATCGACCAGCGGCGGTCGTCGAGTTCAGCAAAAAAAGTGTCGGAAATGACGACGCGAACGGCGATTTGGAGTCACGTTGCCGGCGCGTTATCCTGCGCACCCGTTATGTCGGATGTCACTCGGATTCTGTCTCGCATTGAAGGGGGAGACCCGGCGGCTGCCGAACAGTTGCTGCCGCTGGTTTATGCCGAGCTGCGCCGATTGGCCGTGCATTGGCTGGAGCGAGAACGATCGGGCCAAACATTGCAGGCGACGGCGTTGGTGCACGAGGCCTATTTGCGGCTGGTGGATGCGTCGCACGAGCGACATTGGAACAGCCGCGGCCACTTCTTCGGAGCGGCTGCTCGAGCCATGCGGCGCATCCTGATCGACAACGCCCGCCGCAAGCAGCGATTGCGGCATGGAGGCGGTCGGGGACGCGTCGAGCTGCGCGACGACGATGTCGCGGACGCCGGCGTCGACGACGATCTTCTGGCGCTCGACGAAGCGCTCAATCAGTTAACGCGCGACGATCCTCAGGCCGCGGAGATCGTCCATCTGCACTTCTTCGCGGGCTTGTCGATGGAGCAAGCGGCCGAAATGCTCGGCATATCACGTGCGACGGCCTATCGCCATTGGACCTTCGCTCGCGCTTGGCTGCGTTGCAGCCTCGATCCTTCCTTCTCGTCGCCATAACGTGGCCTCCATTCTTCGCGTCAACCCTCTTTCCGTCTCACGCCATGTCCATCGACTTGCCACGACTTAAGCAGATCTTTCTGGAAGCGGCCGACATTGCCGACATCGAGAAGCGGGCGCAGTATCTGGAGTCGGCGTGCGCTGGCGATGCGACGTTGCGCCTCCGCCTTCAGGCCCTGCTCGACGTCCACGAACGTGAAGACCGACTTTTGGACAAACCGGTCTACGTGTTGGTCGGCGGCTCTGCGTCCGCGTCTTCCTCCGAGCCGCTCGACGCCGACGCGTCGCGCGAGTTCAAGATCGACTTTCTTGAACCCTCGCGCAACGCGAAATCGCAAGGGCGTTTGGCGCACTACGAAGTGTCGGAAGTGTTGGGGCAGGGGGGGATGAGCGTCGTGTTTCGCGCGTTCGACGAAAAACTGCAGCGCGCGGTGGCGATCAAGGCGCTAGCGCCGCAGTTGGCGACGACCGACGCGGCGCGCAGCCGCTTTGTGCGCGAAGCGCGCGCGGCCGCGGCCGTGACGCATGAGAACGTGATCGCCATTTACGCCGTCGAGGATGCCGGCCCCGTTCCCTACCTTGTCATGCAGTATGTGCAGGGACGGACTTTGCAGCAGAAGCTGGATGCAGTTGGGCCGCTTGCCGTCGAGGAGATCGTGCGCATCGGCATGCAGATCGCTGCGGGACTGGCGGCAGCGCACCGGCAAGGACTGATTCACCGCGACATCAAGCCTGCGAACATTCTGCTGGAGGACGGCGAAGAGCGCGTACGGATCACCGACTTTGGCCTGGCGCGGGCGGCCGACGATGCCAGTCTGACGCGCAGCGGCCACATCGCCGGCACGCCGTTGTACATGTCGCCCGAGCAGGCGGAGGGGGAAGCGGTCGACGCGCGCAGCGATTTGTTTAGTCTGGGCAGCGTCCTCTATGCGCTTGCAACAGGCCATCCGCCGTTCCGCGCCTCCACGCCGCTGGCGGTCCTCAAGCGGGTGAGCGAAGACGCGCCGCGCGCGATTCGCGAAGTCAATCCGGCGATCCCCGCGTGGCTTGAAAACATCATTGCTCGGCTGCATGCCAAAGATCCCGCACAACGATTTCAGACGGCCGCCGAGTTGTCGCGACGATTCGAAAAGTGCCTCGCTCAGATGCGAGCCGGCCAAACCCCGCTGGAGACGCCCTTTTCGAACACAAAGCCGCAGGCAGGATCATGGTTGACGACGAGCAAGGCGGCGCGCGCCGCCGTGACGCTGCTGGCGGCGATCGCCGTCATCGGCGCCGGTGCGGGCGTCTTGATGCGTCTGTCACCGGCAGAACTCCCCGCACGTCCTCCGCTGGGGACGTCGCCCCAATCGCCGCCCGCTGGCTGGTCGCCGCCGCCCATCCCGACCTCCGAACAATTGGCCCAACGCCCGTCGCCGCTCGACGCCTGGCAAGCGGACGACTTGTCGACGGCGGTGTGGCGCGCCCGCCGAGTCGGAGATTCGCTGCCCGCGGGGGTCGCGGCGGTGCTCGCCGACCGGAGGCATCTCGTTCCCGAACCAAACCGCGCTCACTGGTTGTCGAAGTCCAACGACGAACAGCGGCTCGCGGCGCCGATGGGCGAAGTCGTCTTACTGTACGACGCCTCCGGGCGGCTCGTCCAACGACTAAGCGGCCATGAGGGACGCGCCTTTCGCGGCGACTTCTCTCACGACGGCCGCTACTTCGCCTGCGGTAGCTCGCTCGGGGAACTGCGCGTGTGGGACTGTCGAACCGGCGAGACGGCGGCGTCATTCGCCACGAGTCTCAGCGATCTGTGGACGACCGTGTTCTCCGCCGATGATCGACGCATCGTCGTCAGCGGCTCTCGCGGAATCGTGGAGGTGTTTGAATGGCGGGACGGCGGTTCGTCCACATTGGCACAATTCGACGACGGCATCGAACAGTTGGTGTTTTCCGACGACGGTCGACTGTTGGCGGGCGCAGGTCTGAACGGAGTGGTGCGCGTTTGGTCCTGGGAAAAAGGGGAGTTGGTGCAGGTCCTGCGCGAACACGACGGACGAGTCCGTGGAGCGGCGTTCTCGGCGGACGGAAAACGATTTGCAGCCGCCGACGAGCAGCGCGTGGTCGTGTGGAACGTCGAAGACTGGCAGATCTTGAGGTCGATCGAGTCGCCGGGCGGCGGAGCGTTGGGGTTCACGGCGGATGGAACTGAGTTGGCGGCGGCGCCGCACGAGGTGGGGGCTGATCGGCCTTTCGGCGCCGTTTGGTGGAACCTGGACGATGGCGCCAAGGTCGGTCGCCGTGAACTGCCGGAACTTGTCCGCGGTGCGCTGTTCGGATGCGTCGCGCGCGACGGTCGGAGCGTCTTCGCCCTTTCCTCGGAAGTAGATCGCCCCTACATCGTGCGACTGTCGATCGACGAACCGCTGGTGAAGGAGACGTCGACCGGCCATCAGGGGCTCGTTTTGACCGTCGACGTGAGTCCCGACGGGCGCTGGTTGGCCTCCGGGGACACGAACTCCCAGGCCTTCCTGTGGGATCTGGCGGACGCCAGTCTGCCGTCGACCGGGGCCCCGACGCACGTTCTCGCAGGCCACGAGCGAGAGGTGTGGTGTGCAAAGTTCAGTCCCGATTCGCGGCGGCTCGCGACCGGCTCCATCGACGGGCTATTGCGTATTTGGGACGTGGCGAGCGGGCGGCTGGAACGCGAACTGTCGGGGTATTCCTCCGAGCCCGCACTGCTGACGTTTAGTCCGGACGGACGAATGCTGGCGGCAGGCGGTCGCACGGGGGAAGTCAATGTATGGGACGTCGAAAGCGGCCAACCGGCGGCGCCCATTCGTTGGCACGTGGGCGTCGTCCGTCCGGTGGCGTTCAGTCGCGATGGAAAGTGGCTGGCCAGCGGCGGGGAAGACAAGACCGTGCAGTTAATCGAAACGGCGACCGGACGACGCGTGCGCAGTTTCCGCGGCCGCTCGCAGTTCACTTCATTGGCGTTTACGCCCGACGAGTCGCACCTGCTGGCGACGAGCGACAGGTCGGGGCCGACGCTCTGGGTGTGGAATCTGCAAACGGGCGCCGCGCAAAGCATCGAGGGGCACTTGGGACATTCGCTGGGAATCGCTCTTCATCCCTCGGGGAAGACATTCGCGACGTCGGGTTGGGACGGACTCGTGAACCTGTGGCAGTGGAGCGAACCGCCGCAAAAGACGAATTCCATGCCGCTCGTGCAACCCAACGGGCTGGTGTACTCGCCCGAAGGACGGCATCTGGTCGTCGGCATGAGTCAGGGCCTGATCGTGGTGCTGCGACCATCGGACCTGCCAGCTCCGGACGAAACTCCGCCGACGCCGACGCCGACGCCGCGCTAGCGGCCGGCTGTGCGTTCCTAACCGTTCCACCCTAGGACGCCGCGAACCGAGCCGGGTGCTAGCGCACCTTCCGCTGAATAAATGCGAATTTTCTGAGACGAATGGCGGCGGATCTCGCACTACCGAATGACACGGGCCTGGCGGCTCGCATTTTCATTCTCGGGAGGTGCACGAAGATGTCCGACTATCAGGGTGCTTGGGAAAAGGCGAAAGACGAATTTGAGGCGGCCACGGGACTCAAGAAGCCGGCCGCGAAAGGGAAAGTGCTGTTCATCAGCTTTCGCAAGCCCAGCGGACTGGAGGACGCGTTCAAGTCGGTCGACAAGTACGACTCGCAGTGCTTGGAATCCGAGCGGAACTTCGGCGCCGCCTTCCTGCAGTTGACGCCCGACTTCTTCAAGAAGTGGGACGCGGCGCTCGATCATCTGGAGAAAAAACGCAACTCCTACCTCCCGACGCTCGAAAAGGCGATTGAAGACGAGAAGGATGAGTCGGGGAAGTCGGAACGCTACCGAGCTTTCAAGACGCTTAAAGCGACGTTGACCGCGACGATCGAGGCGGCGCGAACTCAGTTTGTGAGCAAACACAGCGAGTGGAAACTGCGGAAGGCGAACGCCGACGGACAGTTGACGGTCGTCGAGGGCTACCTGCATTTCCTGGGCGGCGTCGGTCAGTCGCTCAAGTCGACGTCGGCTCGCGGAGCACTCTTTTGCAAGACCATGCTTCAGAACCCCAACCCCCGCGAGTTTGAACGAGCGCAGCAGATCGGCGAAGCGTCTCGCGACATGTCTCAGTGCATGAACAATCTGCGGCGCTTCGTCTTCACGGATTTTGAGAAGCTGTTCAGCTCGAACAACCAACAAATGATCGCCCTTCTCGAAGACCCGCGCATCGCCGCTCAAACGCGCCGCATGCACGTGATTATCTCGGAGTACGCGTCGGACATTGAACGGCTCTGCGCCGAGACGGGCGACAGTTTCACGAACGCCTCGCTGGCGAAACTGGCGAACTCGAACCTGCAATTTCCGGAAGAGGCGACGGCTGACGACGTGCGCGCCGCCGTGAAGCACTTCGCGGGCATCGTCAAGAAGTGCGCCGAGATCGGCGACAAATTGGTTCGCTTCGGCAACTGACCCTGCAAGCGGACGGATGCTACAGTAACGGCGTCTAATCTTGGGAGACGCCTTCATGAATCCTCCGTCCGCCGCAGACGCATCGCCGTCGTTCAAGCCGCTTCGAGTGGCGCTGGTGTTGCCTCTCTTGCCCGTCATGCTCTTGGCCCGCTATTCGTCGTACCTGATCGACGACGGGCCGCCCATGATGTGGATGGTGGCGGCCTTCGGTCCCCTGCTGTGCGGACTCTTGATCCTCGGCTGGTGGCTGGTCGCCAGCCGAGCGCGCTGGACGGAACGGCTGACGGGCTTCGCGGGGCTGATCGTCGGCTTCGTGCTGGCTGCAGTCGTTTGCGACCCGTCGATGCGCGGTCCTGCCATGTCGATGTTTACGCTGCCGGTCGGGCTCGCCAGTTTCGTGGTCGGCGCGGCGCTCTTTCGCAACCGGTTGGCCTTTTCGCGCACCGTGCTGATTCTGGCCGCAACCTGGATCGGCCTTTTGTCCTCGGCGACGCTGCGCTCCGAGGGAGTCTGGGGCGACTTCGGCGCGACCTTGACGTGGCGCTGGAAGCCGAGCGCGGAAGAGGCGTTTTTGGCGAGCCGCGGAGCGACTGAGCCGACGGCTGCAGACGCGAAAGAGAACAAGACGATCGACCCGGCGCTCGCGACCGCCCTGGAAAATCCCGAATGGCCCGGCTACCGCGGACCGAACCGCGACTCGCGACAACGCGGGACGCTGATCGCCGACGATTGGCAGACGTCGCCGCCGCAATTGCTGTGGAAAAAGCCGATTGGACCGGGGTGGTCGTCGTTTGCGGTCGCGGGGCAGTGGTTGTTCACGCAGGAACAACGCGGAGGACGGGAGTGCGTCGTCTGTTACAACGGCGACGACGGCCGCGAAGTGTGGGAACAGTCGCTCGAGTCGCGTTTCGACGATCCGTTGGGAGGGCCGGGGCCGCGCGCGACCCCGACGCTCGACGGCGGCTTCCTCTACGCCATGGGAGCTCAAGGCTGGCTCACGAAACTCGATGCACGGTCCGGCGAACTGCAGTGGAAGCAAGACTTGCGCGAGGCGGCGGGACGGCAACCGCCCATGTGGGGCTTCTCTTCGTCGCCGCTCGTGATCGACGGCGTCGTCGTCGTGCACGCCGCCGGGGCAGGGGATAAGGGCGTAATTGCGTTTGACGCCGAGTCGGGCGAGAAGCGTTGGTCGGCGGCCAGCGGCGAGCATTCCTACAGTTCGCCGCAGCGGTGCGAAGTCGCCGGCGAGACGCTCGTCGCCATGCTCTCCGACAAGGGGCTGGGGTTGCACGAGCCGAAGACGGGCGAGTTGCGATTTCATTACGACTGGCAATTCTCGGGCTACCGCGCCGTCCAACCCACGTGGCTCGACGCCGAACAACTGCTCATTCCCAGCGGCATGGGCGTCGGCACTCGCCGCTTGCGTCTGACCAAGTCGGGCGAGTCGTATACGGCGGATGAGGCCTGGACGTCGCGCTTCATGAAGCCCGACTTCAACGACTTCGTCGTGTACCAGGACCACCTCTACGGTTTCGATGCCGCTCAGTTCACTTGCGTGTCGTTGCAAGACGGCGCTCGACGCTGGAAGGGAGGCCGCTACGGCAAGGGACAAGTTTTGCTGCTGGAGGACTGCGGGCTGTTGATCGTTCTGAGCGAAACAGGCGAGTTGGTGTTGTTGAAGGCGGATCCTGCGAGCCACCAGGAGTTGGCGAAATTGCCGGCGCTGGAGGGAAAGACGTGGAATCACCCCGTCGTCGTGGGAGATCGTCTGTATGTGCGGAACGCCCAAGAGGCGGCCTGCTTTCGCCTCAAGGCGGCGACGCCGTAGCGGCTGTGACGATTGTTGCGGTTGCGACGTCTGGAATTGCGTGATTTGCACGAACCCGTTTTCTGAAGCACCATTGGTGTGACGAACGCGCCAAACGCGTCGTCTCGACGCCACTGTCAGGAAACGGCCTTCCATGAATCTGCTGAATCTGTTCTCCCGCTCGCGATCCGCTGGGCTTAGCGCGAGTCGTATGAAGCCGCACATGACGTGGGGGTCGTCGAGCGTCGGTCGATCGGTCGCACGGACCACGCTGTTTCTCAAGCGGCAGCTCTGGATCTGGCCGATCATCGCGGTCGTCGTCCTGTCGCTCTTGGGCTACTTCGTCAACGGCGCAATCGAGTCGACGATTGAGTCGAATCTGCGGAGTGAACTCGAAACGATCCTCGGCATGGAAGTCGAGATGGTCGAAAAGTGGCTCGACACGCAAGAGCGGACGGCGCAACTTGTCGCGAGCGACGCACGGTTCCGCGATGCGACGCTGGCACTGATGACGGCCGACGAAGAGGGGCCGGAGGCGGCGGACGGCAAGTCGCTGGTCGAACTGCGCAAATCGGTGAACAAAGCGATCGGTCCGTTCATGACGTCAAACGCCTTTGTGGGCTTTCACGTCTTCAATCGCGCCAAAGAAATCGTCGCCTCGTCGCAGGAAGTGCTCATCGGTCAACGCGACATCAAGCGGTATGACGCGTTCATTTCGCAGACGCTGAACGGCGAGTCGGTGGTGACGGTGCCGTTCGGCAGCGTGGCGCTGATGCGCGATAGTTTCGGCGAGATGCGAACAGGGGTGCCGACGATGTGGGTCTGCGTACCGCTGCGCGACTCGACGTTTCAAGTCGTCGGCGTGTTGACGCTGCAGATGCGGCCGGAGACGGAATTCACCGAACTATTGCAAGCGGGCCGCCTCGGGAAGTCGGGCGAGACGTATGCGTTCGATCGGAACGGCACGCTGGTGTCCAACAGCCGCTTCGACGCGCAACTCATGATGCTCGGAATCCTTCCCGACCATGAACATTCGCGTTCCATCTTGAACGTCTCCATCCGCGATCCAGGCGGCGATATGCAACAGGGATATCGGCCGACGGTGCGGCGTTCCGAAATGCCGTTGACGCGCCCCGTCGCGGAAGCGGTGGCGGGCGGCGCCGGCGTCGACTTGGACGGCTATCGCGACTATCGCGGAGTGCTCAAGGTCGGCGCATGGCATTGGCTCCCGAGCCGCGAGATGGGGATCGTCACCGAGATCGATCACGAAGAGGCGTTTGCGCCGCTCACGATCCTGCGCCGGACGTTCTGGTCCATTTACGGGCTGCTGGTGGTGAGTTCGCTCGCCATCTTCGTCTTCACGCTCGTCGTCGCGCGCCTGCAACGCGACGCTCGCAAGGCGGCCATCGAGGCTCAGCAACTGGGACAATACACGCTCGAAGAGAAGCTGGGCGCCGGGGCCATGGGCGTCGTCTATCGCGGCCACCACTCGATGCTGCGTCGGCCGACGGCGATCAAGCTGCTGGACGCCGACAAGGTGGATGCGGTGTCGATCGAGCGGTTTGAACGCGAGGTGCAGATTACTTGCCGGTTGAACCATCCAAGTACGATTGCCATTTACGACTTTGGTCGGACGCCCGAGGGGGTGTTCTACTATGCGATGGAGTACCTGGATGGAGTCGACTTGCAGTCGCTGGTGGAGAAGTACGGCGCTCAGCCGGGCGGGCGAGTCGTCTCGATCCTGATGCAGGTCTGCGGCTCGTTGTACGAAGCCCATTCGCAGGGGCTCGTGCATCGCGACATCAAGCCTGCCAACATCATGCTCAACCGCCGCGGCGGCGTGCCCGACGTGGTCAAGGTGCTGGACTTCGGACTGGTCAAAGCGGTTGACGAGAAGCACGGACCGGGAGGCGCCGCCGAGGGACTCACAGGCACGCCGCTGTACATGTCCCCTGAAGCCATCCAGACGCCCCTTTCGGTCGACGGCCGCAGCGATCTCTACAGCGTTGGCGCGCTCGGCTACTTCTTGCTGACCGGCAAGCCGGTGTTCGACGCGGGTAGTTTGGCCGAGCTGTGCATGAAGCACGTCGATGAAGCGCCGCAGCCGCCGTCGCAACGGCTGGGCCGCCCTCTCTCCGCCGAACTCGAGCACGCCATTCTCGCCTGTCTTGAGAAGACGCGCGCCAAGCGCCCGCAAACCGCCCGCGACCTAGCTGAGATGTTGCGCAAGTGCCCCGAAGCGGTCGCCTGGTCGCTCGACCAAGCCGAAACATGGTGGAGCCGCCACGAGCGCGGCCAACACGACCCCGCCCCAGGCAGCACGTCCGCCTCCACCTACGACCAAACCATGGCGCACAGCACGTAGAACAGGCTTCCAGCCTGTTACCCCCCCAGCAAAACAAACTTTCCACCCACCCACTCACCCACGCACTGCGGCGGCGCGATGGCTGCGCGGGCTGCGCCAGACAGGCTGGAAGCCTGTCCTACGAGACCTCCGTCGCAGCGACGGCGGCGAACGGCTTGTCGTTGCAGAAGATCTCCGCCGACTGGTAGGTCGATCCGAGGCGGCTGTAACTCACTTGACGCCAGGTCGGAATCTGAATCCAGATGCCGGGCTTCTGGATCAGGAGCAAGTCGAGCAGCACGATGTGCGAATTGAATCCTTGTGGGTTTCGATAGACCAACTGCGGCTCAATGCCGGGGTTCGCGACTTGGACTTCCCCGTACAAGTGGAAGGAAGCTGGAGCGGGCGGTTGACGATCGTTCCACGCATACCAACCGCAGTGGGCAAGCGGGCAGCCCGTCGAACGACCGCCTACTCGTTGCTTGTCATCCGCGACGCCGACAAGGTCGCATTCATCGAGCGAGAAATGTAGGTCGCCCAGTCGAGTACAGAGTACGCCGTTGAACAGCGGAACGGTGTAGATGCACGCCGACACGTAGTCGCCATCGGAGGCCTCGACCTGCAATGTCGGCTTCGCTTTCGAAAGCGAGTCGTGAGCGATCGGAACGCCATTGACGGCGAGGACGCCGATCACGCCCGTATTGGGACAAAGGTTCGACTCCGTGACCCGCAGAACCGCGAGCTTGGGCGTGCGGCTGGCCACGCGATGAACCAGCAACGTACTCGCGCCCGATTCGCCAACCGCCCCCTTTGCAACCGTCGTACAAGCCGATGCATTCGCCGTCATGAGAGGTCTCCCAGTGTGCATGTTGTGCGTAATTCGATTCGACGATCAAGTCACTCGAATCGTCGCAACATTCGCAACAAAAGACCATGACCTGTTCAGGCCGTAGAACAGGCTTCCAGCCTGTTACCCCCCCTCGCAAACAAGTCCCCCCCCACCCCCACTCACGCACCAACCGACGCCAACGCAGACCGACACAGACTCTCTCTCTCTCTTGCACACTCGCTGGCGGCGGCGCTGCGGCTGCGCGGGCTGCGCCCAGACAGGCTGGAAGCCTGTCCTACGTTAGTAGTTCCTGCACGACGCGGCATGGTTCGACGCCGGTGAGTTTGAAGTCGAGTCCCTGCGACTTGTAGGTGAAGCGCGAGTGGTCGATGCCTAGACAGTGCAGCAGCGTGGCGTGGAGGTCGTGGACGGTGAGCGGGTTCTCGGCGACGTTGTAGGAAAACTCGTCGGTGCGTCCGTAGGTGACGCCGCGCTTGACGCCGCCGCCCGCCAGCCAAATGCTGAAACATCGCGGATGGTGATCGCGACCGTATTGAGTACGCTCCAGCTTCCCTTGGCCGTAAACGGTGCGCCCGAATTCGCCGCCCCAAACGACGAGCGTCTCGTCGAGCAACCCGCGTTGTCGCAGGTCGGCCAGAAGAGCGGCTTGCGCTTGATCGACGTCCTGGCACTGCAGCGGCAGGTCGCGCGGGACGCTGCCGTGATGATCCCAGCCCCGATGATACAGTTGGATGAACCGCACGCCCCGTTCG
The DNA here is from genome assembly GCA_046349935.1 of Pirellulales bacterium. Lineage (GTDB taxonomy): Bacteria > Planctomycetota > Planctomycetia > Pirellulales > Pirellulaceae > CAIXSC01. Next base: position 1,197,848 of record JAXMBK010000003.1, on the reverse strand, counting down.
GCCATACGTCGCGCGAGCAGACAGTTGTAAGCGTACGACCCCGGCTTCTGCACATCGGGGCCGTACAACTCGAGCGTCGCGGCCGTTTCGGTGGACAAGTTCGTGAGCTCAGGGACGCTGGCTTGCATCCGGTACGCCATCTCGTACTGCGCAATCCGCGCCAGGATCTCGCCGTCTCCCGACTGTTCAGCCTGTTTACGATTCAGGTCCGAGACCATGTCGAGCATCCGGCGACGATCGTCGCGCGACATGCCTTGCGGATCGCTGAGGAACAACACCGGATCGCTGCCGGCGCGAAACTGCACGCCCTGATGCTGACCCGGTAAGAAGCCGGCGCCCCACAGGTGCGAGAACAACGCCTGCATCTGTCCTCGACCCTGACTAATCATGACGACGAACGTCGGCAGATTGTCATTCGCGCTCCCCAAGCCGTAAGAAAGCCACGCGCCGAACGACGGTCGACCAGGCAATTGATGCCCCGTCTGCATGAATGTGATTCCCGGTCCATGATTAATCTGCTCCGTCGTCATCGACTTAATCACGCACAGTTCGCCGGCCATCTGGCCGGTGCGCTTCAACAAGTCGCAAACCCACACGCCGTCTTCGGCGTTGTCGTGACGCGTAAACGAAAACATCGACGGCGCAATCGGCAAGCGGGCTTGTCCGCTCGTCATGCCGGTCAATCGCTGAGCGCCGCGGACGCTGGCCGGCAGATCCTTGTCGTACAACTGGGCCAATTCGGGCTTGTGATCCAGCGTATCGAGCTGCGACGGAGCGCCTTCCATATGCAAGTAGATCACCCGCTTCGCCTTCGGCGCAAAGTGCGGCAGCGACGCGAGGCCCGGATTGGCGGTGGAGCGGGACGGCGAGTCGGCGCCCAGCAGCTCGCGCAGGGCTGTGGTCCCCAACAGCGACAGGCCGCCAGCCGCGGCGCTGCGCAGCAATTGGCGGCGGTTGACGTTCAGCCACGATTCAACGAGGGGTTGCATGTTTGACGCTTTAACGTTGCGTGAATGGAGTAAGCAAGCATTTTTTTACGGACGCACCAGCGACTCGTCCAAGTTCAGGATGGCGCTGGCGACCACCATCCATGCGGCCAACTCGCGTGCGTCGAGGTCGCTCGCGACGGGCGACGCCCCTTGGCGCAAGAGCTTCTCCGCATCCGTCGGCGATTCACGATATCGCGCGACGAGGGCGTCGAGTCCCCGGCGCAACGTCTCGAGGTCCGCGGCGTCGGGCGAGCGACTGGCGGCACGGCGGAACAGGGCGACGAGCCGCTGGTCGCGGTCCGGCGATTCGCGCAGCGTACGCTCCGCCAGCAGGCGAGCGCATTCGAGGAATTGTTCGTCGTTCAGGGCTGCGAGCGCTTGTAACGGCGTGTTCGTCGGGGCGCGACGCGCAACGCAGACGGTTCGGTCGGGCGCGTCGAACACGGTCATCAGCGGCGGCGGGCATGTTCGCTTCCAGAAGGTGTACAGACTGCGCCGGTAAAGCGATTCTCCCTCGCTGCGCTTAAACACCTTGGTGTTGCTGCCTTCGTTCGCTCGCTCCTCCCACATTCCGTCAGGCTGGTAGGGGAACACCGGCGCGCCGCCCAGGCGGTGCGAGAGGACGCCGGCCGCAAACAATCCTTGGTCGCGCAGCTCTTCCGCCGACAATCGCTGCCGCGGGAAGTAGCTCAACAGCCGATTGTCCGGATCGACCGCCGACAACTCGTCTCGGACTTTGGAAGCTTGCTGGTACGTCGAGCTGAGCACCAACTCGCGAATCACCGCCTTCGTACTCCAGGCGCCGCGCAGCGAATCCGCCGGACCATCGCGAAAGAACCGCGCCAGTTCGTCAAGCAACTCGGGATGCGACGGAAATTCGCCTTGAACGCCGAAGTCGTCGACGGTGCGTACGAGTCCGGCGCCGAAGATGCGCTGCCAGTAGCGATTCACGGCGACCCGTGCGACCAGCGAGTCCTGTTGGGTTACAAGCCAACGGGCCAGGCCCAGGCGATTGGCCGGCGCGTCGGCGGGCGCTGCGCCAAGGACGCTCGGCGGTCGGCGTGCGACAGGCTTCTGTCGATCTGGTTTGTCGTATTCGCCCCGCACGAGCACAAACGTCTCGGTCGCCTTCTCGGCCTCGCGCATCACCATCACTTTGGCTTTGGGGCCAAGGGGGTCAAGCGGCGAAGCGATCTCGATCAGCGGCTCGATGGCAGGCGCCGAATTGTTCTCGGCGTGCTTCTCGCCGATGGAATTGAAATAGGACTGCAGACTATAGAAGTCTTCCTGCGTGATTGGATCGAACTTATGGTCATGGCAGCGGCAGCACTGCAGGCTCAGTCCCAGGAAGGCGGCGCCGAGCGTCTGGACGCGATCGGCCGCGTATTCGTTCAGGTACTCCGCAGCCAACGTCCCGCCTTCGGTCGTGATCAAGTGATTACGACAGAACGAAGTGGCCAACGTCTGTTCGGGCGTTGCGTTGGGAAGCAGATCGCCCGCCAGTTGTTCGACCACGAACTGATCGTAGGGCAGGTCGCGATTGAAGGACTGAATCACCCAATCGCGCCACGGCCAAGGCGTTCGCAGCATGTCGTGCAAGTAGCCGCTGGTATCGCCGTACCGAGCGACGTCGAGCCACTGGGCGGAAAATCGCTCGCCGAACTGCGGCGACGCCAAGAGCCGCTCGATGTAGCGCTGATACGCGTCGGGGGAAGAATCCTGATCGACGGCGTCGAGCTCCTCGAGCGACGGCGGCCGACCGACGAGATCAAACGCCGCTCGACGCACTCGCACCTGCAGCGGCGCAGCCGGCGACGGCTGCGCTTTGCGTTGTGCGAGGGCGTGGGCGATGAAGGCATCGATCCGGCTCGCGCCGCGCACGGCAGCCGGAACCTCCGGGACCGCAGACGATCTCAAGGGCTCGAAGGCCCAATGCGACTGATAACGGGCGCCTTGTTCAATCCATTGTCGCAGCAGCGTCCGTTCGGCGTCGGTGAGTTGTTTGTTGGAGTCGGGCGGGGGCATCCGTTCGGCCGGATCGTTGGACGCGATGCGCCGCCAGACAGCGCTCTCGTCGGGCCGTCCGGGAACGATCGCCGGTTCGCCGCTAGCCGCCTTCGCGTGTGCGCCCGCGGGCGTATCGAGCCGCAATTCGGCTTGCCGATGTTTCGCGTCGAATCCATGACATGCGAAGCACTTGTCCGACAGGATCGGTCGAATGTCGCGGTTGAACTCAATCTCCCCCGCGCTGGCCGCCGTCGCCCCAAGCACCACCGATACCGCCGTCCACCACCGAACCATAACCCTCTCCCCCGCCCCAAGAAAAACGTCAGTGTAACCCCCGTAGCACAGGCTTCCAGCCTGTGACGCCCCGCCCACCCACCCCCAATCCACCCCCAATTCGCACTTGGCCGCCCCCCCTCGCCAACGCGTGCCCCCCCGCCCGTCGGCGCACGTCTTGGGGGGGGCAGACAGGCTGGAAGCCTGTCCTACGGGGGCGGCGTTCGTGTTCAGACAGGCTGGAAGCCTGTCCTACGTCTGACAAAAAACACGGTCGTCAAGCGACGCTTCAGCAAAAATCGTGACCTAGAATCGATTTAGCGAGGAAATTTTTCATGCCACAAGTCCTGCATCTCCAGAGCGAGCGCCAGTCGGTGCCCGATCTGGTTCACGCGGCCCTGACCGAACCCGAAGACGTGGCATGGAACGCCGTGTGCCTGTTGCATCGCCGCGGAACGCGCGACGTGTTCGAAGCCGCTCATCGTCTCTGTCGCAGCCATACGGCGCAAGAACGCCGCATCGGCGCCGACATCCTGGGACAGTTAGGCATCGACCAACGCTCGTTTCCTCGCGAATCGATCAACATGCTCGTCCATATGTTGGCCTGCGAGCCCGATAAGGAAGTGATGCAGTCGATCCTTGTCGCGTTGTCGCATCATGACGCTCCGGGGTGTGTGTCGGTCGTCGCGCCGTTCGCGGATCACGCGGATCCGTGGGTGCGGCACGCGACCGTCCTGGCGCTCATGGGCTACGACGACCCGCGGGCGATCGAGCGACTGATCTATCTCAGTCATGATCGCGACGCGGCCGTCCGCGACTGGGCCACCTTCGCATTGGGCACGCAGCTCAGCGTCGATACGCCCGACATTCGACGAGCGCTGCTTGATCGCCTGCACGACACCGACGGCGATACTCGTTCCGAAGCGCTGCTCGGACTGGCTCGCCGCGGCGAGCGGCTGATTGTGCCGACGTTGATCCACGAGTTGTCCCATCAACACGCATCGTCGGTGCTGCTGGAAGCCTGCGAGATGCTGCACGCTCCAGAACTGGCGGCGCCGCTGATTGCGATGCGCGGCGCTCGTACGATCGACGCCGTGCTGCTGGAACGAGCGATCGCAGCCTGCTTGTTGGCGAGTTAACGCTGCAAGAAGTCGCGCAATTCGCGCTGGTACTCGTCGTAGTTGTAGTGATGGATCGAATTGTGGTCGCCGACCGGAAAGCGGACCAGCTTCTTCCGGTCGCTGCCGCACCAGCGAAAGTTGCGCTCCGCGTGCGACGCGTCCACAAGGTGATCGTGGTCGGCGTGCAGCACCAACAGCGGGCCGCGATAGGATGCGAGCTTCCGTTCGTGGTGAAAGCAACGATGAGCAGCCGCGCGAACGTCGTCGCGCGTGAAGGGCGCCTGCGAAAAGTCGGCGTACTTCAGGAAACGCTCCGCAGGGTCCGCAATCCCGCTCTCGAGCACCAAGCCCGCTAACTGCGGGCGACGCGCCGCCAACTCGATCGCGTACAACGAGCCGATCGAACGCCCGAAGGCGACGACGTTTTCTGGGGCGAGCCCCGCGGCTTCGAGCACCGCTTCGCCGTCGCCCAACATGGCGACAAGCTGAGCGCAGCCCGTGGAGTCGCCGTACTCGCGATACTCGACAAACAGCGAGTTGATCCGCATGGCGGCGAGCGCATCGGCCCACTCGGGAATGTAGTCGGCGACCGCTTCGCCGTTGCCATGAAAGTGGACCAACGTCAACGCGGCCGGGTCAACGATGCGTCGGCAACAAGCCAGCGTCGCACCGGAAACTTCGACGTTCCATGGATTGCGGACGCACCGATCCTGCGGAAACAGATAGCAGCCGCTGACCGCGGGATGGTCCAAGATCTGAGCGTCGGAGAGATTCGAGGTCATGTTCGTCACTCGAGCCAAGTACGCATGATTTCCAGCACCTCGTCGCCTTCGATCGTCTCGTGCGCATCGAGATGATCGACGATGGCGGCGAGGGCCTGCCAATGATCGTCGCGATTCAGAATCTGGTACACCTGTCGCACGACGCGTTCCAGGTAGCCGATGCGCAGGCGTTCGTCGGGAACGAGCGGCGCTGCGGCGTCCCAAGCGACCTTCCAGTCCGACGACCACTCGGCGACGAATCCAGGATGCGGGTTCTCGCCGGAGTGGATCATTTCCGCGACCGGCCCCGCCAGGGCGACCTGCACCATGCGCTCGCGCAACTGCCGCGGCGGGAATCGCTTCAACGGCCATTCCACCTGCGTATCGGCGTACCGCTCCGGTCCCTCGTCTCGATCGGGATCGATCGTAACCGAACGCACTCGCGCGCCGACGTAGAACGCCATGAACGCATGTCCCGCCTCGTGATACGCGTCGACCTGACTCATTCCGCGTCCTCGAGACTCCCGTCTGACGACGAACCGTCGGCGATCGGACCGCGTTCAAGCGCCTGTTGCAGCGGACAACTTGCCGCGTCGGCGGCGCGACCCGAGCGATACTGCTCGAGCAACCGACGAGAGATCGCGGCCAACTCGCGCCGCACCTCCCGCCGTTTACCGCGCACTCGCTGGATCTTCATCGAGTCGTAAGCAGTCGTTTGATGACGCATCCACGCGATGACCGCCAGTTCCGCGCGCTCTTCAATCGGAATCCGTTCGGTTCTCGCGACGGTCCCGCTGCCGACCGGCGTCGCATGGGCGGCCACCACGTCCGCCAGCCGATTCGCCAGTTGCTCGTAGCGAGGCGGAAAGTCGAGAAACTCAAGCACCGCATCGCGGAAGCTGCCGACATACTCGACCTGCTTCCGTTCTCGGCGCGCCGAGTCGGCCGCGCGGCGTTTGGCGTAGGCGGGCGTGGCGCGTTCCTGTTCCAACTCGGCGCGCGCCGCCGCGATGTGAACGGCCGGCGCCCAGATCCCTTGCGAGAAAATCTTGCGGCCCTTCTTCACTTGCACCGTCCAGGTCGGCCCAGCCGCTTTCACTCGCCGCGTCAGACCGGCGTCGCCGGGAGGCAATAGTTCCCAGTCGGCAGGCGGGGTCAGTACGAGTCCCTCGGCGGTGCGCACCGTCCGCGGCTGCGGCCCCGGCGCGACGACTCGAGTTTGTCCAGGCATGTCGAATCCTTAAATCCAGTTCCGAAACGCGTCATCGTCGACATTTCGCCCGCTGACCACCAGCACCACATCGCCGTCGCCGTCGAGCGGCGTGCGGCCGTGCAACACGGCGGCGGTGGTAATGGCGCCGGATGGCTCGGTTCGCAATCCGTGGCGATCGTAAAGCCAACGCATGGCTTCGCGAACTTGATCGTCGGCGATCGGCGTGGAGCTGCGGACGAGTCGCCGGAGGATGGGCCAATTGTGCGCGCCGACGTCGTAAGACAACAGTCCATCGCAGATGCTGCTGGGTTGCGACACGCGAACTCGCGCGTCCGCGGCCAGCGATTGCCGAAAGTCGTCCGCGCCTGCCGGCTCCACGCCCAAGATGGCGACGCCGGGAAACGCATCGGCGATCGCCAAAGCATGACCCGCCATCAGCCCGCCGCCGCTCACCGCACAAACGAAGTGCGAGGCGGTTCGACCTTCGCGCTGGAGTTCGGCGGCGATTTCCAGTCCGCCGACGCCGTTGCCGGCGATGACGTCGGGGTCGTCGTAAGGCGAGGCCTGCAGGGCGCCTTCCCCTTCGGCGATTTCTTTGGCCAGTCGATCGCGCAGGCCTGTCAGATGGTCGGTCGAGATGTCGTAGGTGCGGATCTCTGCGCCGAACGACTTCGTGCGTTCGAATTTGATGCGCGGCGCCGTCTCGGGCATCAGCACGATCACGCGTCGACTGTACCGCATGCCGGCGAATGCCAACCCTGAGGCGAAGTTGCCGGACGAGTGTGCGGCGACGGGGCGCGAGCCGATTTCAGCGAGGTGCTGGGCCATCCAGTAGAGGGCGCCATACAGCTTGAACGAGCCGCTCGGAGTCCATCCATAGTCCTTCAGCCACACGCGGCGACTCGGAGGAAGACCCAATTCCTTTTCCAGCTCGTACGAACGTACCAGCGGCGCGGGAGACAAGTGCTGTCGAATCACCTGTTCGGCACGGCGGACGTCGTCGATCGTTGCAATGCGCACCATAGGAGAGTCCTTGCTTGGGGAACTACCGCCAACGCGGCAAGACTAACAGATGACGACGCGCCATTCAGCCCACCCCGCGGACTCCATTCGATCGACGCCGACGGTCGGTCGGCGTCTTGATGAAATCTTGATACGCCGGCCGTCCATTTTGCCGCCCATTTTACGGGACAACCGCTTCAATACAGTCGAGGCAATGTACTGGAGGACGAACAAATGGACTGGCTGCACGCCGTGGCGCTTGTCGCGACCCTGGGTCTGGTCGCATATCTCACTTACGCCCTGCTTTACCCGGAGCAACTGTCATGACCGTATCCGACTTGCTCCAGTTGCTGCTGTTTCTAAGCTTGCTCGGAGCATGCGTGAAGCCGCTGGGGCTCTACATGGCTCGCATTTACGCCGGCGAGACTCCCTGGTTCGTACGTTGGTTGAGGCCGATCGAGCATGTCGTTTATCGCATATGCGGGATCGACGCGCAGGCGGAGATGAACAGCCGCACGTATGCGATCAGCGTCTTGTGGCTGAGCGGCGTCAGCGTCGGTGCGGTGTACATCGTTCAGCGAGTTCAGGCTTGGTTGCCGCTGAATCCCGATCGTTTGCCGAATGTCGCTCGCGATTCGGCGTTCAACACGGCGGTCAGCTTCGCGACCAACACGAACTGGCAGGGATACGCGGGCGAGGCGACGATGAGTTGCTTGACGCAGATGTCGGCGCTGACGGTGCAAAACTTCGTCTCCGCCGCCATGGGAATGGCCGTCGCCGTCGCCCTGTTGCGCGGATTCACACGGTGCGGGACGACGAACCTGGGCAACTTCTGGGTCGATTTGCTGCGCGGGACGCTGTACATCCTGCTGCCGCTCTCGGTCCCGCTGGCGCTCGCGCTCGTCTCGCAGGGCGTCGTGCAAACCGTTCAACGCGCCGCGGTGGTGAAAGTCCTCGACCAACCGAGCGACGACGTCGCAACGCAGTCGCTCCCCTTGGGCCCCGTTGCATCGCAGATCGCCATTAAACAGTTGGGGACGAACGGAGGCGGCTATTTCAACGCCAATTCTGCTCATCCGTTCGAGAACCCGACGCCGCTTTCGAACCTCTTGGAAATGCTGGCGATTCTGTTGATCCCGGCTGCGCTCGTCTACAGCTTCGGGGAACTTGTCGGCGATCGTCGGCAGGGTTGGGCGCTGTTGGCGGCCATGACGGTCGTCTTCGTGCCGCTGGTGCTGGTTGTGACGTGGGCCGAGCAGGGGAATTGGGAAGGGAAGGAGTTGCGATTCGGCATTGGACCTTCGGCGACCTGGGCGGTGGCGACGACGGCCGCCTCGAACGGGTCGGTCAACTCGATGCACGATTCCTACTCGCCGATCGGCGGTCTCGCGCCGCTGTGGCTCATTCAACTGGGAGAAGTCATCTTCGGCGGCGTCGGCTCCGGGCTCTATGGCATGCTCTTGTTCGCGCTGGTCGCCGTGTTTCTATCGGGTTTGATGGTGGGGCGAACGCCCGAGTATCTAGGAAAAAAGATCGGCGCCTTTGAGATGAAGATGGCGATGGTTGCGATCCTTCTGCCGTGCGCCGCGGTGCTTGTCGGGACGGCGCTTGGGGTCGGCACGACCGCGGGGCGCGCGTCGATTCTCAACCCGGGGCCGCATGGATTCACGGAAGTGCTGTATGCGTTCTCGTCGGCGGGAAACAACAACGGCAGTGCGTTCGCAGGCCTTAACGCCAATACGCCCTTCTACAACGGGTGGTTGGCGCTTGCCATGTTGATCGGTCGCTTCGGCGTGATGTTGCCGGTGCTCGCGATCGCTGGATCGCTGGCTCAGAAGCGAACGACGCCAGCGACCGCCGGCACGCTGCCGACTCACACGCCGCTGTTCGTCGCCCTGCTGGCGGCCGTCGTCGTCATCGTCGGTGCGCTCAGCTTCTTTCCGTCGCTGGCGCTGGGGCCGATCGTCGAACAACTAATGCTGACATCGCGAGGAGGGACGTCATGAACGAACGGAAGGAACTCGGACTATGGAATGGAGCGATCGTACGCGGTGCGCTGGCAGGCGCATTCCGAAAGCTCGACCCTCGCACTCAAGTGCGCAACCCCGTGATGTTCACGGTCTATGTGGGGTGCGTGCTGACGACGCTGATTTGGCTGCAGCGAATGCTGGGACGATCGACGGAGGATGTCGCGCCTGACAGTGCGGCGTTTGTCATGGCGGTCGCTGTTTGGTTGTGGTTCACCGTTTTATTTGCGAACTTCGCGGAGGCGATCGCCGAAGGGCACGGAAAAGCGCAAGCCGCGTCGCTGAAACTCAGTCGCACCGCCGTCGCCGCGAAACGGATAATCGATCGAGATCATCGCACGACGGAGGAAACGGCGGCGACCGACTTGAAATTAGACGATCTCGTATTGGTATCCGCTGGCGAGACGATTCCCGCAGACGGCGAAGTGATCGATGGGGTCGCGTCGGTGGACGAGAGCGCCATCACGGGCGAGAGTGCGCCGGTGGTTCGAGAAAGCGGCGGCGACCGGAGTTCGGTGACGGGCGGTACGCGCGTCATCTCCGACTGGCTGCTGCTGAGAGTGCGTACGTTGCCGGGGCACAGCTTCCTTGATCGAATGATCGCCATGGTGGAAGGGGCGAAGCGGCAGAAGACGCCGAACGAGATTGCTTTGGCGATCCTCCTGTCAGCCCTCACGCTTATCTTCCTTCTGGTCGTGGCGACGCTGCTGCCGTACTCGCGTTTCAGCGTCGAGTCGACGGGGCGAGGAACGCCGATCAGCCTGACCGTGCTGGTCGCGCTCTTCGTCTGCTTGGCCCCGACGACGATCGGGGCTTTGTTATCTGCGATCGGAATCGCGGGCATGAATCGCTTGAGTCGCGCGAACGTCATCGCCATGTCGGGGCGAGCGGTCGAGGCGGCGGGAGACGTCGACGTCCTGCTGCTCGACAAGACCGGGACGATCACGCTAGGCAATCGTCAGGCCGCGCGCTTCATCCCTGCACCGGGCATCTCCGACCGACAGTTGGCGGAGGCGGCGCACCTGTCGTCTCTGGCTGACGAGACAGCCGAGGGACGCAGCATCGCCGTCTTGGCGAAGAGGCAGTTTGGACTCCGCGGCGTCGAACTGGAGTCGATTCAACCTCATTTCGTCCCATTCTCGGCGAAGACGCGAATGAGCGGCGTGACGTGGGATGGAAGCGAGATTCGCAAGGGCGCCTCGGACGCCGTGGCGAAACACGTGGAGCAACTGGGGGGGCGATTTCCCGAAGAGGTGCGCGGCGCCGTAAGGGACGTCGCGCAGCGCGGCGGCACGCCGTTGGTCGTGAGCCGCGATGCTGAAGTCTTGGGGACGATTGAACTGAAGGACGTCGTCAAGGGAGGAATCAAGGAGCGATTCGGCGAGTTGCGGCGGATGGGGATCAAGACCGTGATGATCACGGGCGATAATCCGCTGACCGCCGCCGCGATTGCCGCCGAGGCGGGCGTCGACGATTTTCTCGCGGAAGCAACGCCGGAGGCAAAACTGGCCCTGATTCGCGAGTATCAGCAAGGGGGGCGATTGGTGGCGATGACGGGCGACGGCACGAACGACGCCCCAGCGCTCGCGCAAGCGGACGTCGCCGTCGCGATGAACAGCGGTACGCAGGCCGCAAAAGAAGCGGGCAATATGGTCGACCTCGACTCCAACCCCACAAAGCTGATCGAGATCGTGAACATTGGCAAACAGTTGCTGATGACGCGCGGCGCTCTCACCACCTTCAGCATCGCCAACGACGTGGCCAAGTACTTTGCCATCCTACCGGCGGCGTTTGCCACGACTTACCCCGAACTTCGGCAACTGGACTTCATGCGCCTGGCTTCGCCCGCCAGCGCAATTCTTTCGGCGGTGATCTTCAATGCCTTGATCATCGTGGCCTTAGTTCCATTGGCGCTGCGCGGCGTCAAATATCGGCCGGTAGGAGCATCGGAACTGCTGCGCAACAACCTCTTCGTTTACGGAGTGGGAGGGCTCGCGGCGCCCTTTCTCGGCATCAAACTCATCGACTTGCTGCTGGTAGTACTGCGACTCGCTTAACTGATTCATTCTGGGACATCACGCCGGAGGACGCCACATGTTTCAACAATTGCGCATCGCCACGATGATGCTCGCCGTCCTCTCCATCCTGACGGGCGGCGTGTATCCACTGCTGGTGACCATCGTCGCTCAGACGTTTCTGCCGCATCAGGCGAACGGGAGCATGCTCAAGGATGGCGACCAACTGACGGGATCCGAGCTGATTGGTCAATCGTTCGCTGGGCCTCAGTACTTTTGGGGGCGACTCTCCGCCACAGCGAACTCGCCCTACAACGCGGGGGCTTCGGGCGGTTCGAACTGGGGCCCTCTGCATGCCGAGCGAGAGAGAGCAGCGAGCGAGCGGCTGCGGGCGTTGCAAGCGGCGGGCGGCGAAGCAGGACCCGCGCCCGGCGACTTGACGACAGCCTCGGGCAGCGGCCTCGATCCACACATCTCGGTGGCGGCGGCCGAATATCAGGTCGCTCGCGTCGCTCGAGCGCGCGGGCTCAGGGAGGATGTGGTGCGCGAATTGTTGGAGGCCGACACGGCGCCGCGGCAGTGGGGAGTTCTGGGTGAACCGCGAGTAAACGTACTTCGGCTCAACTTGGCGCTCGATCGATTGGCTCGCGGCAAGTAGAACGGAAGTCCATGGATCACACACGACCCGATCCCGACGCGCTGCTCGCCCAAGTGAAAGCCGAGGAAGCTCTGGCCCGGCGTGGGCTGTTGCGCATCTTCTTCGGATATGCCGCAGGCGTCGGCAAGACCTATGCCATGCTGCAGGCCGCTCGCGCCGCCAAGACCCGCGGCGTGGAGGTCGTGGTGGGTTACGTCGAGCCGCACGCTCGGCCCGAAACGCAGTCGCTTGTGGAGGGGATCGAGTCGCTTCCGGCGAGGGAGATCGAGTATCGCGGGGTCGTCCTGCGGGAGTTCGACGTCGATCGTGCGTTGACGCGTAAACCGGCCGTTCTCTTGGTGGACGAACTGGCTCATACCAATGCGCCTGGATGTCGTCATGAGAAGCGTTGGCAGGATGTCGAGGAATTGCTGGAAGCGGGGATCGATGTGTGGACGACGTTGAATGTGCAGCACATGGAGAGTCTGAACGATGTGATCGGGCAGATCACTAACGTCGTCGTGCGCGAGACGATTCCCGATCATGTATTTGAGGCGGCCGACGAACTGGAATTGGTGGACATCGCGCCCGAGGGGCTGTTGGCTCGCTTGGAGGAAGGCAAGATCTATGTGCCTGAGCAAGCGCGGCGAGCCATCGATCGATTCTTTCAACGGGGGAACTTGGTTGCGCTGCGCGAATTGGCGATGCGCCAAGCGGCCCGACGCATCCACGCGGATGTCGAAGGGGCGCGACGTCGACAGTCTGCGCAGACGCCGTGGGCCACCAACGAGAAGTTGTTGGTTTGCGTGGGGCCCAGTCCGACGACAGCGCGCGTCATCCGGACCGCAAAGCGGATGGCCGCCGCGTTTGACGCTCCTTGGATCGCCGTCGCCGCCGAAACGGTCGACTCCATCGACGAGGCGACGCGTCATCGAATCGCACTGCACTTTCAGCTCGCGGAACGGCTCGGCGCCGAGACGGCGATTGCCGCCGGTCCTCGTGTATCCGACGCGATTCTCGAATACGCGCGCACGCATAACGTCGCCAAAATCTTGATCGGCGAGACGCACCAGCCTCGTTGGAAGCGCGCACTCTTCGGTTCCGTCGTCGATGAAGTGCTGGACCGCAGCGGACCGATCGATGTATACGTCATCCACAGCGAGGATGACGCCCCGCCGAAAGAGCCCCTGCAGCGGGGGAGGAAGAAGCGAGCGGAGTGGCGCGGCTATGCGGCCGCCGTTGTCAGCGTGGTCGGCGCTGGATGCGTCGACGGTGCGTTGCGCTGGGTCGACTTCGCCGATTCCGAAGCGAATGCCGCGATGCTGTTTCTCGCCGCCGTCGCCTGGGTTGCCTATCGGTTCGGACGCGGGCCGGCAGTGCTGGCGAGCGTGTTGTCAGTCATCGGGTTCGATTATTTCTTCGTACCTCCCTACCTGACGCTCGCCGTCGCCGACGCGCAGTTCGTCGTCACGTTCGGCGTCATGTTGGCGATCGGTTTGGCCATCAGTGCGCTCACGTCCAGTCTGCGCGCGCAGCTAGAGTCGACGCGGCGTCGCGAGAGGTATACAACCACCCTGTCGGAAATTGGACGACAGTTGAGCGCGATCAATGGTCGTACGTTTCTGGCATCGGCGGCCGGCGCACAACTGGCGAACCTGTTGCAAGCCGAAGTCGCTGTGTTCATGCATCGGGCCGGAGACGGTCCGGAAATCGTATTCAGTCATGGAACTTCGATTACTCGACACCATCTCAGCTCGCCTGTGGCGCAGTGGGTGATCGACCATGATCAACACGCCGGCGCAGGCACAAACACGCTGCCCGACGCCGCGGCGCTGTTCGTCCCCATCACCGGGACGCGTTGCACCCATGGCGCGATCGCGCTACGACCGAAGCTGGAGGGCGTCGATGACGTCGCAAGCGGCTTCGAGAGGCTTCTCGCTCCAGACGCACGTCGGCTGATTGAAGCGTGCGCCAGCCAATTGGCGCTGGCGTTGGAGCGAGATCAATTGACGCTGGACGCCGCCGACGCTCGGATTGAGGCCGAAGCGGAGCAGGTTCGCAGCAGTCTCTTGAGCAGCGTGTCGCACGACTTGAGGACGCCGCTGGCCGCGATAGCGTGTGCGAGCGGCAGTTTGTTGGACGCGACGAATCTTAGCGAGTCGACGCGGCGCGACTTGCTCCTGACGGTGCGCGACGAGTCAGAACGGCTGCGTCGCATGTTGGAAAATCTTCTGCAGATGTCGCGACTCGAAGCGGGCGCCGCCCCGCCGAATCAACAGTGGCACGTCGTGGAGGAATTGGTCGGTTCGGCGCTTCATCGCTTGCGAACCGAATTGCAAGGTCGGCCCGTGACGACTCGACTGCCTGGCGATCTGCCGCTCATCTACGTCGATGGCATGCTGCTCGAGCAGGTGATTGTGAATCTGCTGGAGAATGCGGTTCGGCATACGACGGACGGCGCCGCAATCGAGTTGGAAGCGTCGAGGGAGACGAGCGACGCATCTGAGTACGCCGGCGTTCCGGTCCTGAGGATCACCGTACGCGACGAGGGACCGGGAGTGCCGGCTGGAGCGGAGCAGCGGATCTTTGAGAAATTCTTTCGCGCAGCGCCGACGAACGACAGCGGGCGAGGGAGCGGCTTGGGGCTGGCCATCTGCCGAGCGATCGTTGCGGCCCACGGCGGGACGATCACGGCGTCAAATCGACCCACCGGCGGGGCGCAGTTCGACGTGCGAATTCCGTGCGGCGAGTCGCCGCCGCAGATCGTGGTAAAGTGATTTGATGAGCACCAGTGCGCACCACATCTTGGTCGTTGAGGACGAACCGCCGCTGCGACGGATGTTGCGAGCGGCGTTGGCGGACGCCGGTTATCGAGTGTCTGAGGCGGCGGGCGGCGTCGAGGCGCTGCGGGCGGCCGTCTCGCAACCGCCCGACCTCGTGCTTCTCGACTTGGGCCTGCCGGACTTGGACGGCCAGGAAGTTTTGCAGCGTCTGCGCGAATGGTACACTGGGCCCGTGGTGGTCCTGTCTGCTCGCGATCAAGAACCTCAGAAGGTGCGCGCTCTGGATGCGGGGGCCGACGACTACGTGACCAAACCGTTTGGCACGGGCGAACTGCTGGCTCGATTGCGAGTCGCTCTGCGTCATGCTCACTTTGCGGCGACCGACGCCATGGTCTTGACGGTGGGAGATCTGCGAGTGGATCTCGCGGCGCGCATCGTCAAACGGCGCGAACAGGAAGTGCATCTCACGCCGCTGGAATACAAGCTCCTGGTCGCGATGCTGAAGCAGGCTGGAAAGGTACTGACGCACCGCTACTTGCTGCGCGAGGTGTGGGGCCCGCAAGATTCGCAGGAACACCATTATTTGCGCGTGTATGTGGCGAGTCTCCGGCGCAAGCTGGAAGACGACCCGGCCCGGCCGCGGTACCTGTTGACCGAGCAGGGAGTCGGCTATCGCTTTGCATCCGAGTGAACTCCCGGAGCGTCGGCTTGCTTACTCGGTTGGATCGCCCAAGGTTGCTGCGCCCTCGTCGACCAACCGATGCGAGAAGTAGGTCAGTGGAATGCCGAGAAACATCCAGCGGCAGATCTCGATGTTGACGAACGAGACGAGCATGGCCATCAAGGCAATCACCGGCGTCATGGCGATCCGCCAGCTCATGCTCGTGACGACCTCCTGGGGCAGGTTGGGGTGAACGAGTCGTCGTTTGCGAGTGGCGTAGAGCCAAAGCATAAGCAGCGACAGCCCGCAGAACGCTTGGCTAGCGGCATACAACACCATCGCCAACTCGTCCTTTCGGTAAGAGGCTTGCAGCCCTGTCGGAAAGGGCACGAACGAGACGGAGAAGAGGAACAGCCCATTGAGCGCGACGAAGCGGCGATCGACCAGACGTACGTGGTGGTGGATCACATAGTGTTGAAGCCAGTAGGTGCCGATGAGCAGGAAACTGGCCACGTATCCATACAGGGGATGGAGCGACTGTAAGAGGTAGTCTTTGAGACCTTGATCAGGCACCTCGTGCACGGAAGGGACTTCCAGTCCGAGCACCAGCAGGGTGATGGCGATCGCGATGACGCCGTCGGAGAAGGCGAGCAGTCGTTCTGGCTTATACATGGCATTTTCCAGCAAAGTTCTTCTAACGAAGTGGTGTGATGAGCTTGTAGGGACAGGGGACAAGTTTGTCGCGGCGACGGGCTGGTGGAGGCATTTGCCGTACGCAGGTCGACGCTACCAGGCTTGGAGTCGTTTGGCCCGCACCTGCGCGTCGAGCCAGTCGACGCCCTTTGATTCGACGGTGAAGTAGGATGCGCCTTGCCACACCGGCAGCAACTCGAAGCCGGGAAACTCTTGAGGACTTGGAACAGAGTAGTCGCGTCGCTGATGGTAAAGTGCGATGAATCGAGCGAGGTCGTCTCGGCCTTGTTGTTGGTCATGGCGCAGGTTGTTGATGCATGCCAGCACGTCCTTCTCGAAAAATACCCACTTCTGATCGATTTCGGGTAGGAATTCGTCGCAGAATTGTCGAAACAAGTCGCGAAATGCGGGCGTCGTAAGATGCGACTCGTCGATGACGCAGTCTTCCTTTCGTCCCACAAGGCGGGCGACAAGTTCCCCGAGGCACTCGAAGCCGGCGCGACGTCGGTCTGTTCGCGTGAGCGTGGCGTCTTGGAACAAGGCGGCGCCGGTCTGGCGCGAGAGACGTCGGCAGTAGGTCGTCTTTCCGGAGGCCGCCATGCCCACGACGATGGTCAGTTGTGCCATACAAGTCCTACTCGCCCCAGGCCAACTGCGCCAGCCAGCGCCGTTCGGGTTCGTCCGCCTTCGCATACCGTTCGGTCTGGTTGTCTGCGACCAAGAGGTTTTCTTGATCCTGCAGTCGAAAGGTGCGGCTGTGCGGCCACTCGGCGGGCTCATAGCCGACGCCATCTCGACCGACGACCAGGGTTCGCAGGCCGCGTGCTTGAACTTGCCGCGTGAGGCTGCGACGGCCGCCTTCGAGATCGAGCGCATCCTCTTTGGTGTGGATTTCGCGAGTGAAGGTCTCCAGCAGCAAATCGCGGCGCGCGAGAAAGGCGTTGGTGCGAATCGTGGGATTGGGAAAGGGCGGATACCGACGCCAAAGGGACGCCAATCTGAGAAAGGCGCGCAGTTTTCGCCGTCGAAAGAGACCGCGAATGGAGCGAATTTCGGCGCGCAGATTCTCGTAGGTGCTTTCAAACGATCCCGTCGCGCCCACGAGTCCCACGCCGGGTTGATGCAACACATTCGACAATTTGGCCAGCCAATCAGAGGCGAGGAGGGTGGAGAAGGAGTTGAGAAAGCAATACTCGGCGAATTCCGTGCGTTGCAGCGCCAAGCGATAGGCGCCCAAATCGAAGCCTGCGTCGGGGACGAACAGGCATGTATGCGGAAGCCCGTGCAGGAGCGGCGCATATTCAGAGAACGGTTCCGCGGCGTCGAATCCTTTGCACAATAGCAACAGTTCATGTTCCCGCCCGGCCGGATAGCGCCGGTACGACTCGAGGAACATCGCTAAAGTTTGCGGTCCGTTCGCTCGCCGAACCAAGTGGACGACTGCTGTAAGAGCCATCGGAATTTCGTCGCTGACGTGTCGTTGGGCCTCCTGCGGCCGAAGGGACGCACTATTCTTACCCCTAAGTGGCGCTGCGAGTCGAGGTCAATTGAAGACAATCGCCGCTGCGGGTTGATCTTGACCTCGGTCTTGAAGGTCGGTTAAACAGTGCGCCAGACGGTTGAGATACGGAAGAAATCGCCCACCTGAAGGGACTCAGGATATGCTGAAAGTCGCGATACTCGCGGGCGGATTGGGAACGCGACTCGGGGAAGAGACGATCGTTAAGCCGAAACCGATGGTTGAGATCGGCGGACGGCCCATGCTGTGGCATATCATGACTCACTACGCGAGTTATGGTCACCGCGAGTTCATGGTCGCCTTGGGCTATAAGGGCGAGGTGATCAAGGATTACTTCCTTAATTACCACAGCCGTCGCAGCAGTCTCACCATCGACCTCGCCCAGGGGGAAGTACAGGCTTACGCCAGCGAAACGGAAGATTGGCGAGTCCACCTTGTCGACACGGGTGCGATGACCGAGACGGGCGGACGCGTAAAACGGCTTAAGCCGTGGGTCGGAAACAACACCTTCATGCTGACCTACGGGGACGGGATCGGCGACATCGATCTGCACGCCCTGTTGGCCTTTCATCGCCGCCATCGTCGGCTGGCTACGATCACGGCCGTTCGGCCCCCCGCGCGATTCGGCAGCTTAGATTTTCAGGGCGATCAAGTGACTCGCTTCGTTGAGAAGCCGCAGGCGGGCGAAGGGTGGATCAACGGCGGGTTTTTCGTGCTGGAACCGGAGGTGCTCGACCTGATTCCGGCAGACGACGGCAAGTCATTCGAACGCGTCACATTGGAGCAACTGGCGCAGGATGGTCAGTTGATGGCGTACCGGCACGATGGATTCTGGCAGTGTATGGATACGCTGCGCGACGTGAATCTGTTGGAGAAGCTCTGGAGCGGCGGTGCGGCGCCGTGGCGCAAGGCGGCCTAGTGCGGGATGCTCGCAGCCAGACGAGGCTCGAGCGTGCGGCGATCGACGTCCTCAAGGAGGTGGGAGCGGTGGAGCCTCAATTCTGGCAAGGCAAGCGGGTGATGGTGACCGGCCATACCGGCTTCAAAGGAAGCTGGTTGTCGTTGTGGCTCATGCGCCTCGGTGCTCGCGTCAACGGCTTCTCGCTCAGCGTCCCCACCAACCCCAGCCTGTTCGAACGCGCCAACGTGGCTGCCGGGTTGATCGATCAGCGCGGCGATGTGCGGGATCTGGAAACCGTGCAAGCGGCGCTCGACGCTCACCAGCCGGAGGTGCTGTTTCACCTGGCCGCTCAACCGCTGGTGCGCGCGTCGTATCAAGATCCGGCGGCGACGTACGCCGTCAACGTCTTGGGAACCGTACACGTTCTCGAGGCCGCTCGTCGCATTCCATCGCTCCGCTCGATCGTCGTCGTCACCAGCGATAAGTGTTATGAGAATCGCGAATGGCAGCGGGGATATTGCGAATCAGACCACTTGGGCGGACACGACCCCTATAGCTCGAGCAAAGCTTGCGCAGAACTAGTCGCATCGGCTTATCGCCGGTCGTTCTTTGCGAACTCCGCGGCGCCCGTCGGGGTCGCCACCGTCCGCGCCGGAAACGTGATTGGCGGCGGCGACTGGGCGACCGATCGAATCGTCCCCGACATCTTGCGGGCCTTGCAGCAGGGCGAATCGATTTTGGTTCGGAACCCCTCGGCCATCCGCCCCTGGCAACACGTGCTCGAACCGCTCCGCGGATATCTGCTCGTGGCGCAACGCCTGTGGGAGAGTCCCGCCGATTGGTCAGAGGGCTGGAATTTCGGGCCGTCTGAGGAAGATGCGCGCCCCGTTCAAGAACTGGTCGAACGTGCGATTCGGCTGTGGGGCGACGGAGATTGGCACGCGCCGACCGATCGCCGCGCGCTGCATGAGGCCGTTCGCCTGAAGCTCGATTGCACCAAAGCGCACCAGCGCCTGCCGTGGCGCCCACGGCTGGACCTGGATTCGGCCTTGAGACTTACCGTCGATTGGGATCAGGCCGAGCGGTCGGGGCGCGACATGCGTGAATACTCCTGGCAACAAATCGAACAGTACGAGTCTTACGCCGAAGTCGCTGCCTTTCCAGCGAGTCGGCAATCCCCTCCTGCATCCCGCGGATCCGTCCCATGTCCTGCAACTCCATTCCCTGTCGATCGTGCGGCGAAAGCCGTCTGAAGGAAGTCCTTTCGCTGGGCGAGACGCCGTTAGCCAATGGATTGCTTCGGGAAGACGAACTGAATCAGCCGGAACAAAAGTATCCGCTGGATGTGGCGTGGTGTCCGAACTGCTGTTTGGTGCAGATCACGGAGACCGTGGCGCCGGAGGTTCTGTTTCGCGAGTACGCGTACTTTTCCTCTTTTTCCGAAACCATGCTGCGGCATGCGGCTCAGTTGTCGGCCGAGATGCGTCAACGCTGGAAGCTGGATTCAAACAGTCTCGTGATCGAGGCGGCCAGCAACGATGGTTATCAGCTTCAGTATTACCAGCAAGCGGGCGTTCAAGTCCTGGGCGTCGAGCCGGCTCGGAATATCGCCGCCGTTGCACGCGAGCGCGGCATCCCCACGATTGCGGAGTTCTTTGGTCGAGAGTGCGCCCGGCAATTGGCCGCTGAAGGGCGTTGCGCCGACGTCTTTCACGCACACAACGTCCTGGCGCACGTCGCCGATCTGAACGGCTTCGTCGCGGGCATCGCCGAAGTGCTTAAGCCCACCGGAGTCGCGGTCGTTGAAGCGCCCTATGCCAAGGATCTGTTTGACCACGTCGAATTCGACACGATCTATCACGAACATCTGTGCTACTTCTCGCTTACCGCGCTGGTGCGACTGTTCCAACGACACGGGTTGCAAGTGATTGATGTGCGCCGAGTCGCAATTCACGGCGGTTCGCTGCAAGTTCATCTGGCTCGAATGGGCCAGTACGCACCGTCGCCTGCGGTTGCCGAGTTGCTGGAGGAAGAGACGGAGTGGGCGTCGGATGAAGAGTTCTATCGTCGGTTCGGCGAGCGGGTGGAACAATTGCGGGCGAAGTTGATCGAGCTGTTGAGTTCGCTTAAGGCGGACAAGAAGCGAATCGCCGTGTACGGCGCCTCGGCCAAGGGAGCGACCCTGCTGAATTATTTCCGCATCGGCCGCGAGGTGCTGGACTACGTCGTAGATCGTAGCACGGTGAAGCAGGGGCGCTATACGCCCGGCACCCACCTGCCGATCTGCGATCCTTCGCGATTGATCGACGAAATGCCTGATTACGTGCTGTTGCTGACGTGGAACTTTTCGGAAGAGATTCTTCGACAACAGGCGGAATACCGCCGACGAGGCGGACGATTCATCATCCCGATCCCGGAACTTCAAGTCGTGTGAAAAGCAGGTCTCGGGCGTGAGATTCGTACCCACTAAACTCGCCGGCGCCTACCTTGTCGAACTGGAACCAGTTCAGGACGAACGAGGATGCTTCGCCAGAACGTGGTGCCGTCGCACATTCGCCGATCAAGGTTTGGTCGCCGACCTTGTGCAGTGCAGCATGTCGCATAATCGTCGACGAGGAACGCTGCGCGGGATGCACTTTCAGCGTGCGCCGCACGAGGAGACGAAACTGGTGCGGTGCAGTCGCGGAGCCGTCTTCGACGTAATCATCGACCTGCGGCCCGATTCGCCGACGTTTCGGCAATGGGCCGGATTCGAGTTAACCGCCGACAATTTCCGTTCGCTTTATATTCCGCCGGGGCTGGCGCACGGCTTTCAAACGCTCGCGGACGAGGTGGATGTCTCGTACATGATGAGCAACTGGCATGAGTCCGCAAGCGCGTCGGGCGTTCGTTGGAACGATCCAGCCTTCGGGATTGAATGGCCGTTGACGCCCTCCGTCATTTCCGATCGAGACCGAAACTACTCGGACTTCACGTCATGAAACGAGTGCTTATCACCGGTGCACGCGGGTTCATCGGCCGTTACTGCCTCGAACCGTTGCAGCGGCGCGGGTACCAGGTGACGGCCGCCACCTCCAGCCGCGATCTGCCGCGCGGGACGGGCGCCGAATGGCGAACGGCCGACTTGTTGGATCCAGCCCAAACCGCGCAACTCATCGAGGAAGTGCGGCCGACTCATCTCTTGCATCTGGCGTGGTTCGCGAAGCCCGGCGTCTATTGGAACGCCGCGGAGAATCTGCAGTGGCTTGAGGCCAGCCAGTCGCTGCTGAGCTGCTTCCAGCGTTGCGGCGGGAGGCGAGTCGTCGGCGCCGGAACGTGCGCGGAGTACGCTGAATCGTCGGGGGTGTACCACGAACGGTCGACGCCTGCGGCGCCAAACAGCTTATACGGGCGTTGTAAGAACGCGTTGCGACACAATCTGGAGGGCCTCAGCAAGGCGACCGGACTGTCGGCCGCGTGGGGGCGAGTGTTCTATCTTTATGGCGCCGAAGGACCGTTGGAGAAGTTCCCGCAGTCCGTCGTCGCGTCCGTCGTCCGTGGCCTGCCGGCGCTCTGTACGCATGGTCGACAAGTACGCGACTTTCTTGATGTACGCGATGCGGCCGACGCGTTCGTCGCCTTGCTCGATTGTCAGGTGGAAGGCACCGTGAACATCGGGTCCGGGCGCGGGCGGCGACTGGCGGAGATCGCCATGCGACTCGCGGAACGCTGCGGTCGCCCTGATTTGCTGCGATTGGGCGCCCTGCCGGCGCGTACGAATGAACCTGCCGTGATCATCGCTGATACGATGCGTCTGCGCGACGAGGTGGGTTGGCGACCTCGAATCGACATCGAGCAAGGTCTGGATGAATTGGCGGACTTCAGCCTCCGGAGCGTCGCGCATGAATGCGTCGTCTGAGGCACTTTGTCCGATCTGTGCGTCGCGGGAGTCGGAAGAATTTGTACGACGCTCCGGCGTGTCTGTGCACCAAAACTTGTTATGCGAGTCGCGGGAGGCGGCGGGACGGCTCGCGCGCGGCGAGCTGCGGATGCATGTCTGCCGAGACTGTGGATTCGTCTTCAACGCGGCGTTTGACGAATCGCTGCTTGAATACGGTCGACAATACGACAATACCCAAACCCACTCGCCCGCCTTTCAAGAGTACGTCGATCAAATCGTCGATCGATTAGTTCAGCGGCCCGAAGTGCGTCGCGGCGCCGTCGTCGAAGTTGGCTGCGGCAAGGGCGGGTTCTTGCGGCGACTTGTGGAGCAAGCTGGGCCGGAATGCGCGGGGCATGGCTATGACCCGGCGTACGTAGGCGAGGAGGAAGCGCTGGAGGGGCGACTGCGGTTTCATCGTCGCTATTATCAACCTGATCACGCGGCCGACGTCGTCCTCTCGCGCCATGTCATCGAACACATCCCACAGCCGATGGAGTTGCTCAAGAGCGTCCGCAGGACGCTCGTCGGCTCGCCGCACGCACGCGGCCCCGCGCGAGTTTGCTTCGAAACGCCTTGCGCGCTGTGGATCTTGAAGAACCAGGTGGTCTGGGACTTGTTCTACGAACACTGCTCGTTGTTCACAGCCGATTCGCTGGCGACCGCCTTTCGACTCGCAGGTTTTCAGGTCGAGTCGGTCGAGCATGTGTTCGGCGGACAGTACCTTTGGCTGGAAGCGGTGCTCGATCGCGACGCGGCGCCTGCGCCTGCCGCCCGCCTCTCGTCCACTTGCGCTCCGGAAGTCGTCGCGCTGGCCCGCGAATTCGCTCGGAAAGAGGCCGAGCTGATCGCGCGTTGGCGGCGGATCGTGGAAGAACGCGCCCGTTGCGGCGGGGTCGTCGTCTGGGGGGGAGGCGCCAAGGGAGCGACCTTTGCGAGCCTCGTGGACCGAGACTGCCGCTGGGTCTCCGCCGTCGTGGACGTGAATCCCAATAAGCAAGGCCGGTTCCTGCCCGGCGCCGGTCATCCTCTCGTCAGCCCGAAGTCGCTCGCGTCGCTTTCGATCAAGTCCGCCATCCTGCTCAATCCCAACTACGCTGACGAGGTGCGCGGGCAGTTGCAGGAACTGGGATTGAACATCGAACTCATCGATCTGATGAACGAACCGGCCCGCAGCGACAGTTAGTGCACGAGTCGCGAGGCGACGTCGGGTAGTTTGTTCGTCGAACGCAAGTGTAAGCGTTCCAACACCGGGTAGAGGCGACGACGTCGGAAGTCTCGCAGTGATTGCTTCAGGTAGCAATGATTCCAACTCGCCAGCAAGCGAAGAATTGCCGGCGTCTTCGGGATGCGGTCGTCAGCGAGTAGGGCGCAAGTAAAGGGGAGCATGGGAAAGCGGCGTCCCCACCAAGAGGCGTTGTAGTACCGTATGTTGCGGCTCGCATCGCTCGATTGGCCTCGGCATCGACGCCGCATCAAGGGGCGTGGAACCTGCGCATGTCGACCGTAGGTGAGAGTGCGCGCGACGATGGCCCAGTCGAACGCCCAGTAGACGTCCGAAGCGAGGAACGACCGTTGCAGCGCCGTCGTGCGATAGAGTCCGTAGATCCGCGAATTTGCACCTGGTTCCTGGAGATATTCGATCAGATTCGTACGACAATCCGCCATCAAAGGCGCGACGCCGGCGATCAAGGGCGTCGCCATCTTCGGAGCGTCGAAAAGTTCCACGTCGCTGACGCTGCAGATGACTTGGGGATCGCTCTCGAGAACGGCCAAGTTGGCTGCGATGAAATCCGGCGCCCATTCATCATCGTGAGCCGCCCACATGAAGTAGGGTGAAGCGGCTTGATTCAACAGAAAGTGAAAATTGGGAACAGGGCCGATGTTCTGCGGTTGCCGTAGGTATTCGATGCGGGCGTCTCTGGCCGCCCACTTCTCGCAAATGGCCTGCGTCTCATCTTGCGATGCATTGTCGGAAATCAAGAGGCGAACATCGCGATGCGTCTGGTTCAATAGCCCGCTGAGCGCCGACTCCAACGTTGCGGCTCCGTTGCGAACGGCCAAGCCAATGGTGACCGTGGGAGATGTGGATGTGTGAGCCATCGCGATGGTCTCCGGTTTCTCGCCGATTACGGCGGTAGGATGGAGCGGCGTTGATGATTCTGACTTTGGCTACAGCGCAAAGGCGAGGCGCCGTCTTGTACGATTAAGAAGATGCTTTCACCAACCCGTTCTCACACCGCTGGGCATTCGCTCGGGAGAGAAAGTAGCCGACGTTCTGGCCGTCGCGCCAACGCACTGGCATCGTCAATTCCGGCTTGTGCCAGAGGTGGTAGGCCCAGGTCTTACCCAAGATCGATCGCATCCGACAGCCGCTCCAGTGCAGTCGACGTCCGAAGTCGTCGTCTTCGCAGCCCCATTCACGGAAGTTCTCATCGAAGCCGTTGACGCGTTGGAAGTCCTCCATCCAAACGCCGACGTTGTTGCCGATGAGCGGCGGTTTGAAGGGGGTTCCCAGCATTCGGTAGTTGAAGTAGTGCTTGAGATGACGTTTCCAAAGTCGAATACGTTCGACCTTGGGCGCCCACTCCAAATACTCCTCGGATTCAATCACCTCGTCGGTCACTCGCAACGTCTGGGCTTCATCCAAGCGGCAGCAGTCGCCTTGTACGACGGTGCGCGGTCGTCGGTATCGCATGTGGTGCGCTAGATGGTCGCGCGGGACGATGCAGTCGCCGTCGAGCAGCAGGAGGTAACGACCGCGAGCCAAACGTACGCCGTCGTTGCGCGTCCGCGCGACCTGATAACCGTCGTGGACATGGCTGGTCCAGGCAATGGGAATGTCGACGGTCTTCGCGAACTCCGCGACCACGTCGGGCGTTTCATCTTGCGAGCCGTCGTCGGTGACGACGATCTCGAATCCCTCCGGCAGGTTGCGCTGGATGGCGAGCGATACAAGGCCGCGGCGCAGATGCTCGGGCCGTTCGTAGGTGCAAACGACGACGGACACGTCGCGACGTGGACGCCGAGGAAGGATCCAACCATTCACAAGCGGCGCTCCTTTGTGGACGGCCCACTCGCGGTATCTGCGGGCCGATGCGCTGCGGAAGGACTGACGGGGTGAGGTTGCAAGCGTCGAGCGAAACGGAGGCACTCGGCCGCCAGCGCCGCGGTGCCTTTTCTTTTCCCACGACACGGCGCGGAACTGGGAAGGAGGCTGCGGCGAGCCATAGATGGATGACTTCAAGTGATGGAACAGAAGTCGCGCTAGCGTTTCTGGTTGTCTGGGAGGGAACCAGACGCAGTAGTCGCCGCCGACCTCTCGATGTACCGGAATGTCGCTCGCGAACGTCGGCAGCGCATGTTGCAGTGCTTCGACGATCGGCGACAATCGAATTGAGACCTGTCGGCGTCATACCAGGCGACTCACACCGCCGCCGAGGCGAAGTCGGCCGAGGCGCAAGCAGCATGTGCCTCTTCCGATATACTTCCTTCCACCTTCGAGCGCGGGCGCGGGTTATAGCAGTGCGCGCCCGATTTGACCAAGGTCAATTGGAGTGAGAACGCCGTTTTATCGACAGATGACGGTTCGTGGAGGGAACGAGGAAAGCGTTGGCTCTGCGATGGGGAGAATGGAAGCAGGCTGGACGCGGGAATCCACTACGGGACCGAGAAACGGTGGACGCTCTGGTTCCAGACTTGGCCGGAGACTCCGCCGGCCAACTGCGTCCAGCCGCCCGTCTTGGTATTGAAACGCCACAGATCGTTGAAGGTGGTCAGCAAGAACCCCTCAGGGGCGACTCCACCGAACAAGTACAGGTTCGCGCCGTCAGGCACGAGACTCGCACCAGACCGAGGCGCCGGGCCGCCGAGTGCGCTCAGGTCGGTCCAGGTATTCGCCGACTCGTCGTACACCCAGAACTTGTCGGCCGCGGGCGACAGACTGAAGTCGTCGTATTCCCCGCCGCCAATCAAATTCACCTTGTCTCCCGACCCTCGCTTGATCGCCGCGAGCCCCGGAAACGCGCGCTTCGAAGGCGTCGCGCCCGCGGTGGTCACACCCTCGAAGCGAATGCCTGACGATGCAATCGCAGTCGCAGGTCGTGCAAACCACGCTCGAGCGGCATGCCCATTTCGGGCAGGCGGGGAACTTTCTTGAAGGAGCGGGCGTCGAAGTCCTGCGTCGAATCGCACTCGTATCTGGCCTGGACGGAGAATGATCCCATGCGCACGCTGGCTCGTCGACCCGCTTGTTTCGACCTTTGGCGGCGACTTCACTTGGTCGCTTGCGTTGTGATGGCGCTGGCGCCTAGCGCCGCCTGGGCGTTGATCCTCGGTGGAACCGGAAACACGCCGCTGAAGCGACCGGATTGGCCCGCGGGAGCGGCGGCCGTGTTCGACTCGCCGTCGCGAGTTGCGTACTGGGAAGGACCGCCGTACGGCGGCGGACACTGGAACTCCGAATGTCGAGGCGACGCCGCGGCGCTGAACGTCGTCCTGGCCGACTTCGCCAAACTGGACGTCAAGAACCGTCGCGTTGTGTTGCACGATGGGGTCGGCGCGAGCTTCTGGCTGAGCACCGCGCAGCGCGGCAAGGAACCGGTGGACGCGCGAGTCGACTGGATCTTTCGAGTGTGGGCGCCCAAGAATTGGGAACGGTTGCAAGGCTTTCCGCCCGACCTGCGCGGGCCCGAGGCGGGGTCGAAAGACGAAGGCCCGCCGGCGATCCTCGACATTTACACGGGCGGCAACGTGAAATGGAGCGACGTTCAAGTTCCCGACTCGCTGATCGTCGACGATCAACGGTTGAGCGCGCATGGATTCACGACGGAAGACGGCGTTGTCTTGGAGGGCAAATTGCTGGAGTGCGAAACGAATCGGCCGCTCCCGGGGCGCGTGCGACTGGAGCGGATGGAGTCCGGCGACGACGGACGGCTGACGGCGGTGCTCGTCGCCCAAGTTCAGGCCGCCGCCGACGGGCGCTGGTTCATCACGAAAACGCCCGCAGGTCGGCATCGGTTGACCGCCGAAGCGGAAGGCAAGGCGAGCCGCGTGGTGGGATACGTCGCGTCGAACGGACAAGCGAGTTGGACGAGTTTCCCGAGCCGCTTGGCGCCGACGGCGCAGGTGGCGGGACAAGTGGTGGATGAGTCGGGAAAGCCGTTGGCGAACGCGACCGTGCAACTGGCCGACGTCACGGCGGGACCGGACGGGCGGTACGACTTGCCGTTCACGGCGGCGACGACCTCCGACGACGCCGGCCGATTTCGGTTGACGGGCGTGCCGCAGGGAAACGCTCGGATCTTGGTCCACAAATCGGGTTATTGCCGCCCCGGGTTAGGGCTCACGGTGAAAACCCCGACCGAGCGTACATCGCTGTCGATGCAACCTGCCGCACAAGTGCGCGTGACGGTGAAGTTCCCCAGCGATCCTCCGCCCGGTTACGTGGTGAAAATCGCGCCCGAAGAGGGCGAAGCGGTGGGACGCTGGAGCGGCTCGGGGCAGATCGACGTCAATCGAGAAATGGCGTTCCACGACGTGCCGCCCGGCCGCTATGTGCTGCGCGGACGCCCCAACCCGGGCGGCGACGACCAAGAAACGCCCCCGCTGCCCGTCACGCTCGTGGGCGGCCAGACCCATCAAGTGGAACTCAAGGCGAAGTAGGTTGCGTCGCAGCGGATCGCGAGCTCGCACCGCCCCGCCGCTCGGAGTGGTCGATCGGCGGAGACGCGACGTAGTTCGAGGCTCACTCGACTCGGAGACAGCACTTCTTGAACTTCTTGCCGCTGCCGCAAGGACAGGGATCGTTGCGGCCCACTCGTTCCTGGGCGGCCATGAGTCCAAACTCCGACAGCGGGGAGGCGTCATGTGAAGGTTGGGAGAATCCACGCGACAGGTTGAACGCTGTCATGAACCCGCTGATTCCCGCCTCTGACGTCATATCGAAGCCCGACCGCTTTCCCATCATGACCAGCGATTTGGCCATGTCGAAATTCTCTGGGTCGGACATCGCCTCTTCCAGATCGGCAAGCAGACTGTCTGCCTTGAGCCAATCGGCGATGGCCTTGGCCTGCGGCAGCTGGTGGGCGCGGTCGAGGAACTCCCAAAACAGGGTCAGCTCATAAAGGATGCTCGCCGCCTCATCTGGCGCCGCGGAGACTTTTCGCGGTACGAAATCGTGTACGAATTCTTGAACGCTCTCAAGCGTCATGCCGTCGACGATTTCGGCCCGGTACTGGAGACCGAATTCAAGCAACGTGTCGAACCAGCCGACGCTACCAAAACGCTCGACGACCAATCGGCCTTCGCTCGATTCGGAAAACGCCTCCGACGCCCGGCGGCGGTAGTCCTCCACCGCCTCGTCGACAAGTTCGCCGTCCCTAAAGATCGCCTGGGGCGAGAATACGCCGACGCCATTTTGCATTCTCAAGTACTCCATCGAATGAGGCTGGTCCTTGGGCATTTCGAGGCCCAAACCTTCCACACCTAACATCTGCCGTACAACTTCCCAGTTTCCCAGCATGCCGACAATGCTAACCGACTCGATGTCGCTCAGCTTGATCCTCCGGGGGGACGTGGAGGTCGAGGCGGTGGAGGCGGCGGCGGCACGGGAGGCCGGGGCGGCGAACCGGCCGCGGCGGGGCGGGGAGCGGACGCGGGCGGCGATGCAGGGGGGCTGGAAGTTGCGGGCGGAGTCGCCGCTGCGGGCGAAGTCGGAGGAGCAGCGGGGCGCGCGGGGGGAGGCGGCGGAGGAGGAGGAGCCGTGATGCGCATGGGGCCCGCATTCGTCCCCTGGGCGGGGCTCGCCGTGGTTCCGCCCGCGGCGGAGGCCGCACCCCTGGAGGCCGCGCCGCCCGCTGCCGCACGCTTGCCGCGAAACACCATGCGAGTTCCGCCTAGCGTCACTTGGTCGTTCGTCGCCAGAGTATGACGCGTGACAGGTTGCCCATTGACGCTCACCGAACCCTCGACCGCGACGATCACAAAGTCGCGACCCTGACGCTCGATCGTGGCATGGTGAGCCGCGATCGCGGCGTCGCCTCCCAGATAAAGTTCGAGCACTTCGTTACGGCCGATGCGCGTGATGGGCCGGTCGAGGATGATGTCGCGTCCTTCGTAGCGGCCCGAGCGGATGGTGAGGACCGACGAGAAGACTCGTTCGATGATGGCGATTCCTAAGCCGATGCAGGCGCCCAAAATGGCGCAGCCCAAGAATCGGCCAGCCACGTCGCCGAGCGATGAACTGGCGAGCACGATCGCCAACAGGCCCGCGATCATCGCGAAGGCGAAGCCTCCCGCTGCTCCCCCAATCAGACCGCCCAGCGCGCCATTGCGGAATGATTCGAGCGACCGACGGACGGCGCCCTGCGCGGAGCCGACGATGGCCCCGAAGAGCGTCCATCCAATCACGCGCGCCAGCAAGCCGATCAGGTTGGCGATCAGCGGGGCTCGGTCGGGAGGCAGGGGATAGCGAAAGGTGTGGACGGCGAGCGGCGGGTCGCCGTGCCGCGTCGTTCCCTCGAACGTCTGTCGTTTGGTCGCCGTCACCAACTCGACGCGAAACGGCGTCGGATCGGGATGGCCGCAATTGGAAAACTCGTGAACCAGAATCCGGTAGTCTCCCTTCAGCGCCGTGCCTGTCTGCCAAACGACGTGCTCCACCGGCTTCGACGTGAGATCCTTCTGACATGCGGCGTTGCGATCGATATCCAGTTCGCCGCCCGAGGGTGAGCGACGAGCGCCGAAGTAAATCACGTCTCCTTGCGGATCGACGACGTAGAGGTCCAGGTCGTTTGTGTTCTCCCAGATCAGGCCAATCTCGAGCTCGCCCGATTTGGCGCCCGCCTGCGTCAGTCGCTCGCGCATTTCGGAGGAGAAAAGCCCCGCGGAATTGGACTCGCCCGTGGCGACGGACGCCGCGGCATAAAGCGCTTGACCGATTGTGGCGCCGACGCCTCCGCCGATGACGCCGACGGCGACGCCGATGAAGAGCGCCTGCCAGAAGCGGGCCTTCCCCAGCAGTTCGCGGACATTGAAGGCGGCGAGCGCCGCGCCGAGCGCGGCGCCTACGCCGACGCCCATGACGAGCGACTGAAGCCAGCCGCCTGCGATCCCCAAGAGGCTGGCAGCTAGCGCGCCGGCTGCTGCCCCGCAAGCGCCCCAGAGCGGGCCCCAACCAATCGTCATGCGCGAGGTGGTCATCGTGGTGTTGTGAAGGAGGGGCAGGAGGGATGGTCGAGGCAGCCGGGTGCTGGCCGCCGAGTCGCCATCATACGAGGATTCGACTGCAGTCGCCTCTCCCCTGGTCGGAGGGCGGCATCTCCAAGGCGAGGCTCCGAGAATTCTGGACAACTCATGGATACGGGGAATCGGAAGGACCGTTGCGAGCGTGGCACGCCCATGTCAGCCACAAAAGCGTGGCGCGGCACTCATGGGCGGACGTGAAGGCGGTCATTGGATCGGCAAGCCTGGTTGGGAGACGACGCGATTCCGTCTGAAAGGCAAGAGCCGAGACTCGTACATGGAGCTTGTACTCGACTTTCCCTTGGCGTCGATCAAGTCCGACAGCCACCTTGCCGAGACGCAGGGTTGCCGAAGTCCACGGTTTCCGAGGTACTCGCCGGCAAGAAATCCTTCAGTCGGCAGATGATCCGTAAGTTGGCGGATTACTTCCACGTTGATGTCGGCGTGCTCGCGGCGAATATCTAAGACCGTTGCGGAAGTCTTTCGGTAGCTCCGCTGCCGAGAGTTGGATCAGCGATTCGTCGCTCACCGAGCAAGCACTTGCACTTCTTGAAAGGCCGTGTTCTCGCCGAGCGGCGTGATTGAGTGGACTTGCCACACCAGCCAGCGGAATGGGCCGATCGGTGCGTCGGCGGAGGCGCGGATGCTCGTCGCTTGATACGGTTCCGCGGCAAGGCCGGTGGAGTCGACTTCGATGAGCGGCGTGAACACCTTGCGGTCGCGGATGTTCCAACCCGGATCGGTTTCGCTCGTGCTGCCGTAGAGGTGAAAGTGTTGGGGACCGCGAACGCCGTTTTGATGGAACGACCAAGTGTTGATCGCGTTGAACTCGCGGTGTTGGCCCAGATCGACCTTGTACAGGCCGCCCTCGATTCCATTGCCAAACACGGGCCCGTAATTCCCAGCCAATTGGCCGTCGAACAACGTTGATAGTGGTTCGTTATTCGTCGCCGGTCGCGCCGTCAAAGCGACGATCGGCAGCACTTCCCGACCCGCCGCCAACCGAATGGATCGAAAGCCGTCGCGATCGGCGGCTTCCGTGGTTGCATACAGGTAGCGATCGATGACGATGCGATGGGGCTTCTGCTCCCGCACGAACCGCAGCTCGAGTCGCTTGCCGGCCGCGGCGTTTTGAAGCCGCAGCAAGTCGGCGATCGTCTTTACCGGTTGATCGTTCAGCGCCTGAATCAGGTCGTTCGGCTGAAGGCCGTCGGCCGCCGCCTCGCTATCGCTCGGCGTCGCCTTCACGTGCACGCCGCCCGCTTCTTTAGCGACGCCGAACGCCGAGAACTCGTCGCCGGCAATGTTGCGAATGATTGCGCCTCGCCAAAGCCGTTCCAGCGCCGGAAGAGGACCGCGATTCGTCAGTCGCGGCAGCGGCGGATCGTCCGGCAGCTTCGGCGTGCGCGCGATTTTTTTCAGCTCGGGCTTCCGCACGCCGAAATCATCCATCGCAAAGTTCTGAAACCCGAGTTTGAGCGCCGGGGACTCGTCCTTCACGCGGTAGTCGCCCGCGTCGCGGTTCCTGAAGAGCGGGTCGCCCGTCAAGGAATGAGCATCGCAACCGTGGGACGCGAACTTCACTCGGTCGGCCTCGGAAGTGGTGAACAGATTGAAGTCGATCTCGCGTCCCCACTTGCCCGACGGCATGATCGCGGGCGCATACGCTCCCGCCCAGATATTGCGAGTGACCTCGTCGTTGCTGATCCCCTGGCCTTGGAGGTGATACCAAACATGCGGGTGGAAGCCGCAGCCGACGCCGATGTTGTTGGCGACTCGCCGATGAAAGCCCTCCCTCAATTTCAAACCGCCGTGCAGGAACACGTTGTTCGTGATTTCGTAGTTGCTGGAGCCGTCGTCGAGATCCACGTCCCAACCATGATCGCAGCGCCAGCGATTGTGATGGAGGACCGTCGTCTCGACGGCGTCGAGTCGCGCGAGTTCCGGTAGCGACTCAATCGCCGCCTTCTCCAGCCCCCAGTAGCGATCGCGGCCCCAGGAGTTGAACGAGCCGTGATCGCCGGTCTCCTGCACCGTATCGAACACGTCGCAGTGCTCGATGCGATGCCCTCCCCAACAGCCGTCGCCGATGTTGATTCCCGCCCGCGACGCATCGTAGATCGAGCAATGTCGAATGGAGATGCGCGACGACATGGCGATCTGCACTCCCGCCGCTTGTTTCTCCACCAGGCCGATGCCGCGGATCAAACAGTCTTCGACAAGGCAGTCGGCCGGATAGTTATCCGTCTTGGGGCCCGGCTCTCGATCGATCTTCTCCAGACTTTGCCGCTGCCCGTATTCGAAAAGCGGATTGCGCACCGCCAACGGATCGCCGACGAACGCTATGGCACTCGCGCCCGTATCGCGGAGATCGCAGCCGACGATGCGCGCGCGGCGGTTGTAGTTGCTGACGAAAACCGCATTGCCGCCGACTTGATCGAACTCGCAATCCACGAGGCTGCACGCTTCGGTCCTTTCGAGAAACACCGCACCGTCGCGGGCGATCGTCCAGTCGCTGCGGAGCAACGGCTCTTGGGTCTGCATGAAGGTGCGAGCCGCATGTCGAAACGTCAGGCCGCGCAAAGTCACGCCTTTGACGGACTGCGCCGCCGTGCCTGCGATGCGAATCAGTTGGCTGCAAACGGGAAACTCGATCGACGCCTTAGCCAGATCGACTCCGGCGGGCGGAATGAAGTACAGCGTGTTGGACTTCCGGTCATGGAACCATTCGCCGGGAGCGTCGAGTTCCTCGAAGACATGCTCGACATAACGATGCTGCTTGTGCAGGGCGGAACCTCGATTGTTCTGCCAGCCGCCTTCCATCAACAAGTCGCCGTTCTGGTCTTTGCCCGTGATTGCAAAGTGGACTCCGCCCCACGCGCCGGGGTGCATCGCGTGCAGATAAGCGCCGGCCGGATCGCTCCATCGCGACGCACGCTCGCGGCTGGTCGCATCCGCCGCAAAGCCGCCGAACGGTCGTCGCGTCGGATCATAGTTGGGATAGCGCGCCATCCGTTGCCGCTGACCATTCACGAACAGTTCATCGATTCTCCAGCGTGATGGAGGCGCCGCCTCCGTCGACGGGACTGGTTCGGTGTCGAGCTGCGTCCCGAGATCGGCTTGCCAGATGCCGTCGCGCAGCGGGCGCCACTTCAATTCCAGTCGGCGATCGCTCGTGATGACGACCGATCCCTCGTTCGCGGCGCGGAACTCCACTCCTTCGTCTTCCGCAGTGAACTCCAGCCGCCGTGCGATGCGATACACGCCCGCATGCAGGATGACGGTTGTTCCACGAGCGGCTCGGGCGCGCGACTGAGCGACGTGCAACGACGCCAGCGGTTGAGCGGCACTCCCGTCGTTCGAGTCGTTGCCTTCGGGCGAGACATGGATCTCGCGATGGGGGAGTGCGATCGGCGGATCCGCTGCGGCAGGCTTCTCCTGCGCGACCACGACGCCGGCGGAAAGAACGCTCGAAAAGGCCAAGCAGACGACCAACGGTTTCGCGAACTGCATCGGGCGAGAACTTCCCATGTTGGAACGGCGGTGAGTTTAGCAGTAGCAAAGCAACGTACCGTCTTGCTGCGGCGCGGCTGCTTGCGCTACTTGATGCGGGTCAGCTCCGGTGCGTCGGTCGCGGCTTCGATGGCTGCGATCGTTTCACGGACGCTCTGGGCCTTCATGCGCATGAGAGCCGGTGGAAAATCTTTCTCTTCCTTCTCGAAGTAATGCGCAATCTTGGTCAATTCGGGAATGACGACTTTGGCGTGCGCACCATACGAGGTGAGGAGAATCTTCATCAACTCGGGGGTCCGATTCTGGCTATTCCACGGATTCTGATCGCGCGTGTAGACCACCAAAGCATGCATGCCTTCCTCAATATGATGTCGCCCAAGAACGCGCAGCCCTTCCACGCGAATCCCGTCGGCAAACATCTCGCCGCTCGGCGCGGGCTGGACGATAGCCTCATGAATCGCAGGCAGCAAAGGCCGGATCTCTTCCAGCGAGAGACGACGATAGATGGAGCCAATGCTGCCGCGCGCGCGCCCATCCTCGTTCTTCAGTCCGGTGCGCACCGCCTTGTAGAGCGCGGGGCGATCGACGCCCTCCAACGAGCGGCCGAGCATCCCGTCACGTTCGAATAGGGCGAACGACAGATAACGCTGCTGCATGCCGCGCGGGTCGTTCTTGACATCGACCTGGGCCAAGAGCTCGAGCAGCTCCGGCGCCGCCTTCATCGCCGGCGCGCCGATCGCGGCGAGCGCTTCCGCCGCTTTGATGCGCAGCCAGAGGTCGGGGTGCTTCAGTGATTTTCGCAGAGGGTCTACCGCGGGCGCCGCACGCCCGCGCAGGAAGATCAACCCCTGACAGGCTCCGTAACGAGCGTCCAAGTCGGGCGATTCCAGCATCTCGATCAACGGCGCCGCCGCGGAACTCTTGCGACGTCCCATCGCCATGGCCGCACGTTCCCGCACGACAGGCGACCAACTGCGCAGACGCTCGAGCAACTGTTTGTCGCTCAGCGAATCGTAGAAGCCGTGACGATCTTTATTGTTCCAGCCGCGTCCGTCGAGTATGAGCGATTGAGCGGCGGCCGCATCCAGCTGCGGCACTGCAGCCGCTTTCTTGCCAGTGAGATAGAGCTGTTTTCGGGGCAGGGCGTAGGCGAGCAGATAGACGCCGCTGCTGTCCCAACCCGCGTAGCTATCTTGGTCAGGTTCCGGCGGACCCTGGTGTTGATAGCGATGGTCCCACCGCCGCGCGAGGTCGAAATACCAACTGCCGAACTCCGTCATCCAGGCGCCTGCGGCCTGCGGGCCGGACTGAGCCACACCGGGCATCGCCCACAGGATGTTGAAGAAGTTGCCCGTGTGTCCGGTGTCGCGTTCCGGTCCATGGGAGGCGACGCTCATGCGCGAGAAGAACTCGGCGCCCCGCGATTCACCGAGCAGATTGAACAGCACGGCCGCCATGCCGCACTTGCCGTTGTCCTCGTGAGTCTCGATCCATGGATGATGGTCGCCGTAGGGAATCGCTCCTTTGCCGATGTAGAAACGCAGCAGCTTGGCGCTGCGTTCGATCGCCAGATCCACTGCCGGATCCTTTACGCCCGCCTCGCGAGCCAGCACGAGCGAGATGGTCAGCGGCAGGCCGGGCGAGTTCATCATGCCGTAGCCATAAAGTCGACCGTCGGGCCGCGCGAACCGGTGGCCCCAGGAACCGACTGCGCTTTGCCCCTGAGCGGCTTCTCGCGCGAGCCGCGTCAGGCCCGGCATGACCGAATCATCGCCGGTGGCAAGTTTGTATTCGGACAGAAACATCATGACGTAGCCGTAGTACCAAGTCGCCATGTCGGCGTTCTGGAACTGCGCCGCCCACTCCGCTTCTTTCTTGATGACTGGGTGGAAGCGGGCGTCGCCGCTGGCGAGCAGGGCGAGCGCATTGAGGGCGCGAGGGATGGGGTCGAGTCGTTGGCCGTACGCGGGCGCCGACATCCGCTGCGCGAGATCCCGGCATCCCAGTTCCAGCAGGCGCGCCGACTTCGGGCAATCGTAGGGAGCGGTGGCGCTGTAAGTTCCGAGCACGGGCAGTCGGATGACGACTTCGGCGGATTCGCCTGCGCGCCGCCGCGTCAAGCTGAAGACGCCTTGGCCCGCTTCCGATTCGGCCAGCGTCAGCGCCCGGCCCAGTTCGGTGCGCGGGTCGTAGGAGAACGGCTTGCCGCCGACTCCGAGTATCACGTCGCCGACGACAAACAGGCCGTCCGCGGGAGAGCCTTTCTCGACTTTCGTGATGGTGATCTCGCGGGCGTCGGACGTGACCAGCTTGTCGCATGGAATCGAACCGCGCAAGCCGGCGGCGCCGAGATTCCAGTCATGCGTCGCACCGGCGGCGAGGCGTGAGCCGCACAGTAGGAAAACGAAGGCGAGCGACAGGCAAGCGAGCTGATTCTTCATACCGATTCAGTTCTTTGGTCGGGGACGTTCCACAGAAACAAGAAGCGTACCACACGTGCGGCTCGCCGATGCGCCTCGTCGCCCACCCGTAGAACAGGCTTCCAGCCTGTTAAGCCCTTCAAAATACTTCCCCACAAGACAAACAGCCGACGCGCATCGCGCAAGTCGCCACCTCCGTAGCGGCGCATTTCGCATGGCAAACGCCCGCCGACCAATACCGGTTCGTGGTCCGACCTTCCTGTTCGATCCATCGCGAGTCGACGACCTGCACCCAACGCGGGAGCCACGAGACCGAATGTGATGACGGACTTGGCCTTGCAGATACACGTACACGAGCAGCTGTACGAACCGCTGCCGCCCAGGAACTACAGATCGCCGGCCGCGAATCCCAGCCACGTCGCGGAGTTCCCTGGGGCGAATGCTCGCCCAAAGCGTAAATCGGGTTGAGATGGTAGCTTGCGGTGCGAAGTTCCATCCCAAACAGGTCCTCAATCCGAAATGTCACTGCGGCGGTCTAGTAGAGTATCCGTTCCGCTTCGTGAGACTACTCGGGGTATTTTGAGCACTCGTTTGGAATGGAGTTTTTCGGTGGAATACTCAGAAGATGAAATCAGGGATGCGGCGAAAACTCAGGAGCTTGTTCGCACAAAGTTGCTTGAAATCATGGATCTTCAAGCAGAGATCGATGTACTGCTTCGGGAAAAGCAGCCTACGCCATTTGGATCCGGACGGTGGAAAGATGCTCGCCCGGAAGAACTCCAGCGATTGGTCTTGTTGACGTCCATTCAGTTCGTTCGGCTCGAGCCTTTCGATTGGGTGGAGGGCAACGACAAGTTCCATGAATTGAGCGACGAGATGTTGGAATTGCTGGTCCGCCAGTGCAAGTGGGTCAGAAAGAAATACGGGCAGGCGTGATCTCATCCCCCAGCGACGCACGGCCTTGAAAGGCCGAGCTAAACTCGGTCGTCGCTACGCGACTGCCGCGAGTTCAGACGGGGTTGCGACCGGCGGCGCGATCCGGACGAACGGTTGTCCCAAATAGCGCCATTCCCGATTCCACACCCTGTTGCGCCGAGCGGTCATGTTTCGAGGAGTCTACCAGTCCCTCCTGGCGGTGATCGCCACGGCCACGCAAAAGGAGTTGGCCCGGCAAGTGCGCTATCTCAAGGTCGAGAACGAAATCCTGCGGAGCAAACTGCCGGCGCGCATTCCGTTGACGGACAAAGAGAAATCCCGCCTGTGTCGGTTCGCCGAGAAGTTGGGCCGGCCGACCACGATCGCTGGCCGACTTGCGCAAACTGATTGTGAAAGTGGCGCGCGAGAATCCGGGATGGGGTTACACACGGATCTTGGGCGAACTCAAGAAGCTGAACCTGACGCCACCTTCGCGGAGTACAATCCGCAACATCCTGCGGGAGCATGGCCTCGAATCGGCTCCCAAGCGCGGCGACAGCACCTGGGACGAATTCCTGAAGCTGCATGCGGCCACGCTGTGGCAGGCCGATGTGCTGAGCGTCCGCTCGCTGACCACCCGCGGCATTCGGGACTTGTTCCTGATCGTCTTCCTGCATGTGGAAACCCGCCGCGTGTTCATCACTCCGAGCACGGCGAACCCGAACGAAGCCTGGATGGTGGAACAAGCCCGCGCGTTCATCCGCCAACTGCCCGCGGAGCAGGCGTCGAAGTTCTACGTGCAACACGACCGCGATTCCAAGTTCTCTACCGAGTTTGACAAGGCGATCAAGTCGGCCAACGGCAAGATCCTGAAGACTCCCTTCCGGGCACCCAACCTGCAGGCGTTCGTCGAGCGATTCCACCAGACCCTCCGCCACGAAGTCTTGGGTCATTTTCTGATCTTCGGCCAGAAGCACTTGGATTACCTGACCCAGACTTTTGTGCCGTTCTACTACAGACGTCGTCCGCATCAATCCAAAGAGAACCAAGTCCTTTCTGTTGAACCACCGCCTCGCCGCCGCAAACGCAAGACACCTCGGAGGGGTGTCGCTCCGACCACCACGATTTCGCTGGCCGACGTCAAATGCGATCGCCAACTCGGCGGTTTGCTAAAGCACTACCACCGCAAAGCTGCGTAACAAGGCGACACAGCATGGCCCGCGAACTGCGCTCCCCCCTGCGCGCTGTGGCTGATGCGCGGGGTGAAATCTCGCTCCCAAACCCTGTCTCGGGTCTCCGTTCTGGCGACACCTCCACTTCCATCCTCCCTCCAGCCCATCAATTTGGCTCCACTTGCGTCGGCAGTTTCTTGCCGACGATGTTTCTGAATAGGACGACTTGACCTCGCTCAAAACGGTGATGACAATGGTATACCAAAGGTAAACCTTTCTGGAGATGGCTCTCGTGATCAAGAACCTCGTGAAGCACGGCAATAGCTGGGCATTGGTGATCGACAAGCCCATCCTAGAGTTGTTGAATTTCGATCCAGAGCATCCGTTGGAAATCACCACTGACGGGCGGACGCTCGTCATCGCGCCCGCGAAGCCGACCGAGCGACAGGCCAAGTTCAATGCGGCGCTCGACAAGACCAACCGGCGGTACGGCAAAGCACTCAAGAAGCTGGCGGAATAGTCGATGTCGCCCGACTTCTTGACGCTGGATGAAGTCCTTGAGATTCACCGCGACCAGATCGAGCGGTACGGGGGTGGCGTGGGCATTCGCGACCTGGGCTTGCTCCAATCCGCACTGGCTCAACCCAGCGCGACCTTTGGCGGCCAGTACCTGCATGCGGATCTGCACGAGATGGCTGCCGCCTACCTGTATCATCTGGTGCAAAATCACCCGTTCCTCGACGGCAACAAGCGCGTGGGAGCGGCAACTGCCATCACGTTCCTGTTCATGAATAACCAGGACATCAGCGCCACCGAGGATGAACTCGTAGCGCTGGTTTTGTCGGTTGCCCAGAGCCAGTTGGACAAGGCGGCGGTGGCGACGTTTTTTCGCGAGCATTCTTTCGGCTCCGAGTAACGGCACGCTCAAGCTTGACCGGTGGTGCGCCGGGGGCGACCACCGGCTAATGGCTGGCATGCCTCCGGCATGCAAGAAGCTCGCGGAGACTCTCGCCAGCGCGGGCCCCCGGTCGAGATGGGGCGGCAATAAGAAGTATCCCCGAGAGGGCTCGAACCTCTAACCTTCGGCTTCGGAGGCGGTAGCCGCAATCGCGCAAACGCCTAACGCGACGCCGAGTTACGGCCACACAAAAACGTCGAGGTGCTCGCGGGGGTGCTCTCGTACTCGACCCGTCGAGTTGAACTTCCCACAGCTGTCCGTCGATCCGGCGGCTGGCCGTCATAAAGTGTGAGCACCAGATCGGCGGGTTGCTGAAGCACTACCACCGCAAGGCGGCGTAGCCAGGCGGCATCCCCATTGCATGCGTGAGCGTTGCATCCGCGACGTCTTGCGTCGGCTGTTAGCGTGAAGAGGTTTTCAACTTCTTCACAGCGAGGACGGGCGATGACGAGGGAAGAGCGGGAGCGGTCTTGGCGGGAACTATTGGAGCGGCAGGCGGCGAGTGGGTTGTCGGTGCGGCGGTTTTGCGGGCGCGAGGGCGTGTCGGAACCCTCGTTCTATCAGTGGCGGAAGCGTCTCGGAGTGACGACGCGGAAGAAGATCGCGGCGGCGCCGCCGCGCGATCGTGCGGCCGCTCCTGCGGCGACCGACTCGCTGTTTCTTCCGCTGGGACTGCTCGGCGGCGCCTCCCGCTCGGAACTGGAGATCGTCCACCCGGCTGGTTGTCGCGTTCGCGTCGTCGGCGAGGTGAACGTCGCGTCTCTGACGCGGGTGCTCGAGGCGCTCGATGAGCGAGGCGCGCGATGATCGCCTTCGCTTCTCAGGTCCGCGTCTTTGTTTGCCGGGAACCGGTCGATATGCGCAAGAGCTTCGACGGCCTGGCGGCGCTCGTCGAATCGGCTCTGGAGCAAGATCCTTTGTCGGGCGGGCTGTTCGTGTTCTTCAACCGACGCCGCGATCGGATCAAGATCCTGTACTGGGGCCAAGTCGGTTACTGCATTTGGTATCAGCAGCTCCAACAAGGCACGTACCAATTGCCGTCATGGGACGACGTCGCTGATCAGGCGGCGCGCGAGGTCACGCTCTCGCAACTCTCGCTCATCCTCGACGGCATCGACCTCTCGTCCGTCCGACGACGTCCGCGATTTCAATTGGCGAAGTAAGCGGCGAATTTTCTCGCCGCAGCGTCCGAACCCTCTTGCGCTTTCGCACGCGATCTGAATAATCCGTGCATCTCACGTCGCACCCGTGGAAGCGCACGTCCATGACTTCGCCGTTCGACCAGTTGCTCGCCGAACTCGCCGCCTCGCGCGAGCGAATCGCGGAGTTGGAAGCGATTGTGACGGCGCGCGACGCGAGTCTCTCCTTGCTCGAAGC
Source organism: Pirellulales bacterium (assembly GCA_046349935.1). GTDB lineage: Bacteria > Planctomycetota > Planctomycetia > Pirellulales > Pirellulaceae > CAIXSC01. Next base: position 1,156,728 of record JAXMBK010000003.1, on the reverse strand, counting down.
GACCAACGTGCAGCTACGACAGACGATCCAGCAGCTCTCCGCGGACCAGGCGTTGCTCAAGCGTTGGAGATTCGGCACTCGCAGCGAACGGGTCGTCGACGACGAGTCGCAGATGCTGCTCTTCAGCACGCTGGAATTGCCCGAGGCGGCCACAGCCGCGGAACCGACGGTAGCTCCCGACGCCGCGCCGCCACGTCGCCGGCGTACCAGCCGCGGTCGGCGACCGCGCGTGTTTCCCGAACTGCTGCCGCGCGAGAGACGGGAGTTCCGGTTGCTGCCGGAAGAGATTCCCGCGGAGCTACGGGACAATCCCCGCGCGCGCCGCTTTCTCAAGAAGATCGGCGAGATGCTGGAAGTTGTGCCGATGCAGTTCAAAGTGATCGAGCAATTTCAAGAAGTGATCGTGTTGGATCAGCAAGATCAGTCGACGACGAGCGTCCAGGCGCCGCGACCGAAAGAGTTGATCAAGTCGTTCGCCAGTCCGAGCCTGCTCGCGTATCTGACCATTGGCCGCTTCGCCGACCATCTGCCCTACTACCGCCTGGAAGACGTCACCGGCCGCCACGGTTATCGAATCGATCGCGGCACGCAATGGCGATGGATGCGCGGACTGGCTCAGGGCGTCACGCGACTCACGGACCTCATGTGGATGCGCGCTCGCCAGTCGGCCGTGCTGAACGTCGACGAGACGTACGTCAAGGAACTCGCGGGCGAAGGCCGGACCCTCACGGGCTACTTGTGGGTCGGAGTCGGCGACGCGCGACATCCGTACGACTGCTTCACGTACACGTCGAGTCGCGCTTGCGACGGGGCGGAACAATTTCTGCGTGGATTTCAGGGGTATTTGGTCGCCGACGCGTACGTCGCCTACGAACGCATCGGCAAGCTCTGGCCGGGAGTGTCGAAGGCCGCGTGTTGGGTGCACGCGCGACGCGGTTTTGAAGCGCTCCACAAGCAGGCGCCGACATCGCTGACGCATCAGGCCATGAAGTTCTTCCGGCAACTGTTCGACATCGAGGATCGTTATCGAAGCGGCGACGCCGCCACGCGATACGCGGCTCGGCAAGAATCCTCCAAGCCGCTCGTGGATAAGTTTCAAGAGTGGCTGCGGGAAGCGAGTCGCGACCGCTTGCCCAAAGACAAATTGTCGGGCGCGATACGTTACATGCTCGACCGCTGGTCTTCGTTTGAACGCTTCTTAGAATCAGGCGACATTCCGCTGGACAACAACGCGGCCGAACGCGCGCTCAAGTTCCCGATCTTGGGACGCAAGGCGTGGCTGTTCGTCGGCAATGCCGCGGCGGGACAGACGGCGGCGACGTTGTTCACGTTGACGAAAACTTGCAACCGGCTGCACATCGATCCGTTCGCGTACCTGCGAGATGTTTACGCCAAATTGCCGACGACGTCCGACGACGACCTGGAGTCGCTCTTGCCGGATCGCTGGCTCGCCCAACACCCTCAACACCAACTGACAGCCCGAGTGCAGGAAGCTCACGATCGCGCGCTGCGCGCTCGCGAAAAACGCGAGGAGCGCCGACGACGACGCGCCGCGTGATTCCTGCGCAAAACGCAGGAGTCTCTCCATGCCGCCCAAGAGCGCCGACATCCGCGTGCAGCTTCTGCCGCACGAACGGGCCCTGATCCAAAAGTGGAATGGCACGCCCGAAGTCCAGGATCAACTCGAGGCGCTCGCGCCCGACGTCGACGTCGCGACCATCAAGCTGACGCGCGTGGATCTCGACTGGCTGATCGGCGACCTGAACCACGCCATCGCCAAGCTCGGCTGCGACGACGAAGACGTCTTTGACCTCAGCGACCGACTCGAGTTCATCCTCGAAACCGGCAAAGGCACGCTAAAAGCCTGGTACTGACGCCCCGAGCGGCCCAAAAGCCGCCTACGTCGCGGATGCAACGCTCACTTGCATGCGAACCAAGCCTCCAAGAGTGCGCTGCGGTCGGTGAAGACGCGCATACTTGCTCGCCGACGCCGACACAGGCTCCGCGTCTCGCGTCGCTTCCGCTCCCTTCGTCGATCCCGCCCATCGATTGGACTTCGGTTTGTCGGCCGTTCCCCTTCGAAGAATTTATTGAACAGGACGCAAAACGCCAGTAGTATCGTCTGTGTCGAATGAATGGGACTACCACTGCCACCACTTGCGACGGCGCGAGTTACGCCATTTCGCTAAGCATTCTTCGTAATCGCTGACGGAATCTAAGATTATAACTTGTTCAATGATGTCCCAGGCGACGCCGCTAACCTTGTCCCTAAATCCAGGAAGAGCATCCGCCGGAATGGTTCCCACGACGAAGCCTCGTCCGCCGATTTCCTTCAGTTCTGGACGGACCAAAACGATGTGGTCATTGCTTCCATGAAATGTCAGCATAATTACGTTATAGTCCGCAAACGCAAATGGTTTGTCCTGCATCGACGTGCCTGCGAATAAGGTGAGGAGGAAGATCTATCAAGATTCACTGTCGTAGAGATCACTTGCATATGTAAAGTGCCTTAGTATCCTCCCGGGAATATGTCTTCGGGACGCGGCCAGCCTGGGGGATTGTTTCCTGTGCCTGGAGGTTGACTTGGGCCCCATTTTGTTGTCGGACGAATTCGTTTCGGGGAGCGACAACCTCGGAGAGTTGCAGGAATCACGATCCATGCATATCGCGCAAGGCAAATCGCACAGCCTACACACGCGGCTCCCCAGAGTACCTTGTGCCACGTGGGTAGTAGGCTCCAGTAATTGTCCCAACAGTCACTGAAGTCATCCGCGTCAACGGCGTTGGAGTAACATGTGCTCAGGCCTATAGCTGGAACACCAGCACAGCCTAAACAGGTTGATACGCAGATCGCATGCTGCATCCACAACCCAAATGGATCGACATGCGCAATCGGACGTGATCTCACATACTGATATAGGTTGACCCCGTCGACATAATGGACCGGGTCTCTCTGCAGCCAAATCCCGATACCATCGTTAAAATAGCGATTGCGAATGCAGAACAGCGACGACTCATTGTCTCTGTAGTACCCAGCGTACCGCGTTTCCCAGACATAGATGGAGTTTCCTCGCAAGGCAAAGGCGGCGGTCAATGCCATGCTAGCGCCGTACGCGCTATAGGCGAAGCGTTCCTGGATGGCTCCGCTGGGGTTCGCCACGCTGGTTACATTCCAATTCGCATCCTGGAGCCCATACAGCCGTTCCTCGAGCGTCCCGTCGACGTCGGTGTCGCGATCGCGTAGCACGATGTCGTCGACGTAGCGCAGGCCCCACACGAACTGCCGTTCGGCGTCGCTCGACGATTCGACGCGTTCCTCGACGACCTGCCACCGGCTGGGCTCGGTGTAATAGAAGTGCCGGGTTTCCGAGAGAGTTCCCGACGTGTAGGTCTTTTTGACTGTCCGGCGTTTCGCGCCATCGTATTCGTACTGCGCGACGGTCCCCGAGCCGTCTTCCAACTTGACCAACCGGTTCCAGGCGTCGTGGGTTCCCGTGAACGACTGGGTGGGATCGGCCGGCTTGGGGATCGTGGTCATGTTGCCGGCGCGGTTGTACGCCGGAGTAGCCCACGACGGACCAGCGATCTCGCTGACGTCAGTGATTTCGTTGACGCCGTTGGCGGAGCGGAACTGATTTAGGTCCCACGCGCCATCACCATCGCTGTCTTCCAGGAACTTCTTCCAGTTCCCGGCCTCGTCCAGGCTCCAGCATTGGGCGAACGTTTTGTCCGTGATCCCGTCCTTGCCCGCCGTCAGGCGGCCTCGCTCCATGTGCTTTAATCGGTCGATCAGGTCGTGCTCGTACTTCTCGTCGAAGTTCTTGCCATACGACGCGGCGACTGTGTTTTCCCGGTAGGTGCGATTGCCGTTGCGATCGTAGCCGTACTTGATCCGGTCGACGTCAGTGGAACTGCCGTAGTTGTACCAGTAGCTGTCTTTGATCCGCCCGAAGCGGTCGAAGCCGCGGTAAATGTCGCCCGTGTCGGGATCGTTCCCTCCGGCCGTGCCGACTAGCGTGTATTTGACGTCCGGCTCGGTGTAGTCCACCTCGACGAACGTCCGCAGGCCCAGGTACGAGTAGTCGGCCAGGTGCGTCGCGCCGGCGTCGCTGTCAATGATTGCGGCCACGTGACTCAGCACGCCGGCCATCGAATCGGATGAACCATAGCCGTAGGTGATCACTCGGCCGTCGGGATACGTGATCGACGTGGGCCGAATCGTGTTGGCCGAGCCGCTCGCGTAACCGTACTGCACCTGGGGCGTGGTCGACGTGCTCACGGCGCCGGCGTGCGCCTGGTAGTCGTTGGTAATCTGTCCGAAATCGTTGTACGCGAACTGCACTTCGTTCACCACGCTGCCGCTGCCGACCGTCGGGGCGTTCCAACTGGTGATCTTCTCGCGCATCCCGCGCACGTCATAGCTGGTCGAGATCCGCCGCACGGCGCCATCGACGCCCGTACCGAGCGTCGTGATCCGATCCTGAATCTGTCGGCCCAGCCCGTCGTAGTCGAACGTATGCACCGTGCCGTTCTGGTCGCGGATCGACGTCACCTCGCCCTGGCGGTTGTAGGCAAAGCGAATCTCGTCGTCGCCGTCGACCGAGTCGGGATAGATCTCCTTGCGCTTGAGCAGGCTCGACGCGATCCCGCTGTCCGACAGCGTCGTCCCGTAGACGTACTGCGTTGTCTGGGAGCCGGTCACGCTGTTCTCGGCGATCAACTCCTGCACGTTGCCGTCCGCGTTGTAGCTGGTGCGCACGATCACGTTCTCGTCGAGCGACGCCAAGCAACCCGACGACGAACCGGCGCTGGAGGAAGAAGACGAGGAAGAAGAGGAGGAGGAAGAGGACGAGGAAGAGGACGAGGACGACGAGGAAGAAGAACTGCTCGAAGAGCCGTACCCCGTGCAGTTCATGACCATCACGATCTGTCGACCGGCCGCATCGTAGAGCAGGCAGGTGGAGATTCCCGCCGGATTGGTCTGAATGGCGACTTGCCCCGCGCTGTTGTAGTCCTGGCTCGTGACCAGCACCGTATCGCTGCGAGCCGGGATGGTGGCGGGGCGACTGAGCGCCGAGCCGCCGTTGGTCCCATAATCGGCCGCGGCCTGCTGGCGACCGAGCGGATCGGGCCACGACGCCGAGTAGGTGACGCGCGCCTTGGGCTGCGCGCCCGCCGGCCCGGTCAACTCGCCCGTGCCCGTCGCGTTGTGATAGCGCTGTTTCACGGTCGTTTGAATCACGTTCGACGCCGCGTCGTACGTGACCTCCGTTTGCTCGACGATCGTATCCCCGGTCACGGTCCCGGCATCTGCGTAACTCGACTCCGACAGGTCATAGCCCACGTAGGACTTGGTCTGCCGCCCCAAGCCATCGTAGACCTGCTTGGTGAACAGCCGCGCCCCGGCCGGTTGTTGCTTGAGCACATTCCCCGACGCGTCGTACCACGTGTTGTCGGTTAACGACTGGCCGACCGCCCCCGTGGCCGGATTCACGCCATACCGCACCGTCTGATAGACGCGTCCCCGCGCGTCGTATTTCGTCTCGCGCTTGGCGATCAGATTCCCGCTCGACGACGTATTCCGTCGCTGCGTCACAGTCGGCCGATCCAGGTTGTCGTACGCCGTCTCCTGGTAGAAATCGACCTCCCCGTCCGTCGCCACCCAACGGCCGCGCCAATCATTCGTGTACGTTGTCACGCGCGTGGTCATGGGAATGTGCTCCGATCAGATTCCACTCAGTCCGGCATCGAGAACTTACCGTATTCCTTGAATTACCCCGACACGTACTGTGTTTGCTTGGTCAGTAGATTATCGCCGCCAGCTAATATTTAACGATGCCCATGCCCTGCGCCTTTTACAGCTTCTCTGCACAGCCGGCATCAAGGGCAGCAAGTGCGCCATGTGCATCATCCTCGGACTCGACGCCTCGCCTAATTAACTCATACAATACCTCACGCATGACATCTCGCTGTTGCTGGTTAAATTCTGATAATCGCAGGCAGAATATTGCCCTGTCACTATATGATGCGGCGCTCAGGTAATACACGAGCGAGTGAGCAATGTCGCCCGATTCACCATTGTCGAGGCAGGCCAACAGAAATGCGGGCATATAGTAACAAAACGCAGCTGGTGTCAAGTCCGCAAGTGGCGTGTCACAGCGCATAAGAACCGTCACTGGACACTGCGTCCACTCTTTGCCCTTCAATATCGCCCAAACTTCGTCATGTGCGCGTCCAGCGCGTGAATAAACGGTCAACTTATCATCGCCAGGATACTTGACAGCCGAGAACGCGGCGATAATTCGCTTGCCTAACTCATCCATAATGCACCCGCTACCTGCGTACTGCGCACCATCGTGCACTTGTCGTCCTAGCTGTTCGGCGTAGCCGCGCATATTTGTGCTGCTCGTGTGCAGCACTTTGCGGCAAACTTAGTCTTGTTGCCCAATTCCGTTTTGTGGTTGGCCTCTGCCAGTTGCGACCCTTTTGCAATGCTTCCAGGGAGGATATAGTCGCAACGAAGTGTGAGGTAGAGCGCGCGGCCCGCAACTTCGGCATTGGCGGCAGCGCACTTCGCTGTGGCGCTTGAGCAACTTGTGTCATTTAGGCATCCCGCAGTTGCCTTGGACGCCGCCTTATACTCGCCATAGACGGCTAGGCACTTGGCATGAGCGCGCCATTGTCGACACGCCTTAAGTACCTTAGCGCCACCCGCTACTATTACTGGCCACGCATAACGTATCAGGCACGCCGCACACCCGATGCATGCAGTTCCCCAAAGAACCTTTTGCCACGCGGGAAGTAACTCCCAGTAGTTGTTCCAACAATCAGAAAACTGCTGCGAGTCTTGCGCTGCCGAATAACATGAAATCAGGCCAATTGCCGGAACGCCTACGCAGCCGACGCATGCCGTGGCGCATAGGGCATGTACAACCCAAAGCCCGCTAGGATCAATGCGGACGAGCGGCGATGAGTTGGCAAACTCGTATAATGAGGTGCGAGTGCTATAGCCTATTGGGTCACGTTGCAGCCATGTTCCGAGGACGGGATTTCTGGCCCTATTGCGCACGCACTCCAAGAGCGATTCTGGATCACGGTAGTATCCTTGAAAGCAATGGTGCCACGAATATAGTGTTGTCCTTCGGCTGTCAAAGGTAGTAGAGAGATAATTGGGGATTCCGTAGCTATAGTAGACGAGTCGTTCGACCAATGTGCCACTGCTAGTAGCTAGTGCGGTCACATTCCAATTCGCATCCTGCAGTCCGTAAAGACGCTCATCCAGCGTCCCGTCGACGTCGGTGTCGCGATCGCGTAGCACGATGTCGTCGACGTAGCGCAGGCCCCACACGAACTGCCGTTCGGCGTCGCTCGACGATTCGACGCGTTCCTCGACGACCTGCCACCGGCTGGGCTCGGTGTAATAGAAGTGCCGGGTTTCCGAGAGAGTTCCCGACGTGTAGGTCTTTTTGACTGTCCGGCGTTTCGCGCCATCGTATTCGTACTGCGCGACGGTCCCCGAGCCGTCTTCCAACTTGACCAACCGGTTCCAGGCGTCGTAGGTTCCCGTGAACGACTGGGTGGGATCGGCCGGCTTGGGGATCGTGGTCATGTTGCCGGCGCGGTTGTACGCCGGAGTAGCCCACGACGGACCAGCGATCTCGCTGACGTCAGTGATTTCGTTGACGCCGTTGGCGGAGCGGAACTGATTTAGGTCCCACGCGCCATCACCATCGCTGTCTTCCAGGAACTTCTTCCAGTTCCCGGCCTCGTCCAGGCTCCAGCATTGGGCGAACGTTTTGTCCGTGATCCCGTCCTTGCCCGCCGTCAGGCGGCCTCGCTCCATGTGCTTTAATCGGTCGATCAGGTCGTGCTCGTACTTCTCGTCGAAGTTCTTGCCATACGACGCGGCGACTGTGTTTTCCCGGTAGGTGCGATTGCCGTTGCGATCGTAGCCGTACTTGATCCGGTCGACGTCAGTGGAACTGCCGTAGTTGTACCAGTAGCTGTCTTTGATCCGCCCGAAGCGGTCGAAGCCGCGGTAAATGTCGCCCGTGTCGGGATCGTTCCCTCCGGCCGTGCCGACTAGCGTGTATTTGACGTCCGGCTCGGTGTAGTCCACCTCGACGAACGTCCGCAGGCCCAGGTACGAGTAGTCGGCCAGGTGCGTCGCGCCGGCGTCGCTGTCAATGATTGCGGCCACGTGACTCAGCACGTCGGCCATCGAATCGGATGAACCATAGCCGTAGGTGATCACTCGGCCGTCGGGATACGTGATCGACGTGGGCCGAATCGTGTTGGCCGAGCCGCTCGCGTAACCGTACTGCACCTGGGGCGTGGTCGACGTGCTCACGGCGCCGGCGTGCGCCTGGTAGTCGTTGGTAATCTGTCCGAAATCGTTGTACGCGAACTGCACTTCGTTCACCACGCTGCCGCTGCCGACCGTCGGGGCGTTCCAACTGGTGATCTTCTCGCGCATCCCGCGCACGTCATAGCTGGTCGAGATCCGCCGCACGGCCATCGACGCCCGTACCGAGCGTCGTGATCCGATCCTGAATCTGTCGGCCCAGCCCGTCGTAGTCGAACGTATGCACCGTGCCGTTCTGGTCGCGGATCGACGTCACCTCGCCCTGGCGGTTGTAGGCAAAGCGAATCTCGTCGTCGCCGTCGACCGAGTCGGGATAGATCTCCTTGCGCTTGAGCAGGCTCGACGCGATCCCGCTGTCCGACAGCGTCGTCCCGTAGACGTACTGCGTTGTCTGGGAGCCGGTCACGCTGTTCTCGGCGATCAACTCCTGCACGTTGCCGTCCGCGTTGTAGCTGGTGCGCACGATCACGTTCTCGTCGAGCGACGCCAGGCAACCCGACGACGAACCGGCGCTGGAGGAAGAAGACGAGGAAGAAGAGGACGAGGAAGAAGAACTGCTCGAAGAGCCGTACCCCGTGCAGTTCATGACCATGACGATCTGTCGACCGGCCGCGTCGTAGAGCAGGCAGGTGGAGATTCCCGCCGGATTGGTCTGAATGGCGACTTGCCCCGCGCTGTTGTAGTCCTGGCTCGTGACCAGCACCGTATCGCTGCGAGCCGGAATCGTGGCGGGGCGACTGAGCGCCGAGCCGCCGTTGGTGCCATAATCGGCCGCGGCCTGCTGGCGACCGAGCGGATCGGGCCACGACGCCGAGTAGGTGACGCGCGCCTTGGGCTGCGCGCCCGCCGGCCCGGTCAACTCGCCCGTCCCCGTCGCGTTGTGATAGCGCTGTTTCACGGTCGTTTGAATCACGTTCGACGCCGCATCGAAGGTGATCTCCGTTTGCTCGACGATCGTATCCCCGGTCACGGTCCCGGCATCCGCGTAACTCGACTCCGACAGGTCATAGCCCACGTAGGACTTGGTCTGCCGCCCCAAGCCATCGTAGACCTGCTTGGTGAACAGCCGCGCCCCGGCCGGTTGTTGCTTGAGCACATTCCCCGACGCGTCGTACCACGTGTTGTCGGTTAACGACTGGCCGACCGTCCCCGTGGCCGGATTCACGCCATACCGCACCGTCTGATAGACGCGTCCCCGCGCGTCGTATTTCGTCTCGCTCTTGGCGACCAGATTCCCGCCTGAGGTCGTGTCCCGCCGCTGCGTCACAGTCGGCCGATCCAGGTTGTCGTACGCCGTCTCCTGGTAGAAATCGACTTCGCCGTCCGTCGCCACCCGGCGGCCCCGCCAATCGTACGTGTACGTTGTCACCCGCGTGGTCATGGGATTTGACTCCGAACAGATGCTCTTCGGTACTACATCCCGATTTGCCAACAGGTTGGACCGGCCCCTACACGAATTGCGTTTGCTTGGTCAGCAGATTATCGCCGCCGGCCGTGCCGCCGTCATACTCCAATTCGGTCACTTGGACCATATTATTGCCCGCCGCCCCGCCGCCGGTCGGATCGCTCTCGGTGGCGCCCGTGTCGTTGGTGCCCACGAACGTCTTCCAGGGGTTTTCCCGTGCGTCGAAGACGGTGCGCGTGATTGTCCCGCCCGGTGTGACCAGGCGGTTTTGTCGCTTGCTGCTGTCGTACCCGTAGACCGTTTCGTCGTAGTGGGTTCCCGACGAACCCGCGAGCACTCAGAGGATGGCGTCTACGCGGTAAGCGTACAGCAGGACCATGCCCTGATTTCGGAATGGCCGGGGCGGTAGACGGCCGTTGCAGCGGACAGGGGCGGCGGTCCCAGCCGCGGTGAGGGGGCGATCACGCGGCGGCGCGTCGCATCGGCAGACGACGCGGTTAGCGTTTCTCGCGGGCCGCCTTGGACGCGAGACGGCGTTTGGCCGTATTGATCTGCTTGCGCTCGGCCTTCTGTTGGCGCTCTTCGACGCGGTACTGGCGCACCGCTTCGGGATGCGCGCGTTTCCAGACGTCGGGCAGCAGCGACTCGTAGTTGGTCGAGCCGGCCAACAACTGATCGAGCACGTCCTTCACGTACGTCCAGACGTCGAGGTCGTGTCGCTTCGCGCTGCTCACCAAGCTCATCAGCATCGCGCTCTGTTCGCCCGATTCCACGTTGCTCACGAAGAGCCACGCCTTGCGGCCCATCGCCACCTGCTTCATCAGGCGTTCGACCGAGTTGTTGTCGATCGGGATGCGGCCGTCGGCGACGTAGACGTTCAGCGCCTCCCAGTGATTGCGGATGTACTTCAAGGCGTCGGCGAAGTCGCTCTTGGGCAGCACTTGCGCGATCGGCGCTGTCTCCAGCCAGGCACCCATGGCGCTCAAGATGAGCTTCGACTCTTTTGAACGCAGCGCCAGCCGTTCGTCGCTCGACATGTTCGCCGCGCGCCGCTCCACGTCATACAGCGCGTTGATCATGTCCAGCAGCGTGTCGCGCTCCTTCGTGTACGTGGAGGCCTCCTTGACCTTGCGCCGCGCATGCGCCCAACAGGCGACGCGGACCGTGCGTCGGACCGATTTGCTGCGCCTCGTCGCCGTTCTCGATCTTTTCGAGCGCGTGGTCACGTGGTGCATCCGCCCCGAAGGGGCACGACAGGTCAGCCCAGGGCAGAGCGAATCGCCGCCCTGGGTTTTGGGTGACTCGCACCCGATCAGATTTGTCTCCGTGAGAAACAAGAGAGAGCGAACAAGGAGGTGCACCGGCGCCGCCAGGAAAGCCGTGGATCGCCCTTGAGTAACCGAACGACCTCGTCTTTCTCGTAAAGAATTGCTTCGCAGCGTTGCCTTTCAGGGCGTGGAGCGCGCCCTGGTACGGCTTTCCCAGGGCGTCGCTCTACGGCTGCGCCGTGTCGCATTTTGTGGCGGCGTGTGGTGGCTGTCGGATTGGGGGCGTCAGGAACCGGTGGTGTCGCTTCGCTCAACCACCGGCTAATGGCTATCAAGCCTCCGGCTTGAGTGACCGTGGCGCCTTGACGGTCGGCGGTTGGGAATTGCTTCACAGCGTTGCCCTTCGGGGCCGAGCAAGCCACACTGGCGACAATCTGCGATGAAGCGAGATTCCCAAAACAGCGCAACTTCAAAACCTCCGCTTCGGCCTCCGCCCGCGCCTCTTGGAATTCGGCGGCCGAATCGAACGGCAGCCAGCGCTGGTCGGGATTCGCAGGGATACGTCGTTCGCTACGGTGGCCGCTCGCCAATTGCGTCGCGCGATAGCAGCGACGGCGTTTGACGCTCGACAATTCGATGCCCGCGCGCACGTCGCGTTCAAATTCTTCTTGCACGATCGTGTGCAGGCCGTCGAAGCGTTTTCACATATCGACGTTTTTCGAATACAAGAAAATCTTGGCCCCGCCGAGCGGACCGGTTAGCGACGTCGGGAGCATGACGTGGTTCCTGCTTCAGCTTGGCGTGACGACGACTTCGCGAAACGCCGGCACTGCGGCCGAAGTCGCTCGCGTCAGGCTTTCCGCGAGGCAGCGAACGACGTCCAGTCGCGCCCCGGGCACGACGATCTCGGCGCCCGCCGGCAAGCGGAAACGCACGACGTCCGCGTCGACGCCGAGCGCTCGATCTGTCGCGGGCTTCGAAGTCTCCTTCGACGTCGCCGTGCTGGGGCGACGGCCGCCGAGTTGTCGCGACCAGTAGTAGAACGCCGCCGCCGACACGCCCTCGCGCGTGCAGAAGGCTCCAATCGCCAGCCCGCTGGCCCGATAACGTCGCAGCCGCGACTCCCAATCCGCTCGCTTCCCCGCGTCACTCGTTCTCGCCATCGCATCGTACTCCCGTGTAAGTGAGACTCCTGGGAGCCGACGCTCCCGAGAAACACTACACTGGCGATCACGATCGTGCGGAATGGTGGTGGTGTACGCTTACCTTGCGGCGCGACACCGGATGGGCAAGTCGCGAACCCAGGAATTTCGCAAGGCCTATAACTACCTTCAAAAGCGCACCAAATGGATGCGTTACAGCGAATATAAGAAGTCCCACATTCCGTTGGGGAGCGGCATTACAGAAGCGGCCTGCAAGACGGTCTATACGTCGGCTCAAATTATCAGGCATGCGCTGGACGCGCGATGGCGCTCAGCGAATCCTCACGCTTCGCACGCTGCTGCTCAGCCGCATTTGGGCCGCCACCTACGCCCAGATGCTCGCGACAACCGCGGCGGCGATATCGCTCATATCGCCTTCATCCGTTCGGTGACATCCTCGAGCTTTCCAGGGGCGTTCCCACTCGGGCCGAAGCGACCGATGCCTTGCCGCTCGACCGGTGGTGCGCCGGGGGCGACCACCGGCTAATGGCTGGCATGCCTCCGGCATGCAAGAAGCTCGCGGAGACTCTCGCCAGCGCGGGCCCCCGGTCGAGATGGGGCGGCAATAAGAAGTATCCCCGAGAGGGCTCGAACCTCTAACCTTCGGCTTCGGAGGCCGACGCTCTATCCAATTGAGCTACGGGGACGCAGCAGTCAGTCGATTATGGCCGCTCGGGCCGTTGACGGCAAGGGTCGGGGGCGACGAGCCGGCCGCTAGCGCGGGGCGGCTGAGAAGGCGACGAGCCGGCCGCTAGCGCGGGGCGGCTGAGAAGCTTGTCAGCCGACGGGGCGCTAGCCCGCGGTTTGGCGTGATCGAGCCGGCCGCTAGCGCGGGGCGGCTGAAATGGGCAGCGGGTTAGAATAGTTCTTGGATGGGGAGGACGTCCTGGGTCAGGCGAGTGACTTCTGACGGGAGGCCGGGGACCAGACGCATCCGGCCGACGTCGAACAACGTGTGCAGCACCGTCGATGTGAGCTGCTGCGGCGTGATCGGCTCCGTCGATGGCACGTCGTTCTGACGCGCCGATTGACCAATCACTTGCCCCATCCGTAGACCGCCGCCCGCCAGCGCCAACGTGCATAGATTCGACCAATGGTCTCGACCGCCGCGCTTGTTTAAACGCGGCGTGCGGCCAAAGTCGCCGGTGATCACCAACAGGATCTTGTCCGACAGCCCCCGCTCCGCGACGTCGTCCAAGAACGCCGAAACGGCCTTATCCAACGGCGGCCCCAACATGTTCATGCCGCCGAACTGATTCGGGTTGTTGCCGTCCGCGTGGTTGTCCCACCCCGCGCTCTGCACCGTCACAAATCCACAACCAGATTCGCACAGCCGCCGCGCCAACAACAACTGCCGCCCCAACGTGCACGACCGCATTTGCTCCGGTCGCTGCCCCTCGTTCCCCACCCGAAACATGCTCGTGTCGTACCGCGCCAACGTCCGCGGATCCTCCTTCGACACGTCAAACGCGTCGCTCGCCCCGCGCGTCACCAAATCGACCGCCTGCTGCTCGAACCGATCCAGCCCGGCCATCGTGCCGCTGCCGTCCAGGTCGCGGCGCAGCTGATCCAGCGACTTCCTCAACTGCCGTCGGTCCGCCAACCGCTCCAGCGGCAACCGCAGCTTGAGATTGTCCAGCGACCGACTATTCGTCGGATCGAACGGCGTGTAACTCGCGCCCAACGAGCCGGCGCTCGAACCGGCTTCCACTCGCGATCGCTCGGCGCGAAACTGCGAGTCGGTCTCGGGCGCCGTGAGCAGCGAATAAGTCGGCAGCCCCGTCGACTCGTGGTTCGCTCCACGCAGTCTCGCATAGGCCGAGCCGAGGCTGAAACCGCGCCCGTCAACCTTCTGTCGAGTACCGCCCGACAACATGTAAATGATCGCCGCGACGTGGTCCGCGATCGGATGCTGGAACGAGCGCACCACTGCCAACTGTTTGGCTCGTTGCGCTAACCCGGGAAAGGTGCCCCCAAAGGTCACTCCCGGCAACGTCGTCGCCACCTCTCCCGTGACGCTCGAGTAGGGCGCCGGGGACTGCATGTTCGGATTGAACGTCTCGATGTGGCTCGCGCCGCCCCCCAGGAACAGCAGCACGACCGACTTGTCGCGGACGAACCCGGCGCCGCTCGCAGATGCTGCCGCTTGCAGCCGCAGCCAATCGGGCAGGGCCAGCCCGCCGAGTCCGGCGGCGCCGATGCGGAGGAAGTCGCGCCGCGCTAGGCCGGCGCAGTCGCGATTCGAGCCGGCGGAATAGACGGTGAGCATGCGGCGGCCTCCTGCCCCTCACCCCCGACCCCTCTCCCCGTCAAATGTTGCGGTGGAATCTTGCTTGCTGGCGCGGAACTGGTGGCGCAACATTTGGCGGGGAGAGGGGAGGGCAGTAAAGGTGAGGGCAGTAGGGGTGAGGGGAAGGGGGTGAGGGGAGCATTAGTCGAAGGTGCGGCAGAGCATGCCGCCGTCGGCGACGACGACCGTGCCGGTCATGAAGGCGCCGGCGTCGCTGGCCAATAGCAGCGCGGGGCCGACCATGTCGCGCACGTGACCCCAACGCTTGACGGCGGTGAGCTCTGCGAATTTGTGTTTCTGCTCGTCGTTCAGCACGCTCATCGGTAGGTCGGTCGCGACGGGGCCCGGAGCGATGCAATTCACCGTGACGCCGTACGGGCCTAGCTCCAGCGCGTGCGCTCGAGCCATCCCGATCAGCGCGGCCTTCGTCGCCGAATAGCAGCCGCGACCCGGATTCGACGCCAACGCCATGACGCTCGACAAGTGAATGATCCGCCCCCAACGCCGCTCGATCATCTGCGGCGCGAGCGCCCTCGCCAGCCGCATACAACTGGTCACATTCAACTCGAAGATCTCATCCCACGAGTCGTCGGTCGTGTCGACCAGCGGCTGCGGGCGATTGCTCCCCGCGTTGTTGAACAGAATGTCGACGCGGCCGAACGTCTTGAGCGCCCAGGCCGCGAGTCGATCGACTTCGGATCGTTCGTACATGTTGGCGACCAGCGTTTCGACGCGGACATCCAGCCCCGCGCCGATCTCCTGTTTCGCTCGAACCAACTCGTCCTCGTGCCGAGCGCTAATGGCGACGTGAGCGCCGGCCTCGGCGAGCGCTCGCGCGATCGCCTTGCCGATGCCCTTGCTCCCGCCCGTAATCAACGCCGCTCGGCCCGATAAATTAAACAGTTGGTTCAGCATGGGATGCTCGTCGAGTTGGAACGATCCGAATGATGCACCGCGCGCCGACTACAGGTTTTCGCAAACCAAATCGCCGACTTCGCGCGTGCCATAGCCCATCTTGCCGGCCGACTGACTCTTCATCTTCGTGCCGGTGACGATCTGGATGGCCTTCATGATCCGCGCGCCGGCCGCCGGCTGGCCGCTGTGCTCCAGCAGCATCGACATGGCGCCGATCGCGGCGATCGGATTGATCACGTTCAGGCCGGTGTACTTCGGCGCACTGCCGCCCATCGGCTCGTACATGCTCACGCCGCCCGCATCCGGGTTGATGTTGCCGCCCGCGGCGACGCCCAACCCGCCCTGAATCATCGCGCCCAAGTCGGTGATGATGTCGCCGAACATGTTCGTCGTGACGATCACGTCATAGTGCTCGGGATTCTTCACCATCCACATGCAGCACGCATCGACGTGGTTGTAGTCCGGTTCGACGTCCGGATACTGCTTGGAGATCTCTTGCCACGTCCGCCACCACAGGTCGTGGCCGTAGGTGAGCACGTTGGTCTTGGCGACCAAGGTGAGCCGCTTGCCCTTGGGATTGTTGCGCTTCCGAGTGAACTCGAAGGCCCAGCGGATCACTCGCTCGCACCCCTTCCGCGTGTAGACGGCCGTCTGCGTGGCCACTTCGTCGGGCGTGTTCTTCTTGAGGAAGCCGCCGACGCCCGCGTACATGTCTTCCGTGTTCTCGCGGACCACGACGAAGTCGATTTCCTTCGGGCCCTTGCCGACCAACGGGCACTCCACGCCCGGATACAGCTTCACGGGACGCAGGTTGATGTATTGGTCGAGCTGAAACCGGAGCTCCAGCAACAACCCCTTCTCGAGGATGCCGGGCTTCACGTCGGGGTGACCGACGGCGCCGAGGTAGATGGCGTCGTACTTCTTGAGTTCCGCGACCGCGCCGGCCGGCAGCGTTTCGCCGGTCTTCAAATACCGCTCGCCGCCCCAATCAAAGTGCGTCGTCTCAAACGTAAAGCCTTCCAGCTTCGACGCCGCCTCCAATACCTTCAGCGCTTCGGCGGTCACTTCCGGCCCCGTGCCATCGCCTGGGATCACTGCCAACTTCAACGGCTTCTTCGCGTTCACTCTGGCCACCTCTTTCAACGGATAGTCGTGGAAAGAGGTAATTGTAGGTCGAGCGGGGGGCGGAGTGGAGGGGGCGGGGGAGGAGAGGGGGAGAGTGATAAAAACTCTGATGACTTCGGAGCGTTTGGCGCCTCGGACCCACCGACGCCTCGGACCCGCTGTCGTTTGTTGCGCAACGACACGCGCGGATTGTGCTCCCTTCTCCCCGCCGCGGGGAGAAGGGGCGGGGATGAGGGGCGCAACAGCAGTGCGCGGACTCACTCTAAGATTTTTATCACTCCAGGGGAGCGGGCGGGGGACGGAGCGGGCGTTTGAGACGGGCGTCACAGGCTGGAAGCCTGTGCTAGTGCGCCTGTGAACGTGTGTGATCAGAAGGGTGAAAGTCCCCTCACGAACCTGATCTGGGTTCGTTAACGGAGAGTAACTGCGTCCTCGCAAGAGGAGGTGGAGAGCAACTGGAAGTGAACGATCGGTCCGCAGGATAACGAACTCGATTCGGCCTGTCGTCGCGGCGAGCCCGCTAGCATCCGGCGAAGCCCAAGATGCCATTCGATGCCGGCACACCGGATTATCAAGGTAGTGGATGGTCAGCTCCGGAAAAAAAAAACAGATCGACCCGGAGGCGGCGAGGGGTGGTTGGAGGCGGAACGATTGGAAGGTCAAACACGGTAAGCAGGGAACCCCCGCGTGGGCGACTTGTCGAGCGACGCGAGAGCAGCCTCCCCCATAGGGCCACGCACGCGTCGGCGATGCCACGCGGGCGGTCAGAGCGCCCGTAGGAGCTTTGAAACGGAGTAACTTCCGCGGAGCAAAGGGGCGCAGGAAGATTGATCGAGGAGGTGCATGCGCGTGGAACAACCACCAGACTCAATCGCGACGCCGAGCGATCGGACGCCGCGTAAATTCTCTGGAGACGATCAAGCCCACTGGGCTTGGACGGAACCGAGCGTATGGACCAAACCGATGTTGGCCACGCTGGACCAAAACAGCGTTCGAGGAGGAAAATGGCATAGCTTGATGGACAAAGTCTACAAACGGAGCAACCTGCTTTCGGCGTACCGCGAGGTCGCCGCCAATAAGGGCGCACCGGGCGTGGACAACGTGACGATCGAAGACTTCACGGCGGGACTGACGAGAAATGTGGACAAGCTGGAGCAACAGCTGCGCGACGGCACCTACCGACCGCAGTCGATCCGACGCGTTCATCTCCCCAAACCGGGCACGAACGAAACGCGACCGCTGGGGATTCCGACAGTCCGTGACCGCGTCGCACAAAACGCGCTCCGACACGTGCTGGAACCTATTTTGGAACGCCAGTTCGCGGAGCACAGCTACGGCTTTCGCCCCAACCGAGGGTGCAAAGACGCGCTGCGCCGCGTCGACCGGTTCGTCCAAGACGGATACAAATACACCGTCGATGTCGACCTGAAGTCCTACTTCGATACGATCCCACATGACGCGTTGATCGCGCAACTACGCCAATACGTGGCGGACAACTCGGTGATCGAGCTCGTGGAAAAGTTTCTGCAGGCCGACGTTCTGGATGGCTTGGACCGCTGGACTCCACAGGCTGGCGCGCCGCAAGGCGCGATTATCAGCCCTCTGCTGAGCAACTTGTATCTGAACGACCTGGACCACCTCATGACCAGATCGGGATACGAGATGACACGGTACGCGGATGATCTCGTGATCCAATGCCGCACGCGGGAGGACGCCGAAGCAGCCTTGGCCCTGGTGCGCGACTGGACCGTCCAACGCGGTCTGACGCTCCACCCGACCAAAACCAAAATCGTCCACGTGGACGACGAGGGCTTCGAATTCCTTGGCTACCGCTTCCTCAAACACCGCCGGTTCCCCCGGCAAAAGAGCATGCGGAAATTCCAGGACGCGATTCGTAGCAAAACGAAACGGACCCACGGCGAGAGCCTGAAAGCGATCATCGCGGATGTGAACAAGACGCTGCGCGGCTGGTACGAATACTTCAAACACAGCTGGCACACGACGCACACGAGCGTCGACGGCTGGGTTCGCATGCGCCTGCGAAGCATCCTTCGCAAGCGTGCCGGTCGTCGCGGTCGTGGTCGCGCCTTAGATCATCAACGCTATCCCAATGCCTACTTCGCGGCACACGGGCTCTTCAGTCTGGCAATGGCCCGTGCGCGTGAAAGCCAATCTGCTCGACAGTAACAATCGACCGGAGAGCCGGATGCGGGAGATCCGCCCGTCCGGTTCGGCGGGGGGCGGGACCGAACTCAATCGGTCCTGCCTACCCCAATCGGCGCGCTACGGGGCCTTTTTGGGTTCGTATTTGTGGTTGCGCTTGCGGAGGACTTCGGCGCGGACGATTTTGTCGGGTTCGACGCGGCTGCGGTTGGGGTCGCGACGCTGGAGCTTGGGGAGGACTTCGAAGCCTTCGATTACGCGGCCGAAGGCCGTGTGGCGGCCGTCCAGGTGCGGCGTGGGACGGAAGGTGAGGAAGAACTGCGAGCCGCCGGTGTCCTTGCCGGCGTGCGCCATGCTGAGCGTGCCCGTAAAGTGATGGCGGTAGTCCTCGCGGTCGCACTCGCAGAAAATCTTGTAGCCTGGGCCGCCCGTCCCCGTTCCGTTCGGGCAACCGCCCTGCGCCATGAAGCCTGGCAAAACGCGGTGGAATGTCAGACCGTCGTAATACTTCGACTCCACCAAACTGATGAAGTTAGCCACCGCTTGCGGCGCTTGATTCTCGAATAGCTCGATGACGATCGTCCCTTTGTTCGTCTCCAGCTTCACGCGCGGCAGGTCGTCGGCCATTTCCTCGGCCTCGCGCACCTTGAGCTCCGCGTCCCACGCCTTCTGGAAGTCGGCCATCTGCGACAAATACGACTCGGCCTCCTGGTCGATCTGCTGCGTCTCGGCCGCTTTCTGGAAGAACTTGCCCGCGTTTTCGAAGTCGTTCGTGCCGAACGCGGCGTAGCCGGCCATGAGCGGCAACCGCTTCTCGGGGCACTGATTATTCACCAAGAGCGCCGCGAGCTCGGCGGCGGCAAAGTAATCGTCCATCTGCAGATCGTTGCCCAAGAGGCCCAGCAAGGTTCGCGTCACTTGCGGGTCGGCGTTCGGCTTCGCCGCATACTCGGCCATCCCGGCCGCACGCAACTGCGGCAAAATCTTGTTCGCCTCGGCGACCTGCAGAGAGTATTCCTTGCGCAGCGCCTCGCGCTCTTCCGGCGGCGCTTCGCGGAACTGCTGCGCGAGCTCGGCGAGCCGCTTGTCGGTTGCGTTCCATTGGGCGAGCACGTCGGCGAACGAACCGTCCGGGCCGGCGGCTGGTTGGTCAGCAGGAGCGGCGTCGGCGGCCGCTTCGGCCGGTTGATCGGCGGCCGGCTCGCTGGCCGGCTTCGCGCGCGGCAGCTTGACCGCCGGCGCTTTCCCCTCGGATTGAGGCGGTTGCGCGGCCAGCGGCTGATGCAGCACCAGCCACATGGCGACGAGCGACAGACTGGCGAGACCGACCACGCCGACAGTCAGACGAGACGAACCGACATCCTTCATCGGAGCCACTCCTTCCACAACTACTGCACCTTGTTCGGTTCGTACTTGTGATCGCGCTTGCGAATCACCTCGGCCTTCAGAATCTTGTCCGGCGCCGGCTTGTTCGGATTATCGGGATCGATGCGTTGCAATTTCGCGAGCACATCCATCCCCGAGATCACTCGGCCGAACGCCGTGTGGCGACCGTTCAGGTGCGTGGTGGGGACGAACGTGAGGAAGAACTGCGACCCGCCGGTGTCTTTGCCGGCGTGGGCCATGCTGAGCGTCCCGCGGAAGTGATTCCGGTGGTTGTCCTTGTAGCACTCGCAGAAGATCTTGTAGCCCGCGTCGCCGGTGCCGGTCCCTTGCGGGCAGCCGCCTTGGGCCATGAAGTTCGCGAGCACTCGGTGGAATGTCAGCCCGTCGTAGAATTTGCTTTCGACGAGGCTGATAAAGTTGCCGACCGTCTCCGGCGCTTCGTTCTCAAACAGCTCGACGACGATCTCGCCCTTGGGCGTGGTGAACTTCACGCGCGGCAGGTCGTCCTTTTCGGCGTCGGCCTTGCGAGCGGCCTCTTCGGCGGGCCAGGTTGCCTTGCATTCGGGGAGTGCACCGAAGAACTTCTTGGCGATTTCGTTGTTCAGCGTGCCAGTTTCTTCGGCCTTCTTGAACAACTCTTCGGCCTTGTCGAACTGATTGAGCGCGAACGCGGCCGCGCCGGCCAGTTGGTACACCTCGTTCACTTCACACTCATTGTCGACGAGCGCCTGCGCGAGATCCCAGGCGGGTTCGAAATCGTCTCGCTCGATGTCGTCGGCCAGGAGGCGGACGAGGAAGCGGGTGAGTTGCAGGTTGGCGTTGGGAGCGGCGAGATACGCGGCTTTGCCCGTGTCGCGTAGTTCGGGCAACAGCTTTTCGCCTTTCGCCGTTTGTTCGTCCCACTGCTTCTTCAGCGACTCGGTTTCGCCTTCCGGCGCGGTTTGATAGCGGATCTTGAGATCGCGCAGCGCCTTGACGACCGCCTTCCATTCGGCGAGCTTCGCGTCGAAGGCTTTGATCGCTTCCTCGTTACCGGCCGGGGCGGCGACGGCGGCCGGAGCGTCCGCTGGCGCCGGCGTTTCGGGTTTGGCGGCGTCCGGCTTGGGCGTCTCTGGTTTGGGCGCTTCAGGTTTGGCCGCTTCGGGCTTGGCCGCGGGTGTTTCCGTTTTGGCGGCCGGCGCTTCGGGCTTGGCATCTTGAGCGACCAGCGACGAGATCAGCGACGCCTGGGTCAGGCCAACGACCAACGCCAGGCACAGACAACGGTGACTCACGCTCATGCGTGCCTTCATCGAATGCACTCCCGGTTTCATACAGCGATTCAGTTCTGGTAGTGATTCACACAATTCGAAACGGCGATTCTCGCACACGGAAACTGGCTTGGCAGCTCCCTTTTCGGCGACCTAGCAGCTTATCATAGACGTCTTTCCCGGAAAGGTCCCTGCGCCATGAAACGCTCGCGTCGCTCTGCCTCGATCCCCGCCGCCTTCCAGCCCGAAGGCCCGGCCGCCGCGCCGCTGGACGCCTCCACGGCCGCGGGGGGAGTGCGGATCATCGGCGGCACGCTGCGCGGCCGGACGCTTCCGTTCGGCGGCGACCCGCACGTGCGTCCGATGAAGGATCGCGTTCGCGAAGCGGTGTTCAACCTGATCGCCGACGACGTGAAGGATCGGCAAGTCATCGACCTCTTTGCGGGTACGGGAGTGTTGGGATTTGAGGCCCTGAGCCGCGGGGCCGCTCGCGCACTGCTCTTGGAACGCCACTTTCCGACGGCGAAAGCCATCCGTCGACACGCCGACCAGTTGGGGCTTGGCGAAAGCATGGATGTGGAGGCGGCCGACACGTTTGTGTGGGTGCGGCGTCTGGCCGAAGGGCTGCTGATGGGCGTCGACGGTCGGCCGCGCAATCTGCTGGCCGAACTCCAACAACGCCCTTGGCTTGTGTTTTGCTGCCCGCCGTACATTCTGTTCGCACAACGCCCCGACGACATGCTCAATCTGATCCGGCAACTCATGTCGCTCGCCCCGCCCGGCAGCCTGTTCGTGGTGGAAAGCGACGAGCGCTTCGACCCGACGCTGTTGGATGAGCCCGACCAGTGGTTCGTGCGGTTCTACCCGCCCGCGCTGATCGCGTTGCGACGCCTGCCCTAGGAACTGCTACGGGGCGTTGCGAGGAAAAGTTCGACCTACAGGGCCGCTTGGTCAAGAGAGGCAATGATGAACAGCCCGATGAACTGTCGAGCGTGTGGGCAAGTGTTGACGCCGGGGGCCGGTCAGTGCCCGCGCTGCGGGACGGCAGTGAATCCGTTCGCCGAGCAGCCCGTCGGGCCGGGGATGGGGAATCCCTATCTGCCGCCGGGGGCGCCGCCCTATCCGTATCCGGCTCCGAGCGACGCCGGGCTGAAGTATATCGTCCCGGTGGGCGTGTCGCCGCTGGCGATTATCTCGTTCTACTGCGGCTTTTTCGCCCTGTTCTGCATGGGGTTCACTTCCCCCATCGCATTGCTCACCGGCATTCTGGCGCTCAAGCAGATCGCCAAGAACCCGCAGATGGACGGCAAGCCGCGGGCGATCATCGGCATCGTGCTTGGGGCGCTCGGTACAGTCGGGTTGCTGGTGTTCCTGGGCGCGATGCTCGTAAGCTTGGCGGTCTGAAAACCGGTTGGCCGCTTAACCGCCGGCCGCTTTGAGTTCGGCCAAGTGCTGAGCGGTGCCGACCAAACGATCCCAGTTGGCCTGAATGTACTCAGGCGGGCCGCCGACTTGAGCCATGACGACGGCCGCTTGTTCGAGCGGCACCATTTCGATGGCGTCCCAGGGGCAAACGGTCAGTTCGTACGGATTCGACTTCTTGCTGGGGATGTGCACGCACACTTCGCAACCGACGCACCGTTCGATGTCGATTTCACACCACGCTTGGCTCCCCTTCACGCCGTGCGCCATCTGATTGAAGTTGATGCAGTCAACCGGGCAGACTTCCCGACACGACTCGCATCCCGTGCAATTGTCGGCGTTGATGATCGCCACTTCCTTGGGCAGCTTCTTCCGGGGACCTTGCTTGGCCATGGATGACGGTTCCTCGGGGCAAATCGCGCGAACCAGCAGCGCTGGCGGGCGCAGAGTGGATCAGGGGCGGTGAATCTAGTTCAACGATCGAATTATAGGCCGATCAACCGGGGCAGCAAGAGCAGCGGCGAGCGGCGCAGGGCAGGTTGCCCAGCTTCACTAGCCTCGCAGGGAAGCTGCTGGATTCCCTCGCAGGAGGGGCTAATCCGGGTCGGCGGACTAAATTCCTCTCGACACCTAGATCGATCGGCGATACATCCCGACTCCTCTCTTTTCTTCGCCAGAAATCCCCCGTTCGGGAGGCGGTTCGTCGAATCATGAAGCCGTTCATTAGGGTGTCGCTGCGTCGTTGGACGTTCTGTTGTCTGCTGCCCCTCGCGTCGCTCGCCGCCGCCGGCTGCGCCTCGATGAAAAACTCCGACACCGCTCGGACCGGGGTCGAGCAGTTGTTGATCTCTAGTGCGGCCGACAAGGCGCTCGACAAAGTCGACTTGCGGCCGGTGAGCCACGCCAAAGTGTTCCTCGACACCAAGTACCTCGACTGCGTCGACAAGAACTACATCATCCTGTCGATGCGCGGGCGGCTGATGCGCTACGGCTGCACGCTGGTTGAAAAGGTGGAAGACGCGCAGGTGATCGTGGAGGTGGCCAGCGGCGGCGTGGGGACCGACCGGAACGAGTTGTTCGTGGGGACGGCCGAGATTCCGTTGCCGCCGCCGTCGCCTGTCGCCATCCCGCGCCTGGCCTTATTCGAAAGGCACCGCGCGATCGGAACGGCCAAATTGTCGATCTTGGCCTACGACGCTCAGACCAAGTCTCCCGTTATCAATTCGGGCTATACGCTCGCGCGGTCCGACCACAAGACATGGAACGTGATGGGGTTCGGCGGCGTCAACAGCGGCACGGTCCACGACGACCTGGCCAATCAGGCCGGCGACCTCGACACGCTGTCGGTCGGCGGCGCGATGACGGCGGCCAAGTCGAAGGTGTTGCGGTAAGAAACGGCGCTCGGGTTGGAGGGCGCCGAACGAAGGATTGCTTTGTTGGGGCTCCGTCGTACACTTGCGAGGGGCGGAACGGCGCTGAAACGCGGTGGACCGTTGAACGCGTCCGATGCGAGACGATGCATATTCGCCAAGGGAGACATAGGTAGCGATGATCATCGAACTGGAACAGGAAGAAGATGGTCGTTGGATCGCCGAAGTTCCCGACTTGCCTGGCGTCATGGCGTACGGGGAGACTCGGGTGGAAGCCATCGCCAAGGTGAAGGCGTTAGCCTTGCGCGTATTGGCTGATCGGCTAGAGCAGGGGGAGAGCATTCCCGAACTGAAAGAAGTGTTTGCGGCGCCAGCATGACGCAATGGCCTGCGACGAAAGCGCGTCTGGTGCTGGCTGCCCTTCTGCGAATTGGCTGGACGGTCAAGCGACATTCGGGCACATCGCATCGCGAAGCACACAGGCCTCTCGCCTGCCGACCTTTGAAGCCGAGTTCTTTACGTCGCCCATTCGCGCAGCCACAGTTCGAGGAACACGAGGGCCCACAGGCGCGGGGCGTGGTCGAAGCGGCCCGACTCGTGTTCATCCACCAACTGCGTCAGGTACTCGGGCCGGAACCAGGCATGGGTGCGCGCATTCGCCGCAAGCAACGCGTCGTGCGTGAGCGGGCGCAGTTGGTTGCGGAACCAGTGGTCGAGCGGCACGCCGAAGCCCATTTTGGGACGCGTCCAAATCTCCGCGGGCAGGAGATCGCCGAACGCGGCGCGCAGCAGACGCTTGCCGCGTCCGCGACGAAACTTCAGCCGCAGCGGGAGCGCCGCCGCGAACTCCACCACGTGCGGGTCCAACAGCGGCTGACGACACTCGAGACTGTGCGCCATCGACGCGATGTCGACCTTGGTCATCAGATCGCACGGCATGTAGGTGAGAAGGTCGGCGAGCGACGCGGAGGTGACGGGGTCGCGGCCGGCCGATCGTCGCCACGCGTCGGCGAGGAACGCAAACGGATCGCCGTCCGTCAATTGCTGGAGGAATTCGTCGCGATACAGTTGCCCGCGCCGCGTCTCGTTGAAGATCGAAATCCATTCCAGATAGCGGCGCTGCGGGGGGAGAGCGGCCGCTTCGGCGAACCGCTTCCAGCGGCGACTGAGCGAGCGTTGTCGTCCGTCGCTGGGCAGTTTTTGCCAGAGCGACGCACCGAGCAAAGACCGCAGTCCGGGCACTCGGTCGATCCACTGTCCGAGCGCCACGGCCTTGTAGCGCGGGTAGCCGGCGAACAGTTCGTCGCCGCCGTCGCCGGTCAGGGCGACGGTGACATGTTGGCGCGTGAGTTGCGAGACGTACCAGGTGGGGATGGCGGAGCTGTCGGCGAACGGTTCGTCGTAGTGCCACGCGAGCCGCGGGAGGATGTCGACGCCGTCGGGCGTCACTTGAAATTCGTGGTGGTCGGTCCCTAGGTGGTCGGCGACCAAGCGGGCATATCGCGTCTCGTCGTATTCCTTGATGGGGAAGCCGATCGTGAAGGTCTTCACCTTCTCGGTCGACTGTTGTTGCATGAGGGCGACGACGAGGGACGAGTCGATGCCGCCGGAGAGGAAGGCGCCGAGCGGCACGTCGGCTTGCATGCGGAGGCCGACGGCGGTCGTGAGTTGATCGCGCAGTTGCTGAGCGGCGGTGGGTTCGTCGAGCGGCTGTTCGATGCGGAAGTCGGGGGTCCAGTAGGGTTGGACGTCGAGTCGCCCGTCTTGCCAGACGGCGTAGTGTCCGGGGGGCAGTTTGTGGAAGCCCTTCAAGATCGAGCGCGGGTGGGGGACGTACTGGTAGGTCAGGTACGCGTCGACGGAAGCCGGATCGACTTCGCGCGGCACGTCAGGAACCTGCAGCAGGCTTTTCAATTCGCTGGCGAACAACAGCCGTTCTGGTTCCGCTCGATAGACCAGCGGTTTTTCGCCGATGCGATCGCGTGCGAGGACCAACCGCCGCTCGCGCGAGTCCCAGATGGCGATCGCGAACATGCCGTTGAGGTGCCGGAAGCAGTCGACTCCCTCGTCTTCGTACAAATGGACGATCGTTTCGCTGTCGCCATGCGTACGGAAGGTATGTCCGGCGCCTTCGAGTCGATGGCGGAGATTCTGGAAGTTGTAGATCTCGCCGTTGAAGGCGAGCCAGATGGAGCCGTCTTCATTGGAAAGGGGTTGAGCGCCGGCGACGAGGTCGATGATGGCGAGCCGCCGGAAGCCGAGGGCGACGCCGGGAAGCGGCTCGTAGGGAGAGCGCGTCCGATAGTCGCTGACGTAGGTTCCGACGTCGTCGGGACCGCGGTGGCGGAGGGCGTCGGTCATGCGCGCGAGCGTCGGTTCGTCGATCGCGCGGCGGGGGTGAGTCCAGATTGCGCCCGTGATTCCGCACATCGGAGAGTGGATCCCGCAGGAGGGACGGGGAAGCGTGAAGGAACGATGAACCAGGAGCGTCGCGACAGATTCTAGGCGGATCGTCGCATCGACGCATCCCCGGGGAGTTCGACTATAATTGAAGCGACCTTGTCAATCTTGGCTTGTTGTCGCTTGTCTGGTTGTCGCTTGAATCGTTGGCGGTGCGCATGAATTTCTTCAAGAAGCTGCAGGGCATGTTTCAGAAGGGCGAGAAGCTGGACATTTCCCAGCGCTTCGAGATTATGCGCGAAGCGGTGACGGGGACCATGTCCAATTTTCACATGGTGCGCGATCACCAGTCGGGCCAAGTCGTGGGGCTCAAGCTGCTGGACGTCGAGAAGACGCTGCAGTTCGAGGCGCGGTTTAAGGGGCTGAAGAAGCCCACCGAGGGCGAGATCGCCATGCAGTTGAAGCACCCGCGGGTGGTGGAGACGCTGGAGCACGGCGTGACGAACAAGGGGCAGCAATACTTAGTGATGGAGTTCGTGAAGGGGACGAACTTAAGCCTCTTGATCGTGAACAAGGACCCGGTGTTGGAAGGCAAACGCCTGCAGATCATTCGCCAGATGGCCGAGGCGCTGGAGGCGGTGCATCGAGCGGGTTTCATTCACCGCGATATTTGCCCGCGCAACTTTATCTTCAACCCCGAGGACGATTTGGTGAAGCTGATCGACTTCGGCTTGACGGTGCCGGCGACCAAGGAGTTCATGTTGCCGGGCAACCGGACAGGGACGCCGGTGTACATGGCGCCCGAAGTCGTGCGGCGCCGCCCGACCGACCAGCGGCTGGACATTTACGCCTTCGGCGTGACCGCGTACCAACTGTTGACGTACGCGTTCCCCTGGCCGGTGACCGACACGACGGGGCGCGGCGCGATGTCCCATGACGCGCATCCCCCCAAAGACATTCTCGAGTACCGTCCGAATCTCAATCGGGCGCTCGCTTCGGCCGTCATGAAGTGCGTCGCACCGTTGCCCGAAAAGCGTTACGACTCGATGTCGACGTTTTTGCGAGCCATCCGCGAAGCCAAGTCCGAGGAGGAGACGTAGGACAAACGTAGGACAGGCTTCCAGCCTGTCGGTCGGCGGCAAGCCGACCCGCGGCGCGGCCGGCGCGGCGGGGGTGGGGTGGTTTTCACAGGCTGGAAGCCTGTGCTACGGCCTGTGCTACGGCTGTTTGCCGCAGTGGCAGCAGGGGACGGGGACGCGTTCGACCACTTTTTCGGGGACGCACTTCGTGCCGCATTTTTCCCCGACCACGATCTCTTTCTTGATCAGCACTTTCTTGAATTTGGGGCACGCCTTGCATTCGGGGCAGCAGTCGCACTGGCCGAATCGCGGGAGGACGTGTTCGCAGTACGGCACTTCTTTGCACTCGTAGACCGTCTTCTTGATCGGCTTATTGTCAGGGACGATCTTGCAGCGCCAGGTGACGACTTCCTGGTAGCAAACGCCTTCGTGGCAGTGCGGGCATTCGTCGTCGCCGCCGCCGGCTTGAGCGGCGGCGACCCAGGCGATGAGGCACACGAGCGCGATCGGGGCGAGCAGCCAACGCAGGTTCATGGGAAACACCTTGTCAGGCGAGTTCAGGCGAGTTCAGCCAAGGGAGTAGGAAAGGGGAGTGAACGATCCGCGGAGACTAAAAGTCGTGGGCGACTCGGATGCCCCAACCGTTGACCCAGCCGTCGCCCGTGTTGCCAGGGAGCGGTGCGTCGCGGTAGGTGGCCATGTAGTTGAACTGAACTTTCATGTTGGGATTGAGAAACCAGTTCACGCCGAACGTGCCGTTGTGGAGGATGCCGCCGTTGAGCCCCTCGTCGTTGAGGTCGAGGTAGTTGTAGCGGGCGCCCACTTGCCACGCGCCTCTTCCAAAGCATCGGCAACCCGATTCATCTCGTACAAGGAAGAAGTTCTCATTCGGACGTACTCGTTCAAAGAACCCGACCTTCTTGCCGTAGTGGTCGTGTTCGCCGGTCAGGAAGTACATCATTTGCACGTAACCGCCGTGATACGTCACAGTCGTTCCCAAGGGACCCAGGGCGGTTGTGCGCGCGTCTTGCAAACCATTCACCAGATACTCGGCCTGCAACGTAAACGAACCGTTCACGACCACGAACTCGAAGTTCGCCGACTGCGTGTCGTCGCCGAACAGCGTAATGTTCGCAGGGGTGGGCCAATTCGTGGAAAGACCCGAACGGATGGCGTCGCGAGTTCGATACGTGATTGTCCGAAAGGGAGTCGACGATCCGGCGCCGACGTTCGTCGCGACGGCCGTCCCTTGTCGCAACGACAGGCCCATGTGGACCAATTGACTTCCTTCGTCTTCCCACCACAGCAGCCGCGTGAGTCGGCCGACGACTGCATAATCGCCGTCGCCCGTGTTGAAGCCGAACACCGTATTGGGCGGCTTGAAGATGCCGACGTTGTAAGTGCCGATGTCCTCTTCGCCGTAAGTGCCGAGCGTTGTGATCCCCGGCGAGAAGCCGTTGAACAGACCGCCGTAGAAGGCGTCCTGGTTGTACGAGCGTTCCATGAACGGCAAGTACCGGCT
Organism: Pirellulales bacterium; assembly: GCA_046349935.1. Taxonomy (GTDB): domain Bacteria; phylum Planctomycetota; class Planctomycetia; order Pirellulales; family Pirellulaceae; genus CAIXSC01. The sequence goes on along the minus strand of JAXMBK010000003.1, from coordinate 1,127,566 downwards.
ACTCACCATGTGCTCGAAGCCGATCGCTTCCTTTTGGTTGCCGATCTTGACGGTTTGGAGAATCGGCACTTCTTTGAACGCCCACCAGAGGTCGGTCGGGGCGGTGAAGGCGCGAGCCGTGCCGGAGATGCCGGCCGAGTTGACGAAGTCGTATTCGGCCGCCCATTCAATCTGCTCGTACATCGTGCCGTCGACCCGCAGACGAGCGCGACGGAAGTCGACGCCGTCCGCATAGACGTCGGTCAAGCCGGGCGTCGGCGACTGAATGGGGCCGACCTGGGTGTAAAGATTCGGGTCGGCGCTGAACCAGGCGGTGTCGAACTGCGTGCGACCGCCGATGTGCACTCGGAAGTCCTTGTTCTTCGTCGCGAGTTCCAGCCCGTCTTTCCAGGTCGCCGTCATGCTCAGGTCGCTGCCCACCTCGTGGCCGGCGGCGCGAGCGGCCTCGGCTTCGGCCGACTTCTTGGCTTCCTGTTCCGCCAGATAGGCGTCAAGGATGGAATGGATTTCAGCCGTATCCAGCCGCGACGCATTCACTTGCAGGTCGGACGGGCTCGGTGAATCTTGCGGAAGCCGCTCGAGCACCAACGCCTTGAACTCGGCGTTTTGCCGTTCCAGTTGCTCAAGACGCGCCTTGAGGTCGGCGATTTCCTGGCTGGTGCTGTCCTGCGACAGGGCCGGCGTGGAAACGCCGAGGGCGAGCGCGAGTGCGGCGACCGCCGCGGCGCTTTTGAACCGTTTGGCAAGGATCTTGGAGGCAGACCCGCGCGCCGCGAGCAGCCGCTGGGCCAGACTGTGAAGAGTTTTTCGCATTGACGTGGCGGTATTTGTTGAGTGGGCGGAGGGTGCAACGGTTGACGCTGAAACCACTTGTTCCCGAAAACCGGTCCATAGCGGTTATTTCGGAACTGAGGATCGCCCGGAAAAAGCCGACAATGGGGCTTCATCCAGTCTTAACACATAAAGCGATTAAGCTATGGCCGACCGTGAGGGTCGTAGCGGTCGTGCGGCCGTCGTAGGACAGGCTTCCAGCCAATTCCGTTCGGCACGAAATTTGCGCATTAGGCGGAGGTAGTCTCAAACCCTGCCAAAATGGCGTGACACCATGCCGAAGAAGACGAATGCTGCGCCGGTCGGTGAATCTTCCTCAACGAAGATCAGGGCCAGTGACCTGAAGAACTTACGCGACTTGAAGGCGATTTCCAAAGTCCTGGAACGTCTTCGTCCGGTCGGAGCGGAGCGAGACGCAGCTGGCAATCGCCAGCTGTACATGAATGATTACTGCTTGCTCGTGCTGCTCTGGCTCTTCAACCCGATCGTAGATTCGCTGCGAGGCCTGCAGCAGGCCAGCGACTTGGACGTCGTTCGCAAGCGGTTGGGGGTGGGGCGAGCTTCGCTGGGAAGCCTGTCCGAATCGGTGTCGATATTCGACCCAGAGCCGCTCCAAGCCATCGTGGAGGAGTGGAGCGAAAAGCTGCCGATGCGGGTTCCGACGGAGTTTGGCCCCGTCGACAAGCAGGTCACAGCGGTCGATGGTTCCGTGTTTCGCGTTCTGACGCAAATCGCCAAACTGGCATGGATTCCGGGCAAGCAAGGCAAGTCGACCTGCGGATACCGCATGCACACCCAATTCGAGGTGTTCCGCGGTTTTCCGAATAAGATCCAATTCACTCCTGCCAAGCCGAAGGGAGAGGCGGATGAACGAGTTGTCCTTGAGAAGTCGGTGGAAGCAGGACGCTGCTATCTGATGGATCGTGGTTACGAGAAGTACGCCTTGTGGAACGCCATTCAACACGCAGGCAGCGACTATGTCTGCCGCATTCGAGACAACCCTGTCTACAAGGTGTTGCGGGACGTACCGTTGAGCGACCAAGCCCGCGAGGACCAAGTCGTCAGCGACCAAATCGTCCAATTTGGCGGTGAGGATACGCGTACGGTGTTGCCCGACCACGAAACGCGGCTTGTCATCGTCAAGGTCAAACCGCACGATAGTCGCAGTCGCAAGAACGCCCAACATGGCCCCAGTTGCGACGGTTATCTTCGTATAGCGACCAACAATCTGTCGATTCCCGCCGAACTGGTCGCAGCCCTCTATTCTCTGCGTTGGACGATTGAACTCTTCTTTCGCCTGATCAAACAACTGCTCGGCTGTCGCCATCTCCTCAGCTTCAAGGAGAACGGGGTGACGATCCAGATCTACATGGCGATCATCGCCTGCATCATGATTCTGAGCTACACGGGCAAAATGCCGACGAAGCGGACTTACGAAATGATCTGCTTCTACCTCATGGGATGGGCGTCAATCAGCGAGTTAGAGGCCCACATCCTCAAACTCAACGCGGTAAAAACGTAGCCGCACTGCGCGCCGATCGAGGTGCTCGGGTACGGCAAACCGGGCAAATGCGCACCGACAGCAGGAAAACACTGTCAAAACACGCTGCTAGCCCACTCTGGTGCATAGTTCCCCCAATCAATGCCGCGCACGCCGACGTTGCGCGGCTTTGAAAGGGCGATCGCGAACACGCCCAGCTACTCTCGACCGACATCAATCAAATGCCGTGCCGAACGGAATTGGCTTCCAGCCTGTCTGCCCGCCAAAGCCGGTCCCAAAAAGCAGCGAGGAGCGTGGCGGCGGGCGGTCGGGAGTGGTGAGGCGAGAGGGGGGGGCGAGAGGGGGGGCGAGGGGAGAGAGGGGGAGTGGTGAGGAGAGAGTGGGGGGCGAGGGGAGAGAGGGGGAGTGGTGAGGAGAGAGTGGGGGGGCGAGGGTGACAGGCTGGAAGCCTGTCCTACGGGGGGGCTAGCACCTTGGCGCCGCGGAGGCTGTGGAGTTTGAGGTCCACGAGGGCCCGGTTGGCGTCCGCGAACGGATAGAGCTGGATGGCCGGGTGGAGTGAGGCGGCGGCGGCGAGCTGCACGAATTCGTGGACGTCTTGCCGAGTGACGTTGGCGACCGACTTGATCTCCTTCTCCAGCCACAAGTGACGCGGGTAGTCGAGCGACAAGAGCGCTGACAGGTCGCGAGACTCTTTGCGGATCGCGTTCACGACCAACCGTCCGCCTGGGGCCAAGTTTTCGAGAGCGCTTAGGACGGGGCGCCAGGCGGGCGTGGTGTCGATGACGGCGTCGAGCAGCTGTGGTGCACGGTCGCCTGTGTCGCCGGCCCAGGCGGCCCCCAGCTCCAACGCAAACCGCCGTTCCGCTTCGCTCCGCGCGAACACCATGACGGGCGAATTCGGAAAGCGGTGTTGGACCATCTTGAGTACGAGATGGGCGGATGCGCCGAAGCCGGTGAGACCTAGTGCTCGACCGTCGCTAAGTTGCGTGAGCCGTAGCGAGCGGTAACCGATGGCGCCGGCGCACAGTAGCGGCGCGGCCTGCTCGTCGGTCAACGAATCGGGCAGCGGCACAACGAAGTCGACTCGAGCCGTCATCCGCTCGGCGTACCCGCCCCACCGATCGCGCCCCGTCGCCTGAAACTCCGAACACAAGTTCTCTCGCCCCGACCGGCACAGCGAACAATGTCCGCAGGCCGAAGCGATCCACGCCACTCCCACGCGCCGTCCAATCCAGTCGCTTGACGTCTGTTCGCCGACCCCGATGACGCGTCCCGCCGCCTGATGGCCTGGGATCATCGGCAGCGTCGCGGGCGGCGTTCGCCCTTCGATTTCGTCGAGTTCGGTGTGACAGACGCCGCAGGCAGCGACTTCGATCAGCAGCTCGCCGGCCGCGGGCGTTGGTTCAGGAACCTCGCACCAACGCAGCGGCTGGGAGTCGGCGTCGATCGGCTGGAGACGTTCGAGCAAGTGCGCTCGCATGCGACTACTTGGCCGGCGTCGGCTGCGGCTCGGGCTTTTCCGGTGCGGGCGCCGGGGCCGGCTTGAGGTACGAGTCGTTGAGTTTGTCGCACGACCAAAGCAAGCCGCGGGTGACGAGTTCGAGATAACGCGGGTCGGCGACGGTGGTCGTGTTGTGCCCCAGCGTCGTGCAGAAGACGCGCGTCTTGCCGTACTGATTGACCCAGGTCACGACGTAGTCGTCGACTTTCTTCCCTGTGTCTTGCACACCGCGTGCGAGCGGCGTGGCGGTGTCGAACAAACGCACGTTGTTATACAGCTCCTCGTTCACCGTGGTCCAATCGGCGAGCGTCTTCGTGATGGGATGTTCACGGTCGACGTGCTTCACTTGGATCGGCTTCTGAGGTCCGTGGCCGGTGGAGTGCAGGCCGAGGAACTGGAACCAATCGTCGGTGCCGGTGCGGTAGCAGTGCATCGCGCAGTGGAGGTTCACGGCGGGGATGCCTTTGCGATGAGCGTCCAGAATGCGCTGGACGTACGGCATCTCCTTCACGTCCGATGTGCACTCGTCGTGAATGATCACGTCGTACGCATCAGCCCAGTCGGCTCGTTCATAACACTCGAAGCGGGCCTTCGTCGTGCGATCGGGCGTGTAGACGATGTCGACCGTCACGTGGGCGCGCGCCTCCAGCCCCGCCTTGAGAATGTCTTTTTGTTTGTCGTATTCGTGACAGCAGCCGCCCGTAATCAGCAGAGCCTTGAGTGGTTTGGGAGGATCGGCGGCGTGCACGGCGGCGACGCACGAGGCGAGCGTCAGCAGGGCGATGAATGGGCGAGACAGGCGGAGCAGAAGACGGTTCATGGATCGGCTCAAAGGCTGGAGGGTGGAGGTTGCGGGACGCACGGCAAGGCCGCGGAAGACGGCGACAGAAGACTGTGATAATCGATGGCGGCGGCAGTTGCCAGTCGCAAGGCGGTCGCTAACAATGCCGGTTGACGTCGACAGTGCGTAGCGCGCCGCGACGTATGGGGGTCGATTTCCTGCCTAGTGGGGTTTCCTACCTTTTTGACGGAGAGTGGACTATGAGTCGATGGTTGGCGATGACCGCTGCGGCGGTGGTGGCGATGACGAGCGGGGTTGTGGCGGCGGAGGGGACGAGCGTGCTGAATCACAAGATGAAGACATTGGCCGGCAAGGACCTCGACCTGGGCCAATACAAGGGCAAGGTCGTGCTCGTCGTGAATGTCGCCAGCTACTGCGGCTACACGAAGCAGTACACGGGTCTGCAAGCGCTCCATGAAAAGTACGGCAAGGACGGACTCGTCGTGCTCGGCGTCCCCTGCAATCAGTTCGGTGCGCAAGAGCCGGGCAGCTCGACCGAAATCGCCGAGTTCTGCAAGTCGAAGTACAGCGTGACGTTCGACTTGACCGAGAAGGTCGACGTCAACGGCGCCGGCGCTTGCGAATTTTACAAGCAACTGACGGCCGTCGACGCCAAGCCGAAGGGCGCCGGCCCGGTGAAGTGGAACTTCGAAAAGTTCCTCATCGGCCGCGACGGCGAAGTCATCGGCCGTTACCCCTCGTCGGTCTCGCCGGAAGACGCCGAGTTCCAGAAGACGATCGAAGCGGCGCTGAAGAAGTAAGGCCGCAGAGAGAACGAGAACACAGTCGCCAAGGAGGCCCGCGTTGCTCAAGCAGCGCGGGCTCTTTTTTTTGAGTTCGCTAGCGTTGCGTTTAGCTGGCGTTGCGTACGGTCGGCGCCATCTGGGGCGGCGTGGATGCGGGCAGCGCGGCGGCAGGCTGTGGATGGCTGGTCCGCGTCGACGGTGCGGCGGTCAGTTTCTCATCGACCGGCCGCACCTGCGGCACGCGACGCAACAGCAGGATCGTCGCCGCGCGCCCTACGCTCGACGCGACGAACAGCCACAAATAGGAATCGAACGAGCGATTGAATTCGTACAGCCACAGTGCGCCGAGCAGCGCGCCGGCGACTTGCGCGAGCGAGTTGCCGAAGTTGTAGATCGTCATGACGCTGGTGCGCTCGTCCCGCGGAATCGACTCGAAAAACATCAACACGATCGCCAGCTCATACGCGGCCCACGTCACGCCGCCGCAGAATTGCAGGACGGCGAGGAACGGCAGCGATTGGGAGACCATCCACAGTCCTGAGATGGGGATGATCGACAGTCCGCCGATCCACAGCAGCTTATGCGGGCTGGCGTAGTGGGCGAGCCGTCCCCAAGCGGGGAGCGCCACGACCTTGCCGACGAACGTGAGTCCGATCAGGAGGGCGTAATGGTGATAGGGAATCTCAAGTTTCGAAAGGATGAACGGCGCAAAGTAGGGTCCTGAGAGGTAGACGGCGATTTGCACCGCGAACAGATAGACCAGCAGCTTGCCGCCCGCCGTACCGCGGCCGTTTCTCGCCCATTCGCGCAGCGACATCTTCCGCGGCATCACTCGCCGCCTACGACACTCGCGATGCCGACCGAGGAACCAGGCGGACGCAAGTCGGCAGGCGCCGGAGACGACGAAAATGCCGGTGAACAGCTCGAGCGACAAGTGGTGCGTCTTGCCGTACTGCAGAGCGAAGCCGCCGATGAGGAAGCCGACCAGAATGCACGCCTGCGACACGCGCACTCGAAACGCGAAAAAACGCGTCCGCAGCGAACGGGGCACGATCCCCTCGATCCAGGTGTTCCAGGCGGGACCCGAGGAGAGGCCGGCCGTCCAGTAAACGGTGGCGGCGGCGAACGCGACCGGCACCGCGAACCGACCGGCCCACGGCGCCAGCGGCATGACGAACAGGCTCGCGCCTTGCAGCATGGCCGTCCACACAATCCAAGGCTGGTAGGCGATGCGGCGATGCAGGAGCGCGGGGCCGGCGAGCTGCAGGACGGCGCCGACCAGCAGCGGCAGCGCCATGACCAAGCCGGCCGCAATCTCGCCGCCGTCGAGCGCCAAGATGTACGCAGAGAAAAACGTCTCGCCCAGGCCGACCATGATGCTGAAGAGGCCCGCATCCGCGAGGCTCGACCGCAGATTTCGCCGCAGAGGCGCCGGGCCAGTGGCCGCAGGCGCTAAGCCCGTGGCCGCAGGCGCTAAGCCCGAGGCAACAGTCGCTCTAGAAGATCCGTGTTCCACGAAACGTCACATTCTCAACACAAAAATTCGTTCGTCGCGACCACTCGCTGGTGCGACGGCCCTATCGCTGGCGTTACGGTCGCTGGCGTTACGGTCGCTGGCTTCCCGCCACTACGTAACGGAGCGTAGTTAAGCTATTCTACTTCCAACGGTTTCCATGCCAGCGAATCCCATGGCCGCGAATCCCATGGCAGCGAAGGGGCGTCCTGGGGAAGCCTAGCCGCCTTGGTCGCCAAGGGCGAGCCCGATTTGGTTAGTTTCCCAAGTTGCAAATCAGCAAGCCGTCGCCGGGCGCGAGCCCGACGTGCATTCCGACTCACCGCCGAAACACCGCCGACAGAAAAGCCATGGCCGTCGATAAGTCAGACACTCGAGTTCAGCGAATGTTCGGGGAGATTGCTCCGAAATACGATCGGCTGAACCATCTGCTGTCGCTCAACATCGACCGCTACTGGCGGTGGCGCACCACGCGGTTGGTGCGGGCGGCGGGCGAGGCCCCGATTCTCGACGTCTGCACGGGCACCGGCGATCTGGCGATCGCCTTCTACCGAGCGAATTCCGGCCATTGCCCGGTGGTAGGGTCCGATTTTTGCCCCGAGATGCTCGAGATCGCCGACCAGAAGCGACAGAAGGCGGGGATCAGCGAGCAGATTCAGTTCGTGCAGGCCGACACGCAAAACCTGCCTTTCCCCGACGACCACTTTCAGATCGTGAGCGTCGCGTTTGGGCTGCGCAACGTTTCGGATACCGATCGCGGCTTGCGGGAGATGACGCGCGTGTGTCGACCCGAGGGACGCGTCGCCGTCTTGGAATTCTCCATGCCGCGCTGGCAGCCGTTCAAAGCCATCTACGGTTGGTATTTCCGTCACATTCTCCCGCGCATCGGCCAACTGCTAGCGCGCAATTCGTCCGCCGCTTACAACTACTTGCCCGAAAGCGTCGGCGAGTTCCCGTCGGGGGACAAGTTGGTGGCTCGGATGGAAGCGGCAGGCCTGCACGACGTCCGCTATTACGGATTCACGGGCGGAGTCGCGACGCTGTACGTGGGGCGCAAATGAACGCCGCTCGCCCCTCTCCGGTCGTGCTGGGCATCACCGGCGCCAGCGGCGCCGTCTACGCTCGCCGCTTGCTCGAAGTGCTCCTGGCGCTCGGCCGCGACGTGCACCTGGTCATCAGCCCCTCCGCGAAGTTGGTTTTCCAAGAAGAGCTCGGCTTGACGCTGAACCTGGACCGCGGCGATCCGGCCGAGTGTCTCGGAGCGCTGCTCGCAGGGACGAGCGTCGACCCGGCGGCCGGTCATGTTTCCCCTCCCGGCTTTGCCCCTGCCGCCGCTCACCACGGCCCGGTCGGCGTCGTCCGAATGCACCATCACCAGGACTTCATGGCGCCGGTCGCCAGCGGTTCGTTCCTTACCAGCGGCATGGTGATCTGTCCCTGCTCGGGCGGGACGCTCAGCGGCGTGGTGCATGCGGCGAGCGGCAATTTGATTCAGCGTGCGGCAGACGTGCATTTGAAGGAGCGGCGGAAGCTGATCTTGGTCCCGCGTGAGACGCCGCTTTCCATCCCGCAGCTCGATAATCTCAAGCGAGCGGCCGAAGCGGGCGCCGTGGTGTTGCCGGCGATGCCGGGCTGGTATCACGGCGTACGGACGTTGCAGGACTTAGTCGACTTCATCGTGGCGCGGATTCTCGACCAGTTGGGCGTCGAGCATCGGTTGATGAAGCGTTGGGGGACGCCGACTCGCGACGGGGCCGGGGACGCGGCGGGAGGCGACGCATGTTGACGCGACTGCGACACCTCATGGAGCTGATTCGGTTCAGCCATACGATTTTTGCGCTGCCGTTTGCGCTGTTGGCGGCGGTGATGGCTTGGACGGCGCCGACGGCCGATGGTCAGTCGGTCCCGTTTCGTTGGCAGCACTTGGCGGGCGTTTTGGTTTGTATGGTGGGCGCGCGCAGTGCGGCGATGGCCTTCAACCGGTTGGTCGACCGGCGGTGGGACGCGGCCAATCCGCGGACCCAATCGCGACACTTGCCGGCGGGGCTGTTGTCGGCGGCCAGCGTCGCGTGGTTCACGATCGGCAGCGCGGCGGTGTTCGTCGCGGGGACGCTGCTGTTCTGGCCCAACCCGTTGCCGCTGGTCCTGTGCCTCCCGGTGCTCGGCTTTCTGTTGGCCTACAGTTATACGAAGCGTTTCACGTCGCTGGCGCACTTTTGGCTGGGCGCGTCCTTGATGTTGGCGCCGGTTTGTACATGGATCGCGCTGCGCGGCGAGGTGCTGTTGCACACGCCGCTGGACGTGCTGCCCTCGGTGTTGTTGGGGGCGGCCATTTTGTTGTGGGTTTCTGGTTTTGACATCATCTACGCGTGCCAAGACTACGCCTATGATGTGACGGCCAATCTGCGCAGCGTCCCCTCGCGACTGGGCATTTCCCGGTCCCTGAAGCTGGCGGCCCTCTGCCACCTGGGAATGCTGGCGGCGTTGGTTGCGTTGCCGCTGCTGTGCCCGCACCTGCGGCTGGGTTGGATCTATGGAACGGGAATCGCCGCCGTCGCGGCGCTGTTGATTTACGAGCATCGCTTGGTGAAGCCGGACGATTTGACGCGCGTCAACATCGCCTTCTTTCACGTCAATGCGATCGTTAGCATAGGACTGTTCGTCGTTGGTTCGGTGGACCTCCTGTGGTGAGCGTCCTGAACGGCGTGGACAAAGTTTGAAAGGGTGCGACATGCCTTCTTCCACATCGTCCCTCGAGAGCATTCGCGACAAGGTGCTGGCCGGCCAGCGACTGTCGTTCGACGACGGACTTTTCCTGTACCGGCCCGACACGCCGCTGCATGAGGTGGGTGCGCTGGCGAACATCGTGCGCGAGCGAAAGAACGGAAACGTCGGCTACTACAACATCAACACGCACCTCAACGCGACCAACGTCTGCGTCTATCGCTGCACGTTTTGCGCGTTCCGCTCCGACTTGCGCGACCCGAAGGGGTATGCGATGAGCAACGATCAGATCTTGGCTCGCGGCCAAGAAGCGCTCGATACGGGCTGCACGGAGATGCACATCGTCGGCGGACTACATCACCAGATGAAGTACGAATGGTATGTGAACGTGATCCGGGTGTTGCGCGACGCCTATCCGACGCTGCACCTGAAGGCCTGGACGGCGGTCGAGATCAACTGGTTCGAGTTTCTCACGAAGAAGCCGGTCAAGGCGATCCTGGAAGACATGCTCGAAGCGGGCTTGGGCAGCATGCCGGGGGGCGGCGCGGAGATATTTCATCCCGAGGTGCGCGGCCAGATCTGCGAACACAAGGCGGATGCCGGCAAGTGGTTCGAGGTGCATCGAACGGCGCATCAGATGGGGATCAAGACCAACTGCACGATGCTGTACGGCCACATCGAGCGCGATTTTCACCGGATCGACCACCTCGTGCGGCTGCGCGAGCTGCAAGACGAGACGGGCGGTTTTCAAGTCTTCATTCCGCTCGCGTTCCATCCCGAGAACACGGGGCTGTCGCACATCCGCAAGCCGTCCGCCGTCATGGACCTGCGGACCATGGCCGTCAGCCGCTTGATGCTCGACAACATCCCCCACATCAAGGCCTACTGGATCATGCTCGGCCTCGGCACAGCCCAGACGGCCCTGTCGTACGGAGCCGACGACATCGACGGCACGGTGCGGCACGAACTGATTTACCATGACGCCGGCGCGACGACGCCGCAGGCGCTGTCGGTCGACCACATCCGGCGGCTCATCGCCGCAGCGGGGCGCGAGCCGGTGGAGCGGGATACGTTGTATCACCGAGTGCATCGCGACCCGGCCAACCCGAACCTCTGGCAATCCGGCGAGCCGGTGCTGGTGGGTTAGTACGTTTCTCTTTCCAGGGCGGGGGGGCGGCGGCTACAATGACGTCGTTCCCCAAGGAGGCATTCGCCATGGGAAGATTGCGGCTAGGTTCCGTGGGCTGCTGCGGGTCGTCGAGCGGCGGGGCGAACTTCGTTCGGAAGTCGCTGTCCGTCGACATGCTATCAGTGGGCATGCTGGCGGGATGGATGGCGTTGGCGTGCGCCGTATCGGCGTCGGCGCAGCAAGTCACGTCGACCTTGCCGGTGCAGACGACGCGCGACGGCTTCTATGAGATGTTCGGCCTGCACTGGGGGTTCCGCCTGGGCGGCCCCAACGGCGGCGTGTTCTTCGACAACGGCGGCTTCGGACCGGTCGCGCCCGGCGTCGGCGGGTTCGACCCCAATTCGGCCGCTCAGTTCGGCTTCGCGCGCGGCGGCACCAACGGCGGATTCTTCATGAACTTCATGGCGGCGCAAGGGAGCGACCGCAGCATGACCACCGCCGCCCCGATGCTCACCCTGCCCAACGGCGGGTCCGGCGCCGTGTGGAATTCGACGATCACCCCCTTCGTCACGGGCTGGATTCCGGTCGTGGGGCAGAATCCTTACGTCAGTCCGCCGCTGAGCCCTCTTGAGGAACGGGTGGCGCGTTTGCGTCGCGGCGAGACGCCGGGTGTCCGCAGCGATTCTCCCAGTCCCCCCGTCGCGCAGGCGGCGGCGGACGACGGGCACGCCGTTCCGCCGCTGGGAGGCCGCAAGACGCCGCGAGCCGTCGCGCCGGCCGTCGCTTCGTCGCCGGCGGCTGCTGCCTCGTCGTCAGCGGCTGGCGACGCCGAGCCCGCACTGGCGACTTCGCGCGGCGCGGCGAGCGATCGAGGGACCGGGATCATCGCAGGGAGCTCGGCGGGGCGCGGCGACCTGAGCGTGGCGGAGATTCGCCGGCAGCAAGAGGCTGCGGACGCCGAGCGCGACGCGCAAATCCATTCGCTGGTCGCCCAGGCCGAAGAAGCGGCGGCCAACGCCAAGCCGGGCGTGGCGCGCATCTTTTACCAGCAAGCCGCGCGGCTCGCGACCGGCCCGCTCCAACGGAAGCTCGAGGCCAAGGCGCGGCAGTTGCGTTAGGTCCGAGCGCGTCGATTTCCGCCGACGTTGTTTCACCGCGGCGCCCTTCAGGGCGACTGACTCGTCGGGGCGCCTAGAACCCAGGGCGGCGCTTCGCTCCGCCCTGGGCTGACCTGTCGTGCCCCTTCGGGCGCCGCTGTGAAGAATTCTTTTCACGGGAAAGACGAGGTCTTTCGGTTACACAAGGGCGAACCACGGCTTTCCCGGCCGCGCCGGTGGACCTTCTTGTTCGCTCTTGCATCTCCGTGTCTCCGTGAGACAGATCTGTCCGGGGGCGAGCGAGGACGTCAAACGCTCGTCATGTCCCGCCGTTTCGCAGACATCCCTCATCCCCGGCCCTTCTCCCCGCATCGGGGAGAAGGGAGCACAATCCGCGCGGGTTGTTGTGTAACAAACGACAGCGTTGTCCTGCGGGGTGGATGCTCCCAGTATCCACTCGCTTGTTTCGTTCATGACAACGTCTTGCATCGTGTTTTTCCGTGGCGGCCATGGAAACAACTGCCATCGAAACGCGAATCCTCGACGGACCGCTGTGGGTTTACTCGCCCTTCACGCCGTGCTCGTCGAGTTTCTTGCGGAGCGTCGTGCGGTGGATGCCGAGCGTCCTGGCGGCGGCGGCGCATTGGCGGCGCTGTTTGTCGAGCACCGTTTCCAAGAGGGGCGGTTCGACGACGCGGAGAAAGTCTTCGTACAGATTCTCGCGCGCTTCGTCCGACTCCAGTTGCTGTTCGACCCAGCGTTTGACGAGCGTGCGAATCTGCGGTTCGACCGCGTCGTTCCGGCCGCCGATGCGCGGCAGCGCGGGCGGTGCTGGCAAGTGTTCCGCCTCGATCACTCCGCCGCGCGCGAGCATCATCGCATGTTCGACGGCGTTGCGAAGTTCCCGGACGTTGCCGATCCAGGGCCGTTTGCGCAGCGCCGCGATGGCGCCCTCGGAGAAGACTGGCCGCCGATCTGAATCGGCGTCTTTCGTGAACTGGTCCAGGAAGCTTTCCGCCAATGCAATGAGGTCGTCTCCTCGCTCGCGCAGCGCCGGGATTTGAATCTCGAAGGCCGCGAGTCGGAAGTACAGGTCGTGTCGGAACTCGCCGCTCTCGACCAACCGCGGCAGGTCGCGGTGCGTGGCGGTGACGATGCGGAAGTCGGTGCGAACCGGCGCGGTTCCTCCCACGGGCGTGACTTCGCCATGTTCGAGTACGCGCAGCAGTTTGACCTGCGTCGCCAGCGGAATCTCCGCCACTTCATCCAGGAACAGCGTGCCGCCGCTGGCTTGCACCAGCAGTCCGACGCGGTCTCGATCCGCGCCCGTGAATGCTCCGCGCACATGACCGAACAGTTCGCTTTCCGCCAGCGACGGGCTGAGCGCCGCGACGTTGACGGCGACGAACGGGCCGGTCGCTCGCAGGCTATGCTCGTGAATCGCGCGCGCGGCCAGTTCTTTGCCGACGCCGCTTTCGCCGTGAATCAAAACCGCGATGTCGGCGGCGGCGGCCAGCGCGATCCGCTTGAAAACTTCCTGCATGACGGGGGAACGGCCGACGAGTCCGCCGAGCGCTTCGGCGCGGGCGGGGCGCGGGGCCGGGCGTTGGCGCGACGCCAGTGCGCGTTCGAGTGCGCGTTGGACCTTCGCCAAATCGAAGGGCTTCACCAGATATTCGAAGGCGCCGTTGCGGACCGCGGTCACCGCCGTTTGCAGATCGCCGTAGGCGGTCATGATCAAGAGCGGGGCGAGCGGACATTTGGCGCGAAACTTGGACATGGCCGTCAATCCGTCGATGCCTGGCAAGCGAACATCAAGCATCACGACGTCGGGCGCGATCGAATCGACCAGACTCAACGCCTGCTCGGCGGACGACGCCGAGGCCACTTCATGACCCAGCTCGCGCCCCAAACGCGTCAGCGCCCAGACGATGCTCGGTTCGTCATCCACCACCAACAACTGCGCCATGTACCTGTTCCTCTCGCCGGAGCGGAATCTCGATCTCGAACTCAGTCCAGTCGCCGCGGCGACGCCAATCAATATTGCCCTGGTGCCGCGCGACGACTTCTCGCGCAATCGCCAACCCCAACCCCACGCCATCCGGTTTGCTCGAAACGAGCGGTTCGAACAGACGGTCGCGGACCGAATCGGGCGGCCCCGATCCGTTGTCGCGGATGACGATCCGCCCGTAGTCCCCCGCTTTCTGCCAGTCCACCGCGACTTGGCTTCCCGCGCGTGTCGCACTTCCCTCGGATTCCGCCGCAGCCGAACCGGAGCCGAGCGCGGCTTTGGTTTCTCGCTCGGCGGCTGCTTCGACCGCGTTCAGGAGAAGGTTGATCAAGACCTGCGCCAGACTGTCGGCATCTCCCAGGATGGGAAGTTCAATGCTGGCGGCGGTCCACGTGAAGTTCACTCGCAAATGCCGTGCCCGACCCTCGACAAGCGGCAGGACGCGGAGCACGATCTGCGCCAGGTCGACGGGGGTTCGCGGTCCCTCCGTACGTTTGCCGATCGCCAAAAAGCGCCGCACGTACTCCTCGATCTGCTCCAGTTGCTCCACCGCCACCCGCATCGATTCGTCGTCCGCGACGCAGCTCCTGCGATGGAAATCGAGGGCCAGCCGGCAACCCGCTACGGCATTCCGTAGTTGATGCGCCATGCCTCCCGCCAGCTTATCGAGCGTAGTGAGTTGCTCTTGGCGACGCACCTGTTGTTCGTACTTTTGCAGGCGCGCCGCCAGCGAATTGAAGGCGACCGCCAGATCGCGGAGCTCGTCGTCCCGCTCGGGCAGCGGCGCCGGCGCGTATTCGCCGCCTGACAGTTGATCGACATGGTCGCGCAGTTGGGCGATTGGTCGAGTCACTCGCAATGCCAGCCAACTGCTGACGACCGCGACGATGGCGATCGCCGAGAGGCCGATGGTTAGCGGCGGGACGACCGCCTCCTGCCATTCCAGCCGAAACCGCGACTCGGGATAGAACGCATGCAGCACTTGTCGTCGTCCGTCGTCGACTTGCCGCTGCAGCGGGATGGCGGTGTGCAGGAACGTTTCGCCGTCGAGCTTCACAAGCCGTTCGATGGGCGCAAATCCCTCGGGGGAAGCGAGTTCAGTAAGGGGCGGATCAGGAGCCGCGGCGGCGCGCGGCGTCGATGCCAACATGGTTCCCGACTCATTCACCAAAATGAACTCGGCCCCGGACAGGCCGCGCAGTTGACCCAGAACGACGTTCGTCAGGGGAAACGTCGACCGATTGAGCGTCTCGCCGATTTCTTGCCACTGCCGCTGCAGTTGCCCGCGGGCGTGACGGCCCGCGAACCAAACGTCGATGCTGGCGACGACCGCGAGCGTCAGGAGCATGACGGCGGCCATGGGGACCATGATTTGAAATTTGAGCGGTCGACGCATGGCGGGTGTCGAAAAAATGAGCACGGGTGTCGAGAAAAAATGTACCACGACGACGGCCGCGATGTTCTCGCAAAATCGACTTGCCGAATTCCGGTAAGCCGCGAAGATGAGGAGGTCGTCGCTTTTCCCTTCTCGCATTTCAGGAAATCAGTCCCCATGTCGCAATTCTTGAACCCAACTCGTCGCCTGTTCGTGGGAGGCGTTGCCGCGAGCGCCGCGTGGTGGCAAGTGCGCGGCGCTTTTGCCGAAGAATTGGTGCGCACGCCGGCCCAGACGGAAGGCCCGTTCTATCCCGACAAATTGCCGCTCGACACCGACAACGACCTGTTGGTCATCAATGACTCCATCACGCCGGCGGTCGGGGAAGTGACGTACTTGAGCGGCCGGATTCTGGGACCGACGGGGACGCCGCTGCGCAACGCGGTCGTCGAGATTTGGCAGTGCGACGCGGGCGGCGCCTATTTGCACAGCAAGACCGGCAACGCGGACAAACGCGACGGCGCCTTCCAGGGCTTCGGCCGTTTTGTGACGGGCAGTTCGGGCGAGTATCTGTTCCGCACGATCAAGCCGGTGCCGTATCCGGGTCGAACGCCTCACGTCCATTTCGCGGTGAAGCTGAAGGGGCGTCCCAAGTGGACCACGCAGTGCTACATCCAGGGACATGCCGGGAACGATCGCGACGGCATCTGGAAGAACATCAAGGATGAGAAGCAGCGCGCCGCCGTGACCGTCGCCTTTCAGCCGTTGCCCAACGCGGCCGCCGGCGAACTGGCCGCCCGTTTCGACGTCGTGCTCGGCTTCACCCCGGAAATGTAGCGACCGCGAGCGCCGCCGCGCCGTCCGTAGCACAGGCTTCCAGCCTGTGACCAAATCCGCGCGCGACGAGCTCAGACAGGCTAGAAGCCCGTCCTACGGCCCATGTGTTACGGCCCATGTGTGATCCAAGACAGGCTAGAAGCCTGTCCTACGGTGTCGCGCGTGCCGCGTGGTCGTGGAATCGGTCTCGGCTGCGTACTGTGCGAAGGCGGCGTCGGCGGCTTGTAGGCGGAGATCGCTGGGGGATGGGGCCCCGCCTTCTCCCTCGCCTGCGCCTTCGCCGCTCACGCCGTTCAACCGATTGATGACGATGAGTGCATCGCGCGGCGAGACCAGATTGTCGGCGAACACATCCAGGAACTCGCGCGGCGGCTGGCCTGTGACCAGCGACGTCGGCAGCGTCTTTGATTCATCGGAATTCAAGAAGTTGATGACGATGAGCGCGTCGCGCGGCGAGACGAGTCCGTCGTTGTTGACGTCTTCAGCAATCGAACGGTTCTGCCAAGGGGCGGCGACCGACGCCGGGGCTGCGCGGACGACGATCACGCCGTTCGCCGCGCCGTCGGCATCGCCGCGCCCGCCGTCTTTCACCGTCAAGTCGACGTGATCTGAAAACGGCAGCGCGCCCGTTTGACCGTTCCAGCCGAGCCACTCCCACGAATTGTCGCTCGGCTTCCACTGATAGTACGCGTTCAGCGTCGCGGTGGAACTGCTGTCGAGGACCAGCGTCGCTTGGCCGCCGGGTGTGACGAGGATGTCCATCGCGGCGCCGCCCCAGGGGAACGTCGCGCCGACTGCGGCGCCGGCGGCGGTCGGCGGCGTTTGCGCGGCGACGTTCGACAGCGCCGCGGTGGTCGGCGCGTTGATCCACAGCCATTGGCTATTATCAGTCGTCTTGAACGAAGCAACGTTCGACTCCAACGCATCGGCGACGCCGCCGCCGTCCGCATCGCCGCTTTGAGGCGCCTGCGACTCCACGGAGTTGGGGACGCCGTCCAGATCCGTATCGCTGGCGGTGCCGACGATCAAGTAGAAATCGCTGCTGGCGGTCGCCGAGTCGGGTGCGGCGGTCGTCACTTGCGCCGTGAAACGGACTCGGCCCGACTGTCCCGGGTTGGGCGTCACGGTCACCGTGCGCAGGTCGCCCGAGCCGCTCACGACCACGTCGGCCGGATCGAGCAACGGGGAGGCGGCATGCGAGATCGAGATGCTGAGCGAGCTGGGGTCCGACTCCCAATCGCGGGCTTGCACCAGCGCCTCGCCGGTCGTCTCGCCGGGGCCGAGCACGATGGGGGAGACGGGCAAGATCTCCGGCGGACTATTGACGCCGGTCACCGTGATGTTGACGAGGCCCCAACCTTCGACGCCCAGGTCGTCGACGACGCGATAGGCGAACGAGTCAAGCAGCGTTTCGCCATTGGTCATGCTCCGCAAGAACGTGGATTCGCCCGGGTTGTAGCGAATCACTCCGCCAGGCAGCAGCGTGACCGCGGCGCCGTACAGGCTGACGTCTTCGACTAACGAGAAGTGAACGGAATCCCCGTGATCGATATCGACGTCGTTCGCGACCAGGGCGGCCGTCGTCAGGAACAAGACGGCGTCCTCGCGCGTCGTCGCGTCATCGTCGGTCGGCGTCGGCGGATCGTTCTCTCCGACGACGGTGATCTGGTGTTCGGCGAAGTCGGAGTAGGCGCCGTTCTCGATCGCCAGGAAGTCGATCACGTCGGTCGCCGTCTCGCCTTGTGCGAGCGCCTGCAGTTGCGGCGCAAAGGTAGGGTCGTACGTGAAGGCCCCGCGGTCGTCCGTCACGAACACCGACGCACCCAGACGCGATTCGGGGTTGTAGGCCAGCACCGTGACGTTGGGGTAACGACTGACGTCGGCCGGACCGAGCACCGAACGGGAAAATCCGTCCAGCAGTTCATCTTCCGACTGATTGGGCGTCGAGCCATTCTGGGCTTCGAACGTTTTGATCGGCACGTAAGCGACGTTGTTCGCCGTACTCGACTCCGTGAAGCCGCTCGCCGCCACCGACACTTTGACGAACTGCGCCCACGAGGGCTTTGTCGGCAGGTTGGTGATGGAGGCGAACAGCATGGAGCTGTTCCAGTACAAAGCGACGGGGGCGTCGGTCGAATCGATCGTGATCGTCTGCAACGTCGCGCTGTTCGTGTTGTTGGAGGCCCAGGCCAACGCGACCGTCCCGACCGGCGTGTTGGGGCCGGCGGCCGGGGCATTGACCGGTTTGCCGGTCATCTCCACGAGGATGTCGAGTCGGCCGCCTTGGGCGTCGAGGAACGCGTCGTCGGGGGTCGTGGGGGATTGAGATACCTCCGACCAGTTCTCGGGAATCACGGGCGCGCCATTGGTGACGCCGACCGACAGCGCGAAGTCGGTGGCGGTCGTGGTCGACCAATTCACGGTGGCGGCCGGCGAGGCGACGGTGACGCCGACGCTGGGGTCGGTGTACGTCACGGCGGCCTTAAAAGTAGAGGCATTGAACGAGCCGCCGTACTTCGAGGGGAGGCCGCCGAAGAAGACTGAGTTGGGCGTGTCGGCCGCGCAGAATCCGCCCGTCAGGTCGGTGTACGACGTGTAGGTGGTCGACGTCGCATCAGCGCTATCGACGGTGATTGCGTTCGCGCCGGCGTCAAGCTGCAGGGAAAGCGAGCCTTCGTCGCGAATGTTGTAGCTGGAGCAGTTGCGAAACGAGCCGGCGACAAGCACCCTGTCGCTCCCCGCGCCGGTCGCGACGCCTTGGAGGGTCGCTTGTCCCTTCGTCGGACTTTCCCAGTAAATGTGCCCCGAACCGGTGTATTGTCCGTTCGGAATCGAATCTCGATATTCAGTCTGGACCAGGTTGTAGGCAAAGGTGCCGGTGATGGTGAAGTCGTCGTCGCGGAACAGCGGCGTGACGGCCGCGGTCGTCAACAATCGTCGCGATTCCAGTCGCTCTGCCGCCAACCGCCGTCGACTTGCAGGGCCCTCTTTCGGCCGCGGCGACTTCCCCTGGGTACGACGAGCGAAGGACGACGCCAACGAAAAGCGAATCATAAGTTGCTCGATGCGAAATCGGACGTTTCAAATCGCGTCGGAGGAGCACGACGCGAATCGTCCGCCGACGCCTTGACCAAGCCTACTCGAATTGCCGTCCGCGTCTACCTGCGGCGCTTGAAAACGAGCCCCGATTCGTCGTCCGGCGTCCCCAGCAAGCGGAATTCAAATTCGTCCCCCCCTCGCGGGCGAACTTCCCCGGCCATCGTTCCTTGTTCACCCGCGTCGAGGACCAGCGTATCGGCCGACGTTTCAACTTGCCCCTTGATTTCGATCGGGGCGCGCTCGGGCGGTTTGGCGGTCCACACGAACCCAAAGTCTCCCTCGATCGTCAGCGTGATCGGCGTTTCGCCGCCGCGCGCCGTCCAGGTCCCTTCCAAATCGATCTCCGGCAGTCCGTCTTCTCCTTCGGGAGTCGGCGGCGAGGGCCGCGGCCGTTCCGGCGACTCGTCCGCCGCCGGCGGCGCCAGCGAGTCGAGCATGCGGCGCGCGACGGCGTCGCGCGGTTGTCGCTTCACGACCGCTCGCAGCGCGTTCACGGCCGCATCGGTCTCGCTGAGCACGAGGTAGTGGTAGGCGAGCACGAAGGCGGCGGCCGAATCGTCGGGCTTCGACTTGCAGTGCGATTCCAAGCGACGCAGTTGCCGCGTGTAGTCGTCGGCATCCGCATACAGGACGCTCATCGTCGTCCAGTCCATCCCCGGGGCGCTGGCCAACAGCGCATTCAGCGCCGCGGCCGCCTTGTCATACTCGCCTAAAGCGAACTGACACAGCGCACGCAGTTCATGGATGACGGGGTCCCCCGGCGAACGCTTGAGCGCGGTCTCCAGCGTCCCGAGCGCCTGACGATACTTTTGCTCGTAAATCAGCACGCGCGCTTCCTCGACCAACTGCACCGTCGGATCGTTGATCGCGGGCGGCGGCGCGGCACGATTCCCTGATTCGTCGGCGTCGTCCGGCAGAACGTAGTTGTTGACGACGATCGGCTGCGAATAGTCGTACCCAGACGAAACCGTGGGAACGAAGTACGGATTGTAGTAGGGGACTCCAAGTCCCCAACCGTTCAGCGACGCGAAGCCCCAACCGGTGACGCCAAAGGCCAACGGCGCGTACCAGTTCACGTTCGTCCAGCAGCCGTGGTACCAGCCGTGATAACCATGGTGAATATGGTTCACATGCCAATGGTTGTGCCAATGGGTATGCCACGAGTTGTTCCAGCCTCCCGGCCAGCCATTGTGCCAACCATGATTCCAACCGTTGTTCCAACCGTTGTTCCAACCGTTGTTCCAACCGGGGCGATTTCCGCCCCAACCCCAGTCGGGTCGGTAAGCAGGCAACGTGCTGATTCCCGGGCGGCCGCCGCCGATCACGGGTCGATCTCCCGGTTGATGCGGAAACTGGGGACGTCCGGGGGGGCGAATCACGTTCCCCGGTCGGTCTGGAAACGCGGGCAGCGTCGTCGGGCGGTCCGGCTTGCCCGGCAACGTGACCGGACGGTCTGGCTTGCCTGGCAACGTCACCGGTCGATCGGGTTTGCCTGGCAACGTCACTGGTCGATCTGGTTTGCCGGGGAGCGTCGTCGGACGGTCCGGCTTGCTCGGCAGCGTCGTCGGTCGGTCTGGTTTTCCAGGAAGCGTCACCGGACGATCGGGTTTGCTCGGCAACGTCGTCGGTCGGTCTGGCTGGCCAGGCAACGGGGTGGGGCGAGTGACCGGTTTCAGATCGCCCGGGGGACGGATCACGGGCCGCTGGCCGGCGCCGGGTTGCGTGACGCCAGGGAGGTTGCCGCCGCCGACGCTAGGCGGTCTGGGCGTGGGGCGAGTGCTGGGGGCGAGGCCGCCGAGCGACGGGAAGTCGGGTCGATTCCCGCCGCCGCCTGGAGCGGGGCGAGTGAGATTGCCGGGGGGAATGGAAGGCGTGGCGGGCCGAGTCGTCGGTCGTGAGACAGGCGTCGTGGGCCGAGTCGTCGGCGTCGTCGGGCGCGCGACGCTGGGGTGCGAGAACGAAGGGCGCTGGGCGCTGGGAGTCGATGGCCGCGGCGCGGGGCGCGACATGCCGCTGCCCAGCGCGGGACTGCCGCCGCCCAACGACGGTCGAGCCGCTCCCGGCGACGGTCGCGAACCGCCCGTGGACGGTCGAGCGCCGCTCATCGACGGGCGCGCCCCGCCGCGTCCCCCTGCTGCGCGATTCCCTTGCGCCGAGGAGATTGAGGGCGACTGCAGGGTGACGCCCGCCGCCAGGATCACGACGGCCAGTCGTAGTCCTGGGGCTGTGAGGGCTTGTCCGAGGCGCAGCACAAATGGGGAATGTTGACGCATGGTCGGGGTCCCTTGATTCAAGACCGGTTCGCCGTCGGTGTCTGGGGTGAGCCCTCCGCCCGCGCAAGACGCGGCGGAGGGAATCCATGGGGCTCGGGTTTAAGGTTGCTGAGCGGCGGGCGGTTTCCGCACGATGACGACGCTGAAATCGGCCGCCGCTTCGTCGCCGATCAAGCGATCATGGCCGTCGATTTGAAACCGATCCTTGGTGATCAGCGTGTAGCGCAGCGTGGCGGAGCCGCTTTGGCCGTCCGCCAGCGTCCCCGTCGACTTCACCACCCACGACTCGGGCGCCGACTCGGTGGGGACGAGCGTCCAGCGCGCTTCGGAAAAGCTGCCGTCGGCTTCGAACAACCATGAACGGATCTTCTGGGCCTGCGGGTCCCAGCCGATGCGCAGCGAACTTTTCGACTCCGTCTTATTCGCGCGGATGACATGGAAGTCCCCCAGCAGAAAGTTGCCGTCTTCCGACCAGCGATAGGTCAGACGCACGGTCGCGTCGCCGCCTTCGTTGATCCAGTCCCCCACGAGCCACTCCAGCGGCTGGAGGAAGTCGTGCGGCGTCGCGGGCGGCTCATCGACAAACTCGCGCACCGACGCCAACCGCCACTGCCCGTCGACTTGCGAGTGAATTGCCACATAGCGAACTTGGCCGGCGACCCCTTCCTTTTCGCGCGTCAGCCGACGAATGCCTTCTTCGATGGCCAGGTTGGGGCCGATGGGGCGTATGGAATCGATCTCCAGCGTCAATTTGACGCCGACGAACTGACTGAAGAACCGCTGAAAGACCTCCTTTAACTCCGCCGGTCCCCGATAAGCGACTCCCTGTTCGTCGATGAATTCGCCGTCCTCGGCGAACAGCTTCGTGATCGCTTCTGCGTCTCCCGCGTCGAACGTCTGGACGAACTTCGCGGCCGACTCGCGCAGGGAAGCTTCCAGCTTCGCGTCCGCTTTGTCAGCGACTTTCTCTGGCGCCTTCTCAGGCGCCTTCTCAGACGCCTTCTCTGGGGCCGTTATGGGCGCCTTGTCCTGGGCGACGAGCGTAGTGATGGCGGCGAAGGCGAGCCCGCATGCGAGAGCCAAGCGGAGCAGGGAACCAGCGAGCGCGGAACGCAACATAGCAGCACCTGACGTTTGTGAAGAGGTTGCGATCGTCGAGCGACCACGGGGCGCATTATCGCACTCCTCGCTTCCCCTGGAAACGGGCACGGCTAAGATGGTGCCTCGGATTTGGAGTTTGCGGGAACGCGAGGGGAACAGCCATGGCGGCGGTCGATTTTCACTACCAGGAACTGTTTGAACTGGGGACGGACGAGACCGAGTATCGACGGTTGACGGCCGAACATGTGCGCGTGGAGTCGTTCGGGGGGCGAGACGTGCTGTGCGTGGCGCCCGAAGCGCTCACGCTGCTCAGCGCCCAAGCGTTTCACGATATCAATTTCTTCCTCCGACCGGCGCACTTGCGGCAAGTCGCCGCGATCCTGGACGACCCCGAAGCGTCCGACAACGACCGCATGGTGGCGCTCACCTTGCTGCGCAACGCCGATGTGGCGAGCGCCGGCGTGTTGCCGTTCTGCCAAGACACGGGCACCGCCACGATTTTGGGCAAGAAGGGCCATGCCGTGTGGTCTGCGGGCGACGAAGCGGCGCTGGCGCGCGGCGTCTATCAGGCTTACGCCGACAACAATCTCCGTTATTCGCAGAACGCCCCGCTCAACATGTGGGACGAGAAGAACACGAACACCAACTTGCCGGCGCAGATCGACCTTTTCGCCTGCGACGGGGACGCCTACAAGTTTCTGTTCGTCGCCAAAGGCGGCGGGTCGGCCAACAAGTCGTACCTGTATCAAGAAACTCGCGCCGTCCTGAACCCCAAAACGTTCGTCGACTTCCTCACCCAGAAAATGGTGACGCTCGGCACGGCCGCTTGCCCGCCCTATCACTTGGCGTTCGTCATCGGCGGCACGTCGGCCGAGGCGACGATGAAAACCGTGAAGCTCGCCTCCACCAAGTACCTGGACCACTTGCCCACCACCGGCAACGCCCATGGTCGCGCTTTTCGCGACATGGAGTTGGAAGCCCAACTGCTTGAGTCGGCGCGGCGGTGCGGCATCGGCGCGCAGTTCGGCGGCAAGTACTTCGCCCTCGACGTGCGCGTTATTCGCCTGCCGCGGCACGGCGCATCGTTGCCGATCGGCATCGGCGTGTCGTGCAGCGCCGACCGACAAGCCAAGGGGAAGATCACGCGCGACGGCGTATTCCTTGAGCAATTGGAAACGCGCCCGCTGCAGTACATCCCCGAATCTCTGCGCGATCGCAAGGACGATACGGCGGTGCGCGTCGACTTGAATCGGCCGATGAGCGAGATCCTCGCGGAACTCACGCGCTACCCCGTTACGACTCGCCTGCTGCTGAACGGCCCCATCGTCGTCGCGCGCGACATCGCCCACGCGAAGCTCAAAGAGCGACTTGACGCCGGCCAGGGACTGCCCGACTACTTCAAGGCGCATCCCGTCTACTACGCGGGGCCGGCGAAGAAGCCCGAGGGTCTGCCGAGCGGCTCGTTTGGACCCACGACGGCCGGCCGCATGGACGCGTATGTCGAGGCGTTCCAGAAGGCGGGCGGCAGCATGGTGATGATCGCCAAGGGCAACCGCGGCGCTCAAGTCACCGACGCCTGCCAGAAGTACGGCGGCTTCTATCTCGGCAGCATCGGCGGCCCCGCCGCCATCCTGGCGAAAGAGAACATTCAGAAGGTGGAAGTGGTGGAGTTTCAGGAACTGGGGATGGAGGCGGTCTGGAAGATCGAAGTCAAAGACTTCCCGGCCTTCATTCTAGTCGACGACAAGGGAAACGACTTCTTCGCCAACGTCGGCCCCGGCTGCGCCCACTAGAAGCGGCGTCGCGCCCCCGGTTGTCGACGAAAAAAGCCCCGCCGCGTTGCTGGACGCGGCGGGGCTGGTTGGTTTCGTCGTCGAGACGCCGTTGCGCGGGCGTTGACGAGCGGCGGTTGTAACAGGCTGGAAGCCTGTTCTACGGGCGGGATCGGTTAGAACTCGGCGCCGTACTTCATCGTCATTTTCTTCCGAATTTCGCCCGATTGGCGACCGAGGTCTTGCAGCATCACGCGCGTGTTGCCCGCCGTTTGTTGAGTGACGCCCGTCTTAACGCGGACGCGCAGGTTTTCCGTGGCGTAGTCGTTCGGCACATAGGCGGTGCCTGAGTAGCCCCAGGGCATCATGCCGCCGCCCATCAAGCCGAAACGCATCGAATAACCCCAAGTCTCGCCATACTGATACGAGTCGTACTGGCGTTCGACCGCCCGCGAAGCTTGACCGGCCGAGACCAATCCCTGCCGCAAACTGCCGCTCGCATTCCGCAGCGTGTTGGCAGCCATCGAACCGAACTGCACCAATTCTTCGTCGACGTTCAGCACCGGCAATTGATCAATGCGGTTGGCGTACTTGTCCATCCACAGCGCGGCGTTGCCAAGCGTGGTGAGTTCGCGGGAGTCGACCTTCAAGTCCCGCAGGAGGTCGTTCACCTTCTTGTAGTAGGTCTGCGACGACTCCAGCACCAATTGTTCCTTGGTCTTCATCGGGCGCGGAGCGCTCGTTGCGATTTGGCTGCGGGAGACGGCGACGGGGCGGTGGAACAGCATGCTGATCCGCATCGCACCGCTGCGGTCGAGGAACCCTTCAAGTTCCAATTGTCGGCCGCTGACTTTGGCTTCCCAATTGGCAAACTCGTCGATCTCGGCGCCGTGGCGAGCCAAGGCGCGAAGCAGGAGTTGCTTGCCGTGCTTGGCCAAGGGTGCGGCATCCTCGCCGAAATCGACGCGCACCTTGCCAAACATCTTGTCCTTCAACGTGATGCCGAACATCACGCCGCGCACGCTGGCGATCGTCTTCGCGGCCGCGTCGATCGCTTCGTCGCTTTCCCCCTTCATGATCTCCGACTTCACGATCGCGTCGCGAATGTGGTCGGGGGCGACGATATCGAGCAGGTCGAGCGCCATGATGACCGGCGTGCCGTTGTCCTTCGCGAAGCTATAGGCTTCCTGCAGGTAGGGCGACAACTCCAGCGGTTGCTCCGACGAGTAATCGCGAATCCAACGGCCGGTGACTTGACGGTCCGCAGGAATCATCAGTCCGACGACGTTCTGCGGCAGCGGGACGATGTAGGCGTCGGTGGGCGTGGCCACGACCGGCGTCGAGACCAGCTTATCGAGCTTTCCGCCCGTGAACGTCGCAATGTCTTCCGCGGTGGCTTTATGGTCCAATTGAAACAGCGACAGCTCCCAATTGGGAATCATCAACTGCAGGTCGATCTTCGCGGCCATCAGACCGGCTTCGGCTTTGGGAGGCAAGAACGCCAAACCGGCTTCGTACATCTTTTCTCGGTCGGCCGCCCACCGACCCTTCTCAGCCGCCGGGCTGGCAAAAATCTTGCCGCCGTTGACCAACACCAGCGCGTTGGCATCCTTGGGGACGCGCCCGATCAATTGCTCAAATTGGGCGCTGGCCGTGGAACCGCCCAACACTGCGAGCGCAAAAGTGCTCGCCCAAACCGCAAACCTCGTCATCGACATCACCGACTCCCCACCGAAGAGTTGAATTCACTCGCGTTGCGGGCGAAGAAACGCCCGACCGGCCGCGGAAACGCCTCGCGCGTTCCGTACCGACTCTGATCCATATTGTAGTTCACCGCCCCAGGGGCGGGCAATTGTTTCAACACGTTGCACCGGCTGACACAGTCTAGTTCTGTCGCCGAGGATCGGGGTTTACGCGATCAGGTAACCGCCGTCGACCGGAATGATTGCACCGGTCACGAAAGCCGCATCGGGGGAGGCCAGAAACCGCACGACGCGGGCCACGTCCGCCGGCTCACCCCACCTTCCGAGCGGGGTGCGGTCCAGAATGGCCTGGTTTCGCCCCGCATCGGTGTACAGCGGGGCGGTGAGCGGCGTCTTGATCCAGCCGGGGGCGACGGCGTTCACACGGATGCCGTGCGTCGCCCAAGCGATCGCCAGCGACTTGGTGAGTTGCGCCACGCCGCCTTTGCTGGCGCTATACGCCGGCACAAAGCCGCTGCCGAAGAAGCTCAGCATCGACGCCACATTCACGATCGATCCGGTCCCCCCGCGCTCCGCGAGCAACGGTTGAAACGACTGGCAGACGCGCATCATGCCGGTCAGATTCACGTCGACCACGCGCGCGAAGTTCGCGACGTCGAATTCCTGTCCCTGCCGCAACAGCATGCCGGCCGCATTGACCAGCACGTCCAGCCGCTCGAAGCTCGCGCGCAACCGCGCCACGTCCTCGTCGCAACTCACATCGCATTGCTCGACGCGCCAAGTCGGATGAGCCGCCTGACACGACTCGACGTCTTCCCGCCCGCGCCCCACCGCCGCCACGTCGTACCCCGCCTCCTCGAACGACTCGCCGATCGCTTGCCCGATGCCGCTGCTGCCGCCGGTAATCAAGATGAGGGGTCGTCGGTTCACGGATCGCTATCTTTCAGGTTAGGGGCCGACGCTGCGGACGTCGATCTGGAGGTCGGGGCGAGCTAGCCGCCAACGCGCCAACCGCGATTCGCTGATGGCGGTCGGCCACAGAGTGATCTTTCTCAACGTTGGCAATTGTTCCAGTCGCTCGACGCTCGCATCGGTGATGCGTTCGCCGCCGAGTCCCAACGAGGCGAGCCGCGGCAAACGCTGGAGGCGGGCCAAATCGTCGTCGGACACGTTGCAACTGGCAAGCCCCAAGTCCTCCAATTGCACCAAACTCAGCACCCGCTCGAAGCCCTCGCGCGTGAGCGGGCAGTCATGGAGTTGCAGGGAGCGGAGTTTCGGCATCTGAGCGAAGCGCTGGAGTTCGACATCCGTGAGTCGCCGGTTCCGGACTCGCACCGATTCGATCGGCAGCGCCGCCAACGACGTCATGTCCGCTTCCGGTCCGTTCACCGATAAATGAAATTCGCCGCCGTTCGGCCCCGAATGGATCGTCGCCCCCGCGCCCAACAGGCGCGAAAACTCCTGCTGGTGTTCGCTGATCGCGACCGGCCAACCGATGAATCGATCCGGCCAAGTCACGGAACGCAATTGGTCGAGTCCGTCGGGGCTGAGTCGCGTGGCGCGAAACGACAGACCTTCCCAGTCGCCGTGGCGAATCAAGCCGGGTACGACCGCGTCGGTGACAGGACAGCCATCCAGCGACAGCCGCTTGAGGTGCGGGAGTCGGCCGAGTCGCTCGACATGCTCGTCGCGCACGGCCGGCGACACGATCCGCAGGCCGCCGATCTCCTCGTGCCGCAACAGCGCCTCCCAAAATCGTTCATCCAGCGAAGGTTGGACGACGTCGAGTTGCAGGATGTGGGGAACTTCCTGCAAGGTTCGCAGCAGGTCTTCGTAGGCGACGTCGCGGTCCACCGAGAGGACGACGGCGGGCAGGTAGGTGTAGTCGATCCGTTCGCCTGCCAGCGAGTCGACGCGAGCTACCCGTTGCGGACGCAACTCCACGCCCCGTGCGCGGATGTTGGACAGGAGGCGCTGTTGCGTCGCCGCATACTGAACTCGCCGCCCTGCAACGCCGAAGACCAGGGCGGCGCCGAGCATCAAGAACAAGAAGGTGCGCATGGAAAATCGCAGTGCGTTCCAAGTTGAAGGAGACGTCGTCGGAACGCTGGAGAGCGCCGTCGGCTGCTTTTCAAGCTGCATACGGCGCGCGATGGCGGCCTGCGCCAAGAGAAACAGTCCGAAGCCGCCCGCCATCAAGAATCCCTCGCGAAACCACAGGTCGGCCAACAGCCAGTCGCGCGCTTCGTCGGTCAGTCGCGCGGTGTTCACGCCGGTCAGCCAGACGTGTCGTTCACTGATCAGCAAGGCCGCGACCGCCGCGGCGCCCCCGCCCGCCACCGCCGCCGACACGACGCCGAACAACGGTCGGTGCAGGACGCGCGCGTCGAGTTTCGGCCAGGGACCCAAGCGCGCGGCGAACCAGAGCGTCGCGGCGAGCGGCAAGGCGAGCGGCAGCGTGCGGGTCAGTCCCAGGCCGACGGCGTAGAGCGCGCCTGGCGAGTCGGCGAACAGCCACGGTTGCTCGCCGACATCGGCGTTATGATCAAGCAGCATGACGCGCGTCACGCCGTACCACGTCCCCAGGACGGCGACCACGAAGAGCGACGACAGGACAATACGAATTCCGTGCATGGGAAGCGGCTCTCCTGCGCGACGCCCTCGAGCGGTATCCTATCTCATCCAATGTGCGTATCGTCGCGGAGGAACTCATGGAACTCAAGAACAAAACGGCGCTCGTCACCGGCGGCGGGACGGGCGTAGGGCGAGCGGCCGCGCTGCGGTTGGCGCAAGCGGGCTGTCGAGTGGCCGTCAACTATTCGAGGTCGCGCGCGGAAGCCGAGCAAACGGCGACCGAGCTACGCACGCTTGGCGTCGAGGCGCTGGCGATCCAAGCCGACGTGGCGCGAGATGAAGACGCGCGTCGCTTGGTCGCGGAAGTGGTCTCCGCTTGGGGCCGACTCGATGTGCTCGTGCAATGCGCGGGGACGACTGAGTTCATCGCCTTCCCGCAACTTGACGCCGTCACCGACGACGTCTGGCAGCGGCTGTTTCAAGTGAACGTGGTCGGCGCGTTTCATGTGGCGCGAGCCGCCTTTGAGCCGCTGAAGGCGTCGGGGGACGGGCGGATTGTGAATGTCTCGAGCGTCGCGGCGCAATTGGCGCAAGGCAGCTCGATTCCGTACTGCTGTTCCAAGGCGGCGCTCGATAGCCTCACCGTATCGCTGGCTCGCACGTTCGCACCGCACGTGCGCGTGAACGGAGTGGCGCCGGGGTTCATCACCGGCCGGTGGCTCGAAAACGGACTCGGCGCCAGCTACGACCGCATCCGTGCGGCGTTCGACAAAAGCCTCCCGCTGGGCCGCGTCTGCGACCCCGACGACGTGGCCGCCGCCATCCTGAGCCTGGTCGCCGGCAGCCCGCTCGTGACCGGCCAAACCCTGGCCGTCGACAGCGGCATGCTCATCGCCGGTTTCCAAGCCAAGTTCTCGTAGCACAGGCTTCCAGCCTGTGAACAACTTCAGTCTTTGAAGAACGAAGCCTCATCCTCGACGACGCGTTTGTTCCTGACTGCCCCTCATCCCCGGCCCTTCTCCCCGCCGCCGACGGCGGGGAGAAGGGAGCTAGATTGCACAAGAGGGGGCAGGTGGCGCACGAGCAGCGCACAGTGCCTGATGGCCGACGGCTCAGTACATTACATTGGCAAGCAAATTGATCCCGAGGTGCTGCGCGCTATGACTCGCGCGCCGAAGCAGGAGGCCGCTCGTGACTGACCCGCAACGTACGCCCGCGCAACCCATAAACCGTAATTCCAGCAGCCTGGAGTCGCTGCAAGCGCGTCTCACGGAGATGGAGAGTCGTTACACGCACCTCCAACGCCTGGTCGAAACGCTCAACGAGGTCGTGATCGGCCAAGGCAAGCAACTGGAGATCATGGACCGCAACTTCCGGCAGCTCGGCAATCAGCTTTTCCCACTCCTCCAATCGGGCGCCGAACCTCGTTCACTGGAAGAAGACAAACCCCCGCACTACTAACCCCAGCCGTAGCGCAGGCCGTAGCGCAGGCTTCCAGCCTGCGACCCCCATCCCCAACCCCCATCCCCAACCCCCATCCCCAACCCCCATCTCCAACCAGCCCCCCCACCCCCGCACCCCCGTTCAACGACAAGGCGGAAGTTGAGCATGCAAGCCACGACTCGACCGACGTGCCGCATCGGCGGTTGTTTCCTCTTGACGCTCGCGATCGTCTCCGGCGCGTCCACCGCGGCCGAGCCGACGGCGCCGCGACCTGCGTGGACGACGTCCAAGGTCGTTGGTGCGCCGACGCCGCCCGAACCGTATCGCATCGTGCCCGCTTATCCGCGACACGAGTTTACGAAGCCGACCAGCCTCGAGGAGATTCCGGGGACCAAGCGGATGCTCGTCACCGAGATGAGCGGCGCGATCTTCACGTTTCCGAAGGATGCGGCGACGGCGGCCGTGGCGTTGGCGGGCGATTTACGGACGCTGATCGGAGAGGCGGCGGGGCCGGGGGGCGTGTCGCTGTTTGACGCCGAACTGCATCCGCGATTCTCCGAGAATCGGTTCCTGTATGTGTGCTACGTACATCCGGGGGAGCCGCAGGGACCGGGGCGGCGCGAGCGACACACGCGCGTCTCGCGCTGGACGCTCGACCAGCAGACCGCGCCGCAGCTTGCGACTGGAAGCGAAGTCGTCTTGCTGACGTGGCCCGCAGGCGGCCACAACGGCGGCTGTTTGGAATTTGGTCGCGACGGCATGTTGTACATCTCGACCGGCGATGGCTCGGGCCCCAACCCGCCCGACGGACTGACGACCGGTCAAACCGTTGACGATCTGCTGGGCGCCCTGTTGCGCATCGACGTCGACCGCTCGGCGAACGGCTTGTCCTACGCGATTCCGTCGGATAATCCGTTCGTCGACCGCGCCGGCGCGCGACCGGAGATCTGGTCGTACGGGCTGCGGAATCCGTTCAAGTTCGGCGTGGATCAAGAGTCGAACGACGTGTTCGTCGCCGACAACGGCTGGGAGACGTGGGAGCTGATTCATCGCGCGGGGCGGGGAACGAACTGCGGCTGGCCCGTGATGGAAGGGCGGGCCGTTTTGCGGAGCGAAGTGCCAGTCGGACCGACTCCGATCACGCCGCCGATCAAGGATCATCCGCACACCGAAGCCAACTCGGTCATCGGCGGCCCCGTCTATCGCGGCGGCAAGCTTCCGGGACTCGAGGGCGCCTTCATCTACGGCGACTACATCACGGGCACGATTTGGTCGGTGAAACCGGATCGCGACGGCGCGTTCGTCGGTTCTACGTTGCTCGACACCGACCAGCGCATCGTCGCGTTCGCGCAAGGGAGCGACGGCGAACTGTTTGTGCTCGACTATGACTTCACGGGGCGGATCTATCAGATCGTGCCGAATGATGAACCGGATCGGTCGGCCAGTTTTCCGCGTCGCTTGAGCGAGACCGGACTCTTCGCAGCGCTGACGCCGCTGACGCCGGCGCCGGGCGTGGTTTCGTATGAGGTGGTCGCTCCGCGGTGGGTGGATGGAGCGCGGGCGGAGCGATTCGCAGCCGTGCCGGGTGAGTCGATGATTCGCCTGGCGGGCGACTCGGCGGGCGGCGGGAACGCGGCCGAGTATCCCGAAGGGACGGTGCTGGTCAAACATCTGACGTTGCCGCGCGACGACGGGGCGACTCGGATGCCGCTGGAGACGCAACTGCTGCATTTCGAACGCGGCACGTGGCGGCCGTACAGCTATCTGTGGAACGCAGAGGGAAGCGACGCGCAGTTGGTCGATTCGACGGGCGCCTCGCGACCGCTGTCGGCCGTGAATGCGACGAGCGGCGAGCGCGAGCCGCTTGATCGGACTTGGCATGTGAACGCGACGAACGAGTGCAAACTATGTCACAACGCGGGCCCCGGATTCGTACTCGGGTTTACGCTTGAGCAACTAGCTCGCGGGTCGGGGGATGCCGCGCAGTTGCAGCGGCTGCGGGACATGCGGGTGCTGGGACCGCAAACGCCGACCGCAGTGCAGGGGGAGCGACGACTGGTCGACCCGCATGACGCGGCGCAGTCGGTCGATGATCGGGCGCGATCGTATCTGCATGCGAACTGTGCGATGTGTCATCACCCGGGCGGCAATGCGATCGTGTCGTTCTATCTGCGGCGCGATTTGCCTTTCGAGAAGCTCAATACGAACAAAGGAACGGGCATCGGCACGTTCGGTATGCACGATGCGAAGATCATCGCGCCGGGGGATCCGTACCGCAGCGTGCTGATGTACCGCATGTCGAAGCTGGGCTATGCGCGGATGCCGTACATTGGGTCGCGAGTCGTGGATAGCCGCGGCGTAGCGCTGATCGAGCAGTGGATTCGCAGCTTGCCGGTCGACGCGGACGGCGCGGCGCGCCTGTCGACGCCCGCTCGTCCCGGCGCGGCCCCATTGTCGGTGGACGAGGCGGTGCAGGCGACCGAGTCGGCGTTGGCGTTGGCGGCGCAAGTCCATGGAGGGAGACTGTCTGCGGAGCAACGAGCGGCGGCGGTGAAGCAGGGGACGGCGGCGCCAAGCGACATTCGGGGGCTGTTTGAGACGTTCGTGCCCGAATCGCAACGGCGGCCGGTGCTCGGCGAGGTCCTCGATCCGGCGGTGATCCTGGCGAAACGCGGAGATCGCGACCGCGGAAAGTTGATCTTTTTTAGCGATGGCGCTCGCTGTCGCAATTGCCACGAACTGGACGACCGCGAACAATCGTTGGGGCCCACACTACGCGAGGTGATGAAGAAGTATCCAGATCCGACGGAACTCCTGCGGCACGTCTTACAGCCTTCGCTCAAGATCGACGAACCGTTCGCGGCCTATACGGCGGTCGTCGAAGACGGGCGCGTCGTGACCGGCTTGTTGATTGAACAATCGACCAAGCAAGTGACGCTCAAGACGGCCGACCGCAAGCAGATTGTGATCGCGCGCGAGGCGCTGGAGGAACTACGGCGGAGCGACAAGTCGCTGATGCCGGACCGCGTGCTCAGCGATCTTACGGCTCAGGAGGCGGCGGATCTGTTTGAGTATCTACGAGCGGCGGTGGAAGCGCCGCGCGCTCCGTAGGTCTTCACCTCGTCAGACCAGATGAAATGGATTTTGGGATGATCGCTCCAGCCGGACTGCAGAACCTTGCCGGGCTCCAGCGCGACGAAGTCGAAGCGCTGCAAGTGACGCTTCAAGAAGTGCACGCGGCGGACGCCGATTTGGGGCGGCGATTGACGGTCTATTTATTGGATGGGCGCGAGCCGTCGGCGTTGGAGGATTTGTCGCAATTGCCGGAGGTGGCGCGGCGGATGCGGCTGGCGTTCGTCACGTTGCACTGCGAGCAGGACGACATGACGCCTTGTTGGCGGCGGTTTCTCCGACAACTGCAGACGCGCAATATTCCGTTTCTGTTGCGACTAGCGCGGATGTTGGAAGCGGCCGTCAGCGCGCTCCCGCCCGCGGTCCTCTTCTGTCAATCGCAGCTGGACCATAACCGTTGGCTGGAGATGCTGTTGCAGGAGGCGACGCGGACGACCGCCATTTCGCCCGCCATGACCACGCGCGACGCGCCGATCGCGGCGCGAGAAATCGTGCAAATGCTGGCTGCGGACGAGCGGACGCCGGCGGCGTTCATCACGGCCGCGTTCCGGCCGGAGACCCAATGGAACTCGAGCGTCCTGCGGGCCATGATTTTGTCGCTGCCGGGGATGGCCGACGAATGGAGGCGGTTCGCGCATTATGTGAAGCCGCTGTTGAAGGAAGGGGCGCCCGAATTGCGGCTGCGGGCGGTGGAGACGCTGCTGCAAGCGGGCGTCGATTGGACGCCGTTCGTAGAGGAACTGGCTTGGTGCGCGACCGACGGAGCGCGGCCGTTGCGCGAGACGTCGGCGCCCGTGCTGCGCGAGATCGCAGGCGCTGGGAAGCCTTTCCTAGAAGAGTTGGCTCGCAGCGCCGAGCAGCCGCGGCGGGAACAGGCCGTGCGGCTGCTAGGACGTTGGTACGGCGTCGAGGCGGCCGCGTTTCTGCAGACGTTGTTGCCCAGCGAGCCGGCGGCGGTGGTGCGCGAACAGATTGAGTCGGCGCTGCGCGAACTGCGGCCTGCGGCGAAGGCCCACGTCGCACAGAAGCTCGAACTGACGCCGCCCGCACGTCAGCCCCTGTCGCCGATAGCGCCGGTGACCGAGGCGCTGCGTGCAACGTTGGAGACCTTTGCGGCGGCACATCGCGTTTACGTGGTGCGGCACAACGAGCGGCTGGCGAAAAAGCAGCCGGGCCAACTTGTCTTTCCACCGCATCCGCTGCAGCCGGTGGACGAGGCATTTGTGTCGCGACTGGCGCACGCGCTAGAGACCGGCGCCGGGACGGGGAGCGTGCTGTCGAAGGAGCTCCGCGAGGCAACTCGGTGGAGCGAAACGTTTGCGGGGTTGCGAGACTTCTTGGTCCATCCTGATTGTCGACTGACTCACGTTGTGCGGTTGTTGCACGCCATCGGGCTGATTGCGCGCCACGCCGTGCGGCATATGGGCGGCATCGTGACCAGCGCGGGGGAGCAGATCGAGGTGTATCGCGAGACGCATGATCCGCGACCGACGCTCGACGATATGGCCGACTTGCTGCGGTCGCTGGAACTGCCCGAAGAGCTGTTGATGGATGCGATGTTCGAAGAGTACACGCCGATGTTCGATTGGGAGCCGGAGGCGTGTTGGCCGTATCTGCTGCGGCATTTGGAGCGGATGGAACGGACGTTGGCGCCGATCCCGGTGAACAGTCAAGCGTATCGACGCGAGCGGATGCAGGCGCGGGAGCGGACTTTGCGGGCGCTCGCCAAATTCCCGGCGACGCCGCCGTCGCTGGCGGCGGAGATCTGGGAGTTGGCGGTGGGCAGCAGCAAGGCCGATCGGGCGCTGACGCAGCCGCTGTGCGCGGGCTGGCCCGACTTGGTGGAGCGGCTGTGCGTGCTCTTGGGATCGACGCAACAGGGAACGCGCGGAGTGGCGGCGGAGTGGCTGGGGCGGTTGGGACGCAGCGAGGCGATCGAGCCGTTGTTGGCGGCGGCGCGCCGCGAACGCCATGACGCGACGCTCGACGCGATGTTGAACGCGCTCGAGCGGCTCGGGGCGTCGGTGGAAGAGTTCTTGGATCGCGAGCGGCTGCAGGCTGACGCGGTGAAGAACTTGAAGAAGGGGCTGCCTGCGTCGCTGGCGTGGTTTCCGTGGGACCAACTGCCGAGCGTGCGGTGGGAGGATACTCAGAGCGCGGCGCCGGTGGAGTCGCTGCAGTGGTTGATTGTGCAGAGCGTGAAACTGAAGCAGCCGGATGCGGGCGCGCCGTTGCGACGTTTTTGCGCGAAGATGCACCGCGCGGATCGCGAGGCGTTCGGGGAATTCATTTTGGAGGCGTGGATTCGGCGGGATCTGCAGCCCAAGTTGTCGTTAGAGGAAGCGCGGCAAGTCGCCAAGCGCCAAGCGCTAGGTCGACATTCGTATCGCTCGGAATCGACGCGGTCGTTGGCGGCGGTGGAAGCGGACTTGATCGGCGAACTGCTGTCGGATTTAGGATCGGCGGCGGCGGAGAAGGGAATGTTGGCCGTGGTCAGCGCCTGCGGCGGCGACTCCGTCGTCGGCCATGTGCAGGCGTACGTCGAGGAGTGGTGTTCGAAGCGTGCGCCGCAAGCCAAAGCGCTCGTCGCCATGCTGGCCGGGATCGAATCGCCGGGGGCGCTGCGGTACTTGCTGGCGTTGCCGGGGCGATTGGGAAAGGCAGCGATGCGCAGCGAGGTCGAGCGGCTGATTGAGAAGATCGCAGAGCGTCGGGGGTGGACGCCGACCGAGCTGGCGGAACGGACCCTGTCGACGTGCGGCTTTGATGCATCAGGGAAAATGTTGTTGTCTTACGGCGAGCGAGCGTTCGTGGCGACGTTGGGGCCGAATTGCGAACTGGCGTTACAGGATGGCGCGGGCGCGTCGCTCAAGAGATTGCCTGAGCGGGAAACGGAGGACGATCGCGATTTGGTGCAAGCGGCGCACAAGCGGTGGAAAGAGGCGAAGGCTGAGTTGCGACGGTGCATCGACTGGTGCGAACGGAGATTGCAAGAAGCGACGGAAATGGGGCACGCGTGGCCGTATCCAGCTTGGTCCGCCCTCTGGCAGGAGCATCCGATCGCGCGTCGCATGGCCCTCCGCGTCCAGTGGCTGGCGACTCATCCCGCACATCCCCCCGTCGCCTTCCGTCTTGCTCACAACGCGACCGCCCCGCCGCTGTGTGCGGAGTGGCGTGTGCAAGCGACGGAAATCGTGGACAAAGGACCGTAACGCGCCCGAAGTGGACCGCGGAGCGGTCCACTACGTTCTCCCCCGACCTTGCGCCAGCGGCGCCTTGCCTCCATGAGACTTTGCGCCCGATGAAAGACGTTGACTCGACGCACTCTCAGTCGCACCTGGGCGAAGCATCGCGCGCCGCAGCACTGGCGAACGATGCGTATTTCCTTGGCGGCTACGACTTGGAGATGGTGACGATCCGCGACTGGTTGATGCAACTTGGCGCGCGACTGTACGACCGGCGGCTCGCGTGGGGCGCCAAGTCGTCCGCTTACGCCGAAGAGTTGGCGGCGGAACTTCAGGTTGGACGCCGAGTCGTCCTGATTGAATTGGAGGATGATCTGGAACTCGGGCAGCGGGCGGCGGTTGGGCAGGCGGTGTGGATCGACCATCATGGTTCGCGATCTGGGAGGAATGCTCCCACGGCCTTGCGGCAAGTTTTTGAACTCTTGGACGGGCGCCCTAGCGAATGGACTCGGTGGTTTGATCTGGTCGATGCCAATGATCGCGGCCACATTCCCGCGCTGCTCGAACGGGGCGCGACGACGGAAGAATTGTTGGCTGTGCGCGCTGCTGATCGAGCGGCACAGGGCATCAGCGCTGTGGAGGAGCAAGCGGGACGCGAGGCGGCGATGCGTGCGGAGCTGCAAGAGGGAGGGCGGTGGACTTTGGTACGCTTGCCGCATGGACGCACGACGGTCGCAGCCGACTATATGAACAAGTCGCTGGGCGGTCCGGGTTTTGAGAATCTATTGGTGTTGTGGTCTACGGGACAACAATTTCTGGGCGACGGTCGCGTTGTCTTGGGATTGGAGTCGCGCTTTCCAGGCGGGTATTACGGCGGCGACTTGCCCTTCCGCGGCTACTGGGGACATCCCCGAAAGCTCTGCGAATCGACCGTCCACGATGTGATTCAGTCGCTGGTAGACGAACTTGAGTGAGGCGGATCGGGGCGCCGTTCTGCGGCTAAGGGTTCGCTTGCAGCAACGCGCGTCGGCATCGATAATCTCCGCCTCGACGGCGTGCCTGTCGCCCTGCTTCGAAGTACCGCATCTCGGCTTTTGTGCGAGGCCATCGGATGACTCGTTTAGCGACGGATATCGAAGTCGAAGTCTTTCACGATACGCTGATCTGGCCGTTGCTGTTGCGCGGCGCGGAAGACATCGCTGGGATCGATCGATTCCTGGAGGCGTTCGGAGCTGCAGGTTGGAGAGAAGCCGAGGATGGCTTGAGCGTCCACCGCGATTTCGAGTACGACGAGATCGTCTACTTTCATCCGTTTGTACGCGACTTTCTGTTCGGCGATGGGGCGACGAAAGTGGTCGACCGAACCGTACGCCGCTTTGTGCGTAGAGACGTGTCGCAAGTCGAGGTCGAGATCAAGACGGGGAAGGCGTTGGGTGAAACGACCTTCACGGCGTGCCTGAAGGTGGAACGCGTCGAGCTGTGGTTGATGCGTCCAAGGATTGCAATGCTAGTGGTGGAGATCAGCAATCGACGGCCGGAGGCTTCCGTCGCCATCGATCGGAGCGATGCGAGAAGTCGACTGAGTCTTGCTCAAGTGCTGTACCTACAATCGCAGTTGCGCAACATCTATCCGCCATTTTTCGAGGGAGATCGGCATGGAGACTGTCCCGTTCGCGTGGTTTGGAAAGGATTGCCCGCGGTCGGCGACGAGTTGAGACCGAGCGTCGAGGATTTGTCGACATTTGTTCGCATCGGCGCCGAGCCCCCTATGTATGCTCACTGGCGAGCATTCTTCGGCAAGGGCGTCGCACCGATGAGTTCCGCGAACGACCGTCAGGGCGAAGTACTTTGTTTACAGCAGCTGTTGGATCATCGAATCCCGAGCTTCAGCTTTATCGGAGTGGAATCGCCGGGCGAGATTTCGCAGGACGACGAGGATCGTCTGCCGGCGTTCGATACGCCCGATCTAATCTACGATCGCGACTTTCGAAGTCGACATCGAGATCGGCTGCGTTATACGCGTTTTCGGCATTGGGGTACGTCGTATTACAGCAACGGAACGTCGATGGCGATGGTGACGAAGCGCGGGGACTTTCAGCTGTCGTTGCTGCGGCACTATCGGCGGCATTACCTGCACCTTGCAGTGATCGCTCAATACCAACATGCCGCCTTGCTGTACTTTGCAGATGAGTTGGCCGACATTGCCAAGAAATTGGCGATGGGCGAGAAGGAGTCGCCTGAGCGCGACTGTCGCGACAAGATACGCAGCCTCCAGCACCGGTTTCTGAAGTTCCGCACGCGTTCGTACTTTACGGAAGTCAGCCACCAAATTCAGGGCCAGGAGCTATTTGCATTCTGGTTGGAACACTTGCGAACTCACGACCTGTTTGAGCGAGTCTCGCAAACCAATTCCGAGGTGTACGAGGCGTTGGAGAACTTCGAGATGCGGGAAATCGCCCAAGAGCAAACGAAGATGTCCGTCGCTCAAACTCGAATGACGGACATTGCGACGAAGGTGATTCCCTGGTCGATTGCACTCGCCGTCGTCAGTCTGTTCTTCGACTGGCTGGGTGGGTATCCCGATGATCTACGATCGCACCCGACGTTTACAGGGAAGCCTGTTTGGGGGCCTTGGATGTGGCTGTCAATGGCGATGTTCCTCGCCTTTTCGGCTTATTGTGGTTCGGCCAGCTTGATCGAGCATTGGCGATGTCGCACCGCCGGCAATTCTGGTTCCGGGGATTCCTGAGTCGCCGCCGGAGGGACGGAGTTGGACCGCGGAGCGGTCCACTACGTTCTCCCCCGACCTTGCGTCGGGGGGGCCGCGCACGCCGCGCCAGCGGCGCACTGCCCCTGCTCGACAGGCTCTGCTTTCCCGGCCAACAATACGGCGCTTATTTCCCTTGCCGCGTCGCAAGGGAAATTCAACGATTGTTTTCACTGAGGAGCCATAACGATGCAGCGTGGGTTTGCTCGAATTGTCTGGGCGTTGGGGTTGGCAGGCGTATTGGCGGCGGGGGCGGCGGAAAGTCGCGCTGCGGATGAGTACGACTATGACCTGGTTCATTCGTCGATCACCTTCAAGGCGCGGCATTTGGACATCAGTTGGATTCATGGACGGTTCAATCAGGTCGACGGCAAGTTTGTGATTGATCGGCAGGATCCGGCCAAGTCGTCGTTTCGCTTGACGATCAAGGCGGACAGCGTCGATACGGGGAATTCGGCGCGGGATGAACATTTGCGACAGCCCGATTACTTCGACACGAAGCAGTTCCCGACGATCGAGTTCAAGAGCACGGCGGTGAAGGCGATCAAGGACGGCTTCGAGGTGACGGGCGACTTTACGATGCACGGCG
This sequence comes from Pirellulales bacterium, assembly GCA_046349935.1. GTDB lineage: Bacteria > Planctomycetota > Planctomycetia > Pirellulales > Pirellulaceae > CAIXSC01. The sequence continues at coordinate 1,087,819 of JAXMBK010000003.1, read as the reverse complement.
TCACGAAGCAGATCACGTTCCCGCTGATCGGCGGCAAAGAACTCGATTGGAAGGGCGTCAAGCGAGTTGGCTTTTCGACGGAGCTGAAGTTGAAACGCAGCGACTTCAATTTCGACAAGAGTGCGATCGGGCCGATCGGCGACGAGGCGATCATCTTGATCGACTGCGAGGGAATGCGCAAGTAACGCATGCCTGATCCTTGGATTTATGCGTGGTCGCTGACCGCCGCCGCCGCGGTCAGCGCGTGGGGATTTTGGATCGCGCGTCGGCTGGGGGCTGAACGGGCGCGCGTCGCGTCGTACGTCGAAGAAGCGGCTGTCGTGACGGCCGTGCTGATTGGGGCGGCGGTGATCGGCCTGCAAGCAAGGTGGCCGCCGTCGAATGGCTTGTCGCGGTTGTTCTTGATCGTGCTCCCGGCCGTCGCCTTGTCGGCTCAGCGCTTCACGAGCGGGCGCGGGCGAGCCGTCTGGTGGGCGTTGTGTCTCGCAGCTCCATGGATCTTGTGGTGGAAGTCGGTGTACTCGCCGGCGACCGCGTGGGACGCGACCGCGAGCTTTGTTTCGAGCTGCACGGCGTATATCGCGAGCGTGCTGATGCTGGCGGGAACGGTGGAGAGCGCCGCGGGGCTGGCTGCTCGAATCGATCGTCGCGCCGTGTCCGCCGTGCTGAGCGCGTCGCTGGTCGCGGCGGGCATGTTGATCGCGATGGCCGGTTACCTGCAGGGGGGCGCGGCGGCCGTGCCGCTGGCGGGAGCACTCGTCGGATCGTGCCTCGTCGCGCGCCCAGTCGCGGCCGATTCGTCGCGGACTCGAATCGCGACATGGGGAGCGGCCGGACTGTGGGGCGTGTTGTTTGTGGGGCGGTTCTTTGGGGCGATCACGACGGCGGATGCCGCGGCGACGGCGGCCGTTCCGTCGCTGGGGTGGGCGGCCGTGTGGCTCATGCGGCGCGGGTGTTCGCCGCGCGTCGCCGTCATCCTGTATGGAGTCGTCGCCGCGCTGCTACTCGGCGGCTGGCTGGCCTGGGGAGTCGTCTTGTTTCGGGAGCGGCTGGGGCGGCTGGCGTGAAAAGTTTCGACAAATGTAGAGTTTACACAGGCGGGTTTCGCGGGTTACCATAACGGCCCTGTGAGGAGGAGGCGGCGACGGACGGCGATCGAGTCGACCTATACAGTGTTCCAGCGTGGAGTGAGAGCCATGAGCAGCGGTGCGGCCATGTATCAGGTGAATTGTCCGCAGTGCAGTTTTGCGTTGAAGGTGCCCGCGGCCGTGCTCGGCAAAAAGGGGCAGTGCCCGAAATGCAAGGCCGTGTTTCTGATCCCGGGCGTGCCGGCTTCATCGACGCCTGCGGCTGCCCCCGCCGCTCAAACGCCCTTGGGCGCGCCGTTGGCCGATCCGTTGGCAGGTCCCTTGGGAAGTCCGCTCGGCGATCCGCTGGGCGGCTCGTTCGGCCCCACGGACCCGCTGTTTGGCGGTGCTCCCACGCAAGGCTCGCCCTTCGGCAGTCAACCGTACGGCAACCAACCGTACGGCGCGCCGGGGTATGCGGCGCCCGCCGCCAACCCCTGGGCGCCGCCGCCGGGCGCCGCGAACCCGGGAGGATGGCAGGCGCCGACGGCTTCCCAGTCGATGGCGAACGAATACCTGGCGCGGGCCGCCGCCGATCAGGCCGAAGCGGCGAGTCGAGCTCAGGCTGAGAGCAGTTCCGGCGGCTTCTTCGCCGCGGAACGACGCGGCATCGGCGCGGGCGTGTTGGGCGGCGTGATCATGATCCTAATCGCCGTCGTTTGGTTCGTGTTGGGCCTGATGGCGAACCGCATCTTCTTCTATCCGCCCATCCTGTTTTGCATCGGCATCTTCGCCATCGTGAAGGGACTGTTGGAAGGCAACTATTCGGGCAGGTAACCTCGGCCTGAACGCGCCGGCCGCCTGAGCGAACTTGACATGCGCTCTCTGTTTGGTAAAACTGGACAAACAACTCCAGTTATTGTCATCTCCGGCCGTAAGGGCTGCCGATGAATCAAGCCGAGGAGAGATCCGCGATGAAATCCTCCAACTTCTCGCCGCTCGGCCGAATCGCCCTCCTGTTCGCCCTGTCGCTGCTATACGCCGCGCCCGCGTTCGGCCAGATCGATATCGAGAAGCCGCCGATCGACTACCTGCGCGCGAAACCCGACGACGCCGTCTCGCGACTCCAGCAGCGACTCCAATCCAAACAAACGAAGCTCGAACGCGAAGAACGCTTCGGCTATCTCCGGTCGGTGCTCAAGGAACTGGACGTTCCCGAGTCGTCGCAAGTCTTGGTCTTCTCCAAGACCAGCTTGCAGATCAAGTACATCTCGCCGCGCTCGCCGCGCTCCATCTACTTCAACGACGACGTGTATGTCGGGTGGGTGCAGGGAGGCAATATCGAAGTCTCCGCCGCCGACCCGCGACTCGGCGCCAACTTCTACTTGTTCGACCAGGAAGAATTGACGCGACCGCAGTTCTCGCGACAGACGTTCGAGTGTCTCCAGTGCCACGGATCGATGCTTACGCGCGGCGTGCCGGGACATATGGTCCGCTCGGTGTTCACCGCGCCGGACGGTCATCAAGTCGCCGGCGCTGGTTCGTTCCTGACCGACCACGATAGCCCGTTCGCCGAACGCTGGGGCGGATGGTATGTGACGGGCGAGCATGGCTCGATGCGGCACTTGGGCAACCTGTACGTTCGTCGCTCGGACGACCCCAAGCGGCTCGATCTCGAACCGGGTGCGAACGCGCTCGATCTGCAACGTTGGATCGAGCCCTCGACGACGCTCACCGGCCATAGCGACATCGTCGCCCTGATGGTGCTGGAACACCAAGCCAACCTCCACAACCGACTCACGCGCGCCAATATGTTGGCCCAAACGCTGGAGCACGAGGAAGAGGCGGCGAACCGCGTCGCCAACCGGCCGCTCGACGCCCGCTCGGACGACTTCCGCCGACAAATCGCCGAGGCGGCGACGCCGGTGGTGGAGCATCTGTTGTTTGCCGGCGAGTTGCGGTTGACGGCGCCGGTGCGTGGAACGTCGGGATTCGCGGAGTCGTTTGCGAAACGCGGGCCGTTGGATCGACGCGGGCGTTCCTTGCGGCAGTTCGATCTGCAGACTCGCTTGTTCCGCTATCCTTGCAGCTACTTGGTGTATTCCGAGTCGTTTGGTCGCTTGCCGAAGTCGGTGAAGGAGGAGGTGCTGCGGCAGATGTGGGACGTGTTGACGTCGCCGCAGCCGACGCCCAAGTTCGAACACCTTTCGTCCGACGATCGGCTCGCCATCCGCGAAATCCTCTCCGAGACGCTCACCGACCTGCCCGCCTACTGGCATTCCGCCCCTGCGAGTTCACCATGAAACGACAAGCCTGGCGCTCCGTCGCCCCCGCCCTGGTCCTCATTGCAACGTTGGCGGCGATGATCGTGCGCGTCCCGACGTCCGCGTCGTCTGACGAACCCGCCGCCTCAACCGACGACGCGCGCGTGGCGGCGGCCCGCGAGCAGGCCAAGCTGATGCACGACATCTACTCGTCGGCGCTCGAGGTGATTCACGAGCGTTACTTCCGCAATGATCGCTCGACCGTGCCGGCTCGAGCGCTGGAAGACGTGTTTCGCGACTTAGAGCGGCAGCGCAATGTGCAAGCTCGATGGATCGGCGTCAATGCGCGAACGATGAGCATTCCGCACGAGCCGAAGGACGAATTTGAAAAGAAGGCGGCGGCGGCGCTGGCCTCAGGAAAGTCGGACTTCGAAGCGATCGAAGATGGGCACCTCCGCCGAGCGACCCCCATTCCGCTCCACGCCGGCTGCCTTACTTGCCACGGCACGTTCGGCGTCGAAGTGAAGACGCCGCGGTTTGCCGGGCTGGTGCTGCGCTTGCCCCTCACCCCCGGCCCCTCTCCCCGATAAGTGTTGCGGGGGAATCCCCAAACAGTGGTTGAGCGGATTGGCGCAACACTTTTCGGGGCGAGGGGAGCTCGGAGAGTGGGAGAGGGGGAGTTTGTTAGCTGGTGAGCTTGGCTAGGGCGGCGATGGCGGCGCGAGCAGCGTCGACTCCGCCTAGCGATTCGGCCAACTGTTTGGCGGCGAAGAGCGTTTCGAGCGATATGGCGTTGGACGCTGTCTTCGCGGCCGCGGGCGCCGAAGCGCCGCCAGCGGCTGCGGCCGCCTTTTTCGCGGCCAGCTTGGCCTTGCGACGCTTGAGCTTCAAGTTGAACTTGATGCCGCTGGCGTAGCCGATCGTGATGGCCACGCCCTGCGCCTGGAGCGCCTCGACGATTTCTGCGGGAGACGCTTTGGGGTGTGCGCTGAGATGGGCTTCGACAAGCGCCGTCTTGCTGACGCTCGCGGGTGCGGAGACCGCTTTCGGCGCCGGCGCGGATGCGGACTTGGCGCCGGCGCGCTTCGCCTTCTTCTTGCCCTTCTTCTTTCCCTTCTTGCCGACCTTTTTCGATGGCTTGGCTTCCGTTTGGCCTTCCGCGCCGGACTCAAGCGTCGAGTCGACCGAGACGCTCGCTGGCGACTCTGGTCCAGACGACTCGACGCCTGACCCCGAAGTTTCCGCGATTGCTTCTTCCGACGACTTCTTGCGCTTCGCCATGACATGCTCCCTCGTTGATGAGATTGAATTTAAGGCGCCGATTCTAACACCATGAGAACCGCGCGGTGATCGGAGGCGATCGCTTCTGGCAAAACTTGAGTCTCTACGATTCGCCAAGCGGTGGATGGGCGGACCAGGATGAAGTCGATTTGTCGTTTCGGGGCGTCGACGGGAATCGTCGGCAGTTCGCCGTCGTTCGTCGTCCAACCCGCCTCCCGCAGTCGCTGGAGCGTCGCGCTGGCGGGATGGTCGTTCAAGTCGCCTGCCAGCATCACGCGCACTCCCGGCGTCGACTCCTGCAATTCTCGCGCACGCTGATTCACGAACTCGGCCGACGCTCGTCGTTCGGCGTCGTCGGGCCGGTGATCGAAGTGCGTCGCCAGCAGGACCAGACGCGAACGCTCGTCGGGCCACGCCATTTCCACTTCCAACACGCCGCGTTGTTCGCCGTTCTTCAGGCACGGCAGCGGCCGGTTCAGATGACGCGTTAGCGGAAGTCGTGAAAGGACCGCGTTCCCGTATTCGCCTCCTTGCAGCTTGATGTTCGCGCCGAAGGCGACGTGCAGTTGAGCGAGTCGAGCGAGTTCCGTCGGTTGATCGACGCCGCGCGTTCGCTGCACTCGGCGATCGACCTCCTGCAGCGACACGACATCGGGCCGTGCATCGCGAATCACGGCGGCGATTCGCTCCAAGTCCAATTTGCGATCCTCGCCTTCGCCGTGATGAATGTTGTAAGTCAGCACGCGCAGACGCTCGCCGCCGCCGCACAGCGTCGTCGTCGCCAGGCTAACCAACAATGTCAGGGCCCCTACCCAGGTGGGACGGAACGAAGATTCGCAAACGTAGTCGCCATGTCGCCGCATGCTGTGCATCTCTCTTGCTCGCCCTTAAATAGGAAAATCTCCGTCGGCGCCTAGGGCCGTCTCAACTGGCTCAGCGTCAGACGCTGTTGCAGGATGACCGCGCCCTGTTCTTCTCGCACTTGAAGGCGAACGACGGGGTCGGGCTGTTGCCAGTCGACCAACACCATGCCGAAGTTGACGTCGAAGTAAGTCAAGCCGACTCGATAGCGATTGATCTCATTCGCGAATCGCACGCCCGACTTCGTCAGATTGCCGCTCGGCGTGTTCAGGCTGCTGCTGGTGACGTCGAACAGCGGGTAGCCGACGCCCAGCGGATCGTCGGCGGGCAGCTTGGCGATCTCGGACAGATGTCGATCGCCCGACAGAAAGACGACTCCCTCCGCCTTTGTCTTACGAATCGTCTCCAGCAACCGAGCCCGTTCGCGCGGAAAATTGGCCCACATCTCCGAGCCATGTTCGTCGGTGACGACTTGGACGCCGGTGCCGATCAGCCGCAATTCGGCGGGAACCTTGAGCTGTTCTTCGAACCACTTCCATTGCACTTCGCCGAGCACGGTGGCGTCGGCATCCGTATTGGGGACGTATCTGCCGCGATACCCGTCGCCCGGCTCGCCCGGTTGAAACCCTGTCTTCAAAGGGCTGCGGAAGTAGCGGGCGTCGAGCAGGATGAGTTGAATGCGGCGGCCGGCGGGTCCGAAGACTTGGCCGGAGTAAACGCCTTCGCGGGTGCGACGCACATCGTCGGCCGGCGCGTCGAAGAAGTCGAGAAACACCTGCTGCGACTCGCGCTTCTTCGGGTACTCGGCGCCCCCGTCGTTGACTCCGTAGTCGTGGTCGTCCCATGTCGCATAAACGGGGCAGGTCGCCTTGAGCGCTCGGTAGCCGGGGTGGTCGCCGAGCAGCCGGTATTTGGCTCGCAGCTCGTCCATATTCTCCGTGTCGCCGTAGATGTTGTCGCCGAGGAAGATGAACATCTGCGGCTTTTCGGCGACGATCGCGTCCCAGATGGGTTGCGGCTTGTCTTGCTTGACGCACGACCCGAAGGCGATGCGCGAGACAGGCGGCGAGTCGTCGGCCGCAGGCATGGGATTCGCGGCGACGACCAGGACGAACAGCGACGCGACGCCGACGACCGTGAGGAACGGCGGGCGGACGCAAGCGGATTGCGACATCAGGAGAAGCTCGTTTCGAGAGGGAGGGGAAGCGACGTGGACAAGCGGCCCATTATGGTGAATCGTCGAGCAGCAAATCCAGCGACTCGTCGACCCAGCCGCTGTGCCAGTCGTGCTTGCGCGGAGGGCCGTCGCGGTAGACGTGCGGCGCCTGGAGAGAGTCGAGCAACTTGTGCATCTGTTGATGCTCGCCGCGAAAGTTGTCGTATCCGGTGAGGATCAATCGCGGCGGCGTCGACGACTTGCGCAGCTCGGCCGCGCGCAACTGGACCAACCTCGAGATCTGATAGCGTTGGAAGTTTTCAAGCGTGCCAAAGAGGGGGCCGGAACCATATTTCCCAGGGGCGTCCATCATCAGCGGCGCGTCCCAGGCCGCAGCGCGTCCGAACACCGCGGGGTGGCGCAACAACAGCGACCACGCGCCCCAGCCCGATTTGCTGTAGCCCAACAGCAACCGCGCGGCGGCTTCCTTCTTGACGGGGTACGTTTGTTCCACGAACGGCAGCACGACTTGCAACAAGTGCTTCTCCTGTTGAGCGTCGGCGCGTTGCGGATGGTCGGCATACCATGGCAGTTCGGCGAACGTCGGAACGACGAAGATCGCCTCGCGGCGTGCTCCGACGTCGCGGGCGACAAGCTCGCGCACCGCGTCGCCGAACCGCGACTCGCCTTGTGCTTCGACCGGCAGTACGTAGACCGCTCGATACGTTCGTTGCGGGTCCAGCTTCGCGGGCAGGATCACGTCGATCCGCGTCGCATGCATCTGAAAAGGGCTATGGACGACATGGGAACGAACGCCCCGCGCGTCGACTTGCGCCGACTCGATCGTCGCCCGCTCGTCGCTGCGTGCGGTTCGGCATGGAGGAATTAGCGCGGCGAGTCCGCAGGCGAACCCCAGGATGATGAGGAGCGTGCGGGGAAGGCGATTCATGAAATCAGCTCGCGGATCGGTCGCCCTTCCGGTACGAAGGCGATGGGGCGGTTTTGTCGATCGGGCAGCGTGCGCTGCGAGTCGATGCCCAGCACGTGGTACAGGGTCGAGAGGAGGTCGCCGGGCGAGCAGGGGCGGTCGTGCGGTTTGGCGCCGTCGGCCGTGGTCGAGCCGACGATTTGGCCCATCTTGAGTCCGCCGCCGCTGACGAGCGCGGACATGGCGCCGGGCCAATGGCCGCGACCCGCATGCTGATCGATCCGAGGCGCGCGTCCAAATTCGCCGAACGACGCGACCAAGACTTGATCGAGCATCCCGCGTTCCGACAGATCCTCGATCAACGTCGCGAGCGCCTGGTCGTACCTCGGCAAGCGTTTGCGAAGGTTGGGCTCGATCGTATAGTGATCGTCCCACCAGTCGACGTCCTTCTCGTAGAGATTGATCGTGACGAACGTGACGCCCGCTTCGACGAGTCGTCGGGCGAGGAGCGCCGACTGTCCGTAGGCGTGGCGACCGTAACGATCCTTTGTCGCGTCGGATTCGCGCGACAGGTCAAATGCTTCGCGGGCTCGCGGACCCGTGACCAGCGCAAATGCTTCCTGGTACGACTCGTCGAGCGACCGGTAGGCCTCGCTTTGCTCGACTTGTTGGCGGAAGCGGTCGAGCGACGACTGGAGGCTGCGGCGATCTGCGAGTCGATCGAGGGTGAGTTCGGCGGGAAGCGCGAAGTCGGGGGGGCGATAATTGCCGAGGCTCGGATCGCCGCCCGCATTGACCGCGTTGTAGCGGTCGCTGAGGTAGGCGGACGTTTGATAGAAGCCCATGTGCCGCCGATAGTCTTCGGGGATGCAAACGTAAGCCGGCAAGCCAGGCTGGTTCGGTCCACGCACCGCAGCGACGATCGATCCTTGGCAAGGCTGTTGTTGACCGCGCTGGCGAGCGTTCGGAAGAGGGTAGCCCGTTTGAATCCAGTGCGAGGCGTCGTCGTGGTCGGCCAGGTCGTGCGTGACGGACCGGATGATCGAGAAGCGGTCGGCGACTCGCGCATGCTGCGGCATCAAATGACAAACTTGGATGCCCGGAACCTTGGTGTCGATCGGCTGAAACGGCCCGCGCACTTCGGCCGACGCCGTCGGCTTCATGTCGTACATGTCGAGGTGCGAAGGGCCGCCGGCCAACCAGAAGAGGATGATGGCTGTGCGCGGGCGTCCGGCGGAAGCAGCGGGCGAACGTTTCGAGAGGATGTCTGCGAGCGAGAAGCCGGCGAACCCTAGGCTGCCAATCTTGAGAAACCCGCGCCGGCCGCGGGGATCATGCGTCAGCGATCCGCGAAGTTCAATCATCGGGAGAACCCTCTGCTTCCTCTTCCATCGCCTGCAGTTGATTTGCACTAATCTAGGCGCGGAGGCGGCTCAAAGCGAGAGCGAATCGGCTCTTTCCAGGCTGGCGGCGCGTCGTCGGACGGGAACGATTCCAGCAATTCGAAGGGCTCGAACTGCACCTTGTACGCCATCGACGGGCAGCCGGCGACCCAAAACCCCAGGTTGACCCAGCGGCGACCTGTTTCCGAGGCCAGCCGCACGTGCTGCAGGATGTTGAAGGTTCCCGGCGCCAGCGGTCGCCAGACGGGGTCGTGATAGAAGTACACGGCCGACAGGGCGTCGGGCACGACGTCGCACAGCGCGACGCCCAGCAGTTGCTCATCGCGAAAGTACCGAAACTCGTAGCCGAACGCCCGCTCGCCGCTGAGGAAGCATTGCTGGTAATCGGACCAGTCGGACAGGTGTAGCGGCCAGCCGCGCTGTGCATGCATGTGGGCGTGATAGGCGTTGTAAATCCGCAAATGGTCTGGGCTCACGTCCGCTTCGGCGAACTCCACGCGCACGTCGGCATTGCGTTTGAGCGTGCGGCGTTGGCTGCGATTCGGCTGAAAAGTATGGACGTCGAGCCGGATGCCGCGGCATTCCTGGCAGCCGGGGCAATTCGGTCGGAACACGAGTTCTCCGAAGCGACGCCAGCCGCGCTGCAACAGCCACGCAAAGTCCTCGGCGGACAATTCGTCGAACCAGCGGTAATCCATCACCGACTGGCGGTCGGGCAAGTAGGCGCAGCGGTCAGGGGGGGCGGTGAAGCGAAAGGAGTCGGGCAGTTTGTGTTGAGGCTCGGTCACCGTCGTCGCTCCGTGAGACGCATTCTGAATGGAGTGAGGATAGGACGGATCGAGCCCTTTTCAAAGGGACGAACGCCGACGTACACTAGGCGACTGCCACATTGGACGTTTCGATGGCGGCGCGGCCCAGGGTCGCGACCGTAGGATGTCCGGGGTGGCGTCTTGTGGTTGCGCCACCCGAGCCTGATTTTGGTCTCTGTTTTTCTCGGGTGGAATATGTCGCACGGCCGTCTGCCGATCCTGGATTTCGTCCTCGCCAACTATTGCAACTTCAACGCGCGAGTGACGCGCGACGCGCTCATCGCCTATTGGCGGCACTTGGCCGCCGGCGGCAAGATGTTCTGGACGCTGGCCGGCGCCATGTCGTCGGCCCAACTGGGCATCAGCCTTGCGCCGGCCATCCGCGGCGGTCTGATCCACGGACTCTCGTCCACCGGTGCGAATCTGGAAGAGTCGCTATTCCGACTCGTGGCTCACCACGGCTATCGCGACTTTCCCGATTACCGCTACCTGCGAAAGTCGGACGACACGGCAATCCTAGCGGCGCGGATGCGGCGCGTGACCGACACGAGCATTCCCGAGGACGAAGCGTTTCGAGCGGTCGAGGCGATTCTGGTCCCGTTATGGAAACGCGCGACGGCGAACGGCGAACGACGGTTCTGGCACGAGTACTTCTACGAAGTGATTCAATCGCTCGATCCGGCGACTTACGAAGGAGATCCCGAGTCGTGTTGGCTGCTGGCCGCCGCTCGCCAAAACCTGCCGCTCGTCGTCCCCGGCTACGAAGATTCGACGTTCGGCAATATCTTCGCGTCCTACGTGAAGACGGGCGAGTGCAGTGCGTCGATTGTGAAGTCGGGCATTGAGTACATGGCCGAGTTCTACGATGTATATCGCCAGTTGTCGGAAGGCGCCGGCGTGGGCTTCTTCCAGATCGGCGGCGGCATTGCGGGCGACTTTCCGATCTGCGTCGTCCCGTCGCTGAAGTACGACCTGCAAGCGCCGGCCAAACCATGGGCCTACTTCTGCCAGATCAGCGATTCGACGACCTCGTACGGTTCGTACTCCGGCGCCACTCCGAACGAGAAAATCACCTGGGACAAGCTGACCGAAGAGACGCCCATGTTCGTGATCGAATCCGACGCCACGATCGTCGCACCGATCCTGTTGCAAGCGCTGCTGGAGTGCCAACGCGAACCCGAGTTGGCGCAGAGCGTCGTGGATCGCTCCGCGATCCAACGAAAGTAATGCAAGGCGCTGACTCACCGAGCGGGGAGGAAGCAAGCAGAGGCGTTGGACCGACGGAGCGGTCCACGACGATGCGTTGAACCGACGGAGCGGGCTGCGACTCTAGAGGATGAACTTGCTGAGGTCTTCGTCGTCGGCGACGGCGGAGAGGCGGCGTTCGACGTAGGTTTTGTCGATCGTGATCGTCGCGGGGCCGACTTCGGGGGCGGTGAAGCTGAGTTCTTCGAGCAATCGCTCCATGATGGTGTAGAGGCGCCGAGCGCCGATGTTCTGCGTCGAGCGATTCACCTGCAGGGCATACGAGGCGAGGGCTTCGATGGCGTCAGGGGTGAAGTCGAGCGCGACCTGTTCGGCGGCGAGCAGCGCGGCGTATTGACGCGTGAGTGAATTCTGCGGCTCGGACAAGATCCGCACAAAATCGTCCTTGGTCAAGTCTTGCAGTTCGACGCGAATCGGAAAGCGGCCCTGCAGTTCGGGCATCAAGTCGCTGGGGCGATTCTTGTGGAACGCGCCGGCGGCGACGAACAAGACGTGGTCGGTGCGTACGTAGCCGTAGCGCGTCTGTACGGTCGTCCCTTCCACAATCGGCAACAAGTCGCGCTGCACGCCTTGTCGCGAGACGTCGGCGCCCTTGCCTTCGCTGGCCACCACCTTGTCGATCTCGTCGACGAAGATGATGCCCGTGTTCTCCGCCAACTCGATCGCCGCGGCGTTGATCTTCTCGGGGTCAAGCAGCGCATCGCATTCCTGTTCGAACAGGATCTTCCGCGCCTCGGCCACCGTGACGTCGCGCCGTTGCGCGTTCTTGGGCATGATCTTCTCAAGCATCCCCTGCAAATCGACGTCCATGTGCTCCAGGCCCATGCCGCCCACCAGGACCGGCGCGGACTTCGTTTCCACTCGCAATTCGACGCGCCGCGACTCCAGTTCGCCGGCGATCAACATGGCCCGCATCTTTTCTCGCACGCGGCGCTGCGCTTCGGCCGCATCGTGGTCGGGGGCCGAGTCGCCGCCGAAGGGAGAACCGGCAGGCGAATTGGGACAGAGCAAGTCGAGCAGCCGTTGTTCGACTCGTTCTCTCGCCGCCGCCTCGACTTTCTTGCGTTCGGACTGTCGCACCAGGCCGATGGCGTTTTCCACCAGTTCGCGCACCATGCTCTCGACGTCGCGGCCGTAGTAGCCGACTTCCGTGTACTTCGTCGCTTCGACCTTGATGAACGGGGCCCCGGTGAGTCGCGCGAGTCGGCGGGCGATTTCGGTCTTGCCGACGCCCGTGGGGCCGATCATGAGAATGTTCTTCGGTGCGACTTCGTGACGGATGTCATCGGCCAACTGCTGACGACGCCAGCGATTGCGGACCGCGATCGCCACAGCTCGCTTGGCGTCGGCTTGGCCGACGATGTAGCGGTCCAGTTCGGCGACGATCTCGCGCGGGGTGAGTGCCTGCGGCGCGGCGGCCGAGTCGGGCGAGCTGCTCGACGGCGAGTTCAGGTGCGGCACTCCAGTTCCTCCACCACAATCTGCGTGTTCGTGTAGATGCACAGCTCGCCCGCGATCCGCAGCGACGCGCGCACCATTTCCGCGGCGGACAAGGTCGAGTGAGCCTTGAGCGCCCGCGCGGCGGCGACGGCGTAATTGCCGCCCGAGCCGATGCCGAGAATGCCGTCGCTGGGCTGAATCACGTCCCCCGTGCCGCTCACCAGCAGCGTATGGCGCGAGTCGGCGACCGCCAAGAGCGCCTCAAGTCGCCGCAGGGCGCGATCGGTGCGCCAATCCTTCGCGAGCTCGGTGGCGGCGCGCGGCACATTCTGCGGATAGTCGCGTAGTTTGGATTCGAAGCGTTCCAAGAGCGCGAAGGCGTCCGCAGCGCTGCCCGCGAAACCACAGAGGACTTGTCCATCGAGCAGCCGGCGGATCTTGTGAGCGTCCGACTTGACGATGGCGGTCCCCATGGTGACCTGCCCGTCGCCGCCCATGGCGACCACGCCTCCATGCCGCACCGTCAAAATGGTCGTCGCTCGTATCGTCTCGCGCATGCTCGCCATTGTGCGCGACGAGCCCCCGGTGCGGTAGCACCCCCCGCCTACTGTCTTGCACCGCCCCGGGCTATGCTGTTGCTCGCCTATGAACCTCCCTTCATCCTTCGATCGTAGTCCTGAACTCATGTCGCGCGACGACACGACGCTGTTGGTCGTCGACGTGCAAGAAAGGCTGCTGCGCGCCATGCGCGAACCGCAGCGGCTGGTCTGGAACATCGAACGGTTGCTCGACGGCGCTCGCCTGATGGGCGTGGCCGCCGCGGCGACCGAGCAATACCCGCAGGGATTGGGACCGACCGTTCCGTCGCTCGCCGAGCGGCTCGGGCAGCGCCCTGCCGCGGCGCACGAGAAGTTGGCCTTCAGCTGCTGGGGGTGCGATGCGCTGCGGAACCAACTGGAGCAACTGGATCGCCCCAACGTGTTGGTCTGCGGCATAGAGACGCATGTCTGCGTCCAACAAACAACGCTCGACCTGCTGGCCGCCGGCTACCGCGTGTTCGTCGCCGTCGATGCGACGACGTCGCGCATGGCGCTCGATCACGACGTCGCGCTGCGGCGGATGGAGACGCATGGCGCGACGCTGACGACGGTGGAGGCGGCGCTCTTTGAATGGTGCCTGGCGGCGGGGACGCCCGAGTTCAAGGCGATCAGCCAGCTTGTCAAACAGACTTTTCCGACGGAGACCCACTCGTGACGCTTGTCGCTGCCGAACTGAATCCACCGCCGCGCATTCTGATGGGGCCTGGCCCGAGCGACACGCATCCGCGCGTGCTGCAGGCGCTCGCCAAAGGGACCGTCGGGCACCTTGATCCGTACTACCTGCAGACGATGGACGAACTGCAGCGGATGTTGCGCGGCCTGTTTCGCACGGAGAACCGCATGACGTTCGCGGTGAGTGCGACGGGGTCGGCGGGCATGGAAGCGACCGTGGTGAACTTGATCGAACCGGGCGACTCGATGATCGTCTGCGTCAACGGCGTCTTCGGCGGCCGCATGGTCGACGTCGCGTCGCGGGCCGGGGCGAAGGTGACCAAGGTCGAGCGACCGTGGGGGGAAGTTTTCACGCCCGACGATTTGCGCGCGGCGCTGGAAACGGCGCGTCCCAAAGTGGTCGGCATCGTGCTGGCGGAAACGTCCACCGGCGCTTGGCAGCCGATCGAAGAGATTTCGAAGTTGGTGCACGACGCGGGCGCCATGCTGTTGGTCGACGCGGTGACGGGGCTGGGCGGCGTGCCGGTGGAAGTGGATCGTTGGAACATCGACGCCATCTACTCGGGGACGCAAAAATGCCTCAGTTGCCCGCCGGGACTGGCGCCCGTGTCGTTCAACCAGCGGGCGCTTGACGTCATCCTGAGTCGCAAGACGAAGGTGCAAAGCTGGTACCTCGACGTTTCGATGCTGGCCAACTACTGGGGCCAGGAACGCGTGTACCACCACACGGCCCCGATCAACATGACCTACGCGTTGTACGAAGCGCTGCGGCTGATTCACGAAGAGGGGCTGGAGAACTGTTTTGCGCGGCACCTGCGCAATCATCGAGCGCTCAAGGCCGGGTTGTCGGCGATCGGCATTCAGTATGCCGCTCAGGAAGGGCATCAATTGCCGATGCTCAACGCCGTCAAGATTCCCGACGGCGTCGACGACGCCAAGGTGCGAACGGCGCTGCTGCAGCGCTTCGGCATCGAGATCGGCGCGGGGCTGGGCGCGTTCAAGGGGAAAGTGTGGCGCATCGGCCTCATGGGCTACGGTTCGCGCGCGTCGAATGTGCTGGTGTTCCTCGCGGCGCTCGAACAGTTGCTGGCCGAGCAGGGGTATGCGTTCGAGCATGGGGCGAGCGTCGCGGCGGCGAATGGCGTGTACGCAGCGCGCTAAATCGCGTTCCCCTCGTTCCACGCGGCGGAAGGCGCGTGGGGGGCGAGCGACTTGACGACGGCCGACCACGGAGCGAATGCGCATGGACAAGCGCCAAGTGTGGATGGGCGGACTGGCGAGCGGTCTGATGTTGTGGCTCGCGCTGCCGCCCTGCGGTTGGGCGTGGCTCGGGTGGTTCGCCCCGCTGCCGTGGATCGGATTGGTCGCGCGCGAAACGCTGCCCGGAAAGCGGCCCTACTGGGCGGCGTGGGGCGCGTCGAGCATCTTCTGGTTGGTGTATCTGCAGGGCGTGCGACTGGCGCACCCGGCCCTGTACGGCGGTTGGCTCGCGTTGTCGCTGTATGTGGCCGCTTATGCACCGCTGTTCTTGGCGCTAGCGCGGTTCGCCGTCCACCGGTGGCGTTGGCCGTTGCCGCTGGCCGCGCCGGTCGTGTGGACGGGGTTGGAGCTGGTCCGCGGTCGGTTTCTGGGCGGCTTCACCGGCGGCATGATCGGCAACACGCAGACGCAGTCCCTCACGGTGCTGCAAGCGGCCGATTTGGGCGGGGCCTACGGGTTGAGCTTCGCGATGGTGCTGGTCGGGGCCTGCGTCGTTGCGGCGGCGCGAACCTGGCTCGCCAAGTCGAATCCGGAGAACTCCCAAGGTCGCATGGGGCAAGGCGCCGCGGCGGCGGTCTGGCTGTCGCTCGCCCTGCTGACGCTCGTCGCGCTGGTCGCCTACGGTCGTTGGCGACTGAGCACGTCGCCGCTGGCGGCCGCGACGACAGACGAAGCGACAGGCCAGCAAGAAGGCGGCGTCGAACGGCCGCTGCGCGCCGTGCTGATCCAAGAGTCGATGGACACGATCTTCGAACACAATCCCGAGCGGAACGCCGACGGGTTCGCCAAGTACGTGAAGCGGACGGAGGCGGCCTGCGCTGACCTAGGTCCGATCGACGTGGTGGTGTGGCCCGAGTCGATGTTCAGCGAGAACTCCGTCGACTTTTTGTTGCCGGCCGGGCTGACGATCGAGCAGCTGGAACCGCAGCAGCGGCTGTTCGACGGCAAGTGTCAGTTTGTGTCGGGGCGGATGGCGAAGGCGTACGCCGCGCACGGTTCGTCGCCGCCGCCGCTGATCGCCGGCACGGTGACGGTTGCGATCGACCGCACAGGGCGCACGCGCGAATACAACTCGGCTTTGCTGCTGGAAGCGCCCGGGCGAGTGGCGGATCGGTACTACAAACGGCACTTGGTGATGTTTGGGGAGTACATCCCGTTGGGCGGGTGGTTTCCGTGGGTTTATTCGTTGGCGGGGATGCCGGGCGCCTTGTCGGAAGGCGAGGAAGAGAAAGTCTTTACCGTGCGTGGGTGGCGGCTGGCGCCGAACATCTGCTTTGAAACGATGGTGCCGCAGCGGATTCGCGGGCAGGTGCGGGAGTTGGCGGCGCGGGGCGAATCGCCCGACTTGCTGGTGAGTTTGACGAACGACGGCTGGTTTTGGGGGTCGGCGCTGCTGGACATGCATTTGCAGGCGGCCGTGCTGCGCGCGGTGGAGGTGCGGCGACCGATGGTGGTGGCGGCCAATACGGGGCTTTCGGCATCGATCGACGGGGATGGACGCGTCCTGGCGCGCGGCCCCCGACGAGAAGGGGGGACGATCGCGGCCGACGTCCGGCGCGACGGTCGGTCGACGTGGTACGTTTTGGTCGGAGATGCGCCGTGGCAGGGGTGCGCCGGCCTCTGTTTGGTGCTCGGGCTAGCGCAAGTCGCCGCCTGGTGGAGAACTCGTCGCCAGCACCGATCGTAGGGACGGTATGGGTAAAGATGGCGCGGTCGGGGTCCCGATGTAGAGAGAGGAGTGACTTGAGTCGAAAGATGGCCGGCGGCGCATCCGCTAGCGGCTGTTTTGTCTACACCTCCCACATTGCCTAAGCCGCCGAATTTCACAGCGTTTCGTTGACTTTGTCGATTTGGCGTAACTATACTTGCTTGGGTTATTGGAACCCCTGTGGAAGACAGGCGTGGTCTCGTCGAAGGGTTAGGGTCTATGACGCTGCTCGGCAAGATTTTGACGGTGTTGATTTTCGTCATGAGCATTGTGTTCATGTCGTTATCGCTCATGGTGTTTGCGACCCACAAGAACTGGAAGTTGGAGGTCAGCAACACGACTCCTGGTCAGCCTGCGGGGCTGGTCCAGCAGTTGGAAAAGAAGACTTCCGAGGTCGAGAATTTGACCAAGGAAATCGCGCGGCTTAAGGATCAGTACGCGTCCGAGCAAGCGGCTCGCACGTACGCCTTGTCGGCCCTCTCGACGAAGCTCACGCAGCTTGAACAGCAGTTGCAGCAGCGCGAGACGGAGCTCACGAATCTGCAAGGTGCACACACCGAACAGACCGCGGCGTTGCAGACGCTGGAAACGAACAACAATCGCCTTTTGGAAGAAGTCACGAAGTTGCGCGAAAGCGTCCGCGTGGCTCAGCAGGATCGCGACGTGCAGTTTTTGAAGGTGGTCGAGTTGACCGACCAGTTGAATGCGGCGATGGGCGTGGAACGTTCGTTGGGCGAGCGTCAGAAGCAGTTGGTCGATCAGGTCGCGCAGATGAAGCGCGTGATGGATTCGGCCGGCTTGACGATTCATGTCGACACGGACGCGATTCCGCCGAAGGTGGATGGCGTGGTGTCGGCGATCGGCGGCAAGGACCTCGTTGAGATTACGCTCGGCTCGGACGTCGGCCTGAAGGAAGGCCACCAGATGGAAGTGTATCGCGGGACGACCTACTTGGGTCGCATCGTGATCGTGAAGACGGAGCCCAACAAGGCGGTCGGCCGGATCTTGCCGGAATTCCGCAAGGGTTCGATCAAGGTGGATGATCGCGTCACAACTCGGTTGGGCTAACTCAACACCGATGAATCCGTCCAAACAAGCATTTAGCGTATACACAATGATGCTGATCGTGGCGTTCTTCGCGCTCACGACCAGCTGGGTGTTGCTGAAGGTGGAAGTCGAGGCCTACGGCCCGTTCCCGCAGTGGAACACGGCTGCGGCCAAGAACCCACCTCCCGCGGCGCCTCCCGCCCCTGCCGGCGGCGCCCCGGTGGGCGGCGCAGCGCCTGCCGGAGGTGCTGCACCCGCGGGTGGACCCGTTCCGCCGGCCGGCGCGCCGGGCGACGGCGGGGCGCCTCCGGGCGCTCCCATGGCCCCGATGGCCCCTGGCGCCCCGATGCCAGCTGGCGCGCCGATGTAAATCGCGGGCTCGCCCCGCGTTCCCCGCCAATTGGGATCTTTCTTGACGCCGCACGGCTGACTGCTGCTGCGGCGTTCGGCTTGCCTGCAATGGGCGGCTGGTGTTTACTGGCAGTATGGTTCGTCCTGCCCGATTGATCCCGCCTCCGATTGCGGTTCCTGCCATGACTCTTGATCACGCTCGTCCTGCGCCCTCGCGGCGTCTTGTTCGTCTTGTCGTCGGCTGCCTGTTGCTGGTCAGTATCGCCCAGGTCAGTGCAAGCTTGGTTCGTGTTCGAGCCGAAGAGCCGGCCCCCACTGCCGCTCAGGCTGCCGCGATGAAGGCGGAGCAAGAAAAGTTTTTCGAGGATCGCGTCCGGCCCGTGCTGGCGGATCATTGTTGGAAGTGCCACGGACCCGAGAAGCAAGAAAGCGACCTGCGGCTCGATTCGCGCGCGTCGTTCCTCAAGAAAAGCTCCTACGGCGCGGACATCGCTGTGCCGGGGCAGCCGGCTCAAAGTCAGATCCTCAAGGCGGTGCGGCACGAAGGCGACCTCAAGATGCCGCCTGAAAAGAAGCTCGCCGACGCCCAAGTCGAGGCGCTCGAGTTGTGGATCAAGATGGGGATGCCGTGGCCCGAGTCGGCGGGGGCGGCGGTGAAGTTGGGGGCCACGGACCGAGCGGTCGTCGACCGCTCGGCGCACTGGTCGTACCAACCCGTCGTGCGTCCGTCGCCGTCGTCGACGATCCAGGCCAGCCGCGTGCGGACGCCGATCGACAGTCTCGTCG
Organism: Pirellulales bacterium; assembly: GCA_046349935.1. Lineage (GTDB taxonomy): Bacteria > Planctomycetota > Planctomycetia > Pirellulales > Pirellulaceae > CAIXSC01. The sequence continues at coordinate 1,068,921 of JAXMBK010000003.1, read as the reverse complement.
CTGCGAAGCAGGACGCCGTCCAGTTGGCGTTCTCCCCCGACGCCGACCGTCGGTTGCTCGCGCGTCGCCTCTCGTTCGACCTCCTCGGACTGCCGTTGGACTCGGAAGCGACCGACGCGTTTGCGGCCGACGAATCGCCCGACGCGGTCGTGCGGCTGGTCGATCGCCTGCTCGCGTCGCCCCGTCATGGCGAGCGTTGGGGCCGTCATTGGCTCGACGTCGCACGCTATGCCGACACAAAGGGGTACGCCTTCGCGGCGGAGCGTCGCTATCCGTATGCCTACACCTATCGCGACTACGTGGTCCGGTCGCTCAATGAAGACACGCCCTACGATCGGTTTTTGCTGGAGCAACTGGCCGCCGATCAGTTGGAAGTCGGCGACGAAAACTGGCGACTGGCGGGGCTCGGGTTCCTGACCACGGGTCGTCGTTTCAACAACGCTCAGGACGACATCGACGACAAGATCGACGTCGTCGGTCGCGGCCTTCTGGGACTTACCGTGAGCTGTGCGCGTTGCCACGACCACAAGTTCGACGCGATTCCGATGGACGATTACTACTCGCTGTATGGAGTGTTCGCGAGCTGCCATGAGCCGGGCGAACTGCCGATGATCGGCACGCCCGTGCAGAACACTGCGTACCAAGCGTATGAAGCCGAACTGAAGAAGTTGGAGGCGAAGCGGGACGAGTTCGTGGCCAAGAAGCGCGTCGAGCACACGGAGCTGGCGCGGCAGCGAGCGACCGACTATCTCGCGCGACAACTGGCCGACAAGCCGACCGTGGCGCTCGAGAAGCTGTCGTTCCTCATCGGCAAACCGGACGATCTACGGCCGAAGATGGTCGAGCGGTGGCGCGACTACTTGAAGAAGGAAGCCAAGCCGAACCATCCGGTGCTGGGTGCGTGGGCCGAACTCACGTCGCTGGAAGCCAAAGACGAGCCGGGCAAACGGTTCGAGGAACTGGCGGCGCCGGTGCTGGAGCGATTGAAGTCGCTGCCGGAGGGAGTCGCCGAGGGGCAGATCAATCCGCTGGTGAAGAAGGCGTTCGCCGAGACGCCGCCGACGCAGCGCGTGGAAGTGGCACGCGTTTATGGGCAGTTGCTGAAGCAAGTTTACGAAGCGTGGAAGGCGGCGGGCGGCAATGCGGAAGCCGAAGCGAAGCTCGACGAGCCCGCCCGCAAGGTCCTCCAACTGCTGCTCGCCAAAGACACGCCGACCGACCTCGCCAACTCGGACCTCAAAGGGATTTTGAATCGTGCCGAGGGGAACGAGCAGCGGGAGTTGCAGAAGAAGATCGACGGGTTCCAAGCGACTTCGCCGGGGGCGCCGCCGCGGGCGATGATCGTGCGCGACAACGCACAGCCGACGAATCCGCACATCTTCCTGCGCGGCAATCCGGCGCGTCCAGGCAAGCAGGTGCCGCGCCAGTTCTTGCTGGTCGTCGCCGGGACGGAACGGCAGCCGTTCCAGCGCGGCAGCGGGCGGCTCGAGTTGGCTCAGTCGATCGTCTCGCCGTCCAATCCGCTCACGCGCCGCGTGATCGCGAATCGCATTTGGATGTATCACATGGGCGAGCCGTTGGTGTCGACGCCGAGCGATTTTGGCATTCGAGTCGAGGCGCCGCCGCAGCACGCGCTGCTGGACTACTTGGCCGCCACGCTGCTCGAACGCGACTGGTCGCTGAAGTCGCTGCATCGCGAGATCGTGTTGTCGACGACGTTTGCGCAGGCGAGCAACGACCGGCCTGAGGCGCGGGCGATTGATCCCGAGAATCGGCTGTTGTGGCGGATGAACCGCAAACGGCTGGAGTTTGAGCCGTTGCGCGATGCGCTGTTGGCGGTGAGCGGCCAGTTGGACGCGACGCTGTATGGTCGTCCGGCGGAGATCACTCGAGCGCCGTTCTCGCCGCGTCGCAGCGTGTATGGCTACATCGATCGGCAGGACTTGCCGAACTTGTTCCGCGTATTCGACTTTGCCAGCCCCGACCAAAGCAGCGAACGTCGTCCGCGAACGACCGTCCCGCAGCAAGCGCTGTTCCTCATGAACTCGCCGTTCGTCGTCGATCAAGCCAAATCGCTTGTCGCACGGCTGGACGCCGCGAATGTGCAGGGGGACGACGCACGGATCGGCGAGTTGTATCGAGCCGTCTTCGCGCGAGCGCCGGAGCTGGAAGAACTGAACGCGGCGCGATCGTTCATCGCGGCCGGCGGTCCGCCGCAGGGAGACGTCAAGCTGTCCAATTGGGAACAATATGCACAGCTGTTGCTGCTGACGAACGAGATCGCGTTTATCGACTGAGGCCAGCGCGAATAGCGCGAGAGGGATATACGATGAGCGACCTAAGAGGATTGCCGCTAGACCGCCGCGAGTTGCTGCGCCGTTCGGGCATGGGGTTCGCCATGCTGGGGCTGGCGGGCGTATTGAAGGATCATGGCGTGTTGAGCCCGGCGGCGGCGGCGGAAGCCGGCGGCTACCAGAATCCGCTCGACCCCAAGCCGTCGCACTTCCCGGCGAAGGCGAAGCGCGTGATCCACTTGTTCATGAACGGCGGTCCGTCGCACATCGATACGTTCGACCCCAAGCCGGCGCTCGCGAAGTACGCCGGCCAGAATTTGCCGATGCCCAACTTGGCGACCGAGCGGAAGACGGGGGCGGCCTTTCCGTCGCCGTTTAAGTTCGCGAAGTACGGCGAAAGCGGCATCGAGGTGAGCGAACTATTTCAGCATACGGCTCAGCACATCGACGACATCGCGGTCATTCGGTCGATGCACGCCGACGTGCCGAATCACGAGCCGTCGCTGTTGTTGATGAATTGCGGCGAGTCGCGGTTGGTGCGGCCCAGCATGGGGTCGTGGGTGACGTACGGGCTGGGCACCGACAATCAGAATTTGCCGGGTTTCATCGCGTTGTGCCCGGGCGGATACCCGATTCTGGAAACGCAGAATTGGCAAGCGGCGTTCTTGCCGGGCATCTACCAAGGGACGCACATCAACACGCAACACCAGGACATTCGCAAACTGGTGGAGAACGTGAAGAACGAGTATCTGCCGGCGGAGACGCAGCGCAAGCAGCTCGATTTGCTGGCCGAGTTGAATCGGCGTCATCACGCGCAGCGCGGTTATGATCCGTCGCTGGAGGCGCGGATTCAGTCGTTCGAATTGGCGTATCGGATGCAGAAAGAAGCCGGCGATGCGTTCGACGTCAGCCGCGAGCCGAAGCACGTGTTGGAAGCTTACGGCGAAGGTACGCAAGCGCGGCAGATCCTGATCGCACGGCGGTTGATCGAGCGGGGAGTGCGGTTCGTGCAAGTCTGGCACGGCGCGGGGCAGCCGTGGGACAATCACGACGACATCGAAGTCAACCATCGCAATCTGGCGAACCAATGCGACAAAGCAATCGGCGCGCTGATCACCGATCTCAAACGCTTGGGACTCTTTGACGAGACGCTGATCATCTGGGGCGGCGAGTTTGGACGGACGCCGACGGTCGAACTGCCGCAAGCAGGCGCGAACGCCGGCAAGATCAACGGCCGCGACCACAACCATTGGGGTTTCACGACGTGGTTGGCCGGCGGCGGCGTGAAGGGCGGCCAAACCTACGGCGCGACGGATGAATTCGGCTTCCAAGCGGTGGAGAAGAAGGTGCACGTGCACGATCTGCACGCCACGATCATGGCGCTATTGGGATTCGACCACACGAAGCTCACGTACCGCTATGCGGGCCGCGACTACCGCCTGACCGACCTGCACGGCAACGTGATCAAAGACCTCCTCACGTAGAACAGGCTTCCAGCCTGTTACATCCCCTCCGGCAACACGCCCGCCCCCCACGCCGCGGCCCACGCGGCCAGCGTCGCGGTGCGGCGCGTCGGTTCGGTTTCATGCCAGCGCACCGTCGTTTCTCCTTCGCTGCGGGCGAACGTGACGTGGTCGCCTTGCGCGAATACCACGCATCCGCCGGTCGCAATTGCGCGTTGCACCTCGGACGCCGTCGCTTTGTCGGCGAAGTAGATCGGCTTGCCGCGGGCCGCTCGAACCAACTGCGGCGACCAAGCCGACTGCAGCGGCAGGACGAGCGAGCCGTCGGGAGAGACGGCGTGGGCGACGGCCAAGCAACCGCCCCACGGCGCGTTGTTCCACGCATTGTCGCCGCTGGCTTCGTCGGGCGGAGGAGGCAGTTGAGTGATCACGCCGAGGTCGCAACGGCCGTAGCTGAGTCCGCGCGCTGCGGCTTGTTCGGGACGCGATTCCCAGATTCCCACTTCCGCCTCGGGATGCAGCAACAGGCTGTCGATGAACGACGAGTCGTTGTTCCCTGCGGCCGCGGACTTTGCGCCGTCGAAGTAGAACCCGTCGGTGGTCGCCCGCGCCACTCCGCGGCGCGTACGACGCAGGATGGCGTCGATGGCGGCGGCGACGGACGGTCGGTCGCCCAGTCCGCCGACGGCGATCAGCGTGATGCGGGAGGGCGCCTGGGGCGGGAACAGCAGTTCGATGATCGCCGGCCCGACGGGTTGCGGGCGGCCGTGCAGCGGCGCGATGTGCATGGCGAGCGACGGGCCCGCGTTGACTTCGAGGATGGCGCCTCGTTGCTGGTCGAGCGGCACGCGAATGTCTTGCGCGACGACGTCGAGTCCGGCGATGTCGAGTCCGACGGAACGTGCGGCGAGCACCGCTTTTTCGGCATTGGCCGGATGAACGTCGGCCGTGCAGTCGGTCGTGAGATCCCCGACCGGCTGAATCAACACTCGCTGGCCCGCTTCGGGGACGGAGTCGGCGGCGAGGTTTTGTTTACCCAACTCCAAGAGCGCCGCATCGTCGAGCTTGAGAAGCGTGAGTTGGTCGGTGTAGTTCTCGCCGCGTCGCGGGTCGCGATTCACTTCCTCCACCAACTCGCGCACCGAACGTTTGCCGTCGCCGATGACGTACTCGCTTTCGCCGCGCGCGGCGGCGATGAGTCGCTGGCCGACGACGAGCAGCCGGTGGGCTTGCCCGAGTGCATACTGTTCCACCATGACGCCCGTGTCGTCGCCGTCCTTCACGGCCCAGTCGTATGCGGCGAGGATCTGTTCGCGAGTGGTCAGGTTGAGCGAGATGCCGCGCGCATGATTCGCTCGGCGCGGCTTGACGACGACCGGGAAGCCGATTTCCTGCGCAGCCGTCCAAGCGTCCTCGGCGTCGGCGACGGGGCGGCCGAGCGGCACGGGGACGCCGACGGCGCGCAGCATGCGTTTGGTGAGTTCTTTGTCTTGCGCGATGCTCTCGGCGATGGCGCTGGTGGCGTCGGTCTCCGCGGTCCAGGTGCGTCGCTGCCGACGTCCCTCGCCGAACTGCACGAGGCTGCCGGCGTTCAGTCGGCGAAAGGGAATGCCGCGCGCGGTCGCGGCCCTAACGATGGCGCGGCTGCTGGGGCCGAGCCGCACGTCGTCGGCCAAATCGACCAGTAGTCGCGTTTGCGTTTTGAGGTCGGTTGTTTCGCCGCGCGCGGCGGCGCGGGCGATCGCCAGCGCCGTGTCGAGACACCCTCGTCCCAACTCGGCGGCTTCCGCATGAAAGGCCAGTAAAAAAACGTTCGGCTCGTCGGTTTCCACCGTGACGCCGAAGTGGGCCGGCACGCCGCAAGCGGCTTGCAGCAACTGCGCCAAGTACAGGATGACTTGAGGCGGAGGAAGGCCCTGGTCGAGCCCCTCGGCGAGCCGCTTGGCGACCTCCTCGCCGCGCGAGTCGTCTTGGCGTGCGAGTCGCGAGGACTGCGCGAGCAGTCGTTCAAAGGTCGGGATCGCCGCGCGCAGCTTTTGCCGAAACGCGGCGCGCTCCGTCTCTCCCCACCGTCTCCGCTCGCTGCAGTCGACGTGAGCTTCCAATACCGACATCGGCGCCCAACGATTTGCGCCGGACAACAGAACCGACTTAATGCATTCCATGGGGGCGTAATTTAGGGGAGTCGTCAGGTCCGCACAACCGACGCCGCCGCGACCTTGGCGAGGGACGGCGTGGAGTCGTACAATCGAACGCTGTGTGCTGCACCCGAAGTCGACGGAGGTTCATCCATGTCTTGCTGGTTCTCGCATCGCGTCGTCGTTGGCTCGTCGCTGTGGTTGGTCGCGCCGCTGGCGTTCGCCGTCGTCGTCGCGGGCGTGCGCGGCGAAGATTGGCCGCAGTGGCAGGGGCCGCAGCGCGACGCCGTATGGCGTGAAACGGGCATTCTCGACAAGTTTCCCGAAGGGGGGCCGAAAGTGTTGTGGCGCGCTCCGCTGCAAGGCGGCTACTCGGGGCCCGCAGTGGCGGGAGACCGCGTGTACGTGACCGACTTCCAGACCGACGGCGAGCGGAAGAATGATCCAGGGGCGCGGCCCGAGTTGACCGGGACTGAACGGGTTCATTGCCTGGACGCGAAGACCGGACAGACCATTTGGATGCACGTCTATGCGTGCACGTATCGCATTTCATACCCCGCCGGCCCGCGCACCACGCCGACCGTCCAAGGCGGCAAAGTCTATACGCTCGGCGCCGAAGGGGACCTGGTTTGTCTGGACGCGACCGACGGCAAGCTGATTTGGAAGCGCAACCTGCCGGCCGAATACAAAGCCGAAACGCCCGTCTGGGGCTACTCGTCCCACATCCTCATCGACGGCGACAAACTGTTCACACTCGCGGGCGGCAAGGGAAGCGTCGTCGTGGCGCTCGACAAGAACACCGGCAAAGAGATCTGGCGAGCGCTCGACAATAACGAAATCGGCTACTGCCCGCCGTCGATTCAGGAAGCCGGCGGCAAGCGTCAGCTCATCATTTGGCATCCGAAGGCCATCAACGGGCTCGATCTTGAAACAGGCAAGGTGTACTGGACGGAGAAGCTGGAGCCGCAGTATGGGATGTCGATTCAGATTCCAGTGCGGTTTCAAGACTTGTTGTACGCCGGCGGCATCGGCAATCAGGCGTTGGCGGTGAAGTTGGCTGCGGACCAGCCGACGGCGAGCGAAGCTTGGCGCGGCACGAACCAGACGGCTGTTTATTCGACGTGCGGCGCTCCGTTCGTCGACGAGCAGGGCGTTTTGTACGGCGCGTGCCAGCAAGGTCACTTCCGAGCGGTCGACATCAAGACGGGCAAGCGGCTGTGGGAGTCGTTCAAGCCGACCACGGGCACGCGCTTCGCCAGCTCGGGGACGTGCTTCATCGTGAAGAACGGCGACCGGTATTTCTTGATGAGCGAGAACGGCGACTTGATCATCGCCAAGCTGTCCGCGGCGGGCTACGAAGAAGTCAGCCGCACGCACTTAATCGACGCGACGAACGAAGCCTTCGGCCGCCCCGTCGTGTGGACTCACCCCGCCTTCGCGCACCGCAACATCTACATGCGCAACGACAAAGAAATCATCTGCGCGTCGTTGGCGAAGTAGGCCAGAGTCGTGGATCGCTCCGCGATCCAACGCCATGGAAAGAAGACGTGGGACCGCGGAGCGATCCACGACGATGGACGCTCCGCGAATTCCTCTGGGCGGCAGCGGTACGGTTGGCGGGGCGGTCTGGTAACAGGCTGGAAGCCTGTTCTACGGGTGTGGCTCGGTCATGCGCCAGGCGTCGAGCGATTCGCGGAGCGTGTTCTCGGGGAGGATGCCTTGTTCGCGGACGAGTTCGCGGATCGTCTTCCCCGTGCGGAAGGCTTCTTGCGCCAGTTTGGCGGCGGTCGCATAGCCGATGTGAGGCGTGAGGCTGGCGACCATTGAAAGACTCTGTTCGACCGACGCCTGGCAGCGCTCGACGTTGGCTTCGATCCCCTCGGCGCAAAAGGCGACGAAGGCGTTCGTGACGTTCGTCAACAACTGGATGCTCTCCAGCGTCGCTTGGGCCATGACGGGCATCATGATGTTCAGTTGAAACTGGCCGCCCGCTGCGCCGCTGAACGTCACCGTTTGGTCGTTGCCGATCACCCGCGCGGCCGCCTGCATCACGCTTTCACACATCACCGGATTGATCTTGCCCGGCATGATCGAACTGCCGGGTTGGCGGTCGGGGAGCGTGATTTCATAAAAGCCGCAACGCGGGCCCGAACCGAGCCAACGGAGGTTGTTGGCGACGTTGAATAGCGTCGTCGCAATCGTTCGCAGCTGGCCGTGACATTCGACGACGGCGTCGCGCTGCGCATTCGCTTCAAAGTGATTCACCGCCTCGATGAACCCAATGCCGGTCTCCTGCGCCAGCCATTCGGCCACGCGTCGTCCAAACTCAGGATGCGCGTTGATGCCGGTGCCGACCGCGGTGCCGCCCGCCGGCAGTTCACACACGGCGCGCATCGCCTGCTCGGCGCGCTGCACCGACAATTCGAGCTGGCGCGCGAAGCCGCTGAATTCTTGGCCGAGCCGCATGGGGGTGGCGTCGGCGAGGTGGGTGCGTCCGATCTTGATCACGCGATCCCAGTCGCGCGCTTTCTCCGCCAACTCGTCCGCAAACCGCCGCAGCGCAGGAATCAGGCGGTTCTTGATCTCGACCGCCGCCGCCACGTGGATCGCGGTGGGAAAAACGTCGTTCGTACTTTGCGCTAGATTCACATGGTCGTTGACGTGGATTGGATTTGGCTGAGTCGCTCGATCGCCGCCCAGCAGCTCAAAGGCGCGGTTCGCAATCACCTCGTTGCAGTTCATGTTGGTCGAGGTGCCGGAGCCGGTCTGGTAGACGTCGATGGGGAAGTGAGCGTCGAGTCGCCCATCGGCCACTTCGCGGCTGGCCGCCAGCAGAGCGGCGATTTGCTCTTCGGACAGCTTCGTAACGCCGGCCGTTTGCAGTTTTCCCAAGTCGCGGTTGGCGACGAGGCACGCGTGTTTGACGAGCCCGAGCGCGTGGAGCAGGGGGGGGGCGAGCGGCGTGCCGGAGATCGGGAAATTCTCGACTGCTCGTTGCGTTTGCGCCCCGTAATACGCCTGCGCCGGGACCTGGACGTCGCCCATGGAGTCCCGTTCCGTCCGAAATTCGCTCATCCTGATGCACCTCCAGGTTCGCAATCATACTGATCTCGCTCGCGGCGTCCAAGACAAATCGCTGCGGCCCCAGGGGTGGTGCATGAGGGGCGGTTTGAGCTACGCTGGCCGAGTCCCGATCGTCGTCTCGGTCGTCGACTCGCTTCCTGTCCGAATGGCGCTCTGTCCGAATCGTCACGCAGCCGGTCCCTATGGCTCAGACCAACTCGTCCCTCGTCACTCGCATCGGTTGCGCCGCAATGCTCGCCACCACGATCGTGACGTGTTTGTTGCTGGCAGTGAACGGTTGGATCGCGCACCGCTTGGTGCTCCAACTGCAGAATGCGACGCCGGACTGGATCGGCCGTCCCAAGATGGCGCAAGCCGCTGTGTTCATTCTGCCGGTCGTGTTGCTGGTGATTGAGTGGTGGTGCATCGATCTCGTGCGCGATGCGGTCGGCGGTCGGCGGTCGCAGCGCGAGAAGCCAGAGTAACCGGAGTCATTTCCTCGCTTGTTGCCGTTCCTGAAACAACGCTGGTTCTTGATCCTGTTGGCGATCGTGATGGGCGTCGGCATCCTCCGCGGCCCGCAACTGCACGGGCTCGCGGAACATAAGCCGTTGCGCGACCTTAATGTGGCCTTTGTCTTGTTCTTGATGGCCTTGCCGTTGGAGGCGTCGGCGATCTGGCGGACGTTCCGCCGGCCGCTCGCGCCGCTGCTGGCGGTGTTCGTCACCTTCGGCCTCCTGCCGTTGCTGGCCTGGGGCGTTTCCAAACTGCTGACCGGCGGCCAGGGGCCGGGACTGTTGATCGCCGCCGCGACCCCGTGCACCGTCGCGTCGGCAGCCGTCTGGACGCGCCGCGCGGGTGGAAACGATGCCGTGGCGACGATGGTCACCGTGATCACGAACGCAATCTGTTTCGTCGTCACGCCGCTATGGCTGGTCGTCTTCCTGGGAGACGGCGTCAAGTCGGACGAACTGGAGTTCAGCAAGGCCGTCGTGCAGTTAGGACGCTTGGTCGTTATTCCCATGATCGCCGCTCAAGTCTTGCGACTCTGGAAGCCACTCGCCGCTTGGTCGCTGCGCCACAAAGTGCCCCTCAGCATCCTGGCTCAACTGGGGCTCCTGTACATGGTCTTGGTCGGCGCCATCCAGACGGGAGTGCAGTTGGCGGGCGGAGCGGCGAAGACGGCGCAGGTCCCCGGCTGGTTCGATTTCGCCCTGATGCTGGCCGGCGTCGTGTTCGTGCACACCACCGCCTGTTACGCCGGACTGGCGTTGAGCAAATGGTGCGGGCTGCCGCGCGAGGACCAAATCGCGGTGGGTTTCTCCGGCAGTCAAAAGACCCTGATGATCGGCCTCAAAGTGGCGCTGGACTACCAAATCAGCATCCTGCCGATGGTCACGTTCCATGTGGCGCAGTTGCTGGTCGACACGGTCATCGCGGACCGCCTGGCGCGCACCCCGCGTCCGAAACCCCCGATTGTTATTGACTCGCCCCCCAACCCCTCTTAACCTATAAACTTGCGTTGATGACTCGACGCTCCCGACGACCCCATCCCGGACCGTCGCGGACCAAACCCACCGTATACTCGACGCGCTCTCCAGCCCACCTCGGGAGACGCGGTTGACGCACAGCGACCTGTCCTCCAGGCGTGGTGCGTCGAGGAGTCGACAACATGCAGCGACGCACTTGGAACTTGGGGGGCGTCGGCCGCCAGCTGGCCGCGATCGGACTCGCATCTCTGGCTTTCGCCGCGTTCAGCGCGATTCGCCTATCGGCGGCGAACGCGGCCGACCCGTTTCCCACGCGGATCGACCAGTTGGTCGAGGCGGCGGGACCGGGAGTTCTCGCGCCGATGGCGAACGACGCCGAGTGGGTGCGACGGGTGCACCTGGATTTGACCGGCCGTGTGCCGACCGCCGCCGAGACGCGGGCGTTCCTGGACGACCCCTCGCCCGAAAAGCGCACCGCGCTGGTCGACCGACTGCTCGCGAGCCCCCAGTTTCCGCAGCGGATGGCTGACGCCTTCGATGTGATGTTGATGGAACGGCGTCCGGACATGCGCGTGCCGGCGGCCGATTGGCGCAAGTATCTGGTCGAATCATTCGCGGCCAACAAGCCATGGGACCAGTTGACTCGCGAAATTCTGAGCGCCGACGGGGTGGACCCGGCGCTGCGTCCGGCCGCCAAATTCTATCTGGATCGCGACGGCGAGCCGAATCTGCTCACGCGCGACGTCAGCCGCGTCTTCTTTGGGATGGACTTACAGTGCGCCCAGTGCCACGACCACCCGCTGATCGACGATTATCTGCAGTCCGACTACTACGGCATCTACGCGTTTCTGAATCGCGGCTTCATCTTCACCGACAAGAAGGACGCCAAGCAGGTGTTCTATGCCGAGAAGGCGGATGGCGAAGCCAAGTTCTCGTCGGTGTTCACGAAGGAAGCCGGGCAGTCGGGGCCGCATGTGCCGGGCGGCGAGTTCGTCGTCGAGCCGGTGTTTGCGAAGGGGGAAGAGTACACGGTGGCGCCGGCGGACAACGTTCGTCCCGTGCCGAAGTACAGCCGACGGCTGGAACTGGCGAAGCAGGCCACCAACGGCTCAAGTCGCCAGTACGCCCGGAACATCGCGAACCGACTGTGGGCGCTCCTGCTGGGGCGCGGGATCGTCGAGCCGGTCGACTTGCACCACTCGAGCAACCCGCCGGCGCATCCGGAATTGCTCGAACTGCTGACGGATGAAATCATCGCGGTGAAGTTCGACATGCGCGCGTTCCTGCGCGGCGTCGCGCTATCGCGGACTTATCAGCGAGCGTACGACTTGCCCGAAGGGCCGATGGACGTCGCCGCGGCGACGCAGCAAGTGACGACGCTGGAGGCGGAACAGAAGCGGCTCGATGCGGTCGCCGCCGAAGCGGCCGCCGCGTGGACGAAGGCGACGAACGACCGCGATGCGGTCGAAAAGACGTTGCTCCCCTTGCACGACGAGCATGAGAAGGCGCAAGCGGCGGAATCAAAAGCATTCGAGGCGTCGACGAAAGCCGCCGCCGCCCTCGCCGCCGCTCAACAGAATCTGGCCGTGAAACAGGACGTCGCCAATACGCTGGCGGCGGCTGCGGCGAAGACGACCGAAGCGGCGAAGAAGCTGCCGGACGACAAGGAATTGGCGGCTGCCGCCGAGAAGTTCACGGCCAAATCGACCGCCGTCGCCGCCGAGGCGGCGACGCTGACGAAGACCGCCGCCGATCTGATGCCGCCCGCGAAAGCGGCCGCCGACGCGCTGGCGGCTTCTCGTGCTGCGACGCAGGCTGCGTATGCCAAAATCGCCGCCGCTCGCGCTCAAGTCGATCCGCTCCGCAAACAGGCGATGGAGTTGGAGAAGAAGTGTCGCGCGGCTCAGTATGCCGCCAGCCAAGCGACCGCTCGGTTGCTCGACGCCAAGCTGCTGGTGCAAACCAACTCCGTCGTCGCCGCCGTGCAGAGCGGTTCGGCGGCGGTCGCCAAGTCGCAGGCGGATCTCCAGGCGAACAAAGACCTGGTGCAGAAGCTGGCGACCGAACTGCCGCAGATGCAGACGGCGATGGCGGAAGCCGCCAAAGTACGCGAGGAAGCGGCCAAGCAGCTCGCTGACGCGCAGCAGCAGATGAACACGATGGCGGACCTCGCCAAGACGTTGGCGGAAGCCTCCGTGCAGGCCGAGGCGGCGAAGCAGAAACTGGCCAATGACGCGGAAGTTGCCGCCGCGGCCGCCAGCGTCAAGGCGCGCAGCGACAAGGCGGCGGCCGATCTGGAGCCGCTGAAGAAGCTGGTCGCGGATCGCACGCCGATCGCCAATGCGGCGGTGGAAAAATTCAATGCGGCTCAGCAAACGCTGACGGCCATGCAGTCGCAAATGACGGCCGCGCAGCAGCAAACCCCGACGCTTGAAACGGCCGTGAAAGCGGCCGGCGACAAGCTGGCGGCCGATCAGCTGGCGCTGCAGAACGTGCGTCAGGAGTGGGCGAGCCGTTGGTCGCAGCGGTTTTACGCCAGCGTGCTGCGGCCGTTGACGCCGGAACAGATGGCGTGGAGCGTGATGCAGGTCTCGGGCGTCGTGGCCGCTCACCGCGCGGCCGCGGAAGCGGAGATCGCCAAGACGACGCCGCTCACCGACGCCATCAAAGCCGACCCGGTTCAGATGGCCGCTCGTGAACGGCAGATCGAACAATGGGTGCAGGACAAACTGCGGGGGAACGTAGGGACGTTCGTGAGCCTCTTCGGCGGCGGAGCGGGGCAGAATCAGACCGACTTCTACGCCACGGTCGATCAAGCGCTGTTCTTCTCCAACGGCGGGGCCGTGCTGTCGTGGTTGTCGCCGAGCGGCGAGAATCTAACGGGCCGTCTGCTGAAGCTGGACAACGCGCAAGCGATCGCCGATGAGTTATACCTGAGCGTCTTCGCGCGTCGTCCGACGGCGCAAGAGGTCGCGGAAGTGGGCCAGTATCTGGCCGGCCGCCCGAACGACAAACCGGTCGCCCTGCAAGAAATGGCCTGGGCGCTCGTGACGTCGTCCGAATTCCGTTTCAACCACTAACAAGAACACATTTCAGCCGACGCCGCGCTAGCGGCCGGCTTAATTCACCCCGCCGCCAAGCCAACCCAGTCACCGGCGTCAAAACCAGGAGATCCAACCCATGAAATGCAATTATTCGTGCCAGTCGACGGAGCATCTGATCGCGCGCCGTCGGTTTCTGGGGACGTTGGCGGCGGGTGCGGGCGTGGTCGGCGGGTTGGGAGCACTGGCGCAGCCGGCGACGGCCGAGCAGCTGGCGAAGGACCAAAAACGGGTGTTGGTCGTCAACATGCACGGCGGGTTGAGTCAGCTGGAGAGCTGGGACCCGAAGCCGGGGACGAACACGGGGGGGCCGTTCCGAGCCATCCCGACGTCGGTGCCGGGGACGCACATTTGCGAACTACTGCCGTACACGGCCAAGCAGATGCACCACTTGGCGATCGTGCGGAGCGTCAACACGGCCGAGGGCGATCACGGCAAGGGCGCCTACATGATGTTGACCGGCCGCAAGCAAAACCCGGCGCTCTCCTTCCCGGAGATCGGCGCGGTGGCGGCCAAGTGCTTGTCCCCCGACAATTCGCCGCTGCCGGGCCATATTCGCATCACGCCGGGGGGCGGCGGCGGTCGCGCCAACGACTCGGCCTACCTTGGTCCGAAGTACGCCAGCATCGCGCTTGGCAACGGCAACCCGCCCGCCAACTCGGCGCGACCCGGCGCCATCACGCAAAGCTCGGACGACGCACGCCAAGCGTTTCGCCGCAAGGCGAACGATGCGTTCTCGATGAAGCGACGCACCGCCATGACCGACGCCTACACGTCGAACTACGAACAGGCGTTGCAGCTGATGCAGCGGAACGAGGTGTTCGACGTTTCGAAGGAGCCGGAGACGGACCACGATCGGTACGGCAAGCATGACTTCGGTCGCCACTGCCTGCTTGCGCGCCGCTTGCTGGAAAGCGGCATCAGCTTCGTCCAAGTCTCGCACTCCAATTACGACACGCACAACGAGAACTTCAACTTTCACATCGAGCAGTTGGGCGAGTTTGATCGCACGTTCGCCACGTTGGTCGAGGACCTGGCGGCGCGCGGCATGCTGCAAAGCACGTTGATCGTGGTGCTGTCGGAGTTCGGGCGGACGCCGAACATCAACCAGCACTACGGACGAGACCACTGGGGCAACGCGTGGTCGATCGTGCTGGGCGGTTGCAAAGTGCATCCCGGCGCGGTCATCGGAAAAACGAACGAGAACGGCACGGCCGTCGCCGATCGGGAGGTCGATCACGCGGCGCTGTTCCACACCTATTTGCAAGCCGTCGGAGTCGACTCGACCGGCTCGTTCGACGTGGGCGGCCGCGCGTTGCCCATCGCCGACCCGGCCGCAAAGGCGATCACCGAGCTGATCGCGTAGAATGCCTGGCTGGCGTCGCGAGGGGATCGTAGGCAGCGGTTTGAACCGTGGAGACAGACGGATGAAGCGTTATGCGGCAGTGGCGTTGACATCGATGGCGTGGGCGGCGATGGCATTGTGCGGTGCATGCGGGGCCTTCTGCGGCTCGGCGGTGCGAGGCGACGAGAAGCTGAATACGCCGCCGGAGGGTTACGTTGCGCTGTTCAACGGGAAGGATCTCACAGGCTGGAAGGGCTTGGTGGGGAATCCCAAGTCGCGGGCGGCGATGAAGCCCGAAGAGTTGGCGGCGGCGCAGAAGGCGGCCGACGACAAGATGCGAGCGCACTGGAAAGTGGTCGACGGGATCATCGTGTTCGACGGCAAGGGAGACAACCTTTGCACGGCGAAGGACTACGGCAATTTTGAATTGTACGTCGATTGGAAGATCGAAAAGGGCGGCGACAGCGGCCTCTACCTCCGCGGCTCGCCGCAAGTCCAGATCTGGGACACGGAACACGAACCGTACTTCAAGATGGGCGCCGACAAAGGCTCAGGCGCGTTCTGGAACAACCAAAAACACCCGCGGATGCCGATCGCCAAGGCCGACAAGAAGGCGGGCGAGTGGAACACGTTTTGGATCAAGATGGTCGGCGAGAAGGCGACCATCAAGTTGAACGGCGTGTTGGTCGTCGACGACACGGTGCTCGAGAACTACTGGGAGCGCGACAAGCCGATCTATCCTCGCGGTTCGATCGAACTGCAGAACCACGGCAACACGCTGTACTTCCGCAACCTCTACCTCAAAGAACTGCCGTAGTCGGCATGCACCCGCGCCCGAGCGGGCGTCGGAGGCGTCGCGGCGTTACTAACCCGTCGCGGCGCCGATCGTGCGTAGCGCTCGCTTGACGATATAGGCCGTTTCCGGCGTCGCCGACTCGCGACGCCAACGCCCCACGACGTCGCGGACCCAATTGGGCTGCGACTTCGAAGCGTCGTTCAGCCAATTGGCGACCGAATCACGTACGTATTTGGAGCTGTCGGAACGCAGCGGCTCAAGCAGCACCAAGCCGGGCGACGGGTCGTCCTTGAGGGCCTGGATGTGGCGGCACCAGACGCCGCGCGGGCGAGTGGCTTCGCTGGCGAAGCGGCGCACGTTTGGGTCGTCGTCGCGGACGAACGATTTGAGCAGCTTGATGGCCGCGGCGAGTTCCGCGGCGAGGCTTTCCCGCACTGCGAACCAAGCCGTCTCGCGGACTCCCATATTGCGATCGGCCGCCAAGACGCGAATGCGCTCGAGCTTGTCGCGCAAGGAAAGCTGCGAGTGGAGGCCGACCAGATAGCCGGCCCACGAACGAACGGTGTCGGAGGCGTGACCTGCAAGCGACTGGAACGCGTCGTCGACGCGCGCGGGTTCCGGGAATCCGGCCGTGAGCACGCCTCCGATCGCCGCCATGCGTTTCGGCGCCGTCGGGGTCTTGAGTTGGGCGAGCGCCTGTCGGGCTTGCGTCGCCAATTCGCTCCAGCCGCGCTCGGCGAACACCCGCTCGGCCAGCGCCGCTTGGTCCACCACCAGCCACTCGCACAAATTCACCGACTCGATGAGTCCGGCGTCGAGCAGCTTGCGAACGTCGGCCGGGACGTCGGCGGTGGTGCGAGCGCCCTTGCGGCGGAGGATTGATTCGTCGATCGCGGGGAGCGGCGTGCGTTTCACGAGTCGCCTCCATAGATCTTCAATAGCAGCAATAGCAGCGTCCACAAATTGAGCAAGAAGTGAACGACCATGCCCGCGTAGGCGCGACCCGTACGGCGGTAGAGCCACCCGAGTCCTAGGGCGAAGACGAACAGCGGGATCGGATCGGGGCCGTGGTTCCAGTGAACGGCAGCGAACAGCAGGGCACTGAAGACGACCGGCCAAACGGCCGGCGGGACGGGAGGAGCAAGCGTCTGGGATTCCGAAATCGAAGTCGCCGGCGATGATCCAAAGAGCCAGCGTTCGGCGGGAATCGATTTGCAAGCCGCCGTCTGCAGCCAACCTTGCAGCAAGGCCCGAAACTGTAGTTCTTCGACCACCGGTGCGATGATTACCGCCGACACGCCGCTGGCCCACAAGAATCGCGGCTCGGGGTTCTTCGTCACGATTTCGATGAGCGGATGCGTGGAGGGGAAGAATCGCGTGAGCAGCATTTGGAGGGCGAGCGCGGGGGGGGCGACGAGCAGGAACATGGTGACGCCGCGGGCCAGGTCAAGTCGCCAGAACCGCCCGTCGCCAAGGATGTCGCGCAGCCGCAGTCGGTGACGAACGCGCAGCCAGGCCAGTCCGAGCAGCATGCCGGTGCAGACGCCGACGTTCGAGCTCCACACCATCCGCACGCGGACGACCGGATCGAGTTTCGCGAGCTGCAGGGGCTGGTTTGCGTCGAGCTCGACGCCGCGAAGGGCCCACGCCTGAGCGACGGCGAGGGCGCCGGTGAGGAAGACGAGGAGGAGGGCCAAGTCGACGAGCGACCAAGGCTTGACGGTGGGGGCGGGTTCCTCGGGGCGACGCGCCATCCATGGCAGTAGGCCGCGCGCGGCGCCGATCCAAAATGTGCCGCTTGTGACCATCAGGCCTACGAAGGCCAGGATCACGAAGTAGTCGACCGACACCGCCATGGGAGGTCCGCTTAGCGGCCGCGATCGAGCGCGACGGCGATGAGGTCGTAGTTCTGTCGGGCGACGACTTCGCAGGGAACGATGCGGCCGGCCGCCAGCTTGTGCTGTCCACCCGTAACGAACACCGCCGCGTCGACATCCGGTGCGTCGGCCTTTGACCGTCCGACCCAGACGTTCTTCTCGTCCGGCACCGGTTGGTCGATGATCACTTCGATCTGCTTGCCGACCTGTTCGGCCGTCCAAGCGAATGCCACTTGCTGTTGCACCGCCATCAGCTGCTCGCGCCGCTGTTCCTTCACCTCTTCCGGCAGGTGGTCGGGCAGATTGGCGGCCGGCGTGTCGGGTTCCAGCGAGTAGGTGAACACGCCCATGCGCTCGAACCGCTGCACGCGAAGGAACTCTTCCAATTCCAGGAATTGTTCGTCGGTTTCGCCGGGGAAGCCGGTGATAAACGTCGTGCGGATCGCCAAGTTGGGAATGCGCGAGCGGAGTTTGCCCAGCAGTTCTTCGGTTTGCGACCGAGTGACGCGTCGCGCCATGCGGCGGAGCATCATGTCATTGATGTGCTGCAGGGGCATATCAAGGTATGGGACGATGCGGCGACTGGCGCCGATGACGTCGATGAGTTCGTCGGTCACGTACATCGGATAGAAGTACATCAGCCGAATCCACTCGATGCCGGGGACTTTCTCGAGTTCCCGGAGAAGCGAGGCGAGTCGCGGTTCGCCGTAGAGGTCGAGTCCGTAGTAGGGTGTGTCTTGAGCGACCAGGATGAGTTCGCGGACTCCGTCCTTGGCCAGTTGTTCGGCCTCTTGAAGCACTTCCTCCATCGGCTTCGTGACGTGTTTGCCGCGCATCTTGGGGATGGCGCAGAAAGTGCAAAGCCGATCGCAGCCTTCGGAGACCTTGAGGTACGCGAAGTGGCGCGGCGTGATGCGAACGCGGTCGCCGTCGGGGAGCGTGCGAATCGGGGCCGGTTGGAACACAGCCCGTTGTTCGTCGAGTCGCCCGACCAGCCGGTCGGCGACTCGAGTGATCTCTTCACGGCCGAAGACGCCGACGAGGCAGTCGATGTCCGGTCGTTCTTCGAGCAGCGATTCTTTTTGGCGTTCGGCGAGGCAGCCCGACACGATGACGCCCCGCGTGCGGCCCTGCTTCTTGAGGTCGAGCATTTCGTCGACGGCGGCGAACGATTCGGTGCGCGCCCGTTCGATGAAGCCGCACGTGTTGACGACGACGAAATCCGCCCCATCGGGTTCGGGGACGAGCGTGTAGCCCTCGACCTGCAGCAGGCCGAGCATCCGTTCGCTATCGACCAGGTTTTTGGGACAGCCCAAGCTGACGAACGCGTAGGTCCCCTTGGACTTGGCTGGAGCGGCTTGCTGTTTGTACTTCTTCGACACGACCGGAACCGTTTCCTTTCTCGCACCTCACCCCGCGCGGCCTTCGCGCAGCGGCCCGTGATGATACCTCAGAACCCCCCCAGGTGTCATCGGGACCATCGTAGTGGATCGCTCCGCGGTCCACCTCCCCCGCACCTGGAGCGACAAAAATCTGAGAGTGAGTCCGCGCACGGTTGTTGCGCCGACACCCCCTCATCCCCAACCCTTCTCCCCGCGGCGGGGAGAAGGGAGCACCATCCGCGCGTGTCGCTACGTAACAAACGACCGTGGGTCTGAGACGCCGTACACTCCGAATTCAACAGAGTTTTTATCACTCCGCCTCCTCACCCCTTCCCGCGCAACACTCCCCCCGCCGCCCCGCACTCCGCCCGCTCCCCCCCCACTTTCATCCAAGCCCGCTCCCGCCCGTGCCTTGAGCGCCGCCGTCCCTTAGAATGCGTCCCATGCTTGCCATCGATTCCCTGCACGTCGTCATCGCCCTCGCCCCGCTCGCGCTGTATTTTCTACTGCTCGGGCTCGTGAATCTGCTGCGCCGGCCGACGCTGGTGACCGGCGCCCGCGACACGGCCGTCTTGGGGCTGGCCCTGAGCGGGCTTGTCGCCGCCGGTCCGATGGAGCTGTTTATGCCCGAGGCGGCGGCGATGAGGTTTCATAGCTACGTGTGGGCCCTGTTGGCAACCTTTTATTTGTTGTGCTTGTCGCTCGTGGTACTGGTGATGCGGCCGCGGTTGGTCGTCTACAACGCTCGAGTCGACCAGTTGCGACCCGTTTTGGCCGCCGTGGTCGATGAATTGGATAGCGAAGCGCGTTGGGCGGGGGACAGTCTCGTTTTGCCGCAGTTGGGCGTGCAGTTGTGTCTAGAACAATCCGAACTGCTGCGGAACGCGCAACTGGTCGCGGCAGGCTCGCGGCAAAGTCTCGCCGGTTGGCGGCGGCTGGAAGTCGCACTGGCCGCCGCTCTCCGCTCGACCCCCGGCAGCCGCAACCCGCAAGGCTTCGTCTTGATGTTCGCGAGCCTCGCGATGGCCGCCGCGATCGCCTTCAGCGTTTCGCAAGACTCTCAGCAAATGGCCCAATTGCTTCGCGTTCTCTTCCGCGAGTGACCATGAATCGAAAGTCTTTGCTGCGGCGTTTCGTCGCTTGCCTGGTGTTGGTCGCGAGCGGCCTTGGACTGCGCTCGCCGGCCGTTCTTCTCGCGCAGCCAGCGGCCGACCCGCCAGCCGACAAGCAGCCAGCCGACCAGCAGCCACCGGAAGAGCCGTCGGTCGCGGAGCCGCTGACGGCCGATCCGCTGCCGGATGGGACCGAGGCGGCGCGGCGGCAGATCGCGGCGTTCCGCGTCCCCGCGGGGTTGCGAGTGGAGCTGTTCGCGGCGGAACCGCAACTGGGCAACCCCGTCGCCCTGACGCTGGACGAGCGCAACCGCGTGTTCGTCGCCGAAGAGTATCGATTCAATCGAGGAACGGAAGAAAACCGGACGCGCGCTTTCCTCTTGGACGACGACTTGGAAGTGCGAACGCTTGACGATCGTCGAGCCATGTATGCCAAGCATCTGGCCCAATTCTCTGGGGGCTGGGAATGGTTCACTCGCTATACCGACCAACTGCGGCTGCTTGAGGACGCCGACCGCGATGGACTCGCCGACCGCTCGACCGTCTTCTCCAACCGCTTTCACGACGCGCTCGACGGCATGCTGGCCGGCGTCCTGGTGAAGGACGGCGACGTCTACGCGACTTGCATTCCCAAACTATGGCGGCTTCGCGATCGCGACGGCGACGGCAAGGCGGATGAACACGAGACGCTGCTGGAAGGCTTCGGCGTGAACGCCGCGTTCCTGGGGCACGACCTGCACGGACTCACTTGGGGACCCGATGGGTTCTTGTACTTCTCAGTCGGCGACCGCGGCTTTCACGTGAAGACCAAAGAAGGGCCCGTGCTTGCCACCGCCCGCCGCGGCGCGGTCTTTCGCTGTCGGCCTGACGGGCGCGAGCTGGAAGTCGTCCATACGGGATTGCGGAATCCGCAAGAGATTGCGTTCGACGACTACGGCAATTTGTTCGCGGCCGACAACAACTGCGATCGCGGCGATCACTCGCGGTTGGTGTACGTCGTCGACGGCGGCGACAGCGGCTGGAATATGGCCTATCAGACGATTCCGGAGCCGTATCCGACGGGGCCCTGGCATGCCGAGCGGATGTGGTACGTCGACGGGGATCCCGCGGCGGAAGGCATTCAGCCGGCGTGGGTCTTGCCGCCGGTCGGCAAGCTGGGAGCGGGGCCTTCGGGTTTCGCGCATTATCCGGGACTGGGGCTGCCGCCGCGCTACCGCGATCACTTCTTCCTCTGCAACTACACGGGCGCCGGCGGCATTGAGTCGTTCAAGGTCGAGCCGCATGGCGCCGGCTTTCAGATCGTCGACGCTCACGATTTCCTCAAGCCGATCTTCGCGACCGACGCCGAATTCGGTTACGACGGCCAACTGTACGTGTCCGACTTCGTCGGGCTCGAATGGAACGGCGGAAGCAAGGGCGGTCGCGTCTACCGCCTGTTTGATCCCGAACTCCGCGATTCGCCGGAAGTTCAGCATGTGCGTTCGATCTTCGCCGACGGCTTCACGCAGCGGGAAAACGACGAGCTCGCGCAATTGCTGCGCTCGCGCGACCAGCGTGTGCGACTGCGAGCGCAGTTTGAGCTAGCCGCGCGCGGCATGCGCGCAGCGGGGGTGTTCGCCACGTTGCTGCAACAGCGCGACGAACGACTCACGCGGTTACACGCCCTCTGGGGTTTCGGTCAACTTGTGCGCGACGGGCACGCCGAAGCACTCCAGTTGCTCAATCTGAAACAATTGCTGAACGATGAAGATGAAGAACTGCGAGCCCAGACGGCCAAGTGGGTCGGCGATTGCCGCGTCGCGACGGCGGGCGACCTGCTGATCGAGCGGCTGCGCGATTCGGCTCCGCGCGTCAGGTTCTTCGCCGCACAGTCGCTGGGGCGACTGAAGCACGCGGCGGCGGTCGAACCGCTGTGGCAGCTGGTGCGCGACAACCGCGACTCGGATCGTTATGTGCGTTACGCCTGCATCGTCGCATTGACGCGGATGGGGGACGAGGCGCAAGCGGCGACGAAGGTGCGCGATGCGGAGGCGTCCGTGCACCGCGCCGCGACGGTGGTGCTGCGTCGACAGAACGATCCTCGCGTCGCCTCTTTCCTGAACGATGCGGACCTCGCGATCGCCGCTGAGGCCGCTCGAGCCGTCCATGACTTGCGGTTCACGGGCGAGCCGCTGGCGGCGTTGGCGCAGCAGATCGAGCGCCTGGCTGCGTCGCCGGAAGGCTGGCCCGAGGCGCTGACGCGACGCGTGGTCAACGCGAACTTTCGCCTCGCGCGGCTCGAGTCGCTAAGCGGGCTAGCGCGCTTGGCGGGCGACTCGCGAACGCCCGAACCGCTGCGTCGCGATGCGCTCGACGCGCTCGTCCAGGCTCTGAATCCGCCGCGGCGCGATCGCGTGACTTGGGAGTCGTATCCGCCGCCGACGGTGGAACAAGCGACGTTACGCGCGGCGGTGCAGCCGCACATCGCCGACATGCTGGCGTCGGCCCCCGCCGCGCTGCAGGCCGAGGTCGCGAAACTGATCCAACCCCTGGAACTCGATGTCAACGACGCGACGTTCGTCAGTTGGACGAAGGATGTCGAACGAGCTCCCTCGGCGCGCTTGGCCGCACTTCAACTGTTGGGCCAGCGTCAGCACCCCGACTACCCGCAACTGGTCGAACGGCTGCTGGCCGATCGATCGTCGACCTTACGTGCGGCGGCGCGCGAGTTGGTTGCGAAGGAAGATGCAGCGCGAGGCGAGCAACTGTATCGCGCGGTGCTGGAAGGCCAAGCGAGTGCGACGGACGAACGGCAGCGTGCGATCGTCGGCGTGGCGAAGCTGAAGACGGCCGGCGCCGACGCGTTGCTGCGAGCGTGGGCCGAACGGCTGGCGAACGGGGAGGTCGAGCCCGCACTGCAATTGGACGTCGTGGAGTCGCTCGCAGTTCGCGGGTTGGAGGATGGCGCCCGTTTTGTGCAGCAATTTCAGCAGCGCAGCGCACGCGGCGACGCGCTCGATCGATTCCGCACTGCGCTGGCGGGCGGCGACGCCGTGCGAGGTCGCGAGTTGTTTCAAGGCCATCGCGTTGCGCAGTGCGTGCGGTGTCACAAGGTTGCAGGGCAGGGGGGCGATGCGGGCCCCGACCTGTCTCAGGTCGCCAAACGTCACGAGCGTGCGGGGCTGTTGGAGTCGCTGGTCGATCCCAATGCGAAGATCGCCGCCGAGTTTGGAACGGTGAGTTTGGTGCTGGAGAGCGGCCGGATCGTCGCCGGGACGATCGTACTGGAAACGCCGGAGACGATCGAGTTGCGGACGGCGGAGGGGACGCGGGTGAAGGTCGCGGTCGATCAGGTGGAAGATCGTTCGCCGCCGCGGTCGGCCATGCCGGCCATGGATCGCACGCTGACGCTGCGGGAGCTGCGAGACGTGGTCGAGTACTTGTCGTCGCTGCGGTAGCCGCGTTGACAGTTTTTCCGCTCGTCGTGACAATTCGGGCTTGTCGCCCCTTTGACCGGAGATCGCCCTTGAATATTGGTCCCACGTTCGTCGAGGAAACGTTCGCCGAAGCGTTCGGGATGAGCTACGTGCGGTTGATCGTCACCGCCGCCGACTCGTATTGGCTGGGTGCTGCGGTGCGCGAGTTCACCGGCTATAGCTCGTCGGTCATCGCTTGCGACGCGGAGACGGCGGTCGAGCGGTATTGGAACGAGTCGGAAACGCCGGATGGACGGCCTGGGGCGTCGATCCTGGTGTTCGGGTTCTCCGCTGATGCGTTAGCCAAATCGGTTCCCAATCGCGTCGGACAATGCGTGATGACCAGCCCGTCGTCGGCCGTCTTCGACGGTTTGCCCGCATCCGAAAAACGCATCCCGCTGGGAAAGCACATCCGCTTCTTCGGCGACGGCTACCAGAAGAGCAAGCTCATCGGCGGTCGACGATTCTGGCGCATCCCGGTGATGGACGGCGAGTTTCTGGTGCAGGAGAGTTTGGGGGTCGGCAAAGGCGTGGGCGGCGGCAACGTCATCCTGCAGTCGATCGATCAACCCACGGGACTCGCTGCCGCTCGACGGGGCGTCGAGAGCATCGCGGATATGGCCGGCGTGATCGCGCCGTTCCCCGGCGGGGTCGCACGCAGCGGCAGTAAAGTCGGCTCGCGGTATAAGACGCTCAAGGCTTCCACGGCCGACGCCTTCTGCCCGACGCTGCGTGCGCGCGTCGCGTCGCGTTTGCATCCTGAGGCGAACTGCGCCTACGAGATCGTGATCGACGGCGTCGACGAAGCGTCGGTCGCCGCAGCCATGTCGCGAGTGTTGCAGGCGACGGCCGGCGACGGCGTCGTGGCGCTCAGCGCCGGAAACTACGGCGGGAAACTCGGAAAGTTCCACTTTCATTTGCGGAAACTGGTTGAGAACTCGCTGTAGTGCCTCGCTGCGCTCGGTGCGCGGCGCCACCGACGCAAGGTCGGTGGAGAAAGTCGTGGACCGCTCCGCGGTCCAATGCCGATGACGGAACGATGCCGCGTGCTTGTCTCAAGTCCGCAAGGATGCCGTGTGGAAACTTCTCCTTCGGGCGGTTAGCGATTCCCGATCTTCCCAAAACGCAGCCCGAGAAGCGACGAGTTTTGTAGAGCCGCATAGTGTCGAGCATCCGGTGTGTAGAGCCGCACGGAGATTTCGGCGTACTTCGCGTCCGCAGAGATTCTCTTCGTGTGAATCAGTTGGCCGTCCACATGGAACTTGATCAACTCGTCTCCTATCTCGACCCGGCAGCGGTGCGCGAAATCCTGAAAGTCACCCATCATTTTGGGCGTTAAGCCATTCAACGCAGCAGTGCATCCCACATTGCCGATGGGGCGTTTGACCTGAAACGACTCGGCATCGGCGCCGCCTTCCCCCTCGAGGGTGAGTTGCGTTTCGGCGCCCCAACCGCCGAGATAGACGGTCCACTCCAAGTAGCTTCCCGACTCCAACAACAATCCCTTTCGAGACAGCGCGAGGTGTCCGGGGGTCTGGGGATAAATGCAGACCCCGACGGGCGCCTGCATGACCGCGAGCGACGGATCTCCCTCCCAGCCTGGCGGGAGCTTACCAATGAGATCGCGGTCGAGAGGCAGGGCATATTCTCGAATGGCTCGATTCGGCGTCAACGCGAGGTCGAACTGCGGAACTTCGTTGTTCCCTGTCACGATCAAAACGGGATTCTGCTCAACGTTCAACCGACGCGATTGCGCCGCGACTTTCGCCGTCACGTAGGCGGCCAGTTCAAGCGTTGAAATGCGTTGATCGTTGGAGGTATCGGCCTCGCCGGCCAATCCCTCCGCCAGGAAGGCGGTAAACAGACCCTGTCTTCGTTCCGGCCATTCCCAGGAACGCTCGCCTGCCTTGCAACTTGCCAAAGTCAACAAACTGCTCGAGTCTTGGAGCACTCGTCCTACTTCCTCGGGCGCCGCGCCGAACGCTTGAGCAGCCTTTCCGCCGGCGTGGCAGCAGTCGAGCAACAGGCATTTATCGCGGGCTCGACTACGTTCCAGCAATTCACGCAGCAAGCTTACCGGCAGCGCCGAATCGCCGAGATTGGCCAACTGAGCGTCTTCCGTGATCAGATAGGCTTTGCCCTTAGGATCAAGCCAACCATGGCCGGAGAAGAAGACCACTACGACGTCGTCAGGCATGGCTCGGTCAAGAACGTCCTGCACGCGGTCAAGGATGCGTTGACGCGTGGGGCGAGCGGGCTCGTCGGTCGCGAACAGGTACACGTCGCGGTCGTCGTATCCGCACTTTTGAGAAAGCACGGAACCGAGCGTACGTACATCGCGCGAACAGAACTGAAGCGACGTAATCTTGGAATCTTGATAGTGGTCGACGCCGATGAGGATGGCGCAAAACCTTCCCTTGCCGATAGGTTTGGTCGCACCCGATGGCCGTATTCGCGGAGTCTGTGAATGACACCACGACGGGGGAAGGACTGCCAGAAAACAGAGTGCAACGAAACCGATTCGCGACATCGCCAACCTCCTCGCAAAAGAGAAAAGAACTCGCCGAAAAGTAGACCGGGCTCGCCCTTGCGGAGCCGTTCGGATCAGCGTCGCCATCGTCGAGGCGGTGATGCCTCGCCCAACTCGAGTCGATCCGCCGGCCGAATCGGACAGTCTTGCTCGGCGCGGTACAGGATGTGAATCTGGTGCATGGGCGTCTTGTAGAGTTCGACCTGGACGGCTTGAGTGCGACTGGCGATTTCGCGGCCGGCCGCGGTTCCCAGCGTGGGCTTCGGCGCGGCGTTCATGGGGCCCGGCCTGGCGGCCATTCCCGGCAGCATTCGATCGCCTTGCAGTTTCTCTCCGAACAGGTAGACGCTAATGAGTCCCATGTCGTCGGTGACGCCCAGCGATTCGGCGACAATGCCTTCTCCACGTCCCACGTTGGCAAATCGAAAGGCTCGAGCTTTATCGTCGCTGCTCTGCCAGCCCATGATCTCGACGGTCGAGTGGTCGGGCCCGGCGACGTGCTTGATGTACGGTGTTCCGCCGTCGCCAGCTTCGATCACAAAGCCAGGTCGACAAAGTAGCCACTTACGAGCATCGCGAGGGTGGACGACGAGCGGTCCGGCGCCTTGGCCCAACTTCTCGTAGATCGAATTCACTCCATCCACCAAGACGGCCGCGCCGAACAGTCGGTTTGCGTCTTCGATCGGGTTTTCGTTGACGATATTGCCGGGAAAATCCTCGATCAACGGCACGTTGCGAATCGACCGAATGCCATTGCAGGCGACTCGAATCTTGTACTCGGCGTTCTGTAATTCGTCAGGCACCAAGGCATAGATCTGGCACTGAAGACCTGCATTCTTGTCGACGACGAGTTTGATGCGCGTCCACTCGCCTCCCGGCTTTCTTGCCCAGAGGCTGACGCCGAATCGGGGCGATGTCAGGTCGGACGTCGTTCCATGGAAGTCGGTCAAATCGGGAGTGCCGACAATCGGAGGCGTCGGCGGTTGCATGCCGCTAGAAATCAAATGAGCTTCGATCTCGGGACTTTTGTCATCGCCAGCGAATCCCTCGCCGGCGCCGTCGTGAAACGTTCCTACAATCGCGACGTCAATCTTCAGCTCTCGGAGAACTTGGGATAGTTCGTCGTTGTTCGGACTAATCGCCAAGGGGTCGATGGCGCTGTCTTGAAATGCGCGCTCAAGCGAGAATTTGTCTAACAGCATAAACGGCCGTTCGAGATTCCTTTCGATCAGCCGCTTGCGGATCGTGGAAGTTAATGTCGCCTGCAGGGCCAGTGTTTTGGCGGCTTGGGTCGGTGTGAGGCGATCTTCGTTGTTCTTCTTCCTCCCAAACGGAAAAATGGCGATGCGAAACGGCTGCAAGCTGGCAGGTTGATCCTTGATCAGTCGCTCCAGACTATTTGCCAATTGCTCGGCGCCCTCCCATTGCGTGTGATCGCTGTCGTCCTGCGCGAGACGCATCAACGGCGCATCTGCGACATCACCGGCAACAACGAACCGCCTCGTCTCACGCTGCGCAAAGGCCGTTTGATGAAAAGTCCAGAGGATTACGACGTACGCCGCGATGAAGCATGCTCGAACAGATTTGTGTCGCATTTGCGGCAACTCCAGTTCGTTCAGAGGGATAGGGAAGGTCAGCGGGACGATGCACTGGTCTCGCACAGGACGCGGAGGCCGTTCGTGACCGCGCGTGTCTTCGAATCAGGAACAAAGCGACTTGCGGAGCGACAATCCTGCGACTGACTGCGCCAGCTTCCGCCTCGCAATACGAAGGCGTCGCCGTGAGTGCACCATTCCTGGAGATTCCCATGCATATCGTGCAAGCCCCATGGATTGGGTTTGCGAGTTCCCACAGGCAGCGGCGACGCGGAACCTTGGCGAGAGAAGTGGGCGTACTCTACGTCGAGTAGAATGCCGCAGTGGAACGGCGATTTGGTTTCGGCGCGGCACGCGTACTCCCATTCCGATTCCGTCGGCAGACGGTAGGTGCGCCCCGCCGCCTGTTCAGCGCTAAGTTGCGACAGCTTTCGGCAGAACCGTTCGGCCATTTCACTGCTCACGCTGTCGACTGGGCAGAGATCGGTTGGCTTTCCCGCGACGACTTCACGACCTCCGCCGGATCGGGAGAAAAGGCTGGGGTTGTCGCCCATCACGCGTGCATATTCACCTTGCGTCACTTCGTAGACTCCCAGGTGAAAGCCCTTGATCGTGATGGGCCGTTGTGGGAACTCTCCTTCGTGGCGATCGTCCGCGGGCGAGCCAAACAAGAAGTCGCCGGGCGGGATATACGTGAACTTCATTCCTACGCTGTTTTCGAATGATGCCTCGCCGGTCGGCGCGCTGGCCTGTTTGCGACGCTCTAGTTCAGGGCTCGGATTGGCGGAGGATGCAGCTTTCGGGGCCGCCGTCGGTGACGAGTCCTGTTCGGCCAGCGTCTCAAACGCGGCCAGGAACGTCATCGCGCAGAGACTCAGCGCCGCCGCGACCAGCCGCGAGATGTAGAAGGTGAAGTAGAACATCGACGGATACGACGAATAGGCGAATGGGACCGACCGTGAGCGCGTCGGGAGTCTCGACGCAAGTCGACCTTAGGAGGATCGCCGCCGCCTAGAATTGCGCGCGATTCGCGCCTTGCTAGAGAACGCCCTCTTCCCGGGCGTCGTTCGTGAGTGCCGTGCGGCCGCTATGCGCTCTCAGCTTTCCGCTTCGTCGGTGGAGAAAGTCGTGGACCGCTCCGCGGTCCCATGCTTGCCTCACACGCATGCCCTACACGCTTGCCCTGCGCATTAGCGCAGCGCCTCGCTCAACGGCCGCTCAACGCATTGGCCAGGGGCCGGAATGCCGAGGATTTTAGCTAGCGTCGGGGCGATGGCGGCAGGGCTGGTTGGCACGGCGTACTTGCCAGGCGCGATGCCGGCGCCGAGGAACAAGACGGGGACATGCGAGTCGTATGACCACGGCGTTCCGTGCGTCGCCTTGGTCGACCCTTGAATCGAGTAGGGACGGATCGCATAGAAGACGTCCCCTGCTAACCGTGGATGATAGGCTAAGCGGAATTGCGCCAGCGGATCGGAGCCCTTCGGAATCAGCGGCTGACAGTCGGCGGGGACGTCGATCACGGGCGGCGACGCGGCATCCAGTTCCGCTCGAGTCACAGCCATCGCAATGCCGGGTTGCTCCAGCATGAACGCTTTCGCTTCCTGCTGGACGGCGGCAAGCAATTGGCCGTCGTCGCCGGCGCGCAAGAACATTTGGTGCACATCCACCCGTTCGATGTACGGATCGTCTTTCGATTTGGGGCCGAACTTGGCGACCAGTCGCGCCTCCAACGCCTCGCGCAGTTTGGCGACGTCTCCCAGCGGATTGCGCTTAGCGGGCAAGCCGATCGTCGCTGCGTATTCGGGAATCGGCGACACCGCGTGATCGGCGCTCAACGCCAGCACCCAACGTCCCTCGCCGACATGCTTGTTTAAGAGGTCGACCAACTTCTTCAGCAGCAAATCGGTGCGATAGGTGACGTCTTGTACTTCGAGGCTGTGCGGTCCAAAGTTGTGTCCGACAAAATCATTGGAAGAGAAGCCGACGGCGAAGACGTCCGGATCGTCGTCTTGTCCCAACTGCTCATGGATCAGGATCTGCTCGACCAGCTCAAGCGTAACCTCATTGCCAAAACGCGAGCAAGCGACTTGCTTCCGCACGCGCACCATATCGGTCGACTCAAGCACGTGCGGAAACGCAACGCCGATCTTTTCGTAGTCCCCTTCATACGGGTTCGCGTCAGGGTAGTGCAGTCGATAGTGGTCCGGGCTGTACAGCAGCTCCCAGGTCTTCCCCGCCAGCGAATCGGCGGGACGCTGCGCATTGATCTGGGCGATGTAGGCGGGCAGCGATTCACGGTAGTAGCGGCTGGTGACCCAGTTGCCCGAGTTGGGGTCGAACCAGTAGGCGCCGTCCGCTCGGGCGCCGGTCATGAGCACCGCGGCGCGATCCTTCAAGGTCGCTCCGAACACCTTCGCGCGTCCCTGCGTTTCCCTCTTGAGTACATCGCCGACCGTCTCGGCCTTAAAGTTGCGCGGCGAGACCCCTTTGAGTTCGGTCATGCCGGCCGGCGCACCGACGATGCCATAGGCGGCGTCTTCGACGCAGTAGACGACCTTCTTCTGCGAGCGATCGTACCAATCGTTGCCCACAATCCCGTTCACATCGGGATAAGCGCCCGACATGAGCACCGCGTGCCCCGGCGCGGTGACCGTGTACGCGTGCCGATGATGCGCTTCGGTGAACGTCGCCCCGTCGCGCGCCGCGAGTCGGAAAAATCCGCCGTCGCTGAACCCCGCCTGGAATCGCTCCAGATACTCGTAGCAAAGTTGATCGACGCTCACGATCACCGCCAACCGCGGCCGTTCGGCCGCCGCCGCATGACTCAGGAGATGGCATGCCAAGAGCGTTGCGAGCAGCCCGCAACCGATCCGAATCTTTGTGCTTCGCATGGGGCGATGTGTCGGCGATGAACCGCCAAGGTGGGAGGATGAAACGCAAAGCGGCCGAAACGGCATGACGCGCGTTTCGGCCTGCGTGAAATCGTAACACGAGGTCCACGTTTTGGGGACCTCGCGAACGTGAAGATCCGGTTATCGTCGAGCGACGATTAGGCTTGCTTCTTTTTCTTCCCCTTCACCGGGGCGTTGAGTCCCGCTTTCGCCTTCTGCTCGTCGGTCAACACATCCGACACGGCTTTGCGCATCGCGGCGACCGCATCCGCGGCTTCCTTGTTGGCGGCTTCCAACTTGGCCTTGTCGTCCGCCGAAAGGTTGAGCGCGGCGGCGACCGCTTCAGCCGCCTCCTTGCCCTTCTTGCCGTCCGACTTCGCCTTGGCCATCGCTTCCTGCCGCACCTTGCGCTGTTCGGGCGACAGCACCGAGCCGGCCTTCTTCTGGGCTTCGGCGACCTTCGGCGAGTGTTGAGCGACGATCTCCTTGATCTTCGCCTTCTGTTCGTCGCTGAGCCCCAACTCATCCAACTTCTTCTGCAGTTGCGCGATCGCTTGTGGCGTCTGATCGCCGCCCTTCTTCTTCTTGCCCTTCGCCTCTTGCGCGACGAGCGAAGTCGAAGCGAGCGCGACCACCAGTGCGACGGCGACGAAACGGATCCAGGTCTTCATAACGGTGTAACTCCCGAGAGCGAAAGCAAACAAAGAACGAGTACGACGCTGACGATTCAGCTAGCTAAACAACTTTTCGATGACCTTGCCGTCGCGCACGATCATGATCGGGCGGCCGGTGTTGGTGTGATATTCCTTGTGGAAGTCGATGCCCAAGTTGTGGTACAGCGAGGCAGCGACGTCGTTGGGCGAGTAGCCTTCGTTCGCCGGCCCCGTCGCCTTGTCGTCGCTTTCCCCGATCACTTGGCCGCCGCGCACTCCGCCGCCCGCCATCAACATGAACATGCAGCGCGGATAGTGGTCGCGACCCCCTTCGGCACTGCGCGTGTTGATCTTCGGGGTTCGACCGAACTCGCCGGTCACCATCACCGCCGTGCTGGCGAGCAGACCCTTTTCCGCCAGTCCGTTCAGCAGCGCGGCGAGTCCCGTATCGAGCGTCGGAAGCTGCTTGGTTTTGAGCCGCGTGAAGTTGTCTTGGTGAGTGTCCCAACCGCCGAGGGTGATGCTGACGAACCGCACTCCCGACTCCACGAGCCGCGTCGCCAAGAGGCAGCTTTGTCCGAACGCTTCGCTGCCGAACGGTTCGGCGAACTTCGGCGACTCTTTGCTCACATCGAACGCTTGCCGCGCCTTCTTCGACGTGATGATCGAGTAGGCCTGTTCACTGAAGCGATCCAAGCCTGCTAGCAACTGACTGTTCTTCTCCACCGACGCGAACGTCTTGTCGAGATCTTGCAACAGATTCTGACGCCGTTCGACTTCGTTGATCGTCATCCCGTTGCCCAAGGCCACTCCGCGAACCGTAAACGGCTTGCCCGGCTGCGGCGTTGCGTTGGTGTTGAGCGGCGCGTATTGGACGCCCAGGAATCCCGCGCGCTGAGCGCTATTGGGAATCGCCACGAACGGCGGCAGGTCCTTCGGCGACTCCATCTCCTTCGTCACCACCGCTCCGTAGCTAGGATACTCCAGCGACGGAATGGGGCGATTTCCCGTGTTCACGTAGACCGTTCCCAGTTCGTGGGCGGCGAGCGTGTGCGTGACGCCGCGCAGGATCGCGAACTTGTCGGCGCACGCCGCCAGCTTCGGCAGGTGTTCGCTGATCTCCACGCCGGCGACGTTGGTCTTGATCGGGTTGAACGTCCCGCGATACTCGGCCGGCGCGTCCGGCTTGAGGTCGAACGAGTCCATGTGCGAGGGGCCGCCGCCCAGATGGATGAAGATGCAAGCCTGCGCTTTGCCCGGCTGCACTTCGCCCGCTTCCGCTCGACGCAGATAACCTGCGAGGCTCAGGCCTGCGCCTGCCGCCCCGACCTTAAGAAAGTCGCGTCGCCGAAATCCGTCGCACGTGAGAGAAACTGCCATGAGTGAATGCTCCTGCCTGAATGAAAGTGCTGTGTCTTGAGAGTCGACCGTCGAGAACCTTGAGCCGGCCGCCGGCGGCGGCGCGGCTGGGGGAGCGAATCGGCCGTTAGTGATTGACGATGAATTCCTTGGTGTTGATGAGCGCCCAGAGAATCCCCTTGGCGCCTTCCACGGGACTTTCAGCCGACGCCAGGAACTCGACGCACCGCGACGTTTCCTCCTCCGTTGGATAGCGGCTTAGCGTCCGCAAGTACGCCTGTCGCACGATGTCGGCGGGCGCCAGCGGCGTCGCTGGTTCGACTTTCTCCACTGCGTCAGCTGGCGACTCCAACGCTTTCTCGACCTGAGCGATGCGGGTCTTGAGTCGCGCGACTTGGTCGTCCGCCTGCTCCTTCTCCGCGCGCTCCAAACGCACCTTGAGTCGCGCGAGTTCGCGTTTCCCCTCGGTGCGGCGCTTCTCGGAGACCGCCTTGTCCTCGGTTGGACGCACCTTGAACTGCTTCTGCAGCTGTTCGATCCAAGTATCGCGACCGCCGCTCAACGCACTCACCACCGTAACGTCGTTCTGGAGGAACACGGTCTGCAGCAAGCTGGCTTCCGTCGAGCGATCGCAGTCGCAATTGCTCTCGCGAGTCGAACGGCCGAAGACTTGTAGGGCGAAGTTGCCGCCGTTGCCGCGGTTCGATGCACTCGCGCCAGCGACCGAGATCGAGCGACCCTTGAGCGTCGTGAGGGACTGCGCGGCCTTTTCATCCGACGCGACGGCGATCTGGAAGGCGTCGACCGCGACTTCCGCCGGCAGCCGACGCGGCACGGCGCGGCTGAAGTTCTTCTCGTCTTTCTCGTTGGTCGAGTTGGTTTGCCAACTGCGCTGATAGGTTGCACTGTTGCAGATTTCGCGATGCACCCACTTCATGTCGAACTGGTGTTCGATGAAGCCCGCGGCCAAGTAATTCAACAGCGCCTGATTGCGCGGCGGATTCGCCAAACTCATATCGTCCGGCGGTTCCACGATCCCGGCGTTGAAGTAAGTCGCCCACACGCGATTGACGAACGCTTTGGCAAAGTACGGATTATCCGCCGCTCGCAGCCATTCCATCAGCGGCACTCGAGCGTCCTTGTAGTCGGCCAGTTGGACGATCTGTCCGTTGAGCAGCCGTGCAGTGACGCCTTGGGGGGCTTCCGGGGCTTTCTGCTCCTTGGCGCCTTTCCCCTTCTTGCGCGGCTCCGTCTTCTTCGCAGGCGTCGCCGACGTCGCAACGATCTCGGCGAACGGCACCGTCTTCCCTTCCTTCAGCAAATCGGGCAACTTCTTCCGCAGGTCGTTGCCGCGGAGGTCGGTCAGTCCGCAGTCCTCCAGGATCGCTTGCATCTCGGCCTTGGGGCCGTTTTGAGCGAAACGGACATAGGCGAAGAACGGCTTGAACTGATCAAAGTCTTCCTTCGACCACTGATCGAACGGATGCTTGTGGCATTGAGCACATTGAATCCGCACGCCCATGAACGAGTAGGCGAAGGCGATCGCCTTGTCTTCCGTCTGGCGAATATTCTGTCGAGCCCAGTAGTACGGCATCGACGGTTGATCGGCAAACTGGCCGTCCGAGCCCGGACGATACAATTCGCTCATCTCGCGGCAGTAATCGGTATACGACTGCTCCGGCTTGCGGCTTTGCCCCAGAATGATGCCTTCCGCGATCTTGTCGTAAGGCGCGTTGTCGGCCACTCGCTTGTAGATCCAGTCGTACCAACCTTGGCTCGCCGCATTCGTCGCGACGTTGTTCACGTTGTTCAGCTGCCGGTCGTTGTTCCCGGTGAAATCGCACAGCTTGGTCGTCCACCAAGCGGCGTACGCAGGCGTCTCCAACAGTTCGTCGATCTTCTCCGCTCGCTTGTTCGGCGAGGTGCTCTGCAGGAACTTTTCGACGTCCGCCGCCGACGGCAGCGTGCCGGTCAGATCAAGGCTCACGCGTCGCAGAAACTCGGCGTCCGTGCAGGCGTCGGACGGCACAATGCCCAACTTGCGAAGCTTCTCCACCACCAACTCGTCGACCTTCGTCGGCGCGGCGACGGCAGGGTATTTGGCGCCGACCTTGTCGGAGACGGGGCGCAGCACGGGGATCGGCACGACGGCGTTGTCGTAGAAGACGACGACATGCGTGTCCCCGACGTCGCCCGTGGTCAACGTTCCGTTTTCATCAATCTTCACCACCTGTTCATCGTTCGACTGAAAACGGCACAGCGGCGTGACGTCCTCGCGAGTGCCATCGGGCCACACGGCGGTCGCCTTCACTTGCACGACCTGCCCCGGCTTGTTCGACACCAGCTCGGTCGGTTCGACGATCAGCGTCCGCAGCGGCTGAATGCGGGACGAATCATAGGTCGCGCCGGTCGCGATCCAGCGGCGAAGCACATGGTGCTGCCAGCTCCCCTTGGTGAACCGTTGTCCTCCCTCGTGAATCGACTCATCGGTCGGCTTCTCGATGATCAGGCTCTCGTCCGGCTGCTCGCGATTGACTCGCGGCGACTCGCCGCCCACGAGCGAATCATGATCGAACTTGAAGTCGTAGCCGAACAACGACAGACGGAACCCGCCGCGGCCTTGGAACGAGCCGTGGCAGGAGCGGCCGTTGCAGCCAAGTCGCCCGAGCAGCGGGGCGACGTGACGTTGGAAGTCGGGCGTCTCGTCCGTCGACTCGGACTTGTATCGATCGCTCACCGGTGCAAGCACCGTCGCCGACGCCGTCGTCGATGCCGCCGCAGCGGACTGCGGCGGGGCGTCGTCCGCGTATGCGTTGGATGCACCGCAGAAGGCGATCCCCGCCAGCGCGACGCCGACCAGCATCGCCAACATCATGGTTCTTCGCATTTCTTCGCCTCGCTAAACAAAACGTGTCTGGCCCGAGTCGGGCGACTGACTTCTTGGTTCTGACTTCTTAGTTCCAACTTCTACACTTCAACAACACGCGCCTTACTTCTTCCGCGGCGTCGGTTTGTCCGCGGCCGCGTCCTTCGCGTCTGCTTTTGACTTGGCGTCTACTTTCGCCGTTCCGCCTTTTTTCGCCGCCTCTTTCGCCAGCGACGCTTTCTTGCCGGACTTCGAGGCGAGCGTCTGCAACTGCCGTTCGAGAAACTCGTCGCGCGATGCGTCGAGCGTCTGGATCTGAGCGTCGAGCTTCTTCACGCGTTCGGCGGCGCGATCGCGTTCCAGCCGCAAGAGCGACTGACGCAGGCCGTAGACTTCCTCCAGCGACTGACGGACTTGATGCCGCAGTTCGTCGCTTTCCGACATCTTGAGACGTGCGGCGAGCAAGTCGAGTCGCGACTGGGTTTGCCACAGTTTGAGTTCGAGGTTGTATCGCTCGTCGTCGCGTCCGTAGTACTGCGCGAGTCGTTCGGTGACTCGATACAGATCGCGCACCGCTCGGTGGTATTCCTTCTCGTTGCTCCCCTTCAGCGACTCCAGCAATCCGGAGAGTTCGGGGTGATGCTGCTGCACGAACTTTTGTACGGCCGCTTCGCGTTCGGGCGTGACGGCCGCATCGCCGGCCGCCGCCGCTTTGCGGGCCTTGGCCGCCCCCGGCGCCTGAGCCACTCGACGCAGGCCGGCCGGCGGCGAGGCTTCGCGAACCGTCGCTGTGCGACCTTGAGCTTCGCGCGGAACATCCGCGGCGTAAGCCGAGTCGGCGACGATTGCGACGATGATTGCGGCGAGCGCGAGTGAGAATCGTCCGGGTGAATTGCAACAAAGTTGAGTCATGGGCTACGGCGCCTTCGTTTCTGAACCGTTGTCGGAGACGGCGGCCATGATCCACGAAGGAGTCTGCCGCGACATGGCGGCCATCGGATCCTCGGTCGAGGCCTCGTCCTCCTCGTCAGACGTCGCTTCTTCCGTCGCCGTCTCGTCGGCGGACGCCGCCTCTTCGTCGATTCGTCCGCGCCCCAGCGACTCGACCGCCGACAGAGCGTCCGTCTCGTCGGCGAATTCTGCGTCGCGTCGCGTTTGGCTCCAAGCGAGCGCCAACTGTCGCGGCTCGTCGCTGGCGTGCATCGCCGCCGAGTCCAGCAGTCGGTCCGACGATTCGTCGCGGAAGCGGTTCACGAGAGCGAGCCCCGCCAAGCAGGCGGCCGATCCGGCGAGCAGCCAGCCGAGCGCGATCGTCCAGCGTCGCGTCCGTTCGCGTTGCGGTCGGGTCGGCGCCGCCGCAGGGCGAGCGATCGCCGTCGACTCGTGCTCCACCCAGGCTACGGCCTGCGTCAGATCCACGGCCGCCGCGACCGCCTCGCGCGCCGCCTGATCATCCGCCAGCCGCGCTTCAAACGCCTCTCGCTCCAACTCGGTCAATTCGTCCGCCACGTAGCGAAACGCCAGCCATTCCAGCGCTGAGGCGTCGTCGAGCGGCGATTCGGCAAACTGATTCATGTTAGGCTGCCATAGGATCTGGATCGTTATTGTGCGGGGTCGTCGGAAGCAGATCCGGTCGCTCCGAACTGCTTTCGCAGGCGAGCAAGGGCTGAGTGCATCCGAGCCAAGGCGGTGCCGAGGGGAATGTTAAGTTGGCGAGCGATCTGGGCGAACGTCTGCTCTTCGTAGATCCGCAGCCGCACGATCGTTCGTTGTTCTTCGCTGAGTTGCTCCAACGCGGTTCGTACCGACTCCACCGCCTCCCGCCGCAGCACGCCTTCGTCGGCCGCCGGGTCGCTCGACCGTCGGCTCCAAGCCGCGCCGCGGAGCGCCTTGTCTCCCGTTTGCTGACGTCGTCGCAACGCCAGCGCCTCGTGAAACGCCACTCGAAACAGCCACGCTTTGCGCGTCTCCTCGCGAGTGCGTCCCCCCTTTTCGACCAGGCGGACGAAGGTCGTCTGGAGCGCGTCGGCGGCCAGCTGCGCGTCGCGCAACACGCCGATCAGGAACCGTCGTAGTTCCTCGGCATGTTCCACGTACAGGGCCGCGACCAAGGCGGCGTCGAGCGGTTCCTCCTCGGAGGGGCTTTCGCCGACGGTCACACGTTGCTCCTGAGTTCCTTCCCCGGTGCTAGATGCGCGAGGGGCGGCGGTTATTGCCCTGAGCGGCGAGAATTCATGAATCGGGGAATCGGCATTGGCAAAAGTCGTTGTATAATCGCGGCTTAGGTTGTACGCAAATCCGCGGATGCCGCTCTGGAGCTCGTCCCTTGTTCATCGGTCCCGTCTTCAGCCGCGAACTGGTCACTACCCCGCGTCGCTCCCAGCACTACTTGTATCGGTCGGTCTACGTGACGTCCCTTTTGGTGCTGATGTGCACCGCGTGGCTGGTCGTCGCCGGCACGCAAATTATCCGCAACGTCGGCGATATGGCCCGATTCGGCGCCAACCTGTTCCAAGTGCTCGCCCCGCTGCAATTGGCCCTCATCACGTTCCTCGCCGCCCTCGGGTCCGCCAGCTCGGTGGCACAAGAAAAGGACCGTCGCACGCTCCTTCTTCTGCTCCTGACGCGCCTGACGAACTCCGAGCTGGTGCTGGGCAAGATGCTCGCCAGTTTGCTCGACGTCCTCACCATGGCCGCGGCTGCCATCCCGCTGTTCTTGCTGATTACGCTGTTCGGCGGCGTCGAATTCGCTCAGGTGTGGCGGGCCGAAGCCGTAACGATCGTCACCGCGCTGGCCGCCGGCAGCCTCGGCTCGACGCTCGCCCTGTGGCGCGAAAAGACCTTCCAGACGCTCGCCATGACCGCTCTGGGGCTCGTCCTCTGGCTGGCGGTCGGCGAGATTGTGGCGAGCGGTTATTTGTTCACTGAGCTTGGCGGACAATCGTGCGGGACGTGGTCGGTGGCGCTCAGCCCCTGGCGCGCCATCATGGCCGCCACTCGCCCCTTGGTCGGCGTCGCCACGGGCGCCGAAGCGACCAACTACGGACTCGGCGTCCTCGCCTACTTGGCCGTCGCCGCGGCCGGCGGCGCGCTGCTGAACGTGGTCGCCATTCTGCGCGTGCGAGTGTGGAATCCGTCGCGCGAACTGCAGCCGGGGACGCAGACGGAGTCAGCCGACGAGCGACCGGCGGTGGACGCCGAACGGCTGGATGACGAGGCGGCGCGACAGACGCACGTCGACGCTCGGCGCAATAAAACGCCGCAGCCGAGCCGCCGAGTGTGGGACAATCCGGTGCTGTGGCGGGAAATCTGCACCTGGGCGTACGGTCGCAAGGTGTTGGTGATTCGAGTGGCTTATCTGCTGCTGTTTGCCCTTGCCGCCGGCGGCCTCTATTTCACGATCCAATCGGGCGCCGCCACCGCGCGCGGCGACGAACTGACCGCCGTCATCCCCGTCGCCGCTCGCCCTCTCGCCCCCTTCTTCCTGCTCAGTCTCGTCATCATGAACGCGCTCGCGGTGACGTCGATCACCGGCGAACGCGACGGCCAGTCGCTCGATTTGCTGCTGGTCACCGACCTCTCTCCCAAAGAGTTCTTGTTTGGGAAAATCGGCGGCGTGCTGTACGTGACGTGGCCGATGAGCGTCTTGCCGTTGGGGCTGTGCGGCTATTTGTGGTGGCACGGCGGGTTGTCGCTGGAAGACGCGGTTTTCTTGATGGGCGGCCTCGTTACGCTGTATTTGTTCGTCGTCATGCTGGGGATTCATTGCGGGATGACCTACGCCAATTCGCGGACCGCAATCGGCGTGAGTCTGGGGACGGTGTTCTTCCTGTTTCTGGGAATCATCACCTGCATCGTGATGATGATCTCCTTCAGCGGTTCGTTCCAAACCCAGCACGCGCAGTTCTTGATGGTGATCCTGGGCGGCAGTTTGGGGCTGTATGTGGCTTTGGGGTCGCGCAATCCGTCGAACGCCATTGGGTTGGCGTCAATGCTGCTGCCGTTCTTGACGTTTTACGCCATCACCAGCTACACCCTGCATCACTACCTGACGGTGTTTTTAGTGACCGCCGTCGTCTATGGCTTCACCACGGCGGCGATGATGATCCCGGCTCTGTCTGAGTACGACATCGCGATGGGGCGGTCGAAGACGCCGGGCGACGAATAAAGCGAGTCGAGGGCCTCCGCCATGGTGCATAGCGAATCGCCGCTCGATCCCTTCATGCGGCTGGCCATCCAGGAAGCGTTGCGAGCGCGGGATGAGAACGAAGTGCCGATCGGCGCCGTGATCGTCAAGGGAGAACGCGTCATCGCCGCCGCTCACAATCAGCGCGAGCAGCTGCGCGATCCGACGGCGCACGCCGAGATGATCGCCATCACGCAGGCGGCCGCCGAGTTGCAAGATTGGCGGCTTGAGGACTGCGCGCTTTATGTGACGCTGGAGCCGTGTCCCATGTGCGCCGGCGCGATCCTGCAAGCGCGGATTCCGGTCGTGGTGTTCGGCGCTTACGATCCGAAGGCAGGGGCCGTTGAGACGCTCTACCAACTGCTCACCGACCGGCGGCTCAATCACCGCTGCGAGGTGTTCGGCGGCGTGCTGGCCGACGAGTGCGGCGGGCTGCTGACCCAGTTCTTCCAAGCCCAACGCCGACTCGGCAAGAAGTAGCCGCCGAGTTGATCGTCGCCGAGAGAGATAATTTGCCACAGAGGGCACGGAGGACTCAGAGCGAGTGATCCTTATGGGGAAGGAACGGAAGAATCGCGTGCCCCTAAGGTGTTGATAGGCGAAGGGAAATGGAGCAGAGGCAATGGTCTCGCGAGGGAAAAGCGGAATAGGAAATCGTCGCTAGACGTACGATTTCCTATTCACCTGGACTTTCCCCTTCCATGTTGCCTTTATTCTTCGCACAAATCATGGTTCCTGTCGCTGTCCTTGCCTCGCCTCTGAGCCCTCCTCCTCCTCTGTGGCCAAGGGAGAAGAACTCCGTGACGCAAGGCGGCGAGGCAGACTAGTCTTCGATGTCGGCCGACTTGAGCGGGAATTGGCGTTGCGGGGCGGTCGACTTGGCGCCTTCCGTCGACAGCAGCTGTTGGTACACGCGATACTCGATCGTCTCGCGGATGTTCGCCGTGTGACGGTCGGCGAAGACGGCGACCACGATCCCCGGGTGGTGGCTCGACGGATGCACGTCTTCGGTCGTCATCTGGCTCCAGTCGAGCGTCGTTTTGCGGTTGCCGTTGATCTTCATCCGCGGCGTGGTGGCGGCGGGCGCCGGCATGCCGGTGTCGATGGCATAGGTCATGCCGGTCGGGTCATCCGATGCGTACAGGAAACACATCAAGTTCGAACCGTTTGGATAGTTCGGCGCCGAGCTGCTGGGGTACTTGTTGTTGATCGAGCCGCTCGACCAGTAGCCGGCGAGCAGGCTTTCCGAGAACAGCAGCGTGTTGGTGGCGCCGTCCTTCAAGTTCGACATGTTCATGCGGCTCGCGATGATGCCCACCGACGTGTTCATCGGGTTGTTGGCCGGCAGGACATTGGCGCCGTTGACGAACACGCCGTCAAAGACGTTTTCGTTGTGCAGCGTCACGCCCATGCCGAAGGCCGACGGGATGTAGCCGCCGTTGGCGACGTACGAGTTGTAGGGGAGCGAGTTGTTCGGCGACGAATGGCTGGGGCAGCGGAAGTTCTTGATGTAGGGAATCAAGCGTGCGTCGGCCGGAACCACCGAGGCATCGTTCCACAGGTCGTACAGCGGCTGTTGGTCCATGTTGGGCATCAACAGCACGGCCCACGAGGCTTCCTTGTTGGTGAGCGCTTCGCGGTAACCCGGGAAACGCGACCGGTTGGTTTCGAAGGCCAGCGCGGCGACGCCGAGCTGCGAGAGGTTGTTGCTGCAAGTGGTGCGGCGAGCGGCCTCGCGCGCCGCCTGCACGGCCGGCATCAAAAGAGCGGCGAGGATGCCGATGATGGCGATCACCACCAGCAGTTCCACTAGCGTGAAACCGCGTCGAATCTTGCTACGGTAAGTCATGACCTTGCTCCTGATTGCGTGGCCGTCTTGGAATAAGTGCTGTGGGAGATGCCGCCAATCGGACTCTCTGAATGTGGTGTCCCTGGAATGCTGGCCACGCCTGACCCCGCGTCACCCGCTAACTGCGACGGGACGCCCCCCGGGAAACCTCCGCTGAACCTACCGCTGATGAGCGTCATTAATATTGGCAGAATGTCGAGGCAGAGTCCAGTTCTCCGCAAAAAATCGTTGTCTCCGCTGAACTTGCCGCTCCCAGGTCGGCGAACTCGCGACTACATTGCGGATGCCGTTTGAATCGTCCGCTCGCCCCGAGGAACCGTCCGCATGCCGTCCGCCCGTCGCATTGGAATCTTGCTCAGCGGCGGCCTGGATAGCTGCATCTTGCTCGGAAAACTGCTGGGAGAAGGCTGCGAGGTGCAGCCGTTCTTCGTCCGCGGAGGGCTGGCCTGGGAACCGGCGGAACTCGGGGCCGTTCAGCGCTATCTCGATTCGCTCGCGACCCTCGGATTGCCGGGGCGGCTTAGGCCGCTAACGACCTTCGACCTGCCGCTGGCCGACTTGTACGGCGACCACTGGAGCGTCACGGGGCTCGAAGTCCCCGGTTACGACACGCCTGACGAGGCGGTTTTCCTTCCCGGCCGCAATCCGTTGCTTCTCATCAAGCCGGCTCTCTGGTGCCAAATGCACGGCTTTGAGGCGTTGGCGCTTGCGCCGCTGGCGAGCAACCCGTTTGGTGACGCGAGCGACGCGTTCTTCGAGTCGTTCGAACGGTCGTTGCGGCTGGCCATGGACCGCCCCTTGCAGATCCTCCGCCCCTTCCTTCAACTCACCAAGACCGCCGTCATGCGGCTCGGCGCCCAACTGCCGCTGCAGTTCACGCATTCGTGCATCGCGCCGGTGACGGTCGCCGCCGACCGCTACCAGCATTGCGGTCGCTGCAACAAGTGTGCGGAACGTCAAGCGGCGTTTCGAGATGCGGGGATGGACGACCCGACCGATTACGCCCCTTAAGGCGAGTCGCCCCGCTTACCTAAAGCCCCTACTCGGAGAGCACTCCCATGTTCCGCGTCACGCGTCAGATCGACTTTTGCTACGGCCACCGTTTGCTGAACTACAACGGCAAGTGCCGTTTCCTGCACGGACACAACGGCCGCGCAGAGATCGTCATCGAAGCCCCCGAGCTCGATTCGCTCGGCATGGTGCTCGATTTCTCCGACATCAAGCGGGTGGTGAGCACCTGGATCGACGACACGCTGGACCACCGCATGCTGCTGCATCGGGAAGATCCGGCGGTGAAGATTCTGCAAGAAATGGGAGAACCGCTGTTTTTGATGGAGGAAAACCCGACCGCCGAGAACATTGCGCGGCTGATTTTCGACTTCACGGCGAACGCGGGCTTCCCTATTATCGAGGCCCGATTGTGGGAAACTCCCAATTGCTACGCGACCTATGCGCGGCGTTGAGGGGAGAAGCCCCTCTGCGGGAAAAAAGAAACAGTCCGGGCGGCCGTTGCCGGCCGCTCCGGACGTTCGTCCCCCCTGGGATAATCGGTGTGCTTGGCGATGCTTGTAGAACGGTTATGACAGGGGTGATGGCAGGTTATATCGTCCGTGACGGTCGCGGAGCTTTGGAAAACTCTACGGAATTTGACGGCTGCCAAGGATCCGGCCCATTTGCCGCAACTCCCAAAATACGACTCAATAAACTGTAGCGATTAAGCCGATTCTGACGGCAGTCGTCGGATTGCACCCAGAGAAAGGAAGCTCAAGGTGTCCCGCAAAGAAACCGCTCCGCGCAAACCGTCCCGCCCGTCCCTCGTCACCATCGTGGGCGGCATGGGGTGGCCTTTCCTCTTAGGGCTTGCCGCCACCAGCCTCTTTTTCGCGCTCATTTATCGCGGGCCGCTGAACCAGCCGGTGATGCACCGCTATTTCGCATCGCACCCGGTGACGTTCGTCGAGACGGGCCTGTTCTTCGTCGGTCTCGCTGCGCTCGCCCTCAAGCTGCTGGAGGTCGCCGGCCAACTATTCGCCGTCGGCGCCGTGCAGCTCGAAGCAGCCCCGGAGCGCGGCAACGCGATCGACGACTGCGATGGCTTGCTCCAGTCGCTCGACAAACTGCCCGGCGGCGCTCGTCAGTCGCACCTCGCCCGTCGCTTGCGCGACGCCCTGACGCACGTGAAGCGAGCTGGTTCGTCGGCCGAGTTGAACGACGAACTGAAATACTTGGCCGACGTCGACGCCGCCAAGCAACAGGAAAGCTATGCGCTCGTGCGGATCGTCATCTGGGCGACCCCGATGCTCGGCTTCCTCGGGACCGTCATGGGGATCACCGAGGCGCTGGGCGACTTGAGCGCCAACGCCAAGCTGCTCGCCACCTCCATCGACACGGCCATCCAAGGGCTGCTCGGCGGCCTCTACGTCGCGTTCGACACGACCGCGCTGGCACTCGTACTGTCGATGGTCCTGATGTTCATTCAATTCATCATCGACCGAGTCGAACAGCAGTTGTTGTCGACGGTCGACGAACGCGCCAACTCGGAGCTCGTCGGACGCTTCCAAGGCTCGGCCACCAGCACCGATCCGGCCGTCGCGTCGATCGAGCGAGTGGCGCATGCGATGCTTCGCGCCACCGAACAACTGGTTCAACGTCAGGCGCAACTGTGGCAGCAGACCATCGAATCCGCGCAGCTGGACTGGCAACGCTTGTACGATGCGGCCGGTGAACGCCTCGAAGCAACCCTCTGCTCGGCCCTCGACCGGTCGCTCGAACAACACTCGCAGCGCATCGACTCGCTCGACGAAACGTTCGCCAAGCCGCTCGCCGAACAATGGTCGCTCGTCCAAGCGGGTCTCGCCAGTCAGACGGCTGCCACTCACGAGCAACTGGCGGAAATTCGACGTCAGGGCGAAGTCTTGTCGCAGGCGATCCAGGCGACGGGCGAAGTCGTGCAGCTGGAACGCGCGCTCAACGAGAACCTCGCCGCGCTCGCCGGCTCGCGCAACTTTGAAGACACGGTGATGAGTCTCTCGGCCGCCATTCACCTGCTCACGACGCGGCTGGGCAAATCGGAGCCGGCGCCGATGGTCGAGCTTCTGTCGTTCGAAGAAAAGCAATCGTTGCGAGGCAAGGCCGCATGAGACGCGCCGTCTTTCGTCGGACATCGACCGGCATGGCGCTGTTCCCGT
Organism: Pirellulales bacterium; assembly: GCA_046349935.1. Taxonomy (GTDB): domain Bacteria; phylum Planctomycetota; class Planctomycetia; order Pirellulales; family Pirellulaceae; genus CAIXSC01. Next base: position 1,024,285 of record JAXMBK010000003.1, on the reverse strand, counting down.
TCCTCGCCGTGCTGATTTGCACGATGGGATCGTTGATCGTCCTGCTGGTGCTCGTGCTCCAGCAGTCGCGCGTGCAAGCTTCGGTCGCGACGGCCGACGCACGCGACGCAGCGACGACGACCAACGCGGCGGTCTCTGGGCGGACGGCGAAACCGGACGCCGCGGCCGAACAGCAATCGCAAGAGTTGGTGCAGGCGAAGGAAGATCTCGAATGGCGGCGAGAAATGCTCGCGACGCAGCGCGAAGAACAGCTCGAAAACCTCAGCCGGATGCGGAAGGAATTGAGCCACCTGGAGGATCACGTCCGGCGGCTTGAGGATCAATGGAAGAAGCTGGCCGAACAGGCGAAACAGTTGCAGAAGATGACCGACGACAAGTCGGATCAATCGAAGGCGACGCAGGACGAGCTGGAGAAGCTGAAGGCGGAACTGGAAGCAAAGAAGAAGGAAGTCGAAGAGAAAAAGAAGAAGATCTCCACGGGGCCCAAGTCATACGCGTTGGTCCCGTACGTCGGCAAAAACGGCACTCGCCGTCGTCCGATCTACATTGAGTGCGCGGAAGTGGGCATCATCCTGCATCCCGAAGGAGTCGTCTTTCTCCCGACGGACTTTCAAGGGCCGCTGGGCCCCGGCAATCCGCTCGATGCGGCCTTGCGCACCGTCCGCGAACACTGGGCGCGCCAGCCTGATGCGGCCAGTCAGGGCGAGCCGTATCCGTTGCTGATCGTCCGACCCAACGGCGCGGTTGCGTATTCGATGGCGCGGGCGGCGATGAAGACTTGGGAAGAGGAGTTCGGCTACGAGTTGGTGGAAGACAGTCTGGAACTGGAGTTTCCCCCGGGCGATCCCGAACTTGAGGCGCTGCTAGCGCGGTCGATTAAGGACGCACGCTCGCGACAACAAGTGCTCGCGGCGTCGATGCCCAGCCGCTACAAGTCCGAGGGCGGCGGCGCGAACGGCTTCGCGGCGACTCCCTATGAAGACGAAACGGGCGCAGCGCCCGCCGGCAATCGCGGCGCGGGCGGCGGCTTCGGAGGCAGTGCGGGCGCCACGAACGGCAATGCCAACGGAGGCAGCTTCGGCGCGGGCGGCAGCGCTGCGAACGGCGGCAGTGGCGCGAACGGCGCTGGTATGAACGGCGCCGGCGATCTGGCGGGCAGTTTGGCGCCCGGCGGACGCGGCACAGGCGCTGGCAAAGGCGCTGGCACAGGAACCGGCGCCGGCGGTTTCGGCTTCGGCGGCAATTCGGCCGCTGGCGGCGGTGCAAACGCCGCCGCCGTCGCCGGCTCAGGCGGTGGAGCGCGCGGTATGAACCTCGACGCCGGCGGCGGAGCACCAGGTTCCGGCGGATTCAACGGCGTCGGCGGATCCGGCAGCGGTTCGGGCGGCATGGCCCGCGGCAGCGGCGCAGGAAACTCAGGCGGTGGTTCGCAAGCTGCCGGCAACCCGGCCGACTTTGCGGCAGGGGGAACGGGCGCCGGTGCGAACGCGGCCGCGGCGGCAGGCGGCAATCAAGTCGCTGGCGGCGCACCGGGAGCAGGCGGCGGCAGCACGGCCGGCGGCTCCAGCGGCGGTACGGCCGGCGGCGTCGCCGGTCCGGCTGGACTCGGCGGCGGTTCGGCGCCGGCCGGCGCGTCGAACGGCGCGACGATGGCCAACGCCGACGGCGGCGCGAACCGCGGCGCTGATGGACAAGCGGGCGGCGCCATGCAGACCGCTGCGTCGCGTTCCTCCGGGGGCGGCAGCGGATTTGGTTCGTCTTCCTCCGGCAGCAATTCGTCCGATGGATCCGGGCAGGCGTCGGCCACCTTCACTCCGCCCAGCGTTGCGCGACGACGCGGACAAGACTGGGCGCTGCGCGATAAGCAGCAAAAGGCGACGGCCATCACGCGCCCGATTCGCATCCGTTGCCTCGCCGATCGATTGGTGATCGTCCCCGAACGGGGCGACGACCAGCGCCTGCAAGTCATTCCCGTCCAAGGCGACGTCAACGCCGCGCTCGATCCCTTCGTCACCGCCATCTGGAAACAAGTCGATCGTTGGGGGCTCGCCGTCGCCAACGGTTATTGGAAGCCGGTGCTGAACGTCGAAGTGGGGCCCGGCGCCGAGGCGAACTTCCAGCAGCTGCAGGTGCTGTTGCAAGGCAGCGGCCTGGAAGTGGTCCGCAAATAGGTCACGCGAGGTGTCACGTGCGCCGTGCTAGTCAGAATCAAGCGGAAGCTCCCGGCCAGGATTCGTTCCTGGACGTCGTGGCGAACCTGGTCGGGATTCTGATCATCCTGATCATCGTCGTCGGCGCTGCCACGCAGAAGGCGTTCGTCGCGCAAGGCGTCGCGGCCGCGGAAGCGCTGCGCGGCGATCCTGACGCGGAGTTCGCCAGCGACGAGGCGACGGCGGCGGCGACCGAAAAGGTGACTCAGCAACAAGTCGAAGAAGCCGCGGCTGCCGCGAAGGCGGTCGAATCGGACATTTTTCAGAACGATGAGTTGCTCAAACGGCAACAATTCGAAGTCGACTACCGACGACTCGAGCGCGACAAGGCGCTGGCCATGATCAATGTCGCGGAGCGTGAATTGGCCGAGCGTCGGCAGGCGCTCGACGCCCCCGAACAAGAGATCTTGGATCGCGAAACAGCGCTTGCTAACGCCCGCCGCGAACTGTCTGAACTCGAAAAGCTCCTCGCGCAGCTCGCCAAACAGCAGCCGCCCAAGGGCGTGATCGAGCATCTGCCGACCCCGATGGCGAAGACCGTGTTCGGCAAAGAAGTGCACTTCCGGCTGGCCAACAATCGCCTCACGCACGTTCCTTGGGACGAACTCATCGAAGCGCTGAAAGTCGACGCACCGCAGAAGATTCACCGGCTGCGCGAGACGGCCAGCTTCACCGAATCGCTGGGCCCGATCGACGGCTTCGCCATGCGTTACACGATGAAGCGGACCGACGTGACCGTGCCGGGACGCGGCACGCAGCAGCGAGCGGAACTGGATCGGTTCGTCGTCATGCCGATCGACGAAGCGGTGGGCGAGACGGTGCCCGAAGCGTTGCAGCCGAATTCCGACTTTTTCAATGTTGTGAATCGGCTGCATCCCGATCGAGCGACGATCACCATCTGGGTCTACCCGGACAGCTTTCAGCACTATCGCACGTTCAAGAAGCTGCTTTTCGATCGCGGCTTCCTTACCGCCGCGCGTCCTCTCCCTGAGGGCTATCCCATCGGCGGCTCGCCCGACGGCTCGCGGTCCGCAGCCGAATGAGCCGTTCAGCTAGTTTGACTCGCAGCAGCGGAGACTTGCACCATGAGACTGGTCATTGTCGGCGGCGTCGCCGGCGGCGCGTCGGCGGCAGCCCGCGCCCGGCGACTCGATGAATCGTCCGAAGTCATCCTGTTCGAACGCGGCGGCGAACCGTCGTTTGCGAATTGCGGCATGCCGTATTACATCGGCGGCGAGATCGCCGATCGCGGAAAACTGCTCGTGACGCCCGTGGAACGACTGCGTCAACGCTATCGTCTGGACGTGCGCATTCGCACGACGATCGAGTCGATCGACCGTACGCGGCGGGTCGTCGTCGCGCGGGAACTCGACACGGGCCGCACTTACGAAGAGTCATACGACAAACTGATCCTTTCGCCTGGCGCTGCGCCGTTGCGTCCGCCTCTTCCGGGACTCGATACGCCCGGCATCTTTACGCTGCGCGATCTGCGCGACAGCGATCGCATCAAGCAAGCGGTCGATGCGGGCGCGAAGAGCGCGCTCATCGTCGGCGCCGGCTTCATCGGACTGGAGATGGCCGAGAACCTGGTGCGACGCGGCGTCGCCGTGACCGTGATCGAACTGGCGGACCAGATTGTGCCGCCGTGGGACCAAGAGATGACGAAGGAGGCGGCGGCGCACGTGCGCGAGCAAGGCGTGACGCTGCAACTGGGCGACGCCGTCTCCGCCTTCGCACCGCAGCCGGGCGGAGGCGTCGTCGCCTCCACGAAACTCGGCGCGACGCTTTCCGCCGACTTGGTGGTGCTAAGCGTCGGCGTGCGTCCCGAAAACCAACTCGCGGTCGCCGCGGGACTCGACGTCGGCCCGCGCGGCGGCATCCGAGTCAACCAGCATATGCAGACGAGCGATCCGGACATCTACGCCGTCGGGGATGCGGTCGAGGTGCAGGACTTTGTGCTGCAAACGCCGACGCAAGTGCCGCTGGCGGGACCCGCGAACCGACAAGGACGCATTGCGGCCGACCATGCGTTTGGTCGCACGAGCAGCTACCGCGGGACGCAGGGGACCGCCATCCTGCGATTGTTCGACATGACGCTCGCTATGACCGGCGCGAGCGAGAAGTCGCTGGTTCGCGCGGGGCAGCCGTATCGCAAGGCATACATTCATCCGAGTCACCATGCGGGCTACTATCCTGGCGCCCAAGGCATGACGCTCAAGATTCTGTTTCATCCCGAGACAGGTCGAGTATTAGGGGCGCAGGGTGCGGGTCGTGCGGGCGTCGACAAACGCATCGACGTGTTGGCGGTCGCCGTCCAAGCGGGGCTTACCGTCTACCAACTCGAGGAAATGGAACTCGCCTATTCGCCGCAGTTCGGATCGGCGAAAGATCCGGTCAACATGTTGGGCTTCGTCGCCGCGGGAATTCTGCGCGGCGATCATCCGCAGATCACGGCCGACCGCTTGTCGACCGACGCGGACGGCGCCCAAATCATCGACGTTCGCACGCCGACCGAATTTGCCGCGGGCCATCTCCCGACGGCAGTCAACATTCCCGTCGACGACTTGCGCACGCGTCTGGCGGAAGTCCCGACCGACCGTCCCGTCGTGGTCTACTGCCAAGTCGGCATGCGCGGGTACCTCGCGACGCGCATTCTGTTGCACGCCGGCCGTCAAGTGCAGAACCTTAGCGGCGGCTACCGTTCCTGGGTGCAAAACAGTTCGAACTAATGCGCGTCGATCGTCGTTGGAGTCGCAGAAACGGTTGCGGTGCTGCGGTAACAGGCTGGAAGCCTGTTCTACGACTTGCGAATCTCGTCTTTGCCGACCCAGGCGCGGAGCGCCGGGGGGACTTCGATCGAGCCGTCGGCGCGCTGGTAGTTTTCCAGGATGGCGATGATGGCGCGCGTGATCGCGACGGCGGTGCCGTTGAGCGTGTGGGCGTAGCGAGTCCCTTTTTCGCCCTTTACGCGGTAGCGGATATCGAGTCGTCGAGCTTGATAGTCGGTGCAGTTCGACGTGCTGGTTACTTCGCCCCACTCGCCGTTCTCGCCGCGGCCCGGCATCCACGCTTCAAGGTCGTACTTGCGATACGCGGGTCCGCCCAGGTCGCCCGTGCAGGTGTCGATCACGCGGTAAGGAATGCCCAGTCCGTCGAAGATGCGACATTCCAACTCCATCAAGTACTGATGCAGCGCGTCGCTTTGTTCGGGCAGCGCGTAGGCGAACATCTCCACCTTCGTGAATTGATGCACGCGGTAGATGCCGCGAGTCGCTCGGCCGTGGGCGCCGGCTTCGGTGCGGAAGCAGTGGCTGATGCCGCACAGCTTCAGCGGAAACTGTTCTGCGTCGAGCGTTACGCCGCTGTAGAGGCCGCCGAGCGTGATTTCGGCGGTGCCGACTAGGCTCAAATCGGAATTCTCGATGCTATAGACCTGCGTCTCGGGTCCGCGCGGCAGGAACCCGATCCCTTCGAGGATCTTGTTCTGCGCGAGGTCGGGGGTCGTGGTCAGCGTGAAGCCTTCTTCTTGGAGGATGCCGAGCACATAGCGTTGCAGGGCCAGTTCGAGCAGCACGGCTTCATTGCGGAGGAAGTAGAAGCCGTGGCCCGTGGTGCGCGAGCCGCCGTCGAGATCGATCAGGCCCAGCGATTCGCCCAATTCTACGTGATCCTTGGCTTTGAAATCGAAGGTGCGCACAGGCGTCTTCCCGCGACGCACTTCGCGATTGGCATGATCGCCCGAACCGACGGGCGCATCGGGGTGCGTCATGTTGGGGATCAGCGTCTGGAAGCCGAGGCATTCCTGCTCGAGCCGATCGTGTTCGGCCTGCGCGGCGTCTTTTTGGTCGCGCAGTCGGCGTCCTTCCTCTTTGCGCGCTTCCCGTTCGGCCGGGTCTTTCGTTTGCCCGATCGACTTGGCGACCTCATTCGCCTTGCGGTTGAGTTCTTCGACCAGCGTCAACTGTTCGCGACGCTGCTTTTCGAGCGTCACCAACTGTTGCACTTCCGCGGTCACTCCCCGCTGTTCGCAATTGCGTTGTACGGCATCCGCGTTGTCAATCAGAAACTTGCGATCAAGCATAAAACCCCCGTAGGACAGGCTTCCAGCCTGTCTCCCCCCGCAACCCCCACAAGTCACACCCACATCACAAACCACTCGCCTGCTGCAGGCAAGTCCAACGTCGCGTTGTTCCGGCCCCAGCCCGCTCCGTCGATGAACGTGCGTTGCCAGCGGATGGTTGGGTAGTCTACCATTTTCCGAGTCCGTCCGGTTTTCACCTCCCGCCTCAAAATTTGCTCGCAGGAGCCCCCGCATGACCACGCCTTGGGATCGCCGCGACTTTCTGCAATGGTCCGCCTCGTCCGCCGTCGTCGCCGGCGCTGCTTCGTCGCTGCTGGCCGCCGACCAGGCTCAAGCCGCCGACGAGCCGGCGGCGAAGAAGGTGGGACCGAACGAGAAGTTGGTTGTGGGGATCATGGGGGTGAACGGCCGAGGCAGTTCGCTGGCGCAAACGTTTATCGCGAACCCCGGCGCGACCGTCGGCTTTGTCTGCGACGTGGACGTGCGAGCGCTCGAGAAGGGCGCCGCGATTGTCGAGAAGGCGTCGGGGAAGCGGCCGGAGACCGTTTCCGACTTTCGCAAGTTGCTCGACAACAAGGCGATCGACATTTTGGTCGTCGCCGCGCCGAATCACTGGCACGCGCCGGCGACCATCCTGGGCTGCGCCGCGGGGAAGCATGTGTATGTCGAAAAGCCGTGCAGTCACAATCCGCGCGAAGGAGAGCTCGCGGTCGAAGCGTCGCGGAAATACAACCGCGTCGTCCAGATGGGCTCGCAGCGCCGCAGCCGCCCCTCAATCATCGAAGCGGTGGAGAAAGTGCGCGGCGGCGAACTAGGACGCGTGATGTACTCGCGGACTTGGTACAGCAGCCGTCGTGGTCCCATCGGCCATGGCAAGCCGGCCGACGTGCCCGAGTGGCTCGATTACAAGTTGTGGCAAGGTCCGGCGCCCGACCGTCCGTTCGTCGACAACTTGGTGCATTACAACTGGCACTGGCATTGGCATTGGGGCAACGGCGAGCTCGGCAACAACGGCGTCCACGCGCTCGATGTGGCGCGCTGGGCGCTCGGCGTCGACTTTCCCACTCGAGTGACCTCGGCGGGCGGCAAGTATCGGCACGACGACGATCAAGAAACGCCCGACACGCACATGGTATCGTACGATTTTGGCGACAAGACGATCACCTGGGAGGGACTCAGCTGGTCGCCGTTCGGTCCCGGCGTCTCGCAGTTCGGACTCACGTTCCACGGCGACAAGGGTTCGATGTTGCTGCAGGACAACGGTTACAAGATCTACGACATGCAAAACAAGGAAGTCGCATCGTTCGGCGGCAAGGGCGGCGACGGCGAGCACATTGAGAACTTCCTGCAATGCATCCGCACCGGCCAACGCCCCAACGCGGACATCGAAGAAGGGCACAAGAGCACGCTTCTGTGTCACTTGGGCAACATCGCCCACCGCGTCGACCGCGTCCTACATTGCGACCCCCAATCGGGACGCATCGAGAACGACGAAGAAGCCGCCAAGCTCTGGTCGCGTGAATACCGCGAAGGCTGGACCCCCAAGGTATAACCCCCGTAGGACAGGCTTCCAGCCTGTCAAGCATCGCGACGAGCCGCCGCCACACCAATCCCACCACACCATTCCCACCGCACCAATCCCACCGCACCATTCCCGCCACACCATTCCCCTCGCACCGCGCACCGCTACGCCGAGATCGCGGCCGGCGCGCGGTGCGGGGGGGCGTTTTGTGGGGATTGTTTTTTGCGCTGACAGGCTGGAAGCCTGTCTTACGGTTGGCTTACGTGGACGTCTTGAATCTCGAGTTCTTGGGAGAGGAGCAGAATATCGGCGCGCTTGCCGCGGTCGAGGCTGCCGATTTCGGCGTCGCGGCCGGCGATGCGAGCTGGGGTTAACGTCGCCATGCGAATCACTTCCCAGACGGGGCGGCCGGTCAACTGCCAGAACGTCCGCACCATATGGTCCATCCCCTGAACGCTCGACGCTAGCGCACTCAGGTCGGGGATCTTTCCCACGCCGTCCGACTTCACGAGCGGTTCGCCGCCGTCGAGCGGCCCGATGACGTAGCGGCCGTCGGGCATGTCGAGCGCGCGACTGCTGTCCGACACGATTGCCAGCCGATCCGCGCCTTTGATTTTCAGCGCCAACAGCAACAGACTCTCATCCAAGTGTTTGCCGTCGGAGATGACTTCGGTGGTGAGTTCGTCGAAGTACAGCGTCGCTTCCAGCACGCCGCCCTGCATGGGATACATCTGAAACTGGCGCAGTTTCCCTTTGTCCGACATCGCACAGAACAAATGATCGACGTGCCGCACGCCCCAGGCGATCGCCTCGCGCATTTGGGCGAAAGTGGCCCAGGAATGGCCGGCGTTGGTCCGCACGCCCCGTTCGCGACACGCCAGCGCGAACTCCTTGGCCCCCTCCACCTCCGGCGCCACCGTCGCCGTCACCAAATCGTCCGCAAACTCCAAGTACTGCAGAAACTCGTGGGCCACAGGCGGTCGAACGGGCCCGCCCGGATGCGCCCCGCGCGCCTCGTAGCGAAAGTAGGGACCGTAAAAATGGGCGCCCAGCACGCGCGAGCCGCCGGCCCACGGCGAGTTTCGGAATTGGCGAGCCAGCTCGAGCGTCGCGAGGATTTGCTCGTGAGTGGCGACGGTGGTGGTTACGGCGAGGCTGGTTGTGCCGTGCCTCAAGTGGCTTTGCAACGCGCGTTCGAAGGCGTCGCGCGTGCCGTCCATGAAGTCGCCGCCGCCGCCGCCATGCACGTGCAGATCGACGAAGCCCGGTGCAATGTAGCCGTCCCCCGCCTCGACGTACGTTGCGTCGGGCGGCGTCGGGGCGTTCTCGCCGAGGATTTCGACAATGCGGCCGTCGCGCACCACCATCGCGCCTCGCTCCACACGGTCCGCTCGCACCAGTCGCCCGCGATAAACCGTCGTCTGCATCGTTCGCCCCTTGCGTCAGCTCGTCGTTGGTTGATTGGCAAAGGAAACAAGCTACTCGATCGGCCGCCCCGCCGCGACGTTTTGAAGTTGCGCTGTTTTGCAAATCTCGACGGCTGCTTCCATTGCCGCCACGGAAAAACACGTTCGTAAGGCGTTGTCGTGAAGGAAACGAGCGAGTTGGTTACCGGGAGGCATCCGCCCCGAAGGGCAACGCTGTGAAGCATTTTTTACGGGAAAAACGAGGTCGTTCGGTCACTCAAGGGCGATCCACGGCATTCCCGGCCGCGCCGGTGCACCTCCTGGTTCGCTCTTTCTTGTTTCACACGGAGGCACGGAGACACGGAGAAAGACTCAAGACTCGCTGTGGTCGGAGCCCATGACGCGATTCTTCATCGATCAAAGTCCAGTCTCGTTCTCTTGCATCTCCGTGTCTCCGTGTCTCCGTGTGACAAATCTGACCGAGGGCGAGCGAGGACGTCAGACGCTCGTCATGTCCCGCCGTTTCGCAGCCTGAAAATGCTTTACCGCGTTGCCTGTCGGTGCCGAACAACGAGAACGGCACGCGCTCGCCGTTGCTCAAGATTCTCTTATCTCGGGGCGCGAAGGCGCAGGGCGTTGCTGATGACCGACGCCGAACTGAGGCTCATCGCCGCCGCCGCCAGCATGGGGTTCAACGACAACCCGAGCCACGGCGTCAGAATGCCGGCCGCAATGGGAATGCCAAGCAAGTTGTAGGCGAACGCGAGAAATAGGTTCTGGCGGATGTTGTTCATGACGCGTTTCGATAGTACGCGAGCGCGTAAGACGCCCGACAGCTCGCCGCTCATCAACGTGACGCCGGCGCTCTCGAGCGCCACGTCGCTGCCCGTCCCCATCGCGATGCCGACGTCGGCGAGCGCCAGCGCCGGTGCGTCGTTCACGCCGTCGCCCAACATGGCGACCTTGCGCCCTTCTTGCTTCAGGCGTCGCAACTGAGCCAGCTTGTCGCGCGGTTGCAGGCTGGCGTGAAGTTCGTCGAGCGGCAGTTGGCGAGCGACTTCACGCGCCGTGCGTTCGTTGTCGCCGGTCAGCATGATCAGGTAGAGTCCCTCGCGATGCAAGGCTTCGAGCGTGGCTGCGGCGCTCGGCTTCAGCGGGTCGGCGACGCTGAGCAGTCCCGCAGGCTGGTCGTCGATCGCGACGAACAGCACCGTCTCGCCTCGCTCGCGACTGGCGTCGGCCAATCGCTGCCAGCGCTCGTCGCGCCACGCTTCGGCCATCTGCGGCGGCGGCGGTGCGACGGGCGGGCCGAAGCTGATCTGCACCAAGCCGCCGCCGCTCGTGCCGCTGTCCGCGCCGCCCGGCCCCTTGGCGGCGGGCGAGAGAGCGCAGTAGTCGAACGTGCCGACGCGAATCGTACGTCCCGCCGTCTTGCCGCTCACCCCGCGCCCCGTCTCCGACTGAAACTCGCTCGCTTCGACGCGCGGCACGCTCTGTTGGTCCGCCGCCTGGACGATCGCCCGGGCCAGCGGATGTTCGCTGAGCCGCTCTACGGAGGCCGCCAACCACAACAGTCGTCGTTCGTGATCAAGCAGACCGGCGACAGGGTGGCCGTCAAGCGCCGCGAGCGACGGTGCGTGCGGCGTCGCGACTCGCAGCTTCGGGCGTCCTTCCGTCAGCGTCCCCGTCTTATCGAAGACGAACGCATCGACTTCGCATAGCCGCTCGAGGACTTCGGCGTCGCGAACGAGTACGCCATCCCGCGCCGCTCGCCCCACGCCGACGACGATCGACATGGGCGTGGCCAGCCCGATGGCGCAGGGGCAGGCGATGATCAAGACCGAGACGGCATGCATGACGGCGCGGGGCAGTCCCGCCATCCCTCCCGTCGCCCACCAGACGACGAGCGTCACGAGCGCCACGCTGGCGACCGCCGGCACGAACCAACCTGCCGCTTGATCCGCGACGCGCTGAATCGGCGCTCGGCTGCGCTGCGCTCTTCCCACCATTTGGATGATCTGAGCCAGCACCGTATCGGCGCCGACCCGCGTGGCTCGGAACGTAAACTGACCAGTTTCGTTGAGCGTTCCGGCGATGACTTCGTCGCCGGCTCGCTTGACCACCGGCAGCGGTTCGCCCGTGATCATCGCCTCGGAGACGCTGCTTTCCCCGGAATCGACGACGCCGTCGACTGGAATCTTTTCGCCGGGACGCACTCGCAGTCGATCGCTTGGCATGACTTCGTCAAGCGGCACATCGAGTTCTAGGTCGTCGCGAAGCACGTGCGCGACGGGCGGCGTCAAGGCAATGAGCGCTCGAATGGCGTCTCCGGTGCGGCGCCTCGCTCGCAGTTCAATCACTTGTCCCAGAAGCACCAACGCCACGATGACCGCCGCCGACTCGAAGTACACGTCGGGCAGGGAATGCATCCCGGGGGCGGCGACGTGAGAGTCGGAGTGTGCGCCGTCGGGCGGCGGCGCGAGGGACGGTTGCAGCAGGACTGCGAGACTGTAGAAATAGGCGGCGCTGGTCCCGAGTCCGATCAAGGTGAACATGTTGTAGCGACGCGACAGAACGCTGTGCCAAGCTCGCTCGAAGATCGGCCAGCCCGCGACAAACAGCACGATCGTCGTGAGTCCGCATTGCAGCCAACGCCCCGCCGGTCCCGTCGCCCACGGCGCAAATTGGATTCCCGCCATCGGCCCCATCGCCAAGTTGAAGACGGGGATCGCCATGGCGCTCGCCAGCGCCAGGCGCCATGTCATCGAACGCAACTCGCCGTCATCGTCCAGCGATTGGGCGGTGAGGACTTCCGGCTCCAGCGCCATCCCGCAACTGGGACACGCCGCCGGATGGTCGCTGTGAACCTCGGGACACATCGGGCAGATGTAGCCGGAGACGGGGCCGATCGGCCGCGCCGGCGCTTCGCCCAGGAACTTTCGACGGCATGCGTCGCAGCAAAAATAGAACGTCTGACCGTCTTTCTCCGCGCGAATGCCAGTTCGCTCGTCGACCGTCATACCGCAAATGGGATCGATTGCCATGGTCGCCGCCTCACTCAAACCAAGAACACGCATCCGCCTTCAAGATAACGCCGCGAGGTTGTCGGCGGTTCGATTCGCCTTGCACCCATCAGATGTCGCTGATAGGTTTGGATCAAGGCGGCGTCTCAAGGCGGTCCGCCGACGCCGCACGAGCCGACGGCCGGCGGCGACGGGCGAGCGTGGTGGGATCTGGTAGAGGGCCGTGACAAGGCGGAGTCGACGATGCTCAACGTGCGCGATTTGAACGGACGAATGGGGCGACGCGCCTTCCTGCGCGTCGGCACGTTGGGGCTGAGCGGTTGGACGCTCGGCGATCTGCTGGCGCGACAGGCGGCTAGTGCGACGGCATCGCCGCCCGTGACGGGGCGGTCGGTCGTGTTTCTGTTTCTGCATGGCGGACCGAGCCAGATTGAGACCTTTGATCCGAAGATGGACGCACCGGCGGAGATTCGCAGCGCCACCGGCGAGATCGCGACGGCCATTCCGGGCGTCACGTTCGGCTCGTCGTTCCCGCGTCTGGCGTCGTTGGCGCAACGCTTTTCAATCGTGCGCTCGTATCGCACGGGCGACGGCAATCACGACATCAAGCCGATCGTGAGTCGACAATCGCTGGGGGCGAATCTGGGCTCGCTCTACGCGCGCGTGGCGGGCTCGAATCATCCGCGAACCGGAATGCCGACCAACGCAGCGCTCTTCCCGCGCGCGGTAGATGCGTCGACGCAGCCGGCTAATTTCGGTTTCGGCAAATTCGATAGCTCGGGGACGTTGGGATCGGCTTATGCACCATTCGTGCCGGGCGGCGGCGGCGCGATGCAGAAGGACATGGAGTTGGCGTTGCGGGCCGAACATCTGGACGATCGCCGCAATCTGCTCAAGGGACTCGATCTTCTCAAGCGATCGATGGACGCGCGCGGGGCGCTCGACGGCGTCGATCGATTTCAAGAACAGGCGTTCCAAACGATTCTCGGCGGCGTGGCGCGAGCGTTTGACTTGACGCGCGAGGATGCACAAACGGTCGCTCGTTACGACACGGCGCCGCTGGTGCGTCCCGATCAAATCAGCCGTAAGTGGAATAACTACAACAACTACGTCGACAACGCCAAGTCGCTGGGCAAACTCATGCTGCTGGCGCGGCGGTTGTGCGAGTCGGGGTGCGGGTTTGTCACGGTGACGACGAATTTCGTGTGGGACATGCATGCCGATGTGAACAATGCGACGATGGAAGAGGGGATGCAGTACATGGGCGGGCCGCTCGATTACGCCGTCTCCGCCTTTTTGGAGGATGTGCAGGCGCGGGGACTGAGCGATAAGATTCTGTTAGTCGTTTCAGGCGAGATGGGACGTACGCCGCGTCTGAATAAGAACGGCGGTCGCGACCATTGGGGCGGCTTGTCGCCCTTGTTGCTCGCCGGCGGCGGACTGCGAATGGGACAAGTCATCGGCCAGTCAACTCGCGATGCAGGCGAGCCGCGTAGCGAACCACAAGAGATCGACAACCTGCAGGCGACGATCATGCACAGCTTGTTGCGGTTGAGCGACGTGCGGTTGATGCCCGGCTTGCCGACCGACGTATTGCGCACGTTGACGTCGTCGACTCCCATTCCGGGGTTGTTAGGCTAAGCAAATCATCGGAACCAGATTGCGAGGCGGCTCGTCCAATGCTGGACTTGGCCCGATGGGAAACCTGGTTGGGTGCGGCTGTTTTCGCACTGACGCTGGGCGGCGTAGGCGCAATCGCCTACGCGGTCGGTCGTGGACGAAGTGCGCGGCAAGCGGAACCGACGGGCGGCGCCGATGCGATCGGCATCGACGCGATCGGACTTGGACCGGCCGTCTTCTCGCAAATTAGCGATCTTCGTCGCAAGCTCGATGCTTGCCAAATGATCCACTCGCAGAAAGAACAGCTCTTCCAACTGTCGCTCGATCTCCTCTGCATCGCCGGCACTGACGGCTATTTCAAACGCTTGAATCCTGCGTGGGAGCGAACCTTGGGCTACTCGGCGGAGGAGCTTTGCGCGCAGCCGTTCGTCGAGTTTGTACATCCGGATGATCGCGAGCGGACGACGGCGGAAGCGCGGAAGTTGAGCGAGGGAGGCCACACGGTCCACTTCGTCAATCGGTATCGCTGTAAAGACGGTTCCTATCGCTGGCTGAGTTGGACTTGTCCCGCCGCGGCGCCTGGCGAGTCGACTTTGTACGCCGTCGCACGCGACATTACCCAGGAGAAAAACTCGGAGGCGGCGCTGCATCACGCCAAGGAGGCGGCGGAAGAAGCGAATCGAGCCAAGGGAACGTTTCTGGCGAACATGAGTCACGAGATTCGCACGCCGATGAATGCCATCATCGGCATGACCGAACTTGTGCTCGACACGCCCCTGACTTCGACGCAGCGCGAGTATCTAGAGATTGTGTTGCAGTCGAGCGACTCGTTGCTGACGATCATCAACGAGATTCTCGACTTCTCAAAGATCGAAAGCGGGTCGATCGAGTTTGAGAGCGTGCCGTTTGACTTGTCAGAGTTGCTGAATGATTCACTGAAGACCTTCAGCTTGCGCGCCCATGCCAAGGGGATCGAACTGGCTTGCGAAGTCGCGCCAGGCGTACCGGAGACGTTGGTCGGCGATCCAGTGCGTTTGCGACAGGTGCTTGTCAATCTGGTCGGCAACGCCGTGAAGTTCACTGATTGCGGCGAGGTGCTGGTGGAGGCGGCGGTCGAGGCGCAGGCGGATCAGGCGGTGGTGTTGCGCTTTTCGGTGATCGATACGGGCGTGGGGATTCCCGCAGACAAGGTGCAGGTCGTCTTCGATGCCTTTACGCAGGCCGATGCCTCGACCACGCGCCGGTACGGCGGCACCGGTCTGGGGCTCACGATCGCGCGACGGATCGTCGAGCACGCGGGGGGGCGGATCTGGGTGGAGAGCGAGCTGGGGTGCGGCAGTCGCTTTCACTTTACGCTGCCGATGCAAATCGGCATGTCGCTCCCCAAGACTCGGCCGGATGCCGATCGCCTGCGCGGCCTGCCTGTGTTGGTCGTCGACGATAACGCGACCAACCGACGCATTCTCGAAGAAACGTTGTGCAACTGGGGCGTCGAGCCGGTGATGTCGGCCAGCGGCCCCGAAGCGCTGTATCTGGTGCGACACCGTGCCGCGACGACCGATCGATTTGCACTCGTCATCACCGATGTGCATATGCCGGAGATGGACGGGCCGAGCTTCATTGAACACTTACGGCAGATCCCGCACGCCGAATCGACTCCCGTCATCGTCATGACGTCCGGGGATCGGGCGAGCGAACTGGAGCGATTCGTGCAACAGCGAATCGCCGGCCACTTGCTGAAGCCTGTGAATCGGACGGAATTGCTGGCGGCCCTGTTGAGCTGCGTGAATGCGACGCACGACCACGTCGCGGCCGTCGATGCGAGGCCCGTCGCCGTCGAACCCGCGACCGTCGTCGTCGGGAGAAACGGCGCCGCGATTCAGCCGAATTGTCGCGAGCTGTCCGACGCGACGCTCGACCTGCCGCCGCTCAAGATTCTTCTCGCGGAAGACGGGCTCGCGAATCAGCGGTTGGCGGTCGGTCTGCTGGAGAAATGGGGGCATCGCGTCGCAGTGGCTTCGAACGGGAGAGCGGCGGTAGAGACCTGGGAGCGCGAGCCGTTCGATTTGATCTTGATGGACGTGCAGATGCCGGAAATGGACGGGCTGGAAGCGACGTCGCTCATACGCCAACGCGAGCAAGCTCGCGGAACTCGCATTCCCATCGTCGCGATGACGGCTCGAGCCATGCGGGGCGATCGAGAGCTGTGTTTGGCGGCAGGCATGGATGGCTACGTCTCAAAGCCGGTGCGACGTCAAGAACTGCGCGATGCGTTGTGGCCGATCTTCGCGACGCGCGCGGCCGAGGGCGCAACAGGAGCGTTTGCCGAGGCGTCCACGGGAGCGTCGACGGCCTCGACGCCGTCGACGTCGGCGGCGAGCGTCGATTGGACGGCAGCGTTGGCCAACGTGGAGGGGGATCCCGAGCTGCTGCGCGAAGTCGTTCAGATGTTGTTGGATGAAGCCCCGCGTCTGTTGGCGGAGCTGCGCGACGCGCTGTCACGCGGCGATTTGGCGACGACGGCGACGCGCACGCACATGCTGCGCGGCAGCCTGCGGTTGTTCGGCCCGACGCGCGCCGTGGAACTCGCTCAGATGCTTGAGACGGCCGCTCATCGCGATGAGCTAGAATCGGCGCGTGCGATCGGCCGAGAGCTCGAAGCGGCCTACGTACAGTTGGCCGACGAACTGAAACACCGCTTCAGTTCATCGCCCGAGATGCGTTTGCCCTCATA
Source organism: Pirellulales bacterium (assembly GCA_046349935.1). Lineage (GTDB taxonomy): Bacteria > Planctomycetota > Planctomycetia > Pirellulales > Pirellulaceae > CAIXSC01. The sequence goes on along the minus strand of JAXMBK010000003.1, from coordinate 1,007,689 downwards.
ACCCCGCCATTTCGGCCGACGGTGCGCTAGCACCTGGCTCAGGGGGCGTAGAGAGCGTGGTTGGGCGAGGCTGGGTGCTGAGCCGACCGCTCGCGACGCGTCAGCCGAGGGGTTGGCTTTTCAGGCGGAACGCGTGTAGCTTGTCGGAACGCACCGCATGAGGAAGACGGACCTATGAAGCCAATTTGCTCGCTGCTCGTTCTGGTTGTTTGTCTCGTCTTCAGTCCGACGCTGAAGGCGACCGAAACGCCGCCGCCGCTGGGCGCGACGATTCCAGAACTCGCCTTTAAGGACATTCGCTACGTCCGACGCACGCTCGCCGACCTGGGGCCGGCCGAAGCGTATGTCGTCGTGTTCACGAATACTACGTGTCCGCTCGTGCAAAAGTACTGGCCGAAACTCAAACGACTCGAAGCCGAGTTTCGTGCGCAGGGCGTGAAGTGGATTGCGGTGAACACGAGTTCCGAGGATTCGATTGCCGAAGTCGCGCAACAAGGCATCGATTTCGGAGTGGAATTTCCGTTAGTCAAGGACGTCGACGGCGCCTGCGTCGCGGCGACCGGCGTTTCGCGCACGCCCGAAGTCGTGGTGCTCGACAAACGCCGCGTCTTGGTCTACCGAGGACGCATCGACGACCAACATCGCGTCAGCGGCACGCGCCCGCAGGTCGGCGCAGACAATCTCCGCGACGCTCTTGTTGCTCTATGTGCTGGGAAGGGCGTCGAACCGAATCAAACGCCCGTCGACGGCTGTCTGATCTCGCTTCCAACCAAGCGCATGCCGCGCGCCGGGATTACCTTTCACAAGGACGTCGCGCCGCTGTTGCAGCGACATTGTCAGGATTGCCATCACCGCGGAGGCAATGCGCCGTCGTCGCTGGTTACGTTCGAGGAGGTCGCGGCGCAAGGAGCGATGGTGGCGGAGGTGGTGGGCGAACAACGCATGCCGCCTTGGTACGCGAGTCGCCGACATCAGTTCGCCAACGAGCGCGGTCTGACGTCGGCGGAGCGGCGCGTAATCGCGGATTGGATCGCCGGCGGCAGCGTCGAAGGGGATCCGGCGACCGCGCCGGCGCCGCGTGAATTCCATGATGAGAAGTGGGAAATCGGCCAACCCGATCTCGTCGCGACGTCGCTTGAAACGCATTCGCTCCCTGCGGATGGATTCGTCGACTACAAGTACGTCGTCTTGCCGCATGTGTTTCTGTATGACACGTGGATCTCGGCTGCGGAGATCCTGCCGTCCAATCCGGCCGTCGTGCATCATTGCAACTTGGCCTATTGGACGCTCGGACAATCCTTCGACGCCGGCAATTTCATTACGGGACGCGTGCCAGGCGGGACCGCCATGAAGTTGGATGACGGCGTCGCGCTCAAGATTCCTCGCGGCTCAGTCATCGGGCTGCAGATTCACTACACGACGACGGGGAAACCGGAGACGAACCGCATGTCGGTCGGATTTAAGTTCCCGCGCCAACCGGTAAAGAAGCAATTGCATCATCTCCAAGTCACGACGTCGCGGTTCGCCGTACCGCCTGGGGCGGCGGCGTACGAGGTCAAGGCGAGCCGCACGTTGCCTTGCGACGCGACCGGCGTCGGCATGTTCTCGCACATGCATCTGCGCGGCAAGGACATGACGTTCGCAGCGCATCGGCCCGAGCAAACGCCCGAAACACTACTGTCGATTCCCAATTACCACTACGATTGGCAGCAGAACTATCGCTGGAAAACGGGCGCGGCGCGATTTCCGCGCGGGACGCGCATTGAAGTCACTGCGCACTACGACAACTCGGCCTTCAACCCGTTCAACCCGGATGCGACGGTCGAGGTGCCGGTGGGGCCGCAGACGATCCACGAGATGATGTTCGGCTTCTTCTTCTATACGGACGACGGCGAGCAGCTGAACATCGAGATCGACCCGCGCACCGGCGGCGTTGCACCCGCGTCGCAGTCCGCATCGCAGTCGTCATCGAAGGCGCAGGAGTCGTCGCATGTCGAACGCTAAAGAGTCGCCGACGTCCCCAGGACGCGACGCCGCCGACTCGGAGCTGCGGTCGGGGCTGCCGGTGAGCAACTTTGGCGCAAACGTGTAGTTCACGCCGCGGAAGGTCCTCGTGCCGCGCACGGAGGACGAACTGCTGCGCGAAATGGAGACGCTGCGGGGCCGATCGTTGCGGGCCGTTTCGTGTCATTCGCGAGACATTCGACCCCGCCGGGCGATTCTTGAACGACTGGACTCGGACGCTTTTCGGGCCGAAGTCGTGATACGGCATCCGGACCGCGGTCAGTTTCTCGTGGTTGGATGCAAGTTCTTGTTTTTGAGTGGGTTACGCGTGCTTTTGGGCGGCTTTTTGGTTCGCAACGGCTGCGAAACCGAGGGCAAACAGTCTAGGGCCCTTGGGGGTCGGCGGCGGCGGCTGCCTTGTCTTTCCGCGCCAGACGTTAATAATGGTCCCATCACGCGTTCAGTCCTATGCCGGAGAAAAGCTTCGGTGGATTTTGCGCCTTACCGAGCTGCTTGGCGACAAGCGGCAGGAGCGAAGCGATGACCACGGCCCGACGAACGCGATCCAAAGAAGAGACTGGCGCTGCGGAATCCCTCAACTCGGCAAAAGCGCCCGCCCGCAAGAAGGTGGAAAAGCGGACCACTCCCGGTGCGACGGCCGAAGATCGCCGGCAGCGAGTCGATCACGAGTTGTTTGCGACGTTTCGTCGCTTTCTGATGTCCCCCGGCCAGATGCTTTGCTTCGCCGGTCCCGACCTGGCTTACTTCCGCGATGCGTTGTCGCGACTTACGGAAAGCGGCCACCTTGTCGCGGAGGCGTTTCCCGGCGGGTATTCGCTCACCCACAAAGGATTCTCGGTGATGCGTTTGGCAAGCTCGGCAAGCTAAGCCAAGCTGCGAAGACGCGAGCGATTTGTACGATCCGGCGGACCGATACAATCCGACTGTCGGCGTTATGGCGTCGACGACGTCGCGGTCCTCTGGACGGCGTGTTGATTGCGGCCAAGAATACAAGTGCTATGAGTCACGTAGATTTTGATGTCGAAAGCCTTTCCCGCCATCTCCGGATGGATGCGGCTCAGGTTGCGCGCCTGGCCGAGCGGGGAAAGTTGCCCGGACGTCGGATCGGCGGCCAATGGCGCTTTGCGATGGCCGACATTCACCATTGGTGGGAAGAACGCATCTCAGGCGGTACGGGCGCCGAGTTGGCGACCTACGAATCGGTCCTCCAAAGTGCGACCGACCCAGCGAACGAACCACTCCTGTCGATCGGCGACATCTTGCCGCTGGAAGCGATCGCGGTCCCTTTGGCCGCTCGCACTCGTACGTCGGTAATCACGTCGGTGGTCGAGCTGGCGGTGGGAACGGGACTGTTGTGGGACGGCGACAAGATGGAAGAGGCCGTGCGAGCTCGTGAAGAGATTTCGCCCACGGCGCTCGACAACGGCGTCGCGTTGCTGCACCCGCGTCGGCCTCAGTCGAGCATCCTGGCTCAGCCGCTGCTCGCCTTGGCTCGCACCAATCAAGCCCTTCCGTTCGGCCATCCGCGCGGCGTGATGACCGACATCTTTTTCTTGCTGTGTTCCATCGACGACGCCTCGCACCTCTGGGTGTTGGCTCGGCTGAGCCGCCTGATGGCGGTCCCTGGTTTGTTGGCCGAACTGCGGTCGGTCGATGATTCCCGCTCGGCTCGCGAATTGCTGCTGAACGCTGAAGCCGAACTGGCCGTTTCGTCGAGCTGACGCCTTGGCGAGTCAACCCAGCACCTTACGGCCCGCAGTCGTCGTCATCGGCGACGGGAGGCCGGTGGAGTTTTCCGAGGCGTTGGCGGATCTCGAACGGCGGAGCATGTTGCATCGGCTGGACGTTCTGCCGCATGAGCGCGAGTTGGCTGCAGCCGTGGGCCGGATGGAGGCGACGCCGAACGTCGTCGTGCTGCTGCAGCAGCGGCCGGGCGAGTGGACGGCGGCGCGAGTGGAACAAGTGCATGCCCGCTGGCCGCTGGCGCGATTGGTCATGCTGCTAGGGAGTTGGTGCGAGGGGGAACCGCGTACGGGCCGGCCGCCGCCGGGGGTGGCGCGTGTGTATTGGCACCAGTGGGCGCCGCAGTCAGGGCGTTACTGGGACCAGCAGGGTCAGGGACCTCATCCGTGGAATCTGCCCCGGAGCCACTCGCCCTTGGACGTGTTTCTCGAGACTTCGACGGTGAAGCAGGGCGGCGGCGAGTTGATCGCGATCGAAGCTGCCGACGAGTCGTCATTCGACTCGCTTGCGGAAACGCTGGCTCGGGCCGGTTATTGCACCGCGCGTTGGCGGTCACAGCGACCGGGCGACGTACGCGGCGCGTCGGTGCTGATTTGGGACGATCCGGGACGTTCACGACATGACTTGTTGCGACTGCGCGAGTGTTGCGAGTCGGCCGGCGGAACGCCCGTCATCGCGATGTCAGGGATGCTGCGCTGGGACGACTGGCAGGCCGCTCGCCGTTGGGGCGTTGCACACCTGTTGGCGAAGCCATTCGACCTCGAAGACCTGCTGTGGTGCGTGAGAATTCCCGTCAGAAATCGCTAGTGCTTCGCTAGGAACTGGAATATTCTCTGCGAATGGCTCACGCACCACTTCCGGGGGAATCAGGATCATGCATCTCCATCGCATTGTCGGCGCCGTCGCGATGTTGGGCCTCCTAAACACGATCGCCGCTGCTCAGAGTCCAGAACCGCTGGGTGCGCCGCCGCAATTCGTCCAGATCGGGGAAGTCGATCGTGAGGCAGGGCAGGTCGAAGTCCTCATGACGTTCTTTAAGACAACGTACGAGACCAGGGAGGTGCAGTTCGAAGAGAATGGCGAGACCAAGACGAAGACCGTCGCCGTTCCGAGAATGATCGCCGAAATTGCCATGCAGTCGATTCGCCTGGACGACGTCCGCATTGTGACGGCGGGCAAGCAGCGACTCGAGAAGGCCGCGGCGCTCGAGCGATTGAAGCCAGGCATGGTCATCCTGCGACACACGTCGGGGAAGAAGATTGACTCGCGCTATCTCAGTGTGCTTAGTCCCGACGCGATCATCTTCGTCGAACAACCGGGCGTCCCCGCAGGACATTCCGCACCGGCCGTGCCCGCTGCGCCCATTGCGCCCGCTGCGCCCATTGCGCCCGCTGCGCCGTTTCGATTGCCGTCGCCTGCGGATGCTCCCTCAAAGCCGATGTAGTAAACACTCTTCTTTCGGACTCGCATCATGAATTGTCTGCGTCCCGTCTCACTCTCCTTTCTCGCAGCAGCGATGGCCGTCGCCGTTGCCTTCTACTCGACTCTGGGCAAGGCGGCCGACGGGCCGGCGTCGGTGCGCATCGTGAGACAAGCCGACAAGGCGACGCTCGAACGCGACGGCCGGCCGTATTTCATTCGCGGAGTCGGCGGCAAAGAGCGGCTCGATCTGCTCGCCCAATGCGGCGGCAATTCGATCCGCACGTGGTCGGTCGACAACTTGAAACCGTTGCTCGACGACGCGCATCGCCGCGGCCTCACGGTGACCGTTGGATTGTGGCTTGGGCACGAGCGCCACGGCTTCAATTACAACGATGTGCGGCAGGTCGCCGACCAAGCGGACGCCGTCCGCAAAGCGGTGCTTGAGTTCAAAGACCACCCGGCCGTGCTGGCGTGGGGCATCGGCAACGAGATGGAAGGACCTGCCGGCGACAATGCGGCCGTTTGGCTCGCCATCGAACACTTAGCCGTCCTGGTCAAACAACTCGACCCAAACCATCCCACGATGACCGTGATCGCCGAAATCGGCGGCGAGAAAGTGCCGAACCTGCATCGCTTATGTCCCAGCATCGACATCGTGGGGATCAACAGCTACGGCGGAATCGCCACGCTCGCGAAACGCTATCGCGAAGCGGGCGGTCGCAAACCGTATGTCGTGACCGAATTCGGTCCGCCCGGCATGTGGGAGGTTGCGAAGACCCCCTGGGGCGCTCCGCCGGAACCCACCAGCACGCAGAAGGCGCAAGCCTATCGTCGCGGCTACGAACAAGCGGTGCGCGGCGCGCCCGACTTGTGTCTTGGATCCTACGCCTTCCTGTGGGGGCACAAACAGGAAGCGACGGCGACTTGGTTCGGGTTGTTGTTGCCTGACGGCAAGCGGACCGAAGCGGTGGACGTGCTGCAAGAACTGTGGTCGGGCCAGCCGCCCGCCAATCGCTGCCCACGCATCGAATCTTTGCAAGTCGTAGGTGCGACGTCGCTCAAACCGAATGCCTCGCTGCGAGCTCAGTTGACATTATCCGACCCGGATGGCGACTCGCTTTCCGTCCGCTGGGTCCTGCAAGCTGAAACGACCGCGTACGGGACGGGCGGCGACGCTGAAGATGCTCCGCCCACATTCCCCGACGCGATCGTGAAGGCGGATGCATCCGGTGCAGAACTCAAGATGCCCGAGTCGGGAGGCGGCTATCGACTGTTCGCCTACGTCGATGACGGTCGCGGCGGCGCGGCCGTCGCCAACGTACCGCTGTTCATCGACGCCCCGCGAGCCATGCCGATGGCGCGCCAAGCCGAACTGCCGCTGGTCGTCTACGACGAAGCCGTTCGCTCGAATCCTGCGTACGTGCCGAGCGGTTGGATGGGGAATCAGAAAGGGCTGAAAGTCGACGAGAAATCGACCGTGCAACCGCACTCGGGCGATACCTGCATTCGCGTGGAATACCGAGAACCGAGCAACTGGGCGGGGGTGGTGTGGCAGCATCCGGCGAACGACTGGGGCGATCGTCCAGGCGGTTGGAACCTGCGCAACGCGAAGCGATTGACTTTCTGGGCCCGCGGCGCTCAAGGCGGCGAAGTCGTGAAGTTTGAGTTAGGGCTTTATGGCCGCGACAAACCCTTCTTCGACACCGCCCGCGCCGGCACGGGGCCCCTGACGCTCTCCGCCGAATGGACTCGTTACACCATCGAACTTGCGGACCAAGATCTTACTCGCATCAAGTCCGGCTTCGTGTTCTCGCTGGAGGCGAAGGGCAAGCCAGTCGAGTTTTTCTTGGACGACATCCAATACGAGTAGGGATGCCACGGAGTCAGACGATTTCTTGGCCACCGAGGGCACGGAGGTCGCAGAGGAGAGTGGGTGGAGTGATAAGAATCTGAGAGAAAGTCCGCGCACTGTTGTAGCGCAACAACACGCGCGGATTGTGCCCCCTTCTCCCCGCCGCGGGGAGAAGGGCCGGGGATGAGGGGTGTCAGCGCAACAACCGTGCGCGGACTCACTCTCGATTGCTGTTCTACCGACTTCTTTGCCCTGTTGAGCTCTTGCGGATCCGGTGGGCCGGCGCTCGCGTTGCTCGCTTGGCCAGACAGGCTGGAAGCCTGTCCTACGGTTCGCTTGGCCGTTCTACGGCTTACTTCGTCTGCGAAATGCGGATGCGGCGGTATTCCATTTGGCCGCGGTCGCCTTCCAGGCCGATGGGGCCGGTAGGCGGCAGTTTGAAGGCGCCCTCGAGGACTTCGCCGTTGCACGTGCAGACGGCTACGTCGTCCTTCACCGTGACGACCAATTCGTTCCAGTCTTGCGGCCGGTACTTTTGTAACTGCTTGTACGGACCGGCCAGCGGGTAGTCGCGGCACTGCAGCTGCGGGCCGCGAATGAACACGCCGCTGTCAGCGTTCGGCGTCGCTCGGAACTCCAGCTTCAGCACGAAGTCGCCTGCGAATTCCTGCTTCGTGTAGAGCTGTTGAATGCGGCTTCCTTCCGCGGGCGTCGTGACGATGATGCGGCCATGCAGCGCAACATATCGACCGTCGCTGGTCGAGGTCTGGCCGTCCAACATGGCTTCGGCGGGCTGCGTCTTCGTGGCCGCCAATCGCCAACCGCTCAGATCGCGGCCGTTGAAGAGCGTCGTGAAGCCTTCTTCGATCACGAACTTGTCGTCTTCGGTCTCCAGCAAGCCCTGTGTGGCGAGCACGGGACGCAAGGCGGCTGCCCATTTGGCGTAGCCAGCTTGATTCGGATGGAGCAGGTCCGGGAACTCCGCCGGCTTCGCATCCCCTTTGTCGTCCGCGAACAGCGTCCAGGTGTCGACCAAGGTTGCTTGGGGGAAGTCCTTCGTCACGGCGGCGATGGCCGTGTTAATCGACTTGATCTGATCCGCGGGACGCTTCTTGGAAGCCGAGGCCGGGAACACTCGGCAGACCGTCGCCGGCATTTTGGGATCGTGCTTGTGCAGTGCTTCGAGGATGAGCCGAATGTTGTGCGCGATGGTCGCGGCGTCGGCGCCTTCCTCCAAGTCGTTGGTTCCCATCAGCATGACGACGCCGGTCGGGTGGAGCGCCAGGACGTCGTCTGCGAGTCGTACAAGCATGCCGCGCGTCGTGTCGCCGCTGATGCCGCGGTTCGCAACCTTGAGTCCGGGGAAACTGCCGCCCAGGTCGTCGCCCCAACCTTGCGTGATCGAATCGCCCAAGAAAACGACCGCCTTCTGATCGGCCTCCGTGCGCTTCGCCCAGGCCGCTCGCTTCTCATTCCACAGATTGCGAAACCAGTCGTAGCGGCGAATGGGCCCTTGGCCGGGCAATCCGTCGTCGGTGGCGGGTAAATCGCGCGACGGCGCCTGCGCCGCCGCATCCTGCTGCACGCTGGGGAGCAAGAAGACCAATCCAAAAGCGACGCTGGCGGTGATTAGGAGGTGTTTCATGGCCGACATCGTGTGCGATCGCCGCGCTCGTCGCAAGTCTCCAAAGAATTCTCTCGGATTTCGTGTCCCCAAAAAGCCTCAAATCGACAATAAGTGACGCCAACTAAACTTCAGGAACCGGCGATGGACGCACGTGACGTTTTCGAAATCTTGGCTCGCGAACACGCCGACTCGCTGATGGCGTACTTGCGAGCCGTGGTGGAGGATGCGGCGGCGGCCGACGATCTATTCCAAGAGACGCTGGTCGTGGCGTGGCGGCGGATCGACGACTTCGACCGACGGCGGCCGTTTGGCCCTTGGTTGCGCGGCATTGCCGCGAAGCTCGTGTTGGCGTGGCGGCGGCAGCAAGCGGGGCAAGATCGACTCTGCGACGCCCAGACGCTGGAGCATCTCGATCAGCGCCTGTCGCAAGTCCAGCGACTCACCGGCGACACGCTCGACGAAAAGCTGGCCGCGCTCGCCGATTGTCTGACCGGGATGCCCGATTCTTTTCGGGAGGCGATTCAGTTGCGGTACCAGGACGAGGTGCGACCGCAGGAGTTAGCGAACCGCCTGCAGGTATCTGCTGAGGCGCTGAAGAAACGGTTGCAGCGCGCTCGCGCAATGTTGCTCGAGTGCATTCAAGCGAAGTTAACGGCGGCGGGAGGTGCCTCGTGAGCGTCGACGACCCGCGCTGGTCGAGAGCCGACGAGTGGGCCAGTGCTCAGTTGGATTCAGACCTTTCGTCGTCGCAGGTCCGCCCGCGAGCGCGGGTCGATGAGTCGTCGTGGAGCGAAGACGAGCTGCGGCGTATCGCCGACCTACAGTTGCTCGACGCCCTGCTTGCAAGCCGCCGCCCGTCGCGCCAGCGGGCGGTCGAACGGGCGCTCGCGGCGACGCTCAATCGACTTCAGAACGAGATTCCCGCGACGCAAGCCGCCGCCGCATCCGCGGTCCAACCCACTCTGCGACCGTCAACCGACTGGCGTCGTCGCACTGGGTTGTGGCTCGGTGCGGCGGCGGCCGTCGCGCTGCTGGCGATCGTCGGCTGGAACTATGATCGCTCGCGCGCCGCCTATGCGATGGTGTCGCGGTTAGAGCGGCAAGCGGCCGAATCGACCGACAGGACGTATCGAGTGACGATCGAGTCGGCGGTGCCGTTGGCGCCGCGGCGCGAAGCCAAGTTCTATGTGCGGGGCGGTCGTCAATTTGTTTACGACGACCCGGGGTTGTTGGGAGTTCGCTTGCGGTTCGGCTGCGACGGCCAGCGTCGTTGGCACATGACACCCGCGGGACCCGCGTTCTTGCCGCCGTCCTGGACGCAGGCGGCGCCGGTCGAGAATTGGTCTTCTCCGGAGCGGCGAGCGGCGGACGCCCCTGCCGCCGACGCTCCCTATTTGCAGATTTCCACGCTGCTGGGCCGCTTGCGCGAACGCTATTCGCTGCAGCGCTTGCCGAGCGTTGCGCTGCCTTCGTCCGGCGATGGCACCGAGGCGCGGCGTTTCGATCGCTTGTCGGCTCGGCTGACGGAGCGCACGTCGGAGTTGTCGCCGGTGTGGCCCGAGTCGGTGGAGGTGTGGGCGTCGCCGACGGACGGCATCGTGGAACGATTGGAACTGCGTTGGCCCGCGGGCGGCCTCCCTGCCGGTCCGCGCTCCTTGGTCTTTGAACTCGAATCTCAAACGCCGCTCGGCGAACGCTTCTTCGAAGCGGATACTCACGGAGAGTCTGGATCATGATCGCACTACTTGCGCGGCCTGCGACACAGCGAACGACGCTGCTGTTGATGCTTTGTCTCTTCTCTCTCGACATGGCGACGCGACCGACGTCGACGATGCGGGCCGGCGAGTCGGAGGCAGCGGCGGAAAAGGCGGCGGAGAAAGCGGCGAAGCCTGCGAAGGTGCAACTGCCCGAGGTGAGTCTGCCTCTGGCGGCGGGCGGCGAGCAGCGATTGACAGCGCTGTCAGGTCGCACCGCCACCGTGCTTGTCTTCCTCTCGACCGAGTGTCCGATTTCGAATGCGTACGTGCCGACCCTCAATCAACTCGCGAAACACTACGCCGACCAGGGATTGCAGGTCATTGGGCTCAATTCGAATGCAGGCCAGAGTCTGAAGCAGATTCAGTCGCACGCGCTGGATTACCAGATTGCGTTCCCCGTAGTGAAGGATGCCGGCGGCCGGCTCGCTCGACTGTGCGGCGCGACGACGTGCCCCGAGTCGTTATTGCTCGACGCCCAAGGGCGAGTCGTCTATCGCGGGCGCGTCGATGACCGCTTTGTGCGTCGCGGCGGCGCAGCGGGCAAAGTGGGGCGCGAGGACTTGGCGGAGGCGGTGCGCGAGCTGCTCGCGGGGCGCGCGGTGGCGACGCCGCTTACCGAAATCTTGGGCTGCCCCATCGACCTTCCCAACGACGCCCGCAGCTCCGTGACTCAGGGCGAGCCGCAATGGACGTTTCATCGCGACATCGAGCGGCTGTTGCAGAATCATTGTCAGGAGTGTCATCGGCCGGGCGGCATCGGTCCGTTCTCATTGACGACGTATGACGAGGCGGTGCGGTGGGCCGACGACATTCGCGCGTTCACCCAGTCGGGACAAATGCCTCCCTGGAAGGCGGCCGCCGACTTCGGCGAGTTTGCTCATCCGCGCCGCATGGCGAAAGAGGAGATCGAAAAGATTGCGGACTGGGTCGAGGCCGGATGTCCACAGGGCAAAACCGACGACGCGCCGCCGCGACGCGCCTTTCGCGATGGCTGGAAATTGGGGCGCGAGCCAGACGTCGTGCTGGAGATTCCCGAGTATCAACTGGGGGCGGAAGGGCCGGACGAGTATCGATGTTTTATTCTGCCGACGGAGTTCGGCGAGGATCGATACGTAACGGCGATGGAAGTGCTGCCGGGCAATGCCCGCGTTGTCCATCACGTGATCGCGTTCCTCGACACTAGCGGCCGAGCTCGACAGTTGGACGATCGCGACGAGGGGCCTGGGTATCTGACGAGTGCGGGTTTTCCTGGGTTCTTTCCCGCGGGCGGGCTGGGCGGCTGGGCGCCGGGAAACCAACCATCCGAGCTGCCTTCGGGCATGGCGCGAGTGTTGCCGAAGCGAGCCGACGTCGTACTGCAGGTGCATTATCACCGCTCGGGCAAGCCGGAGACCGATCGCACTCGGATTGGTCTCTATTTCTCGCGGACGCCGGTCGATCGAGCGGTGCGCAATCTTCCCGTCCTGCCGCTCGGCGGACCCTTGGGCGACTTGCGCATTCCGGCGAATAATGCACGCTACGAAGTGAAGACGACGTTTGTATTGCCGCACGACGTACTGGCGATCGCCGTCACGCCGCACATGCATCTCTTGGGCAAGGACATGCAATTGCAGGCTCGTTTGCCTGATGGGACGACGAGGCCGCTGGTGCGCGTCGTCGATTGGGACTTCAACTGGCAAGAAACCTATGCGTTTCGCGAGCCGATCGCGCTGCCTCGCGGCACTCGGTTAGAACTGCAAGCTCACTTCGACAACTCGGCCTCGAATCCGTACAACCCGCATCGTCCGCCGACGGACGTGTTGTGGGGCGAGTCGACGGACGAAGAAATGTGCATCGCGTTTCTAGAGGTCGTGCCGCAGCGCCGCGCCGCCAGTCCCGACGAACTGCGCCCGCCGACTCGCGAAGAACAACTGCGTCTGTTATTCGAAAGCCGCATGTTGGACTCGGAGGCCTCGCGCGTGGAGACGTTTCTCTTGTGGACTCGATTCTTGCAGCGCATGACGAACCTGGAGCGCAACGGCGGGCTGCTAAAACCCAACTCGCGGTGACATGGCCTAAACAGGTCATTGTGGGACTTGCGGAATTTGTGACGATGGCGACAGCCGTAGAGGCCGTCCTCCATCACACACTCGCAAGGAACAACCCATGTCGACGGTGCGCGCTTGGGAAGAATCGCTGAAGAAGCAACTGGAGTCGCTGGACGCGGGGTACGCGAACGCAGAGAAAGTGCATCCCTCGACGGTTTGGTCGACGCCGGATGTCGAGCCGGAAGGAGTGATCGGCGAGTCGTTTCGCGGGAAGATCGTGTTGCTGACGCAGGATGTATTTCGGGGAGGCACGTTGCGCGTGTTGGCTCCCTGCAAACTCGTGTTGTGCGAGTCGATCGTCTTCAACCCGAATTCGGGACTGGTGGAAGGGAAGACGGCGCTGGAGCCAAATCGTACGAAGGATTGGTTTCCGCTGCGCGACCAGGTCGCCTACCAGAGCGTTCCGCCGGTCGGCACGCCCCATGGCACGGCGGCCTCGAAGGCCTTTCGACTGGGCTTCTTCGCGGCCATTACGATCGAGCACGGCGACGGCACGATTCTCGACTTGAACGGCTTCCGTCTGTCGTGCCATCCCGACTTCGCGTTGCAGCAGCGCTTTCATGCGCTGATTGAATTGGCGAATCAGCCGTTTGTGCCGGGACAGGGGCCTGCCGCGTTCGGCCAAGAGCTGCGGCCTGCTCGGAAGGTTTGGATTCGCAACGGGGAATTGGGTCGTTCGCCGCATCACGGCGTGCATGGCAACAGCATGCAGGACGTGCTGATCTCGGATGTCACATTCCGAGACTACGAAGTCGCCGCGGCGTCGCTCAACGGCGGACGTCGAATTCTGCTCTGCGACTGCCAGCTCGAAGGCACGTCGACCAACATTCCCATCCTCGGAACGTACAGCTCGGCGCGGTTCGCGCGACTGATCGGCTATAGCCATCTGGGTCGCGTGCCTCGCTATCCCGGTTACGCGACGTTATCGCCTGAATCGAAGCAGGAAGTCGACGCGGAGATCGCCAATCTGCAGGCGGCCCTCGTGGAACTTGATGAAAAGTTGGACGCCGTCTTCAATGCCGTGCTGACGGAGCGACTGACGGGCGCCGCGGCGTGCATCGATCCGTTGTTTGCCAACGTGGATCGGTTCGCGGATGCGAATCCGTACGGGATCGCCATCCATGCTCGGGGCGTGCTGGTCAATGCGTTCTTGTGCAACGGCGCGAAGATCTCTGGCGGCGACGATTTGGCGCGGGCTTTCGAGTGCACCGACGTCGCCGTACGTCGAGTGAACGTGGCGCGGACGCGCGGCAACGTGCGCGAAGTGCTGGCGTTGGCTTTCGCCGAAGGGGAGCCGGAGGGGAAGGGGCCGGTCACCGACTCGGCAGGGGCCGTGTTTCGGTTCTTCCCCTTCGATACGCAACTGGCTTCGCACGGCGATCGTCAGCCGGCGGAGATGGACGCCGCCGGCGTCGCCTCTTTGACGGCGGTGGGCAAAGTACAGATGGCGATTGCAGCAGTCGAGAAGGTCGCCGTCCGTTTGGCTGTGATGCCGACAAGCGACGTGTTGGCCGCCAAGCTGCATCCGTTCGTGGAGTGGAGCAAAGGCGTGGGACGCATTGTGCCCGATGCGTCGAATCCCACGCACTACCGACTCGAACGCGACGACGGAAAACAGCCGGTCGAATTGCGGCTGCGATCGAACGGCGATCTGATGCATCACGTAAACAAAGGGGCGCTCGGCGTCTTCATCCAAGCCGTCGACGGGCTCGATCTAGACCGAGTCATCGTCGCGACCGTCGAGAATCGCGGCCTGCCTGGTTCTGCGAAGGCGGGGCCTTATCAGGGACCAAGAGACGGCGGGCATGGCGACCAAGCCCGTCAGGTCGGATACTCGGGAAGCGATGCGCGCGGCATCTACTTGGGCGCCTGTTCCAACGTCGAGGCCGACCGAGTGCAGGCGCACGGCGTCGTCAGTCACTTCGGCAATGCGACAGGCATCGAACTGGCAGGCGGTTCCGAACACGTGGAACTCCACAGCGCCTTAGTCGGCTCCGTTTCGGCCGGCCACTCGTTCCGCGACCCGCGTGAATTCCCCGTGGTCGACGAGAACCGGTATCCGTTTGGGGCGGGGACCGTCTTAGTGGAACCGCGCTCGTTCAATTCGTTGTATCCCAATGCTCCGCCGATCGCCCTCGGCCTGCTCGCCGACGGCACGACGCGCAACATTGGGATCGAAGACTTCCAAGTCTCGGGTGTAATCGGGCAACCTGGGCCGCGCAGCGCGTCCAAGGTGCGCATTGAATCGCGGCTGAATCGAGTCTCGCCGTCGCACGGCGATGCTTGAGTTGCTGGAACGAGACGATGGACGGATAGATCATGACGAACTGCAGCTTTCGAACCGTGGTGCTTGGCGCTGGACCCGCCGGCGCCGCAACGGCGCTCTTGCTGGCGCGACGGGGAGTCTCCGTCGCGATCCTTGAGCAGGCTTCTCTGGCGGAACGCGAGCGTATGCCGAGCGAGTTGTTTCGCGTCGAGACGCTGCCGCCGGAAACAAAACCGCTGCTCGAGCATCTGCAGCTTGATGCCGGCTTTCCCGATTGTCGACCGCGGGAGTGCACCGGAATCGTGTCTTGTTGGGATGGCGCCGAGGTCGTCGAACACGATTTCTTAACGTCTCCCTACGGTTGTGCGTGGCACGTGCATCGACGTCGCTTCGATCGTTGGTTGCTCGGTCAAGCACTCGCCGCCGGCGCCGTGTGTCTTGATCGGTCCCGCGTCCAGTCGCTGACGCCTTGGTCGCTGACGCCGTCGACCGACGGCGGAGCGTTTGGGGAGTTGCACGGGTGGAGGATCGAGGGGACGTTTCGCGGCGTCCAACAGCGGTTGGACTGCGAATACGTCGTGTCGGCGACCGGGCGCGGTCGTCGATTGGGCGAGCTGCTCGGTGGCGCTCGGACTCCCGCCGTGACTCGACATGCCCTTTGCGCACTGTTGCCGGCGGGTGCGCGAGCGGGCGACGCGCGGCTGTTCGTCGAACGGCTGAGAGAGCGGCCGGATCTGTCTCCGGGCGAAGGCTGGGCGTCGGTCGCGCCGTTCGACGACGCACGCGTCCAACTCACCGTCGTCGGTCCGCCGGAATGGTTTGAAGGACAGGACTGGTCGGCCTCCGTGCGCGAACGGCTCATGGATGCCTGCTTGCTTTCGTCGTTGGCCAGCCGAGTGACGATCAACACGCCGTGGCGAACGTGTGTGGCGAACCTCGAGCGACTTACGCCGGCCGCGGGTCCGCGTTGGGCGGCCGTCGGAGACGCCGCTCTCGCACTCGATCCTCTCGCCGGCCAGGGACTTTTCTGGGCGCTCGATTCGGCCAGTCGCGCCGCCGCGCTGGTGCTCCAAACACTCGGAATCGACTCGAGCGACGGCGAAGCGCCGGAGTCGCTAGCGGCTGCGTACCACGAGCAATTGACTGGCGTGTACGACGTACTGAGGCGACAGCACGCCGATTGGATGCAGCAGACAAGTTAGGGGCCGTAGCACACGAGTCCCTCGTGCGGCGTGCCGAGCACGAGTTGGTCGCTGACGATGATCGGGCCGCTCATGTAGTGCCCAGGTCGACCGAGTGAAACTTGCCAAGCGACCTCTTGGCGGCGTCGATCGAGCGCGAAGAGCTGGCCGCTGTGAGTAACTCCGTAAAGAAAGTCGGGGGTCAGTGCGAGCGACGCGGCGATCGGGGCGCCCAGGTTCCAGCGGGCGACGACTTGCCCTTCGTGGTCGTATGCCAAGACGCGACCGTCGCCGCAGCCGACGATGACCTGCGTCGAGTCGACGATGACCGCGCCCAGCACCGTCGCCGGCAACTCGCGTTGCCAGACGACGTCGAGCGTCGCGGCGTCCAGTCGCCAGAGTGCGCCGGCGCGGGCCTGAGCAGGATTCGTGTAGTCGCCGCCGCCCATGCCGACGAACAGACGTTCCGCGTAAAGTGCAGGCGGGGCGAACACCGGATGGGGCGTCGCAAGCCGCCGCCGTTCGTCGCCGGTGGCGGCATCCAACTGCACCACCGCTTGGCCGCCGACCCCCAGTCCGACGTAGAGGCGATCGCCGTCCACCAGCAAACTGGTCTCGGCGTCCGGCATGGCGCCGCCTGGCCGATGAAAAAGCGGCCGAGTCGCGGGCGACGGCGCTGCGTCCCACGCATCGGACAGCGACGCGTGAAATCCATAGACGCCGTCGTCGCCCGCATTGAAGTACAGGCGCCCCTCCGCGACCGCCGGAGTGCACTCGACGTGACTCGCAGTTGCGACGTGCCAGCGTAAAGCGCCCTCGCGGCGCGGTCGCAGGTCGAGCGCGAAGACGCGCGCTTGGCGAGTGGAGTGCAGACCCTCGGCGGCGAAGAGCGTCGAACCGACTACGACGGGGCCGGCGAAGGTAGGACGATAATCGCTCGGCCCGCCGCTCCAAATCAACTTTCCATCCTCAAGCGACACGGCGACCACGCGCGCCTGTCGCGTTTCGGAACCCACCGCGTAGACCACGTTGCCGCGAATCGCGGGAGAGCCGTAGAAAGCTTCGTCGCTGCGACCGAAGCGCCAGCGTCGCCGAGGTGCAGTCGCGCGGGGGCCTGCCGCGTCGCCGACTCGCGCGTGACGCCGGTTCGAACCGCGTTCTACGGGCCAGTCGTCGTCGGTCGACGCCGCATGTGCGGGATCGCTGGAAGAGATGGTGGATGGCGCGGTCGCGGGTCGAGCGTGCGCCGGGGCGTCGTCCGAGTTTGCGTCGTCCTTGCGCACTTGGTAGGCGATCGCGGCGGCGAGCAGGAGGACGAGCCAAGCGGAGGGGCGGAGGGCGACTTCGAGCAGCGCTTGACGCAGGCGCTCCGCCCAGCGAAGTCTGCTCGGACCTTGGTTCCCCAGCGCGGCCGCGAGCATGGTTACGACTGTAACGATTGCTGCAATCGCGCCTCTCCAGGTCTCGGAATGCGGCGCGTCGCCGACGAGAACGAGCAGCAGGGGGAAGAGGGCGGCGAGCGACATGAGCTAAGATCAACAGGTAGACGATTCACGCGTCGCACCTCGCGCCGCTCATCTGATTCTAGGAGCCGTATTCGATGCCCGCAAAACAAAACGTCGCCGCTCGTTCGGGCCGCCTCGACTTTGCCACGACGCTGATGTGGGCTGGCATGATTGCGGCGTGCGGACTGGCAGGATGCGGGTTGGCCGGATGCGACAGTCGCCCGCAAGCGCCGTCTTTGCGCAACGGTCCTGTTTATCAGAACAAGTCGGCCGGGTTTCGGTTCTTAGTGCCGGAGGGGTGGAGCCAATCGGCGAATGCCACTTTGCCGCCGGCGTTGGATCGCGAGTTTCTGTTGTTGCAGTACCGGATGAAGACGACCGCCCAAGGCGGGTTGTTCGAAGTGCTGTGTTTCGACCCGAAACCCGACTTCGATCTCGACGCCTATCACGCCGGTCCTTCGCACGGCGTGAAGGCCTGGGCGCCGCGCGAGGCGAGCGGCAATGCGACGTCGCCCGATGTCGCGGCGCCCGCCGGCGGCGAGCGGAAGCTCTACGCCGCGTCGCTCTTGGGCAACCCGACGACGAAGGAAGTCGTGAGCTTTCGACGCGGGACCCGAATCTTCTCGTTCATCGGCCTGTACGGAGACAACGATGCCGCGGCGCGCGAGGAGATCCGACGCGCGCTCGAGAGTCTCAAGTGGGAAGCATAACGTCCACAGACGCTGCGAACGTTACTTTTCTACCGGAGCGTTCGCCGTCGGCCGCAATTGCTGCAGCGTCTTCTTCGCGGCGTCGCGCACGATCTCTTCGGGGTCCTTTACCAGCTTTTCCACTTCCGCCATGACGCTCGCCAGCGAATCGGCGTCGACGCCGATTTGACCGATGGAGCGGACCGAATCGCGACGGACCTTCACGTCGGGATCCGCGAGCGACGAAACGAGCAGCGGGATGTGAGCGCGAGACGGCGGACCGATGTCGCCTAGCGCTTCCGCGGCGTGTTCGCGAATTCTCGTGGCCGGGTCTTTGACGAGCGGCACGATTTCAGGAATCGCGTCGGCGCCCGCTTCGCGCATCTTGCCGAGCGTGCGGATGGCGTTCCAACGCACGTCTTCAGGAAGCGACGCGTCTTTCATGATCTTGACCAACTCGCTCGTCGCCGGCTGCGCTTGCTCCGCATAGCGGCTGAGCGCTCGAATGACGGGCACGGGCGATTGGTCGTGAAGTTTTGCGATGAGCGCGGGGACGGCCTGCTCGGCCGGCGTTTCAGTTTCCGGGAGTGCGGTCGCGGCGACGGAGCGGACATGGGGGTCGGAGTCGTCGAGCGCCTTCAGCAGTTCGGGCGCGGCCGTGCGAGCCGAGCCCTTCTTCTTGCCCAAGAGTTCGACGGCCGTCCACCGCAATTCGGCCTGCGGCGCGCGGACCACGACTTGGCGCAGCACGTCGACGCAGGCGGCGTCGGCGCTGGACTCGAGTCGGCCGACTGCCGCTTCGCGAGCGGCCACGTCTTCGGACGCCAGCGACTTGAGCCAAACGCGGGTCGGACGACCCTCGAAGAACGCATCGCCTCCCAGTTTCCCCGGAATGGTCTGCGTCGGTTCAAACACAGCCGCCGCCGCCGCCAGCGCCGCCAACCCAAAAATCAAAACCTTCCGGTTCATGCCCCCCCCGTAGGACAGGCTTCCAGCCTGTCAAATTTCCTCCCCCCCAAAGCCAAGCCACACGAAACCGCGCCCCGTACGCGTCGTCCCGCTTCGCCCAGCGCCCGCACCTCGCGCACCCCGCGAGGCCGTCGCCGACCTCTACCTTACTTCCGCTTCGGCTTGCTCGCCAATTCCAGCGGAGCATAGAACAGCGTCGCGTCGTCGATGATGAACGGCGTGGACCAGGTGCGTCCATCGTCGGCGCTGCAGACGTTGAAGAAGAACGTCTTGAACCGTTCGCAGCGGAAGCTGTACGGATTGTGGGTCGCGAGATGGTCTTTCTCGGTCAGGTCTTCGATCCCTTCTTTCGCGTAGAAGTGCACTTTCCCGTCGGCGGTGAACGACATACCGAACGTCCACCAGCCGGTCTTCTTGATTTGCGGACCGCGGTAGTCCTGGCCGTATTCGTTGGCGCGAATGCGGATGTAGGCCGTGTCGTATTCCAGCCCGTTTTCCCCCTTCGGTTCAAACTCAAGGAACATGCCCGGGTAGTACATTTCACGGCCCCAGTAGCGACCGCCCTTTTCGTGTTCCCAGGTATGCGTGTCGACTGCGGCGCGGACGGCGAAGTGCGGGCCCGAGCGGCGTTCCCATTTCGACACGGGCGGCAAGAACACTCGGACCACGAAGTTCGGCTGCTGCTGGATCGGGATCATCCCGCCCAGCCGCTCGCTGATGTCGCAGATGAAGTCATCTTGCTGCATGTGGTACGAGGGGCGACCGGAGATGCCTGTGTAGAGCGAGCGGAGCAGCAGCGAGCCTTGGCTACCGGGAAGCCCTCCTTCCGGCGTTTCAACGCGCCGCACGACATCGGGGGTGCCGCGCATGATTCCTTCGAACCAGCGGCCGTTCTTCGCGTATCCGCCCGGCAGATACTGATTGTCGTTGATGTTCTCCGCGCTTTTCGGCAGATTCGGGTAGTACTCCCACGCCGGATCTTCAAAGTCGTCCCCCACTTGGCTCACTTTTTGTCCAGAGCCGGGGACGAGCGGCTTGAGAGACTGCGCGCGAGCGGTCGCAGCTCCGCCGACGAAACAGACCGTACAAATTGCCAACAGCGCGACGAAACGAATGAGCTTCATGGCAGTAGGTGGGTGGGGAGGGGGGAACGGGTCGAAGGAAAGGCGGGAATAAATGACGGCTGCTCGGAAGTTTCCGCAAGCATCAACCGTGTCATCGGTAGCGCCTGTACCGTGCTTGCAGGTTTTTGCGCGCCGGTCGCCCGTCCTACCAGGATTGCCAAGTCGCATCGCCTGTCGCGCCCGCAAAACAATTCAGCCGACGCCGCGCTAGCGGCCGGCTAGCGGATGGGGGTGGGGCGGTGCGGGATTGTTGCGCGCGGCGGCTTGTCAGCCGGGTGCTAGCGCCCCGTCGGCTGAAATGGTGTTTCTACGTCCCCTGCCAAATCCGTTGCCTCGCGCTACGCGTTGGGCTAACATCGAACCGAATTGATGGGTAGGGACAGGGGGTGCAGGTGGCTCTCAAGTCGAGGTCCGTGAATGCCAGGCGTCGTCGGCGTTGCCGTAAGCCCGTTTCGAACGGGAAGAATCGCGTTGATTTATCTAGCCGCGGGCCTTGCGCTCGGCTTGAGTCCCGTGGCTTTGCGCGCGGAGACGGCCGGGACGACGGCATCCTCGGCTGCGGTCGACTTTGCACAGGACGTCGTGCCGCTCTTGAGCCGCTACGGTTGCAATGCGGGCGGCTGTCACGGGAAGGCGAGCGGCCAGAACGGCTTTAAACTCTCGCTGTTCGGGTACGACGAACGATTCGATCACGAGGCGGTGGTGCTCCAGGCGCGAGGCCGACGCGTGTTTCCAGCGTCCCCCGAGAACAGCTTGATGCTGGTGAAGGCGACGGGTCAGACGCCTCATGGCGGCGGCAAGCGGTTCGACGTCGATAGTCCTGCCTACAGGACTTTGCGCGACTGGATTGCGCAGGGCGCCAAACCGTCCGACCCGGCTGCGCCGCGATTGGTCCGACTGCATGTCGCTCCAACGCTCCGAGTGATGAAGCCGGGCGAAACGCAGTCGCTCCAGGTCGAAGCGGAACTCAGCAACGGCGTACGGCGCGACGTCACGGCGATGTCGCAATTCTCCAGCAACCTCGACGTCGTAGCGTCGGTGTCCGAAGAGGGAGTGGTGCGCACGGGCGACCAACGCGGCGAAGCGGTGATCATGGCGCGGTTCCAAGGGCAGGTCGTCGTGTTCCGCGCGATCTTGCCGCATGGCGAGCCGCGGACCGATTTACCCGGGTTCGCGCCGAACAATTACATCGACGAACTGTCGGCCAAGAAGTGGATGCAGTTGGGACTCCAGCCCTCGCCGCTCGCCGATGACGCCGTGTTCTTGCGACGTACGACCCTCGACGTCTGCGGTCGGTTGCCGACGGTCGACGAGGCGCGTCAATTCTTGGCGGATGCCGACCCGAACAAGCGTCGCGTCTTGATCGACCGATTGCTTGAGTCGCCCGACTATCCCGCGTTCTTCGCGCTGCGTTGGGGCGCCATCCTTCGCAACTCGAACTTGGCGGGTTCCGACCAAGCCGCCTACGCGTTCCATAATTGGATGAAGGACTTGATCGCCCGCAATCGTCCGTATGATGAGATGGTGCGCGGCATTGTGGCGGCGTCCGGCGAATGGCAGGATGCGCCCGCCATCAATTGGTATTGGCAAAGCCGCGACGACCAACTGCATCAGGTCACGGCCGATACGGCCCAAGTGTTTCTTGGGCTGCGGCTGCAATGTGCACGCTGCCACCATCACCCCTATGAGCGTTGGGGGCAGGCAGACTACTTCGGCTTGGCGGGCTTTTTTACTCGTCTTGGTCGCAAGGGCTTTGGACAGCCGCCGCCGTACTTCGCGTCGGCGACCGTGACGACCGGCGAGCGGAATCCGCTCACCGGCAAGGCGCCCGAACCGAAGTATCTCGACGGACCAGAAGCCAAGTTTGGGCCGGACGACGACCCGCGCCATGGGTTGGTCGATTGGATGGCGAAGCCCGAGAATCCGTACTTCGCGCGCGTGTTCGTCAATCGCTTGTGGGGCCATTTCCTGGGACGCGGTTTGGTCCACGAGGTCGACGATCTGCGCGAGACCAACCCGCCGTCGAATCCCGAATTGCTAGAGGCGCTGGCGCGCGACTTCGTCGACCACAAGTTCGACATGAAGCACATGGTGCGCACGATCCTCAACAGTCGCGTGTACCAACTGTCATCCGAGCCTACCGAGCATAACCAACACGACCGCCAGAATTTTGCTCGCTTCTATGGTCGACGCCTCTATGCCGAGGTGTTCCTCGACGCCGTCGACCAGGCGACCGGCACGAAGACTCGTTTCAATGGCGTGAGCAGCCAGGCGCGGGCCGTCGATCTGCCGCACGAAGGCTTCGGCTCCTACTT
The DNA here is from genome assembly GCA_046349935.1 of Pirellulales bacterium. Lineage (GTDB taxonomy): Bacteria > Planctomycetota > Planctomycetia > Pirellulales > Pirellulaceae > CAIXSC01. The sequence goes on along the minus strand of JAXMBK010000003.1, from coordinate 985,127 downwards.
CCTCGATACGTTCGATCGGCCGCGGCGCGTGACCAGCTGCGAGTGCGAGCGGTCGAGCGGCGCGACGCTGGCCCAAGTGCTGCTGCTGGCCAACTCAGACGAGATCGAGAACAAGCTGGCCGCGGGCGACGGGCGAGTCGCTCGGCTGATCGCCGAGAAGAAGTCGCCGCGCGAAGCAATCGAAGAACTCTACTTGGCGACCTTCGGTCGTCCGCCGAAGCCGGATGAACTGGCGGCGGCTGGACCGTACGTCGAGCAGGCGAAGGATCAAGCGTCGGCGCTGCAAGATCTGCTGTGGACGCTGGTCAACACGCGCGAATTCATGTTCAACCACTAACGTCCGACGGGGAGTCGACGATGATCGATCTGATGGGAAGCGGCGATCGCCAGTGCGACGGAGTCACTCGACGCAGTTTCGTGCGCATCGGAGCGCTGGGGATCGGCGGACTGACGCTGCCGAATTTCCTACGCATGAAAGCTCAAGGCGCGGCAAACGGCGCGTCGCGGAAGTCGGTGATCCTCATCTGGCAGGCGGGCGGGCCGAGCCACCTCGACATGTACGACTTGAAGCCCGATGCGCCGGCCGAGGTGCGGGGCGAGTTTCGCCCGATTGCGACCAATGTACCGGGCATCGACATCGGCGAGCATCTGCCGCTGCAGTCGCAGATCATGGATAAATTGGCCATCGTTCGTTCGGGTTGTCACACGAACGCGGGGCACGGCATGGGTTCGCAGTGGATGCTGACGGGCTGGCAGCCGACGATCGAAGTGAACGACAACATCTTCCCCTGCATGGGGTCGGTCGTCGCGCGAATGAAAGGAGCGAACGACCCTGGTCTGCCCGCTTATGTCAACTTGCCGCGGCCTCTGGGACTGGGTAAAGCCGCGTACCTCGGCGCGTCGTACAACCCATTCTCGCCCGATAGCGATCCCAATTCCGACGGCTTTCAGGTGCGCAATCTGAAACTCGCGTCCCGCGTCGACCTCGCGCGACTCGACCGCCGCGAGAACTTGCTCAAACAACTGGACGGCCTGCGACGCGACGTCGATGCGAAGGGGGACATCGTCGGCATCGACGCCTTCTATCGCGACGCACTGGAGATGGTCACGAACGACAAAGCGCAGAAAGCGTTTCAAATTCAAGCGGAGGATGCAAAGCTGCGCGATCGATATGGACGCAATGATCTGGGGCAAAGCTGCCTGTTGGCGCGGCGGTTGGTCGAGGCGGGCGTCACGTTCGTCGCCGTTCAAGCGGGCGGCGGCTGGGATACGCACGGCGACAACTTCAAGCAGCTGAAGGACAACCTTCTGCCGAAGTACGACCGCGCCGTCGCGGCGCTGGTCGGCGACTTGTACGAACGCGGCTTGCAAAACGATGTGCTGGTGATGGCGATGGGCGAGTTCGGTCGAACTCCGCGGATCAACGGCGGAGCAGGACGCGATCACTGGCCGCAAGCCATGTCGGTGCTTTATGCCGGCGGCGGTTTGCGCATGGGGCAAGTGGTCGGCGCCACGAACGACAAGGCCGAGTATCCGACGACGAAGCCGGCGACGCCGGGCTGCCTCCTATCGACCATGTATCACGTGCTGGGCGTCAACTACAAGCACGTATTCTACGACCAGGCGAATCGTCCGCTGCCGATCCTCAACGAGGGTCAGCCGATCGCCGACTTGATCTAAGCTGGGAGCCGCCTGTGTCTAGCCATCCTGTCGCTCGTCGGTTCGCTCGGCCGGCGACGCGCGTCGCGGTGCGCGTCTTGCTGCACCGCATCCTCGCCTGCCTCGGACTGGCGCTCGTCGCCAGCGTCGTCGGCGCAACCCGCGACGTTCGGGCCGAACTGCCGATGCCGCGGCTCGATCGACTGACGCCGCTGGGTGGAGTCGCCGGCGGTCAAACGGAGATTGAGATTCAAGGCGCCGACCTCGACGACGTGAAGTCCCTGGTCTTCGATCATCCCGGACTCTCGGCGACGCCCGTGATGGGGAAGGAACGTCGCTATTTGCTGAAGATCGCTCCGGACGTTCCTGCTGGGACCTACGACGTGTGGATCGACGGTCGATTCGGCATCAGCAACCCGCGATTGTTCTCGGTCGTGCGCGATGTAACCGATGTCGCCGAGACGGAACCCAACAACAGCCTCGACAAAGCCCAATTGCTTGTCGTGAACTCCGTCGTCCACGGCACGTCCGACCAGAACGATCAAGACCTGTTTCGCTTCAGTGCGCGCCGCGGTCAGCGGCTGACGCTGCAGTGTCGAGCGGGAAAGCTCGATTCGTCGATGGATCCGACCCTGAGCCTCACTACGGCGGCAGGTGCGCTGATCGCGGCGAGCGGCGATCATTTCGGCCGCGACTCGCTGATCGACGTCGTCATCCCGGCCGACGGCGACTACGTCCTGGCGGCCAGCGACTTGTCGTTTCGCGGGGGACATGCGTACCAGTTGATCGTGAGCGACGCGCCGCAACTGGAGAACGCATTCCCGCGGGCGATCACGGCGGGGCAGACGACCGAAGTGCTGTTCTATGGTCGCAACCTGGGGCCGGGGGCGGCGGCGTCGAATCAGCGCGTCGGCGAGGCGGTGCTGGAAGAGCGACGGATCGCGATTAATCCGCCCGCAGACCTCCTGACGCTGGGAGAGTTTCGCTTTCTCGAACATCCCACCGATCACACGACCCTGCCGACTGCCGCGACCTGCACGCTCGTCGGCTTTCAGACGCCGGCCGGCTTGCCGCGCGAGCTGGGACCGGCCGTGACGCTGTTGGCGACGGACGAACCGACGACGCCCGAAGCGGAACCCAACGACGTCCCCGAGCGAGCGCAGCGGCTGACATTGCCCGCGGTCGTGAATGCTCGCTTCGATGCGCCTCGCGACGGCGATTGGTACGAACTGGAGACGACGGAGGCGGGGAACTTCTACGTCGATGTGTATTGCGAACGACTGGGCGGACGAGCCGATCCGTACGTCGCGGTGCTCGACGATCAAGGCAATCGCGTCGCCGAACTAGATGACTACGGCCATCGAGTCAACGCTTTCGACGGTCACTTGCGCGACCCAGCGGGCTCGGTCAATTTGGCGGCGAACAAGAAGTATCGGCTCTTGGTGCAGGATCGGTATCGACGCGGCGGCGGACGATATCAGTACGTGCTGCGGGTGCGCAAGGGAGCGCCCGACTTCTTCGTCGCCGCCATGCATCGCCAGAATCCGGGGCCGGGCGGCACGACGGTCGGGCGCGGCGGTGCAACCTACTTGGACGTCGTCATCCATACGACGGACGGATTCAGCGGCCCAGTGACGATCGCCGCGGAGAACCCGCCCGCCGGCCTGATCGTCGAACCGGCCGTCCTGCATGGCAACTCCGGAACGCTCGTCATCCGCGCCGAGGAAAGCGCCGCGGATGCGCTATTCGATTTGCGTCTCATCGCGACCGGCCAACGCGGGGAACAAACGATTCGACGGCTGGTAAGGCCGTACACGCGCGTGACGAATGATCCGAGTTACAGTTCGAGTCGCCCGATGAGGCGGGCGCTGATCGCGGTGCGCGACGTCGCGCCGTTCGAGGTGACGGTGGAGCCGCCGCAAGCGACGGTGGAAGCGGGGAAGAAGGTCGACCTGAAACTGCGACTCGTCCGCCGCTGGCCGGACGCCAAGAACGCCGTCACGATTCAGCCGCTGTCGTTCCCAGGAAACTTCAAACTGGGGAATCAGGAGTTCAAGCCAGACGTCGCCGAACTGACGGCGTCGCTCGAGGTGCAAGCCGGAACGCGTCCAGGCGAGTACACGCTCGCGCTGCTCGCGCAATCGCAAGTGCCTTTTCACAAGGACGCAGCGATGGCAAACAAGCCGAATGCGCTGGTGTCGCTGCCAAGCCGCTCACTGCGCTTGACGGTGAAGGCGCCGCCGAAGTAATCGGATTGATCAAGTCGCCGCGGCAGGCGAGTCGGACGTCGTCAGGGGCGAGTTGTGCGGCGGCGTTCACGGCCCGTCGTAATGCGCCACACGAACAGCCACCACAGCGGCGTGACGAGCGACACGAGGGCCAACGCAAGGATCCCTTCGCGCAGCAATTGATAAGCGAGCGCTCGAACGGGCGCGGTGATCGCCGTGAGATCTTCTTGAACCAGCACGACGAGGCCCGACGTGGAGTCGCGGATGGGGGCGTCGTCGTTGGAGTCGGCGGCAGGCATGGTGACCGGCGCCGCGGCGGCGAGCCAAGGTTTGTTCCAAGCCGCTCCCGCCGGATGATTGCCGAACGGATCGTGGTACGTATTCAACGAGTCATCGCCGAGCTCGGCGTCAAGCACGGCCGGCGCGAGCTGATAGTCTCGCAGCGAGTCTGTCTCCGCGGCGTCTTCCGACAGGAGTAATTGTTTGAGCAGCGGATGAACGAGAATCGTTCCGCGCCGCTCGCCAGGACGATCATCGACCAGCACGAGAAAATGTTCTGCGCTCGCCGTCGCGGGTTCGCGAAACAATCGCAGGTCCTCCTGGCGAACCGTGATCACCAGCACCCCCACGAATTGCTCGCGACCATCGACCTCGGCCCGGATCGGCGTGGAGATAGCGACTTTGCGTTCGTCGGTCACGCTGCTTTGGAACACGGGCGACCAGTAAGTGCGGGAAATGGACTGGACGTCGAGCGGCGGGCGAACGGCCGGCTCCGGTTCCGCAGGTCCGCCATGAAAGTAGGCTCGGTGCGCGAAGTTGTCGCCGATAGGCGGCGGCGCGAGGGGCTTAGGGTCGAATGCGGCGCCGATCATCGTCCCGTGCGCGTCGACGACGAACAGACTGGCGAAACGCGGTCCGATGCCGACCTGCGCGTCTTCGGCATAAAGACTTAAACGATAGACCAGGTACTCATCGAGCGCCTTGCGCTCGGCATCCGCTCGCAAATGCTGGCGAATGGCCGAGAGGTTCTCAACCGGCGTTTGTGGATCGTTCAACTGCACCAAGCTTGGCAGCTTCATCACGGGCAGCAGTATTTCGGCCAGCCGTTGTCGTTCCGCCTCATACTCGACCGTGGCAAATTGATCGGCGATCTCGCTCGTAGCGCGCTCGGCGGCCAGTTCGGCCGCGAATCGGTTGTTTTCGACGGCGCGACGTTGGGCGAGTTCGATGGTGTCGCGAACCGCACGCTGATAACCGCGCCACGCGAAGAAGGAGAGGATGAGCAGCAGGAGGACAGGGCCGCCGGCGCCGAGCAGCCAAAGTGGACGACGTGCGCGTTGGAGTGCGCGATCGTCGAGTCCGGCGAGAATCTCGGCGACTGACTGATAGCGCGTCGCGGGGCGCGGGTCGAGACACCGTTCGACGATCGCGGCGAGTCGCCTATCGATTCCCTGTCGCCGCAGACGCGGTGCGACGGGCCCCGCGCCGCTCACTCGCTCACGATACTCCCTCAATCGCGCCTCCAGTCCGCGTGCGTCGCGCAAGGCGGCGAGCAATTCGGGCGTGCGATGAGGCGGTTCGCCGACGAGCAGGCAATGGAGGATGGCGCCGAGTGCGTAGACGTCCCAACGCGCGTCGGGAGCGGCGGCCGAGTCGGCCTGTTCGGGCGCCATGTAGAAGAAAGTGCCTAGCGCCGGCGTCGCGTCGTCGACTCGGCGCGACTGGCCGAAATCGGCCAAGCGGGGACGCTGGTCGGCGTCGAGCAACACGTTTTCGGGTTTGAGATCGCAATGCAAGACGCCGCGACCATGCGCACGCTGCATCCCGACCAACAACTCGCGAAACAAGGCCGCCGCTTCGGCGCGCGGCAGCGGGCCGGAATGCGCCAGACGTTGAGCGAGCGAGCCGCCGGGCATATGGTCCATCACGTAGTACGGCGGGTCGCTCGTCCAACCTACCTGCAACAGTTTCACGACGTGACTATCTTGCGAGAGAAGGACGAGCTTCTCGACTTCGCGATAGACGGGCGCCCAGTCGACGCTGCCGCGGCTGGCGTAGAACTTCACCGCCACGACGACGCCCGTGTTCTGATCGCGCGCCGTCCATACTTCGCCAAACGCGCCGGTCCCCAGTCGTTCGAGCAAGTCGTACCCTGGAATGGTCGACGGCGCCGGCGCGTTCGAGAGACTGCGCGCACGCGCCTCATCGAGTTCGTCGGACGACTGCCGCTGAGTGGGTTCAAACGTCATACTGGGCTGAGCTGCAGCGGCGCGGTGCTGCGGCGACGGAGTCGCATTTCGGGAAGGTTGTTTTATGACTCGCATTCTAAACGCTGCACGGTTCAGCGTCGCCATCCTGGTCGGCGGCGCGACGTTCGCCGGTCTGTCGGCGCGGCCGCTCGCGGCGCAAGACAAGACTGTCGCCCGCTCACCGCAGAGTGAGCCGCCGCAGGATGGGCCGCTGTTGGACGGCCGCGAAGGTCGCGATCTATCGCTTCGGTTGTTTCGGCCTCAACCCTCGATCAAGACGCCCGAACAGCGGCTGGAGCGCGCTCGGTTCCCGGTGGTCGACGTCCATACGCACTTTCGAGTTCGAACGCGACAATCGGACGAAGCGCGAGATGCATTCGTGTCGCTCATGGACCGCAATCAGATCGCAGTCTGCGTGAGTCTCGACGGCGGCTGGGGGGATGCATTCCAGGAGCATGCGCGTCATCTGTGGGACAAGCACCGCGAGCGATTCGTCATCTTTGCCAACATCGATTGGCGCGGCGCCGGCAAGGTGAATGATCCGGCCAGTTGGGATTGTCAGCGGCCCGAGTTTGCACGCCTCGCCGCTCAGAAGCTGGCCGAAGCCAAGCAAGCGGGCGCCAGCGGACTCAAACTCTTCAAGGACTTCGGTCTCTCGTACCGCAATCCCGACGGATCGTTCGTGCGCGTGGACGATCCACGCTGGGATCCCATTTGGAAGGCGTGCGGTGAACTAGGATTGCCCGTGCTCATGCATACGGCCGATCCTTCCGCCTTCTTCCGACCGATCGATGCCAGCAATGAACGGTGGGAGGAGCTGCATCGGCGGCCCGAATGGAGTTTCTATGGCGGAGGATTTCCGTCGCGCGACGAACTGCTTGCGGCGCGTAATCGAGTGGTCGAGCGACATCCGCAAACGACGTTCATCGCCGCTCACTTGGCGAACGACGGCGAAGATCTGGTGCAGCTAGGCGAGTGGCTGGAAAAGTATCCGAATCTGTACGTGGAGATTGCGTCCCGGATCAGCGAACTGGGGCGACAGCCCTATTCGGCGCGCAAGTTCTTGATTCGCTATGCGGACCGCGTGTTGTTCGGGACGGACGGCCCGTGGCCGGAGACTCGAGTGCGCTTGTATTGGCGATTCCTGGAGACGCAGGACGAAAACTTCCCGTACTCCGAAAAGGAGTTTCCCCCGCAGGGATTCTGGAACATCTATGGCGTCGACTTGCCGGACGAAGTGCTGCGCAAGCTGTACCATGAAAACGCAGCACGGATCATTCCCGGCGTGCGTGAGCGACTGAAGTAAGTCCTGCGGTAGACATGTATGACTCAGACTCTCGACCTGCTGCATGCCTGTTTGCGCTACGTCCACATTGGACTTGGTTTCGCGGGCTTGGCCTTGTTCTGGTGGATCATGGCCGCTCCCAAGGGGACGCGCGGCCATCTGCGAGCGGGAAAACTGTTCGTGCTCGCCGCGTATGTCGTCGGCGGCTCGGCTCTGTTCAGTTCCCTTTGGGCCGTCGTGCATGTCGATAGCTTTGCATCCTTCATTCCGCAGGCGGCGCCGGGCAAGCAGGCGGCGCCCCGCGAGCTGTATCGATTCCTGTTCTTGATCCTGTTGTATCTATCGGCGGCCACGATCTCGGGAGCGGTGTACGGGGTGCGCTTGATGCGCGCTCGCGAAGCGCACGGGCGGTTGCGGCAGACCAGCGTCCTGGGGTGGCTTGGACTAAGTCTGGCGTGCGCCATGCTTTTGACGGCGTTCGGCGTCTATCGCCTGACTCAAGGACCGCCGCAAGGCGGACCTCTGCCGCTCGCCGCCTATCTTGTGCCGTTGCTTCTCGGCCTGTTCGGGACGGCAGCGGCGGTGAAGGAGATGCGGTACGTGCTCGGCCCGCAACCGGCGCCTCGGAATTGGCTCTACAAGCACGTCGAAAACCTGTTGGGAACGGGGATCGCGTTTCACACGGCGTTCATCGTATTCGGCGCTGGTCGACTGTTTGGGTTTCAATTCGAGGGGCCGTGGGCGCTGGCGCCGTGGGTCGGACCGCCTGTCGTCGGCACGGCGCTCGCAAGTTGGTACGTCCGGCGACTCAAGGTCCGTTGAACATTGCGTTTATGCCGCAGCCGAAGGCGAGGCAGAGGCGGTTTGACTTCAGCCGCGGCGAAGTCCTCGCCTTCGGCTGCGGGTTAAACGAAGGAGCGCCGAGGGGACTGCTGCGACGCTTATTTGCGTTTGGGATCGAGGTTGGCGTCGAGGTCCGCTTGAGTGACCTTTGATTCCACGCCGGACGCGGGGACTTCGCCTTTGGCGAGCCACACGAAGGCGTTGAGGATCGTCTTGCGGAACTGGTCGTTGCTCCAGTTGTCGTGGAAGTGGCCGCCGGTGAAACCGAAGCCGCGTCCGCCGTCAGGCCGTTCCACGGCCCACATCATGGCTTCCGCGCGCCCTTTGTTGGCTTGGATATGCGAGTAGGGGCCTTGCGGGTAGACGTAGGGGCCGTTGCGCACCTTGTCGGACGGCGAAGCGACGAGGATCGGCGTGAACTTGAGTCCCTCGACGGTCGTCGCTTCATTGCCTGCGATGTCGGCGACGAACCGCATATTGAAGTACCACTCGTCCTTGATCTCGAACGGCTGCACGCCGCGCGTGATGGGGTGCTGCGGCAGTTGATTGAACTTCGGCTCCCAGATCGGATTGCACGAGAACATGTGTTCGTAGTGGCCGCCGATCCATCGTTTGAATTCCGCGCCGGCTTGATCGGGCACGACTTCCACGCCGAAGTGCATGAAGCCAAGGCCGATACCCTTCTTGGCCCAACCTTCGACGATTGCCTTGCGTCGCCCATTTTCCTTGACGACTTCGTGTCCGCCGCCGCCGTCCATGTAGAAGACGACCGCTGCGGCGTCGTCGAAGATCCTTTCATCTTGGGGCCATCCATTGAGCACGTATTCGACGCGCACCCCGTGAAAATCCTGCATGCACTTGGCGAGCAACTGGACGCCCGCATTGAACTCGTGCATCCGCGGCGGATGAGAAGGTCGGCCTGCAATGAGCACCACCTTCGGCGCCTTCTCCGCCGCGAACCCGACCGAAGCCGCCAACACAATCAATCCCGCCAATAAGTGCTTCATATAACCCCCGTAGAACAGGCTTCCAGCCTGTTAAGTGAACGTAAAACAGGCTTCCAGCCTGTCAAAAAAAACCCATCATCCAGCGCGAAAAATCTCCGTCCTTCGCCCCCCTCACCCTGCCGGCGCAAAAGCTCGAATGGCCGCTTCATAGACGTCCTTGATCGGGACGTCTTTCTCTGCGGCGACTTGGCGACACGCCTCAAACTCGGGCGAGAAACTCACTGTACCGTCGGGCAGCGTTGCGAGCTTCCCGAGGACGACGCCCAAAGGCGTTTCGACCGAGTAAGCATGCCGCTCCAACTTGTGGCGACTTACGAGCCACCGGCGGACGCCCAGCGTCTTCGTCTCGCGGAAGATGATTTTCTCGAGCTTGGCGATGAGGGCGTCTTGGCAGATGGCGGTGAGCGTAACGCCGGGGCGGTTCTTCTTCATTTGAATCGCCGTGGTGTAAACGTCGAGCGCTCCGGCTTCCAAAAGAAGCGACGTCGTGTGTCCCAGCACCTCGCCGCTCACATCATCTAGGTTCGTTTCGAGCACCCAGACTTGGTCGGAGGCGTAGGCGTCGTCAGTGTGGCCGAGGATGAGCCGCAGGAGGTTGGCTTGTTCGGCGAAGTCCTTGTCCCCAGCGCCGAGCCCGATCGCGTCGATGGTCATCGGGGGGAGGGGGCCGAAGGAATCAGCGACGGAGGCGACGATTGCCGCGCCGGTCGGCGTCGTCAACTCGGCCGTCACGCCGCATGGGGCCAGCGGAATGCCCTTCAGCAGTTCGGCCGTCGCCGGCGCCGGCACGCTGACTCGACCATGTTCGATCTGAATATAGCCCGAACCAGGCGGGACGGGCGAGCAGAGGATGCGGTCGACGTTGAGCAGCGTGAGTCCGATGGCGGCGCCGACGATGTCGGCAATCGAGTCGACGGCGCCCACTTCGTGAAAGTGAACTTTGCGGAGCGTCGTGCCGTGGACTTTGGCTTCGGCCTCGCCCAATCGCGTGAAGATGCGTTTTGCGAGATCCTTTTGCGGTACGGTGAGCACCTCGCTGGCGTCGATCTTGTCGGTGATGTGGTGTAGGTGTCGGTGCGCCTTCTCCGGTTCGTGTTCGACGCTTACCTTGAGGCCTCGAAAGCCATGCCGCTTCACCTCGGCGGCGACCAGTTTGACGGGCGTAAGTCCCAGGGAGTCGATGCCGGCCTGCAGGGTCTGCAAGTCGACCCCCGCGTCGACCAAGGCGCCCAGCGTCATGTCGCCGCTAATCCCGCTTACACAATCCAGATACGCAATCTTCATATCGTCTCTCGTGACCCGCAGCGGCGGTGGTTTTCCCCGAGCAAAAGGGAGGCTTTCGGGGTTCGCCGCGAGCTCCAATTCTGCCTTCGCGGGACCGCCAAGGCTACCCCAAACCCAGGTTGTCCCCTATAACAGCCAAAGTCGTATTTCGGATGAGAGTTTACCGAGGAGTCAACCAGACATGGCATTCACTTTGCCCGCTTTGCCGTACGCGTACAACGCCCTCGAACCGCACATCGATGCGCGGACGATGGAGATCCACCACACGAAGCACCACCAGGCGTACATCACGAACGTGAACAACGCCATCGCCGGTACGCCGCTGGAATCGAAGACGGTCGAAGCGTTGATCGCCGACCTGGCTTCGGTGCCGGAAAACATCCGCGGCGTCGTGCGCAACAACGGCGGCGGACATGCCAACCACAGCCTGTTCTGGACCGTCATCGGTCCGAACGCGGGCGGCGAGCCGACGGGCGAACTGGCTGCGGCGATCAACAACGAACTGGGCGGACTGGCCAAGTTCAAGGAAGACTTCACGAAGGCCGCGATGACTCGCTTTGGCTCGGGTTGGGCGTGGCTGAGCGTCTCGGGCGGGAAGCTGCTGGTTGAGAGCTCGCCGAATCAAGACAGCCCGATCATGGAAGGCCGCACCCCGATCCTGGGCCTCGACGTGTGGGAACACGCTTACTATTTGCTGTACCAGAACCGCCGAGCGGACTATGTCGGCGCCTTCTGGAGCATCGTGAACTGGGCCGAAGTCGCGCGCCGCTACGCCGCCGCGAAGTAGGTCATCGGCCGAGAACCATGAACCGCCCACGCCCGGTTCGCGACGCATCGTCGCCACCGGGCGTCTTCGTTTGGCGACGACGGCGTCATAGTGCGTAACCCAGAATCGACCGCACCCTGGTCGCTGGAGCGAAAAAAACTCTGTTGAATTCGGAGCGTTTGGCGCCTCGGACCCACTGTCGTTTGCTGCGCAACGCTGTCGTTTGTTGCGCAACGCTGTCGTTTGTTGGAAAACGACACGCGCGGATGGTGCTCCCTTCTCCCCGCCGCGGGGAGAAGGGCTGGGGATGAGGGGGCAGCGACGCAACAACCGTGCGCGGACTCACGCTCAGATTTTTATCACTCCACCCTGGCCGCTCGGTGCGTTTGTTTTTTCTCACGGAGCCACAAAGACACGGAGATGTAGGAAACCGAGAGCCGGATGTGGTCTTGAAGGGAGCGAGCACGCGATTTCTGAACTGCGCATTGGGAGTTCCTTTTCGCGCTAGAATCTCTTCTTCTCCGTGTCTCCGTGCCTCCGTGAGAGCAAAGAAACGAACTTGAACCAACTCAGGTCATCTCAAGCGACTCGCGGTTGAATCCGCGCCGGCGCCTGGATCGTCACTCTGGAGCGACCGCACCCTGGCCGCACGGTGCGTTTGTTTTTTCTCACGGAGACACAGAGGCACGGAGATGTAAGAGACCGAGAGCTGAATGTGGATTCGAAGGGCGACTGCACGCGATTTCTGAACGGCGCATTGCGAGATCCTTTTCGCCCAGAATCTTTCCTCTCTGTGTCTCCGTGCCTCCGTGAGAGCAAAGAAACGAACTTGAACCAACTCAGGTCGTCTCAAGCAACTCGCGGTTGAATCCGCGCCGGCGCCGGGATCGTAAGCCCGTAGCGACCGCCCCCTCGCAGTTCGGTGCGTTGGTTTTTTTCTCACGGAGACACTGAGGCACGGAGATGCAAGGTCAAGAGCTGAATGTGGATTCGAAGGGCGACACGCGATTTCTGAACAGCGCATTGCGAGATCCTTTTCGCAGAATCTCTCCTCTCCGTGCCTCCGTGAGAGCAAAGAACGAACTTGAACCAACTCAGGTCATCTCAAGCGACTCGCGGTTGAATCCGCCGCCGGGATCGTCACTCTGGAGCGACCGCACCTGGCCGCACGGTGCGTTTGTTTTTTTCTCACGGAGACACGGAGGCACGGAGATGCAAGAGTCCAAGGGCTGAATGTGGATTCGAAGGGCGACTGCACGCGATTTCGGAACGGCGCATTGCGAGTTCGTGTTCCGCGCCAGAATCTCTTCCTCTGTGTCTCCGTGCCTCCGTGAGAGCAAAGAAACGAACTTGAACCAACTCAGGTCGTCTCACGCAACTCGCGGTTGAATCCGCGCCGGCGCCGGGATCGTAAGCCCGTAGCGACCGCCCCCTCGCAGTTCGGTGCGTTGGTTTTTTCTCACGGAGACACTGAGGCACGGAGATGCAAGAGTCCAAGAGCTGAATGTGGATTCGAAGGGCGACGGCACGCGATTTCTGAACAGCGCATTGCGAGATCCTTTTCGCGCCAGAATCTCTTCCTCTCCGTGTCTCCGTGCCTCCGTGAGAGCAAAGAAACGAACTTGAACCAACTCAGGTCATCTCAAGCGACTCGCGGTTGAGTCCGCGCCGGCGCCTGGATCGTCACTCTGGAGCGACCGCCCCCTCGCAGTTCGGTGCGTTGGTTTTTTTCTCACGGAGCCACAGAGGCACGGAGATGTAAGAGTCCAAGAGCTGAATGAGGATTCGAAGGGCGACTGCACGCGATTTATGAACGGCGCATTGGGATTTCCCTTTCGCGCCAGACTCTCTTCCTCTCTGTGTCTCCGTGAGAACAAGGAAACGAACTTGAACCAACTCAGGTCATCTCAAGCGACTCGCGGTTGAATCCGCGCCGGCGCCGGGTTCGTCACTCTGGAGCGACCGCACCCTGGCCGCTCGGTGCGTTTGTTTTTTTCTCACGGAGCCACAAAGACACGGAGATGTAGGAAACCGAGAGCCGGATGTGGTCTTGAAGGGAGCGAGCACGCGATTTCCGAACTGCGCATTGGGAGTTCCTTTTCGTGCCAGAATCTCTTCTTCTCCGTGTCTCCGTGCCTCCGTGAGAGCAAAGAAACGAACTTGAACCAACTCAGGTCATCTCAAGCGACTCGCGGTTGAATCCGCGCCGGCGCCGGGATCGTCACTCTGGAGCGACCGCACCCTGGCCGCACGGTGCGTTTTTTTTGTTCTCACGGAGACACAAAGACACGGAGATGTAAGAGTCCAAGGGCTGAATGAGGATTCGAAGGGCGACTGCACGCGATTTCTGAACAGCGCATTGCGAGATCCTTTTCGCGCCAGAATCTCTTCCTCTCCGTGTCTCCGTGCCTCCGTGAGAACAAAGAAACGAACTTGAACCAACTCAGGTCATCTCAAGCGACTCGCGGTTGAATCCGCGCCGGCGCCGGATTCGTCACTCTGGAGCGACCGCCCCTTCGCAGTTCGGTGCGTTTGTTTTTTTCTCACGGAGACACGGAGACACGGAGATGTAAGAGTCCAAGGGCTGAATGAGGATTCGAAGGGCGACTGCACGCGATTTATGAACGGCGCATTGGGATTTCCCTTTCGCGCCAGACTCTCTTCCTCTCTGTGTCTCCGTGAGAACAAGGAAACGAACTTGAACCAACTCAGGTCATCTCAAGCGACTCGCGGTTGAATCCGCGCCGGCGCCGGAATCGTCACTCTGGAGCGACCGCACCCTGGCCGCTCGGTGCGTTTGCTTTTTTCTCACGGAGACACAAAGACACGGAGATGTAAGAGTCCAAGGGCTGAATGAGGATTCGAAGGGCGACTGCATGCGATTTATGAACGGCGCATTGCGAGTTCCTTTTCGCGCCAGACTCTCTTCCTCTCTGTGTCTCCGTGCCTCCGTGAGAACAAAGAAACGAACTGAAACCAACTCAAGTCATCCAAAGCGACGGGCGGTTGAATCCGCGCCGGCGTCCGGGATCGTAAGCCCGTAGCGACCGCCCCCTCGCAGTTCGTTGCGTTGGTTCTTTCTCACGGAGACACAGAGGCACGGAGATGTAGGAGAACGCGAGCCGGATTTGGATCGGCTACTTTCGAACCAAATCGGGTAGGTCGTACGTTTCGAGTACGGCGTGGATCGTGCTGGGCAACATGCCCACCGGCGCCTTTTGGCCGACGATGCTCGACCACGACTGGGGGCCGTCGCGAGTGACGATCGACGTGAACAGTTCGGGTTCGAGCGCGGCCGCATGCAGCGCGGGAATGGCCGCTTGGCCCACGCCGATCAGATGCACCTTGCGCGGCGTCTTTGTCTGGTAGTCGGCCGCCCACTGACCGGCGGCGATGATGTCTTCGGTGCGCATGCCGACGAGGGATTTGCCGAGCAGATAGCTGAGGTAGAAGGTTTTCCAGTCGCCCAAAATCGGGTCGACTTTGTCGGACGACGCCGTCTCGCCCCAGCCTCGCACGTCGACTGCGACCACGACGTAGCCTTCCTTGACGAGCTTCACGATGGGACCGTCAGGACCGTCGTCGGCCGCCTTGCCGCCGTCGTGGATATACAGATAAACATCTTCGTGCGGCTCAGGCGGGTGAAAGGTGAGCGCCGGCATGGGAACGCCCGAATCGCTGCGCAGGATGACTTTGTCGATGTGATACCCTTCGCGCGTGACTTTGCCCGCCTTGTCCCACGTGGTCTTCGGCATGTCCTTGCGCGAGCGGACGCCGGCCGTCTTCCTCACCATGTCCAACATCTCGGCGCGCGGCTTCGAAGACCACAGCTTCTGGCGCTGTTCGGCCAGCTTACGTTCGCGTTCGACGTTCAGGTCGAAGACCGACTTCGCACCTGCGAGCAGCAGGGTTTGGCCTCGCGGCGTGCAGAGCAGTTCCGATTCGGGGCGCACGACGGCGTCGGTCACCTCGACCGCGTCGTCGCGTCCGACGAGCCACCGGCGCATCCAGCGGGAGATGGCCAGCAAGTTCATCGGCTGGACGCCGTGACCGCCTTCTGCTTCTACCAAGTCAATCCGTTCGGGATATCCCAACCGCCCGTAAATCCGTTTCGCCTGGCGATAGGCGTCCCAGGTTCCCTGGATGTCGAAGAAGTCGCTCGTCGTGGCGCTGATGATCGTCGGCTTCGGCGCTCGCAGCAGAACGTAATCGGGTTGGTCGAGCCCATAAGCGACTTGACCGAAGATGTTTTGTTCCGCGTCTTGCGGACCGATCGTCTCGATCAAGCGGCGAAAGGTGGTGAGGTAGCAGGCGGGTGCGGCGCAGGCGATGCGATCATCGAGCGCCATGACGTAGCTGGTGAGCGTGCCGCCGCCCGAGCAGCCGGTGAAGCCGATGCGTTGCGGGTCGATTTCCGGACGCGATGCCAAATAGTCGACGGCGCGCATGCCGTCCCAGATGCGATAGCGGGCCGTATTCGTGCCGACTAGGATCGAGCCGACGCCGACCAGGAAGTGTTCGGTCGTCGTGCCGCTGAACTGTGGTTGGCCGTCGGCGCCGAGGATCTGGGATCGCTCGCCTTGACCGATGGGGTCGAAGGCCAGCGCCGCGATGCCGTTTAGCGCCATGGCGGCGGCGAACTTTTGGTTATACGGCGCCGTCTTGGCCGTGCGACTATGACCGCTCGACACCACCACGCCTGGGAACGGTCCCGCGCCCGCGGGCAAGTAGAAATTGGCCGTGATGGGATGCCCCGGTTGGCTCTCGAAGATCACCTTCTCAATGCGATATCCGTCTGCTTGGAGCGTGCCGACGGTTTGCGAGTTGAGCGGCGATCGTTCGGGGAGTCCGCCGAGTTGCTGCAGCATGAACGCGCGCAGCCGTTTGCGATACGCCTCGATGTCGTCCGCCGACTTCAGCTTTTCGAACTCGCCCGCGCGACGATCGAACGCCGCGTGCGCCTCTTGTTGTAGTTGCGAATAGAACAGCGTCGAGGGGTTAGGGCCGGCGCCGTCGATCTGCAAACATCGCAACTCATCTGCCGGCGCCGCGGCGACGATCCAGAAAGAAGCAACCAGAAACGCAGCGTGCATAAGCGACTCCTCGAAGGCGGGCCCCGAAAACTCCCTAGAAGATATCAATTCGCCCAGCCAACTGGCTACGACTTCGTTTAACCCGCAGCCGAAGGCGAGGGAGCTGCGCCTGCGCGGTTCCGGAGTATACCTGCATCGAGTGTTCCTCCAGGCTAGGCAGTGGATCGCTAGGCAGTGGATCGCTGATTGCCTCTCGTGCCTGTCGCTCGACGTGCCCTCGCCTGCGGCGGCGGTTCAAAAGAGACGGTCTGCATTCCTGCTATACGCGCGACGACGTTCAAGAGCTGCTAGTTTACGATTCTTGAGCGGCGATCTACTTCACGAGAGAGAGGGGAAGCTTATGACGGCCCGGGTGTTCGGCATATCGGCGGTGCTGTTGTTCTTGCTCGGTCCTGCCGCCCTGCTGCGCGGCGACGAACCGCTATGGGATCTCGCGACGTTGCGCACGCCTCCCAAAGCGACGTGGGTCGATAACGAGGGGCCGCTTCGCAAGCTGTACTACGAAAGCGAACCGCGCGGCGGCCGTCCGACTCGGGTGTTCGCCTACTGCGCGTTCCCTGAAAAGCTTGAGGGCAAGGCTCCCGCCATGGTGCTCATTCACGGCGGAGGCGGAACCGCGTTCCCCGAGTGGGCGCAGTTGTGGGCCCAACGCGGCTACGTGGCCATCGCGATGGATCTGGCTGGAAAGGGACCCGATCGGATGCCGTTGGAAGACGGCGGCCCCGATCAATCGGACGACGTGAAGTTTCCGAAATCCGACGCGCCGCTACGCGATCTATGGACTTATCATGCGGTCGCGGCTTGCGTGCGCGCGGGGAGTCTCTTGGCGAGCTTGCCGGAGGTCGACGCGAATCGCATTGGTGTGACGGGCATCAGCTGGGGCGGTTATTTGACTTGCATCGTTGCGGGAGTGGACGACCGATTCCGTGCGGCTGTGCCGGTGTACGGTTGCGGCTTTTTGCATGAAAACAGCGTGTGGCTGCCGCGATTCGCCGCAATGACGCCGGCGTGGCGCGACCAATGGGTGAAGCACTTTGATCCGTCGCAGCATGTGGGACGCGCGAAGATGCCCGTGTTGTTCGTCAACGGCACGAACGACTTCGCCTATCCGCTCGACAGCTACCAAAAGACCTATCGACTCGTGAAAGATCGGCAGTTATGCGTCACGGTCAACATGCCGCATGGTCATCCGCAGGGCTGGGCGCCGCAGGAAATCGGACTGTTCATCGATCAGCAGGTGCGCGGCGGCGAACCGTTAGCGCAGGTCGGTCCGACCGCGGCGCTATCGAGCGACAAGAAGCAGGCGACGCTGAAGATCGTGAGCGCTCGTCGTCCGACGGTCCGCTTCCACTGGACCACCGACGACGGTCCCTGGCAGAAACGCAACTGGCAAACGGTCGACGTGCCCGTCGTCGGCGATTCGGCCTCGACCACGATTCCCGACGCACGCCCGCTGGTCGGCTTCTTTACGCTGCGCGATGAGCGCGGCGCGACTGTGAGCACCGAGCACTTTTCGCCGTAAGACGAACGCTGTTGCTACGGGGCGAGGTCCACTTTCAGGGTCGTGACGCGGCCGTCGCGTTCGAGGGTTAGTTCGAGCGGCCCGGGGAGCGTGGTGATCAACTTGCGGAACGACTCGCTGTCGGAGAATGGTTGGCCCGAAACGGCGTAGATGCGGTCGCGCACCTGGACGCCGGCCAAGTGAGCGGCCGAGGCGGGGGTGACTTGATTGACGACGACGACGCCCGGCTCGGCGTCGTCGTCGCGCCAGGCGAGTCCGACGCGGATGGGGGAACCGTCGAGCGTCACGGAGATCGGTTCGACCGTCTCGCCGCCCGCGCGGCGCACGCCGAGTTCAACTTTGTCTTTTGCGGCGAGGACGGCGAGTCGCAGTTGGTTCTCGCTGGCGATCGGTTGATTGTTGAAGGAAACGATGCGATCGCCGGCGCGCAGATTGACGCGGGCGGCGGGCGAGTTGGGGACTGTGTGCGTGATGACGACGCCGTCGGCAGGCGGGTCTTCGGGATTGCGCCGCCAGCCGGCGCCTAGACGCGGCGCGGGGGGCGCGAGCGCTCGTTCGAACTGCTCCCGCGCGGCCGGCGATTCGCCGCGCGACGTCGCACGGAAGGCCAGCGGGTCTTGGAGATCGGCGACGTCGCAGAGGATGCGGAAGGAAAGGCGCGCAATGCGTTCGATGCCGTCGTTGCGGATATGCTCGACGTCGTCGCTCGGGCGGTGGTAGTCGTTATGCAAACCGGTGTGGAACATGAGCACCGGGATGTTGCGCGTGTAGAAGGGGTGGTGGTCGCTGTTGGCCTTCATCTCCCAGGTGAAGTCGAGCGCCAGGTTTTCGACGCCGTTATGGCGGCTGACGAGCTGCCGGAGGCCGGGAGCAGTGCGCGTGCCCAGCACCTCGCACCTGTCATCGCGCAGGCGTCCAACCATGTCGACGTTGTAGGCGAAGACGACTCGGTCGAGCGGCACGGTGGGGTGGGCGAGCCAGTGGAGCGAACCGAGCAAGCCTTTTTCTTCGCTGTCCCAGAAGGCGAAGACGATCGATCGTTTGGGGCGGGCGGGAAGCGAGACGAAGGCGTCGATCAACTCCAGCAGGCAGGAGGTGCCGCTGGCGTTGTCGTCGGCGCCGTTATGGACGTAGCCGAAGGGGCCGAAGCTGTTGCCGCGGTTGCCGTAGCCGACGTGATCGTAGTGAGCGCCGACGACGAGGAATTGTTTGCTGAGTTCGGGATCGCTGCCGGGAAGGATGGCGAGAATGTTCCGATAGCCGTTGCCGAAGGCCTGAAAGTAGGTTTCGTCGTCGCCAGCCGGCTGGAGTCCGGCGGCGTCGAGGTGCTTGACGAGGTAATTGCCTGCCGCCGCACCGCCGCGTGTTCCCGCCTCGCGTCCTTCAAAGGCATCGTCCGCGAGCACATCGACATGCGTCTTGACTTCTGCGGCCTTGATGGTGGCCACCGCCGACGCCACGTGCGCCCCATCCACCGCCAGGCAAGGACGGGCCGCCAGCAGCAGTAGTACAACCCGTAGCACAAGCCGTAGCACCGGCCGTAGCACAGGCTTCCAGCCTGTGATCCCCCCCACCCCCGCCCACGTCGCATTGAACATCGCCGCCGCTCCCAAAGCACGCCGCATGGGCGTTTGGACCACCGAGAATCCCCCAACTATAGCCCAGGAAACCTGCGTTCTGGGGAATTTACAGCGAGTTGATCGGACCGATCGGACCAGCCGGACGGGGCGGCGCGCGAACCTGTCGACCCGCTGGTCGGTCTGGCCTTGCAGGGAAGGGCCGAGTGAGTCAGAATTGGGCCTTGTTCGGGAGAGGTGGCTGAGTGGTCGAAAGCGCCGGTTTGCTAAATCGGTGTAGGGGTAACACCCTACCGCAGGTTCGAATCCTGTCCTCTCCGCTTGCTATTCTGTGCTGATGGGGGCGATTCGTCGTGGATCGCTCCGCGATCCAACGCCCCCGCACTCATCGCAAGCCTTCTGCCCATCCAGCCTTCCGCGCAGCAGGCTCCCGTCGCTTGCGCCTGCCGCCTGTATCCCCTCACAGCCCGCCCACGCCTCGAGGGAGCTTGTACAGCATTTCGATCTCCTCGTCGGACAGGGCTCGATCGAAGATCGACAAGTCGTCCAAGCGGCCGAGGTAGCTTAGCCCCAACATGATCGCGGCGCGGGACGGGTCCCAAGTGAAGGTTTGCGTTCGGTCTGAGATCACGCCGGCAGGGCGACCGTTGAGGTACAGGGTCGCCAGCCCCTCGGGACGACCCGAGTTGAACCGGGCGAACGTGAACGCGACGTGCGTCCATTGGCCGCCGACGAAGGGTGGTTTATCGACCGTCGTGAGCGGCCGTTCGGCGGGCGGGATGTCGTCGAACTTCCGCCCTTGCGGATTCCAGACCGTCTTGTCGGCGTAGACGCCGAGTCGAAATGGAATGCCGGTCGGGCGCTTCTCAAACTCGACGAAAAACGACGCGTCGTCCCACTGCTTCGACGTGATCTGAATCGGGTCGCAGTAACCCTCGGCCAAATCGCCCTGCGGGTCGGTGCTCAACCAAAAGGAAACGGTTCCCGACCAACCCGGCGCAGGCGACGGAAAGTTTCCCGGCGCCTTGTAAAACACCATCGGGCCGGCGCTTTTGCGAAAGCGTAGTGCGCCGCCGAAGCGGCCGCCGTCTGCTTCGCGCGTCACCTCTTCCCCCGCCGGCAGGCCTCGAGTCGCCGACTCGCGCCGAGGGATCGCAGGCGCGGTCCACAGCGTCGCGTCCCCCTTCGCAACGTCGGCGTCGACGCCTTGGTCAAAGGACGCATGAAACAGCAGTGCTGCATGGAGCCGGCCGTGCGACTCGGAGCGTTCCGTGGGCGTCTGCGCCGCGGCCGGCGTTTCGATTCGAAGTGCAAGCGACGTCAAGGCGAAGACGGTCAACGCGAGGATGCGGAGGCGGGCACGGACGTTCATGGATCTCTCTCGCAGCTGGGGTTGGAGTCGGCCGCGGGCCGCTGGCGCGGGGACGGCGGCAAGGCGCGCACTCCGATGATCGTATCGACTGGCGGCGACTCGTTCGACTACCGGCTCGCTTTCAGGCTCTCAGCTTGCTTGAAATCGGGTGCGGCTTCCTTTTAACTAACGAAGCGTCCCGCCTGATACCTGCTCCGAATACCTGCTCCGACTCCACTCGCCTCCGGAGACCACGCCTGTGAGAACGGCTCTCGCTGCTTTGTTGCTGTTGGTCGCTTCCGCCGCTTACGGGCAAAGCGTCAAGACAGATATCCCCTACGTCGATCCTCCCGTCGAACGACAGGTGCTCGACATCTACTCGCCGGCCGACGCAAAGAACCTGCCGGTCGTGTTCTGGATTCATGGCGGCGGCTGGCAGGCGGGAGACAAATCCGATGTGCAGATCAAGCCGCGGATTTTCAACGAGCGCGGCATGGTCTTCGTCTCGACGAACTACCGTCTGCTCCCGAAGGTGGAGATGGACGTGCTGATTCGGGATGTCGCGAAGTCGTTGGGGTGGGTGCACAAGCACATCGGCGAGCATGGCGGCGATCCAAATCGCATTTACGTCATGGGCCATTCCGCCGGCGCGCAGTTGGCGGCGCTGCTGTGCATTGACGATCGGTATCTGAAAGCGGAAGGAGTTCCCTTCACGGCGCTCCAGGGATGCGTGCCGGTCGACGGCGACACGTACGATCTGCCGGCGATCATCATGACGCACGAGTATCGTCAGACGTTGCACGGACTGCCGCTGCCGGATTTCGGCCATCGGCAGAAGTTTGGCAATGATCCCAAGAAACACGTCGACTTTTCTGCCGTGACACATGTTGCGAAAGGGAAGGGGATTCCGCCGTTCCTCATCCTGCATGTCTCGGGTCATCCCGATGTGACGGCCCAGGCCGTTCGACTCGGCAATGCCCTGCGCAAGGCGGAAGTCCCGACCACCGTCTTCGGCGCCCGGGAGACGACTCATGTGAAGCTCAACAACGACCTCGGCCTCCCCGATGATCCGGCGACCAAGGAACTGGTCAAGTTTCTCGACTCGATCCAGGGAGCCGCTCGTCCATGACGACTCAATCCAACTGGACGCGCCGCCGGTTTCTGCGGGTCCCGGGCGCGGTCCTGACGCTGCCGTTTCTGCATTCTCTGGCGCCGCGGTCGCGCGCGGCGGACGCCGCTGCGAACGCCAAGCCGGCGAAGAAGCTGGTCATCATGTACATCCCCAACGGGATCGTACGACGATGCTTTTTTCCCGGCGAGGAAAACTCCGACCTGCCTGACTTCATCGGCGGATTTGACGCCGATAAGACGAAGCAAGAGCGACGGAAGCTGAACAAGCCCGGCATCTATCCGCTCGAGCTGACTCAGACGATGCAGCCGTTGGCCGAGCATGTCGGCGACGTGACGCTCGTCACGGGACTCGATCGTACTTACAAGAACGGTCAAGACGTGCATGCGCAAGGAGCGTCGTGCTATCTGACGAGTCTTTCGCCGAGCGAAGCGGCGGAGAAGGGGATTCGTCATCCCAACGGCCGGACGCTGGACCATGTCATCGCCGACCAGGTGGGCCACACGACGGTATTCCCGACGCTGGAAATCAGCTGCAACGGTTTTACAGCGCCGAAGGAGCCGATCGAGTTCGACAATATTTCGTGGTACGGTCCCGACAAGTTTGCGCCGTCGATTCGCGATCCTCAGAAGCTGTACGACCGCTTGTTTCTGCGCGACAGCTTTCGGACGCATGTGGCCGACGTCGCCGACCTGGTGCTCGCCGACGCCAACTCTCTGTCGCGGAAATTGGCGCGGGAGGATCGGGAGACTTTGGCGCACTTCATGTCGATGGTGCGCGACATTGAAGTGCGGATCGAGAAGATGCAGAAGCTGCTCGCGAACGTCGACATTCGCGTGCCGAAGAACGAGGCGTTGCCGCGCGGCGACTACATTCGTTTGCAAACCGACCTGATGTTGCTCGCGTTCCAAATGGGGATCACGAACATCTGCACGTTCATGGTGGGGCCCGAGCGGTGGGACGCGACGCTGTTGTACGAAGGCGTTTTCGACCAACCAGTGCAGCACCACAACATGACGCACAACCAGAAAGGCGATGGCTACAAGGATCTGCAGAAAATCGATGACTTCCACATGAAGCAGTTTGCGTACTTGCTGAAGCGCATGAAGGAGCTGAAGGAGTCGGACGGCAGCTGTTTGCTCGACAACTCGATCATCGCCTATGGCGCCGGCCTGGGGGACGGCGCCACGCACCAGTACTACGATTTGCCGATGATCGTCGCCGGCCGCGCCCAAGGGCGGATGAAGCAAGGTCGTTTCGTCAAATGCCCCAGCGGTACGCTCAATTCCAACCTGTGGCTCACCTTCGCTCGCCTGATGGGAGTGGAGCTTGACCGCTACGCCGACAGCATCGACGTCGTGTCGGATCTGTGGACGTAACGAACGATGCGGCGTCAAGGTCACATCTCGGAGTGGAACGACGAACGGGGGTTCGGCTTCATCAGGCCGCAAGGGAGCGCCGGTCGGGTTTTCGTGCACATCTCTGCATTTCCACGCGGAGGTCGACGCCCCGTCGTGGCAGAGGAGGTGCGCTACGAGCTCGGTCGGGATGAGCGTGGGCGGCCGTGTGCGACGACGGCGACATTTCTTGTCGAACGTCCTCCCGCGCGGGTTCGACGAAGACCGTCGCCGCAGTTTCTCGCTGCCGTCGTGAGCGCCTCCACATTTCTCGCCTTCGTCGGGCTCACCGTCCACAAGGGCCTGCTTCATTGGGCAGTCTTGGCGGCGTACGTATTGGCCAGCGTCGCGACCTATCGGGCCTACGTGGCGGATAAGTATGCGGCGGAGTCGAGAGGTTGGCGGACGCGAGAAGGAAAGCTGCACTTCCTCGGGCTTGTCGGCGGGTGGCCAGGAGCGCTTGTAGCGCAGCATCGGCTCCGCCACAAGACGAAGAAACGCTCGTTTCAGGTGGTTTTTTGGTTCACTGTGGCGATGAATTGCGCGGGGCTCATTGTGTTTCGCCCCGCGTTGCTTGGCTTGCAATCCGTGATTGACATGCGACAGATTGAACGTCTGAAGGACTCTCTTTTTTGAAGGGAGACAGGCTGGAAGCCTGTCCTACGGTATGCACGTCGCTCTCATGCTATTGGTTGTCGTTACCGCCGACTTCGAGCGGGATGTGCGCGCGGTGCTGGTCGAGCGGTGCGGAAAGTGCCATACGGGCGCGGGCGCTAAAGGGGAGGTCGATGTCGCCAAATTCTCGTCGTCGGCGACGGCGGTGCAGCAGCCGCGCGACGTGCAGCGGATGATCGAAGCGCTCGAGGCGGGGGATATGCCGCCGGAAGACGAACCGCCGCTGACGCCCGCGGTCCGCACGCAACTGGTCGCAGCGCTGAAGGATGTCTTGCGAATGGCCGCCGCGCGGGAGTCGCGTCGTCTGCCGCTCCATCGGCTCAATCGTTATCAGTACAACTTCGCGGTTAAGGATCTGTTGCAGCTGAATCGCAACGTGTTTGAACTGCCCGAAAAACTGGTGACGCGGCGCGATCGCTATATTCCGTTGGCAGGCGAGCGAATGCCGGACGTGGTCCACGCCGACTCGCAGGCTCTCCAGCCGCAGCCGGGCTTGCAAAACGTCAAGGCTTTTCCCAAGGATCTCCGCGCCGAACACGGGTTCGACAATCAGGCGACCAAGCTGACGCTCTCGCCGCTGTTGCTCGATGCCTACCTGCGGCTTGCGGCGTCAATCGTGGAGAGTCCGGACTTCAGCGAGGCCAATGTGGGCATGTGGCCGACGCTGTTGGTGCCGCCGCCGCCGGGTGCGGAGGCGTCAGCCGAGCTGCCGCGACGGCTGGCGCCCTTCCTGCGGCGCGCGTTCCGCGGCCCCGTCGACGACGAGACGCTGCAGCGCTACGTTGCGTACACGTCGAAGAAGCTGGATCAAGGCGTCGCGTTTCCAGAGGCGATGAAGAAAACGGTCGCGGCCGTGCTTTCGTCGCCTCGTTTCTTGTATCGAGCGGAATCGGAAAGCGAAGACCCGCGCGATGCTGCGTTTGCGAGTGCATCGCGTCTGTCGTTTTTCCTGTGGTCGAGCGGCCCGGACGACCAACTGCTCGACGCCGCCGAACGCGGCGATTTGCGCGACCCGCAGAAAGCGGCCGCCGAAGTCGACAGGATGCTGGCGGACCCCAAGATCGAGCGCTTTTTGGACGCGTTTCCCACTCAATGGTTGCAACTCGAGAACGCGCTGGCCGCGACCCCGGACCCGAAGCGAAGTCGCTATTTTCGGCTCGATGAAAACCACCCCGCCAGCCTGCAGATGGTGGTCGAGCCGCTGTTGCTGTTCGACGCCGTGTTTCTGGAGAATCGGCCGCTCGTGGAACTGATTGCTCCGAGCTTCACGTATCGGAGCGACTTCTTGAACGACTGGTATACGTCGTCGCTCGAACCGCCTCCATTCGATGCCGCGGCGGTCGTCGCGGAGAATGAACGGCGCGAGTTGCAGAGGCAGGCGTTTGAACTGCAAGTGCGATTGGCGACCGAGGAATTGACGGCGCTGGTCAGCCCCGTGCGTCGGCGGATGGAGGAAGAGAAGACGCGGGCGAGCGCGCCGGACAAGGCGCGGGGCGTCGACTTGAAGCCGTACGCCGCCTGGGATTTCAACGGCGACCTGAAGGATGCCGCGGGTTCGCTCCACCTCGCCCCGCATGGCGAGGTGCAATTCGATCGAGGGTGCGTCGTGCTGAAGAAGGCCTACTTGCAGAGTCCTCCGCTGGAGTTCGACTTGCGCGCCAAGACGCTCGAAGTGTGGTGCCGCTTGTCGAATCTGGATCAGCCGGGCGGAGGATTGATGACGCTCCAAGGGCCTGGCGACTTCTTCGACTCGATCGTCATCGGCGAACGCAAGCCGCGCCATTGGATCTCGGGAAGCAACGGATTCGCGCGCACCGACGACTTCGGCGACTCGCAGCCCGAATCGGTCGTGGACCAACCGCTGCATCTGGCGATGGTCTATGCGCTGGATGGAACGACGATGCTGTATCGCAATGGCGAACCTTATGGCAAGCCGTTTCGGAAGTCGAGTGCGACGTTTCCGCGCGGACAATCGAGCGTGCTGTTCGGGCTGCGCCACCTGCCGGCGATCGGCAACCGGTTCTTGGAAGTGCAGATCGACAAGGCGCGGCTGTACGATCGCGCGTTGACGTCGGAAGAGGTCCAGGCGTCTGCCAGCGGTGCGGGGTTCTTCGTGACGGAAGACGAGTTGCTGGCGGCGATGGAGGCGTCGGTGCGCGAGCGATATCGGAAAACGACCGCCGAGCTGACGTCGGCCAAATTGCGGCTCGCACAGACGCCGCCGGCGGACGACGTCGAGAAGCTGCGTCGCGAACATCGCCTGAGGTACGAAGACTTGCTGCGACGGAAGTTCCGCTCGACCGAATTCCGGCGAGTCGCTCTAGAGGATGCTCGGTACGGCGGCGTGATCACGAACGCCGCGGTGCTCAGCATGACGTCGGGGCCGCAGCGGACGCAGCCGATCGCACGCGGAGCATGGATCATTGAGTCGATCTTCAACGATCCCCCGCCGCCGCCGCCGAACGACGTCCCGCCGCTCAAGGAGGAAGACGACAGTCACTTGACGATTCGCGAGCGGTTTGCGGCGCACCGCGAGAATCCGTCGTGCGCGGGCTGTCATGCGCGCATCGACCCGCTGGGGTTTGCCTTGGAGAACTACGACATCACAGGTCGGTGGCGGGACAAATATGAGAACGGCAAGCCGGTCGACGCCAGCGGCGTGTGGGCTCGACGAGACGCCTTCTCGGGGCCGGTGGAGTTCAAGTCGCTGCTGGTGCGCGAGCGGGAGCGGTTTGCGCGGGCGTTCACCAGCCACCTGCTGCGCTACGCCGTTTCGCGCGAGCTGACGGCGGCCGACCAATTGGCGATCGACGCGGTGCTGGAGCGCACCATGGCTGAGGAATTCCGCCTGCGGACGCTCATCCGCGAAACAGCGCTGAGCGGGCGACTATAGCCGAGAGGGTTAACGGATCGCCGTTGTTCAATACTATGTTTCAGGGAGGCGGCAGCGATATGCACTGCGAACGTTGGATTGGTTTGGCGTTGTTTGCACTCATTGCAATCAGCGGTCGGACGACTGCGGCCGATGAGAAACCGGCGAAGTCCGTCGAGAGGCCGCTGGAGATCGGTTCGCGGCGCGAGCTGTTCGTCGACGATGCGCTGGTCGGGGCGCTGAACGGGGCGCGGCGCGTTTTGCATCACCCGACGGCGCGCGAGTTGGCGATCGTGCATGACGCGCCGTGGGAAGGGGCGGGGAGTGCGTACCATTCGGTGATCCGCGACGGCGAACTCTATCGGCTCTACTACCGCGGCTCGAAGTTGAACGTCGAGGACGGCAAGCTCATTACGGGGCCCGAGGTGTACTGTTACGCCGAGAGTCGCGATGGGGTCAAGTTCGAGAAGCCGGCGCTGGGGCTGCACGAGCACGGCGGCTCGAAGCAGAACAACATCATCTGGACCGGCGTCGGCACGCATAACTTTGCGCCGTTCCTCGACTCACGCCCAGACTGTCCTCCCGCTTCGCGCTTCAAGGCGCTGGGCGGACTCGCCAACGAAGGCGGATTGTTCGCCTTTCATTCGGCGGACGGCGTCCATTGGTCGCTGCTCCGCGAAACGCCGGTGGTGACCGAGGGGGCGTTCGACTCGCAGAATCTAGCGTTCTGGGATGCGACGGCAGGCGTTTATCGAGCCTACTTTCGCACGTTCACTGCCGGCGTGACCACCGGCCAAGTGTGGAAGCCGGAGGGCTTCCGCGCCATTCGCACGGCCACGTCGCGGGACTTCCTGAAATGGGAGAACGAGGCCGACCTTGTCTACAAAGATTCGCCCGCCGAGCATCTCTACACCAACCAGATCGCTCCCTACTTTCGCGCACCGCACTTGTTGATCGGCTTCCCAGCTCGATACGTCGAACGAGGTTGGTCGGAGTCGATGCGGGCGCTGCCCGAGCGAGAGAAACGCGAGCAGCGCGCGGCGGCGCACTTGCGTTATGGAACGGCGCTCTCGGAAGGGTTGGTGATGGCGAGCCGCGACGGGGTGCACTTCGAGCGTTGGAATGAAGCCTTTTTGCGGCCTGGGCCTGAACGGCCGAGCACTTGGCTGTACGGACATCAGTTCATCGCGTGGCATGCCGTCGAGACGGCGTCATCGCTTCCCGACGCCTCGCCCGAAATGTCGATCTACGCCGCCGAGGGATCGTGGCATGGAAAGGGTAATGCGCTGCGACGCTACACCCTGCGACTGGACGGCTTTGTCTCGGTGCAAGCGCCGCTCAGCGGCGGAGAACTGATTACGAAGCCGTTGGTGTTTCAAGGCGACGAACTGCGGATCAACTTTGCGTCGTCGGCAGCAGGCGATGTGCGAGTGGAGTTGCAGGATCCCGAGGGACGGGCGATTCCCGGATTTACGCTGGACGATTGTCCGCCCCTCTTCGGCGATGCGCTCGACCGACGCGTGGAGTGGACGATGGGGGCGAGCGTGCGAGCTTGGGCAGGGAAGCCGGTGCGGGTGCGGTTTGTGCTGCGCGACGCCGATTTGTATGCGGTGCGGTTTGCAGAGTGACGGAATTGGTGAGCGAGCAGGCGACCGGCTGGAAGTTGGTTTTTTGGTAACAGGCTGGAAGATTGTTGTTCGATTAGGTAACAGGCTGGAAGCCTGTTCTACGGTAGACGGAGCTGGTCCAGCCTTCGACGCGCTGGAAAGAGTCGTCGAGGTTGAGCGTGGTTTCGGCGCCGCCTAAGAGCAGGTAGCCGTCGGGTTGTAGGGAACGGCTGACGCGAGACAAGATCTGCTTCTTCAATTCGACGTCGAAGTAGATCATCACGTTGCGCATCAGGATCAGGTCCCAACGCGACGTAATCGGCCAGGGTTGGGCCAAGTTGAGTTGCCGGAAGGTCACCATCCGTCGGATCCGTTCGTCGATCTGCCATTCCTTGCCGTGGCGCTGAAACCACTTCTCGCGCATGGCGACCGACAGACCGCGGTTCGCCTCAATCTGCGAATAGCGGCCCGCGCGGGAACGTTCCAGCATCTCCTGCGACATGTCGGTCGCCGTCAGATCGACCGACCAGCCCTCGAGCTCCGGGAAGTACTCCTTGAGCAGCATGGCGACCGAGTAAGGCTCCTGGCCGCTGGAACTGGCCGCGCACCAAATGGCCAGCCGTCGTTCCGGCCGGCGATTCGCGATCAAGCGCGGCAACACCTCCAAACGCAGCGTCTCAAACGGATGTACGTCGCGAAAGAACGACGTTTCCGTGACCGCCATCGCCTCGACCACTTCGATTTCCAGCCGCGCGTGGACGCCGGTGCGCAAGCGTTGGACCAACTGATGCAGGTCGGCCAAATGGTGACGTTCGGCGAGCGGCGCGAGGCGGCTGCGCACCAGATATTCCTTGCCCGGCTCCAGCACTTGGCCCGAGCGAGTTCGCAAGAACTGCGAAATGAATTCAAAATCTTCCGGCCGGACGTGATGATCAGCCACTGGCGACTCTCACGCGGCGCACGATGTCGCTGGCCATGAGCGGCAACGGCAGAATACGATCGGCCAAGCCTGCTCGAGCCACCGCGCCGGGCATTCCCCAGACCACGCTGGACGATTCGTCCTGAACGACCACTTGTCCCGCAACGGTGCGAATCGCCTCGCATCCGCGCAGACCGTCTTGTCCCATGCCGGTGAGCACCACGGCTAGGGAGTGTCGACCATAAGCGGCGGCGACGGAGCGGAAGAGTGGGTCGACTGCGGGGCGACACGCGTTTTCCGGCGGTTCCTGATGCAGCTTCAAACGCACCGTTCGGCCGTCGCGCACCACTTCCATGTGGTAATCGCCGGGCGCAATCCAAGCTCGCCCCGGCGTCAATTCGACCCCCGACTCGGCTTCCGCGGTGGGTATTTTGGACAGCTTCGTCAGACGTTCCGCGAGCAAACGCGTGAACATGGGCGGCATGTGCTGCACAATCACGATGGGAACAGGGAAGTCGCTCGGCAAGCTTGTGAAGAGGTCTGCCAATGCATTGGGGCCGCCCGTCGATGCGCCGATCGCCAGAACCTCCACGCGACTCGTGGCGGCGGTCGAGGCCGGTTTGGCGGAAGGCATGAAACGTAGGGATGCCGACGGAATGCGCGGCTCGCGCGAGCGTTGCGCGGCTGCCTCGAGCGCCAGCGCGCGTCGACGACGCTCGGCGCACAACGTGCGAATCGCCGGCACCAATTCATTGCGAATCACCTGGCGCGACGCCTCTACCCCGCCGGCGCCCGTCGGCTTGGTAAAGAAATCGCTCGCACCGCGCGAGAGAGCTTCGAGCGTCGCGGCGGCGCCCAATTCGGTCAGCGAACTAAACATGATCACCGGCGTGTCGCGATGCCGTTCGTGCAGCAGCCGAAGCGCCGTCAGCCCGTCCATTTCGGGCATCTCAATGTCCAGAATCACCAAGTCAGGCGCCAATTGCGCGACTTTCTCCAGCGCCATCTGGCCGTGAATCGCCGTACCCACGACTTCGATATCGGCGTGGACGCTCAGTTCGTCGGCGACGAGGCGCCGGACGACGCTGGAGTCGTCCACGATGAGTACTTGGATTTTACGCGCGACGTCGTTCATGATCCCGTTAGGCTAGCGACTCGCCGGGAGCTTGCCAGGGGCTTGTCGATTTAATCCGGCTCGAGAGCGCGTTTCAACGTCGCCGTCGTCGCGCGAGGCGCGCCAGCGGTCGGAGGTTGACAGGCTGGAAGCGGTCGGCGGCTGACAGGCTGACAGGCTGACAGGCTGGAAGCCTGTCCTACGGGGTCAGTCGCGCTACCAACTGTTGGAGTTCGGATGCGAGGCGGGCCAGTTCGTCGGCCGACGATTTGGTCTGCGCGGCGCCTTCGGTGGTGCAGCGCGCCGCTTCGGCGACGCCCAGCACGTTTTGGGCGATTTCGCGCGTGCCGAGCGCGGCTTCCGTGACGCTGCGCGTGATTTCCGACGTCGTCGCCGTCTGTTCCTCCACGGCGCTGGCAATGCTGCTTTGGATGTCGTGAATCTGGCCGATGATCGCACCGATCTGGGAGATGGCGTCGACCGCGCTCTTGGTATCGCTTTGGATCGTGAAAATCCGGCCGCCGATGTCTTCGGTCGCCTTCGCCGTCTGCTTCGCCAACTCTTTCACTTCGTTGGCCACCACGGCGAATCCCTTGCCCGCTTCGCCCGCGCGAGCGGCCTCGATCGTGGCATTGAGCGCCAGCAGGTTCGTTTGCTGAGCGATCGACGTGATCACCTTGACGACGTTGCCGATCTCGGTGCTGCTTTCACCCAGCTTGGTGACGATGGCGTTCGTCTTTTCGGCGACTTTCACGGCCGAGGTGGCGACGCGTGCGGCGTCGTTGGCGTTCTTCGCAATCTCCTTGATGCTCGCCCCCATCTCTTCCGCGGCGCTCGCGACCGTCCCGACGTTGCGACTCACTTGCTCCGCAGCCGCCGAGACGACGTTCGCCTGCGCCGACGTCTCCTCGGAGTTCGACGCCATCTGTTGGCTCACGGTCGTCAGTTCTTGAGCCGAACTGGCCAGCGTATGGACGGTCGACTCCAGCGACGTCTCGACATGCTTCAGTTGCGTGACGTCCGAGGCGTACTTCACGATCTTGAAGGGGCGACCTGCGTAATCGAGGATCGGGAAGTATGAGCCTTGAATCCAGATCTCTCCGCCGCTTTTGGCGATTCGACGGAAACGGCCTGTCTTCTCGCGGCCCGCGGCCAAATCGGACCAGAATTGGCGATAAGCGGACGAGGCGGAATCGTTCGAATCAACGAACAGGCTGTGATGACGTCCGATCACCTCTTCGCGGCGATAGCCCAACGTCTGCAAGAAGATGTCGTTGGCATCCGTGATGGTTCCGTCCAGCGTGAACTCGACGACCGCCTGCACGCGACGAATGGCCGCCACCTGCCCCTCGTAATCGGCGTGTCGCAATCGCGACTCGGTCACATCCGAGGCGATTTTCACGAACTTCTGCGGCTGGCCAATATTGTCGACCAAGGGAATATAGGCGCCGTGGAAATAGACCTCGCGACCTCCCTTGGCGGTGCGCCGGAAATCGCCCGTCACGAACTCGCCGCGATTCAGCCGCTGCCACAGCTCGCGATACTCGGCGCTGTCACGCGTCGACTCGTCCACCAACAATCCGTGGCTGCGGCCGCGCAGTTCCTCGATCGAATAGCCGACCGTCTTCAGGAAGATGGAGTTGGCATCGATCAGATTGCCGGCGAGGTCGTATTCGGCGACAGCCTGCGATCGCTTGATCGCTTCGATCTGCCCCTGGTACTCCAGTTCGAGCACGCGTTGTCGAGTGACGTCTTCCCAGGCAACGACGTATCCGACCAACTGTCCGTTCACATCTTCCAGTCGATTGATGCGCGTCTCAAGGACGATCGGCCCGAGCTTGAACTCAGCGTTGCGCGGAAGAGCGCTCGGGTCCTTCAGAATGCGTTCGACGTGCTGCGGGTCTTTGTGAAAACGATGAATCGACAGTCCGACCAGTTCGTGGACGTCGACGCGAAACAGCTGTTGCAGTGCGTCGTGGAGCGTCTCGAGCGTCTTGCGTGCGCGATCATTCGCGAACACGATTTTCAGATCGAGGTCGCAGACGAACAGGTTCACCTGGACGCTGTTGAAGGGGCCGACGAGGGCCGCGAGCCAAGCGTTGTGGGAACGCGACGAACCGGAACGTGACGTCGTCGAGGCAGCTTTTTTGGCCATTGCAGGGATGCTCCGCGTTGCTCTTGTTTTGGTTTACACGGCGGCGACGATCCGCTCGGGATCGAGGACGACGAGTAGCGTTTCGGGAAGTTTGTAGGAACCAAGGATTAAGGCTCGAACCGACCCGCGCAGCGTCTCCGGCGGCGATTCGAATTGTTCATCGGGCAGTTCGAGCACATCGCCGATCTGGTCGACCGCGAAGCTCACCGCGCCGTCTTCCATTTGCACGATGACGCTGACCGCGTCGCTCGACTCATCGTCCGCCGGCGGCAATTCGAGCCGAGCGCGGAGGTCGATCGCCGTCACAATCTGTCCGCGTAGATTGATCAGGCCGCGGACCGCGCCAGGGGCCAATGGCACGCGCGTAAGCGGCTGGTTGCGCACCACTTCTTGAACTCGCAAAACGTCGAGTCCGTAGTAGTGGTCGCCCAGATGAAAGGTGCAGAATTGTTTGGTCATGGCGTGACGGCCCGCGGTAATGGATTCGCTCCAGGCGCCGGAGAAGGCAGGTCGGGACAGGCGGCGCGCACGACCAACGAGACGTCCAACAACTCCGTCACACGCTGATCGATGACTGTGGAGGGCGTCTCGCCCGCACTGCCGGTCGTCAACATCGGCTCGCGAACGATGTCCAGCACTTGGTCGATCACGAGGCCGACGGAGGCGTCGCCCCAACGGCAAACCACGAGCGGAATCTCGCGTTGTTCGTCGCCGCTGTTCGTGCGTCCCCGGCGGCTCGCGCCGCTCGCGAGGCCGGCGTGCAGCGCTAGTCCGGGACGTAACGCCGTCAGCGTCCGCCCCACATCCACCAGTCGCAATACGCCGCCGCGATACTGGATGACGGGCCGACCGCCCAGCGACTCGACTTGCTCATGCTTGATCGTTTCGATGCGATCGACATGCGACAGCGGCAAAGCCATGGGGACGCCGTCCAGCACTTCGACGACCAGCAAGGGATCGACGTCGACTGCGGCGCTGGCAGGCTCGGCGGGCCCGGTTTCGGCAGGCGATTTGGAACCAGAAAGAACCCCGGCTCGTTGCGCGATCCCCAGGACGTCGAGCACCAGCGCTACGCGGCCGTCGCCCATGATCGTGGCGCCGGCGTAAAGCGAGATGGCCTTCAGCTGTTTGTGGAGCGGCTTGACGACGATTTCTTCGGTGTCGCGAATGCGGTCGACGACGAGTCCGAAGGTTTGGTTGGCGACCTGCAAGACGACCATGTTGAGATCTTCGTCGGGCGCCAGGTGCGAGGCGACTTGCAGTTGTTCCGACAAAAACACGAGCGGCAACAGTCCGCCGCGCAACCGATACACCGGCGCCCCGTGCACTCGCTCCACCCCGCCGCGCACGTGTTCGGGGGCGATCCGCACCAACTCGACGAGGCTGGCTTGCGGAATGGCGTAACGATCGCCGCCGCAATCGACGACCAGGGCCGGCACGATCGCCAGCGTCAAAGGCACCTGAAGGCGAATCGTAGCGCCGGCGCCGAGCGTGCTTTCCAGGTCGATTTTGCCGCCGATCTTCTCGATGTTGGTCCGCACCACGTCCAGTCCGACGCCGCGCCCGGAATACTGCGTCACCGTCTCGGCCGTTGAAAAACCAGGCAGGAACAGCAGACGCAGCAGTTCATTGCGCGTCATGCGAGCGAGCGACTCAGGCGAGGCGATGGCGAGCGCGATGGCTTTGTCGCGGACGCGCTGCGCGTCGATTCCTTTGCCGTCGTCGGTGACTTCGATGATTACTTTGCCGCCTTCATGGTAGGCGACAAGACGCAACCGACCCTCCTCGGGTTTACCGCGAGCGACGCGATCGCGCGGCGATTCGATCCCATGGTCGATCGCGTTGCGGACCATGTGAGTGAGCGGATCGCGAATCGCTTCGATCAGCGTGCGATCGAGTTCCGTGTCATGCCCCTCCATCTCGAGCCGCACCTTCTTGCCGCAGGCGAGGGCCATGTCGCGAACGACCCGAGGGAACTTGTTCAGCAGGCTGCCGATCGGCTGCATGCGCGTCTTCATCACGTCCGACTGCAGTTCGGAGGTGAGTCGATTGAGCTTCTGGACGGCGGCGGCCAGGCCGCTGTCTTCATACGCGTCGCTGTGGCGGAGGATCTGATTGCGCGCCAACACCAGTTCGCCGACTAACGTCATGAGTTTGTCGAGCAGCGTGACGTCGACGCGCACCGCCGCATCCAGGATGCTCGAACCACGCATCTCGTGCAGATCGAGCGCGCCCGAGTCGGAGCTACCGACCGATTGGCTCGCCGCAACCTCGGGGTGCAAGGCGAAGGCTTGCGATTCGTCGAACGCCGACGCGAGCGTCGATTCGAGCGGCGTGAGTTCGATGGTGGCTGCGGGCTGGTGGGCTGGCGGCAGTGTAGGAACAGGCGGCGGTGTAGAAACAGGCGCTGCGACGACGGGCGGCGCGACAGCGGGCGGCGCGACGACGGGCGGTACGGCTGGCGGCGGTGCAGAAACAATCGCTGCGGCCGCGGAGTTCGCCGGCGGGGCGTCGAGTTGTTCCTGGGACGACTGGCGCAAGCGTTCGAGTTCCGCGATCAGCGGGGCATAATCGCCGTCCCCCTCGCCGCCGGTGCGCTCCATGTGCGTCAGCATGGCGCGGATCGCATCGACGACCTGCAATAGCGTCGTCGCGATCAGCGGATTAAAGCGAAGTTCGCCCGCTCTCAGCCGGCTCAACAGGTTCTCGGCGGCATGCGCGAGTCGCTGGAGCTTTTCGAAGCCCATGAATCCGGCGGTCCCCTTCACGCTATGGAAGGTGCGAAAGACCTCCGCCAGCGTTTCTTTTTCAGCGGGGTGCTGTTCGAGTCGTAAGAGGTCCGAGTCGAGCAGCGCGAGGTTCTCGTGCGTTTCCAGCAGAAACTCGCGGAGGATTTCGCTGTTCGACATGGCTTGGCGGTTCGGCTGGGTAAGGTGTTCCGATTGTCGGGACTGCGCAATCCCGCGAGGGAACCGTAGCCCGCAATCGGCGCCGCGTCGTCGAAAAAACGACCAGACTCCGCCAAAAAGTCTGATCGGCCGTCGCGATAACTAGGAGAATAACGAATCTACGAGGGGCCGGACGACGGCGACAGGAAACGCTTTCTCGATAATGGCCAGGACGCCGAGTCGTCTGACGGCCTCCAGCCGAGCCGGATCGGATTCCGTCGTCACCATGAGAATTGGAATCTTTGCCGTCGCCGGATTCTGTTTCAGGTAGCTCACCAAAGCGCGACCATCCATGAGCGGCATGTTGTAGTCGGTGACGATAAGCTGGCAGCTTTGCAGCCCCGCTTCGGCGATGGCGTAGGCGCCGTCGGCCGCTTCGATAAAGTCTTGAAAACCAAGCCCTTGCAGGGTCGAACGCACTTGCATCCGCGCGACGCCGCTGTCGTCGACCAATAGCACTTTCGCTTGCTCACGCGACGGTTTGAGCGACGGGAGTTCGCGCGTCGCCTGCGAAGCATCGGGCGGCGCCGAAGACGCGCCGGCGCCCGCGAAGCTCTGGGCCACTCGAGCGACGGCGTCGTGCAACTGAGCGGCGGAGAACGGCTTGTTCAGCCACGTCGTGCGCGGAGGCAAGTCGAGGGACCCGGGGTCTTGGTCGGCGTCGGAACTGCTGATCAACACAAACCCCGGCGGGGCTGCTGGCGACGCAGAGTGCGACTGGCGAGCCAGCTCAAGCCCATTCAGATCCGAGAGGTGAATGGAGGTCACAACGACCTGCGGGCTGTGCGTCCGGATGGCGTCCAATGCATCGCGCCCTTTCGCGACGACGGCGACGACCTGGCCGCCTCGCTCCTGCACTTGCCCGCGGATGATCGACGCTTGCACGCGCGAGGGTT
The DNA here is from genome assembly GCA_046349935.1 of Pirellulales bacterium. Lineage (GTDB taxonomy): Bacteria > Planctomycetota > Planctomycetia > Pirellulales > Pirellulaceae > CAIXSC01. The sequence goes on along the minus strand of JAXMBK010000003.1, from coordinate 948,551 downwards.
CCACGATCAGGACGGTCGGCGGGACCGCGAGCGAGGCTTGCGAACTGAGGTCGAGCGTGGCGTTGGAAAAGGAGGTGGCGGCCGCACCAAGTCCGATCGTCTCTTGCTGCGTCGGCGTCGGCCTGGGGCTGGAGGCCGTCTCGCCGCTGGAGACGACTCCCGACAACTGGCCTGCAATTCGTTGCAATTCGTCCGCGACCTCCGTCATCGACCGGATGCGTTGTGCCGGATCTTTGGCGAGCATCCGCTGAAACAGTTCGTCGAGCGCCGCAGGGACGTTGGGGCAGCGTTCGAGAAGGCTGGGCGTTGGAGCGTCGCGATGTTGCAGCAAGATCGCCATCAGCGAACTGCCCGTATACGGTGGTTTGCCGACAAGCAGATAGTGCAGCGTGCAGCCCAGGCTGTAAATGTCTGAGAGGCCGTCGATGGTGGTGGAGTCGATGGCTTGTTCGGGCGACATGTAGTCGACCGTGCCGATCACGCCGCCGGCCATCGTGACGTCGTTGCCCGACGGCGGTTCGTCGACGCCTTGATGCAGCCGCGCGAGTCCCAGGTCGGTGACTTTGACGACGCCGCGCCCGTCGCGCAGCAAGTTGTGCGGCTTCACATCGCGGTGAACGATGTCGAGCGAATGGGCGTAAGCGAGTCCCCGTGCGGCTTGCAGCAGACAATCGACGGCGAGCGACGCGGGCATGGGGCCGTGGCGTTCGACGTGCGCCGCCAGATCGGTTCCATCGACGAACTCCATCACCAAGAAGTGCCCTACGTCCGCTTCGTCGGCGTCGTAAGCCATCACGACGTTGGGGTGCCCCAGCGCGGCCAGCGTCTCCACCTCGCGCTGGAAACGCTTGACGAAGACTGGGTTTTGGGACAGTTGAGCGGCGAGGACCTTGAGCGCCACGACGCGCTTCATGCGGCGATGTCGCGCTTTGAAGACGGTTCCCATGCCGCCGGCGCCCAGGCGATCGAGCAACTCGTAGTTGCCGATGCGGAGCGAAGCGAGTCGATCTTCGGCGATGGCGTTGAGTTGAAAGCGCGTGAGCAGGCCGCGTTGTTGCAGCCCGCCGACGAGTCGTTCGGCATCGCCCAGCGACTCGGCGACGGCCGATTGCCACGCCTCGGCCGGCACCAATCCGCTGCCGCTTAGCCTTTCGACCCAGGTGGAAAACGGAACAGAGCTAGCGAGCAGATGAGCGTTCATGGCTTCGATCACGGTGACGTTCTGTCTGCACAAAACATGACCCGCGAGACTGGTTTGGTCAATGGCGGGGATTGTCTGGGACCCTCTTGTTGGGTGGTTTCGGGGCGATATAGTAGCCGGCTTCTCGAACGGGGGCAGCGATTCATCCGCCGCGAGAAATGTTGCTGGCAACCGGGGAGACGAGACGTGAGCGGACAGGTAGCGGATGACCAAGCCGTCCTCGACATTGAAGTCGACATCGTCATCGTCGGCGGAGGACCACAAGGGTTGTGGGTTCTTGAGTTGCTGCGGGAAAAAGGGTTCGCATGCGTTCTCTTGGAGAAGGCCGCCGCCGGGGCCGGTCAGTCCGCACATGCGGAGTGGTTTCTTCATCGTGGTTCGGTGTTTCGTAAGCAAACGCCGATCGTGGAGCATCTGAATCCCAGCGCCCGCCTTTGGGAGACTCACTTGGCGAACAAACAAATCGCCGAGAATGCGATCGCGGCTCGAAATTCGTACGTCGCCTTTTCTGCGGCCACAGCTCCCCTGTCGTTGTTGTTGCAATGGGAAGATTGGGGAATGGAGTTGGCGGAGCTATCGCGACCATTCCCTCCGCCCTTCGAGCGGTCACCGGCGATTCAATGTTTAATTCGCACGGGAGAGATGAGCATTCACCCGACGCCGGTTCTCGAACGTTTTGCGGCGGATCACGACGCCTTTTTTATTCAGTTTCAAGGCCAGATTTCGTTTTGCAAGAACGGCGGCGTCATCACCGCTGTCGAGGCGACTCGAATAGCGACCGGGGAGCGGCTGCGAATCAAGCCGCAGATTGTGATTCTCGCGGCAGGCGCTGGAAACGCAGACCTCTTGGAGGCCATTTCTCCGGAAGCTCGTGACGCAGCCAGGTCGTCGACCGGGCCGCCGGTCTACCAACGACAGCGATTTGGCACGCTGCTCCTAATACGCGATAGAGATGGAGCCGTTTTGGAGCGTGCCAACGCATTTTTCTGGGAATCGCGTGACCTACTGGTAATCTACCGAGAAGATGGTCCGGGGCGATTGTGGCTGGTCAGCACGGCGGATAGCTGGCGTAAGCCAGCAGACCCTGAGCCGAACGAGGGCGAGTTGAGGGAATGCGTGCAAGCGATCTGGAAGACTCTTGTCGGGGCGTTCCCGAACGTGGAGGAAGCTCGGGATTTGCTGGAGTTTACGGTTTCAACAGGAGCACTAATCGAACCCAATCATCTCAGCGAAGTCTCGAATCTACAGATCTTTCAGAATCCATCCAATCTGGCTGCTCTGTTTCCACAGCGTCTCACCCTCGCGCCGCGTTGGGCGACCCAAGTCTGCGCTTGGCTCGCGGAAAGCGGCGTGCATCCACGTGTTGATGCGGCTGAATTGGCCTTGAACGGTTTGAGTAGAATCCCTATTGCTTCACCGCCTTGGCGTGAGAGATTCCTCTCCTTCGACCACTTCCATCGAGACTTTCTATAAAGCAGGATAGGACGTCTGGTAGGGCGTGAATCCAGCCAGTCGGTTTCACTCAGGGACGATAGACGATCGCGCGGGAGGGGGCGTAGAATTCCACGGGGCTTTGGGTGAAGGGTGCGAAAGTCGCAACTCTTGCCCGCGATGACGGCGACTATCATGGCGACCACATCTTCGACTTCTGGTGAATTCGTAGCTCGGATTCAGCGCGCAAGCAACGCCCAGCAGGTGGTCGATCTATCGAAGCAATTACTTCGAATTGGTTTGAAACGCGACCTGGGGTGGATGCCGCGCGGGACGCTCGCTAGTTCGGCCAAGTGTGGATTTGAAAGCGAGTCGGAAGAGCGAACGCTTTTGGATGTCTGGCGTCGCTGCACAGGAGACGAAGCAAGGTGGATCGTCGCCGTGTTGGAACGTTGGGGAGGCGCGGCTTCGGCCGATGAATTCTGCCAACGAGTCGTCGCGTCGAACTCCGATGGCGAACGCACGCACTTGCTGCGTGCGTTGGGGATTCTTGGCGGGCAAAGCGCGGTCACAGCATTGGCGGGCGCCATGCTTTTTGGCGACGAAAAGCTGGCTGACTTGGCCGACTGGCACCTCCGTGAATTGGCGGTTGGCGGCAGCGTGGATGCGTCGCAAGCATCAACGAAAGTCTCGCCGACGTTCATGCGCGACGTGCTGCTGCTCGTCGATTGGAATCGATTGGAAAGTTGGGCGCCTCCATCACTCGACTCAAGGCGAAAAACGATTGCTCAACTCAGCCAACGACTCGCGACTCACACGTCGAAGTCCTCCGTAATGTCGGTCGTTGAACCGTTGTTGTTGGCGGTCGAGTATCCGTGGCCTAAATGGGTTCGGCAGGCACTCATCGCCCGAGAGAACCTGGAGCCAGAGGCCCCAACGTCCAATCCATCGACAAAGCGGTCGCGCGAGCCCGACGATGGGGCCGACCGTAGGTTCTGGCTTGTCGATAACTGGTTGCATGGCGCGCCAGTCAATTGCTTCGTCTCGCAGATCAGTCCGTGCTTGGAAGCGATCTTTACACCCGTGCAATTCACTGATCGCGGTTCACGTTTTCCGGTCGAGGCGCCTCATAAACGAACGCCGGTTTCCGCAAGTAGCGATGATCTTTGTTCCATGGACACGACATTCGATGAGTTCTTTTCGAACTGTCGTCGTTCTGTGAAGGAGAATCGCGGTCTGATGGTTTTCATAACGCGAAACGATGGCGATGCTACGTCGTCGGAACACATCGCGATTCTGCCGAGATGGAGCGAGTCGGACGGCGGCCAAGGACTGCGGACTTGGCCGCTAAAGAACAGCAGACTGCGGCGATTCTCCGTGAGAATTGGCGAGCAGTCGGTTGGGTTCGAGGTTGAAGAGGTAATCGAGACCGACAATGACGCAAGTCGCCTTGGCGTCGAGTGGTCGTTTGGCGGCTTCTCACGTCCGAGCGAGATCCGAGCTCGATGCCAAGTACTCGACAAACTTTACGACAAGATACAGACCGAGTGGAAGGGGGATGTGCTAAGGCTGCAATTCCCGTTTGTCGAATCGTCCTAACGCCTAACGTCGCTGATCGCATCCATTCGACGCGTGTCTTCTAGGCGTGCACTGCGCGCTCCGCACGCAATCGCCATCGCTAGCCGCACGGATATCGCCCATTTCCAGGAGGCGGCTCGCTTTGGCACAATGCTTGCTCCTTCCCAAGCGGGGAGGGGGAAGTCATGGACCGAAGGGCTGTTTTTTCGATGGTTGCGATGGGTGCTATGGGCGGAGAACGGGACGGACAGGCGGCGACTGGCGCGGCTGCGGGGCGGGCCAATCTGGAAAGCGACATCGAGCTGCTCGATTCGCTCCTGGACGCGGTCATTGGGCGGCTCGAAGGGCCCGAAACGCTGAAGCTGATTGATCAGGTTCGGTTGGCGACTCAGGACCTGCGCGCCCAACACTCCGTCGAACAGGCTCGGCAACTGCGCGACCAACTCGCCCAACTCGACGTCCCGCGACTCCGTAAACTGACTCGCGCCTTCAGCGTTTACTTCGATCTGATCAACCTGGCCGAGCAACGCGCACGCATCCGCACCTTGCGGCAGCGACAGTTGCAGCCGTCGGGCGCCATGCCCGATGGACTCGATGCGGGCGTCGCCCAACTACAAGCCGCCGGAATCTCTCCCGACCGACTCGGCAAGCTGCTCGAACAGTCCTTGGTCGCCCCCGTCTTCACGGCGCACCCCAGCGAAGCGCGGCGACGCACGATCTTGGAAAAGCTGCGGGCCATCTCGCTCCAAATGGACCGGCTGGAATTCGGGCGGTTGTTGCCGCGCGAACGCGAGGCGGCGTTGGCGGCGATCGTCGAGGAGATCGAGACGTATTGGCTGACAAGCTTGGTGCATGCGGAACGTCCCACGGTGCTCGACGAAGTCCAGCAGGGCGTGTCGATGATCGAGGGGCTGTTCGACGTCGTTCCCCGCCTCTATCGGGAACTGGACCAAGTCCTCGCCGCGGCCCCCGCGCAGGCGCCCGAAACGGGACCGGCTCGCGCTCCCAGCTTCCTGCGATTCGGCTCGTGGATCGGCGGCGACCGCGACGGAAATCCGCGCGTCACGCATGACGTCACCATCGAAGCCGTTCGCATCCAGCAAGAAGCGGTGCTCGAGCAGTACGCTCAACGCGTCGACGAACTCAGTCGGCGGCTGAGCATCTGCGAACTTACCGCGCCGATCGGCCCGCCGCTGGCCGACGCACTCGCCGCGCACCACTCGCTGTTTCCCGAGATCTCACGCCAACTGCCGCTCGAACCGTATCGGCGTTGGTGTCGCATCGTCCATGCTAAGCTGCAGCGGACGCTGGCGGCCGTTCGCTCGTGCGAGCCGACCTGGACCGAGCAAGCCGAACCCCTGCGGGCCGGTTCGTACCATGCGAGTAAAGAGCTTATCGGCGATCTGCAGTTGTTGTCCGATGAATTGCTGCGCATCGGCGCCAAGTCGGCGGCTGACGGTTTGCTGCGAGATTTGATTCGGCTGGTTGAAGTGTTCGGCCTGCACATGCTGACGCTCGACATTCGCCAACATAGTCTGAGACACGGGCAGGCGGTGGCCGAGGCGCTGGCGTGGGCGGGCGTTTGTCCCAACTATCTGCAACTGTCTCCCGAAGAACGATTCGCCTGTCTGATTGAAGAACTGCCGCGCGGCCGGCCTCTCATCCCCACTCATCTTCCGTTCTCGTCGGACGTGTGCGAAGTGATTCACACGTTTCGCGCCTTGGCGGCGCTCTTGGAGCAGCAGTGCGAGGAGGCGGTCGAGAATTACATCATCAGCAACGCGACGGAGCCCGCTCATGTGCTCGAGGTGCTGTTGCTGGCGCGCGAGGCGCGGTTGTTCCGTCCGCGCGAATTCGTGAGCCGGTTGAACATCGTGCCGCTGTTCGAAGCGCGGGAGCCGCTGGAGAAGGCTGCGGAGATCTTGACGCGGCTGGTGGAGCAGCCGATTTACCGACGCCACTTGGCGCTGCGAGGCGACCTGCAGGAAGTCATGATCGGCTACTCCGACAGCAACAAGGAGATGGGCAGCCTCCCGTCGACGTGGGGGCTGTTCAAGGCGCAACGCGTGCTGGCCGACGTGGGGCGCAAGCACGGGATCAACGTGCAGATTTTCCACGGCCGCGGCGGTTCGATTGGTCGCGGCGGCGGCCCCGCCAACCGGGCGATCCTCGCGCAGCCGACGGGCACCGTCAACGGGCGACTCCGCTTCACCGAACAAGGGGAGATGATCGCCGACCGCTACGGTACGGCGGGCATCGCCGAACGGCATCTGGAACAGATTCTCAACGCCGTGTTTCGCGCCAGCTTCGATATCCACTCGGACGAGCCTCCGCAGGAATGGGAGCGGCTGCTGGAGCGGCTCGCGGACGGCGCGTTCGCCGAGTATCGGCGACTGGTGTACGACGATCCCGACTTCCTGACCTACTTCCATCAGGCGACGCCGATCGCGGAGATTGGTCAATTAAAGATTGCGTCGCGTCCCGCGCGGCGCGCCGAGCCGGGGGCGAATCGGACGTCGCTCGATCAGCTACGGGCCATCCCGTGGGTCTTCAGCTGGATGCAAAGTCGTCACACGTTGCCGGGTTGGTTTGGGCTGGGAACGGCGCTCTACCAGCACCTTTCTGAGCATCCCGAGGATCGTGAGACGCTGGCAGCCATGTACGAGAAATGGCCCTTCTGGCGCACCTATGTCGATAGCGTGCAGATGATTCTGTCGAAGGCCGATCCGACGATCGCACGCCTGTACGCGGATTTGGTCGACGACCGGCAGCTGGCGGATCGAATTTATGATCGGATTTCGACCGAGTATCAGCGGACGGTCGACATGGTGACGGTCGTCACCGGTCGCGCCGAGCTGCTCGACGACATGCCGGTCCTGAAGCGTTCGATCGCTCGCCGCAACCCCTACGTAGATCCGCTGAGCTTCGTGCAATTGGTGCTCATGCAGCGCCTCCGCGACGGCGTTGAACCGCGCGAAGAACTCGTCACCGGCGTCCTCGAAAGCATCAACGGCATCGCCTCCGGCCTAAAGAACACCGGTTGAGCCCCGTAGAACAGGCTTCCAGCCTGTTACGATCCACAATGGGTTAGACAATAGAAGCTAGATGCTAGATGCTGGATGTTCGATGCTGTTGCACCGGTCGGTGCGGCTTAGCGGAAGCAGACTGGAAGCCGGTTCTACGGCGCGGTCTTGGCGCGCAGGGTGCGACGATCCAGCTTGAGCAATCGAGCCGCTTTCTCGAAGCTGCCTGCACGTTGGTAAGCGAGCGTGCAGTAGCGGCGCAAAAGGTCGTCGGCGGTGAGCTCGAGGGCGTCAATCTGCCGTGCTAGACGAGCCGCATCGGGCGTTAGTTCGCTGGCGCAGCCGCCGCTGGCGGTCGGGACGTAGCGGCCAGCGATCAGAACGTTGCGGATGCATTGCTCGAGTTCGCGAATGTTGCCGGGCCACGGGTAATCGACTGGCATCTGTTGGCGGATCCAGCGCAGCACGTCCTGCGACAGTTCCTCGGCCGCTTCCGGAGCGATGCGTGCGGCCAGGTAAGCCACGAGTCCGTCGAGCGCATGCGGGTTGTCGCGCACTTGAGCGGCGAGCGACGGAGTCTCGATGACGTCGGAACAGAGTCGGTAGTACAAGTCTTCGCGAAAGCCGCCCGTCTCGATTTCGCGACGCAGGTCGCGGTTCGTCGCCGCGATCACTTTGCCGCGAAAGTCGCGAACCTTGGTTTCGCCCAGTCGTTGATATTGTCGATTCTGCAGCACGCGCAACAGTTTCACTTGCGTCGTCGGATCGAGTTCGCCGATTTCATCGAGCAGCACAGCGCCTCGCTCGCCGCACGCTTCAAGCCAGCCGGCGCGAGCCGTCGAGGCGTCGGTGAAGGCGCCTTTGGCGTGGCCGAAGAGTTCGGCCTCCACCAAGGGTCGAGAGAAGGCTGAAATGTTGATCGCAAAGTAATGGTCGTCCGGGTTGGCGACGAACCGCATGGCCCGGGCGTCGAACGGGATATAGCGCGACAAGCCGATCGCTCGTGCAACCAGTTCTTTGCCGCTGCCGCTAGGGCCCATCACCAGCGTCGTGACTTGATCGAGCGACCGATAGAGCCCGCGACGATAGCGCCGCAAGTCGTGCGTGAAAATCGATTGCCAGATGCGTGCGCGCAGCATCGCCGCTGGCGTCGACCTTCCCAACACGCATTCGAAGATGTTGAAGAACGCACGATAGATCTGATGGAACAACTCAAATAGCGCGACCTGGTCGTGCGCCGAAGGGAGGCTGCGACCGGGCAATTCCAGCCAGTACTGAAACTGCGACGAGAATCGCTGCCAAGCCTGTGCGGTCGCCGCGTCGTCGCCTGAACGCCGAGTGGCTCGGTAGCCCCAGTCGTCCAGCAACTCGTAGAAGAGAATGTAAACGACGAGACCGTCGTATAGCTCGAGTTCGTCGGCGTCGGCGGCGCTCGGTCGCAGCAGCCGCGCACGCAGCGGTTCGGCCAGCTTCCGCGCCCGTTCGATGATGCGCACTAGATTCGGCCGCCGACGACCTGATTGTTCGGGCGTCAGACTCCAGAATGCGTCCGTCTCCGCGACGAATTCGTCGCCGAGCGCCTCGCGCTCCAAGTCGATCCGTTCTTGCAAGAACGGATTGGCATAGCTCAAGCGGCCGACTGCCGTCGCAAACTGCACGTCGCCGGCTGTCATTCGCGGCATCGCGTGTTCTCCTTGGTGGATGTGCATAAAGTGTACATCATGCATGCAAAAAATGTTCTTCGCCGACGTTCTTCACTCGCGGTAGAAAAAGTCATCGGCGTCGTAAACGTCTTTTCAGTAGGGACTTGTGGAATGCATCGCGGCTCTGGCACGAAGTGTGCTTTAGCGGTCCTCGGGTTTTGAATCAACCGCTTAGGTTCAAGCAGCGAAGGGGCTGGCTGGCGATGACCGCACTCTTAGTGACCGATTCGAAGTACGAGTTTGTACCGCCGCACGAAGGCGAGTTCTGGCCGCGGCTGTTGGGACGGATTACTCCCTGGCATCTGCGGCGCGGATATGGGATTGAGCGGATCGAGGTGCGCGGCGCCGAGGTGCTGCAGAGATTGTGTCGCGAAGGGCACGGCGTGTTGCTCGCCCCAAATCACTGTCGCATGACCGACGCACTCGTCCTGCAGTCGCTCGCGAATGAAGCCCGTCAGCCCTTCTACCTGATGGCCAGTTCCCATCTCTTCCGCGGTCGTCGGTGGATGGCCTGGATGTTGCGCCGCATGGGGGCCTTCAGCGTCTATCGGGAGGGCCTCGATCGGCAGGCCATCCAGAAAGCGGTCGACATACTGGCGGCCGGACGTCGGCCGTTGGTGATATTTCCCGAGGGAGCGTTGAGTCAAGCGAACGATCGACTGCAAGCGCTGCAGGAGGGGGCGTCGTTCATCGCGCGTGCCGCGGCGGCCAAGTTGAGAAAGTCGGAACAACCCCGCGATGCGGCTCGCCGCGTCTACGCGTTGCCGGTGGCGATTCGCTATACGTTTCAGGGGGACATCGATGCGACGGCGGGCCAACTGCTCGGACGAATTGAGGAACGACTGTCGTGGAAGCCGCGGACGGACTCGGGGTTGGTTGAGCGCGTGCTGCGCGTCGGAGAAGCCTTGTTGTCGCTGAAAGAATGCGAGTTTCTCGGCGCGCCCCAACCGGGACCGTTGCACGTGCGCGTGGAACGGTTGATCGACGGTCTGCTGGCGCCCCTGGAGACCGAATGGTTGGGCGGGCGTCGCGAGCGGACGGCCATCTTGCGCGTGAAAGAACTGCGGCGCGCGATCTTGCCAGACATGATCGAAGGGCGGTTATCCCCGGAGGAGTCCGAGCGACGCTGGGGGCAGCTGAAGGCGGCCGAATTGGCTCAGTCGCTCAGCCTTTATCCGGCTGAATACGTTGTCTCGCGGCCCACGGTGGATCGCATTCTGGAGACCGTCGAACGCTTTGCGGAGCACTTGATTGGCGACGAGACGCCGCATGGACCGATGCATGTCGTCGTGCAGGTAGGGACGCCGATCGAGGTGAACGCGAAGCGCGACCGAACTGCGGCGATCGACCCGCTCTTGTCCGGCATTGAACAAGGCTTGTCGGGGTTGCTCGCTGCGACCGCGGACGCCTCGCGCGTCTACCAGGGAGGTTGTTCATGAACGCTTCCACTTCCTCCAACGCTGCGGCGCTCGAACCCATCCCAGCTTCTCGTTCGGTTGGTCTCGATCCAACCACGATCGCCGTCGGGGCGACGTACCTGGCGTACGCCTCTTCCATGCTGCTGCGCATGATTCCGACCGTGGCGGGCAACGCCATCCGAGCGGACGAAACGCTGGGGATCGACTTAGCCGGTTGGGGGCGTGTGTTGGCGGCCGGGACGTGCGGGGCGTTAGCGGGCAAGTTTCTTTGCGGCTATGCGGCTGATCGCTTCGGCGGCAAGCGGACGTTTTCCGCCGCGCTGTTTTTGGCGTCCGCGTTCGTCGGCATGTTCGCACTCTCGAATACTCTTGTGATGTTCCAAGCGTCGTTCTTCCTGACCTTGATGGCGCAAGCCGCGGGTTGGCCTTCGATGACGAAGATCGTGGTGAACTGGGTGACGCCGCGAAACTATGGCCGCGTTTGGGGCGTGTTGTCCACCAGTTCTCGCGTCGGAACGTTGGCCGCGACGTTTTTGTTGGGGTCGCTGTTGGCCTGGATCTCATGGCGCGTGATGTTGGGCGCTGCTGCCGTCGTCGGAGCGATCGTCGCCGTCTACTATGCCCTGCGTATGAGGGAGCGACCTGAGGAGCCTCTTGCCGAATCGTCGTCGTCGTCGTCGGCGCAGTCGGCGGCGCAGTCGGCGCGCGAACCGCATCCCTTCGACCGCCTCTCGCTTGGGCAAGCTTGTCCGCACTTCGTGCGGAGCCTGTCGTTTTGGCTCATCGCCGCCAGCCTGATGGGACTCACCATCTTGTGGGATTTCCTGTTGCTGGCGCCGATGTACCTGCAAGACACGCTAGGGTTGAGCGCGGCGTCAGCCTCGCAAGCCGCGTCGGCGTTCCCATTCGGCAGTCTGATCGCAGTGCTCGGCGGCGGCTATCTCTTCGATCGACTAAGACCGGGGCAGGCGGCGCTGATGATGGCGGGACTCTTGACGTCTGCGACAGCCTGCCTGGCCGTCTTCGCAATGCTGCCGGGGTGGACGCTGTCGCCTCTGACGTCGCGAGTCCTGCCGATTGTGCTGCTCTTTCTGTTCGGGGCCTGTTTGTCGCCGTGTTATTACATCCCGGTGAGCATCTTCTCGATCCGCTTCGGCGGCCGGCATTCCGGCTTCCTCGTCTCGCTGCTCGACGCCATCGGCTTTGCCGCGACCGCGTCGTTCTACTACTTTGGCGGCGGCATCGCCAAGGAGCACGGTTGGTCGCTGCTGCTGTGGGTGTTGTCCGGGGTCTCCCTCTGGTCTCTCGCCGCCACCTATGGGTTTTTGAAAGTCGTGGATCGCTCCGCGATACAACGTTAACGAGCCGGCGTTGGACCGCGGAGCGATCCACGACAATCAACGTTGGACCGCGGAGCGGTCCACAACGAGGAACGTTCGACCAAGTGGTCTGCGCAGTTCGACAAGGCTGAAAGCTTGTCCTAGGGGTTGCTTGCGATTTCCGATCGTCGGTTCTACACTTGTCGAGAGTCGGAAGGGGGGGAGGGCGGGGCGAAGCAGGAGAGCGGCGACGTGTGGACATTCCTGATGGTTCTTGCGGGCGGGCTCGTGCTGCTCGTCGTGCTGGCCGTCGCGGCGCTGGTGATCGCGTCGGAGATCTCGAAGCGGCGCGAGCAGAATACTTTGGCTGCAGGGCGGCCGGTCGTGACCACGCTGGTCATGGCCAACAACCAACTGCTGGAGCCCGACGGCGTCGACGCAGCGCCGGGCGTCGTCGTGCTCAGCTTCGATCCACCATCGCGCCCGCTCGTGGAATTCATGAGTGCAGTTGGGGAAAAGTGCTTCGACCTCTACACGTCCGACGAGACGCTGCAACTGCCGCCGTCGCTGCGCGACGTCGCACTGCGGATGAAGGCCGATCGTTACCACTCAGGGCGACGAACGTTGATTCCGCCGGAATTGGCAGGACCCCATCGCTTGTACCTCGCCGATCTCTGGATTGTGCGCAAGCGATTTACGGGGCACTTTGAAGCAGACCGAGTCATCGCGTGTGCGGCGACCGGAATCGAGGAAGGACGGCTCGTTCACCTGCCTCCGGAAGACCCGCGGACGGCGGCGCTCTTGGGAACGCTCGACGGAATCGCGGTGGCGGGCCTCGCTCCTTTTGCCCCCTCGCCCGTCGGTCCGCAGCCGCTCGCGCTGGCCGCAGACGCCTTCGCGCCGCGTCCGGCGTGGACGCCCAGTTTTCCCCCGCCGTCCTCGAACGCCGCTCCCAATTCCACTCGCAAAGTCGTGTGGATCATCGCGTCCATCGCCTCGGCGTGGTTGATCGGCATCGTGGTCCTGTTCGCCGTCCTTTTGTACCTTGGAGCGTCGAGCAGCAATCGCCGTCCGCGCCCCATCGCAACCAAGGCGACTCCCTCCTTTTCGCCGCCCTCGTACTCGCCGCAATCCGACTCCCTGCGTCGCATGCTCGATCAGCAACGACAGCGCGAGCAGCAGGATCGAGAGCGACGTGCGCAAGAGCGCGCCGAGCAAGATGCGCTGCAGGAGAAGCGCAACCGGGATTTCGAGGCGTCGTTGCAACAGCAGATGCAGCAGGCGCAACAGGCTGCCCGTGCTCAGCAAGAGGCGCTGCGTAAGGCCGACCAGGACTCTCGCGCGGAACTCGATCGCCAAATGCGCGCAATGACCGAGCCGACGCGTTCTCGGCCTTTTCCGACTCCACCCTTTCCTACGCCGACCATCCCGAATTCTCCGATCCCGACGCCCCAAGTTCCGTCTTCGCCGCCCCCAGCCGCAAACGTGGAAGGAACGGTCGTCGAGGCGCTTGATGCGAGTCGCCCGTTGTCGATCAAGGTGAGCAGGCCGGATGTGCTGACGTTCGGTCCGAGCGGTTCGAAAGTGTTCGTCGTCGAAAACGACGTGTGGGATGCGGAGTCGGGGGAACGAATCCGGACCCTGGATGTCGACGTTTATCAGGGAGGCATGCGCCGAGCGATCTCGGCGGACGGGCGCTGGCTGGCGTCGGGTTGGACGGATCGCGACGCCAAGTCCACGGTGAAGATCTCGGTGCAGTCGTTGGAGACAGGCGCTCGATCCTTTGAAACGAGCCTCGCCCAATTTGAGTCGTCGTTTGACTTGCAGGTCGTGCGAAACACCGTGTTGCTGGCGACCGATCGAGCTCGATCAGAATTCCCTCTCTTCGACTTGGCGACCGGCGAGCAAAAGAAGGTGATCAAGAGAGAGGCGGCGAAACTATCGGTGACGCCCGTGTTCTCACCGGATGGGACCCGTTATGTGCAAGCGCAAGACGAGTCGCTCGTGATCCGGGCGACTCGGACGGGCGAAATCATCGCCACGCTCGACAAACCTCCTGTGAAGCTTGCAGAGCAGCCGGAGCAGGGGCAATTGCAGCGGGAGATCTTCAACAAGGTACACACCTCGCTGCTGATGTCCACGCTGCGCGCTGTGAGCTTTTCGCCCGATGGTCGCGAACTTGCCGCGGTGGTCGTGTCGTCGACGCGGATGCCCAGGATCGTCTGTTGGGATGAAGCGGGACGGATCGTGTTCGACCTTGATTTGCCCGAGCTCCAGGGGCGGCGATCGCTCCACGAACCGCCAGGTTGGCTTCCCGACGCCCGCGGTTGGGTCGCGCAGGGCGCCGTCATCGACCGTAAATCAAAACGGATCGTATTGCTCTTCATGCACAACCCGCGCACTCCTTCCCTGGTCCATCCGGTCGACTCCGAGCGCATGCTGGTTCTCACGCCTACCTCGGGAATGTCGCTGCGCGCGTACCGCATCCCCTGGCCGCGAATCCAATCCGCACTCGACAATCCCGCCAGCGAAAAGCTCCCACTAATAGCGCCCTAACCCCCGTAGGACAGGCTTCCAGCCTGTCTCGCCCCCCTGTCGCCCCTCTGTCGCCCCTGTCCCCCCTGTCGTCGTCCCGCCCCCCCGCTCCCCGGAGCGATAAAAATCTGAGAGTGGGTCCACGCACGGTTGTTGCGCCGACAGCCCCTCAGCCCCAGCCCTTCTCCCCGCGGCGGGGAGAAGGGAGCACCACCCAGCACACGTCATCCACCAAGCCATTCATTCGGCGACGCCTTGCAAGTCGTCCGGTACTTGGTGCACGTCGCGTGCGTAGTGGGCTTCGAGCAACGCGAGCAGTTCGGCGACCTGTTGCGGTTCACTCTTTGCGAGGTTCCTTTTCTCGAAGGGATCCACGGAGAGGTGAAACAACTGCAGTTCGCCTTTCTTGGGACGGATCAGTTTCCAGTCGCCGTGACGCAGCGACTGTCCGCCCGCGGCGGCGATGTAGATGGTGCGCGGTTCAGTCGCCGCACGTCCCTCGAACAAAGCAGGCCACTGGTTCACTCCGTCCCAGTGCAGATCGGTGGACGGGCGATAGCCGACGAGCGCGGCCAGAGTGGGGAACCAGTCGACGGCGTGCATGGGCGTCGTGAACTTGCCGGGACGCAGTCGACCGGGCCAGTTGGCGAAAGCGCAGACGCGCGTGCCGCCTTCAAACAGGGTCGCTTTCTGTCCACGGAGCGGATCGTTTTCGCTGTTAAGGGGCGAGTCGGGGACGTCGCCCACATAGGCGTTCTTCAGCGACTCGATCCCGCCGTTGTCGCTCGTGAAGACGATGAGTGTGTTGTCGCGCTGGCCGGTTTGTTCGAGCGCCTCGACGAACGCGGCCGTCTTCGCATCCAACTGCGAGACCATGGCGGCCATGCGCAAACGCGACTCGTGTTTCACCGGGTCGTCATGAAACGTGACGCCGTCATACAGCTTCTTGAATTCGGCCGGCGCATCGACGGGCGTGTGCACGGCGTGAAACGGGACGTACACGAACCAAGGTTTCTCCGTTTGACGGATGCGACGCAGTGCTTCGGCCGCGATCAGTTCGGTAGCGTTGCCCTCTTCGCGGAACAGCTTGCCGTCGCGATGCCAAGTGTCCTCGTAGGGATTGCCGGCGCGATACTTGTGCGTCCAGGGATCGGCGGCGCCAGTCAGCGTTCCGTAGCTGGTATCGAACCCGTACGCGTTGGGAATCCACTCGAGCTTTGCGCCGAGGTGCCACTTGCCGGCCAAGTGCGTGCGATAGCCGACCGACTTGAGCGCCGTGGCGAGCGAGACGGTGTCGGGCGGCAGTGCACGTCGATTGCTGGGAGACAGCACGTGAGGGCCGAAGCGTCCTGGGTAGCGGCCGGTGAGCAGCGCTGCTCGGGTCGGCGTGCAAACGGGCTGTACGTAGTGTTGGTCGAGCTCCACGCCTTCACGGACGAGTCGATCGAGCGTGGGAGTCTTGGCGAATCCGCCGTGCCAGCCGACGTCGCTCCAACCCAAGTCGTCGGCGACGATAAGCAGGATGTTCGGCCTCGTGGTCGCCGGCGTCCCTACGTCGGCCT
The DNA here is from genome assembly GCA_046349935.1 of Pirellulales bacterium. Classification (GTDB taxonomy): domain Bacteria; phylum Planctomycetota; class Planctomycetia; order Pirellulales; family Pirellulaceae; genus CAIXSC01. Next base: position 932,781 of record JAXMBK010000003.1, on the reverse strand, counting down.
CGGCTGAGGGGATCGCAAACAAACAGAGGATGGCCGCGAGTGCGATGCGGATTGCGGATGGATGCATGGCGGAGGTTTCCTTGAAGCCGACGTAGGACAGGCTTCCAGCCTGTCAAGAATGTTCAAAGCGATCGAGAGTCAAGCGTCGAGCTGGGGCTGGAGTGGAAGTCTGAGACTCTGGTGATCGTGGAAGGGGAGAGGTTGGAGGCGGGATGGGGCTGGCGGAGTTTGACAGGCTTCCAGCCTGTCAAGAATGTTCAAAGCGATCGAGATTCAAGCGTCGAGCTGGGGCTGGAGTGGAAGTCTGAGACTCTGGTGATTGTGGAAGGGGAGAGGTTGGAGGCGAGCTGGGGCTGGCGGAGTTTGACAGGCTGGAAGCCTGTCCTACGGGGGGGCTCGACTATCGAGCGAACGGGGATGTTGTACCAATTGGCCGCTGTGCAACTGGCCGGCGATGGCGGAGTCGCGCCAGGGGCCGGGGGCGTCCATCAGCGTTTTGTCGCGAACGATGGGCGTGATGAGGACGCTCGGTTTGTGGACTGCGAGTCGACCGACGACGGCGCCGTCGGGGCGGACGGTGAAGCTGCCCCACATCGACGGTCGGGCGGTGCTGTTGTTGGCGCTGACCCAGAAGTGGTTTTCAGCGGCGCGGCACATCATGGTCGCCGGCACGATGGTCTTCCAGATGTTGTACTTCGGGTCGGCCACGACGCTCTTGCGCGCATTGTGAAACGACTGAAACAGGACTTCGACTCCACGCTGTTTGTAGCCGCGATAGAGTTCGGGGAAGCGATAGTCGTAGCAAATGGCGACGCCGGCGGTGTAGCCCTTCAGCTTGAAGGCGACGAAGCGATCGCCTGGCGTGTAGTGGACCAGGTCGAGCGTTGTCTTGGTCCCGCAGACGCCGGTGCAGAATCGCTTGTCGTATCGGTCGACGATGTCTCCCCTGGAGTCGATGACGTAGACGCAATTGTGCGGCTTGACGTCGTCGGCCAGATAGTGAGTGGAACCAAGCAGGACCCAGAGGCGGTGTTTGCGAGCGGCGGTCTGGATATCGCGAGTCGCAGTGCGCAGTTGTTCCCAATCGAGTGCCGAGATGTCGGGGATGTCGACGCCGGCGTAACCAGAGAGGGCGCATTCCGAGAAATGGACGACGTCGGCTTGCCGCCGTGCCGCCTCGTCGATCTGCCGCAGGATCGCCCGGCGATTGCGGGCAATTTGAGCCTCGACCGAGAATTGACAAGTGGCGACGACCAACGGTTTCATACGGCGACTCACAGCGGAACTTCTCTTGGATTGCAGCAGCCCCATCGCCAGCCATTAAATCAACCCGTAGAACAGGCTTCCAGCCTGTTAAATCAGGAACCTCCGCACAGGCTAACTGCCCGTCCCCGCATTTTCTTATTCGCTCTGCGAATTCGAGTTCATCCCTTTCCGACGGTCCACCATGAAACGAACGGCTCTCCTCGTCACTTGCCTCCTGTCTCTCTTTCTCTTCGGTCTGACGTCGCGGAATGCCCGCGCCGACGAGCCGGTCAAGCAGCTGATCCTGCCCGGCGAGTCGTTTCTCGTCGCGGGCCGACCGGCGTTCATCTTGCACCCGGCTGGCGGCAAGCTGCGCGAGGGTCAACCGTGGGTGCTCTACGCACCGACGTTGCCGCCTTATCCGGATGTACACGAGAAGTGGATGCACGAGCGATTCACGGCGGCAGGGATTGCGGTCGCGGGAATCGATGTGGGGGAAGCGTACGGGAGCCCGCAGGGACGCGAATGGTTCACGGCCCTGTATCAGGAACTGGTGGAGAAGCGCGGCTTCGCGAAGAAGCCGGTCCTCTTGGGACGCAGCCGCGGCGGCTTGTGGGCGACCAGTTGGGCGATTGAGAACGTCGACAAGGTCGCGGGCATCGCCGGCATCTACCCGGTGCTCGACTTTCGCACCTACCCCGGCATCGCGAAAGCCGCGCCCGCTTACGGAATGACGACTGAAGAACTCGAGCGACGGCAGCGCGAGTTCAATCCCATCGAGCGACTCGGACCGCTCGTCAAAGCGCGCGTCCCCGCCTTCTTCATCCACGGCGACCAGGACGTCGTCGTGCCGCTCGACCCCAATTCGGCCTCCTTCGCCTCGCAGTACGCCGCCGCCGGCGCCGGGGACGCCGTGAAGCTCGTCGTCGCCAAGGGCCAAGGTCACAACTTCTGGGAGGGATTCTTTCGCTGCCAGGAGCTAGTTGATTTCGTGGTGGAGCATGCGCGGTGAGCCCTCCGCGCGCTTGGCTCCCCTCTCCCCAAGCGAAGCTTGGGGAGAGGGGCCGGGGGTGAGGGGAGACAGGCGGAGTGAGGAGACAGGCTGGAAGCCTGTCCTACGGGTTGGCTGTGAGTTCTGCTAGGACGTCGACGATGGCCGCGTCCATCTTGGAACCGCGTGCCGCGGCAGCTGCCGCCAGATAACGGCGGAGTTCGCTCGCTAAGGTCGCCGCGTCGCGTTTTGCCGTTTCGTGGATTTGGACTTCGTCCTTCCAAAATCCTGAAATAGTCTCAAGCCGCAGGATGACGCCATTTCGGTCATAGGCTCGCCAGCTGCCGTTGGAGACTTCTACCGCAGCGTCGCGCCTCGGCAATCGCCGAGCACTTGCGAGTTGGAAACCGAATTGCCCCAGCAGTCGAATTGATCGAGTCGCCAGACGACTTTTTTGGATTGCGGGTCAAGCTCGACCAACAGCGGTTGGCCGGGGCCGGCGTGGCAGTTGCCGACGACGTAGTGGCCGTTGGGAAGCACCTCGATCGTCGTGACCCACGCCAGCACAATGTTCGGCAAGTCGCGTTGCTGGAGCTGCCAGACGACCTGCTTCTCGGGCGTCACCTCGATCACGCCGTGACCATTGCCGGTCGTGATCAGCGTGTTGCCATTCTTCAAGCGCACGGCGGCGAAAGTCTGATTCCCCCACGCCTCGGGGCCGTGTCCGCCGGTACGCGGTTTGTCGAACAACGGAATCTCGTACTCCCAAGTCACCTGGCCTGCGTCGTCGTACTCGCGCACCACGCCGTCGTTTTCGTGACAGACCAGGTAACGGCCGTTGTCGAGCTTGCGGACCAAACGCGTGTCGTGGTGAGCGTCTGGTTTACGGACTGTCAGCGGCACCGTCTTCAACAGCTTGCCGTCGCGATCGACTTCAATCAGTCGCGCGGGGCCCGATTCGGCGACCAGTACGCGGCCTTCGCCTAGCGGTTGAAACGCATGCACCTCGACGCGCTTCCCTTGATTGCCGTTCTGCGTCGCGCTGTCGTACGTCCAGACGACTTTCTTTGTTTGCCGATCGATTTCGACGACCTTCGCCGCGCCTTGCTGCACCATGATGTTGCCGTTGGGAAGGACATGCACGTCGTGGATGCCGCCCCACGCCATCTGCCACTCGATCTGCCCCGTCGCGTCGAGGATCGCGAGTTGCCCGTTGCCTTGGAGGATGACCGACCGCCCCTGGGCGCGAGCGACCTCGACGCCGAGGCACGCTGCGGCCAGTGCAACGGCGATCGCCGCTCGGAGCAGGATCGTCGAAGGAAAGGAGGTGAATTGTCTCATGAGTGAAATCCTAAGGAGATTGAGGGACGACGCGTGAACCGATCGAAGGTAAGTTGAGGACGAGGGAAGCGAGCGAGTCGATTTGTTGTTGAGTCAGTGTAATGAAGGAAGGCAGAGTCAGAAGATGCCGGGCAGTGAGCGATACGAGAAAGAGTTGACGACCGCGATCGAGGCGGCTCGAGCGGCCGGGGCGTTGTTGCTAGCCGAATTCCATCGCAGCGGCGGACCGCGGGGCCCAAAGGGGAAGTGTCCGGCTGACGAGGAGGCGGAGACGATCATCCGCGAGCGTCTGAACGCGGCGTTTCCGATGCACGGGCAGTGCGGGGAGGAGCTGCGCTCGCTGGATCGCTCGCCAAGCGACTCGGACGGCCACCTGTGGCAGATCGATCCGAATGATGGGACCAGTGCGTTTCAGCGCGGGTGTCGCGGTGCGGCGGTGTCGCTTGGGTTGTTGCGGCGCGGTCGTCCCGTCTTGGGCGTGGTTTTCGCGTATGGAGCTCGAGCGGGCAGGGGAGATCTATTCGCTTGGGCCGAAGGAGGAACGCTCGAGCGAAACGGACAGGCTGTGCAGACGCCCTCGCGCTCGTCGTCGGCGTGGGAGGGAGCGACGGTGTTCGTGAGTCATGCGGCGGACAATCGATCGGCGGCGAACGCGGAATACTGTGCGCCGGGACGCTTTCGCGCTCTGCCCAGCATCGCGTATCGACTGGCGTTAGCGGCGGCTGGCGACGGAGTGGCAGGGTTGAGTTTGAACTCGCCGTACGGTTGGGATGTCGCAGGCGGTCATGCTCTGCTGGCCGGCGCTGGACAGCTGTTGGTGAATGAGGCAGGGCGCGAGGTGATGTATGAGCAGCGCGGGGCGAGTCGCGTGGGGAACTGCTGGGGCGGCGTGCCGGAGATCGTTCGTGAACTTGCTCAGCGCGACGTCGGCGCGGTGCTGCGACCGGCGCCCGCGACGCCGACTCCGTATCCGCTGATCGTCGCTGACCCGCGTCGCATTGTGACCGATGCAGGGTTGCTCGATCGAGCTCAGGCTGCGCTTGTCGGACAGTTGGCGGGCGACAATTTGGGGGCGCTGGTCGAGTTCCAAACGCCGGACCAAGTGCGCCGCCAGTACCCGCAAGGGCCGCGTGTACTGCAGGACGGCGGCTACTGGGACATTCTGGCGGGTCAGCCCACCGACGACTCGGAGCTGGCGTTAATGCTGGCGCGCTCGATCATTCAATCGGGAAAGTACGACGTGGAAGCGGCGGCGCGGTCGTATGTCTGGTGGCTGGCGTCGTCGCCGTTCGACGTGGGGAATACAACTCGGGCCGCTCTGAGCCCTGGTAGGGGATTGCTCGATCAACGCGCGCCGCTCGCCGCCACGCTGGCGAAGTCGGCCGCCAAGTCCGCCAGTCAGGCGAACGGGGCGCTGATGCGTGTATCGCCGTTGGCGCTTTACGGACATGGACTCCCTGAATCCGAACTGGCGGAGCTCGCCCGGCAAGACGCGCGACTGACGCATGCGCATCCCGTTTGCCAGGACGCTAACGCCGTCTATTGCGTCGCACTCGCGTATGCGTTGCGGACAGGCGCCGAAGGGCGAGCGGTGTACGACCACGCTTTGGGGTGGGGGCGAACGGTCGGATTGCATACTGACGTGTTGGCGGCGGTCGAGCGAGCGGAGAAGTCGGTCCCCAGCTACTCGCATGACGGCATGGGGTGGGTGCTGCGAGCTCTGCAGATCGCGTTTCATCACTTGCGGCATGCGTCGTCGCTGGAGCAGGCGTTGGCCGAGACGATCCTGTTAGGCGGCGACACCGACACGAACGGTGCGATCGTCGGTGCATTGGTCGGGGCGGCCAAAGGAATGGACGCCGTACCGCACCAATGGCTCGACCGACTCCTTACCTGCCGCCCGCTTCCGAATATGCCCAATGTGCGGAGGCCGCGCCCCGTCGGGTTCTGGCCGGTGGATTGCCTGGAAATTGCCGAATTACTGGTGTGGTTAGGGAAAGAGCGCGCCGAGCGCGGCGGCTAAGTGGTAGCGGTTATAGGGGTGAGTCGCGGCGCGACGGGCTCGGACGGGCCGCTTTTGCTTGACGCTCGCCCACTTGGGAATCAGAATCCATTGGCAACGGGGCAGGCGCGACCGGCACAGGCCGTTCGTCCCGCAAAGCTCAGAATAGACGGGGCATCCTATGGCTTCGGGAAACACACCTGATTTTTCGCAATTCGACCCGGTCGCCGATCCGCAGGGATCGCCGGCGGGCGGCGGATTCATCGTGCCCGTCGCGGATGCTCAAGGCGCCGATGCGGCGGTCGTCAACACGGCCGCGCCGGTTGACACGGCTGCTAAACCGGCTGATCCGAAACCTGCAAAGCCGAAACCGCCCAAACCGCCGTTCACCGTCTACACGTTGATGCTCATCCTGTCGTTGGTGTTCATCCTGATCGCCGCCGCCATGCTGGTCACCGAACTGCGGGCGTACAACTGGGAAATCCAACGCGGCAAGTCGCTGTTCTAAATCGGACGTTCTTGCCCCAGTCAGTCTGGATGCGCGTCGTCCGACGGTGGTAGATTGTCAGGCTCCTATCCCGCCTGAAACCTGCCTGCCTCGGAGCGACTTGAATGATGACGACGCGAATTCTGCGCTGGTCGACCGCCCATGGGGTCGTTTTGTTGGCCCTCGGCGCCTGCGGCCTTTCGTCGGCGGTCGCTCAAGACAAGCCGCAGTACGAACTGGGCGACGTGAAAGTGCCGGCCGCGAAGGCCGACGAACCGATCCGCGGCGCGCTGTCGTTGGAGAAGGCGGTCGAGCATCTGGAGGCGGGGACGAAAGCGTGGTCCGGCGTCCGCAAATGCATCTCGTGTCACACCAACGGCACGTACATGCAAATCCGCCCGGCGCTCTCCGCTCACTTCGGTCCTCCGGCCGCCGACCAACGCGAGTTCTACGTCGCTCAGCTGCAGACGTTCAAAGCCATGGAACGCAAGCAACTCAAGCAAAGCACGCGGCCGGCGCAGGTCATCTACTTGGCCGCGGGGCTCGCCGAGTGGGACGCGCACGTCTCGAAGCAACTGTCGGCCGAAACGAAGGAAGCGCTCGCGCTGATGTTTGAAATCCAGTTGGATTCCGGCGCCTGGGGGACGCTCGACTGTTGGCCGCCGTTCGAGTCGGATGCGTACCACGAGGCGACGGTCGCCGCGATGGCGGCGGGGACAGCGCCGGGGTGGCTCGCCGGCGTCGAAGACGAGAAGACAAAGGCCGGCGTTGAGAAGTTGAAGCAGTACCTGCGCACGACGCCGCCGTTGCACGACTACAGCCGAGTGTTATTGCTGTGGGCTTCGACTCGGATGCCCGGCTTGCTGGAGGCGGAGCAGACGAAGCAACTGCAAGACGTGGTGTTCCAGCATCAGCGGCCGGACGGCGGCTGGTCGATCCGGACGTTTGCGAAACCCGAGGCCTGGGGGAGCGGCGGACGTGCAGCCAAACTGCGAAGCGAACCTGAATTCGAGAATCCTCCCAGCGACGGTCATCAAACGGGGCTCGCGATCTTGGTCTTGCGCGCCAGCGGCGTCGACGCCCAAGATGCACGCATTCAGAAGGGCGTGACCTGGATCAAGGCGAACCAGCGCGAATCGGGGCGTTGGTGGACGCGTTCGCTCAACACCGACTCGTGGCACTTCATCAGCTACAGCGGCACCGCGTATCCCGTCTTGGCGCTCGCCGCCTGCAATGAGATCCCCGCGAAACAGTAGAACAGGCTTCCACCCTGTTACCCAACAACGTAGGCCGCAAGCCGTAGAACAGGCTTCCAGCCTGTTACCCCGCGACAACGACGAGTTTCCGCCAGCGGTTCCAAGGAGCACACGGACGCATGATCGATTTGAAGGGACACACGGCGCTGGTGACCGGTTCAACGAAAGGCGTAGGACGCGCCATCGCCGAAGCGTTCGCGAAAGCGGGTGCGAACGTCGTCATTCACGGGCGACAGCGCGACGCGGCGGTGGAGCGGTTATTGGAAGACTGTCGAGCGACGGGGGCGGAGGCCGAGTTCGTCACGGGCGACTTGTCGCAGGAGACGATGGGGGCTGTCGACGACGTTTATTCGCAAGCGATTGAAGTTGCGCCCGAGATCGACATCTTGGTCAATAACGCGGGGACCTACATCGACAAGCCGTACCTGGAGATGGACTGGGCGACGTACGAACACACGATGCGGCTGAACGTCGCGGCGCCGTACTTTCTCACGCAACGGTTCGCGAAGCGATGGGTCGAACGCAATGTTGACGGGCGCGTCCTGATGATCGGCTCCATCAACGGAAGGCTGGCCGAACCGACGCATACTTGCTATGACGCATCGAAAGGGGCGGTGGAAATGATGGTCCGGTCGCTGTGCGTGACGCTGGCGCCGCTGGGCATTCGAGTAAATGGACTCGCGCCTGGGTTGGTGCGCACGCCGCTCACGTCGATCATCGATCGCGATCCAAAATTCGAACGTTGGATGTGCTTGCATACACCGAACGGCCAAGTGCCGTCGGCTGATGTCTGCGGAAGCGGCGCGGTGTATCTGTGCAGCGACGCGGCGTGGCACGTGCATGGTCAGATGTTGTTGGTGGACGGCGGCATGAGCGCGTGGCAACAGCCCGACATGCCCGATTCATGGACGTAACGCAACTCCATCCCGGAGGATTGTTCCTTATGACTCGTACTCAAAACGTCGCGATCCATCCGGCATCCGTCTGGCTGCGGATGGCCGTTTTGGCGCTGGGAATCGCGAGCTTGAGCGGCCGCGTCGCCGCCGCGGCGAACGAGGTCGATCGCTCGCCCGTCGACGTTGTGTTGGGACCAGACGAGTCGTGGTTGGCGACCGCCAATCAGACTTCCGACACCGTGACGCTGGTGCGCACGTCGGACGGCGTGCGACTGGATGAAGTCCAAGTGGGGCGCCGCCCGGCGGCGCTGGTGCGCACCGCCGATGGGTCGCGATTGCTGGTCGCCGCCAGCCATGGCGAAGAACTGACCGTGATCGACGTCGCGAAGGACAAGTTGACGATCGCCAAGCGGATACCGCTGCGCGGCGAACCGCATGGCGTGGCGCCGACCGCCGATGGTCGGCGCGCGTTCGTGGCCCTCACGTCGCTCGATAAAGTCGTCGAAGTGGATTTATCGAGCGGCCAAGTATTGCATGAGATCCCCGTGGGACGCTGGCCTCGCTATCTCGCGCTCTCCCCCGACGAGTCGCGGTTGGCGGTCGGCGCATCAGGCGACGGGGCGATCTGCGTGATCGATGTCGCCAAACGCGAGATGATCGACCAAGAGCGGTGCTATGCGATCAACATCGGGCACATGACGATCTCGAAGGACGGCAAGCAGGTCTACTTTCCGTGGCACGCGTATCGTCACAACGCCATCACTCCGCAGATGATTCGTTTGGGGTGGGTCATCGGCAGTCGCATCGGTCGCAAGCGGCTCGACGAGAAGGCGCGTCGCGAAGCCATTTCGCTCGACGTCCCCGGCAAGGCGGTCGCCGATCCGTTCGGCATTGGACTCACGCCCGACGAGCAGTATCTGCTGTCGTCCGCCAGCGGCACGCAGGAGTTGTTGGTCTACCGTCTGCAAGATTTGCCGCTCAAAGAGTACGCGAACCTCGACCTGATCAATCCGGCGCTGGCGCGCGACGGCGAGCGGTTCTGGCGGATTCCGCTGGGAGGCCGCCCGATGGGGATGCGGGTGAGCGCCGACGGGAAGTTGGCGTACGTCGCCAACTACCTCGACAATTCGGTGCAGGTGGTCGACTTCCATGCGCGCGAGGTGGTGCGACGCATCTCCCTGGGCGGCGCCGAGACGCCGTCGCTGGCGCGGCGCGGCGAAGCCATCTTCTACGACGGCAAACGCAGCCTCGATCAGTGGTACAGCTGTCACACGTGCCATTACGAAGGCGGGACGAACAGCGAGCGGATGGACACGTTCAACGACGGCACGCCGAATACGTTCAAAACCGTACTGCCTCTGTTCAACGTGCACGAAACGGCGCCTTGGACCTGGCACGGTTGGCAAACCGACTTGGCGGACGCCATGCATGCGTCGCTCACCACGACCATGCTGGGCCCGAAGCCGGAAGACGGCGACTCGGAGGCGCTGATCGCCTACCTGCAGCAGATGGAGAGTCCGCCCAATCCGCATCGAGGAAACGACGGTGCGATTTCCGACGCGGCGCAGCGGGGAGAGAAGGTGTTCCGCAGCGAGAAGGCGAACTGTGCGACGTGCCACGCCGGCCCCTATTTCACCGACGGCAAAGTTCACGACGTTGGACTCGGCGCGCCGACCGATCATTATCAGGGGTACAACACGCCGTCGCTGCGCAACGTTTACCGCAAGGTGAAGCTGCTGCACGACGGACGCGGGAAGTCGCTGGAACAAGTGCTGACCGAGGATCACAATCCCGAAAAGGTCACCGGCAAGGGAGCGTTAACCGAAGAAGAGTTGAAGGACTTAGTCGAGTATCTGCGGACCTTGTAGCGAGGGCCGACGGAGCAGGGTGCGGCGCGAACACGCGTTTAGCAAGGCGGAAGGCGGGCGGTATGATTCGCGTTTTGGACGACGGTTATCGGCTTTGCGACGGAACTTCGCGTCGCGAGTGGCTGCGCATCGGCGGGATGGGGCTCGGCGGTTTGACCCTCTCGGGACTCCTCGCACAGCGGGCGCGCGCCGATGCCGAACGACAGGCTGGCGAGCGAGCGGCCGGAGAACGGCCGGCGATTGGAGCGAGCGCCTTCGGCAAGGCGAAGTCGGTCATTATCTTCGGGCTTGTGGGCGGACCGCCGCAGCACGAGACTTGGGATCCCAAGCCCAACGCGCCGGCGGAAGTACGCGGCGAGTTCGGCGTCATCCCGTCGAAAACTCCGGGACTCATGGTCGGCGAACTCATGCCGCAGACCGCGGCGCTCACCGACAAGATCGCCGTGCTGCGCGCCGTCGTCACCAACGACAACGCGCATTCGTCCAGCGGCTACCAGATGCTTACGGGCGTTCCCCACGTGCCGCTCAACCAAGAAAGCGCCGTTCCCAAACCGCCGAACGTCGCGCCCAGCATGGGAGCGCTGGTGCGTGCCTTGCGACCGGCGCCGGGCCAACTGCCGTCGGCCGTGACGTTGCCCGAACACATCTGGAACGACGGCAATTTTCCGTGGCCCGGTCAAGACGCTGGAATGCTCGGCCCGCGCCACAATCCCTGGCTCATTCACTGCGATCCGTCGTCAGCCGACTTTTCCGTTCCCGGGCTGGCGCTTCCCAAAGAACTGCCGGCCGTACGCGTCGAAAGTCGCCGCACGCTGCTCGCAACGCTCAATCATCACCTCGACCAATTGGAGCGCAGCCGAGCGGTGATCGGGTACGACCTGCATGCTCAGAAGGCGCTCGACCTGCTCGGCGGTTCCAAGTCGCGCGAGGCGTTTGAGATTCAGCGCGAGTCGGACGCCGTGCGCGATCGTTACGGTCGCAGTCGATTCGCGCAAAGCATTCTGCTTGCTCGGCGGCTCGTCGAAGCGGGCGTGTCGTTGGTGCAAGTGAACTGGACGCGGATCAAGGACCAGCCGAACCAAGGCGGTTGGGACACCCACGCGCAACACAACGCGTCGCTCAAGAAGCTGCTCATGCCGATGATGGATCAGTGCTTTTCGGCGCTAATTGAAGATCTCAGCCAACGCGGACTGCTCGATGAAACGCTCGTCGTGTGGTTCGGCGAGTTCGGACGCACGCCAAAGTTCAACGGCAATGCAGGACGCGACCATTGGGGACGCGTGTTCTCGCTAGCGCTCGCCGGCGGCGGAATCCGCGGCGGAGTCGTCCATGGCGTTTCCGACAAGCACGCCGCGGAACCGATGGATGGCGTGGTGCATGCGAGCGACATTCTGGCGACGGTGTTCCACTGCCTGGGCTACTCGCCCGACACCGAGATGCACGACGCGGTCGGCCGTCCGCTGCCGCTGAGTCGCGGCCGCGTGATCGAGGCGATCCTTTAGCTCGCGCGGAACGACCAGGACGACTTGTCAGCATGTCCGTTGTTTGTAGTAATCAAGCGAATCACAATCGGAAAAGAGTTCGCCGCCGCCGAACCCAACTCGTCGGTTACTCGAACGGATTCTCGACCTTGGGCTGGCTCTTCAAGAACTCTTGATCTTCCTTGCTAAGCCGATCGAGCGGCACGGCGACTTCCTTGCCATCCTTGCGGCGCAAACGCACTTTCCCATCCCCTTGTCCCAGGAATTCGGCTTCGACCTTGTAGTCGCCCGTGTGGTTGGTCCAGGTGCGCAGGATCGGTTTCACCGTCGCCTCGGGACGAGCCTCCTCCTTCGGGGCGGGCGTCGCTGGATTGCCGGTGGAACGCGCGACATCGGCGACCGGGCTGTCGCCTTTCGGCGTCGGTTGGTCGACGTTGTCCGGCGCCAATTGTAGGTCCTCGCGGTTGATGCGCAGCTCGCGTGCGCCGATGCCCCGAGTTTGCACCATGACTCGGCCGTCGGGCAGGAGGTCGATGATTTCAGCGGCATGCCAGAATGCTCGGTTCGGTTGAACTTGCACGATCTGGCCGATGAACAGGGGCGTCTCGCGCGTGACCTTCTTGTTCGTCGAGTCGACAGGCATATGGCCCGCGTAGGCCTTGTTCAGTTCAAACCGCTTCTTGTAGTCGGGCGACCAAAGGGCGAGCGTCTCTTGGGCGTCCGCCTGCACTTTCTTATTGCGCGAGGCGAGCAGCGCATTGAGCAGCGCGAGCACATCGGCATCCGGTTCCTTCGGCGTGCGTTCGCGCAGCTTCTTCAACGACTCGAGGACTTCCGTCGGATCGCTGGCCGTGAGTCCGGCGACGGCTTCATGCTTTTCTTCCTCGGTGAGCGGCGCTTCCTTCTTGCGCTGCATTTCCTCCAAGCGTTGCTTGTGAGCTTCGGCGGCGACCTTGGCGTCGGCTTCGAGTTTCGCGATTTCATCGCTGGAGAGCAGTCGAATCTTGATCGAGATCGGCACGGTGACGTCGACGTTGTCTTGATGAATGACGAGCTTCTGCGAGTAGTCGATCGAACGCGTGATGTGTTGCTCTAAATCGAAAGTCCAAACGCCGCTGCCGGTGATGTCGAAGCCCGCCTCTTCATTGGTTTTGGCGGACGATAGCTGATAGGACTTTTTGACGACGACTTGTTTGTCGTCGCGGCTCTCGATCTTGTATCGCGCCGTTTCGCGTCCCGACTGGACGGCCTTCGGCGCTTCGTCGGAGAATGGACCGAACGAACGAAAAGGGCGGCGGCTGTCATCGCCGGGTTTCGAGATGGAGACGCCCGAGTCGATGGTCCATTCGGGTTCGTCTTTCTCAGAGAAGACTTCGAAGGGAAGCAGCGAGAGGTTGCCGAGCAGATAGGGAAGCTGCGAGTCGCCTTTCAGCGAGATGATGCCGCCGTTGGGAGTGAGCGTGATTTGGTTCGAGGACGGGGACAGGCCGCCGAAACGCGGCCGCGAGAAGGGATCGGGAAAGCCGGGAGGACCGCCGAATCCGCGCGGACCAAACGGAGGACGCGGGATGCGCCCGACGGCTTGCGGCTTCGGAAGATGCGACTCGTGCAGCATGCCCGAATAGGTCAGAAACAATTGTTCGTTTTGCCCCGCACCGACCTGATAGCGCGTGTGTCCCTGATACTTAATGACGTCTTGTCCTGACTCCGCGGTGATCTCCGTGTGATACTGAAACACGGCGTTCGAAGGCCAGCCGTAACGCAGTGGTTCGGCGGCGGCCGATCCCACCATCGCCGACAGGGCGACGAAGGTCATGCTCGCAGCGGACAACCCGCGAATCCAGCCGCGGGCGTCGGAAGCGCAGTCCAGCCGTACAATCGACGATGTCGCACGCATCAAGAAAGCTCCGCCTGGAAGGAAAGGTGCGGGGAAGCGACTTAGGGTGATTCAAAAACGCGATTCGGCTCACGCAGCGCCGGCGACTTGGCCGCACGCGCGCGAATGCGGGACCAGATGGCGTCGAGCGCTTCCTTGGCTCGCCCTTCTTCAATCCCAGAGGACTGCAAGTAACGTTGCTCTAGTCGTTCAAGCGACGCGGCCGTGCCGAACTCTTTGAGCCATGCGTAGCCCTCCGCCCGCACGAGTGCTTCCGGCGACTCCAACTGCCTCCACGCCTGTTGCTCGGACGTCGACGGCGCGGCGGCCGTCGTCGCGGGCGCAGGGGAGGCGGGCGCGGGCGGCGCAGGGGTAGGGAACGCAGGCGGCGGCTGATCGGGATTGATCGTCTGTTCCGGACTTCCATCAATCTCGTTGGGAGGCGTTTGGGTCAGCGACGGCGGCTGGTCGTCTTGCTGCAACGGTCGTTCCGTCGTATTGCCGGCTGGAACGAAGATGACGGCGATCAATCCCACGGCGCAGAAAGACCAGATCCACGAAGGACGCTCGAGCGGCAGTTGCGGGTCGAGCACTCGGAGCAAGCGGCGTTTCAGCGTGCTGCGCGTGTCGAGCGCCGCGAGGGCCAAGTGCGGCGGTTCGTAGCCCACGCCGCTGGCCGTCTTCACCAGGGCGGAGCCGTAAGCCTTGCGACGACCGCTCAGCAACGCGACGGTCGTTTCGTCGCACGCGTCTTCGCGCAGCGCACGCAGTTCGCGTCCCGCCCACCAAACGGCCGGATGAAAGAAGTACAACGTCTCGAGCAGCGACTGACCAAGTCGAAACCACGCGTCGCGGCGCCGAACGTGGACTAGTTCATGAACGAGCACCGCTTCGAGCTCCGAGTCGTCCAATTGCTGCATGATCGTGCGCGGCAGCAAGATGGTGGGACGCCACAAACCGACGACCAGCGGCGTGGCGCAACTGTCCGACTCGCGCAAGTCGACGGAGGGGCCTCGTCCCGGCGTCAGTCCGGCTCGCCGTCGCGCTGCGTCGAAGCAATCGACGACGCGCGGTTCCACAACGTCGTGCGCCCGAGCGATCCACTGCCGCACGCGCAGGGCGCCGGCCGCCAACATCAGGACGCGCGCCAGCACGAACGCACACCAGGCGACGAACAGCAGCATCGGCCAGATGCCGGTCGCGGCAGGCAGCGCTGTCGACGCCTGTGGGACGACGGCGGCGCCGGTCTCGGCGTGTGGCGCGGCGGACGTCGACTTGGTCGCTGTCTGCGAGGAGGAAGCGGCATGTTCGACTGCGAGACGGTCGACTGCGAGACGGTCGACGGCGGCGGGGCGGAGCCACCAGCCGTAGCCGGTGGGAAGAGCGAGCGTCGGGGGGAGAAGCAGTTTAACGAGCACCACGGCCCAGAGGGCGTATCGCAGCCGCGCGGATTGTCGCCGCAGCGCGAAGGCGGCGAGCGCGACGACGGAGGCGAGGACGGCGACTTGCCAACTCATCCCCACCATCCACTCGGCCCACGCCTGAGCTCCGTCGCTTAGCGAGTTCGGCAAGTACTCGTTCATCGGCAACTCACTTCGGTTCGTCGTCGTGGAACTTGGCGAGAATGTCTTGCAGCTCGGATACTTCTTGAGCAGACAGTTTGCGATCTTCGATCAGGCGATCGACGAACGACGCCACGGAACCTTGCATTAAGCGATCGACGACGTCTTCGAGCGACCGGGAGACGGCCGAATCGCGCTTGACTCGCGGTTGATACTCATACACGTTCCCCACTCGCCGCGCTTTGACGAAGCCTTTGTCGACGAGTCGATCGAGCATGGTTTTGACGGTGCTGTAGGCCCAGCCTTGATCGGCGGCGAGCGCTTTCTGGAGATCGGTGGCGGTTCCGCGTCCGCGCGCCCAGAGCGCTTCCATCAGCACCCATTCGGCGCGCGCTAAGTCGCTGGCAGGTTTCTGCACGAGAGCGTCCTTTCTGTCGAGTTGTCTCTACATGTGTCGAGATAATAGCCCGGGCCGATGCCAGAGTCAATGCACCCCCGTAGGACAGGCTTCCAGCCTGTCACCCCCTCCCTGGAGTGATGAAAATCTGAGAGTGAGTCCGCGCACGGTTGTTGCGCCAGCGCCCCTCTTCCCCAGCCCTTCTCCCCGCGACGGGGAGAAGGGAGCACAATTCAACCGTTCTTGTCGCTCCACGCCCGCACGCCCCCCACGCCCGCACGCCCCCGCTCCCGCACGCCCCCCGCTCCTGCACGCCCCCGCTCCTGCACGCCCCCGCTCCTGCACGCCCCCGCTCCCCCACGCCCGCACGCCCCCGCCCGCCGGTCGTCGTCGTCGACTCGCTCGACGTGCTCGACTGGGCTAGCGCGGCGCCGCGGAGAGCCAGGGGCGGATAGGCGGGGCCAAGAGTTCCGGGGGGGCGTTCTTGGCGACGTCCCACCGCAAGGGTTCGTTCATCCGCAAGGCGACGTTGCCGAGGATGCAAAGTTCGGCCACACGCGCGCCGTAGGCGAAGTTGCTGGCGGCGGCTGTTCGGTCGCGGCAAGCAGCGAGCCATTGGTCCATGTGCGAGGGCGTTTCGGGGGGATCGAGCGGCGGCGGGGGCGGCGACTTGCGATCGGGGCCGACCAGCAGACGCGGAGCGGCGCCGAGTGCGGGGATGAACAACCGCGCTTCGCTGCCGATCACGAGGCTGCCGCTGCCAGGCAGCCGTGACACGCCGGTCAGCGACTGCGGCGGCTGCTTTCCGCCGTCGTACCAAACGAGCTGCCAAGTCGGGGAGTCGCCGGGCGTCGCGGCCGTGCGTGGAAAGTCGAATCGCAAGATGCTCCAATTGGGCGCCATGTCGCGGGTCGCACCCGATGATTCGGCGCGAATTCGCTGCGGCGGCGGCAAGTCGAATGCGGCGACCAGCGGATCGAGCAGGTGGGGGACGCGATCGGCCAGCGCGCCGCCGCCGAAGTCCCAGAAGCCGCGCCAATTCAGCGGATGATATTCGGGCGCATACGGACGCTCGAGCGCCGGACCGAGCCAGAGGTCCCAGGCCAAGTGCTTCGGCGGCTCGGCCGCGGCCGGGCGAACTCCGCCTTGCGGCCAGAAGGGGCGATCGGTCCAGGTGTGGACTTCGCGCAGCTGTCCAACCACGCCTGCCTTCAGCCACGCGACGGCCTGGCGATCGCTCTTCGAGGCGCGGTATTGGTTGCCGGTTTGCGTGACCGCCTGGGCTCGTTCGGCTGCTTCGATCAACGGTTTCAGGTCGGCATGGCGGTGGACCAGCGGCGTCTCGCAATAGACATGCAGGCGGCGCTGCAACGCCTGCAGGCAGGCTGGGAAGTGCGTATGGTCCGGCGTACTGACGATGACCGCATCCAGATCCGACTCGCGCTCCAACAGTTCGCGAAAGTCAGCGTAGGCTCGCGCATCCGGAAATCGTTCGCGTCGCTCCTCCAGATACCGCTGGTCGACATCGCACAGAGCGACGATTTCTTCGTTCGCGGCCGCCAGCACATTGATCTCGCCGCGATTGCCGACGCCGATGGCGGCGATGCGCAAGCGTGCGTTGGGAGAGCGAGCGGGAGCGGGGCGTGCGGCGGACCAGACGCCTGCCGCCAGCAGTCGGGAGGCGGCGGCCATGAACCGGCGCCGCGTCGGACCTTGTTGCTTTCGCTTCATCACCACTTGCTCGCCAGACGGGGATGGGGAATAACTGCAGTCGTCCCGCTCATCGTACCTCAGTCGTCTTGAAACCGCCCCCAGTCGCCGCAGAGCTTGCGAGGAACCGCCGTTGAACGAACCTGCCGCCGATACGCTGGCCGCCGCGCTGGCTCGCTACCAGATCGACGTGCCCGCCGATCGCCTCGAGAAGCTCGACCAGTACTGCCGACTGCTGTGGGACTGGAATGAGAAGATCAATCTCACGCGGCATACGGACTACGAGCGATTTGTGAGTCGCGATGTGCTGGACAGTCACCAGTTGGCGACCCAATTGGCCTCGGGCGAGACGGCGCTCGATTTCGGCACGGGCGGCGGAGTGCCGGGGTTGGTGATCGCCATCTTGCGTCCCGACGTCCGCGTGTCGGTGTGTGAATCGGTGGGGAAAAAGGCGCGGGTGCTGGAGAGCATGGTGAAGGAACTGGGATTGAGCGTCCCCGTCCACGCCAAACGGGTCGAGGCGGTGCTGGAGCGGCACAAGTTCGACGTGCTGATGGCGCGGGCGGTGGGGTCGATGTCCGACGTCTGCAAATGGTTGGCGCCGTATTGGCATCGCTTTGGGCGGCTGCTGTTGGTGAAGGGGCCCAAGTGGGTGGACGAGCGGGGGGAGGCGCGGCATTTCGGGTTGCTCAAGGGGCTGGCGCTGCGCGTCGCGGCCGCTTACCCGATGCCGGGAACCGAATCAGAAAGCGTGATTCTGCGGATTCTCCCGGGAGAACGACTGGCGGAGTGAGCCGCGGGAGCGGGCCGCTCGTCATTTCGGGCCGCCCGCGTCTGTCCTGCGCGGGGCGGCTGAGTTAGGATGCTGCGAGTGTCGCGGTCGCTTCCTTGTTTGCGCAAGTCATGAACGTCACGATCCCCGTCCTGGCCTTTATCGCCAAGCTGTTGAGCGGCGCCACGGTGCGGTGGATCGACTCGCACCCCGACACGTGTCAGCGCGTCTATTTCGCGAATCACACGAGCCACCTGGATGCGCTCGTGCTATGGTCGTCGTTGCCGCGGACCGTCCGCGAGTTGACTCGACCCGTCGCGGCCAAGGATTACTGGGAGCAGGGGCCGCTGCGGCGCTATATGGCGCGGCTGTTTAACGCGATCTTGATCGACCGGCAGGAGATCAAGGTGCATCAAAGTCCGGTCGACAAGATGATCACCGAGATCGGCAACCGCTATTCGCTGATCGTCTTCCCCGAGGGGGGCCGCAGTGCGGGGGACGACCTGGGGGAATTCAAGAGCGGACTGTATTATCTTGGGAAGAAGCGGCCTGACCTGGAGTTGGTGCCGGTCTATATCGACAACTTGAATCGTGTGCTGCCGCGAGGGGAATTCCTGCCGGTGCCGCTCTTGAGTTGCATTACGATCGGACCGCCGATTTGGTTGGAGGCGCGCGAGCCGAAGACGCAGTTCCTGGCGCGAGCGCGCGAGGCGGTCCGTCGCCTCAAGGAACTTTGATCGCAACCGTTTCGTACCGCGAAAGCCCGCCATGGACCTCGTCGACACGCTCACTCGCTTCGCCTCGCCCGAAATCTGGGCGCAGGTTGCGCAGCCCATGCGATGGTTCGACGGCCCGTCTTTGTGGCTGTTGGGCGGCGTCCTCGGCGCTCTCGTAACGGCCTTCGTGATCGGGCAGTTCCTGGGGCGGCAACCCGAAACGACCGTCAACCCGGCCCTCGTGCAGATGTTCAATCTGCGCATTCGCGCCTGGTGGCTCATGTGCGCCATCCTCGTCGCCGGCCTACTGTTGGGGCGAGTGGGCACGGTGATTTTGTTCGGGTTGGTGTCGTTTTGGGCGCTGCGCGAATTCATCACCATGACGCCGACTCGGCGCGGCGACCACCGAGCATTGTTCTGGGTGTTCTTCGCCTTTACGCCCGCGCAGTACATTTTGGTCGGGCTGGGGCAAAGCTATTACGACCTCTATAGCGTGCTCATTCCCGTGTATGCGTCGTTATTCATCCCCGCGCGGATTGCGATGGCGGGAGACCATAAGCGGTTTCTGGAACGGTCGGCCAAGATTCAAGCCGGGTTGCTGATTTGCGTCTATGCGTTGAGCCACGCCCCCGCGTTGCTCGATCTGCGCCTGCGCACGCGCGATGCCGACGGCGACTGGCAGCCGTGGACCGGCAGTCAGCCGGGATTGTTGTTCTACTTCGTGCTGCTCGTGCAGCTGGCGGACGTATTTCAGTACGGCTGGGGCAAGCTGCTGGGGCGGCGCGTGATCGCGCCCGCCATCAACGCCAGCCGCACCTGGGAAGGGTGCATCGGCGGAGCGCTCACCACGACCGTCGTCGGCGCGCTGTTCTGGTGGGCGACGCCGTTCACGATTTGGGGTTCGGCCTGCATGTCGCTGATCATCGCCATCATGGGGTTCGCGGGCAGCATGACGATGTCGGCCATCAAGCGGGACCGCGGCGTCGAGGATTACGGCACGCTGGTTCAAGGCCACGCCGGGGTGCTCGACCGCATCGACTCGCTGTGCTTCGCCGCCCCCGTGTTCTTCCACCTAACCCGCGCCCTAGTCGGTCTCCCCGCGTAGAACAGGCTTCCGGCCTGTTACCTCTCTCCCCCGACCTCGCGTCGGGGGCGCCGCGCACGCGCAGCGAACTGCGGCCGCCTCCGTTGCCTCGTCTGGGTTTGCGCCGCCGGTGGGCCCGCGCTCGCAAGGCCTCGCTTGGCCCGCCCTACGGGCCGTGCGGGGATTGGCAGATAACAAACGCGACAGAATTTGGCGTCGGCGGTACTTGAATTCAGTAAGCCGACGTCTAGAATAGGGCGAATCACTTGAGATCGAGTCTCAGTATCGTGTTGGTTGCGGTTGGCCGGGAAACGGGCTGGACCGCTCACACTTGCCGCAAGGGTCCTTCCCGCCATGACGAAACGCCCCGCCTTTACGCTCGTCGAACTCCTGGTTGTCATCGCCATCATCGGCATCCTGGTCGCCCTCCTCCTGCCTGCCGTCCAAGCGGCGCGCGAGGCGGCTCGACGCACCAAATGCCAAAACAACCTCCGTCAACTCGGGCTCGCGCTGCACAATTACGAAAGCTCGATGGGGTGCTTTCCGCCGTCGACCATCAGCGTCGGCGGCGCCGCCAACCAGCCTTGGTCCGGACAAAGCTTCCTCCTGCCGTACGTCGAGGGCGGCAATGTCTACGCCATGATCAATTTCGGCGCGGGCTACCATAACGCCGCCAATATGGCGCTGCTCCCGCCTCACGGAGTCGCCGCGACTCCCGTGCAAGTGCTCGTCTGCCCCAACGAGGTGCAGGCGCGGCCGCGCTTCAATTCGTCGACCAACGCCGCCGAGCACTTCCCGCTGAATTACGCCATGAACGTCGGCCAGTACTTCGTGTACCACCCCGTCTCGCGACTTGACGGCGGCGGCGCCTTCACGCCGAACGCTCAGACCACCACCTCCTATTTCCTCGACGGGCTCAGCAATACGCTGGCGTTCTCCGAGGTGAAGGCGTACACGCCGCGTTTTCACGACAACGCCGGCATGCCGAATGTTCCGCCCGCCAACCCGGCGGCCGTCGCAGGCGGGTACACGGGCGGCGCCTTCGGGACGACGGGACACACCGAATGGGTGTGCGGGCGAGCGATTCACACCGGGTTCACCACGACCTTCACCCCGCAGACGAAGGTCCCGTACACGCACAGCGACGGTCGCACCTACGACATTGACGTCTGCAGCATGCGAGAGGGCGTAAACCAAGTCGATCCGACCTTCGCCATCATCACCTCGCGCAGCTATCACTCGGGCGGCATCGTCAACTCGGCCCTCATGGATGGCAGCGTGCGAACATTCAGCAACACCGTTTCGCTGCCCGTCTGGCAAGCGTACGGCAGTCGCGGCAACGGCGACGTCATTGCCGAGTGATCGGCGGGCCAGCTCTCCGGACTACTTTCTGAACCCCCTCTTTGCGCAGCCGGTGGGCCCGCGCTCGCAGAGCCTCGCTTGGCCCACCCTACTGGTGGTGGAAGACGACGGGGGCGGGGCGCCAGTCTGGGATTTCGTCCCAGGGCCACGTGGGGCGAGGGATGCGGCGGAAGTCGTAGGTCCAGAAGTCGGAGGGGGCGCAGCCGGGCGCTCGCACGCTGTAGATGGCGGCCGCGCGCGACGCGTAGACGGCGCGAAACCCGCACGGACTCTTCGCTACCACGACCGACGCGCTGAACGGATCGAAGCCCGCCGTCTGAAACAGCTCCGGCGCGAAATGCGGGCCGCTCAACGTCGTCGCGATCACGCGGATTTCGCCGCGCCGCAGCACGACGCAGCGCCCCATATCGATCGATAGATTCTTCCCCAGGTGGCCATTCAGCACGAAACGAGCGTCAAACAGCCGCTCGACCGTCGCCTCCCACGGGATCGACTTGCCGAATCGCGTGTCGCGGACGCCGCCCAACGTCCCACGCCACTCGCCGCCGACCCCGCGCCGCTCGGATTGCTCGACGACTTCGGGCGCGACGAGCGTGACGAGGACGGGGCGGGGCCAGTCGTAGCGCGCGAGTTCCTCGAGCAGCCAGACGCTGTCGCCGGGGGCGCCGGACGTGGTGGCGTCCGCCGCGTCGCTGAGAACGACCACCCCGCGCGTTTCCGCGTGCGCCTTCGCGACGCTCTCCGCGATCGAGGTCAATTCCGGCAGGTACTCGTCGCGTCGCCGCCACACTTCGCCCGCCAACTCGGCGCACAGCGACTGCGCTAATTCCGGTTGACCGTCGCTTACCACCAGCACCGCGGAACCGAACTCGGGGATGTCGAGCCACGGTTGGACGGTGGCCAGCCCCGCGGCCAGGATTTCAGGTCGACGTTCCCACGACTCAAGCTGACGACGGAAGTCGACGCTGGCGCCGGACTCGAGTTGCGTGTTCGCGCGTTCGGCCGGCATGCTGGCGGGGATCTTCTGGAACGCCGTGACAGGGCGTGCGCCGTCGATCAGGATGCGGCGCAAGACGGCGGCGCCGCGAACGCCCGTTTCATAGACGTCGACATGCGGCGCGGTGTGGTACAGCACCAAGGCATCCGAGTTTTCGACCATCCGGCCAGTAACATTGGCGTGGAGGTCGAGCGTGGCGACGATCGGGAGACGCGGGCCCACGCGTGCTCGAATCCGCTCGAGTATCTCGCCTTCTACGTCAGGATGTCCATCCGCGGCCATCGCACCATGCAGCGCGATCAGGATCGCATCGATCGAGCCGGCTTGGTCGAGCGACCGTTCAAACTCGGCGGCGATCCAGTCGAACGTCTCGGCGGTTGCAGGTCCGCTGGGCCAAGCAGGCAGGCGAACAAGCCCTACGAGTTCGGGTTGTTCGGGCCACGCGCGCAGCGACTGAATGAAGCCGCCGACTTCGTTGGTGTGGGCCAGCTTCTCCAGCAGTTGGTCGCCGCGCAGCACGCCGAACTGATCGAAGTTCTCGCGGCGCGTGGGGAGCGGATTGAGCGTGTTGGTTTCTTGCCACAGTTGGCCGAGTGCGATGCGCATGGAGGTGAAGTTTGCGACTTATTTGAGGCGTCAGGTGCGAGCGTAGTGATCGGTGCGGATGTGATCGAGCAGCAATTGAGCGAACCAAGGCCTGCGTAGGCGCCCAGAATGTGCCAAGATGACGCCGCATATTCTAGTGGACGCCGTCGAACCTCGGTGAATACGCGAGTTGGGAACCCATGCACGATTGGACTCCTCCAAATCAAGAGCATCCGCCTCCAAAGACTGGCGAACCCGCTCTGCACCAAGCGGCCCGCGTCGGAGATGAAGCGACGATTCGGCGATTGATCACGGCCGGCGAACGGATCGACGCTCCCTTCGATTTGCAGCTTGACCCGGGCGCCTGTCCGGCGAATGCGACGCCGTTGATGATCGCCGCCGCATCGGGCGACGGCGCTTCGCTCGCAACCGTGAGACTGCTCATCGAACTTGGCGCGAACCCGCGAATCGAGGTGGACGGTAAGTCGGCCGCCGCTTGGGCCTGCTCGGGATTAGGCTGGAACTACCGTCCCGGCGGCGACGCCGCGCGACTCAATTTTTTGCTCGACATCGGCGTTCCGTTGCCGCGTCGCGGCGAACGGGCCGGTCGTATGCTATGCGCCGTGGCCGCCGCAGGCGATTCCGAGCGGCTCGGCATCCTGCTGCGCGAGGGTCTGCCGGCCGGCGGTGACTGGAATCCCGAGGCGGCTCGACGTCGCGCGGATGCCATGCGGTTGAACCGCAGCGCGGTCCCAGACCCGTTTGCCGATTTGCCGGAGGAGTTGCGCGAGGAACTCGCCGCGTCGATGCGGGTGTGGGAAGAGGATCTGTTTCAAAAGCAGTGGTCGGCGCCGAGTTCGTACGAGATTCCCTTGTTTCAGGCGGCTTCGTCGGGGAGCGTCGAGTGCGTCAAGCTGTTGTTGGAGTACGGCGCCGACCCGCTGCAGCGCGATACAACCAAATCGACCGCCATGTATCATGCCGCGTCGCTGCCGGTCGTGCGGCAATTGATGTCGGCCGGTTTGCCTCTCGAGGACGCGGACGACTTTGGTTGGTCGCCGCTGTCGGCGGCGGTGTGCGACGGCCGCAACGGTTTGCCGCGTATTCGGGCGTTGATCGAGGCGGGGGCGGACGTCAACGGGACCCACGACCGCGGTTATACGGTGTTCATGTCGGCGGCGAGCGCCATGGAGCGCGACGTGGAGGTGCTGCGGTTGCTGGTCGCCGCCGGCGCCGATCCGCAGGCGGTCACCGACTTGGGATACAACGCGTTTCATGCGGCGATCGACGTGAACGGCGTTGCAAACGCCGAAGCGTCGGTGCGCTCGATTCTGAGCTACTTGAAGCAATTGGGAGTCGACATCCACCACCGTAATCAGGCTGGAGTCACGCCATTAGGAAGAGCGCAGGTCGAAGGAACGGAGATCGAAGTGCAGGTGTTGCGCGAACTGGGTGCGCGTGAGTGACGTCGAGTCACTTGCCGGTGAACAAGCGATAGCCGCAGTAGCGCGTTGCACCTGAAAAGGCGAGCACGCTAAGTGCGGAGAAGGCATTGATCCAGATGAAGTGCCATAGGTCGGGGCCGCCGCGGATGCCCATTTGCTGAGCGAGCGGTTCTTCGAGGTACGTCGCCGTGGCGGCGAGGGCGAGCATGGCCAGCGACGCGGGGATGCACCAGCGGCCTGGGGCGAATGCAGCGAAGAGCAGCGGCAGCATGAACAACACCGCGGCGACGGCCAAGAATGCAAACGGACCTGCTTCGTGCACCATCGATCGCTGCATGCCGGGAAGGACGTACAGCACGAACGCTCGCCCCGCTCCAAACAGTATGGCGACGGTGGTTGTGAGAAGCATGAGGTGCTTGAGTCCGAACTGCAGACGGCGGCCGTCGTCGGGAACATGGGTCTCGGCATTGACCAGGTGCCAGCCATAGACGACTCGCAGAAGCGCCAGCGGCGCCAAGGTGAGCAGCGCCTGGCTGAACACGAAGATGCTGAAGAGAACCACAAACCCGGTCTCGAAGCGTCGGCCCATCGCCATCAAGTTAAGGGAGACGACGAAGGGGAGAACGGCGAGCCACGCCAGCACGACGGCGGCGCGATTGGCGAACCGACCTTCTCCCAACGCCAGCCAAGCCGACGCCACGGTGATCTGCGCGTAGATCGTGCCCAGCAGATAACCGATCGCCGCGTGCGCTGAAGGCGTGTTATTTTGGATCGGGGCGAAGACGGCCGTGATCGTCAGCAGGGCGATCATGGCGAAGACGACCTTGCCCAGGCGGTCGAGAGTCTTGGGGACTACGGCGGGTGCGTCGTTGTTCATCGGATCCCCATGGCGCCGGCCATAAACCAATCGAACATGCGGTTAGGCAGATTCCAGTACGCCCAGATGGCCAAGCGAGTGCGGAAGCCGACCGGGTACCGCGTCTTGGGGCGGCGGGCCGTCAGCGCGTGTCGCACCGCTCGCACGACGCGCGCGACGGGCATGCCCGTATCGCCCATCAAACGTGCGGCATCGCGGACTTTCGCCAACTGGTCCTGGTACACTTGTCGCGTCGCTTCCTCGACGCCTTCCACCGGCCCGGCCGCGCCGTCGATCATCTTGTCCCAAATGGGAGTCGCGACGCTGTCGGGTTGAATCAGCGAGACGGGAATTCGCCACGGCTTCAGTTCCACTCGCAGTGCATCGGTCAGCGACTCCAAGGCGTGTTTCGACGACGCATAAACGCCCATGAACGGCGGAGTCACGACGCCGCTGATCGAACCAATGAGAACGATGCGCCCCGCAACCGGCCGCAACAGCGGCAGCGCCGCGCGCGTCATGGCGTGCGTCCCGAACACGTTGACTTCGTACTGCCGCCGCATTTGCTCGGTCGTGATCAACTCCAGCGGCCCGGGGACGAGGATGCCGGCGTTGTTGACCAAGCCATCGAGTCCCGCGGCGTTGTCGTCCGACAGTCGCTTGCCAATCTGCTCGACGGCCGCGGCGATCGACGACGCGTCGGTGACGTCGAGCAACACCGGCTCGACATGCTGCGGTTGCAGTTCGCGCAGTCGAGCGGCATCCGACTCCTTGCGCACGCCGGCGAAGATTCGCAGCGCGGGGCTGGCCAATGCTTGGGCGCAAGCGAGGCCGATGCCAGTCGAACAGCCGGTGATGAGTACGTTGCGCTGCGCCACGAATTCGTCCTAAATGCGAATGAAGATTTTGCGGGAGTAAAGCCAAAGGCAGACGAGCCAAAAGACAAACAGGATCGCCAGCCGTTCATAGATCGGCGCAAAGGCCGACTCTTTGCCGAACAGATAAAATACGATGCCCGGATCCAAGCCAAGCCAGCGATCGACGGTCGTCAGGTGCGTCTCGAGCGCCGACCGAGTGAACGGCCGCAACAGTTGCGACATGCAGTACATGGCGATGGAGTTCATGCCGACGATGGCCAGCGGCCAGGACCAAGCTCGCAGTCGCCACAGATCGAGAATCAGGTAAAACGTTGCGAGAATCCAGAACGTCCAACCGCTGCTGAAAACGGCCCAGGTCGGCGTCCAGATTCGTTTCACTGCGGGCAAGAGCGACCAACCGTTCGCCCAGTTCGAGAGCGATTGCGGCCACAGCGTCGAGTCGATCGGCAAGGTGACGAGGAAGCAGGCGAGTCCCGCCAGCATGAGCCAACGCCACTTGGCCCAGTCGTCGCGACTGCTGCGGAGAACGGTGCCCGCCATCAGCCCCAAAACCATGGTGGCGAGCGAGGGAATGAAGTTGAGCGTTTGGTAGCCGCCGTCGTTGAACCAGAAACGCTGTGCTTCGGGCGTGTCGCCGGCGCGGGGGAACAGATTAAGCAACCGTCGGTCGACGTCGGCAGCCGCGTTGACGTGCTTGTTCCACGGTTTGGCGATCCCCGAGAACTGCGTCCACTCGGATTCCGACTTCTTCGCTGCGACGAGCGCCTCTTGGAGCGGCGTCCACTGCTCTTCGGGCATCGAGTAGTTCACGAACCAAGCCGTATAGCCGGCAAGAATCAGGCAGACGGCCCCGAACTGGAACGCCAGCCAGCCGCGCACGTTCTCGCGGCGTCCCGACTTTTCGCTCGCCAAGTACAACAACGGGTAGCCCAGGCCAATCTGCGTGAGCACGTTGACGAACGTGAAGTTCGTGAGCTTCGCGCCGTTGGACGAGAGGAAGACGCCGAGCAGCACAAGGACGAGCGAGCGCCAGAGGACGTGTAGAAATCGCACGAAATGTGATTGTCCGTCCTGCAGCCGGCGGGCGTTGGAGAAGGGGACGGCGACGCCGACCATGAACATGAACGAGGGTTGGATCAAGTCCCAGAAAGCGCAGCCAGTCCAAGCGACGTGGTCGAATTGATAGGCCAGCGTCTCCCAGAGCCAACGCCACGCGCCGTCCCAGCGCGTCTCGGCGAATCGCTCCATCACCTCCGGCTTCCGCGCGACTTGGACGAACCCGAAGGCGCTCGAGGCCATCGCGAGCATGATGAAGCCGCGATAGGCGTCGAGCGACAGGAGACGTTGCGGTTGGTCGGTCGCCGCGGTCGAGTCGACGCCGGTGGACGCGCCTCCTTGCGCTGCGGCGCCTCTCTGTTCAGCCCCTCGTTGCTCGGCGCTGGTCGTCTTCGGTTCAACTCGCTTCACCTCAGCGGGCTTCGGTTCCATCGGCTTTGTCGCGGCGGTGCTCATGGCTAAAACCACTCTGCTTTGTTGACCAGGTTGAGCGGCGTTTGGCCGACGCGAAAGCGACGCACGTTTTCCAGCAGCACGCCCAAATGCCGTTCGGCGATCTCGACCGAACAAGCGGCCACATGCGGCGTGAGGATGACGTTCGGAAAGTCCCAGAGAAGATGGTCGGCGGGCAACGGTTCGGATTCGAACACATCGAGCGCCGCGCCGGCGATCTCGCCTGCTCTTAGCGACTCGACCAAATCGTCCAGGACGACGATGGCGCCGCGGCCGATGTTGATGAGGTACGCATCGGGACGCATCTTACGCAACACGTCGCGCGAGAACCAGCGCGCCGTTCGCGGCGTGTGCGGGGCGCAGATCGCCACAAAGCGGCTTTCGGCGAGCAATTGGTCGAAGGCGTCGAGTCCCCGAACCCAGTCGATTCCGTGCGGCGGTTGAGCGGGCGGGTAAGGGTCGACTGCGATCACGCGCATTCCGAACGCCAGTGCACGGTCGGCGACTTCTCGACCGATGGCGCCGAAGCCGACGATCCCCAGCACGCTGCCGCGGACATTTCGATGTGCTCGGTCCATGCTGCTGACGAAGCAGGGGCCGCCCGAGAAATCCGACCGACCCGACTCGCCGCCCACCGGCGCCCAGCGATGCTCCACCTGCCGACGCACATAGGTATGCAGATTGCGGCTGAAACACAGGATGTACCCCAGCACATGTTCGGCGATCACGTCCGAGAACAGCCCGCGCATGTTCGACATCTGGCAGGGATGTTCAACGAGCGATGGAAAAATGTAGTGTTCGAGGCTCGCGGTAGCCGTCTGCACCCAAGTCAAACGCTGGGCGGCGGCCAGCAGCGACGGAGTGATCTTGCCGAAGTAGGCGTCGGCGTCAACGACTTCGCGGTGCGCTTCGGCGTCATCGCGACAATTCACGATTTGCAACGGCGGAACTTCGTCGGCGCCAGCGACCCGTTCCGTCGCGACGCGCAACAGTGTTTCGTACCGCGCGTCGTCGACGGGGGGAAAGCACACGAGTTTTCGCGGGGACGATGCGGGCATGAGCGGGAGTTTAACGCTTGTCGGAGGGAGGGGAAAGACGCGCCGGTCGACCCTGGCGACGAGCCGAAGTTTCGACCACAATGCTGCCGAGCATGAACCCTTCTTCCGCCAGCGTGCCGCAATTCGTCGATTCGGACCGTCCTCTTCGTCCGCTGCTGCGCCTGGCTTGGCCCGTGCTGGCCGAAGAGTTGTTGAATTTGCTAGTCGGCTACACCGATTGGTGGCTCACCGGTCACTTCCTGGAAGGCGCCGCCTATCAAGCCGCGATGGGGCTGATGGCGTATTTGGTGTGGTTGGTGCTCAGCCTGTTTTCCGCAGTTTCGATCGGCGCGACGGCGCTGGTCGCCCGCAGCGTCGGCGCCGGCGACCGCCAGGCCGCTCGCCATGTGGCCCACCAAGCGCTGCTCGCGGGCATCGTCATTGCCGCGGCGGCGACGGCGGCCGCTTGGTGGGGAGGTTTGCCGTTCATTCGCTTGTTGCGGCTGTCGGACGAGGCGACGCCGCTGGCTTGGGCCTATTTGCGTTGGATCGTGCCGGCGATTCCCGCGATCATGTTTCAGCAGGTGGCGGTCGCCGCCCTGCGCGGCGCGGGCGATACGGTGACGGGCTTGTGGACGAAGGTCGTCGTCAATTTGGTGAATGTCTCGGCGAGCGCCGCCTTGTTGACCGGCTGGGGCGGAGCGCCGCGGATGGGATGGGAAGGACTGGCGATCGGAACGGCGCTTGGTTACACGGTGGGCGCGGTCATTCTGGCAATTGCTCTTTGGCGGGGGCGAGCGGGGCTGAATCTGAACCTGCAAGAATTGCGTCCCGATCCGCCGCTCCTGGGGCGGCTCTTCAAAGTCGGCGTCCCCGGCGGACTCGACGTGATGGCCGTCTTAGGGTGTCATCTCACCTACGTCTCGATCATTAATTCCCTGGGGACGGAAGCGGCCGCCGCCCATGGGCTCGGCGTAGAACTCGAGGCGCTCTCCTACGCCCCGGCGTCGTCCTTTGCGGTCGCCGGCGCAACGATGACCGGCCAGTATCTGGGCGCTCAACGCCCCGAACTGGCGCGACGCACGATCATCACGGCCATGTTGGCGTGCGCGGCCTTCATGTCGACGATGGGTTTCGTCTTCTATCATGCGGGCGGCCATTTGGCCGCGTTTTTCATCGGCGAATCGACGCCGGCCGCCGCGGTCCTAGTGCGCGACTACCTGCAGATCGTCGCCTTCTCGATGCCGTTCCTCGCCGTCACCATGGTGTTGACGAGCGCCCTGCGCGGCGCGGGCGATACGCTTTGTTCGCTGGCGGTGACGTTCATCGGACTGGCGCTGGTGCGCGTGCCAGGCGCGGCCTGGCTGGCATGGCACGACTGGACGCTGCCAGGAACGGGGTGGACGATCGAGGGCTGGCAACTGGGAGTCCATGGCGCTTGGTGGGCCATGGTGATCGACGTCGCGCTGCGCAGCCTGCTGCTGCTGATTCGTTTTGCCACGGGCGGCTGGCAGCGCGTGAAGGTGTGAGCGACTCGAGCTTAGTTGACCACGTTGCGTAAGGGCACGCCGAGCAGCGCTCTGCGCGCAGCCTCGGCGCCCTTGGAACGCATGTCCCGCAGCCCTTCTTCGCTGTAGAACGCGTTGTGGGCGTTGAGAATGACGCGCGTATGGCAGGGGTGCTTCGGATCGCGCCAGGCGACCAACAGCGGATGATCCTTCGGCGCGGGTTCCTCCGGAAGCACATCGATGCCCGCGCCGGCCAAGTGACCCGACTCGATCGCCGGCACAATGGCGTCGATGTCGACCACTCCGCCGCGCGACGTGTTTACGACGTAGCTGCCGACGCGCATCCGCGAAATCGTCTGCTTGTTGATCAAGTGGTGCGTTTCCGGTGTGAGCGGACAGTGGCAGCTGACGACAAGCGACTCGGCCAACAGTTCCTCGATCGATTCCGCGCGGCGGGCGCCCAGCGCCTTGTCGTAGCCGTCCGCCTTGTAGGGGTCGTAGAAGACGACGTTCATGCCGAGCGCCTTGGCGCGGACGGCCGCGGCGCTGCCGATGCGGCCCAGGCCGACGATGCCGAAGGTCTCGCCGCGCAAGCGACGCAGAGGACGAACATGGTCGAAGTGCCAGTGCACGCTGGGATCACGGAGCAGCGTGTTTTGAAAGGCGATGCCGCGCGTCAGGGCGAGCGTGAGTCCAATGGCTGAGTCGGCGACTTCTTCGGTGCCGTAATCAGGGACGTTCGCGACCGGAATGTTGCGCGCTCGAGCGCAAACGTAGTCGACGTTGTCGACGCCGACGCCGCAGCGCACGATCAACTTGCACTTGGCCAGTCGATCGATGGTCGCCTTGCTAATGCGAATCGTGTGGAAAATCAGCAGGACGTCGGTTTCTTCGGCCGCGTCCCACAGCTGCTCTTCGGAGGTCACGTCAAGCGAAACAACCTGAGCGATGTCGCCCAGGATTTGCTGCTCGACGTCAATGGGGCCGTGCTGGTGGTCGGCGACGACGACTCGAAACGGAAGGGACATGCGGGCCTCGCAGGGTGCAATCGAGAATTCGAAGGATGAATCGATCATGAGGGCCTGTCGGTTCCTCCGCAAGTGGCCCGAAACTGAGCTAGCGTCGATCGGCCGATTTCGAGTATCCTCCCGCGTCCTGAGAAAGGCGTCTCGGGAATTCGCGTAAAACGAGCATGGCGTGCTTGGATCGTAGCGCCCAGGG
This sequence comes from Pirellulales bacterium, assembly GCA_046349935.1. Lineage (GTDB taxonomy): Bacteria > Planctomycetota > Planctomycetia > Pirellulales > Pirellulaceae > CAIXSC01. Next base: position 901,699 of record JAXMBK010000003.1, on the reverse strand, counting down.
AGGGGCAAATGCTGCGTGGACCCTATGGATTTTTGTTCGCCGCAGCAGGCGTGACCCTGCTGTATATGGCGTTTCATGCCAGCCGCAACGACGGCGTGATCCGTCGCGGCGATGCGGCCGGTCCCGCGACCAACTCCACGGTCAGCAAGACGACGCCGAAGCGGACCAACGATACGATCCGCGTCGCGGCGTTCAACCTCGATCAATTCCACGAGAAGAAGATCTCCGATCCGCAAGTCGGCGAAATCCTGTTGCGCGTTCTGCGACAGTTCGACGTCATCGCCGTGCAGGAAGTCACCGCTCGCTCTCAAGATTTCTTTCCAGCGCTGTGCGATCTACTGAACGCTAAGGGCGCTCACTACGACTACATCGTCGGCCCGCGCATCGGCAGCGCCGGACGTGCGGAACAGTTCGCGTTCTTGTACGACCGAGCGACGGTGGAGGTCGATCGCAATCAGTTGTATACCGTCGAGGATCGCGACGACTTGCTGCACTTCGATCCGCTGGTCGGTTCATTTCGCGCTCGCGGCCCCAAGCCGAAAGAGGCATTTACGTTCTCCCTGGTGAATGTGCGAGTCGACCCGGGCGAAGCGGTGCGAGAACTCAATATCCTCGACGACGTCTTCTTCGCCGTCCGCAGCGACGGACTCGACGAAGACGACATCATCATGTTGGGCGATTTCCAGGCCTCCGACCAGAAGCTCGGCGAACTAGGCAAAGTTCCGCACTTATTGGCCGTCGTCTCCAAACAGCCGACCAACGTCCGCGGCACCGCTCAACTGGACAACATCTTGTTCGACCAACAGTCGACGACCGAGTTCACGGGGCGCGGCGGCATCTACGATTTTTTGCGCGAGTTCAATCTCACGAGCGACCAAGCTCGGCTTATCTCGGACCACGTGCCGGTGTGGGCCGAATTCAGCGTGTACGAAGGGAGCGAGCCGGGCCGTTTCGCCGCGCGCCCTACCGGCACGACTCGCTAGCACGATTCGTTAGCACGTTTCGGCCGCAATCACGACTCGCGACTCGGCGTCTGCTATAAGAGAGACTCCGTCAATCGGAGGACTTGCGAATGAGTGCCGCGAATCGCGTCGTGCTGGAAAACGTCACCAAACGCTACGGCGGCCGCATGGTGCTGGACGGCATCCAGATGGCCATCGAGCCGGGCGAGACGGTGGCGCTGATCGGTCCCTCGGGCGGCGGCAAATCGACCATCCTGCGCTGCATCAACGGACTGCACACGTTCGACGGCGGCGAGATTCGCGTCGGCGAACACACGCTCCGTCCGCAAACTCGACCGGCCGACATGGCGGCCGTGCGTCGCTTGTTCGGCATGATCTTTCAAGACTTCCAGCTGTTTCCGCACATGACGGCGCTCGAAAACGTCATGGAGGCGCCGCGGCAAGTCCTGAAGCTTGCGCACGACGACGCGGCGGACCGGGCCGCCCGCCTCCTAAAACGCGTGGGACTCGGCGAACGACTCGACCACTACCCGCGTCAGCTTTCGGGCGGACAGAAGCAGCGAGTGGCGATCGCTCGGGCGCTGGCGATGGAGCCGCGCGGTTTGCTGTGCGACGAAATCACGAGTGCACTCGATCCCGAACTCAAGGCCGAAGTCCTCTCGGCGATGGTCGACCTTAAACGCGAAGGACTCACGTTGATCCTGGTCACGCATGAGATCAACTTTGCGCGGAAGGCGGCCGATCGCGTCTTCATCCTGGCCGACGGCAAAATCATCGAAGAGGGCCCGCCCAGCGAAGTTCTCGAGCGGCCGCGGACGCCGCGAGCGCAAAAGTTCCTGAGCCAAGTGCTGGAATAGCAGTATGCACCGATTGGGCGGCGCCATCCCCGCTCAGCCGAATGGCGCTAGCCTCCGGCTTTTGAAGTTGCGCTGTTATTGGAACTTGACGTCCTCGTAGGTTGTCGACGATATGGTTTGCTCCGCCCCGAAGGGGCGGCGACAGGTCAGCCCAGGGCAGAGAGACACGGCGCAGCCGTGCCGCGGCGCCCTGGGAAAGCCATGCCGAGACGCTCTCCGCAAGCCCTGAAAGGGCGGCACACGGCGAACGCCGGCCGTTCTCGTTGTTCGGCCCTTTCAGGGCGACCAACTCGCCGGAATACCGCGAAACCCAGGGCTGCGCTTCGCTCCGCCCTGGGCTGGCCTGTCGCACCCCTTCGGGGTGAATGGCCTTTCAGCACTGGCCCGTTTCAGTCACGACGACGCTCCTCGATCGCGTGTTCCCGCGGTGGCAAGGGAATCAACCGCCTGCACATCCCCAAAACAAGGCAACTCCAAAACCTTCGGCTCAAGTCCACAAACGCAGACACGCGCAGGCTCAATTCAAAAATCTTTCAGCACCACGTGCCGCACACGTTGGCGTTTCCACGTGTACGTGATGTGGACCTTGCCGTCGGGCGATTGAATCACCGCCGGATACGAGTACTCGCCTTTCTCTCGCTCGAGTTCCAGGATCGGTTTCCAGGCCAGGCCGTCGGTCGAGAGCGCCACGTTGAGCGGGCTGCGGCCTTTGGGCGTGTGATTGTAGACCAGCAGATGACGGCCGTCGCGCAGCGTCACTCCGTCGATGCCCGAGTTGGGGTTCGGCAGGTCGATCGGTTCCAGCGGCGTCCAGGTCTCGCCCGCGTCGCTCGAGAAGCTGGAAAGCACCTTCCCCAGACCTTTGCTTCGGCAGAGGATCTGCAGCTTGTCGCCGCCATGCAAGAGGATCGTCGGCTGGATGGCGCCGAACGCTTTGCCGTCGTTCAGCGCCGGCGTCCGTTTCCATGTTCGACCCAGATCGGAGGTCCATTCCAGGTGCACGCGCCAACCGGCGTCTTCCGTGCTGGACCCGCACAGCAAGCGGCCGCTGGCGAGCAGCACTGGCTTGTTCTTGATCGGGCCCGCGATGTCGTCCGGAAGCCGCTCGGGCTTGGTCCAAGTCTTGCCGCCGTCGGTCGATTCGATTTTCATCCCCCACCAGGTGCTCGGGCTGGGGCCGACTTTGTAATACAGCTGTAGCGGGCCCTGCGGCGCCTGGAACAACACGGGGTTCCAGCAAGGGTGACGTTTGCCATCGGCCTGCACGCCGTCCGCGACTTGCACCGGCGCCGTCCAACCGGCGTCCTCGCGCCGCGACACCCAAATCACGACGTCGGGGTTCTGTTCTCGAGTGCCGCCGAACATGGCGCAGACCAGGCCGGCGGGCGTCGCCTCGATCGTCGTCGCATGCACTTCGGGAAACGGCGCCTTCTCGTAGAGAAACTCCACCAACTCCACGCCCTTCTGCCCCGTCGCCGCCGAATCGCCGGCCATTTGGGCCGAGCAGGGCGGCGCGAATGACGCGGCAAGGATGCCGACGCTGACGACGAACAGACAGACGGTGGACCGATCAAGTACGCGCACCATGCGAACAGCTCCCAGGATGAAGATCAGCGGCGATTATGACGCTGCATTCGGCGGCGGGCTACGGGCCGCGACGACGATCGAACATCTGCCGCGCACGCAACAGCCCTTCGGCCAATCGCTGGACTTCTTCTGCGGTGTTGTACAGGTAGAAGCTGGCGCGACTGCTGGCCGACAGCCCCAGACGCTGATGCAACGGCATGGCGCAGTGATGGCCGGAGCGGATCGCGACGCCGTGTGCGTCGAGCACTTTGGCGACCTCATCGGGGTGAGCGCCGGCAAGCGTGAAGGTGACGATGCCGCCTTTCCGCGCTGGTGCGGGACCCAGGATCGTGAGACCCGCGATCGATTCCAACGCCGCGTGAGCCGCCGCCGCCAGTTGTTGCTCGTGGGCGTGGATGCGGTCGAGTCCCACTTGTTGGAGGTAGTCGATGGCGGCGCCCAGTCCGATGGCTTCGACGATCGGCGGCGTGCCCGCCTCAAATTTCGACGGCAGCGTTGCGGGCGTGAAGCCCTCGAGCGTCACGGTGCGAATCATGCTGCCGCCGCCCAAGAACGGCGGCATGGCGTCGAGTTCCGATTCTTTGCCGTACAGAACGCCGATGCCGGAAGGGCCGAGCATCTTGTGGCCGCTGAAGGCCAGAAAGTCGACGTCGCTGTGACGGACGTCGAGCGATTGGTGCGGCGCGGCCTGGGCGGCGTCCACCAAGATCTTTGCGCCGCTCGCATGAGCGCGGCGCGCGAGCTCGTCGATCGGATTGATGACGCCGAGCACGTTGGAGACCGCGGTCACGGCGACCAGCTTCGTTCGCGAGGTCAACCGCTCCGACCAGCGATCGAGGTCGAGCTGGCCGTCGTCCGCGATCGGCGCGTAGCGAAGGACGCAACCCGTGCGTTGAGCGAGCTGCTGCCAGGGGACGATATTGGAGTGGTGTTCGAGTTCGGTAAGCAGCACTTCGTCGCCGGGGCGCAGGTTGGCGTCGCCCCAACTGCGGGCGACCAGGTTGATCGCCGCCGTCGTGCCGGAGGTGAAGATGATCTCGTGCGAGTGCCGCGCGTTCACGAAGTCGCGCACGCGGCGACGCGCGTGCTCGTAGTGTTCCGTCGTCTCGGCGGCCAGCGCATGACCTCCGCGATGGACGTTGCTGAAGTACCGCTCGTACGCCTCGTTCATGGCGTCGAGCACTTGGCGAGGCCGCTGAGTCGTCGCCGCGTTGTCGAGGTAGACCAGCGAACGGTCGTCGTCGAAGGTTCTCGACAAAATCGGGAAGTCCGCCCGCAACGACGCCAGCTCTTGCGGCGTGAACGGAAGCGCCGGGGACGCGTGTGCAGGTGCGGGCTGCCGTCCGCTGGACGCATCTTGGGAAGCCACGCTTGTCTGCGAAGCGGCGCTGTCCGGCGAAGCGGCGCTGTTCGGCAAGGCGGCTACCGTACGCTCGGCCAGATTGCGGACAAAGAGCACCATCGAATGCAGGCCGTTGCTGCGCATCGGCGAGATGAACGTGCGCAGCTTCAGCCGGTCGAACAGAGACTCCACGGGGAAATCGAGTATTTCCTGGGCTGGCTTTCCCGAGTAGGCGGAGACCAGGATGGCGACGAGCCCCTTGACCATGGGGGCGTCGCTATCGGCGAGCAGGTCCAGCGTTTGAGTCGCCTCGTCGGGGCGGCGTGCGATCAGCCACACGTTGCTTTGGCACCCCTGCACACGATTCGCTTCCGTCCGCGAATCGGCCGGAAACTCGGGCAAGGCGTCGCCGATCTCAATCAAGTACTCAAGCCGCTCGGTGGCGTCGTCGAGTTCCGAGAACTCCGAAACGATCTCCCCGAGTGTGGGAACCGCTGTCATCACTCACTCCACGGATGCAAAGGACGTGCACCCGTAGTGTAGTCGGGCAGGTTCGGGATCGTGTAGGCCCAAGTTGGTCAGGCGTCGAGCGAGACGACGCGCCAGCGGCTGAAAGGCTGCAGAGCGTACGCCTCGAGCGGGCTTTTCACGAAGAGAAAAGCGTCATGGGAGTCCAATTGCGCGAGGTCGACGTCGCCCGCGATGCGCCATTCCTGCTCCATCTGCCAGTCGATGGAGTTTCCACGAGGTTGGAACCACGGCTGAGATGCGGGCGGCAGCGTGCGCCAGTCGGCCTCGTCGCCGTAGATCACAGGGCGAGCGCCGCGTGCGGCAAGCCAGTCTTGACGAATCGCCAGTCCGTACGGCTCAAAGTCCCAACGCCGTCGATGGCGTCGATAACAACGAAAGGCGGACAGGCGAGCGAGCGGCCGGCTGGTGAAGCAGACCATGCGACGCCCGCCGCGCAGGGCCGTCGCCGACGCCCGCAGACGAGCTTCGAAGAGGATTCGCCGGAGGGCGGCCAAAGGCGATCGATCGCGCTCGTCGAGCCCCCACAGCAACTCGCTGTGGTACTCGTCCTCCGTCTGGTCCGGCCACGGACCGTCGCAGCGTCGCGTGCAGTGGACGAGCGCCGGCCAGGGGAGTTGCAAAGGGGCTGGACCGGCGTCGGAGACGGGAGACGCAGGGTGTTGACGCCGACGAGGCGGCGGTCGAAGAACGCTGGCGGAGGGAAGCACGCGGTGCGGCCAGGCATTCGCCGGCAGTCTTTCGTCGCTGCGCGCCCGCAGCAGCCGCTCCAACACGCCTCCGCGTCGAACTCGCAAGGGCCGGACGAGGTCTCCAAGCAGCACGGCGGCTCGGTCGCGCAGCGCCGCGTCAGGGCAAACGACCGAGCGACTTGGGGATGCCGCGTGCGTGCACGGAATCAGCCAAAGCGGCACGGCGCTGGCCGGGAGCAACTCAAGATGTCGCACGACGTCGCGGGCGAACGTCGTCGGATCGACGTCGTCGCCATACTCGTCGGACGCGACGTGCACCTCGATCGAGCGTAGATGCAGCGTGCGAGCGGCGTGGCGCACGTGAGGTGCGCCGGCCGTTCCCGAGACGCTCAACAAGGCCGCGCGACGTACGGTCGCGTCGAAACAGACGTCGCGCAGGCTCTCAAACCATTCGGGTTGGGCGTCGAGTGCGCGGGGCAACCGAGAACTCACCACGCTCCACCGCGTTCCGGCCGGCACGCCGATCGGCCACAGCGCCGCGCAGGGCCCGAGCCAACGCTGGAAGATGGGCGGCGCCAACCGCGGAAGGCTGGGCGCGAGCACGGCGGCGGTTAGGCCGGCTCGCCGCAAAGCATGAAGTAGTGCGAAAGACGATTTATCGGCGAAAACGAAGGGCGAGCGCATGGAGGAGTCCGTGCGTGAAATTCGCCCCAGCGAATCGTCGGCTGCTCGGCAATGACTACTTCTTCAAGAGTTCAGCGATCTTCGGTTGGAGGGCGCCGATCTGGTGCGCGACGGCGACAATGTTGCCTTCGCGGTCGACCAGCATCATGGTCGGGATGCCTCGGACGCCGTAACGCTTGGCCAGCTCTTGCGTCTCGTCTCCCGCCAACGTCGCCCAGGGAATCTTATGCTCTTTGTCAAATTCGGCCAGGGCGTCGAGGTCCTGGTCGAGGCTCACGCCGACTACTTCGAAGCCTTGGGAGTTGAGCTTGTCGAACGCTTCGCGGACGTGCGGCATTTCCCGACGGCAAGGACCGCACCAGGTGGCCCAAAAGTCGACGAGCACCACTTTGCCGCGGTACTTCTTCCAGTCGAACGCATCGCCCGCCAACGTTCGGCCGGCGAGTTCCAGCGGCTGACCGACGAGGTCCGAATCGGACGCTTCGGGCGGCGTCGCCAGCTTTTTGCCATAGCGCGCCAGGGTCCGGTTGGTGCTTTTGGCAAACAGCCCGCCAAACTCGGCGAACAACTTTTCCCGTTCTGCTTCATCATCAACTTTGTTGATCAATCGCGTCGTGTTCGACGCCAAACGCAGGTGGCGTTCTTCGAGCTGCTCTTCGGTGAAAAAAGTCCGTAGTTCGGACAGCAACGCTTGAACTTCCTCGGGCTTCAAGTCGTCGATCTTGTTCGTCTTCTGTTCCAACGCCAAGTGACGGACCGCCTTGGCGACGGCGGGACGTTTATCTTCGAGGAGGCCGCCGATCAGTTCCGCGAGCTGTTTGTTGGCCTCGAGATTGCCTGTCGCCGCTTGGCGATGGAAGATTTCCAGTTTCGTGGTGACGGCCAGCAGCGCCGCCTTGTCGCTGGCGTCGGGAAGCGCCATCAGTCGGTCGGCGGCGATCACGATCGCTTCCGAAAATCCGGGACGTTGCTGGATGCTCTTGGGTTTGTCGAGCATCTTCTCGAGGAACGTTTGCAGTTCTTGCGCGTTCAGGTCGGGGCGGGGGGCGTACGGATTGACGTCGGGCAGTTTGGGGCCGTCGTCCTTCTTGGCGCCTGTCTTGTCTGCGCCTGGCTTGTCTGCGCCTGGCTTGTCTGCGCCTGTCTTGTCTGCGGCGGGCTCGTCCGCCAGCCACGCGGCGAGTGCGATCGAGTGGTCGACGGGCTGGGGCAGCGACGCGCCGTCGCCCGCAGCCGGTTTCTCGGTTGCCGGCTTCTCCGCGGCCGGCTTTTCTGCAGGCGGAGCCTCTTCGGTCGGCTTTTCCGCTGCGGGCGTGGCTTCTGGTTTCGCGTCGGGTTTCGCGTCTGCAGCGCCGAAGAGTTCGGCGAGGCGTTCATCGAGCGCGGGGCCGCGGGTGTGCAGGTCGAGCACTCGACCGTCTCGTCCCACCAACACCACGAACGGGATCGATTCGACGCCGCACTGGTCGACCAGCGCCTGCGCGTCGACGACGGTGGTCCAAGGCAGCGGCTGCGCTTCCAGGAACTGATCGAGCTCGCTGCGCTCCTGATCGAGGTTCACGCCGACGACGTCAAATCCTTGATCCTTGAACTTGTCGTAGGCGCGTTTGATGTTGGGGATCTCTTGACGGCAGGGGCCGCACCAGGTGGCCCAGAAGTCGACGAGCACGACCTTGCCTTCGTACTTCTTCCAGTCGAACGCCGAACCGTCGGTGTTCTTCGCCTCGACGGCGAACGGCTTGCCGACGAGGTCGGCGCGGCGGCGGCCGGCGACGATTTGGGCGAGCGCCTTTTTGCCTAGGTCGGCATCGGAGTGGTCCTTGTAGCCGACTTCGATCGCCGCATAGATCTGGCTGGCGACGTCGTACTTCCGCGTGAACTCGAACTGTTGAGCGAGCATGGTGAGTTTTTCGAGCAGCCCGGCGCCCGGCTTGTCTTCGACAAGTTTCTTGACGGTGGCGAAGAATTTTTCCTTCGCGTCGGCGTCTCCCTTGGCGATGGCGTCGGCCTGTTCGTCGATGCCGCTTTCCAGCAATTGACGGAGCTCGACGAGCCGCGACAGAAGCATCACGATGCGTTCTTGCTTGGCGTCCTTAAAGGCCTCTTCCACCGACTTGAGCGACTTGAGGGCCGCTTCGGGTTGGTTCATCTGCTGCAGCGCGACTGCGGCGCTGGCGACGGCGTTGAACAGCTCTTCGTTCTTGTCAGGCGAGGCGAGTGCGGCATCGAGCGCGTCGACGATTGGCTGGGGATCGTCGGCGGCGCCGGCGAACGCCTTGGCCAACTCGAGTTCGAGTTGCGTGACGCGGCCGAATTGCTGCATCAACGGTCCGTCGGACAGGAGCGCCGCCTTGCCTAGGTCGCGCAGCCCCTTTTCCACGTTCGGCATTTGCAACTGCGACATTTGTATCAGCACGACCTTCTTCGACTTGGCCGCCTGCAGCTTCTGCTTGTCCGTGGCGTCCGACTCGAGCACGCGGTCGGCCAGCGCCATACGGTTGCTGAGCCACGTTCGCAGTTTGTCGATCAATTCGCGCTGGCTTCGGCCGGGCTGAGGCTCTTCTTGATCGAGTCGCGCGAGTTCGAGCAGCAATTGTTCGGGCGTCGCGTCGGCGGCGGGGGCCGCTTTGGAGGGCGCCGCGGGGGCTTCGCCTGCGGGCGGCATACCGCGCTGGGCGGTCGCCGCGGGAGCATCGCCGCCGCGGGCGCCGTCGGCCTCGTCGATGCCGCGTCCCTCGGGCGCGGGCGGCGCCTTGTCGGTAAGCGGCTGTTCGCGCTCTGTTTTCCCGGCGGCGCCGGACGGTTCGCTGCCGCTGTCGCCCGCCTCGTACCGACTGCGTTGTGCGGTAATCGGTTCTTCGCTGCTGGAGCAGCCGAGAAGCGAAGCGGCGGCGACGAGGCACGAGAGGCCGGCGAGCGGGACGCGTCGGGCGAGACGCATCAAGAATGTCAGGGTCATGGAACACCAGAGCGAGCGAGTTGGGGGGGCGAGCGGACCGGTCGGCGCGTTCGCAACAGTTTGTGATTGTAGGCGATAGAGCAAACCGAGGCCAAGATCAGGCGGGGGGACGATCGGCGGCTCACGAATCGGTCTGGGACTGCCGAAAACAGGGTATTCGTCCGTCGGCCGCCGGCGCGATCGGCCGCCCCGGCCCGCTCGCCTTGCTGACCCGTGCGGACGCTGCTAAACTTTTGGGCTTGTTTCACCTTGCAGCGGAGGCGGCAGCGTTTGTCGTCGAGCGGCGAGGAGAGAGATTCGGCAGTCAGGCGAAGGTTCGACCTGTGGCCTTGGGGTGGAGTGGACGAACGGCGCAAGAAGGCGTCGGGACGCCGCCGCCGAAGGTCATCGCCGCAATGATCGAAATATCGATCGGGAGAGAGTTTACGTGTCGCAGACCATGGTGGAAGAACTGGTACAGGCAGGCGTTCACTTCGGGCATCGCGCGAGCCGCTGGAACCCGAAGATGGCGCCCTACATTTACGCGCGCAAGGGCCTGATTCACATCATCGACGTGCGTGAAACGGTGCGCGGCCTGTTGCGAGCCAAGAAGTACCTGTCGCAGGTCGCCGCGGGCGGCAGCTTGGTGCTGTTCGTGGGCACGAAGCGGCAAGCCCAGTCGGCGATCGAGCGCGAGGCGCTCCGCTGCGGCATGCCGTTCGTGTCGGAACGCTGGCTGGGCGGTGCGTTGACCAACTTCCGCACGGTCCGCAGCCGGCTGGCTCGCTTGGAAGAGCTGGAAGCGCTTCGCAACGGTCCCGATATCGCGAATTACTCGAAGAAGATGCAGTCCGCGCTCGCTCGCGAGTACCGCAAGATGTACCGCAACCTCAACGGTTTGCGGCTCTTGAATCGCATGCCGGAGTGCTTGGTCATTTTCGACCCGAAGAAGGAAAAGAACGCGGTCCGCGAAGCTCGTTCGCTCGGCATCGCCACGGTCTCTTTGATCGATACGGATTGCGATCCGGACTTGATCGACCTGCCGATCCCGGGCAACGACGACGGCATCCGCTCGATCGAACTGGTCGCTCGTCACTTGGCCGATGCGGTGCTGGCCGGCAAGCAGACGGTGGTGCAGAACGTCAAGGCGGCCGCTCCGGCTTCGGATGCCGTTCAGGCCGCTGCCGCCATGGCGGAAAAGGGCGACGCCTAGTTTCGCTCGGTGCATCGACGATCGCTGCGTTCCGTTTCATGGCGGAACGCGGCGCGGCGAGTCGGCCTGCCGCGACCGGCGTCCTGAAGCGGCCGCTGCAGGAGCGAGCTCTTGATGGCTGGCTGCAAGCCGGCAGGGAGTGCGGCGTCGGCGGTCGGAGCTTTCCAGACGCCGGCCCGCGGATTTCGTGCGAACTTCGCGCCCGTTCGTCGACTCCCAATCACCAGAATTTTCATTCTACAACCGCTCACAGAAATACTTAGGAGACACTCAAGATGGCAGAGATCACCGCGGCGGCCGTGAACGCGCTCCGCAAGAAGACCGGCTTGCCGATGATGGACGTCAAGAAGGCGCTCACCGACGCGGCGGGGAACGAGGACGACGCAATTCGTTTGTTGCGCGAACGCGGCTTGAAGATCCTCGGCGGCCGTTCGGACCGTGAAACGGCGTTCGGTCGCTTCGGCCTCTTCGCGACGTTGTCGGCGAAGACCGGCGCCATGGTCGAACTGAAGTGCGAAAGCGCGCCGGTGTCGACGAACGAAGAGTTCGTCCAGTTGGCGAACGACTTGGCGAAGCAGTTGGCGACCGGCCCAGGCGCCGCGACGGCCGAAGAGCTGCTCGATCAACCCTCGCCCAGCAAGTCGGGCATGACGCTTCGCGAGCAGAAGGACGACTTGTTCAATCGCATCCGCGAAGTGTTCAACGTCGGCCGGCTGGTGCGCTTGGAAGGCAGCTGCGGCGGCTACTGTCACAACGCAGCGACCGTCTCGGGCGTGTTGCTGCAGGTGGAAGGCGGCTCGGATGCGGCCGCAAAGGACGTCTGCATGCACATCGCCGCGATGCGTCCGATGGGCTTGAACAAGGAAGACGTGCCGGCGGCGGACGTCGAGAAGGAACGCTCGATCCTGAAGGAAACAGCGCTGAACGAAGGCAAGCCGGCCAATATCGTCGACAAGATCGTCGAGGGCCAGCTGCGCAACTTCTACGCCGAACGCGTGCTCACCGAACAACCGTTCGTCAAAGAAAACAAGCTCACCGTCGGCAAGTATGCCGAACAGAACGGCATGAAGCTGGTCAAGTTCGTCCACTGGGAACTGGGCAAAGCCGAGTAACTCGGATGTGAAACACGGGGCCTCGGAGTTTTTCCGAGGCCCTTTTCATAGTTGTGGACTCAAAGTCACGGACTCACAGTCACGGAGAGCCTCGATGAGCGACTCGACCAACGGCGACGGCAAGCGGACCTATCGACGCGTGCTCTTGAAGCTATCGGGCGAGAGCTTCAGTCGAGCGGGGGAGCGCGGCATCGGGATGGACGAGGTGCTGCACATGGCTCGGCAAGTGCAGCAAGCGGCGTCGTCCGGTTGTCAGATCGCGCTAGTCATCGGCGGCGGCAACATCCTCCGCGGCTCACAGTTCAAAAACATGCACAGCGGCATCCAAGAGGCGACCGCACACTACATGGGGATGCTGGCCACCGTCATCAACGGCCTGGCGCTGCAGGATGGGCTGGAATCGCTGGGGTGCAGCACTCGACTGATGTCTGCCATCCGCATGGACGGCGTGGCGGAACCGTACATCCGCCGACGCGCGCGACGACACTTGGAGAAGGGACGCATCATCATTCTGGCCGCCGGCACCGGCAGCCCCTACGTGACGACCGATACGGCCGCCGCGCAGCGGGCCTTGGAACTCGACTGCGATGTGCTCATGAAGGCCACTCGAGTCGACGGCGTGTACAGCGACGATCCGGAGAAGAACCCGCATGCCGTCTTGTACCGGGAACTCCACTACAACACACTTCGCGAACAAAACCTCCGCGTGATGGATAGCACGGCGGTGGCCCAGTGCATGGAGCACAAAATGCCCATCCTGGTCTTCAACTACCGCAAGGAAGGCAACATTCAACGAGCCGTGCAGGGCGAACGCATTGGCACGGTGATCAGCAACGGTCATTAGCACGACTGGTCTCTAGATAGACGAGGCGAGGAAGCATCCGATGAGCGGCGATGAAATCCTGCTTGACGCAGAAGACCGAATGGACAAGGCGATTCAGCACTTGCGAGGCAGCTTGTCGGGCATTCGCACCGGACGCGCCAACCCGGGGCTCGTCGATTCCCTGCGAGTGGAAGTGTATGGCTCGCCGACGCCGATCAAGCAGTTGGCGTCGATCGGCGTCCCTGAAGCGACGCAGATCGTCATCCGGCCCTACGACACGGGCACGATCAAAGACATCGAAAAGGCGATCATCGCCAGCGGGCTGGGCTTCAATCCCCAAAGCGACGGCCGCTTGATCCGCATCAACATTCCGCCTCTCTCCGCCGAAACTCGCCGCAAGCTGGTCGCGCGCGTGAAAGAACTGGCGGAAGAAGCCAAAGTGTCTATCCGCAACGTGCGTCGAGAAGCCAATAAAGCGATCGACCAAGCGGAAAAGGACAAGGCCATCAGCGAAGACGAACGCGACACGCTGAAGGAACAAGTCCAAGAGCTGACCAAGGACTACGAGAACAAGGTCAGCGACATGGCGAAGACGCGCGAAGCCGAAGTGATGGAGAACTAGCGGCCGGGAGGCGGAACTGGGCCCGCCGGAGCCGGGCCCGCTGGAGCTGGGCTAAGTGGTTCTGGGACGACGTTCGTCGCTTCCTTCGCCGGCTCACGCGGCTCTTCCACCTTGCGGTACAGTTCCACGAGCACACGCGCTTGCTCCAGCCGAGTCGTCGCGCCTTCCACCAGGACGCGGGCCTTGTCGACTTCGGACTTGGTCAGCACCGCCTTGCTGTGCAACGTCTTCGACCTCTCGTACTCTCCCTGCAAGTATTCCAGTGCGCTGGTCGCCTCTTGGACATCGAGTTCCAACAGACGGACGTGCGCCAGCCACTCGTCGCGCGCAAACTGGTAGGCGTCGATCGAACCTTGCAGTTCTTCTTCCCACCCTCGAAGGTCCTTTTCTCGATCACGGCCTTCGACTACGGGTTCTGTGGAATCGCGCAGTCGGCTCACCATGTCCGACTTCATCTGTACCCGTTGGTTCAAGTCCTGGAGCCGTCTTCGGTAATAGTTCGGCTGATTCTGCAGAATGACGCGCGCCGGGGTTGCGGCCGAGAGACCCGACGTCGACGACGACTCGGTCGGCCTTTCGGTCGCTTCGGGCTCATTCCGCGGCATTGACGGGGGCGCTGCCGTCGGTCGCTCGGTTGAACTTCGCCGCGCCGTGTCACGCAATTTGTCGAGCGACTCCGGCGTTCGCAGCTCTTCCATGCGGCGACGCAGGATCTGCTCCTTGGCTCGTTCCCGCAGTTCGAACACCTGCTTGGCACGAGCGAGCCGTTCGTCGAAATCGGCCACTTGGGCCGCGAAGACGCGCTGTCGCGACTCGAACGCCTCGGCGATTTCGCGGCGGAGTTGTCCCTCAAGCGTCCGAGTCTCCGCCTGTTCTCCCGTCGGGTCGGCGTTCATGCGTTCCCGCAGCCGCTCGGCCGTGCGGACCGATTGGACGTCGCGTTCGAGAGCGAGCGTCGTCAGGACTTCGAGCGTCGGTCGAGCGGCTCGGTCAATCTCGCCGTCGACTGGCGGACCGTTCGAAGGGCCGCTTGCTGGAGCGGGCGTTCCGGCCCGACGCGCCGGCGCGTTCGGCGGCGCCCGGTCGATTGTTTCCAGGAGTTCTTTGACCTTCGCTTCGGTGCGGGGATCGGCGAAGATCACCAATTGATTCGTTCGGGCTTCGGCCGCGACGCGCAGGTCGGCCCCAGGACGATTCGCACCGAGCAGCCGCTCCACAAGTTGCGCGGTTTCGGCCGCTGGAGCGTACCGCAGCGTGAAGGTCGAAATCTTGTTCTCGGTCGAGTTTTCGTTTGCCGCGGCGCCCGTCTCGTCGTTCGAGCGCGCTCCGCCGCCAGAGCGACCTACGCCGTTCCGTTTCGTTTCGCTGGAACTCGAACTGCTTGACCCGCTGAACCAACTTCGGTTCGGCGTGAATCGGCCGTCAGTGCGGCGCGTCGTGGAATCGAGAATCACTTCGTCGGGCATCGACAACTTGGGTTCCACCTGCGCTGGTTCCGCGACCGGCCAACGTTGCGGCCCCGTGTGAATGACGACGATCGCCATGAGCAACGGAAGGGCGGAAAAACCACGACTGTCGGCCAGGTGATTCGGGGCCAACACCACCTTGTTCGGCGGTGCGGAGAACGACATGTAGGTGGAGAACTCGGTGTGTCGGTCGACGGTGGCTTCTTTCGCGCCCAGCGGTTTACGACGCGTAGACCACTCGCACTGCAATCCGTAAACATCGCCAGCGTCGCCCTTGGCGATCGTCCATGTCCACTCTTGCGTCGTCTCGACCAAAGGCAACACCATCGGGTTCATTTGAGGGCGCAGATACTTTTCGACGGGAACACGGACTTGGGACTTAAACACGCCGTCGATGCTGTATTTGTCCTTGCCTTCCGACGGCGTATCGCCCTGCTGTCGATACTTCAAGATCTCGTGACGTCGTAGCCATGCGACGAATGCTGCGTATTTTTCCGGCGAGTACGCGTTGATGGACGTAAAGAAAACCTGCGGCGCGTTATCCAACGTCGGTTGACCGAAACGCTCGTCCAGTTTCACGTCCTGGAGCGCCTCGCGCAGATCTCGCTCGGCGCCTGCAGCATCGGACACGTTTCGCCAGTCGGACGTGACAATCAACACCTCGGTCGTGAAACGCACGTGTCCCTCGGGCAGAGACGCGATCGGCCGCGCCTCGCTCGGCCCTCCAACGGTCGGTTGTTCCACCGCCGGTTGAACGTCAAGATCCGACTTCGTCTCCGGCTCCTGACCCGCGCTCCAAGCTGCGTTCGCGACGGCCGCTGCGGCGACCAGCGAAAACACGACGAGTTTCGCTATACGTTTCATGGCTGGTTCTCCTGTACCGGTTCTACGGTCGTTTCGTCTGTCGACTCGATGAGCCACAAGCGATCTAGGGCTTCCCACTGGTCAAGTGAAGGAGGCGGCAGTTCGCTTCGCACCGATTCAAGCGCGTCCCACGCATAGACCGCCGAATCTTCGTGAGGCTCGTCACGAGACTCCTCCTTCGCGCGTGGCTGGCGCTCGGTCGACGGGCCGAGATTTCGTGGCGACGACAGGGGCGAGCCGTCGCGTTCCGCGCGATCCTGCGACCAGGCGCCCTGCGCATCCGCGGGCCCCTCGTTCCGGCCGCGACGATCGGTCATCAGCATGACGGCGGCGGTGATCGCGACGCCAGAGACGACCCCCAGACCGATCCCGAGTCCGCGCGACCAGCGCGCCTTCCGCGTCTCCGAACTCGACGCGAGGCGCGCCGGATAGGTCGCCTGCCACGCACGCGTCCAGCGTTCGACTTCGGCCGGCAGCGCCACGGCGTCGGGCTGACGCACGTGCGCCAAGCAGCCTTCCAGGATTGCAGCCAGTTCCGCCGCCGACTCGCACCGCTCGTCGGGTTGTTTGGCCAGCAGACGATCAATGACCGCGGCCAGCCAATTGGGCACGTCCGGATTGACCTCGCGCAACGGCCGCGGCTGCGTGTCGGTGATGCGGCGCAACACGCCGAAGCTGGTATCCGCGCGAAACGGCGGGCGACCGGTCGCCATCGCGTACAGGACGCTTCCTAAACTGAACAAATCGCTGCGTCCGTCGATCGACTCGCCGCGCGCCTGTTCGGGCGACATGTAGTGCGGCGTCCCCGGCAGATAGCCCGTGTGCGTCAAACTGGCGTCATCGCTGGCGCGCGCCAGTCCGAAGTCGGTCAGCAACGCTCGTTCGACTCCCTGCACCAGCAAAATGTTCGACGGCTTCACGTCGCGATGCACAAGGCCTTGCGCGTGAGCGGCGGCCAGTCCGGCGGCGGTCTGGCGAGCGACGCACAGCAGCGCGGGCACGTCGAGCGCTCCTCGACGGTCGAGGCGCGCCTGGAGCGACTCGCCCGACACATACTGCATCACTAGAAACGGCAGCGGCCCCTCTGATTCGACGTCGTGAATCGCCACCACATGCTCGTGCACGACCGCTGCTGCGGCGCGCGCCTCGCGAGCGAACCGCTGCCGAGCGGCGCCGTTGGCCGCCAGATGCGGCGCCAACACCTTGATGGCGACCGGCCGGTTCAGTTCCGTGTCGAAACCTTTCAGCACGATTCCCATGCCCCCCGCGCCGATCCAACGCTCGATCTCGTATCGCCCCAGTCGGCCGAGCATTTCGGGGTGCGAGGGGGCCGCGAGATACTGTCGAATCAGCGACTCGGAAATCGCCGACGCCTGCGAGTCATGCGCGATTCCCGAGCGCGAACGCTCCCGCCACTCGCGTTCGAACTGCTCAACCGTCTCGTCCTCGGACAATAATTCTTGCGTTTCGAGCCATACGGTTTGCTCGGCGGCAAGTTCTTCCAAACGGCGACGGCAGGCGTTGCACGTTTCGACGTGCCGAGCCGCGGCTTGATATTCGGCCGACTGTTCGGCGTCCTCCAGCAGTCGCCGCAGCGGTTCATCGCGACAGGTCGACGAGGCGGTGTTCATGATTCAGACTCCTCGCGACGCCGCACGCATTTGCGCAGCCGCGCCATGACGCGACTGCGTGCGATGTAAACGCTTCCCTCGGTCATGCCCAGCTCGGCCGCCACCACGGCGACTTCGCGCCGTTCGACCGCCGTCTCCCAAAACGCTCGCCACGTCTTCGGCGCCACGGCGTCCTGAACCTGCGCCGCCGCCCAGCGAAACAGTTCGCGCCGATACTCGAAGTCGAACCGTTCCAGCTCCTCCGGCGCGGCGGCCGCGATGGCGTCTGGTTCGAGCCGTTCGGCGGTCAGGCCACGGTGCTTGGGACGCGTCAGGTGATTGACGGCCGTGTTCCGGGCGATGCACAGCAGCCACGCGCGAAACGGACCTCGGTCGGGACCTTCCAACCACCCTTGCACCGACCGCGCCACCGCGGCGAACACTTCCTGAACCAAATCCTCGGCATCGGTCGCCTGGAGCCCTCGCCCTCGCGCCAGGCGATAGACGATCGGTCCGTAGACGTCCAGCAGCTCTTCCCAAGCCGCCACGTCCCGAGCGTCCTTCAGCCGGACGATCAGGCTAGCGCGAGTATCCGGCAAAATCGTCATCGGGACCTGACTGGAAACGACGAAGGAATCGAGCCGCCGAAGAGAAGACACGGCTCGGGACGCATTCTTTCACGAATTCGGAGTGTTTGGCGCCTCGGACCCACTGTCGTTTGTTGCGCAACACGGTCGTTTGTTGCACAACGACACGCGCAGGTTGTGCTCCCTTCTCCCCGCCGCGGGGAGAAGGGCTGGGGATGAGGGGTGTCGGCGCAACCACCGTGCGCGGACTCACTCTCAGATTCTGTCACTCCAGGCCCTCGCCTGTCGGCTGCGGGTTAAACAAGGAGTTCTCTCAACTGCGGCCGTATCGCTCTATCCACTCGTAAAGGCGCGGTTCCACGGCGGGGGGGATCGCGTGGCCTTGCTTGTGGTTGAGCAACCCGATGCGCGGCGCGTGCTTGTCCAGCAGCCGGTAGACGGGCAGGGCGGCGTCGATGAACGGCCAACTGGCGTCGCCGTCGGCCGAGTTGCCGCCGACCAGCAGGAAGGGGCGGGGAGCGATCACGCCCAGCAGTTCGTGGTGGTCGGCGGTGAATGACGGGTCTCGGACTTGCGCTCCCAAGTACCATGGGGCGTCCCAGTTCGAGAACTTGACGCCGACGCCCCCTTCGCTGCTCACCGTACATGTCACGCGTTCGTCGAACGCCGCCAGATGGAGCACTTCTTTGGCGCCGAGCGAATGGCCGACGGCGGTGACGCTCTGCGCATCGACGCGCGGTTCGGCCAACAGGATGTCGAGCGCGATTTGGGCGTCGTGCAGCATCTTGGCCATGCCGGTTGCGCCCGGAAACTGCTTGAGGAATCGCTCCGCCTCCCCTTGCGCTGCGATTCGGCCGGAGATCTCCGGCCAGAGGTAATTGCGCGGGCAGATGCACGCGAAGCCGCGCTGCGCCAGTTTGAGACCAAAGAACTTTTCCGGGGGGCCTTCCAGTCCGCCCGGTTGGCGGATCGTGTGGTCGACGGTGGAGTGGAGCGCGATGGCGGCCGGGAGCGAACCGCGATCGAGCGGACTGCCGGCGGCGGGACGCAGGAGATAGGCGTCGGCGGTCCAGCCCGCGTGCGTCTCGTACCGGATCAACCGCCTTTCCACGTCGCCGACACGTTCCATTCCCAGTTCGACGACCTTGGGCCGCGACGGACGCGGGACATGTTCTAGTCCCAGGATTTTCGCCCAGCGCTCAAGCAGTTGTCGGCGTCGAGTTTGCCAGGCGTCGGCGGTGGCGATCGGCTGCCCGGCGGCGTCCAACAGCAACGGAGTCACGCGAGGATTGGCGGCGATCGGCGGCGCCGGCGGTTGTTGGACTTCGGCGAGCCAGGGGACGTTGCGTCGAGGGGCGTCGTCTGCATGGGCGCACGAGCGGCCCATGCATTCGGGGAAGCGAGCGGCCAAGATGACGCTGGCCGTCAAGCGGCTCGAGCACTGCAACCACTGCCGACGCGACCAGGATGGGAGGCCATTCATCGCGAGCGACTCCTGTGCATTAGGACTTCGAGGCGGCTTGCGTCTTGGCCAACAAAGCGTCGAACAGTTCGCGCTGTTGGGCGAGCGCCGCGACGCGGTCGGCCGGTTTGCTGGCGGCCTCCAACAGCAGCCAACCACGGTAATCGATATTCACCAGCAACTCGAACAGCTTCGCCCAAGGGTAGGCTTGGCCTTCCAGTTCGTGGATGTGGCACGTTTCGCCGAAGCGTTTGGCGACCAGCCCGAAGTTGTGTTCGAGCCCTTCGCCTTGAAGGTCTTGGGGATTGGAGTTCCAGCAGACGGCGACGTTCGAGTTGTCTGCAATGTCCATGATCGCCTTGATCGTCGGCAGTTCGGCGCATTGCCCGTGAACTTCGAGACGAATCTGTTGGCCGAAGCCTTCGCCGTACTCGCCTAGCTCGTTAAGCGCCTTGCCGATCTGGGCGATGGTTTTCTCGCGAGGCACATCTTTGTGGAAGCTGTCGGGCTTGACCTTGACCCCCGTCGCGCCAATGTCGTGGCTGAGCCGAATGAACTCTTTCGTGGCCTCGATCGCCTTGGCCAATTGTTGGGGATCGGGCGAGTCGTAGCGTTCGTTGCTGCCGATGCCGACGCAGGCGACGCCCGCATCGGCGAACTGCTTGCGAACGTCGGCTCGCTGTTGGTCGTTGAGCGCCGGTTCGACGCCGTGTTTATGGGTGGTGCGCAGCTCCACGCCGAGCACCTTGGTCTTTTGGCAGTTTTGGAGGAGCGTGGGGAGGTCCCAATCGGCGGCCCACATGTAGGTGACAAGGCCGAACGCCATATTCGAACCCTTGGGAGCGGCCTGGGCGGTGCGAGCGGCCAACGAGTCGAGGAGGGCGGCGGAGGCGACCGAAGCGGCGGCCGTATGGAGGAACGAGCGGCGATGGAATGACGACATGAGGCGGCTCCAAGCGGAAGGAACGACGGAGGCGGGACGCGATCATCGTAGCTAAGGGGGCGCGCTCCGCTCTAGTAGGGCGAAAGGGACGGACGCGTCAATCTGGCGGCTGAAGGCGGCGGCGTGCTAGACTGAGGACCCCGCCTGGGAACGCGTCCCGCGCTGGTTCTTGGTACGAGCAGGGCGGGGCGGAAGGGATTCGACGGGAGGCTCGAAGGAAGAGCAGGAGGAATGTAGTGAGACGCGGAATCGCTATCGCCGTGATTGCCAGTTGCGCCGCCCTGTCGTGCGCCTCGGGCTTCGCCCAGCCCGCCGCTCAGGCAGACGCCCAGTTCGCCGTCCCCTCAAGCGCCGACATCGCCAAGTGGATCAAGCAGCTGGACGCCGACGATCCGCAGCAGCGCGAAAGCGCATCACGAAAGCTTCTGGCCGCTCGGAAGGCGGCGATCGTGCCGCTGACCGACGTCGTGCTGAAGTCGCCCTACGAGGTGGTGGTGCGAGGGACGGACATCCTGCGCGAGTTGGCGTTGGTCGACGATTCAGACACGCAGGAAGCGGCCCGCGAGGCGCTCGAGCGGCTGTCGAGCTCCAAGCTGACCGTCGCCGCTCAACGCGCCGATTTGGCGCTCTCGAAGCTCAAGGACCTCCGCCAGGCGCGCGCCATCGAGGAACTCGAGCGGCTTGGCGCCAAGGTCGGCACCTCGCACGTGCAACTGGGCTTCCAGATCGTGGAGAACGCGTCGACCCTGGAGATCGGCGTGGAATGGCGAGGCACGACGAAAGACTTGCAACGACTGCGGTGGTTAAGCGGCATCCAGCAAGTCAAATTCACCGGGCCCAAAGTCACCAACGAATGGCTGACGCCCTTGGCGTCGATGCCCAATCTGACCAGCCTCACGCTCAAACGCACCTCCGTCACGTCGGACGGCTTGGCCAGTGTGCGCAATATGGAGCGTCTTCAGTTGGTGTGGCTCATGTATTCCCCCATCGACGACGCCGTCGTCCCGCATCTGAAGACGCTCAAGCGCGTCATGCAGATCAAGCTCTACGGAACCAAGGTGACTCGCAAAGCGGCGACCGATTTGGGGGACGCCTTGCCGAACGCCAAGGTCGATCACCGGCAGGGGGCGTTTATGGGCGTGAACTGCCAGGCGCATCCGCTGGGCTGCGAAGTCGTACTCGTCCAGCCCAACACGGCGGCTGCGAACGCTGGTTTGGAAGCCAGCGACGTGATCATCATCTACGGCAAGACGCGAGTGGAAACGTTCGAATCGCTCACGTCGCTCATCTCCGAGAATCAACCTGGCGACAAGGTCGAAATGATCGTCGCGCGCGACTTGCGGGTGCGCCGAGGGCCGTTCGAGCATCGGGAAGGGGCGCCGCTGGGGCTCAAGGCGAAGCCGCACCCGCTGGGCGTGGAGATTACCGAAGTTGCTCCCGATTCGGTCGCGTCGGAACTTGAGTTCAAGCCGGGGGACGTGATCACCGCGTACAAGGAAACTCGGACGCTCGACCCGCAGACTTTGTACAACGCCTTCAAGGGCGGCCAAGTCGGCGAAGCCGCGAGCCTGGACTATGTGCGGTCGCCCGAGATCCTGCAGAAGGTGGTTACTTTGGGCGAATGGGAGTAGGCGATTCGCCGAAGAACTGCGACGTCCGGTGCAGCGCGCTGAACATGTGCCGGGCGACCGAATAGTGGCCGCCCGTGTACCATTCGAGTTCGGGTTTGCCGAAGGATTCCCAAAGTGAGAGCGTGCACGCTTTGGGGACCACTTCGTCGTCGGTGGCGTTCAGCAGCAAGATGCGCCGCCCGCGGACATTCTCGCCGTAGCGGACGGGGTCGACGGTCTGCAAGAGCCGAATGAACTCTTCTTTAGAGCCGCCGCGCGCGAGGAAGGCGGTGCGGACTTTGGCGAGTTCCTTCGATTCCCAGGCGATCTTGGCCAAATCGCCGCCCGCCAGCAGCAGGCAGACGTTTTGCAAACGCGGCTCGGCCGTCGCTGCGAGCGCCCCGGTGATGCCGCCGAGGCTGATGCCGAAGATCCCCAGCTTCTCGGAATCAACTTGAGGTTGTGCGGCAAGCCACGCGACCGCGTAGCGAATGTCGAGCACGGCTTGCGTCATTCCCTCGACCGTTTCGCTAGGGTTCTGCGAGATCATCCGGCGTTCGGAGGCCGGATCGCGTCGCGGGCCGTAGTAGGGCATCTTCAGGAACAGAGCGGC
This sequence comes from Pirellulales bacterium, assembly GCA_046349935.1. Lineage (GTDB taxonomy): Bacteria > Planctomycetota > Planctomycetia > Pirellulales > Pirellulaceae > CAIXSC01. The sequence continues at coordinate 879,184 of JAXMBK010000003.1, read as the reverse complement.
GACGCCGTGTTGAGCCAGATTGTTGGCGAACAGCCGAGCGAGGTCGAAGTCGCCGCCGAGGATGTGAAGGACGACGACCGCGGGCACTTTTCCTGCTCGCTTGGGATAGAACAGCTCGCAGTGCACCGTGTTGTTCGCCGGGCTGTCGGTCACCATGGGGGAGGGGAAGGTGACGGTCGAGACGCCGATGCGACTGGAAACCTCGGGCAGGGGCGTTTGTTCAAACGTGAATTCTTGCGGGGCGAGCCGAAACTTTTCGAAGAGCCGATCTTCCTGCGGCGAGGGCTGAAATTGAACCTTGCCCGACCGAGGCCATTCGGCGAGCGCCAATTGCGGGTCGGCGGCGGAGAGCGACCGCGGCGCCCACGGCGCGAGGGCCGTCGCCAGGCAGATGGCCAATTGCAGGAAACGGGCGACGGGCGGCGCGAAGCGGCGCGATTGAACTGCAGCCATGGCGAGGAACTTCCCGAAACGTGCGTTGGATTCCATTCGACTGGGGCGAACCTTTGCGAGCCAAGCGAGGTCATCGCAGGTAGAGAATGGTACTGGAGAGGGGGGAGAAAGTCCAAACCGACATCGCCGCGGATTCTCAAACCCCCCTTGCCCGGGAAGCAGACATCGGTACCATATTCAGTCACGCCTCCTTAGCTCAACTGGCAGAGCATCTGACTCTTAATCAGAGGGTTGTTGGTTCGAGTCCAACAGGAGGCACTTTCGCCAGTATTCGCCTTCTTTCTGCCGCCTGCTGCGGCGCTGTCTCGCATAAGTTCACAACGTCTGCCGAGAAGTCGTAACCACGGCCTCCGTGAATCTCGCCCTACTCGTCGTCTTCGGCGGCTTTTCCAGATTCCTGACGCTTGCCGGTCGTCGATTCCGCTTGATGGAAGTAGGATTCCATCCGTGTCCCATGTTTTCCTGCTCTTCGACGCCGCGGCTGCTGGAGACGCGACATTCCTGTGAACGAAGAAGAGTTGCATCTCCGCGCGATCGCCGCGACGCCCGATCACACCTTGGACGCGGGGACGCCGACCCTGGACATGCCGAATGTGTTGAACGCCGAGCTTGTCGAGACATGCTCGTTCGGGCAGCCCTTGGGCAGCGACACCAAGGCGGAATTCGCGTTGCCGGCGGCGATTGGCAGGTTTCAGATCCGCCGGCTCCTGGGCCAAGGCGCGTTTGGTCGCGTCTATCGGGCGTACGACCCGAATCTAGATCGCGACGTCGCGCTCAAGGTCCCCAAGTTCGCGGGCGAACGCCCCGACCTGTTAGAGCGATTTTATCGCGAGGCGCGCGCGGCGGCACGCTTGCGGCACCCTCATATTGTCGCCGTCCATGACGCGGGTCGCATCGGCGAGGCTCTTTACATCGCTTCCGAGTTCGTCGACGGCGTCACCTTGCAACAGCGGCTTGAGTTGGGGCGACCCGCGATTCGAGCGGCTGCGCAGTGGATTCGCGATCTGGCCGCTGGCCTGGCTTACGCCCACGGCATGGGGGTCACGCATCGCGACATCAAGCCCGCGAATGTCATGCTGGCTCAGAACGAACGCGCGATGCTGACGGACTTCGGCCTCGCGAAGCGGGCCGAAGACGAATCCATGACCGTCGAGGGGATGATTTTGGGCACGCCTGCCTATATGTCGCCGGAGCAAGCGCGCGGCGACCAAAGACGGGTTGGTCCAAAGAGCGATCAATACAGTCTGGGCGTGATGCTCTACGAGTTGTTCACGGGACAACGCCCCTTTTCCGGGACCATGCAGGAAGTCATTCGGCAGATTGAAGGCGTCGAGCCGCCGGCGCCGCGGCGATTGAATCCCGACCTACCGGCCGACTTGGAAGCCGTCTGCTTGAAGGCTATGGCGAAGGCGCCAGCCGACCGCTACGGCGATTGCGACGAGTTGGCGGCCGACCTGACGCGCTGGCTGGTCGACAAGCCCGTCAAAGCCCGGCGAATCGGCGCGTGGGGGCGATTGGCTCGATACCTCAAGCGAGCGCCCTATCAAGCGGCGGGCATTGCTGGCGCCGCGTTCGTGACGCTGCTCCTGGCGATTGGAGTGGTTTACTCCCGCTCCTCGGCTGCCCGTCGGATCGCCGTGTTGGACAAGAAAGTGGCCGACGAATCGGCGGCCAAACTGGCTTCCGACAAAATCGCACAAGAGAAGCGACGTTTGGCGAGTGACGAAGAGAATCGCCGCAAGCTGCAGGAGGCCTTGGCCGATTGGAATCGCGGTTTGCTGGAATGCCGCCAAGGCGACTCGGGCGTCGGCGCGTTGTATCTGGCGCGGGCCGTGGAGAACGTCACGGCGCGTGGAGATGAGACGCTCGCGTTGGGCATTCGCGCCGATCTCGCCGCCTGGACCGACCAGAACATTCGTCTGCGGCATTGGATCGCCCAGGGGAACTTTCCGAAATTCGCCGCGTCGGCGACGTTTCATCCGCATCAGGACGTGTTGTTGACCAACGCCAGACTCTACATGGCCGCGCACGTCAAGGAGAGCGACGCAGCGGGCAGGGAAAGCTACCTGCCGCTCTACGGCGCCGACGACAACGGCGTGCGCGTGCGGTGGTTGGACGCGAATCGCGTCAGTCGGCAGATTGGCGGCGAAGGAGAGTACGAAGCGATTGCGTTTCGACCCGATGGCAAGGCGTTTGTCGCGGCCAGTTGGGGACCGCGCGGCAACGTGCGGTTATTCGACGCCGAAACCCACGAACCGAAAGGTCCTCCATTTCACACGGTTTACGGGGCCTTGTTCGTCGGATTCAGTCCCGACGGCAAGCGAGTCGTCGCCTGGGGCAACGGGGGGATGATGGAGGTCTTCAACCCGGAAACGGGCCAGCGAGTGGGAACTGCTAGCGTCAACCGAGCGTCGCCGCGCGAATCGTTTCGCCCCGATGGCACGGCGTGGCTGGCTCTGCATCGGGATTCGTTGAATCACAAGCTTGAATTGTACGACGCCGCGTCGGGCGCCGCCTTGATCTCGATCGACTCGCCGCGCCTCGCACGCCTGGGTCAAGCGTTCACGAGCGCCTTCTCACCGAAGGGAGAGACCTGCCTTATTTATGGCGGATCGACCCTGAGCGTTCACGACGGTCAAACTCTCGAGGTGCTTTTCGTTCCGTCGGCCCTGGCGTCGGACGGGGAATCGTTGCGCGCGTCGTATTCGCATGACGGACGATTCATCTTGGCCGTGGTCGATTACGGGAGCGGCCTAGCGCCTCAAGGACGCTGCACGGTCTTGGCGGGCGACCAAGATCGCACCTTGTTTTCCCGAACCGGGCTCGAACCCGACGGCGCGAGGTTCAATCACGATGCGACGCTCTTGATGACGAAGGAGGCCGACCAGCGGGTGCGGCTGTGGAATACCGAAACATGGGAGCAGGCTGGCGAACCGTTGGCACACCCCGGCAAGATTCTTACGGCCGAGTTCAGCCCCGACGGAAAGTGGATCGCAACGGGCGCTGACGATGGTTATGCGCGAGTGTGGAACGCGCGCAGCGGTCGCCGAGTGGGGCAGCCATTGCCGCAGTACGGGCCGGTGGCGCACGTCGCCTTCAGCAACAGCGGCCGCTATCTGCTGACTTACGCCCCCTCTTCGCCCGGGAGTCGGGGCGAAGCGATGTTGGTGTGGGAACTGCCGACCGACGACGAGCCCTACATGGAGTCGCGACGAACGGCCATGCTCGACATGGCGCCCGAATTGCCCTCAGGCGGCAAGACCTTGGTGCTTGTCCGGGAATGGGTGGAAAAACAACCGCAAGCGACGCCTTTGGAAACCACGCCGCTACAGAACCCTGGCACGCCTCAACAGCCAATTCTTGTCGGAACGGTCCAGGCGGTCGATGCGGCAGGCGAGAAGATGTTGACTCGATATGGCGATACAAGCTGCATGTGGGAACCGCGGTCGGGAAAACTTCTGCAAGGGCCGTGCAAGCAGCCCAGGAGCGAATTGGTCGCTGTTTCCGCCGACGTTAGTCGCGCGGCGTACCGCGAGCGCTTCGAGGAAAGGCAGGGTCAGAACCGAACATCGAATACCGTCGTCCGCGTATGGAACTTTGGAGCGCCAGCGGACGACGCGATTTCCATTCCCATTCCCGGTGAGAGTGCCGACGCAGCGGCGTTTGATCCCACCGGGGCGACGCTGTGGATTTCCGCGGGGTCGAATGTTGAGGGTTACCACGTCGCCACAGGCAAGCCGACGGGGGGCCGGATCGTCGGTCCAGGGAAGGTCGAACGGCTGTGGGTCTCGCCCGACGGCCAACGATTCGCGGTGCTCGGCCGGAACGGAAACAAATGGATCGGGCAGTTGTACGACGGCCAAGGTCAAGCCGTGGGAGAGCCAGTCTCTTGCGACACGGTGACGATCGCCGCCTTTCGTCCCGACGGCGGGATGGTGGTTTGGTCCCATCACACGGGCTTCGATTTCCTCGACGCCGTCACGGGGCGATTGATTCGACGCGCGGCGCTGCCCGAATTCGGCTGGTTCTCGGTTGCCGATGATGTTCCGGGCATGGCGTTCAGCCCCGATGGCAAAACGCTGGTCGCGGGTCGAACCGGCTTGGTCTGGACGCTGGACATCGAGCAAGGCCGATTCGCCGGCCCTCCTCAGCGCCCGTTCGATTTGACCTCGAAGGTTGGTTTCTTGCGCTTCGATCGCTCGGGCAAAACCTATCGCATTTACTCTTCCACCGGCATGACTCGCTGGCCCGTTCCACCTCGCTGCGTTGACGACGTCGCGACGCTTCGACGTCGATTCGAACGAGAGACCGGACTGGCCTTTCAGCGATCGCGCGAGACGCCTGCGAAAGAAGAGTTGCAGCTCATCGACATCCGACGCTGGCGGGAGTTGCAGGCCAACTTGAAAGAAGACCACTCCCAAACAGCGACTTCGACAAACCCATGAACTGCGTCGAAGGCGTCATGGAAATCGTGGTGATTGATTCGGGCGAGATGTTCCAGGGGCCAACCGCCCCGAAGGGCACGACAGGTCAGCCCAGGGCAGAACGCAGCGCCGCCCTGGGGCACATTTCTCCCGAACAGATGATCACACAGAGCCACAGAGACACGGAGATGCAAGAAAGCGAGATCGGACGTTGATCGATGAAGGATTGCATCGCGCCCCTCATCGGCAGCAAGTGATGAACCTCTCGCCGTGTCTCCGTAAGAAAGACAAAAAAGAGCGAACACCGCCGAACAGCGAGAACGGACAGGGCTGGCCCTGTGCCGCCCTTTCAGGCAACGCTGTGAAGCATTTTTTGGGGCGGCGTGTGGTGGTTGTCGGAGTGGGTGCGTCAGGAACCGGTGGTGTCGCTTCGCTCAACCACCGGCTAATGGCTATCAAGCCTTCGGCTTGAGTGACTGTGACGCCTTGACGGTTGACGGTTGCGAAATGCTTCACAGGCTTTCCCAGGGCGCCGCACCACGGCTGCGCCGTGTTGCTCTGCCCTGGGCTGACCTGTCGCCGCCCCTTCGGGCAACGCTGTGAAGCATTTTCAGTCCGCGAAACGGCGAGACATGACGAGCGTCTGACGTCCTCGCTCGCCCCGGTCAGATTTGTCACACGGAGACACGGAGATGCAAGAGAACGAGACTGGACTTTGATCGATGAAGGATCGCGTCATGGGCTCCGACCACAGCGAGTCTTGAGTCTTTCTCCGTGTCTCCGTGCCTCCGTGAGAAACAAGAAAGAGCGAACCAGGAGGTGCACCGGCGCGGCCGGGAATGCCGTGGATCGCCCTTGAGTGACCGAAAGACCTCGTTTTTCCCGTAAAAAATGCTTCACAGCGTTGCCCTTCGGGGCGTAGCAAATCATACCGTCGACCACAGACGGCGACGCCTCATCCCCCAAACGTGGTTCCGCTGCCGCCGAAGGGATCGAGCTTTCGCGGGTTCGTGCTTTATCGCTCGTGAAACCCGATCTGTATTGGACGTGACTTGTGCGCCTGTACACTTTTTCTGTCAAGAAACCCCGGATGATTCGCCTCCGCGCATCCAAATTTCCGCTTCCCTTGCCGCGCACGGCGTCCGTTTGTGACCTAGCTTTTCAGTAGGCATGGGGCTGCCCAGTGTGAAACGGGCGTTCGGCGGCTCGAACGCTGTCCCAATCGCCTGCTCGTCCTCGTTTGCCTCGGAGTCGCCTTATGCCGCTCGCTAGCATCCCCCACGACAGTTATCTGGCCAGCACGCTCAAGATGCGCCAGGCGATGAACGAGCTGGAGGGCATGATCCGCGGCATCGTCATGGATGGGCACGTCAATGGCCAAGAGATCGACGCCTTGGCGCAGTGGCTCGAACGCACTCGGCCGCTGGCCGCGATGCCTCCCTTTCAGGAATTCGTCGCCACCGTCGCGCGCATCGTCGCCGACCCGCATATCGATGAAGGGGACAAGTCCGACCTCATGTGGCTCTTCTCACGCCTGGTCGCCCACAATCAATCGTACAGCGGCGTGACGTCCGACCTGCAAAGGCTTGAGGGCATCCTCGCCGGCGTCATGGCGGACGGCGTGATCCATGAACGCGAACGGGTTGGATTCGAGGAATGGGCCGAACGCTGTCGGCCGCTGCGATCGGTCTGGCCTTACGACGAACTGACCTCCCTGCTAGACCAGGTCCTGGCCGACGGCCGCATCGATCCACGCGAACGCGACCTGCTGCTTGCCAAGTTCCGCGACGTCGCCGACCAGCCGTCGTCCGACAAATCGCTGATTCGCGACTAGCCGAACGCCCGGCGGCGGCAATAGTGCCGCATGACGAGCGTCGCTTTGGTCTTCCCACATCAGCTGTACCGAGTCGACGATCTGTTCGTCGGCATCGAGCACGTCGTGTTGGTGGAAGAGCCGCTGCTGTTTCGCCTGTACCGCTTCCACTCCCAGAAACTGGTGCTGCATCGTGCGTCGCTGCGGCACTTTGCCGACGAGCTACGCGCCGCGGGACGCAGCGTGCGGATCATCGATTCGCACGAACTACACGCCACGGCCGATTTGGGACCGCGATTGAAGCAGATGGGCGCCGCGCACGTCCGCGTCTACGACCCGGTCGACGATTGGCTGGAGTCGCGTTTGCGCGAGTCGCTCGCGGCCTCCGGAATTTCGCTCGAACTTGCGCCCGATCCCTACGAACTCACTTCTTCGCGGCAGTTCGACGAGTTCGCGCAGTCGCAACGCTCGTCGCGACTATTCTTCACCGACTTCTATGTCCGCCAACGCAAGCGGCTCGGACTACTGCTCGACGACGACGGCAAGCCGCTCGGAGGCAAATGGAGCTTCGATCCCGAGAATCGCCGCAAACTCCCTAAGGGGCTCACACCCCCGCCCCTGTCGCGGCCCGCCCTGACCGCTCATACGCGCGCAGCCTGCGAGTCGGTGCGTCAGGAGTTTCCGCAGGTGTGGGGAGCGGTCGACGACTTTGCTTACCCCGTGACGCCCCAGCAGGCGCGAGCAGGTCTGCGCGAATTCTTGGAACAGCGTTTCGCGAACTTCGGCGACTACGAAGACGCCATGCATTCGCGCGAGACGTTCCTCTTCCATTCGGTCCTCACACCGGCGCTCAACATCGGCCTGCTCTCGCCGCGCGCGGTGGTCGACGCGGCGCTCGAGTATCAAGACCGAGTGCCGATCAACTCATTGGAAGGATTCGTGCGGCAGGTGATTGGTTGGCGCGAGTACATTCGCGGCGTGTATCGACGACTGGGACGGCGACAACGCTCGCGCAACTTCTGGTCGCATTCGCGACCGCTGCCTGCCGCGTTCTACGACGGAACGACCGGCATCGAACCGGTCGACAACGTCGTCCGTCGCGTCTTGCGCCACGGCTACTGCCATCACATCGAACGCCTGATGGTGCTCGGCGCCTTCATGCTGCTGTGCGAGATCGATCCTGACCACGTCTACCAGTGGTTCATGGAATTGTTCATCGACGCCTACGACTGGGTGATGGTGCCCAACGTCTACGGCATGAGCCAGTACGCCGACGGCGGACTGATCACGACGAAGCCCTACCTGTGCGGGTCGAGCTACGTGTTGCGGATGAGCGACTATCGGCGCGGGGCTTGGTGCGGCGTGTGGGACGCCTTGTATTGGCGATTCATCCACAAGCACCGAGACTTTTTCGCCGCCAACCCGCGCATGTCGGTGATGGTCAAGCAGTGCGACCGCATGGGCACGCGCCTGGACGACCATCTGGCGACCGCCGACCGATTCCTGTCGCGGCTCGCTTAGTCTCAGCGAGAGACTCGCGTCCTCTTACGCCAGCCAGTCGGAGACGACGCGGCCGTGGACGTCGGTGAGGCGGAAGTCGCGGCCCGAATGGCGGAACGTGAGTCGCTCGTGGTCGACGCCCAGCAAGTGCAAGATCGTGGCGTGCAGGTCGTGGACCGTCGTGCGCTTCTCGACGGCGCGGAAGCCGAAGTCGTCGGTCGCGCCGTACGACATCCCGCCTCGTATGCCGCCGCCCGCCATCCACATCGTGAAGCCATAGTGATTGTGGTCGCGCCCGTTGCCGCTCTCCGAAACCGGCGTGCGACCGAACTCGCCGCCCCACACGACCAGCGTTTCGTCGAGCAGCCCGCGACGCTTGAGGTCGGTCAGCAGCGCTGCGATCGGTTGGTCGATCTGTCGACTGAGACTCGCGATCCCCTTGTCGATGTTCTCGTGGTGATCCCAGCCGCCCAACTCGACGTGCACGTACCGCACGCCGCGTTCGACCATCCGTCGCGCAAGCAAGCACGCGTTGCCGAATTCACTCGTCCCATACTCGTTGCGCGAACCCTGCGTCTCGCGTGCCAAGTCGAACAACTCGCCGGCGGCGAACTGCATCTGAAACGCCGTCTCCATCGAACGGATGCGGGCGTCGAGCGCCGCGTCCTGGGACGATTCCGCCTGCCGCCGGTTCATGCGCTGAATGAACTCGAACTGCTGCTGTTGCGTCGCGCGATCCCACTTCGAGTTGCGCAGATGACGGACCATTTTGAGCGGGTCTTTTTCGGAGACGTCGATCGGCGTCCCCTGATGTTCGCTCGGCAAGTAGCCGCTGCGCACATAGCGCGACGCGTTGCCGCCGCCGCTCAGCGACACAAAGCCCGGCAAGTCGCGGTTCTCTGTGCCAAGACCGTACGAGACCCAAGCGCCCATCGACGGGTGGATTTGGTCGATGCGGCCCGAGAACAAGTGGTTCGCCGCCGGCGCGTGATTGGGATTGCCGCCCACCATCGACTTCACGATGCACAGGTCGTCCACGCATTCGCGAATCCGCGGCAGGAGGTCGCTCACCATCAGTCCGCTGCGCCCGCCCGGTTGAAATTTCCACGGCGCCGGCAACAGTCCGCCGGTGATCCGTTCCGTGCGGAGATCGGCCGCCGGCGGTCGCTGACCTGCGTACTGTTTGAGGAGCGGTTTTTCGTCGAACAGGTCGAGGTGCGAAGGGCCGCCCGCCATGAATAGAAAGATCACATGCTTCGCGCGCGGCACGACGCCGGGGGACGCGGCTTCCATCGCTTGCACCATGTCGGCCATCGCCAGTGCGCCGAAACCGCCGCACAACGTCTGCAAGGCCGCGCGCCGAGTGGGCTGCATTGTCGCGACCAACGGTTGGGAATCAATCGACATACAGCACCTCGTTCGTCGCCAGCAAGGCATGCGCCAACAGCGTCGCGCGCCGCAACCGCTCGCTGCGTTCTTCAGGCCAACCGTCGCTCGCCAGCAGTTTTCGTGCGTCATCTCGCTCGACATCCGTCGGTCGTCGGAGCAGCACGCGTTCAAAGATCGACTCCATCATTGGGTCGACCGACATCAGCGCGTCATCCGGCGTTTCGTTCGCCAGCGACTCCGCGGCGCGCTGCACGAAGGGACTGTTCAGCAAGTACAGATGTTGCAGCGGAGTGGTCGTCGGCAATCGCGATTCGCCGTGCTGTTTGGCATCGGGGAAGTCGAACAGCTTGAACAAGTCGGCCGGTCGCTGGCGACTCACGCTCGCGTAGATCGTACGGCGATGGAAAGCAGCGTCGTCGAGCTTCTGGGACGGGCCGCCGAGTGCGAGGTCAAGCTCGCCGGCGAGCGCAAGGAGCGTGTCGCGCCACGCTTCGGGTTCGAGTCGCTTGCGCGAGGTGCGCGAGAGCAGTCGATTGTCGGGGTCCTTGGCAAGCGCCGCGGACGATGCGGCGACGCTTTGACGCCATGTCGCGGAGCTGAGCAGGTCGCGCAGCAAACGCTTTGTCGATCCACTGTTCTCGGCGAAGCGATAGGCGAGGTGTTCGAGCAATTCAGGATGCGACGGCGCTTCGCCCAGTCGCCCAAAGTTGCTGGGCGTGCGCACGAGTCCCTGACCGAATTGCCAACCCCACACGCGGTTCACGAATACGCGCGTCGCGAGCGGACGCGCGGCGCCGACCAGCGACTCCGCGAGCTCCCTTCGGCCGCTGCCAGGGCCGACGAACGGCGCCGCTTGTTCGTCGAACACTTCCAAGAAGCGTCGCGGCACGATCGGGCCATGTCGCAGGGCGTTGCCGCGGATGAACACCGGCAAGTCGCGCGACTGACGTGCACGATAGTCGAGGTAGGTCCACGTCGGGTCGGCGCCGTTGATCCAGAGGCCCGCGTCGCGCACTGCGTTGGCGATCGGGCCGTCGTGCAGCTTCAACGCCTTGAGTCGCTTCACTTCGGCTTCGGTCGTGACGTAGGCGCTGTTGAACGATGCAAGGTCTTGCTTGGCTTGTTTGGCCGTCTCGCGCTGACGTTTCGCGTAGTCGAACCGTAGTTGAGCGTCGATCAATTGCCACTGGACGTCGGTCAGTTCGGCCGCTCGCTCCACCGCCGTCGGCGTCAACGGCCATTCGACCAACTGCGTGCTCGCGATCACGCCCGCGAGCGCGTAGTAGTCTTCGGTGCGAATCGGATCGAACTTGTGGTCGTGGCAGCGGGCGCAGGCGACGGTGAGTCCCAGAAAGCCGCGGGTGACGGCGTCGAGCCGCTCGTCCCATTCATCCGCGACGATCGTGGCGATGACGTCGGCGGACAGCTTCGGCTCTTTGTGGTAGACGGGCGAGAGGCCCAAGAAGCCGAGCGCCGCGATTTCGCTCGGCGGCAGATCGTACAGGTCGGCGGCCAGTTGGCGACGCACGAAGTCGTCGTACGGCAAGTCTTCGTTGAACGCTCGAACGACCCAATCGCGGTAGCGGTACGCGAACCGCGGCGGCGGGCAGGTCGACTCGGACGTCGGGTTGTCTTCGGCGTACCGAGCCACATCGAGCCAATGTCGGCCCCAGCGTTCGCCAAACCGCGGCGAAGCAAAGAGCCGGTCGAGCTGCCGTTCGAGTGCGTCGGGCGAGTCGTCTTGCGTGAATGCATGGAGTTCCTCGATCGGTGGCGGGAGTCCGACCAGCGACTCCCAGGCTCGACGCAACAGCGTGCGGCGGTCGGCGACGGGCGCCGGCGTCAGCTTGTTCGCTTCGAGCGGCGCGAGGACGAAGGCGTCGATCGGGCCGAGCGGCCAATGGCGAGCGGCGACGGGGGGCGGCGGCGGCGATCGCAGCGGTTGGAACGACCAGAATTGACGACCGGCCGCGATGTCGACTCGACGCGGCGTCGTGGCGGCGGCGTCGCCGTCGCCGGGCGCGGCGGGGAACACGGCGCCGTCGGCGATCCAGCGGCGGAAGTCGTCGAGCGTCTGGGGCGAGAGTTTCGCGTCGGGCGGCATCTCGGAGGCGTTGCCCGAGTACGACACGGCGTGCCAAAGCAGGCTCTTGTCAGGTTCGCCGGGGGCCAGGGCGGGGCCCGAGTCGCCGCCGTGCGCAAGTCCCGCGGCCGTGTCGAGCCGCAGTCCGCCTTTGCGCTGCGCGGCGTCGGCGCCGTGGCACTTCTGACATCGCTCGACGAGCACCGGACGGATGCGTCGCTCGAAGAACTCCATGCGCTCACTGTCCGCAACGCGTTCGTCGTCCGCGCCGCGCGCGGGGGCGGCGAGCAGCAGGCAGGCGAGCAACAGCGGTAGGGCGGGAGGGGGAAGGCGAGTCATGCAAGCATCATCATGCACGCGCGCCTCGGCCCTCGCAACCTGCGCGAGCTTCAGTAAGATCACCGTTACGTTTGTTTGCGTTGCTGACCGTGCCACGAGTCGTCTGGAGGAGCATCGTTCGATGAAAGCCGCCTACATCATGCAGACTGGACCTGCCGAGAACCTCGTGTACGGCGACGTGCCAACGCCCGATGCGACCGGCAGCCAGGTGCTCGTTAAGGTCGGCGCGGTCTCGGTGAACCCGATCGACACGTACATTCGCAATGGGTCGAACTACTGGGAATTGCCGAAGCCGTACATCGTCGGCTGCGACTTGGCGGGGACCGTCGTGGCGACGGGGCCGCAGGCGAGCCGCTTTAAGGTGGGCGACCGAGTGTGGGGGAGCAACCAGGGGCTCATGGGGCGACAGGGGACGTTCGCCGAATACAGTGCGGTCGACGAATGCTGGCTGTATCCGACGCCGGCCGACGTGACGGACGAGACGGCCGCCGCCTGTGCGCTGGTCGGCATTACTGCTCACCTGGGACTGTTCGACAACGCGCGGCTGAAGGCGGGCGAGACGATCTTTGTGAATGGCGGCAGCGGCGGCGTCGGCTCGATGGTCGTCCAGATGGCGAAGGCCGCGGGCGCGCGTGTGATCACGACGTCAGGCAGCGCCGCGAAGGCGGCCGCCTGCACGCAGTTGGGCGCTGACCTGTCGCTCAACTACAAGACCGACGACATCGCGGCGCGGGTGAAGGAGTTTGCACCGAACGGCGTGAACGTGTTTTGGGAGACGACGCGCGAGCCGAACTTCGACGCGATCGTCCCGTTGTTGGCCGAGCGCGGCCGCATCGTGCTGATGGCGGGCCGGGAAGCTCGCCCCGTGTTCCCCGTGGGCCCGTTCTATGTGAAGGGCTGCTCGCTGCATGGCTTCGTCATGTTCAAGGCGACGCCCGACGAGCAGCGTCGCTGCGCGGACGACATCAATCGCTGGCTATCGTCCGGCCAGCTTCGTCCTGCGATCGGCAAGGTTTTCCCGCTGGCTGAAGCCGCGGCTGCTCACAAGTTGCAGGAATTGAACACGCTGCAGAAGTCGGACACGCTGCAAGGCAAGATCGTGCTGAAGCCGTAGCTGCGAGACGCTGTCAGGCGACGCTCGCCGCACTTTGCCCCTCACCCCCGGCCCCTCTCCCCAAGCTTCGCTTGGGGAGAGGGGAGCTCTGTTCTCGTAACGGTCTTCCGATTGCAGAGCTCCCCTCTCCCCGAACAGGAGTTCGGGGAGAGGGGCAGGGGGTGAGGGGCGGCATGTCCACCTGCGAAAGATGTCGTCATGGGGCAGTCCTTCCGAGGCGCGGGAGGCTGGCATGCGACGACGACGACGAATGCGCGCCCCGGGCGCCGCCGAGATCGCGCTTGCGCGCGGTTTGCGTCAAACGGCGACGACTGCGGAGCAACAGATGTGGGCCCTGTTGAGAAATCGCAGTCTGCGACGATTCAAGTTTCGTCGGCAACATCCTTTGGGTCCGTACGTGGCGGACTTCTACTGCGCCGAGTGTCGGTTGGTGGTGGAGTTGGACGGCGTCTCGCACGCCGACCGCGAGCCGTATGACGCACGCCGCACGGCGTGGATGGCTCGATATGGCATCCGGGTGATTCGATTCCGCAACGAGCAGTTGGACGAGCAGCTTGAGTTGGTGATGGCGGAGATCTTGGCCGCGTGTCGCGCGGCGGTCGGCGAGTGAACTGGTCTTGCCCCACACCCCCGGCCCCTCTCCCCAAGCTTCGCTTGGGGAGAGGGGAGCTTTGTTCTCGTAACGGCCTTCCGATTGCAAAGCTCCCCTCTCCCCGAACAGGAGTTCGGGGAGAGGGGCCGGGGGTGAGGGGCGGGACAGTTGCTACCAGTACAGCGTTGGTCCTATCGCTCACTTCCCGATTTCCACAACCACTCGAAATCCAATGGAAGAACCAGTGTCTGATGCCAGCGGTGCACAATAGACGGGGCGAGCGGCCGAGCGACAAAAGGAGGCACGATCGTGATATCCACCGCCTCGACGGACCCGCGGCGCTCGCGCCACTTCGATCAGCTCACCCGGCGAGCCATCGAACCCGTTCGAGATCTGTTCCAGCGTCGGTCCTGGCGGATCCGAAGCCGGCGAATGGTGATAGTACTCGGCGGAAAGGAAGTCCGAGCACCACTCCGCTACATTCCCATGCATGTCATAAAGACCCCACGCGTTCGGCTTGTACGAACCGACCGTGGTCGTTCGATCGAGAAATGGGCCCGCGTCGTTCGTGCCGAATGGCTTCGTTCCATGGCAGTTGGCGTTTGTGCCGTTGAGTGAATCACCGAAGTGATAGGTCGTCGTCGAGCCCGCTCGACACGCATACTCCCACTCCGCTTCGGTCGGAAGTCGATACTTCCTCTTCGCAGAGGACTCGGCGGTCAGTCGCGAGAGCTTCTCGCAAAACACGTTTGCTGTGTCAAGCGAGACCATTTCAACGGGGAATCTCGATGTGTCCATTTGATTCACTTGTTCTGCAAGTCTCCCATGTGGACTGAACATGCTTGGGTTGTGTCCCATCACTCGTTGGAATTCTTGCTGAGTGACCTCATAAACGCCGATATAGTACCCCTTCGTCATCTTGACTCGATGCTGCCGCTCGTCATCCGGCGCTGTCGAGTCATCGTACACTCGATCTGGATTCGCCTCCCTAAAGATGGCAATGAAGTCCTTTCAGGCTGCCTTCGCTTCAGCCGGCGGAGTGCCCATGACGAACTCGCCGGGAGGAATGTAAGCCAGCTTCATGTTGATGCTGTTGACGATTTGGTCTCCAGCGCGAGGCTCTGCATGGAGCTTGGCATCGCACGCCAGAAGTGCGAGTGTGAACAGGGTTGTTCCGAGTGCTAATATGAGATTGTGTTGCATGTTGTAGATGTGGGTTGGGGGGTGTTTTGTGGGTCGATCCGGGTTTAGCGTGGGTCGAGCTGTAAATCGAGGCTTCCGCTGTAGAAAAAATGGCGATCTTGAAGTTCTCGGGATTTCGAAACCCACGAGCTCGTCCTTTGATCGACATAATCTTGCTGTTGAGTCCTTCGGAGACGGCGTTGGTGAGTCGGTGGCGGCAGTAATTGACGACATGAGTGAGTCGCGTTTTGATCATGCGGGCCACTTTCTTCATGGGATTTAGCTTTCCATGAATCATGTGCCGATACCATTGCGCAAAGAACTCGCGAGCATCCTCGAGAGTCGGCTGTTCCCACAGTTCTCGCAACAGTTCCTTTAAGCCCCAGGCCTTGGCGGTTTGTTGCTGGAGCGAAAAGACGTCCTCGAAACGGCGTCGTTGTTTCTCATTGAGGTTCTTCTGGCTCTTGAGCCACAGGTACTTGGTCTTCGAGAGACGATCATCGCCCTCGGCGGTGAGTCGCTTGTGCTCTTGCCGACGCGTCGTGTCGACGGCCTTCGTCGCATGCTGCACCACGTGGAAGCGATCATGGACGATCTTGTCGTCGGCCAGCGAAATCTGTTCCTTGATGGCTTGGACGTACGATTCGTGCATGTCGATCGCAGCCGCCTCGATCGCACCACGCTGCTCGGCCGAAAGTCCATCGAAAAAGCCCGCCAAACTCTCCACTTTTCGATCATCCGCGACATACTCGATCGTCCCGTGATTGAAGTCGCAGACGATCGTCATGTAGCTTTGGCCCTTGGCGAATGCCTTCTCGTCAGCGCCGACGCGAGCCATTCGACAGGGCTTCTTCCGAGCCTTCCCGCGAGCCACCGCTCGCTCGATTAATCGCCAACCTTGATCAACTGATACGCAGAATGTCGCATGCCGCCGACACCACTTCGCAGGCCGTCAACAGTTCGGTCGCATGACTTTCAAATAGCAGCGTAAACCGCGACCCTGGCTCGGCCCAGGCGGCGCGCACCTGCTTCACTCCATGCTCCGGGCATTTCACTCGCGGAATCCGAGCATACAACCACGTCTCATACTGACACGTGTCGAGGTGCCGCCAGCGACGTTCTTCCGAGTGATCGTAGATCGGCAAGTCCCGATTGCAGCAGGGGCATTTCCAACGCAAACCTTCCTCATGCTCCAATTGCACGTGAACCAGCGACTTCTCTTGCTCCAACCGCAATTCGGCAATCGACCACGGCTCGTCGATCCCCAGAATCTTCGTGTAGAAATCCTCGACTTGTATCGGCCTTGCCCTTCCGCGACAATGCTACGCGACCCACGGGAAAGCCGGAAGGACCAACTTCTCCCGCATTTTAGCGTCCGCCATAACAGTTCTCCTTGTGTAAGCGACAAGTGACTATTGTGATGGGCGCAAGTTTCATGCCAATTGGTGTCCCGGATCAGCTTTTAGCTTTTTTGGCAGCCTCTAAGGTGTTTGTCGGCGGCTGTAGTAGGCAACTGATCCTACTGTGCCGATGGCCATTCCGGGGACGAGGCTTGTGGCCGTACTACGACCTGCAAACATTTTTACGGCTGTTAACGGGCGAATCGACTTGCTAGTTCCGTTCTTCGCTTTGGTCACCATCTGTTTAAACACTTGGTTCATGCTGCCACGCCCGGAAGTGATTCCAGGGATTTTCATGCCCGGTATGAGGCCTGTCAGCCCACCGATCGCGGTGTCGACAAATAGACTTTCCCAGTCAAATGTACAAATCTTGCCATTGAGGTTCCACAAAGTTTGCTTGATCAAATTGGTCATCGCGCCAGTAGTCACGCCAGCACCAACTGGGCCTGTATACAGCAAAGCCCAGCCTCCAAGGGCACCGCCGAGGCCGGCAGCGATGTACGTTTCTGTGTCACTTAATTGACCGGTGTAAACATCACTAATGCCCTGCCCGACGATTCCTAGTACGGCTCCCCCAGCTGCAAATGCCGCGTCATCCCAGCCGTACCAGAGCCCAAACGGATCTGAGCGGCCAATCGGACTGTTGATGACATAGATGCGGAGGTTCCATTCGCCGAATTGATTGCGAGCTAGATCTTCTTTCAGGAAGCTTCCCAGTCTGGGGCTGTAATGCCTCGTGCGGAAGTAGTACTGTCCTGTTTCCTCGTCCCATTCACGTCCTGTAAATAGCATTCGCGAGTCTACGTCGGTTTCCGTGTCGATGACGACATTGCCATACGAATCATAGGAAAGATATTGTAAGTGTGTCCCTTGTGAATCAATGACGTCTCGAGTTGACCCCAAGTGATCCACCAACAACCACTCAGTGCCGCGTTCTGCTCCCTCCTGCGACAGCACCTCATCAATCCCCGCCCCATGCAGATACCGCATGGCGAGCTCGGTCGGTCCAGCGCCGGCGCCGTCTTCGTCGACGAAGTCGAGCAGGACGTCTTCGCGGTCGTAGACGAAGTGAGTGATTGCGGCGTCGACGGCGTCGGCGGGGGTGGCGTCGACTGACTTGGCGATGCGGCGGCCTAGGGCGTCGTAGGTGAACTCGACGATCTGTGTGGCGACGCCGGCGGCGGTGCGGTCGATGACGGCGGTCAGGCGGTTGCGGTGGTCCCAGTGGAACTCGCGGTAGTCGCCGGTGGCGATCTCGGTGCGGCGGACTGTGTTCCCCTCCAAGTCGTACTCGTAGTTGTACGTGCCGTCGGAGAGCAGGCGGTTAGCGGGGCCGGTCAGGTAGCCGTCGCCGTGGAGGTATGAGGCCTCTCGGTTGCCGTTCGCGTCGTATTGGTAGAACTCGTCGGGCCGCTCGGGGTTCGTGTAGGCGGCGGAGATCAGTTGGTCGCGGTCGTCGTAGCCGTACGCGACGGCGCCGTCGATTTCGTTGATGCCGGTGATGCGGCTTGCCGCGTCGTACGTGTAGTGGAAGAACGAGACGGCTTCGGCGGCCGAGTTGCGATGGTCGATCGTCGCCAAGCGGCTCAGCACGTCGTATGTGTACTCGGTGTCGATCACCAACTGCGTCGCGGCCAAGTCGCTGTAGCGGCGCACATGCTCGTACTGACCCATCTCGTTGTAGGTGAAATCGACTCGCTTGTCGGCTACGGTCGGGCCAGTCTGGCTGAGCGAACTAAGGCGGTGCAGGGCGTCGTACGCATAGCTGGTGGTTGCGCCAGGCTGGCCCGAGATGGCATCGACGACGCTCAGCACATTGCCGACTGCATCGTAGGTGTAGTCGAGCACCACGTGCGGCGCGCCAGGGGTGCCGGCGTTGTCGACCGAGGTAGGGCGGTTTTGCTCGTCGTACGCATAGGTTAGCGAGCTGAAAACATCCTGGACGGTGAGCAGATTGTCGTTGGCGTCGTAGGTGTAGTGGATCTCGTTGCCGCCGCCGACCCACGTTTCGGCGACCAGGCGGTCGAGCGAGTCGTAGGCGAAGGTGGTGGTGCGGCCGTTGCGGTCGAGCTTCGCGATTAGGTTGTCGACGGCGTCGTAGGTGTAGACGATTGCATTGCCGAGCGGGTCGGTTTCGCGGATCTGGCGGCTGCGCGCGTCGTAGTCGAAGGTGGTTCGGTTGCCGACCGGGTCGATGAGCGCGGTGAGGTTGTTGTCGAGATCGTACTCGAAGCGCGTGACGCCGCCGTCGGGATCGATCGTCGCCGTGCGGCGGCCGCGCACGTCGTATTCAAAGCGAGTGATATGGCCCAGCGGGTCGGTGACTCGGACCAAGTTGCCGCCGCGATCGTAGCCGTAAATCGTCTTTTGCTGGAGCGGATCTTCGGTCTCGATCAGGCGATCGCGGCGGTCGTACCGGAAACGCCAGATCGCGCCGGTGGGGTCGGTGAGCCGCGTGAGGTTGCCCTTGGAATCGTAGGCGTATTGAGTGACGTGGCCGAGCGCGTCGCGGACTAAGGTCACTCGGTCGAGCGCATCGTAGCCATACTCGGTGCGATTGCCGTTCGGGTCGATCTCCGCAGCCACTCGACCGAAGGCATCGTATTCAGTGAGCCACACGGCTTCGGCGGGCGTGCCGACGGCGACGGTCACTTGGATCACTCGGTCGAGCGCATCGTAATCCCAGTCGGTGACGATGCCGCGCGGGTCCGTGTAGGTGTCGAGCAACCCGCGGACGGCATAGGTGTAGGTCGAGACCTGGTCGTCCGACTCGCCGCTGATCGCGTCGATCTGCCCCACGACGCGGCGCATCTCGAGCACGTTGCCGTTGGCTGGGCCGAGCGTGAAGAGGGTGAGTCGGCCGAGTTCGTCGGTGGCGCTGGTGAGTTGGCTGAAGACGGGATCGTAGGTGAAGGTGCGCGGGCGAGGCGTGGGGACTTCCGGCAGCGGCGATTCGCCATCGCCGTTGTTGCCGTCGCCGCTTTCACCGTCGCCGCCGCCGGCCGGAGCGGGGCTCGAGCCGCCGCCCGATTGGCCGTCGGCGGTTTCGCCATCTCCGCCGTCGCCACTACCGTCGTCGCCCTCGCCGCCCGATCCGCCGAAACCGGGGAGCAGCGGCGCGACGAGCGAGCCGCCGTTGGTGATGGTGATGGCGCCGGCGCCGATGTTGGTCAGAACGGGGGCGCGGACGATGGCGCCGTCGATGGTCAGGTTCGTGTTGTCCGCGTCGACTAGTTGCGTGAACTCGTATTCGCCGCCTTCGAACGAGAGAGAGCCTTCTTGCCAGTGCGTGATTTGCGCGAGCGGGAACCCCGAACTATCGTCAAACGTCGCATACACACTGGAAAGGGTGGTGAGGTTGCCCAAGTCGATGGTCGCGCCAGCACGCGACGCTAGGGTCGAGGTATGTCCGCTGTTGACGTCGCGTCCTGTCCACGATGTCAGCGCCGACAGGTCGATGCGGCTTCCAACTCCTTCGGCGTAGGCACCGACGCTGTTGTCGGTGAAAGCCGGGACATTGGGGAGAAGCAGTGTGCCGCCGCTGAAGGCGTAGAACGAGGTGCTGAATCCGTCGGCGACGGGTGTGATGGAGGTCAGCGAGCTGAGGTCGAGCGACGCGAGTTCTTCGACTTGGAAGAACCGATGCCCCACGCCGGGGCCAGGCTGGTAAGTCGTGATGGCGGCGGGCAGCGTGTAGGACGTGCTGGCGCCGCGGAGGGAGAACGAAGAGCCGTCGATGTCGACAAGATTCGGAGTGAGGAGGCTGCCGCCGTCTCGGAGGTCGACGGTAACGTCGATCATCTGCTCGAGGCCGCTCAGGTCGACCTCGCGTTCGGTGACGGTGACGCCACCTCGCTGAAGCAGTTCGATTTGGGACGTGCTCAGCATCCCGTCGCCTGTGACGACGACGTCGACGTTCTGTAGCGAAGTTAGCAACGGTGCGTCGATCGTCGATCCCGCCAGCGAGATGAGGCTGGAGCGAAGACCGCTGTTGACGTCGCGTCCCGTCCATGACGCCAGCGCCGACAGGTCGATGTGGCTTCCAACTCCTTCGGCGTAGACGCCGACGCTGTTGTCGGTGAAAGCCGGGACATTGGGGAGAAGCAACGTGCCGCCGCTATAGGCGTTGAACGAGGTGCTGAATCCGTCGGCGACGGGCGTGATGGAGGTGAGCGAGCTGAGGTCGAGCGACGCGAGTTCTTCGACTTGGAAGAACCGATGCCCCACGCCGGGCCCGGGCTGGTAAGTCGTGATGGCGGCGGGCAGCGTGTAGGAAGTGCCGACGCCGCGGAGGGAGAACGAAGAGCCGTCGATGTCGACAAGATTCGGGGTGAGGAGGCTGCCCCCCTCGCGCAGGTCGACGGTAACGTCGATCATCTGCTCGAGGCCGCTCAGGTCGACGTCGCGTTCGGTGACGGCGAGTCCACCTCGCTGAAGCTGCTCGATTTGGGCCGTGCTCAGGGATCCGACGCCGGTCGCGACGATGTCGACGTTCTGTAACGAAGTTAGCAACGGCGCGTCGATCGTCGATCCCGCCAGCGAGCTGAGGCTGGAGCGAAGACCGCTGTTGACGTCGCGTCCTGTCCACGACGCCAGCGCCGACAAGTCGATGTGGCTGCCAGCTCCTTCGGCGTAGACGCCGACGCTGTTGTCAGTGAAAGCCGGGACATTGGGGAGAAGCAAAGTGCCGCCGCTATAGGCGTTGAACGAGGTGCTGAATCCGTCGGCGACGGGCGTGATGGAGGTGAGCGAGCTAAGGTCGAGCGATGCGAGTTCTTCGACTTGGAAGAAGCGATGCCCCACGCTGGGCCCGGGCTGATAAGTGGTGATGGCGGCGGGCAGCGTGAAGGACGTGCCGGCGCCGCGGAGAGCGAACGACGTCCCGTCGATGTCGATGAGATTCGGGGCGAGAATGTTGCCCCCCTCGCGCAGGTCGACGGTGCCATCGATCATCTGCTCGAGGCCGCTCAGGTCGACTTCGCGACCGGTAACAGCAAGTCCACCTGCCTGAAGCTGTTCGATCTGGGACGTGCTCAGCGTCCCGGTGCCGGTCGCGACGATGTCGACGTTCTGTAGCTCGGTCAGCAGCGGAGCGTCGATTGTGGATCCAGCCACTGAATTGAGGCTCGAACGTCGACCGCTGTTGACGTCGCGTCCCATCCACGATGTCAGGCCCGACAGATCGATAAGACTGTCATCCCCTTCGGCATGGATGCCGACGCTGTTATCGGTGAAGGCCGCGACGTGCGGCAGCAGCAGCGTGCCGCCGCTATAGGCGTAGAACGAGGTGCTGAATCCATCGGCGACGGGCCAGATGGAGGTGAGCGAACTAAGGTCGAGCGACGCTTGTTGTTCAACCAGAAACTCGCGATGTCCGATTCCGGGCCCGGGATGATAGCTCGTGATCGCGGCGGGAAGCGAATACGACGTGCCCGCGCCGCGGAGGTGAAACGACGAACCGTCGATGTTGGTCAGATTGGGCGTAAACACGCTGCCCTGGTTTTGAAGCGTCAGGCGAATGTCGACAAGCTCGGTGATTCCGCTCAAATCGATTTCACGATCCGCGATGTTCATGCTACCGTGTTGGAATTCCGTGAGCTGGGAAGTCGTAAGCGAACCCGCGCCCGAGACATAGAGGTCGACATTGGCCAGCGATGTTAGGAGGGGCGAGACAATCGTCGAACCTGCGCCTGACACGAGCGCCGCTCGCTCGCCCACGACCGTTTCGCTCCCGGTCCATGTCGTGAGCCCACTCAGGTCGATGCGGCTTCCGGCCCCTTCGGCTCGAATCTCGCCGCTATAGTCGGTGAAGGAGGCGATGTTTGGAACGAGCAGCGTACCGCCGCCGAATACATAGATGCGCGTGCTGTAACTGGTGACGCTGGATTCGATGATGGAGATGGCGCTGAGATCCAGAGTCGCGCCATCGTCTACCTTCAGCATGCGTTCAAAGGCGCCCGGCCCCGGCAGGTAGCTCGTCGCCGCCGCTGGCGCTGTGTAGGACGTGTTAGCGCCAGAGAGTAAGAACGATGCTCCGTCAATGCGAGTCAGATTGGGCGTGACGAATTGCCCGCCATCGTTCAAGGTGATCGTGCTGTCGACGAATTCCGAGAGGCCAGACACATCAAGGACGCTCGTGTCGCCGCTGACTGTCACGTAGAACGTCTGATCGCTGATCGCCGTCACATTGGGAAGCCGCAATCGACCGCCTTGAGTCGCCGCGATCTGCAGATCGAAGAACGACACGTTGGGTTCGAGCGTCGTCAACGACGAGAGGTCGAGCAGCGCTCCGTCTTCGGCCTGCAAGTAGCGTGAACGCAAATCAGCGCCGGCTCGATATAACGTCACCGAGTTGGGCAACACATATTCAGTTGTAGGTCCACTCAATACGAACGACGAACCATCGATCGATTCGAGGACGGATGCGTCGAACGAACCGCCCGCGGACAGCGTCACGAAGGCGTCGTCGAGGTTCTTGAGCTGGGGAGCGCGCAGCTGGGCGCCCAGGGCGATGTTCAATTCGAGATTGTCGACGGCGTTGACTGACGTCAGCGTCACGACCGCCCCCTGTTCGGCATAGATGGCCGCGCCTTCCGCGATCGCGCCGTCAATCGCGATGTTCGCTTCGACGCCCTCGGCACGTAGTTGGCCGCCGAGCCGCGTGGTTAGCGTCTGCGACAACTGCGAGTCGCCGGAGAGGGTCAGCGTCCCGGTGTCGATGGTTAGTTTCTCGAATGAGTACAAGCGATGCACGGAAGTCGGCGGCCAACCCACCACGATCTCGGCGTCGACTCCAGGGATCTCGATCAGTACATCGTCTTCCGGCCCTGGCACGACGCCCGTGCTCCAGTTTGCTGGATCATGCCAGTCTCCGCCCGTCGACGAAATCCAATAGACGGAGGGCGCCGGGAGCGAATCGGAGATCGAGTCCGCGACGAGCGTGAGATTGCCGCGGTCGTCATATTCGTACCGCACGATGTTTCCGCGCCCGTCCGTCGAATGCACGACCAAGTTGTCTTCGTTGCGAACCACGCTGGCGATCGGGCCGAGGTCGTCGGAGATCTCGATCGGCTGTCCCAACGAGTCCAGACGCATGCGGATCGTGTTTCCGTTGACGTCGGTATACAAGGCCACTCGGTCTGTCGGAATGGGGATCGCGGCCTCCCATTCCGTGTTGGTCTCGGAGGCGCTGATGCCGACCAACTTGCCCGGTCGCACGGTAGAAGTAGACCCGTCGGGGAACTCCGAACCAATCGAGCGGCCGCCGACCGAATAGCGATCTTCGCCGTAGTTGCCGTTGGCATCGGTCATGCTGGTCGGCGCATGCAAGGCGTCGTATTCCCACGACGTTTCGTTGCCGATCGGATCAGTGATTCGAATGAGGTTGCCGCGGTCGTCATGCGCAACTCGTGTCGTGCGTCCGTACGGATCGATGATCGAGTTCAAGCGACCGCCGAGGTAGACGAAGCGAGTCGTGAGCCCCACCGTGTCAACGATCTCGGAAAGGAGACCCTGGTCGTACCGATACTCGACGTGATTGTTGTTCCGGTCGGTCACCGTTACGAGCCGATTATCCGAGTTGAACTGGTAGACGGTTTGATCTTTCAGCGTGCGGCGGAACGTTCCATCCCCGAGCTTTTCGAGCCGCGAGAAGTCGCCTGGCGGGCTCTGGTAGGGTTGGCCCAGAGCGAGAGGCGGACCGAAGGTGATCGTCGTCCCGTCGCCGTCGATGAGCGTTGCGGAGCCGTTCGGGTTCTCGATGATCTCCTGGACGCCGGCGATGCCCCACCCAGCGCCGAAGGGGCTTGTGACGTAGTTGACGAAGATCATCGGGGCGGAAGTCGTCGTGAGCGCCCCAGCGGTCGCACCATCGGCCCCGCGCGTCAGCACGCCCGTTTTGAGTTCGAGTTGGTATTCGCCCGAGTTGAAGCCGCTTAGGTCGCCGATTAGGCCTGCCTCCATGCGGGTGCTTCCGGCGCCAGAACAGTCGGGAAGCGTCCAAAACCGACTGGCGACATGGAAACTTGTCTTTCCTCGAGTCGCAGACAGCCGTGCGAAAAATCGTTGTTGAGGCGGCTCGAATCCTGCGAAGGCCACACACGCTAGCGACGACTCGAAAGAGACCGCCGTTCGGCCGCTGGCGCGGAGTGAGTTGTAGACGAGCGATACGCCGCCGCCGCCGCCTCCTAAGCTGCCGCCGGCGCCGCCGCCGTAGCCTCCGACAAACATTTGTTCCGTAATCGCACCGGTGTGGAAATCGACCGTCGACCGGGCCGGCCCGCTCGGTTTGCACGTTTCGCAAGGGGCGTCGTCGACGCCCATGAAGGTGCGATAGAGCACCCAGAGAAAGAAGTGCCAGCTGCTGTTGCGGATGCCGCCCTCGATCGTCTCGATGACGCTGCCGTCGTCGCTCACGCGCCCTGTGCCGACGACTTCAAAGTCGCCGGTGACGGGATTGATCGACCATAGGTCCATCAACGTCCCTGGCACGTAGCCGGTGGGGTTGGGGAGCGTGAGCGGCGCGGGCTGTGCAAAGACCATTTCGCCCGGTTGGATGGTGACGACCAGATCGGGCAACAGTCCGTCGGGCAACGCGGCGGGCGTGCGATCGGTCGGCACTTCCGTGATGCTCAAGACGCCCTCGAACGGACTTCCTTGCTGATTCATCAATGTCCCGGCGGCGACGAAAACCGCCGCGCCGGGGAGGGCGTCGGTGGTCACGAGCGTGTCGCGCTGAGGATCGATCGCGCCGCCGTTCTCTAAATCGAGCGCCGGGAGGTAGATGGGGCGCGCGATGACGTTATTCACCCCAGGGTACGCGGGGTGTTCGAGCACCAGTTCGAGCCGTTCGGCGATGAAAGGGTAAGCTTCAGGACCGTCGTACAACTCACCGCGGATGCGCAAGGTGTCGCCGACGATGGGACCGGCGCCGAGGTCGAGGGTGAAATTACCGGCGGCATCGGTGAGTCCCTGGACGGCGCCCAGTTCGACCGGCATTCCCGCCAGCGGCGAACCGTCGACCTTGAGGACTCGACCGGTCACTCGCGACGTCGTCACGGGGTCCGCAACGATCTCCAGCGTGACGGGAACTTCGGCGCGCAACGAACCGTCCGAGGCGATCGCGGTGAACTGGTAGACCCCCACTTCGTCCGGCCCCGGATAGAAGACCAAACGTCCATCCGAGTCGAGCGTGCTGGTCGGGAGCGGCGTTGTGAAGTCGAGCCAGTACTGAAGCGAGTCGCCGTTGGGATCGGAGGCTTGCAGGTCGACGACGAGCACTTCGCCGGGAACGGCCTGCAGGGCGCCGATCGGTGCAAGCGTCGGCGCTTGATTCGACGCCGCGCGCACTTCGGGAACCAGCGAAAACGGGATGTTGAGTGGATTATCGAACTCGACGAGTAATGCCGCTGAACGGCTTCCCGAGACGAGTCCACCGCGACCAATAGCATCCTGCATGTTTACGTACGGTGCGCCGCTCGGCGTTGCCCCCGAGGCATTCGCCAAACTGACGCCTACGGGCAGATTGGGGAAGGCGACTGCCAGTTCGCGTCCCAGAGATTCGCCCTGATTCAAGACGTTGACTTCGGCAACGTAGCGTCCTGTCGAGCGATTGAAACGTACGTTGCTCGCTTCCAACTGCACGTCGTTGCGCAGCGGCAGCGCGCCCAGGGATAGCGGGGCGCCGGGAGCGAGCGTCGTGGCGTCCTCCGCCAGCGCGAATCGCGGCGTCGCGGCGGGGTCTACCTCGTTCGACAGCGGCCGGATGGTGACGCGCGTGCCGAGGTCGGAGTCGTTGTTCAGCAGTTGAAATCGCAACACGCCCGTGTCGCGGTCGACGATCGACGACGTGTCGATCTCCAGCACCTCGCCATCCCACCGCACCGTTCCCGCCGCAGCCTCCACTTGGTTGTTGGACCAACTGAACAGCGAGGTGCCGGGCGTGCCGCGGTCGAGCAGCGTTTGGTGTGCGTCTTCCTCGTCGACCAAGTAAACCGCAAGCAGATCCTCGAGCGCGGGCGCTGCGTCGCTCACGTCGAACTCGGCCGTCAGTTCGAACCGCACCGTCCGCGCACCTGCGGGTTGACCGAGCGTAATCGTGACGTCGCTTTGTCGAGCGAACAGAGCGCCCTCCTCAAGCCGCCGGAGGCCGCTGCCGACCGAGTTGATATGGTTGATGACGAACAGTGCGTCGATCGGAGCGACGAACTGGTCGCCCGTGACATCCCAGAAGGGCAACGCTGGATCACGCTCGTCGGGCAGTTCATTCGGGGCGCTCGAATTGAGTCGGTTGATGATTTCGAGGGCGTCGAGCGGCACGATCTGACCGCTGCCGTCGACGTCGAGCGAATCGACTGGGTTGCGCCAGTCGACGGCGAACATCCGTCGCGACTCGAGCGACTCCAGCCACAGCGACCGAAACTTCCGGCTGCGAACGCTCGAGGGTCGGCGGCGACGCGACGGCTTCGAGAGGGAGCGAGCGGTAGCGGTGGTCGGGGATAGCTTGGCGACAGACATGGCGACTCGATGGCGAAAGGATGGGCGGGGGGGCGGAACTAAAGCTTCGAAATACGGCGCTTGATCAGGCGTTCAAACTCGGTTGGACGCAGCGTTTGGAATTGGCCCGGTCGCGTCTCGACGACGTACACCAGCGATTCTTCCAGTCGATGCGTTGAGTAGAGGACTTGGCCGGCGGGGGAAAACGTGACATGCGAGTCGGCGGCGACGGCGATGCCGAGCCACCGCGGCAGGGGGTTGCGAGGGTGGTGGACGGTGATCACTTGCGTGAGCGAGACCGACGCCAGCCGTTCGCCGTCGGCGCTCATCGCAGCGGGCTCGAAGAACAACCGTGGTGCATCGACAAGCCCGCCCGTCGCTGCGTCGCGTAGGCCGCCGCCGTTGACGTACAGTCGCTCGCCATCCTGTCTCCACATGGCGCGGCCAGGCGGGATCGGACACTCAAACGACCACCGCTCGCTTCCCGACTCTGCGTCGAGCAGCCAGACGCTTTTGCCGGCGCCGGTCGCGACAAGTCGATCGCCGGCTGGGTTCCAAGCCAGATGCCAGACGGGTTCGCGTTGCGACTCCCAGGTCGCGAGCACTCGAATCGCGCCCGCGTCATCGAGTTCCCAGATGCAAATCCGTTTGTCCATATCGCCTGTGGCGAAGCGACGCGTGTGCGGACAATTCGCCACGCTATTCACGCGTGACGACTGGTGCACCGCGAGCGACGGCCCCGGGCGTTGCTCGACGACGTTCCATGTGGCGACGAGTCCTTGTTCGCCGCAGGCGACGAGCCAGCGGCCGTCGTCGGACCAAGCCAGCGACTCGATTCCCGCCGCGCCCGCGCCCTCGTCCAGCCGCCACGTCGCCACTTCTTCGAGCGACTCGGCGTCCCATACATGCACCAGTCCTGCGCCGTGCCGACGAGCCGCGGCAAGGTACTTTCCATCGCCGCTCCAAACGGCGCAGCGCACCGGTCCGTCGACGGGGTTGCGCGGCCGCAGAATGCCATAGGGGCGTCCTTGTCCTCCCCACAACTGAATCCCGTCGTCGACGGAGCAGACGGCCAAACGCGTACCGGTTCGATTCCAGGCCAGATCGCGAACGAAGGCCGCGGGACCGTGGTAGTACTCGCGCGGCGGCTCAGGAGGAACCAATTCTCGCACGGTCCCGTTCAGATTGGCGATCCATCGCGACTGCCGGTCGCGGCAGGGGACGGCCGCGACCCAGGCGCCGTCGTCGGAATCCGCCAGGGGAAATCGTTCTAGCTGGTTCGACGCGAAGTTAAGGACCAAGCGACTCGAATCGGTCAGCACCTCGAGCGTCGGCGGGGCGCCGTGCCACGTGAGCGCTCGAAACGGTTCGCCAATCAACTCGCTGGGCGTCAGCTGGGCGAAGGTTCGGCCATCCATGCGATGGAGGCGGTGATCGGCGGTGACGGCGGCGAGCTCGTTCCCTGCCGGCTGCCACGCGACCGCACGGACCTGTCCGCCGGCGAGTGCGGCGGCGAGCCGCGTCGAGTGATCCTCGATCGCATGCTGAAACAGCCGCCCCGTTTCGTCGCCGACGATCAACGATTGCCCTTGGGGATGCCAAGCCAGAGCGCCGCAGACATGGTCGCTGACTTTGGCGGAGTGTCGCACCAGCCCGTCGGCGTCCCATAAACGCAGTCCTCCCTCGCCGTCGACCGACGCCAAGAGCGCGCCATCCGGCGACCAGGCAAGCGAAGACACACCGCCGGCATGTCCGCGCAGTTCGAATCGCTTCTGCGATGTACGCCAATTCCAGATCACAAGCGGCGCGTCGGGGGCGGCGACGGCCAATGCGAGCTGATCGCCTTGCGGCTGCCACGCGAGCTGTCGCGGTGCGTCGCGCGGCGGTGCGTCGGCCGGCAGGAGGCTGATGAGCCGAGAGGACTGACGCTGATCGTCGACGGCGAACACGCGCACGGCCCCGTCTTGGCTCACAAGGGCAAAGTGCCGCCCATCGTGACTGACTGCCATCCCTTGGACGACGCCTCGCGGTCGAATCGTTTCGACCTGCCAACGCGCGAGGTCCTCGAAGAGCGGCGGCAGTTGGGCGAGCCCCTCAAGCTGGTTGGCGCTCGAACCGGGACGCCATGCCACGAACGGTCGACGCTCGGAAGCAGACGCACTCGACGGCGACTCGATCGACGCCTCGCTTTGGCCCGAGTCGACTCGGCCCACATCGACACGACCAACATCAACACGGCCCGCGACCTTGTGGTCGGCGTCGATGGCGCGCAGTGCGAGGGTCGTGGCAAGTGCGACCACGACGAACAGCGTCGCGAGGCCCGCGATCCAGGGAACGCGAGACGGCGTAAGCGGGACTGGAAGCGGCGTGAGCTCGATGCGCTGCGAGCGTTTGGCATAAGGCCGCAAGGCGGCCGCCGCCTTGAGTGCGGAGGCGGGACGGTCTTCGGGGCGAACGGCGAGCAGTGCGACGAGGCATGCGCGCACCGCTCGCGGTAATCGCGGCGGAAGTTTTGCGGAGTCGAATCGTGGTGCGGCGGCGACGGCCGTGTGGGAGTCGGTTCGTCGATCCACGCCCGCCCAAGGCGACTCGCCGACCAACAAGTAGTACAGCGTCGCGCCCAAGGAGAACAGATCCGTCGCCGCCGCCACTCGACGACTGTGCACAAACTGCTCGGGCGACATGAAGTCGAGCGTTCCTTCGCGCGGCGTTATCGCAGCCGCCGTCGCAGCCTCTGTTGCGGCGTCAGACGCGGCTTCCGTCGTCAGCGCCAAACCGAGGTCCAGGATTTTGACTCGTCCGTCGTCCGCGAGCGCGATGTTCGAGGGCTTGAGGTCGCGATGGAGGATGCCTCGATCATGGAGATGGGCGAGTCCCAGGGCGGCTTCGTGGATGACCGCGCAGGCGTCCTCGACGGAGAAGACGCCGTCGCGCTGCACGAGTTGCCGGAGGTTGAGTCCGCCGACGTACTCCATGACGAGGTACTCGCGACCCTCCCATGCTTGCGCGTCGTAGGCCTTTACGATCAGAGGGTGGTCGATCTGTCCCACCGTCGCCATCTCGTCGCGGAACTGGGCGATCGCCTGCGACTCCTCGGCCGCTCGCCCTCGAATCATCTTCAGCACTACGGGGCGTTGCAGCCGCGGATGCCACGACTTGTACACCGTCCCCATGCCGCCCGCGCCAAGCCGCTCTTGGATTTCATAAACGCCGATTCGCGGCGGGGAGTCGGCGGCGAGCGACTGAGCGGGGATGCGGGCGATGCGCTGGAGGGCGTCGCGAAACTGGGGTTCGCGGCAAAACGTCGGGGAGCGCTGGCCTTGCTGTTCGGCGCCCTCAAGGCGTTGCGTTGCGTCCCACGGCATGGCCAGCGTAGCGCGGGCTTCCAGCTTTTGAACGCATTCGAGGCACGTTTCGAGATGAGCGGCGAGTTGAGCGAAGCGCGCGGAGGGAACGACGGCGCCCAGGTTAAAGGCGTCGAGTTCGGCAATCGGCGGACAGGGAGAGGGCGATTGGGACGCAGGCATGCGTAGGTCGCTCCGCGATGTTCGGACCACGGCTGAAAGTAAATACGCTGGAGACCTTACACGACTGGCGCGAGAGATCGTGCGCGGCGTGGGCCGTGAAGGACGCAAAGCGTCTTTGGTGCGTAGGTTGCGCCGAGGGAAAAAATGGGTCGCCGAGATGGCGAGCTAGAATTGCTCGAGTCCCTCGAGTCGTTGGCGTAAGGCCGACAACAGACGCGATTTGGCGGTGTAGACCGCCCCAACGCTCATTCCCAACTGTTCGGCCACGAGCGCCGTCGACTGCCCATCCAGAATCACTCGGCAGGCTGCCTGCCACGTATGCTGCTCAAATTGGCTCTGCAGGGCCTCCAGCGCCGCTCGCAGCACGTCGCGCAGCGTCCAGTCGCTGGGGTCTTCGATTTGAATGAGATCGGGGAGCGTCAGTTGCCGTTCGTAGGCCGTGGTGCCCCCGTCGCCTTGCGGTTGTCGATCAACTCGCCGCCACCAACTGATGGTCGCATTGCGCGCGACGATGAAGAGCCAGTTGCGGAACGGTCCCTGCTCAGGGTCATACGAGGGGAGTCCGCGATGGACGGCCAGAAAGATCTCCTGCATCACATCGGCCGCGTCGTTGGGGTGGACTCCCTTCCGACGCAGCCACTGATAGACGACAGGACCGTAGATCTCCGTCAGCTCGCGCCACGCTTCGCCGTCCGCCGCCAGCGCGGCCTGAAGAATCCGCGACGAGGTGGATGGCAACGAATCGATCCCAGTCATCGCGAGGTACCTGTCATCGCGAGCTACCTGTCGTCGAGAACAGAAGGGACCAGCATGCGAGCGACGCGTTCGCCTGGGGCGAGCGGGCTTAGCTTACCTTGCGTCGGCGACGCTTCTTCGAGACGGGCTTCTCTTGGTCGAGTCGCAGGTGGTGGGCCATCGCGGGGGGGAAGTTCACCCACGCCGTGTTGCATTGGAACTCAAAACGCTGCAGGTACCGTCCGAGGACGCGGCCGACGCCGTTCAACCGCTTGCGTTCCGAGCGGTTGGCGACGAGGCCTTTGAAGCCGCGAATCCACTTGTATTCGAAGAAGGTCAGCGTGCCGCCCGGTTTGAGCAGCTTGGTCATGTGCCGGAAGATCTCGCGCGTCAGGCCGATCGAGAAGTTGTTGAACGGCACGCCGCTGATCACAAAATCGTACGGCTCTTCCGGCTCAAGCTCCTGCACGGCCATGTGCAGCACGCGACAGCGGTCGGCGACCTTCTTCCACGACGCTTCGTGCTGGAAGCGGTAGTTGAGGACGTCGACGAATCGATCGTTGAGCTCGACGGCGTCGAACTGATCCCCCTCGCGGACATGCCTGAGGATTTCTTTCGTGACGGCGCCCGTGCCAGGGCCGACCTCCAGAATCCGCACCGGCTTGTCGTGCTTGCTCAAGGGCACCACGACGGCCTTGCCGAGGGATTTGCCGCTGGGGGCGATGGCGCCGGTCGTCTTGAAAGTCGTCCGGAACTCGCGGAAAAACGTGCGGTATTCTTGCAGCGCATTCTTCATGATCGTCAACTTATAGGAGTCGGCTGGAAATGCAAGATCGGGAGGCGGAAGGCGAATGTTCCACCGGGGCTCGCGGCCAACGCAAGTCGCGCCATCGACGTCGCAGCCTCCTATAATGCAGACTGCTATGACACGCTTTAACTTGGCCTCGCTCCGCCGGTGTTCGATCCCGACAAGCTTTACCCGCTTGCCACGGCCCCGTATTCGACAGACTGCCGGGCGAGCTTGGAATTATCTGACGTGGATCGGACTCTTGCTCTTCCTCGCTGGAGGGGGAGCGAGTCGATTTGCGGTCGCTCAAGCCCCGCCAGACGCCCAACTCGTTGCACCGCCGCCCGCGAACGCGGCGGAGGCAAGTCCCCCCGCTTTCTGGGTGACGACGCCGCTGCCGCTCACAGGGACGGTCGACACTCAGGTGATCGAGCGAATCGAGCGCGTGCTGCGGGCTCACGCGGACGGACCGGCGGGCGCGGAGCGCCCCGTGTTGGTGCTGGAGTTTCGAACGCCGACCGGAGAAGGGGGGGGAGCGAGCCAATTTGAGCGTTCGCTCGCGCTGGCTCGGTTCCTTACCAGCGACCGATTGAGGCAGGTGCGTACGGTGGCCTTCGTGCCGCGATCGATCATGGGGCACGCAGTGCTGCCGATAGCGGCCTGCGAGGAACTGGCGATCGCGCCCGACGCGGAACTGGGCGATGCCGCCGTCGGCGACTCGTTCATCGACCCGACGGTGCGTCGCGGGTACGAAGAGATTGCCAGCCGCCGCCGCACCATTCCCGCGCCGCTGGCGCTCGCGATGTTGGATTCCGCGATTTCCGTCTACCGAGTGCGTACCTCGGAGGGGCCGCGGTTCGTCGTAGGCGACGAACTGGCGAAACTGCAGCAGCAGACGGCCGTGGGGGAAATCGAAACGGTCAAACGCGAGGGAGAGCGCGGGTCGTTCACGGGCCGCGACCTCCGCTTACGGTGGGGCGTGGCGAGCCACGAGGCGACCGACCGTGCGTCGCTGGCGGTCGCGTTGCGTCTGCCGTTGGCGGCGTTCGATGAATCGGACCTGCAGTCGGCGGAAGGTTGGCGACCGGTGCGCGTGGATCTCCGCGGTCCACTCAGCGCCCGGCAACTGCAATGGGTTCAAAAGAGCCTGTCGACGGAGCTGAAGCGAGGCTCGCGAAATCTGGTGTTGATCTGGATTGAGAGCCCCGGCGGTTCGCTCGTCGATAGCCTGTCGTTCGCGTCATTCGTCGCTGAATTGCCGGAGACGGTGCGGACGGTCGCCTTTGTGCCGCAGGAAGCGCGCGGCGATGCGGCGCTGATTGCTTTAGCCTGCGATCAGCTGGCGGTCGGAGAGCGGGCGATGATCGGCGGTCCCGGCGCCGAGGCGCCCGACGATCGGACGCTTGATCAGCTTCGCGGACCGCTGGAGCAGATTGCGGCGCGGAAGGGCCGTTCGTGGTCGACGATGGCGGCGCTCGTCGATCGTCGTGCGACCGTGTTCGATTGCCAACGGCAGGTGACGAATGAGAAACGCTGGTTAAGCGATGACGAGTGGCAGGGGCTGGCGGACCGCGATCAATGGGAACGCGGAGCGGCGGTCGACGTCTCGAACGGCATCTCGGGACGACAAACGCTGGAGGTGCGATTGGCGCAAGTGCGGGCCGAGTCGATCGACGAATTGCGCGAGCAGTTTCATTGGGAGGGGGACGTCGACCAGATCGAGCCCAATTGGGCTCATCGATTTATCGAAGGTTTAGCGTCTCCCCAGTTGGCTTGGTTCCTGCTTTTCTTAGCGTGGTTTGCGTTGATGATCGAGTTCATGACGCCGAACATGACGGGCGCTGGGTTCGTGGCTGCCGTGCTCTTTCTGCTGTTCTTCTGGAGCAAGTTCTTGCAGGGCACGGCTGGCTGGCTGGAGGTGCTGTTGTTCACCGCCGGGCTGGTCGCAGTGGTGTTGGAAGTATTCGTGATTCCGGGGTTCGGCGTGTTTGGAATCGGCGGAGGCCTGTTGATCGTCGCCTCCCTGGTGCTCGCCAGCCAAACGTTCGTCATCCCGCGCAACGCGTACCAGATGTCGCAGTTGCCGGCGTCGCTGTGGACGGTCATTGCCGCGCTCGCGGGCGGCATGTCGGCGCTCGCGCTGGCCCGACGCTATCTGCCGCGCTCCGCCTATTTCCAGCGACTCACTCTTGCGCCGTTGGACGAGGGGGAGCGAGAAGAGCTGAGGCGGCGCGAGTCGCTGGTGGAATGGGGGCACCTGGTCGGTCAGCGGGGCGTGGCCGCGACCCCCTTGGTGCCAGGAGGGAAGGCGCGATTCGGCGGCCAGGTGGTGGATGTGCTGAGCGAGGGAGAGATGGTGCCGCGCGATGCGCCCGTCGAGGTGCTCGAGGTGCTCGGCAATCGCGTAGTGGTGCGACGCGTCGCGGGATGAGGTGCGGCGGAGTGAAACGCGGCGGATCGAAGCGCGGGTTGCGGTGGCGGTCGATTGCGTCGTGCTTAGCGGAAAGCGGGAGAACCGCGGCCGGCGGCCAAACGGCGCGTCATGTAGTTGATCACGACGGGTTGCTGCGTGAGTAATACGAGCGAGAAGGCGGGGGTGCGCTCGAGCGTCACTTCCACTCCTCCAGCCACTCGCCGCCGCAACAGCGGTCGCAGGCCGCTAGGGGTGACTTCGTACGCCTCCGCACCGTTGGTTGCGCCTGGGTCGACGAACGAGACGCTGGAGGCGAGGGAGGCGGACGGGAAGGTGCGCGGAGAGCGGCGGGGCGTTCTTTCGGGGACCGAATGCAGGTCGGCGGAACCTGCGTCGCGGAGGACGATTGCGAGTCGCGCGCGGTCGTTGTGTAGAATGCGGACTTGATAGCGAGCGTCGGAGGGAGTCGCGAGGTCGATCCCATCGTTGGCGGCGATCCATGGTTCGAGCAACGCGAGTTCGGCGTTGAGGGTTCGAATCGTGGTCAGCAATGGTCTCAGTTCGGCTCGGCCCGGTTCCAGAGAATCGGGGGCCGAGTAGATGAAGCCGCGCGCACCGTCGGAGAGCGCCTGGTAGACCGACCAGCGGACTCGGATGAGTTCCTGTTCGGCGTAGGCTGGTGCGGGGGCGCCTTTCGCGGGGACGTTGGGAAGTTGGTCGGGGAGTCGCGGCAACGGGACGTCGGACCAAACGGGCACCCCGGTGCGCACGTCGCTGAGTAGACCCAGCGACGTACCGACGTCGACGGCGGCGGCAGACTTCGCGGCGCCGGCGGCGCCGATGTGCGCGGTCGACCAGAGATCGGCGGCGAGCACGTCCACGTGGCGGCTCCATTCGTGCAGCGAACTGGCCGCGGTGGCGACGACGGGACGACGGCGGGCGAGCGGCACTTGCGTCGACCAGAGATGGCGGTAGTCGGTCACGTCGGGCAATTGCAGATCGGGGGCTTCTCCAACGTGCCAAGCCAAGATGCGATCCTCATCCTCGGGGTGGACGACGGGGAGCAAAGACGGCGGCGCGTCAGGAGCGGCGGCGTCCTGCGGCGCGCGACGCGGCGGAGGAGTCATCAGCCACAATCCACGCCGCCGTGCCTCCGCAATTTGTTCGGGGGTGGGCCGATCGGCCAACAGCAGCGTATTGAAGCCGAGTTCCTGCAGCCAGTCGAACGGCTCGCCTCGCCAGCGGATGACGCGCGGCAAGAACGGACGATTCTCGACCGTCAGCAGGGCGCCTTCGAGTCGGACCGGCGCGGCAGAACGAGGGGGAGAACTCGGAGCCGATGCGGGATCTTCCCAGCTGACTTGTTGAATTGGTCGGGAGGGAGGAGCGGCGGCAGCGAGAGGCCCTGGTTGGTGCGGGAGCGAATCGGGGGGCGGGCTGCCAAGGGAGGGGCGAGGCGCGTCGAGGCGAACTGAATCGGGACTCGCGGCATCGGGGCGCGCGGAGAAAGGGATCGCGGCCGGGGCCACTCGGATATCGACATGTCCCAGGACTTCGAGGTCGTCGATCCAGATTTGCGTTGCGCCGCCGTGTGCGTACGCATTGAGGACGAGCATGTCGACGTAGGCTTGTCGCGCGTCAATCTGTCGCCCCCATTGCGAACGGAGAGCCCGAACTTGCCGCTCCAAGGCCAGGACGGGGGCGTCGATCTTCATGAGTTGCCAGAGGGTCGTCTCGGAATACGAGTTGCCGAAGAGGAAGGTGGTGAGCGGGCGGCCGGTGCGGGGGTCGAGTGTACGGGGGAGGACGACGCGCGCCATCATCTGTAGGCCAGGCCGGTCCGACTTGAGCCACAGGCGGGGAGACCATTCGGCGATGATCGGCGAGGGATCGATGCGGTGGGTGAGGTAGATGGCGCTGCCCTGTCCATGGAGTAGTCGGATGTACTCGCAGCCTTGGCCTGAATGCGCGCCCTGCAATCGTCGCTGGTGGACGACGGCCTGCGCCTGACAATCGGACTCCGAGAGACGCCAACTGACATCCGGGCCTTCGAACGTTTCAACCGTATCGGCTCGAGCGACCAAGGGGGCGAGGGCGACCGCGACGGCGACCGCGGCGACCACGAATGCCGCGGTTGCGCAGGGCCGGACGCGGCCGTGCGCGTCGCGACGGGCGGTTGGAGGCGTTGCGAAAAGGCGACATGTTGCCGGAGGCGTGGCGTGAGTGGAACGTTGCGACATAAATCGGGCTTTTAGCGAGATTTACGGAATTCGGGTAGGGCAAAACGAGTGTTGATAATTGTCAACGTGCGTTGGAAAGCGGGGCGCCTCGTCGGGTGGGTTGAAAGTGGGTAAGTGGTTGGCGTTAAGTGGGTTGTGTTGATACATGGGCAGGGTGTGCAAGTTCTGGCACAGCGTGTGCGAGTGAGAGGGAGCGGGAGCAGCCCTGCGGTGAGTCCAAGAGGATTGGACTTAGCGGTTTGGACGGGGCTGGTCCCTCCCCATCCCCTCCCTCCCTGTAACTCCCCTTGAGCTCCCATGAACGCAGATGGCACTCTGCTGGATGACGCGCTGCGCCTCCAGTCCGACTTGACGTCGCTCGGTCGTTTCCTCGAACTCCTGCCGCTGGAATCGCGCGTGAAGGCGCAGAGCATTTTGAAGCGGATCGAACAGGACACTCGTCGCCGTCGGCAACTGTTGTTGTCGATCCAAGAGTCGCTGAGTCAGATGCGACTGGACATGAAGTACCTGATGTTTGATTTGGAAGCGACGCGTCGCGAGCGCGATGCGTACCGCGAACAAAGCGGCGGGGGCGACGGCGACTTCACTTGAACAAGTGTGTGAAAGACGAGAGCAAGCCGGCGCGCGAAGCGTCGTCGCGTCTTCGTAACATTGCGACTGGCCGACCTTTGGAATAGGATGGACCAACCATCTGGTTGGGGTTGGCGAGTCGGAATGTAGCGAGGGCGGGAGACCGGTTTGCGATGTCAGAACCATCAGCCGAGAAATTGGCGCATTTCGCCTACGACTTGCAGTTAATCGACGAGCGGCAATTAGATCAATTGCGGAGCGAGTTGGGGTCGTTGTCGGGTACGGCGGACGACTTTCGTCGAGCGGCGTTGCGTCGCGAGTTGCTGACGAACTACCAGATCGATCGGATGTTGAAGAAGGAGCGCGCCGGGTACTTTTACGGCGACTACAAGGTTCTGTACCTGATCGGGCAGGGCACTTTTGCTCGAGTGTATCGAGCGACGCATAAGAAGACGGGCAAAATCTACGCGGTCAAGGTGCTGCGCAAGCGGTTTCGCGATGATGCGGCGCAGATGGAGTTGTTCTTGCGCGAGGGCGAGGTTGGGTTGTTGCTGCGGCATCCCAACATTGTGCCGGTGTACGAAGTGAACACGGATCCGGCGTCGCCCTATTTTGTGATGGACTTCGTCGAAGGCCAGAACTTACGCGAGTTCGTCAAGGTGCGCAAGAAACTGGATGTGGCCGATGCGACGCGGCTGATGGTCGACATTATGGCTGGGTTGACCTACGCGGCGCAGCAGGGGATCTTCCATCGCGATTTGAAGTTGAGCAATGTGTTGGTGACGAGTCGCGGGACGGCGCGGATCGTGGACTTCGGGCTGTATGGGACGCGGGCGTCGGACGACTCGGCGGCGGAAACGCCGAACGCGCGTACAATCGACTATGTGGCGCTCGAGCGGACCACGGGCGTGAAGAAGAACGATCCGCGCAGCGACATCTTCTTCGCGGGGGCCATGCTGTATCACATGTTGTGCGGCGTTCCTCCGTTGCCCGAAGCGAAGGAGCGTTCGCAGCGACTAAGTGCCACTCGCTATCGCGAGATCAAGTCGATTTTGGAAATCGATTCGTCCTTGCCGCGCAGCGTGGCGTCGGTCGTGGGGCGAGCGATGGAGCTGTCGGTGGATCGACGCTATCAGAACCCGGCCGAAATGCTGGCCGATCTCCAGGCCGCTCAACGAAAACTGGATGCTTCGGAAGGGGGCGAAGTCGAGGCGACGGCGCCGCCGATCATCTCCGTCGCTCCGACGCCGCCGCAGCCGTCGGTCGAACAGGAAGGGGCGAATCACTCGGTGATGATCGTTGAGTCGCACACTGAGTTGCAAAACGTGCTGCGCGACAAGCTCAAGAAGCATGGATATCGGGTGCTGGTGATCAGCGACCCTCAGCGGGCGCTGGATCGTTTCAAAGAAGATGTTCCGCCGGCGGAAGTGGTGCTGTTCTCCGCTGGGTTTCTGGGAGAGGCCGCGATCGACGCCTTCAATCGGTTTGGCGATCAGGAGTCGACTCGCAAGTTGCCGGCGATTTTGCTGATCGACGAGCACCAAGACGAACTGGTCCCGATGGCCCAATTTGGCCCCCAACGCGTCCTCTTGAAGATGCCGTTGAAAGTGCGCGAGGTGCGCGAAACGCTCAAGCGGCTCCTGGGATTGAAGGGCAAGGCGTAAGCCCGGACGTTTTGCCGGACGCTTGTCGATGGCGCCCATCGCCAGGGGGACATCAACAGGATCCCGATGACGTCGTCAGGATGCCAGCGCAGCCAGTGCCAACGCAGCCAATGCCAGCGCAGCCAATGCCAGCGCAGCCAAGTCAGCGAGTTCGTTTGGCGGCATCCTCAAGCTTTTCGATGACCTTGCGCACCGTCCGCTCGTGTAATCCCAGCTTCGCGGCGATTTCTTCCGTGGTTGCGCCCAGACACCGCAACAGGGGAATCTGACGAAGGTGCTGCGGTTGTGCTGCGAGCAGCCGTTCCCATTGTTCGCGAGCTCGGCAGATCTCCGAGGGACTAGGGGTCCGATGATCGGGCAGTTGAGGCAAGATTTGGGCGACTTGGTTTACGGTGTCGGTCGAGGATTCGCGCCGCGCATCGCGCTTGAGTGCGAAGAGGGAACGGCGTGCGACGTCGAGCACTTGGTTGTGCGCGATGCGTCGGAGGATGCGCAGTGCAGCGGCGGGCGACGAAACGGTTCCGAGGCATTCAGGACGACGAAACACGGACGCCCAGACGCCTTGCAAGAAATCGACGGAATCGAACTGCGAGCGCATGTAGTGATTAAGTCGCTTGCGGATCGTTTGCAGCACCCAGGGGCCGAAATCGGCGATGAATCGCTCAACGGCGTCAGGCTCGCCGGCTCGAACTCGAGCAAGAAAAGCGGGAAAGTCGGGTTCCACCGAATGCATCGTGGCACTCCTGCCAAGTCCGCTCGACGACGCCTCGTGTCGAATGCGGCTCGCTAGCCCCCACATCAGTCGAAGAAAATATATCGGCCTGGAAGTCATAAAGACAGAGGTTGGGCAATTGGTCACTGGAGAATAACGTCTCTTTCTTGGAATTGAGAGGTTTTGCAGGGCCGATTTTCGTCTGAATTGCGATTGGTAGTTCGTGGGGCTGTTTCCTCA
The DNA here is from genome assembly GCA_046349935.1 of Pirellulales bacterium. GTDB lineage: Bacteria > Planctomycetota > Planctomycetia > Pirellulales > Pirellulaceae > CAIXSC01. Next base: position 839,513 of record JAXMBK010000003.1, on the reverse strand, counting down.
TGAGGGAAGGAGCTTGGCGATGCCATCGAAACGACGACGACAGATCATGGAGAAGAACCGGGTGGGTGCGTATCACTGCTTTTCGCAGTGCGTGCGGCGAGCGTTCTTGGCGGGGTTGGATCTGGTTTCGGGGAACGATTACACGTACCGGAAAGAGTGGGTGCGGCAGCGGCTGGAGGCGCTGGCGAGCGTGTTTACGATCGATGTGCTGGACTATGCGGTGATGGAGAACCACGTCCACACGATCCTGCGGAACCGGCCCGATCTGTCCAAGCGGCTCAAGCGGCGGGAGGTGGCCGAGCGGTGGCTGCGGCTATCGCGGAAGAGTCTGCCGCTGAAGCCGCGGGCGAAGGCGGAGGAGGTGCAGGAGCTGCTGGAGGACCCGTTGCGGGTGGAGGTGCTGCGGGAGCGGCTGGCGGACATCAGTTGGTTCATGATCATGCTGCTGGAGCCGATCGCGCTGAAGGCGAATGCGGAGGACGAGTTGATCGGGCATTTTTGGGCCGAGCGGTTCGGGAGCGTGCGGTTGCCGAACGACGAGGCGCTGTTGGCGTGCAGTCTGTACGTCGACTTGAACCCGATTCGAGCGGGACAGGCGACGTCGCCGGAGGACTCGATCTACACCGGGGCGTGCGACCGGCTGCGGGACTTGCAGGCCGAGCGGCAGGCGGCGGCGCAGGCGGCGGACCAGCGACGTCGGCAGGAGGTGCTGCGGCGAGTGCTCGGGGAGGAGGCGGTGGGGGAGCCGACCGACGACCGGCTCGAGGGGGCTGCTGGGGCCGGGACGGATGAGGAGCTGACGGCGTCGCTGGAGCGAGTGCGGGCGCGGCGGCAGGCGGGCGAATTGAGCGAGCGGGAGGAGTCGGTTGGTGCGCCGGGGGAGCTCGCGCCGCAGGAGCGAGCGGCTGGGGAGGGAGGAAGCGGCGAGGGTGGGGCGCAGGAGGGCGCCATGTCGACGGCGGCGAAAGAGACGCGAGCAAAGAAACGAGCGCGGAAATCGTCGAGCGGAGCGACGACGACGGGGGCGTTGACGGGGCGGCGGCGGTCGGGGTGGTTATCGTCGGTGCGGGTGGAGGGGGACGGTTATGCGGGGGTGGAGGCGGGGCGGCGGGCGTCGGACACGGGGTATTTGCCGATGGACTTGGAGAAGTACTTGGTGTTGCTGGAGGCGTGCGGGCGGGAGGAGGCGGCGGGGAAGCGGGGGGTGATTCCGGAGGAGCTGCCGCCGATTTTGCAGCGGCTGGGGTTGGACGCGGGTCGGTGGACGGATGAGGCGTTAAAGGCGGCCGAGCGTTTTGCGCGGATTGCGGTCAGCGCGGCGCGGCAATCGCGCGAACGCCGGCCAAAACCAACCCACTAGGCAGACAGTCTGCCTAGTGGGGGGGGAATGCGCCGGCGTTCGTTCGCGCGCGTTTTTTCTCTCGCCGGGCGACCCTTTTTCGCGTTGCGCACCACGCGCACGCTCGTTTCGACGACGTCTGCACGCCGTCGCCGCTCCCGCTGCGCGCTGAGCTTTCTCCCCTTACTCGCAGGCCTTCTTGATGGCCGTCGGTCGCGATTCCCTCCACCCTTTTTTTCGATGCGCGACTAGCTTAGGATGGCCGCGATTCGCTCCGAGGGCCCCGCGCACCTCCCCTGCTGTCCCGCTGTCTTTACCGTCACTTTTCGAGGGCGTTCGCTGATGTCGTCTGCAAGCCGAGAACTGCTGTCCATCAATACCATTCGTACCCTGTCCATGGACGGCGTGCAGAAGGCGAATAGTGGACACCCCGGCACCCCAATGGCGCTCGCACCCGTCACCTACGAAATCTGGAATCACGCCCTGCGCTACGACCCCGCTGCGCCTCAATGGCCGGCCCGCGACCGTTTCGTCCTCTCGTGCGGTCACGCCTCCATGCTGCTCTATTCCACTCTGCACCTCGCAGGCGTCCGCAAGGTTGATCATCACGGCCAAACGCTCGACGCCCCCGCCATTTCGCTCGAGGACCTCAAGAACTTCCGCCAACTCCATAGCCCCTGCGCAGGGCATCCCGAGTACGGCGAGGCGGCCGGCATCGAAACCACCACCGGGCCGCTCGGTCAAGGCATCGGCAACAGCGTCGGCATGGCGATGGCCGGCCAATGGTTCGCCGCACGGTACAACCGCCCCGGTTTCGAACTCTTTGGCTACGACGTCTACGCTTTGTGCAGCGACGGCGACGTCATGGAAGGCATCGGCTGTGAAGCCGCGTCGTTGGCCGGCCACTTGCAGCTCGGCAATCTCTGCTGGATCTACGACGACAACAAAATCACGATCGAAGGCGAAACGGAGCTCGCCTACAGCGAAGACGCCGCGAAACGTTTCGAAGGGCTCGGCTGGCGCACCGTCACCGTCGAGGACGCCAACGACCTGCCCGCGATCCGCCGCGCGCTGCAAACCTTCCGCGAAACGCCCGACAAACCAACCCTCATCATCCTCCGCAGCATCATCGGTTTCGGATCGCCCAACAAAGCCAACTCTCACAACGCCCACGGCGCACCGCTCGGCGAAGAAGAAATTAAGCTCACCAAACGCGCCTACGGCTGGCCGGAAGATAAACAGTTCTTCGTCCCCGACGAAGCTCGTGAGGACTTTGCCGCCGGCCTCGGCGCCCGCGGCGCTTCGCTCCATCGCGACTGGGAAGCGAAGTTTGCTGACTACGCTAAGGCTTATCCAGAACTGGCTGCGGAACTCAAAAAAATCTGGTCCGGCGAGCTGCCCGATGGTTGGGAACAAGGGATTCCGGCTTTCCCTGCCGACGCCAAAGGCCTCGCTACTCGCGTCTCCTCCGGCAAAGTCCTCAATTCGGTCGCCGCCTGCTTCCCATGGCTGATCGGCGGTTCGGCCGACTTGGCGCCCTCGACCATGACGATGCTGGACAGTCGCGACGCAGGCCACTTTGGCCACTCCAACTACGCCGGTCGCAACTTGCACTTCGGCATTCGCGAACACGCCATGGGCGCGATCTGCAACGGGCTCGCCTTAAGCGGACTTCGCCCTTACGGTGCGACGTTCTTCGTCTTCAGCGACTACGTTCGCCCTTCGGTACGCCTCAGCGCGCTCATGCACCTCCCGGTGCTCTACATCTTCACGCATGACTCGATCGGACTCGGCGAAGACGGGCCCACTCACCAGCCTGTCGAGCATCTGGCGGCCTGCCGCGCCATCCCGGGGCTCATCGTCTTGCGACCGGGCGACGCCAACGAAGTCGCGGAGTCGTACCGCGCCGTGCTCGGCGCTAAACGCCGCGCCGCTGCGTTGGTCTTGAGCCGGCAGAACGTCCCGACGCTCGACCGCACTCGTTTCGCTCCGGCTGCGGGAACCGTGCGCGGCGCTTACGTGCTGGCCGACGCCGCCGACGGCGCGCCCGACGTGCTCCTGATCGGCACGGGCAGCGAACTGATGCTGTGCATTTCGGCGCACGAACAGCTGACCGCCGCGGGCATCAAATCGCGCGTCGTCAGCATGCCCAGTTGGGAGTTGTTCGACGAACAAGACCAAGCTTACCGCGACTCGGTGCTGCCCCCGGCCGTCCGAGCTCGCGTCGCCGTCGAAGCCGGCCTGCGCATGGGGTGGGACAAATACATCGGTCTCGAAGGGCGTTTCGTCGGCATGAACTCCTTCGGCGCTTCGGCCCCAGCCGGGACGCTCTACAAACACTTCGGCATCACCGTCGAGCGCGTCGTCGAGGAAGCCAAGGCCGCCGTCGGCCGCTGATCGCCAGCGAGTCGCGACGACGCGGCCCGGCCTTCGTGCATCCAGCCTTCGCGATTCTCGGGGACGACCTACGTGGACTTTCCGCCCATCCGTTCAACAGGAGTCGATCATGAAACGCTCGCACCAACCGCCGGTCGCGTTCCTACTCGCGTTGCTCGCAAGCTTCCTCTTGCTGCCGTCGACGTCGCACGCCGACGAACCGCCGGCAGCGCCCGCGACCAAGCCGGCGTCGCGCGAGGAACTGATCAAGAAGTTTGAGCAAGCGATGAGCGGCGTGAAGCTGATTGGGCAATTCACCGTCGTCGGCAAGGAGACGCCGCCCGCGAAGGAGGAGTACACCATTCTGAGTTGCCAGAAGATGCCGGAAGGCGACCTCTGGCTGCTCCAAGCGCGAATCAAGTACGGCGCGAACGATCTGACCGTCCCCTTGCCGCTCGAAATCAAGTGGGCCGGATCCACCCCCGTCATCACGCTCGACAACTTCACCATTCCCGGTCTGGGCACCTTCAACTCGCGGGTGCTCTTTGACGGCAACACCTACGCCGGCACCTGGTCTCACGGCAAGGTGGGCGGGCATCTGTTCGGAACGATCGAAAAGTTGCCGGCCGAAAAGTCGGCTCCGGCGGAAAAGCCAGCAGAAAAGCCGGCTAAGTAGCTCGCCGGCCGTTCTCCTCGTTTCGGGAAGGAGCCCCGCATTCATGGCCGCTCGCAGCATCATCGTCATCCCCGCGCGACTCGCGTCGACGCGCCTGCCTCGCAAGTTGCTGTTGCGAGAAACGGGCAAATCGGTGCTGCAGCACACGTACGAATCGGCGGCGCGGGCGGCGATTCCCGCGGAAGTCTGCGTCGCAGCCGACCACGACGAGATCGCCGCCGACGTCCGCTCCTTCGGCGGCTTGGTGGTCATGACGAGCCCTGATTGTGCGAGCGGCACCGACCGCGTCGCGGAAGTCGCTCGCGCCCGCCCGGACGTCGATGTTTTCGTCAACGTCCAGGGGGATGAGCCGGAGATCTCGCCGCACGCGATCGACTTGGCCGCCGACTTGCTGGTCCAGAACCCCGACGTCCAAATGGCGACGCTCGCCACCCCCATCCGCTCGCGCAGCAAACTGGAGGAGCCGTCCTGCGTCAAAGTGGTGTTCGACGACCGCGGTCGAGCGCTCTATTTCAGCCGCAGTCCGATCCCCTACGCGCGTACATGGCATGACGGGTTGCTCGAAGAAAACCCGCCCCACTTCCATCAACACATCGGTCTCTACGCCTACCGCCGAGAATTTCTTCTGCAATTGGCCGACCTCCCTCGCTCCGACGCCGAAAAGCTCGAAAGTCTGGAGCAGCTCAGAGTTCTGTCGGCGGGACTAGACATTTTGGTCGGGGTGATCGACGAGCCGACCATTGGGATTGATACGCCGGACGACTACCGGGCCTTTGTCAGCCGCGTGCTGGGGCGATAAATTACGCCTTTACCCGACGGCAGCATGAGGGAGTGAGAGTCGTGACCAAGCATATCTTCGTGACCGGCGGCGTCGTCAGTTCGTTGGGCAAGGGACTGACCAGCGCCTCGATCGGCATGCTGCTCGAGCGTCGCGGCCTCCGCGTCAAGATGCAGAAGCTCGACCCCTACATCAACGTCGATCCGGGGACGATGAGCCCCTATCAGCACGGCGAGGTGTACGTGCTGGATGACGGCAGCGAAACCGACCTCGACCTCGGCCATTACGAACGCTTCACCAACAGCCCGCTCACGCGCGACTCCAACTACACCACCGGCCAAATCTACCTGTCGGTCATCGAAAAGGAGCGTCGCGGCGAGTTCTTGGGAAAGACGGTTCAAGTCATTCCCCACATCACGAACGAGATCAAGAGCGTCATTCAGAAGCTGGCGGATGATGCAACCGACGTCGTCATCACCGAAATCGGCGGCACGGTCGGCGACATTGAAAGCCAACCGTTCCTCGAAGCGATCCGCCAGTTCTCGCTCGACGTCGGCAAAGAAAACTGCCTCTACATCCACCTGACGCTCGTCCCCTATCTCAAGGCGGCCGGCGAGCTCAAGACGAAGCCCACGCAGCATTCGGTCGGCCAGCTCCGTGAAATCGGCATTCAGCCCGACGTACTAATCTGCCGCACCGAACGTGCGATCAGTCACGAGGATCGACAGAAGATTGGACTGTTCTGCAACGTCCCGATCGAAGCCGTGATTGAGGAACGTGACAAGGAGTTTTCGATCTACGAAGTCCCGTTGAGCCTGGTCGACAACGGTCTTGATCTATTAATCATCAAGAAACTACGGCTCAACGCCGGCTCGCTCGACTTGGCCGACTGGCGGCAGTTGCTGCACGGCTTGCGCAATCCCAAGCATGAGATCAGCGTCGCCGTCGTCGGGAAGTACGCGGAACACAAGGATGCATACAAGTCGATCTACGAGTCGTTGGATCACGCGGGCATCCACCATACGACGCAGGTGCGCATCGCGCGAATTCAAAGCGAATTGATCGAGCGCGAGGGGCCGGAGCGATTATTGAGCGGTTACGACGGCATCCTGGTGCCCGGCGGGTTCGGCGAACGAGGCATTGAGGGAAAGATTGAAGCGATCCGCTACGCACGCGAGCGAAAGATTCCGTTCTTCGGCATCTGTTTGGGGATGCAATGTGCGGTGATCGAGTATGGTCGGCACAAGATACAGTTGCAGCACGCGCACTCGACGGAGTTCTCCAAGGACACGCCGCACCCGGTCATTTGCCTGCTGGACGAACAAATGAACGTCGTCAACAAGGGCGGCACCATGCGGCTTGGCGCCCGCGCCGCGCGGCTCGACCCCGCCAGCCGCGCCTATGAGTGCTATGGCAAGCCGGCGATCACGGAGCGACATCGGCATCGCTACGAATTCAACAATGCGTATCGCCAGCAATTTCAATCGAATGGCATGTTGTTGGCGGGCACAAGCCCCGACGGCGGGTTGGTCGAGATCATTGAACTGCCGGACCATCCGTGGTTCGTCGCCGTTCAGTTTCACCCAGAGTTCAAGTCGAAACCCATTTGCGCTCATCCTTTGTTCGCCGGCTTCATTGGGGCGGCGATCGAGCGACATACGCGTCGCGGGGATCGCGCACCAGCCAACTCCGAGGTTTGAACCAACATGTCGGATGCGCAAGACCAAGACGAACTCACGCGGGCCAAGCTGCCTTCCCCCACGATCTGGACGCTCACGGAGATGTTGGCGAGCCAGGCGATGGTGTTTCTCGGCCTGCACCCGGACCCGGTGAAGAAAGCCCCCGTCGTGCGTCTTAACTTTGCACGGCATTACATCGACACCCTCGCGCTGCTCGAGGAAAAAACGAAGGGCAACCTGACGTCCGAGGAAGCCGCGTTCCTGGAACATGTCCTGCACGACCTGCGGATGTCGTTCGTCGTCGCCCAGAGGAAGCAGGACGGCGCGCCCGAGCCGAAGTGAGTCGAGTTTCGTCTAGGATGCGGCGAGCGTTGCTTCGATGCGTCGCATGTAGTCGATGCTGTCCTTCGCCAGCCGCTCGACGCCAGGCGCGTAGTCGAACACTTCGACGGAGACCCAGCCGTCGTAATGCACGTCGCGCAGCGCCGCAAAGATTGGGGCGAAGTCAAGTTCCCCCATGCCCGGGCCGCGTCGATTCGGGTCGTTCGCGTGGAAGTGGGCCATCCAGGGCGCGAATTGACGGATCGTTTCGTGCACCGGCCGCGATTCGCTAGACATTGCCTTCACGTCTAGATGCAGCCGGCATTCGGGCGCCGCGACTTTGTCGATGAGTCGCACGCCTTGTTCGGCGGTGAGCAAAAAGTCGCCTTCTTGGGGGCCCAGCGGTTCGACGGCCAACGTGCAACGCCGCTCGCGCAGCGTCGGGACGACTTCGCGCAAAACGTCGGCGGCAAGGTCGAGCGCCTGCTCATGCGTGACTCCGGGAAGCAGATTTCGCTGGAGGGGCGATCCAAGCACCAGGATGGAGCCGCCCAGATCGTGGCACAGACGTACCAGTTCGCACAGGTAGGCGGCCGTCTTGCGACGCACCACGTCGTCGGGCGTGGTGAGATAGTAGCCTTGCGTCTTGGCGAGCAGCCAGTGCAGTCCCACTGTCTCCAGTCCCGCAGCCTCGGTCGCTTTGCGAATCGACGTCCGTTCGTCGGCGGATATCGAGTAGGCGTCGGCGCCCAGGGTGAACGGAGCGAACTCGACGCCCGTATACCCGCATTCACGGGCGAATGCCAAGGCTCGGTCAAGCGGCCAGTCTTGGAAGGTCTCGTTGCAGATCGCGTATTTCATGAGTCGTGAATCCGTAAGTTCAGAATGTGGCGAACTCGAGTTGTTTAGCCGAGGAAAAAGAGGAGCGTTACGACCAGGAATACGGGAACGAGTATCCCGCCGCTATAGGCCATGTAGCCGAAGAATCCCGGCATCTTGACGCCGTTTTGTTCTGCGATGGCCTTGACCATGAAGTTGGGGCCGTTGCCGATGTACGTGTTGGCGCCCATGAACACTGCGCCGCACGATATGGCCGACAGTAGGCTGTGGCTGGCTTCTCCTTTTTCGAGAAACTGGCCTAGGAATCGGCCTTCGGTAGCGATGCCTTCCATGCCGCATGCGGTGGCGGCGAAGGTCAAATAAGTGGGGGCGTTGTCGAGGAAGCTGGAGAGGCATCCGGCGGCCCAAAAGAAGTGCCAGGGACGACTGAGTCCAAAGCGAGCGCCGAGGACTTCGCGTTCCCCTTGTCCCCACGCGTTCAAGATCAAGAGCGCCGGCGCCATGGTGACGAAAATGCCGGCGAAGAGTACGGCCACTTCGATGATCGGCCCGAAGCTGAAATTGTTGCGCCGACGGTTATCGGCTTGAGTCGCCCAATACGAGGCGACGGCCAATCCTATCATGCTCAGTTCGGCGATGCCGAATTGCCATTGCCAACGCCCCGAAGCGTAGATGACGCCGACGATGCCCGCCAGAAACAAGACGTTTAGCCCGCCGTGCAGGTAGAAGGATTCGTGTTCCTGGACTTTCACCAGCAACGCGACATTGGGGTCGGAGCGTTCTTCGCGGTTCAGGACGACCTGATCCCAGATGTTGAAAACCAAGAGCAGGATCGCGTTGACCGTCAGCCATTCTTTCCACAACGACAACGTCCATTCGAAAGGGACGCCTTTGAGGAATCCGAGGAACAGGGGCGGATCGCCGAGCGGCGTGAGGAGTCCGCCGCAGTTGGAGACGATGAAGATGAAGAAAATGACGATATGCGCCTTATCCCGGCGAGCTTGATTGGCTCGCAACAGGGGGCGGACGAGGACCATCGAGGCGCCGGTGGTGCCGATGAAGTTGGCGAGTACGGCGCCTAACGCCATGAAGATGCAATTGACCAGCGGCGTTCCGGACATCGACCCTTGGACGTAGATGCCGCCGCTGATGACGAACAACGACGACAACAGCACCATGAACGCGGCGTACTCCATCGCCTTCTCGAGCATCACGTGCCGCCCTTCATGGCCGCCTTGAATCAGCAAGAAGGCGACGACAGGGAGCGACAGAAGCAGGGCGACAAAACCCTTGTTCTTGTTGTGCTCCCACCAGTGGCTCGCAAACAGCGGCAGGACGGCGATGCACAGCAGCAAGACGGCGAACGGGAGGATGGTAAACAGCGGCAGGTCGCGGGCGAGCGATGGTTCGGCATGCCCCTCGGCCGCTGTCAGTACGGCGGGCGCAAGGACGCAGGTTAGCCCGACTAGAAGCGGCGGGAGAAGACGCAGCCGAGCGGTCGCAGAAGGCAGGGGAACCACGAGAGGGCCTCGATGTTCATAAGGGCGAGGGGCGGGGAAATCGTAGCAAGCGGCCGAAATGCGGGCAATCGGCGCGACCGCCGGCCGCTCCGCTGGCGACGTTCGCGGCGGGGAGGCATACTGGAGACTTTTCCGGAGGCGAAGGCATGCGGATTGGCGTATTGGGGACGGGGCGAGTCGGCGGGATCTTGGGGACGCGTTGGGCGGCGAAGGGACATACGGTCGTCTTTGGATCGCGCAACCCCGAGTCCGAAAAGGCCAAACAACTGGCGGAAAAGGCGGGCCAGGGAGCGACCGTGTGCAGCTTCGCGACGGCGGTGCGCGACGCCGACGTCATCGTTCTGGCGACTCCCTTTGACGCCGCCCCCGCGCTGCTCGCCGAACTGGGCGACCTCGGAGGACGACCCGTCGTCGATTGCTCCAATGCGCTGAAGCCCGACTTGAGCGGACTGTTGCTGGGCGGCGACACCTCGGCCGCAGAGCAGATCGCCGGTTGGGCGGTCAACGGGAAGATCGTGAAGGCGTTTAACACGGTCAGTGCGGCGACCATGAACCAACCCGTTTATCAGGGGCAATCGGCGTCGCTGTTCTATTGCGGCGACGACAAAGAGTCGAAGTCGACGGTGCGGCAATTGATCGCCGATTTGGAATTCGAACCCGTCGATGCGGGGCCGCTTCGACTAGCGCGCTATCTGGAGTCGCTCGCCATGCTGTATATTCATCTGGCGGTCCGCGAAGGGTGGGGGTCGAACTGCGCCTTCCGCATGATGCGTCGTTAAGCGACAACGCTTTTCCCCGCGTCGGCCGTCAGCTAATCTGAACTTGCTCGAGCTTTCCGCAAAGGACTTGAATATGCGCATCCTGGTGGGGTGGGACGATCCGATCGAAGCGGAGACGATCAGCCTGGTGCTCAACGTCGACGAGAATTCGGCGGAGGTCCATTTGGACGCCGCTTCGTTCACCAAGTCGCTGTATCAGGGCGGCTGGGACACCATTTTGTTGGCGCTCAACTTTCCCAACGACGAGACGGCCTTCGACTTCTTTCAGAAGACGCGCCGGTCGCTGCCGGAAGCGCCGATCCTCGGCGCCTGGAAATCGGGCGAGATCGTGCAGTTGGCGAAGTTCATCTCGCATGGTCTGCGAATGAACATCCCGCGCGACTCGAACGGCGAATACCTGTTCTTGTTGCTGTATTTGATCGAATCGGCGTATACGGCCGTGCAAGCCGAGCGTTCGCGATACCTGGCCGATCGATTGCGAGAAGAAGTCGACTCGGTGCGCCGTCTGCAGGAGTCGGTGATTCCGCACAACCTGCCTTGCCCGCCTGGGTACGAGGTGGTGGCGCGGTACGAACCGTCGCAAATCCGCGTCGTGGGGGACGTGCCGGTTGTGATGGCGGGCGGCGACTACTACGACGTTTTTACGCTGGACGAAGGCGGGCTCGTGCTGCTGGTCGGCGATGCGTCGGGCCACGGCGTCAAGGCCTGCATGTCGATCATGACCATGCATACGCTGATGCGCATGATCCGCGATCGCAAATACCCCAACGCGGTCGACTTCGTCACCGAAGTGAATCAGCGACTCAGCGACAACGACATCGTCCGCGACCAGGGCGGGTTCATCACGCTGCTGTACTGCATGCTCGACGTCAACAACCACCGCCTGCAGTGGTCGTCCGCAGGGCACCCGATGCCGATTCTCCAGAATCTGGCGACGAACGAAATCACGGTGTTGGGTTCCGACGACGCGGCCGGTCTCCCGCTGGGGATCGACGGCGACTGGACCTATGAACTGTGCAGCTACGAAGTGCCTGTGAATCATCGCTTGCTGCTGTACACCGATGGTCTCGACGAAGCCTTCCCGGAAGGCGGTTCGGATGACGAACAGTTCGGACAGGCCGGCATCATTCGCTGCTTGCAAGAGTCGGCCAAGCTGCCGCTCGCCGAGGCGCTCGAGAAGCTGTTCCACGATTCGCACGCGGCCACTCGCGGCGCTGGACGCGCTGACGATACCACCATCGTGCTGCTGGAACGCAGCGCCTAGGGAGATTCATCATGTCGCTGGGTTCGTTAGACGCCGGTCGGTCGAGCCGGCGAGCGTGTGTGCGTTTTCTGGGCCTGTTGTCGCTGGCAGTTGCGTGCGTGTGCGGCGCTGCGCCTCTGGGGCTGCAGGGCGCCGAGCCGTGGACGCAGTTTCGCGGTCCGGCCGGGGATGGCTCCAGTCGCGCAACCGGGTTGCCGACGCAATGGAGCGAAACCGAGCATGTGCGGTGGAAGACGCCGCTGCACGGCAAGGCTTGGTCTTCGCCGGTGATCTGGGGCTCGCAGATTTGGTTGACGACGGCGACGCCCGACGGCAAGCAGCTGTCGGTGATGTGCGTCGACGCCGACTCGGGCAAGGTGTTGCGCGACCAAATGGTTTTCGAAATCGAGAAGCCGCAGTTCTGCATCGAGCGGAACAGCTATGCGTCGTCGACGCCGGTGATTGAAGAGGGACGGCTTTACGTCCACTTCGGTTCGGCCGGCACCGCCTGCCTCGATACGGAGACGGGAAAAACGATTTGGGCTCGCCAAGATCTGCCTTGCGATCACCATCGCGGACCTGCCTCGTCTCCCGTTCTGTGGGGCGACTTGTTGTTCCTGACGTTCGACGGCTTCGACGTCCAGTATGTTGCGGCGCTCGACAAGAAAACGGGCCAAACGGTTTGGAAAACAGATCGCAACATCGAGTACGGCAGCGACAACGGCGACATCAAGAAGGCTTACAGCACGCCGCATTTGATTGAGGTGAACGGGCAGCCGCAGTTGGTGGATCCGAGCGCCGGGGCGGCGATCGCCTATGATCCGAAGACCGGCGCCGAATTATGGCGCGTCCGCGGCGGCGGAATGAATGCCTCGGCGCGGCCGTTGTTCGCTCACGGCCTGGTCTACATTTCGACTGCGGACGGCGGCTTCAAGTTCTTCGCCGCCAAGCCGGACGGTCGCGGCGACGTCACGCAGTCGCACGTCGCGTGGAAGCAAACCAAGGGGATTCCCAAGTACAGTTCGCCCTGCTTGGTCGGCGATCTGTTATTCACGAGCGCTGAGAACGGCGTGTTGAGTTGCCTGGATGCGAAGACAGGCGAGGTGGTTTGGCAGGAACGCGTCGGCGGTTCGTTTACCGCGTCGCCGATCACCGCCGAAGGACGCGTCTACTTTTCAAATGAAGACGGCGACACGTTCGTCGTCGCGGCCGCGCGCAAGTATGAATTGGCGGGACGCGGCAAGTTGGAGCAGGGCTGTATGGCGTCGCTGGCCGTGTACGACAAATCGCTGATCATTCGTACGACGAAGAACCTCTACCGCATCGACCCGTAAGGTGAAGCATGGCTCGTGAACATCGTCGGTCGTTTTTGGAACGTTCGGTCGCTGCGGGCGCGGCTGCGGCGACGGGGGCGGTTGTCGCTCCCTACTTCGTGCCGCGTTCGGCATTCGGCGCCAACGATCGCGTGAACACGGCGCACATCGGCGTGCGCAATCAAGGCATGGGCAACCTCAAAGCGCTGGTCAACCATGCCGTGGCCGTCTGCGACGTCGACTCCGCGGTGCTCGACAAGGCCGTGAAGGCGGTCGAGCAAACCGGTCGGAAATGCGACGCCGTCGACGACTACCGAAAGTTGCTGGATCGCAAAGATATCGACGCCGTCGTCATCACCACTCCCGATCACTGGCATGCGTTGATGACGATTCATGCCTGTGAAGCGGGCAAAGACGTTTACTGCGAGAAGCCGTTGACGCTCACGGTAAACGAAGGTCGCCGCATGGTAGAGGCGGCGCGAAAGCATCAGCGAATCGTGCAGACGGGGTCGCAACAGCGATCCGACTCAAAGTTCCGCACGGCTTGCGAACTGGTGCGCTCGGGCCGCATTGGCAAATTGGAGAGAATCCTGGTCGGCATCCCCGGCCCCAACCACCCCGGCGAGCCGGTCGCCGATTCGGCGCCTCCCAGCGAACTGAACTACGATCTGTGGCTCGGACCCGCGCCGCAGCGGCCGTACAACGTGAAGCGAGTGCACTACAACTTCCGCTTCTTCTGGGATTACTCGGGCGGCCAGATGACGAACTTCGGGGCGCACCATATCGACATTGCGCATTGGGGCATGGGCGTCGATGATTCGGGCCCGCTGTCGATCGAAGGGGTGGCCACGTTCCATCCGCAAAAGTGGCACGAGGTCAGCGAAACTTGCCGAGTGACATACCTGTATCCGAACGATGTGACGATGATCGTCGGTCAGAAACAGAAGGACATTCCGGATGGAGCGACCTTTATCGGCTCCAAGGGAAAGATCCATGTCACTCGAGGAAAGATTGTCAGCGAGCCGGAGGAGATCGCCAAGACGCCGCTGGGCGACGGCGACGTAAAACTGTACGTCAGCGGCAATCATCACAAGAACTTCCTCGAGTGCATTCAGACGCGCAAGCTGCCGATTTGCGACGTGGAGATTGGGCACCGCAGCGCCACGGCTTGCCACTTGGGCAACATCGCTCTCCGGTTAGGCCGCAAAATTCAGTGGGACGCAGCGAAGGAGCAGATCGTCGGCGACGCCGAAGCCGCCGCGATGCTCGAACGACCCTACCGCGATCCCTGGAAGTTGGGCTAGGGCTCGTCGCAGTCGCTGCGAAGCGATTCGCCGCCGGCGGTGGTCCCCCTCCCTTTCCGTTGCTTCGTTTGACGCTGTACAAGTGCCTACGCGACGTCGCCTGAGGCCGCGTCGAATTGGGGCTGGATTGCAGACAGGCTGGAAGCCTGTCCTACGGCAGAGCCGACGTGGAGAAGGGAGCAGGTGCGGTCAATTGAAGCCGCGATAGCGCGGTCGGAAAGTCGAGTCGGCGGGCTGATAGATCTCGGGCGATCTCGAACCATTCATCGGGCCGCCCATCGGACCAGGCATCGGCGTCGACTGCGAAGCTGGGTTGATGTTGGTCCCAGTTCCCGATGCGCTGGCCGGCGCGATTTGCGGCGCCATCGAAGGGTCGGTGATATCGACCAGTGGATAGCCGTCCATCTTGGGAAGCGTCCACAGTTGAGCCGGATTGCCGTCCAATTGGTTGATGCGGAACTCTCGCACCGAGACGGACAGATTCAGTTTCGCGGTCGGCAAATTGAACTCTAAGTGATGCGGCAGCGACACGCCCGACTCCGGATAGTGACGATGCTTGGACGCAGTCGCGGTCGCGATCAGTTGGCCGCGGACATCGTAAAGTCGCTGTTCGAGAATCCAGCCATAGGCGTCGTGAACGACAAGGACGCGAGTCATGTCGCCGTCCGGCGAAGGCACTCGAGTGCGTAGTTCCATTTTGTGATCGCCGAGGCTGCGCGGAGCGTCGTAGGGGGCGAGGGGATCGAGTTGTACGAGTCCGAAGGCGTCGACGACGAGCGCTGGATCGAGCGGCAAGACCTGCCGCATCGGGCTGGTTGCGTAGCGATCATGCCGAGCAAAGAAGACGCCAGGCTGCGGATTGTGCTTAAACCACATCCAAAACAAGTCGGCGTTGCTGCCGACGTCCAGTTCAGGACCAAGCAGCGTCGCTCGCATGCGAAAGTTGCGAGGACGTTCAAATGCCAGATCGGCTCGCAGCGGAGGGAAGCCGGCCGCCGCGACGCTCGCACTGTCCGAGGATAACTGACGCACGGGCGCTGAATTGGAATTGACGGCCCGCACGATGTCGTCGCCGGTAGGGGGGGCTTGAAAGACGACAGGCGCCTGCGGACCCCACGGCATACGCACATCCGGCAACAGATGACAGCCGGCAGACGATCCGCAGGCGGCGAGCGCGGCGAACAGGATGACCATCCGAGCAGCCAAGCGTGCACGCGTCATGTTCTCGTCTCCCGGTCGTTCGATCGTGAGCCTGGGTCGTCGTCTGTCTCGCTGTCGTCGGTCTCGCTGTCGTCGGTCTCGCTGTCGTCGGTCTCGCTGTCGTCGGTCTCGCTGTCGTCGGACTCGCTGTCGTCGGACTCGTCGTCGTCGGCCTCGTCGTCGTCGGCCTCGTCGTCGTCGGACGCGTCGTCGTCGGACGCGACGAAAGTGAGTGCTGGGGCTTCGTCGGCGATGGTTTCGTCGGGCGGGACGGCGGGTTCCTCATCTGCGGGACGAGGCGGCATCAGCGTGGAGGCGTCGCCGAACAGGAGCGTCGACAATTCGGCTTGAATTTCGGCCACTCGTTCGTCGTCGGGCAGGATGGCGGCGACTTCGCTTTCTTCTTCGTTGCGTGGGCAGAAGACGACGAGCGTTTCGTTGCCTTGATCGTCGGTGCGCGCGTTTTCGAGTCGAATGACGCGGCGGCGAACCAGCAGCAAAGCGAGGACATACCGAACGTCGGCTTTCTCCGGCTTATCCGCCAGAAACTCGAAATAATCGAGCATCACGTCGTTGGGCGCCCAGGCGACCTTTTGGTTGCTGTTCTCGGGGACCCTCGCTTTCCACCACCCGAGCGAGTTTTCGGGGGGGCCTTTCCACGATTCGGGGGCGAAGTCCAGTCGCACGACTTGGGCGCCGCGGGAGACGATCGCCGAGTAGCAGAGTTCACCCGCTCGCAATTCCCGCTGGCTGACGGAGCAGCGTCGAGTGCAGCGTTGAACGTCGAAGTCGAGCATGGGGGCGAGGTTCGCGTGGAGGAAAGTGGTCGAGAACGGGCGGGGATAGTAGGGAATGGTCTGCGGAGGCTCAAGAGGAAAGCCGAGGTCGCCCCGATCGATGCGTAGGAGAAAACTGATCTAGGGCGAGGGGAGTGCGCCTGCTATCATCCCGGACGCACAGCCAGACGTTTTTTTGCGACGAGTGGTCGTCTCAGGGAGGAGACACATGCAGTTCCGCACGCAACGCTTCGTTTTTTGGATCGTCCTCGCGACGGCGGCGTTTGGCCCTAGTGCAGTGAATTTCTCGTACGGACAGACCGGTGGAACGGGCGCGACGGCGCCGAGGAAAACCGCTGGGACGAGCGGCGCGAAGGGCGGCGGTTCGCCCGTTTACGGCCCGTCGCCGGCGCCGGGCGGCGTCAATGCGGGAAGCGGCGGTGCTGGCGCAAGCGGCGCGGGAGTGCGACCGGCAGGGAGCAGCAAGGCGAAGTCGGGAGCGGGAGCGGCTGGCGAGGAGACGCCGTTTCGCGACCCGCAGCTCAGCGAACCGGTGATTCGGCAGGCGGTGCCGTCGGCGATGGCGACGCCGCGCGCTCCCGAGTGGATTCCGTTGCCGCCGGAACACGAAAAGTACCTCGACCAAGTGCTGGCCTATTGGCAGGAATCGAGCGCCAAGATCAAGCGTTACCGCAGCAAGTTCACTCGCTGGGAGTACGATGCGGTGTTTGGTCCGCCGCGCGACCCATCGACTGGCGAATTGCCGGCGAAGACGCAAAGCGTCGGCGTGATCAAGTACGCGGCGCCGGACAAGGGGTTGTTCAAAGTCGACCAAATCCTGCATTACACGCCGGGGAAGAAACCGGGGGAGAAGCCGCAGTATTTGCCGCAGGCAGGCGATCCTGGGGAACACTGGGTGTGCGACGGCAAGTCGGTTTTTTCGTTCGACCACTCGCAAAAGAAGCTGTTGCAAACGGAACTTCCGCCCGAGATGCAGGGGAAGTCGATCGTCGACGGTCCGTTGCCGTTTATGTTTGGCGCCGAGGCGTCCAAGATCAAGCAGCGTTTCTGGATTCGCGTGATCACGCCGAAGGATGCGACGAACGAGTATTGGTTGGAAGCGGTGCCGAAGATGCGAGGCGACGCGGCCAATTTCAAGATGCTGCACATCATCATCGACGCGGGAGACTTCCTCCCGAAAGCGATGGCCATGTTCAATCGCAACTACGACCCGCAAACCAATCCTTCCGCCACGAATTTCGTGTTTGAAAAGCGGGAAGTGAATTGGAACGAGACGATCGACAAGATCAACATCTTTGCGAAAGAGTTCTGGGAACCGTCGGCGCCGTTGGGCTACAAGAAGGTGGTCGAGCGGTATCAGCCGACGGCGGAGGAACGGATCTCGGCCCCCACCCCCTCGACGAAGCAGGCCGTGCGTCCCGCCCCGGCCAACGCGGCGCCTCGAGCGACCCGCTGATCGTCGATTCTTGACCATCGTGATAAGAATGGTTAGGATTATTTCCGATAAGGGAAGACGAACAGGACGTTCGTTACGGAGGGGGGAGTTGTCCAGGGACGAGGAACGCCATGGGACTGAACGCCATAGAACTGCCGGTGCGTAAGTCGCAGGAGCCAATCGGGGTGAGCCAGTCGTTGGAGAAATCGGCGGAGCCGCCGCGTTTGCGCGTGGTGTCGCCTGAAACAGAACCCTGGAAGCCGCTTGAGCTTACGCCGGAACTTGAGGCGGAGATTCAGGCTCGCAGCGAAGAGCTTGAAGGGGCGTCGCCCCAAGACATCTTGCGGTGGGCGTGCGATCGATTTGCGCCGCGATTCACGATGGCGACGGCTTTCGGTCCCGAGGGGATGGTGCTCATCCATATGCTGGCGGAGATTGCACCGCAGACGCCGATCTTCAATCTCGATACGGGGTACCAGTTTGCGGAGACGTTGGAGCTGCGGGAGCGGGTGAAGCAGCGGTATGGCATCGCCGTGGAAATGAAGCGACCTGAGCTGACGGTGGAGCAGTATGAAGCGCTGCACGGCGGGCCGGTCTACAAGTCGAATCCCGATCAATGCTGCGCAGATCGCAAGCTATCGGTGCTCAAAAATTCAGTCGTGGGAATGGAAGCGTGGGCGAGTGCGATACGACGGGACCAGAGTCCGGATCGAGCTCGAGCGCCAATCGTCGGCTGGGACAAGAAGTTTCAGTTGGTGAAAGTGAGTCCGTTGGCGAACTGGACGAAGAAAGATGTCTGGAAGCTGATCGTCGATCACGACGTGCCCTATAATCCGCTCCATGACCAGGGTTATCCGAGCATTGGTTGCTGGCCTTGCACGCGAGCGGTGATGTTTGGGGAAGACGAGCGGGCGGGGCGTTGGAGCGGCTTCAAGAAGACCGAATGCGGGCTGCATTCTTTGGACGAGTCGAAGCCAAGCTAGGAGCAGGGCGCGTGAATCTCCCTGCGAAAACCGAATACGCGTGCCTCGCGGTTCTCGAGTTGGCGACTTGGTTTGGCTCGTCGGAACCGGTTCGAGTGCGCGCGATTGCGGAAAGCCAAGGCATTCCCTCGCCGTTCTTGGTCCAGATTTTGCTGCAACTGAAGGGGGCGGGCGTCGTCGAGAGTACGCGCGGCGCCTCGGGCGGCTACCGTTTGGTTCGCGACCCATCCCAACTCACGCTGGGAGAGGTGGTCGCGATCATCGAGGGGGGGACCGGGGAATGGCAAAGCAACGCCACTCGTTCCACTCCCGCGACTCGGACGCTGCTGGAAGTATGGAGCGAAACCGAAGCCGCTCGGCGCGAAGTCCTGGCCGCAGTGACTTTTTCCGAGCTTCTAGCGCGCGTGCGCGACCATGCCGATTCCATGTACTACATCTAAGAGACGCTTTTTTGACGACGCACTTGCGGGGAAAGAGATTCAATGACGCACGCTTGGCATGACGTGGTTCCTGGTAAACGACTTCCGCTGGAATTCACGGCGGTGGTGGAGATTCCGACGGGCTCAAGCGTGAAGTACGAGCTGGACAAGACGACGGGGCTGTTGCGGTTGGACCGCATTCTCTTTTCCGCGGTCTATTATCCGGCCAACTACGGATTCATCCCGCAGACCCTGGCCGAAGACGACGATCCGCTCGATGTGCTCGTGTTGTGCCAGGAGCCTCTCGCGCCGCTTACGCTGGTCGACGCCCGCGCGATCGGATTGATGACGATGGTCGACAGCGGCAAGATGGATCACAAGGTCTTGGCGGTCGCGGTCGACGACCCCGAGTTCAACGGGTTTCAAGAGGCGGCGGAGATGCCTCCGCACCGCCTGCATTTGCTGCGTCGATTCTTCCAGGACTACAAGACGCTGGAAGGGAAACAGGTGGAAGTTGAAGAGTTTCAGAGTGCTTCGACGGCGTTGCCGATCATCGAGGCCGCACTGGAACGCTATAGCGAACAGCGTCGGCGAGGCTTCTAGGGGCGCCTGCCGGGCGACTTGGCTCAAGTTGCAACGATTATTCGACCGATGACGATGAAGCGCTCCGTGCGCTTTGCGCCGGGTGTAGCGACGTGGCCGCCGCTGGCGGGCGCCGGCCATGGGCTCATTCGCTCCTCGAATACGAACGCCATCGAGCCATGTACGAAACGTTTTTCCGGTTTCGCCAACGTCCATTTCTCGCTTCGCCTACGATGGAGCGGTACTTCCCGTCGCCGGCGATCGAGCATGCGCGGCAATCTCTGCTGCGCTGCGTCGAACGCGCCCAAGGCACGGGAGTGCTGATCGGGCCAGCGGGGACGGGCAAGTCGCTGGTCTGCCAAATCCTCGCCGACCAACTGGCGGGCAGTTACCGCGTCGCGCTTTTGGCCAACACGCGCCTGAGCACTCGCAAGTCGCTGTTGCAAAGCTTGCTCTTCGAGTTGGGGCTCCCCTTTCGCGGACTCGACGAAGGTGAGATGCGGCTATCGCTGATTCAGCATATCGAGCCTTCGGCCGACTGTCCGAACGGGTTGTTGTTGATCGTCGACGAAGCCCATTCGCTCCCCTTGCGCTTGTTCGAGGAGTTGCGGGCGCTGACCAACGTCGTACGCCAGGGGCGAGCTCGAGTGCAACTGGTGCTGGCCGGCGGCCCGCTGCTGGAGGAACGCTTCACTCATCCCAAGCTGGAGTCGTTTCACCAGCGAATCGCCGCACGCTGCTATCTGTCGGCGCTGCAACGCAGCGAAACGTTCGACTACGTGTTAACGCAGCTCGCTTGGGTCGATGCCCCCAATCAAGATCTGTTTCCGCCCGAGTCGCTGGAAGCCATTTATCGCGCGACCGACGGCATTCCTCGCCTGATCAACCAGGTTTGCGATCTGGCGTTGTCGATGGCGGCCGAGCAAGGACGGTCGCTCATTGAACCGCGACAAATCGAGGAAGCGTGGGCCGAGCTTCAGCAGTTGCCGGCGCCCTGGCACAATCCAACGCCGTCCAGCAGCTCGTCGGGCTCCTCCATCGTCGAGTTCGGGGCGCTGGATGACGAACCGCTCGCCAGTCCGCCGTCGGCGAGCGTGGAGTTCGGAACGCTGTCGGCGACGAGCGAGGCGGCCGTGGAGTCATGGCAGTCGACGCCGCGGGTCGAGCAGGTTCCTGAGGAACTGCCGTCGCAATTGTTCGGGGAGGGGTTTACGGAACAGGAGGTGGTCGTCGATCGATTCGCGACCGCCCGCGAGGCCTCCATCGCGACTCGCCTGCGCGTCTCAAGCGGCGAGGGAAAGGAACTGGGGGCGCTGTTGCAGCAGGCGTCGACCTCGCTGGACTTACCGCAGAGCGCGGCTGCCGAAACGTCGCTTGGGAAGTCGGAGAACGCCGAGGACGCTTTGCTGCATGCGATTCGCTCCTTGCCGCCGGTCGACGACCCGCAACGCTGGACGCCCGGCGCTTGGTCGGCCTGGGACTACGGGGGAACGATGGAACCGCAGATGGCGCTGCCCTTCGGCGCCGGTCGGACTCGACACGATCTCCCGCTGCTTGATCCGCCCGTCATGCATGCGCCTGTCATGCATGCGCCTGTCACGCATGCGCCCGTGATTGATGCGCCCGTCGTTCATACACACGTCGTCCAGTCGCCTGCGGTGGAAACGCCGCCGACTTCACCCGATTCTGGACGAGCTCCACGGCCTGAATACCGACGCCTCTTCTCGCGACTGCGGCGTGGGTAGGCGTCTGTGAGCGACTCGCCGAGAACGCTGGTCATCGTCGCGACCTACAACGAACGCGAGAATCTTCCGCGATTGGTCGAGGAGGTCTTTCGGCACGCGCCGCAGGTGGAATTGCTCGTCATTGACGATGACTCGCCAGATGGGACCGGGGATTGGTGCGACGAGTTTACACGGCAAGAGCCACGGTTTCATTGCTTGCATCGAGCCGGGAAACTGGGATTGGGAACCGCCGTGTTGGCGGGACTCGCAGCCGCCCAAGAACGCGGCTTTGAACTCGTCGTGAATATGGATGCTGACTTCAGTCATCCTCCCTCCGCGTTGCCGCAATTGCTCGCCAAACTGCAAGAGGACGTCTCGCCGCCGATCGACGTCGTAATCGGCTCGCGCTACGTCGCAGGAGGGCGAATTGAGAACTGGAGTTGGTCGCGGCGCATGCTCAGTCGCGCCGTTAACGCCTATGCGCGAATCTGGCTCAAGTTGCCGGTTCGCGATTGCAGCGGCGGCTACCGAGCGTTTCGAGTGGCATGTCTGCGGCGGCTCGATCCGTCGCGCGTGCGCGCTCGAGGCTACGCCTTCTTTGAAGAGCACCTGTGGCACTTGCAGCGGATTGGTGCGCGGTTTGCCGAAACGCCGATCGTGTTTGAGGATCGTCGTGCGGGCGACTCGAAGGTGAATCTGCGCGAAGCCTTCTCGGCGCTGTGGTTCCTACTGTGTCTCGGCTTTCGTGCGCGCTGGAGTAAACGAACATGAACGCTGCGCCGTCGACTTTGCGTTGGGAGGGCGGGCCCGACGGAACGCTCTGGCTGTTGGATCAGACGCAGCTGCCAGGCGAGGTGCGCGAGATCGCGTGCCGATCGCTCGAGGCCGTAGAACGGGCGATTAAGACGCTGCAGGTACGAGGCGCGCCGGCGATCGGCATCGCGGCCGCATACGGGGTTTGCGTCGGCGTGCAGAATGCCGTGAACGCAGGGGAAGCGACATTCTTCGAAACGTTGGAGAGGACGATCGGCGTCCTGGCGGCGAGTCGACCGACGGCCGTCAACCTGTTCATGGCGCTAGAACGCTTGGAAGCGGTCGCCCGCCGCTTGCGCGGCCGAGCGACGGGACCGCAGATCTTGAACGCCTTGTGGGAAGAAGCGTGCGCCTTGCACGACGAAGATCGCGCGATGTGTCACGCGATTGGACGTCACGGCGCGGCTTTGATGCCGACCGAGGGCGGCGTGCTCACGCATTGCAACGCCGGTGGACTGGCGACCGCCGAGTACGGGACGGCGCTCGCCGTGATCTTCTCCGCTCATGCGGCAGGAAAGCGAATCCAAGTGTACGTCGATGAGACTCGCCCGCTGTTGCAAGGCGCACGACTCACCGCCTGGGAATTGGTCGCTCGACGCATTCCCGCGACGTTGATCTGCGACAATATGGCGGCGCAAGTGATGGCCGAAGGTCGGGTGCAGGCCGTGGTCGTCGGAGCGGACCGCATCGCCGCGAACGGAGATGCCGCGAACAAGATCGGAACCTACGGCGTCGCGGTGCTCGCCCAGGCCCACGGCATTCCCTTTTACATTGCGGCGCCTGCCACCACGTTCGACCTCAAACTTGCGGACGGCTCGGGGATTCCAATCGAGCAACGCGCCGCCGACGAGGTGACGCATCATGGCGGCAAGCGACTCGCGCCGGAAGGCGTGCAAGTTTACAATCCTGCGTTCGACGTGACTCCCGCGCGACTGATCGCCGCACTCATCACCGACCGCGGCGTCATCCAGCCTGTCACGCGTGAGAGTATTGCACGCGTCATTCCTGCTTAGCGCCAGCGGCCTCCGGCGCCGAGATGAGTCCGTCCTGATTCTGGTCCAGCCGCGCGAATGCGGCGGGGCTGCCTGTAAACTCGCGACGCGACACATCGCCGTCCGAGTTGCGATCCATCTTCAGAAACCAGGCGAGATCGATCTTGGATGTACACGCGAGGCTGCGGGGATAACCTTGACTGACGACGACCATGACGATGTTGGGAATGCGCGCGATCTCGACGCAGTTGTCTTGCGTGCAGTTCGCGTCACTCAATGTCTGCCATGCCGAACGCAGTTCTCGCACGGATAACGCGGCGTCGTGATCGGCGTCCAACAGTTCGAAGAGACCTCCGCCGCTGTACAAGCTAATGAGCGCCTGCCCGCGCGTCAGCTGTTGTTGCAGGGCCAGCCATTGATGGATCTCTTCGGGAGACGCCTGTTGGTCGCCATCGCGATCGACAAGCGGGGTCAGCCATGCGCGGGAGGGACGTCGCTCACGGTTGCGCGGGCCTTGTGATTCCACTGGCGGATCTGCCTCGGCCGCCGCGATCTCCTCCCGCAACCGTTCCTGCAGCGAAGGCAGGGAACTGGCGACGGTCCACGACTCGTAGCGCGAACTGGACGAAAAGGGCAGCGGGGCGGCGCGCAAGTCGTCCCCCAACTCGATCTCCCAAGGCAGGAGCTCCGCCGGCGCCGCAGCGGCATCCGCCTGCCATTCGAGTCGCTCGAGGGTGAATCGTCCACTTCGACCGGGCGCGAGGTCGACCGGCGTCGTGGGTGACAAACTGGCAACCGCCCAGCGGCCCGGATACGCCGCATCCGTAATCAGCTCTTCGACGCCGATGAGTTCATCGTCATTCGCGTCGATGCGCTTCAGCCGCGTTTCGGCTTGTCCGAGTTCTCGCTCGGAGACAACGCCGTCGCGATCCACGTCTATGGCAGCGACGAGCGCCGCTGTCAGCGAGGACGTATGCGGCAGTGCAGCAACGCCCATCGCTGCACGCCCCACTCCGTTCCGTCGGTAATACTGCTCAAGCTGTTCCGGCGAGCAGCGCGGCGTGCGAACGTCGGTGATTTCCGCGACGCTGCGCAGCGGGGCGATCGGGGGCGCAAAGCCATTTCCGAGAGACATGCGGATGGCTCGAGCAGAGGGGAGCAGCAACGCTTCGTCGTCGGTCAGGACGCCGTCTGCGTTACGATCAGCGAAGGTGAAGAGTGCGCGGATCGTTTGCGACCAATATTCATCGAGAGACAGACGCCGATCGCCGTCGACGACGACGATGTTGAGTGCGATATGGCGGACGCCTCCGTCATCGACGATGCGAATCACATCAGTCGATCGGCGGCCCGATTCGCTTGTTTGACCGAACGCGTGCGCGGCGCAGGCGAGCGCGGCGAAGCATGTCAGGAGCGAGACCAAGGACGTTTTCACAGTAGTTCCTCGAGAGCTTCGCCGCTGGGATCGGCGAGCCGGATGGGGCGGCCGACGTTGGACATATTCTGTTTGCGAGGGTCGAGTTGGATGGCGCGGAAAATGGTCGCCATCAGATCGGCCGTGCGCGTCGGTCTCGACTCCAGTTGCGTCCCGTCGCGAGAGGTTGCTCCGACGACCTGTCCGGTCCGAATTCCCGCGCCGGCCATCATGACCGACCAAGTCGCCGGCCAGTGGTCGCGACCGGCCTGGCCGTTGATGCGCGGCGTGCGACCGAACTCGCCCTGACACACGATCAGCGTGTCCTGTAGGAGTCCGCGTTCACGGAGATCTTTCAGAAGCGTCGCCACGCCGCGATCTAGCTGTTGGGAGAGCGACTTGACCCGTTCAAAATTGTCTGCGTGCGTGTCCCAGCCATCAAGCGAGACCTCCACGAAGCTCACGCCGCGTTCCACCAGGCGGCGAGCAAGCAAGCAGCCTTGGCCAAAAGCGCCGGCGCCGTAGGCGTCGCGTAAACTTCGTGTTTCGTCGTCGAGTCGGAACGCGGCTGCGGCCTGGGGATTCATCAATCGCAGTGCACGTTCCCGCGCCGACTCGATGGCTTCGACGACATAGGAAGGCGACATGCGCGAGAGCGATTGCAGGTCGGCCTGGAGACGCAGTCGCTGGGCTTGCAGCGACTCGGACTCCGGACTCAAGTCGTCGACCTTCAAGGCCGCGTCCGAGGTCGCGGCCGTCTCGCGTCTTTCGCGACCTCCCACGACGAACGGTGCGTACTGCGGCCCCAGGAATCCGCCGCCGCTCACGCTTGGCTGGCCGCCGATATGTACGTACGTTGGGATGTCGCCGGCGGCTTGAAACTCGTGTGCCACAAGCGAGCCGAACGCGGGAAACTTAATCGCTCCCTGCGGCGTGTAACCGGTCATGGAAACAAGCCTCGCTCGCGAGTGGTCGCCCTCGCGAGTCGACATCGAGCGGACCACGGAAAATTCGTCAGCCATCGTCGCCAACGTTGGAAGATGCTCGCTGATCTTCAGGCCGGCGACGCGGGTGTCGATCTCGCGAAAGGGGCCGCCATTCTCGTGTCCCGGTTTGAGGTCCCAGAGATCGATGGTGGCAGGTCCGCCGTTTAGCCAAATCAGGATGACCGACTTTGGTTTACGAGACGCGTCGGCGGCGTCGGCGGCGACCTCGGCGAGGGCCGGCAGCCAACTGGTCGTCAGTAGTCCGGAAACGCCCCAACCAAGCCCTTGGAGAGCGATGCGTCGAGTTACTTGACGGCCGTGCATGGCGACGATTCCCTATTTAGTGGTTCGTGCTGAATTCGGCTGAATTGACGAGCACCCAGAACAAATTGCCCAACTGCTGTTCGCGCCCTGCATCCGCGTCGTCGTCGAAGTGACGCTGCACAAGAAACCTTTCGCCTTCAGACGGACGCCGCGCGAGAACGGCCAGATAAAGCGCGTCGACTTGTTCGTCAGGAGTCATGAACGGCGAGCTCAAGAGAGAGGCGAGCGTTGGATTGCCATCCGCCGTCGTCAACCGATTGACGAACGCCCCGTTCATGAGCGCGAGTGACTGCGAGATCGAACGCTCGGCCTGATGCGTTCGCTCGACGTAGAACAGAGCGGCGAATTCGCGTCGACCGTCGCGGTCGGCGCCGCCCGTCGCGGGACGCTCCGAAGGCAATCCGGCTGCGGTTCGCAGGCTGTCGTACAACTGCTCGCCCGTGAGCCCGCGAACAGTCGCTTGTCGAATGCGAAATCGCGGCGACGATGGGGCTTGGTCCGTTCCTGCTCTCGCGGAATCGTCTGCGTCGTGAGCTGGAAGGGCGGGAGAGGAGGCGAGTGCGTAGGCTTGGGAGCCAACGATCGCGGCCGTCAGGTAGTCGAGATCATAGTCGCTTCGGAGGAAGGCTTGGGCAAGCTCCTGGAGCAGCTCGGCGCGTTCTCCCGTCTGAAAGTCATCGCGACTGAGATCGTCGAGCGGTTCGATGATCGCTTCGCCGAAAAAATGAGCCCACAACCGATTCACGGCGTTCTTGGCCATCAATCGTTCGTCGTCTGACTTCATCCAATCGACGAATGAACGGCGAAGTATGACGGAATCGAATTGCGCGGGAAGCTGCGGTTGGGCTCTCGTCAGAAAGCGAGGTTCATATTCCAGGTCGGTATCGGGAACACGCACTTTCGGCAGTCTCGAAACGCTCTCGGATTCGGGCGGCGAGGGCGGCGCGAAGAAGGCGGCCGTTTGCCAGAACTGTTCGCGCGTCCAGCGCGAGAACGGATGGTCGTGGCATTGAGCGCAGTCGAGGTTGATGCCGAGAAATGCGCGCGTCGAACTGGCGGCGAGGTTCTCCGGCTTCGATAGGTTGGCCGCATAGAATCCAATGGCGGCGGCGGGACGAGCAGCCGGGCGTGCGTGATCAAGAGTCAAGACTTCGGCGACCAGTTCGTCGTAGCGAACCCTGGTGCGAAGTCGCTCCGTCAGCCAGAGTTCAAAGCCGTCGGCGACCGACGAGAATTCTCGTGTGTCTGCTTGCGGCACCCATGAACGTCGCCAGAAGGCGGCCATGTTCTTGTAATAGACGCCGGACTGCATCAACCGTTGGATCAGTTCCGAACGTCGATGTTCGGAGGCGCTGCTCGTGTATTCATGCACCTCGGAGATCGTCGGAATCCGACCCGCAAGATCCAACGTCACACGTCGAAGAAAGTCGGAGTCATTCGCCATTCGCGAGGCCGGTACGTCGACGAGTTCAAGTCGCTCGTCGATGCGGCGCGACAAGCTCGCGGGATCTAGATCGCCTGCGCGGGCGGTCGAGCCGTACAAGACAGTCGTGAATACGACGGCCCAGACGAGGTCGTGGAGCAGGCGGCAAGCGATCGCGGCGGCGGCGGACCTGTTCATGGCGCTCTCTCTTGCTTACTCGATGTCGAGATCGGCGGCGTCGAAGAGATGGCCGTCGTCGCGAACCGTTAGATAGGCAAAGGTCAACGGGTCTAGTTTCAGGCCGACGAACCGGACGCTGCCGTCGCAGAACAGCACGTTGGCGCCGCCTTGGTGGAAGCCGTAGATGCCAAACCAGTTGTTGCAGTTCACGGTGCAGTCGGTTCCATCGCCGCGCCCGGGAGTTTCACCCGTCTCGGCATTGGCGGCGCCGAAAGCGATAGAACCCCATCCGGCCCAGGCGCCGCGCGCGTTGGGACTTACGCCGAATTGGCCTGCACCTGGCTTTTGGGTCGAGTTGCGCCACGCGGCGGGGCGTCCCGCTTGTTCAATCAGCAGCAACGTGTTCGAGAGACCATCGGAGATGCGTGACAAGGGCGACGTTGCATTGTCAGTCATCGGCTGTCGCTCGTTGCCGATGCCGCGCTCCGACCCCATGGCGTTGATGCCATAGCCGTTGCGAGTGAGCAGGACGCCGTTGGACGAGATGAAGTCCGAAACGCCCGCGCGACAGGTGAAGACGGCGTCTTTGTCGGGATTCAGCGACTTGGTGGAGGCCTGAGACTGAATTACGACGAACCGTTCCGCGGGACTTGACGGACACAGAAACGCCGGCCATGGCGACTCGACGATCGCCTTATTCTTGGGGTCGAAGAAGTCGTAGCCCAGATCGTACGCACTGACGTTGGCGGGGGCCGGCAGGTAGGGTGCGAGATGGCTTCCCCAGCCTCCATAGGGATTGCCGTCGTTGAAGCCGGTGCGGCGCGGCGGCAGTCCGCCATGCAGCGAAGCGTATTCTTGAAATGCAGCGCCGAGGGACCGAAGTCGATCTTGGCAAGTTTGTTCTTGAGATCGGTCGCGAGCGTGTTGCAGTGCGGGAGCGGCGAGGGCGACAAGGGCGAGCAGGCAGCCGCCGATCACGCTGACTTCAACGCCAGGGAGCGAGTTGCGCATGGAATCATCCCAATCAGAGCGGCTGTGAGTTTGGACGTTTGAATTGGCAGCGGGACGCACTAGTAGTCGCCCACGACTTCACCGCCGCTGATCGTCACTAGCGCGAACAGCGTGTTGGGGTCGATCGAACTGCTCAAGAGTCGCACCGAGCCGTCGGCGAACGACGAGTAGGCGCCGCCGCGATGGAAGCTGTAGATGCCTTGACTGTTGTTGCAATTGATGGTGCAGCCGTCTCCGTCTTTGACGAGGCCGTCGGAGGAGAAGACTTGCACTTGAAACACTTGATACGAGGGCCACGAACCCCAACTGGTCGCTTGGCTCAGGTTCGCGTTGCTCGCTTGTTTTCGGCCGCGAACGTAGTAGTCGGCGCGGCCGGCCTGTTCCGTGATCAAGATCGTATTCGACGTGCCGTCCAGGAAGTCGCCAAACTGCCTGATGCGCGGCAGATCGTCCAGAGACGTGATCTGATTGTTGCCGCTCAGCGACAACACTCCAAAACGCGTCGACGAAAAACTGTTCGGGCCGAAGTAGTCGCCGGCGACGCCTTGAGAGGTTACGCCTCCCTGAATCACGGTCACCATGCGCACGCCTGGGCCTGAAGGGCAGATGAAAATCTTCAGCGGCGTTTGGATGGCGACGGCGTTCTCAGGAGCGTAGAAGTTTCGGTCGAATCGATAGAGATCTTGGAGCGCGCCTTGCTCAATGTAGGGAAGCACGGATGGTCCCCAACCGCGAGCGATTCCCGAGGTTAGTATGCGCCGCGGCGGCAGGACCATGTACGACGACTCGTAATTGTGCATCGCCAGCGCGATCTGCCGCAGGTTGTTGCGACAACTCATCGCCCGCGCCGCTTCGCGAGCTGCTTGCACGGCTGGCAGCAACAGGGCGACCAAGATGCCGATAATGGCGATCACCACCAATAGCTCCACCAACGTAAGTCCCGCACTCCGACGTCTGCATACCATCACGCTTGCTCCCTACGGTCTGCGTCGGTCCGCAGGTCGGCTCGACGTTCGACGCGTAATGCTCAGCACGCGGCGTGCCGATTCGCGGAGATGCCGCAAATCAGGGGGATTTCGCCGAATCGTTCAGACGTCGCTCGGCATTCGTGACGGAAGTTTCGACGTCGGTGTCGAGTTCGCCGGCGCGGACGGAAAGACGAGCGAGGAGTTCGGCAAGTCGAGTGGATTCGGCTTGGGGAGAGTGGTTCCGCAGGACGCGCTCTCGTGCGGCGGCGATCATCGTGCGTCGGCTCTCGCCCGGCATTGAAAACAATTCGTCGATGCGTTGCGACAAGAGGTGCAGATGGGTGCGCGGCAACACGAGTCCCTCCACGCCGTCCGTCACGACTTCGGGAACGGCGCCGGCATCGGAGGCGATGACAGGGACGCCGGCCGCCATCGACTCCAGCAGACTGTTGGGCATCCCTTCCCACAACGAGGGAAAGAGCATGACGTCAGCCAGACGCA
The DNA here is from genome assembly GCA_046349935.1 of Pirellulales bacterium. GTDB lineage: Bacteria > Planctomycetota > Planctomycetia > Pirellulales > Pirellulaceae > CAIXSC01. Next base: position 809,593 of record JAXMBK010000003.1, on the reverse strand, counting down.
CGTGCTGAGCGACCAGCGCCGGCGACTCAAGGTGACCTGTCAAGATGATTCGCTCGCGTACTTCGGGTGCGGCCGTCAGTCGTTCGTACTCGCCTCGATCTTGCGGGCGCACTTCGCCGATCAGCAACAGTCTCGCGGGTTGACGCTCTAGCGTTTCGCGAAAGGCGTGCAGTAGGAAGGGCAATCCTTTCTTCGCACGCAACTCCCCAGAAAACCCCAGGACGACCTCTTCAGGGCGGATCGCGTACTGTGCGATCAGCGATTCTGAGCGAGGGCCAGGGGCGAATCGATCGCAGTCGACCGAGTTGGGAAGCACCAGCGCCTCGCGTTGCACCAAAACCTGAGTCTTGCGAGCCAGATCCTGTGAGACGCAGGCGACGATCGAGGCGCGCTCGAGGCACCAGCGCAGGCGACCAAAGTCGCCGGGCGGAAACAGTTCCCGGTCGAAGTCGTTGCCTCGCACAGAGAGTATGGAAGCAATGGAATGCTGGACGCCGAACCACGTCGCCAAGAAGCCGGCGGTCGTAATGTAGTGTCCCCAGACCGCATCGAAGCGTCGTTCCCCATGGAGCCACTCAAGAAACGTCAGCGCTTGTTGAAGCGTAAAGTCGAGGCTTTTGGCTTGTCCCAATCGGTGGACCGTAAGCCGCGGAGTAACGGGCTTTGACTCGACGGCCCCTACCGGCAGCTCGCGCGCGAAAGCGACGACATCCACGCGGTGATGGAGGTCCGCGAGCGAATGGGCGATGCGGCCGGCGCTGGCGGCGACGCCGCCGATATCGGGCGGAAATCGTTCCGCAATGAACAGCAGATTCACAGGAGTTCCCACGGATGCGAGACGAGTTGAGCCGGCCATGCGTTCGTCGGTCGTCGTTCGTACGGATGGCTACTGTGGAAGCGGCTTGGAGCGAAAGGTTTCCAACTGCGTTTGGTAGGTCTTTACGCGAGGAGACAATTTGACAGCCGACTCTTCGAAGCGGATTGCTTCCTCGCGATTGCCGCGGTGGAAGTGCACTTCCGCCAGCGTATCGATGTAGCTTGGGTTGTCAGGCTGCAGACGCACCGCCTCTTGAGCATGCTCGAGTGCTTTGTCGAGTCGGCGATGGCAGCGAGCGGCCATCCAGGCGAGGTTGTTTCGATGAAACGCGCTCTCGGGATAGACGTCGATGACGGAGGAGAGCGACGCGTACGTCTTCTCAAACAATTGGTCCGCCTGTTCCCGTCGACCCGCGGCGAGCAGGAGCGGCGTCAGATCCTCGGCCAAGCGGACGTCGTTCGGGGAGGCGGCTGCCGCGGCGTCGATTTCGCGTTGTGCACTTTCGAACTGGCCGGCCGTGATGGCGGCCTGAGCACGGGCCTTGTGGATGATGAAGGGAAAGCGAACGTAGCTGTCGACGTCGATGAAGTTGTAGACGACGCGCAGGTCGGCCAGCATATGGCGATCCCAAAGTCGCGCCGCGTCGGCGGGGCGTTCGGCAGCGTAGATGTCGCCCAGCAATCGCGCACAATCGTTCGTCTCCCAATGCTCGAACGGGCTCGTCCGCATGGCGAACTCCAGCATTTCCGCCGCTTCGGCCATGTGTCCGCGCGCGTGCAGTTGCTGGCCGATGGCATGGCGACTGCGGCCTGTGAGGGCGATGAGCTTGGACTGTTGCATGATCTGTCGTCCAAGTTCTTTTTGGCCGGCGCGATCGAGTGCGAGTCCATGCAGACAGAAGGCGGCGACCAATTGCGCGTCGATCTTGGCGGCCGTCTCGTACCAGCGCGCCGCCTCGGCCCAGCGGTCGTGTTCGGCTTCGAGGTCGGCGAGCCGCATGGCGGAGGGAGCGAACTGCGGCGCCGCCGCCTCGAGCAGCTTTCGCGCCGGCGATTGATAGTTGCGGGTGAGCATGCTGACCGCGAGTCCGTCGAGGAATTTGCCGCGCTGGTCGCTTTGCGTCAGCGTTTGCGCGAGCGCCAGCGCCGGTTCGACCCACTTCGCGTACTCTTCTTCGTTCGAGTCGGCCGGGACGGGGAATTGCAACATGCGGTAGATGCGCGGCAGCGCCTTTGCGAGGGAGAGCGACGAATCTTGCTGGCGGAACAACAGCAGCCAGGCGCTGGCTTCTTCCGACCGAGTGCCGAAGAGCATACGTAAGATTTGCGCATTCACGTCGGCTTCCGAGGAAGCTTGATCGGCGTGTGCGAACGCCGGCTCGAGCATGCCGAGCCGCAATTCGAGCTGCGCGAGCGTGAGCATCAGATCGGCGCGTCCGCCCGATTGGCGATCCTTCGAAGCGGCGTCTTGGGCGACGCGATCGAGGAGCGCCACGACTTGAGCGGCTTCCTGTTTCTTGCCTAGCAGGTGCAGGACGCGCGCGACGGCGGCGGCGAGTTGAAACCGCTGAATTCGTTGCATGCTGGCCGCTCCCGCGCTGGCTGGCAAAGCGTCCAGCCACTCGCTATTGAACTCGCGACCTTCCTTGACGCCGACGAACGCGAACGCCTCGCCGTAGCGATGCTGGTAGGCCAGCAGTTCGAACGCACTGCGCGGTTGCGCGGTCTTCATGCGTTCGATTCCTGGATCGATGACGCCGTTGATCAGCAAGGCTTCGGAGACGGACCAAGTGATGGCGGGCGCGTCGCGTTGGTCTTCGGCGAATTGCTTGAGTTCGTCGAGCGCGGCGGCGACCTCGGCGTCGTTGCCAGCTCGACGCGCTGCGGCGAGGCGATATCCCAATTGTTCGACGCGGTCTTGCACGGCGTTCCCTTGCGGACCTGCGGTCATCAGTTTCTGCGGCGGTTGGACGCCCGAGCTGGTTTGGACTTCGAGTAGTTCGGCCCAACGCCCGGCTTCAAAGAGAATCGCGCGCTGGAGAGGCGCATCTTCCGCACGCCGCGCCGCGTCGTACGCGGTCGCCAAGTCTCCTTTGGCGCGCAACAGGTAAACGAGCGATCGAGCATTGGCGGTCGAAGCCTGCGCGGCGAACTTCTCTTGAGCATGCTTCACACGCTGGTCGAGCGTGCCGGCGGCGTCGCAGAATGCGGCCAGCGCGAGCATCCCGGCGTCGTCATCCGAGCCAAACTCGAGAATTCGCTCGGCCTCCGCCAGATTGCCTTGTACGACGAGCTGGCGGATGACGCTGTTGGCGTCCACTTGAACTCGTTGCAAGAGCTGTTGTCGTTGAGCGGGGTCGGTGACCGAATTTACGAGACGAAAGAGCGTTTCAAATTCACGCTTCTCCGCCAGCTTCTGCATGACGATCGAACGCCGCTCGACCGTCCCGTTGCGAAACTGGTTGATGAGCGCCACGGTGTCCGCGGGCGTGTCGGGGAACAGGCCGAACTTAAACTTGTCGAGAACGGAGCGGGCTCGGAGGCGGACTTCCGCATCGGTGCTTGTCGCCGCGCGCTTCAACGCGGCCTCGGCGGCGACGCCGGCTTCCCACAACTGTTGCGTCGCGGCGTCGCGGACGGCGATCCGATCGTCCGCCAACTGCTCAATCCATTTTTCCAACTGCTCGGCGGTCACCGGGACGGCGGGCGCCTTTTGGAGAGCAGGCTGGGGCGCCTCGTCGGCAACGGATTGTCCGCACACGCTCAGGCCGGCGAGGCAGGACCAAGTGATTAGTGACGCCAACATACGAAGTTTCCTTGCAGGGAGGTGGGCCTTCAGTTTAGCGGGCGAACGGAGGAAGAGCGACGGTTGCGAGGAGCGATGGCGACGGGGACAATACGCCCGCAACGCACTGCGGTGCGGCGACAAGACGCATCACCTCCAGGGAGAAACTCACATGGCCGCTCGGTATCGCATCGCCGTGATTGGACATACGGGACGAGGCAACTACGGACACGACGTCGACCGCGTGTGGCTGGAAATCCCCGATTGCGAGATCGTCGGCGTGGCCGATCCCGACGAGGCGGGGCGGAAACAGGCCGCTCAGCGACTCAAGACGTTGCAGGCCTTCGACGACTACCGCCGGATGCTCGACGAAGTCAAACCGCACATCGTGAGCATTTGTCCGCGGTGGCTTGACCAGCACCACGACATGGTGCTTGCCGCGGCCGAGCGGGGAATTCACATCTATATGGAGAAACCGTTTTGCCGGTCGCTCGCGGAAGCCGATGCGATGATCGCGGCCTGCGAGAAAAACGATGTGAAGCTGGCACTCTCGCACCAAACGCGTTACAGCCCCAAGTTGCAGGTGGTGAAGAACATGATCGGCGACGGACTTTTGGGAGATATTCTCGAATTGCGGGGACGCGGAAAGGAAGACGCACGCGGCGGCGGCGAGGATCTGTGGGTGCTTGGCAGCCACGTCATGAACTTGATGCATTACTTCGGCGGCGAGCCGCAGTGGTGCCTCGGCAGCGTACTGCAGGGCGGACGACCGATTACGAAGTCGGACATCAAGCAAGGCAATGAAGGCATTGGCCTGCTGGCGGGCGAACAAGTGTCCGCCGTTTACGGATTGGACGGTGGAGCGACCGCGTATTTCGGTTCGAAGCGCGGGGCGGCGGGCAACCGGTTCGGCGTCCAGATCTTTGGTTCGAAGGGGGTGGTCGAAGTGCTGACCGGCCACCTCCCCTCGGTGCAGTTTCTGCCCGATCCGGCGTGGTCGCCCGGCCGCACGGGAAAGGCCTGGATCCCCGTTTCGTCCGCCGGGCCCGGCAAGCCGGAACCGCTCAAAGACGGCGGCCTGCTGGCGGGCAACGTGCTGGCGTGCGGCGACCTGTTGGCGGCCATCGAGAATGATCGTCAACCTGAGTGCAGCATGTACGAGGGGCGAACGACGATCGAGATGATCGCCGCGGTGTTTGAGTCGCAGCGCGTGGGACAGCGCGTCGACATGCCGCTGAAGACGCGCGTCAATCCACTTTCACTTTACGCCTAGGCGACTCGGCGCAAGACCAAGCACGTGTTCGAACCGCCGAAGCCGAACGAGTTGGAGATGGCGACGTCGACTCGCTGCGGGCGGGCTTCATTTCGCACGTGATTCAAATGACGGCACTCGGGATCAACTTCGTCGAGATTCGTCGTCGGCGGCGCCACCTGACGCTCGATGGCGCCGAGGCAGATCAGCGACTCGATCGCCGACGCGGCGCTGAGCATGTGACCGGTCATGCTCTTGGTGCTGCTGATCGACGGCTTCCCCACGTCCTCGCCAAAGACTTGATTGAGCGCTTTGGTTTCGAACACGTCGCCGACCGGCGTGCTGGTCGCGTGGGCGTTGATATAGCTGACGTCGGCCGGTGCGACACGCGCGTCGGCGAGCGCTCGAGTGATCGCACGCGACGACGGCCCCGGATCGGTGCTCGGGATGACCGAATGGAACGCGTCGCTCGACGCGCCGAATCCGGCCACTTCGCAGCGAGGGCGAGCCGAGCGGCGGCGGGCGTGCGATTCCGATTCGAGAATCGCGAAACCGCAACCCTCGCCCATGACGAACCCATCGCGACCGATGTCGAACGGGCGCGAAGCGAGAGCCGGCGCGTCGTTGCGTCGCGAAAGGGCGCCGAGGTTGCCGAAGCCGGCCAGCCCCATGGGGTTGACCGAAAACTCGATCCCGCCCGCGATGCAAACATCGACCAGACCCTGGCGGAGCCATTGTCGAGCGACGCCGAACGAGTAGTTGCCGCTGGCGCAAGCGGCGGCGACCGTGGTCACGGGGCCGGAAATCTCCAACAGCGTCCGTGCGTCGCCGGCGACTCCCACTTCCAACGTTTGGGCGTGCAGCATGTCGCTTTGCGGCGGGGCCGTGTCGCCGACCCAGCGGACCATCCATTCGGCGCCGAGTCCTAGGACGAGGCCGATGCGGCGCGTATGCCGGTCTTCCCAGAGGCCCGCGTCCCGCAGCGCCGCAACCGTGCCGCTAAGCAGCATCCGCTTCCAGCGCGGAAACGCTTGAAACTCGGCTTCGTCCCACCCTTCAGGCGTGGGAATGTCAGTGACGTAGGCGGCGATGCGGCTGGGGTGATTCGGCAGTTCATATTGGTCGATCAGGCGAATCCCGGATCGGCCCGCGAGAATATTGTCCATGAGCGCCGCGGGCGAATTGCCGACGGACGAGACGCAACCGGCGCCGGTAACCCAGACAGCTTCGGGATGAGACATGACGAAGACCCTTGTGCAAGGCGAGGCGGCTGGGAGGATCAGGCGGTTTTGGTTTTCGACGTCGCGGCGGCTGCCGAGCGACGGCGCACCTGTGCGCAGAGACCTGGGGCCAGCGCCAAGTTCCAGGCGTTCGCCTCGTGGCTCGCTTCCGAACCAACGAGGAATTGCGCCAAATCGGGGATCGCCGCGAACGATGAGTCTTGAGCGAGCGTCGGCTGGAAACGGACGCTCAGTTCAAACGGAGCGGATTGCGGTGCGTCGCCTTCCGCGGGCACGATGGCCAAGGCCAGCGCATGGCAGACAGCCTCGGCATTCTGCTCGGGCGGAACGTAGGGGAGCACCTCCGGCGTCCAGTGCGAGCAGGTGACCCAGAAGCCGGGGCACATGCCGCTGGCCACGAGGCTGGCCGCATTCACCAGCGCGTCGCCGAGCGAACCTTGCGATCCGCCGACGCCGAAGCTGGGGCCTTGGCACTTGAACACAACGCTCAACGATCCCGCCACGGCGTGCTGCGACAGCGTCGGGATGATGCGCGGCGACGTGCCTCGCACCTCGAGCGTCTTGTAGCGATCGACGGCGCCCGCCATGCGGAGACGACCGAGGAACTGCGGGGCCGAGATCACGCCCCAGTCGGCGAACGAACGGTCGTGCCAACCCGCCGCGTCAATGGCGCGGAAGATGGCTTCGGTGGAAACGACCGTTTGTTCGTCGCCCAGTTTGCAGATTTGCGAGAGTGCGGGCGAGTTGCGGCGGGCGATGAGTTCGTCGCGCCACGCGTCGAACTGCGACCACGGCGCCTGCACGTGGCTCCACGCAACGACAGGGCAGCTAATGTCCAGCGGCATGATGGGCCTCCTTGCCCGCAAACAAACGCAAACGCAAACGCCAGCGCTAGGCGGCTTTTTTCTTCGCCGCTGCGGCGTCGATCTTGTTCGTGATCAAGGTGAGCACGTCGCCGACCGTCGAAACGTTCGCGACTTCGGTCGCGTCGATCACGATGCCGTAGCGGCTCTGGATCTCGATGGTCATCGAGAGGAGGTCGACGGAGTCGAGTTTCAGGTCGTTGATCAGCGTCGCCGTTTCCGACAAGTTCGGAAACTCTTGACCGACGCTTTGCTCCAGGATGTCGCTCAGTTCGGCCTTCAATTGATCGCGGTTCATGGAAGTCCTCCTTGACTTGATTTGAAGCGCACTGCGTTTCGAGAAGGTGAAATGGGGTCAGGTAACGGGATGTTCGGAAACGATTCGCGAGGCGACGGGGCGCGCCGCAGCGCGCGCCGCCGGCGTGGGCGTCGGCGCCGGAGTAGACGTGAGGGTGGGCGCCGCGTGTGCGTCGGCGGCGTGCGCGGCGTCCGCTTTCCCCCCGGCCGCAATCTTCTCGGCGACGGCCGTAATGTCGAGCAGCGCCTGTTCGACTCGACGTCGCTGGAACTCGAGATCCTCGCCGGTCGTTTTGGGAGGGATCACCAGCGGCGGTCCGCCGCGGAAGACGATTTTGGAGAACGGCAGCGGCACCGCGAACTTGTCCCAGCTGTTTGCGCGCCACGCTCCGCAAAAGCCGATGCCGATGGGGAAAATCGGGAGTCCGACATGCGCGGCCAACTGGATGACGCCCGGTTGGAGCGTCCGGCGCGGCCCGCGCGGTCCGTCCGGCGTAATCACCAAGTGCGACGTTTCGCTCAAGCGGTACATCTGCATGAGCGCTTTCGCGCCGCCTTGTTTGGACGAGCCGCGGACGACGCCGACGCCCAGTCGGTCGCAAACTTGCGCAATCACCTCGCCGTCGGCGTGTTGGCTGATGAGCACATGCGCCGTGACATGGCGGAACAACAGGGCCGCCAACAGCGATTCGTGCCACAGTACGTAAATGAAGCGTCGTTCCCGAGGATCGGCCGGCTGCGGCGCGTATTCGCCCGCGTAGACGTCGGTGCGGAGGCTGGCGAGCCAGGGACGCAGGGTCCCGGCGGCGAGCCAGCTCGCGACGCGAATCAGACGGGGATCTCGCAGCTTATAGGCCATGGATCGGTGCAAGGCTGGCGGTGCGGAACTCGGTTCAAGGGGACCTGGGTCGCTTTGGAGCGTCCCAAGCGGGGTGGGAGTTTGGCAGAAGACGCCCAAATGAGGCAAGATCAGTTCGCCGGGTTGGGACGGTTGTAACGCGATTGCGCGGCCGATCGCGTCGATGTTGCCGGCTTATCCGGTTGAGCCGGATAAGAATGGAAAGGCGCTCGCGTTGGTCTTGCCGCTGCTGAGCCTCGTCGATAAACTCCGCGCGCAATTGGGTTTCGGACGAACGAAGGCGAAGGCGGCTCAGGCCAAATCGTTTCATTTCGCCCAGCCCGCGCAGCTTGAAATGGGAATTGTTGCTTCTAAAATTGTTTGGGGGCCCAATTCCCGCGACCTTGGACAACCAGAGGTGCGTTATGCGGGGAGCGGTGTTGGCGCTCTTGTTTGGTTCGAGTCTAGCGTTGGTATGCGGGATGGCGACCGACGGAAGCGGGAGGGCGTTCGGCCAACGGCCGGCGACTCCAGCGCCGCCGCCGTCCCCCGTCGCCACGCGCACGGCTCAAGCCGCCGACTTGATCGCGTTAGCGAGCGAGACGGGGGCGGGAGCACAGCAACTGATTCTGGTCGATGCTCGCGCGCGAGTGATCGGCGTGTATCACGTGGACCGAGCCACAGGTCAGGTTGTGCTGAAGAGCGTCCGAAACGTGCAGGGAGACTTGCAAATGGACGAATTCAACAGCGGCGACCCGACGCCGCAAGAAATACGATCCCTGCTGCCTCCGCGATAAAGGCTGGACCATGTCTCGATTCCTCGAATTGAACGACGCTGCGAAGATTCTGGGCGTGACGCCGGAGGCGCTGACGGAGATGCGTCAACGAGGCGAGATTCACGGCTACCGGGACGGCGCGAGCTGGAAGTTCAAGCCCGAAGAAGTGCAGCGGGTGCAAGAGGAGCGTGCGAGCGGCAATCCGGCCGATTCGCAGTACGACATGGACTTTGATCACCTCATGCCCGGTCCGCCGATGGATGAGGAAGCGAGCAGCGAATTGGATTCGGTGTCGATTTTGGTGAGCGACGATTCGTTGCCTACGCCGACGACTCCGACGTCGAACAAAGTGATCGGCGCTGCGGCCGATAAAGCGGGCGATAGCGATATTAAGTTGGCTGACGATTCGTTGCTTCTTTCCGGAAAGTCGGGCGGCAGCGATTTGGGGTTGGCGGACGAGTCGAGCGAACTGCAGTTGGCCGGCGACTCGGGCGTGTTAAGCGCCGCCGAGGCGCAGCCGAAGTCGACCGACGCGGGCGGCACGGGCGACCTGCAATTGGCGTCCGACGAAGCGGCGTCGTTGGGCGTCGAAGAACTGAAGTTGGACGACGAATTGGATTTGGCCGACGACGGCGCGTTGGCGTTGAGCGAAGACAGCGACGACTTGGTGCTAGGCGGCAGCGGCGTCGGCAGCGATGTTTCGCTGGACGTGGGCGGCAGCGGCATCAATATTTCGAAGCCTTCTGATTCCGGTTTGTCGCTTGAGGAGCCCCTGGAACTGGGCGGTTCGCAGATTGAATCGCTTGAGTTGCCCGAAGACGAAGAGGTCGTGTCGTTGGTGGAGGCGGCCGATCCGGACCAAGCGACGATGCTGAAGCAAGACGAAGAATTCGCCTTGTCGCCGTTGGCCGACTTGGGGGCGGAGGACTCGTCGGACAGCGGTTCGCAAGTCATTGCACTCGAGGATTCCGACGCCTTCGATCAGAACGCGGCGACCATGTTGGGCGCGGCCGATGCGGGCGCTGCGGACGTGGCGCTCTTGGCGCCGGCGGCCGACATGGGCGCTCCACTGCAGGGCTTTACTCCGCAGGGCGGCATGGGCGCCGCTCAGATGATGGCCCCGTCCGGCCCGCAGCCGCAGCAATTTGCGCCGGCCGCACCGCCCGAAGCACCGTACTCGATTTTCAACGTCTTGGGGCTGCTGGCCGTCTTCATGGTCATGGGGCTGACCGGCGCGCTGATGGTCGACGTGCTGCGGAACATGTGGGCGTTCGATCAGAACGCAACGTTGAGCACCGGCATTATGGATATGATCATCGACGCCCTGAAGATGTAGACTGATGTAGCATGCGGGGCGACCGAGCCAGGGACGGTTCGGGCAGGTGAGCGAAAAGGAGTTCGCAAAGATGATAACCGCGAAGCAAGCAACGACGCTCGGCGTCTGCGGCTGGTTGTTCGTCGCCTTCGGGTGCAACGCCACGAACGTTGGGCAGCTGGAACGTTGCCAAGCCGACAAGAAGCAGCTTCTCGCGCGGGTCGTCGAGGAACAGAAGCGGTCGGAGTCGCTGACGACCGATTTGCGCACCGCGAACCAGAAGTTGGCCGATGCGGAGAAGCAGTTGGCGCGCGTGTACGACGGCGGTCGCAATCGTTATGCCGCGACCCCCGTCCCCAGCTTGGCCCCGCCCACTCGTCCGTTTGTTTCCGGCCCGCAGCCGATTCAGGAGCACAACGGTCCGGGGATGATGGCCAGCGGCGGGGGAGCGAACCGGATGTTGTCGTCGGGTTCGACCAGCGGTTTCACTCGGCGCGACGGCGCCTCGTCCAACGGCTCGTTCACCGGCAGTCCCATCGGATCGGGGGCGAGCGGCGGCGCCGGCATCAGTGCGCCTGCGTCCCCCATTCTGGATTCCAGCGGCTTCGACGATCTGGCCCCGCGCAACGGGCGATCGGAGTCGGGGTGGATGCCCAAGTCGACGTCGCGGCCGTAGTTCATACTACCTTTCGACCGCAGGACGCCTATAATCTGATGTTTGGCTGAGACGCCCGTCTCGGCAGGCCCGCGTTCGTCTACCCTCCGGTTCCGACGCTGCGAGCGGCGGCGAGCATTTGGCTTGTCCGCGGTTCGCCCCCTGGCGTCGATCTGATGCGCATGAAGTTATTTGCTCGCTTGATGTTCCCGCTTGTGCTCGCGCTGTCGGCGGTCGCCGTCGGTTGTTCGGAACAGGCTTCCATTCGTCATTATTCGGTCGCCAAACCGCCCCACCGCATGCTGGCCGCAATCATGCAGGCCGATCGCGAGGCGTGGTTCTTTAAGCTCAGCGGCCCCCGGAAAGAGGTGGGGGAACGGCAGGCGGCGTTCGATGATTTTCTGAAGACAGTGGAAGTCGACCAGTCGGCCGCCTCTCCGACGCTCAAGTGGCAGCTGCCGCCCGATTGGAAGCAGTTGCCCGGAAATGCCGATCGGTACGCGACGATCGAGATCCCTGGCAGCGACAAGCCGCTGGAACTCACCGTCACGCGCTTGCCCGTCCCCGCCGGGGATTGGGACGCCTATCGGCTGCAGAATGTGAATCGTTGGCGGATGCAGGTGCGGCTGGGGCCGATTGAGCAGCGGCAGTTGGCCGACGAGTTGGTGGAGCTTTCGGGGCGAGCGGGTCAGACGATCAGCCGCGTCGATTTGGTCGGGACCCTGTCCAATTCGCGCCGTCCGCCGATGGCAGGCATGGCTGGAATGGGAGGCCTGGGAGGGCCGCCGGGCATGGGGCAGATGCCGCCGAGCGACGAGGCGGAGGAACCGCAGGATGCGGGGGGAGCGCCCTTTGAATATCAGCTGCCGGAGGGCTGGCAGCCGGGCGGTCGTCGGCCTTTCGTGCGACTTGCGTTTCGCATGGGAACCAAGGACGCGAGCGCCGAAGTGACGGTGTCGAGTTTGGTGGCGGCGAGCAACGATTTGTTGTCGAACGTCAATCGGTGGCGCGGGCAATTGCAGCTTCCGCCCCTGTCGGCGGAAGAACTATCGAAGTCGGTGAAGCCGATTTCGCTGGGGGGCGTGGAAGGGGCATACGTGGAGCTGGTCGGAGAAGATCCGCAGCGAGAAACCATTTTGGGCGTGATGGCCGTGCACGGCGAGGATGCTTGGTTCTTCAAATTCAAAGGACCGGGAAGATTGGCCGAGCAGGAACAGTCGCGGTTCGAAGCGTTCGTGAAATCGGTGCGATTCAAGGGATAGGTGTACGATGGCGACCGACATGATGGGAAAGCGACCCGGGGATGCAGGGGTTGCGAGTCAGAATGCGAATGCGTCGATCGACAAGCTGGGCGCCGTCGTTGTTCAAGCGCTCGCGTCGCTCAAATTGACCGTCGGCTTGCTGGCGATCTCCGTCGTCATCGTGCTCATCGGCACTTTGGCGCAAGCCCGCAAAGACATGTGGGACGTGATCGCCGACTACTTCGATTCGTGGATCGCGCTGGTCTATCTGACCGACCTCTTGCCGCCGGCTTGGTTCCCGCAGGGGATCTTCGGTTGGGAGCCGCCGCCCAAATGGTGCTTTCCCTTTTTCGGCGGAAAGCTGATCGGCTGTGCGATGTTTGTGAACTTGATTTCGGCGCACTGCGTGCGCTTCAAGAAGCAAGCGCGCGGGCAGAAACTGGGAATCGGTCTGGCATTGATCGCCGTCGGCGCCGTCTTGACGACGCTGGTGATTGTGAGCGGTCACAACCATGAAGGGTTGCAGGGGAAGCCGCCGTTTTCTTGGGCCGCACTGTGGACGATGATCCGCATCGGCCTAGTCGCGACGGCCGCAGGGACTGGTTTTCTGCTTTACAAGCTGCCGGCGACGAAACGCGTCGAGCGGCAGTTGACGTGGGCCGGCGCGGGGCTGTTGGGGCTGCTGCTGGTCGCCGTGTTCTGGCCGGGAGCGGACGATTTCCTCGGCGACGCCGGGATGCGCATTCTGTGGCAGTTGCTGCAAGCGACGTTCGCCGGCGGTTTGCTGTTGGTCGGCTGTATGGTGGTGTTCGGACGTCGCGGCGGCGTGGTACTGCTGCACGGCGGCATTGGACTGCTGATGTTCGGTCAGTTGATGGTGAGCATGTTTGCGGTGGAAGAGCGGATGACGATTCGCGAAGGCGAGACCGTCAACTACGTTCAGGACATTCGCGCGGTGGAACTGGCGATCGTCGACCCGTCGGGTGCGGATGCCGATGAAGTGGTGGCGATTCCCATCACGGAGAAAGGGAAGGCGACGCCGTACGGCGAAGCCAAATCGAAGGCGGCGGCCGCCGATCTGAAGCTGCCGTTCGACGTCGAAGTGGTCGAGTTCTACAAGAATTCGGGGTCGCTGCGCCGCCCGGAGAAGGAAGACAAGAACCCGGCGACTGCGGGGATCGGGCTGACGTATATCGTCGATCCGGTCGCTCAAAACACAGGGGCGAGCTCGGCGGGCGGCGTCGATGTGGCGGCCGCGTATGTGAAATTCAGCGACGCGGCGTCGGGCGCCGATCTGGGCACGTATCTCTTCTCGCAGGTGCTGTCCGAGCAGAATCACGCGGAGAAGATCAAGGTCGGCGACAAGACTTACGAGGCGACTTTGCGCTTCAAGCGGGCCTACAAACCGTACTCCATTTCGCTGAAAGACGTTCGCAAGGACGACTACCCGGGAACGACGATTCCCAAGAACTACTCGTCGGACATCCAGTTGTCGGACCCGAGCCGCGAGTTTGACGACGCGATTCACATTCGCATGAACGAGCCGCTGCGATACGCGGGGGAGACGTTCTACCAAAGCGGCTACCGAGTGGATGAAGACGGCGTGGAAGTGACCGACTTGCAAGTGGTCACAAACACGGGCTGGATGATCCCCTACGTGGCCTGCATGCTGGTGGTGATCGGCATGCTGGCTCACTTCTGCCTCGTGCTGGCTCGGTTCTTGGAGCGAACGGCGCGGCCGGCGCCGGCCGGCGCCGACGTTGCCACGGCGGCGGTAACGGCCGAATTGGCCGACGCGGCGCCGCGCGGCGAGCGCAAAAAGGAACGACGCAAGGGGCGGGACCGCGAGGCGCAGATCGCGACGGCGGAGGGGAGCGATGTGGGCGGGGCGGATCGATTCTTGGCGAAGTCCACATGGTTGATCGCGCCCTGCGTCGTCGCCGCGGGAATCGCGGTGGTTTTCAGCGGCATGGCGCGTCGGCCGATGGTCACGACCGACGGCTTCGATTTGGCCCGCTTCGGCTCGTTGCCCGTACTGGAAAAAGGACGCGTCAAGCCGCTCGACACGCTCGCGCGAAACACCATGCGCGTGATTTCAAACCGCGAGACGTTCAAGGATGCCGAGGGCAAGTCGCAACCGGCCATCCGCTGGTTCATCGACGCCATCACGGATCGCGAGTTCACGGTGTCGGTGCGCGACGAGAAGACGGGGAAGGTGCGCGAAGAGAAGACGTCGGCGAACGACTATCGCATCTTCCGCATCGAGAACGACGACGTGCTGCATATGCTGGGACTCGAACGGCGCCCAGGACTGCGCTACTCGGTGGAAGAACTGATGCCGAAGATCGGCGAGTTCGAGAAGGCGTGCGACGAGGCGCGGCAGCGCAAAACCGAGGATCTGTCGGTTAAAGAACGAAAGCTGCTGGAGCTGGATGGACGCATTCGCGCCTTCACGCTGGTGAAGGCCTCCTTCTCGCCGCTCAACTTGCCGCCGTTGCCGACCGAGGAAGAGTTCAACGCGAATCCCGAAGCGGCGAAGCGGCGCATCGACCAGTTGCGGCGATTCATCATGCAGATTCCGCAGATGGACAAAGAACTGGCGCGGATGCAGCCGCCGCGCGCGATTCCGTTCAAGCGCGAAGACGGCGAATGGCAGGCGTACTCGACGGCCGCCAATTTTGATTACTTGCAGCGCACGATCGGCAATAAGCAGGAAGGGGACGAAGCGGTCGCCACCTTCACTCAAATCCTGCAAGCGTACTTCGAAGAGAAGCCCGGCGAGTTCAATGGGAAGATCGACGCGTACGAGTCGTTGTTGCGTCGCAAGAGCCCTGAGATGTATCGACCGGCCGTCACGAAGGCCGAACTAAGCTTCAATCGGCTTGCGCCGTTTTCGATCTCGACCTACCTGTACGTGTTGGCGTTTGCTCTCACCGCCGCCAGCTGGCTGCTGTGGCTGTTCCGCAAGAGCGAGGGGGTGAATCGAGTGGCGTTTTGGATCGTCGTCTGTACGCTGGTCGTACACACGGCGGCGCTGACGGCGCGCGTCGTCATTTCGGGCCGCCCGCCCGTGACGAACCTCTATTCGTCGGCCGTGTTTATTGGTTGGGGATGCGTGATTTTCGGTGTGGCGCTGGAGGCGATCCTGAAGCGAGGCATCGGCAACATTGTCGCTTCGTCGGCCGGGTTTGTGACGCTGGTGATCGCCGACAAGTTGGCGATGGACGGCGAAACGATGGCCGTGATGCAAGCGGTGCTCGACACGCAGTTCTGGCTGTCGACGCACGTCGTTTGCATTACGCTCGGCTATTCGGCGACCTATGTCGCGGGCCTCTTGGGCATCGTCTATCTCTTCGGACGTCTAGCGCCGGGAGTGATCGACGCGCCCATCGCACGTTATCAAGGCAGTCCCCTGTCGCTCGGAAAAGCCCTGGGCATGATGACGTACGGCGTCGTCTGCTTTGCGATTTTCTTCAGCTTCTGGGGGACCGTGCTCGGCGGTCTCTGGGCCGACGATTCGTGGGGCCGTTTCTGGGGCTGGGACCCGAAGGAGAACGGGGCGCTCATCATCGTTCTCTGGAACGCGCTGGTGTTGCATGCGTTGTGGGATCGAATGGTCGGCGATCGCGGCCTGGCGATGCTCGCCGTCGGCGGCAATATCGTCACCAGTTGGTCGTGGTTCGGCGTGAACGAACTGGGCGTCGGCCTTCACTCGTACGGCTTCACCGAAGGGGTGCTCTTTACGTTGGGCATGGTCGTCCTCGTCCACCTGGGAATCATGGCGTTGGGATTCATCCCGGCCGCGACGCGCGGGAAAGACGACTCCAACGTGGTCGAAGCGTCCGTCTCCGCTTAGGATGATGCAGCGCGCGAGTTGAGCTTGCGCGGGCGATCGCTTAGGCAGTGGGAGACGCAGCATGCGGACGATCGGCATCGGGATGGTCGGCAGCGGGTTCATGGGGCTGACCTACAGCGAGGTCGTCGCGCGACATGCCCAAGGCTGTCGGCTCGCGGCGATCACGGGAGGGCGTCGAGCAGCCTCGCTCGCGGCCGAGTACGGCGTGCCGGCGTGCGAGTCGATCGAGGAATTGGTCCAGCGTTCCGACGTCGACGCCGTCGTGCTGGCGACGCCCGATCAGGATCGACTCGAGCTCGCTCGCAAAGCGGCCGCGGCGGGCAAACATGTGCTCGCCGAAAAACCGATGGCGCCGACCGTCGCCGAATGCGACGCCATGATCGCCGCCTGCCGCGACGCCGGCGTGCACTTGGGCGTCGTGAAGACCGAGCGATATCGAAAGATTACGCAGCGCGCTAAGCAACTGATCGACGACGGAACGGTCGGTCCGATACGCATGCTGCGCACTGCGTCGGTTTTTCCGCTGGAGCTGACGCGGCAGTTGTTCGACGAGCGGCCTTGGATGCGCGACCCGCGCAGCGGCGGGCTCTTCATGGGGATGGCGACTCATAACGCCGACTTTCTGCGCTGGCTTACCGGTCGCAATGTGATTCGAGTCTTTGCGCAAGCGACGAGCTTCAGCGACGTCGCCGCGCCCAATCTGTCGGTCATGGCGCAGTGGGTCTTCGAGGACGGCATCATGGCTCATCTGTGGGCGTCGGCCGAACTTCCTTCGCCGAGTTGGCCGAGCAGCGAGGTGCGGTTTCAGGTGGTCGGTCGCGACGCCATGTTCGACCTGGAGAACTTCGAGTTTCTGGATCTGGGCCGTGGGGAAAAGTGGGAGCGGATCTACGAGCCGGAGCGGTTCGATTATCTGAAAGAACCTCGTTCGCCCGTGCGTCTGTATCCGCATATCGGCGTCATTCAAGACTTCGTCGATAGCTTGTTGGATTCGCGGACGCCGCGCGTCGGCGGGGCGGAGGGGCGAGCGGCGGTGGAGATTTGCGAAGCCTGTCTGCGGTCGGCGGCGACCGGCCAGGCCGTCGACTTGCCTCTGGTCTGACTCCTGGACGCGAAGAGAGAGGAAGCCGGAGATGACGCCAAACGCCGAGGTCGGTGCGAACGATTCTCCCGTCGGCGAGTCGCTGTTGACGTGTCCTCTGAGCTGGCCTGAGCAGCGACGCAATTTGACTTTGTTCGCGCTATGCACCGGGATGCAGTACTTGGCGGCGCCGGTGATCTACGTCGGCATCACGCAGGCGTCGCTCTGCGATCGGCTAGGCGCCGACGCCCGAACGTCGAACCTGCCGGGAACCCTGTTCTTCGCCATGACCGCCATGCCGGCGCTCATCGCTTGGCTTTCTCCCCGCGTCGACGCGTTGCGACGTAACTTGGCTGCCTGCTATCTCGTGTCGTGCGTCATGCTGGGCGTCATCGCCGCCGTCCTGGTGCTCGACCTGCCGCCCGCCGTCAAGATGGCGGTGGTGATCCTCCAAGGCGGCGTCGCCGGCGCAACGATGCCCACCGCCGTCGCATTGCTCTGGGAAATCATCGGTCGCGGTTCGGACGAATCGCGTCGCGGGTTGGCGCTGAGCCTCGCGTTTGGTGCGGGACCGGTGTTGGCGGTGGTGGGTTCATTCCTGCAAGTCACGCTGCTCGGCGGCAACTTCTTTGGCTGGCAGTTCGCCGGAGTCGCCTTTCCCTACAACTTCGCGATTCTATTCGGAGTGAACTGTCCCGTGATGGCGGCGGCCGCGCTATTGACTCGTGGTTTTGTCACGCCGCGAGCGGCGAGCGAACCGCAGCGCGAACCGATTCGTGCGGTGCTGCCGTTGTTGGTCGGACTTCCGGCGCTCTTCGCGTCCGTGGCGCTCGACCATGCGGCGACTGTCATGGAATGCCACTGGTTGCGGTTCGCCGGTTGGGCCAGTGCGGCGACGGCCGCGGTCGGCATCGTGGTCCATTTTCGCGGGATCTTGAGCCAGCGCGTGCTGTTGTGGGCGACGATCGCGACCGTGCTGGTCTACGCCGGAAACATGATTCCGTCGAATATGAACCTGTTCTCGGCCGAAGCGTTGGGGGCTGCGCCGGAGAAGTACGCGGGGATGCAGAACTTGCTGCGCTTCGGCTGCAAAGTGGTCGCCGGCGCGGCGCTCGGGCGACTGCTGATGAAGACCAACCCGCTGGCCGGATTCGTGGCGACGGCGGTCGTGTTTTTGGCGGCGCCGCTATGGGCGACGATGGCGACCGGGACTTGGTATTTGGCGGCGTTTGGGATTTTTGGGGCGGGCGAGCTGATTGGGGTGTATGCACCGAACTACTTGGTGTCGGCGTCGCGGACCGACGAATTGCGACGCAACATGGCCTTCATGACCATGCTGATGGTTCCCGTTGCGCCGATGGGCTACCTCTATGGCGCCATCGTGAACGTGTGCCGGGGCCAGTCTTGGACGGTCGGTGGATCGACTGGCGAGGTGCTGGGGTTTCGCGCCAGTTTCGTGGTTTGCGCGGCGTTGATCGCGACGGGCATCCTGCTGGCGCTTGCGCTGCTGCCGAAGCGTCCACATCGCGGCGGGTGAGTTGTAAGGGGTGTAACAGTAATAGTTTGCGTGCTGAGTCCCCTCACCCCCGGCCCCTCTCCCCGAACTACAGTTCGGGGAGAGGGGTGAAGGGGTGAGGGGGGTGTTCTGCCCTATACCTAAATCGGGTCCGTGGCTACTATTGGCGCTTTATTGGGTCGCGAGAAAACAGCAGGAAAAAGCATGCTCCGATACTGGACCGCCGGCGAATCTCATGGCAAGGCGCTTGTCGCTTTGGTGGACGGTTTCCCCGCGGGGGTGACGGTCGACACGGCGTTCATTGACGGAGAGCTGCGACGCCGCCAGGGCGGGTATGGTCGAGGCGGACGGCAGCGGATCGAAACCGATACGGTCGACGTGCTGTCCGGCATCTGGCAAGGTCAGACGCTCGGCAGCCCCGTGGCGCTTCAAGTCGTCAACCGCGACTACAAACTCGAACGACTCGGCGACCTTGAGCGTCCTCGGCCGGGGCACGGCGACCTCACCGGCGCCATCAAGTTCCTCGGTTCCATCCGCGGCGTGCTCGAACGGGCCAGCGCTCGCGAGACGACGGTCCGAGTGGCGGCGGGGGCCTTCGCCAAATTGTTGTTGCGCGAGTTCGGCATCACGGCGTTCGGTTACGTCGTCGAACTCGGCGGCATCCGCATCGAACCGACCGCCGGGTCGCTCGACGAACTTCAACAGCGACGCGACGCAAGCAGCATCTACAGCCTGAACCCGGCTCAAGACGGCGAAGTGGAGCGGCTGATCGACGAGACGGGCAAGGCGGGCGACACGCTGGGCGGGATCGTCGAAGTACGCGTCGACGGGCTGCCGATCGGTCTCGGTACGCACACGCAGTGGGACCTGAAACTGGATGGCCGGATCGCGCAAGCCGTCATGGCCGTGCAAGCGATCAAGGGGGTCGAGATCGGACTTGGCTTCGAGGCCGCTCGTCGTCGCGGCTCGCAAGTCCACGATCCGATTCAGTTCGACGAACAGCAACGCGACTCCACGACGCTCGGCTACGTCCGTCCGACGAACAACGCCGGGGGACTGGAAGCGGGCATCACGAACGGCCAGCCGCTCATCGTCCGCGCTGCCAAGAAGCCGATCAGCACGCTCCGCAAACCGCTGGATTCGATCAACCTCAAGACGAAGGCGTCGGAAGCGGCGGCGTACGAACGCAGCGATGTGTGCGCGGTGTCGGCGGCCAGCGTGATTGTGGAGAACGTGGTGGCGTTCGAGATCGCTCGAGCGCTCACCGACAAGTTTGGCAACGATAGTTTGCAGGAAATGAAGGCGCGCTGGCAGGCGTATCACGAATTAGCGAGGCAGCGCTGATAAGGTAGCGCACCCGGTGCGCCGATCAGACCAAGGTCGCTTGGAGCCGCCTTGGTCCTCAAGGAATTCACTCGAACACGGATGTTCGCCATGCACGAATCGACGCGCCGCTTCGTTTGCCGCGCCGGATTTCTGCTCGGCTGCGTCTTCCCCACGCTGCTGGTCGCGGCGTGGATCGGGTATCTCCATTCCTCGACCTACCGCGAGCAAGAGCGACTCGCTTGGCAGGAGACGATGAGCCGCCAGTTGGGGCTCGACGTGTCTCTGACTTCCGTCGCGCATCCCGAACCCAACCTGACGTGGTTGGAGGGGGTGGAGCTGAAGGATCCCGAGACGGGGCGCACGCTGGCGAGCTCGGTGCGGTTGGAGTTGGCCAAACACGATGAAGGTTGGGTGGTGTTCGTCGGCGACGCGCAGGTGCCGCGCGTGCAGCTTAGTCGTTTGGTCGAGGTCGCTCATCCGACGCTTTGGCGCCGCGCGGGGCACGCTGCGCCGGTCTGGCAGTTGGTCGTCGGGTCGCTGCAGATCGTGAGCGACGACGCCCCGTTCACGCTGCTCGACGTGCAATTGACGGGGCAGGGCGGCGACGGGGAATCGACGAACCCGCAGTTGCAGGTGGAGTTCCGAGTGGCGGGGATCGACATGAATCAACCCGCACGCGTCACGGTGACTCGCAATCGTCAGACGGATCCGCCGACGTCCGCATGGGCGTTCCAAACCGGGCCGCAAGCGCTGCCCGCGAGTCTGTTGGCGCTGGCCCTCCCGCCGCTCGCCGAACTGGGAGACGAGGCGCAAATCAGCGGTCAATGCGTGGTGCGCGAGTCGGCGCAGGGGTGGAGCGGCGAGGGACAAGGCCGCATCACGCAGATTGATCTCGACCGAGTCGTCACGGGCGCTTTTCCGCACAAACTGACCGGCGTCGCCGATCTGGTGGTGAGTCGCGCGGCGTGGGAACAGGGGCGGCTCATCGACGCGGCCGGCACGTTGACCAGCGGCGGCGGAGCCGTAAGTCGCTCGCTGCTGGCCTCAGCGAGCGACGAGAACGCACTGCAGTGGCAGATGTCGCCGCGCGTCGCGGAGAATGAGCAACCGCTGTGGCGCTATCGCGAACTCGCGTTCGGTTTTCAATTGAACGACCAAGGCATTCAGATTGCTGGTCAATGTTCGGGCGCCGACCCGGGCGCCATTTTCGCCGACGCCCACGGGCCGCTCGTGAGCGAGGGGCCGCAGCCATGGCTGTCGACCGTCGCCGCCGTGCGGTTTCTTGCGCCGCAGTCCGAGATTCAGGTGCCGGCGAGCGTCGCGACCGAAGGGCTGTTGCGGCGTCTCCCGCTGCCGCCCGCCACGCAGCGCGAACGCAGCCTCGCGCGTCCCGGATACTCGCCCCTGAAGTTGCGATAAGATTTGTGGTGAGCGGGGCGGACCGTAGGACAGGCTTCCAGCCTGTCAATCATCAAACACCGCCGACGCAAGTGCGCTGCGCGTGCGCAGAACCCCCGACGCGAGGTCGGGGGAGAGGGAGAGTGGTTTATGCGGTGGCGATTGTCCTCGATGCTCTGGACGGTGACCTTGATGGCCGTCGTGTTGGCGCTGGGGCGGTGGTGCTTCGACGCGTTGAACGGCGCTCGGCACGCGGCGCGGCAGAGCGCATGCTCGGGGAGGTTTTGCCAGATCACGGTGGCGCTGCACAGTTATCACGACGTCTACGGCTGCTTTCCGCCATCGGTGACGACGGATGCCGAAGGGCGGCCGATGCATAGTTGGCGAGTCTTGCTGCTGCCGTATTTGGAACACTCGCCGTTGTACAACGAGTATCGGTTCGACGAGCCCTGGGATAGTCCGCACAATCGGAAGCTCGAAGGGAAAATCGCGCGCCTCTATCGATGTCTGTTGGAAAACGACGACGCCCAGTTCCCGACGAACGTGGTGCTCATCGTGGGGCCGGGGACGGCGTTCCCGGCGCCGAATGAATCGCGCAAGGCAAGCGACTTTCGAGGTACGAAAGACACGATCTGGATCGCCGAAGTCGCCGACTCCGACATTCACTGGATGTCGCCTGTGGATCTCGACGTGCGCACGATGAGCATGACGGTCAATGACGACCAAGCGCCGTCGATCTCGAGTCGCCATCCGGGCGGCGCGCTGGTGGGAGTGTTCGACGGCTGCGCAGGGAGATTCTTGCCCAACTCGACGAAGCCTGAGGAGTTGCGCCGGCGATTGCGGTGGGAGGGCGAGTGAGTTGCGAAGGGGGCGTTCCAGCCTGTCTGATGCCTCTCCGACGAAGCCTCGACGACGCGCGAGGAGCTGCGGCGATTGCGGTGGGAGGGCGGTGGGAGGGGGCGAGTGGAAGCCTGTGCTACGGCGGGCGGTCACAGGCTGGAAGTCCTGTGCGTTAGGGGGCGGTGCAAGATGTGAACGTGTGTGATCAGAAGGGTGAAAGTCCCCTCACGAACCTGATCTGGGTTCGTTAACGGAGAGTAACTGCGTCCTCGCAAGAGGAGGTGGAGAGCAACTGGAAGTGAACGATCGGTCCGCAGGATAACGAACTCGATTCGGCCTGTCGTCGCGGCGAGCCCGCTAGCATCCGGCGAAGCCCAAGATGCCATTCGATGCCGGCACACCGGATTATCAAGGTAGTGGATGGTCAGCTCCGGAAAAAAAAAACAGATCGACCCGGAGGCGGCGAGGGGTGGTTGGAGGCGGAACGATTGGAAGGTCAAACACGGTAAGCAGGGAACCCCCGCGTGGGCGACTTGTCGAGCGACGCGAGAGCAGCCTCCCCCATAGGGCCACGCACGCGTCGGCGATGCCACGCGGGCGGTCAGAGCCGCCCGTAGGAGCTTTGAAACGGAGTAACTTCCGCGGAGCAAAGGGGCGCAGGAAGATTGATCGAGGAGGTGCATGCGCGTGGAACAACCACCAGACTCAATCGCGACGCCGAGCGATCGGACGCCGCGTAAATTCTCTGGAGACGATCAAGCCCACTGGGCTTGGACGGAACCGAGCGTATGGACCAAACCGATGTTGGCCACGCTGGACCAAAACAGCGTTCGAGGAGGAAAATGGCATAGCTTGATGGACAAAGTCTACAAACGGAGCAACCTGCTTTCGGCGTACCGCGAGGTCGCCGCCAATAAGGGGGCGCACCGGGCGTGGACAACGTGACGATCGAAGACTTCACGGCGGGACTGACGAGAAATGTGGACAAGCTGGAGCAACAGCTGCGCGACGGCACCTACCGACCGCAGTCGATCCGACGCGTTCATCTCCCCAAACCGGGCACGAACGAAACGCGACCGCTGGGGATTCCGACAGTCCGTGACCGCGTCGCACAAAACGCGCTCCGACACGTGCTGGAACCTATTTTGGAACGCCAGTTCGCGGAGCACAGCTACGGCTTTCGCCCCAACCGAGGGTGCAAAGACGCGGCGCGCCGCGTCGACCGGTTCGTCCAAGACGGATACAAATACACCGTCGATGTCGACCTGAAGTCCTACTTCGATACGATCCCACATGACGCGTTGATCGCGCAACTACGCCAATACGTGGCGGACAACTCGGTGATCGAGCTCGTGGAAAAGTTTCTGCAGGCCGACGTTCTGGATGGCTTGGACCGCTGGACTCCACAGGCTGCGCGCGCAAGGCGCGATTATCAGCCCTCTGCTGAGCAACTTGTATCTGAACGACCTGGACCACCTCATGACCAGATCGGGATACGAGATGACACGGTACGCGGATGATCTCGTGATCCAATGCCGCACGCGGGAGGACGCCGAAGCAGCCTTGGCCCTGGTGCGCGACTGGACCGTCCAACGCGGTCTGACGCTCCACCCGACCAAAACCAAAATCGTCCACGTGGACGACGAGGGCTTCGAATTCCTTGGCTACCGCTTCCTCAAACACCGCCGGTTCCCCCGGCAAAAGAGCATGCGGAAATTCCAGGACGCGATTCGTAGCAAAACGAAACGGACCCACGGCGAGAGCCTGAAAGCGATCATCGCGGATGTGAACAAGACGCTGCGCGGCTGGTACGAATACTTCAAACACAGCTGGCACACGACGCACACGAGCGTCGACGGCTGGGTTCGCATGCGCTGCGAAGCATCCTTCGCAAGCGTGCCGGTCGTCGCGGTCGTGGTCGCGCCTTAGATCATCAACGCTATCCCAATGCCTACTTCGCGGCACACGGGCTCTTCAGTCTGGCAATGGCCCGTGCGCGTGAAAGCCAATCTGCTCGACAGTAACAATCGACCGGAGAGCCGGATGCGGGAGATCCGCCCGTCCGGTTCGGCGGGGGGCGGGACCGAACTCAATCGGTCCTGCCTACCCCAATCGGCGTAGGACAGGCTTCCAGCCTGTCTGCATGCCTCTCCGCCAATTCGACGACGCGCGAGGAGCTTCGTGGTCGATTGCGGTGGGGGCGAGTGCGTTGCGAAGGGGACAGTCACAGGCAAGATGCCTGTGCTACGGCGTAGGACAGGCTTCCAGCCTGTCTGCATGCCTCTCCGCCAACTCTCCGTCGATTGCGGTGGGGTGCGAGTGCGTTCGACGGAGGCAAGATGCCTGTGCGGCGTAGGACAGGCTTCGTGGTCGAGGAACTGCGTGGTCGATTGCGGTGCGAGTGCGTTGCGAAGGGGGCGGTCACAGGCAAGATGCCTGTGCTACGGCGTAGGACAGGCTTCCAGCCTGTCTGCATGCCTCTCCGCCAATTCGACGACGCGCGAGGAGCTGCGTGGTCGATTGCGGTGGGGGGCGAGTGCGTTGCGAAGGGGGCGGTCACAGGCAAGATGCCTGTGCTGCGGCGTAGGACAGGCTTCCAGCCTGTCTGCATGCCTCTCCGCCGACGCGCGAGGAATTCGACGACGCGCGAGGACAGGCTTCTGTGGTCGATTGTCGATTGGGGGGCGAGTGCGTTGCGAAGGGGGCGGTCACAGGCAAGATGCCTGTGCTACGGCGTAGGACAGGCTTCCAGCCTGTCTGCATGCCTCTCCGCCAACTCGACGACGCGCGAGGAGTTGCGTGGTCGATTGCGGTGGGGGGCGAGTGCGTGCGAAGGGGGCGGTCACAGGCAAGATGCCTGTGCTACGGCGTAGGACAGGCTTCCAGCCTGTCTGCATGCCTCTCCGCCAACTCGACGACGCGCGAGGAACTGCGTGGTCGATTGCGGTGGGGTGCGAGTGCGTTGCGAAGGGGGCGGTCACAGGCAAGATGCCTGTGCTACGGCGTAGGACAGGCTTCCAGCCTGTCTGCATGCCTCTCCGCCAATTCGACGACGCGCGAGGAGCTTCGTGGTCGATTGCGTTGGGGTGCGAGTGCGTTGCGAAGGGGGCGGTCACAGGCAAGATGCCTGTGCTACGGCGTAGGACAGGCTTCCAGCCTGTCTGCATGCCTCTCCGCCCATTCGACGACGCGCGAGGAGCTTCGTGGTCGATTGCGTTGGGGTGCGAGTGCGTTGCGAAGGGGGCGGTCACAGGCAAGATGCCTGTGCTACGGCGTAGGACAAGGCTTCCAGCCTGTCTGCATGCCTCTCCGCCCATTCGACGACGCGCGAGGAGCTTCGTGGTCGATTGCGTTGGGGTGCGAGTGCGTTGCGAAGGGTACAGTCACAGGCAAGATGCCTGTGCTACGGCCAGAGGCCTCGCATCAGCATCGCGCTGGCGACGCGTTCGACTCCTTCCACCATCGCGGCGGTGCGCATGTCGAGTTGATCGCGTTGGGAACGCGACAGCGTCCGCGTGAAGGCATCGGACATGATCTCGGCTAGGCGACGGTTGATCTCTTCGAGCGTCCACGAGAAGTTTTGCGTGTCTTGCACCCACTCGAAGTATGACACGGTGACGCCGCCCGCATTCGTCAAGACGTCGGGCAAGATCAGCACGCCGCGCTCGGTCAAGATTTCGTCGGCCTCCAGCGTCGTCGGGCCGTTGGCGCCCTCGGCCAGCAAGCGGCATTGGAGCCGCGCGGCGTTCGACGCCGTGATCTGATTCTGAATCGCGCACGGCGCCAGGATGTCGCACGGCAACTCCAGCAGTTCCGCGTTCGTCACTTCTTCCGCGCCGCCGAAGCCGGCGACTGTCTTGTGTTCGGCCAAGTGCTGATCGAGCGCCGTCAGGTCGAGGCCCTTGGGATTGTAAAGTCCCGTCTTCACGTCGCTGATTCCCACGACCTTCACGCCGGCTTCCGCCAATAGCTTGGCGGCGTTGCTGCCGACGTTGCCGTAGCCTTGCACCACGGCCGTCGACTTCTTGAGGTCGAGCTTGATGTGCTGTGCGGCATGGGCGACGGTGTAGACCAATCCGCGACCGGTGGCTTCGCGGCGGCCCAGCGATCCGCCGAGCGCCACGGGTTTGCCGGTGACGACGGCGGGGACCGTGTAGCCGACTTGTTGGCTGTAGGTGTCCATAAGCCACGCCATCGTTTGTTCGTTCGTCCCCATGTCGGGCGCCGGAATGTCTTTGTCCGGGCCGAGGATCGGGGAGATCTCCATGGTGTAGCGGCGCGTGAGTCGCTGAAGCTCAGAGCGAGACAGCGTCGTCGGATCGATCGCCACGCCGCCCTTTGCGCCGCCGTAGGGCAGACGCATGAGCGCGCACTTCCAGGTCATCCACATGGCAAGCGCCGAGGTTTCGCCCAAGTCGACGTCCTCGTGATAGCGGATGCCGCCTTTCGTCGGCCCCATGCCGAGCACGTGCTGGACGCGATATCCGAAGACGGTTTCGACTTCGGAATAGTTGTCGCGGCGAAACGGCAGCGCCACGACCATCGTCCGCTGCGGCCACATCAGTCGCTCGCGAATATTCTCGTCGAGCCCCATGAGCTGCGCGGCTTTGAGGAATTGGTGTTGCGCGAGATGGAACATGGGCGAGTCCCACTCGCCGAACTTAATGCGCGCGTTCTTCACCGCGCGCTGGGCGGCGCGAGCGAGCGACACGCCGTCGACGCGGACCTTCACCAGGTAACACAGCGCGCCGTCTTCCACGGCGGCGAGTCCCAGCTTGGTTTCGTGCGGATCGATGAGCGCCACGATGGGCGTCTCGCCGGCGCAGGCCTTGAGACGCTGAAACGTGTCGGGCCCTTCGCTGTCGGGGAGACTCAAGTCGGCCAGCACCACGTCGAAGGTCTGAGCGCCGCATGTTCGCAGCGCGTCCGCCAGCGTCGACTCGGCCTTCACATCGAAATCGACGCCGCGCACTCGCTCCAGTAATCCCGCAATGCGCTGCGCCTCGGCTGCGTCTCCCTCGACCAACAACACGGACATGCGAGGCATGACGACCGTCCTTTCACTCAATGAGGTATCCCGCGTGCGACACACTCAAGTATGTAGGTCGTTTGTGTTGTACGACAAGCGGGGCGCGACGTCAGCCGCGGCGCGGCGGCCCCGGAAAGAAGGCGTTGGTACGCTGAATGTACGCCGCATACTCGGGACGCCGTTCGCTGATCGACTTCTCCAGCAATGCGACGCCGGAGACCTTGAGTAACAGAAAAGTCATGGCCAACGGGCTCGCAATGGTGAACCAACCGCCGCCGTCCGCAGCCATCAGAAAGAATCCCCACCACACGCAGCAATCGCCGAAATAGTTGGGGTGACGCGTGTATCGCCACAGGCCCGTGTCGAGCACCTTGCCGCGTTGATCGGGGGAGCGTTTGAACTGCGCCAACTGCCAATCGCCGACCGACTCGAAGAAAAAGCCGACCGCCCACAAGCCGACGCCGACATAGGCGAGCCAAGGCGAAACGAACGTGGGCTGGCGAGCGGCGATTCCCCACTGCAAAGGAAACGACACGAACCACAGAATAAACGCCTGCAGACCGAACACCGTGAAGAGACTCACCCAAGCGAATCGCCCGCCGTGGTAGTCGCGCATCGCGCGATAACGAAAATCCTCGCCCTTGCCGTGATTCCGCCACAGCAAGAACAGCGCAAGACGTACGCCCCAGAGGCTCGCGACGACAACGAGCACCAGCGGCATGCCCAGCGGTTGCTCGGCTTGCCACCACGTCGCCCACGCCACGACGACGAAGCCCAGACCCCAAAACGGATCGACGATGCTGGCGTCGCGCTTCCACAAACTGACGAGCCACAGCGCCGCGAACAGTCCCGCGACGATAAGGGCGTTCAGCGCGACGACGGAACTCATGACGTGGGGCCTTCCGGGAATGGACGAGCGAAGCTCGACGCCTAGCCGGCGACAAGTTGGTCAGGCCAAAGCGGGCTCACTTCCGGCGACTCGCTTTCCTGCTGCTGCGGCATGAGCAGATAGTGGCCGACGAACCACTCTTCGCCGCCCGCATATCCAAACAGTTCGCTGACCGCCATGAAGAACATGCGCCACCGCTGCAGCCAGCGCTCCGCATTCTCGCGTCCGTAGGCCGACTCCAGGATCGGCATGACTTGGTCGCGTCGCGCGTCGAGATTCGCAAGCCACGCGTCGGCCGTTTTCTGGTAATGACGCCCATTCCACCGCCATTGCCGTTCCACTCGCATGTCGCGCGGGAACCTCGCCAGCAAATCGTCGCTCGGCATGATGCCGCCCGTGAAGAAGTACTTGCCCATCCAGTTCTGATCCCCCTCGGTCTCAAATGGATAGGCGTACTTGCGATGGCAGAAGATATGCACGAACAGCCGGCCGTCGGGTTGCAGCCACCGGCGAATCTTCGACAGCAGCAAATCGTAGTTCCGCATGTGCTCGAACATCTCCACCGACACCACGCGATCGAAGGTCGCATCGGCGTCGAAGTCGTTCATGTCGCACGTGATGACGCGCAGGTTGCGCAAGCCGCGTTGCCGCGCTTCGGCCTCGATCCACTCGCGTTGGGGACGCGAGTTGGAGACGGCCGTGATGCGGCTATGCGGATAGCGGCCGGCCATCCACAGCGAAAGGGAACCCCAGCCGCAACCGAGTTCCAGCACGTCTTGACCGTCTTCCAGTTCCGCGCGGCGGCAGGTGAGTTCCAGGGCGTTCTCTTCGGACTGCCCGAGCGTCAGCGTGTCGTCGGACCAGTAGCAACAGCTGTATTTGCGATGCGGTCCGAGCACCAGATCAAAGAACTCAGCGGGAACTTCGTAATGCTGTTCGTTGGCCCGCTCGGGGACCGGCGCGATCGGACCGAGCCGCATCTCGCGCAAGAACTGTTCCAGCGACTCGCGTTCCGACTCGCAGTCCGCTGCGGCGCATTCCTGCAGACGGACGTTGCACAGGCGTCGGATGGCCATGCGCGTGATCCAGTCGGGAATCCAGCCTCGCTCCACCCAGTCGACGCCCGCGCTCCAAATGCTCATGACAATTCTCCCGAGGTGACGGCGGTTTGCGGCGCGAACGACCGCACTTCGGCCGCGCGACGCGATAGGTGCAAGGGATCGCGCGTGCAGCCCGGTTTATCGAACTGCACGTGAACGACGCTTAGATATCGCTCTGCGAAGCCCGCTTCGCAGTAGCACAGGTAGTAGTCCCACAGTCGCAAAAATCGCTCGGGATAGCCGAGCGCCCGGACGTCGTCGAGCCGCTCGAGGAACCGCACGCGCCAGTCGGCGAGCGTCCGCGCGTAGTGTTCGGCGAAATCCTCCAGATGCACCAAACGCAGGTCGGACCCGCGGGCGGAGGCGTCGACCAGACTGCCGACCGACGGTAGACAACCGCCTGGGAACACATATCGCTGAATGAAGTCGACCGACCGCAAGTACTGCGCGTGCCGTTGGTCGCCCATCACGATGCCTTGGATCGCGAGCGTCCCTTCGGGCTTCAGCAGCCGCGAGAGCTGACCGAAGTACTGCGGCAGATATTCGTGCCCGACTGCTTCGACCATTTCGACCGACACGATCTTGTCGAATTGGCCGACGAGATCGCGGTAATCGCACAAGAGCACGGTCACTCGGTCGCCGAGCCCCGCTCGAGCGACTCGCGTCGCCGCCTCCTGATGCTGCTCGCGCGAGATCGTCGTCGTCGTGACGCGGCAGCCGTAATGCTCGGCGGCGTGCATCGCCAACCCGCCCCAACCGGTGCCGACCTCCAGCAAGTGATCGGTCGAGCGCAGGTCGAGCTTACGGCAGAGCCGGTCCATCTTCTCCACCGACGCTTCCCACAGGCTGCTCGACGCCCGCGGATAGATGCCGCTGGAGTAGGCCATGGTTTCGTCGAGCATGAGGGCGAAGAAGTCGTTGCCCAGGTCGTAGTGGAGATGGATGTTTCGCTGCGAGCCGCTGCGGCTGTTTGCGTGCAGCCAGTGGTAGATGCGTGCGGGCCAGTGCATGAGCCGGCGCAGACCGCTGTCGAGGCCGTCGGAGAGGCCGATGTTGCGCGTGAACAAGCGAAAGAGGCTGGCGAGGTCGGAACAGGACCAGTCGCCGCGCAAATATGACTCGGCGATTGACAACGTCCCGCCCATGATCGCATGTCGATAAAACTCAGGCCGTTCCACGAACACGGCGGCGTCGAGATCGCCGTCGTCGAGATGCCGTCGCCCGAACAGGTGCGTGCCGTCATGATCGACGATTCGCAGACGACCGTGGTTCAGTTGTTCAAAGCGACGGGCGAGCAGACCGCGCGCGGTGCGATCGATTCGGCCGAGGGGTTGGAAGTTCATGTGGGCGATTCCAGAGACGCGGAATACTTCGGATGACTGACGAAAGGGATCTTTTTCCACCAGAGTTTCAAAGCTTGCCAGTAAATGGCTCCGACCACCTGCAAGGTCATCAGCGGGTAACGAAGCAATACACGGGCGAGCTGCATGCCGGTGATGGGGCGGCGACGGAGAGTCAGCGTGGCATCGAACAGGCGTTCTGATTCGGCGTGATTCTCGATGTGAACGGCCAGCGTTGCGTCGGGACGCGTCACTTGCCATGCATAGTCCATGTTCAAGTCCATGAACGGCGAGACGTGGAACGTCTTTGCATGGCGAAACGCATACTTCACTGCCGATTGTTCGGCGGTCGGTTCTGCGGCCGCCGCCGGCTCGGTCTCTGCCGCGCCCGCCGTCTCGCTGCGGCGCGTACGCAGCAGATAGCAGTGCCGCTCGCCCCACGGCGTGTTGTGCACCTCGGCGACGATCGCCGCGAGCGTTTGTCCGTCCGGCTCATAACAGTAAAAGAAGCTCACCGGATTCATGCCCACGCCGAAGTAACGCAGATGCGTGAGCAGCCGAATCGGACCGTGCGGGCGGAAGCCGCCCTCGGACTCCACAAAGTCGCGGACGGACTCGGCCAATGGCTGGGACGGGGGACCCAGATAATCGGCGCGGCGGAACCAAGCCGGCGCAGGGCGACGGGTCGACCAGAGCCAGCGGCCGCGGAAGACTTCATCGAGCTCGTCGAGGTCGAGATAGACCAAGAACAGGCGGTACGAAAAGTCGTGCGACCGCGGCGCGAAGCGGCGGTGGCGCACGATTCCTTCGTAGAGACAACTGTTCATGGGAGCAACCTTAGATGCACGCACTCGACGTTAACGCTTGGGGACGAGTCATGCGTTCGAGCGCCCCGCACACGGCGAGCGCACTCTTGACTCCGTCCTCATGGAAACCGTTGCCCCAGTAAGCGCCGCAGAACGACGTCCGATTCGCCGTCAGCAGTTCGGCATGACGTCGTTGCGCGGCGAAGCGTTCGGTCGTGAACACAGGGTGGGAGTAAACGAATCGACGGATGACCTTGGCGGGATCGATCAGCTCGTCGCAGTTCAGCGACACGCAGAAGTCGTATTGCGACTGCAGGTGCTGCAGCTGATTCATGTGGTAGGTGACGGTGGCATGGGGGACCTCGTCGACGCGCACGTGATAATTCCAGCTGGCCCACGCGCGTCGGCTTCTCGGCAACAACGACGCGTCGGTATGCAGCACGGCCGTATTGCGTTCGTAAGGAATGGCGCCGAGCACCTGCCGCTCCACCGCCGTCGGATGGGCGAGCAGGGCGAGGGCTTGGTCGCTATGGCAAGCAAGCACCACGTGATCGAACTGCTCGCTGCCGCCCGACGCGAACGACAACGTCACTCCTTCATCGGTCCGCTCAATCCGCTCCACCGGCGTACCGACTCGCAGGCGATCGGCGAAGGGACGCGTGATGGCCTCGACGTACGAGCGCGAGCCCCCTTCGACGACGCGCCAGGTGGGGCGATCGGCGACGTTCAGCAGTCCATGGTTCTTGTAGAACTCGACGATGAAGCGCATCGGGAATTCGGCGAACGTCCCGGTCGGACACGACCAAATGGCCGCGCCCATGGGGTAGAGATACTGTTGCGCGAAGTCGTCCGAGTAGCGGCCGGCCGCCAGGAATTGGCCGACGGTCGTTTGTTCGTCGAGCTTCGCGAGGGCGGCGACGGCTTCCCGATTGAAGCGGAGAATCTCGGTCAAGAGACGATAAAAGCGCGGTCGCAGCAAGTTGCGTCGCTGCGCGAACAAGCCGTTGAGCGACGTGCCGTTGTATTCCAGGCCCGTGCGATCGCAGCGCACCGAGAAGCTCATCGAGGTCGCACGCGACGGCACCTTGAGTTCGTCGAGCAGGGCGATGAAGTTCGGGTAGGTCCAGTCGTTGAACACAATGAACCCGGTGTCGATCCAATGCGACTCGCCGCCCAACTCGACGCGCACCGTGTTGGTGTGGCCGCCGATGCGCGACTCGCTTTCAAACACGGCGACGTCGTGATCGCGGTGCAGTTTGTGCGCCGCGACGAGCCCCGAGATGCCGCTGCCGACGATCGCGATTTTCATGCAGTTCCTTTACGAGCGAGAACGGCGCGGAGAGCGCCTTCGAGGTCGGGGTGGCGGAAGGCGTAGCCTGTTTCTTGCAGCCGCAACGGGGCGACTCGTGTACTAGCCAGAATCAAGGCGTCAGCCATTTCGCCTAACGCCAAACGGGCGGCGAAGGCCGGCATAGGGAACAGCGTCGGACGGACCAGGACGCGCCCGAGCGTCTTGGTGAATTCGCGATTGGTGACGGCGTGGGGCGCGACGGCGTTTACCGGTCCGCTTAGTTCGCGGCAAGTCAACGCATGCTCGAACATGCCGACCAAATCCGGGAGACTCACCCAGCTCCAATACTGCGCTCCATGTCCGACGACGCCGCCAACTCCCAGTTGGAATGGGAGGAGCATTTTTTGCAGCGCCCCGCCCTCGCGGCTCAATACGATCCCGATTCGCAACTGGACGACGCGAATGCCCGCGTCCGCCGCCGGCTTCGTCGCTCTCTCCCATTCCACGCACACCTCGGGCAGAAAGCCGCGTCCGGACGCCGAGTCCTCCGCGACGACGGCGTCGCCGCAGTGACCGTAGTAGCCGATCGCCGAGGCGCAGACGAGCGTCTTGGGCGGCGCCGCCAATTTCGCCAGCGACTCGCACAAATGGCGTGTGCCGTCGACGCGGCTGTCGAAGATGCGTCGTTTCTTGGCCGCCGTCCAACGTCCCGTCGCGATGTTTTCGCCCGCGAGGTGCACGACGGCTTCGATGCCGGAAACGGCGGACGGATCAGCTAGTCCTCGTTCGACGTCCCAGGCCGCTTCGCCGGTGCGCGGAGTGCCGCGAACCAGCGGCGTGACTCGCGTTCCTTGTGCGGCGAGCGACTGAGCGAGGGCGGCGCCGACCAAGCCGCGAGCGCCGCTGAGGGCGACCGTGGCAGGAAGGGACCCTGAAGCGGAGGGGGAAGCCGACGCGGAGTAGTGTGCGATGGCCATCGGGCGACCTACGGTAAGGGGTTCTACAGGACAGACGCGTGCCGACGCATCACGTGCACTCTAGGAGCCGTCTCGAGCCCGTCAATGGTCAAAATCGTGCAAAACGTTCATTTGGTCGAATTTGCCCCGTCGCGGCGACTGATTACGGAATGAGCTGTGAATTTGGGAGTTTATGGGTGTGGAAGCAGTGGCCGCCTCGAGAGGGTGGTGCTATGATTCGTTCAAATCGTTCAATTGCCGTGATTTGAGGCCATGATCAAAGAGCTCTTATCCCCGAAGCAAGTCGCACAGGCGCTGGGCGTCAGCGAATCGTCGCTCAAGCGCTGGTGCGACCAGGGGCTTATTGCAACGATCCGCACGGGCGGCGGGCATCGCCGCTTGGCGCTGCCCGACGTGTTGCGCTTCATCCGCGACGGCGAGCATCGGTTAGTGAGTCCCGAGGCGTTGGGGCTGCCGCCGGTGCGGGAAATCTCCGAACGCTGTCTCGAGCGGGCTCGAGATCTGCTCGCGCAGGCCTTGTTGGACGGCGACGAGCCGCTGAGTCGGCGGATCGTCTTCGACCTGTACCTGGCGAAGCACTCGCTCAGCTCGATTTGCGACGAAGTGGTCGCCGCGGCGTTCCGCGAGATCGGCGAGCGGTGGTCATGTCAGCAAGCGGAGGTGTACCAGGAGCGGCGGGCGTGCGAGATCATGTTGCGGATGCTCCATTCGCTCCGGGAGACGCAGCATGGGATGGCGCCGGAGTGGCGGGCGATCGGCGGGACGCCGGAAGGCGATTCGTATTTGATCCCGAATGCGATGGTCGAGTTAGTGTTGCGGGAAACCGGGTGGTCGGCTGTTTCGTTGGGAGCGTCGATCCCGTTTGAGTCGTATGCGGCCGCGGTGCGGGCCCATCGGCCGCGCTTGGTGTGGCTGAGCGTGTCCCACATTCCGGATCTCGAGGCGTTCGTCGCCGGCTATCAGCAGTTATATGAGGTCGCTCAGACGCACCGCACCGCGATCGTCGTGGGCGGGCAAGGGCTGTCGAGCGTTGTGCGGCAGCGCATCCGTTATGCGTCCTACTGCGACACGGTGCGACATTTGGAAGAATTCGCACGGACGATGCGCAGCATGGGCGGCGGCGGGACATGAGCATCTTTCGTCGGTGGGGCGTCGAACCGATCATCAACGCGTCGGGGGCCGTGACGCGGTTGGGAGGCGCCCCGATGCCCGACGAGGTGCTCGACGCATTTCGCGAGGCGGCGGCGGAGTCGGTTCCGCTGGAACAATTGCAAGCGGCCGCGTCGCGCGAGATCGCACGCTGGACCGGTGCGGAAGCGGGGTTGGTCGCCAGCGGCGCTGCGGCCGCACTGACGCTGGGGACGGCCGCCATCTTGGCGCGGTTGGATTTGGGGCGCATGGAACGGCTGCCCGACTGTACGGGGTTTCCGCACGAGTTCGTGGTGGCTCGCGAGCAGAGAAATGGTTACGACCATGCGGTGCGCGCCGCGGGAGCTCGGTTGGTCGAAGCCGGGTTTCATGAAGGGGTCGCCGGCGCCGGGGTGCGCCGCTGCGAGACATGGGAGATGGCTGCGGCGTTCGGGCCGTCGACCGCCGGCGTGCTCTATGTACACGACGCGCAGGCGCGTCCGCCGCTGCGCGAGGTCGTCGAGGCGGCTCATGAGCGCGACATCCCCGTGCTGGTGGATGCGGCGGGCGAACTGCCGCCGCGCAGCAATCTGCGAACGATTTTGGAGTCGGGCGCCGACTTGGTTGTGTTCAGCGGCGGCAAAGCGATCCGCGGTCCGCAAGCGACGGGGCTGTTGTGCGGTCGCCGCGACTTAATCGCCTCGGCCGCCCTCCAGATGCTCGACATGGACGACCATTTCGACTTATGGTCTCCGCCCATCGACTGGATCGACAAGCGGCAGTTGCCCGGGATGCCGCGGCACGGCCTTGGGCGGGCGATGAAAGTTTCGAAAGAACAAATCGCCGCCTGTCTGGTGGCGCTCGAGCGATTCCATCTGGGTGTGTACGACGAGTACGTTGAACGCGAACGCGGTTATCTGCAGTCGATCGCTGCGGCGCTGGCCGGTATTCCCGGCGTTGCGACGCGCCTTGTCGAACGGGGCGATGGTCAGTCTTCGCCGGTGCTCGAAGCGTCGCTCGACGCCGCACAACTCGGCCGGTCGGCATGGGACGTGTGTCGAGCTCTCCGGTCCGGATCGCCGCCGGTGTACGTCGGTCACGGGCGACTTGAGGAGGGAATCCTCGTCATCCATCCGCTTCACTTGAACGACGAACGCGCTCGGCGCTTGACCCAGCGATTGCTGGAAACGCTGACGCCGGGCTGAACGCGGCAACAGGGCGAGCGTCGTTACATGCGATCGACGACTTGAATGCCGAGCAGTTCGAGTCCTTGGCGGACGATGCGCGCCGTGAGGGCGCACAAAGCCAAGCGGCTCTTGCGCTGTTGGTCGGTGTCGGCGCGGAGCACCGAGCACGCTTCGAAGAAGGCGGAGAACTTGCGCGTCAGTTCGTAGAGGTAGATGGTGAGTTGATTGGGGCGATAGTCGACGAGGGCGTCGGCGAGCGCTTCAGGGAAGCGGACGAGGGCCAAGGTCAGCGCCCGTTCTTCGGGGGCGTCGCAGCGAATGCGGGCGTCGGGATCGGCGACGAGTTGTTCCAATTCGACTTGGCCGCGGCGAAAGATCCCTTGGACTCGGGCGTACGAGTACTGCATGTAGGCGGCCGTGTTGCCGTCGAGCGCCAACATCTTGTCATAACTGAACTCGTAGTCGCTGGTGCGATGTTGCGAGAGATCGGCGTACTTGAGTGCGGCGATTCCCACGCGTTCGGCGATCGCCTGTCGTTGCTCGGGCGAGAACTCGCCGCCCTCCGGCTTGCGATCGTCGCTTTCCGAGACGACGGCGAGCGCCTTGCGGACCCCTTCGTCGAGCAGACCTTCGAGTCCGACGGTGTCGCCGGCGCGGGTCTTGAACGGCTTTCCATCGGAACCTAGGACGGTGCCGAAGGCGACGTGGGTGAGTTCGATGTCGCGTTGGCCCCAGAGTCGTGCGGCGGCGAACAGCTTGTCGAAGTGTTCTCCCTGTCGATGGTCGACGACGTAGAGGATGGCGTCGGGGCGCCAGCGCTCGACGCGGTATCGAATCGTGGCCAAGTCGGTGGTGGCGTACAGGAACGCGCCGTCGCGCTTGCGGATGATCATCGGCGCGTCGAAGTCAGGCAAGAAAACGCAAATCGCGCCGTCGCTTTCGCGTGCGAGTCCCTTCGCCAGGAACTCTTCGACCACCGCCTCCAGTTGATCGTGATAGAAGCTTTCGCCGAGTTCTTCGTCGAAGGCGACGTCGAGTCGCTGGTAGATGCGATGAATTTCCTGACGACAGAGGGGCAGAAATTGACGCCAAAGGCGCCCGTTCTCTTCGTCCCCCGCGTGCAGCTTGGCCGTTTCGGCGAGCACCGCTTGTCCGATGTGCGGGTGGGCTTGTGCGAGCGGAGCGAGGGCCGGGTTCTCGTCGACGGCGGCGATTTTCTTCTGGGTCGACTGCAGCGATTCGGCCGCTTCCTTTTGTTGCGATTCAGCTTTACGCAGTGCGGCGACGCGCTTCTTCTCAGCCGCCTTGTCCGCGACCGGCGGTTCGGCTCGCAAGCGTTCGAGCGTCGCGGTGCGTTCGGCCAGCGCGTGCTCGAGCTTGGGGAGCTGAGCGTGTTGATCGTGGTAGTCGACTAGGTTGTTGACGAGGCGATAGAGGCGAGAGAGTTCGGCGACGGGGTGGGCGGCGAAAGCGGTCGGATCGACGAAGTGTTTGTAGCCGTAGATGACCATGCCGAACTGCGTGCCCCAATCTCCCAGATGGTTGTCGCTGACGACGCGATGACCGAGGAAGCGAAGGAGGCGGCAGATGGAGTCGCCGATGACGGTGGAGCGGATATGGCCGACGTGCATCGGCTTGGCGACGTTCGGCGCGGA
Source organism: Pirellulales bacterium (assembly GCA_046349935.1). Lineage (GTDB taxonomy): Bacteria > Planctomycetota > Planctomycetia > Pirellulales > Pirellulaceae > CAIXSC01. The sequence continues at coordinate 772,095 of JAXMBK010000003.1, read as the reverse complement.
GAAGTCGACGATGTAGGTACGCGGTTGAGCGGGCCGCGGGACTCCCAGATGCGAGTCGATCAGGGCGGCGTTGGCGGCGGCGGCGAGCACTTCGTCGCGAATGCGCAAGTTGATGAAGCCGGGACCGGCCACTTCGGGCGCAGTGCACAAGTCGTCGATCTGCAGTTGAGCGACGACGTCGGCGGCCACGTCGCGCGGGGGCCGGCCCAGTTGTTTGGCGAGCGGCATGGCGAAGTTGGCTTGGTAGTCGCCGAAGCGTGCGTCTTGCGCGGGCCGGATCATGTCGAGCAGCGGCGCGGGATCAGGGGTGAACGACGCGAGGGCGGTGCGGAAGCGGCTTTGCAGTTCGCTCAACAAATTCATGACGACGTATACACTTCACGGTTTCGATGAACAACGCGGCCGGCGGAATCGCCGGCCGCCGGATTGCAGGGGAGGCGGTTTACGGCGCCTTGGGTTCGGCGGGAGCGGCGCCGCCGAGTCGCGTGAGGAGCGACTGGAGGGCTTTGCCGCTGTCTTCGTCAGCGAACGGATTGGCGTCAGGGGCGGGCGGGGCGCCTCCCGGACCACCGGGACCGCCGCCGCCAGGACCGCCGCCGCCAGGACCTCCTCCTCCTCCCGGGCCGCCCGGGCCGCCGCCGCGTCGGGCGAACGGGAGTCCGATGGCGTCTTGGCGGGCTTTTTGTTGGTCGTCGAGCAGGGCGAGCAGTTTATCGTGTGCGGCCTTGGCTTCGTCGTCCGTCATTTTTTCCACGGCGGCCAGTTCGGCGATAATGGTGCGTGCGGCCGTCTTTTGGTCGTCGTTGAGTTGGATGGCGATGTCGCCGGTGAGCAGTTCTAGTTTTCGGACGAGGGTGGTGAGTTGGCGTTTGGGAGCCGGGGGACGACCTCCCATGCCGCCGCCCATGCCCATGCCGCCGCCGGGACCGCCCATGCCGCCGCCCATGCCCATCGGGGCGCCGCCGGGACCGCCTGGGGCGCCGCCGCGCGTGGCGGGAGGAGTCGGGGTAAGCGAACCGGCGTTGGACATGTTGTCGGCCGCGATGGAGCGCATCTCGGATTCCGACATGAGGTGGTAGCCCTTGAGTTTCACGATGGCGGCCAGCAGGCCGGCGCCGAGGATGACGCCGGTGACGCCGGAGAGCAGCCAAACGGCGACTTCTTTCCCGGTGCGATTTTGGCGTGCGAGGATGATGACGACCATGATGGTGGCCAAGGCCAGTACGAGGACTAGCAGCCCCATCAGATCAAGCGATAAAGAATCCATGGAATCCGCCCCTTTCTCCGCTGAACGAAAGTGAACCCACTAGAAATGACGCCGTGACGAGTAGCGGCATGATAGCGGTCGTGGGGGGCTGGCCATAGCCGCAGGCGGGGAGGCGAATTGGTTTATGCGACGTCGATGCGCGGCGCGTCGCCCCAGACATCCTCGAGTCGGTAGAAGTCGCGCATTTCGGAATCGAACAGGTGGATCACTAGATCGCCGTAATCGAGCACGATCCAGCGGCTGTCCTGGTAGCCTTCCGTATAAAGTCGCTTATCGCCCAGTTGTTTCTGGAGCAATTCGTCGATGTCGTCGGCGATCGCCCGCAGTTGCCGGCCGCTCTTGCCGGTGGCGATGACGAAGTAATCGAACAGCGCAGTTTGCTTGCGCAGGTCGAGGATCAGCACGTCGCGAGCCTGGTTTTCCAGGGCCATTTTCGCGGCCGCTCGCGCCTTATCCAGGCTGGAGAGGGTTGCTGGGGAGTTGGATTTTTCGGTTTTTGCCACGACGGGTCCTTTCCTGATCGCTCCCAGAAGAATCATTCCGGCCGTCGAGGGCAAGGCCCATACGGTGGCTTGCTTCCCTCGTCCGCTTGAATCGCGTCGTCGCGCCTCGACATACTGTCGCTCGCGAGAGGGGTCTTTTCGCGGCGCGAGGCCGCCGGCCGTTCCCGCAGTCGAAGGGGCAATCCATGCAAGCGGGTCGAGCGACAGCGGGGCGTGAAGAGGCAAAGTGGCGGAGACTACGACGGCTGGGCGTGATTGCCGCCGCCGCCGGGTGGCTGTGCGTCGGCTGCGACGCGCCCGCTCCGCCTCCCCCCGCCGCGCCGGCGCGCCCGGCCGCCGCCGCGCCGACTCCTCCCCCGGCGAAGAAAGTCGAGCCGGTGAAGGTGGACGCGAATGCCTTCGCCGACGTTCCCGCGGCGCTCGACGCCCTCACGGCGGCGATCAAGGCCAGCGATAACGCGGAGGTGGCGCGAGTGGAGGCGTGGTTCGCGCTGCGGGGCGGGGCGTCGGTTCCGACGTTGGCCGACGTGATCCGCGACGACTCCGCGGAACTCGACCGGCGGCTTTACGCGTGTCGGGCGATCGTGAAGACGGGGCCGGCCGGCGGCGAAGCCCTGCTATCGCTGGAGAAGATGGAGCCGGAGTTGCTGTACCTGCGCGTCATCGACTCGATGGGGCGCATTAAACCGTCCAGCCCGGCGCTTGTCGCCCGGCTGAAACAAGTCGGTTTTGATGGAGACGTACGGACGCGACAGGCCGGCATTGCGGCGCTGGCGCGGATCGGGCCGGCCGCGAAAGAGGTCGTTCCCGACCTGCAACAGCTGCTCAACGACGCGACGGCCGATGAGACGCTGCGCAAGGAAGCCGGGAAGGCGCTCAAGGCGATCGACCCCCGCAAGGGACTCATGGGGGTCGCGCCGTAGCCGCCGCCGACTAGGCCGAGGGACGGCGGAAGTGTTGATAGGCGAGCAGGATTTCGTAGAGGTCGGTCGAGATGGTGATCTCGTCGTCTTCGAAATCTTGCACCCACGCGCGACGATTGCGGACGGCGTCGGTGAGCACGTTGAGAACGTCGCCCAGAGGCACCGTGACGGTCGAATGCATCGGGGCCGCATCCGGCAAAGCGCGGACCTGCGGTTCGTGTTCGGGGCCGTAGTAAACGCGCAGGCGAGGGGCTGCCATCGGGTCCTTCCTTCAGCAGTGATCGAGCGTATTGTTCCTGAGCGTCCTTATGTATCGGCTGTATGGTGCGTGCGGGTTAGCCTTGTTGACCGGATGCTGACAGTTTTGACCAATTGTCGGGCGCGGTGCAGCCGTTTCCGTGTCGCAAGTGTCGCTCCGCCAACTCGGACGGGCGGACGCCGAGCAGCCAGCGAATCGCGGTAGAGTGGGCGAAGTTGGCATTTGAAGCCGGTTCTTTAGGGGTGCGCGGGCGGCGCAAGCTTGACAAGCGCTACCTGACAGCACTAGATTGCCGAGCTGTTTGCGGTAAGTCCTCTTGGCACTTCTATTAACGCGCTCGCGACGATTCGTCCGGCAGTACTTATGGACACGACGATTAGCATCGATCTCGGACAAATCGCTCGCGATCAAGGGCTCACCCTCGACCGAGTCCAAAGGACCGTGGAGTTGCTGGATGAAGGCAACACGGTTCCCTTTATTACTCGCTACCGCAAGGACCAGACGGGGGGGCTCGACGAAGAGCAAATCCGGCGAATCCTCGAAGAAGTCGCCAAATTGCGGCAGTTGGCGGAGCGGAAGCAAACGATCCTCAAGTCGATCGAATCGCAAGGGAAGCTGACGCCCGAGTTGGCGGGGCAAATCAAATCGGCCCGCTCTCCCAAGCACCTGGAAGACCTCTACCTTCCCTTCAAACCCAAGAAGCAAACCCTCGCGACGCTCGCCCGCCAACGCGGGCTCGAGCCGCTGGCGCTGGAAATCTTGAACGCCGATCCGGCCGCCGCTGATTTAGTTGCGCGCGCCCAGTCGCTGGTCAATCCCGAAAAGAAGCTTAATACGGTCGACGAAGTATTGGCCGGCGTGCGGCACATCTTGGCCGAACAGTTCAGCGAACGCTCCGACTTGCGCAGCCGTTTGCGACGCATCCTGCAACGCTCCGGTAAGTTTGTCAGCACGCGGATCGAACCCTCGGAGCGACGTGCGACCGTGACGGCGCCGGAGCAAAGCGGGGACGACGCGGGCGAGGAAGCAGGTGAGGTTTCGAGTGAACAGGCGGGCGCCGCCGCCGACCTGACGCCGGTGGAAACGCTGGGGGACGCGACGGAACGTCTGTCGGCCGACGCGTCGCTCGCCGAGCACCTCGACGAACCGCTAGACGGCGAGCATGCTGAAGCGGCCGAAATCGACGATGCGTTGCATGAGGAATTGCTGCGCGAAGCGGAAGAAGTCGACCAGGACGACGTGGAAGGCGGCGAAGCCGACGCGCACGAGGGCGAAACACACACGGGCGAAGGAGCCGCCGAACAGGCCGCCGAGCCGGGCGCCGAACAGTCTGCCGAGCCGGGCGCCGAGCCGACCGCGGAAGCCGGTGCGACGGGGGCGAACGTGACGCCGACGACTGCGTCCGTCACGCGTGCGGGGCTGAAGGCCACCGCCATCCCGTTGCTCAAATTGACCGCGCGTCAGCAGGCGCGAGCAGCCGCGCGCGAAGCGAAGAAAAAGAAAAAGCAGAAGCTCATCGAGAGCCTCTACAAAGATTACTACAAGTACCAAGAGCCGTTGTCGAAGGTGCCGCCGCATCGCGTGTTGGCCATTAATCGCGGCGAGCGATCGCAGGTCTTGCGCGTGCGGATCGACGCCGACGTCGTCGCGATGGAGAAGGAAGCCGAAGAATTGCTGGCGCCGAACGAGCACCCGCACGGCGCGTTTTTGAAGACGTGCGTGCACGACGCGTTGGGGCGGTTGGTGGTGCCGAGTCTGGAACGCGAAATTCGTCGCGAGATGACGGAAAAGGCGGAACGGCATGCGGTCGATGTGTTCGTCCGCAACCTCCGCAAACTGTTGCTGCAGCCGCCCGTGAACGGGCGGCGCGTTTTGGCGATCGATCCCGGTTTCCGCAGCGGTTGCAAGCTCGCGGCGCTCGATGAGTTCGGCAACTTGATCGACCACGGCACGATCCACATCATCGGCCCCGAACAACATCGGCAACTGTGCCGCAGCCGGCTGGTCGACGTCATTCGCAAGCATGGCTTGTCGGTGATCGCTATCGGCAACGGGACCGCCTGCCGCGAGACGGAGCAACTGGTTGCGGACGTGCTGGGCAACGAGCTGAAAGACGCGGAAGTTGAATACGTCATTGTGAACGAGGCGGGGGCTAGCGTTTACTCGACCAGCCCGATCGGACGAGAGGAGCTGCCAAAGTACGACGCGACGGTGCGCGGCGCGGTTTCCATCGGCCGTCGCTTGCTCGATCCCCTCTCGGAACTCGTCAAGATCAATCCCGCCAACATCGGCGTGGGGCTATACCAGCACGACCTTAAAGCCAAGCATCTGCGCGAGTCGCTGGATGCGGTCGTGGAGTCGTGCGTGAACTACGTGGGCGTCGACGTGAATACGGCGAGCCCTGCGCTGCTGCGCTATGTGTCGGGCTTGAATCAGCTCACCGCCCGCCGGCTCTACGAGTACCGCTTGGAGCATGGACCGTTCCAAAGCCGCGAACAGTTCAAACAGGTTCCTGGCTTCGGCGACGCGACCTTCGTCCAGTCGGCCGGGTTCCTCAAAATCTACGGCGGCCACTCGCCCCTGGATGCCACCTGGATTCACCCTGAAAGCTACGAGGTGGCTCGACGCGTGCTGGAGCGGCTGGAGAGCAGCGAGTCCGACTTGGCCATCGAAGTGACTCCGGCGCCGACCAGCATCGGGGCATCGGCAAGCCACACGCCAGCCCCCTTCGCCGCCGACGTGCTGGCGCTGGTTTCGTCGCCCGAAACTTCGTCGCCCGAGGTTCCCAGCGCGACGACTGACGCCCCCGCAGCAGACGCCCCCGCAGCAGATGGCGCCGACGCAGATGGTGCCGTCGCAGATGGCGCCGACGCAGCCGAACCGGTTGCGGAAGAGACGCTCGTAGCCGAATCGTCGGCCGCGTCGGAATCGTCGGCCGTGGCGACCTCGACAGCCGCCGCGACGGAAGAAGCACCGGCCTCAGAAGCGCCGGCCTCAGAAGCGCCGGCTGATCCCGAGGAGGATCGAGTTCCGTTGGCGGAGCGGGTCGCGCAGATCGATGCGGAGCCGTTGGCCAGCGAATTGGGCGTCGGAGCGTTGTTGTTGCGCGACATGCTGGCGTCGCTGGCGCGACCCACTCGCGACCCGCGTGAAGATCTGCCGCCGCCCGTGTTCCGCCGCGGCATCATGAAGCTGGAGGATTTGGCGTCCGGCATGGAGCTCAGCGGCACCGTGCTGAACGTGGTCGACTTCGGCGTCTTCGTCGATATCGGCCTGTCGGACAGCGCACTCGTGCACATCAGCCGGTTGGCGGATCGCTTCATCAAGGACCCGCATGAAGTCGTGGGGATCGGCGATGTGCTGAAGGTCTGGGTCGTGGAAGTCGACAAGCAGCGCCGGCGAGTATCGCTGACGGCGATCCAGCCGGGCAGCGAACGACCTCGCGAGGCGCGACCGCCGAAGCCGGAGAATCGTGGACGCGCCGGCGGCGGGCCGCCAGCCGGCGATCGACGCGGCGGCGGGCAAGCGCGCCCTGCGCAGGGCGGAGGCCGACCGCCGCAAGGCGCTCGACCTCAAGGCGGCGGCCGGCCGCAGAGCGGCCGTCCGCAGGGAGCGCCGCAAGGCGGTCGTCCACAGGGCGGCCGTCCACAAGGGGGCCGTCCACAAGGAGGACGACCGGCTCGCCCTCCGCAGCAGATCGTCAAACCGAAGAAGGCCGCCCCCGCGCCGCCGATCACCAAGGGAATGATCGAGGGCTCGGAGCCGATGCGTACATTCGGCGATCTGATGCAGTTCTATCAGAAGAAGAAAGAAGACGGCGAGGAATAGCCGCCGAGCATTTGGCCACAGAGTCTTTGGCCACAGAGAGCTCGGAGGACGCAGAGAGAGGAGGGGCGTCGCGGTTCAATCAACCTGCGACTCGCTCGGGATGCCTCTTGTCGGGCATCGCTACGCTTGCAGGCGGCCGTCGGCGTAGCGGGTGGGGACGACGTCGACCAATTGGCCGGGGCGTGCGATGGCGTTCAATTCTACCGCGGCATAGCGGCACGACGTGCCGGCGATGCGCGGCGAGTTCTCTTCGCTGGCGGCTTCCACCAGCACTCTCAGCGGCCGACCCAAGAGGCTGTGGTAATAGGCGTCGCGAAGCTCCCGTTCGAGTTCCGCGAGCTGTCGGCTGCGCTCGGCCTTGACGGGGGCTGGCACCATGTCGGTCATCGTCGCCGCCGGCGTCCCTTTTCGCGCGCTGAACGGGAAGATGTGAATCTTGGAGAAGAAGGCTTCGCGCGCGGCAGCGCAGGTGGCGGCGAAGTCGGCGTCCGTCTCGCCGGGAAAGCCCACGATGATGTCGGTGGTGAGCGCCGGATGGTCGAGCCGTTCGCGGACGAGCCGACAGCGATCGAGAAAATGTCGGACGCTCCAGCGACGACGCATGCGCCGCAGGACGGCGTCGGAGCCGCTTTGTAAACACACATGCAAGTGCGGACAAACCTTGTCGCCATGCGCCGCCATGACGTCGATCAACTCCCGCGTCACCTCGGTCGCTTCGATGCTGGAAAGACGCACGCGGAAGTCGCCGTCGAGTCGCGCGATGTGATCGACCAGGTGCGACAGCCGCAGCCATTCGGACTTCGGCTTGTTCCAATTGCCGTCGACGCCGTAATGCCCCAGGTGGATGCCGGTGAGCACGATTTCGCGGAATCCGTTGTCGACCAAGCGGCGGACTTCGTCGAGCAGATGGGGGAGCGGCCGGCTGGTCATGTTCGGGCGAACGTAGGGAATGATGCAGTAGCTGCAGCGCAGCAGGCATCCGTCTTGGACCTTGACGTACGCACGGTGGCGGTTCGAGAGACCGCTGATTCCCGTGGGAATGTCGACGACGCCGAAGCGGCCCAGTAAGTCAGGCAGCTCGCGCTTGTCGGTGACGACTTCGGCGACGCCCGGCAGCGCGGCGACTTCTTCGGGCGCTCGAGTGGCATAACAGCCCATGACGACGATGCGGGCGTCGGGATTCTCTCGGGCCAGCCGCCGAATGGCCTGGCGACTCTTGGAGTCCCCTTCGGACGTGACGGTGCAGGTGTTGACGAGGCACAGGTCGGCCGGTTGGTCCGCGGCGGCGTCCTCGTAGCCGATGCCGACGAGCGCCTCGCGCACGAACTCCGTCTCGTACTGGTTGACCTTGCAGCCCAAGGTCACCGTTTTCAGCGTAGCCACGTCGAACCACCTTTCATTCGGGCGCCGGTTCGATCGTCGCCGACATGGAGCCTTTGCAGCGCGCGATCAGTTTGTCGCGGCCATAAGCTTTGATTTGGTCCCGCTTCAGCTCCGCGTGCTCCATCGTCGTCGTCAGGCAAACGGCTTTGCCCGAGTTGTCGACTTCGACGGCGATCTGCATCCCTTTCTCGAAAGGGTGCCCGAACAGCTCCTTCATCATCTTGATGACGTATTCGTACGAGTGGTCGTCGTCGTTCCAGAGGATGACGTGGTACCGCGGTTGGCGTTTCGGCTTCCGCTTGCCCTGCGGCTTTTCCTGCGGCCGAACTTCCACGACCGGTTCAGCCACGGCGACTTGATTCTCTTCAGCGGACATACGAGTTACCCCTCGGGGTTACGGACGCTCGCCGGCACTCCCTGCGAACTCCGCGAGGGTCGATTATATTGTCGCTGACCCGCCCTCGCCAAGGTCCGCGTATGCCGCGTATAGCGGTCGCTGCGGTTTCGGACGGCGGCCGGGTCGCGCCGACCCCTACCACCGTCAAGGGAGTGTATTCGTTTATGGCTTCTACCGACGCAGCTCCGTTGGCCGACCTCGAGGCGTACCTCGACGCACAGCGCGACGCCTTCGAGAACGACTTGTGCGACCTGCTGTCCATCGCCAGCGTGAGCGCCGATTCGGCCTACCGGGCCGACGTGCGGAAGGCGGCGAGCTGGATGGAACAGCATTTTCAGCGGCTGGGGTTGAAGACGGAGGTGCTGGAGACGGCCGGCCATCCGCTGGTTTACGCCGAATCGCCGCCTGTGCCCGGCGCCCCCACGGTGCTGGTCTACGGACATTACGATGTGCAGCCCCCCGACCCGCTCGATCAATGGCTCTCTCCTCCGTTTACGCCGACGAAACGCGATGGGAACGTTTACGCGCGCGGCGCCACCGACGACAAAGGCCAGATGCTCACGCACGTCAAAAGCGCTCAAGCTTGGATGCAGGTGCGCGGTCGTCTGCCGCTGCAACTAAAGTTCCTTATCGAAGGGGAAGAGGAGGTCGGCAGCAAAGGATTGCAGGCCTATCTGGCCTCGCCCGCCGCGGACAAATTGGCGTGCGACGCGGTGGTGGTGAGCGACACGAGCCAGTTTGGGCCGGGGCAGCCGGCGATTACCTACGGCCTGCGCGGGATCGCCTACTTTGAACTACACGTGAAAGGGCCGCGGCAGGATCTCCATTCGGGCAGCTTCGGCGGCGGCGTGACCAATCCCGCCAACGTGCTCGCGAAGCTCCTCGCCGCGCTGCACGACGAGCAGGGACGGATTCAGGTTCCCGGCTTCTACGACCAGGTGCGTCCCTTGTCCGACTACGAACGGGGCAAGCTGGCCGAATTGCCGTTCGACGACGCCAAATTCGCCGCTCAAATCGGCGTCGCCGGCCTCAGCGGCGAAGCCGGCTATTCGACGCTCGAACGCCGCTGGGCTCGTCCCACCTGCGACGTGCATGGACTGTGGGGCGGCTACCAAGGCGAGGGCGGCAAGACGATTCTGCCGGCGCGCGCGGCCGCGAAGCTGAGTTTCCGGTTGGTGCCGGACCAAGATCCGGCGACGATCGCCGAGTCGCTGCGGGCGTTTTTCGAAGCGCGCAAGCCGCCGGGAATCGAGTTGGAATTGACCTACATGAGCGGCGCACCAGGCATCGTCGTGCCGCTCGAAAGTCCGGCCGTGCAAGCGGCGGCGCGGGCCATCGAACACGGGTTTGGTCAAAAGCCTTACTTCATCCGCGAAGGCGGCTCGATTCCGATCGTCATGACCTTTAGCAAGCGGCTGCAGGCCGATGCCTTGCTGCTGGGGTGGGGCTTGGATGATGACAACACGCACAGCCCCAACGAAAAGTTTCACCTCGCCGACTATCACCGAGGGATTCGCGCGAGCACGTGGTTGTGGCACGAGCTCAGTCAGCTCGGGACGCTTTAAGGCGCTGGCGTCGCGGCGGACCGGAAAGCTGCGGCGAGTTTACGGTTGAGGCCTGACGAAGTGCAGGGAAGTTACGCTGTTTTCGGCGAATGGGGCGACTCTGTCGATTGGGGAGGTTCTGGCTGCACTAACGAACGTGCTGATGACGACCGGCCATGACGACGACAACAAGGGTAGGCTTTGTAGCGGAAAGTCTATCTTTATCGCATGGAACGAGGCATACATGGTCCGGCATAGCGAACGTAACGGGGCGAATCGTAGTCGAACGGCATGGTGGTTGGCCCTGATCGCAGGCGGACTCCTGGTGCACTCGGCGCTGGTACGCGATGCGGCGGCCCAAACCATCGGGTTCAAACCGCATCCCACGATCATTGATGATTGCGGCAACGTGCAGGGGATTTGCTGCCCGGGGCCGCTCATTTGGGGCTTCGACCCGTACGGCGGCTGCGATCACTGCAGCGATTGCCTGGGGGATTGCCGGACCGGCTTCATCGCCCATCGGCCCTCGTCTTGGTACGGGGCGGTCGACATCGTGGCGCTGACCGTCAATCGCTCGGATCCCGTCGAGTTTGCTCGAGTCGGCCCGACGGGCGACGCCGTGCTGACCACGTCTTCATTGCGGCCGGAGTATAACGCGGGGAACCGAGTGACGATCGGTCGCACGTTCGGCGGTTGCGTGCAGATTGACGCCAGCTTTTTGGGTAATTTTGGTTGGCAAGACTCCCAACTGGCCGCCTCCGCCGCGGGCGATCTGTCGTCGATCCTGACGGGCTTCACCGATCCGGCCGACGCCGTGCTCGACAACAATAACCTCGTCTCCGTATCGTTGGCGTCCAAGATGACGACGGCCGAGGTGAACGTTCGCACGTGGTTGCAGATGCAGCCGAGCGTGTTTGACATTCAGGTGCTCGCCGGCTTGCGGTACTTCGCCGCGAGCGACCAACTGCAATTTCACTCGCAAGGGACTCGCGCCAACCTGGCGGATATCGCGCAGAACGACGTTTCCGTCGCCACGGACAACGACCTGTATGGTCTGCAAGTGGGGACGAATGCCAAGTGGCTGCTGCATCGCCTGTGCTACTTGAACTTCGAAGGCAAAGTCGCGTTGTGCGAGAACTTTGTGACTCAAAGCACCAGCTACGTCTCGACGGATGGCAATGGAGTCGCTGCGGCGGCGATCACCACGAACAACTCGACCTCCCGCACCACGCTGCTGGGCGACCTGCAGTTGACCTGCGCCTTCCAGATTCGTCCGAATTGGGCGGTGCAGTTCGGCTATCAAGCCTTGTTTGTGAACGGATTGGCGACCGCGCCGCAGAACCTGCCCAGCAATAGCTTCTTGCTGAACAACGGCATCGGCCAGTTCCGCGACGACGGCAATCTGGTCTACCACGGTCCGACGCTTGGTATGGTCGGTGCTTGGTAGCCAGCCGCCTTCGTCGGTTGCTCGACGAAACCGTCGCGTCGCAACTTCGACTCGCGCACGAAAAAACGCCGCAGGAAACCTGCGGCGTTTGTCGTTGCTGCGATGGCAGGACTTGTAAGCTCAATCGGCGATTGTGGTTACAGTGGTCTCAGCCGTGAAGCGGAGGGCACGGGACTCGAACCCGCAACTGCTTGCGCAGCATCTGATTTCGAATCAGACTCCTCACCATTCGGATACCCTCCGAGGAACATTGTGCCAGGAAACGTCTGACAATCAAGGTCGCCTCGGCCAGGGAGCATCACTTTTTTCGCAATTCGGGCCGTCTGTAGGACCCGTCTGCCTTCGCCGTCGTTCACGGTGCTACTTCGCACCTTTCTGCAGCACCACTGCAAACACCGTGGCCCACAGGATTTTGATGTCGAGCCAGAACGAACGAGTGCGGACGTATTCGATGTCCATGCGGACTCGATCATCAAAGTCGATGTCGGCGCGGCCCTGAATCTGCCACAGGCCGGTGATGCCCGGTACGACCGCCAATCGTTCGTAATGCCACGGCTGATAGGTCTCCGCGGCGAACGAGGTCGGCCGCGGACCCACTAAGCTCATGTCGCCCAGCAAGACGTTGAGGATCTGCGGCAACTCGTCGAGGCTCGTCTTTCGCAAAAACCGCCCCATCCGGGTCACTCGCGGGTCGTTCGTAATCTTGAAATCGGGCCAAGTCAGTTCGTTGAGATGGCGGTACTTCTCTTTCAGTTGTTCGGCATTGGCCACCATCGTCCGGATCTTGAACATGCGGAAGCGGCGACCGCCCTTGCCGGTTCGAGCCTGACGGAAGATCACCGGTCCGGGACTCTCCAGCCACACCAAGCCGGCGCAGAGCGCGATAATCGGCAGGGCGATGGGCAGCAGCAGCAGACAGGCGATGATATCGAGTCCGCGCTTGGCTGCCTCATAGAGGGGCTTTGCAGGCAGGTCGTAATCGCCATTCAGGAAACGACTTGCGTCGTGAGCAGTTTCCGCTTCTAAGGTTGCTGCCATCCCTCTTGAGGAGAGGTTGGTGTGTTCCAAAGTGGCTGTTTCGCCAAGGTTGACATTGGCACGGCTGGGAGTCGCGATGCTCATGAAACTGACCTGCCGCCTTTGGGGATGGGCGGGCGGGCCTCGTGGGAGGAAGGGGCTGGGAAGTGGGAGGGGAACGTCGAGAACCAGGGGGACGAAGCGACTGAGGGGACAGCCACAAAGTCTTCGCAGATTCTCCAGGCCCCAAAATATTTCAAAATTCCCGTTCGTCCAGTCTCGCATTCAAAAAAATCGGAATTATTATTTGTCAAGTGACTCGGGTCCGGATTATCCCCTAATTCTGGACCGCCAGATTTCGCGAGGGTTCCCCACCATCGCGACGACCGCTCGGCCAGATCCCCCTCTCGCCAGGCAGCCGCTTCCGGTGAAGTCATTCCTGCCCCATTTATCCCAGCTTCTCCGAGATCCCCATGAACACTGCTTCGGTCGATGCCGCTTCGTCGGCTCCGGGCGCCCTGCCGCTGTTGGACTTCCGACTGTTGTGGCACCGCAAGGGCACCTTTGTCCTGTTTGCCTGCCTTACCACGGCGCTAGGCGTCGCCTATTTGGCGATTGAAAAGCCGACCTACGAAGTAACTCGACGTGTACTCGTGGAAACCGACCGGTTGGCGGCCGAAGAAGTCGCGCCGACGATGCCCAGTCGCCAATTCGCACCGACCCAAGCGGAGCTCGTTCGCAGCCCCAAAGTGTTGAAGCGGGCGATGGAGAAAGCGCCGCTGACGATCCCCGCTTCGGCGGCTCACGACCCCATGGGGTTTGTGCTGGAAGCGCTGGCGGTGACGCCGGTCGTCGACACGTCGGTGCTGAAGATCCGCTTCCGCGGCAACGACCGTGACGAGGCCGCTCGGTTCGTCGACGCAGTGGTGGAGTCGTATCGGGAAGTGTTGAAAGAGAAACAAGATGCGACGGTGGATAGCCTGAAGGATCTGCTGGTCCAAGAGGAAGTCCGTCGTCGGGACGAGCTCGCGAAGTTGAAGGCGGGCCACGTGGAACTGGTGCAGCGCAGCCCCTATCCGGCTCACTTGCAGGAAAACGCACGCGTGGAGTCGGAGCAATTGCTGCAGTTGGAACGCCAATTGGCGGAGGTGCAATTGCGCAAAACGCAATTGGCGACTCGTTTGTCGCAAGTCCGCCAAGTGACCGAGCTGGAGGTTGCTCGAGCCCAAGAAGAGGCGACGCCGGCGAACTTGGTGGCGGTGGTGAAGTATGAGGAAGGGATCAACGGCGGGAAGCCGTCTGAAATTCGGTCGAATTCGGCCTTGGCCGAGTCGCGGTTGGGACGCGGTTTAAGCTCCGAGCAGAACTTGGTGTTCGAGTTGTTGCGAGACGAGCAGGGCAAGGCGGATGGCGTCTTGGCGGAAGTGCAGCGTCAGCTGACGCAAGCTCATGTCCGTCGCCAGCAGTTGTCGGTGCAGTATGGGCCTAAGCATGACGCCATGCGGCAGGTCGACGCGGAGATTCAGCGGCTGGAACACATGTTGCACGAGCAACTTACGTCGTTGATGGATACGCTCTCGCAGCGTCTCCAGGCGGAACAGCAAGCCGAATTGGAATTGCAGGATCGCTGCGACGCGCAGGAGAAGGAAGTCAAGGCGCTGGATAGCTTTATGGTGGAAGAAGAGTCGCTGCGAACGGAAATCAAACGGAGCGAAGCAGCGTATGACATCGTCTTCAACCAACTGAAGCAGGTCAGTTTGTCGGACGAGGCGGTCACGAGCGGTCGCGGGACGATTACGGTGGTCGATTTGGAATCGGGTAATCAGGTTCCTCCGAAAGTATGGCCTTTGCCGGCCCCGTTGTTGGGGATGAGTTTCGCGGCGGGGCTCTTTGTAGCCCTAATGTGGATTTATAGTGGAGCAGTGATTCAAGCGTCGTCGTCGCCCCGCGCGGGTGCGAGCGAGGCGCTGCTTCCGACTGCGGCGCCGATCTCATGAACGACAAGGAACATGCCGTCCGACAGGTGCGCGGTTCGTCCGTGCTCCTGTTCGGGCGAGTCATCTCCTTGTCTGTCAACCTCTTGCTGCAATTGCTCCTGGTGAGGTACCTCACCAAGGACGCGTTTGGGTCGTTTGCCTTCGCGTGGGCGAGCGTCGAGTTTTGGGTGTTCGTCGCGACGTTAGGTCTGAACAAGGCTTTGTCGCGTTATGTGCCCATGTATCAAGAGGTTGGGGATTGGGAACGACTGCGTCGCGCCGTCTTGCGGACGCTCAATACGGTTCTCGTCGCGGGACTCCTCATCATCGGCGGCGTTCTGGCGAGCGAAAGCTGGTTGGAAACGAGCGGTTGGGTCGATCCGCTTTCGCTGAGATTGCTGAGAATCCTGATTTTTCTGGCCCCGCTCGATGCCTTGGGCTATGTTTTCCAGGATTTGTTTGTGGCGTTCGAGGACATTACGGCCGTCTTTGTACGGCGGTACGTCTTGGCGCCCGGACTGCGTCTGGCGGCCGTCGTGGGAGTGATGCTCGCGGGCGGGGATGCCGAGTGGATGGCGGCGGGCTACGTCGGCGGCGGCGTCATCGGGCTGGTGATGTACCTGTGGCTCTTCCGGCGTCTTTGGAATGAAAAGATGTCGCCTGCGGCAGCGACCGCCCGACTGGCGGCTCGCGGCGCGGAACTGGCGGCGACTGAGGCTGAGGCTGCGACTGCGGCTGGAGCGGAACAGGAACAGGTGGTTCCGCGGATGCGGGAGCTCTTCCGTTTCGGGATGGCCGTACTGACCTCGCAGTTGGGCGGCATGTTTCGCATGACGGCGGTGATTTACCTACTACAGATCTTGCGTAGCAACGAGGAAGTCGGCGACTACCGCGCCGTGCTTCCTTTCGCACGACTCAACCTCATGGTGCTCGACAACTTCACCGTCGCGTTTGTTCCGGCCGTTTCGCGGCTCTTGGTGCGCCGCGAAGACTCGATGATTGGGAGGCTCGTGGATACATCGGCCGCGTGGGTGACGGCGCTCACGTTTCCCGTCTTTCTCGCATCGTGCGTCTTTTCCCCCGCTTTGACGCGCTATCTCTTGGGTGCGAATTACGCCGATGCGTGGCCCGTGATGAGCGTTTTGGCGCTGGGCTGCTTGATTGAGTCGCTGTTGGGATTTGCGCCGCAGGTGCTGCGGGCGTATGCCAAATTGCGGCCGGTGCTCTTCGCCGACGTCGCGGCGCTCGTCATCAACATGGTGCTCATCTTTCTGTTAGCGCCGAAGTTTGGTGCGACGGGCGCGGCCATTTCGGTTTCGGTCAGTTCGGTGATCGCTGCGGTGACGACGATGATCGCCGCGCGTCGCGAGAATCGCGAAGCGTGTCGTTGGCGGACGGTGGCGACCATGCTGGCGTACATCGCCGGCGCGGCGCTTCCCACCGCGGCTGTGTTGGTGTTCTTTGAGCCGCCCTTGGTCGTTCAGATGGGGCTCGCGGCGTCAGCCGGCTTGGCGTTTTTGGCCCTGATTCGTCGTCGATTGACGGTTGACGACGTGTTCCCGGAGCTCCGCAAGATCCCGTTCGTGAATTGGTTGGTGCCGCGACCCGCGACGCCGGCCGCGGCGGCATCCGGCGATTCCCCTTCCTAAATAAGGTGTCCCGTGTCATCAACGGTTGAAACTTGCAAGCCCCAGGCGTCGGCTGCGACGCAGTTCGAGCCTGAGTCGGCTCGCGCTGCGAGCACTGGTTGCCGCGTCGCCTACATGATGTCGCGGTTTCCGAAGATCACCGAGACGTTCGTGCTGTTCGAAATGTTGGCGGTGGAGCGGGAGGGAGTCGACGTCGAGGTGTACCCGCTGTTGCGAGCGCGGAACACGGCGACTCATCCCGAAGGTGCGACGGTCTGGGGCAAGTTCCTCGAACTGCTCAAGCCGCCGGCGACGCAAGCGGCCATGCATCCCGAGGCAAAACCGTTCGTCGCTCGAGCCCACTACACGCCGTTGATCAGCCCGGCGATCGTGTGGGCGAACCTCGTCATGTTGGCGACGCATCCGCTCCGGTATCTCGGCGCGCTCGCGACCTTGATCCGCACAAACTTCGGTTCGCTCAACTACCTACTCGGCGGTTTGGCCCTGTTCCCGAAGACGGTGTATTTGGCGCGACACATGCAAGCCCGCGGCATCACGCACGTGCATGCTCACTTCGGCAACCACCCCGCCGCCATGGCGTGGCTGGTCCATCGGTTGGTCGGCATTCCGTACAGCTTCACGGCGCACGGCGCCGACATTCAAGTCGACCAGCATATGCTCCGCGAAAAGGTGCTCGAAGCGGCGTTTGTCGCAACCATTTCGAACTACAACGTCGAGTTCTTGGTGGAGCATTGCGGCGAGGAGGCGCGCGACCGGCTGCGCGTGGTGCGTTGCGGCGTCGACACCGAAGTGTTTCATCCGCGCGATTCACACGCGACCGAGGGTCCAGACCGGCCGCTGCAAATCGTGTGCGTGGGAACGTTGTACGAAGTGAAGGGACACACGTATCTGATCGACGCCTGCGCCGTCCTGCAGCAACGGGGTGTGAGTTTCGAATGCCACTTGGTGGGCGATGGCCCGCTGTTGGCCGAATTGCGAGCGCAGGTCGAGCAAGCGGGGCTCCGCGAGCAGGTGCATTTTCTGGGACGACGCACGCGCGACCAGATCGCGGCCCTCCTACGTGAATCGGACTTGCTGGTGGCCCCCAGCATTCCCACCACCTCGGGACGTCGCGAAGGAATTCCCGTCGTACTCATGGAGGCGATGGCGAGCGGCTTGGCGGTCGTGGGGAGCAACATTTCCGGCATTCCCGAACTGGTCGAGCATGATGTGAATGGATGTTTGTGCGAACCGCGGAGCGGCGTCGCGTTGGCGGACGCGATCGAGCGGCTGGGTCGGGACCCGGAGCGATTGGCCGAACTGGGAAAGGCGGCTCGAGAAAAGGTGTTGCGCGAGTATCACTTGCCGACCAACGCCCGGCGGCTCATTGCGCTGTTCACGCACGACGCCGTCTGAAAGACGAGCGAGACGAAAGACTGGGTAGATGAACATGAACACTGCGGCGCTGCTTGTATTTTGGTCGAGCTTAGCGCTCGTCGCCTTTACTCTGGCCGGCTTCCCAGCCTTGCTATGGCTGCGCGCCCGCTGCTGTGCGCGCCCCATCCAACGCGGCGACTCGACCCCGTCCATGTCGGTCATCGTCGCCTGCTACAACGAAGAACGTCATATCGGCTCGCGCATCGACAACTTGCTGGCGTGCGACTATCCCAGCGACAAGCTCGAGATCCTGGTTGCGTCCGACGGTTCTACCGACCGCACCGACGAGATCGTCCGCGGATATGGGCGCGATAATGTGCGATTGATTCGAGTGAATCGCGGAGGCAAAGGGCAGGCGCTCAATGTGGCGGCGGGCGAGGCGCGCGGGGAAGTGCTTGCGTTTTCCGATGCCAACACGGAGTTCGGCGTCGATGCGCTGCGGCAGTTGGCGTCGTTCTTTCACGATCCCAGCGTGGGAGGCGCGGCCGGACACCAAGTCTATTTGCGCGACGGGGAACGCAGCTTGTCGGCGGACGGGGAGTGTCTGCACTGGAATCTCGACGCCTGGCAGAAACAGATGCAGTCGGACGCGGGAAGCGTGACGTCGGCGACCGGCGCAATCTATGCGATTCGCGCGAAGTGCTATGACGCGGTTCCGGTCAATGTGATGGACGACTTCTATATCTCCACCGGCGTGATCGTGCGCGGCTTGCGTTTGGCGTTCACGATGGAGGCGCGAGCCTACGAGCCGGTCGCGACGAAAGACGGGATCGAGTTCCGTCGGAAGGTGCGCGTGTCGACGCAGGGACTGCGCGCCGTCTGGGCGCGGCGAAAGCTGCTGAATCCGCTCCGTTTCGGCTGGTATTCGGTGCAGGTGCTGACGCACAAAGTGTTGCGGCGCTTGCTGGTGTTTCCGCTGCTGGCGCTGGTGTTGGCCGCCTGCTGGCTGACTCCTGTTCAGCCGGCGTATGCGATCGTGCCGGCGGGGACGTTGGCCCTGGGGCTGCTGGCGCTAGTCGGGAGTCTGCTCCGCGGCACTCGACTGGGGCAGAAGAAGTGCTTTACGATTCCCCACTTCTTCTTCATGACTCAGTGCGCGATGTTCCTGGCAGCCGTACGCACGTTTCGCGGCGAGGGGCTCAAGCTTTGGGAGCCGGAGCGGCATTCGTTGGAGGAATGCCGCGCATGATGATTTGGGCGGCCGTCTCGCTGGCCAGCGTTTGGCCGCTGCTGATCTTGGGCGCCATCTTGGGTGCCGCCTTCCTGGTGCTCATGCTGCGCCAACCGGACACGGGGAGCTGGCTCTTCGCGTTCGTCATGTTTTCGAATTGCGCCGTCGTGGCGACGCACTTTCACGGCGTGCCGCATGCAGCGGCGGCGGGGACGTTTGTGCTGTTGTTGGCGCCGGTGGCATACCACGTCGTCTTGCGCGGCGATCGCTTCTTTTTGGGACCCGCGCCCGGAGCGTTGTTGGGGTTCTTCGGCGTGCAGTTGGTCGGCGTCTTCCTGGCGCCGCATCGCGACGTCGCTTTGGCGAAGATCATGACCAATCTGGCAGAAGGGCTGGTGCTGTATCTGCTGGTGGTCAACGCCGTACGGTCCACGGAGATCTTGCGACGGGTGACCTGGGCCCTGCTTGTCGCGGGCTCGTTCATGGGCGGCCTGGGGTTGTTTCAGGCGGTGACGAAGACGCAGCACATCGACTACGGCGGCTTTGCGCAAGTTCCCGAACGCACCGTCGCGGAAGAAGACGAAGAGTGGGTGCCGGCGCCGAAGCCGCGCGCAGCTGGTCCGATCGGCGAAAAGAACTACTACGCACAGTTCATGCTGATGATCGCGCCGCTGGCCTTCATGCAGCGGCAGTCCGAACGCTCGCCGCTGCTCAAGCTGCTGGCCATCGGGGCGCTGCTGTTGATTTTGGCGGGCGTGGCCTTGAGCGGGTCGCGCGGAGCGGCGGTGGGGTTTCTCGCGGTGCTGTTGGTCATGGCCGCGTTTCGCTATGTGACGTGGGCGCAAGTTTGCATCTTGATGTTGGCCGGCGGCATGGTCGTGATGCTCAACCCGACGTATCGCGAGCGGCTGAGTTCCTTGGCGCCGTTGCTGGAAATTGCACGCGGCTCGGCCTCGATTCAGAACGCGGACAAGGCCATTCAGGGACGAGCGACGGAGATGGTCGCGGCCGTATTGATCTTCTTTGATCATCCGCTGCTGGGCGTCGGGCCGGGAAATTTCCCGACCGAGTTTGTGCACAAAGCCGACTTGTTGGGGTTTCAGGTGCACAGCACCGAGCGGCTCGCGCACTGCATGTATTTGGAGATTGCCGCCGAGAACGGATTGGCAGGGCTGCTCGCTTGGCTTTGGCTATATGGGGCGACGTTGAAGTCGCTTTTGAGAGCCCGCGCCGAAGCGACGGAACCCGCGCTGCGAAATGCGGCGACGGCCCTCTTTTTGGGGCTCGTCGTGCTCGCCAGCACCACTGTGTTCTTAAGTTTTGCCTACACAAGGTACTACTGGTTTCTGTTGGCGCTGGGGGGGGCGGCGGCCACGCTGGGGCAGTTGTCGCGCGACGCCGCCGCCCGGAACGCGGTGAAGAACGGGGCGAAGAGCGGGACGCAAGTCGCCGACGCTCCCTCCCCCGAGTTGGGCGACGTCACGCTCGCCGGTCCCACGTAAGGGATCGGCGCGAGACGAAGATTCCGATTGGTCCGAACCAGCCACTGCAAAGTTTTTTGCGTGGGGAGACAACTTCGCTGGAAGAGGGGCGGGGCGGCGATTACGTTAGCGGGAATTGTGAGTTCGGGGATGGCTGGTGAGCAACCAAATGGCGGCGTCGGTTGAAGTCGATGATAGTTCCCAGGTCTCGCTGCAAGCAGCGCGTGCCGGCGAACTCGCACGCACCCAGACGCAGCGCTGCGCTCATTCGACGCTGCGCGTCTTGATGTACCATCGCATTGGTCGCGCCGAGGACTCGCCGGAGCTGAATCCGGTGACGTTGAGCGCGACGCCGGAGGGGTTCGAGCGACAGATGGCGATGGTGGTGCGACGCTACACGGTCGTCGGCATCGATGAAGTGATTGCGAGTGTGACGGAGGCGCGCCCCTTGCCGCCGCGCGCCGTGCTCATCACTTTCGACGACGCCTACGATTGCTTTGCACGGCACGCGTGGCCTGTGTTGCGCAAGTATGGCGCTGCGGCGACGATGTTCGTACCGACGGCGTTTCCGGACTCGCAGCGCGAGTTTTGGTGGGACGCCGTGCATCGCATTCTTGACGCCTCCGCCGAAGTCGGCCGGTTGGCGACCCCTGCGGGGGAGTTTGACACGGGGACGGTCGAATCGCGGCGTCGCGCCAATCATCGTCTGGCCGAATGGGCCGCCCGCACTCCGTTTGACGCGGTCGAGGCGTGGTTGGAGTCGCAGCGCGAGGCTTGGGGCCTGTCGCGACTCGCGGCGCCCGTGATGTCATGGGACGCGATTCGCGAGTTGGCCGCCGAAGGAGCGGCGTTTGCGCCGCACTCCCGCACTCATCCGCCGCTGACTTGTGTTTCGCCGTCGCGGCTCCGCGATGAAATCGTTGGTTCGATCTCCGACCTCAAGACGCAGTTGCTGAATCCCGCGCCGGCGTTCGCTTACCCGGGAGGATTTGTCAGCCCCCGAATCGTGAACGAGACGGCGGCGGCCGGTTGTCTCGTCGGCCTGTCGACGCGCCGCGGCGCGGAGCGGATTCGAACGTGCGATCCATTGCTCATTCGCCGCATCAACGTCGGCCGCCGCGCCACGCCGTTCAAGCTGCGGTTGCAACTGGCTCTCCCGCCTCTGTTGCTCAACCGCCTTTGCTGCTTGCTCGGCTGTCCTTAAGCAGCGTTCTCACGCCGCTTCTTGTCGCCTCTGTCCTGGTGAGCCGGACTAATTGACTCGCGGTCCATTGATCACCCGCGCCAAGCCTTCCGCATACGGGATGCGGAAGAGGTCCGGGACCAAGCGGTCCATTTGTCGGCGGAAGTACCAAGCGGCGTCCGGATTGATGTAGATGATGTCGCCGGCGCGAACGAGCACCGTGTTGCGGGGGTCGTAGCGAGCGGCGATGAGGTCGACGTAAATCAGCAGCGAAGTTCCGTCGGCGTTGTGGCGGTGCAGGGTGCAAGTGGTGGGCGAGTCGATGGGGTCGAGGTAACCGGCCATCGCGACCGCTGTGACGACGTCGATCTCTCGCTCGCGCGGCAGCACCAAACCGTTGCCCAATTCGCGATCGCGGTCTCCGACGTTGAATCGCACGGCGTTGGTGGCGTTCAATTTGCCGACCACCCAGAACACTTCGGCGCGGCGGCTGGGGACGATCACGACGTCGCCAGGGACGAGCGCCACGTCGTTCTTGTCGAGCGCCTCGCCGGGAAGACCTCGCAGCGGAATGCGCAAGATCTTCTTGGGATCGGAACGATCCAAATCGTATTCGTCCAGTTCATCAGGACGCACGGGAATCCGTTCGATCAGCGGCACTCGACGGTGCACCTCAATCATGTCGCCCGCCAGCTCGGTGAGTCCGTTGGCGGCTGCGAGCGCGTGTCCGACGTCGTTCTGAAACTTGGGCAGCGGCTTGACGCCTGGTTCTTTGACTTCGCCGAGCACGACGATGTCGATCGTGCTCTTTTCGAACAACGAGACGGCGACTCGCGGCTGATTCAGAAAGCCGTTCTCGTAGGCTTTGGTGATCGCTTCCTGCGCCTGTTGCAGGTTCATCTCTTTCACGTTGACGGGGCCGACCAGCGGCAACTGGATGTCGCCATTGGCCATCACGCGGACCCGCATCGGCGGATTCTCCACGTTAGGCAGCATGTTGGGAATGCTGACGTCCAGCACGTCGTCGGCGCCGAGCAAATAGTCGGAAGGGGGCGGGACGACCAGGTTGGCCATGTTCAGCCGCGACCCGACGATCCGCGTCGGCATGCGGAACGTGTCCGGGAGCTCGCAGGCGGGCACGGCGTAGGTGCGTAGGGGGGCCCAGCAGCCGACAAGCGTCGGTAAGAACATCAGGGCGGCCAGGGCCGACCAGAGGTGGCGACGATGGAGGACGGTCATAGCGAGGCCAGTAGGGACGGAGGAAGGGCGTGGGGCGCAGGTGGAGTCGTACGACCTGTGCCTGGCATTCCGATTGTCACGAATGGTTTCGACGTGCGGGGCAAACCCTATCCAGCTCGTCACGTTTCCTCGGAGCAACCGGATTGCGAGGCATGTTCGGCATCACCGGCACAGTTTGCGCGGCCGACGGGGACGCCGAGCGATGAGTCGGGTCGCGCCGACCCTGACGCCCGCCGCTCACCCGTCTGAGGGGAAATCGACGGTTCGCCGTCGTTAGAAGTTGCCCAACCCGCATTTGACAGTATGGTTAGGGCGGGAAAGGGAGCGAAGGAATCCAGTGCGATGATCGCAATGACGGGTTGGCGCATCGAAGTCGTGAATGGCCGAGAACTGGACGCGACGTCGATCCAGACTTGGGAGGCGTTGCGCCAACGCAATGCCCAGCTCCGCAGCCCCTTCTTCGCTTGCGAATACACTCGCATTATGGCCGCGGAGCGGTCCGACGTCGAAGTCGGCGTGCTGCTGCGCGATGGACGCGAGGTCGGCTATTTTCCCTATCAGCGCTCCGGCTCGAGCGCCGTGCCGGTCGGCGAGTCGCTGACGGACTTTCAAGGATTCATCGTCGATGCCGACGAGCCGATCAGTCCTCCCGAGTACCTGCGGGGGTGTCGACTGTCGACCTGCAAGTTTCGCTACTTGGCCGCCGGCTGGCGCGAGTTAGAGACCTATCGCTATCGTCGACTTCGCTCGCCCGTCATCGGGCTGGCGCGCGGCATGGCGTCGTTCGAGGAGTCGACGGCCGCACGGGGCTCCGACTTGATTCCCAAATGCACTCGCGGCTTACGTACCCTGGCGAAAAAAGTCGGGCCGACTCGGATGGAACTGGATTGCCGTGATGCGCTCGTGCTGGAACGGCTCTTGGAGTGGAAGGCGTTGCAGCACCAACGCAATGGGACGCACGACGGCTTCGGCGAACCGGAAAGTCGGCGAATCCTGCAACGTCTTGTGGCGACGCATGACCCGACGCTCGCCGGCGTCGTGTCCGGGTTTTACGCGGGTGAACACTTGGTCGCCGCGGCGCTCAATCTGCGTTCCCACGAAACGCTGCATGTGTGGATTACGGCTTACAACCCCGAATTCTCAAAGTTCTCGCCCGGCCTGCTGTGCATGATGGAGTTGGTGCGCGAGGCGGCGGCCGACGGCGTGACGCGAATCGACCTCGGGCATGGCGACGAGCCGTACAAGTATCGGTTTTGCACCGAAACCGACGAAGTATTCGAAGCGTGCATCGCGCGCGGAACCGTTTCCGGTTGGGCGCATCACTGCGTCTATCGAGCTCGGCAAAGCCTGCTGGAGGGACGCTTTCGTCCCTGGATTCAGCGCCTCAAGCAAGCGGGCAGACGAGTGAAGCAGCAATTGCGGGGCGAGGCGTCGTCCGCGAGCGAGTCGTCGTCGAAGCCAGAAGGGGCGTCCGAATGAAGTGCGAAGTCTGGTCGTCGCTCGCAGACGTGTTGCGCGAGTCCCAGGCATGGGACGATCTGTGGCAACGCAGCGATACGTCCGTTCCCTCGGCCTGCGCCGCGCCCTTGCGCTGTTGGGTGGAGTACTTCTTCCCGAAGTCGCCGCTGCGAGCGGTCGTCGTCCGCGAAGGGGACCGGCTGATTGCGGCCTTGCCGATCGTGGTAAACGGTCGCTGGCCGAAGTTGGGACAGCTCCCGTTCAACGACTGGATGCCGGGCGGGATGCTCCTGCTCGATCCTCATTTTGCGACGCCCGAACTGGGGGACTTGCTGGTGGAAGGCATGTCGCGGCTGCCCTGCAGCGCCTTTGGGTTTCGCAACGTTCCCTGGAAGTCGACCGCTTGGCAGTGCTTGCTGGACGCGGTCGCTCGCCGCCGTCTGCCGCTGGTCGCGCACGGACTGCATGAAGTGGGGTTGGTGAACCTCCGCCGCTCGTGGGCCGACATCGATCGCCAGTTCTCGGGCAATCACCGCCGGCACATGCGCAAGGCGCTGCGTCGGGCGGAACGGGAAGGCGGCGTGGCGATGCAGATCGTCGAACGCTGCACGCCGGAAGAATTGGAAAGGACGTTGCGCACCGGTTTTGAGATCGAGGCACGAGGTTGGAAGGGGCAGGAGGGGACGGCCATCTTGCAACAGCCGGGCATGTTTGATTTTGTGCTTAAGCAAGGGATGGAGTTGCTGCGCAACGACCGGGTGCGCCTCGTACTGCTGAAACACCACGATCAGTTGGTCGCGTACGAGTATTGCTGGAAGGCGAAAGGCCAACTGCTCACCCCGAAGATCGCTTACGACGAGGACTTCTCCAGCATCTCGCCCGGGCAGCTGCTGATCCAGTTCCACATGCAGCACTTGGTGGAGTCGGGCGAGTTCGAGCAGGTCGACTTTTCGGGGCCGATCACCGATTCAACGCGCAAGTGGTGCACCAGCTTTTACGAGGCGGGGACGGCGGTGATCGGCCAACCCGGTTTAGTGGGACGCGCGATCGTCGCCGCGTACGCGTGGCGTCGAGCGCGCAAGCTTCGCAAGCAAGCCAAGGCGAAAGCCGCCGCAAATTCCATCGCGACGCAAAGCGAGGCCCCAGCGGAAGAAACGGCCGAGTCGGAGATGGAAACGGTCCGCTAGCCGCGGGCTCGCCGCCGCTCGGGACTTCCGCCGCTCGGGCGATCTCCGTAAGATGCAAATCCCCCTCTATCTTCATCTGGGGATTTCTCGGGAGTCGCCCTCATGGATGTCGCTGTTCGCCCTTTCGTGCACCTGCATTGCCACAGCCATTACAGTCTGCTGGATGGCGCCGGTTCGATCGACAAGCTGGTCAAGCGCGCCAAAGAACATGGCATGAACGGCCTGGCGCTCACCGATCACGGCAATTTACACGGGGCGCTGGAATTCTATAAAAAGGCCAAAGGCGTCGGCATCAACCCCATCATCGGCATGGAGGCGTACATCGCGCCGGGAAGCCGCTTTGAGAAGGACGCCGGCAGCACCAAGGAAGCCAGCTATCACCTCACGCTGCTCGCGCAAAACCGCACCGGCTTCAAGAACCTGATCAAGCTCGCCTCCGCCGCGATGCTCGAAGGCTTCTACTTCAAGCCGCGCATCGACAAGGAGCTGCTGGCGGCGCATCACGAGGGGCTGATTTGCTTGAGCGGCTGCGTGTCGAGCGAATTCAGTCGCGCGCTGTTGCGCGCTCACGGAACCGAGAACGAGTTCAAGGAAGCGTTGGAGATCGCCGGCTGGTTCCACAAGTTGTTCGGCGAGCGGTATTTCGTCGAGATCATGAATAACGGCGTCGAGATCCAGCGGCTGCAGTTGGAGGCGGCGGTCGACTTGGCGCAGAAGGCCGGTTTGCCGCTGGTCGCAACCAGCGACTGTCACTACGTCGACCCTGAAGATGCAGAAGCGCAGGACGTGCTGTTGTGCGTGAACACGGGCAAGTTCCGCACCGACACCAGCCGGATGCGGATGGACGGCAATCAGTACTACTTGCGCAATTCCGAGCAGATGTATTCGTGTTTTCCCGGATTGGAAGACGCGGTCGCGCGCAGCCAACAAATCGCCGACTCGGTCAGCATCGATCTCGAACTGGGAAAACGCTACTTTCCGACGTTCAAGATTCCGGAAGAGCGGACGGCGGACGACTACCTGCGCGAGTTGTGTTTGAAGGGGCTTCACGAGCGGTACGAAGGCAATGAGGAGATGCGGCCGGGCGGGCAGCTTTCCGAACGCGTCATGAAGCGGTTGGACCGCGAACTAAGCTGCATCGGCAAGCTGGGCTTTTCGAATTACTTCCTCATCGTGTGGGACTTTGTGCGCTACGCGCGCACCAAGGATATTCCGGCGACGGCGCGCGGCAGCGGCGTCGGTGCGCTCGTGTGCTACGCGCTGTACCTCAGCCACGTTTGCCCGTTGAAGTACGACCTGCTGTTCGAGCGCTTCCTGGACGAGAATCGCCGCGAAGCGCCTGATATCGACATCGACTTTTGCAAGGAACGCCGCGGCGAAGTCATCCGTTACGTCAAGGACTCGTATGGCGAAGCGAACGTCGCCCAGATCGGCACGTTCGGAACGCTGGCGGCGCGAGCGGCGATCAAGGACGTCGGACGCGTACTGGGAATGCCGATCGAGCGCGTCAACAAAATCTCCGCCATGGTGCCCGACGAGCTGGGCATTGAACTGGCGGAAGCGCTGGAGAAGGGCGCGGAACTGAAGCAGGCGTACGAAACCGATCCCGAGGTGCGCGAACTGCTGGATCTCGCGCTGCGCATCGAAGGGCTCGCGCGCAACATCGGCACGCACGCCGCCGCCGTCGTGATCGCCGACAAACCGTTGACCGAGTACGTCCCGCTGGGGCGCGTGACGGGGAAGACCGACATCATTACGCAATGGTCGATGGGCGACGTCGAAGCGGCCGGCCTGTTGAAGATGGACTTCCTCGGCCTGCGAAACTTGACGATCCTCTCGAAGGCCGTCGACCTCATCGAACAGACGACAGGCAAGCGCGTCGACCCCTACAAGTTTCCGACCGACGACCGAGCGACCTACGCCTTGCTGCAACGCGGGGAAACGAAAGGCATTTTCCAGCTGGAAAGCGGCGGCATTCGCGACCTGCTGCAGAAGATGAAGCCGGACGGCTTCCACGACATCATCGCCACCAACGCACTGTATCGCCCCGGCCCGCTGGAAGGCGGCATGGTGCGCGACTATGTCGAAGTGAAACACGGTCGGCAGAAGGCCGAGTACATCCACCCGATCTGCGAAAAGATCCTCTCCGAGACCAACGGCGTCATGGTCTATCAGGAGCAGGTCATGCGGATCTTGAACGAATTAGGCGGCATCGAGCTGGCGAACGCCTACACCTGCATCAAGGCGATCAGCAAGAAGAAGGAAGACATCATCAATCGCAATCGCGAGCAGTTCCTCAAGGGAGCGCAAGCGAATGGGATTTCGGCCAAACAGGCCGATGACTTCTGGAACCTGATCATCAAGTTTGCGGGCTACGGCTTCAACAAGTCGCATAGCACGGCGTACGCGCTGATCGCCTACATGACGGCCTACTTGAAGGCCCATTATCCGCTCGAGTTCATGGCGGCGCTGCTGTCGGGCGACATCGAGGGACGCAACTTCAAGACCAAAGACTCGCTGGTCGAGCACTTGGAAGATTGCAAACGGATGAACATCGAGATTGTTCCGCCCGACGTGAACCAGTCGGACGCGGATTTCTCGGTGAAGAACGGTCGCATCCACTTCGGGTTGTCCGCGATCAAGGGCTGCGGCGGCTCCGCCTCCGACGCGTTGGTGGCCGAACGCCGCAAGCGCGGCCCGTTCCGCGATCTGTTCGATATTTGCGAACGAGTCGATGTGCAAGCGTGCGGTCGCGGGGCGCTGGAAACGCTCATCAAGGCCGGCGCCATGGATTGCTTCAAGGCCACTCGCAAGCAACTCATCAACGTCCTCGATCGGGCCCTCCAAGCGGGCGCCGCGGCGCTGGCCGACCGACGCAGCGGTCAAAAGAACCTGTTCGGCGGCTTCGGCGAGGAAGAAGACAAGAAGACGGCGGCGGTGGCGCTGCCAGACGTCGGCGAATTCGAGGAACGCGAACGGCTGATGTCCGAGAAGGAAGTGCTGGGGTTTTACCTGACGAGCCACCCGTTGGCCGAGTATGAGGCGACGTTGGCCGAGTTTTGTTCGCACACGATTGACAAGGTTCCCGAACTGCCCGATCGGACCGAAGTTTTCCTGGGCGGCATGCTGTCGGCGATCAAGATTACCAACACCAAGAACAGCCGCCCGGGCGCTCCCACTCGCTACGCCATGTTCGATCTGGAAGACATGGCAGGGACGATTCGCTGCATCCTTTGGCCCGACGACTTCGTCAACTTCGGGCAGCTCGTCCAGCCCGATGCGATCCTCGTCGTGCGCGGGTCGCTCGACCGCCGCGGCGGCGACGAGGCGAACCTGGTCGTCAATGAACTCATCCCGCTGGCCGAGCTTGGGTCGCGCTACACCACCGGAATCGTCGTCCGCGTCGACGAAGCCAGACACGGGGTCGAGATGCTCCCCAAGATCCGGGAGATCGTCCGTGGTTACCCCGGGCAACGCGATTTTGAATTGCTGCTGCAATTGCGCGACGGCTGCCGCGTCAAGCTTCGCTCTAATCGGGTGCGACTCGACGTAACTCCTGAACTACAAAGGCGTCTCGACGAATTGTTGGGGCCCGGAAACCTGCGTCGGATCACCACGCCGCCGAAGCCGAATCCCAACGCGGCCAACCAGGGAGGTCGCGGGAATTTTAAGTCGGCCAAGAAGTCGTAGCCTCGCGGCACAATCGGTACGATCGGACGAGGCCGAGCGTCGGGGAGGCGTTTTCGGCGGTCGCGACCGAATTTTTCGGCCTTTCTTTGCCTGTTCGATAGGTTGCAACTAGGATAGCCGAAAGGGATGTAGGCAGTGCAAGGCGCGCCGCACCCTGCGCATTCCGCGAACCTTCGAGGGGCTAATTCCCGATGTCCATGTTCCGATTTCGTCTTCCGACGCTCGCGGTCGCAGCCATTCTGACCGCAGTCTTTGGCCTGGGACAAGTCCAAGCACAAGTGGTAGGTCAGCCGGTCGCCGGCGTCGAAGTCGACGCGCAAGGCGTGCTGCGTATGAAGAAGGTCGCCGATCCTACCGGCGCTCTCATGAAACGGCAGCGCGAGGCGGCTCGAGCCAGCCTGTCGCGCGACCTGGCGCGTAAGAGCGACTCGCGCAAGATCTCGCTCACGCGGCTCGAAGCCGTGATCGCCGAAAAGCTCGCGGCGGGACAACCGATCACCGACGAACTGAAGTTCCTGGCGGGGCTCACGCGCGTTCGCCACGTCTTCTTCTACCCCGACTCGAAAGACATCGTGATCGAAGGGCCGGCCGAAGGCTTCATGGCCGATCCGACGGGACGCATCGTCGGGATGCAGTCGGGGCAACCGGTGCTGGAGCTGCAAGACCTGATCGTCGCGCTGCGGGCGTTTCCGCCCAGCGGCGGCGGAGCGAATGTGATCAGCGTGTCGATCGACCCAACGCAGGAAGGGCTGGCGCGGATGCAACAGTTCTTGCGCAATTTGGGCGCCATCTCGCCGAACGATGCTCAGCGAATCGCCGCCGGCCTGCGCGAGAGCCTCGGGTTGCAAGAAGTTTCGATTCGCGGCGTCTCGCCGCAAACGCACTTCGCCCAGGTGCTGGTCGAAGCCGACTATCGCATGAAGTTGATCGGCATCGGGCTGGAAGTTCCGCCCGTGAAGATCGAAAGCTACGTGTCGCGAGCGAACCCGAACGATGTGGCTCGCAATGCGATGGAACGTTGGTACTTCACGCCGAACTACGAGTGCGTGCGGGTGAGCGACGACAAGTTAGCGATGGAATTGGTGGGTGAAGGGGTGAAGCTGATCGGCGAAAACGAACGCGTAACGGCCGAGGGCGGTCGCGTGGCGGCGAAGGGCGGAACGAACCGCGCTAGCCAACAGTTCGTGAAGCAGTTCACCGAGAAGTACGGCGAGTTGGCGAAGAAGTCGCCTGTGTACGGTCAAATGCGCAATCTGATCGACCTGTCGATTGCGGCTGCCTACATCCAAGAACAAGACTTCTACGGTCAGGCCGGCTGGCAGTTGCCGGTGTTCTTGAACGAGCAGCTGTACGCGGTCGAAACGCACCACGTGCCGAAGCAGGTGGAGTCGGCGGTCAACGTGATCTGGAAGGGGAACACGCTGATGACGCCGATCGGCGGCGGCGTGAACATTCAAGCGCGCCAAGCCCTCTCGGCCGGCAACCTGCAGAAGGACGAATCGGGCGAACTGGCCGCCGCTCGCGGTCAGATCGACCTCAGCAAAGTCGATCCGAAACGCTGGTGGTGGGACTAACCCCGCCGAGCTAGAAGGCGGGGCGGTTCCAATTGCCCTGATAGACGAATTCACCGAGCGGCTTGCGATTGCGAGCCGCTCGGTCTCTTTCTGCGAGCGGTCCGTCAGCGGAGGCGGGATCGGCCGCATAGCCAAGCGCTAGAGCGGTGACCGGATCGAACCCCTCCGGGATGCCGAAGGACTGACGGATCCGGCTGGGGACGATCCCGGCCATCTGATGCACGGCGAGTCCCAGCGACGTCGCCTGGAGGGAAAGATTGCCGACGGCGAGTCCCAGGTCGTGCTCCGCCATGCGATTGGGCGTTCCGTTGCGCCGGAAAGTGCGACTGACGACCGTCAGCATCAACACGCCGGCTGCTTTCGCCCACGCTTGGTTGGCATCAAGCAGACAGTCGACGATCTTGGCGAACTCGGCCTCGTCTTCGCGATGAGCGAGCAGAAAGAACCACGGCTGTTCGTTGTAGCTGGACGCAGCCCAACGAGCCGCCTCCAAGCACGCGGCGACCGAGGTGCGTTCCACCGGTCGACCATCGAACAGGTAGGGACTCCATCGTTCGGCGATCGCCGGAAGCAACCGCGACTCGCTCACCGCAAACTTCGGATTGGATTGCGTCATCTTCAAACCTCTTTAAGGGGCGGCCCAAGTCGTGGATCGCTCCGCGATCCAACGCAAAAACCCCGCAAAAAAGCACCCAACTCTCAAGCCACCCCAACTCTCAAGCCACCCCAACGCTCACGCCCACCCGCCCCCGCGTCATCCCCGCTCTACCGCTTACTTCTTGTCTGCTGCCGGTTGCCGTTTCTGGGCGAATAACCAGTCGATGACTTCCGAGTTCTTGTAGGTGGCGGTCCACGAGTCGTGTCCGACATCCTTGTACTCGGTGTACTGGGGCGAGCCGCCGGCCGCCTTGAGTGCCGCGATCATTTCTCGCGAGCGTTCCGGCTTTACGGCCGTATCTTTGTCGCCATGAAACGCCCACAGGGGCACATGAACGAACTTCGACGCATGCTTGGGATCGCCGCCGCCGCAAATCGGAATGGCCGCGGCGAACATCCGCGGGTGGCGCTGAAGCGCATCCCAAGTGCCGTAACCGCCCATCGAGAGACCAGTCAGGTACAGCCGGTCGGCGTCGATGGAGTATTCCTTCTGCAGTTGTTCGATGGCGGCGAGCGTGAGACGCATGGGGGAGGCGGGGCGTTCCGGCATGTCGCTTTTGGGCGAGCTCCAGTCGACGTCGACCCACTTTTCGTTCGTCGGGCATTGAGGGGCCATGACGAACGCCGGATGTTTCTCTCGAGCGGCGTCGCTGGCAAAGTCGGCCATGCCGTGCTTCAATTGCGCGAAATTGTCGTTGCCCCGTTCGCCAGCCCCATGGAGGAACACGACCAGAGGGTACTTCTTGTTGGGGTCGTAGTTCTTGGGGGTGAGCAAGCGGTAGAGCAGCTTGTCGCCTTGAGCATCGGTGTAAGTGCGGGCTTCGAAACGTTCACGATCATCGGCGGCCACGGCGAGCGCCGGGAGGAAGAAGGCGAGACCGCAGGCTAGCAGCGTCCAGAATTCAACGTTGAAACGCATGATCGCATCTCCGGAGGTAAGCGGGGCAAGTCAGGCAAACGACTTGCGACGACGCAGGCAACAACGCTCGGCTCGATTCAAGTTTCAGGCCGTCGCGTGACGATAACGATTGTGAGGGATTTTGTACCTGTTTCACGCGTCGTGCCAGTCCCAGTGGAGCGTTTCAAGATGGAAAGCCTGCAGTTTCCTGAAACGGTGCAGCTCTGGGCCAACGATGTCCTGGTCTGGGTTGGATTTGGGACGATCGTCGGCTTGCTTGCTAAAGCGATCATGCCGGGACGCGACCCGGGCGGCGCCGTCGCCACTTTGCTGATGGGAATCGGCGGCACCGTCGTCGGCTGCGGCCTCTGGTCCTACTTCTACTCGGCCGCGCGAGTGACTCCGATCAGCCCTATGGGCTTCTGCGTGGCCACCGCCGGCGCCTTTGTGATCCTGTTCTTCTACAAGCTGCTGGGCGGCTACTGGTTCAGCGAAGGGGATGGTCGACGCCGCTACGCGTCGTCCAATCGCCGCTACCGCAACGGTCGCTACTACGAAGCCGAATTGGAAGACTAACCGCCCAGCGGCCAGAGCAAGCGAGCTCGCCGCACGAATCCTCGATCGCCAAAAGCGAACGGCGACGAGTCGCACGAAAGCGATTCGCCGCCGTTTCGGTTTCTTCAGACCAACGTCGGGGCGTCGGCGTTACGGCTTGCAGTAGGCCAGCGTCAACAGGGCATAAGAGGTGACCAGATTGGCGTCGCCTTCCATCCAGCGAGTGGCCTTATTGACCCACGCGCCGTCCTCGCGTTGCAGCTTGGCGAGTTCGCCCCGCAGTTCGGCTTTCCAATCGTGCTTGATCCCCTTTTCGTCGGTGAAGGTCGGCTGACCGACGGCGTCGAGCGCCTTGGCGAACATGTGGTAGTAGTAGAAGAGGCCCACTTCGCCCATGCCGGGATTCGAACGAACGTCGTAGTTCTTCCGAATCCAGGAGACGGCCGCCTTCACGCGCGGATCGTCGGGGCCGACGCCCGCGTAAATCATGCTCTTCAGACCGGCGTACGTCATCGAACCATACGAGCGCAAGCCGCCCTCGTCGGTCTTGCCGGCCATGCTGTCGCCGCCCGCCGCCGGCGTGTAGTAGAAGCCGCCGTCGGGGTTCTTCGTCGCAAACGGCGTCGTGTTGTGCTCCGACTCCAGGTTCTGGCAGCGCGACACGAACAAGAGGGCGCGCTGCATCGCTTCGCTGTCGGCGCTGTTGCCGGTCGCCTGCAACGCTTCGATCAAGAAGGAGGTGTTCGACAGGTCAGGACGCGACTTGCTGCCGTATCCCGAACCGCCGTAGGTGAAGTCCGACTTGTCTTTCCCTTCGCCCTCATCCCATTGTTCCGATTTCACGTAGGCGTCGGCCTTCTTGAGCAGCGCGTCGTAGCGCCCGCCCTCGTTGGCTTCCTTGAAGGCCAGGATGGCGAGGCACGTTTCATAATTGCGGTACTTTGAACCCGCTTTGTTCAGGCCGCCGTCGTCCTGAATGAACTGTTCCAAGTACTTGAGGCTCTTGGCGACGGCCGGGTCGTCGGCGGAGCGACCGTGTTTCAGAATCGCCGTGGCGGCGAGCGCCGTTGGGCCGGGCCCCGCCATGGCCGAGTACGACCCATCGGGCGCTTGGCCCTTCGTCTTCAAGAACTCGATCCCCCGAGTCACCATCTGTTCGTACTGTCGAGCGGCCGATTGGTCGTCGGCGAAGGCGGGCGAGTATCTCGCCAACAGCCCTCCCGCCGCCAACCCCGCTCCTACCGCCATCGCACTGCGCCGTGTGAACATTGCGTACTACTCCAGAATTGCCAAGATTTCCTCTTCGCTCATGATGAGCAACTCTTCATCCTCGACGACCACGGTGGTTCCTGCGTACGCCGAAAACAGGACGCGGTCCCCTTCTTGGACCGAATGCGGAACACGGCTGCCATTCTTCAACCGCCGACCGTCCCCTACCGACAATACGCGACCTTGCCGAGGCCGTTCACGTGCGGCGTCGGGCAGCAAGATTCCTCCGGAAGTTCGTTCCTCGGGTTCGATTCGTTTAATCACGACATAGTCACCGATGGGCTCGATCTTCATAACCGGATGACGCTCCTGCGACCAACGCTCTAAGTGATAAAGGATGAAACTGCCAGGAATTGTCTCACGCGACGGGGGGGCGTTCAAGTCGCACGGGGCGCACCAAGAGCAGGAAGAGTTAGAGTCGGGAGGCGTTTCGCGCCGATAATGGAAAAGTAGAGGGATCGTGCCGGGTTTTCCGACGGATCGGTTTGGCCATGACAACGCCCGAGTTGCCCAACGACGAAACAGCTGCGCCCGAGACGCGACCGGAGCGGCGTGTCTATTTCGTGCGGCTGGACCGCCCCGAGGCGGCCCAGGGACCGCATTGGGTGGGGACTCCGGCCGTCAATGTAAGTCCAAGCCAGCGAAGCGATTCAGGGTCGATTTCGACGCCGCCAGGAACGTCGACGCCCGGCGCCTCGCCGCCCCAATCCACGACGGTCGCGCCCCCCGGAACGCGAATCGACGCCCCGCTGCCGCTCGCCGCCTCCGCACGCCCGGAAACACGCCCCGAATCGCGATCGACGCCGCTGCGCGGACCGCACTTTTCCCCGCACCCGGTTGTCCCGCACCCCAGTGCCCCGCACCCCAGTGCCCCCCCGCCGGCGGCCTCCCAGGCTGTTGCAGCCCAATCGGTTGCACCACAGTCGGCAGCTTCGAGTAGTGCCGCACCTGCCTCGTCTCGGGCGCCGTTCTCCGAGGAACCGCTCCAAAACCACGCTCGGCAGCTGGTCGTGCATCTCCGAGCACGTCACCGCGACCTGCGCCGTCGTCAACGGGAACTTCAGCGTCAAGCCGCGCAGCAAGTGGTTCCGCAAGACGCTGCCGCCGTTCCGTCGCCGACCGTTCTGCCCGACGACGCACTCGAAACGCCTCCCGCCGCCGCCGTTCCGGCGGTCGACTTCGCCGCCGTTGAACAGCGGCTGCAGGAGCGCGAGGTCGAACTGAATGAATTCGCCGTGCGTTTGCGACGTCGAGAAGAGGAGCTCGACCGAGAGCGTTCGGCGCTCGAACAGATGCGCGCCGAAGTGACGGTGCGCAATCAAGAAGCCCTGGAAATGCGGTTGGCCTGCGAGCAACTGTGGGCGCAGCTAGCCAGCCGGATGGAGGTGCCGCGGTTGATCGAGTCGATTGCGCAATTGCGCCGCAAGATTTCCGATCAGTACCAAGGCGCTGCGGCCGAACTGGCTCAGCAGCGCGACGAAGCGCGGCAGCTCATCCACCGACTCGACGACCGCCACAAGCAGCTACGCAAGCAGCGGGAAGAGATCCAAGCCTGGGTCATGCGGCGTCACGAAGAGCTAGAAATCCAGCACATGGAATTGCTGAAACGCCAGCAAGAGCTCGACGCGCGAGAACGCGCCCAACAGCAGCTCCAAGCCCAAGTCCAGGGCCAGATCCTGGATTATCAGCGCAAAATCCGCCAACTCACGGCCCAACTACGCTGCAAGCAAGAACTGAGCCGCCTCCCGTAGCACAGGCTTCCAGCCTGTGACCTCCCCTCTCCCTCTCTCTCCCTCTCTCTGGAGTGATAAAAATCGGAGCGTGAGTCCCCGCACTGTTGTTGCGCTGCCGCCCCCTCATCCCCAGCCCTTCTCCCCGCAGCGGGGAGAAGGGAGCACTATCCCCGCGTGAAGTTGCGCAACAAACGACCGTGGGGCCGAGGCGGCAAACGCTCCGAATTAAACAGAGTTTTTATCACTCCACCCTCTCCTCACTCCCGCCTCCCACTCCCAGCCCCCTGCAGTCATCACTGCGCAATCCCAAACACCTCCGGTCCGTACTCGTGCGTGACGACGGCGCCGAACAGCGTGTGAGCGCTGACTTCATACACGGCGACCGGCAGGAACTGGCCGACTTGCCGCAGCGTCCCGTCGAACACCACGATCCGGTCGCACGGGGTGCGGCCGGTCAATTGCAGCGTCGGGCCTGTTTCCGTCTGCTTCTTCTGCCAGTCGCTGGGCCCTTCCACGAGCACCTCGACGGTTCGTCCCAGAAACTCCTGGTTCAGCTCTTCGGCGATCGCGTTTTGCAACCCAAGCAGTTCGTTGTTGCGCCACTGCTTCACGTCATACGGCACGTCGTCCGGCATCAAATCGGCCGCCTTCGTCCCTGTTCGTTCGCTGTACTTGAAGATGAAGCTGTTCTTGAACCGGCACTCTTTCACCAGGTCATAGGTGAGCTGAAATTCTTCGTCGGTTTCGCCGCAGAAGCCGACGATGAAGTCGCTGGTGACGGCCGCATCGGGGACCCACTCGCGAATCCGCCCCATCATTTCGCGGTAATCTTCGACCGTGTAGCCGCGCTTCATCCGTTCGAGGATGCGGTTGGCGCCGCTTTGAGCCGGGACGTGTAGATAGGGCGAGACCTTCGGCAAGTCGCGCACGGCCTGCAGCAAGTCGTTCGTCATGTCCTTGGGGAAGTTCGTGACGAACTTGATCCGCTTCAGCCCCTCGACCTCGTGCAATTGCGCCAGCAAATCAGACAGACGCGTGGTGCGTCCCTCGGCGCGGTAGCGGTAGCTGTTGACGGTCTGTCCCAACAGCGTGATCTCGACGCAACCTTGGTCGGCGAGCGTCTGGGCTTCGGCCACGATCTGCTCGGGGGGCCGTCCCTGCTCGGGGCCGCGCGTCATGGGGACGACGCAGTAGGTGCAGAATTTGTCGCAGCCGATTTGAATGCGCAGATACGCCTGAAACGGAGTCGGCCGCATGGCCGGATCGCGCAGCGGATCAAACGTTTCGTGACTGCGCCGAATCTCGTCGGCCGTCCCTTCGCGTCGACCCAGGCTCACCGCCATCTGCGGGCCCGCTCCCCCTTCGATGTCGCGCAGCAGTTCGGGAATGCGATGGAGTTGCCCCGGACCGACGACCAAATCGACGAACGGCGCTCGGTCGAACACCAGCTTCTGATCCTTCTGCGCCATGCACCCCATGACGCCGACGATCTTGGCCGGGTTTTGTTTCTTGAATGCGCGTAGCCGCCCCAGCGCACTGTAAGTCTTGTTCTCCGACTGTTCGCGAACGCTGCATGTGTTGAACAGGATCGTATCGGCCTGCTGCAGGTCGCTGGTGAGCTCGTACCCTTCGCGGCGCAGGCTCGCCACCACCATTTCGCTGTCCAGCACATTCATCTGGCAGCCTACCG
The DNA here is from genome assembly GCA_046349935.1 of Pirellulales bacterium. Lineage (GTDB taxonomy): Bacteria > Planctomycetota > Planctomycetia > Pirellulales > Pirellulaceae > CAIXSC01. The sequence goes on along the minus strand of JAXMBK010000003.1, from coordinate 734,701 downwards.
TCTCGATGTACAGTCGCTTCATGACCCTGCTTCCTTCATTCCCTGCTCGCTCGCGCCGCTCGCCGAACCCAATCGCTCGCCGACCGCGAGCGGATACCCTCGCAGAAACTCGGCCGCTTCCAACACGCGCTTACCCGCCGGCTGCAAGCGCTCGATCCGCACCGTCCCCGACCCGGCGGCCACGACCAGCCGCCCGGCCTGGCATTCCAGCACCGTGCCAGGAGGCGCCGAATCAGGAGGCGCCGCGCCTGCCTCGACCGCCACGCGCGTCACGATCAACCGAATCGACTCTCCCTTCGGCGACGTCCAGTGGGTGAACGAACCGGGCCAAGGCTGGAAAGCCCGCACCTGATTGTGCAGTTCGCGAGCCGTTCGACGCCAGTCCAATTCGCCGTCTTGCTTGGTCAGACGCGGGGCTTTCGTGGCCGCGGCCGGGTCTTGGACCGCGCCCAGCGACGCGACGCCGTCCCAGGCGGCCAGCTTATCAAGCGCTTCAAAGACTGGTTCGACGCCCAATTGTGCGAGGCGCGGTTCAAGCTCCCCGGCGGTCTCCTCGGCGCCGATCGGAGTGCGACGCACGGCGATCACCGGTCCGCCGTCCAATTGCGGCGTCATGTGAATGACGCTGACCCCCGTCTCTGCGTCGCCATGGAACACGGCCCATTGCACCGGCGCGGCGCCGCGGTAGCGCGGCAGGAGGCTGCCATGCAAGTTGATGCCGCCCAGCCGCGCGGCGGCCAGCGTCGTCGACTTGAGAATCTGTCCATAGTCGCAGACCACCAGCAGGTCGGCGCCCCAGTCGGCCAACTGAGTCTGCACGGTCGAGTCGTTGATGCTCGGCGGGTCGAACACCGCGACCTGCCGCCGCTCTGCCGCCGCCCGCATCGGATTGACAGGGGCCGGGCCGCGACCGCGGAACGGCGGCGACGGACGCGTGTACAGCGCCAGGACTTGATGCGGCGAATCCAGCAGCGCTTCGAAGGTGGGAACCGCGAACGGCCCCGTTCCCATCATGATCAGTCTCACGCGTACCGAGCCTCCCACTCGAGCCAACGCTGAGCGATCGCGGCGTCGTCGCCATACTCGCCCACGGCGCGCCGACTGTCGAAGTCGACGTGCAGTTCATCGAGCGCGCCGCGAAATCCGGCGCGCACCGTGTCGCTCATTCGATCCGGGAACAGAATTCCCTCCAGATGGTCGAACTCATGTTGCACGCACCGCGCGAACAGGCCCGTCAACGTGGCGGAGATTTCTTCCCCCGCTAAGTTGTAAGCGTTCACGTGAATTTGCTTGGGACGCGTCACCGGCCCGTACATGCCGGGCAGGCTCAAGCAACCTTCTTCCGCCGATTCGGTCCCTTTCGGCTTGGAAAGCACCGGGTTCAGAAACACCAGCTCTTCGCCTTTCCCCTGTTCCGCTTCGAGGTTGATGATGAAGAAGCGCAGCGGAATATCGACCTGATTCGCGGCCAGGCCGATCCCTTTGGCCGAGTACATCAAATCAAACATCTCCGCGACGATTCGCTTGAGCTCAGCATCGACGCGTCGCAGCGGCTTGGATGGGCGGCGGAGCGTCGGGTGGGGGAAGGGGATGATCTTCAACGGAAGTCTCTTTCTTGGGCCAACTTGACGCCGGCGGTTTCCAGCCTGCCGGTCGGACCCAGAATTATAGCGTCACCCCACTCGCGCAGTCGAAGGGGCGCTCGGCTACAATGCAGCCAGCCGCCGGGAAATTCGCCTCATGGCCACCTCGATCTCTTCGTCCGCCGCCGCTCGCAGTCTTGCTTCGCCGCCCAATTGGTCGGACGACGAGCAGTGGTACGATCCCGAGCCGCCAGGACGGCTGCGCAGCGTCTCGTGGCTCGTCTCGGCCGTCGTCCACGCGGTCGCTTTTCTCCTCTTCGCGCTCGTCGGCAATCCGCCGCCGCCCGCAGGCAACTCGACGCCCGAACGTCGCGCGGGAATCGTGTTGGTCGACTTGTCGACCGAGTCGCCGCAGTATTTTGAGCCGGGGGCCGACGACGCGGTCGGAGGCGAATCGTCCGCCGTGGCCGCTTCCGCTGCCAACCCGTCCGACTCCGCTGCGTCGGCCGACGGACAAGCGGGCGCCGTCGCGGGCCTGCCCGGCGCTTCCGCCGCGCCGCTCGATGCGACCGCGGCGCTGCCGACCTCGTCCGCCCTGTCCGCAGGCGACGCCGTCGGCGATGGACTCGGCGGCGGAGGCACGCTGCTGGGAGGCGGCGCCGTCGGCACTTCCGCTCCTCGCGGGCTCGGAAAGCCGGCTCAAACGGCCGTTTTCGGGCTTCCCGGAACGGGTCGCAAGTTCGTCTACCTCTTCGACCGCTCCGCCAGCATGTCGGGCTTCGAAGGGCGGCCGATGCGGGCCGCGAAACGCGAACTGGCCAAGAGCCTGCGTACGCTGGAGAGCACGCATCAATTCCAGATCATCTTCTACAACCACGGACTCTCGGTCTTTAACCCCAAGCATCCGCTCCCGCCCAAAATGGTCTTCGGCGAGGCGCGCAATAAGGAGCTCGCCGAACGGTACATCGCCAGCGTCGTCCCCGACGGCGGCACCGACCACATGCAAGCCCTGCGACTCGCACTCGGCATGGGACCTGACGTCCTGTTCTTCCTCACCGACGCCGACGACCCGCAGCTCACCGAAGCCGAACTCGGCAAAGTCCACCGCCTCAATCGGGGCTCTACCATTAACACCATCGAGTTCGGCGCCGGCCCGCGTCGAAGCTCAAACAACTTCCTCGTGCGATTGGCTCACCAGAACGGCGGTCAGCATCTGTACGTCGACGTCACACAGCTTGCCCCGTAGTTCGCCTCCGCCAGGGACGCCTCCATGACTCGTGCACCTTTCACCGACGTTTGCCGTCTGCTGCGGCGTGTCGTCCGCAGTGCGGCGCCGTGCGCTTTCGCCCTGGCGGCGTCGCTGGCCGTCGTCGCGGCCGCGGATACGGTCGAACTCGTCGGCGGCAAGGAGGCGAAGTCTGCAACGCGACTTTCAGGCGAAATCGTCGAGATCCGCGCCGGACAACTCACCCTGCGCCGCGCCGACGGTCGCGAAGACGCCTATCCGCTCGCCCGAGTCGCTCGGTGGGATGCCGCTTGGCCCGCCGGCGTCGACGACGCGCGGCGTCACATACGCGAGGGACGCTATGCGGAAGCGGTGGAGCAATTGCGGGCGGCGTCGGGACGCGAAACGCGAGCGTGGGTGAAGCGAGCGCTCGTCGCGGACGCCGTCGTCTGCTTTCGCGAGCTGAACCAACTGCAGCGCGCCGGCGAACTTTTCGCGTCGCTATATCAGAGCGACCCACAAACTCCGCACCTCGACGTCATTCCGCTCGCCTGGACCCCCGTCTCCGACCCGTCGGCCGCGTGGCTCGAGTTGGCTCAGCGTTGGCTCTCCCAAGACGACGCCCCCGCGCTCGCGCTGCTCGGCGCCAGTTGGCTTATCGCGAGCGGGCAACCAGAACGCGCACAATCGGTTCTGCAGAAGCTCTCCACAAGTCGCGATTCGCGCGTCGCGTTGCTTGCAGAAGCACAGCGCTGGCGCAGCCTCGGGGCGACCGCGGCCGAATCGGAACTCGAGCGGTGGCCGAAAGTGGTCGAACGTTTGCCGACGTCGCTGCGAGCCGGCCCGTATTACACGCTCGGTCGGACGCTCGCCCAACGCGGCCAGTCCGAATTGGCCGTGTTGATGTACCTGCGCGTGCCGATTGAGTACGCGGATCAAGCGCGATTGGCGGCCGAATCGCTGGAGGCGGCGGCCGCAGAGCTTGATCGACTACAGCGTGCAGACGAAGCGCAACGGTTGCGCCGAGAACGGACCGCCCGCTTCGCTTTCGTCCCCTAGTTCCCATCGTCCCCTAGTTCACGGAACGATTCATGCAGTCACCCGCCGCGACGCCCGCGCCCGCCGCATCGCCCGACTCCTTCTTCGAGATCGTGTTCTCGGGAGGACCGATCGGCATTGCGATCATGCTCGCTCTGATCGCGACCTCGATGCTGGCGTTGTACTTGGTAGTCGAACAGATTCTGGCGCTGCGGCGGCCGCTGGTGCTGCCCGAGGGGTTGGGGGATCGCGTGCGGCAGTGCGTGCAAGCCAACCAATGGGCCGAAGCGCAGCAGGCTTGTCGCGAGTCGCCGAGCATGCTGGGGCACGTCCTGTTTCGGGGGCTCGCGGAAGCCGACGGCGGTTGGAACGCCGTCGAAGAAGCGATCGAAGAGTCGCTGGCGGAACATGCGGCGCGGATGTTTCGCCGAGTGGAGTATCTTTCGGTGCTGGCGAACTTAGCGCCGATGCTCGGATTGCTGGGCACCGTCTTCGGCATGGTGTTGTGCTTTCGCGAGGTGGCGAGCACGCAAGGCAACGCGGGGGCGGGGCAGTTGGCCGAGGGCATCTATCAGGCGCTGGTGACGACCGTCGCGGGACTCATCATCGCCATCCCGTCGCTCGCCGCCTTCGCCTTGTTGCGCAATCGCGTCGATCAGTTCATCGCCGAGGCGGCCCAGACGGCGCAGCACGCTTTCGCCCCGCTGAAGCGGCGTGCGTCGGCGGCGCCGCCGACGACGCCTGCCGTACGTCCTGCGCCGCAGCGAGCCGCGGCCGCGCCGCCGCAGACGCCCACGCCTCCGCCCGCTCCGCCGCAACCGCCCGCTCCGCCTACGCGAGGAGCAGGCGGATGAAAGTGCCGCGACTGACGCGCGGCGGCAGCGTCGGCATCAACATGACGCCGCTGATCGACGTCGTGTTTCAACTGCTGATCTTTTTTCTCGTGTCGAGCCATTTGGCGAAGCAAGAGACGCAGCTGGCCTTGCCGTTGCCGACGGCGCTCAGCGGCCAGTCGGTCGATCCCAACGACGACCGCCCCCGCGCGACGCTCAACGTGCTGTTCGACGGTTCGCTGTTGCTTTTCGGACGCGCCGTGCCGAAGGAAGAACTGCCGCAGCGGTTGGCGCTGTTGGTGAAAGAGCAGGGCGGCGAAGTGGAACTGCGGGTGCGCGCGGACCGCGACGTACCTTATAAGCACGTCGAACCATTGTTGGTCGCGTGCGCCCGCGCGGGACTTTCCAACGTGACGTTTGCGGTCGTCGACGAGACCGCAGGAGGCGCCGCACCGCCATGAAGCTGCCGCTGCAAGTCCTGCGCAACCGCGCGCCGCTGGAAATCCAAATGACGCCGCTCATCGACGTCGTCTTCCTGCTGTTGGTCTTCTTCGTGTGGACGGCGGGCGGGCAGATTGCGGAGAAGTTGTTGCCGAGCAGCGTGTCGACTCAGTCGCCGCCGCGTGCGTCGGCCGGTGCGACGAACGACGAACCTCCCCCGCCGCCCGAAGCCGACTTCGAGCGGATCGTGGTGCGCGTGGTTCGCACCGAGGCGGGGCTCTTGTGGTCGGTCAACCAGACCCCGGTCGCATCGCTGGATGGCGTGCGGAAACAGTTAGTCGACATCGCTCAGATCAACGCCGACGTGCCGGTCGTCTTGCATCCCGACGGAGAGGTTCCGTTGCACGCCGTGGTGGCCGCCTACGACGTTGCGCGTCGCGCTGGTTTCGCAAAAGTGAGCATGGCGGCCGCTTGGAAACCCGCGACCGACTCGCCGCCCGCCGACGCAACGGGAGGTGGATCGTGACCCCCGCCGCCGTCGCGCATCTCGTGAAACGCTTCGCCCTGGCGATGTCGCTGACGCTCGCTGTTGTCGAGGCAGCCGCCGACTGCGCCCCGGTGCAAGCCGCCGACAAGTCGCTCGACGAGTCGTTCCTGGCAGGTTTGCGTCAGCGGCGGTTGTTTGACTTGGCCGAGCGGCATTGTGCGTGGCGATGGTCGGATCGTAGTCTCGCGGCGACGCCGCGCGGCGAAATCGCCGTCGAATGGATTCGGACGCTGACCGAGCACGCTCGCAATGCGCCGACTGAAGAACGCGTCGCGTTCGTCAAGCAAGCTCAAGACGTGGCCGCCCAATTCGAAGCCGACTTTCCCGAGCACTCGTTGGTGTTTCTCGTGCAAACTCAAGCGGCACTGGCCGACGCGACGCTCGGAGAACTCGTGCGGCTGGAGGCCGAGGTCGCCGTCGACTCGGGCGTCCGCATGGAGGAAGCACGCAAACAAAGCCGCGCGGCGGCGCGACGGCTCGAACAAGTCGACCGACGGCTTACCGAGTTCCTCCCGCAGCGCTTCCGCAAACCGGCGGCGGGGGACGAGTTGGGGGCCGACGAGTTGGCTGCGCTGCAGCACCAAGTGCGGCTCCAGGCCGCTCGAGCTCAACGTAATCTGGCGCTGGCGTATGACGCGGCGAGCGACGACCGGATTGCGGCGCTGGCGCGCGGCGGACAACTGCTCGACGCGTCGCTGCGACAGATCGCTCCCGAGATGCCGCTGTTCGCGCCGATTTGTTTGGAGCTGGCGGCGCAGCAACGTCTATTGGGGAAGACGGACGCGGCCCGCGAGACGTTAGGGCGACTTGCGACCGCCGCGCTGACTCCCGACCAACAACTGGCGCAACGTACGGAAACCGTGCGGCTCGCGTTGGCCCTCCAGCGATTGGACGATGCCGAGAGGCTCGCGGCGGTCGATGCACGCAATCGCGGGCCCGCCGAGGCCGACTGGGACTTTTGTCGACTGGAGGTGCTGCTGGCGCGGTGGAGCGACTTGACGTCGCGCAAGCAGGATGCAGCCGAGGTGCAGCGTCAGGCGTTGACGTTGCTCGACGAAATCGAACGAGATCATGGGCCCTTTTGGAAATTGCGCGGCGATTTGTCGCTGGTCCGATTCGGCGGCGCCTCTGGGACCCGCAACGCCGACCTGGTGGCGCGTGCCGCAGACAGTCTGGTCGCGCAAGGACGCTGGGACGAAGCGCTCGCCGCTTACGACGACGCCCTTCAGCAGGCGCGCGAGGCCAAACAAGCCGATTCGCAGTTCACCTTGGGGTTCAAGGCCGGATTGTTGCAACAAAAACGTGAACAGCACGAGGACGCGGCCGAGCGGCTTCACGCCGCGTCGCTCGCCGCGCCCGCCCGCCCGCAAGCGGCGGCGGCGCACCTGGCGGCGACCTGGAACTTGGCGCAGGCCATGCGCCGCGATCCGACGGCGGCCGAAGGCGACTTGGGCGAACGATATGAGGCGTGGCTGCGAGAACACGCAGAACTGTGGCCGAAAGACGAGTCGTCGAACGAAGCACGCGTGTGGTTGGGGAATTGGCTGCAGGCCGCTGGACGCGCACGCGAGGCGGCGGTCGTGTTCCGCGAGGTGGCGGCCGCGTCGCCCCAGGCCCTCGTCGCCTGGCGCGGTTCGCTGCGGGCGTCGCTGCTGACGCTCGAAGATCGGACGCTCGCAGCCGACGCGCGCGAGCCGTTCGCACAGGCAACGCTGACATGGTTGGAGGCGGTGGAACCGCCGCAAGAGCCGACGCCGGACGACGCGCTCCAATTGACAGCGTTGCGAGTGCGCTGTTGGGCGTTGATCGCCGGTCGCACCGCGGAAGCGCGCGCTGCCCTCGCGTCGCTGGCCGAATCACCGCCGGCCGTGAGAGCGGCGCTCGTCGATTGGCTGCGGGCGATTCGACCGACCTTCGAGCCCGAGCGTCGGCGCGAGTGTGCGGAGCTGACGTTGGCGGTGCTGGAGTCGTTATCGGGCGCGGCGCTCGAAGCACTGACGCCGGAAACTCGTCGACGGCTGGAGGTCGCTCGCGCCGAGTCGCTGGCCGCCATGTCGCGGCGTGAGGAAGCGATCGAGGCGTACCGCCAATTATCCGCGAGCGAGCCGCAGAACGGCGAGTTGCAACAGGCGTTGGCGGAACTGTACGAAGCGGGCGACGCTGCCGCCGACTGGCAAGCAGCCCTTGATCAATGGCGTCGCATTGCCGCCAAGAGTCCGCCGCGTTCCCCGCGTTGGTTTCGCGCCAAACTGGGCGTCGCCGCCGCCATGATCCGTCTCGGCCAGCGCGAAGAAGCCGCCAAGTTCATCCGCTTTCTGCAGACCGCTCCCCCCGGTCTCGCCGGCACCCCCTGGGCCGCCGAATTCGAAAAACTGTTGCCGCCGTAGCACAGCCGTAGCACAGGCTTCCAGCCTGTGACGCCTCCTCTTCTCCTCATCCTCCCCCTCTCTCTTCTCCGCACTTCTTGTCATCGACTTGGCGGCTGGGCGAATCGCCGGGGGCGGCGGGGTAACAGGCTGGAAGCCTGTTCTACGGCCTGTTCTACGGCCTGTTATCGCTTCACTTCGTGACAGGCGACGGCGTGGCCGTCGATTTGCACCAGCGGCGGTGCGGTCTGGCGGCACGCGTCAGTGGCGAGCGGGCAGCGAGGATGAAAGCGGCAACCGCTAGGCGGGTTGATGGGGCTGGGTACGTCGCCTGTCAAGTTGGTCCGGCGCGAGCGGTTCGCGGGATCGATCGAAGGCACCGACTGCAACAAGGCTTGCGTGTAGGGGTGCAACGGATTGCGGTAGATCTGTTCGCTCGAGCCGATCTCGACGATCTCGCCCAAATACATCACCGCCACTCGGTCCGAAATGTATTCCACAACCGACAAGTCGTGCGAGATGAACAGGTACGTCAGATTGAACTCGTCCTTCAGTTCGGTGAGCAGGTTGATGATCTGCGACTGAATCGAAACGTCGAGCGCCGAGATGGGTTCGTCGAGCACGACGAAGCGGGGTTGCAGGGCGAGTGCGCGGGCGATGCTGAGCCGCTGCCGCTGTCCTCCCGAGAATTCATGCGGGTAGCGATAGAGGTACGTGGGATCGAGTCCGACTCGCGTGAGGATCTGTTCGACCTTCGCGAGTCGCTCGGCTTTGGAGCCGACGCGGTGGATGTAGAGTCCTTCCTCGATGATGCCGCGCACCGTCATGCGGGGATTGAGCGAGCTGAAGGGGTCTTGGAAGACGATCTGCATGTGGCGGCGCAGGCGCCGCAGTTCGCGGCCGCGCAGGCCGGTGATGTCTTGACCGTCGAACAAGATCGAGCCGGCGGACGGTTCATACAAACGCAGCAACGTGCGTCCCACGGTCGTCTTGCCGCAGCCGCTTTCGCCGACGAGGCCGAGCGTCTCGCCGGGCTGGATGGCGAATGACACATCGTCGACGGCGCGCACGTGTCCCTTGACGCGCTGCAACAACCCTTTCCGCACCGGAAAGTATTTGCGCAGCTGACGAACTTCCAACAAAGGGGTCGACATGATCTTCGAGCGGCTCGCGGCTTTGTGGGCGGACTTCAGTACTGGATGACGTCGGCGAAGTGACAGCGCACTTCGTGAGTCGGCGAGAGGCCGCGGAGCACGGCTTCCTCGGTTTGACAACGTTCTTGGCAGTATTTGCAGCGCGGATGAAACTTACAACCGGCCGGAAACCGCAGCGGACTGGGGACCATGCCGGGGATCGTCTCCAGCTTCTGCGACTTGGGCGTTCCCGGTTTGGGACGCGACGCGAACAGACCGTGCGTGTACGGGTGCAGCGGCGACTTGAACAGTTCGCCCACCGGCGCGTATTCCACCACCTTCGACGCGTACATCACCGCCACGTGGTCGGCCATTTCGGCGATCACGCCCAGGTCATGGGTGATGATCAGGATCGACATGCCGTTCTCTTGCTGCAGGTCGCGCAACAGGTTGAGGATCTGCGCCTGGATGGTGACGTCGAGCGCCGTCGTCGGCTCGTCGGCGATCAACAGCCGCGGGTTGCACGCCAACGACATGGCGATCATCACTCGTTGACGCATGCCGCCGGAGAATTGGTGCGGGTATTCGTCGACGCGCGATTGGGGCGACGGAACCTTGACTTTGTCGAGCATCTCGATGGCGATGCTGCGAGCTTCGGCCTTCGAGACGTCTTGGTGCAGTCGTACGGCTTCCATGATCTGGTCGCCCACGGTGAAGACCGGGTTCAGCGACGTCATGGGCTCTTGGAAGATCATGGAAATCTGCGAGCCGCGGAACTTCCGCATCTCGGGTTCCGAGAGCGTCGTGAGATCGAGCGAGCGATCTTTGTCGTGGAACAGGATCTGACCGCCGACGATGCGACCCGGGTTCGAGACGAGCCGAATGATGGACATGGCGGTGACGCTTTTGCCGCAACCGCTTTCGCCGACCAGCCCCAACGTGCCGCCGCGGGGGATTTCCAGCGACACGTCTTCGACCGCCTTCACCACGCCTTCGTCGGTGAAGAAATGCGTCTGCAGATTCTTGATTTCAACCAGAGCGCGTGTCATGCGTGGGTTCACTTCCCGGCTTCGCGGAGCCGCGGGTCGGTGGCTTCTTGGAGACCTTCGCCGATAAGGTTGTACGACAAGACGGTGAGGAAAATGGCGATGCCCGGGAACAGGTTCAGCCACCACATCTGCAGGTTCGCCTTGCCGGCGTTCAGCAACGTACCCCAACTGGGATTCGGCGGCGGCGCTCCGAACCCCAAGAGACTCAGACCGCTCTCGGTGAGGATCGCGCCTGCGATGCCGAAGGTGATTGGGACCAGCACCGGCGCCAGGGCGTTCGGCAGCACGTGTCGGAAGATGATGCGCGTGGAGCCGACGCCGAGCGCCCGTGCGGCGGTGACGAACTCGGCCTGCCGCAGCTTGATGAACTCGCCGCGCGTGAGTCGCGCGATGCTGGTCCAGCCGGTCAGCCCGAGGACGGCCATGGTGTGCCAGATGGTCGGTTTTTCGACGATGGCGATCAGGGTCAGGATCAGCACCAAGGCGGGGATGCACATGACGACTTCAATCAGTCGGCTTACCAGCGTGTCGGCCCAGCCGCCCCAATAGCCAGCGACCGCGCCGATCATCACGCCGATGACGGCGGCCAGCCCCGTCGACACGAATCCCACCAGTAGGGCGATCTGAGTGCCGTGAACCATTTGCGCGAAGACGTCGACGCCCGCTTGATTTGTGCCGAACCAATTGACCGAGTTCGGGGACTCGTACACGTCGTCCCCCTCGCGCCCCTCCCATTCGCCGTCCTTCACTCGGCGATAAGGGTCCGAATACAACAACGGCCACACGGCCCAACTGTCGGGGTCCTTCTTCTTCAAGTTCTTCGGATAGACCTTGTAGAAGCGGTCCTTCAAGAAAATCGCGTTCTCCCACTTGGGGTTGAAGTAGCCAAGCGCCGGGAAGTAGAGATTGCCCTTGTAGCGGCAGACGACCGGCTTGGTCCCCGCAATCGCCGGCGACAGGATTGCGACGACCGCCAAGAACAAGACGAACGACAACGCCGCCATGGCGAAATAGCGGCGACGGAAACGCAGCCAAGTCTCCGACCAATAACCGCGACTCTTGATCACGGCCGGTTTGGCGGCAGGCGAATTGGTCGACGGTGCACTCATGGTTAGGAGTAGGTCACTCGCGGATCCACGAAGGCGTAAAGCAAGTCGGCCAGCAGTTGACCGGCCAGCGTCATGACGGCGTAGATCAACGTTTCGGCCATGAGCACCTTGTAGTCGCGATTGGTGATCGCGGCGAAGAACAAACGGCCCATGCCGGGCCACGAGAAGACCTCTTCCAGAATCACCGAACCGCTCAAGAGGCCCGGCAAGGTCAATCCCAGCATGGTGACGAACGGGATCAGCGTATTGCGGAAGGCGTGTTTGATCAGCACCTTCATCGGCGGCACGCCTTTGGCTCGAGCGGTCCGAATGTAGTCCTGCCGAATCACCTCTTCCATGTTCGCCTTCACGAATCGCGAGTAGTAGGCGAGGCTGCCGTAGGTGAAGCAGAACACAGGCAGGATGGCGTGTTTGAAGATGTCGAACAACTTGCCCGACGCCGACAGCGATTCATAGTTGTCGCTGACCATGCCCGGCTTGAGATGGAAAATGGTGCCGTCCAGCTTCACGTAGAAGGCGAGCAGCAATAGCAAGGCGGCGACGAACGACGGGATCGAATACATCATGTAGAGGCCGACGCTGAGCGTCCGTTCGTCGGCATGTCCGCTGCGCGACGTACAGTACAGTCCCATCGGCACCGCCAGCAGGAAGCTCAGCGAAAGCGAACTGACCGACAACAACAGCGTCGGTCCGATGCGCGGCGCGATGACCTTCAACACCGGCTGCTTCTCGTGAATCGACTCGCCGAAGTCCAGTTGCGCACAGCCCCAAATCCACTTGGCATAGGCGATCGGCCAGGGGTCGTTCAACCCGTAAATCTCCTTGCGCCGTTCCAACTCCTCTTTCGAAATCTGCTTGTCGGGGCTCGATTCGGCCAAATCGATCGTCAGCGGGCTGCCGGGCATGCTGCGGATCAGCCCGTAGACGACGAAGGTGATCATCAGCAGCGTGAACCCGCCGATGATCAGTCGTCGAATGACATAGTTAAGCATGCTGTGTCGAGTGGCTGGGGGAGCAAGGAACGGAGAGGGATCGTTTCCATCGAGGCGACCGAGCCGGCTATTCGCCGGCCGTACGCCAGATGCTGCTGAAACCTGGGCCGTAGTGGAACGGACCGCGCGGGCTGAATACATAGCCGCGCAGCTGTTTGTTGAATCCGTAATAGGCGTTTTGGTAGTACAGCCACATATACGGTTGATCGTCGTACAAGAGTTCATGGATTTTTCGGTAAACGGCCAAACGCTTCTCGGCGTCGAACTCCAGTCGGCCTTGCTCGTACAGCTTGTCGACGGCGGCGTTCGAATACAGACCGTAGTTGCGGTCCTTCTTCGTGCCGAAAATGTTCTCGGTCGTGTCAGGATCCGTGCCGGTGCCCCAACCGCCGAACGCAGCCTGGAACTTGTGGTTCAGCAGATTGTCGGTGAGCACGGTGAACTCTAGCGGTCGGACGTTCACTTCGATGCCGATTTCGCCCAGGTTTTCCTTAAGCAAGTTGCAGATCGCGATCCGGTCCGGACGGTTCGACGTCTGCAGCGTGAACTCGAAGCGGACCGGCTTGCCGCCGATCGTCTTCACGCGAATGCCGTCGTCGCCGCTCTCTCCCCAACCGGCCGCCTCCAACAGTTCTTCAGCTTTCTCCAAATCGCGTTTCTGGAACTTGGCTTTGAAGTTCGGCGGGGCCCATTGCGAAGCCGCATTGAACATCCCCTTGGAAGGCTGATCGATGCCGAACCGCAGCTTCTGAATCAGCTCGTCGTGATCGAACGCCAACGACAGCGCTTGACGCACTCGCTTGTCGCTGAAGATGGGGAGCGAGCAGTTCCAAAGGAAGTGATACTCGACCCACTCCACCGCATACACCTTGGTGTTGCGTTGGTAGAAGTCATCGCCGTTGGTCTGCGTCTTCCAAAGGTCGGGGGTCAACTGCAGTTCGTCGATATCTCCGGCCTTCAGCCCCAACAGAGCGACGCTGGAATCGGTCAGCACCTTGTAGCGAATCGTCTTGAAATACGGCTTGTCGCGGACCTGCTTCCCCTTGTGCGTGAAATAGCTGTCGCGACGTTCGAGCACAAGCTCCTGATCGCGAATCCGCTTCACGATTTCGTAGGGACCGCCCACGACCGGTTTGCGTTCCAGCGCGACGTGCGCGGCGCTGTCCTGCAACGTCGGGTCGTCGGCGATCGTCTTCTCATAGACATGCTTGGGGACGACGGCGAAGTTGACGTTCCAGGCGTTCGTAGCGAGCGGTTTCTGGTGGAAGTAGATCACCGTGCGATCGTCGTACGCCTTGACGTACTTCAGCTTGTCGGTGCCGCTGCGCTGCGCCGAAGCGGGGACGCTTTTCGTCATGATGGCCAAGAAGCTGAATTCGACGTCGTGCGCCGTGATCGGCGTCCCGTCCGACCAGACGAGGTCGTCGCGGAGCACCACTTTGTCGTACATTCGGTCCTTGCTGGTCTGCCACGAGACGACGGCGTCTTTGGCGGCGAACGGCCTCATTTGCCAGTCGAACGAGAAGATGCCGAACCCGGTCAAGCTGCTGATGTCGAATTCAATGGTGGAACTCGCCAACAGCGGGTTGGTGCTCTTCACGTCCGCGGCCGTGTGGCGGTTGATGGTCGCGTTCCAGTTGATTTGTCCCTCGTTGGCGGGGAGTCGCCCCAGCGCATTGAGGATCTGTTCGTTGGTTTGCGGCGTGGAGTTGCGCAGGTTGAGCACCTGGGGCAGCGGCGACGGGGCCGGCTTGGTCTTCCAGTACTTCTCCTTCAGCAACTCGATGGAATCGACCACCGGCAAATCGACCCATTGGGCGTTCTTCTCGATTTCTTCGAGCGGCGGGGCGGTGAAGGGGGGGACGAGATCGCCCAATTTGAAGTCGGCGGCGAACGCGATCGGGGCTGAAACGACGACGAGCGCCCAACCGAAGGCGGCGAGCGTGAACGCAACAATTCGGGTCTGCAATCGCTTCATGTCGTTAATCCTCGCAAGATGGGTAGCTGCGGCATCGTATGCAGACCCGAGGGTAAGGGTCAATAACAGCTCCGTCAGCCTCTTGTCCAAAGCTGCCAGCGGGTTGGTCTTGACCCTGAGCGGCTCTCGCGAATACCTTTGCCGCTCGCAGTCCGAGGCGGACTTGGCAAGGAGGCCAACACCGATGAGTACTACTGGCAATCGTTCCTCTGGAAATCATTCCCTGGCAGGCAGCGCGTCGGGCAAACCGGCCGACGCAACGCCGGTTCCCCTTTTGGATGTCGGCCGCGGCAATCGCCCGCTGCGTGACGAGTTTCTGGCCGCCATGGCGCAGGTGCTCGACTCGGGCCGCTTCCTGCACGGTCCCGAAGTGAAGCAGCTGGAGGACGGCGTCGCGTCCTTCACCGGCGCGAAGCACGCCATCGGCTGCGCTTCGGGCAGCGACGCGTTGTTGTTGGCCCTCATGGCGCTCGACATCGGGCCGGGGGACGAAGTGATTGTGCCGAGCTTCACGTTTTTCGCCACCGCCAGCGCGGTATGGCGCGTGGGAGCTCGCCCCGTGTTCGTCGATATCGACCCGCACAGCTTCAATATTGATCCGCGAGCGGTCGCGCGAGCGGTCACAGACCGCACGAAAGCGATCATCCCGGTGCACCTGTTCGGCCAGTGCGCCGACATGGACTCGCTGTTGGCCATTTCTCGTCACACGGGCGCTGCGGTGATCGAGGATGCGGCGCAGGCGATCGGCGCCAAGCACAAGGGCCGCGGCGCCGGCTCGATGGGCGCCATCGGCTGCTTGAGCTTCTATCCGACCAAGAATTTAGGCGGGTTCGGCGACGGCGGCATGCTGACGACGAACGACGACAAGCTGGCGGAACGATTGCGCCTGTTCGCCGCCCACGGCATGAACCCGCGGTACTACCATCGCGTGGTGGGGATCAACAGCCGACTCGACACGCTGCAAGCCGCGGTGCTCGGCGTGAAGCTGAAGCACTTAGCCGACTGGACCGAGGCTCGGCGCGAGAACGCCGCGCGCTACACGCGGCTATTCCAGGAATCGGGGTTGGCATCGAGCGTCGCGTTGCCGTTGGAAGACGAGCAGTGCCAACACGTGTGGAATCAGTTCACATTGCGGATTCCACACGGTCGCCGGGACGCGGTCCGGATGCAACTGACGCAGCGCGGCATCGGCAGCGAGATCTATTATCCCGTGCCGCTGCACCTGCAAGAGTGCTTTGAACCGCTGGGCTATCAGATGGGCGACCTGCCGCACACCGAACGCGCCGCGGCGGAAGTCTTGAGCCTCCCGATTTTCCCGGAACTCACCGCCGCCGAACAGCACCGAGTGGTCGACGCCCTGGTCGACATCCTGGCCGTCCGCCGCGCCGCCGCGTAGCCGCCGTAGCACAGGCTTCCAGCCTGTGAAAAAACGTAGCACAGGCTTCCAGCCTTGTCGTTCCCCAAATCTTAGACGGTTGGTCCAAGCTTGAGGATTCCCCAATCCCGCCCTGAAGCGACAAGAATCTGAAAGTGAGTCCGCGCACGGTTGTTGCGCCGACGCCCCCTCATCCCCGGCCCTTCTCCCCGCGGCGGGGAGAAGGGAGCACAATCCGCGTTTGTCTTTTCGCAACAAACGACAGCGTTGCGCAACAAACGACAGCGTTGCGCATCAAACGACGGTGGGTCCGACGCGCCAAACGCTCCGAATTCAACCGAGTACTTATCGCTACTCTCCCGCGCCCCGCCTCCCAGGCGCCGGGACCCCGAGCCGCCCCGTACCAGCCAGCTCGAACGCCTTACAATCCCAAGTCCTTGAGACTTCGGATTTTCTCCACGGCCCGGCCGTCGATGCTGCTCAGCAGATCCTTCAGCGCTTCGCACTTCTTCTTGTAGGTTTCGTCGGCCGCCTTGTCGGACGCCAGCGCTTTGTCGAGCGTCTTGGTGTAGTCGGCTTTCGCCTCGAGCCACTTGGTGTAGGCTTCGCGATACTTGGCCGGGTCGGCCTTTTCGCACGCGGAGTCGAGGGCGTCGAGGGCGTCCTCGATGCCGGAAGACTTACGGAAGCCGGCGAGGAGCTTTTCGGACGGCTTTTTGCTGCCGGTCGACGCTTCGAAGTCTTTCTTTCCGCCCTTCCAGTCCTGTTTGAACCGCAAGGACGTGAGGATCTTCTTGACCTTGATCTCGTGCTTTTCGGCGTCGGAGGCGGCGGCGGCGGACGCGGCGTCCATCATGAGCGCCCCCTGCAAAGCCACGGCTTGCTGCGTTCGCGACAAGTACATGTAGTACGTCGACAAGAAGTCGTTCAAGTCGGACAGTTCATCCCCCAACTCCTTCACGGCCAGCTTGGCGGCCTTGAATTGGGTTACGTATTTCATGAAGAACTTTTGCGACTTGGACGCGATTTCGCGCATCTTGTCCGCGTCGTTCTTCGCCTTCGCCTTGTCGGCCGCTTCCAGGATTTCGTGGAGGTCGTCGGTCTTCAGCAGGCCGACGGCTTGCAGCGGGATCTTCTTTCCTGCATCTTTGGCGGCCTTCAACGCGGCCTTCAACTCGTCTCGATAGCCGTTCCAATCGCTCAACAGCGACATGTTTTCTTCCTTGCCTAATGAAGAGTCTCCGCCCGTTGAGGCGGATTCTAACGGCCTTCCTCTTCGCTGCGTAGCGGCTTTCGGTGGGTCCGCCGTTAGGCCGCTCTACTCTCAACTCTCTGCTTTCTACTCTCTACATTTCTACTTTCTAAACTCCCCTCTCTGCGCAGCTGGTGGGCCCGCGCTCGCAAAGCCTCGCTTGGCCCACCCTACTTGGCTAACGCGTCGTCGGCGGAGGCGTCTGTTCGCGGAAGAACCAGATCGCCACCAGTCCCAGCGCGAACACGAGGCTCGTCACCGACCCGACTCGACCATAATCGCCGTGAAAATAGGGGAGGCTGCTGAGGTAGCCGGCGGCCAAGACGCCGATGCCGGTCGCGATGCGCCCCGAGTTGAAGGTGACGCCGCTGCCGGTCGAACGCACTTCGGTAGGAAACATTTCGGGCAGGCACAGCGGCAGCCAGCCGAAATAGAACCCAGTCGTGGTTCCCAGCAAGAAGACCCAGACGGCGAACTGGGGGTGAGTTGGATCGAGGTTGCGATAGATGTACTGGCCGATGAACAGCGAGGCGAGGCTATAGAGGAAATACGAAGTGCGTCGACCCAGTCGAGCGCTCACCCAACCTCCCGCCGCGCTGCTCGCTGCCGCCCCGACCGATCGATACACCTGCGTCCAGGCCTTCAGCGACGGGTCGGTCGCGGCGCCGACTTGATCGGCCCACGGGACAAGCCAATTGGTGCAGCCCCAACCGCCGAACAGCGGGATCGCACCAAGGATGATGCCGAGCAGCGTGAGCCACAACAGCGGCGGGCGAAAGACGCGACTCACCGGCGAGCCCGTCGGCGGCTGGCTGCCGGGCCCAGCTCCGATCGCAGCGTCCCTGGCGGTTCGTCGTCGAGCGTCCAGCCACTGCGGCGATTCAGGGAGCAAGCCGAGGCTGGCGAGGCCCAGCAGCACGGGGGCGGCGCCCAGCAGCATCACCCAGCGCCAGCTATCGGGCGTGATCGACGCGTAACAGGCGACGAGGCCCATGGCGACCAAGCCGACGTTGGCGGCCGTACCGATGACGCCGGCCAATACGGGCTTCGACACGTCGTGCCACACTTCCACGGCGATCGCAATGCCGTTGGGCCATGCGCCTCCGACGCCCAGGCAGCCGAGAAACCGCAGCGCCACGAACTGTTCGGGCGATTGAGCCCAGGCCGCGGCGCCGCTGAACAGCGAGTAGCAGCAGATGCTGAGCGCGAGGGCTTTGGCGCGTCCGAAGCGGTCTCCGACCCAGCCGAACAGAAGTCCACCCGCGGCGGCGCCGAACAAGAACGTCGCGTTGTACCGAGCGAACCAGCGCGTCAGCAACGGTCGCGGTACGACGCCGTCAGGCGATTCGCGGAGGAAATCGGTCGTCGCCGATTGACTCACCAGCGGAGTAATCGACATCTGGACGCCGGCGAAGAACCAGCCGAGAAACGCGACTGCCAATACGCCGATACGCGCGGCGCGCGAGAGCGAAGCGGGAGGGGCGGTCAACGCGGAAGACGACGTCATGGCGGGCTACGATAGCCCTCGACGACGCGCTAAGCAACTTTTTCCTCGCCGCTCGCCGCCGAGCCCCGCTCGCGCTGCGGACAGGCGGCGAGCCGGGGCGCTGGGGTTGAGGAGGGGCGATGAAGGGAAGCCGGCGAGTTACCAGGGGCCGCGTACGTAGTACACGCCGAACTGCCGCGTGTGGCTCGGCCAATTCGGCGTCGGCTGGAAGCCGCCTTCCGAATAGACGCCGTCGCCCGGGTAGCCGGGGCGGAACTGGTGATAGATGGGCATCACCGTGCTCTGCGACACGCCCCAGCTCCATTCCGTGCTGGCTCGCGCCGTCGGCGGCACGATGAGCGGCACGGGGTAGCCCGACTGCGTGTGATAGTACTCGCCATGCCACGGCATGTTTTGCGAGACGAGTTGGTTGGTGCGGTCAGAGCGCCGTCGGTTGAACGCCTGAGCGTCGGACGTGACGCCGACGATCAACGCGAGCGCCAACAGCGCACCGCAAACGAGGTATCGGTTCATGAGGTAGCGTCCTTGGGGGGGAACGAGCGCCGATGGCGGCCAAGCCGCGGAACCCGACGGCGCGAGTGGGTTACCGGGCTAGACGGAAAATGTGGTAGGCATGCTGAGCACAGTTCTTGCCCGGCGGGCAGTACCAGTGCACGCTCGTCCGAGTCAAACCGCGACCGTCGTCATACGTGCGGTGATACGTCCGGTGGTGGTGGTACATGAACTCGTGCGGCATCAACGGTTGGTACGTGATGTACGTGTGGCCGACGTTCGCGGGAATCGGACCAGGGCTCAGGTAAGCCTGCGCACCGATGCCGCCGCAGGCGGGTGGCACATAGTAGTTCTGGAACAGATTCGGGTTGCCGTACTGATAGAACCGGCACTCGGGGCAGTTCGGGTCCATCGCTTGGGCGTCGCTGCTGGCGACCAGCGACAAGCAGATGGCCGCGAACGCGGCGACAACCATACGGGAAAGCCAACGGCGCATCGTGACGCTCCTTCCATGAAGCTACGGGGGCAGATTACCGAGTCGTATTTGTATTCTCGGCGGGACCCGGACTGCCTATGGAACTTCATTTTCCCAGGGCATCAGTCTTGACTATCTTATCGCCCATGCCGTTCAAACCGGCTGGGATCACCCCCGCAAAGTCGCTATACTCCCCGCAGTTTGTTTCCTCACAGGTAAAGGAGTGCCGACGTTGTCGACCGCGCGCGCTAGCTCTTCCTCCGACGAAGCCGAAGCCACCTCCGCCGCCGAATCGGGCGGCGCCGCCTCCCCGCCCGAAACTCGCCGCCGCAGTACGGCCGAGGCGATGGCGTCGAAGCAACGAGACATTTCGGTCAGCGAATTCTTCGCGAAGAACCGGCATTTGCTGGGGTTTGACAACCCGCGCAAAGCGCTGCTCACCACCGTCAAGGAAGCGGTCGATAATTCGCTCGACGCCTGCGAAGAGGCGGGGCTGGTGCCCGAGATTTGGGTGCACATCGAGTCGACGGGCAACAATCGCTTCAAAGTCGGCGTGCAGGACAACGGGCCGGGCATCGTCAAGAAGCAGATTCCGCTCATCTTCGGCAAACTGCTTTACGGCTCGAAGTTCCATCGGTTGCGGATGAGCCGCGGGCAGCAGGGGATCGGCATCAGCGCCGCAGGCATGTACGGAATGCTCACCACCGGCAAGCCGGTGAAGATCATCTCGAAAACGTCGCCGCGCAAGCCGGCTCACTACTTCGAACTACAGATCGACACGAAGCGCAACGCCCCCGAAATCATTAACGGCAAGGGGGAAGGCGAGGATATCGAAGCCGGCGAAGCGGGACGGAAGTACATCGAACAGCGCGGAATCGAATGGGAGACGCATTACCCGGCGTCGGTGAAGACGCTGCGGGGCGGGACCGTCGTAGAGACGGCCGCCGCCGGTGCAAACTCCGCGTCGGGCGACGCCGCACCGGCGCCTGCCGGCGCGTCGACCGAAACGCCGCCCGTCTCGTCCAACTCGGCGCTGTTGGCGCCGAAAGGCAATGGTCCGGGACAAGAGGTGAAAAGCGGGACGCGCGTCACCATCGAACTCGAGGGACGCTACATTCGCGGTCGCGGCAGCGTGGACGAGTATCTGGAGCAGACGGCGATCGCCAACCCGCACGTCACGATCCACTATAAGGACCCCGAAGGGAACGAGATCACCTATTCGCGAGCGACCATCGATCTGCCTCCCGAGCCGAAGGAGATCAAGCCGCACCCGTACGGCGTCGAACTCGGGCGGCTCGTCACGATGCTCAAGGACACGCCCGCTGGAACGATTTCTCAGTTCCTCACCGAATCGTTCTCGCGAGTGACTCCGGGCGTGGCGCGGTCGGTCTGCGACGCGGCCAAGGTCACCACGCGGGCCAACCCGCGGCGCATCGGCCGCCAAGAAGCCGACTCGCTGTACCAGGCCATTCAGCAGACTCGCATCAGCGCTCCGGCGACCGACTGCTTGGTGCCGATCGGCGAGCCGCTGATCTTGAAGGGCCTGCATCAGGTCGTGCCCGGCGAGTTCTACTGCGCGGCGACTCGGCCCCCCTCCGTCTACCGCGGCAATCCCTTCTTGATCGAAGTGGGGCTCGCGTTCGGCGGCGCCAGCCAGGCTCAAAAAGTGACGCTCGAGGCGCTTACCGAAATGCTCGGTGAAAGCGACGCGCGGACGTTGCGGCAGTTTCTGGTGACCAGCTTCGACGGGGTGGGCGGCGAAGCGGCCGATCGGATCTTGAACGAAGCCAAGTTCGGCACGCGCACCAGCCCCTCGAAGCTGAAGAAAGACGAGATCGCGCGGTTGCACGTCGCGATGCGGAACGTGAATCTGAGCGAAGGGCAGACGATGCAGGTGCTGCGGTATGCGAACCGAGTGCCGTTGCAGTTTCAGCCGGCGGCCTGCGCGATTACGCAGTCCGTGATTCAAACCAATTGGCGCTCGTACGGACTCTCGCAAACGCGCGGCCAACTGCCGACCGGCCCCGTCACCATCATGGTGCACATGGCCAGCGTATGGGTGCCGTTCACCAGCGAGTCAAAGGAAGCGGTCGCCAGCTATCCCGAAATCACCAAAGAACTGCGTTTGGGGCTGCAAGCGGTCGGACGCAAACTGGCCATGTACCTCAATCGCCGCAATAAGGTGCTGCAGGAGGGCGAGCGTCGCTCGATCTTCTTGCGGTATCTAGGCGAGGTGGCGCAGGCCGTCGGACGACTCAAGGACATGGACGACAAGCAGCGCACAGGCGTGTACGAGCGACTGTTGAGCGTGGCCAAGAAAAAGACGGCCGAGGCCGACACGAAGCTGGATGATCGCGGTCGCAAGATCGAGGACGAGCCGGAAGACTTCGGCGAAAACGTGCTCATCGTGAATCAGGATCAAGCGTAGCAGGAACGGAGCGAAGATCATGGCGAAGAAGAAAGACGCGAAGTCGTCCGAAGCGGCGAAGTTGAATGACAAGGACCGCAAGACGCTCAATTCGCTGCGCGAGCTGGCGGAGGAGGTGCTGGAGTTCGCCGAGCGCGGACGGCCGCCGCACATCGAGGTCCCCAGCCGCTCGCTGTCCAACGTGCGCTTCAACCAGTCGAAGAAAATCATCGAGATGGGCGGCGGCAAGAATCGGCGCGAGCTGTTCAACTTGTCGCAAGCGAAAAGCTACATGCAGACGCTGCTGGTCGGGTCCGGCTGCAAGCAATTGATCGAGCAGGGCAAGACGACCAGCATCCGAGGTATGTACTATCTGCTGAAGCACACCATCGAGGGAACGAAGGAAGAGACGTTCGACACGCAGGATGATTGCGATCCGATCATCGAGGACGTCGAAGTGACGCTCGACGCGATGCGCGAGGAACTGCACCTGTACGCGAAAAACGCAGGCGCGATGGTCGGGCCTATCTCGCTGGTCGACAGCGGCGACGACATCGATTGCTCGCGCATGGGATCGGGCGGATACAGCATCCCGTCGATCGTCGAAGAAGACATCGTGCAGTTCAAGAAGAACGACGCCGAGTTCATTCTGCATGTCGAAAAGGACACGGTCTGGCGGCGGTTCAACGAAGACAAGTTCTGGAAGAAGCACAACTGCATCCTGACGCACGGCGGCGGCCAACCGCCGCGCGGCGTGCGGCGCATGCTGCACCGTCTGCACCACGAGCTCAAGCTGCCCGTCTACTGCTTGCTCGATAACGATCCCTGGGGTTACTACATCTACAGCGTGATCAAGCAGGGCTCGATCAACTTGGCCTACGAGTCGCGGCGGATGGCGATTCCCGGCGCACGGTTTTTGGGGCTGCGGAGCATCGACTTCGAACGCTGCCAATTGAGCAACAGCGTGCAGATCAAGCTGAACGAGCAAGACATCAAGCGCGCCAAGCAGATCGCACAGTACCCGTGGTTTGCAAACAAGAAAGCGTGGCAGAAGGAAATCGAACAGATGCTGAAGAACGGCTTCAAGCTCGAAGTCGAAGCACTCATCAGCAAAGACATCAGCTACGTCACCGAAACCTACGCCCCCGAACGGCTCGAAGAAGCCCAATTCCTAGACTAACCTCCGTAGGACAGGCCGTAGGACAGGCTTCCAGCCTGTCACCCCGCCGCCCGCCTGTCACCCCGCCCCCCGTCGCAATCCTTGGAGAAGCCTTGCCGCCCAGCGCGGCCTCTTGTCGCGTGTGTTGAATGGTTGAACTTTGGTCGTGCTTGACAGGCTAGAAGCCTGTCCTACGGATATGACCGACGAGTATTGTTTTGAACCGATGACGTTGGCCGACTACGACGACGTCCTCGCGCTGTGGCGGGCGACGGAGGGGATGAGTCGGTTGGAGACGCGGGACGAACTGGCGCGGTATCTGGAACGGAACCCGGGGCTGAGCGTCGTTGTGCGGCAAGACGGCGCAATCGTCGCCGCGGTGCTCGCCGGCCACGACGGGCATCGCGGCTATCTATACCACTTGGCCGTCGCCGCCGCGCACCGTGGTCGCGGACTGGCGCGTCGCTTGGTCGACCGCTGCCTCGTCGCCCTCGCCGACCTCGGCCTCCCGCGCTGCGGCCTGCAAGTCTATCGCGACAACCCGACCGGCCTCGAATTCTGGTCGCACCTAGGCTGGACTCGCCGCGACGACGTGCAGCCCTTCACGAGAGATTTGCCCCCGTAGAACAGGCTTCCAGCCTGTTAGTCGCCGCCAGCGCCTTCACCACCTCGACTCGTCCTTGCGTCAAGTCTCTTCTACTCGCGCCGCTTGTGCCGCTCGCGTTGCTCGCGAGACAGGCTGGAAGCCTGTCCTACGGTTTTGCTTCCAGCTTCTTCAGGCGTTCACCATGCGCGGGCGTGTCTCTCCTGTTAGTCGCCGCCAGCGCCTTCGCCACCTCGCCTCGTCCTTGCGTCAAGTCTCTTCTACTCGCGCCGGTTGTGCCGCTCGCGTTGCTCGCGAGACAGGCTGGAAGCCTGTCCTACGGTTTTGCTTCCAGTTTCTTCAGGCGTTCACCATGCGCGGGCGTGTCTCTCCTGTTAGTCGCCTTCGCCACCTCGCCTCGTCCTTGCGTCAAGTCTGTTCTACGCGCTTGTGCCGCTCGCGTTGCTTGCGAGACAGGCTGGAAGCCTGTCCTACGGTTTTGCTTCCAGCTTCTTCAGGCGTTCACCATGCGCGGGCGTGTCACTCCTGTTAGTCGCCGCCAGCGCCTTCGCCACCTCGCCTCGTCCTTGCGTCAAGTCTGTTCTACTCGCGCCGCTTGTGCCGCTCGCGTTGCTCGCGAGACAGGCTGGAAGCCTGTCCTACGGTTTTGCTTCCAGTTTCTTCAGGCGTTCACCATGCGGGCGTGTCACTCCTGTTAGTCGCCGCCAGCGCCTTCGCCACCTCGCCTCGTCCTTGCGTCAAGTCTGTTCTACTCGCGCCGCTTGTGCCGCTCGCGTTGCTCGCGAGACAGGCTGGAAGCCTGTCCTACGGTTTTGCTTCCAGCTTCTTCAGGCGTTCACCATGCGCGGGCGTGTCTCTCCTGTTAGTCGCCGCCAGCGCCTTCACCACTTCGCCTCGTCCTTGCGTCAAGTCTCTTCTACTCGCGCCGCTTATGCCGCTCGCGTTGCTCGCGAGACAGGCTGGAAGCCTGTCCTACGGTTTTGCTTCCAGTTTCTTCAGGCGTTCACCATGCGCGGGCGTGTCTCTCCTGTTAGTCGCCGCCAGCGCCTTCACCACTTCGCCTCGTCCTTGCGTCAAGTCTGTTCTACTCGCGCCGCTTTTGCCGCTCGCGTTGCTCGCGAGACAGGCTGGAAGCCTGTCCTACGGTTTTGCTTCCAGTTTCTTCAGGCGTTCTTCGAGCTGTTGATTGAGGCGGCGGAGTTCGTCGAGTTCGCGGCGTAGGGAGTCGACGGACTTGGATTTGGACGAGATCTTTTCGATCGCATCGTCCAACTGCTTCACCATGCGCGGGCGTGTCTCTTGGCCTCGTTGTTCGCGCAGCCATTCGATCGCGGTCGGCGAACCGGTGACGCCGAGCGCCTCAATCGCGGCGCGGCGGACGTTGGTGCGTTCGTTCGTCAAGAGCTCGCGCAACTGCTGCTGGAACTGCTGGTCGCTCGGCGCCAATTTGGCCAAGGCCGACACAATCGTCACGCGCTGCCGCGGAGACAGCTTGCCGTCGATTCGCTCGGCCAACTTCTTCGTGCCGGCGGTCGACTTCAGGTCGACGATGCCGTCGCAGGCCGCGGCCAGAATCACATCGTGGTGGCTGGGGCGGTCGAGCGCCGCCAACAGGTCGGCTTCGCAGTTGGCTTTGTCGACTTTCACCAGCGACCGCAGTGCGTCGGCGACGGCGTAGTAAGACGGATCCTCCTTGATCGACTCACGGAGCGTTTGCTTCGTCTCGTCATGCGGAAACTTGCCCAGCGCCGTGAGCGCCTCGCGACGGGCGTGCGCGTGGGCGTCGCCGCGAGCCGCCTTGAGCAGCGCGGCGCGGACTTGGTCGCCGTTGCTTTTGGCGAGCAATTTGATCGCTTCCTGACGGACGCCCCAGAACTTGTCGCCGGCGGCCGCGGTCAGCAGGCCTTGACGCACGTCCGCGTCCTCAACGAACTCGCTCAAGCCCTCGATAGCTTCCGCTCGCGCGATGACATGGGGCGAGCGGGTCAGTTGATCGAGCAACTCGTCTTTCGGCTTGGCGAACTTCACCGTCTTCAGCACCCAGTCGCGCGGGTCGAAGCAAACTCGAGTGGGGCGGCTTTCCAGATTGAAGTGGAAGGTTTCTTCGGCCTTCGAGACTTGGATGCGCTTGAGCGTGCTCGAGTCGCCGTGACCGAACTCGATCTCGACCGCGGCGCGGAACAGAGGAGTCATCTCGTCGATCTTTTGCGTCTGCTTCACTACGACGCGCGCCGACTTCGTCGACTCTTCCCATTCCCATTCCACGTTGAACTCGGGATGCCCGCCGCGATAGATCCACTGGTCGAAGAACCAATTGAGTCCTTGGCCGGTGGCTTCTTCGATCGCGGTTCGCAGGTCGGACGTCTCGACGACGCGATGCTGGTTGATCTGGATGTAGCGGTTGATCGCGCGCCAGAACAACTCGTCGCCCAACTCGTTGCGCAGTTGGTGCAGCACGCGACCGCCCTTCGGGTACGAGTGGGCGTCGAACATCACGTTGGGGTCGTTGTACCGGTAGCTCACGATGGGACGCCGAACCGATCGATCTTCGTTCAAATAACCGCGCGCCTCGGCGCGGCGCTCCCACGCGGCTTCGTCCCAGCCGCGATCATGTTCGGTCCACAGCGTGGCGAAGTAGGTCGCAAAGCTTTCATTCAACCACAACTCGCCCCAATCCTTGCATGTGACGACGTCGCCCCACCATTGGTGGGCCAATTCGTGAGCGACGAGTCCGTCGCTGGAGACGTCGAGGTGGGCGCGTTCGTCGTGCAGCGTTTCGAGGTTCAGCGTGGTCGCGGAAGTGTGCTCCATGCCGCCCCACGAGTACTCATCGACGCAGATCTGGGCGTACTTCGGCCACGGATAGCGGTAGCCGATCTTCTGCGAGAAGAACGCCATCATGCCGGGAGTGCGTTCGAAAGAGGGGCGTGCAAGCGGCAGCATGCCGCGCGGAACGTAGGAGACGATCGGAATTCCGTCCCACGACTGCTCGAACGCTTCAAAGTCGCCGACGACGACCGACATCAGGTAAGGAACGTGAGACTTTTCTTGCACCCAATGCCATGTCCGCGTGCCGTCCGGATTGTCGGTCTTCGACTTCAGGGCGCCGTTGGAGAGGACGAACAGCGGGGCGGCGGCGGTCACCACCGTTTCGCTGGTGATGCGGTCGGCGGTCGAGTCGATGCAGGGGTACCAGTAGCGTGCGTACTCGGGTTCGCTCTGCGTCCACATCATGCGTCGTTGGTCCGGCTCGCTCTTGTCCGGCGAGACGAAGTGTGCGCCGGACGTCGGCCGCGCCACCTTGTAGTCAAACTCCAACTGCAGCGATTCGGCCGTCTGGTAGAGGCGATCCAGCTTGACGGTGATGTTGCGCGACGTGCGTTGGAACTTGAGCTCCACGGGTTCCGCGTTGCCGGAAAGCGGCAGGATGCGGACGCGTTCGATCTGCATGTCGACGGCGTCGAAGGTGATCTCGCTGAGCGGCCTGAATAGCGAAACCGTGTGGCGGGCTCGACCTTCGAAGGTTTGCTTCTCGAGGTCAACCTTCATCTCCAGCCGAATGTGTTCCTGGTCGACGTCGCGGCTGCGGAGAGAGCGAGGATCGGCCGTGAAAGGGCCGCGACGGTCTTGAGCGGCGAGCGGCTGGGGGCGCCAAGCCGCGGCGACGAGGGCGACGGCGAACGACGCACACAGCGTGGCGATGATTGACGCCGTCGATGTGCGCGAGAGTGGAAAAGAGCGGCGAGCATTCGGCAACGGCATGGATGCACCACAGGAAGAATAGACTCAACTTCGTTCGACTCATCCTAGTTGCCACGCCGGGACCGTCCAGCGTGGCTCACGTCGAGAAAAAAACTTGCCGATACTGGGGGAGACGTTTATACTTTGAGCCGGTTAGCGCTAGCTCATCTATGGCACTGCCGTCTCCGTGCACTTGTGTTTATGCGATTTTCCCCTGATTTGCCGCACGACGCCGACTGCGCGCCGCTGGAGTCCAGCGAGCGACCGGCTGGGTTGCGCGCAATGCAGCGGGTCGCCTGTGTTGCGCGTCCAAGGCACGCGATTTGGTCGGTACTGGCCTTGCTGACCGCCATGCTGGGGGCGTCCCAGCGGGCGGAAGCTGGTTGCGGCAGTTACATTCAGTTCCGCGGTTCGCCGGAAATGGTCGTGAACCCTGTGGCACGGCTGGAGCAAGCTCGGTTGGCGGCCGTGGCGAAATTGTCGCCGGCTGGATCGCGGGGGCACGAGTTGCCGGGAACGAATGGTTCTCTGCCTCCTTGCCATGGACCGCATTGCTCGCGGCAACGAACGCCGTTCGTGCCGCCCGGCGTTCGGATCGTCATGCTGCCTTCTCAGGATCTCATCCCGATAACGCTCGCCGCGCCCTTGTTGATGGGCGAGGAAGCTCGGGAACTCGCGGACCGCTCTGTCCGTCCGCAATCCATGCCGCTCGACATTCTTCGTCCGCCGCGTTCTCGCGCCTAGCAGGCTGAGTGTCTCAGGATAGCGTCTCAGGATATCGCCTGAGCGAATGGAATGCAGGCTGCGCTTGCGTTGTAGCTTGTGTTTCTGAAGGTGCGTCCTGCCGCGGTGCGTTGCGCGCAAGCGTTGCGCAAGGATCGCGGCGGTCGCTTGAACTTCTCTGCCAGAGTCGCCCGGCTTGCCCTCTCGACGTCCACCGTCGCGCGATCGCGCAATGGGGCGTCTATTGATTTTTTCGTGCACGCGATCGGCGTGATTTCCAGAACGGAGATCGCAGTCTGGGACGGGCTGTTCGCGCAGCGGCCTTTGCGGCTGGGTTTCATGTCATTCGTTTAATTGTTTGGGTTCGTTTCGTTCGTCTGCTTTGTCTCGTGCGTCTTATTTTTTCATTTCGCTTGATTCCCTTGATTTGGAGGAGAGACAGGCTGGAAGCCTGTCCTACGGTTATGTTTCACCATCGATTGCGTCGTCATCGGGCAGGCTTCACGCTTGTCGAACTGTTGGTTGTGATTGCCATTATTGGGATTTTGGTTGCGCTCCTATTGCCTGCAGTGCAAGCGGCGCGCGAGGCGGCACGGCGCATGCAGTGCAGCAACAACCTCAAGCAACTGGCCCTGGCGGTTCACAACTATCACGACACTTACAATTCGTTCCCGTACGCGTACCAACAAAACGTTTCGCTGCACGCACGACTTTTGCCCTACATGGAACAGTCGAACGTCGCAGCATTGATTACCTACGACCTGCCTTGGAATGATCCTGCCAACGCGGTGGCGCTCAATACCAAGGTGGCGGCGTTCGTCTGCCCGTCGGACGTTAATCGTCTGCCGACGAATCTTGGGGCGACGAACAACTACTACGGCAACATCGGCACGACGATTCTGTATCGCGCGCCGTCGACCAATCCGTCCAACTCCAACTACGGCTTCCCGCCGCATAACGGCGCGTTCTCCGACGGATTGGCGGTGCGTTTCGCCGACATTCTCGACGGCACCAGCAACACCGCCTTGTTCTCGGAGAAGAACCGGGGCGACGGCAGCAATGGCATTAGTTCGCCCGAGTCGGATACGTACCAACCGGGGACCTACCCGGCGACGGCCGATCAGGCGATGGCCGATTGCTTGGCGGTCAACACGGCCGACCTCAGCAAGCAAGGCTACTCCAACGTCGGCGCGCCGTGGATACAGCCGTACCACTCCACGTCGGTCTACTATCACACCCTGCCTCCCAACACTCGTTCGTGCATGTATCCGCCCGGTCGCATTGCGACCACCGCGGGCAGCCGCCATCCGGGCGGAGTGGAGTTGGCGATGTGCGATGGATCTGTACGGTTCATCTCGAAAACCATCAACCTGCAGACATGGCGAGCGCTCGGTTCGCGCGATCTCAGCGACGTTCCAGGCGACTTCTAGTAGAGGGGATGCGAAGTGAAAGTGTGCGAACGAATCTGCGCGCACGTCCTGGCGACGTGCGCGCTCGCCGTGACGTTCTGGAGCCTCGGTTGTGCAAGAGAGGGCAACAATCTGCCGCTCGATAAGTCGACTGCTCAAGCGTCGTTAACCAAGTTCCTCGATACGTGGTCTCAGGGCCAGAAACCTGACTCGCTGGAGTCGCTCTCGCCGCGCATCGTCGGACGCGATCCTGATTGGGACGCGGGGAAAAAGCTTGTGCGCTATGCGCTCGGAGCGACCTCCGAGGATGGGTCGAACCTTCACGTGAAGGCGGATCTTGTCGTTGCGCAAGGGCAAGGGCCGGAGTCGAAGCTATCCGTGGAATATATCGTCGGAACGAGTCCCGTCATTACGGTCTTCCGTATGGAATGAGCGACCGGATGACGTCTTTCATCTTGGGAACAAAACAATCATGCGTATGAATCTGAAGAACACCGTCTTGAAGTGGATGGCGTGGAGCTTGATCGGGGCCACGACCGGCCTAACATGGGCCGCGGATTCCGAAACGACTCCGCGCCCTGTGCCGCTGACGCGCCCTGAAATGAAACGCCTCTTGGAGGACATGAAGGCCCGCAAGCCGCGAATTCCGCTGCCAGAACTCTCCGAGGAAGATCGAGAAAAGCTGGGAGAACGCGGCTCAAGCTACGAATCGCGGTTGCGATTCCACTACTTGCCCGGAGGTCGCAACGTGCAGCCTCGTCCTGCAGCCGGCGCCTCGCCGCCGACGCCCGGAGGCAGCCCCAGCGGTTTCGCCGGCGCCAGCGGCTTCGGCGGCTTTGGATTCGCCGGGGCGGGCGGCGGCCGCGACTCGGATCCCGACATGACGCTCGATTACGCCTTCAAGACGCAACTGTTCTGGATCGTGTCGCGCACGAACAACTGTCAGTACTGCTTGGGGCATCAAGAGTCGAAGTTGCTTTCCGCGGGCATGACCGAAGATCAAATCGCGTCGCTCGACGTCGATTGGTCGCAGTTCTCCCCTGCGCAGCAGGCCGCTTTCGCGTACGCCCGCAAGATTACGCTCGATCCGCACCTGCTTTCCGATGCCGATCTCGACGGTCTGCGAAAGCACTTCACCGAGAAGCAGATTCTGGAGATGACGTTGTCGATCGCCGGCAACAACGCCATTAATCGCTGGAAGGAAGGGGCGGGCATTCCGCAGTCGGCCGGGGGAGGCAACTTCGGTTCGCGACGGGCTGAGGCAAGCGGACCGGCTGCCAAACCCGAGGGGAAAGCGGCCGAACGCCCCGCCGAAAAGGCGGGACGCGGCAGCGAGTCGCACAGTTATCTCACGCCGACTTCCGCTCAGTTCCAGTCGGTGGTGACCAAGGTGGCGCCGATCGACGGCGAACTAAATTCGGAACTCAAGACGGCGCCGACCCTGTTCCGCCGTCCGCCGCTGGAGTCGCGGGCGCAAGTCGAAGCGAAGTTGGCGGAGGTGCGACAACGCAAGCCGCGACTGCCGTTGGTCGACGATGCGAAGACTCGCGAGTTTCTGCCCGAAGGATTTCCCGAGGGAGACGTGCCGAAGTGGGCGAACCTCTTAGCCAACTTCCCGAACTCGGCCAAATCGCGTATCGCGACGCTGTGGAACAACGAAACGAAGGGCGACCTCAGCCCGCTGATCAAGGCTCAGGCAAGTTGGATCATCGCGCGGCAGGATCGCGCGTGGTACGCGCTCGCGGAGGCGCAACAGCGACTGAAGGCGTTAGGTCAAACGGACGATCAAATCTTCGCGCTCGACGGCCCCTGGGACGCGTTCACCCCCGCCGAACGCGCCGCCTTCACGGTCGCCAAGAAGCTCGCTGCGACGCCGGTGGTGCTCACCGACGCCGAGGTGACGGAAGCGGTGAAGCAGATCGGTCCGCGCGACGTAGTACAGCTGATCAGCTACACCACGCACCGCGCATCGTTCGACCGCGTCACCGAAGCCGCAGGCCTATAGTAGTGGACCGCTCCGCGGTCCAACTCCCCTCATCCCCAGCCCTTCTCCCCGCGGCGGGGAGAAGGGAGCACAATCCGCGCGTGTCGTTGCGCAACAAACGACGGCGTTGCGCAACAAACGACAGTGGTTCCGAGGCGCCAAACGCTCTGAATTCAACCGAGTTTTTTGTCGCTCCACCCACTGCTCCCGCCAATACGTCGAGCGGTTGACGTTTGCACCCCGCATGTATTCGTCTTCCGCTCGGCGGTTTTCTCGCTTCATCCCACGCGATGCAGCAGCGGTTGGCCGGCGAGCCCCCGCAGCAGATTCTCCACCGAGATCTGCGCCATCTTGCGGCGAGTTTGTTGGGTCGCGCTTCCTAGGTGAGGAGCGATCGTGAAGTTGTCCAGCGACAGCAACGGGTGGTTTCGCGGCAACGGCTCAGGGTCGGTCACATCGACCGCGGCGCCGTAGATCCACCGCTCTTGCAGGGCTTTAGTCAGCGCGTCAGTGTCGACGACCGGCCCGCGCGCCACGTTGACCAGCAGGGCGGTTGGCTTCATCCGGCGCAATTGGTCGACGCCGATCATGCCCCGCGTCTCGCTCGACAGCGGCACGCTCAAGACGACGAAGTCGCTGGTTGACAGCAGTTCATTCAGCGGCAGCCAGACGGCTTCGAAGCATCGTTCCGACTCTTCGTCGCGTCGGCGATTGTGATACTGCACTTTCATATCGAAGCCGCGCGCCCGCTGGGCGATCTGGCGACCGATGCGTCCCATGCCGACGATGCCGATCGTTTGACCGTGAGCTTCCACGCCCAGCATGTAGCCGGGGTCGTAGTGCGTGAACGCAGGGCTGCGAGCGAAGCGATCGCCTTCAACCAATCGTCGCGCGCCGGCCAACAGCAGCGTGAACGCCATATCGGCCGTCGCGCCGTCGAGGATGCCCGGCGTATTGCCGACGGGAATGCCGCGCGCCGCCGCATCCGGCAGGCGGATGTGATCGACTCCCACCCCATAATTGCTGATGACGCGCACGCCCGGCAATCGGTCGAGCATCGCGCCGTCGACCAACGGATGCCCGTACGTGTAGATCGCATCCACTTGCTCGGTCGTCCCCTCGAGGGCGACGTGCCACGGCAACAGTTCCACTCGCCCATCGAGGAATTCGAGGATGTCTGTCGCCAAAGGGCCGTCGGCGATTACGCGCGGCAGTGTCATCGTGGGAACGCTTTCGATGGGTTGGGCGGAGGTGAAGAGGCCGCTAGTGCGGCGACGGCTGAAAGGCGTTGAATCTCTAAACGAGTAGGTCGTGGAGGACGCGGCCGTGGATGTCGGTGAGGCGGAAGTCGCGGCCGGCGTAGCGGAACGTGAGTCGTTCGTGGTCGAGCCCCAGGCAGTGGAGCATCGTAGCTTGGACGTCGTGGACGTGAATCGGCTTGTCGACGACGTTGAAACCCAGTTCGTCGGTGGCGCCGATGGTCAGCCCTGATTTGACGCCGCCGCCCGCCATCCAAATGGTGAACGCTTGCGGATGATGATCGCGTCCCAAGCTGCGTCCGAGCGCCGGGTTGGTCTCGACCATCGGGGTGCGTCCGAATTCGCCGCCCCACACGACGAGGGTTTCGTCGAGCAGTCCTCGCTGCTTGAGGTCTTGGACTAGCGCGGCGACCGCCTGATCGGTGGCGCCGCAATTGTTGCGCAGATTGCCTTCGACGTTGGAGTGAGCGTCCCAGCCTTCGTGATAGATATTGATGAAGCGTACCCCTCGTTCCACCATGCGGCGCGCCAGCAGGCACGCCCGCGCAAACGACGGCTTCTCGGGTTCGCAGCCATACATCTTGAGCGTCGCTTCGCCTTCCGACTTTAGATTCATCAAGTCGGGTGCGGACGTCTGCAGTTTGAACGCCATTTCATAGGACTGAATGCGAGTGGCGATTTCGGGATCGCCTACGGCTTGCAGACGCTGCTCGTTGAGCGCCCCGAGCAGGTCGAGCGAATCTCGTTGCAGTCGAGCGTCGACGCCGGCGGGGTTGCTCACATTCAGAATCGGATCGCCCTGATTCCGCAACCGCACTCCCGTGTAGACGCTTGGCAAGAAGCCGCTCGACCAATTGGCGGCGCCGCCGCTGATCCCCGCGCCGGTCGACATCACGACGAACGCGGGCAGTTCTTGAGTTTCGGCGCCGATGCCGTAGGCGACCCACGATCCGATGCTGGGGCGCCCCGGCTGCGGGAAGCCGGTGTTGAAGAAGATCTGCGCCGGTGCGTGGTTGAACTGCGACGTGTGAGTCGACTTGATGATGCACAACTCGTCCACCACCTTCGCCAGGTGCGGCATCACCTCGGAAAGCTCTGCGCCGCATTGGCCGTGTTTGGCGAATTTGAAGCGTGGTCCGAGCACTGCGGCGTCCGAGCGGATGAAGGCGTACCGCTGCCCGCCGATCACTTCGGGCGGAATCGGCTTCCCTTCAAACTCCACCAACTTCGGCTTGTAGTCGAACAGATCCAGTTGGCTTGGCGCGCCCGCCATGAACAAATGAATGACATGCTTCGCCTTGCCCGGATAGTGCGGCGGCTTCGCGGCCAAGGGATTGCGCGCGTGCGGCGACGGCGGCGCCGCGATCGCGCTGGACGACGCGCTAGACGACGCGCCGCCCGCGAGCAGCGAGGCGAGCGCGACTTTGCCCAAACCGTAGCCGCAGTCGTGGAAGAAGTGGCGGCGAGTGACGTCGACGACCGTTGAAGCCGACGAGCCCATCGAACTGGGATTCGACCTGGATTGATTCATGGTAGGAGGCTCCGCGCGAATGGAGGTGCGAGTTGCAGGGGCGAGCGAGCGACGCGGCTCAGTCGCGCGTGATGGATTCGTCGAGGTTGAGGAGGGCGCGAGCGGTCGCGGTCCACGCGGCGCGAGTCGCGATGTCGCCTTCGCCGGGACCGGCGAGCGGCGCGGGGGCGAGTTCGCCGGCGATGAAGCGTTGCCGTTGTCGTTCGTAGAACTCCAGGACCAGCTTCAGTTCCGCGTCCGTCGGCGGCCGAGTGACGCAGCGCCGGAACAGGTACGCGGCGCGACGTTGGTCTTCCGTCGGCGCGGGAAGGGAGATCACGCCGTCGGGACCGCTTACGGACGCGACGAAGTCGGCGGGGGCGCCGCTGGCCAGTTGTCGACCCAGCGCCTGGGCGGCTTCAAGGAAGACCGCGTCGTTGAGCAGCGTCAGCGATTGAAGGGGCGTGTTGGAGAGTTCTCGCCGCGCCACGCACGCCTCGCCGCTCGGGCCGTCGAAGGTCGTAAACATCGCGTACGGCGCGGTGCGCTTGGCGAACGTGTAAAGGCCGCGTCGATAGCGGTCGCCGCCTTCGCTGGTACGCCAGGCGAGTGCGCCGTAGGCGCCCTCGGTCGTCACATTCGTCGGCTGCGGAGGAAACACGCTGGGTCCTCCCAATCGCGTCGTCAATAGGCCGGAAATGCTCAGCACCGCGTCGCGCACCAACTCGGCTTCGAATCGAAAACGCCCGCCGCGTTCCAGAAGCACGTTGTTCGGATCGCGCGCCAGGATGTCGGGCGAGGCAGTCGACGACTGTCGGTACGTCGCGCTCGCGACGATCGTACGGTGCATGCGCTTCATCGACCAACCTTGCCTGATGAACTCACTAGCGAGCCAGTCGAGCAACTCGGCGTTCGACGGCGACTCGCCTTGGTACCCGAAGTCTTCCGTCGTACGCACGATGCCGCGTCCAAAGAAGGCGGCCCATTGTCGATTCATGGTCACTCGACCCACCAACGGGTTCTCGGGCGACGCCAACCAGCGCGCCAACGACAACCGGTTTCGCGGTGCATCGGACGGCAGGCCGGGCGCCAGCGAAAGAACGCTCGGCGCCACCTCTTCCTTGGGCTGCAGGAACTCGCCTCGGTGATGTCGATGCGTGGGACGAGGATTGCTCGCCGGCCGCTCGACGAACACCAAGCTGGTCGTCGGAGCCGGAATCTGTTTACGCAAGGCTTGGATCGCCTGCCGTTCGGACGCTAACTCTGGTGCGACCGACAGGAAGTACTGCCGCAGCACGCCGCGGTCGGCGGGCGAGAGCTGAGCGGCGGGGACGCCCAACAAGGGCGTCGCTGCGGGCGGGATGTTCGAGGCCGCCGCGCCCAGATCGGTCGTGAACGAGACGCGGAATCGCCCCAGGCCGGCGGCGTAGTAGCGTTCGAACAGCAGCTTGAGCACCACGCGGCCGGCGTGCGGCGTCGGTTCCTTCAGATTGAACACGGCGTGATGCGACTGTCCTTGTCCGCCGTCGATCGACCAGCCTGTCTGCTTGTTGTCGTCAATCGCCGCGGCCGCCGTATTGCCGCCGTTCGCGAAACTTTGCGACGCACTTTGGAACGGACGCGACGCGACGCGGCTCGCGCCGCCTGCGTCGCTTGACGCCAGGTCGATGTTGCTCAAGAAGAAGTCGCCGTGAGGTCCTTCGTAGTAGACGCGACCAGGCCCGTGCTTCGGTAGGCGATCATCGGCCAGTGCGTCGATGCGCACCGCCGTGACGCCGGCCGGTACGTTGTCGAACGCCAGTTCGTACGTGTCGCTTTTCGACTGATCGCCGCTGGCGAGGATCGAGCCGTCGTCAAGCAGCGTGAGCAGCGGGAGATTCGACGTTGCGGTCGCGGGCGTCGCCGGCGTCCAACGCACGTTCTGGCGCGGTTGGGCCGCGAGCCACTCGGTGAAACGTCGTTCCAGGTTCTCCTGGCGACGCACCTCCAGCGGTCGTCCGTCCGTTTGCAATCGCCCCAGCGACAGCCGCAAGCGGCCGATCGTATGCTGACCGCCGAACTGTTGGGCCAGCGTGATGGTCCAGCGCGTCTTCGTCTTCCCGGCCGACTTGCCTCCCGCCGTCGGTCCATTCGCGGCGTGTCCGCTTGCGGCAACGGGCTGTGCAAACTGGAACGTCGCGGCGCGGTTCTGGTTAAGCGGCTGGGACGTGTTGTGGATCGCCCAACCGGTTTGAGTCTTGCCATCAAACGCGTCGCGAACCGGAAACTTGTCTTGTTCAATTTCCGCCGTCGCGGCGGCGATCTTCTGTTCCTGTGCGTTCGAAGCGTCGTTGCTCGCGGCCGTCCGGACGTTGATTTCCGTGAGGACGAAATTGCCGTGCGGCGTGCGGCCGGGACCTTGGTTGCCCAGCGATGGGTGCGTGAGCGTTTCGAGTTTCAGGTGCGTGACGTCGGCCGCGTCGCTTTCGAATACCAGCGTGTACGCGTCGACGTCCGGGACGGGGCCGGTCGCCAGCAGCGACCCGTCGGCTTGCGGTTCCAGTTTCGAGCCGCTCGCCGCTTTCGCCGAAATCAACTGCGGCGAAGACCACTGGAGCTCGCCGGCAGGCGGGAAGCGGTTCGGTAGATCGGCTTCGAGCGCCGCGATCTTTGCGTCGATCTCCCGTCGTTGTCGCTCGACCGCCGGATCGGGAACATCCAACTCCGGTTCGTCGGCGTTGTTCAGCAGTGCGAACAGCCCGAAATACTCGGTCTGCGGAATCGGATCAAATTTGTGCGTGTGACAATTCGCGCACACGAGCGTCAGTCCCAGCCAGACGGTGCCGGTGGTGTTCACGCGATCAACCATGGCGTGATACCGAAACTCGAGCGGATCGATGCCGCCTTCTTCATTGATCATCGTGTTGCGATGAAAGCCGGTGGCGATGCGCTGATCGATCGTCGCGTTGGGCAGCATGTCGCCCGC
This sequence comes from Pirellulales bacterium, assembly GCA_046349935.1. Classification (GTDB taxonomy): domain Bacteria; phylum Planctomycetota; class Planctomycetia; order Pirellulales; family Pirellulaceae; genus CAIXSC01. The sequence goes on along the minus strand of JAXMBK010000003.1, from coordinate 697,545 downwards.
AATCTGCTCGACCGTAAACTGGTCGAACGGCAGGTCGGCGTTGAGTGCGCGGATGACCCAATCGCGGTAAGGCCACATCGAACGCGGTCGGTCTTTCTCGTAGCCGTTGGTGTCTGCGTAGCGCGCCAGGTCGAGCCACCGACGCGCCCAGCGTTCGCCGTAGAAGGGGGAAGCCAGCAGCCGATCGATCAACCGTTCGTACGCGTCCGGTGCGACGTCGGCGACGAACGCATCCGCCTGCTCGGGGGTCGGAGGAATGCCGAGCAGGTCGAGGTACAGGCGGCGCACGAGCGTGTAGCGGTCGGCGAGCGGGCTTGGGGCGAGCCGTTCTTGTTCCAGCTTCTGGAGGACGTAGCGGTCGAGCGGACTGCGAGTCCACTCGCGACGAGCGACGTTGGGAAGCGGCGCGGGGCGGACGGGCTGGAACGCCCAGTGGGGGGCATACGGAGCTCCGTCGGCGATCCAATCGCGCAAGATCGTCTTTTCGGCCTCGGTCATCCGCTTCTTTGTGGCTGGGGGCGGCATGCGGACGTCGTCGTCGGTCGAGTGGACGCGGCGGAGGAGTTCACTGGCGTCGGGCTTGCCAGCCACGATCGCGTGCTGGCCCGAATCCAGTGCCGCGAGGGCGCCGTCGCGCGTATCGAGCCGCAGTCCGGCCTCGCGACCCTTCTCATCGGGACCGTGGCAGGCGAAACAGTATTGCGCAAGGATCGGTCGTACTTGGCGATTGAAATCAGGGGGCGCGGCGTGCGACACGCGCGCGACCGACGCCGTTGTCAGGATCGCACCGACGCACAGCAGGCACGTAGAAGCGACGCGTAGGAACGACAGGAGACGGGACGAAGGCGAGCGAGTCATGGCGGGTTCTCCTTGGCCCCGTATTTTACTCTCCCGCCGCGGCGGACGGCAGCGGCCGCCCGTGGTCGAATCGCCTCGTTTGGCGTAGACTGCGTGCGTCGTGACGCGGTCGGACGAGTCTCGAAAAAAAACATGCGACGAAGGGCAGCGGGATGGCGAAGTCGGGGCCTGTGAATGTGGCGGTCGTACAGATGACGTGCGTGCCGGAAAAGCAGCCGAACGTCGAGAAAGCGGTCGCCCGCATCGGCGAAGCGGCCGCCCAGGGCGCTCAGATCGTCTGTCTTCAAGAGTTGTTCCACGGACAGTATCCGTGCCAAACCGAAGACCACGCCCGGTATTCCGAAGCGGAACCAATCCCGGGGCCTTCGAGCGACGCGATCGGCGCCGCGGCGAAGAAGCACGGCGTCGTCGTCATTGGGTCGCTGTTTGAACGGCGAGCTCCGGGCATCTACCACAACACGGCGACGGTGCATGACGCCGACGGGTCCTTCTTGGGCATCTATCGCAAGATGCACATTCCCGATGATCCGCTGTACTACGAAAAGTTCTACTTCATTCCAGGCGACCTCGGCTTCCGCGCGTTTGACACCAAGTTCGGTCGCATCGGCGTTTGCGTCTGCTGGGACCAGTGGTACCCCGAAGCCGCACGACTCACCGCACTCGCCGGCGCCGAGATTCTGTTCTATCCGACGGCCATCGGTTGGCTTCCGGACGAGAAGGCCGTGTACGGCGAGAGTCAGCACTCGGCGTGGGAGACGATGATGCGCAGTCACGCCATTGCAAATGGCGTGTTCGTCGCCGCGCCCAATCGAGTGGGTTTGGAAGGGAAGCTGCAATTCTGGGGAGCGTCGTTCATCTGCGATCCCTACGGCAAGGTCATGCAGCGCGCGTCGCACGAGCAGGAAGAGATTGTGATGGCCAGTTGCGATTTGTCGCTGGTCGATACGGCTCGGACGCATTGGCCTTTCTTTCGCGATCGACGCATTGACGCCTACGACGGCCTGCTGAAGCGGTACCTCGGCGCGCCGTAGCGCCGACCCCTGCGACGCGGAGATTGGGTTTCACTTTCGAGTTCGCTTCGCTGGAGTCGGTCTGTCCATGCCCACGCCTGCACAACTTGGTTATCGTTGGCCTGCCGAATGGGAGCCGCATGCCGCGACGTGGTTGTCGTGGCCGCACAAGCGGGCGTCGTGGCCCGATGCGTTCGAGCCGATTCCGGAGGCGTTTGCGCAATTCGTGAAGGCCGTCGCGCGGTACGAGACGGTCCATGTGCTGGCTGGTTCGCACCCGGACGCCGAAGAAGATGTGATGGCGCGCGCCCAGTCGCTGGTGGGAGGCGTGCCGAACGTCGTCCTGCACGACATCCCCACGAACGACGCTTGGTGCCGCGACCATGGGCCGACGTTTTTGGTCGGGCCCGCGGACGCACCGCGAGCGCTCGTCGATTGGAAGTTTGATGCTTGGGGGCAGGACTACGGCGACTGCAGTCTCGACGACGCCGTGCCGGCCCGCATCGCCGCGCTGCAGGGGCGAGTGCGATTTGAGCCGGGGATAACGTTGGAAGGAGGCGCGATCGACGGCAACGGCCATGGGACGATCCTTACCACTCGCACCTGTTTGCTCGACCAACATCGCAACCCGGGGCTCGGGCAGGAAGGCAACGAACGCTTCCTTCGCGACTATTTGGGGGCGAAAAAAGTCTTGTGGCTCAAGGGCGTCGTCATGGGGCGCGACGACACCAAAGGCCATGTCGATCAACTGGCGCGGTTTGTCGGTCCCAACACGGTCGTCGTCGCCGCGGAGGAGAATCCGGACGACGAGAATTACGAACCGCTGGCGCGCACCTACGACGAACTGACTCGCATGACCGACCAAGACGGCCGGCCGCTCAACGTCGTCCGCCTGCCGCTGCCGGGACCGCTTTATCATCGCGGCAATCCGGAGGATCGGATGCCGGGCAGCTACTGCAATTTCCTGATCATCAACGGCGCGGTCATCGTCCCTCAGTTCGACGACCCGCACGACGCTCGAGCGCTCGCGATCCTGGCTGAACTATTCCCGGACCGCGACATGGTCGGCCTCCCGGCGCTCGACATCGTCTGGGGCTTCGGCGCCTTCCACTGCCTATCGCAACAAGAACCCCGCGCCTAAGCCCACTCCCCCGACCTCGCGTCGGGGGCCCCGCGCACGCGCAGCGCACTTATCCCCGTCGCGAAACCGACCGTAGCACAGGCTTCCAGCCTGTGACCCCTTACTTCGAAACCGTTTCGAACATACGCTCGTGTTGGTTCGCGGGGATCGCGACCGAGTACGACTTGGCGTCGGCGGCGACGGACAAGCGAATGTAGTGCCCTTGGCACTCGCGTTCGCGATTCGCAATGAACTCGTCGGCGACGTTGTTCGTCCGTCCGTCGTCGCGCAGATTCTTGTGCACTTGGTAGATCGCTTGCAGCGACGTGGTCTTCTGCAGCGTCTCGAACACTTCCGGCATGCACCCTTTCGTCACGCCGTTGTTCATCACGGCGACTCGGGGTTGGATCGTGCGCAAGACGAGCGGATTGTTGCTGGCGTCGAGCCCGTGGTGCGTCACTTGGTAGACGTCGACTCGGCCCACCAGATTGCTTGGGCAGACCAGCCGCGCTTCTTGATTCCAGGTCAAGTCGCCGGCGTCAAAGAAACGCCAGTCGCCGAACTGCACCAGCAGCACGACGCTGTTGGCGTTGTCCGACCCATCGCGGTCCTTCTGGCGCGCGTCGGCGCAGATCTCGGCGTTGGTCGGCGTCGCGTCGACGGCCGGGATGAACGTTTGTCGCGTGCCGAGGCAAGTGATGGAGATGGGCGGGGCGCCGTCGAGTTGCTGGAGCGACAGGCGATCGCCTGGCTGGATCACGATCCGCCGTTCACAGGGAAACTTCCAGTACGACGCATCGGGCCGGTCGCGCAGTCCCTCAAAGTCGCCGTTGTCGTACACGTTGCGGATCGGTACGAGGCTGCTCAAGAGCACCGCGCCGCCGTAGTGGTCGCCGTGAAAGTGCGTCGTCACCAAGTGGTCGATCTGGCGGCGGCCAGCAACTTGCGTGAGCACCTGCACAATCCGTTCGGCGTCGCGACGCCCCGGATTGCCGGCGTCGATCAAGACCGTTTCGCCAGTTGGAGCGACCAGCAACGTCGCCGCCCCTCCCTCGACGTCGATCCAGTAGACGTCGAGTTTCTTGTCTTGCGGGCCGGCGGATGCTGGCGGCGCGACTGCGAAGTTGGTTGCGCATGCGGCAAGCATGACGAGGAGGTGGGCGAGTTGGCGACGGTGAAGCATGGCAGTTCTCCGAAGGACGAAGTTGACGACGCGACGACAGGTTAATCGGCGGGAATCGCCGCCGACACGAGGCTCGAGATCTCCAGCATCCGCGCGGCGTGGCGGTCGCGCGGCTCGGTGGTGAGCAGTAAGAAAAAGGCATTCCGATCGGGATCGATCCAAGCGAGCGTGCCGGTGGAGCCGTGATGGCCGTACATCCGCGCGCCGGACAGATCGCAAAGGGGATCGAAGAGCGCGGGACGGTTGAGTTGCCACCCAAGTCCCCAGCCGCGCGCCTTGCGCACCGCTTTCGGCAAGTCGGGCAAGTCGACGAAACGGTTCGACGTCATCCACTCGATCGTCGCCGGCTGCACCACTCTGACGTCGCCGAACGCGCCGCCGTTCAGCATCAACTGGCAGAGGACCGCGAGTTCGACGGGGCTGCTCAGCATCCCGCCCCACGGCGCGCCGAGTCGCCGCCAATAGTCGCTGTTCCAATTCCATTCCGGGGCCTGATCGGAAGGTGCGTCGATGCGGGCGATCCGCGCTGGATCAAGGTCGTCGAGCCCCAGACGCGTGGAGTGGAGTCCGAGTGGATCGAAGAGGAGGCGACGCAAGTAGGCGGCGAGCGGGAGGCCGGCGAGTCGCTGCACGATTTCGGCGACGATGAGCGTCCCCATGCTTTGGTACGAATAGTCCGTGCCGGACGGGAAGAGCAGGGGCGTGTCGCGGCAGACATGACCGACGTAGTCGGCGAGCGGCGCATGGCGGCGACGCAGTTCGACGTTTTGCGGCAGCATGTCGGGCAAGCCCGACGTATGTGTGAAGAGGTGGAACACGCGCGTCGCCGTCTTGCCATGCGCCGCAAACTCCGGCACGTACTCCGCCACGGGAGCTTGCAGGTCGAGTCGCCCTTGTTCGACGAGCGTGAGGGCGGCGAGGTACGTGAACGGTTTCGTGATCGACGCCAAAAGAAATACAGCGTCGTCGCGGAGAGGGCCGGCGTCGGGTTCGGGACCTTGGCGACCAAATAGACGCGGCGCCAGCATCCGGCCGCCGCGGCCGACAACCAGCGCCGCACCCGGCATCGACGGTTGGCCTCCGCCGACGGCGGCGTCGAGTAAATCGCAGGCGCGCGACAGCGGAACGGGATCGAGCTTTAATTCTTCGGCGGAGGCGATCGGCAGCAAACTCATGGTCGACTCAGGCAGGCGGCGTCAGGGGGAGTTGGGGGAAAGGCGACGCACCAGGATACGCGAACGCGTGTCGTTGCAGGATATCGCAGCCGCTCGGCGCCCACGGGACTCTTGACAACGGATGGTTTCTGTTTTTGAATGGTCAAAATCTTGTGTTGGCGAACAGAAATAATTGAGTGAGAGAAATGGAAATGGCGACGCCGCGTCGGGCTTTCACGTTGGTCGAACTGCTGGTCGTCATCGCGCTCATCGGCATCCTGGTCGCACTGTTGCTCCCGGCGGTGCAGCAGGCGCGCGAGAGCGGGCGTCGAGCGACCTGCACGAACCACCTCAAGCAAATCGGGCTCGCGCTGCACAATTACCACTCGACGTTCGACGTCTTCCCGCCGGCGTATGTGGCCGAGACGCTGCACCCGCAGCGCGACCCGACCACGTACGACGGTCCGCCGGGATTTGCCTGGGGGCAGTTGCTTTTGCGCCACCTTGAGCAAGGGCCGCTCGCCGACCAATTCAATTCGCAGCTTCCTTGCTGGGACTCGTCGCAAGCGGCGTCGGCCGCGACCATGTTGCCGGTGTTCCTGTGTCCCAGTGCGACAGGCAGCCGTCTGCCGTTCGCAGTTCGTTCGTCGTCGGGAGCGACGCTGGCCACATTCGCACGCTCGCATTACGTCGCCAACGCGGGGAAGGAAGAGCCGTGGGGCATTTCCGCGGCGGACTACGAAACGATCGCCGACGGGCCGCTCTTCCGCAATTCGCGCACCCGCGCCGCCGACGTGCTCGACGGTCTCTCCAACACGGTGTTCATCGGCGAGCATAGCGGCTTGTTGAGCGACAAGACGTGGGTGGGGGTGGTTCCTGGTGCGACCGTGTGTCCCAACAACCCGTTCAAGTTTCCGTTCTCCTCATGCGATCATGCGGCGACGCTGGTGAACGTCCACTCGGGACCGGCGAGCGACGAGGTGGATCCGACGACGGGGTTCGCACCCATTCATCCACCCAACAGTCCGTTGTGCCATGTCTGCCAGATGTACGCCGAGCATCCAGGGGGGGCGAACGTGTTACTTGGGGACGGCAGTGTGCGGTTCGTTTCCGAACTGGTGCATCAACCGACGTGGGCGGCGCTCTCCAGTCGCGCTGGGGGCGAGGCGGTGCAGGCATGGTAGCCGATGCACGAAACGCTGTTCGCTCGTCGAGCGGCTCGCGGTTGCTGAAGCGCGGCGCGACGCGGCTGCTAGGCGCGACGCTGTTGCTGGGGGCCGCGCTGTGGCTGGGCGGCTGCGGTCGTCCCCCCGTCGTCGAGACGGCCAACTTGAAGCTGGTGGCGTCGCTGCGCACCGCTTGTTCCGCGCGGAATCCCGAGTGGCTGACGGGGGTGGAGAAAGCGGTCGACGAGCGGCAAGCGGAGGGAGAACTTTCCGAGGCCGCTCATCGCCACTTCAAGACGCTGATCGAACAAGCACGCGCCGGCGAGTGGGAAGCGGCCGAGCGAGCGTGCTTGGAATTTGAACGGGCGCAGTCGAGTCGTCGACGTTAGAACGGGAACATCATTCGCAGTTCGTCGTTCGTCGGACGGCGGCCATATTCGCAGATTTCGAAAGCTTCCGCGAAACGCACCGCCTTGCCGCGTTCTTCGCCGTACCACTTGATCAGCACGTCGCGGTACTTGGTCGCCTCGCGACCTTGGCGGTCTTCCCAGCGTTGACGCAGCCATTGTTTGCGAGCGTCCGGGGTGCTGGCGGGCGGCACGTTCGCCACGTATTCCGCGCTGCCGCTCGCGCCCCCCTCATACACCTGCGACTCTAGTTCGTGCAATCCGGCCAGCTTTTGGTCGAAGACGTCGTCCAACGACACGACGACGTCGGGTTGAAACGGGTACGGTTTCTGGAAGCCGTCGCTGGAATAGAGAAACACGGGGTTCTTCTTGAGCGGCGGGACGTCGGGGCAGATGTAGGGGACGGTGACCATGAAGGCGGCGTCTTGAACCAAGACGCCCACGTAACGGTGATCGGGGTGGTAGTCCCAGGGGCGGTGAGCGATCACGATGTCCGCGCGCCACTCGCGGATGACGCGCGTAATCATCCGGCGGTACTCCAGGCTGGGGACCAGTTCGCCGTCGTGGATGTCGAGTACTTGGGACGCGACGCCCAGTTTTTCCGCCGCCGCTTTGGCCTCCGCCGCTCGACGTTGAGCCAGGGGACCGCCGGCCATGTTCCAGTGGCCGATGTCGCCGTTGGTGACGGAGACCAATTTGACGATATGACCTTGGCGAGCCCATTTGGCGGCGGTGCCGCCCGCTTTGAATTCCGCGTCGTCCGGATGTGCGCCGAACACGATGATCCGCAGTTTTCCGTCGCCTTCGCCGCCAGGCGTTTGACCCCGCGCGGTCGAATGGCCGACGGAGAGGCTGCCGAAGGACGCGAGGAGGAAACTCGTCGCGAGTAGTAAGGGGAGGGAGGAAATACTCGCACGACGTCCGCTCTGCATGGTCTGCTCCTTCTACATCTTTCCCAGACTCGCCTGTTGCTGCACCGTCGCTGGGACGAGCGGCGCGGATTGCTATTGTCTTGCGCTCACGGCGCGCGGTATACGCCCCTGAATCCGTAGGCGACTGCGTTACTCGATAGGTAGGGATGCCATGGTCAATCAATTCCGTCGACTGCAAATGGGCGTTACGTGGTTGCTCGCCGGAGTAATCTGGGCGGGAGCGATCGGCGGCGGCCTGTCGCGGACGACGGCCTGGGCGAAGGATCGATTTCCCTACACGGTCTACACCGCCGCCGACGACGCACCGGTCCTGAGCGGGCCGGGGGAAGCTTTTTACGCGACCGATCTGTTGCCGGCCGGAATTCCGCTCGAAGTACATGGCCGCGAGCCGGGCGGTTGGCTGGCAATTCGACCGCCGGAGAAAAGCTTCAGTTGGGTTCCTGCGCAGAAACTGCATGTCGCCGTGGGGGATCGGTCGGCGCGCGTGGTGGCGGACGACGCCGTGTCCTGGATCGGCAGCCGCGTCGAGACGGTAGCCGACCATCGTTGGCAAGTGACGCTGGATCGCGGCGAGCGAGTCGTCGTGCTAGGGCATCGCGAACTGAGCGACGACAAGAAGGGGACGAACGAGACCTGGTACCAGATCGCACCGCCGAACGGCGAGTTTCGATACATCCACGCGGACGATGTGCAGCGACGTCGCCCGACGGGAGAAGAGACGCCGCTGGCGACCGCCGACGGCGCGTCGCTGGAAAGCGACGGGGCGGAAGAACCGATGTCGCGCGACCGCGAAGCGCGGACGGTTGCGGCCGAAACGCCGGTGCGTCGAGCCGACTCGCGCGGCGGCCGTGCGGAACGCGATGCGGGCGTGACGCCGGTGCAGTATCGCAGCGAGTGGTCGCCGCGTGCGGCCGCTCGTCAACCGCGTCGCTTTGACGCGGTGGATAGTGCGGCGGCGCAAGACGTGCCTGCGCCGCCGACGTCGCCCGAACTGTCGCGCGGCCTGGAAGATCTCACGTTGCAGCTCACGCAGCTCAGCACGCAAGATCCTGGGCTGTGGAATCTGGCGCCGTTGCGGGCGAGCGCCGAGGCGTTGGTGGAGCGCGGGGCGACGCCGCTGGAGCGAGGCAAAGCTCGCTTGATGCTCGACAAGATTGAAGAGTTTGAAGACTTACAGCAGCGGCACATTCGTGCCGAGCGGAGTTCGAGTTTACCGGCGACGATGACGGCGGCTGCGGCGCCGAGCGGGCCGGCCAGTTTCTTGGGCGGCGCGTCGCCGGGGACGCCGTCTGGAGCGGGACCGATCGGCATGTCAGGGCTCTCGGTTCCGGCGCTCGATTCGACCAGCCCGAATCCCGTGGGGACGGGGCTGGTGGCGCAGGGTTGGTCGTCGTTCATGCGTACGTTCAACAGCGGCGTCGGAGCGCCGGCGGCGAACGCGGCGTCGCCGCAGATTGAGCCGCGCTTCGACGGCACCGGCTGGCTGGTGCCGGTGCACTCGACGAAGAAAGTCGCGCCTCCCTATGCACTCTTGGACGACCAGGGCAAGGTGCTGCAGTACATCACGCCGTCGCCCGGATTGAATCTGCATCGTTACGAGCGGAAGCGCGTGGGGCTTTACGGCCAGAAGGGCGCCGTCCCGACGCTCAACGCCCCCCACATCACGGCGCACCGCATCATCGACCTCGACCGCCAAGCCAGCCGAGTGCAATAGTAGTGGACCGCTCCGCCGGTCCACTGTACAGAATCGCCCGTACAAAATCGCCTGTACCTGATCGCCGCGACCCGCAACGTCGATCCACCGTCCCAGCTTCCGCCCTTCTCGCCGCTTCTGACGCAGCGGCATCCACGACTACGGCCGGCTACGTCCGGCGGCCTTGGATTGCTCGAGAAGTTGCTTCAGCTCGGCGACAACTTCAGGGCGTTTCTCATACAGGTTCGTCGTTTCACCCGGATCGTCGGCCAGATTGTAAAGCTGGCCCGGTGCGTCGGGGGCGGCATCGGGAAGAGCGAACGGTTTCAGGCCCGGCGTGTTGTAGTGGTTGCCGCCCGAACCGCGGTGGTCGAGGTATTTCCAATCGCCGCGGCGAATCGAGAGCGTCGCGGCGCCGCCGAAGGCCTGGGTGAGCAAATAGGGACGACTCGGGGCGGTCGCCGCGCCGTCGAACACGGGGAGCAGATTGAAGCTATCCTCGGCGGCTTCCCGCGGTAATTCCGCGCCGGTGATCGCCGCCACGGTCGCCATGATGTCCGTCAATGAGACAACCTGGTCGCTGACGGTTCCCGGTTTCACTCGCGCCGGCCAGCGCACGATCAGCGGCACTCGGTGCCCTCCTTCCCAATTGTCGCGCTTCATGCCGCGCCACGGTCGAGCGCCGTCGTGTTGATGATCGGCTCGCATGTGAATCACGCTCGTCGTCTCCGGGCCGTTGTCGCTGGTGAAGATGACTAGCGTGTTGTCGGCGACGCCCAGTCGTTCGAGGTGCGACAGCAGTTCGCCCACATGGTGATCCAATTCGAAGAGGAAGTCTCCATGTGGTCCTGCTTGCGTCTTACCGTGAAACGCGGGGCTCGCAAACGACGGCAAGTGGGCGGATTGCGTCGCCAGATACAGGAAGAATGGCTGCTCGGGCGACTTACGGAGATGCTCGTCCAAGAACTCGCGGCTCTTCCGCAAGAACACCGCATCGACTTCCTGCATCGGGAAATCGGGTGCGATGAGTCCTGGGCGGCAATCGTCCGCATAGGGATGCTTGGGCAGCTTCGCTTTGTCGACGGGGCCGGTAGGCGGAGTGGGAATGCGATCGCCGTCGATGAACGCATACAGCCAATCGGTGGTCGGGCAGCAAGCGGTGCCGAAGAAGCGTTCGAAGCCATGGTCCAGCGGACCGCCTTCCACTTTGCGCGTGAAATCAATGCGGTGCACGGCTTCCAGTCTGCCGTCGTGAAGCGGCGCGCCGGCGTGGTCGCGAAACGTCCAGCCGACATGCCACTTGCCGAACGCCGCGGTGGCGTAGCCTTGCTGTTTCAGCATGGCCGGCAGCGTCAAGCGGCCGGGGGCGATCAGCGACGGTCCGCCGGCCCCCGTGAACACGGTTCCGCCGCGAGGAACTCGAAAGGCCATCTGTCCCGTCATCAGGCTATAGCGAGTCGGCGTGCAGACGGTCGCGGGGCTATGCGCGTCGGTGAATCGCATGCCCTCTCGAGCCAACTGGTCAAGGTGCGGCGTCGGCGCCTTCGCCTGCGGGTTGTAGCAGCCGACGTCGCCGTAGCCCAAGTCGTCGGCCAGGATGAGCACGATGTTCGGACGATCTCGGTTCGCAGCCCCAGCATTCGCCCCCGCGCCCCACACGACGGCAATGAAAATCAACAGCGAACAGCCTCGAATCATCATCTCCGCATCTCCCGTCTCGCAGCCCCACATCCGTAGGGTGGGCCGAGCGCAGCGCCGGCCCACCGCCTGCACGGCAAGCATCCGTAGGGTGGGCCAAGCGCAGCGCGGGCCCACCGGTTGCACCGCAAGTAGAAAGTAGAGTGTAGAAAGTCGCGACGAGATAGGGCGGGAGCGGCGACGCGAGGAGGCGGCTTGACGCGTGGCGACTTGCGATCGGTGGGCCCGCGCGTTCCGCTTGGCCCACCCTACTTGAGCTCCACCGCGCCCGACTAGGCGCCCGACTAGGCGGCGGACGAACGCGCGTCGCGGGCGAGCATTTGTTCGCACGCTTCGACGACCTTTTCGACGGTGATGGCCCGCATGGCGTCGTTGTCGGCCGAGCGTCGTTGTCGACTGGTGCCCGCTTGATAATACGACTGCAACACGATGTGCTGTGCACCATAGGGGCCCGAGTTTTCGGGACGCGTGGAACCGTAGAGGGCGACGCAAGGAGCGCCGACGGCGACGGCCAAGTGCATGGGTCCCGTGTCGCCGCCCAGATAAAACGTCGCACGCCGCAGCACGGCGGCCAATTCGACCAGCGACGTTCGCGGCGCGGCGATCGCCTGGCCCTCTGAATGACGGACGATCGTCTCCGCCCATTCGCGCTCGTCGTTCGAGCCCCAGACGACGAGCGACGGGACGCCGTGGCGTGCGCCGAGCTGCGCGGCCACTTTGCCGAAGCGATCCATCTCCCAGAGCCGCGATCGCCACGTGGCGCCCGGATTGATGCAGACAAATCCTGACGCGCAGGGCGACTTATCGAGCCAACTGGCGACGCTCGCTTGTGCGGGCTCGTTGATCGGCAAATCGAACCGGGCCTGCGGCCAGCGAATGCCGATGGCGTGCAGCATCTCCAATTGTCGATCGACGACATGCTCATGCGTTGTTTCGATCAACGTCGGCGTGAGCCACAATGCCAACTCGCGGCCGTAAGGATGCGCGAGGCTGTAGCGCCGAGCCGTTCCCGACAACCACGCGATCGCCGCGCTCTTGGTCAGACTTTGCGGATCAAATGCGACGTCAAAGCGGCTCGCACGCAGCGTCTGCCGCAGCTTCCAAATCTCGCGCGGCGACTTGTACCACTGCTTCGGCAACACAATCAGTCGGTCGATCGCGGCGTGCCCTTCAAGCAAGCTGGCGGCCGCGCGTTCGACGACCCAGGTCAGCTGCGAATGGGGATACTTGGCCTTGATCGCACAGGCCATCGGCAGAGTGAGCAAGCAGTCGCCGATGGCGCTGAGTCGCACGAGGAGGACGCGGGCATTCGCGGCCACGGTCATTTCGGAGTTCCTGAGTTGGGAACGGGAGCGGGTGTGGGAGCAGGCGTCGGCGTCGACGTTGGAGGGACCGGAGCGGCGGGCGGCGTCGCGAGCGCCTTCGGTTCGCCGGCGGTCGACGTCGGCGCCGGGCCGCTCGCGGGAGGCGCAGCGCCTTGCGCAGCGGGCTGTTCCGTTCCCGCTTGCTTTACGAGTGAGTCTGGTTTGCGGAACACATGTTCCTCCGAGTACACCGCGAGCGGGTCCGCAGGCGGCGTCGGCGCACTCGGATTGATCGTTGCATCCGTTTCGGGATCGACCGGCGGAAGCTTCGTGAGCCCGGGCACTCGGAAGTTTGCACCGGCGAACTTCGTTCCGTCTTTGTAGATCGTGCCGCGCTGGAAAGGGCCGACGCCGAGCACCCACGAATCACGCGCGTCGCTGGTCGCTTGCGAGATGCCCGCTTGCCACACGGGTTGACGAGTCCGACGGTCGTAAGCGAATACGCCGACTTTGGCGGCGCCAAGCTGGATGTTCTTGCGAGCCACCGAAATCTCAGGGAGCGCCGGTATCGGCGTGCCGTTGAACATCACCGACGCCGCCGAACTCAGCGGCGCGCTGGCGGGAATGCCCCACACCACTTCGTTGTTGTCCACGCCTACGGCGCCCAACCGAGCCTCGACGACGAAGTCGGCTTCCTCGAGCTTCTCTTGAAGTCGCAGGTCGGCGGCCACCATCTGTTGCCGCAACGAACTCACGATGTACTCGGCATTCACAAATCCCAGCCCTTTCTGGTTCCCCAGAAACTGCGGGTCCTTCGTGTTGACGATGTACTTAACGTCGAAGAAGACCTTCTGGCCGGCCAGTTCCGAGAAGTCGATTTGAGCGATCGCGCGATCGACGGCGTCCGACATCAATAGCTGCTCAGTCGCCGTGCGGCTTTTCGTCGATCCGCAACCCGTCAGCGCAAGACTCAGCAGGATCGCTCCTGCGAGCAATTTGCCGCCTGCCGTGCTGAACTGACGCATCCACTCGGTCATCATGACCCTCAAAGCCATCGCCATCCGTGCGACTTCGCTTCCTCCGCTGATGTCGCGCTTGCGGGCGGAGTATAGCGAAGGCCGCGGAGAGCCCCAACGCGAGTTTCACGCTGGTTGCTAGTCTGGGAAGGCTAGGACGAAGCGGTCGGCGCGGCGAGATCGGCGAGCATGGCGAACTTGCGAATGTCGAACTTGCCTCGATCGCCGCTCGTCGACTAGTCTCTCGCCATGGCTTACCTTGTCGCCGCCGCTCCCGCTCCCGCCGCCGGCTGGCGTCGCCCGCTGCCGCTCGACGTCGAGCTCGTCGTCGGCCGAACGGCCGACGGGTGGGAATTGGACTGGGATCCGCATGTCTCGCGTCTGCATGTCTGGTTGCGCTACGACGGCGAACGGCTGCATGTGCGCCGGGTGCCGGAGGCAAGAAACCCCGTGTTCTTCCGCGGCCGGGCGGCGTCGGAATTCACGATGCGGTCGGGGGAGTCGTTCGTCGTCGGCTCGACGACGCTGGCGTTGGATGATCCGCAAGTCTCAATTGCAGCCGAATTGCCGCATGCGGCGACCCAGCGGCGCGAGTTTGATTCCCATGCGCTGCGTCGACGTTCGTTCCTGAAGCCGGACGAGCGACTGGAGGTGCTGGCGCGACTCTCGGAAAGCTTGTCGACGGCCGTATCGGACGAAGACTGGGCGTCGCAACTGGTGAGTCTCGCGTTGGCGGGCGTCGTACGGGCCGACATTGCGGCGCTGGTGGCGCCGCGCGTCGCGGACGGAACCGATCTGCCGTTGGAGCAGCGTTTGCAGGTTCGGCATTGGGATCGACGAGGGCCGACGGCCGCATCGCGGCCGGTGACTCCGCCCGCCGCCTTGTTGCGCGAAGCGCTGCAGTCGAAAGCGACCGTGCTCCATCACTGGACAGACTGGGAGGACGAGTCGACGGAGTTGGCGTCGGACAGAGAGTTGCGGGCGGTTGACGATTCGGCAGCGCCGCGTCGCACCTGGGCCATCGCCGCTCCGCTGGTCGGGGATGCGTCGCGCGAGTGGCTGTTATACGTCAGCGGCGAGGGGGATTGCGAGTCTTGGGGGGAAGGGTTGGTCGACGACGTGAAGTTCGTCGAATTAGCGGCGACGACGGCGGGGCGGATGCGCGAGACGCAGCGTTGGGTGCGGCGGCAGTCGGCGCTGCGGCGCTTCTTTTCTCCGAAAGTGTTGGACGCGATTCGCGACCAAGACGTCGATGTTGCACTGGCGCCGCGCGAGACCGATGCGACGGTTCTGTTTTGCGACTTGCGGGGCTTTTCGCGGGCGTCGGAAGAATTGAGCGACGACCTGCGGCTGTTGTTGGAACGGATCAGCGAAGCGCTGGGGGTGATGACGCACCCGATTCTGGCGGAAGGCGGCGTGATCGGCGACTTTCATGGCGATGCGGCGATGGGGTTCTGGGGCTGGCCGTTGCCGCAGCACGACGGGGCCGAACGAGCGTGTCGAGCGGCGTTGGCGATCCACGAGGCATTCACTTCGTTCGCGTCTCAACCGGGACGATTGTTGGCGGGCTTTCGCGCGGGAGTGGGGATTGCGACAGGCCGCGCGGTGGCCGGGCGGATCGGCACAGTGGATCAAGTCAAAGTCACCGTCTTCGGCCCGGTCGTCAATCGTGCGTCGCGCTTGGAGACGCTCACGAAGACGTTCTCCTTGCCGTTGCTGATTGATGACGCAACGGCGAACGCGGTGCGCGACTCGCTGGCAACCAGCGCAGCGTATGTTCGTCGCGTGGCGCGAGTCGTGCCGGCCGGCTTTGAGTCGCCGGTGGACGTGTGGCAATTAGTGTCGCGTCACGACTATCCGCGCGACGTCGATGTCCGCGCATGGTGCGCGGCGAGCGATCGCGCGGTGGAGGCATGGATGCGCGGAGACCGAGAAGCAGTGCGCCGCATGCTGGCGACGTCGCAGGCGGCCGATCCTTTGGCCCGTTGGCTTCTTGAGCAAGCGAGCACGTAAATTGTCAAGGCCCATTCTTTCGTCGCGCCGACCGTGATAGAAACTGCCTTTGTTGGTCCGGACGAGGTTGCGTATAATGCGGTCCGACGTCGCGAATTCAATGCGACGAAAGAAGACAGATCCGCGAATCAGCGAGGACGATTTCACGTGTTGACCGTTCGACCGAAAGTCGCCGAGTTATCGTTTCAACTTTACGGCCGCTCTCTGCACCCCGAATTGTTCAACGTCTTCAAGTCGTGCAAGTTGAGCCGCGGAGGCTATGAGGCACGAATCGACATCACCAGCGCTGGTCATGTTGTGACGTGGAGCTACCAGGGACTCATCCTCACCGAAGTCGCCGCGTCGTCGCAGCAGCCGCTGCCGCAGAAGCGACGGCTCATGTCCTACAAGCTGCGCGGCGAGCGGGCTGATCGAGTAGAGTGTCGCGGCGGAGTGACGTACCAGACCAGTTTCCAGTTGGAGCCGGTCGCGCCCGAGATTTTCTGGGCGTTTCAGCAGGAATTGGCTTGCGACGCGACGCACAAGGGGCTGTTTCATCAGTTCGATGCGTCCGGCCGAATCGCGCTCGGCGCGATCAGCTACATCAACATCGAAAGCCGCAATCGAAGCCTGCTAATTCAGGCCTTCCACACGTTCCCAGACGACTGCGCGATCGTAAAGAGTCAGTCGCTGTTTGAACTGCCGTAACGCCGGCGACGTTTCCGATCGAGCCAGTCACGCGAGGCCGTCATCGTCGTGGACCGCTCCGCCGGTCCAACGCAAACGTCGTGGACCGCTCCGTCGGTCCAACGTAAATATCATTAAGCCACACGCGCTCTCCGTACTGCGCTCTCCGTACTGCGCCCGCGTTACCCTTTCTCCGGCCCGCCGCTGGCCCAATAGCCCGCTAGGTTTTCGCTCGCGCGCGGTCCGCGCGTCATACGCACCAGTGTTCGAACAGGAGCAAGACCGGCGGCGCACACTCGCGCTATGGCGGCGCGGTTGACATTCGGCACATCGACGAACACCGACTGGCCTCGGCATCGATGCAGGGCGGCGTCGAGCAGCAACGTCGCCGCGTCCGGCGCGTCGGCGACGCAGGGGCCGATTTGAACGGCCATTCTCCCAGCGCGACAGGCGACGTAACCCGCGGCGCAACTGGACGTCTCCTCTTCCCGGTGCGGCAGCACGAGGCACTTTGAGTCGCGCGCTTGCAACCACGCTCGGATCAGCGCGGTGCGATTGACGTTGGAGAAGCGTTGATCGAGCGACGCGATCTGCGCAATCTGGGTCTCCTCAGCGTCCACAACCTCTACGATGGGCGACGACGTGTGGAGGCGTCGTTCCGCGTCGTCGACCGATTCGCACGCCGCGCCGGCGTATCGACTCAACTCGAAGTCCACTTGGAAGCCGTACTGATCGTAAAGCGGCTGGCCCAGCGGCGTGGCATCGAGTCGGATTGACTGAACGCCATGCGACTCGAGCCATTCCAACGCTCGTTCGAAAAGTTTGCGACCGACGCCCCGCCGTCGCAGCTCGGGATCGACCAGCAAGACGCCGATCCAGCCGACCGCGCCGAAGCGACACGTCGTGATCGTTCCCGCGTCGCGCCCCATGATGCGCGCCGCCCAGGCGCCTTCGCTAGCGAGCTGCACGGCGCGTCGCCAGTCCGCAGGCGTCTGATTCCAGCCGGCCAGTTCGGCGAGACGCATGCCGAAAGGGACGTCTGCGCTGGTCAGCGGTCGGAGCTCGAGGCGTTGGTGCGTCATTCCCAGCGCTGAATGAGGATGCGCGTGATCCATTGGCCCAGCACGAACAGGATGAGGACGACCAGCGGGTAGTAGGTCCATTGCCCCAACTGCAGCGGTGGAAGGCCGCGGCGAACTCGCCAGATTTGGATCGCGCGGAAAGGAATCTGGGAAGCGATCAGCGCGAAGAACGGCAAGCTGGCTGGATTGTATTGCCAAGCGCCTAGCAGGTCGCCGTGTCCTAGGCAGATGAACCCGCGAGTCATCCCGCAGCCGGGGCAATCGATCCCCGCGACTCGACGAAAATTGCACAGTTCGGGGAGGGCGGTGCGCGTCCCTGGAATGAGCACTTCCGTTTGTTCGCGAATCGACATCGTCGCGGCCAAGACGACGACGACCAGCGAGAAGGACAAGAGAATCCAGTCGCCGACCAAGTTTTTCGCGGGCGGCGGCGTCACGAGCGACGCGAGCGCGACGGGTTCGAACGCGTCAGGAGATGCGGCGTCGGGAGCGGCGGGGACGGCGGCCGAGTCGATTTCAGGCATTACGGCGCTGCGGATTGGAGGGCGGCTTGGAAGACTTTCAGCTGCCGTTGGATCTGCAGCGAATGCGGATCGCGCTGCGCGGCCAGCGTTTGGTACTTCACGGCGTTGGCGTAGTCCTTTTTCGCAAAGTAGCAGTGCGCTAGCGTGTCGAGGTAACTGCCCGTCTTGGGCATCAGTTCGATGGAGCGGTGACTCAACCGAATCGCCTCGTCGACGTCCCCGTCGGTATTGCCGACGAGCCAAGCGTATTGGTTGCACGAGTTGGCCAGGTTCTCGACGATCACGTCGCGATCCGCCGCCACTTGCGGATTATCGACGAGCGCCTCGTAGTGGCGAATCAATTCCAGGAAGTGATCCGCGCTCGTCTTGATCTGGGCGGCCGTTTTTCGCTTCCATTCTTCGTCTGCATTAGGCAGGCGATGTTTGGCGATCAGGACATCGGCGTCATTGGGGTCGTTGAGCAAGGCTTGATCCAATTCCTTGCGCACCTCGGGCCACTCCTGTTGACTCATGTGGTGCTTGGCGCGGAAGTAGTGCATACGCGCTCGATACAGTTGGCGGCTTTCCGCCAATCGATCGCGCATGGCGGGGTCTTTCTCAAGACGGTCCGAGAACTCTTGCCAGATGTTCGCAGCTTCCAGGGGACGATCGAGGTCGAACAGCATTTCCGAAAAGCGATAACGCGTACGGATCTCGTCGAGATCGCCGGCGGCGGTGAACTCGAGCACTCGACGGAACTCGCGTTCGGACCATTTGAACAGTCCGCGATCCTTCAGCTCGATGGCCATTTCCAGATGCGGCGCGGCCGAATCGGGAAGCGCCTGATAGGCTTGATCGGCCAGCATGTCGGCCTCGGCCTGACGATCTTGCCGTGCCAGCGATTCGGCTCGACGATAAACCAGCACGGGCGACCGATTGAACTCCTCGGGAAATCGTTCGGCCAACTGCTGGACCAGGGTCCACAGTTTGCGTTCCATGAACCAAGCGACCAATTCGGAGAGTTCGGCCGGCGTGCCGTCCACGACTTGGATCAATTGTTCGGCGGATCTCAGGGCGTCGGCTTCCTGCTGTTGCGTTCGCAGAAAGTCGACGTGCCAGCGGAGCAAATCGCGCATGACGGCGGAACTCGTTCGCGGCGACATGGCTGAGAACTCTTGCAGTTCCGCCTGGACGACGTCTTGCCATGGGGCGAAGGTCGCGGGCGCGTTCTCCATTGTTTGCGCATACAGTCGCAACCAAGCGATCGCGGGACGGCGACTGTTGCCGGCGACGGCGCGGATCGCTTGCGAGTAGACGGCTCGTTCCGCGTCGCTCTTCGGCGGACCGACGCTCATCGCCAGAATGGCGGCGTGCTTCGAGAGCGCGGGGTTGGTTTCGAAACGCGCCAGTCGACTGAGAGCCGAGATGGCGTGGACGTGGTTGTAAGCGGCGAGTCGCTCCATGCGCGTGCGACGTTCGGCGTCGACCTGTTCGCCGTACGCCTTCAGCACGGCTTTCACTTCGGGCGGATCGTCGTCCTGCGCCCAGTTCGCGCTGAGCATGCGCAACAGGTAGCGGACTCGGAGCGCCACTTCGACATCGTCGTGGTCTTTGGCTTCATCGAGCGCATCAAAGGCAGGGACGCCGATTCGTTCGAGTTCAGCTTGGGCTCGCGTGCGGATGGGGAACTGGTCCGATCCCAGTTCCAGAATCAGCTTCTGAATTCGCGCTTCTTGTGCGTCGTCGGCGGCGTTCGCGGCGCGGACGCGGGCGACTGGGGCCGCTGCGGCCCAAGCGAGCCCGGCCAAGAGTATGGCGAGCGCAAACTGCGCCGCCGAGTTGCGTCGGTCGTCGACCGTCGAGCTGGTGGCGTGATGGCGCATGAATCGAAACCCTCCCTGCTGCCGCGAAATAGTCGCCGGGGCGGTCGGACAAGCGACGACGCCGGCGTGGAGGTTAGTATGTCCCAACCAGACTGCGGCGACAATGTCGATCCGGTTGCGAGCGTCGCGCGATTCTGACAGGCTGTGCCCCAGCGATCGGCGTCGCTTCAAGCGAGCGTTTGGAAGAAGGTTTCGAGGAGGCGCAATTCCATGAAGACCGTGCAGCTAAATCATGTGGCGATTCACGTCGCCGACGTGCCTGCCAGCGTCGCGTTTTATCGCGACGTGCTGCAGTTAGACGAGATTCCCCGCCCGGCGTTTCGGTTTCCGGGCGCCTGGTTTCGCCTGGGCGAAGATCAAGAGCTGCACCTGATCGGCGAACGCAGTCAGCCGGTCGTCTCCCACAATCGGGGCAACCACTATGCACTGATGGTGGATGATATCGACGCTTGGGAGACATACTTTCGAGATCGCGGGACGCCTTATTGGCGTCAGCAGCGCCCCGACGGCGCGTTTCAAATCTATGTCACTGATCCCGATGGACATGTGATCGAGCTGTGCACGCCGCCGTCACCCGCTGCTTGACGGTTGCGGTCGGTCAGACTGTTGCAGTCGGCCAGTTGCGGTCGGCCTGTGCGTCGCAGCGCAAAAAAAAAGCCCCCGGAAGACGCGTGACCCAGGGGGGGAGGACGACGCGGATTCCGGGAGCGATTGGATTGTGAGGCGGTTCGCCGCATCCTGCGACGAACCGCGCTCGAAATGAGATCAGGCCGCATGGTTTTCGTCGTTGGCCGCCAGCCTCCATGCTGACGACGGGCGACGCGATCCGCAGGAACAGGCGTCGCCGCCTCGTCCCCAGTGCTGGACACCACCATGTGCTCGCTCGTGTGAGGCGGGAAATTATGAGATTCGTCGGCAGGGGTCAAGAGAGATTTTTTGCACTCGGAGAATTTCGTATGCGGACGGAAAACGGCCATCGTCGCGGACTTCTTTTTCGCTTCCTGTTGATCCTCGCTTTCGTGTCCGTCAGCACGGAGTTGCTCATGTCGCGCCGCGTCGTCGCCGCTGATCCCCGTGATGCTCGCTTCGACTCCGTCCTCTCCTTGCCGCGCTACAAACACGCGCACTGGGGGCTCTTGTTCGTCGACGTCAAAACGGGCGAGACGCTGTATGCGCATCAGCCCGACCAGTTGTTCGCCCCCGCCTCCGTGACCAAGTGCTTCACCGTCGCCGCGGCGCTCGATGCACTCGGCGCCGATTTCCGGTTCGAGACGCCCGTGAAGCGGCGCGGCGAAATCGATGAGGCCGGGCGGTTGGCCGGCGATTTGATTCTGGTCGCCAGCGGCGATCTCACGTTCGGCGGTCGCACGACGGAAGCGGGTCAGATCGCCTTCACTGACAATGATCACACCTACGCCAACGGCGCTCGCGAAACGCAACTCACCACGCCCGATCCGCTGGCTGGACTTAACTTGTTGGCGCAGCGCGTCGCCGCGGCCGGTGTGCGACGAGTTGGCGGCGACGTCCTGATCGACGATCGGCTTTTCGAGAAAGCGGAAGGGTCGGGAAGCGGACCTGGCCGCGTCACGCCGATCATGATCAACGATAACGCGATCGACTTCGTGATCGAGCCGACGAAGGTCGGCCAGCCTGCGCGGGTGACATGGCGGCCGGAGACCAGCGGACTGCAGATCGAGACCCGAATCGAAACGGTCGCGAAAGGGGCGAAGGCGACGACCTGGATTCGTGAAGAAGGCCCCGGGCGGCTGTACATACACGGTCAAGCCCCCGAAGGTCACGAACCGCTCGTGCGCATTTACGAAACGCCGGATGCGGCCAGCCATGCCCGCACGTTATTCATTGAAGCGCTCGAGCGGGCCGGCGTGACGGTCGAGTCGTCTCGGTTAGGGCGCAATGCGGGGCAAGAGCTTCCGTCGAGCGGCGACGTGGCAAAGCTGCCGACCGTGGCGTCCTTTCAGTCGCCGCCGTTCTCCGAGAACGCGCGGCTCATTCTGAAAGTCAGCCACAACCTGCACGCCAGCACGCTGCCGCTGCTGGTCGCAGCGAAGTCCGGCAAACGGACGCTCGCAGAGGGACTGCGAATCGAGCAGGAATTCTTACGACGCGCGGGCGTCGACGTCGCGTCGATCTCCTTCGGCGGGGGCGCCGGCGGCGCGCGCGCCGACTATGTCACGCCGCGCGCCGCCGTGCAGTTGCTGCGTCACATGGCGACGCGCCCTGACTTTCCCGTCTATCGCCGAGCACTGCCCGAGATGGGAGTCGATGGTACGTTGGCGAAAAGCGTGGATGCGAACAGCGCGGCCCGCGGCAAGGCGTTTGCGAAGACGGGCACGCTCACTTGGGACAACCTGCTGAACGACAACTCGCTGCTCACCAGCAAAGCGCTTGCCGGCTACCTCACGCTGCCGGATGGCCGCGACGTCGCCTTCGCCGCCTTCGTCAACAACGTGCCGCTGGTGGACGGGATCGACAGCCGCACCATCGGCCGCGATCTGGGCCGACTGTGCGAGCTGATGATCGAGGCGAAGTGAGCGTTACTTGGGCAGGACGCGGTAGCGGATGTTGCGAATGGCGGCTTGCGTCTCGAAGCTGGCGAGGCCGACGGGCCGCGACAGATCGACTTCGTTGCGAGTGCTGACGCGGCGGCCTTCGATGTTGGCGTCGATGACTTGCTCTTCATCGATCCAAGCTTGAATGCGCTTGGCCGTTACGCGTAAGCGAAATTTGTACCACTTGCCGTTGTCGAAACGAATGACCTTCGTCGTTTCGTTGCTCACGGCATCTTGCCCGTCCAGGCTCGAGATGCCTACCACGGAACCGGCCCATCCGCCGACGATGAGGCTGGCGTACGAGTCGCGAACGGGAAACGTGAGGCCGACGAAGAAGTCGGTCCCCTGCACGCGCTGCGCCTCCAAGCTGATCTCAAAGTCGACCTTGGGGAAGTTTTTGTCGAGCAGCGTGACGCCGGTGAGCGGTCCGCCTTGATGCAGCATCAGCTGCCCGTCAACCACTTCGACGTCGCCGTCGCCGCCGAAGCGCGTGACTTTCCAGCCCTCAAGCGTCTTGCCGTTGAACAGCGGTTTCCAGTCTGTCTCCGCCTTCCCTGCCGCCGCCGGTTCGTCGGCGCGGGCCGGGCGAGGCGAGTGGGCAAACGTCGAGGTCAGAAGCACGAACGCGGCGCAAAGCACGAAGTGGAAAAAGCGCATGGAACGAGGTTCCTCGTGTGGTGAAGCGGCCGGAAGGACTGGCAGCTATATTATGTAGTCTATGGCGAACGACGATACGACCCCGACCGACCCCGGCGAATTGACTCGCGTCCAGCGTTTTCGTCGCCAGTTGCCTTGGGCCGTCGCGACGCTGGCTGGCTATTGGATCTTGCTCGGCGTCGCCACGCACACGCCGCTGCGGATGGCGAAGCGGATCGAGCATGGCGACAAACTGGTGCATGCGGCCGCCTATGGCGGGCTGGCGTTCTGTTTGTTCGTGGTGCTGGCCATGTTTCGCCGAATTCGCCTCAGCTCCTACGTGATCGTGTGGGGCGTGGTTGCGCTGTACGGAGTCGTGGACGAGGTGCTGCAGGGGTACGTGCCCTACCGTACTCCCGATGTCAAGGATTGGATCGCCGACATGATCGGCGCGACGGCGTCGCTGGTCGGCGCGTACCTGCTTCATGGCTGGTGGAGTCGCCGCCGAGCGGCGCGCCCGATTTGCCAATCGGAGGGCGGAAGGTAGCATGTTCGCATGAACGACGAATTGCCCAGTTTCGCAGGCCTGCGCGTAGCGGCGTTTGAAAGCCGCATGGCGGGCGAGATGGCTCGAATGATCGAGAGTTTCGGCGGCGTGCCGCGCGTGAGTCCGTCGCTGCGCGAAGTTCCGCTGGAAGAGAATCGAGCGGCCATCGACTATGCGCACCTGTTGATCACCGGCCAGATCGACTGCGTCATTTTTCTCACGGGCGTCGGTTTTCGTCAGTTGTTGACGGTGGTGGAACGGCATGTCGACCGCCAGCGCTACCTGGATGCGCTGGCCGACATCGTCACGGTCGCGCGCGGGCCGAAACCGGTCGTTGCGATGCGCGAAGCGGGGTTGACTCCGCGCGTGAAGGTTCCCGAACCCAACACGTGGCGTGAAGTCCTGCAGACGCTGGACCGAGAAGCGCCGATCAAAAATCAGGTCGTGGCGGTGCAGGAGTACGGCAAACCGAACCCGAGTCTCATCGCAGGACTGGAAGCGCGCGGTGCGCGCGTGTTGTCAGTGCCCGTATATCGTTGGGAACTGCCGGCCGATGTGGGCCCGCTGCAAGAAAACGTCCGAGCGATCGCGGCGGGCGAGTGCGACGTGGTGATGTTTACGTCGGCGCACCAAGTGGTGAATCTGTTGTTGGTCGCCGAACAGGCGGGGCTGGCCAACGCAGTGCGGCGTCAATTCCAACGCATGGCGGTGGTTTCGGTCGGACCGACGACGACCGAGACGCTGCGCGACCATGACCTGCCCGTGGATGTTGAACCAGAGCACCCGAAGATGGGGCCGATGGTGCAGGCGGCCGCTCGCCGCAGCCGAGAAATCATCGAACTCAAACGCAACCTAGGAGCACGCGTGGAAGCCAGTACGGGATATACGGTCGGGGACCCTCGGGCGCCGTGGCATGACAGTCCATTCATGAAGGCCTGTCGCCGCGAGCCCACGAACGTCACGCCCGTATGGTTGATGCGGCAAGCGGGGCGGTACATGGCCGAGTACCGTGAGGTGCGGGCGAAAGTCTCGTTCCTGGAACTGTGCAAGAACCCGCAGCTTTGCTCGGAAGTGATGTGCACGGCGGTGAACCGTTTGGGCGTCGACGCGGCGATTATTTTCTCCGATTTGCTGCCCATCCTGGAACCGCTGGGGTTCGATTTGGAATTCGCCAAGGGGGACGGACCGGTCATCCACAATCCGATTCGCGGCGCCGAAGACGTCGATCGGGTGCGGGAATTGGAATCGATGGAGGCGCTGGACTTCGTGGTCGAGACGGTTCGTTGCACGCGCCGCGATCTGTCGCCGCAATTGCCGCTAATCGGCTTCTCCGGCTCCCCGTTCACGCTCGCCAGCTACGCGCTCGAGGGCGGCGGAAGCCGCAATTACGTGAACACCAAGACGCTGATGTACTCGGACTTCGGCGCTTGGAACGCGCTGATGGAGAAACTGTCGCGGGCGATCATTCGCTATTGCAACGCGCAGATCGAGGCGGGCGCTCAAGTGATGCAGTTATTCGATTCCTGGGTCGGATGCTTGGGACCGGCCGACTATCAGCGCTTCGTCCTGCCGCATATGCAGACGATCATCCGCGGTTTGCATCCCGGGGTTCCCGTAATCAACTTCGGCACCGGCAATCCAGCGCTGTTGCCGCTGCTGACTGCCGGCGGCAGTTCGGTGGTCGGCGTCGATTGGCGCGTCCCGCTGGATGACGCGTGGCGCACGATCGGCTTTGATCGCGCGGTTCAAGGAAACCTCGACCCTACCGTCTTGTTCGCGCCCATCTCGTACATCCGCGAGCGAGCGGCGGAAGTGCTGCGGCAGGCGGGCGGTCGTCCGGGGCATATTTTCAATTTAGGGCACGGCATCTTGCCGACGACGAACGTCGATCACGCCATCGCGTTAATCGACGCCGTCCATGAACTCAGTTCGCGCTAGTCGCCGCGATCGCCGCTTGTCGCCTCCCGCCACTCGTTTGCTCAAGTCTCACGGAAACGCCTATGCATATCGTCATCACCGCCGTCGGACCGGATAACGTGCGACTGGCTGATCCCATCATCCATTACGTGTCAGGACAGGGAGCGAACATCGCCGAGATCCAGATGTACGATCACGACGAGGAAGCACTGTTCGCGATGCTGCTGCGGATTCATCTGCCGGTCGACGACTTGACCGAGCTGCGCAACTCGTTGACCGAAATCGGGCGGCTCAAGAAACTTTCGGTGCGCGTGTGGTCGCCCGAGGAGCGGGCGGCTCGACCGCGGCTGGCGATTTGCACGACGTTCCGTCCCGAAACGCCGCTGGCGCTATTGCGAGCGATTCGCGACGGACTCATCAAGGCGGACGCGGCGGTGATGATCGGGAATCGCGATTCGTGCCGCGGGATCGCCGAGCAGTTCGGCGTGCCGTGGTTCAACGTGGGCGATGCGGCCGGCAGCGCGAACGACGAACGAATGGTTGAGCTGCTGGACGAGCACCAAGTGGACTACGTCGTGCTGGCTCGGTATATGCGCGTCTTGCCGGCGGGGACCTGCTGGAAGTTCGCGGGAGGGCGGATCATCAATCTGCACCACGGGCTGTTGCCGAGCTTTCCGGGGCTGCGTCCGTATCACGACGCGTACGCCGGCCGCATGTTGACTTACGGCGCCACCTGCCACTTCATCGTCCCAGACCTCGACGCCGGCAATCAAATCATCAATCAATCGACGTTCACGGTGCCGCCCGGCACAAAGCTGGAAGAGATCGTGCGCTTGGGACAAGAAGACAACGAACCTCGCTGTTTGGTCGAAGGCGTGCGCCGCGTGGTGAATCGCGAAGTGCAGTTGCATTTCCATCGCGTCGTCGCTCGACACGGTTAGCGCAACAGCATTTCAGCCGACGGGGCGCTAGACCGCGGCTGGAGTCATTCAGCCAGGAATCGAGAACGAACAGCCGTCCGCTAGCGCGGCGTCGGCTGAGCGTTGATTGAGCCATTTTAAGGGGCGATGACATGGATTACCGGACATTGGGACGCTGCGGCGCCAAGGTTTCTCGCGTCTGTCTGGGGACGATGATGTTCGGCGGGCCGACGGACGAAGCGACGTCGATCCGCATCATCCATGATGCGCTCGACCGCGGCATCAACTTTATCGACACGGCCAACATGTACAGCTTGGGCGAGTCGGAGCGCGTGGTAGGGAAGGCCCTGCAGGGGCGTCGTCATCAAGTCGTGCTGGCGACGAAAGGGCGGCAGAAGATGGGGGACGGCCCGAACGAGAACGGGGCCAGCCGCCTCCATTTGATTCGCGAGTGCGAAGCCAGCTTGCAACGCTTGGGGACCGACTTCGTCGACGTCTACTACGTGCATGCACCCGATCCGACGACGCCGATCGAGGAGACGCTGCGGGCGCTCGACGATCTGGTGCGATCCGGCAAAGTGCACTACTTGGCGTGCTCGAACTTTCGCGCCTGGCAGTTGTGCGAAATGTTGTGGACGGCCGACAAGCTGAACCTGAATCGCATCGTTTGCACGCAGCCGTTGTACAACCTGGTGAACCGCGACGTCGAAGTGGAGTTGTTGCCGTTGTGCAAGGCGCACGGCGTCGGCGTCGTCACCTACAGCCCGCTCGCACGAGGAATCTTGACCGGCAAGTACCAGGCGGGGAAGGAACCGCCCGTCGGCAGCCGAGCCGCTCGGAATGACGCGCGGATGAAGCAGGCTGAATGGCGCGAGGCGAGTTTGGAGACGGCGGAAGCGTTGAGCCGCTATTGTGAAGCGAAAGGCGTTTCGACCTCTTCCTTCGCGATCGCCTGGTGTTTGGCGAACCCGAACGTCACGTCCGTCATTCTGGGACCGCGGACTTGGGAGCAGTACGAAGACAACCTGCGGTGCCTTGACTATCAGGTGACCGCCGACGACGAGCTTTACGTCGACGCGTTGGTTCCGCCGGGCGAGCACTCGGGCAAGGGCTTTCAAGACTCGGCCTATCCGATTACGGGGCGTCGCTAGCATGATCCAATGGCTGCGGTCGACGGCTTGCGTCGTGTTGTGGCTAACGCTGGCCGGTTCGCGCGGTTTCGGCGAGGACGCCGTCGATAGGTTGACGCCCGAGCGTTTGGCGGCGACGCGCGCGGCGATCGAGCGGTTGCAGGGGGAGCGGCGGGCGTGCGAATCGCCGCGCCCTTGGAAAGACGTGCGGGCCAACTTGCATGTGCATTCGGCGTTCTCCCATGACAGCCGCGGGACGGTTGAGGAGATCGTCGCGGCGGCGAAGAAGGTCGGCACTCAGGTGGTCATGTTCACCGAACATCCGGCCGACCACTACGACTACTTTCGCGACGGACATCAAGGGGTGCGCGACGGCGTGCTGTTGATCCCGGGCGCCGAGACGAAAGGACTCTTGGTCTTTCCACATCACTCGCTGCAAGGCGTCGAGTCGGAGACGCCGCAAGGGTATTCAAATCTCGTACGCGGACGGGGCGGATTGTCGTTTGTGTCGCACCTGGAAGAGCGGATGGATTGGACGCTGACCGGCGTGACGGGCGTGGAGATCTACAACACGCATGCCGACTTCAAGGGAGAGCGGCGGTTGGTGAAGTCGCTGGCGAATCCGCTGTGGCTGCTGCAGGCGGCGGATCTGTTTCGACGTTATCCACAGGAGGCGTTTTCAGCGCTGCAGGACTATCCGGCCGACTATCTGCGGCGGTGGGACGAACTGCAAGCGGCGGCGCCGCATGTCGGCGTGTCGGCGAACGACGCGCATCAAAACGTCGGAGTCGTCATCCGCCTGGGCGACGCCGGCAAACCGGTGCTCGAAGACGGCGGCGGCAAGAAGCTGCTCGACCTCGAGCCGCTGTTCATTGCTCCTTGGGTCCGAATCCCAGCGGATGCGAAGCCGGGCGACGTGCTGTTCGATTGGAAGATGGATCCCTACGAGTGCAGTTTGCGGCACGTGGCGACGCACTTATTGGCCAGCGACTTGACCGAGGCTGCAGTGTGGGAGTCGTTGGAGCAGGGGCGAGCGTTTGTGGCGTTCGATTGGATGGCGGACGCGACCAGCTTTGATGTGAGGATCGAGCAGGCCGGCATACGCCGCGAGATGGGAAGCCGCGCGTCGTGGTCGGACGACGCTCGGCTGATAGGCTGCGCTCCGCTTTCCGCCCAATGGCGACTTTATCGCGACGGGCAATTCGTGCACGAGCACGCGGGCCGCACGTTCGACCAGCCGCTGGATCGCCCCGGCCGCTACCGCGTGGAGTTGTGGTTAGTCATCGCGGACCAACCCCGTCCCTGGATCCTCTCCAACCCGTTCTATGTCGTGGACGATCGTCGTGGACCGCTCCGGGGTCCAACGCCCCCCTAAGAAATCCCTTCCACCTCATTGAAACAAACCAGCCATTGTTCTTCGGCTTGACTCAGCTCCTTCGCGACCTGTTCGTGCTCGTGATGGAGGCGGAGGGCCGCGTCGGGGTCGGTTGCGGCCATGAGTTGGGCGTGGAGTTCCTTCTTTTGTTGGTCGAGTTTGGCGATGGTGCGTTCGAGGTTGGCCATTTCTTTGCGGAGATCTTTCTCACTGCGGCGCGGGGCGGAACGCACGGCGGGGGCGGCGGAGTCGGCGGGGCGCGGCGCTTTGGTGAAACGCTGGGCCTGCGCTTCTCGCTCCCCTTCGTCGACTTCTTTGTTGACAGAGTAAACGTAGGAGTCGTAGTCGCCGCGATAGTTGACGACGCGGCCGTCGCGGACTTCGATCACGCACGTGGCGACGCGCCGCATAAAGTGGCGGTCGTGGCTCGTGAAGACGACCGTCCCGCGGTATTCGAGCAGTGAATCGGCGAGTGCTTCGACCGTGTCGACGTCGAGGTGGTTTCCGGGTTCGTCGAGGACGAGGATGTTGTGTTGGCCGAGGAGGAGGCCGGCGAGGCAGAGGCGGGCGCGTTCGCCGCCGGAAAGGACGGCGATGCGTTTCTTGACGGCGTCGCCGCGAAACAGCAGTGCACCGGCCAGGTCGAGGATCTGCTGGGCCTTCGTCCCCATCGTCGCTTTGTCTTCCAGGTATTCCAGGACGGTGAGTTTCTCGGGGAGGCTGGTGTAAACGTGCTGAGCGTAGACGCCGACCTGACAGCCATGTCCCCAGCGGAGTTCGCCGGCCAACGGGGCGAGCGACTCGACGATCGTGCGCAGGAAGGTCGTTTTGCCTTGCCCGTTGTCGCCGACGATCGCCGCTCGCGACCCGTGGTCGATTTCGAGGTCGATGTTTTGGGCGACGACGCGGTCGGGGTATCCGATGGACAGATCGCGAGCGCGGAGGGCGGGTCCTTTGCGGGGTTCGACTTGCGGCGGGCGAATGACGGCCGCTGGTTCGTCGTAGGCGATGTCGACGGTTTCGAGTTTCTCGAGTTGCTTGCTTTTGGAGCGGGCGCGAGTGGCGGTGGCGGCGCGCGCCTTGTTCTTGGCGATGAACTCTTCGAGTTGTTTGCGTTTGGTGAGCACGGCCGCGTTGGTGCGTTCGTCGTGCTCGCGCCGTTCCTTCTGGTATTCCAGGAAGGCGTCGATCTTGCCGGGGAACAGGGTGAGTTTGCCGCGGCTGAGGTCGAGCGTCTGGGAGCACGTGGCGGTGAGGAACGCCCGATCGTGCGAGACGATGAGGCACGCTTCTTGGAAGTCGCGGAGAAAGTGTTCGAGCAGGATTTGTGTGCGGAGGTCGAGGAAGTTGGTGGGTTCGTCGAGCAGCAGGATGTTGGGGTCGTGGAGGAGGAGCGCCGCCAGTTTGACTCGCGTTTGCCAGCCGCCGGACAGTTTTGCGAGGGGGCCGTCGAGGTAGTCGCCCTTGATTTCGAAGCGGCCGGCGACTTCACCGCACTTCCAATCGGGCTGGCCGCTGTCGCGCTGCAGGAACTGCATGGCCGTTTCGCCGGGCAGGAACGGGTCGTGCTGGCGGAGGTAGCCGAGCCGCAGGCGGGGGTGACGGACGACCTCGCCGCGATCGAGCTCCTCTTCGCCGAGCAGGATGCGGAGGAGCGTGCTTTTGCCGGCGCCGTTGCGGCCGACGAAGCCGATTTTGGTTTCATCCGTGATCGTGGCTTCGGCGCCGTCGAGCAGGATTTGGTCGCCGTGTCGTTTGTAGGCGTTCTTGATTTGCAGCAGCACCGTCATGTCGAACCGAACCCTTGCAGAGGCGGAAATGGGGAACTGTGGATGATAGTCGAAAGACCCGGGGGACCGACAAGCGGCCGCCGAGCGTGCAGCGAGCTTCCGGGGCGGGCATGCTCGGGGCGGCGGCTCCCCCCTGTCGAGCGTTGACACGGGATTGGGGTGGGTCGTAGAATTTCGCGTTTTCCAGGATGCCGCGGGCCGAAACAGTCGGCCGACGCGGCTAGTTTTTTTGGGGGCTCGCGGTAGCTCGCGAGTCGAACGTTGGAACAGGCCATTCAAAAGGCGGATATTCTGATCGAGGCGCTCGGTTGGATTCGCCGCTTCCGCGACAAAGTTACCGTCATCAAGCTCGGCGGTAGCGTCATGGAGAACGAAGTCGCTCTCCGGCATGTGCTGCTGGATATCGTCTTCATGGAAACGGTCGGCATGCGGCCCGTGGTCGTGCATGGAGGCGGAGCGAAGATCAGTCGCGCGATGGACGCGGCGGGCATTCAACCGCGGTTCATTCAGGGACGCCGCTACACCGACGACGCGACCTTGAAGATCGTCGAGGAAGTGCTGGCCTACGAAACCAACGAAGGCATTGCGACGGCGATTGAAGAGTTGGGCGGTCGCGCGATGAACCTGAATTTTCGCACGACGAATGTGCTGTTCGGCGAACGGCTGACGTTGCCGGGGCCGGCGGGCGAACCAATCGACTTGGGACACGTAGGAACGGTGACGCGCGTCGACCGGTCGGTCATCGACAATCTGTGCTACGCGGGGCAGGTGCCGATCATCCCGTCGATGGCCATTGATGCGGCCACCGGCCAAAAGCTTAACGTCAACGCCGATACGGCGGCGATGGCCGTGGCGCAAGCGATGGGCGCCGAGAAGCTGATTTATATGAGCGACGTAAACGGAGTGCGTCGCGACAAGAACGACCCGTCGACGCTGATCAATACGTTGCGGGCGAGCGAGGCGCGGGAGTTGATTCGGACGGGGGTGATCGAGTCGGGGATGATTCCCAAAGTGGAGGCTTGCTTGGAAACGCTTGATAAGGGCGTTCGCAAGATTCACATCATCGACGGTCGCATCCGCCATTCGCTGTTGCTCGAAATCTACACGACGACAGGCGTCGGTACGGAGATTTTGCACGATTAGCGGGCGCGTGCGGAGCGTTCCGCGAACCTCAAGCCGCTCTTGCTGTCTAGTTCCCTTTTCTCAGTGTTCTCGCGTAGGAGATTGCCAGTGGCCACCGTTCTCGAATCGCTCAGTTCGGCAGACACGGTCGAATTGTTCAAGAAGTACGTGATCGGCAATTACACTCGCTATCCGGTGAACTTGGTGCGCGGCGAGGGATCGTGGGTCTGGGACAGCGAGGGAAATCGGTACCTCGACCTATTCCCGGGGTGGGGCTGCAACATGCTGGGGCATTGTCCGCCCGCGGTGGTGCAGGCCGTCCAGGAGCAGGTCGCGACGCTCATTCACGTCCCGAACACCTGGCACATGGACGTTCAGGGCCGCTGGGCGCAGATGCTGTCCGAACGCAGCTTCGGCGGACAGGCCTTCTTCTGCAACTCGGGCGCGGAAGCGAACGAAGCGGCCATCAAGCTGGCCCGGCTGCATACGCCCCCGGAACGCTACAAGATCATCACGTTCGAAGGCGGTTTTCACGGTCGAACGCTCGGCGCACTCACCGCCACCGCTCAGCCAAAGTACCACGAAGGGCTGGGGCCGCTTGTGGCCGGCTTCGTCTATTGCCCCTGGGGCGACCTCGATGCGGTCGCGCGACGCATCGACGGCGAGACGGCGGCGATCATGATCGAGCCGATTCAAGGGGAGGGCGGCGTGAAGATTCCGACGCCCGAGTTCCTCGCCGGGCTGCGTCGGCTGTGCGACGAGAACGGACTGTTGTTGATCTTCGACGAAGTGCAAACGGGCTGCGGACGCACCGGGCACTGGTTCGGCTATCAACATTTCGGCGTCGAGCCGGACATTCTGACGCTGGCCAAGGCTTTGTGCGGCGGCATCGCCGGCGGCGCCATGCTCGCGAAGAAGGAGATCGCGCCCAGCTTGCGGCCGGGCATGCATGCGGCCACGTTCGGCGGCAACCCCATCGCCGCCCGCGCCGGCATCGCAACGCTGGAAACGATTGAACAGCAAAACCTGTTGGAAAGCGCGAAGCAGATCGAGCGGATCTTCAAACAACGTTTCGAGGGTTTGCGCAGCGAATGCGAGATCATTCGCGAAGTCCGGGCCTGCGGCGTCATGATCGGGATCGAACTCTCCGTCGACGGCGCACCGGTGGTGAAGAAGTGCCTCGAACGTCAACTGCTCGTCAACTGCACGCAGGGGCGCGTCATCCGCCTACTCCCGGCGCTCAATTTGACGCCGGAGCAAGCGGAGCAAGGGTGCGACATTCTGGCGTCGGTGCTCACAGAGACCGCCGGCTAACGCGGCCGCGCTCAGAGGAAAGGTATTTCCACGATGCGACACATCCTCGATCTGTTCGAACTGTCCAACGACGAAGTTCGTCGAGTGCTCGAAATCTCGCAGCAACTGAAGACCAACTTTCAGCGCGGCATCCGTCAGCCGCTGTTGCCGGGGCGCGTGATGGCGCTGCTGTTTGAGAAACCTTCGCTACGGACGCGCGTCAGCTTTGAGACGGCCATCATGCACTTGGGAGGCAATACGCTGTTCCTGGGCGCCGATGTAGGCTGGGGCAAGCGCGAACCGACCGCTGATTTTGCTCGCGTGTTGAGCTCCTACGTCGACGTGATCGTGGTCCGAGCGTTCCGCCACCAAGATGTGGTCGAACTAGCCAGCTACTCGACCGCCCCCGTCGTCAATGGACTCACCGATCTGGCTCACCCCTGCCAAGCGCTCGCCGACCTGCTGACGGTTCGCGAAGTGCATGGCGGCTGGGAAGGTCTCACCATCGCCTACGTCGGCGACGCCAACAACGTGGCAGCCAGCTTGGCAGTCGCGTGCGCCAAACTGGGAGTCGGCTTCTCGATTGCGTCGCCCAAGGGATACCAGTTTGATCCGGCCTTCTTGAGGCGGTTGAGCGAAGCCGTGCCGGGGTTCGTCGTCAAGGAAACGACCGATCCGCGCGAAGCGGTGCGAAATGCAAATGCGGTCTACACCGACGTCTGGACCAGTATGGGGCAAGAAGCCGAGCAAGCGGAACGAATGAAGGCGTTCGCGGACTATCAAGTCGACTCGAAACTGTTCTCGCTCGCCAAGCCCGACGCGTGCTTCCTGCACTGCCTGCCGGCGCATCGAGGCGAAGAGGTGAGCGCCGACGTGATCGATGGTCCGCGGAGCGCTGTGCTGCAACAAGCCGAGAATCGCATGCATGCCCAGAAAGGGCTGCTGGCTTGGCTGCTTGACGCCAAAATGTAAGGAATTCTGTGATGGCGGCCGTCCAATCCATTCGCCCGGTCAAGATCCAACGCGGCTACACCAAGCACTCGCCGGGAAGCGTGCTGTACCGCGCGGGCGATACGGTCGTGTTATGCACGGCGAGCGTCGACGCTCAGGTCCCCCCGTGGTTGGCGGGCAAGGGAAAGGGCTGGGTGACCGCCGAGTACAACATGCTGCCCAGCAGCACGAGCCCGCGGAAGAAACGCGAGCGGGACGGCAAGGTCGATGGCCGCACCACCGAAATCCAACGCCTGATCGGCCGCAGCTTGCGCGCCGTCGTCGATCTTGAGGCCTTGGGGGAACGGCTGATTACGGTCGATTGTGAAGTGTTGCAAGCGGACGGGGGAACTCGGACCGCCAGCATCACGGGCGGCTTCTTGGCCCTGTGCGATGCGGTGCGGAGCGTCAAAGCTTTATTGCCCGACCCGCAGCGTTGGCCGCTCACCGACACCGTCGCCGCCGTCAGCGTCGGGATGGTCGACGGCAGCCATGTGCTCGATTTGAACTACGAGCAAGATGTCGCCGCCGACGTCGACATGAACGTCGTCATGACGGGGCGCGGCCGATTCGTGGAGATTCAAGGGACGGGCGAGGAAGCCACGTTCGGCGAAGATGACCTCGAACAGCTGCTGAAGTTGGCCCGCCGCGGCATCGCGCAATTGCGCGAGATTCAGCTCAAAGCGCTCGGGAAACATTGGCCCAAGGCGTAGGGGCGACGCGGGGGCGCGCGGGCGATGGCGGGCCGCGAGTGAGATGGCGGGCCGCGAGTGAGATGGCGGGCCGCGAGTGAGATGGCGGGCCGCGAGTGAGATGGTGGGCCCGCGCTGCGCTTGGCCCACCCTACGAGCGGGTGATGAGCCACACGATAAAGATGAAGAAGGCGACGCCGCAGGTGACGATCGTCAGCAGCTCGCCCGTCACGTTGTACCAGGCTTCGGAGTCTTCCTGCAGCAGTTCTTGCTGCACGTCCGCATCGAACGAACTCTTGAACACGGCGTCCGCGGCTTGTTCGTGCGCGTCGTGATCGTGGCCCGAAGAGTGGTTCGCCGACATGGATGCTGCCTTTACTCGCGGTAGGGAATGGGGAAGTTGGAGCTTCGACCTCGTTTGCTTTGACCGAGCGAGTTTGCATCATACGGGTCAGTTTCGCAAGACCAGAACCGGGCAATGGGCCAGCCGGACCACGCGTTCGGCGACCGAACCGATGAGCAACCGGCGGACGCCCGTTCGGCCGTGCGACGGCAGCACGATCAGTTCGGCATGCGACCGTTCAGCGAAGGCGGCGATCTCCTGGCCGGGATCCCCCACGAAAATGTGACGCTGAACGCCCGCGATCCCCGCCGCCGTCAAGCGTTTTTCCAGTTCTTGAGCGGCGGCCTCGCGTCGTTTCGCGCTTTCATACATCTCCCACAGAAGAATGGGTTCCGCCGGGGAAAGTTCCGGGAGGATGTGCAGTACATGGACTCCGTCGGGGCTGGCGGCGATCGTCAGCGCCGTCTTTACGGCCGCCAGCGATTCCTCCGAAAAGTCCACGGGCACGACGACTGTCGTTTTGGGGCACCAGGACATGACGCTTCTCCTGTTCCTGCACCTTCGTCGGTCGAGCTACCTGCCGCTCGCCACGCGCGGCGCCAATTGTTCCACCAGCGGCGGATCGGCCTTCGCCATGCGTACGTGCCGGACATATTTGTGGCAGTTGACGCACTTCATGGTGACGTCGACGTAGGCCAGCGCCGCCGCTTCCAGATTCTTCTTCTTGGCGGCTTCGGTGAGTGCATCGGCGCTGCGCCGAAACTCGGTGCTGCGATCGCGATACTCGGCCGTCTGCAACACCTGCCAAGTCGCCGCTTGGCTCAGCAGGCTGAGGTCTTGCGAGTGCTTCGCGATGAGGTCGAAATCCTCCATCGCCAGTCCCTCGAGGATCTTCTGTGAGTGGGTGAGTTTTGCGCGCATGAATTCCCCGACCTTGTTGGGCTGTTGCGCGGAGCCTTGCGCGGTCAACATAACGATCAGCAGCAACAATGCGACGCTGCACCACGAAGCGCGTGACATGGACGAATCTCCTCTTCGGTCCCAGAAACTCAACGGGCACTCTCCGTCGGCTACACGGCCGCGGGGACTTTCGACGCTTGTTTCACTGTCAGCACCGGGCAGCTGGCGCGCCGCACGATGGCTTCGGCGACGCTGCCCATGAGCAATCGAGTGAGGCCCGTGCGTCCATGCGAACCGATGACGATCATGTCGACATTTTCCGACTCCGCCATGCGGATCACCGCTTCGGCCGGATCGCCTGCCAACAAGTGGTGTTCGTAGGGAACCTTCGGGTCCTTCGGCTTTACTTCGCTGAGCAGCTTCTTCAGTTCGGCCGTCGCCGGTTCGGGCACGCTGTACAGATACTCGGCGCTGCCCGTGGCGAGCGGGATTTCTTCGACGTGCACGATGAGCAGTTTGGCGCCCGAGTCGCGGGCGAGGGCGGTGGCCATCGCGAGCGCCGATTCGCTGCACGACGAAAAGTCGGTCGACACAAGGATCGTTTTGAGGTTCATGACACACCTCCGACGAAAGGGACCTGTGATCTGGACGGGGCAGGCGGCAACTGGGAGCGCCTTTCCGGCAGGGAAATCTATGAGCAAATCGAGCGCCAATTCGCGTCGGCGGCGTCAAGCGGCGCCGCGAGCGCGGCGGTCGCGGAGGGCTTAAGGGATCGAAGACGCCCGTCGTCTGCCAAGACCGGCCGTTTTCTGCGGCGGCGAGGCCGTACGGGAAGTCGCCGACGGTTCGCCGCGCTTGACACAGATCGTCTCGCAGGCGGCGCCGACGGCGGTCGCATGTGTGCGATGAGCGTGCGAAAACGCGCGCTGGAGCGCTGCGACGCACGAGCGAAAACGCGCAGTGGGACCGGAATGATGGCCGCGGCAACGGGAGTTGCGCGCCGCCGGCGCGCGACATCGCGGGCGGTATGCGATTTGCCCCATCAGTCTGCTGCACTGCCGGACCACTGCACTGAACGACCAGCGCCGAACGGGCGGTGGTCGTGCATGTCGAGCACAAGGAACCAGGCGATGATTCGACGCATCCTGTTGGGACTCAACGACGCCGATCATGTCCGCAGCGAGATCGAGTATGCCGTGTCGCTGGGCGATCGCTATGGCGCCGAAATCACGGGCGTCACGCTGGTCGCGCGTCCAGGAGAAGCCTTCTTGGAAGCGGCGGTGGCGGCCTTTGAACAGGCGGCGCGCGCGGCCGGTTTACGGCATCAAGTGAAGCGCGAAGCGCGACGCGACGCGTTCGACCTGCTCATCTCCGAAGGACGTTATCACGACCTGACGATCCTGGGTCTGCGCAGTTTGCTTGAGCGGCGCG
Source organism: Pirellulales bacterium (assembly GCA_046349935.1). Taxonomy (GTDB): domain Bacteria; phylum Planctomycetota; class Planctomycetia; order Pirellulales; family Pirellulaceae; genus CAIXSC01. Next base: position 660,201 of record JAXMBK010000003.1, on the reverse strand, counting down.
GAGGCGGAGAAGGGGCGGGCGAGACGGGAGAGGAGGGGACGGGAGAGCCGGGCGAGACGTTGGCTCGCTTGGTTGCGGCGGGGGTGCGGCCCATTCTGGCGGTGGCGCCCGAGTATCGAGCGATCCGGCGCGTGTTGGTCGCGTACAGCGGGTCGATGGAGTCGGCGAAGACGTTGCGACAGTATCTCCAGTTGCATCCTTTCCGCGATGCGGAAATGCGGATCGTCGTTTTTGGCCATGAACCCGCGCGGGCGACGCGTCTGCTCGAAGGCGCTCGGCAATACTGTCGAGCTCACGGCTTCGCGCCGCAACTGGTACATTTGTCTGGTGCGCCGCATGATCAGATCCTGCCGTACGCTCGCGACTGGGACGCCGACTTGATCGTCCTGGGCAATAGCGCCAAGAATCTGATGATGCGTCGAGTGTTAGGAGAGACGGCGCTGCATGTGATGCGTCACTCGCGTTGCCCGCTGTTTCTGTCGCAATGAGGAGGAGAGCCATGACTGGATTCAAGAATATTCTCGTCGCCGTCGACACTTCCAAACCCGCACCGCTGGTGCTGGAACGAGCCGCTCGGCTGGCCGAACTCAGCCAAGGCACTTTGATGTTGGTCGACGGAGTGCCGCACTTGAGTTGGGCGCAGCGGATGTCGTGGAGCGATTCCGAACACGTGCAGGAACTGCTGTTGCGCGAAAAGACGGCCCAGTTGAAGAAGATGGCTTCGTCCTTGCGCCGGCGCGGCATCGCTGTGAAGTACAAAGTGTTGGTCGGTCGATCCTGGGAGGAACTTATCCGCCAAGTGCTGCGCGGCAAACACGATCTCTTGATTCGCGCCGCCAAGGGGCAGCACAGCGTCTTTCGCGGCGCGTTGGGCTCTACGGCGATGGAGTTGCTGCGCAAATGTCCTTGCCCCGTGTGGTTGGTGCACCCGGAACAAGAGGGGCCGATCGAACGCGTTCTGGCGGCCGTCGACACGAATCCTGAGAAGGCGTCGCACGCCGAGCTCGACGACCGCGTCGTCACGACCGCCGCCTCGCTCGCAGGCCTGCTCGGAGCACGCCTCGATGTACTGCATGTGTGGAGCGTGTATGGCGAACGAGTGGTGAAGGACTACATGAAGTCGCACGAGTTTGCCGCGCTGGAGGCGGCCATGCATCAGGAGCACGGCGAGTGCCTACAGCAGTTGCTGGAGCGCAACACGCTGCAACTGCCGCCTGATCAGGTGCACTTGATTCGCGGCGAAGCGACGGTGGAGATTCCACAGTTTGCGTCCGAACATAAAGCGGACCTCATCGTCATGGGCACGCTGGCTCGCGCGGGCGTCGCCGGCATGCTGATGGGGAACACCTCCGAAATGGTCCTCCATCAGCTCAACGGCTCCATCCTGGCGGTCAAACCGCCGGGATTTGTAAGTCCCGTGAAGCTGCGTCCCAAGAAGGACGAGGTCGGACCGGTGGAACTGCCCAAGATCATGCCGCAGCCGCCGCTCCCCTAGTCGCCATCCAAACCGACGTCGGGCGGCTGCGTTAGGGCGCCGCCGCATTGTCGGGCAGATTGCGCAAGCGACGGACGAAGACGTTGGCGGCGCCGAGTGCGTCGCCGTCGGCGCCGCGCACGTGCAGTTTGAGGTGACAGGGACCGTGAGCGTCCAACGGCACTCGAATCTCGGTCTTCGCCGCGCCTGGCTCGTCGAACGATAGCTTCTCGACGTACCAGCGGTGGTCGTTCGCTTCTTGATAGGTCGCATCGAACTCTTCAAAATTCTTCGAGGCTTGTTCGAAGGGGCCGCGAGTCGGCGGCGGGCTCTTCGTACGGTCTCTGCGACAGACCAGTTCCAGCGTGGCTTCCCCTTTGATGGGGCAAACGGCGGTGACTTCGACCAACTGCCCCGCCTCGACGTCGGTCGCGATTTCCAGTTCGATGGGCGCGGGGTGGCGGAGCCGCAGCAACGGGTCGCCCAGCAGATTGAACAGGTGAAGATGCTCGCGCCGTTCCTCGACCAGCAAGTCGGGCGACGGGCTGAGCGCCGCGGCGAGGGCGTCGACCAACTGACGGTGGCCGTCTTCCGGTTCGTCCTTCATCATGCGTCGCTTCGCGTGCAGCAGGACTTCGCCGAGCGTCTCGCGTCGCTGCTTGAAGGCTTCCTCAAGCATTCCGTGGCTCATCACGGCCATCGCGTAGGGCATCGTAATTCGCGACCCGCAGAGCAGGGCGATGGGGCCGCCTTCCTGACGCAGCATTTCTTCCGCCAGACAATCGCGAGTGAGGTCGAACGCGCCCGTGTAACAGGCCAGCATCACCGCGATGGGCGGCTGCTGTTGGCTTTGCAACAAGCCCACGTCGCGGATGCTGAGGATTGGATACGCGGCGTTCGGCAGCTGGACGCGATCAAGCTGCAACGGGTGTCCGTGACCGATGTACACGAAAAATAGACATCCTTCGTTGAATCGTGCGACGGTTGCCTGCTGAAAACGTCGCGGGTCGGGGCAGTATGGGCTGCGCCAGCTGCCGTAGGTCATCGTGGTGGAGTAGGCGGTCGGGATGCCGTCGGTGAGAAATTTCTTCGTGGCCGTTTCGAGAACCGCGTCGGTGATCAGTCCGAAGCCGCCGACGCCGGCGACGAAATTCACCTTGCGACGCCACAAACCGAAATCGGTCGACTTCTCATAGGCGAGGATGCGCCGCACAATCGACCGCAGTTCAGCCGGAGAGTCGACCGGCAGGCGGCCGATGGCCGCGTCCGGCAAATCGTCGTCGTCCAGATCGGCGTACCAATTGTCGGCGGCGATCGTGGGCTCGGAGCCCCATTTCACGTTGACCTTCGCGATGGCTTGATGCGTCGGCGTGCAGCGGGCGCGGACTTGAGGATCGCGTTCCGCCGCGGGGTCGGCGTCGCCGATCAAGAGGATGGCCCGGAGCCCGTCGCCGTTTTGTGCTGCGCGGCTCGCGGCGCGAATTTCGTCGCGAATGGCGGTCGCCGACTGATCGCCGCGCACGATGTGTACGACATGGCCCTGTTGAGTGCGATGCGCCAGCCACGGCTTCATCTCATTCAGGAAAACAGGGGGGCAGACAAGGACGGTGTCGGCCGGCTCCGCGGAGGGGCCGGCCGGAATCGAGACGCTCGACGGCGGCGCGGCGACGACGGCCAACCAGCTCCATAGCAATAACGTCGACATGAGCCCTCGACTCCCTGTGTGCTTTACCCGCTGCATTTCAGCCGACGCCGCGCTCGCGGCCGGCTGCGTCCTGTACGACTCGTCGGCCGGCGGCGTCGTGTTGCGAAGTCTATCGGCGCGACGTCGCTCGGCTCAAGGTTGCTTTTCGTTCAGGCGGGAGGAACGGGCATGGGGGCGAGTTGGAGGAGTTTCCGTACGGCGCAGGAATCGCTGTTGCATCAAACTCCGCAACTCTGTTAATCTTCCGCTCCGTCTGTCTTTTTCGATGCAAGGAAGCGTAAAGATGACGACTAAATTCCCGCAGGGACGTGGGATTCGCTGGCGATTCGCCCTCTTATGCGCGGCGGGCGCCGTAATTCAGACGCTCGTCTTCGCGCTGGCGTCGGCCGGCCCGACGTACGGCCAGGAAGCTCAATGGATCTGGCATGCGGAGCATGAGCCGGGCAAGGTCCCGACCGGCGCCTGCCACTTCCGCAAGATTGTCAACGTGAAGTCGGTGGAGTCGGCGACGATGTCGGTCGTTGCAGACGACCTGTTCGACATTCGCATCAATGGTCGCAGCATCGGTTCGGGCAGCGGCTATCGGCGTTTGAACGACTTCGATATTTCTCGATACTTGTCTCGCGGTCGAAACGTGATTGCGGTGCGCGTCGTCAATACGAACGGCGCCACGGCCGCCTTCGCGGCTCGAGTGCAAGTCAAGGACGACAAGGGGCAATGGCAGTCCTTCTCGACGGACCGATCTTGGAAGACGAACGTCAGTCCGCTCCCTCTTTGGGACACGTCGATTTACAACGATTCTCGCTGGCCTGAGTCGCGAGAGTTGGGGCGGTTCGGCGAGACGGCGCCTTGGGATCGTAAGCAGGAAGTCGCGGCGACGGAGACGGACAAGAATGAACGCTTCCGCATTAGCGACGACTTCACGGTGCAGCGTCTGTTGGATGAAAGCCAGACAGGTTCGTTGATCGCGATGGCGTTCAATGAATTTGGTCACGTCGTGGCGTCGCGTGAAGGCGGCCCGCTGCTGCTGTTGTCCGACACCAATCGGGATCAAACCATCGACAAGGCGCGCATCTATTGCGACAAGGTGAAAAGTTGCCAAGGGATTCTGCCCTTGAACGGGGAAGTGTTCGTTACGGCGGAAGGGCCGGAAGGCGTCGGTCTCTATCGGCTCGCGGATAAGAACCGCGACGGCACGCTGGAGGATTGCAAGCTGATCGTGAAGCTGCGGGGCGACATGGGCGAACATGGTCCGCACGCCGTAGCGCTGGGGCCCGATGGATTGCTCTACGTCGTGCTCGGCAATCTCTGCTCGTACGACGGCGAATACGACAAGCATAGTCCGCACCGCAACTTCTACGAGGGCGATCTCGTGCCTCGGTATGAAGATCCAGGCGGACACGCTGTGGGGATCAAGGCGCCCGGCGGAACGGTGATTCGCACCGACGTCGAGGGGTCGGTGGTGCAGCTATACGCGGGCGGCTTGCGCAACGCGTACGACCTGACGTTCAATCGCGACGGCGAAATGTTCGTCCACGATAGCGACATGGAGACCGACGAGGGGACTCCGTGGTATCGCGCGACGCAGATCTTTCACGTCGTCGCAGGCGGCGAGTACGGCTGGCGCAGCGGTTGGTCGCGGTGGCCCGAGTATGCCGTGGACGCGTTGCCGTCGCTGCTGGACACGGGACGCGGTTCGCCGACCGGCTGCACGTCCTACAACCACTTTGCGTTTCCGCAGCGCTATCACAACTCGCTCTTCTTCGCCGACTGGACGCGCGGCCGCATTCTAAACGTGAAGTTGAAGAAAGACGGCGGCTCCTACGTCGCGGCCAGCGAAGTGTTTCTCGAAGGCAGCCCGCTCAACGTCACCGACTTGGAGGTCGGGCCGGATGGAGCGTTGTACTTCGTGACCGGCGGCCGGGGAACGAACGGCGGTCTGTACCGCGTGACGTGGAAAGGAAAGGTGCCCGCCGAGGTGTCGAATCTGGGCGAAGGCATTACGACTGCGATTCGGATGCCGCAACTACAGTCGGCGTGGGCGCGTCAAAAGCTGGCGAAGCTCAAGGCCGACATGGGAGATGGCTGGCAGCGTCAGTTGATCGGCGTCGCCAGCAGCGAATCGAATCCGGCCGAGTACCGTACTCGGGCGCTGGAACTGTTGCAGTTGTTCGGCAATCCGCCCGACCTGCCGCTGTTGGAGCTCTTGGCGCAAGACAAGTCGGACGTCGTTCGAGCGAAGGCGGCCGAGTTGTTGGGATTGCAAAGCAGCGACGAGGCGGCCAAACGGCTCGTGACGCTCTTGAAGGACTCCGATGGTCATGTGCGTCGACGTGCGGCCGAATCGTTGGCCCGACAGGAAAGCAGCGTGGCGCTGGAGTATATGCGGCCGGTGCTCGCCTCCGAGGATCGATTTGAATCCTGGGCCGCTCGACGTCTGCTGGAATTGCAGCCGACATCGGAGTGGAAGGAAAGCGTTTTGGCCAGTCCCAATCCGCGCGTGCTCATCCAGGGCGCTCTGGCGCTGATGATCGCCGAGCCGGATGCGGCGAATGGCAAGGATGTGATCGAACGGATTCGCAAGGCTTGCGGCAAGTTCGTCAATGATCGCGACTTCACCGATATGCTTCGCGTCTCGCATGTGGCCATTCATCGCGGCGGCATACCCGCCAGCGAACTCGAAGACGCCCGGAAGTGGCTCGCCGAGGAATTCCCGTCGGGCGACGCCAACATGAATACGGAACTCATCCAAATGTTGGTGTATCTGCAAGCGGAGGAGATCGCCAACCGTTACGTCGAGTTCTTGAAGTCGAAAGCGCCTGCGCCGCTCAAATTGCACGTCGCCGGTCATCTGCGCTTCCTGGAATCCGGTTGGAAGGAAGAGCAGAAATGGGAATTGATCGACACGCTGGAGAAGTTCGCACGCATTGAAAGCAGCGGCAACATGCCGGTGTACGCCCGCAACCTGGCTCGCGATTTCGCTCGCGGACTTTCAGACGCGGAGAGCGCCTATGTGCTGGAACGCGCCGTCAAGTGGCCCAACGCGGCCGTCGGCGCCATCTACAAGTTGCCGAACGAACTGAACGAAGAGCAACTCGCCACGCTGCGCGACATCGATCGACAGTTGAGCGAAAAGGGCGAAGAGTCGTCGAAGCCGCTGCAGGTCGGCATCGTCGCGTTGCTGGCGCGCAGCGGGGATGATGCCTCGCACGAGTATCTGCGCGAGATCTGGCGACGCGATCCTGACCGACGTCAAGCGGCCGCGATGGGGTTGGCTCAGCGACCTGACGGCGAGAATTGGAGCTACTTGGTGCGCAGTCTGCCGTTCCTTGAAGGGAACGCAGCTCTCGAGGTGCTCGACAAGCTGGTCGTCGTCGATCAGGCGCCCGAAGACCCGGAGTACTATCGGCAAGTGATCCTGCGCGGACTGTTGCTCAAGGATCAAGGAGCGCTCAAGGCGATCGCGCTGCTGGAGCATTGGTCGGAAGAGACGATCTCGTCTCCCGGCGATACGTCCGAGGAGGCGTTGGCGGCTTGGCAAAAGTGGTTTGCGGAGAGCTACCCTGATCGACCCGCGGCCGTGCTGCCGAGCGTCGAGGCAGACAGCAAATGGCAGTTCGATGAATTGCTGGAGTATCTGACGATCGGCGACGGCCACCGCAAGGGGTCTGCCAGTCGCGGATCGGTCGTGTTCACGAAGGCCCAGTGCTCGAAGTGTCACAGCTTCGGCGGGAAGGGCGAACGCGTTGGACCCGATCTGACAACGGTCAGCAAACGCTTCGTGCGGAAGGAGATCTTGGAGTCGATCTTGTTCCCGTCGCACGTCATCTCCGATCAATATGCCTCGAAGACGATCGTGACGACGAAGGGACGACGCTACACCGGCATGGTGGTTCCCGGCAGCGACGGCGAGAAGATTGTGCTGCAAGCGAATGGGCAGAAGACGACGATCAAGGACGAAGACATCGAAGAGACGACTCCGAGCAAGGCGTCGGTAATGCCGGCCGGGTTGCTCAACGATCTCTCGCAAGAGGAAATCGCCGACCTGTTCGCCTATTTGCTCAATCCGCCCCGCGAGACGTTGGCCGGTCGCACGACAAGCGACTCGGTGAAACGCTAGGCGGTCGTCGTGTGGAAGAGTCCGCTGGCCTGGCCGACGAATCGCGAAACGCTGGACCTGTTCCTGCGGCATTTCGCGATTCCGACGACGGCGCCGCCTCGCGCGACGCTGAGTCGCGTGATCGGCGCCTTTGCGCGACTCCCCTACGAAAACCTCACCAAGATCGTCCTCGAAGTGGATGTTCGCGGCGGTATGCGGTCGCTGCGTACGCCGCGGGAAGTCATCGAGGGTTACATTCGCTGGGGCGCCGGCGGAACCTGTTTCGCCCTGACGGCGACTTTGTTGCATCTCATTCGCGCGCTGGGGTTTCGCGCTGAACCGATCTTGGCCGACCGACGGTACGGGGCCGACACTCACTGCGCCCTGTTGGTGTGGCTTGAAGAGTTGCCGCAGTTGGTCGACCCTGGTTACTTGATCGTCGAACCGGTTCCGCTTGTCGGGCGCGGGGTGATCGAGCTCAGAACGTCGTTTAACGAAGTGGCGCTGACGCCGCACGACGACGGCCTGAAATGGGACCTTTCCACTCGGCAGCACGGATCGCTTGTCTATCGCTTGACGTTGAAGGCGAGTCCCGTCGACGAGTCGCAGTTTTTGCGCGCCTGGGAGGCGTCTTTCGAGTGGGAGATGATGAAGTACCCCGTACTCACGCGCGTGGTCGGCGAAGCGCAGACCTACCTGCAGGGACGACGTCTGCAGACGCGGACTCATGACAAGGTGGAGCGAAGCGAGTTGACGGAGGACGAATGGGCGACTCGAATGGCGGGCGAGTTTGGGCTATCGCCCGAACTTGTGCGGGCGGCTCTGCGGGCATGGGAACGCCGCGGAGAACAGCCTGGATCACCGTCGTCTAGCTCGTGAGTCTTCTGAGATGGCGCCGCCGCAATCGGTTGCACCCGTGAAACTGCTCGTCGCCCTGCTATGGGGCGACGCCGAGTCGCGCGACGAGGCTTGTCGCCGGCTCGAGCTGCTCTGGGGGCCGATTGATGTTTGCGGCGAAGATCGTCCATTTGACGCCACCGATTACTACGAATCGGAGATGGGCGCCGGACTGAGGCGAAGGCTGGTTGCGTTCGAACGGCTGGTCTCCCCCGAGTCGCTGGCGGACGCGAAGTGGGCGTGCAACGTATTGGAGGACGAACTGGCGACTGGGGGGCGACGGCGAGTGAATCTGGACATCGGGTACCTCGACCTGTCGAAAGTCGTGTTGGCGAGCGTGAAGTACGCGGGGCAGAAAATCGCGATCGGACGCGGCATTTACGCCGACCTCGTCGGACGCTACGCCCGGGGGCGGTATCAACCGTTTGAGTGGACGTTCCCCGACTTTCGCGATGGTCGGTACGACGAGGATTTGGGACGAATTCGACTGCGTTACCGCGAGCAGTTGCGAAGTGCGCCGGTTCCTTGTCCCGAGCGGACCGATCGGGAATAATCGTCGGCATCTGCAATCGATTGCCGCCGAATCGTCGTGTCGTCTAGTCGTCAGGTCTTTGCATGTCGTTCGACGCCTACTACCAGTGGTTGGGGATTCCCCCTCGGGAACAGCCGCCGAATCACTACCGCCTGTTGGGGCTCGAACTGTTTGAATCCAATCCCGACGTGATTTCGCATGCGGCAGACCGGCAGATGGTCCACCTGCGAAGCTTTCAGAATTCCAAGCAGGCTTTGTTGTCGCAGCGGTTGTTGAACGAAGTCTCCGCCGCTCGCTTGTGCCTGCTCGATCCACAGAAGCGAACCGCTTACGACGCACAGTTGCGCGAAAAATTGGCGACCGCGCCGCCCGATGGGCCGACGTCCGCCCCGTCCGCTGCCCCGCCGCCGACTGCCCCGCCGGTCGCTCCATCGATTCCCCCTCCTCCTCCGGCGCCTCCTCCCGTCGCCGCGCCGGTCGCCGCGGCAAACTCCTCGCCAGCCGCGCCGCCGAACGCGCCTCGCTTCGCCTCAACGACGCGCAGCGCCGCCGCCGTGCGGTCGCGCACTCGCCGTCGTCGGAACATGGGAGTCGAACTGCTGAAAATTGTGCTAGGAGGTCTACTGGGGTGCGCTATTGGGTTGGCCGTCTTGCTGTATGGATTCCGCGTCGATCTTTTCGGACTGCGCGAGAAGCTGCCGGCTGAATGGCTGGCCGCCGCTCGAGTGCCGCCCGCAGCCGAGAATCCGGAGTCTGACAGCCGACAGGAATCGGGCGCCGACGCGGCGAACATCGAGCAGGCGGGGAGTGCTTCGTCATCCGGTTCTGGGGCGACGTCGACTTCAAAGCCGCCCGATAGGAATACGGCGCAGGCCCCGCCGGATGGGAACCCCGCCGCCGAGACGAACAGCCAATCGCTGGCCGGTGCACCGCGAAACAGCGATTCGTCTCCGCGACGCCCCTCGTCTCCGAATCCGCCGCCGTCGAGACCCCGCGTAGCTCCTCCTCCGGCCGACGCTCAGGCCGCCGCGCGGAAGGTGCTGGAGACCGTTCATAAGCCGGCCCAGGCGAAGACTCGCAGCGAAAAGCGAGCGTTGGCTGAGAAACTGCTCGCGGCCTCCGCGGATCCAACGGCCAGCGAAGTCGAACAGTACGTCATTCTACGAACGGCCGCCGAATTGGCGGAGGAGGCGGGGGCGGCGCTTGTGGTGCTGCAGGTGGTCGAGCGGATGGACCGACTGTTCGTCATCGACGCGACGTCGGCTCGAGAGAAACTGTTGATTCGCACAGCTCAAAACGTCTACGACGAACCGACGCTGGACGACTTTGTTCATGCTTCGCAAACCGTCGTGAGTGAATTGGTGCGACTCAATCAGTTGGAGGCGGCGTTGCGATTGACCGACGCCGCATACGACGCCTGTTTGAAGACGCAAAGCAAGAAACAACGCAAGTATGTCTACGACGGACGCAATGTGCTGCGCAAGCTGCATCAACGCTGGGTGGAGTCGGAAGAAGCTCGCAAAGCGATTGAAAATGGCGACAACGACCCCACGCACTTTGAAACGCTGGGGCAGTTCTTGTGCGTCTATCACGACGACTGGGAGTCGGGGCTGGTCTATCTCACCCGCGCCCCTTCCGGCGCGTTGCGCGCCGCGGCCGAAGCCGATTTGGCCAAGCCAAGCCAGTTGGCAGATCGAATTCATGCCGGCGACTTATGGTATGACCTTGTCAAGTCGAACGCCGCCTACGACGGATTCGCGGAACGCGCGATCTATTGGTACGAGTTGGCGGCCCCGGACGCGAAGGGATTGGAGCGAGCCAAGGCGACGATGCGATTGGATGAAATGCGCACGCGGCTCAAGGACTTCGACGCCCGCGAAATGTCGGTCGGCGGGCTAGGACGACGGTTGTAGTTCGTCGTGGATCGCTCCGCGATCCATCGCCAAGAGAAAACGCGTTGGACCGCGGAGCGGTCCACTACTTTAACGCTGGACCGCGGAGCGGTCCGCTCGTGTCACAGTGGACCGGCGGAGCGGTCCACTACTTTGGCATTGAACCGCGGAGCGGGCTGCGACGACCTGTTAGAGGGACGTCACCTTGAGCGATCGCAGGGCTGCGGCCGTGTTCCAGCTGGCGATCCCGAACGGACGCACCGGTTCTTGTTCCCACCAGATTTCGAATTTCTTGTCCGTCGGATCAAGATCGACGATCTTACGGCCGTCGACTTCGGCCAGGATTTGACGACGCGCCGCTCGCAGCCGCACTCGGTGCCAGTGATTGGGCTTCACTTCGAGATAGTCGGTCGTTTCGTTTTCGACGGCCGAGAAGCCGTCGATATTGGACAAGCCGGTGGTTCCGCCGCCCCATCCGCCCAGGATGAGCGTGCAATACGCTTCGTGAATGGGGAAGGTAAGACCGCAGAAGAAGTCGTCGCCGGAGACGCGTTTCGCCTCGAGCGTCACTTCGTAGTCGATGCGGGGCATCTCGCCGGTCCAGCTGATCGCCGTGCCGGGGCGGCCGACGCCCAAGTGGACTGCGCCGTCCCGCCAGCCGACCTCGCCGTGCTTGTCGAAGAAGTCGCGCGACGCGATCTGCCAGCCCGTCAGATCTCGGCCATTGAAGCGGGGCCAGCGCTGTTCCCGCTGCGTTTCCTCCGCGAGCCCGTGGTTGAGGTCGAACGTGGGCGCCCCGAGCAGGACGCCCCACTGCAGCACGCCCCACTGCAGCACAGTGCGTCTGGTGATTGGCAAGTCATCGTCGCTCGACATGGTTCTTGTGCTCCCGTTTCGCCGTTCGCCGCTCCACGACCGCCCGTCCCGCCCGCTATCATACCCACATGCCGCTCGACCTGTTTCATCCTGTGATCCGCGACTGGTTCGTCGAAAAGTTCGGTGCGCCGACGCAGCCGCAGCAACTCGGCTGGCCCGCGATCGCCGCCGGAACGCCCACCCTAATCGCCGCTCCTACCGGCTCAGGGAAGACGCTCGCCGCCTTCATGGTCTGCCTTGACCGGCTGTTCCGTCAGTGGCAAGCCGGGACGTTGGAAGAGGTCTCCCAAGTGGTGTACGTCTCGCCGCTCAAGGCGCTCAGCAACGACATACGACGGAATCTCGAAGGGCCGTTATCCGAGATTTGCGATCGAGCGTTCGCCGCCGGGTTGGGGCTGCCGCAGATTCGCACGGCCGTGCGGACCGGCGACACGCCGGCGTCCGAGCGGCAGCAGATGCTGCGTCGTCCGCCGCACATTCTGGTGACGACGCCCGAGTCGCTGTACTTGATGCTCACGTCGGAGAAGCCGCGCAAACTGCTCCGCGGCGTCCGTACGGTGATCGTCGACGAGATTCACGCCCTCGCGCGCGACAAACGCGGCTCGCATTTGGCGCTGACGCTCGAGCGGCTGGATCAACTGTGCGACGCGAAGCCGGTGCGGATCGGACTGTCGGCGACGCAGCGACCGATCGAGGACATTGCGAACTTCCTGTGCGGCGATCGTTCACCCTCACCGCCGTCTGCGCAGCAGCAGTCGCAGCAGCCCTGTCAGATCATCGACGTCGGGCACGTCCGGGAGCTCGATTTGGCGCTCGAATTGCCTCCGAGCGAACTGTCGGCCGTGTGCTCCAGCGAGCAGTGGGGCGAAGTTTACTCGCAACTGACGAATCTGATTCAGCAGCATCGCAGCACGCTGGTGTTCGTCAATACTCGGCGAATGGCTGAGCGGATCGCGCATCGGCTGACAGAGCATCTAGGCGAGGATGCGGTGGCGAGCCACCACGGGAGTCTGTCGCGCGACCTACGGCTGGACGCCGAACAGCGACTGAAGTCTGGAAAACTGAAGGCGCTGGTCGCGACCGCGTCGCTCGAAATGGGCATCGACATCGGTTACATCGATTTGGTGTGTCAGATCGGTTCCACGCGTTCGATCGCCACGTTCCTGCAACGCATTGGACGCGCCGGCCACTCGCTGCGCGCCATTCCCAAAGGGCGACTATTTCCGCTCACTCGCGACGAGTTGCTGGAGAGTCTGGCGTTGCTGCGCAGCGTGCGTCAGCGAGTGCTCGACGCCATCGAGATGCCCGTCGCGCCGCTCGATATTCTCGCGCAGCAGATCATTGCGGCCGTGTCGTGCGACGAGTGGAAAGAAGATGAACTGTTTTCGCTTGTGCGCCGCGCGTGGCCGTATCGGTCGCTGGAACGGGCGAAGTTCGACGAGATCGTGCGGATGGTGAGCGACGGTCTGACGCCGACGGTCCGTCGCGGCGCGTTTGTGCATCGCGATCAGATACAAGGCGTGTTGCGTCCTCGCCGCGGCGCTCGCATCGCCGCCATCACGTCGGGCGGGGCGATTCCCGAGGCGCCCTTGTATCGCGTGGTGACCGATCCTGAGGGAACGTACGTCGGGGAGGTCGACGAGCACTTCGCGGTCGATAGTTCGGCTGGCGACGTGTTTCTGCTCGGCACCACCTCCTGGCGCATCACGGCCGTGCGCGGGCAAGAGGTGCGCGTGCGCGACGCCGAAGGCGCGCCGCCGACCGTGCCGTTCTGGTTCGGCGAGGCGCCGGGACGCACGTATGAACTTTCGGAGCAATTGTCCGAGGTGCGCAGCGAGATCGCGCGACGCTTGCAAGCAGCGCCCGAGCCGGGCGAGTTGCGAAGTGCGGAGTCGCTGACGATCGAATGGCTCAAGACGGAGTGCGGCGCCAGCGACGAGGCGGCTGCGCAGGCGGTCGCCTACGTCGCCGCTCAAGTCGCGGCGCTCGGCTTGGTCCCGACCACCGGCGACGTCGTGTTCGAGCGGTTCTTTGACGAATCGGGCGGGATGCAATTGGTGATCCATGCGCCGTTCGGACATCGCGTGAACCGAGCGTGGGGGCTCGCGCTGCGCAAACGCTTTTGTCGCAGCTTTGACTTCGAGTTGCAGGCCGCCGCGACAGATAACGGCATCCTGCTGTCGATTGGACCGCAGCATAGCTTTCCGATCGAGCAGTTGTTCAAGATGTTGGGGCCGCATAACGGGCAGGAACTGTTGCAGCAGGCGCTGTTCGCGACGCCTGTCTTTCCTGTGCGGTGGCGGTGGAATGTGAGTCGCGCGCTGGCCGTGCTGCGATTCCAAAGCGGCAAGAAGATCCCCTTTTTCTTGCAGCGGTTCCGGGCCGACGACCTGCTGGCCGCGACCTTTCCCGAGACGGTGGGATGTCTGGAAAACCATCACGGCGACATTGAAATTCCGGACCATCCGTTGGTTCAGCAGACGCTCGACGACTGCCTCAACGAGGCGCTCGATGTGCGTCGTTGGCTGGGGGTGCTCGGCGATTACCAGCAAGGCAAAGTGCGGTTCGTTCCGTGCGACACACGCGAGCCGTCTCCGTTCAGCCACGAGCTGTTGAATGCGAATCCGTATGCGTTCCTCGATCCGGCGGGGCTGGAAGAACGACGGACTCGCGCCGTGTCGACGCGCCGTTCGCTGGTGCGCGAGGACTTTCGCGACCTATCGCGGCTCGATCCTGAAGCGGTGCGGCAAGTGGTCGAGGACGCGACGCCGCTGGTGCGCGACGCCGACGAACTACACGACGTGTTGCTGCAGGCGGTGTTGGTCGAAGAGTCGTCCGATCCGCGACAAATGGAGTGGTTCTTGCAGCTCGTTGCACAAGGTCGAGCGGCTCGAGCGACGCTGAGCGACGACGAAGCCGCTTGTGCGTTTTGGGTCGCGGCCGAGCGATGGCCGGTTGTGCGCGCCGCGTACGATCGGCCGCAAGCGTCGCCGCCCGTGCAATTGAAGCCCGAACTGGACGTCGTTTGGCAACGCAGCAACGCGTGGGTGGAGTTGGTGCGCGGTCGGATGGCGACCTGTGGGCCGGTAAAGGCGGCGTGGTTGGCCGAGCGGCTGCAGTTGGACGAAGCGTTTGTGCAGGCGGCGCTGGAAGCGCTCGAAGGGCAGGGGCTGGTCATGCGCGGCCGGTTCGATGCGCCTAACAGCACGGCGCCCAACCAGGGCGACTTGCCCATGCAATGGTGCGACCGGCGCCTCTTGGCGCGCATTCATCGTTTGACGCTCGACGGGTTGCGGCGGCGCATTCAGCCCGTGTCGCCGGCCGAGTTTGTACGGTTCCTGATCAAGCATCAGCGCTGGGGAGGCGGATACGGTGCAGGACCGCCGGGCGTGCGCGAGGCCATTGCGCAGCTGGAGGGATTCGAGTTGCCGGCGGCGGCGTGGGAGCGGTCGGTGCTGGCGCCGCGCGTCGCGCACTACGACCCGTTGTGGCTCGATCAATTGTTCCTGGCCGGCGACATCGCCTGGGGCCGATTGCGGCCGCCGCGCCGCGAACCGCAACAAGAAGCGGCGGTCGCCGCCATGTCGCGCGCGATGCCGATGGCGATCGTGGTGCGCGAGGATTTGCCGTGGCTGCTCCCGCCGGATCGTGCGGCCGTTCTGCCGGCAAGTGAATCGTCGCGCAAGGTTCGTGATGCGCTCGAACAACGCGGTGCGCTCTTCATGGCCGAGATCAAGGCGCTGACGCGGCTCGACCGCGAGGCGATGCAAGAGGCGTTGCGCGAGTTGGCGTCGCTGGGACTGGTCACGTCCGATGCGTTCGCCGCGGTGAGGTCGATCGTCAGCCGCAAACCGAATACGACGACGACGCTCTCCGCCGTCGGACGCTGGTCGCCGTTCCCTGGATTGCTGGTGGAACTCGCCTTGGCGCAAGCCGAAGAGGCGGCGGGGGAGCGGCGGTCGACGAGCGGATCGCGGGTCGAACGTTGGTGTTGGCTGCTGCTGCGGCGGTACGGCGTCGTGTTTCGCGACTTGCTGGCGCGCGAATCGGCGGCGCCGCCATGGAGCGAACTGGCGCCCGTGTTGCGGCGGATGGAGTTGCGGGGAGAGGTGCGCGGCGGGCGGTTCGTGGCAGGGGCAGCCGGGGAACAGTTCGCGACCGAGGCGTCGGTCATGCAGTTACGCGCGGTGCGCGAGGAACCGGCGGGACCGTGGATCATGATCTCGGCGGCCGACCCGCTGAATCTGAGCGGCATCGTGGGCGAGGGGCCTCGCATCCCGGCGACGCACCGCAATGCGCTCATCTTGGCCGGCGGCGTCTGCGTGGCCGCTCGGCGCGGCGGCGAGGTCGAGTTCTTCGTCGAACTGCCGGAAGCGGAGCAGGCGGCCATGCGCGGGGCGCTGGAGCAAGTACGGCGACGCCCCATCGTGAAGGCAGCGACGACCTACCATCCCGCGACGAGGAACCTGGAAAGCAGCAGTCCCAGCTCTTCGCCAGCCACCGCCATCCCGACTCCACCCGGGGCGGCGCCGTCGACGCCGTCGACCGGGAATCAAGCGGGCCCAACCGCCGCGGCTCCCTCTTTGACGCCGCGCGACAAGGCGCGTCAGATTCGGCGGCGTTGGTCGGAGTTCTAGTCGGATCCGCCGGTGTTCCCGTGGAGCGTCACAGGCGGCGTAGGACGGCGGCCATGATGATGATGACGACGCTGCCCATGAGCGAGAGACGCAGGAACTCGCCGAATTGTTCCAGCGGCACGAGCGTCAGAGGGCCGATGATGAGTCCAATGATCGCGCCGATCGGCCCGCCGATGAAGAGCCCCGCGACGGGGCGACGCTGGGCGAGTCCGATCATGCCGCCGACGAGGAACGTGAAGAGGCCGACCAGCACGCTGCTCAAGATGATGTCTTGCCAGGGCGTTGGGTCCCGACCGAGGACTTTGCCGAGAGGCAGGGCGTACCCAACCAAAGCGCCGGCGACGGTGACCAAGAGGAATAGTGCGCCGAGAGTATAGCCTTGATTGCGGTGTCGTTGCGTCGCCGCGATTCGCAGCGCCTCGGATTCCGGATCTGCCGCGGCGCCGACGGGCGACGTCGTATTGCGGGAATCACTCGCCATCTTGAAGGCTTCCGTCTGCACGATGCGCCATCTGTTGCAAAACGGCCGGAGCGATGTTCATCGAGATAAACCTAACTCCGCCGTCGCCGTACGCGACCATGATGCCGCCCGGATGTGGACCCGACAAGACGCCGACGTACGTGGGCGAGTCGGGATTGGCGCTTGCACCGCCTGACGCATTCCCGTCTTTGCCCAGGGGGGCGACCTCGGGGGCTTCCTCAATCTGACTCAGATCAGGCGGAACGGCGTTGCTGTAGTCGACGGGAGAACCGCTCATGTCTCGCTTGATCTTGTTCGACGCGAGCGGACTTCCACCCGTGTTTCGCAGGGTGGCTCGCGTGCCCGACATCCATCCCAAATCGCCGACCTCCGGCGTCTTTTCTCCAAGGAACAACGTGTAGGCGGCGCCGTCGGAGACATCTTCGTATCGAATACGACTGTTCAAGAAGAAGACTCCATGGTTGTCGACGTCGATCGGCGCCTCGGCGTCGTGGTGTACGCCGGCGTAACACGAGACGGGACCTTGAGACCACGCTTGCGACGGGCATTTGAGCAACCGGATCTGGTGGCTGCGGACGACGCCGTTCGCCTTGTGATAAACGCCTTGCGTCCAGTCGACTTGGGAGTAAGCGTTGCGTTCTTCGAAGTAGGGCAGGATGCGGGTGATCCAGTTGTGGTGATACCCGCGCGGGATGCTCGCGATGGGGCCCTTATCGTCGACCGTGCCCGCCGGATAGACCGTATGCGCCATCTCGTAGCCGTGCACGGCGATGATCAGTTGGCTCAAGTTGTTCATGCACGACGAACGACGAGCCGCCTCGCGCGCGGCCTGCACCGCGGGTAGGAGAAGTGCCACGAGGATGCCGATGATGGCGATTACTACCAGCAGTTCCACCAGCGTGAACGCGCGTCGCAGCCTTCGTTGTTTGTCGAGTTGCTGGTCGGCGAGGAGACGTTGGTGTGAAGCAAAGCGAGTCATGGAGCAGCTCCTGTCTCCGGTAAAGTGATTTGAGTTTCGATATTTCGTTGGACGCCGCGTAGAGGGTCGGCGGGATAGCGAGCGGCGATGCGGATCTGGCGTTTCGACGGCGCGTCGGGGACCTTCGTCACTTCGATCGTGATGTGGGCGCCAGTCGGATCGGAGGCCTTCAGCAATTCGTCCGCGGCGATAGTCCATGTTTCGCCTTGGTACGTCGGTTCGCTACGCAACTGCGCGACGGCTCGTTGACGCGCTGATTCCGCGAGCCACTCCGCCTGCCATTGACGCTCGCGCGTGCGCGCTTCGCGATACTGAACGAGGATGCGCTGAGCGGCGACGGCGACTAACAACGTGACCACGAGAAAACACACCAGCGCCGCGATCAGGATCACGCCGCGGCGGCGTGATGTCACAGGCGGAATCAAACCGTCCACATCGCGCCGATGCGACGGTCGGCGTCGCCGACGTCGGGGGCGGACAAGCTGCGCGTGGGGCGGCAGCACCGCTTCCATCCGCCGCTCGACGCGCCAACCGAACGCAGGGCGAACGGTTGCTTCGTCGGGCCGAAGAAGCAACACCGCTCGTCGAGGCGCGTCGTCGGTTGCCTCGGTCGACGCGAGCACCTGCGGCGGGATCATGAACGAGTCGCGATGAACCGGCCGTTCACCGCGAGTGACTCGTCGTTCAACCTTCTCCCGTTCAAATCGGTATTCGACCACCGATCCATCCGCCAGTTCCAGCGTCGCCGGAAGTCGCACCACGCGCGCCGCGTGTACATCCTGCCGCCATTGCAACGCCAGCCGTTGGAGCGACCGACCGGTGTTCGCCTGCGAGACCAGTTGTCGATCGGCGCGCAGACACGCACTGAGCACGGTGGTCAACGTCACGAAACAGACGCCCATGAGGCTGATCACGGCCAGCATCTCCAACAGCGAGACGCCGCGACGACGATTGGGAGCAGCGAGGCGCGTCATGGATTGCCTCCGTCGCGATACTTCCAGGCGACCATCGTCGCCCAAGTCTCGAAAAGTCCGTCCGAGTCGCTTGAAGAAACGGAAACTCGGAGCCGCTGGGCTGGCGGCGAGCCGGCGGCGGGGGATGTTTGCAGTTCAATCCGAGCGGTAGGGAGCAACGCGCGTAGTTCGGCGGACGCCTCGAGCGATTGCGGCTCGGATGCAGGCGATTCATTCCATGGCGCCG
This sequence comes from Pirellulales bacterium, assembly GCA_046349935.1. Classification (GTDB taxonomy): domain Bacteria; phylum Planctomycetota; class Planctomycetia; order Pirellulales; family Pirellulaceae; genus CAIXSC01. Next base: position 641,429 of record JAXMBK010000003.1, on the reverse strand, counting down.
CCATCGCGCGTTCCAATTGATTGGCCGCTTCTTGTTGCGCCAAATCGCGACGATGGAGTCGCACTTGTTGTCGCGAAGTGATGAGAACCAACTGGGCGGCGGCGGCGACCGCGGCGCCGATGATCACGAGCGCCATCATCGCTTCGGGAAGCGTACCGCCTCGGCTCAGCCGCCGCGCGCAGCGATGCGGGCGACGCACGCAATCCGTCTGCGCCGACGTGCGCGACGAACTGTGCGGAAGCGCGGGATCGAATTGCAATTCCGGTTTAAGCGACATGCAAGATCAACTCGGACAGGATCGACATGACGGCGAACGCCATAAGGAGAACAAAACTGGCGATCAGCAGCACCATACACGGAAGCAGGACGGAGAGCAGCATCTGAATGCGAATGTTGAACCAGCGCAAAAGACTATCCGCGCGTTCTTGACAGGCCCACGCGAGATTCCCCGCGCGTTCGGCCGAATCGAGCAGTCCGGCCTGCGACGGGTCGAAAACGCCGGCCGATTGCAGGGCTCGCGTCCAGGGAACGCCGAGTTGGATTTCGGCGAGCGCCGCTCGCAGGCGGGGCCGGAGGATCGAGATCGGGATGTGATTCTCGATGCTCGCCAGCGTTTCGGGGACGGAACGGGACTGAGCGACTCCCCATGAAAGGGCGCGTAACACCCAAGCTCGATCGTGATTCATCGAGAGCCAGCTGAGTACGGGAATGCGACGCAGCCAATTCTCGAGCAGCGTGAAGGTCGTGGTGAGGAAGAAGACGCCGCTCATCAAAACGACGAACAGGATTGCCAACCCGGCGGCGGGGCCCATGAATACCGAGTCGCAAGCATCGAAAACTCGTTGCTGAAACTTCGTCAAAGGCAAATCAAACTCGTTCATCATCTTGGAAAAGACGGGAAAGATCTTATAGGTGAGAAAGCTCGATACCAGCACGGTCATGGCGAGCGTTGCAGCGCCGTAGGCCAAGATTTCCGTCCAGTTGCGCGACGCCCTTTGTTGGGGCAGTTCGAGTCGCACGGCGTCGCGCAACGTGTGCTCGAGACAGCCCAAGTCGTCGCCCACGCCGATCGCCAACTTGGGACCGATGCTAAAGCGATGTCCTGACGCTGGCAGCGCACTGGGGAGCCGTGCACCCGACTCGAGGGCTTCCGCCAGCCGCAGGCTCTTGCGTCCCAGCGAGTCGCTGCGCTCAAGCGCGTAGGCTCGCGCGGCCACCGGAAGCGGTATGCGACGTTCCATGGCCGCCGTCAGGTAGCTCAAGACGGCTCGTCGTTCCAATCGATGAAAGTGAGCCCAGGCGATCAGGCCGTTGAAGGCGATGACGACGCCGATAAATATGGCCGCTACTCCCATCAAGGCGGTTACGATGGCGGCGACGCCGATGGCGAGCAAAACTCCCGCGACGATTTGCAACACGAGGCGGACAAGGTCGACGGAGCGATCGAGGCGTCGGCCATAGAGGATGCGCACGGCGAGAAAGATGGAGATTCCCAGAGGGATCAAGCCGAGCAAGTTGACGGGGCCGCCGAGGGTGGGCATGGGGCGATCGCCTAAATGAGGGCCTTGATCAGCACAAACAACGGCGACAGCAACAAAGCGTACGCACAGACCGTCGACGTCGCGGTCATCGCGTAGGCGAAGGGAGGCAGCACCAATCGCAGCCAGCGACTGCGCAGGCTAGCTCGTTCCTCGCACAATTCGGCTGCGCTTCGCAGGCAAGTCGCCAGCCCCTGCGATTGCTCGCCCCAGCGAATGAGCACCGTCGCCGACGCGGGAAAGCTGGCCGCATCGGCCATCGCGCGACTGAGCGATTCCCCTTGTTCGACTCGCTTGCGCACCACGCGTGCGTCATGAGCCACATACGCGTCGTCGGTCGCGCCTGCGGCCAATTCAAGGGCCTCGGGCAGCGCGACGTCGGCGTCGATCAGCAGCGCGAGCCAGCGCGACCACTGCGCCATGGCGAGCCACGTCCAAATGGGACCGACGATGGGGAGGCTCGAGAGCAGGCTGTGCCAAAGGGCGCGTCCGATGAACAGACGCGTGGCGATGGTCAAGAAAAAGCCGACGACGAACACGCCGATCAAGTAAGGGCTGACCTGGTTCAGCCAGAGCATGGACGCGATGTACCAGTCGACCTTGATCTGGAACTCGCGCACCACTTCTTGCACGATCCCGCCGGTGATCATCGTGACGAGTGCGATCACCAGGCACGAGGCGAAGAGTACGAAGAATGGATAGCCGATCGCTCCGCGCAGTTCGCGACGCACCAACTCCATCCGTTGCTGCTCGAAGTCCCACTGATTGAGCGTCTGTTGGAGGTTTCCTTGGCGAGCGGAAATCGCCAGGATCGTGCGTAGGGGCGCGGGAAGCGATCCGCCCCAGACGGCCAGCGCCGCTTCAAGCGGCTCGCCCTGTTCCACCCGCGAAGCGATCCGCTCCAACGCCCGCCCCACTCGACCTCCCGTATCGCTGGCCGCCGCCCGCAGCGTTGCATCGACCGGCGCCGCGTGTCCAAACGCGTACGCCAGCTCGGAGGCCAGTTCGCTGCCGTCGGCGGCGGAAAGCGGCGTCGAGTGGGTTGGGTCGAAGGGAGTCATGGGGGAAGCATTCAGCGTTAGGGCGAAGCGAGTCGCTTGAGGAGATCGATCCAGGGGACCAAGACGATCAACACAACCGGCAACGCCACGAGAAAGCCCGCGGCGAGTTCGAGCTGTAACGGCAAACGACGCGACAACAGATTGAGTTCGCGATCGGCGCGTCGCCAACAATCGGATGCCGCTCGCCGCAAAGGCCGCTCCGCCGTCGCACCGCCCAGGTTGGCAGGCGACGCTGCGATCCAGCCCAGCGCTGAGGGCAAGCCGCAGCGGACGATCAAGTCCCACGTCAGCCGCTCGCCCGCTCGCAGCCGTGTCGCGAGCGAGCCTGCGCCACGCTGCCAAACGGTTGCTCCGCTGGCGTTCGCGGCCAATTCGATCGCGTCAGGCAGCGGCGTCTGGTAGGCCAAGAGCAGGTCGAGCAGATCGAGCAAGGTAGCAAGTCGGGCCAGGGCCAAGACTCGCGCCGGCGACGTCAACCAGGTGCGCCGAAAGGGGCTGTCGTGCGTCGACCGACGATGAAATCCAGCCGCGCGCCGCCATTGCCAGACGAGCAGCGCGAGTAGCGCAATCGGCGGCCAAGGCGCCCAATAAGGCCACGTCTCGCAGACGCGTAGGAGCCATTGCCAATGTCGAGGCGGCGATTCGGTGAGCGGTTCGTACGCATCGAGGACGTGGGGAATCACCCAGACGACGCCGAGCATCAAGAGGGCGTAAGCGGCGACGACGATGATTGTCGGGTAAACGAACGCCAGCAGCGTGTACCGTTGCAAGTCGCGAATGCGGCGGGCCATCTCGGCCACATCCTGCAGCGCCGCACTCAGGCGCCCGCTGCGAGCGCCTGCTTCCACGATCACCGCATAACCGGGCGGCGTTTGCCACTGTGGGTCGTTCAGCACCGCCGTCAGCGATTCGCCGGCCGCCAGTCGTTTCGCCATTTCGGCCGTCAAGCGGCTCATCTTGCCCGGCAACGACGGCGCGAGGTCGCTGAGTCCCTTCTCTAACGGAATTCCCGCCCGCGCCAGCGCCGCCAGCTCGTCGTTCAGCGCTGCGAATTGTTCGAGCGAAAGGGGAGTCGACATTGAGATCGTCGCGAGAAAAGGTGCGTGGCGGACGAGCGATCGCGGAAGCATTCTACTCGCCTCGCTGACGAATACAGCCCCGCCCAGGCGTTTGACTTGGTAATTGTGGTAGGGAGCTTTTTCCCCGCACGGGTCGTATGGTAGGAAGGCGGTCAGGAGGGCCGCTGAATGTTTGTCGTGACGAACCGAAACTTGGTTGAAGGCGCTCACGGCGTGGAGGGGCTCGGCCCCTACGTGAATCCCCTGGGCCCTGCCGAGCTGCGGATGTTGGAGGCCATTCCTCACGGTCAGGATTGGGAAGTCCGCATTCTGCCCGACACGCTGACCGACGCGATGAAGCAGGAAGTTGGGATCGAAGATCCAGGACCGGTCTTCGCCAGTCAGTACGTCTTTCGCCGCCTGCTGGCCTTGGCCAACCCGAAGCATGCGAACCCGTCGTCCCGTAAAAAGGGACGCGACATCGTGCTATACGTGCACGGCTTCAACAACAGCTTCGCGGACGTGCTCGACCGCTGTCGCGGGATCTCCGAGGAGTTCGACGTCGAGGTGGTGGCCTTCACTTGGCCGGCGAACGGCGGCGGCGCCAAAGGAATCCTCGATTATCTGGAAGACAAGCGCGACGCCCAGGCGTCGGTCGTGGCCTTCGATCGAGTGCTCGAGAAGTCGCGCGACATGCTCATTAAAGCCCGCTCGGCGTTCCTTGACGAACTGGCGGCCGAAGCGGTCGCACGCTTTCCAGAAAGCGGCGAAAAACAGCGCGAATTCATCGCGCGCAAGGCCGAACAGCAATGTCCGTTTCGAGTCAGCTTGATGCTGCACAGCATGGGGAACTACTTGTTCGAGCGGACCCTGAAGTCGTCGGCGTTGCGCGGCGATCAGCTGGTCTTCGACAACATTCTCATGGCGGCCGCCGACGTGAATAATCCGGGGCACGCCAAGTGGGTCGACAAGATCCAAGTCCGCAATCGGCTGTACATCGCCATCAATGAAGACGACTACGCACTACGCGCCTCGCGGATGAAGGGCGGCGACGAACAGCTCGCGAGACTCGGGCACTACCCCTACAACCTGACCGCCAAGCAAGCGGTGTACGTCGACTTCACCGACGCGCCGCACGTCGGCCAGTCGCACGCCTACTTCGAAGGCGCAGCGCTCAAGAACGATAACGTCCGCAAGTTCTTCAACGCAGCCTTGCACGGCCTGCGCGCGGAAGACGCCGTGTCGCTGCGCTACGACGCGTCGCGAAATCTGCATCGTTTCAGCTAGCAAACCGCCGCCGAGCGAACGTCACCCAACTCCTTCTCCCTTCTCCCCGTCGACGGGGAGAGAAGGGCGGGGGATGAGGGGGCGGGGAGATGCGGTGGTCGCAGGCTGGAAGCCTGCGCTACGGGAGGCTAATTGTTCAGCTCTAGGGCTTCTTCCCAGTGTTCGTAAAGCTGGGCGATCGTCTGTTGCTGCTGTTCGATTTCGGCTGTGACTTCCTTGACGCGGCGGCCGTCGCGCAGGACGTCGGGCGAGACGAGCTGCTGTTGCAGTTCTTCCAGCCGCGATTCGCGCGTGTGGATCTCCTTCTCGACATCGTCCGGTTTCCGGTAGGGGAATCTGCGTTTGCGTTTACCGGACTTGGCCGCCGACGCTGCGGCGGCGGATGAGTCCGAGTCGCGGCGCGCTCGCGACTCGTCGTTGGCCGACGACTTGGCCGAAGTTGCGGCGGCGGCTTGGCGAGTCAGATGGAGGTAGGTGTCGTAGTTGCCCTCGATCACGCGGAAACGCTGCGGCTCGACGACCAACACGTGATCGCAAACCTGATTCAAGAAGTACCGGTCGTGGCTCACCAACACCACCGTCCCGTCAAACTCCCGCAGCGCCTTCTCTAACGAATCGCGGGCCCAAAGGTCGAGGTGGTTGGTGGGTTCGTCGAGCACTAGGAGCGTGGCGTCGAGGCCGGCAAGCCACGCGAGCGCCGTGCGATTCCGCTCTCCGCCGCTCAGACTTCCCACCTTTTGAAACGCCATGTCGCCGGTGATGCCGAATTTGGCCAGCAGATCGCGACGCTGTTGCGTGTTGAACTCCTTGTGGTCCGGCCGTATCGCTTCGACTACCTCTTTGTCCGCCGGCAGATTCGACAGCATCTGGTCGAAGTAGCCGATCTTTACGCCCGCTCCTTGGATCACTCGCCCCGCATCAGGCGCTTCGCGGCCGACAAGACATTTCAGCAGGGTCGTCTTGCCGCAGCCGTTCGGTCCCAGAATGCCCCACTTTTCGCCGCGGAGCACGTCGAACGACAGGTTCTTGAAGAGCGGTTTGGCGTAGGCTTTCGCCAGCCCCTCGATGCGCAGCACGATGTCGCCGGTGCGCGCGGCAGGGGGGAACGACATGGGCGGCGTCGTAATCTCCCGCGGCGGCTCCACGCGCTCGATCCGCTCCAGTTTCTTCCGCCGATCCTCTGCCTGCGCACTTTTTTGGCCTGCGAAGTTGCGACGGACGAAGTCCTCCATCTTCGCGATTTCAATCTGCTGCTTTTCGAATGTTCTCCGCTGCACCTCCAGCCGCTCGGCCTTTTGCCGACGATAGGCCGAGAAATTGCCGACGTACGAGTCGACCGTACCGTGCACCAGTTCGAACGTGCGGTTGGTCACTTTGTCGAGAAAGTACCGGTCGTGGCTCACCACCAGCAGCGCCTGCTGCGAACCGACCAAGAAATCCTCCAGCCACTCGGTCGCTTCGATGTCGAGGTGGTTGGAGGGTTCGTCGAGCAGCATGAGGTCGGGCTCGGCGAGCAAGAGCCGCGCGAGGACGAGCCGGTTTTGCTGACCGCCGCTGAGCAGCGCCACCGGCTGCGTGAACGCGGTGCTCGCGAATCCCAGGCCGTTGAGGACGCGTTCAATCTTGTGATTGAGGTTGTAGGCGTCGCGATGATGCAGTTCGTGTTGGAGAAAGTCGAAGCGGACGGCCAGTCGTTGTCGTTCGTCGTCGTCGACCGCTTCGGCCAGCGCCTGCGCCACCTGCTCCACCTGCGTCTGCAGCGACACTAGGTCGCTCATGGCGAGCGACGCTTCTTCCCACACGGTGCGACCCGGCTCGAATTCCGGATGCTGCTCGAGATACCCCAGCCGCGTGCCCGAGTGGCGGTCGATCGAACCGGCGTCGGCCTCTTCTTGGCCGGCCAGGATCTTCATCAAGGTCGACTTGCCAGCGCCGTTGGGGCCGACCAGCGAGATGCGTTCGCCTGGGCGAACGTCGCAGGTGACGCCGTCGAGCACCGGGTCGGGTCCGAAGTGTTTCCGCACGCCATTGACAGAAATCAGAATCATAGCCCTAAAGCTTATCGCCTTCGACGACTCGTGGGGAGGACGACATGCGATCGTCGTGGACCGCTCCGTCGGTCCAACGCAGCGCCGTCTCCGGGACGCGTCGGCGACGTCGATCGAGAGACGATAAGCGTCGAGTCGTTCAGGCAGTGCGCTGCGCGTGCGCTGGGCCCCCGACACGAGGTCGGGGGAGCGGCATAGGCGGGCGAGCCGTCGTCGGCTACAAAGAGCGGACCGTTTACCGGGGAGGACGACACGGGCATGTTGAGTCTGCAATCGACGACGTCGGAACGCTGGTTGAGTCAGGTGGACAGCCATCTGGACGAGATTCTTATCGACCATGCGCATTGCGAAAAAAAGGCGGCCGGCACGGCGCTCAACCTGATGTTTGCGTACGTCGAACACGAAGAGCTGTGTCGCGATATGACGGAGATCGTGAACGAGGAACTGGCGCACTTTCATCTGGTTTGCGACCTGTTGAAACGGCGCGGCATTCGTTTCCGTCGGCTAGTCCCCAGCACCTACGGTCGGAAGCTCAACGATCTGGTCCGCAAGCAGGAGCCAGGGCGCGCCATCGATCGCCTTTTGGTGTCGGGGCTCATTGAGGCCCGCTCCTGCGAGCGTTTTGACCTGCTGCGCCGGCACGTCCAGGATCGCGAACTGGCCGACTTCTACGACAGCTTGTTCGAATCCGAAGCGCGCCATCACAGCACGTACGTCCGCTTAGCTCGCCATTACGGTTCCGATAAAGTCGTCGACCAGCGTCTGGCGGAACTGGCCGCCGCGGAAGCGGAAATCATCGCCGTCGGCGACGACCTCCCGCGCATGCACAGCTAGCGCCGTAGAACAGGCTTCCAGCCTGTTACTCCGCACTGTGCCAGTTACGTCGTGCTTCGGCCCCTCATCCCCGACCCTTCTCCCCGTCGCCGAGCCGACGGAGAGAAGGGAGCATGATGGAGGGCGCATTGACAGGCTGGAAGCCTTGATGGAAGCAAGGAGATTGGGAGCAAGGAGATTGGGAGCAAGGAGACAGGCTGGAAGCCTGTCCTACGGGTGATGCTTGCGCAGGAATTCCAGCGAGCGCTGGGCGGCGGTCGGCGCTTCGTGACTGTGGCGGCTGAGTTCGACGTGGATGCCGCCCGCGTACTGGATGTCGCGGAAGGCGGTCATGACCGACCGGAAGTCGATTTCCCCCTCGCCGAACATCAAGTGGTCGTGCACGCCGGCGCGCATGTCTTCCAGATGAACGTTGACCAACTGCGGCGCGTAACGGTGGATGTAGTCAGCCAGCGGCGTCTCGCCCTGACAATGGAGATGCCCGACGTCGAGCGTCAGGCGGAAGTGCGCCGGCGCGCCGAGTCGTTCCACCAACTCGTCGTAGCGATTCATCGTGTCGATGAACATTCCCGGCTCCGGCTCGAATCCGATCGCGACCTGCCGGTGCGACGCATGATCGAGCACCGGCTGCAGCGACTCGACTAGTCGCCTCCAAACCGCTTCCGTCGGCGCGGCGTCGCGTACGATCCCCGACCAGAACGAAATACAGTCGCTGCCAAGCTGGGCGGCGATGTCGATCGCACGTTTCAAGAAGTCGACGCGTCGCGCGCGTCCCGCGGCGTCGGCCGTGACGAGCGTCGGTTCGTGCTTGGTGCGTGGGTCGAGCAAGAACCGGGCGCCCGTTTCGACGACGGTGTGCAGGCCTAACTGCGCGATTCTGCGCTGGTAGTCGGCCAATTGTTGCGACAAATCAGGGGCGAACGGGTTGAGGCACTGGTGGTCGAGCGTGACGGCGATGCTGCGATAGCCGAGTTCCGCGAGGATCGAGAGCGCGTCGAGCGGCGCGTGGTGGGCGAAGCCGTTCGTGTTGTAGCCGATGCGCATGGACTGCTTCGCTCCCGCCGCGGTCACGTCGAATAGACCCAGCGACCCAAGAGAACCATTGGGGCGAGCAGCGCGAGGACGGCGACGCCCCATGGTGCGCCGGCCGTACCCATGGCGATGGCCGCGTCGAACAGGATTAGCGATTGGATGCAGTTCTTCACCACCGCTTGAACGCGTTCGGGCTGCGGATTGAGCACTGCATTCGCCCCGCGACGCACGATGGGTACGAACAACGCCGCCAACAAGACGGGCCAGAAGACGGCCGGTTTGAACAACATTTGTCCATAGGTCTCGGCGTGGTCAGGGATGATTCCCAAGAGCACGATGCCGGCGCCCATCAGGGATTGAGACGCGATTAGCGGCCCGCGCTGACTCACCGTCGCCTCCGTCCGTGCGAACCATGTCACGCCCACGATGTAGATCCCAATGCCGCCTGCGGCGAGCAACTGCGACGACTCGTAGCCGAGCGCCGGCGCGAGCGAATCGGTCGCGTGCGACGCGAGACTCATCCCCAGCAGCACGTTCCCGAAGCGACAAAGCCCCATGCCAATCGGCCCGAGCCACGTGTGTTTGAGAATCCGATCATAGAGCACGACGAATGCGGCGATGAACATGGCGAGCAAGCCGCTGCGCCAAGGAAGCGCGGCCGCATTCGGCGCCAATAGGCCGGCAGCCCAACCGCAGGCGATGCCGAGGCCGAGCAGCGTGAGTCCCAAATTGCGGGCCCAAGCCGTATCGATGCGGCCTGACGGCAACGGCCGCTGCGGACGCTCGACCTTGTCGATGTCCACGTCAAAGACGTCGTTGAGCACCATGCCGGCCGTGTAAAGCAATCCCGAGGAGGCGAGCAGCAGCAACGCCGAAACAGGCTGTTCGCGGACTGGATAGCCGACGAAGGCCAGCCCCATGCCGATGTCGGCGAAGGCGGTGAAGACGTTCGGGATGCGCATCAAGCGAGCGTAGCTCAACAGACGCGACGGTGCGGCGGAGGTGTCAGTCATGGAAGAGGAACTCAACTGCTCGCGCTGCGGTAGCTGGCCATCGCGCGTTGGAACAAGAGTCGAGAAGCCGCCAGGCTGCCAAGCGTGGCGACGAAAGTGAAAACGCAAAGCCACGCGTTCTCGGGATGAAGCGGCATGGCGATCAGGCGTGCGGGGACGTTGACGACGATCAGAACGGGGATCACGTACGTAAAGCCCCACCGCATGGGCGAGCCCCAGCGACCCGAGTAAATCTCCATCGGGTAACGGGAAAAATTGGTGATGTAAAACCAGAAGTCATACAGCGTCTGATTGCGACCGAGCCAGATGCTGGTCGCCGAAAGACTGATCATCACCGCGTACAGGATCGACACGCCGCAAAGGACGTAGACCGGATAGAGCACGACCGCCAGCGGGTGAAAGGCCAGCGGCGATTCGGTGCGCGTCGTCATCCCCCAGACGCTTACCGCCAAGAGCCCCAGTCCGAGAATGAAATTGGCCAGCGACGACCAGTGCACTTTTTGCAGCGAAATGAGGAACTGTGCGTCGATCGGTTTGAGCAGCGCGAAGTCGAGGTTGCCCGTGCGGATCAGCTCGCTGAACTCTTCGCAGTTAGGCATGAAGAACGCTTGCACCAGGCTGTTCACCAACATGGAAGTGGCCAGGAACGCAAAGAACTCGTAGGTTCCCCAGCCGCTGCCGGCGCCGATTTCGTCGGTGTACTGAAAGATGAGCAGGTAGAAGCCGAGGTTCATCAGCGCCCACGACAGCGACGAGATGCACTCGATCAGAAAATTCAGACGAAACGTCATGTCGCGCACCAGGCTGTTGCGCGCGAAGGTGAAGAAGATCCGCAGGTAAGAGGGGCGAGGTGCGTTCATGGGGATTCAGCGGCGGCAAGCACCGCGGCGTACTCCTCGCTGGTGACAGGCTGCACGCTCAATCGCGAGCCTTTGCGCAGCAGTTCCATGTTGACCAGTGCGGGGATGCGACGCAGTTCGTCAAGCGGCAAGGGGCGGGGGAACTTGCGCACAAGCTGCAGGTCGACCATGACCCACGCGGGATCGTCGGGCGTGGAGTCCGGGTCGTAGTATTTGCTCTTCGGGTCCCACGCAAAGTGGTCGGGATACGCTTCTTTCGCCACTCGCGCGACGCCGACGGCGCACGGCGGGTCGGCGTTGGAGTGGTAGACCAACACTTCGTCGCCCGCTTTCATTTGGTCCCGCATGAAGTTGCGAGCTTGGTAGTTGCGCACGCCTTCCCAACAGGTCGTTTGGCGCGGCGCTCGTGCGAAGTCGTCGATCGAAAACGATTCGGGCTCCGTCTTCACGAGCCAATAGCGACGACCCGTGGTTGCCGCTGCGGCTGCGGTTGGTTTCACCCGGGAGGAAACGGCCGGTTTGCGCGGAGCGCGGGATTGGGAAGCGGCAGGCGGGGCGGAGGGAGTGCGTTTTTTGGCCATGCGACGTGCGCGACTACGGAGAGGATGGGCCGGCGTCGAGCGACTGGCTGGCTGCGGCGCTCGCCGGCGTGCCTGCCAACTGTACCTCAAAGACGGTTCCCGGCGAAGGGACGCGGTCGCGGACCTTGATCTTCCCCTTGAGCCGGCGCACGAGCGTGCCGACGATATAGAGCCCCAGGCCGGTCCCCGGCTTGTCGCGTTCCAGTTCCGAGCCGAGTCGGACGAAGCGGCCGAAAATCTTGCGGCGGGCGGTGGGCGGAATGCCGCGGCCGTTGTCCGATATTCGCACTTCCACGCGCTCCATCGGCAACGACTGGCACGTGACTTCGACTTCCGGCGAGTCGTCGTTGGCGTACTTCACGGCGTTGTCGAGCAGATTGCGGAAGATCATGTCGACGTCGACGCGGCGCGCTCGCACGATGCACGGCGCGAGGTTCAGCCGAATTGCATCCTCGTCGACGCGGTACCGCAAACAAACCGACTCGGCGCACTCCCGCAACAGTCCCGACAATTCCACGTCCTCCACTTCCCGCGGACTCGCCTGACGCTCCATGCGGGCGGCGTCGAGCAGCTGGTTGATGAGTTGGTCGAGCCGCTCGACGTCGTCGAGCATGAACCGGTGGAAGTCGGCGGCCTGCGCTTGGTCCACCTGGTAGCGCGTGAGGGTTTGCAGGTAGAGTTTGAGCGATGCGAGGGGGGACTTCAGTTCGTGCGTGACGCTGTCCATGAAATTCGATTGGCGCTGGCTCAGCTTGATCTCTTTGACGACCAGGATCAGGTACAGGACGACGCCGGTCAGGAGCAGGGCGAACAGCATCGAGCCGACGGTCAGGATGGTCCAGTAGACCGGCGCGAGAACCTGATCCTTGATGGCGCCGAACACGGCCAGCAGGATCCAGCCGATGGTGAGCGCCACCAAGAGCACGATCATCGTGACTCCGAGTGCGACAGGCCAGCGGATGGAGCGGCGTTCAAACATGGGACGACGGTGCTCGGGATCGAATTAGGAAGGCGGATCGCTCACCATCCTATCGTCCGCCGGTCGGCCGGCAAATCGCCGCTCAGCCCCCGGTGACTCCCCTAACAGCCCCAGGCCGGAATTGATAGGCTTGTGCCTGCTCGCGACGCGAGAAATATCGAAGCGCGACGCAGACGTGCTGAGTTGCTGTAGGCGGGGTTGCCGTGGGTGGGAATGCTGTGGGTGGGAATGCTGTGGGTGCGAGGGCGAGGAGTCAGCGATGACGAAACCGATGCCGGTGAAGCTGAGCCGCGGGGATTTTCCGGCCGGGGCCGTGTTATGCGATCACTGCACGGCCAAATGCTGCCGTTATTACAGTCTGCAGATTGACGAGCCGAAGACGGCGACCGACCGCGATTACGTGCGGTGGTTTCTGTTGCATCAGCGGGCGACGATCTTCATCGATAGCGGCATCTGGTATTTGAAGGTCGAGTCGGAGTGCAAGCATTTGCAGCCGGACAACCGCTGCGGCATCTATGAAACTCGGCCCCAAATCTGCCGCGAGTACTCGCAGAACGACTGCGAGTTCGACGACGACTGGCTGTACGAGTATTACTTTGAGACGGCGGAGCAGTTGGAAGAGTACTGGGAAGTGACGGCGCCGCCGCGCAACGCGACGTCGATCCGCAGTCCGCGTCCCCCCGTGTTGCCCGTGATCGGGTGATGGCGTCCACCACTGGACGGAAGTTTTCGACACGGGAATTCCAAGGCTGAGATTCCGAGATAGAGATTCCGAGACTGACATGATTGAACCGCGTACGCTGAAAGGGTTCCGAGACTATTTGCCCGAGGCGATGATTCCGCGCGAGCGGCTGATTGCGACGGCGCAGCGCGTGTATCGGTCTTATGGTTTCAGCCCGATCGATACGCCTGCGCTCGAGTACCTTGAGGTGCTGACGGGCAAGGGGAGCGAAGAAACCGACCGGCAGCTATATCAGTTCAAGGATCACGGCGGTCGCGAAGTCGGTTTGCGGTTCGACCTCACCGTGCCGCTGGCACGCTTTGCGGCTCAGCACATCAACGAATTAGGAACTCCGTTCAAGCGGTATCACATCGCCTCGGTATGGCGCGGCGAGAACACGCAGCGCGGACGGTATCGCGAGTTCATGCAATGCGATTTCGACACCATCGGGACTCGATCGGTGGTCGCCGACATCGAAACGGGGCTCGTGATTCACGACCTGCTGCGCGCGATCGGCATCGAGCGTTTCACGATCCATGTCAACAATCGGATGGTGCTCAACGGTCTCTTGGCCAAGGTGGGGTTGAGCGACAAGTCGGTGCCGGTCCTGCGGGCGCTCGACAAATTGGCCAAGATCGGTCCTGAGAAAGTGGCGGCCGAGATGGCAGCTACGGCGGGGACGACGGCTGAGCAATCGGCGGCCGTGCTGAGCTTGGCTCAATTGGAGGGAGAAAACGACGATATCCTGCGGCAGGTGGAGCAACTGGTGTCGGGCAATGAACTGGGCGAGCAGGGCGCCGCGCGGCTGCGCGAGATCCTCAGCGGCCTGCGCGCGGCGGGCGTGCCGGAGGAGCGAGTGGAGTTGGACGTCTCGATCGCCCGCGGGCTCGACTACTACACCGGCGCGATCTTCGAAACGTTCCTCGACGAGCTGCCGACGATCGGCAGCGTCTGCTCGGGCGGTCGCTACGACAACCTCGCGGGGCTCTACACGAAGCAGGAATTGCCGGGCATCGGCGCGTCGTTGGGGCTCGACCGCTTGCTGGCAGCGCTCGAAGAACTGGGACGCATTGAAAAGGTGCGGACCCCAGCGCCCGTGCTGGTCACCTACTTCGACGCCGCGCGGCGCGACGCCTATTTGACGCTGGCGGCGCGTTTGCGAGCGGCCGGGCTGGGGGTGGAGATGTTCCCCGATCCCAAGAAGATTGGTCAGCAGCTGAAGTACGCCGATCAGCGCGGTTTCCGCGTCGCGATCATCGCGGGGGAGAACGAATTCGCCGCGGGGACGGTGCAAGTGAAGGACCTGCAGTCGGGCGGCAGCAGCACCGTTGCATACGGCGAATGCGTCGACGCGGTGGTCGCCGCCGTTCAGTCGATCCTCACGGCGAACGGATAGTCCCTACCCGCTATTTGTCGGCGCTGACGGCGTCGACGATCAGCGATTCGACTTCCGGCTTCCAGACGGTCGGGAGGCCGTAATACACCATGGCGCCGCCTCCTTCGTAGCCGCCTTCTTGGAGGACGCGGCGCGAGGGAATGTAGGCCATGACGTCGTTGGCGTAGCCGGCGACCCAGGTGCGCGAGCCGCGGCGCTCTTGCTTGATGCGCACCGCGTAGTCGATGACGACTTCGCCGCCCAGGAACACCCACTGCACATCGTCGCCCAACTTCCACTCGCCCACAGGATAGGGGTAGGTCGGCGACAGCGGTTTGCCGGCGTCGAGGTCTCGCAGGAACATCTTGGCTCGAGCCGCGACGAAGCCGTCTTTCGACTCGGCGTCCTTCGCGATGGCGTCGCGCGTGGGAAGCGTGTCGAGCGGCAGGGGGATTTCGCGATAAGTCGATTGGACCGCGGGTGCGACCGGCGTCATGGGGGAGTTGATCACGTCGTCGACGGCGACCGCCAGTCGGCGACCATACTCCTGAGCCAGCTCGACGGTGCGTCGCGGGAGCGGATTCTGGTCGGCGCCGCAGCCGGCCCAGAAGAGCGCGACGGCGTCCGGGTGAAGTCGCTCGAGTTCCGTCTGTGCGAAGCCCGGATAGTCGGCGCACCACTGAAAGAAGCTCAGCACGGTCGCGTGGCACGCGTAGCCGAAGACGACGGACCGCAGGCGTCCATCAGGCGCGCGGACGGCGAGCACGGGGACGTCGTGATCGACGGGGCCGTTGAGCTTGCCGATCGCGCGCATCTGCGGCACTTCCGCTTCCTTATTGGTCCGTCGGTTCACGGCGAACGTGCAGCGACCGGCGCCCCAACTTACTTGCGCCGGTTCCAGTGACTCGAGCGACTTGGCGACCGTCGCGACGACGTCGTCGACCAGCTTGCGAGCGTAAGCGAGGATCTTCTCCTGATGCTCGGGCGTCACGCGTTCGAAGTGCATGGGCCGCAGGTTGTAGGCGACGACGGGCCCGCAATGCGTGTGCGACGTGCAGATGGCGATTTGTTGACGGTCGAGCTGATGAGTTTGCTTGAGCTTGTCGGTGACGGCGCGAGTGGTGCCGGCGTCGATGCCGACGAGGTCGAGCGTCACGAGGACGACTCGACGTCCTTGAGCGTCTTCGAGCGCCAGCGACTTGACCCACAGATCGCTTGTGGTTCCTTCGGCCGCATGATCGCGTCCGCCGTAACCCGCCATCCACATCGGTTCTTGCGGCGTAATCTTGGCTTTGGCGACTCCTGCCTTCCAGCCGACTTGCGCCGAGGACGGAGACGTCGCCAACCAACATGCCATCGCAACAATTCCCGCGATTCCCCATCGATTCATAGCGCAGCAGCTCCTTGCGGTCTCAGGTAGGCAAACCAACCAGTGAGCATCTTAAGCCGCCCGTAGGACAGGCTTCCAGCCTGTCAGCCGCACCTGACTGGGGCCCGCACCAGACTGGCCCGCACGTGGACGCGATACGGGGCAGCGGCATTGCGGGGGGAGCACGCTGGAAGCGAGGTATCGGAGGTAACAGGCTGGAAGTTCGGTATCGGAGGTAACAGGCTGGAAGCCTGTTCTACGGGGGGTACAATCCTGCGCATGTTTTATTTGGCGCTGCTGGTGTTGGCGTTTGTTTTGGGCGTGGCGGCTGTGTTGGTCGTGAAGGGGAGGGACGCGCGCGACATCGCGGCGGTGGAAATCCCAGGGGAACGACGCGAGTGGCCGCTGGTCTCGATCATTGCGCCGGCGCGGAACGAAGAGCGAAATATCGAGGCGGCTGTGCGGTCGCTGGCGGCGATCGACTACGCTCCGCTCGAAATCACGATCATCAACGATCGCTCGACGGATCGCACCGGAGAGATCCTTGATTCGCTGGCCGCGGAATATCCGCAGCTCAACGTGGTGCATCTCACCGAGCTGCCGCCAGGCTGGTTGGGCAAGAATCATGCGCTGCAGTACGGCGCAGATCGGTCGCACGGCGAGTGGCTGTTGTTTACGGATGCGGACATCGTGTTTGAGCCGTCGGCGCTCCGGCGAGCGATCGTCATGGCCGAGGCCGATGAGCTCGATATGCTGGCCGCATTTCCCGGCATCGACATGCCCAGTTGGATGCTCGAGTCATTCGTCGTGACGTTCGGCATCTTCTTTGTGATTTTCACGCGCCCCTGGGCCGTGTCGAACCCGCGCAGCAGCGCTCATTGCGGCATCGGCGCGTTCAATCTGTTGCGCGCGAGCGCCTACCAAAAGGCCGATGGCCACAGGCCGCTCGCCATGCGTCCCGACGACGACTTGAAGCTCGGCAAGACCATGAAGCTTAGCGGCGCTCGCTGCGACATCGTCGACGGTCGCGGCATGATTCGCGTCCCCTGGTATGGATCGGTCCGGGAACTGATCGTCGGGCTGGAGAAAAACTCGTTTGCCGCGGTGGAATACAGCGTAACGGCAGTTGCGGCGGCGACGATCGCGATCGTCGTGTTCAACTTGCTGCCGTTCGTCGCGGTGTTTTTCGTCGCGGGACCTACGCGATGGCTATTCGGCGCCGCGGCGCTGATTCAGTTGGCGCTCGCTTGGCGCGGCGCTCGCCACCTGGGATTGCCGTCGTCCGTGTCGTTCGGCTACCCGGTCGCCGTCGCGATGTTTATCTACATTCAATGGCGCGCGATGGCGCTGACGCTGCGTCAAGGCGGCATTAAATGGCGCGACACGTTCTACAGCCTAAAAGAACTACGCGCGAACAAGGTGTAACCCCCGTAGGACAGGCTTCCAGCCTGTCAGCAACCCCACCGTCCCAACGTGGAGTGATAGAAACCGGCGAGTGAGTCCGCACGTGTCGTTGCGCAACAAACGACAGTGGGTTCGAGGCGCCAAACTCGCCGAATTCAATAAAGCTTTTTTTTCGCTCCAGCCCCACGCCCCTGTCCCTTTAACTCCCCAAAGTCGCCGCCGCCTTTTCACACCAATTCGTGAATCACTTCGCCATGATCGATCGCGGGGACCGGGCGGCCTTGGAGGTTGAGGAAATGGGTCGCCGGGTCGACGCCGAGCACATGGTAGATGGTGTGATGGATGTGCCCCGGACGGACAGGGCGATCCTGCGGGACTTCGCCTAACCGGTTGGTCGAGCCGACGATTTGACCTCCTTTGACGCCGCCGCCGCCCAGCAAGCAAAACATGGCGCTGCCCCAGTGATCGCGGCCGGGTTGCCCCATGCTTAGCGGCGGGCCGCCGTTGCCGCCGTCGTTCATCTTCGGCGTGCGGCTGAACTCGCCGCACAGCACCACGAGCACTTTGTCGTACAGCCCCCGGCGAGTTAGGTCGGTGAACAGTCCGTGGACCGCTTGGTCGACCTTCGGCAGATAGTTGTCCATGCCTTTCTGCAGGTCCCAGTGGTGGTCCCAGCCGCCGAAGTGACAGGTGACGAAGGTCGTCCCCGCTTCGACCAAACGTCGCGCGAGCAGCACGCCTTGGCCCCAGGAGTTGCGACCGTACAACTCGCGAGTGGCGTCGTCCTCACGCGACAGGTCGAACGCTTGTCGAGCTTTCTCGCCAGTCACCATGTCGAACGCCTGTCGATCAAAGGCATCCATGGCGGCGATCGTTTTCGACTGGTCCATGCGTCGCCTCAGCTGGTCGAATTGCGTCATCAGCTGGCGGCGATTCTCCAGCCGCTCGATCGTCATACTGTTTTGCAGGCCGACGTTGCGCACCTGAAAGTTGGCGGCGTTCGGATCGCCTTCCGTTTCAAACGGATTATCCTGCGGTCCCAAGTAATTTCCGCCGAAATAGCCGGGCCGCAGGCCGATGCTCATCGCATACGGTACTGCGACGTTGGCCGGCATCCCGGGCTGGCGCGGACCGACCAGCCGAGCGGCGATGGAGCCGAAGAAGGGATACTTGCCGGCCGTGTTCGCGCCGCTCACTCCGTCTCGGCCGGTGAGCATCCAGTGGCCGCCGGTAAAGTGGTCGCCCGAATTGTGGTGCAGCGACCGGACGATGGAAAACCGGTCGGCGATCTTGGCCTGAAGAGGGAACAGCTCGGTGATCTCCATCCCAGGCACGTTCGTCTGGATGGGGGACCAGATGCCGCGATATTCGGCCGGCGCGTTCGGCTTCATGTCGTACATGTCCATGTGGCCGGGACCGCCGTCGAGCCACAGGAGAATGACCGCCGTATCCTTGCGGCCGCGTACGCCGCTCGCCGCCTGCGCCTGCGCCTGCAGGATCGACCCCAGCCCGACGGAGGCCATCCCGGCGACTCCGACCTGCAAGAAGCTGCGTCGCGCGAGCCCATCGCAATACCGGCCTCCCTGACCCAATTCCACTCGCAACATCGTCGGTCTCCTGCTTTCGGGACGGTCTCGCCGCACGCGCAACGCGCCGCTCCTGCCGATTGTATCGGCAAATATTGATGCATTGGATTCTAGTTTCCCGTCCGATGAAGGGTCAATTGGGATCGGCGTGTTAGTATGAGACTCGTCGTTGGCAAGCTGGACGGGTAAAAGGGGTTGTACGCGTGTCGCAGATCAAACGCATTCTGGTGACGGGGGGCGCGGGTTTTCTAGGGTCGCACTTGTGCGAGCGGCTGGTGGCGGCCGGGCACGATGTGATTTGCTTGGACAACTTCTTCACGAGCCAAAAGTCGAATGTCGCAAGGCTTTTGGGGAAGCCCAACTTTGAGCTCATCCGGCACGACGTCACGCAGCCCATCTGGCTCGAGGTGGATCAGATCTACAACTTGGCGTGCCCTGCCGCACCGGGCCACTACCAATTCAATCCGATCAAGACGACGAAAACCTCCGTGCTCGGCGCCATCAACGTGCTCGGGATGGCTCGACGCTGCAAAGCCAAAGTCCTGCAAGCGTCGACCAGCGAAGTGTACGGAGACCCTGAGATTCATCCGCAGGTGGAAAGCTATCGCGGCAACGTCAACCCGCTGGGACCCCGAGCGTGCTACGACGAGGGAAAACGCGTGGCCGAGACGTTGTTCATGGACTACCACCGGATGAACCGCGTGAACATTCGCATCATCCGCATCTTCAACACGTATGGTCCGCGGATGCATCCGTACGACGGACGCGTCGTGTCGAACTTCATTCGCCAAGCGTTGCGGGGCGACGACATCACGTTGTTCGGCGATGGTCAACAAACTCGCTCCTTCTGCTACTGCGAAGACTTGATCGACGGCATGCAGCGGATGATGAACGGGCCTGACGATTTCATCGGCCCGGTCAATTTGGGGAATCCCGTCGAGTTCACCGTCAAGGAACTCGCGGAACAGGTCATCGAGCTCACCGGCTCTTCCTCCAAAATCGTGCTCCAGCCCCTCCCGGCCGACGATCCCACGCGCCGCCGCCCCGACATTTCTCTCGCCCACAGCAAGCTGGGGTGGGAGCCGCAGGTGCCGTTGCGCGAGGGACTGAAGCGGACGATCGAATGGTTCCGCGGCATCAACCTGGACGACTACCGACCGCCGACTCCGAACTACTAGTCAGGGGCGAGGACGGCTAGGGCTCGCGCGGCGGGATTGTTGGGGCGCGCGGGGTTGGACGGGATGGGGGTTGGGATTTCGGCGGATGTCGAGGCGAGAGTCGTGGGGGAGAGAGAGGTGGGGGAGACAGGCTGGAAGCCTGTCCTACGGGGGTGAGTTTCCACTCTTGGCCGGTGGCAGCGGAGGTGAGGCGGAGGTGCAGTCGGCCTTCTTGTTCGAGGGTTTGTTGCAGCGACTTGAGGTGTTCGAGTCGCTGAGCGGCGGCGTTGATCTGCTTCCATTGGCGTTCGAGCAGCTTGCGTTGTTCCTTGAGGGCGGCGGCGGGGCCGGCGGCTTTGGCCCCGGGTGGAGGCGTACGGGACGCCAGCCATTGAAGTTGGGCCGTCAGCCGCTGGCCGAGCGTCGTCGTGAACTGTTCCGCGTGATGCAAGTTTTGCATGGTGAGCGGCATTGGGGCCGACTCGGGGACGCACTGAAAATGGGCCGCCACCGTCAGCTCCAGGCCGTCCGACCACTGGCAATCGACCTTCAGTTTGAGCACTTGGTCGGCCTGCGACTGAATAAACTCGATCCACGTGCTGTCGCGTTCGACGTTCAGCAGCGCCGATCCGACCATTCGCCAGCGCGGAAGCGTCCGCGGCATGAGTCGCAGTTCGAGTCGCAAGTCGTCGGGGCGGGGCGGCGTCGAGTCTTGTTGGGGGTCGAGCGTCCAGCGACCGCGCATCGGCTCCAGCAACCGCAGCGGAATCCAGGTTTCGCCGACGGCGTCTTTGCGGCCTGCCAGTCGGTATTGATGGACGGCGGGGTCCGCAAGCGGTCGGTTCCAATCGAACTGCGGGTTCCAACTCGGCGTCCGCGGAAAGCCGTCGATCGGGCCGTCCCACGGAATGGCGTCGGCCGGCAGCCGCTGGTCTGCGGCCGGCTGTGGTTCGCAGCCGACCAGGGCCAGTAGTGCGACGCCGACAATCGTGCACGAAAGTTGAGCAATTCCCCGCGGCCGAAATCGTCGATCGCGGGTCGTGATGGTTGAATGAGTAGCCGTCATGGCGCGTCCTGTGCCTCGAACGCTGCCCCACGCTCTATACGTCGCAAAATTGGTCCGTTGGGAACGGCGATTTGGCGAATAATCTGCCAAAAAGACGCCGCGATCCACGGCGTCGCCGGCGGGGCGTACAGGCCGACTACACGGTCGCGACGGCATCCCCTACGATGGGAACTCGACCGCCAAGCCCCAGTTCGTCCAGTGATGGCGAACGTCATGGGGCGGGCGTGATGGACGAGCAACGGTCGGGCGAAGGGGAAATGATGTCGGTGGAACAGTTTCAACAGATCGAGTCGGCGTGGCAGGCAGGCGGTGCGGCGGCGGCGCTGGAGTCGCTCGCGCAACAGCTGCGTGGGCAGAAGAAGTATCACGAGTTGTTCGAAGCCCTCAAGATGCAAGTGCGGCACCGAATCGGCCTGCCGCTGCTCTATGGCGACAACTCCGATCAACTCGACGAATCCCTCCGCAATCAGCTTGAAGAGGGGCTGATTGCCGCTTGCCGCGAAGTGGGCACGCTGTTGTTGGAACGGGGCCGAATTCGCGAAGGCTGGATGTATCTGCGTCCCGTCGGCGACAAGAAAGCGGCCGCGGAGCTGCTCGCCCAGATCGAACCAGACGACGACAACCTGGAAGAACTCATCGACGTGTCGCTGCGCGAAGGAGTCGACGTCGGGCGTGGATTTGGGTTAGTGCTCAAGCACTACGGCACCTGCAATGCGATCACGACCTTCGAAGGCGAGGTGCCGCGTCAGAGCCGCGCCGACCAGCAGGTCGCCACGGCGCTCATCGTCCGTCATCTGCACGCCGAACTACTCGCGAATCTCCGCACCGACATCTCGCGACAAGAGGGCGCGGCGCCGGCCGAAAAGACGTTGGCCGATTTGGTCGCCGACCGTCCCTGGCTCTTCCAGGAGCTCACCTACCATGTCGACACCACGCACTTGGCTGCCGTCGTGCGTTTCGCTCGCCTGAGCGAGGACCCCGCCATACTCGAGTTGGCTCACGATCTGACCGAATACGGCCGCCGTTTGCACTCGCAGTTCCAGTATGCGGGCGACGAGCCGTTCTCCGAAAACTATCCGTCGCACGGACTGTTCTTCGCGGCGCTTCTGGGACGGAACGTCGACGAGGCGCTGGCGTATTTCCGAGGGAAGGCCGAGTCGGTCGATACGCATCAGATCGGGACGGTGGCGATCGAGGTCTACATCGACCTGTTAGCTCGCGTGGGCCGACCGGCGGCCGCGATCGAGGCGACGATTCAACTTATGCCCGCCGGCCAACAGGGCCTCGGCATCGCCCCCTCGCTGCTCGACCTCGCTCAACGCGCCGGCGAATATGACCGCGTACGCGCGCACTGCCAAGAGCGCGACGACTTGCTGGGCTACACCGCCGCGCTCGTAAAGGCTCAGCGTTAGCCGCCGAGCCCCGCTTGTTATGCCGCCGAGTTCACCGAGGCCACGGAGTAAGGATGTCGGCAAGCGGCAGGAAACGAATCGGCGCTCCTGACGGAAGTCGCGATGTGCGTGAACTACTACCGTTTATTCTCGCCGGGATTGTACTGCTGCGTGCACGCGACGGTGGAACTGAACGACGGGACACGCTGGCGTCCTGGGCTGGCGGTTCTGGTTAATCACGGGCGTCTTGAAGCAATGTGATCCAGAACCTGACTACGACCGTTTCCGCGGTCCCCCGAACTTTGTACTGGATGTATTTCCCGCAGGCGAATCGCGAGACTATGACGAGCGACTCGCGGCTCTTGAGCGAGCGGGAGTCGGCGGACGACGCGCTCTATTGATCCACGCTTGGCGGCGGAGGGGGACGCGATTCATCTCGCTGATTTGAGTCGCGTTGATTCGAATCGCGGGGACGGCGGCCGGGGAAGGGCGGCGGTCCGCCGGGACCTCCTGGGCCGCGCTCTCCAGGGGGACGGTCGCCTGGGACTCGGTCGCCTGGGACTCGGTCGCCCGGGAGCAGGCCAGGGCCTCGTTCGCCGGGCGGGCCGCCTGGGCCGCCGGGCCGCATGCGCCCGCCGCCCGGGAAGCCGCGCTGCGCGTCGGAGGTCGCTCGGTCGCGGAAGTACATCGACCGAAGCGTCTGTTGGAAACGCTGTCGCGGCATGGCGTCGAGCCATTCGCGGTCTTCCGCCGACAGCGACTCGCGATAGTACTTCTCCAACTCCTCGTTCGTCGGCTCGAACTGCCGGAAAAAGGCCGCTCGGCACCACTTCAGAATGACGTCGATCTTATCCTTCTCGGACGCGGCCGCTTGTAATTGCTGACGACTGCCGGGGGAGAGTTTTTCCAGGAGCGGTGCGAGATCTTCGGGGGTGAGGGGCGGCGGCGCTTGGCCTTCGGTTCGCATTTGCGACAGCGTGAAGACCAGCATGCCGGCCTGCCGTTTGGGATCGGCCATCTGCGCCAGCCGTTCGGCCAGCCGCGGCATCTTCTGAATCAAGAAATCGCGGTGTTGCACCACATACGCCTCCATCCACTCCACTACCACGCGCGCATCTTCTACAGAGATCGTGACGGAGGGGATGCCCAGACGCACCGCTTCATCCTTGCGCTGGTCGGTTTGTAGTGCTCGGATCTGTTTCACTCGTTCATCCGGCGGGAGCCGCATGAGTTCTGCGCGTTCGGCGGCGGTGAGCGTCTGGAGCCATGCGGAATACGAAGCCAACAATTTCTTGAGCCGCTCGCAGTGCGGGTCGGTCGACAGTTCGGCATGCAGCTTCCTCAACCGGGCTTGTTCGTCGGGCGGCAATTGATCGAATCGCTCTTTCTTTCGCTGCAACTCGGCCAATTCTTGTTCCGACATCGTCTCTAGCCGCTGCCGTCGCTGTTCGTACGAGTCCGCGGCCGAATCCGAATCCGCGGCCGGCGCTGCGGATTGTCCGGCGACGGGCGCGGCCGACGCCAGGGGCGCGCAGCAGGCGGCGAGCAAGATCAGGTGGAGCCAGTTCCAAGGGAGCCAGCGTCGACCATTACGGGGCATCGCGCGTCTCCTCGGCAAACAGGCCCTCTTGATCCAGCATCCGCAGGAACTGAATGTCGTCGGCGAGCAGATATTCATCGATATGTTCGACGACTGGCAAGTCTTGGATAAGCGGCCCGTCGGGAGAGGACCAGAGCGAGCGACCGAAGACAAAGCCCAGCGACAGCGCGACGACGACGGCGACGCCCGCGCCGGATTGCCATAACCACCGCCGCTGCGACGCGTTGCTGTGCGCTGTCAGCAACTCAGCTTCCGCCTTCACAGCGACCATCTCCAGCGTACTTTGCGTAAACGCTTCCGTCGCTTCGACGCGCGGCAGCGAGTCGAGCAAGTCCCAAGTGCGCTGCAAGTCGTGTAAACGACGACGAAACTCGACGTCCGACGACAATCGCTGTTCAACCGCTTCCATCTGACGCGCATCGAGCTCGCCGTCGAGGTACGCGACGAGTTCGGATTCGATGGTGTCCGAATTGGAGGGGGGAATGGATGGAGTCATCAACGCACCTCGTTAGGTCGTCCCTTCCGGCCGAACGCCTTCTTGGAAATACGGTTCGAGAATCACTCGCAGATTCTCGCGCGCTCGCCACAACAGCGACTTGACGGCGGGCACGGTTTGATCAAGCGTCTTCGCGACGTCGACGTAACTCATCTCTTCAAACTTCGACAACAGCAGCGCCATCCGCTGTTGCTCCGGCAAGGACTCAATGGCCGCTCGGACGACTTCCGACACTTCCGCTTTGTCGAGCCTCCGCGTCGGCATCAGACCGCTGGCCGCTTTAGCCAGTTGATCTAGCGGCAGGGCGGACGAATCGTCAGGAGCGTAGTTGGCCGACGAGGCATCGCGACGCCGCGACTGGGCGCGAATCGCATTGCTGGCGGCGTTGTGGGCGATCCGAAAGAGCCAAGTGGCGAAACGTGCTTCCGGGGTATACGACTTACGAGCCCGGTAGACCCGCAAGAACACGTCTTGCGCCAAGTCTTCCGCACTTTGCCGGTTATGCACCATGTGTTCGAGCACCGAGATGAGGCGGCTTTGGTACCGCTGCACCAGTTCCTCGAACGCCGCGGCGTCGTCGTCGCGCACTTGCAGCATAAGCCGCACGTCCGGGTCCGCCGTCTCGTAGTTTCGAGTTGTGGTCGTCGAGGCGGGCAAAACCGAATCCACCCAATGGCTTGCGTCAGATCAAATCCCAGCGACGAAGAGGAGCGACACGCGCCGTCCCGCTTCTCGTGCTCACTCCGCCTCATCCTACTGAACACCGACTCGAGTTTGAAGTTGCGTTGGCAAGGCTTTCCTCTGGGGCCTCCATACGCTAAACAATCCGAGACGTCGAACCAACGGGCCGAGTCGGTCGTACGGTTCTGCGTCGCGTTTCCTTTCCCGTTGGCGACTATCACCTTTCTCAAGAGGGTTTGCACCATGCAACACGACCGACCGCATGACTCGTCCGTCAATCGCCGTCAGTTCGTCCAATCGACCGTTGCGACGCTTGCCGTCGGCGGTGCGATTGCTCAAATCACCGCCGTCCCGCGCGTCGCCGCCGCGGCGGGAACCGCGGTGGAATTGCCCAAATTGCCCTACGCGTATGACGCATTGGAGCCGTACATCGACACCAAGACGATGACGATCCACCACACCAAGCATCATCAGGCGTACATCGATCGGTTCGCCGCTGTACTGACCAGCGACCCGGAGCTCGCGAAGAAGACTCCCGAACAACTGCTGAGCGACTTGGCTTCCGTCCCGGAAAAGGCCCGGTCGATCGTGCAGAACCACGGCGGCGGCCACCTCAATCACTGCCTGTTCTGGGAAATCATGGGCCCGGGTAAGGGCGGCGAACCGAAAGGCAAGTTGGCCGACGCAATCAAGTCGAAATTCAATAGCTTTGCGAATTTTAAGGAAGCGTTCACCACCGCCGCCATGACCCGCTTCGGCAGCGGTTGGGCGTGGCTCGCCGTTGGCAAGGATGGGTTGGAAGTGCTGAGCACCGCCAACCAAGACAGCCCCCTGTCGCTCGGAAAGACCCCCATTCTTGGTCTCGACGTGTGGGAACACGCGTACTACTTGCACTACCAGAATCGTCGCGCCGAGTACGTAACGGCGTGGTGGAACATCGTCAACTGGGAAGCCGTCTCGAAGAAGTTTGAGTCGGCCTAGGCGGCGGCTTGGTTCGCTAGAATGGGATGACCGTTGGCATGGCCCGGCTCGTTTGAGCCGGGCCTCGTTGATTCTAGGCGGAGTCAATCTCATGCGATCGCGACCTCGGACGGTCTGCACACGGTTGGCGCTATGCGTAGCACTCAGCGCGGCGACGGCCGTGTTGAGCGTCGTCAAATTGAGCGCCGCCGAGCGGAAGGCGGACGATTCGCAGGCGTCTAAGTCTGCCGTCGTCGAACCGTGGACCGACAAACGGCTCCCTCCCATTCCGGGACTCGTCTGGTGGCTCGACGCCGCCGCCATCCCGGCCGCTCGCCGGCAACTGAGCTTACCCGCCGTTCCCGACGGCGGGACGCTCGCGGAGTGGCATGATGGCTCGCTCCAACAGCGGCGCGTGACGCAGTCGGATGCGCAAGCGCGTCCGAAGCTCTTGCGACTTGACTGCGGCGCTGCCGGCCCGGCTTGGGTGGTCCGTTTCGACGGTCAGGACGATCATCTCCAAGCGGTCGACTTTCACCACCGAGCGCGCGAGTTCACGCTGTTTGTGGCGGCGGCGCCCCATTCGAACTTGGGATTCTTCCGCGGCTTCGTCGCGTTGCATGAACGCAACCGGCGCGACTACGAGACCGGACTAACGCTCGACCTGAACGCGCCGGCGTCGCCGCAACTGCAAGACGTCAATCTGGAGGGGCGCGGATTCGGAGGCGCTCGCAACCTGCTGACCAAGCCGGCCGCCTTCGGCACGTTGCAAATCTTCGAGTGCGTCGGCGACGCCGCTCGCAAACAGGTCACGCTGGCCGTCGACGGTCAACCGCCCATGTCGCGTCCCTTCGCCCCCAGCGAACTCCTCTGCGACGGCGCCGTCGTCGGCGCTCGTTACTACGAAAACGGCGCTGGTCCGCAAAAGGTGCAAGGCTTCCTGCACGGCGACGTCGCCGAGGTACTTTTGTACCAGAGGGCGCTGCTTCCGAACGAACTGCAGGCCGTGCGCGGTTATCTGCAGGCGAAGCATGCCGCGCTGCGCGACGCTTTGCCGAAGTCGCTCGAGCGGCTGGCGGCGGCCGAGCAGATGGAACCGCTCGCGACGGTCAAGAATCCTCCGCCCATCCAGATGCTCATCCCAGGCTTTCGCGTCATGGAAGCCCCGGTTGCGCTGACGAACGTCAATAACTTGCGTTACCGACCCGACGGCAAACTGTACGCACTCGGCTATAGCGGCGACATCTGGCTGCTCGACGATCAAGATCATGACGGCGTCCCCGACGCCTCGAAGACTTTTTTCACCGGTCAGGGAAAACTGCGCGGACCCATCGGGATGGCGGTCATTCCGGCTGGACATCGATTGCTGACTGACGCGGCGGCGTCCGCCAAGACTTCAATTGACAAGGTGCGCGGAGTCGTTGTTGCGTCGAAGGGAAAAGTGTCGGCCATCTTGGACGTTGATGGCGACGATGCAGCCGACCAGGAACGCGTGATCGCCTCGGGCTGGAAGGAGATTACACAAAACGTCGACGCGATCGGATTGGCGATCGATCCGCGCGACGGCGCGATTTACTTCGGCCTCGGCACGGCCGCCTATAACAACGCCTATCTGCTCGACGACCAAGGACGCTCGGCGTTCGACCTCGCCAGCGAACGCGGCACGATTCAGCGGATCGAGCCCGACTTGTCGCGGCGCAGCACCGTCTGCACCGGCGTACGCTTCACGATTGGACTTGAATTCAACGCGTCGCACGATCTGTTCGCGGCCGATCAAGAAGGTGCGACGTGGCTGCCGAACGGCAACCCGTTTGACGAGCTTTTGCTGATCGAGCCAGACAAGCACTACGGGTTTCCTCCGCGACACCCGCGGCATCTCCCACAGGTGTTTGATGAACCAAGTTTGTTCGACTATGGTCCGCAACATCAATCGACCTGCGGGATGACGTTCAACGTGCCGGCCGTCGCGGGCGGGGCGACGTTTGGGCCCGCGTCTTGGCGCGGCGACTTGTTGGTATGCGGCGAGTCGCGCGGCAAGCTGTACCGCACGAAGTTGGTTCGCGACGGCCAGCGCCGGTACGTCGCGTCGAACGAGTTGATCGGCTGCTTGAGCATGCTCACGGTCGACTGCCGAGTGTCGCCGCGCGGCGACTTATTGATTGCCTGCCATAGCGGCGGGCCGGACTGGGGGACGGGGCCGACGGGGGCTGGAAAACTGTTCGTCGTGCGATACGACCGGCCCGAACTGCCGCAACCGCTCGCGGCGTGGGCGGCGAGCCCGCGCGAGGTGCGCGTCACGTTCGACCGGCCGCTGGCGCCCGACATGCTCCGCGATCTGGCGTCGCGCACGAAGATCACCGCGGGCGAGTTCGTCGCGGCGGGGGATCGCTTTGAATCGATCCGCCCTGGGTACGCCGTCACGATGCAGCAATTGGCGACGCCGCGGCGGAAGGTCGCGGTGCACGCCGCCAGCGTCACCGCCGATCGACGCACGTTGCTGTTGGCGACCGACCCGCATGAGGCGGCCGTGTCGTACGCGATCACGCTGCCGGGGATGGGACGCGAGTCGAGTTCGGCGGCCGGCGCGGCATCGTCCGCCAGCGAAGGGCCGTCGCCGCTGCCGCAACATCCTGAAGTCGACTTGGCCTACTCGCTGCAAGGAGTCGTCGCACACTGGCAACCCCGCGACGCCGACGATTCGCCGTGGGAGAGCCGCTGGCTGCACCTCGACCCTCTGGCTGCTCGAGCCTTGGCGTTCGATCCGAGCGACGCGGCGCAGCGCGAGTCGCAGTGGAACCGGTTGTCGCAATTCGGCGTTCTGACGCTCTCCACGCAACTGCAGACCTACGGGTTGTTCGAGCCTGCGGTGCAACCCGGTTCGTCCTTGGACTACGAACCATCAAGCGACTCGTGGGTGACAAGCCGCGCGATCGTGCTGCGTTCCACGCGGGCGTTTCGAGCCTCGATCGGCGTCGAGGGACGCGAGACGGCGTCTAAGACCGAAGGGGCCGAGCAGGTCGTGCGCGTGTCGATCGATCGAGCGTCGACGAAGCTCGTTCCGCTCGTCGTAACGCTGTCGACGGGCGAAGGCGAGATTGACCTGCGCGTCGAATGGGAGGCGACGACGCGCGACAACGCAACGCATCGCGGCTCGCTGGCGCTTCAGCGCCTATTGCTGCCGTGGGCTCAAACCGAGACGTCGACGGGAGCGAAACGGTCGCTGCCGTTGGCGAAAGAATTAGAAGGCGGCAACTGGGGTCGGGGGCGACAGATCTTCTTGAGCGACGAGGCGGGATGTGTGAAATGTCATCGCGCGCATGGGAAGGGCGGCGAGATCGGCCCTGACTTGTCCAACTTGGTGCAGCGCGACTATGCGTCGGTGCTGCGCGATGTGACGACGCCCAGTTTCGCGATCAATCCGGACTTCCTGACGTATGTGGCGACGCTCGAAGACGGGCGCGTGCTGACCGGGGCGCTGCGATCGGACGGCGAACATCTGATGATCGGGAACAAAGAAGGGCAGGTAGTGCGGGTGGCTCGGAGCGACGTCGAGCAACTGACGCCGTCGCCGCTGTCGATCATGCCCGAGGGGCTGCCGGCCAAATTGGGGCCTGAGCGGATGCGCGATTTGATGACGTTCCTGCTCAGCGCGGCTCCGCGCATGCCGGCCGATGCACTGCAGCCGCCGCCCGCACCGCGACGTCGCGCCGAAGTCGACGCCGTGCTAGCCGGCGCCGCGTCGCTCCCGCCTCCGTCGCAACTCAAGCCGCTGCGCGTCCTCTTGGTCGCGGGCGCAAAGGATCACGGGCCGGGCGAGCACGACTATCCGGCTTGGAAGACGACGTGGAGCCAATTGCTGTCGGCGGCGGATGGCGTGACGGTGGAGTCGGCGATGGAGTGGCCGAGTGCGGAGCAGATACGCCGAGCCGACACGATCGTGTTCTTTCAGAAGGGGAGTTGGAACGCGGAGCGAGCGCAAGCCATCGATGCCCATTTGGCGCGAGGCGGCGGGTTGGTGTACATCCATTGGGCCGTCGAGGCGGGCCCCGAAGCGCCGGCCTTCGCGCAGCGAATCGGCCTGGCGTCGGAAGCGGCGAAGCTAAAGTTCCGCCACGGGCCGCTCGACCTGACCTTCGCGCCGTCGCCCGCTCATCCGATTGCGCGCAACCTGAACAAGGTTCACTTTCATGACGAAAGCTATTGGCAAATGCAGGGAGATGCGCGGCGAGTTCGCGTGCTGGGAACCGGCGTGGAGGACGGTGCACCGCAGCCGCTGTTCTGGACGCTGGAACCGTCGCAAGGCCGCGTCTTCGTCTCCATTTTAGGCCACTATTCGTGGACGTTCGACGACCCGCTGTTCCGCATCCTGCTATTGCGCGGGATCGCCTGGACGGCGCGCGAGGATGTCGATCGCCTGCGCGACCTTGCAACGCTCGGCGTTCCGTTAAACCCGTAGGACAGGCTTCCAGCCTGTCTCGGATTCACCGCCTCTGATTCACGGCCAATTCATTACGGGGCGATGCGTCGTGCAGAACGCTGCGCGTTGCTTCTCGCACTGCGCCGTCGCCGCGCGCAGGCTTTGTTCTGCCTCGCCTGCGGCTGCGGGTTAAACGAAACAGCGCCAAGACGCTGACCTCGTCGTTATGCATCGATATTCACGACTTGCGGCGGCGTGGAGCGGCGGAGTTGACCGCAGGCGGCGTTGATGGCGTCCCCTTTGCGTTCGCGGAACTGGACGTTGATGCCGGCCGCTTCCAGGATTTCGCGAAACTTGAGCTGCGACGGGAAGGTCGGTGTTTCGTAGGGGAGGCCTGCCACGGGATTGTAGGGAATGACGTTAAGCAGCGCGGGGCGTCCTCGTAGTCGCTCGGTCAATTCCAGCGCATCCTCCGGCCGATCGTTGATGCCGCGCAACAGGACGTATTCGAACGTCAAGCGGCGGCCTGAGGCTTCGAAGTAGCGGTCCGAGGCTTCGAGGATGGCGTCGATGCCGATGTTCTTGTTCACGGGGACAAGCTGATTGCGAAGTTCATCGTTGGGGGCGTGCAACGAAACGGCCAAGTTGTAGCTGGTCTCTTCGTGAGTCAGGCGGTCAATCGAGGGCGGCAGGCCGACGGTGGAAATGGTGATGCGGCGCTGGCTGATGCCGAGTCCTTTGGGGTCGCTGGCGCAGGCGAGCGCGGGGAGCAGGTTGTCCAGGTTCGCCAGCGGCTCGCCCATTCCCATGACCACGATATGGCTGAGCCGTTCGTCAGGCGGGAGCAAGCGCTGCAGGAGCAGCATCTGTTCGATGATTTCACCCGTCGTGAGATTGCGTTCGACGCCATCGAGTCCGCTGGCGCAGAACACGCAGCCCATTGCGCAACCGACCTGGCTGCTAATGCAAATCGACCGACGACCGCCGTCGCGCAGCAGCACGCACTCGATGCGTCCCCCGCCAGGCAACTCAAGCAACAGCTTTTCGGTTCCATCGGGGGCCTGGGAGTGGCGGACCACTTTGGATTGCCACAACGTAAACTCCGCCGCGAGCGACTCGCGCAGCTTGGCCGGCAAGTCCGTCATATCGGCGAACGACGTCGCTCGACGTTCGTAGACCCAGCCGCGGATTTGGCCGGCGCGGTAGGCGGGCTGTCCCTGAACGGCGAGCCATTCCCGCAATTGGTCGAAAGAGATGTCCAAAAAGTGTCGCATGGCGTGGAGCGTTGGTTCGTTCGGAAAGAGCCGGAAGATCGTGCGGGAGCCCTTACTATAGCACGCGCGCGGCGTTCCTCGGCGAGGCTGCCGCCGCGACAAGCACGCCGTTTTTGGTACGCTAAAGCCTCGTCGGCAGGTCGAATGCCGCTCACCGAATTCGCTTCCTCAGTCGAAAGGACCGCTTGTTCGCGGTCGAAATACTCATGGACCAAGTTATGGAACCCGATTTGCGGCGCGCGTTTGAGTTGGTCATGCAGTTAATGCCCATTCGGGGCAAGAGCGGTGAAGAGAAAGAGGTGGCGGCGTTCATCACGCAGCAACTACGCAAAGCGGGCGTGTCTGCGAAGTCGATCGTTTCCGACAACGCCCAGCAAAAGGCGCTCATCAAGGGCAACCAGGGGAACTTGATCGTGCAGTTTCCAGGAACGCTGCGCGGGCCGCGGCGGATGCTCACGGCTCACCTGGATACGGTGCCGATCTGCGTAGGGTGCAAGCCGAAGCGAAGCGGCGAATTCGTCAAGTCGACCGACCCCTCGACGGGGCTGGGCGCGGACAACCGAGCCGGCGCCGCCGTGCTGCTCAACACGGCGCTCGAAATCGTCGCACGCAAGCTGCCCCACCCGCCGCTTACTTTTTGCTGGTTCATCCAAGAAGAAGTGGGGCTGTATGGAGCTCGGTTCGTTCAGAAGAACTTGCTGGGCAATCCGAAGCTGGTGTTCAACTGGGACGGTGGTTCGCCGAGCAAACTCACGGTCGGCGCAACCGGCGCCTACCGACTTGAAATCAAGGTTTCGGGGGTGGCGAGTCACGCGGGGGGAGCGCCCGAGAAGGGGGTGAGCGCAATCGCCATCGCGTCGCTGGCCATCGCAGACCTGCATCGCAACGGTTGGCATGGGCTCATTTCGCGACGCGAAGGGACCGGCACCAGCAACGTTGGGTACGTGCACGGCGGCGAAGCGACGAACGTCGTCACCGACTACGTGCATCTGAAGGCCGAAGCGCGCAGCCACGATCCGAAGTTTCGCGAACAAATCGTCGAGGCGATTGAGACAGCGTTCGCCAAAGCGGTGCGCGAGGTGCGTAGCTCAGAGGGGCGGCATGGAAGCGTGGCGATCGAGCGGCGGATGGATTACGAGTCGTTTCAGTTGGGGCCCGACGAGCCGTGCGTGTTGGCGGCGGAAGCGGCCGTGCGGGGCGTGGGGCTCGAGCCGATCCGTTCGATTTCCAACGGCGGGCTCGACGCCAATTGGATGACCGAGCGGGGGATGCCGGCCGTCACGATGGGGTGCGGTCAGGTGTCGCCGCACACGGTCGACGAAGCGCTGAATGTGGCCGAGTTTCAGCATGCGTGCCGCATTGGTTTGCGGTTGGCGACGGCGACCGAAGGTTAGGTTGATTCGTCCACGAACCAAGTTGTGTGCGAGATTCCGACCGATGGAACTAGATGACGAACTGTGCCTGTGTTTTCACGTGACCAAGCGGAAGGTGGTGAACTTTCTGCGCGTGGAGAAGCCCAAACGCGCGGGGCAGCTGAGTCAGTGTTTTGGTGCGGGGACGGGGTGCGGCTGGTGCCGGCCGTTTCTGGAACGCCTGTTCGAAGCGGCGGTCAAGGAAGGCCAAACCGTTCCCGATCTGCCGTCCCCCGAGGAATACTCGCAACAGCGCGCTCGATACTTGGAAGAGAACGGCGCCGAAAAGAAGAATGGTCGGTCGACTTGATCTAGGATCGCTCGTTTTGTTGCATTAGCATGTGTCGATGCGTTCCGCTGGCGGAGGGGAACGGAAGCGTCGACCGGATGACAGACAAGCGGGAAGATCTACATGCACGCGACCACGAGGCGGCTGGCGGTGGCCGTGATTGTCCTGAGCTTCGGGATGGGCGGCGTTGTGGTTGGGCAGGACAGCGCCGTCGCGGGGGATGCGTCCTCGCCCGGCCAGTCGTCGCCGGCAGGCTTCGCGGCGCGACGCTTCAACTTTGAAACCGACATCGTTCCGATCCTGTCGAAGTTCGCGTGCAATACGTCGGGTTGTCACGGAAAGGCGGAAGGTCAGAACGGGTTCAAGCTGTCGGTCTTTGGTGCAGACCCGGAGGTGGACTATCAGGCGCTGGTGATGGAGGGCCGCGGGCGACGCTTGTTTCCGGCGGCGCCCGAGCAGAGTTTGCTGTTACGGAAGATCAGCGGGCAGACGCCGCACGGCGGCGGCGTGCGGCTGGAACCGAATCGCCCCGAATACCAGTTGTTGCGGGACTGGGTGCAAGCGGGGGCGCCGCGCGGTTCGGCTGATGATCCGCAGGTCTTGCGGATCGCGCTCGACCCGCGCGAACGCGTACTGGCGGCGGGGGACGTCGTTCCGCTGCGAGTGACCGCGCATTGGTCCGACGGCCGGCAAACCGATGTCACGTCGCTGGCGACGTTTCAGTCGAACAACGAGACTTTGGCGCGGGTGGACGGGGCGGGGACGGTGACGGCGGGAGCTTTGCCTGGGTCGGCAGCGGTGATGGCGAGCTACTTGGGGCGCGTCGATCTGTTTCAAATCGTGGTTCCGCGCGCCGAGCCGCTGGCAACGCCGTCGACGCTGCCTCAGCATAACTTCATCGACCGTCTGGTCGACGAACGATTGGCCAAGCTGCGGATTGCACCCGCGGGCCCGACGGATGACGCACGGTTTCTGCGCCGCGTGTATCTCGATGTGATCGGTCGTCTGCCGACGGCGGAAGAAGCACGTCGATTTTTAGACGACGCCGACCCGAAGCGTCGTGAACGCACGATTGATGGGTTGCTGGAGCGGCCCGAGTTCAACGATTACTGGGCCTTGTATTGGGCCGACTTGTTGCGCGTCGACCGCGAGGTGTTGGGGCATAAGGCGGCGTACGAGATGTACCGCTGGATTCGCGATAGCGTCGCTCGGCGGCAGCCATTGGATGCCTTTGCACGCGATGTCATCACAGCAGAGGGGCCGTTGGCGGACGCCCCAGCCGGCAATCTCTATCGCGTCGTCGCTCAACCGGGCGAGGCGGCGTCGACCATTTCGCAAGTGTTCCTTGGAGTGCGCATCGCTTGCGCTCAGTGTCACCATCATCCGTACGATCGCTGGAGTCAGAACGATTACTTCGGCATGACCGCCTTCTTCGCGCAATTGCGACGCGATAAGTCGCCGCGCGGGGAGTCGCTGGCGGCGGTTGGCGATCCGGCGACGAATCACCCGCGGACCGGCAAGCGAGTGACCGCGCATGCGCTGGGCATTCCTGAACCCGAGAAAGATCCGGTCGGCGATCGTCGCGTGGTGTTGGCCGAGTGGTTGACTTCTCCAGAGAACCCTTGGTTTGCGCGGAATCTGGCGAATCGAGTGTGGGCGCGAATGTTGGGGCGCGGATTGGTCGAACCGGTGGACGACTTCCGCGAGACGAACCCGCCGAGCAACCGCGCGTTGCTTGACGCCCTCGCACGCGACCTTGTTGATCAACGTTTCGATTTGCGGTCGCTGGTGCGCACGATTGCAAGGTCGCGTGTGTATCAGCAGTCGACGACGACGAACGCGACAAACGAGGAAGACGAGCAGAATTACTCGCGGTCGCTGCTGAAACGACTGGAAGCGGAAGTGTTGTTGGATGCCGTGAGTCAGGCGACCGGCGTGCCGGAAAAGTTCGAGGGGCTGCCAAGCGGTTTGCGCGCGGTGCAGTTATGGGACAGCCGCGTCGACCACTACTTCTTATCGCTGTTTGGGCGGCCGGTGCGCAAGACAGTTTGCACGTGCGAGCGCAGCGACTCGCCGAGCGTTGCGCAGGTGCTGCATCTGCTTAATTCGGAGCGGGTGCATACGAAGTTGACGCACGAGTCGGGGACGGTGGCGCGGTTGGTCCGGGCGTCGCTGGATGATCGGCAATTGGTCGACGAATTGTATCTGGGGTTCTACAGCCGGCGGCCGACGGAAGCGGAGCTCGAGTCGGCGCTGAAGTACCTACGGGAATCCGAGGATCGGCGGCAGGCGGCCGAAGACTTGGCTTGGTCGCTGCTCAATACGCTGGAATTCGCCTTCAATCACTAGGAGTCTGTCGATGGCGGGCGGAAGCAAATTCTGCGACGGAGTGGCGCGACGAGATTTGTTGCGCGTGGGAGCGGCCGGCCTGTTCGGCGCCGGGGTATCGCTTGAACGGCTCTTGGCGGCCGAAGCGAGCGGCGGGGCGCGGGATACCGGCGCGTCGTTGATACTGGTCTTCTTAAAGGGCGGCTTGAGCACGATCGATACGTTTGATCTGAAGCCGCAGGCGCCGGCGGAGATCCGCGGCGAGTTTCAAGGGATTGCGACAAACGTACCAGGCATCGAAGTGTGCGAGCACTTGCCGCATGTTGCGCTGCAGCAAGACAAGTTTTCGCTCGTACGCTCTTTCGGCCACCGCAACTCGGATCACGGGCCGGCGGATCACTATATGCTCACCGGCTACCATCCTATCGCCGGCTTCAATCCCAGCTTGAGTCCCAACAACCAGCGGCCTGCACACGGCGCAGTGATTGCGAAGATGTTGGGGCCGCGCGGTTCGGCGCCGCCGTACGTGAGTTTGCCGCAAGTGCATGCCAGCGCCGGCCCGGCCTATCTCGGGCCGACTTGCTCGCCGCTGGCGATCCTCGCCGATCCCAATTCGCCCGATTTCGCCGTCCCCGACATCGTGCCGCCGCTGACGCTGGAAGCCAAACGCTTGGACGCGCGGCGGCGTCTGCTGGCGGAGGTCGACCAACTGCAGCGAGCCGAGGAGCTGAAGGCGAATCGGTCGGCCAAGGCGGTGAGCGTCTTCCGGCAAAAGGCGTTCGATTTGATGACGTCGC
Organism: Pirellulales bacterium; assembly: GCA_046349935.1. GTDB lineage: Bacteria > Planctomycetota > Planctomycetia > Pirellulales > Pirellulaceae > CAIXSC01. The sequence goes on along the minus strand of JAXMBK010000003.1, from coordinate 604,815 downwards.
CGGAGGCGAAGCGGGCGTTTGACATTCATGCAGAGCCGGAGAGGTTGCGCGACGAGTACGGCCGGACGACGCTGGGGCAATCGTGTTTGATGGCGCGTCGGTTGGTCGAGGCGGGAGTGCGGTGCGTCACGATCGATCACAGCAACTGGGACACGCACGACAACAACTTCGTGGTGCTCAAGAACGAACTGCTGCCGGCGCTGGATCGAGCGATGGCGGCCTTGTTTCGCGACCTAGCCGACCGCGGGCTGTTGCAGAAGACGCTCGTCGTGGTCACGGGCGAGTTTGGCCGAACTCCGCGGATCAACAAAAACGCGGGGCGGGACCACTGGGGCCCGGCGTTCACCGTGCTGTTGGGCGGCGGCGGCGTGCGCGGCGGGCGGGTCATCGGGGCGAGCGACGATCGGGCCGAGAAACCGGCGGGCGCTCCGCACGGGCCGGAGGATTTGTCCGCGACGATGCACCACTTGTTGGGGATCGATCCGAATCACGAGTTCTACACGCCGGAGGGGCGACCGGTGAAAGTGGTCAACGACGGTCGCGTGATGCGGGAGCTGCTGTGATGTGCAGGATGTTTGTGGTTGCGGCGGTGATCGGCGGCTGGTTGTGGTGGGGGGGAGCGGCGTGGGCGGAGCCGCCTTCGACGTCGTACATTTTTCCTGCGGGCGGGCAGCGCGGGACGCGCGTGTCGGTCCGCGTGGGCGGGCACTATCTGCATGACCGCTGCGCATTCGAGATGCTGGGCGAGGGGGTGACGGCGCCGTCGCAGATCGAGCGGATGGAGACGATTTGGTTTGAGGGGCCGCTGGTGCGATTGCCGGCGAGTCAGCGTGCGGAGGACTACCCGAAAGACTACGCGGCCCAGATCGCCATCGCGGCCGACGCGGCGCCGGGCGTGCGCTATTGGCGCGCGGCGAACGCCCAGGGGGCGACGGCCGCTCGAAAATTCATCGTCGGCGAACTTCCGGAGGTGGTTGAGAAGGAAGTGGAAGGGGAGGCGATTCCGGCGAGCGTGACGCTTCCTGTGACGATCAACGGGAGGGTGTTTCCTCGCGAGGACGTCGACGAATGGTCGTTTACGGCCCCGCGAGGACGCACCATCACCTGCGTCGTAGCGGCCGCCGGTTTGGGCTCGCCGCTTGAGGCGCGGATGGAAGTGCTGGACGCCTTGAACCGTCCGGTGGCGGAGGCGACCGGAGTGGGCGGCGGCGATCCGTCGTTGTCGTTCGTCGTTCTGGATGAGCGGCCGTATCGAGTGCGAATTCACGATGTGCGCGGCGAAGGATTGCAGTCGTTCGTCTATCGACTCACCGTGACCGACGGCCCGTGGGTGCAGCACGTCTATCCGCTGGGAGGGCAAAGGGGCGCAACGTCGACCTGGACGGCGGAAGGGGCGAACCTTGCGAACACGACGTTCACCGCCGCTTTGCCGCGCGCGGGGAGCGACGAGCGAGTCGAGCTGCAGTGGGAGGCGGCGGGAAGCAAGACGAACTGGGTTCCCGTTGCGGTCGACGACCTGCCCGAACTGTTGGAGCAAGAGCCGAACAATGCGATACGCGAGGCGAACGCTGCGAAGGCGTCGGTGGTCTTGAACGGCCGCATCGATGCCCCGGGGGATCAGGATCTCTGGAGCGTGGAGTTGTCGAAGGGCGTCGAGTACGTCTTGGAGGCGCAGGCCGGTCGCTGGGGTTCGCCGCTGGATAGCGTCGTCGCCGTCCTGAAAGAGGACGGCAGCGAAGCGGCTCGAGCCGACCAGGGCCCGAATGGTTCGTCGGACGCGGTGCTGCGGTTTACGCCGCCCGCGGACGGCCCGTATGTGATTCGGGTGACCGACCAGTTTCGCTCGCGAGGCGGGCGTCAGTTTGCGTATCGGTTGCGAGTGTCGCCGGCGGCGCCGCGCGTGCGGCTGGAAGTTGCGTCGGACGTCGTAGCGGTGGAGCGAGGGAAGTCGCTTAAGTTGCTCGTGCAGGTCCTGCGTGAAGGCGGCTATGCCGAGCCGGTTGCGTTGTCGGTGGAGGGGTTGCCTGCCGGAGTGACGGCGGCCGCGACGACGGCGGCGGCGAATGTGAACAAGGTGGAGTTGACGATTGAAGCAAGCGAACAAGCTCGCGTGGGGGCGAGTGCGATTCGCATTGTGGGGCGGCCTGCCTCGGTGGGGCCAACCGCGCCCGCGACCGAGGCCCCGTTGTACGCGGCGACTCCGAGCGTGAATGGGGAACCGGGTTTGAATCAACTGGCGCTGGCGGTGACGCTGGCGACTCCGTTCAAGTTTCAGGGGGCGTACGAGATGACCTATATCTCGTGCGGCGCGGTATCGCGCAAACGCTATGTGGTGGAACGCAACGGTTTTGAGGGGCCGCTGGAGGTGCGATTGGCCGACCGGCAGGCGCGGCATCTGCAGGGGGTGACGGGGCCGACGATCATCGTGCCAGCGGGGGCGACGGAGTTTGTATATCCGATCACGTTGCCGCCCTGGATGGAGTTAGGGCGGACGAGTCGCGTGGTGTTGATGGCGACCGGCGAACTTGACGACGGTCAGGGGAGCAGACGTAAAGTTTCGTTTAGCAGCGGCGATCAGAACAATCAAATGGTGAACCTGGTTTCACCGTCGCCGCTCAGGATCTTGCTCGATCGCGGCACGGCGGCGGTCGAGGCGGGGAAGGAGACGCGGATCAAGGTGCAAGTGAGGCGCGACCGAGACTTGAAGTCGCCCGTACGTTTGGAGTTGGTTGGGCCGCCGCATTTGCAAGACGTATCCGCGACGCCTGTCGAAGTGGCGTCCGAGAGCGAAATGGGCGAGTTGGTGGTGGTCTATGGCAGTCGTCCGGGACCGTTTACGATGCCGGTCGTGATTCGCGCCACCGCGCGTCGCGGCGACGATCCGCTCGTCGCGGAAGCCACTCTCGAACTCGTGCCGCTGAAGTAGTCTGCGCGGCGCGCGAAGCGTGCCGGGATGAAACGAACAGCTCGACCCAAAAAGAGACGCGTCCAGACGCCATGGGCGTCGTCGCCTTTGGCTTGTGCGCCGCAGTTCACCGGCGGCGAGAATCCCTATATCGCTTCGTTTTTGACCTCGACGAAGGAAGAAGAGACAACCAGCGGGGCAGGCGTCGAGACGCCTTTGGCGCTAGATGTGGTGGAGGGGAAGACCGACCCGCTGTACAGCGACCATCCGTATCACACGAAGGTGCCCTATCGCGCGATCCTGCGTTATGTGCTGCATTACACTCGCCCGGGCGACGTCGTGCTCGACGGCTTCTGCGGAAGCGGCATGACCGGCGCGGCAGCGCAGTTAAGCGGCGATCGGGAGTCATTGGAATCGATCGGCTTGCGCGTGGGAGCGGATGGCGTCGTGCGAGACAAGGCGAGGCGTCGAGTGGGAGCGGCGGGGGCTCGACGCGCAGTGTTGGCCGATCTGTCTCCGCTAGCGGGTTTGTTGGCGTTTCACCACAACTCGCCGATCGATCCTGCGGCACTACATCAGGCGTTAGCCGAAGTCATCGACGACGTCGATCGCGATTGGGGGTGGTTGCAGGCGACGTTGCACGAGCCGACCGCGGCCGAGGTTCGGCGTGCGACGAAGCAGTTGGACGACTTTCCAGCGGCCCCGCGCCCCATCTCGGGACTGAAGTGGGGCGCGGTTCAGTTCGTCGTGTGGTCGGATGTATTTGAGTGCACGGAGTGCGGCGGCGAGTGGGCGTTTTTCGAGGAGGCGGTGAACGAGCGGACAGGAAAAGTCGAAGAACCGTTTCCATGTCCTCACTGTGAGAAAAGAATCGCGAAGCGCGGCAGTCGAAGAGTGCTAGAGACGCGCTACGATCCGTTGTTGGAGTGCGCGATCGAACGTGCGAAGCAGACGCCGGTGCGCATCAACTACGAATATGAGGGGCGACGATACGAAAAGCGGCTCGACGCCTTTGATTGCGAGCTGTTGGCCAAGTTGGAGCAGACGCGACCGCCGTTTGCGACTCCCTGCGAGCGGATGCCGCCGGGGCGCGAGTCGCGGCGAAACGACGTGATTGGGCTGACCCACGTCCATCACTTCTATCCGCCGGCCAACCTTTGGCTTCTGGCGGCGCTTGCCGAACGGGTGCGCCGCTTGCCTGATCGATTACGACAAGCGGGACTCTTGGTGCATTCGGCGGCGAATCTCTACTCCTCGCGGCTACGTCGTTTTCGCGCGGGCAAGAAGGGTGGCGGACCGCTTTCGGGAACGCTGTATGTCTCGTCGCTCAACACGCCCGCCAGCGCCCTACAGACATTTCGACGCAACGCACGCGTCTTCGTGGAAACCGCCAAGCTCCTGCAGCAGATGTCGGGCGAGGTGCGAGTGTCGGTGCAAAGCAGTACGCGACCGCTTGCGCCGCCCGAGTCGATCGACTATGTGTTCGTCGATCCGCCGTTCGGCGGCAACATCATGTATGCGGAGCTCAACTTTCTCTGGGAAGCGTGGCTGGGGTGCGTCACCGATTCGCAGTGGGAGGCGGTTGAGAATCCGGCGGTAGGCAAGGGGCTTGAGGACTACCAGCGGTTGCTGACGGAGTGTTTTCGACAGTTCTACGCAGCGCTGAAAACGGGTCGGTGGCTCACGGTCGTCTTTCATCACTCGGATCGACGTGTGTGGCATGCGTTGCAGGCCGCAATCCGCGACGCGGGATTCTTGGTCGTGGACGTACGGACGCTAGACAAGCGGCAGGATAGTTTCAAACAACTCAATCACGCCGGCAGCGTGAAGCACGACCTCGTCATATCCGCTCGCAAACCCGCCGTCGCAGCTCTCGCAGCTCGTCGACCAGCGACGAATCTCGCGGCGGAAAGTCAGCTGGCGGTCCGCAAGCAAGTCGACCAAGTTTGGCGTTTCGTCGAGCGGCATTTGCGGAAGCTGGATCGCGCGGCGCGAGGGCGTGAGGGCGAACTACGGCGCGAGAGGGAAGAGAGTCTCTTGTTTAGCCGGGTGGTCGCAGAGTGCGTGCGCCGGGATGTCGAGGTGCCCATCTCGGCGGCTGAATTCTATGCGGGGCTCCGCGCCCGTTTTGACGAGCGCGAAGGATTGTTCTACGTTCGCTCCCAGGAAGACTCAACGCGGGTTAAGAGAGCTTTGCCTGCGGCGTTGCGAGGGCGTCGGTCGCGGCGGAAGCGGGAGGGCTGACGGGGGCGATTGGCTTCTTCGCGACCGGCAGTTTGATCGTAAACGCCGTGCCGCGGCCAACGGTGCTTTCGACTCGGATGCGGCCTCGGTGTGCTTCGATGATGGAGCGGCAGGAAGCGAGCCCGAGGCCCGTGCCGCCGCGACCGCTGTCGTCGGGGCCTGATTTGGTCGTGAAGTAGGGATCGAAGATCTTCTGGAGATGATCGGGGGCGATGCCGCAGCCCGTGTCGCGCACGACGAGGTCGACCATGTCGGCGACCGAATCGTACTCAAGCTTAATGATCAGCGTGCCGCCGCCCGACATCGCCTGACGCGCATTGATAAGCAGGTTGAGCAGCACCTGTTGAATCTGGTTGCCGATGGCCCAGGCTTCGGGCACCTTTCCAAACTGCGTTTCGACTCGAATGCGATACTTAGACATTTCTCGCTCGAGCAACACTAGCGATTCATTGACCAGTCGTTCGAGATCGGTGGACTCGAAGGAATTCGAGCGATTGCGTGCGACGCCGAGGACGGAGTTCGTAATTTTTGCTGCTCGTTGGCCGGCGGCGAGGATTTTCTCGAGTGCCTTGTCGCGAGTGGCTTCGTCTTTGTGACGCAGGCCCAGTTGGGCGTAGTTGATGATGGTCATCAGCACATTGTTGAACTCGTGCGTCGTGGTGCTGACGAGTTCACCGAGTGCGGTGAGCTTCTGGGCCTGCGCGAGTTGTTGCTTGAGCAGGGCGATCTGTTGTTCGGGCGTGGGAGTCGACGGCGAGGGGTCGGGCATAGGAACGGTCGATTCTTCGAGGGTGAGGAGCGGCATGGAGGCAGGGCGTTGGTTCGGCGCGTTTTGTGCGAAACCCCGTTCTTTGCTGTCTTGCCTTGCTCCGCCTATTCGTCTGAATTGCCTGGTGTTTCTGTCTTAACTGTATGGCGTGTCGCCACTTATCGTGAATGAAGATCGGTGAATCGAACTGGGCAACTGAAGCGCGTCCCGATACAATCCGCCACCTTTTGTTCGAGGGCTTGAGGAGGCTGGCATGCATACCGTCGAAACGCTTGAGCTGGCCTTGAGTTACGCCGCTCGCAAGGGGTATCGAGTGCGGCAGGAGTGGCTGGAGGGGAGCCCGGGAGGGGCGTGCGAGATTCGGGGGCAGAAATGGTTGTTCCTGGACCCGTCGGCGAATGCCTCCGAACAGCTGGGGTTAGTGCTTGAGGTCTTTGAAGCGGACTCAACGTTGACGGGGCGTGATTGTCCGCGAGTCTTGCGGCGGCTGCTGCGACAGGGCGGCGACGAGCATCCGCGAGCCTAACCGAGCACATTTGCGCGAAATGAGAGAATGAGGTGTGCCGAGGGGCTAGACCGAAAGCGGGCCAGCGCTAGGATTGTCAACGGGCAATTCGAGCACCGTCGAGGTGCGTAGCGGGAGCCGGCGATGGCGATTGGAATTGCCCCTACGGTCGATTACGCGTTCAAGCGAGTTTTTGGCGACCCACGGCACTCGAGGGTGCTCGTCCATCTTTTGAATGCCTTGTTTGAAGAACAGTTCGTCGTAGACGAAGTGCAGATTCTGAATCCGTTTCTGCAGGAAGAGTTCGTAGACGGTAAGTTTGCGATCCTGGACCTCCTTGTGCAGGACTCAGAGGGACGCAAGTACAATCTAGAAATGCAGACGAGTCGCTCGACGACGTTGGCTCGTCGTTTGCTCTATTACGCTGCTCGCATGTACTGCGGCCAGTTGTCAAAAGCGGATGAGTATTCTCAGCTCGCACCTGCGATCTGCGTGGGTTTTCTGGACTTCCACTATTTCCGGTCAAACGCCGATTTTCATAGTCGTTTTCGATTGAGTTCGTTGCCGAATCAGTTGGAATTCTCGGACCAGTTAGAGCTACACTTGGTGGAGTTACCGAAGTTTCGCGGGAAAGCGAACGACCTCCCGGCTGCGACGCGACTCGAGAAATGGGTTTACTTCCTGCGACATGCAGCCGAGTTGGAGATGGCGGAGATTGAGCGAATGTTTCGAGAGCCGGTGTTTGTCGAGGCTGGAGGGATTTTGGAGATGATATCGCAAACCCCTGAAGAACGAATCCTGTACGAAATGCGCTGGAAGGCGATGCTTGACCATCGTTCGTTTCTCTCCGAGGCACGAACGGAAGCACGTGCCGAGGGACTCGCCGAGGGACGCGACGTGGGGCGACAAGAGGGGCGTCAGGAGGGACGACAAGAGGGACGTCAGGAGGGACGTCAGGAGGGACGCGAACTGGGCCAATGGATAGGACGAATTCAGACGCTGCAGGAGTTACAGGGCGAGCCGGTCGCCAGCACTGACGAATTGGCGGCGATGTCCCTGGAGCAACTCGCGTTGCTCGCGCAATCGTTGCAGCGCCGGCCCAAGGGCGATGACTAAGAGTCGCCGGCTCAGCAGGAATCGGCGGCCAAACAGCTCATTGGGCTAGACGTGCCTGGAGTTCTGCGAGGATTTGTTGTTCCAGCGACGGGTCGCGGCCGATGCAGATCCAGCCGAGCGTCTGGGGGCCGGTTTGCGTGTTCGACTCGCCTCGAACCAGCGAGCCGTCATGCCGCCAAGTAGGAGACGAAGCGGTGGAGCGTTCGGGCTGGCTGACGTCCTCGAGCTCCTTCAAGACTTGGACTTCCACCATGAAGCCGCTGTCGCGTGGAATCACGCGCACCGTCGCTCGACGGCGAATCGACTGAAGCGTCGCCTCCAGCCGCTCGTAACCAGGCGTGCTATCTCGCCGCCAGGGCTCGAAGAACGTCGCACCGATGGCCGGGTGCGTATCAATACGCCCCTCGGTGAGCACGCCGCCCGTTTCCTGGACTCGCTGTTCACGAGCGATCCGGAAATAGTCATCCATCTCGTCGACGATTTGATTCCAGAGCCCTTCATGGTCGACGGTCGCGACAAAGAGCGGGTTGGGGATCGCTTCTTTCGTCGTCGCGGTGACTTGGCGGGGGCCAAAGAGGGGCGCCATCGCCACGCCGCACCCTACCTGGCTGCAAGCAAGCAGCAGGGCGAAGGCGGCGGCGGGAATAGGGCGTCGGTTACGGACCATCGGGCGCGGAGTGTCCCGAGAGTTGCGGGAATGGGCAAGACCAACTTTGGGAACTTCCCCGTCTCCGCCATCGTCTTAGTTTCGGGCAAGTCTCAATCGCTCGGTGTGCCAATTTGGAGCCGTGTCATGAAACGCTCATTCGGACCTTTGCTTCTCGTCGTCCTGCTCGCTGCGTTTCTCATCCCGACCTCGCCCCAACCAGCCGTCGCTCAAGGGTTTCTGCTCGTCGACAAAGGGCCGGGCGTCATTTTGCCGCCCCATCCTCTGCCTCGGCCGCGTCCGCCGCAGGTTTCCCAGCTTTACCAGCTCAAACAGCTTGCCGTCAGCGGCGTCGTCAACGACCAGGTCGCTCGCCTTCAGTTTTCCCAGACCTTCGTCAACCAGGGGAGCACGACGCTAGAGGCCAGCTTCGTATTCCCGCTTCCGCACGATGGGGCCGTCGAGGGGCTCGCCTTCTTGGTCGACGGCAAGGAATACGAAGCCAAGTTGCTCGACGCAAACGAGGCTCGGCAGATTTACGAGTCGTATGTGCGGCGCAACCGAGACCCGGCGTTACTGGAGTGGCTGGGGATGGGGTTGTTCAAGACGAGCGTCTTTCCGATCCCGGCCGGGGCGGAGCGAACGGTCACGCTGCGATTCTCCCAGGTGCTTCGTCAAAGCGGCGGAGTGACGGAACTGGATCTGCCCTGGGCGGCCGCTCGATACTCGGCTCTGCCCGTTGAAAACCTTTCGATCAACCTCCAGTTGGCGACTCGGACGCCGCTCAAGAATGTCTTTAGTCCCTCCCATCCGCTCAACATCCAGCGGCCCGACGACAAGCACGCCGTCGTCAGCTACAGCGCGACCAAAGACGTTCCGCGCGGCGACTTCCGGTTGCTGTTCGACGTGGGGCGCGAGGCGATTGGCGCTAGCGTCTTGAGCTATCGACCGTCGACGAGCGACGAGGGGTATTTCTTGTTGATGGCGACGCCCGAGGTGAAGGCCGGCGATGCCGAGGTGCTTCGCAAGAACGTGGTGTTCGTGGTCGATCGGTCGGGAAGTATGAGCGGCCCGAAGATTGAACAAGCGAAAAACGCTCTGCGATTCGTCTTGAACAACTTGCGCGAAGGGGATCTCTTCAACATCATCGCATATGACACGGAGGTCGATCGCTTTCGACCGGAAATGCAGCGCTTCAACGAGGAGAATCGCAAAGCTGCGTTGGGGTACGTCGAAGGCATCTATCCAGGAGGCAGCACCAACATCGACGGGGGGCTGAATGCGGCGTTTGAAATGCTGACGGACGCTGCACGCCCCAATTACGTTCTCTTCCTGACGGACGGTCTGCCCACGGCGGGCGTGACGAAGGAAGCGGAAATCGTCGATCGATCGCAGAAACGCAATCAGGTGCGCGCACGGGTATTTGCTTTCGGCGTCGGCTACGACGTCAACAGCCGGTTGCTCGATCGGCTGGCTCGCGTTGGTTTCGGCCAAAGCGAGTATGTGCGGCCTAACGAGGACATCGAGGCGCATGTCAGTCGTCTTTATGGGCGCATCGGCGCGCCGGCGCTCACCGACGTCAAATTGGAACTGCGCAGCGTCGGCGCGTCGGCCGAAGAGGCGACGGGATTCAATCGGCTCTACCCGAAACAAGTTTACGACCTGTATGCGGGAGATCAATTGATCGTCGTCGGCCGTTACCGCAAACCGGGACCGGCCAAGGTCCGATTGGCGGGGACCGTCAATGGAGAAGCTCGATCGTTTGAGTTTGACGTCGAGCTCGCCGAAAAGTCGGCGTCGGGAGCGCCTGCGTTCATCGAAAAACTCTGGGCCATGCGGCGCGTCGGCGAGATTATCGACCAGATCGACTTACAGGGGCAGAATCAGGAACTGGTCGAGGAACTGGTGGCACTGAGCAAGAAGCACGGAATCTTGACTCCTTATACATCGTTCCTCGCCGACGACCAACCGACTCCAGCGGGACTTGCCGGCGTCGCTGCGTCGCGTGAAAAGGCGTCGGAACGGCTGAGGGCCTTGAGCGTCGACTCAGGACGGTCGGGCGTTGCGCAGCGGGCCAACAAAGGAATGCTGCAAAGCGCCGCCACCGCTCCCGCCTCGGGCGGCGCCTCGTTCGCCGACGCGGAAACGGACGTTCGCATCGTCGTTGAATCCGTCCAAGCCATCGCGGAAAAAACGTTCTACCGGCGCGGCGATCGTTGGGTAGATGAATCGATCGACCGATTGGGAGAGCGTGAATTGCAGCAGGCGATCAAGGTTAAGCGGTACAGCGATGAATTCTTCTTGCTGGCCAACAAGTACGGCCGCGAAGCAGCACCTTACCTTGCACTGGAGGGACGCGTGCTGATCAAACTGGGCGAAGAGCTTGTCGAAATCGAAGACTAACCGCCGATCTGCTAGCGAGGAGGCGGAGGCATTCCGCCGCCGTGATTCGCAGCTGGAGCGCGATCTAGGAACACGGCGATGACGATGGTGGAGTAGCCTGCGAGGGTCACGATCGACTGGATGACGTTCAGCGCGGTGAACATCATGTGGGTGGAATTTCCCGGACCCAAATTGGCGTTGGAGAAAAGAAAACTACGAACGAGAACGCCGCCGAGACTACTGACCAAGAGCACGCTGCCAGCCGCGACTAGCAGGAGTGCCGGCCGCGTGGCTCGATCCATATTCACGAACCCGAGCGCGATGGCCAACAGCTGCACGAAAGCGGCCGGCGCGACCCAGACGAGTTGCATGAGAAGCTGTGAACCGCTGTTGGACATTGGAGGCTCTGTCTTGGTCGGAATGGCGGATCGGTCGTCGCTTTCGCAGCCGCGATGTTCTCGCGACCGCGCTGCTCGGTGCGCTTGCTTACACTTCCGGGATGCCGTCCGATTTGGCGATGACGACGATGCCGTTGTCGCTGATCGTAAACCCACGCGCTCGATCCTGTTCGAGGTCGAATCCGATGCGAGCACCCGCGGGAATGTGGACGCCTTTGTCGATGATGGCGCGACGCACTTGCGCGTGTCGACCGATGTCGACGCCTTCAAACAGAATGGAATCCTCCACGTGGGCGAAACTGTTGACTCGGCAACGCGGTCCCAACAAGCTGCGGTGCACGACGCCGCCGGAAACGATGGAGCCTTGGCACACAATGCTGTCGACGGCATGTCCGACTCGGTCTTCCCCGCCGCGGCTTCCGAAGACGAACTTCGGCGGCGGCAAGTTGGGTTGAAATGAACGAATCGGCCAATGTTCGTCGTAAAGGTTGAGCAACGGGTCGATGCTCACCAAGTCCATGTTCGCGTCGTAGAACGCATCCAATGTGCCGACGTCTCGCCAATAGGCGTCGGTCTTGCGATTCTCGTCGCGGAACGGAAAAGCGAATACTCGTTGCGAGTCGATGATGGAGGGAATGATGTTCTTGCCAAAGTCATGTTGGCTCTCGGGACGATTGGCGTCCTGCAGCAACTGTTCGAAGAGGAACCTCGCGGTAAACACGTAGATTCCCATCGAGGCAAGGCAATGTTCAGGATCTCCCGGGATCGACTTGGGCTGCTTCGGCTTTTCATCGAAGCCGATGATCCGGTTCGACTCGTCCACCTGCATCACGCCGAATTGCGTTCCTTCCGCCAAGTCGACTCGCAGCGCGCCGACAGTGAGGTCAGCTCCATTCTGCTTGTGGAAATCGACCATGGTCTCGTAGTTCATCTTGTAAATATGGTCGCCCGCGAGAATCACGACGTACTCGGGCTGTTCCTTCTCGAGCGTGTAGATGTTTTGGTAGACGGCGTCGGCGGTCCCCTGATACCAGCTTTCGTCCAGTCGCTGCTGGGGAGGCATCACATCGATGAACTCGCCGAGCTCCCGCACAAAATAGTGCCGCCAACCGACGTTGATGTGCCGGTCGAGGCTCGTCGCCTTGTACTGCGTCAAGAGGACGATCCTGCGAAAGCCGCTATTGAGGCAATTCGACAGCGTGAAGTCGATAATGCGGAACAAGCCGCCGAAGGGGACGGCCGGTTTGGCGCGGTCGCGCGTGAGTGGTTCGAGGCGCGATCCGCGACCTCCTGCCAAGATGACGGTGAGTACGTCCTGCATGTTGGTGCTCCTTGGTGACCGGCAACGGGAAACTTCGTCAATGAATATCGACCAAGTGCGCCTCTAACGCCGTCCGCCGCTCTTGAAATCATCCTGAAGAGAGCGCCGCCCAACGCTGGCTGCATTCTAACGCACTCTGCCCGCGGCGCGCATCCCCGAATGACGCGATGACGCGAACGCATTCAAGTCGAGTTGCTCGCGTCGCGATATCTCGGTCCGAGTCGAAAGTTTAGAGAGCGCGTCGATAGCGCTTTTGCGGTCGCTTTTGCAGCGACGCGGGAGGGGGCGGCTTCGGCGGTTCGCCGTCGGGCCCGACGCCGTCGTCGGACGCGGGACTCGAAATGGGCTTGGCTGGCTCGAAGCCGGCGATGGTGTCGCGCTTCAGCAGCTTGTCGATGCGTTGTTCGATGCGGGTGAGTTGCGGACCTTCATCAGGGGCGACGAAAGTAAACGCGATTCCCTCGCGTCCCATCCGCCCCGTCCGGCCCACTCGGTGTACGTAATCGTCGCTGAACTCGGGGATGTCGTAATTCACGATGTGCGAGATGCCCGAGATGTCGATGCCGCGACCGACGACGTCGGTGGCGACAAGGTACCGCAATTGTCCCTCGCGGAACTTGCGCATGACCGAATCGCGAGCGCCCTGAGTCATGTCGCCGTGCATGCAGGAAACGTTGCTGATCTTGCGTCCCAAACGATCCGCCAGCTTGTCGGTGCCGCGCTTCGTACGGCAGAAAATAATCGCCTGCTTCGGCTCCTCGCGCTCCAAGAGCTTCACAAGCAAGTCGAACTTCCGCTCCGGTTCGACGGAGAAGTAAAGCTGCTCGATCGTTTCGACCGCGAGTTGCTTGGGGGAGAAATTCAACACTTCCGGTTCGAACATGTACCGTTCGGCCAGTTTGCGGATCGCCGGCGGCACTGTGGCGCTGAGCAAGAGCGTCTGCCGGTCTTCGGGGCAGCGACGGAGGATCTTCTCGATGTCGGGGCGAAAGCCGATGTCGAGCATCCGGTCGGCTTCGTCCAAAACGACGCACCAGACGTCGTGCAATTGCAGCGTCCCGCGGCTCAGGTGGTCGAGCACGCGGCCGGGCGTGCCGACGACGATCTCGGCGCCCTTGCGCAGTTTTTCAATCTGGCCCCGGATCGGCTTGCCGCCATAGACGGCGACGCAATGCACCTTGGTGCCGTGAGCCAATTTGATCACTTCATCGTGCACTTGCACTGCCAATTCCCGAGTCGGAACGAGGATGATCGCCTGGACGCCTGGCGTTTCTTTGCGCGGGGCGAGCAGTTCGAGGATCGGGATGACGAACGAGGCCGTCTTGCCTGTCCCGGTGCGGGCTTGTCCGAGGACGTCGTAGCCGTCGAGCACCAGCGGAATGACGCCCGCCTGGATCTCCGTCGGTCGCTCGTAGCCGGCTTCCTTCAGCGCCCGCATCATGGCGCGGGATAGATCCATCTGCTCAAAACGATCGACTTGCGTGGGCGTTGTTCCGGTCAAGGTCAGGTCCAAAAAGCAAAAATCCAGGAAACGGGTGTGAGCAGCGCAGCCCATTGACGCTCGCCGACAAGGCGCTAGTCGTCTTTGGGGGCTGGTGCTTGATCCTTTAAGGTCGTGCGGAAGGCACGCCACTTCTCAAACGTCTTCGTACGCTTCTCTTCATTTTCAAAACCGGCCGTCATGGGCGAAAAGCCGTAAGGGTTCGAGATCTGCAGTCGTTCGAACCCGAACTGCTTGGGGTCCTTTTTGTGCAGGATGAGTACGGCGACGAGAGCGATGTCGCGCAACTGCGTCGAGATGTTGAGGTTGTTCACCTGCCAAGTTCCGCACGGGCTGGGATCGTCAAGCATCTTCTCGAGCAGTTCGAGATGAGCGGGATCACCCAACTTGGCGACGAACAGGATGGCGTACTGGCGGAGCTGCGCTTGCGTGTTGGCGTTCTTGAGCAGCTTGAGGGCGGGGACCAGACCTTCCTTCATGTCAAACTGCGTCGCCAACTGCATGCCCTGGTATGCCAGTACATCGTCGCCGCGCTGAATCCAAATCGCGAGCAGTTTGCGCAGCACATCGGAGAACTCGCCGCCCGACACGGCCGCTCGCAAGGCCGGTTGGTAGCATAAACCGTAGACCGACTGAGCGGCCTGAGGATTCGCCTCCGCGTTGGCCGTATTCGCGGCGAAGAGAATCGTTGCGATCGTGCCCACGGAGACGGTCGCGGCGCCGAATTGCTGCGCCTGTTGAATCTCCTGAACGCGAGCTGGGAACAACTCCAGCACCGCTTGCTTGCCGCGTTCCAGGGCGGTCAAGAGTTCTGGTTCGGAGCGAACCATTTGGGAATAGAGCCGTCGGATTTCGCGAGTGTCTCCGAGTTCCCTTTGGACGATCGGCCAAGCGGGAAGACCATAGTCCCCCGGTTTCCCTGCTTCTTCAATGAACTCCTCCAGCCGTTGCTCTAAATCGATCTTGCGCACGATCAACAGAATCCGCTCGGCGCGAAACCGCACCTCGCGGTCGACATGTCGAGTCGCACGCTCGAGTTCGCTGCGGGCCCCGAGCCCAATCTGGAGGAGTGCGGCAGTTGCCTGCTCGCGATGGTCAAACCGTTCGTCGCCGAGCTGTTCGATGAGTCGCCGAACCGAAGTCGGCGAGGCGTCGGCAGAGGACTTCGTCGACGACTCGGTCGGCGGATCGGCGGCTTGACACTCGCTGGCGACGAACCAAACGCAGGCGACGCATCCGAGGCAGGCGACGAACCGCCAGCGACTCCAGTAGGATGCGTTTCGCGACAGACCAATCGTGTGAGGGCGAGATGGGGTCATGACGACCTCCGAGCAGGCAAGTCCAAAAGCGACGCTGCATTCTACGTTCGTTTTGCGGATGACGAAAGTCTTTCCTGCCAAGTCGCGGCGGTTTCAAGCCGTTCAACTTGGCACGACCTCCTTGCGAGCGATTGGGGCCGGCGACTACAATACGGCCACCAAATGGGATTTGTGGCCGCTTGCAGCCTTACCTGCTAAAGAGCCGATTTGCGGCGCTCGTTTCGCGATTGTCAGCGAGCGAACGCCAACTTCTTGAGCTCAGCGCACGGGCTCGCTGCAACCGTCCTGATTCAAACGACGGATTGCCAACCCTCAGTTGTGAATGGACCGCAGCTAGCCCATAACCTCACCGAGGGCGGGCCTTGTGGTCGGGAGTGATTTCGTTCCATGACGCGCCGCTTGTTGCTCGACGATTACCCTGGTCCCAACCCGCCCGGCCCTTCGACTCTGGCCGTTCACGCGGGCGAGGATCATCGCAAGTTGGCAGACGCAATCACCGACCCCATCATCTGCGCCGCGACGTATACGTTCGACGACACCCAAGCGGTGCTCGACTTTAATCACCTCAAACAGCCGCGCGAGGAATACGGAAGGTACGGCAACCCCGGGGAAAAAATCGTTGAACGCAAGCTGGCGGCGCTCGATCACGGCGAGACGGCTTTGCTATACGCCAGCGGCATGGCGGCCATCGTCGGCCTCTTCATGACCAAGCTGAGCAGCGGCGACGAGGTGATTTTTTTCGACGAGTGTTATCACCGCAGCCGCGAATTCTGCGCCAAACACTTGGCTCGATTCGGCGTGGTGACGCATCAGGTCAAGGCCTGCGATTACGATGCGATGGAAGCCGCCGTGAACTCGCGCACCAAAATGCTGGTCAGCGAGTCGCCGACCAATCCGCATCTCAGCGTCGTGGACCTCGAGCGGTTCGCGGCCATCGGCCAGCGTCACGGCGTCGATACGCTCATCGATGCCACGCTCGCCACCCCCTATAACGTGCAGCCGCTGGATTACGGCGTCGACTACGTGTTGCACTCCGCCACCAAATATCTGGGCGGGCACAATGACCTCCTCGCCGGCGTGATCGTCGGCAGCGCCGAGAAACTCGAGCCCGTCCGAAAAATGCGCGGCATCATGGGGGCCATCAATTCGCCGCACAACATCTACCTGCTGCAACGAGGACTCAAGACCTTCGAACTGCGGATGCAGCGACAGAATGAGAACGGGCAACGCCTTGCCGAATTCTTGGCGGCGCATCCACGAGTGGAGCGGGTCTATTACCCAGGCTTGGCTTCGCATCCCTACCACGAAGTGGCGCGACGTACGATGCGCGGTTTCGGCGGGCTCATTACGTTCCTCGTGAGGGATGCCAGCGCCGAACAGACGGCGAAAGTTGTGGATGCCGTGCGCATCCCGCGCATCGGCCCCAGTCTGGGAGGCGTCGAGTCGCTCATCGAACAGCCGCTCGTGATGAGCTACCTCGATTATTCGCCCGAACAGAGGGCTGCATTCGGCATCTACGACAACATGATTCGGTTGTCGTGCGGCATCGAGAACGCCGAGGATTTGATCGCCGATCTCCAGCAGGCGCTCGATCGCACCGCGTAAACCGTGGAGAATTGGCGGCGAAGTTGTTTGACCTTTTTCGCGGCAGGGGACTATAAGGAGCTAGAGTCGCTTTCTCAGGAACCCCCCGCCATGGATTCGTCCGAGCCCGACGGCCCGATCATCGCCGCCATTCGCGCCGGTCAAACCGACCGGTTCGACGAACTGGCGCGACGCTATTCGGGCGGCCTGTGGCGTATGGCGTTTAGCCGACTTCGAAGCCGCCATCTGGCCGACGACGCGGTCCAGGAGACGCTCCTGGCCGCCTTTCGGTGGCTCGGTAGCTATGATTCCCGCTATAGCTTCCGTACCTGGTTGTGGACCATCTTGCTGAACGAGTGCCGGCGCTTGCTCGCGAAGCAAGCACGGCGTCGCGAGGTGTCTGCGAACGCTTCGGAGGCGGAGGGGACGCTGCCCGTGCTGGTCGACGACGACCGGCCTCACCAGCGCCTGCTGCTGCAGGAGCGAGCGGCGATGCTGGAACGACTGCTCGAAAGACTTCCGGAGGCCCAGGCGGATGCATTGCGTCTGCGCTTCTTCGGAGACCTGAAGTTTCAAGAGATCGCCGACATCTTGGGGTGCAGCCTAAGTACGGCGAAATACCGAGTTCGCGACGGCCTCACGCAACTCGGAAAATGGCTCTCTTCCGACGAACTCTCCGTGCCTTCATCTCCTACGGAATTCGGCTCATGAAAACCCTGCTATCGTGCGACGCCGTATTCGACCGACTGACGCGCGGCCCGTTTCCCAGCGGCGCCGCGGAAGATCAGGGCGTCGAGTCGCACTTGGAGGTCTGCTATGAGTGCCGACAGTTGGCGGAAGCCTTGCGGCCCGCTGTGAATCTGTTCCACGACGCCGCGGACGAGGCGACGCTGCCGGCATATCGCGGACGCTTGCCCCAGGCGACCTCCAACGCCGCTCGCTGCACCGTTCGAGGCCTGCCGTCGTCCGCGCTGAGAATGCGTGGGAATCTTGGGGATGTGCGGTACGCGCTCGTGCTTGCAGCCGTGCTGCTGTTGGGGTTCCTCGGCGGAATCTGGGGGAGTCGCCGGTCGGAGGGCGACGCACAGCCGTCGTACACTGCACCAACGTTGGCCGCGTGGCGCGCTAACGCGGCGCCGGAAGACGCTCGCTTTGTCGGCGATCTGGATCGCCTCACTTGGTCCCTGTCGTTGCCGAACGCCTGCCGATCGGGCCTGAGCGGGGTGGGCGATGCAACGGCGAACGGGGCGTCGTCGGACCAGTCCAGGGAGCGACCGTGGCAAGCCAGCCAGCACTGTTGTACGCTTTGCCACTCGGCCCAGTCTCCTCGTTTTACTCAATTTACTGCGTCGCGATTCGTCGCAGCTTGCCTCGTGTGCCACAAAGGCTGACATTCGCCACTTGTGGGGGCAGACTGACATTGTGTCCGCAACCGCCTTTGCCTTACTCTGCCGACCGCGTTCAAGAACACAAGAAGCGGCAAGTTAGGAAAGGGGCGGCGCATGAGTGCAGCGAGTGCTTGGCAAGCGTTGCGCGACCGCCATGCGTGGCCGGCGGTGAAGCCGACGGAACGTCCCATCGACTGGTCGCTGGATGCGGGCGGCCGCGGCATGCTTGTCGACTTGATTCGACGGCGGCGCTGGCGGTGGATCGTGGAAATCGGCGTGTTTCTCGGCGGATCGGTTCGAGAATGGCTCGGCGCGCACGACGAAGTCTGCGTCGCGGCGATTGATCCATGGCTCGACGGCATCGATCTCCGCTCCACAAATCACAAAGGTCGGCAGCCGGAGTGGGTTTTTGAGCAAGCCCAGCGTTGCCCGGACGGCTTTTATCGCTCATTCCTGAGTTCGTGTTGGGAGTTTCGGGACCGGATCGTGCCGCTGCGCATGTCTGGTGTGGATGGGTTGCGGGCGTTAGCGAGTGATGGCTTTCGTCCTGATTTGATTTATTTGGATGCCGACAAGTCGGGCGTCGAGTTGTCGTTGGCGCAGACTCTGTTTCCTGGCGTGGCGCTGGCAGGCGACGACTGGTACTACCTGCCGCCTCGCTCACCGGCAAACGGGTTGCGAGTTGACTATCCGATTCGGCGTTCCGTGTACGAGGCATGTGCGCGGAGCGGCGGCTATTTGGCCGTGGATCGCTCGACATGGGCCATCCTCGACGCTCCGCCGGCTTGGTCGCAGCGAGTGGTCTTGTCGACTCGGCATTTAGTGAAGAGTTCTGTGCGACGGTTGAAGGATACAGGTCGATTGTGGTGGCGTCGGCGAACAAGCCGGCAGGCTGCTTCAGTCTAGGTGGTCTGGGTTGACTGTGACTGCGCCAAAGTCCCGAGTCATACTTACGATCGTTACCACCGATACAGTCCACCAGGGATAAGCCCTTTAACTTGGCGGCGTATTAGGCGGCAACGGGAAGGCGCGTGAATTCATGGATCGACTCCGACTTGAACGCGTCTTTCGCGCCATGCTTGTGGCGCGATATCTCGACGACGCGGAACAGCGATTGGTGCAGCGAGGCGAGGCCGTCTTTCATGTCCCGGGTACGGGGCATGAAGGCTCCGCAGCGCTGGCCCCTCACTTGACGTCCCATGATTGGCTGCATTGTCATTACCGCCAGAAAGCGTTGTTGATTGCACGCGGAGTGACTCCGCGCGCCTACTTGGCGGCTCACTTGTGCAAGGATGACTCGTCGTCGCGCGGTCGGCAGATGAGCGGCTTCATGAGCGACCCGGCGCTGCATGTCTTGAGCATGGTGGTGCCGACGGGGAATCAGGCGTTGCAAGCCGCCGGAGTGGCAGCGGCCGTACGCGATCAAGCGACTCGGCCCATCGTCGTGTGCGGCATCGGCGACGGCTCGACGCAGCAAGGCGAGTTTCTCGAAGGGATTGGGCAGGCCGTGCGGGCTCGATTGCCCGTACTGTTCTTTATTGAAGATAATCGGTGGGCCATTTCGACTCGCACCGCGGGGCGAACCTTCTTTTCGCTGCCAGGCGGGCTCGCGCAAGAGTACCTTGGAGCGACCATCCATTACGTCGACGGGCGCGATGTAGCGACGGCCGACCAGCACCTAGGGGAAATCGTTGCTCGCATGCGCGAAACGCGTGAACCGGGACTGGTCGTGTTCCAGGTGGAGCGGCTATCGAGTCATACGAATGCGGACGATCAGACCGTCTATCGCCCCGCCTCGGATCTGAGTTCGGCCGCGCTGGGCGATCCGCTGGTTCGCTGCGAGGCCTACATGGCGGACCATGGTTGGTCCGCCTCCGAACTGCAACAACTGCGCGAGGCCGCGCGTCGCGAAGTGTCGTTGGCGGAAGACGCCGCGACCTTAGGGCCGGAGCCGCTGCCGAACTTTTGTGCGCGGCGGCCGACTCCGATCGAACTCTTGCATCCATCTCGCGAGACGACGGGCGAGGGCGAGCCTGAGTTGACGATGCGGCAATCCATCGGCGAGGTGTTGCGCTGGCAGCTCGAGAACGACGCCCGCGTGTGCCTGCTCGGCGAAGACATTGAAGATCCCAAAGGGGACGTCTTCGGCGTGACACGCGGTCTCAGCACGCGGTTTCCTCAGCGCGTGTGCAACTCGCCGCTCAGCGAGTCCACCATTCTGGGCGAGGCGATTGGACGGGCGTTGGCGGGGCAGCGGCCGGTCGCTTTCCTGCAGTTCGCCGACTTCCTGCCGCTCGCGTACAATCAGATCGTCAACGAGTTGGCGAGCATCGGTTGGCGAACAGATCATCAGTGGTCGGCGCCGGTCATCGTGATGGTGGCTTGCGGCGCGTACCGGCCAGGGCTGGGCCCCTTTCACGCGCAAACATTCGAATCGGTGTTGGCCCATGCGCCGGGCATCGACGTCGTGATGCCTTCGACGGCGGCGGACGCCGCCGGTCTGCTCAATGCGGCCTTCCGCACTCAGCGACCGACGTTTTTTCTGTATCCCAAGTCGTTGCTGAACGACCCGAATCTGGCGACGTCGCGCGACATTGATCGTCACTTTGCTCCCATCGGCGTCTCGCGCAAGGCGCGAGTGGGACGCGACATTACGCTTGTCGGGTGGGGCAACACAGTACGCTTGTGCATGCAGACTGCGCAGGCGTTGGAGCGCGCCGGAGTCGAAGCCGAGGTGCTCGATTTGCGTTCGATCAGTCCTTGGGACCAGCAGGCGGTGCTGGCGTCAGCCGAGAAGACGGCACGTTTGGTCGTCGTCCACGAAGACAATCAGACATGCGGGCTGGGAGGGGAAATTCTGGCGACGGTCGCGGAAAAGAGCCGCGTACCAGTGGCGATGCGCCGAGTTGCTCGACCGGATACATTCGTCCCGTGCAATTTTTCGAACCAGATCCAAGTCTTGCCGTCGTTTGAACGCGTCTTAGGGACGGCCGCCGAACTCCTCAATATGGATCTCGAGTGGCAGCGTCCCGCGGCGCTTGCCGCCGGCTTGCGTGCGGTGGAAGCGATTGGTTCGGCGCCGTCGGATGAAACGGTCATCGTCTGCGACCTCTTGGTGAAGGTCGGCGATCAAGTCGAGCCAGGTACGCCAATTGCTTCGCTGGAGGCGAGCAAGAGCGTGTTCGAATTGGCTTCGCCGTTCGCGGGCACGGTCGAGAGGCTGGCGGCGACCGCGGGGCAGACGGTGCGCGTCGGCGAACCGCTCTTGCTCTTGCGTTCTGCCGCTTCGGAAACGCGTCGCAAGCCGGTCGTCAAGGAAGAACCAGGAGTCCCGATCCTCACGCGGCGAGCGCATGCGGCTTCGCTGCGACTCGTTCCTCGCGACTCGCGGCCGCGGCAATTCGACGTCGGCGTCTCGCAAGTCGTGGCGGTGACGGGCAGCCGTACGGTGACGAACGAAGAGTTCTTGCGCGGCGGACACGGGATGACGAGCGAGGACATCATCAAGCGGACGGGCATCGAGTCGCGTCATTGGGCCGGGCCGGGAGAGACGGCGGCGAACATGGCGGTGAAGGCCAGTCGCGAACTGTTGGAACGCGAGCGACTGTTGTTGGACGATCTGGATCTCGTCATCTGCAGCACCACGAGCCCGACGGTGGTGACGCCGTCGCTCGCGTGCCAAGTCCTTTCAGGGCTTGGGAACGGACGGACCGACGCCATGTTGCAAGCTTTTGATATCAGCGCCGCGTGCTCAGGCTATCTCTACGCGTTGCAGGCCGGCTACGACTTTTTGCAGAGCCGTCCAGACGGCCGGGTATTGCTCGTGACCGCAGAGGTGCTATCGCCATTGGTCGACATGAACGACTTTGATACGGCAATCCTGTTTGGAGACGCCGCATCCGCTACCGTACTATACGGCGAGTCGCATTTTGAGCGAGCGAAGGCGCGGCTCTTGCGGCCGGAGTTGTCAGCCAAGGGCGAGGACGGTCAGGCGTTGTCGATTCCTTTTCATCAGGGCGGGCACATTCACATGAAGGGCCAGAAGGTCTTCAGTGAAGCCGTACGGGCGATGGTGTCGAGTTTAACTCGGCTGTGCGACCACAAAGGATTGCGAGTGCGCGATCTGAAGCTCGTCGTGCCTCACCAAGCCAATCAACGCATTCTGGACGCAGTGCAAAATCGCATTGAGGTGCCGGTGTTCAGCAACATTCGAAGGCACGGCAATACGTCGTCGTCGAGCATCCCGTTGTGCCTCACCGAAGTTTTGGAGGCATCCAGTTCTGGAGACCACTTAGGGTTGTGCGCCTTCGGCGGTGGGTTCACTTTCGGGGCCGGCATCCTGCAGACGCTGTAGTTTCTCCGACGCCCTAGTCTTGAAGTCGGGCGTTCCAGCACTTCCAATCAAGCGCGGCATTGAGTGTCGACGAATGGTCGTCGGCTTGCACCTCGCCCCGATTGCCATTTTTGCCGCGGCCCGAGCGGCAGTGGATTGGAAGTCATGTCCATGATGCGCCGCGCCCTCTTCGTCGTCGCGTTGCTGTCGATCTGCTCAACCGCCGTGCAGGCGGCGGAACGGCCGAACATCATCGTCATCATCGCGGATGACTTGGGCTATGGCGATGTTTCCTGCTACGGCGCGCGTCGCGTGCAGACTCCGTCCATCGATCGGCTCGCGAGCGAAGGGGTGCGCTTCACCAGCGGCTATTGCAGCGCGTCGACCTGTACGCCGACTCGCTTTTCATTGCTGACGGGAACTTATGCATTTCGTCAAAAGGGGACGGGCATCGCACCGCCGAATGGGCCGGCCGTTGTGAAGCCGGGCGTTGAAACGTTGCCCGGCATCCTAAAGCGAGCCGGATATGCCACGGCGGCGATTGGTAAGTGGCATCTCGGCTTGGGCGACCCCGCGCCAGACTGGAATGGCGAACTGCGTCCCGGGCCGCTCGAAATCGGCTTTGATCATTGCTTCATCTTGCCGACGACGAATGACCGCGTTCCGCAGGTGTTCGTTGAAGGTCATCGAGTGAAGGGGCTCGATCCGTCCGATCCCTTATGGGTCGGAGACAAACAGCCAACGAGCGAACATCCAACAGGAATAACGCACCGCCAAACGCTGAAGTTGGATTGGTCGCATGGTCACAACCAGACGATCCACAATGGAGTTAGCCGCATCGGCTTTTACACCGGCGGAACGCGAGCTCGATTTCGGGACGAGGATCTCGCAGATGCGTGGGTGCGCGAATCGAATCGGTGGATCGAGGCGCATCAAGATCGTCCGTTCTTTCTGTATTTCGCCTCGCAAGACATTCACGTGCCGCGAATTGCGCACGAACGGTTTCAGGGAAAGTCGCCCCTGGGACCGCGGGGTGATTGCATCATCCAGCTCGATTGGTGCGTGAGCGAACTGATGAAGACGCTCGATCGACTCGGCCTGGCAGAGAGCACGCTGGTCATTTTCTGCTCAGACAACGGGCCGGTGCTCGACGACGGCTACAAGGATGACGCCGTGGAACGGCTCGGCGACCATCGGCCGGCGGGACCGTTCCGCGGCGGCAAATACAGCGTCTGGGAAGGCGGTACGCGCACTCCCTTCATCACGCGCTGGAAGGGACGCATCGCGCCGGCGGTGTCCGATGAGCTCGTCTGTACGGTGGATTTGGCAGCCAGTCTTGCGGCGCTGACGGGGCAATCGCTGGCGGTGGACGCTTGTCTCGATAGTTTCAATGTGCTCGACGCCTTGCTGGGGAAGCCGGTTGCTAAGGGACGCGACCACTTGCTACAGCAAGACAATGGCAGCGGGAATTTTGGTTTGCGAGTTGGAGACTGGAAGCTGGTGCGACATGAGAAACGCGGGAAGTCGCAAGCGGTGGTGAGTAAAGACGAACGGCCTCTGCCAACCGCCAAACACTCGCTCTACAAATTGTCTGACGACCCAGGTGAAGACATGGATGTCGCCGTCTCGCACCCAGACGAGGTCGCTCGCCTCACGTCTCAACTTGACCAACTCATCAAGCAAGGCCGCAGCCGCCCGAGCGACTCGCTGCTAGAGCGGTAGCGTCCGAACGTTCGTGTGAGTCCATACGCTTGTTTTTTAAAGAATCCGGCGGAATCTAGGGCCGATTTTCGTCTGAATTGCGATTGGTAGTTCGTGGGGCTGTTTCCTCGTGAGGGAAGGAGCTTGGCGATGCCATCGAAACGACGACGACAGATCATGGAGAAGAACCGGGTGGGCGCGTATCACTGCTTTTCGCAGTGCGTGCGGCGAGCGTTTTTGGCGGGGTTGGATCTGGTTTCGGGGAACGATTACACGTACCGGAAAGAGTGGGTGCGGCAGCGGCTGGAGGCGCTGGCGAGCGTGTTTACGATCGATGTGCTGGACTATGCGGTGATGGAGAACCACGTCCACACGATCCTGCGGAACCGGCCCGATCTGTCCAAGCGGCTCAAGCGGCGGGAGGTGGCCGAGCGGTGGCTGCGGCTATCGCGGAAGAGTCTGCCGCTGAAGCCGCGGGCGAAGGCGGAGGAGGTGCAGGAGCTGCTGGAGGACCCGTTGCGGGTGGAGGTGCTGCGGGAGCGGCTGGCGGACATCAGTTGGTTCATGATCATGCTGCTGGAGCCGATCGCGCTGAAGGCGAATGCGGAGGACGAGTTGATCGGGCATTTTTGGGCCGAGCGGTTCGGGAGCGTGCGGTTGCCGAACGACGAGGCGCTGTTGGCGTGCAGTCTGTACGTCGACTTGAACCCGATTCGAGCGGGACAGGCGACGTCGCCGGAGGACTCGATCTACACCGGGGCGTGCGACCGGCTGCGGGACTTGCAGGTCGAGCGGCAGGCGGCGGCGCAGGCGGCGGACCAGCGACGTCGGCAGGAGGTGCTGCGGCGAGTGCTTGGGGAGGAGGCGGTGGGGGAGCCGACCGACGACCGGCTCGAGGGGGCTGCTGGGGCCGGGACGGATGAGGAGCTGACGGCGTCGCTGGAGCGAGTGCGGGCGCGGCGGCAGGCGGGCGAATTGAGCGAGCGGGAGGAGTCGGTTGGTGCGCCGGGGGAGCTCGCGCCGCAGGAGCGAGCGGCTGGGGAGGGAGGAAGCGGCGAGGGTGGGGCGCAGGAGGGCGCCATGTCGACGGCGGCGAAAGAGACGCGAGCAAAGAAACGAGCGCGGAAATCGTCGAGCGGAGCGACGACGACGGGGGCGTTGACGGGGCGGCGGCGGTCGGGGTGGTTATCGTCGGTGCGGGTGGAGGGGGACGGTTATGCGGGGGTGGAGGCGGGGCGGCGGGCGTCGGACACGGGGTATTTGCCGATGGACTTGGAGAAGTACTTGGTGTTGTTGGAGGCGTGCGGGCGGGAGGAGGCGGCGGGGAAGCGGGGGGTGATCCCGGAGGAGCTGCCGCCGATTCTGCAGCGGCTGGGGTTGGACGCGGGTCGGTGGACGGACGAGGCGTTGAAAGCGGCCGAGCGTTTTGCGCGGATTGCGGTCAGCGCGGCGCGGCAATCGCGCGAACGCCGGCCAAAACCAACCCACTAGGCAGACAGTCTGCCTAGTGGGGGGGGAATGCGCCGGCGGGCTCGTTCGCGCGCGTTTTTCCTTCTCGCGGGTCGACGTTTTTCGCGTTGCGCACCGCGCGCACGCTCGTTTCGACGACGTCTGCACGCCGTCGCCGCTCCCGGTACGCGCTCCTGCTTGGAAGAGAGGCGCGAACTGCCCCGTCCCCCCTTGTTCTAGCAGGGGCGGCAGAGGCGATGGCGGCTAGCTAGTCTTGATCATCATGCACTGCGTCGTCGGCAATTCGATCAGTTTTTCGCGGGTCGTCTCGGTGAATTCCGAGAAGGCGTCGCGGACTCCCTCGAGGATCGAGTAGTCGTGCGAAATGATCACGCCGCCAGGCACTAACCGCGGCCAAAAATACTCGAGGCACTGCTTCGTGCTCTCGTATAGGTCCACGTCCAAATGCACGAAGCAGAACGGCGTCTCGTCCAAGACGCCGCGAATCGACTCGGGGCAAAACCCCTTGTGGTACCGCAGATTCGGGTAGTCACCCAAGTACTTTTGAATCGACTCAAGGCTGCAAGCGAAGCGGCCCTTCTTCTCCACCATCCTCTCCGCCTCGTTCGGCTCCGGCAAGCCTTCGAACGTATCGCATAAGTGAAACGTCTTGTCCCCTTTTGCGTCGCAGATGACTTTCGCGGTACTGCCTTGGAACAGCCCCACTTCCGCAAAGTCGCCGTGCACGTCTCGCATGCCGCTCGCCAGCGAATGCAAGATGAACATCTCCTGATTCGTCACCATCGAGCGACGTTCTCGTCGCGCCCGGCGCAGCACCTTGAGCTTGTTCCAGTCTTTATGGAACGAGAGACTAAGCATCTCCATACGAGATACGATGTCGATCCCCAGCCACTCCAGGAACGATCCGCCAATCCAACCCTGAAATCGTTTATTGCGCAGCAACATGGAATTCGGTCGTCCTGAAAAAGAAATGCTCGCCTTCTCGCCTATGCTTGGCAGGAATCGCCGCTCTTCGCAAGAGGAAAAATGACGTCCGTCACTTACGCCGCTCGGCGCGGACGCGCGTGTTGGGCCCAGTCGATCCAGTCGGCGATTTCATTCAGATCCGGCGCCGGACTGCCGCGCAAGATCGACTCCGCTTCGCGCGTCCCCAGAAATGGTTCCACCAACTCATATAAGGATGCAGGATCCATCGCCGCCAACTCCGCTGGGTCCGTAATCCCGCACGCCACCAGGATCTGTACGTCATGCCCGCGTACTTCAGGAATCCGACACATCAAGTCCGACTGCTGCTGCCACTGGCGCACCACATCGCCGTCAATCTGCTTTTGTCCAAGTCGTTCCGCTAACTCGTCAGCATCCGTCTCAAGCAGATCGGCGATCGAACGTACGCCTTGTCCCTCCAGGCGTCGAGCCATCTTGGGGCCGATCGACGGCGCATCCTCGACCGCGCTATCCAGTTGAAGATAGAACTTCAGCTCTTTGGAGCGCGACGAACTGCGTCCCTTGCCGCCTCGCATAGGCTCCTCCATGCTGCGACTTGCCAGTCCCTGACGTTCCGCCGCCGCGTCCCCCGCCTCCTCAGCCAGCGACTCTGCCGTTTCCGCAGGCTTCGACCCTCGCTTGAACTTCGGCACGAATTTCTTCATTTTTCCGGCGGCGTTCGTCGTGCCTTGCCAGACCTTCGACGCAACTCCGCGCATCGCCTGCTTGAAACGCACTCCCCGCGACTCTGCACGCGCGACGTCACGGTCGCCCGCTCCATTCGACGCCTCGGAGTGCGACTCCTCCGACGACGCAACAGCCGACTTTCGCTCCACGTCGTCAGGCGTCTCCGCGGACGCCGGTTGAGCCGCGTCTTTGCGGCGCGTCCAGTTAAGCCAGGAGCGTTTGGGCGGCGGCGCGGCCGAGATGCGTTCGCCGCGGTCATCGCCCTCCACAGCGATAGCCTTCGCAGGCGCGCGACGGCTTGCTTCCCAGGCCGTCGCATCCCCGTTCGCGCTCGGCGATTCCTGCGATTGTTCAGCACTCAGCTTTTCACTGAATTCTCCAGCCGCCGACTCGCGCAACGGGACCGACGGGCGACTCGCTCCGCGACGGCGTCTTCGACTTGTCGCGGCGCCGCCTGCGCCGCTGCGCACCGTCCCGCTTCGCACTTCGCCGCTTGCAGTTCCCGCAGAATGCATCGCCGCCGGACCGACAACGCGCGAGACGCCCGGCGTGCTCATCCCGACGCCTTGCCGAGGGACTGGAATCGGCGGCACAAACTGCGGCGCATCGTCGTCTTCCCAGTCCAGCCAATTCAAATCCCACCCAAACCACCGCTCGAAGAAATCGGGGGCTCGGCGGCGATCAAGCTTCCCCGTCCCATAATGCAGCCCGGTCGGTTTCGCCGGCTGGGCGTCGAGATCCTTGAGCGACACCTTGAGCACTTGGTGGGCATGCAGCTTCCGGACGAATTTGTCATCGTCGCGCAGCGTTTCGAGAGCTTTCCCTGTCTGCTCGACCTCCGCCAACAGCTCCTCTAACTCCTCGCGCTCATCCTCGTCGTCCATTCGCGCCAGGAGCCACCGACCTGGCGCCTTAAGCGTCGCGAGCACGGTTTCCGTCACCAATTCGCACATCGGCGGCGCCGACCCCGCCTCGACGAACGCCTTCTCAAGCACCCGCGCAAAGCCGACCGCCGCAAAGCCGATCATCTGAGCGACTCGGTCCTTCGCCTCCTGGTCCAGCCCCGACGGAGGATGTTGCACGCCGGCCGCCAAGTTGTAGTGGTCGAGCAACGGTTGGTAATGCGAGTTCGCCAGTTCGGCGCCTTCCTTGATGAGCTTCGAGAGCCAGTCGGGGCCCTCCGGCGTCAGCACCGTCGGGTATCCGCCGAAATCCTGCTCAAGGATCTTTTGAAACTCTTCGTAGCACTTCGTAATGCTCCACTCGGCCGCCCGATGAACGCGCCCCTCTTCCTCCGTCTGACCGGTGTGAAACGGCATCATCGGGTCGGTGAAGTAATGGCTAAGCACGCCCGCCGTATAGACCGCGTCGCTCCAATACTCGCGCCGCAACGCCTTCACCAACCGCTCGTACCAAAGCTGAGCCGTCCGAATCGCGCCGCCCCAATAGTTCTCGCGGACGTGCAAAACGTGGTTCTGGAAGTCCTTGAATTCCTTGTCGGGCGCTTTTGCGCCTTCCAAATACGGCTCGTAGTAGTTCAAGAACAAGTCATGCCAGCGGTCGGCTTCCGGGCAGCGGAGATGGCGCAATGCATCCATCGCCAACTTGTGGTGAGTACCAGGACAAGCGGTGAGGAAGACCAACTTATGCAGGATCGCCATGGCCCGAGAGTTCCTCCGTGAACGAACGCGGACCTGAGCTTATAGCGATTCTGGCGTGCTGCCGGAAGACGAATTGAGCGGCGTTACGTCCCCGGCAAAACCTTCAGCTTCACGGGGACTTCATTCGAACGCACCAGGCCCTCCGGCTGTTGCGGCGCAAAGACGCCGGTCGCGACCACGCGCACGCCCGGCACGTCGCCCGCCTTCGTTCCGGCCGCAAACTGCAGCGGCAAGACGAAATCGACTTGCCCCGCCGGCACCACCACTTCCGGCGACTTGACGCCTTCCGGCAACCCCGCCAGCGACACCGTCACGGGCGCGTCCCATCCTGTCGCACGCATCACTTGACCCGTCAGCTTACCCGCCTCGCCCATCCCCGCTCGCCCTTCCAGGGCGCCAGGGTTCGCAACTTGAAGCGTCAATTGCGCGCGAACGGCCATGGTCTTCACAGGAGTCGCCACCGCCGCGACGACCGTCTTGCCGTCGGCCGCCAACAGTTCGGCGACGATCGCCAGCGACCACGGACCAACGCCCAGTTCGGCGGGCGCCAAGAAAGCGACCTGCGTCTCGCTTTGGCCGGCGGCGATCTGCGGCGTTCCCTCCAGCCGCAACGTGCGTTCGACGTCATCGACCTGCACGTCTTGATTGTTCTGCTTGACGGTCTTCTTCGGCGTTGGTTGCGTTGTGACCAATCGCAGACGCACGGCGCCGGTCGCGGCCGGGCTGCGCTGTACGGCGACCTTGCGCACCAGTTTCCAGCCAAGCGGCAGCGTTTCGTCGCCGCCGTCTGCGACCCAATCGATGCTCAAGGGGCTCGCGACGGCCGTGCCGATGGCAAATTCTGAGCGAGCCCAAGGGCGCAAACGAAACGCCGGCCCGTCGGCCGCTTGCGCCGCGCGCACCAACGGCGTCGCTCCGTCGCCGCCCTGAACCGCGAAGCGTCCGACGACCGTCGTCGGGGCGGCGCCGGCCGGGACGGTGAGCGACACGAGCCCCTGGGCGGCGCCGGGGGCGATCGTTAGACCTTGCCAAACCAAGCCTGGAATCGAGGCATCGCGAAATTCAAGCTGCACCGGACCGTCGTAACTACGACGCAGCACTTGGACGGGAATCAATTGCGTCGAACCGGCGGCGACGTTGAGCCGATCGAACGGCAGCACGACCTCTACCTCGGGCTGCGACAGATCGCGGGCGACGACGCGATAGACGAAATCGTCCCCGCCTCGGCCGCTTAGATCGCGCACCGAGATCTGCAGTCGATCCATATTCGCCGGGACGGCGAAATCAAGCAGCGGGTCCGGGGTTCCGGGGCGATCGTCGGCCGAAGCCAGTCCGTTGCCTTGGGGACCGACGAGACTGAGCACGGCGTCGACAGGCGAACCGATGCGACGAGCATAGACTTCGAACTGCAAGCGGCGACCAGGCGTCACTTCAACGAGGAAGCGGTCCTCTTCGCCCTTCGCCGAGAGACGGCCGCTGATGGCCAGCGGGACGCGCCCCGCCGGCCCCGGCGATGCACTCGTTGCAGATTCCGTGACTTCCGCCGAGTCGGACACCGCGACGCTTGGTAAATGCCCCGTAAAGAGGTGCGCTGCCGCGAAGGGAACAACGGCGTCGCGCGTCAGCGGATCAACGATTTGCAGCGTCGCGGCGCCCGCGGGAGTCAAGCGACTGCCGCGCCACTCGACTTTCGACGCACTATTGCGAGTCACTCCGGTTGGAAAGACCTGATTGGCCCAACTCAATTCGCCGATCTTGACGCGGACGAATCCCGGCGCTGCAGCGCGATACACCAGGTCATGGACTTCCACGGTGTAGACGCCATCCTGCGGTAAGACGGCGTCGAGCCGCGCGTCGCCGCCCACTTCGGCTCGCGGCGGGCTCCACGCCAATTGCACGCCGCGTGCGTCGATCAGCCGCACCACGGGCCGCGGCGCACTTCCCAACCGCTGGCACTCGACGTCCACCGCGATGGCTTGACCCTTGCGTCCTGCGAACGTGGTTCGCAGTCGTTGTTCGCCCGCGAGCGCGCCGTGCAACGCGGTCGGCAGCGGACCGGCTTCCGGCGACCACGGTTTTTGCTCGAACTGATCGACGCCCACGACGACCAAATTCGAGACTCCCGCGTCGCTTGCCAAACGCAACGAATAGAGCCCAGGCTGCACAGCGGGCGGCAGGGTCACGTCGATGATCGCCCTCTGTGAGTTCGATTCGGCGCGGACTGACTGCTGGGCGTTCGGCCAAGGGAGAATCAGCTTGGTTTGAGGGCCCAATTCAGCGCCGTCGACAACCAACGTCGTGACGCCGCCGATGCGTAGACCACGGAGCGAGACGTTCGTGATACTCGGTGCAGCCGCTCCGGACGCCGATTGCAATGCGGCGAGACAGGCAAAACTGCAGGCCAAACGGCGCGCGGTGCGGCCGAGCCAATTCAACATGCGAGGGCTTGTAAAGCGACGGGAAAACAAGGTGGGCGACGACATGGTGAAACTCCCGATTCAAACGCAAACCGCCGCTCGCAGTTCCCTGCAAGCGGCGGTAGAGGTCGCAAAATCAGTCCAGGACGCAAGATCCTGACAGGGTGAGCAATCGTTACGAACCGAACGGATCGTCATCGGCCGGCTTGG
This sequence comes from Pirellulales bacterium, assembly GCA_046349935.1. Taxonomy (GTDB): domain Bacteria; phylum Planctomycetota; class Planctomycetia; order Pirellulales; family Pirellulaceae; genus CAIXSC01. Next base: position 573,274 of record JAXMBK010000003.1, on the reverse strand, counting down.
CCGGTTCCTTCGCGGGCGCGGCCGGTTCCTTCTTCATATCCGCCGGTTCATCCGCGAACGGGTCTTTGTCGTCTTCCGGTTTGGCCGGGGCCGGGGCCGGGGCCGGGGCCGGAGCAGGCGCGGCAGCCGGCTTCTCTTCCGCCGCCGCATCTCCGCCGAACGGATCGTCGGCGGCCGGCTTGGCGGCCGGCTTGGCGGGAGCGTCCTCACTGCCGAACGGATCGTCGGCAGCCGGTTTCGCAGCCGGCTTTTCGGCCGGAGCGTCGCCGCCGAACGGATCTTCGCCCGCGGGCTTGGAGGCCGGTTTTTCGCCGAACGGATCTTCCGGAGCATCCTCCGGTTTGGACGGCGCCTTCTCGGGGGCCTTTTCGGTCTTAGGTTGCGTGAACAGATCGCCAGCTTCTTCGGGCGCGGGCGTGTTGGCGGCGGGAGGCGTGGTGCTGTCGGCGGGCGGGCCCACCGGTTTGCGAATCACCTTTTCTTCCGCCTGCTTCGCCTCTTCGTACCGCTGCACTTTGCGGCGGACGTCGCGCTGATAGGACGCCAAGCGAGCGCTCGAGCGCATCTGTTCAAGCTGCAAGCGATCGCCGCCTTGGATGCGCGTCAGCGATTGAGACACGTTGTAGAACTGGTCGGTGGCGACCAATTCCATCTCCGCGCCCTTTTGGTAGTCGGACTTGGCCTCGTCAGGACGGCCCAGTCGGGAGTTCGTCAGCCCGCGGAAATAGTAGTTCCGCGGATCGCGAGAACCCGAGTCGATCGCCTCCGTGAACAGCTCGTGCGCTTCTGTGTACTGGCGACCGAAGAACGCATGCACGCCGCGTCCATACAGATCGTTCAGCAACGCATCTTGAGCCCAGGCATCGCTGGTCGTCGAAACGACGCAGACCAACGCCGCGGCCCCCAACCATGCAATCCGACTCATCCCGACGGCTCCTGAAACGACGCGCGCAACGCGCTGAGTTCAAACCGATCCCCAAAGCGGGCTTATCCTAATTCCGTGTTCGGCACCTCGCAAGCAAATCCGTAGGCTTCTCGCCGCCGCTGGGATGGCAACGATTCTGACGAGCGCCCCGGACTCCCCCCAAAGGTGCCGGGGGGAGCTTAACTCCTCCGACCGTCCATTCCCCCTGATGCGCACCAAACGCTGCACGCATTCGAGACGTTGCAAACGATTGGGTCGTCGGCCGACCCCGCTAAATTTACTTCAACACGGCACTGGCGACGGTGGCTTTCCGCAGTCGTTCGGGTACAGGACTCGGCAGCTGCTTGTACGCCCGGACGCTTGGCACGCCCTCGGGCGAACGGACCAGTTCGAGCGGCGGGTCGGACAGATCTTCCACGTAGAAACGACTGCTCGGAAAGATGTCCGCCGGGTAGGTGAAGTTGTCGAGCATCGCAAGGGCGACGCAGTGCGCGGCGCCGGTTGCGCTCTCCAACATCCCACCCACCCAGCATGGAACGTCGGCCGCTCGGCACCGTTCATGGATCTTTACGGCATTCGTCAGCCCGCCGACTCGCCCGGGCTTAATGTTCACGTACCGGCAGCTTCCCAGCCGTAAAGCCTGCTCCACCTGCCTGACCGTCGTAATGCTTTCGTCCAGGCAGACAGGCGTTTGGACTTGAGCCTGCAATTCGGCATGATCGAGCAAGTCGTCATGTTGCAGCGGTTGTTCGATCATCGCCAGCCGAAATTCGTCGACCGCGCGAAACAAGTCGATGTCTTGCAGCCGGTAGCCGCTGTTGCAGTCGATGTGAAAGGTGTGAGTAGGGTGAGCGCGGCGGACCGCGGCCAGCATGGGCAGGTCCCAGCCCGGACGAAATTTCAGCTTGATGCGCGGAAAGCCGGCTGCGACCGCGGCCGCGACCGGTTCGAGTAGATCTTCGATTCGATCCATGACGCCGAAATCCGCACCGACGGGGACCAAGTCGCGGGCGGCCCCGAGCGCCGTGTGGAGCGGCGCGTCGGCGATCCGACAGTGAAGGCTCCACCAGGCCGTGTCGAGCGCCGCTTTGGCGAACGGGTTGCCTTTGAAGATCGACAAGCGGCGCTGGAGATCTTCCCCGGAGACCACGTCGGCATGCAGGAGCGCGGGGGCAAGCCAGTCGCGGGCGGTCGCGAACGCTCCACCCGCCCACTCGGGGCTATAGCAGGGAGCGGCGAAGGGGGCGCTTTCGCCCCAGCCGTCGCACGAACCGCTGCTCATTCGGCACAGCACCGAGTGAATGGCGGCATCCTCGCCGTAAGCGGTGCGCCACGGGTATATGAGAGGCATGGCTACGTGGTACAGTTCGATCCGATCGATCTTCATCGTCCCCTCCGCTTTCCACACGCTCGAACATGAACGTCGTCTGCCTGCATTTGGAAGCCCTGCCGCCTCAGACGACTAAGGGAACGATTGTAAGACTGCTGGAGCAGGTCGGCGAGTTGGCTCGCGACCGGATCGGTGCGATCTCGCTGCAGGGCCGCGTCGCCACGGTCCTGGTCCCGGCCGATTCGGCGTCGCGTCTCGTCAAGCTGCTCGACGGCGCCGCCGTCGGGACGCAGCCGATCCGAGCTTGGAGTAGCTCGGCGTCGCACGGCGCGACGGAGGCTCGCCGCGGCGAAGACTTCTTTCAACGCCTGTTGCGACTGCTGGATTGGGAGTCGAAGGCGGAAGTGGAACAGGCGTTGCGTCGAGCCAAGACGGGGAAGGGCGAGGCGGCCGAAAAGTCGGGCCAAACCCTCACGCAACTCGTCGTGCGCGACGAATCGCTGGGGCTCGGCGGACGCATCCTCTGGCGGTTCGGAAAACGCAACCGCGAACTGCCGCTTCCCTGGACGCGATTGGGCGTCGGTTCGCCCGTGCTGCTGTCCGAAGAACAAGTCGCCGAACCGGCAGGATGGCGCGGAGTGGTTTCGGACCGCGATCCTCAGTCGATCGAAGTGGCATTTACGGAGCCGCCGGAACCGACCGCCGAACGGCCGACGTTTCGTCTGGACCTCTCCAGCGACGAGGTGGCTCGACAGCGGCAGCGTCAGGCGTTGGAGCGAGCTCGAGCTGCGAGCGGCGATCGGTTGGCCAAGCTCCGGGATGTGCTGTTGGGCGAGCGTGAACCGAAGTTCGCGTTGCAGCCGATCTCGATCGTGCCATTCGACGCGTCGCTGAACGAATCGCAACGCCAGGCGATCGAGTGGGCGCTGTCGGCGGAAGACGTGGCCCTGTTGCACGGACCGCCGGGCACGGGCAAGACGACGACGCTCGTGGAGTTCATTCGCCAAGCGGTCGCTCGCGGCGAACGCGTGTTGGCGTGCGCCGCGAGCAACTTGGCGGTCGACAACCTGTTGGAGCGACTAGTTGCGGCAGGAGTGCGGACGGTGCGCATCGGACATCCTGCGCGAGTGCTGCCTGAATTGCGCGAACACGTGCTGGATCTGCTCGTGGAGAATCATCCGGACGTCAGCGTCGCTCGCCAATTGGTTCGCCAAGCCAATACGCTGCGGGATCGCGCCTCTCGCTGGACGCGCGGCAAGCCCGCGCCGGGCGAAAAGCAGGCGTTGCGCGACGAAGCGCGTCAATTGATGCTCGACGCGCGCCGCATCGAGTCGACGGTCGTCAACTACCTGCTCGACTCGGCCGACGTCACTTGCGCGACGCTCACCGCACTCGACAGCGAAGTGCTTGGAAAACGCACCTACTCGCTGGCAGTCATCGACGAAGCGTGCCAAACGACGGAGCCGGCATGCTGGATTCCGCTGCTGCGCTGCGAGCGGCTGGTGGCGGCCGGGGACCATTGCCAACTTCCGCCCACGGTCGTCTCCGCCGACGCGCAGCGCGAGGGCTTCGCCGTCAGTTTGCTCGAGCGACTCATGCGCACCGACGGCCCGCGACTCGCGCGACGACTCGACGTTCAGTACCGCATGCATGCGCAGATCATGGGGTTCTCATCGGCCGAGTTCTACGAAGGGACGCTGATCGCCGACGATTCGGTGGCGGGACATCTGTTGAGCCACCTGGCGGGCGCTGCGGCGGCGGATGAATGGACGACGTCGCCGATTCACTTCTTGGATACGGCGGGGGCCAGCTTCGACGAGGAAAAGGAGCCGGATGGAGAGAGTCGGCGAAATCCGGGCGAGGCGACCGTCGTGATGCGTTTGTTGTCGATGTTATGCGAACGCGGACTCGCACCGTGCGACGTCGGCGTGATCACTCCGTATGCGGCCCAAGCGCGGCTCTTGCGCGAGTCGCTCGGCGCGCAGGCGATGGAGGTCGAGGTCGACACGGTGGACGGTTTTCAGGGACGCGAGAAAGAAGCGATCGTCATCTCCCTGGTGCGATCGAACTCCGAGGGAGAAATCGGCTTTTTGGCCGATTACCGCCGCATCAACGTCGCCCTCACGCGCGCTCGGCGCAAGCTGATCGTGGTGGGCGATTCCGCGACGCTCGCCCACCACGAATTCTATCAGCGGTTACTCGAGTACCTGCAGTCTCACAACGCCTATCACAGCGTCTGGGAGTACGCCGAGTTGTTGTCGTCGGACTGACTAGGCAATTTCGAAGATGGCTTCGACCTCGACGGCGGCGCCGGTGGGCAGGTTGGCGAAGCCGAGTGCGCTGCGAGCGTGGAAGCCGTCCCCGTCCTTGCCGAAGATCTGATGCAACAAGTCGGAGCAGCCGTTGATGACCAAGTGTTGGTCGGTGAATTCGAGCGTCGAGTTAACGCAGCCGAGCACCTTGATGACCTTGAGGCCGTCGAGCGTGCCGTGCGCCTCGTGCACCGACTGAAGAATCTTGATCGCGCAATCGCGAGCCGCTTGGTAGCCTTGTTCGACCGTCACGTTCGCCCCCAGCTTTCCCTTCAAGTCGCTGACGTGTCCCGACGTCATGAGCAAGGCGCCCGTGCGAATGCACAGGTTGAGATAGCCCTTTTCCTTCTTGGGAAACGTGAGCCCCAGTTCGATCGCCTTCTGTTCTGCACTCATAGATGAAAGTCCTTTCGAGGTTGCACGTAGGACAGGCTTCCAGCCTGTCTCCACGAATCATGACCACAACAGCAACAACAAATACAAACAACAACAACAATAGAAACAACAATGGAAACAACAACGACTATCCCCCAGGATCTTCTTTGACGCTGGAGTTTGTCTGGGGGCGGTCTCTGAGGGGCGGTCGGATTCGAGACAAGGCTGGAAGCCTGTCCTACGGGAGGCACTCCACATCGATCAGAGGGCAGGGTTCGTCGGCGACGAGGCGCGCGGCGGAGGCGGCGTCTTTGAAGCCGCTGCCGGTGATCAGGCAGACGACGCGCGCGTCGTCGGCGACGCGTCCGGCGGCGCGGGATGCGAGGAGGCCGGCGAGCGGCACGGCGGCCGCCGGTTCGCAGAACAGGCCCTCTTCGCGGGCGAGGCGACGTTGGGCGGCGTAGGCTTGTTCGTCGGTGATCAAGTGGCCGGAACCGCCGGTGGCGCGGCATGCCTCCAGCGTCTCGTCGCCGTCGATCACCGTGGGGACTTGCAGTCCGCTAAGCTTCGACGAGCAAACGACCGCTTGCGCGCGATTCTCGCCGCGCAACAGCGGCCCGGCGATCGTCGCATTTCCTTCCGGCTGCACCAGCTCGACCGCCGGACAGCGCGGCCAGCGTCTGTGTTCCACGAGTTCCGCGGCGCCGCACGCGACGGCGAGCGCCAGTCCGCCGCCGCCCGCGCAGACGAAGATTTGGTCGGGCGGTTCATCCAGTTGCTCGGACAGCTCCCAAGTAATCGTCTGCACGCCGCTCATCCCGATCGGGCTGTAGCGAAAGGCGCTAATCTGCAACTGGGCCGCGGGCGACGCAGCTTGCTCCATCAATCGCTCGAAGACGCGCGCGGTGATTTGGGGATCAAGCCCGAAGCCGCGAATCCGGAATAGTTCGGCGCCGTAGGCGAGCATCTGGCGCAATTTGTCTTCCGGCGCCGTCTCGACGATCGCGATGCGACAACGCATGCCGGCGGCAGCCGCATAAGCGGCCAGCGAAGCGCCCGTGTTGCCGCTGGAGGTGGCGATCACCAGCGACTTGCCCTGCGCGCGCATGTCGGAAATTGCGGCGGCGGCAAATCGATCCTTGTAAGAACCGGTGGGGTTCGACGACTCGAGTTTGAACCACAGTTGGGGCAAACCGATCGAGGGGCCGATGCGTTGCGATTTCACGAGCGGCGTGTTGCCCTCGCCGAGCGTGATGCGCGCTTCGGTCGGAGTCGGTTCAAGCCAGTCGGCCCAGCGCCAGATGCTCATGAGCCACTCTCCGCAATGCGAGTCGGCGTCGGTCTAGAAATGATCGTGTCTTGGTCGAGCACCACGCCCAGGCTTTCTCCGGCGAGGACGCTGGCGAACTGATGCAAGACGATGACGAGCCCGGCGTGGGGCGTCGTCACGGGGGCGCGTCGGCGGCCCAGCACGTCGACGACATGGCCGAAGAGCGAGTCTTGCTCCACCCATTGTCCCAAGACGACCGCCGGTTCGAAAAATCCGTCCTGCGGCGCCGGGAGATTGACTTGCATGTGACCGGCGCCGGGACGCGCGTCTTCCGCCACGATCGGTGAGCTGGCGGGCGGAGGCAGCGTCGAGGTTGCATCGGCAGAGAGCATGCCCAAATCGGCGAGCACGCGGAGGCAGCCATGTTCATACGCGTCGACCCCCTGCGGATCGCACCCGCCGCCTCCTTGGTACTCGCAGTAAATCGCCGGAACCTGCGCGTCGCGCGCGACGGAGAGCGAGCGGCCGTCGAGGCGCCAGTCGCTGCCCCAGATGAGCGGCAGGCCGAACGCACGCGCCATCCGACGCTGCGACTCGCAGATCGCCGAGTCGGGATGGAGCATATAGCCGGCCAGCGGGAGAACTTGCAAACGCGTGCCGCCGGTGTGGAGGTCGATGTAGTAGTCGGCGGAGCGGATGAGTTGCGAGAGGGCGAAGGCGACTTGTTGGGTGATCGTGCCGTCGGCCTGACCGGGACAGGTGCGCGCCAGATCGAGTCCGTCGTCGGCCGTGCGCTGACCGCGACGAAAGGCGGGAACGTTAACGACCGGCGCCAGCGTGACTCGGCCGCGCAGACGCTGCGGTGCGAGCTGAGCGGGGGACAGGCGATCGATGAGTCGCCGAGCGGCAGCCATCGGTTCGAACTCATCGCCGTGTACGCCGCCCGTGATGAGCAGGTGCGGACCTGGTTCGGCGCCGGAAATCGAGTGTGTTTCGATCGAGTAGCTCATGACTCGCACCTGACATCGGCCGTCGGCGGTTCAGCCGAGCGGGTAGGGGTACTTGGCGGAGAGGGCGTCGATCTTGGCGACCAGTTCGCCCGGCAACTCGCGATCGACGGCGCCGAGGCAATCCTCAAGTTGAGCGACTGTGTTGGCGCCGATGATGGTCGAAGCGACGTAGTCGTGCCGCTTGCTCCACGCAACGGCCAGCGCGGCGGGATGCCAGCCCGCGTCGCGGGCCAATTCGAGCAACTCGCGGGTCGTCGCGAGGCTCTTCTCGTTGACGAATCGCTTGGCCATCGCCTTTTGACGTTCTCCGCCCGTGCGGGCGTAGAGCGAGAAGCGGGCGTCGGCGGGCGGTTCGTCGGCGTTGTACTTGCCGGTGAGCACGCCGCCGGCGAGCGGCGAGTAAGGGAGAAGGCTCACGCCTTCGCGGCGACAGACTTCCGCGAGTTCGTCTTCGAAACGGCGATGGACGATGCTGTAGTTGTTCTGAATCGACTCGTAGCGAGACCAGCCGTTGCGTTCGGCGACGGCGAGCGCCTTCATGGCGCCCCACGAGGTCTCGTTGCTGGAGCCGAGGCAGCGCGTCTTGCCGGCGACCACGCATTCATGGAGAGCGCCGAGCGTCGGTTCGTAGGGAAAGTCGTGATCGGGCCAATGCGTTTGGTACAGATCGATCCAATCGGTCCCGAGCCGCCGCAGGCTGCCCTCGATCGCGCGACGGATGTGATGTCGATCAAGCCCGGTGCGGCCTTCGCGCACAGGCGGAATGAACCAGCCATGGCCGGGGCCGCAGAACTTGGTGGCGATGTAGACCGAGTCGCGTGGTTTGGTGCGGAGCCACTTGCCGAGGATTTCCTCGGAGCGATGAACCCATTTGGCATCGGGCGGAACAGGGTAGATCTCGGCCGTATCGAAAAAGTCGACCCCGGCGTCGTAGGCTCGGTCGAGGATGCGGAAGGACTCGGCCTCGTCGCACGTCGACCCGAAGGTCATGGTGCCGAGGCAGATTTCGGAGACGACGAGACTCGTGCGGCCGATGCGGCGACGTTTCATGACGGTGAATATCGAACGGCGAGAGAGGTAGAGGAGGAAAACGCGATGCGAGGCGCGGCGCAGGTTACGCCGGTTCGGCCTGCGCGTCTTCCGACTCGGGATAAAACTTGCGCGTGGGGGTGACGAACAACCACATGCAGGCGGCGAGAATGAAGGCGCAAGCGTAGACCATGAACATGGTCTTCCAGCTGTACGAGGCGATGATGCGGGCGCCGATGTACGGTTGGAACGCGTTGCCCATGTTGCCGATGGTGTTGATCAAGCCTGCGGCGACGCCCGAGTAATTGCCGCCGATGTCGACGATGGTCGACCAGTTGGCGCCTTGACCGAAGTCGTGAGCCGCCTCGGCGATGCACAGGAGGACGATCGCTTCCGTGGAGGAATTGACATAAGGGATGCGGAGCATGCAGAGGGCGGCGGTGGTGTAGCCGCAGATGGGAAACAAGGCGCGGGCGAGCCACTTGTTTTGCAGACGCGCGACGGTGATGTTGCACAGGATGCCGCCCACGATGCAGGAGATGCCGCCGCAGAACAGCGGCGCGGCCGCCATCCATTGCGATTCGTTGTATTCGAGGTTTTGCACTTCCTTGAAGTACTTGGGCATCCAACTGGCGAAGAACGACCAGCCGAAGCTGCCGCACAGATAGAGGACTCCCAGGGCGATGAGGCTGCGGTTGGTGAGCAGATGCTTCCAGAGATGGGAGGGCATGCCGTGTCCGGCTTTCGCGGCGCCGCGACGAGTTCCGTGCGTGATGAGCGCCAGTTCGGCCTGGTTGACCGACTTCTTTTCGGCCGGATCGTCGCGGAACCAAGAGTAGAACGCGATGCACCAGACGGCGCCGAGCAACCCGGCGGCCCAGAAGCTGATGCGCCAGGGTTCGTAGTTTGCAAGCCAGCCAAGCCCAGGGATGCCGCCGACGGTCGAGCGGAAGGATTCCGAGCCGAAGCCGGCCATCATGAGGCCGAACAGAGGGATCGAGAAGGCGCCGCCCCAGCGAGCGAGCATCCACAGCAGTCCGCCGGCTCGAGGACGCGAGGAAATCGGCAGCCATTGAGATTGGATGCGGGCCATGTTGGGGAAGGCGCCCGCTTCGCCGATGCCGAACACGAAGCGATAGATCAGCAGCGACCAAAAGCCGGTGGCGACGCCCGAAAGGGCCGTGAAGACCGACCACGCAAGCACGATGCGCGTGAGGGTGATGCGCGCTCCGTAGCGGTCGCCCATCCAGCCGGCCGGAAGTTCGAAAATGGCATAGGCGAACCAGAAGGCGCCCATGATGATGCCCATCTGTTCGGTTGTGATCGACAGGTCGGCGCTGATGGCCGCCTGAGCCCGCGAAATGCAGATGCGGTCGAAATAGGTGAGGAACGCCAGCACGCCCAGATAGACCATCACCCAGTGGCGCACGATCGTTGGTTTTTCAGCGGGATTCATGCAAGCACGGTACTCGGTTGGGGGGTGGGGAAAAAGCAGAGCGGCGAGTGGAGGGGGAGAGTGCGAGCGGGGCGATTGTAGCAGCCTTGCGGAAAAATCTCGCCAGGCGCGAATTTGACGACCCTTGTTTCAGGGGATAGGGTTGGCTTAGCGATGAGGACTCCGTGACAGATGAGGCGTCTTGGGCTCGGGATATGTGTCTTTACGACTATCGCGACTACGAAAACCGGCCCTGGGTCGAGCGTTTCCCGACCGAGGTCGTCGGCGGGACGCACTGGGAGCTGCAATCCGAAGGGACGGGGTGGTGCGGCGCGGAATTGCCGTCGCCGAAAGATCGTCCAGGTCGAGCGGCCGACGCACGGCCGGTGCTCTATGTCGCCCACCGCAAGTGCGATTTGCAGAACGCTTTGCGGTTGTCGTGGTTGGCCGATCAGGCTGGTTTCGAAGTCTGGTTGGACGTCGTGAACCCGAACCTCCAGCCGCTGCAGTCGCACGTCGGCGCCGGGCCTCTCTCGCTGGCGCAAACGTCCCTGGCGGTGGCGTCGATCATCGAGATGGGGATGCTCAACGCCACTCATTTGCTGTTGGTCATGACGCCGAACACGGTCGGTTCCGCGTGGCTGCCGTATCAGTTTGGACGGGCGGCGAACTGCGAGGCGGGGGAGTTGCAGGCGGCGAGTTGGGCGTCGCAACAGGTTCCCAAGTCGACCTTGCCCGAGTACTTGGCTTTGGGGACGCAGTTGTTCTCGGAAACCGAGTATCGCAGCTGGTTGGAACGGGAGTTCCGCGACTGGACGCTCGACCACGGTTCGTTGGCCCGCGGACCCGCACGCCGGTGGAAGTCGGCGGAGCCGCTTGAGATCTAGGGCAAGACGCTGGGACAGCGCGACGAATAGCGGTTAGGCTATTCACGTCCGTCGAACGGCCGAATGGGTTTCGCACGTCGGCGGGCGGATTTCAGCGGGGACGCAGAGCGATGTCGGAAACGCGCGGTTTGGCGGCGACGGTGAAGGAGTTTGCGGCGGGGCTGCGTTTTCCGACGCTGTTCTTTCTGACGGCGACGTTGTTCGTCGTCGACTTGTGCGTGCCCGACTTTATCCCGGTAGCCGACGAGATCCTGTTGGCTCTGGGAACGTTGCTGCTGGGAAGTCTTCGCAAAGGGGTTCGCCAGCGGCTGGAGGCGAGCGAGAAGCCGGCCCAGTTCTAGGCGGCGAGGAGCGCGCGTTGGGCGTCGCGCGAGTTGCGTAGAAACGAAAAAAGCCTGCCGGAACCGAAGCTCCGGCAGGCCTTGCGTCGTAGCCTTGAGGCTTCACACTTGCTTAGCGGACCAAGCTCGTGCTCGCTTGAACGACTCGACGTTGGGTGGACTGAATGTAAGCCGAAGGATCAACCACCGGGGCCGGCGGGGGAGGCGTGGTGTCGCCTTCCGCCTTCACCGGGGCCTTGCCGCCTTCGCAGCCGCAGGTCGGAGCCGGAGCGGCGCAGGTCGGGCCCTTCGCTTCGCAGGTCGGAGCCGGAGCCGCACAGCCCTTGTTCGCACAGCCCTTATCGCAGCAAGAAGGCTTGCAGCTCTTGCACGAGAAGAGGCGGTCGAGCAGGCCCTTACGGCAAACCGGTTCGCACTTGCTGCACTTGTGGCAGGCCGACTTTTCGCAGCCGCAGCTCGGAGCCTTGGCTTCGCAGGTCGGAGCCGCAGCCGCACAGGTCGGCGCCTTGGCTTCGCAGGTCGGGGCCGGAGCCGCACAACCCTTGTTCGCACAGCCGTTCGCACAGCCCTTGTCGCAAGCCGACTTGCAGCAGCTCTTGCGATGGCAGCAGCGCTTCGCACCGCAGGGATCGCACGATTTCTTCGCACAGCAGCGGGGTGCCGTATCGCAGCCGCAGCTGGGCTTCGCCGCACAACCAGCCGGCGCCGCACAAGACGGGCCAGCGGTGCAGCAGCTCTTCGCACCGCTGTCGCAGCCGCAGCCGCTGCCGCCCAGCATACGATCGAGCAGGTCGAATCCAAAGCTTTGAGTACAGAGGCCGAGGCCGAGTACCAGCGTACCGACAAAAATGTTCCACTTCATCGAGCCACATCTCCTATTGATGGAACTGGGTCTGGCTACTTGCTCACGACGAGGTGATCGCCGGGCAGGTCGGTAGCTTGCCGCTCTCAACCTTCCTCGAGGGGCGACGATGGTGATCGTCGATTCGAATCGGGTCTATGAGAGAGAGCCAGTGCGGGAAAGGTGGGTCGTTTGCCCGCAGTTCACACGTGTGCCCGCGTTAGGTCCGGTCGAGTCAATCCTTGACTCGATGTATGTCCGCTCCGGATTCCAACGCGCTGGGTCGGTGCCCCGAGGGGCACATGTTCGCGTCCAGTGACAACTACGATATCGGCGTGCCGATCGTGGGGCCTTGAATGCTCGAAACCGTTTTTCAGGACACGATTTACGACGACGGTCAGGGAAACTTTGAGGGGCTTGGAAGCTGGTGAAACTTTGCCGGTTGTAGCGTGCGAAAAACGCCTCCAAACGCCCCTTCTAGTTCGCGCATCGGCAAACTTTGCCAAGTCGCTGCGGACGCCGCGACTCGCGCCGCGGCAAGCTGTGCCGGTCCGCGAAGCAGGGCGAGTCAAAACTGCGGAAAGGTTTTTTCCGACATCGCGGAATGGCGACGCGGCGCGGTTGTTTTGAAGCCGCCGGGACCCGTAAAATGCCGCTCATGACGCTCGAGAACCACCCCGATAATCCCCGCAGACCCTACGAACTGGTTGATTTTGCCCAACTTCCGGGCGTGCGCTGTCCTTGCGGCACCGCTCGCCGCGCCTGGGCCGACGTCGCCGACTTTCCGGTCACGATGCACGTCACGGAAATCGCCGCAGACGCCCGCCTGCATTACCACCGGCGACTCACCGAAACGTATTACTTTCTCGAATGCCAAAGCGACGCTCGGATGCAGCTCGACGACCAAATCATCCCCGTGAAGCCCGGCATGAGCATCCTCATCCGCCCCGGAACTCGACATCGCGCCCTCGGGAAGATGCGAGTTCTGATCGTGGTGTTCCCCAAGTTCGATCCGCAGGACGAGTGGTTTGACGAGCCGCTTGATGAGCCGCTTGATGACGCGTCGTGATGCGGGCGGCGCGTGAGCGCAGCGCGCGGCGGGGCAGGGGCCATGCTTGCGACCGCCATCCGACCGTCGTAAGCTACGCACGATTGGCGAAGCGTCGACCAAGCGAAATCGACCGTCGGCAGCGACGGCGAATTCGACCGACCGACCCTCGCTCGGACTCGCATTCCCACCTCAACAGATCCGCGGCATCCGTCGCGGCCCATCCGCCATGAGAACCATGTTGTTATGCAGTCTGGCCACGCTGATCGTGGCGCTCACGGGATCTTTGCCGCCAACGGGAGCACCGCTGCCGACCGCCGGCGCCGCGGAGAAAGCCAGCTTCACTGATTGGACCTACTGGCGCGGGCCGGAACAAAACGGCGTGTCGCGCGAGACCGGGTTGCCCGACAAATGGGACCCGCGCGGCGGCGAAGGCAGCAATCTGGTTTGGAAGCGCGAGGAACTCGGCGGTCGCAGCACGCCGGTGACCTACAAGGGAAAGCTGTACACCATCGTTCGCGATAAGCCGGGTACGAAGGAAGAAGGCGAGCGGCTGGTGTGCGCCGAAGCCGACTCGGGTCAGATCGTCTGGCAGCACGCGTTCAACGTGTGGTCGTCGGACGTGCCCGACACGCGCGTCGGTTGGTCGTCGGCGGTGGTCGATCCGGCCAGCGGCAACGTCTATGTGCTGGGCGTGTGCGGCTACTTCGCCTGTCTGAACGCCGAATCAGGCAAGCTGGTTTGGTCGCGAGCGCTGCACGAGGAGTTCGGGCTGTTGAGCACCTACGGCGGACGTACGAACTTTCCGATCGTGTTCGACGACCAAGTGATCGTCAGCGCCGTGATCATCGGTTGGGGCGAAATGGCTCGGCCCGCGCATCGGTTCCTGTCGTTCAATAAGCTCACTGGGGAGACGGTGTGGTTCAACAGCACTACGCCGCTGCCCGAGGACACCACCTACAGTGCGCCGATCATCACGACTCTGCAGGGGCAGAAAGCGCTCGTGATCGGCTGCGGCGACGGCAAAGTGTGGGCGTTCCAGCCGCGCACCGGCAAGCCGCTGTGGCAGTATGCATTCTCTCGTCGCGGCTTGAATATCGCGCCGATCGCGGAAAACGGCCAGATTTTCATGGGGCACAGCGAAGAAAACATCTCGGGAACGGCGATGGGCGCCGTGGCGCTGATCGACGGCAACAAGGCCGGGCCGAACATCACGCAGACCGGCAGCCTGTGGAAGACCGAAGAGTTGGGAATCGGCAAGTCGGCCATCCTCAAGGTCGGCGAGCGACTGTATTGCTTCGATGACGCCGGCAAGTTGTGGGTCGTCGACGCCAAGACGGGCGAAAAGGTCGGCAAGCGGATGTCGCTGGGCACCATGGGGCGCTCCAGCCCGCTGTATGCCGATGGCAAGATTTATTACACCGAAGCCAACGGTCGCTGGTGGATCTTAAAGCCGGATGAAAAGGCCGGCGTGAAGGTGGCCGCTAAGGGAAATTTTGGAACGGGCGAAGAGTGCAATGCGTCGCCGATCGCTTCGTACGGCCGCATCTATGTGCAGACGTCGGAAGCCATGTACTGTTTCGCGGACGCCACAAAGCAGCCCGGCGCCGAAGCGGTTCCTGCAGAGGCGCCGGAAACGCCGGCAAGCGAAGACGCCCAGCCGGCGCTAGTCCAAGTGACGCCCTGCGAAGTGCTGATGAAGCCCGGTGAAACGCAGAAGTTCACCGTGAAGCTGTACAACTCGCGCGGCCAGTTCCTGAAGGAGTCGGCTGCAGCGTTCACGGCGGAAGGGCCGGGCGCTATTTCGGAAAGCGGCGAATTCAAAGCGGCCGCGGACGCCAAGCATACGGCTGCGTTCATCACGGCCAAAGTGGGCGAGCTGACGGGCAAGGCGCGCGTCCGCATCGTGCCGTCGCTGCCGTGGAAGTTCGACTTCGAAGGGCTCAGCGATGCGCCGATCACCTGGGTCGGAGCCCGCTATCGCCACGTCACTCGACAAGTCGACGGGTCGAATGTGATGGTCAAAATCACCACGATTCCCAAGGGAACGCGCAGCCGTTGCTGGTTCGGTCAAAGCGACTTGTCGAACTACACGATCCAAGTCGACGTCAAAGGCGCCGCGGCGAACGACAAGATGCCCGACATGGGCGTCATCGCCCAAGGCTACACGCTCGACATGCAAGGCGAGGCGCAGAAGTTGTTCCTCACCAGCTGGGTGTCGCACGATCACCGCTATTTCAAACGCGTCGATTTCAAGTGGGAGCCGAATAAGTGGTACACGATCAAGTTCCAGGCTTCGACGAAGGATGGCAAAGCGTTGCTACGCGGCAAAGTTTGGCCGCGTGATGAAAAGGAGCCGGCCGAGTGGACGGTGGAAATGGAAGATACGCGTCCCAATCTGGCTGGCAGCCCCGGGTTGTTCGGCAATGCGACGAACGCGGAAGTGTTCATCGATAACGTGAGCGTGACGCCGAATTAGTCCGCAGGTTCCGCAGTGGAAGTCACCCGACAGCAGTCGCCCCGCCGAGCCGCTTGTGACGCCGGCGGGCAAGCGAATGAAGGAGAAGAGGTCGCATGGCGAAGACGTTGAAACCGTATGTCGCGATTGGATTCGCGTTCACGCTTGGGGTCATCCTGAGCATTGTGGTGTCGGGATGCCAACCGGCAGCGCCGCCTCCCGCAGCGCCGTCGGGCAAGCCGAGCGGCGAAGGGGCGTCGGGCGCTGGCGGCGACTCCAGCACCACGGGCGCCAAGCCGCCGGCTTCCGCCAAGACCGAAAAACTAGACGGCGGCTCGTTTGTGCCGCCGGCCGAAGGCGAAACGAAAGCAGCGGACGCGAAGCCCGCGGCCGAATCGTCGGCGCCGGAAACGCCGGCCGCAGAGAAGCCAGCCGCAGAGAAGCCAGCCGATGAAAAGCCGAGCGAGTCTTCGTCGGCGACTCCAGCCGCGGCGGACGCGACGGTCGCCGTGGCGGCGGCGGCGCCGGAGGGGGGCGCAGCAGCGGCGAAGGCCCCTGCGATCGACAAGTCGGCCAATGCACCGGTGAAGCCGGGGGACTGGGCGCAGTGGGGCGGTACGTCGTATCGAAACAATGTGCCGATCGCCGACAACATCCCGCTGGAGTGGGAACCGGGCGAATTTGATCGCAAGACGGGCGTCTGGAAGAAGGATGCCGCGAAGAACGTGAAGTGGGTCGTGTCGTTGGGCAGCCAAACCTACGGCAATCCGGTCATCGCCGACGGCCGAGTCTATGTCGGCTCCAACAATTCGGGCGGCTACCTGAAACGCTACCCGGCCGATATCGACCTGGGCGTCTTGCTGTGCTTTAACGAGGCGGACGGCAAGTTCCTCTGGCAGCACTCGAGCGAAAAGCTGCCCACGGGACGCGTGCACGACTGGCCCATGCAAGGCATTTGCTGCTCGCCGTACGTGGAAGGCAAACGCGTTTGGTTCGTCACCAGTCGCGGCGAAGTGCGTTGCTTGGATGCAGAAGGATTCTATGACGAAGAAGACGACGGCCCGGTGAAGAACGATCCGGCGAAGTTGTTCGAAGTGATGAAGGCGGAAGACCCGGCGCAAGATCAGGTCGCCGGAATGCTCGCCGCGCTCAAAGAAGGCAAGCTCAACGACGCATTGCGCAGCAAGTTTGCCGCAGCGGGCGCCGAACTACCGGCCGAAGTGACGCTGAAGACGGACGAGGAAGGCAAACGTTGGTCGTTCAAAGCGACGGCGGGCGGCGCGGAACGCGATTTCCGTTTGGCCGTGGTCGGCCCTCGATTGGTCGCTTCCAAAATCCTGTCGGTCGCCGACAAGGATGAAGCGGACGTGATCTGGGTTTACGACATGATGAAAGAGATGGGCGTCTCGCAGCACAACATGTGCAGCTGCTCGCTCACCGCCCTCGGCGACATCCTCTTCGTGTGCACGTCGAACGGCGTGGACGAATCGCACTTGAACATCCCGGCGCCGGATGCGCCGAGCTTCTTTGCGATGGACAAGAACACGGGCAAGGTGTTCTGGACCGACAAATCGCCGGGCGGAAACATCCATCACGGGCAGTGGTCGTCGCCGACCGTGGCCGTGCTGGGCGGCGTTCCGCAAGTTCTGTTCGGCGGCGGCGACGGCTGGCTCTACAGCTTCAAGGCCGATGAAGGAAAAGACGGCAAGCCCGAGTTGCTGTGGAAGGCCGACTTGAATCCCAAGGACGCCGTGCTGATCCTCGGCGGTCGCGGCACGCGCAATGACATCATCGGAACGCCGGTCGTGTACGACGGTCTGGTCTATGTCGCGGTGGGGCAGGATCCCGAGCACGGCGAGGGCGTCGGCCACTTGTGGTGCATCGACCCGACGAAGCGCGGCGATGTAAGCGAGGTGTTGGCGGTGAATCGCGAAACGGGGAAGGTGATTCCTCACAAGCGCGTGCAGGCCGTGGAAGCCGACAAGGGGGAGATCGCTGTTCCCAACCCCAACTCGGCCATCGTCTGGCGCTATTCGACCTACGACGCGAACCAGGACAATAAGCTCGATTTTGAAGAGACCATGCATCGCAGCTGCGGCACGGTCGCGATCAAGAACGACTTGCTGTACGTGGCCGACTTTAGCGGCTTGATTCACTGCGTCGACGCCAAGTCGGGCAAGGTTTACTGGACGTACGACATGCTGGCCGCGTCGTGGGGATCGCCGTTGATCGTCGGCGACCACGTCTACATCGGGGACGAAGACGGCGACATCGTGGTCTTCAAGTTAACCGCCGAGAAGCATGATCCGATCTTTGAAGTGAACATGCTCAGCTCGGTGTACACGTCCCCCGTCGTGGCGAACGGCGTGTTGTACATCGCAAACAAAGATCACCTGTTCGCCATCCAAGCGGAAGACGAGAAGTAAGGCGCGACATGCCCAAAACGGTGCTCGACGTCGGCAATTGCGTTCCCGATCATGCCGCCATTCGCGGCATGCTGCAGGCGAATTTTGGGGCGGCCGTGCTGCAAGCTCACGGCCCCGACGACACGCTGGCTGCGCTCGCCAAGGGTGGGATAGATTTGGTCTTGATCAATCGCAAGTTGGATCAAGACTACAGCGACGGCATCGAGATTCTGCGGTTGATCAAAAAGGAGGAGCGTTACCGTCGCGTCCCGGTGATGCTCATCACGAACTATCCTGATCATCAAGCGGCCGCCGTTGCAGAGGGGGCCGAGTACGGTTTCGGGAAACTCGAGCTGTCAAAGCCCGAAACTCGCGAGCGGCTGAGTCGAGTCCTGAACGCGGTCGGCGGATGAAGCCCCAACAGTCGTCATTGGCGGTGCGTTGGACCAATTGGGCCGCGAACTTGCTGGTGAGCGGCGTGATCATCGTCGTGGGGCTGGTCTTCGGCCGCGAAATCCTGCACTGGTGGTACGTCGATACGGCCGAGGTACAGACGGCGGCGCCGAGTCCGCCGGGGACGATGCCGCGTGGGGCCGACGATGTGGCTCGTGCGACTGCGGAAGCGGACGCGGGAGCGGAAATCCAGTTCGGCGACTGGCCCCTGGTGTTTCGCCACGGCGCTGCGTCGGCAGAAATTCCCGCGGCCCTAGCGCAGCTGCAGGACGAATGCCTGCGTACAGCGCGCGGCGCCGCGTCGCCCCAGACCCCGCCGGGGCCCGCCGAACTGCGTTTGCTCGAGGAGCTAACGCGTGCAATGCCGACGTCGCGCGCGCCCGGCGTTGGGATCCTCTTCGTACGCGAACGTCCGATCCCGATGGCGGTGGTGGTAAGCGACGAGGGGGACGAAGTCATAACGTCGCGACGGGTTCTGGCCTGGGGGATCTTGTTTCCCAACCGGAGCGAGGCGGGGGGCAAGACAGCGGACGAGTCGCAGGGCCTGGCCTGGAACTGGTTTACCTGGAGAACGGCGGCTGGGGCGGATTCCGGCCGCGCCTCCTCGCCAGGGGACTGGGGCAGCGGAAAGGATGACGCCGCAGCCGTGCTTCCCGAACTTCCCGGCGGTCGACGGACGTTGACCATCCGGCTTGATTCGGGCGAACTGCGAGTGGGGTACACGGGAACGGCGAGCGGTCTTCGTTGGCAGGAAGCCTGCACGAAGTGGTATTCTCAGCGCGGCTGGCGTGCGGAAGGCGTTTGGGAGACGGGCCCGCGCAGCTGGTACGGCCGTTTTCTTCACGACGATCCGCCGCGGCGGACCCAAATTCTGATCCAGGAAGAGCCCTCAGGGCAAGTTCAAGCGTTCCTAAATATGTCGCCGGCGGATTCGGCACAGTAGGATAGAGCCAAGGCGTTCGCGGCCTGTCTAGAACGCACATCGGGGCGCTCGCGGTGACGGGACGCCTCTGTGCGGCGACTAACCAGGTGGACGCCGAGACGCTAGATGCAAGGGGATGCCAATGAGGGGGGCGGCGGGAATTGTCGTAGCGCTGTTGCTGGGGTTGCTCGGCGCTGCGCTGAACTATGTCTATCTCGACAATAAGACTCGGCACGTAAAGACCGTCTCCTTCATCGGTTTGCGCGACGACGCCAAACTGCGTCCCGGCGATCCGCTCAAGGACGACGACTTGGTCCCCGTGACGATCCCGGAGGCGAATGTCGGGAACCTCAAGAAATTTGTCTACTTGTGGACGGAACTAGAGACGGTCCGCGGCATCCGTGCGATTCGCTCGTATCAGGGCGGCGAATTGCTGCGACGAGAAGACTATCGTACGCCGCCGCCGGAGCTGAAATTGGCGAAGGGGCAGCTGCTGGTTTGGGTGCCGGTCGACAGCCGCAGCTTTGTGCCCGATTTGGTGAATCCCGGCGACAAGGTGACGTTCACGCTGCCGACGCTGCGTGCGGCGGCGGCTCGCCCCGCCCCCGTGCAGCCGGTCAACCCGGGCGAACCTCCTCCGCCGTTTCCCGCGGCGCCGGCCGCGGCCGAGGGCGGCGGATTGGAATTGGTTGGGCCGTTCGTAATTGCCGCCGTCGGCAGCCGCTTGGGGAGCGCCGAAGTGAGCAAGGCGGTGGTGGGACGCAGCGTGAGCGACTTTGAGTTGGGGATCTTCGTCAAGAACGAAGGGACCGATTCGGACCCGCGCATGGAGGCGAAAGCGATGCGTTTGGTGGAGCTTTCGCGTCGCATCGGCAATCAAGGCGTCGGCGTGTTGCTGCATCCGCGAGAAGGGTCATGAGAGTCTGGTTCAACCGAATTCACGAAAGTCGGCGGTCGATGGCGGAGTTCACCGGTTCGCAGGTGCGAATCGGGCGGGACCCGACCAACGAAGTGGTGCTGCGCAGTCCGCTCGTATCGCGTTGTCATGCCGTCGTGCGGATCGCCGGCCCGAATGAATTGGAGTTAGAGAACGTCGGCGTCAACAGTTGTCTGGTGGGCGACAACGAGGTGCTGGGCGGCGATCGAGTGAAGTTTTCGCCGTCGGTCAAGGTGCGCATTTGGCCCTTCACCCTGAGTTTCGAAGCCGAATCGGTGACGACGATCACCCGGCAAGAACTGGAGTCGCATCTGCGCGGCCTTGTCGCCGATCTTGAGTTGCGGCTGCATAAGAAGCTGCTCGAGCGGCTCGATCTTTACGAGCTGGAGAACACGCGCGGAGGACGTCAGGACAGCATCTTGTTGCTGGAGAATAACATCGAGGACGTTTGTCGCGATCTTCAGGTGTTTCGTAAAGAGAACGACTCGGTGCTCGAAGAGATGTGCGGTCTTGCGCTGCGCGACTTGGCCGTCAATCAACTGATCATGGAAACCGAGGAAGACGGCTTTCTCGACTTGGCGTCGCTGACGACGAATGAATTCGATGTGCCGGCGACGCTGGTGCCGGAGCGCGAGACGGAGATGCACGCGCTGCTGCAGTTCTTGCGCGAGAAGCTGCAGTTGGAGAAACTGCCGGACATCAGCGGCAAGATCCACCGCGTCGAAGAGAAGTTCAACGAGTGTTTTCAGCTGCTGCGTCCGCATTTGCATCAAGAGTTGCGTCGGTACGTCGTGCTGCGGATGCTCAAGAAGGATCTGAAAGACATCGTCTTCGGCTTTGGTCCGTTGCAAGACTTGCTACGAGCGCCGACGATCAGCGAAATCATGGTGGTGCGCAGCGACCAGATCTTCGTCGAGCGGGACGGGATCATCGAGAAATCGGGGCGGCGATTCATCTCGGATAAAGTGACCGAATCAATCATCGAACGCATCGTGGCTCAAGTCGGGCGTCGCATCGACAAGAGTCAGCCGCTGGTCGATGCGCGACTGCCCGACGGTTCGCGCGTCAACGCCATCATTCCGCCGCTGGCCGTGCACGGGCCTTGCCTCACGATCCGCAAGTTCCCTATCCAGCGGCTCACGATGGACGACTTGATCGAGTATGGGTCGGTGACGCGCGCGGCTGCGACGTTCTTGCGAGCCTGCGTGATTGATCACCGAAGCGTTCTCATCAGCGGCGGTACGGGGTCGGGTAAGACCACGATGCTGAACGTGCTGAGCGGCTTCATTCCGTACAAAGAACGGATCGTCACCATCGAGGATACGTCGGAATTGCGACTGCATCAGGAACACGTCGTGTCGCTCGAAGCCAAGCCGGCGAACGTCGAGGGAACGGGCGAGTACACGATTCGCGATCTGGTGAAGAACTCGCTCCGCATGCGTCCCGATCGGATCATCGTCGGCGAGTGCCGCGGCGCGGAGTCGTTGGATATGGTGCAGGCGATGAACACGGGCCACGACGGCTCCATGACCACCGTTCACGCCAACAGCGCACGGGAGGTTGTGCCGCGGTTGGAGATTCTAATGCTGATGGCGGCCGAGCTGCCGATCGTGTCGTTGCATCGGCAGATTGCTTCGGCCATTCACTTGATCGTGCATATCGACCGTTTGCCGACGGGCAAACGCGTGGTTAGTCAGATCGCGGAGGTGTCGGGAATGGATCCGGCGACGCACGAAGTGATCATTACCGACATCTTCAATCGTCGCAACGGCAAGTCGCTGGAAGCAACCGGCTACCTGCCGACGTTCCTCGACAGCCTGGTGGCCAAACAGTTGCTCGATCCCAAGTTCCTTTACGGCGAGCCAGCATCCCCGTGATGCGGAAATAGAAAGTGGAGATGGACGCGTCGCTTTTGTTGTGCAATCTCGCAATGGGCGTGTGCGTCGCCGTGGGAAGTTGGGCGGCGCGCGACGCCGGCGCGCAGCTGCTCGACTTCGTGACGGCCGACCTCGGCGATCGCTTACGGAGTTTGCGGATTGCGACGCCTCATTTGCGACGTTGGGTGTTGACCTGGTTGTCGCTGGTCGGACTGCTGTTCTGCTTCATCTGGCTGGGACTCGACATGTGGGTGCTAGGGGTCTTGGTCGCCGTGGTGCTGTTGGCGGGGCCTTGGTATCTCGTGCGCCGTCTGGCCGCTCACCGACGCCAGCGGATCGAGGATCAATTGGCCGACGCCATGGTGATGTTCTCCAACGGCGTCCGCGCCGGTTTGTCATTGGCGCAGTCGCTCGAATTGCTCGCGCAAGAGTGTCCGCGGCCCATTCATCAGGAGTTTCAGCAAATCGTCGGCGAGTACAATTTGGGAAAGCCGCTGGAGCGGACGTTGACCGAGGCGAAGGAGCGTCTGCGCAGCGAGAATTTCGTCCTGTTTGCGGCGGCGTTGCTCGCCAGTCGCGAGAGCGGCGGACGCTTGAACGAGACGGTTGAACGCATTTCGAAGTCGGTGTTGGAGCTCCAGCGATTGGAGCGAAAGGTGATGGCGGAGACGGCGCAGGCGCGCAAGTCGGCGGTCTACATGGCGATTGTGCCGGCGTTCATCCTGGCGACTTACTTCTATCTCGATCCAGACAACACGCGGCTCTTGTTCATTACGTTTCCCGGACAGTTAATCCTCTCGATTTGCGCCATCTTGAACTTGGCGGCCTACTTCTGGGCTGTGAAGATCTTGAGCGCGGACATTTAGCGAAGGTCGAGGTTAGGGCGTGGGCGGCGATCCAGCGGTCTTCTTGGCGTGCGGATTCATGGGCGGCGGCGCGGCGCTGCTGACCTGGTGGGTGCTGCGCGCCTTGGCCACCGAAGATCTGGCGCAGTCGGATGAGTGGCGTTACGACGTGAGTCGGATCAATGCGCTGCGTAAATCAGACGCTCTATATCGCGTGTTGCAACCGGTCGTTCAGGCGCTGGGACGCTTGAACCGTGCGGCCTGGGGACCGCGACTGGTAGAGGTGCAACGCGAGATCCTGGCGGCCGGACTGCCGCGCTTCTGGCTGCCGGAAGAGTATTTGGCGCGGCAACAGATTCTCAGTTTGCTGCTCGCACCGTTCTACTTTTACATCTGCATCCTCAATTTCGAATCGCCCGGCGTGATGCTCGCCTTGTTGTTGACCGCCGTCACCATGTGGTGGTTCCGGTTGCGCCTGACGCGGATGGCCCAACGACGCTTGCTGCTAATCAAACGCCGCCTCCCTTACCTGCTCGACTTGTTGACGCTGTTGATGGAAGCCGGCTCAAGTTTCCTGAATGCACTCGATCAAGCGGTGATGGAGTTCGGAGATCATCCGGTGGCGGTCGAGTTTGGGCGCGTCTTGGGCGACATGAACATGGGAAAGGCGCGCGTCGAAGCGTTCGACAATTTGCGGAAACGCTTGAACGACGACGAGGTTACGAGCATTGTGGGGGCGATCATTCAGAGCGAGAAACTGGGGACGCCGCTGTCGCACATTTTCCGAACGCAAGCCGACGTGCTGCGAGTCAAACGCAGTCAGCGCGCGGAAACGATCGCCAACGAAGCGGGCGTGCAGATGTTGCTGCCGGGGATCTTGGTGATGGCCGCGACCGTGCTGATCATCTTGGGGCCCTTCATCCTCGGATACCTCTACAACGGGTTCGGACTGTAACGCATGACCGCTTCGCTTCAATGTCGACTGTGCCGAGCGTCGTTGACCTTTCCCGAATCGATGGCGGGAAAGACGACGACTTGTCCGCATTGCGGCGAGCGGCTGGTGGTGCCGCTGTATGGCGGGCCGGCGCCGACCTCGCCTCCGCCCGCGCCGACGCCGGGCACTCGAGCCGACCTCTATCCGCCCGGGATGGGGCCGCCGATCGTCCTGCCGCCTCGCGCCCCTTCGCTGTTAGCCGGCGGAGCGACGGCGGCGAATCCGCCTTCGTCCGCCGACGTCCCCGAATTGCCTCCCGCTGCGACGCCGCTTCCTGCCTCTCCGGTCCCTTTGCCGCCGCCCGCCCGGTCGTCGTCGACGCCCGTGCCGCCGGCGCCCGCGCCGCTGCCGCCCGCGTTGACGCCGCTCGTACCTGCGCCGCAAGCACTGCCGCCGCCGCTCCCGCCTCAGGCCGCCAGCATGCCGCCGGCGCCTCCGCTGGCTGCCCCGCCGCCGACTGTGCCCGCTGCAGCGCCGCTGCGGTCGGTTCCGCCGACGCCGCCCGCGAAGCTAGTGAAGCCCAGTCCTGTGCCGCCGTCGGGCGTTGGTCCGCCGCCGCCGCCGAGCACGTTGACGCCCGGATCGGTCGTGTCTGCCGCTCCGCCGCCGCTGCGCACCTCCCAAACGGCGCGGTTCATCGCGGCGGATCCGAATGCGATGCGCGTGCCGTTGGGGGCGGACGGCAAGTTGCCTTCGCTGTTGCTCGAGGATGTGGAGCAGGCGGTGGAAGAGGAGGCGGCGAAGCCCAAGAATTCGCCCCCCTGGCTGCTGCTCACCGTGTTCGGCGTCAGCATCGCCATGTCGTTGGCGCTGTTGTTCGTCGACTCCGAAGGGGGCGGAGGCGGCGAGCGCCGGTCGGCCGTCGCGACGCGTTCGCAATTGCAGCAACACTATGCAGGCGTGGTCCCGCCGCTGGCGCCTTATCAGCAGAAGGTTCGGTTGGCGCTGCAGGCGCATGAGAAGGGTGATCGCGAGGAAGAGAAGCGTTTGTACCGCGAGGTGCTCGACATCTTGCACTCGGAGAGTAAAAACAAGTCGACGGGCGTGACGGGAATGATCGACGCGCCGGATCCGCCGATCGGCAATCCCAGTGATCGTCACCTGGAAGGGCTCATCTCCACGCTGCTCAGCGAATGATTTGGGAATTGGTCGCATGGAACCGCAACTGAGATTTGAAATTTTGAGTCAGATCGCCGCGGGCGACTACGCGACCGTCTTTCGTGCGCGGGACCGCGAGTTGGGCCGCGAAGTGGCGATCAAGCAGATCCACCCGCAGTTCCTGCAAGATCCGCGACAGCTGGATCGATACTGGCAGGAAGCGCAGTTGCTGGCGTCGCTTGAGCATCCGCACATCATGATGATCTACGACATCGTGCGCGAGCGCGGCTGGTTGGTGCTGGAGTTGATGACCGGCAGTTTGCAAGGGTTGCTGGCGGGCCGTCCGATCGATCTCAGCGACCTGCGTATGGCGCTGACTTATACGTTGCATGCGCTGCAGTTCATGCACGAGCATGGGATCGTGCATGGCGACGTCAAGCCGAGCAACCTGTTGGTCGACCGAAATCATCGCGTCAAGCTGGGCGACTTCGGGATTGCGCGGCGCGTCACGGGGGACCATGGCAGCGTGGTGAAGGGGACGACGAAGTACATGGCGCCGGAAGTGGTCTCGGACCAATTCGGGCCCGTCGGTCCGCATAGCGATTTGTATTCTCTCGGGTTCTCCGCCTTCGAGTTGATGTGCGGGGAGAACTTCGAGACGCTCTTTCCCGGACTCAATATGTTCGGCCGCGATCGTCAGATCGCGTGGATGATGTGGCATTCGGCGCCCGATCGTCGGTTGCCGGAGATCGATCGCGTCCTGCAAGGGGTGCCGCCCGACTTGGCCTACGTCATCCAACGACTTACCGAAAAGGATCCCGCCAAACGCTATCGGACGGCGGCCGAGGTGCTGGATGACTTGCAGCGCGGGACGACGGCCGAAACGGCCGTGACGCAGGAGCAACTGGCCGAGGCAACGCGGGCCGCTCAAGCGGCGAAACGCAAGCGTTGGTTGGCGATCGGCGCGTTCGTCTTGAGCACTACCTTGAGCCTCACGGCGGCGTTATGGCCTGAAAAGAAGCCGCCGCCTGCCCCGCCGCCCGTCATCGTGCGGCCGGTCGACGGCGTGGTCGGCGACATCGATTTGGAGCGCAGTCTGTTTTTTCTGAAGCCGCGTGAAGAAGGCGAGACGCCGCAAGGGGTCGTCGTTGATCCAGACAATGACCGCGTGTTCTTGAACGACGAACGCGCGAAGTTGGAAGACTTGCAGGCCGAGGATGCGGTCACGCTGAAGTATTTGGCGAGCGACGGCGTAGAGTTCAAGGAGATCTACGCGGCGCGCCCCGAATTGCAGGAGACGACCGGGGAGATCGCTTCGATCGACGCCGACTCCGCTTCGCTGATCTTGGCCGAAGTCCCGGGAGTAGACGCGCCCGAACCGTGGTATGTGCCTGAGGGGACGCCGATCAAGCTGAATGGCGACTCGAAGAACGGCAAAATCGCGTGGCGACTGACTGATCTTCAGCCCGACGATCGAGTCGTCGTAACGCATGTCGTTTCCGATGAAGGCCGCACCGTTGCGCGTTCCATCACCGCCCTCCGCACGCTCACCTACTCCGGGACGCTTGTCAGCCGTAATCCGCAGCAGGGCAAGATCGTCGTGGAAGTCGCCGGGGAGGCGGGGAAACGCACCCTGACGATGGGGGCGAAGCCGATCGTGACGGTCAACGGCGCCGACCTGCACGGCGACGCTCCCATCACGATCGCCGACCTCAATACGGGCGATCGCGTGACGCTTACCGTCGACGCCGTCGTCCACAAGTTGGAAGCGAGTCGCGATGTCAACGCGTCGGGGACGATCGCCGACATTCACTATGGTCAGCGGACGCTAAAAGTCGCCGCGGGCGAGGGAAAAACTTTAGAGTTCGCCATGTCGCCGCAAGTGACGATCACCGGCGCCAAGCAAGAGCCGCTCGAATTCGACTTCTTGCGCCGCGGCGATCAAATCGCGATTGAGTATTCGCCGTTGAGCGGCGAGCAATTGCAAGCGTTGAAGATGGAGGTGCGACCGGCGACCGATCCGCGCGCGTGGGCCGTCGTGATCGGGCAAGCCGCCTACGACGATCCCAGTCTGCCCGCCTTGCCGCAGGCGCGGGGCAGCGCCGAGTCGCTGTCGTTGACGTTGCGGGATCGCTATCGCATTCCTGCCGAACAGTTGCTGCAGATCGTCAATGGATCGCGTTTGCAGATCGAGCAGGGGTTGACGGCCTTCTTGGCCAAAGTGCCCGCTGACTCGCAACTGCTGTGCTATTACGCGGGCCATGGCATCGTCGATCCAGACTTGGGAGTGCAGTGGACCTCGAAGGAGTTCGACCGTGCGCGAGCCAAAGAAACGGGCCTGCCGCTCAAGACCGTGATCAAGCTGATGGAGGCTTGTCCTTCGCGCGAGAAACTCCTGCTGCTCGATTCGTGCCATGACGTTCCGGGAATCGAGCCGAAGCTCGAGCCGTCGTCGGCTGAACAGGCGGAAGCGACGAAGGACAAGCCGACTCGCCCCGTGTCGACGAATGTGCTGGTGATTGCGAGCAACTCGCGCGGCCAACGGGGTACGACGGTCGATGACGACGCGCGCACCGTTTTCGGCAAGGTCGTAAACAAGGCGTTCGCCGGCGAGGCGGATGCGAATCGAGATGGTCGTGTGGCCGTCGCCGAACTGCTGGAATACTTGCCGCGGACGATGCAGGCGACGGCGCCGTCGGCCAAGCCGCAGACGGCGGTGGTGTTTCAGCCGGATGCACGTCCGCCGCGTCTGTCGCAAGCGGCGAAGGAGAGCGTCACCAAGCTGCTGCGTTATCTGCGCGCGAGTCGGTTCGATGAATCGATGACGACCGACTTTCAGGCAGCGCAGGCTTTGGCGCCCAAAGACCCCGAGTTGCCGCTCGCCTACGGCCTCATTCTGCTGCGACACAATCGTACGCTGCTGGCCCGACCGTTGCTGGAACGCGTGCGACTGGAACATCCCAAGTCGCCTGTAGCGCACCAAGTCGTCGCGTGGCTGAACTTCCTGCAGGGCAAGCCGAACGAGGGCGTCGCGGCGCTCGAACAAATGGTCGCCAGTCTGCCCGATCCGGTTCAGTATCCGGATGCGGAGCCGTACGTCCGCTATGCCTTGCAGTATGCAGGCTCGCTGCGCACCTTTTCGCTGTCCGCCGCCGAAACGCCGCTCGCAAGGACCGAAGTCGAAGGGTTGGATCGGGCGGTGATCGCCCGCGGCGAGACGGCCAAGGAAGCCTATCGCCAAGGGGTCGAGTCGGCACGCGAGCTGCTCGCGCGGCTGGACGCTGATCTGGCGGAAGCGGGCAGCGATCGCCGTCCACAATTGCAGCTCGATCGAAAGCGTCCCACTTATTACACGACGCTCAACTACACGACGCTGGCCGATTTCATTCGACTGGGCATGGAAGAGTGACGCGGCTGTCCAACGCTCGGCTCGCGTTTATGCGAGACCGCACAACGCCAGCGTGCGGTCAAAGCTGGCGGTGAGCAGCAGCGCGGCGTTGCGGGTGAACGCGATACTATAGACCGAGTTGCGATGGAGGGCGTATTCTTCGAGCGCCGTGCCGCGCTGCGGGTCCCAAAGCCGCACGTTTCCGTCGCTGCCGCCCGACGCGAAGAACTGTCCGTTGGGTGCATAGGCCAGGCACTTGACCGGTTGTCGGTGCGCTTCAAAAGTGCGCTTCAGTTCGGTGGTCGAGACATCCCACCAGCGCACCGTTTGGTCCGATCCGCCGGAGGCCAGCGTGCCGCCGTCGGGCGAGAATGCGACGCATTGGACGGGGCCCGAGTGGCCTTTGAGCGTGGTACGCAACGTTCCCGACGCGACGTCCCACAGTCGCAAATCGCCGTCGTTGCCGCAGGACGCGAGCCACCGGCCGTCGGGCGAGAACGCCAGTCCGAAGACCGAGTCGGTGTGGCCCTTGAACGTCGCGTGAGCAGCGCCGGCGGGAACGTTCCACAGTCGCACGTCGAAGTCGTAACCGCCCGAAGCCAGCAGCTTGCCGTCGGCCGACATGGCCATGCACTCGATGTAGTTCTGATGCCCCGTCATCGTCGTCAACACCGAGCCGGCGTCGACGTTCCAGGCGCGCAGCGTCCGGTCGAGGCTGGCCGAGTACAGCGTTTTGCCGTCGGGAGCGAAGACGACCGTACAGACGCCGTCGCCATGTCCGCGCCAGCGCGCCGTCTCGCGGCCGGTGGCGACGTCCCAGAGCTTGATGGTGTTGTCGAGACTGCCCGAGGCGATTTGCGAGCCGTCGGGAGAGAACACGCCGGAGTAAACGGCGTTGGGATGAGTGAGCGTATGGTGCAAACGGTAGCGAGCCATCAGACGACCTCGCGCATCGGTCCGTACTTCACATGGTCGACCAGATAGCGGGGACGACCATGCAGGTCGTTCACCGTCGCATGATTCGTATCGATTCCCAGATTGTGGTAGAGGGTTGCGAAGATTTCCTGGAAATGCACCGGTCGTTCAATCGGATGCTCCCCCAGTCGATTCGTCGCTCCGATCACTTGGCCGGTGCGCATGCCGCCGCCGGCCATCAGCGCACAGCCGACGTTCGGCCAATGGTCGCGTCCGCCGTACTTGTTAATGCGCGGCGTGCGACCAAACTCGCCCCACACCAGCACCGTGACGTCGTCCAGCATGCCGCGAACTTCGAGATCGTCGAGTAGTGCGGAGAGACCCTGGTCGAGTTGCGGGAGGTGATCGCGTGCGTTCTCAAAGTTGGTCCCGTGCGGTCGACCATGCCAGTCCCAGCGTCCATACGCGAGGCTGACGACCCGCACGCCGGCCTCCACCAACCGCCGCGCGGCGAGAAAGTAGTCGTTCATCAGCGGACCTGCGTCGCCGTACCCGGCCGGCTCGGTCGTACCGCGACCGTAGGCGTCGCGCACCGCCGACGTTTCACGCTCCAAGTCGAGCGCTTCAGCGAGTCGATTGGAGGTGAGGATGGAGAAGGCTTGTTGTTGATAGGCGTCCAGACCTTCGATGGCGCCCGTGGCATCGGCGTCGCGCTTGAGGCGATCAAGCTGCGACACAAGCCGTTGGCGGTCGTGAAGCGTGTCGATGGTGATGCCCTGCAGCGACAAGTTGGCTCGGCCTTCCGCATTCGGCGTGAAGGCCGAATGCGCTTGGCCGAGAAACCCGGGCTGCCCCGGATCGGCCCAGCCCGCGCCCTTCATCCGCGGCGTCAGACTGACGTAGGGAGGCGTGCCGGCGTACGCCGGTCCTTGCAGTTTCGAGACGGTCGAACCGAACGACGGCCAACCGCCGGCCGGTTGCTGGTTGACCGGCCAACCGGTCAAGCATTGAAAAGCCGCATGACGTCCCTCGGAGCCAACCAACGTGCGGACGGCGACCAATCGATCCATGCGTTGGGCCATTCGCGGCAGATGTTCGCAGATTTGTACGCCCGGCAAGTTGGTCGCAATCGGTTGAAACTCGCCGCGAATCTCCGCCGGCGCGTCCATCTTGAGATCGATCATGTCCTGATGGGGAGGGCCTCCCGACAGGAAGATCATGATGACCGCCTTCTGTGAACCGCGGCGTGCAGTATGCTGTTCGGCCGCGAGCAACTGCGGCAGCGAGAGGCCGCCGAGGAACATGCCGCCGAGACGCATGAACGTCCGTCGCGACGCCAGCGATTCCTCCGAGCCAGTCAGATTCGGAAACTCGTTCATCCGGCGGCCTCCACGGCGAGCGCGTGTCGTTCGTACACGTTCCTCGCCGAAGTTCCCGAGCGAACGCTCGACGTCGGAATTACGCATCAGGGACTGTTTATACACGGCGAGTGATCGCCGAGCAACGCGAATCGACCAGACTTATGAACTCGAATGACGATCCACGAGCGATCCGGCGCGCGACGTTGCTGGTCGTAGCGGCGGCATTACTGTGGAGCAGCGGGGGCTTCTTTGCGAAGGCGCCTTACTTTGCGGGCTGGCCCGGGCCGTTGTTGGCGTTTTGGCGTGCGGCGTTTGCGAGCGTCATCTTGCTGCCGATGGTGCGACGTCCGGTTTGGAGCTGGAAGTTGATTCCGATGGTCGCTTGCTTTGCTTTGATGAACTACACGTATTTGACGGCGATGGTGAAGGGTTCGCCGGCCAACGCGATTTGGCTGCAAAGCACGGCGCCTGTGTGGGTGCTGATCGTCGGCGTGTTTGTATTTCGCGAGCCAGCCCACTGGCTTGATTGGGTGTTGATCGCTCTTTGCGGCGCCGGCGTATTGTTCATCTTGTGGTTTGAGTCTCGGGGCGAGGGGCTGGAGGCGTTCCTGTGGGGACTTGCGTCGGGCGTGTTCTACGCCGGGATCGTGCTCTCGCTCCGGCATCTCCGCGAATACGACTCGGCGTGGTTGGTCGCGGTGAATCATCTGGCGACGGCCGTGTTGTTGTCGTGGAATCTCGCGGCGACTCAGTACTGGCCGCACGGCATCCAGTGGGTGATGTTGGCGGGATTCGGCATGTTTCAGATGGGGCTGCCCTACGTCTTGTTCGCCAAGGGATTGAAGCATCTGCCGGGGCATCGCGCGTCGGGCATAGGGATGTTGGAGCCGATCTTGGTTCCCGTCTGGGTCTACTTGGCGTGGGGCGACGTTCCCGCATGGTGGACGCTCGCCGGCGGCGGACTCATCTTGGCCGGCTTGGTGACTCGCTACGTTTCGCACCGCCTGAGCAGCGCGTCGTAGCGCGTAGTGCGTGGAGTCGCGGCCGCTGGCCGGAGCAGTCGAGCCGGAAACTCAGGCAGACAGTCGCCTGGGGGCGGGGTACAATCGGAGGAGTTCGTTTTGAGAAAGACGAATGCCCGCCGGATGAGACGACCCACCTGAACTTTCCCGCCTGGTACGGCCTGCCTAGCGAGGGTCCGCCTGCGACCTGCGCTTGGCGCGCCGATCCTGGAATTTTCGAATTGCCGAGGAGTTCCATCATGACTCGGACTGGTTTGCGGCTGCGCTGGAGCATCCTTGCTGGTTTGGCTTGTTGGTGCGCGTTGGCGCGTCCGGCCGCGGCGCAGTTGTCCTATCCGATGGTGATGAGCGTCAAACCGGCGGCGCTACAGTCGGGGACGACGGCCGAGCTGACGGTGCAGTCGCGCTATTCGATGGCCGGCGCCTATGAGGTCCAAGTGAGCGGGCTGGGGGTGACGGGCGAAGTGCTTTTGCCGCCTCCTCCGCCCGACGACGGCAAGAAGAAACCTGATCTCACCGCGCTCAAGGTTCGCTTCACGGCCGCCGCCGACGCCTTGCCGGGCGTCCGTGACTTTCGCATTGGAACGCCGGCGGGGGTGAGCACGGTGGGGCAGCTGGTCGTGGTGCGCGATCCGGTGATCGTGGAAACGCCGAACAATGATCGCGCCGAGCAGGCGACGGCGGCGACGCTTCCAGCCGCGTTGTGCGGTACGATCGAGAAGGCGGAGGACGTCGACTACTTCCGCTTCCATGTCGACGCCGGACAAGCCTTCACGTTCCACGTCCGTTCATCGAGATTGCAGGATCGCATTCACGACTTGCAGAATCACAGCGACCCGATTCTCACCTTGCGCACCGCGACGGGGACGACGCTGGCGGCGAGCGACAATCACTATTTCGGCGATCCGCTTTTGAGTCATCGATTCGAGCAAGCGGGCGACTATCTGCTGGAGATTCGCGACGTCCGGTACGAGGGAAATCAGTACTGGGAGTATTGCATCGAAGCTCACGCGCGCCCCTTTGTGGAGACCGTCTTCCCGCTGGCGGTCGCCCGAGGTCAGTCGGCGCCCTTGGAGCTCGTCGGTTATCAACTGCCTGCAGCGCCGATGTCCGTCGCGTGTGCCGCGCCGATGGACATGCCGCTGGGGTTGCAGACGCTGCGCATCCCGGTTGGGGCGGAGCTCACCGATCCCGTGCCGGTCGTCGTCTCCGACCTGCCGCTGGTGCTCGAAGCGACCGGCGACAATGGTGCAGTCGAGAAGGCGCAAGTCATCACGACGCCCGCGGGGGTGAACGGCCGCATCGAGTCGGAAGCGGACGTCGACTATTACGTCTTCGAAGCGAAGAAGGGGGAGACCTACTCGTTTGAAGTCGTCGCACGTCGGCAGCGTTCGAGTCTCGATTCGTACCTGCGCGTGGTCAACGAAAAGGGACAACAGTTGGCGGCGAACGACGACGCTCGTTTCGGCCGCCGTAGTCACTCCGATTCGTGGGTCGAGAACTGGACTGCGCCCGCGGACGGCAAGTATGGGATCGAAGTCCGCGACGTACATTTGCGCGGAGGGGCGGCGTTTCCGTACTTCTTGAAGGTGCAACGCAGCCAACCCTACTTCGACTTGTTTATGGACACCGACAAGACGCAAGTTGCGCCGGGGGCGTGCGGCGTGATCTATTGTCGAGTGGAGCGGAAGAACGGCTTTACGGGGCCGGTGGATTTGCGGGTGGATGGTTTGCCGCATGGCGTGACGGCGTCGTGCGGCCGCATTTTGGATGGCAAGTCGCAAGATGGATGCATCGTCTTGGAGGCCGACCACGACGCACCGCTGGGCATGGCCAACGTCACGATCGTGGGGACCGCGGTGCACGCGCTGCCTGACGGCGTTGAGTTGGCGCTCGAGGCACGCGCGATTCCGTATCAAGAAATCTATCTGCCAGGCGGCGGTCGCGGACACTGGCCGGTCGATGCGCACGCGGTGGCCGTGATGGGGTACGGCGACATTCGGCGCGTGGAACTCAGCGACTACGAGTTGCGCATGAAGCCGGGCGAGTCGAAGACGATCGGGGTGAAGGTGGAACGCAGCCCGGGCTTCGCCGCCAACGTGACGCTGGAGATGGTCTATCAGCACCTGGGAAGCATCTTTGGCAATCCCTTGCCGCAGGGCGTCACGATCGACGACAAAGCGTCCAAGACGTTGCTGGCGGGCGGCGCGACGGAAGGCCAGATCGTGCTCAAGGCGGCCCCGGATGCGCCGGCGGTCGAGCGTCAGCAGGCCGCAGTGATGGCCAACGTCTCGGTCAACTTCGTGATGAAAACGACTTACGCCAGCCGCCCCGTGATGATTACGATTGAGCGGCCGGATCCGAAGCCGATGGAGTCGCCGGCGTCGACTCCGCCGCCGGCCGCGAAGTAGGTCGGCCGATCGAGTAGTAGGTGAAGCCCGCTTCCGCCATGAGCGCCGGTTCGTAGAGGTTCCGACCGTCGAACACGATCGGCGTCGCCATGCGGCGGCGCCATTCCTGGAGGTCGAGTCCGCGGAACTCGCCCCATTCCGTGTTGATCGCCACCGCGTCGGCGCCCTCGAGTGCGTCGAGCGGCTGCGAGGCGTAGATCAACCGCTCGCCGTATTGCTCGCGCACTCGCTCCATCGCTTCTGGGTCGTGCACTTGCAGGCGGCAGTCATGCTCCAACAGGGCGTCGATCAGGGCTAGCGCGGGGGCTTCGCGGATGTCGTCGGTGCGCGGCTTAAATGCGAGTCCCCAAATGGCGATGGTGCGACCGGTCAACTGCGTGTCGAAGTGCGTGCGCAGCTTTTCGAGGATGGCCGACTTCTGGCGATCGTTCACCTGCTCGACCGCTTCCAGGATTCGCGGCGTAATGCCGACCGATTGGGCTTTGCTGGCGAGCGCTCGCACGTCTTTGGGAAAGCAACTGCCGCCGTAGCCGACTCCCGGGAACAAGAAAGCGAAGCCGATGCGGTGATCATGGCCGATGCCATGGCGCACTTCGTTGATGTCCGCGCCCACGCGCTCGCAGATGTTCGCCATTTCATTGATGAAGCTGATCTTCACGGCCAGCATCGCGTTGGCGACGTACTTGGTCAATTCGGCGCTTTCGGGCGACATGACCAGGTAGGGGCGTCCGTTGCGCAAGAGCGGATCGTAAAGGGTCTTGAGCGTGTCGGCGACTTGCGGACGTCGGACGCCGACAACGACGCGATCGGGATACATGAAGTCGTTGATCGCCGCTCCCTCTTTCAAGAACTCCGGATTGCTGGCGACGTCGACGACGCGGCCGGTCAGCTGTTGCAAGCGTTCCAAGACGGCGGCGTTGGTGCCGACGGGCACGGTGCTCTTGAGCACCACGACGGCGTCGGGCGGAACCACCGGCGCAAGGCTTTCAACCACGTTCCAGACGGCGGTCAAGTCGGCGCTGCCGTCGGCGGCGGGCGGCGTGCCGACGGCGATGAAGATGGCCTGAGCGCCCGCGACGGCATCCGCCAGGTTGGTGGTGAAGTGCAGGCGGCCGGCCGCCGTGTTGCGAATCACCAGTTCGCTCAGTCCCGGCTCGTAGATCGGAATTCGGCCTTGCAACAGCAATTCGATTTTCGCCGCGTTCGTGTCGACACAAACAACCTCGTTGCCGTTATCGGCGAAGCAAACGCCGGTGACGAGTCCCACATATCCGGTACCGATGATGGCGAGCTTCATGAACGAGCGGGCTCCTACGTGAATCGAACTTTCTGCATTGTGATGACCGCATCCCCCTTTGCCAATGAGCGGTGACGGGCCTAAAGTCGCGACATGACTTCGCCTGCGTCCTCCTCCCCCGGTTCCCGTCCCTGTAAACACTCGATCCGCCTGCGCGGTCCCTGGGAGTGTCAGCCGATGGTTTGGCTGCAACGCGACGCTCAGGGGAACGTGGCGTCCGTCGACCGACCGTTGCCCCGTCCAGGCCCAGCGACGGTTCCCGGAGACTGGCGTTCGGTTGCGGGAGACGATTTTCGCGGCGTGGTGCGATTCGTGCGTCGTTTTGGCCGCCCCACGGGACTCGATCCCGCCGACCGCGTGGTGTTGGTCGTCGAGCAGATCGGCGGTCGGGCGAGCGTCTGGCTCCAGGGGGATAAACTGGCCGACGCACCGGCCAGTCAACATCCGTTCCGCTGCGACCTTACCGAACGATTGGCGGCCGCGAACGAACTTTGGATCGACTTGGAGTGGCTCGGCGGCGGGGCGAGCGAGGACGTCGCGCCGCCGTTCGAGTGCGGATATGTCGGCGAAGTGCGGCTAGAGATCTGCGATCCCTGACGCTCGCACTACCACGGGTACATCTGGAACCCGTTGCCGCGCAAACCTTGGTCGCCTGTCGGCACGCCGATGTCCTGCATCTGCCGAGAGTGAAAACCGCCCTGGAATTTGGGGTAGCGCCCTGCGTAACCGGTCGAGCGATTGCCGTTCGGCACTTCGGCGCCCATGCGCACTTGCTGGGCGTAGGAGTAACGTCCGTCGGCGGAGGCGGCGTCGGTGGAGCGGCGCTGGATGGCTCGCGTGCGGCGTGATTCGGCCTGGGCGACCGTGACAAGCGTCGCACTGAGGATCATGACGGCCAAGGCGAGCGACAGAAAACGGCGCATGAGCGGGCTCCTTCCAAACAATGTTAGCGTCCTGGCGTCTGTCTTCGCAATTTGACGCCGAAGAACTTCAGCCGAATCGGGACATTGCCGACGACGCCTCTTTCGCCGATTATCCCGACCTCCTGGCTTGCCCAACGCGTGCGACTGGGTCCCCCCTTACAGCGAGTCGCTGATGCGCTGCCAGCACCACAGCATGATGGCGTAGAACGCCCAAAACACGAACACCGTCTCGATGCAAACCAGGATCGTGATGACGACTTTCGCGGGACGGGAAAAGGCGCGCGACCACCAGAGGACTGGAAAGCCCAAAAAAAGCGTGACGCAAAACAATATGCCGAGAATGAACCAGCGATTGTCGACCAAACGACTCCGGACGCGGCCGTCGCTCGGGTGATCGACGGTTTCGGCCAACACCGGTTCGGGGCCCTGCGGCGGGAAAGGCGGGGTCGTCATCGGTCGAAGTCTCGGGGCGTATGGAAGAGGCGAACCAGCGGTCAGGCTTGCGCCGGAAGAAAGCAGGGCGCCGTCTCCGACAGTGGAATGGGTTCGGGCGGCAAGTTGCGTTCAAAGCGGGCCAACAAGCGCTTGAGCCGCTCGCGATACGAATAATACTCTACCTCGATCCGATGGCGAGGCGACGAGTCGAAGTGCAGGCCGCAGGCCAGGTCGGGGTTGGGTTGAGCCTTGACTTGGCGGAACCAATCGGCGGTCGCCGGATCGCGCTCTTGTGCGGCGATGAAGGCCGCCATGACGCGCGTTTGGTAATCGGACAACGGCCACAAGCCGCTATTGGGCTGGATCATGCCGGCGACGAACAGGTTGTCGAGTCGAGGATGAAATGCGTGCAGGTAAAGCTGCGGAATGTCGTGGACGGACTCGACGACGCTCGGCGGGAGAAACGGCAGACTCACGCGATAGCCTGTTGCGCAGATGATCAAGTCGATCCGTTCTTCCCGACCGTCCGTAAAGCGGACTCGGTCTCCCTGACACGACTCGACCCCCGATCTCACTTGAATTCGTCCGTGGCCGACTTGGTACAGCAGTTGCGAGTTGACGATGGGGTGGGTTTGGAAGAGGCCGTGGTCGGGCTTCGGCAGGCCATAACGATCAGGACGCCCCAAGGCCACTCGCACCAGCAAGCGCGTCCAGAGACGAATCAGCCATAGCGGGCAACCGCGCCGTCGCAGCCACTCGCCGCCCGAGTCGATCGGCGTGCCCAGGAGGAATTTGGGAAGAAAGTGGTAGCCGCGGCGCAAACTAAGGAAGGCGGCGTCGGCGTTCAGGGCGGCTTCTACGGCGATGTCGCAGCCGGAGTTGCCGGCGCCGATGACGAGTACGCGTTTGCCGCGCAAAATCTCCGGCGTCTTGTACTCGCGCGCATGCCGCCGCTCGCCCCGGAACTCGCCGGGTAGCTCGGGCCAGACCGGGTCCCAGTGATGGCCGTTCGCAATGACCACTCCTCGGAACAGCTGCGGGGCCGCGCCGCCCTCGGTTGCCACTCGCCATAAGCCGTCAGGCGTGGGTTCGATGTGCGTCACCGTCGTACGAAAACGCAAGCGATCGTAGAGGCGGAAACGAACTGCGTAGCTGCGAAGATAATCGAGCGCTTGGGCGTGGCTGGGGTAGGGCGGGTAGTCGCGCGGCATCGGGTGATCCAGGAATTCGGTCATCCGTTTCGACGAAATCAGGTGCGTCGATTGGCACACGCTGCTGCAGGGTCTGCCGTAATACCAGTTGCCGCCGACGTCGTCTTCGCGCTCGAAGCCGATCGACGCAATTCCGCGTTCCTGAAGATTCTTGAGTGCCGCGAGCCCTGAGGGGCCGGCGCCGATCACGCAGTACGGAAGTTGAGCGTCGCGGTGAGCCGTCATGTTCGCGAATGCTCCTGAGAGTGCTAGCGAGAATCAAGAGGGGGAGTCAGAATAGAGGAAATAGTTGAATTCGCCCTAGCTTGACGATTGTAACGGCGACTACTAACAATGGGGCCACTTGCTGCGGACCAGGTCTCCCGCCCGTCGGGAGGGATCGCGGCAGGTACTCCCCAAAGCAGTGTCCGACCATGGCCAAATCCAACTCGGCCGAACGATTCCGACTACGCGATGCGTTCGAAGCAGTGCGGAGCGCGCTGGCTGTTGAAAACGCTAGCGCGCGTCTGGATCGGGCGTTGGCCTACTGGGCCCTCCCGGCCGACCGTCGGTTGCCGGTGGCGCTGTTGGACCGTTCGCTCCGCGAAATCGTCGACTCGTCGTTTGATCGGCTCGCTGCAACGCCTGGGATCGGCCAAAAGAAGCTCGATACGCTCGTGTTGTTGATGCGACGGGCCAGCGAGTCGCCGGCGCCCGATTCGGCGACCCGCACGGCCGCGGGCGGCGAAGAGCTCCTGGATTCGCCGCGAGACCTGAATCCCGACACCGTTTCCGAGACCGATTGGGAGGTCTGGCGCGCGACGGCGGAGAAGCATGACTTGGGACGCGAGCGGCTCGGAAGGCTCGCTCCTTCCTTGCTTGATCTTCCCACCGTCATTTGGGCCACGCCGCTACGCGACTATTTCCCGCTCACGCTGCAGGAAGTTCGCAGCCTCAAGACGCATGGAGAGAAACGGGTCCGCGTTGTGCTCGAAGTCTTTCGTTCACTGCACGGGCTCTTAGGTGAAGCCGGCAAACACTCGCGGCTCGCCATTCGCCTGGCGCCGCGCTTTGTTCCGCCGATCGAGGATTGGTTCTGCGAGATCTGTCGCCGATCAGGGGCGCCCGATTGGCACGATCTGCGCGAGAACCTCGTCCTGCCCCTCGTCAATCAACTCGCCTTCGACGCGGGTCCCCAGGTGCAGAAGTTGGCGGAAGGCCGGTTAGGAATTGAAGGAACGTGCGAATCAGTACGCACGCTAGCGCGACGCGCCAATGTCACTCGCGCGCGAGTTTATCAACTGCTGGAGACGTGCCAGCGCGTCATGGCCGTCCGCTGGCCTGAAGGGCGAATCCGCTTCGACGCTTTGGCGATTCGCATGGACGAGCCGTCGGCAGATGGCGAAACTCGGATGCTCTACCACGCCGCTCGCGAACTGTTCTATCCGACTCGTCCTGCGCTGCTGCGCGTCGACGGTGCGGTGGAGGACGAAGTGGAAGAGGAAGTCGACGGCGAAGTCGCGTTGGAGTTGGACCGCGACGTGGAAGTGGTTGGGGAGGAGCGGACGGATTCGCCCGCAAGCGTGCATTCGCACCCGGACCGCGGCCAGGGGCGCGAGTCGTAACATGGGACTCGCGCCCGGCTGGACATGGTAACAGGCTGGAGATCGTAACAGGCTGGAAGCCTGTTCTACGCGGCGTGTCTTCGTCGCGCTGGCTCGGGATGAATCTGCGGCGGCGCCGGAGCGTCGCCGGGCGGCGCGGGGGCGGCGGTCGCCGCGTTGGCCGCGTCGAGTTGTTCGAGCCAGCGACGCAGGTCCTTCCGGTACTCGGCGTAGCGAGCGCCGTCGGCGAGGGCGAGCGTGCGTCCGAGCAGCTGCGTGGCGGCGGCGAACGACGGCAACGCGCCCAAGGCATCGGCGGCCACCGTGAAGGGGTGAGCCAGCACCGACGAGATCCAGCCGCGATGAACGGCATGTCGCCAGAACACGCGTTCGGCCGCTCGGCCGGCCGCGATGCCCCGGGCCAAGGGCTCTTCGGGATGACCGATCACCACCGAATCGCCGACGCAGCGGCTGGTGAGTCCTGCGGCGTCGAGCGTCAGGGCCAAGTCGATATCGGCCCACTGCTCGCCGATGGCGGCTTCCCATCCGCCAAGCTGCAACAGCAGCTCGGTGCGGTAGAAGCCGGCTCGCAGCGCTGGTCCCAGAATCGAGGTCGAACTGGCCGCTTTGAGGCCGAGCCCGGCGCCCACGTTGAGACGTTGTCCGCCGCGGCTGTAGCTGAGTCCGACGGAAACAGCTTCCGTCGGCTGCTCGCGATTCACCACCAGCGGGCTGACTGTCGCCACGCGAGGATCGCGGAACGCGGCGACGGCGGCGTCGGTCCAGCCTTCGGTCGCTTCGAGTCCGCCTTGGAGAATGTGCAACACGTCGCCGCGTACGTACGGCAGACACGCGTCAAGCATTTCCAGCAGCGGAGTGTCTTCCGGCGCTTCCAGGAACTGCACCTCATTGCTCAACGACCACGGGTCGTCATACGACTCGGGGTGAGCGACGAGGACGTCGCAGTCCTTCGGCCGATTTTGGAGAACCGAAGCGAGTGTCGTTTCGAAGGACGCAACGGCACCCGATAACGGGACGAGAATGGATAGCCGGGGCACGGTAACCTTCCTTGGCGAGTATGGTGCTCGTCAAAGAGTGTCGACAGACAAGCGGCGGCGAGTTTACCCGGAGTGGCGGGAATTGGCTTGGTGGGGCTTACTTGTCGCCTTTGCGGGAGAGTCGCGGTCGAACCTTGAAGGATTCAGGCGAGATTTCCGAGGAATCTTGCTCGCTAATCGCCGCCGGAATCGCAAACTCAGCAGCCAGAAAGACATTAGGTTGGCCGACCATCTTCACCGCCACGTGGTAAAAGTCGATCGCCAACCGCCGATTCTCCTCCCGATTTCCTTGGCCGTCGACGAACAGAAACGCCGCGATTTGGAAGCGTCCAAAGCCGTCGTCGTCGTCCATGCCGAGCAGCGCCAGCGGCACGGCGGCGCGGGCCGGCAACTCGCGTCGACCGCCGGTCCAGGGCTGGCCGTTGAGCATGACTTGAAACTCAGTTCCCTTCTGTGCGTCCCGCGTAAGTTCGAGCGTGTCGCCTCGAAACTCGAACGTCACGGTTCTCTGCGCAGCGTCGTCGTCGAATCGTTCGAGGCGCTGCTTGACGCGAGCCGGCCCCCGTTCAACCGCTTTCCAGAAGTCGTTCAAGAATCGCTGCACCAATTCCAGTCGTTCTTTCTCGGATCGCAACGCTTCTTCGCGCGGCAACGGGCGGACGCCGTCGAGCAGCGCTTGGGACTGCCCAAGTTCTCGTTTTGCGAACATCTCGCGCACTCGATCGAGCTGCTTGTGCACCCGAGACTCGCGTTCGTCGTGGGAGGACGCGGCGCCGTCCGGCGGCGTCTCCGCCGCCTTTTCGCTATTGGAGGTGCGACCAACCACCAAGGAACTCTCCCCGCCGTTCGCGTCGTCGCCGGCTTGCTCAACGCCGTCGCCGGGAGAACGCTGCGTCTTTTCGTAAACGACCGCGGCCGCCACGACCGCAATCACGCCGACCACGCCCAGGCCGCCGAACAGCAGCGGCGCGAGGAATCGTCGTGACGCTCCGCCGTAAGACGTCGGTCGCGAGCGAGTCGGCGTCGTCGCGGACGCGGAACTCGAACCGACGATGGGGGGGGCGATCGGCGTCGAGCGGCTGACGGCAGGCGACCCGCCGCGCGGCGCACCGATGTCGGCATGAAGTTGCAGGTCGTAAGCCTGTTTGCGGTCGGGAGTGAGCAAGCAGACCTTGGCCGACGCTAGTTCGTTCAAAAGCCGCTGAGACAATTCGGCATGCTTGCCATGCTGAAACGTGCGGACGTACACCATTTGCCGGTGCGCCGCATTTTCGATCACGTCCAAATCGGATTCAAAGAGCGGAATTCCCAACAGGCGATAGTGGTTCGGCGGCTGTTCCTCCGCAGGAATGCCGAGCCATTTCCGGTAGGGATCGAACGGTTCGGACATGCCGAGAGGCGTCCCGAGATCGAAATGATGGGCTGCTGGCGAGCATCTCCCCGCTAGAGATGCAACGATCAACTATGGGTCAAAATACCACATGCAGCCGGGTTTGGGCCGTCGATTCCGCAACTTCTTCGCCGCGGACGGTCTTCCTTAACGCAACAGCATGCCCGCATAGCCGACCACGCGACGGAGGTCCCCGGTCGCATCGGCGCTGGTCGCGTAACCCGTGCGCCGGCATTCGACGAGTCCGCCCCAACGGCGGAGCATCTGCATGGCGACGACCGCCGGAATGACTCCGCACATGCTGATCTGATGCTCGCGCACCGTCCACAGCAGGCGTTCGGGATCCAGTGTCTCCATGGCCTGGAGCGCGATTTCATCGAGTCGCCGATTTTCGGAGTCGGTTGCGAAATGATTCATGTCGCTGGAGATCAATACCAGCGGCCGTGGTGAGACGGCGTCCAGCACGCGTGCGAGCCCCTCCGCCAGCTCCTGGCAGCGCCGCCAGTCGCCGCCGCCCAGTGCGATCGCGACGATGCGAGATCGAGGGGCCAATCGCGCCAGCAGGGGCAATTCGACTTCGATTGCATGTTCGCGGCGATGAGCGGCGGCGTCGAGCCGCAAGCCGGGAATTTGGGCCGCCAATTCGCGTGCCAACTCCAGGTTCCCCGCCACTCGCGCACCAGGAA
The DNA here is from genome assembly GCA_046349935.1 of Pirellulales bacterium. Taxonomy (GTDB): domain Bacteria; phylum Planctomycetota; class Planctomycetia; order Pirellulales; family Pirellulaceae; genus CAIXSC01. The sequence continues at coordinate 530,802 of JAXMBK010000003.1, read as the reverse complement.
TTTCCCAGGCGGCATGCGGCGCCACAGCCCATTCCACGCCGTCCGCCGTATGTTTGGGGCCCAAAATCACGATCGTTTCGGGGAACTCCAGTTGTTGCAGCGCGGCGGCGGCGATCTTTCCCGAATACACCAGACCTGCGTGCGGGACCATGGCGACGGGCCAAGTTTGGCGAGCGGGCGGCGGAGTGCTGAGTAAGCGGTCGACCAGTTGGGACAATTCGGCTGCGTCGGCCGGATAGAAGGCCCCCGCAACCGCCGGTTTGCGCACCGATTCGTCAACCACCGCCGCCGGCGCCGTACTGAACTCAAGGTGCGCCGCGGAGGTCTGGACCAGCAGTCCGAACAGTGATGCTTGGCTGGCCTCCAACACGAGTAACTGACCCGTCAGACGCTCGACCTGTTCCTCTGCCGTTTCGTCTGGTGCGTATCGCAATGCGACGCGCCCTTGGTCGACCAGCAGCAGTGCGCGACGCGAGGGAGAGTGTCCGCGCAGGTCAGGCGCGGGCAGCGTTCCTTGCATCGAAGGATCGGTCAGGATCGTCAGATGCAGGCCGCTCAATTGCGGGTCGCTGCGGAGCGCGTCGCGCGCCCGCGAGCCGGAACGACGCAGCGTTTGCGCCAGCGCTTCGCAAACCGAAAACAGCGTCGCTTGGAGCGGCACCCCGGGGCGCAATGACCAACGGGCGACGGACAGGGGCGCAGCGAGCTGCGGGGAGGATAGTTCGACGAGCACGCCCGCGACCGTTCCGTCGGCGACGCCGTAGACGTAATAGTTTGGCGCAGCGCCGGAAATCAGCGCGAGCAACGTGTCGCGAGCATGCTGTTCAAGTCGCGCAAAGTCGTCGTCCGAGACGCTCGGTCGAGCCTCAAGTTGAGCCGGCAACACCTGGGCCTCGACCAGCGGCGCACCAAACTCGCGACTTTCGAAACACACGAGTTCGACATCGTCGGCCTCCCAGGCGGTCGTGGGCAGGCCCGCTTTGCGGCAGACGTGTCGGAGGAACGTCTCGGCGTCCCAGCCTTGCTCCACCGGTACGCTGGGCAACAATAGCCCCGCATCGCCGCCGCGACGGATTTGCAAGCCATGGCGCCCCACCTCCACCGCATTCATCCGCTGGCGACCGCGCCCTGGCACGGGGCGGAAACCGTAAAGCAAGTTCACCTCGAGCGTCAGAAATGGCAGCTCGCTGGGGGAAATGGGCGGCAAACGAGCGTCTTCGGTCGCGGTGCGGAGGGCCGCGGAGCGGACGGCGTCGGCGAGCTTCATGGGGGCGCCGAGCGTCCCGCAGCAAGCGCGCAGTCGGCCGTCGCGCTTGAGCGTCACGAAGGCGCCCATCACGCTGAGCGAAGCAGCGCCCGCCAGTTCGGGATCGGTCGGCGGCGTCCGACGCTGCGTGATCTGACTCACGACGGTCGCACTGGCCGCACGAAAAATGGCCTGTTCTTGGGTGGAGTCGACAAGCGGTTGGGAGAAGTCGCGTACAGGAAGCATAGAAGCGGTTGTGGGAGAGGTGGTCGAATAGCGAGACATGTCGACGGGCTGCCTTCGCCGGCCCCAGTCGCCGGGCTGGTCGGCGAATCGGCCGGGCAAGACGGCCTGACAATGCGTGCAGCGATGGTGCTGCAAATGATAACGTCCCAACTCGTACCAATTCCGTTCGATCAATAACTGGCCGCAATTCGCGCAGTAAGTGCTTTGTCGTTCCACGTCGTCGACGTTGCCGACATAGACGTAGCGCAAACCGGCTTGCCGCGCGAGGGAGTGGGCTTCGAGCAGCGTGGAATGGGGCGTGGGCGGAAGATCGCGCATCCGAAAATCAGGGTGGAACGCCGAGAAGTGCACAGGGATGTCGGGGCCGCAGTGCTGCAAGATCCAGTCGCACATGCGCCGCAGGTCGTCGGGGGAGTCGTTCGTTTGGGGAATGACAAGGTTGGTGAGTTCAACCCAAACCGACGTCTCTCGTTGCAGCCACTCAATGGTCTCCAGAACCGGCTGCAGATGGGAGTAGGTGATCTTGTAGTAAAAATCCTCGGTGAAGCCTTTGAGATCGACGTTGGCGGCGTCCATGTATTGGAAGAATGCGCCGCGCGCTGCGGGAGAGATGTAGCCTGCCGTCACGGCGACGGTCGCGATGCGGGCGTCTCGGCACGCCCGCGCCGTGTCGATGGCATACTCGGCCCACACAATGGGGTCGTTGTAGGTGAATGCGACGCTGCGACAAGCGTGTGCCTGAGCGGCGGCGACGATCGCGTCGGGCATCGCCACGGCGCTCAGACGTTCGACTTCGCGCGACTTGGAGATGTCCCAGTTCTGACAGAACTTGCACCCCAGATTACAGCCGGCGGTGCCGAATGAGAGGACGCTGGTCCCCGGGTAGAAGTGGTTGAGCGGTTTTTTTTCGATAGGGTCGATGCAGAAGCCCGTGCTGCGACCGTAGGTGGTGAGCACCATTTGCTGGTCGATGTTTTGACGCACGAAGCAGAAGCCGCGGTCGCCCGGCTTGAGATGGCACTCGCGCGGACAGAGGTCGCACACGATCCGGCCCTGCTCTGGATCGTCGTGCCACCAACCTGCCTGAGCCCAGCCGACGCGACGCGTCTCGCCAGCGGGCGGATCGAGGATGATTCGTCCCACGTCAAACCTCCCGGGGCGCGCTTGGGGGAGCCCCTAGAAAGCATTCTACGTCGAGATGCATCGAGGGGGGGACGGGTGAGGGCGGCTGGACCGGGGGTCTAGTGAGTCGTCGACGATTGGAGGCCGCGGACGCGGGCCGAGTTGGGATGGGAAGAGATGCTCATGTGCGACTCCAGGCCGACAATCTCGAGGGACAACTCTTGAGCTGCAAAGTCGTCTTGGAGTTCATGAAGTTTCTCCATGACGGTATGGTCGACCAGTTGCGTATCGCTGAGATCGACGATGATGTTCTTGTGTTCGACGAGGCCGTAGGTGCAGATTTGCCGGCGGAACAACAGCCAATTGCTGAAGACGGCCGATTTGCTTGCGGCGATGCGGTACGTCCGTTCGTCGACGGCGTCGATCGTGAGGAACGGACGGAAGAGCGACAGGAGGGGGACGCCGTGCATGAAGTGGATCAGCACTTTGACCGACATGCCGATGAAGATGCCGATCAGTAAGTCGGTGGCGAGTACGCCGACGATGGTCGAGACGAAGACGATTAGTTGCTCGCGACCAATATGCAGCACGTGGAGAAACTCGCGAGGGTGAGCGAGCCGAAAGCCGGTGAAAATCAACATGGAAGCGAGTGCAGCCAACGGAATGCGATTCAGCAACGCGGGAATGAGGGCGACGGAGGCCAGAAGAAAGAGGCCGTGATAGAGGTTGGCTGTGCGGGTTTTGGCGCCGTTGTCGATGTTGGCTCGACTGCGGACGATTTCCGAAATCATGGGGATGCCGCCGAAGAAAGCGGCGACCGTATTCGCCACTCCGACCGCCAACAGATCGCGATTGAGGTCGGTTTTGCGTCGCAGCGGGTCGAGCATGTCGACCGCCTTGGAACTCAATAGGGATTCCAGACTGCCGATGATCGCGAATAAGGCGATCCATTTCCAAGCCAGGCCGTACTTGAGCGCCGCAAAATTCGGCAGGAATTGGAAGTGTAGGAGCGAACCAGCGCGTCCTGCCAAGTCGCTGACGGCCGTGCTCGGGACATTGACCAACTGGTTGGATGCGAGCTTATAGGATTCGCCCAAAAACTGTTTCGACACTTCGGGTTGGCCGGCGCCAGGGATGCCCAAGACAAAGGTGGCGAGCGGAACGGTGACAAGCAGCACGATGAGTTGCGAGGGGACGAGTTTTGTGATTCGCGGGTAGATCAGCGGGATGCCGAACATAATCGTCAGGCCGACGATGCCGAGGAGGGCGACGTAGGGATTGAAGTGCGTAATGATCGACGGCATTTTGAGGATCAACGCGAGCGGCTCGAGGGGATGTTTGTGCGAGTCCTTCAGGAATTCGGCCGGGACTCCCAGCGCCACGGGCAGCTGCTTGGCCATGATGATGACGCCGATGGAGGCGAGCAGCCCATGGACGGCGGACGACGGAAAGAAGTCTCCCAGGATGCCGCCTTTCACAAGTCCGAAGACGATCTGCAGCACGCCGGCGACGACGCAAACGGCGAGCGCCATGCGGTATGCTTCGAACTTCGCCGTTTCGGGCGACGCGAGTCCCGAATCGAGAATCAATTCGTGGAATTGCAGCACGCACCCCATCACGATCACGATTAACCCCGCGGCGGGGCCTTTGATGGTGAGTTGCGAGTTGCTGAGGAAGGTGGCGAGGAGGCCGCCGAAGATGGCCGTGTAGATGCCGGCGATGGGGGGGCACTCGCTGGCGCTGGCGATACCAAGGCAGAGCGGCAAGGCGATCAAGAACACCATGAAGCCCGACTTGAGATTGGCGAGCTGAATGGTGAAGGGTTGGTCGCCGCTGGAAGCCTTGAATGCCGTGTCGCTCATCGTTCGCTCCGTACGCTCGAGTGGCGAGCCGATCGCGATCGAAGAGATGCGCGGGCGTCGCCTCGTACGAATCTCGACAGATTGAAAGATTCACGCAAGTCTTCCGCTTCGCGCTATCGGAAATGTAATGCCAAGCAGGCGGGGCGAGGGACGCGGTGAATACAAGAAAAGATCGCAGTTGGAACACCAACTGCGATCTCATGGAGTCTGAAATGAGACGCCAGCATCGTGCGCGATGCGCGCAGCCGCTGCGGCGAAACTCGACTATTGCTTGCTCATCGAGTTGTCTTTCGAAGGTGTAATGACCGGGTTCTCAGCGCCGCGTCGATTGGCCTCGGTTGCGATGCGGAAGGCCAACTGCATTTCCGTGATCGAGAAGAACTTCTCGACGCTGCCGTCGAGATGACGAATGCGGTCTTTGGAGGCGAGTTCCTGCCAGCTGAGTCCGTTGGCCATGTGCCAAACGGCGGCTTGCGCGGCGTTTTGCGGGATTTCGCGACGGCCGACCATCTTGCAGAGTTCGACGACGGAAGCGTCCTTAACGAAGGTTTCGATCGGGACGACTCGGTAGGTCATGCGGCTATTGGGGTCTTTCTTGCCGTGTTCCAGGCACACGGTCGTGACTTTGATCTTGCCGACCTTTTCGGGACCGACGTTGAAGAAGCCGCCGCCCATGCCGCCGCCGCCCATGCCTCCCATGCCGCCGCCCATGCCTCCCATGCCGCCTCCCATGCCGCCTCCGAGGCCCTGACCGCCGCCCATGCCTCCCATGCCGCCGCCGCCCATGCCTCCCATACCTCCCATGCCGCCGCCGCCCATGCCGCCCATGCCGCCCATGCCGAATTGAGCGTTAATGGGGAGGCCGGCAAAGGCTTCAGGGAGTCGGATCTTCAACGGCTTGTTCGTCTTATTGGTGACGATGATGTTGCCGCCGCGAGCGTCTTGAGGGATCAGTTTCGCCTCGATGTCGCCCGCTTCCATGGCAGCGAAGAATTCGACTTCTTGGGGAGCTTCGGTAGCTTTGGCGGAGGCGGTCGGTTTGCCCGTGGCGCTCGGCTTCGCAGCCGACGCCGTGGCCAGTCCTACACAACTCAGGAGACTCAATACGAGCGCCATGACGGCGAAGCGAGAAATCGACATCCTGAAATCCTCCAACCAAAGACAAGCAAACGGCCACAGGCGGTTACGGAGATACACGCTCCTAAACATAATCGCATGAAGCGACAATGCCAAGGAAATTTCCAAATCAAAGCAGCCTCTTAGGGTGAGGGCGAGCGAGGTGCGCGGGATTCAACGATAGAGGGGGACTTTGACGAGCTGCTGGTCGTCGCGGGCGTAGCAAGCGTCTCCCGCGAAGGCGGGGTGCGCCCAGGTTTCGCCGACAAGCTTCGAGCGGCCCAGTTCCTCGTAGCCGGCGGGGGACAGTCGAGCGTGAACGAGTTCGCCGGGCGTGTTGAGGGCGAGAATTTCGGGGGTATCGCCGAGCCACACGAGGCTGGCGTGGGGGTTGCGATCGCGCGGCGTGATCTTGTTGTCGTCCGTCCAGATTTTCTTGCCGCTCGCCAGTTCAAAACAAACCAAGCCGTGTTGTTTGTCCAGGAGGTAGACGTGGCGGTCTCGGTACAAGGGAGGCGCCATGAGACCTCGCAAAAATCGGTTTTCCTCCCATAGGAGTTGGGCGTCGCGCGGGGAGGGGCCGAGGCGGATGGCTTTGGAGCCTTCCCAATAACCGCATACCAGCGCGATGTCGTCGGCGACGAGCGGCGTGGCGATGGAGACGCCGTAGGTTACTTTATAGGGGACTCGCCAGAGTTCCGATCCATCTTCGGGAGCGAGCCCTAGAACATGTTCGGGGGTCCAGGCGATGAGCTGCAGGCGGTTGGCGGCTTGGGCCAAGATGGGAGTGCCATAGCCCAGCGGGTCGGCGCCGGCTCGCCAGCGTTCTTGGCCGGTGATGCGATCGAAGGCGATGTAGCATCCATAGTTGGGAACGCCGGCGTGGACGATGACCAGTTGCTCGTGGATCAGCGGGGCGGAGGCGAAGCCCCAGGTCGAGATGACGGCGCCGAGGTCTCGGACGAGATCTTTGGACCAGAGCGGCGTGCCGGCGGCGGCGTCGAGACAGTGAAAGTGGCCGACGGCGCCGAGCGAATAGACTCGGCCGTCGTGAATGGTGGGAGCGGCGCGGGGGCCTTTGGGGTAGTCGAGCTTGCCGTAGGGGGCGTGGTAGGCGAATTGCCAGAGTTGCTTTCCTGTCCGGGCGTCAAAGCACACGATGCGTTCGTGGTCCGCGGGTTCGGTGGGGCGGTCGAGCGTGATGACTTGGTCTTGAGCGACGGAGACGCCCGAATAACCGGGGTTTAGCCGAGCAGACCAAAGTGGCTGAAGCTGAGTGAGTGGGAGGGCCTTCCGATCTGCGGGCGGGTTCCAGGTGCTATTGCGGCGGGGTCCTTGCCACTGCGGCCAGTCTTCTGCCCAGCCGAGTGTTGTGAGCGAGGGGACAAATAGCGAGCCAAGGAAGAGCAGGAATGGCGTGGCATACGGAGAGCAGCGGAACATCGTGAGCGGCTCCAAGCGATGCGTTAGGGTTTGTGTTTAGGCTTACGGACAATTGTGGAATTAAAGTGGCGCGGTGGTGGGCGGCGACGGCGCAGCAAAACAAGCGGGATGGGGGAGTGCCTTCCCGTGGTGTCTCGATTTTAAGCGTTCTTGCCTCGTTTCCCGATGCGGCGGCCGCAATCCGATTAAGGTCCGGACGATCGGATCACCCGAACGGGGTGGGCGGAAGCCATTTCCCAGACTGTCTGGAAATCGGGTTCTTTTTTGAGAGAAAACGCTTACCTCCGCCGCCTCTCCGCCGTCTGTTCCGCGCACCGCTCGGCGATCCACCGGAACCGCTTGCCGGCCGTCCACGCCGCATCCAACCACCGCACACGATCCAACCCCAGCCGTTCCAACATCGGCGGTAAGTCGGACGGGATCACGCCCCGCTTCCCCTGCGCTTCCTCCCGCCCGCACGCGTCCAGCACCTCAAGGTACTTCGCCAACGTCATCGGCAAATACCCCTTGTCCGACGCTCGCCGCCGAGCCCCCGCCCCCGCATACCCGTCCCCCTCCACTCGCACCGGCGACAGCCAGCCCGACCGCGGACGCTTCAACAACGGCGCAAAATCAAACTCGGCCCGCTCCGCCTCCGTCCCAAACCACCGCCTCAAAACGGACGCCTGCAACTCCCCCTTCACCACCAACTCCACCTGCCAGTCCCGCCACCGATCACAGGCCCCGGTGTACTCCGCCTCCTCCGGCGTCAAACACTGGCCCGCGCGAATCGGATTCAAGTCGACGTACAAGCTGCACACCAACAGCGACTCGTCGTCCTCCAACCGCACGCTCCCAAACCGCTCCGCCCAAAAGTGCCCCGACACCTTGTCCTCCGCATTGGCCTTCCGCGCCAACGGCTCGTTCAACATCAGCATGAACCAGCTCAAGCTCGACAGCCGCTCCCGCACCTCCGCCACCCACGCGTCATCCTCCAACTGCTCGCGAATCTCCGCCTCCCCCGCCTCCGGCACGAGCTCCAATTGTCGACGCGACAATCGCGACCACCGCCGCAGCAGCTCGTCGCCGCTCCACTCCCGCGCCACATCGGGCCGGTTCCGCAAGATCGTGTGTACGTGATTCTCCATCACCGCATGATCCAGCACGTCGATGGCGAAAATGCCCGCCAGCGCCTCCAGCCGCTTCCGCACCCACTCCAAACGATACCGATAGTCGCGCTCCGTCTCCCCGTCCTCCCCGCACAAAAAGGCCCGCCGCACACAGCGGCTGTAGCAGTGATAAGCCCCCACCGTCGTCGGATCAAACAACTGACTGCGCAAGTACACCGGCATGGTCCACGCTCCCTTTCCCCTAGAAAGACAACCGCCCCACGCCCTCCCCATCGCAATCCACCCTCCCAACCGGCCCTGAATTCCGAAAAACATTCCGAGAAAATCGACGGAAAAAAACTCGGCGCGGATGCCGCCGCCCCCCGTGACGCGCCGTCGTGCTCGGCTATCTGGCGACGTATCATTCGTCGCTCGAGCCGACCGTTTCCACCATTCGCCTTACCTTGATCCCACTCGCATCCCATGAACCGATTCTCCAAGCTGCTCAACTCGACGCCATTGAGCGGGTCCGGACTCCTCGTCGCTCTGATGGTCGGCGCATCCTCCGTATTGGGCGGCGACTTCCTCAAGGCTCAGACGACCGCCGCTTCCGACGTCGCTTCTTCGCAACCAGTTCGAGGACGCATCGTCGACGCCGATGTAGGCACGACGCTCCCATGCCGCCTCTACATCTCCACCGCCGACGAATCCAAGTGGTACTTCGCCAAGACCGATGCGCCGCAAGGCAGTTCGCTCCCCTACGACCGTGCCGTCGGTAAAAGCATCGAGCGGCACGTCACTCTCTCCGCCCACCCGTTTCGACTGGAGCTTCCTCCCGGCCGCTACAAGTTGGTCGCCGAACATGGCAAGGAATACCGTCCCGAGACGCTCGCATTCCAAGTGACCGACCAACCCCTCGATCTGGAAGTCAAACTGCAGCGCTGGGTCGACATGCCGACTCGCGGCTGGTACTCGGGCGACACGCACGTCCATCGTGCGCTGCCAGATCTCCCCAACGTTCTCCAAGCCGAAGACCTCCACATCATCTATCCCATGTCGCAGTGGATCACCCGCGCCCGCGAACTTCCCTCGGCCGGAACCGTCGACCCGCAACTCGCCGCCTCGCAACACGCCGATTTCGCCCCGATTCAGGTCTCGCCCAATCGCTTCATCGTGCCGCTCAACAGCGAATACGAGATCTTCTCGGTGAACGACCGCCGACATACGCTCGGCGCAATCCTCGTTCTCGGCCAATCGGCGCCCTTGCCGACCGGCATCCCGCCGCTTCGAGCCGTCGCCGACGCCGCTCGCCGACAAGGCGCGCTGCTTGACCTCGAAAAACACTCCTGGGCCTGGACTCCGGTCGTCGCGCCCGTCATGAAAGTCGACCTCTACCCGCTGTCGAACAACCACGTGTGGCGCGTCCCGTTCGCCTTCGGCCAGTGGACGCTGGAGAACAACTGGCGCGACAACCCGCGCATCGAAACCGGGCCGCAGGGATTCACCGAGTGGGGATGGCTGCACTTCGGCTGGGAGCAGTACTACGCCCTATTGAATTGCGGGCTGCGACTGCGCCCGACCGCCGGCACCGGCAACGCCGTCCATCCCGTGCCCGCCGGCTTTAGTCGAGTTTACGTGCGTCTCGGAACCGAGCCGATGTCGGCGCCTGCCTGGCAACAGCGACTCAATGAAGGCCGCAGCTTCGTCACGACCGGTCCGATGCTCGACCTGTCGCTCGACGACCAACCTTTCGGAGGCGTCCACCAGCCGTCGGTCGCTTGGCAAGCAGGCCGACCCGCGACGGTGCGCATCCACGGCGAGATCCTTAGCGCCGTGCCGCTGGAGCGAATCGAACTCGTCGCCGCCGGCGAAGTCGCAGCCGTACTGAAGCCCGCGAATCAAGTCGAAGGCCGCCTTTATCGCACTCGCCTGGACCAGCCCTTCACCGCCGACGGCGCCACCTGGCTCGCCGTGCGCTGTTTCGAACAGCGCGCCGACGGGCGTCCTCGCTTCGCACATTCGGCCCCCGCGTTCCTCGACCTGCCAGGCGCCTCGCTCCGCCCCCGCCGCGACCAAGTGCACTATTTGTTGCAGCGCTGCGAGTCGGAAATTGATCGCAACCAACAAGTGTTGACCGCGGAAGAGTTGGCGGAATATCGCGAGGCGGCCGAGTTCTATCGGAGGCAGCTCCCGACCGCGCGATGATGCTGCTCGCTACGCCAGAATCTCCTGCACCACGCGGCTCGGTTCCACCCCCGTCAGTCGCGCATCAAGCCCTTGAAACTTCAGCGAGAAACGTGCGTGGTCGATGCCCAGGAGATGGAGCATCGTGGCGTGCAGGTCGCGCACATGCACGCGATTCTCGACCGCGTGGTATCCCAACTCGTCGGTCGCCCCATACCCGATCCCTCCGCGCACTCCGCCGCCCGCGAGCCACATTGAAAAGCCCTTGATGTGATGATCTCGACCGGGACCGCCTTTGCCTTGGAACATGGGCGTTCGTCCAAACTCGCCGCCCCAGATCACCAACGTCTCGTCCAGCAGACGACGCTGCTTCAAGTCGGTCAATAAGGCCCACGTCGCGCGGTCGGTCGCGCCGCAACATACGTTCATGTATTTGACCAAGTCGCCGTGATGATCCCAGTCTCGGTGGTACAACTGTATGAATCGAACGCCGCGTTCCACGAGCCGCCGAGCCATCAGGCAGTTCGAGGCGAATGAGCCATCGCCGGGACTCGCTCCATACATGTCGAGCGTCTCTTGCGTTTCCTGTCGGATGTCCATGAGTTCGGGGACCCCTGTCTGCATCCGGAACGCCATCTCGTACTGACTAATGCGCGTCTCCAGCTCGGCTGCGCCCGCCGCGGAATCACGCAATCGTTCGAGCCGCCCCAGGTCGCTCACCAGTCGACGCTGCTGCCCGCTATCGACTCCCGGCGGGTTGCGCAAGTAGTTCACCGGATCGCCCGATGAACTGAACTCCACGCCTTGAAATTTGCCTGGCAAGAACCCGCTGCTCCACATGCGCTGCGAAATGGGCTGAGGATTCCGGCCTGCGAAACTGGTCATCACGACGAAGCCGGGCAACGACGACGCTTCGCTCCCCAGCCCGTACGTCACCCAACTCCCCATGCTCGGCCGGCCGCTCAACGCCGTCCCCGTATTCATCACGGTATGCGCTGGATCATGATTGATCTGATCAGTCGTCATCGATCGCACCACCGCGATCTCATCGACGAACTTGCCATGCCAAGGCAAGAAGTCGCTGACCCACTGGCCGCTTTGCCCATGCTGACGAAATTTCGCGAGGTGCCCTTGGACGCGGAGCTTTTGCCCTTGCAGCTGTGCGATCGGCTGTCCCTTGGTGAACGAGTCGGGCATCGGCTGCCCGTCGAGCTTATCGAGCTGCGGCTTGTAATCGAATGTCTCCAGGTGACTCGGTCCGCCCGACATGTACAAGAAGATGACTCGCTTGGCGCGCGGACGAAAATGCGGGAAACCCGCGCGCGGCGGCTCTCCCGGCGCCGAGGGCCGTTCGTCGGCGAGCAGCGACTGCAGCGCAATCCCGCCCAACCCTAATCCGGCCGTCAAAAACGTCCGTCGCGACGCACCGCTTTTGGCAACGCTGTTCATCATCATTTGCGCCTCGACTTTCTCACTCGCGCGTCATCGTTTCACTCAGATTGAGCAGCAGCCGACACGTCGCCGTCCAGCCCGCGAGCTCCGCCGGCGCGAACTCCGTCGCGACCGGACTGAGCCCGACGCCCAACAACCTGCGCGCAGCCCCTTCATCGACCGCGAACACTCTCAAGTTCGCCTGCAACAGCGACTCCAGCACTTGCAGCTCGTCCCGCGTCGGCTCGCGCGCCGTCGCTTGCCAAAAAGCAAAACTCAAGCGTTCGCGATCATCGGACTTCACTCGCCGCAGCGTCTCCGTCGCCAGTCCCCGCGCGCATTCGATAAACGTCGGATCGTTAAGCAGCACGAGGGCGGCGAGCGGCGTGTTGGACCGCGGTCGCTGCGCCGTACACTCCTCGCGACTCGGCGCATCAAACGCACGCAGCATCGGATGAAGAAACTGCCGCTGCCAATGCATGTAAACGCCGCGTCGCCACTGATTCGGTCCGACGTCCGCGACGTACTCTCGCTTGGGGAAGTTGAGATGTCGATAGTAGCCTTCCGGTTGGTACGGACGTACCGGATCGCCTCCCATGGCGGCATTCCAGAGGCCGCTGATCCGCAAACCCGTGTCGCGAATCGACTCGGCCGGCAAACGCCAGCTGTTCTGATGCGAGAACAGACGGTTGTCGGGGTCTCGTTCCTTGGCCGTCGCCGATGCCGCGGCCGACCGTCGGTATGTTTGACTCGTGACCAATCGCCGCACGAACGCCTTGACGTCCCAGGAAGACTCGATCAGCGACGTCCCTAACGACTCCAGGAGCTCTGGGTTCGTCGGCGATTCGCCTTGCGCCCCGAAGTCGTCCAGCGACTTGGAAATTCCCGCTCCGAAAAACAGTTGCCAGAGTCGATTCGCGAGCACGCGCGCCGTCAGCGCGCCGGCGCCTTGCTGCGGGTCGGTCAACCAGTGCGCCAGATCGAGCCGCGTGGCGCGACGCTCGGCGGCCAAGACGCCGAGCACTCGCGGTACATTGGGAACGACGATCGGTCCTGACTCGTCTTGCCACGAACCGCGCGGCAGCACCCGCGTCACGCGCGGCTTCGCGAGCGACTGCGTCACCATCACCTGGCGTTCGATCTTTCGCGGCGACTCCCGCTCGCGCCAGCCCTGAACGTTGATTTCCGGCGGCCGGCGCGTGGGGGACGTATCGCCGCCCTCGCCCCGTAAATGACGCTCTTCATCCACGTCGGCGAAGAACGCCGCCAGTTCGTAAAACTCGCGCGACGTGATCGGATCAAATTTGTGGTCGTGGCACTGCGCACAGCCAATCGTTGCTCCGAGCCACGTTCCAGAGAGGTTGCGCACTCGGTCGGCCGCATACATGGCCAGATATTCTTTGGCTTGAACGCCGCCTTCGTGCGATGTTTGCAACAGACGGTTGTAACAAGTGGCGGTCAATTGTTCCGGCGTGGGCGCCGGAAGCAGGTCGCCGGCCAGTTGTTCGATTGTGAACTGATCGAACGGCATTCCCTGATTGAAGGCGTCGATGACGTAATCGCGGTAGGGCGACGCGTGATGATCTTGGTCGCCGTGATAGCCAACCGTGTCGGCATAACGGACTAGATCGAGCCAGAACATGGCAAGTCGCTCGCCGTACTGCGGACGAGCCAGCAGTCGGTCCACAAACCGTTCGTACGCATCAGGACTCTCGTCGTCTTGAAACTCGACGACCTCCTCGACTTCAACCGGCAGGCCGAGCAGGTCCCAAGCCAAGCGTCGCGCCAGCGTACGTCGCGGCGCTTCGGCCGCTGGGGCGATGTTTGCTTCGCGCAAACGCTGGTCGACCCAGGCGTCGACAAAGCAACGTGCGGAGGCGCCGGAGGCGGGGAGGGAAGGGGGCCGGAGTCGAGCGTAGGCCCAATGAGCGTCGTAGGGGGCGCCTTGTACGATCCAGCGCCGCAGCAACTCGATCTCAACGGGCGTGAGTTGCTTGCCGGATTCGGGCGGCGGCATGCGTTGGTCGTCGTCGACGGCCGTAATCCGCTGCAGGAGCGGGCTTTGGTCCGGCTTTCCCGGCAGGATCGCAGACGACTCGCCGACGGCGGGCGGTTGGTCGAGCCGCAACATGGCCTTGCGGCCCGGTTCATCCGGTCCATGACACGCGAAACACTTATCGGCCAAGATCGGTCGAATCTCTCGCCCGAAGTCGACTTTCGTCGTGCGTAAGTCGGGGCGCTCGGCTGTCTTGACATCCGCGGCGTCGGCGACATCGTCGACGGCGCGCGCGGGGGCCAGGGGGAGCCGCGCGATCTGCGGTAGGATGCCGAACTGCGTGAGGAAGATGCACGCGATGATCGCCGTTATTCTGCCGCCACTCATGGAGTTGCTCCTCGTTCCAACCGACCCTAATTTACCCTGCCCCACGCCCGGGGGCACCCTGGGCGGCGAGGCGCGCGAACGGCGGGAGGGGCTCGAGTTTCTCTTGCCCCATTTTTCTCCTTGGCTTAGACTTCCGCCATTCGGGAACGAAGCGCGAGCAGGGAGGCTCTCGGTCATGCGTCAATCTAGCGTCATCATCGCGCTCATCATCGCCCTGCAGTCGTACTGGGCGGTCGCCGCTTTCCAACCCGCAGCCGCACAAGTTCCAGCGCTGGGGCCGCCGCCTGCCGCTTCCGCATCGTCGTCTGGATTACCCCCGCCGCCCGGATTGCCTGCGCCGCCTGGCTCTACGGCTCCCGCCGGTGCGCCGCCTTCCGTGGGTGGAATCGCCCCCGAAGCGGCGTCGGCCTCCACGCCGCTCGACCGACCTGCCGTGGCGCGAGTCCGCAAAGGGAGCGGCGTGTTGCCGAACGATCACGGCCAAGTCTGGCGGGAATACGACATCAGTCCCTACACGGCCCGCGTCAAGCAGGTCGAGCGGCCGGAGCAGACGATCATCGACTGGATCTTGCGCGAGACGGGGACCGAACTGTGGTTCTCGGAGCCGTTAGGGATTTTGAGCGCGAACCGGGGGACGCTGCGCGTCTATAACACGCCGGACGTGCAACGCGTAGTGGCGGGGATCGTCGACCGTTTCGTCAATTCGTCGACGGAAACACAGTCCGTCGGCTTGCGATTGGCCACCATCGGCAGCCCGAACTGGCGGACGCGCGCCTATCCGATCATGCGGTCGGTGAGCGCTCAAGCGGCAGGCGTGGAGGCGTGGTTGTTGTCGAAGGAAAACGCCGCCCTGTTGATTAGCGAACTGAGCAAGCGGCCCGACTATCGTGAGTACAGTACGCCCAGTTTGACGGTCGTCAACGGCATGCAGCAAAACGTTACACGCACGCGTCCGCGGACGTACGTGAAGTCGTTCCGCCCCAAAGATCCGTCGGTCGGCGGCTATGAGTCGGACATGGCGCAGCTGGATGAAGGCTTCAAGCTCGATGTGAGCCCGCTGTTCTCGCTTGACGCCCGTTCGGTGGATGTCCAAGTGAAATGCCAAGTGGATCAGGTGGAAAAGTTCGTTCCCGTCGTCGTCGACATTCCAGCGTTCGGCGGTCAGTGGCAGCGATCGCAGGTGCAGGTCCCGCAATTGGTCAGTTGGCGGCTTAACGAGCGATTTCGCTGGCCGACGGATCAAGTTTTGTTGTTGAGTTGTGGAGTGGTGGCGTCGCCGGTGCCGGAGGCCAAGTCGACGACCAATCCGCTCGCCAACTTATGGAGCACGCCTGCGAGCCGTTCGGATGCGCTGTTGTTTGTGGAGTGCGTGGGAGCGGCCGGGGCGGCGGCGAGCGATCCGACGAAGGCGACGGCGGGAGGGCAGCCCGCCACTCGAGGGCGCTACTAGTTCATCTGGGCAGTACTAGTTCATCTGGGCAGGGCGACGCTCGCCCTTCGGCGCCCCGTCTGTCGACTCGAC
The DNA here is from genome assembly GCA_046349935.1 of Pirellulales bacterium. GTDB lineage: Bacteria > Planctomycetota > Planctomycetia > Pirellulales > Pirellulaceae > CAIXSC01. The sequence goes on along the minus strand of JAXMBK010000003.1, from coordinate 515,159 downwards.
GACGAGCCGCTCTCAACCTAGAATTTGCGTTGCTCGCTTCGCGATCCGCGGGGCGGGCGAAGCAACTATTTGGGTTTTGGGAGTTGGCATGAGCGCAACGGCGAAACGGCGCGTGGTCGTCACGGGAATGGGTTTGGTCAGCCCCTTGGGCAATTCGCCGAACGCTCTTTGGGAATCGCTGGCTGCGGGAAAAAGCGGCATCCGGCCGCTGACGAAAGTGCCTGCGGACGCGCTGCCGACGAAGTACGGCGGCGAAGCCTTGGAGTTTTCGGCCGATATTGAGAACTTCGGGCCGCTCGACAAAACGATGCAGCGCACGATCCGTAAGGGTCTCAAGGTAATGTGCCGCGAGATCCAAATGGCGGTCGCCTCCGCGCAGCTCGCATTGCTCCACGCCCGGCTTGATGCGACGCAGCGCAATCCCGAACGAACGGGCGTCACCTTCGGCTCCGATTACATCATGACGGTGCCCGAAGAGCTGGTCGACGGCGTTCGCAATTCGCTGGATGAAAACGGTGAATTCCAGTGGACGAACTGGGCCGAAAAAGGGCTGCCGAAAGTCGACCCGCTGTGGCTGCTAAAGTATCTCCCCAACATGCCCGCCAGCCATGTGGCGATCTACAACGACCTACGAGGCCCCAGCAACTCGATCACGCTGCGCGAGGCGTCCAGCAACCTGACGCTGGGCGAGGCCTATACGACGATTGTGCGCGGGAGCGCCGACGCCATCGTCGCGGGCGCAACGGGGACTCGCATTCATCCGCTGCGAACGATCCATGTGGTGCTGCAGGAAGACGTGGCCAAGGCCGATGTGCCGCCCGAACAAGCGTCGCGCCCGTTCGACAAGAATCGACTGGGAATGGTCTTGGGCGAAGGCGCAGGCGTGTTGGTGCTCGAGGAACGCGAAACGGCATTGGCGCGCGGCGCGACGGTGTTGGCCGAGGTGGCGGGGCAAGGCGCGGCAATGGCCGCCGACCGTCGCGGCAAGGCCGACTACGCTCGGGCGCTGGCGCTGGCCGGCCGTAAGGCCTTAGCCGACGCGGGGATGACGGCCGACGACGTGGGGCACGTCCATGCTCACGGACTGGGGACGCGCGACATGGACCGCGCCGAAGCGCAGGCGTTGAGCGAGTTGTTTGGGGGGCGTCGCACCCCGGTGCCGGTGGTGGCGGCCAAGAGTTACTTCGGAAATCTGGGGGCGGGAAGCGGCGCCGTGGAATTGATCGCCAGCATCCTCGCGCTCCAAGCGGGACGTCTGTTCCCGGTGCTGAATTACGAGACGCCGGACCCGGAATGTCCGGTCGCGGCCGTACAGACGCACGACGTCCCCGCGGGCCGTTCCGTGCTGAAATGGAGCGTGACGCCGCAGGGACAGGCGAGCGCGATCGTGGTCCGAGCCGCGTAAGTCGGCGGCCAAGGACCGAACATTCACTCCGCGAACCCTGGCATTCCGCGAACCCTTGCGACGGCAAGGGTTTTCGCTATCATAATGCGTCGCGTTTTGATTTCGTGAAGTTGGTTTGTTTGTCGTAAAAGGACTCGCCCCTTATGGCTCGAAAAGTCATCAATCGCAAGGCTTTGCGCGAAGAGATGGATGCCGCCGAAGAAGCAGGCCTCATCGATGACGGCGAGGAGCTTGAGGAAGAAGAAGGTGAGGATGAAGAATCCTCAGAAGACGAAGGCAAACCGAAAAAGAAGGCTGCCAAAGCCACCAAGCGCAAGTCGAAAGCCAAGGAACCAGTCCAGGTTCGCATGAAGCTGTGCTGGGGCGTCTACAACGCCAACAAGCGTGTGGCGTTGTACGAGTTCAATCAGAAGAAGCATGCCGACGCGAAGGCGGCCGAACTGAACGCCAAAGGCAAAGCCGAACACTACGTCCGCAAAGATAAGATTCCGGTGACGGAAGAGTAGGCAACAGTAGAGCAGGCTGCGGATGTCGGCCTGCCTGTATTGATTCGAGTGTGTTCGTCTAGGAGCCGCTTGATGACGGTCCGAAATGCATTGGCGCGTCGTGGTTTGTCCCGGTTCGTCAACGCAACGGCCTGCGGGCTGCTTGGCATCGCGACCCTTGTCGGTTGCGATAGCGGGACTGGTGGAGGCGGCGGTGCGGCGGGGACGACCAGCGAGAGCGGCGTCAAGCAATACGCGGCGGCACAGCTCCCCCCGGTCACGCTGGAACTACCGCCGCTCGACGACGGCCGCATTGAAATCCCGACGCCCGCTGGCTGGCAAGCCGCTTCCCGGACGACGGGACTCGTGGCCCGCTTCCACGAAAAAGGGCGCAGCGGCATTCCGCAAATCATCATCAAGGTCGAAGACGCGACGGGCGCGCCGGAGTCGATTACGGCCGAAAACCTGGTCGCGTTCACCGACTTGGTCCAGAAGGAACTTGATTCTCAAGTCGCGGCCAAGAAGACGACTCTGTTGGAGCCCGCCAAACCGCTGCTGCTCGGTGCGAACCCCTGGGTTCGCTACGTCGTGACGGGCAAATTGCCCAACAAAGAGAAGGCGACCATCGAGCGGCAGATCCTCCGCACCGTCCAACGCGGACGCATGTACTCGATCGACCTGCAAGTCGAGGCGAACACGCTGGCCAAATCGCGCGACCACGCGTATGCGCTTGCTGCAGGAATGACGTTCCATGCGCCGGCTGCCGCCCCCGCCGCGACTCCGCCCGCCGAAGAAGCGGCGCCAGCGGCGCCGTGATCGGCATCTCCTAGAGCGGCATCCATCTGGCTCGTCTTGTGCCGCCTCTTCCTAATCCCGGAAGTGGCGGTTCGTCACCGTATCGGGAGTCAACGGCCACGCAGTCGCCAGGTACCAGGCGCGGGGAGCGTTGAGCTCCAGCATGGCGGCGAGCGGGTGCGTGGAGGCGGCGCGGCTTTGCATGGCCAACGGCAGTTCGAACAGCGCCGGCGGACGATGGTAGTGCACCACGCGCACCTTCTTCACGTCCAGACTCGCCAGCTCCGCGACACGCTCGATTGCGTCTTCGACGAAACCGATCTCGTCGACTAACCCGCGTTTTTGCGCTTGGCCCGCGGTGAAGATTTCGCCCGTAGCGAGGGCGACGAGCGCCGCATCGTCGCTGCGGAACGCGGGTCGTCCTTCCTTCACGATCTCCTTGAAGCGGTCGAACGACTCCATGACGTACGCTTGGACGATCGCACGATCTTCGTCGGAGAGCGCCCGAGTCATGCTGAGCATCTGTTTGCGCGGGTGGCTGGCGATCGAATCATCGCGGACGTCGAATCGCTCCATCAATTTGCTGACGTCGTAGTGCGGCACGATGACGCCGATCGAGCCGGTCGTCGTCGTCGGTTCGGCGAAGATCGACTTCGGTTCGTCTCCGACGGCCATCGAGACGTAATACCCGCCGCTGGCCGCAACGCTGCCCATGCTCACCACCATCTTCAACTGCCGTTCATCGCGCAGCTTCTTGAGGTGGTGAAGGATGTAGTCCGAGCCGGTGACGGTGCCGCCGGGGGAGTCGACGCGAATGACGACCGCCTTGACCGACTCGTCCTCGCGGACCATGTCGATTTGTTTTTTGACGAATCCGTCCCCCTCCATGATCACGCCCGAGACGTCGATGATGGCGATCTTCTCAGAGCCGAACTTCGCGCCGGAGTGGTACTTTTCGTAGATCCCTTCAGTCGTGTTGAAGTACTCGTAGAACGCCGTCACGTAGCCCATGAGCAGGATTGCGCACAGCAGAAAGCCGGCCCAGCCGACCCAGCCCATGATGCGCTGAAACGTGCCTCGAGTCTGAATGACGATTTGCGGTCCCGGCGACACCATCTGTGCCGCGTAAGGGGCTTGAGCGGCGGGTTGAGGATTGGGTTCCATGAGATCGTCTCCCTAATTGAATCAGTTTATGGCGAAGTCCACAGCTCGCGCAGCCGACGGACGTCTTCTTCCTGCGGCGTACGCACGCCATCGGGCACCGCTTCGCTCATCAATTGTCCGGGCGTCGCGGTGTGTGTGAGTCCCAGCAAGTGACCCAGCTCGTGGACGGCGACCAACTGGAGCAGGTCGGCCGTCCAAGTCGCTTCCGAATCGAAACGCAGTTCCAATCGCAGGCCTTCTTGCGGCGGTCCCTGTTGTCCATGTCCGGGGACCCCCTCAGGCCCGTCCAACCGTTCGGTCCGAATGATGATGTGCGGGTGCTGCGACAGTTCTACTTCACGAAAGGCGATGACGTCGGTATCCGCCCAGGCTTGCCACGCCGCCCGTACGATCTCCGCCGCGTCAGCCTCGTCTGGCAGCGTCGGGACGCTTTCGATGGCGAACCGAATGACGCCGTCTTCGAGCGGCGGCCGCGCGGCCACAGCCGCTCGATTCGGTTCCTCCGGCCGCCGCGCCGCTTGCGCAACTTGACCGGGCCCGAGCCCCGCAAAGGTTTCCTCGAATCGATCCCGCTGTTCCGGGAAGGCGGCCGCCCATTCTTCCAATGTGAGGTTCCGCCCCGCCGCTCGCTGAGCCGCGGCGACGAGCGCGTCCCAGGCGCAAGGCCAGCGGCCCACAAATCCTTCGGGATGCAGGCTGGCGAGCCAACGGTCGCCGCGCGTGAATAGCAGTCTTGATTTCGGCGGCGGCGAACTCAGCAGAACTCGCCCCGTTACTCCAACTCGCGCCAGGTCCCAAAGTTCGACTCCGCCTGTCGCATGCTCGCGCGCCAGCCAACGGCCGTCGCTGCTCCAAGCCGATGTCGCTTGTTCCGACTCCGCATAACGCAAGGTATGCAGCGGCTTCGGCTGGTCGCCGAGGGCATAAACGGTCGCCTCGTCCGGCCCTTCCACAAGCAGACGATCGCCCTCCAACGACAACTGCACTCGCCGTGGGGCGCGCACGGCAAGGCGCCAGTCGGCCGGCGGGTGTTGGTCGATGCGCCAACCATACAGCATCGGCGTGCGCTCCATCGTCGCCCCGTCGACTTGTTCGCTGCCAGCACGGACGATCAACCAGCGCTCATTGAGCGCCAGCAGCGGATCGTCGTTCTCGCGAGCGCTCGGCAGTTCCCAATAGCCTTGCTGCGTCCACTCGGCCTGGGCGCCTTCGGGGCCCCAGAGCGAGACCAGTCGTTGAGGCGGCGAGTCGCTGGCGGCGGCGGGGCGATGCAGAAGGGCCAAGCGACTGCCGTCCGGCGCGATTTGGACCGCGACGGCCGGTTCGTGCGCGGGCACATTGCGTTCGACGTACCGCCCGTCGCCGTCCACGAATTTCCAAGCTCGCAACTGGCCCGTGGGGCCTAGCAGCACCAAACCGCGCGGGCCGAATTGCAGGTCCTGAAACGACTCCGTGAGCTGCAGGGCGTGTGCTTGCGGTCGGTAGGCGGAGGAAAACGGCAGCCCGATTTCGCGCGATTCACGCAGCGACGGCAATCGCCAGACCACGAACTCGCGACGTTCGCTTGAGGGCGTGCCGCTCAAACCAACCAGCGTCTGGCCGGCGGCATCCCAGCGCAGTTCGAGCGGCCCGGCGGATAGCTCGGGAGGCACCGCGAGTCCCGTTTCGGGAATCCAGCCGCGGTCGTCGTTGGTGCGCCACACGACGACTTGAGTGCGATCGTCCCCGTGTACGGCTGCCGCGACTCGGTCGCCGGCTCGCGACCATGCCCAGTCGCTGGCCGGTGCATAACCGGGCGGCAACAGGAATTGTCCTTGGATATCGGAAGCGGTGAGCGTATCCCAAACTCGAGCTTGGCCGTCGCCGTCCACGGTCGCCAACAGGGCGCCGGCCGGACTGCCGACCAATTCGCCGCGACGCCCCGCAACGCCCGGCCACACGGCGATCGGCGTCGAGACGGCGGTGGGCGGCGGCATCACCCATGCACGCACGGCGCCGTCGTCGGACGAACTAAAAAGCCAACGACCATCGCTGGTGGTTGCGAGTCCGCGGACGGGCGCGGGATGCGTCAGCACCCAGACGCCGCCGCCTGCCGGTTGGTCGGGCGTCGCGGCGAGCGGCCACGCGTGCACCAAGCGATCGTCGGCCGCGATGGCCAACCAGCGCTCCAACGGATCAAACGCCATTTCCGTCACGCCGCCGCTGCGACCCTCGGCTCGTTCGGGCTGATTGTCGACGACGATCGGGGCGCCCTCGGTGCGAGCTGCTTCCCAGTCCCACACGAAGACGTTGTTCGCGGCATCGACCGCCGCCACCCAACGCCCTGTCGCGCTGATTGCGCATTTCGTGAATTCTTGATGTTCGGGCGCCAAGAGCGTGCCGGCGAGCGTCGGAGCGAGTTGGTCGAGCGACCAGACCTGCGTCAATCCGCCCGCGGTCGCCAAGTGAGTTCCCGCGGAGTTAAAGGCGGCCTGACGCACGCCGCCGCGAGCCAGCGTGACGGGCGGAGCGAGCGGGCCGTTTTCGGCCGTGCGCCGCCAGTATCGGACTGCACCCGATTCGTCGGTCGCGACGAAATCCTCGCTGCCGGGGCGAAAGGCAACGTGACGCAGCGGGGAAGTCTCCCCCTCCAATCGCTCGACGGCCGGCAGTTGGCCCGGATCATGCAGCGACCAGCGCCACAACAACCCCTCCGACAACACGGCTTCGATGCGCGGGGGGGACTCCAAGATGCGGATTGCGATGATCGACGAGGCGTTCGGACCTCGCTGCGCCTCGACGGCAGCACGATTCGGCGGCAGGTCGCCGGCGGGCGTACGCACCTCGGGCAGCGCCAGCGGGGTCGACGACTGCGCCAAATTGGGTTGCTGCAGGTCCCACAATCGACACGTCTCCGCGACCGTCGCCACCCACCGCTCGTCGGCGCTCACCGCAACGCGCCGCACTGGTTCAGAGTGTCCGGCGAGCGACCGACCCATGCAGCGCGCGACAGCGTCTCGCCAAGCTTGATCGAGCGCTTCAGGGCGATGATCGGCGACGGCGAGCGACCGCGCAGCCTCGGCCGCGAACAACAGCGACAAGACGGGATTCGAGTCGCGCTGAGCGGCTGACAAGGCGACGCTTCGTTCGGCCCGCTGTACGCGCCGTCGTTCGTCTCCCTGCGGAAGGTCCGCGATCGGCGTCGCCGGCGCACCGCCGCTCGCCGCCGGCGGCGCGGTTGCGGGTTCACTCGGCGGCGCTTTGGCCTGTTCCGGCACCTGCACATCGCCGCTGCCGTCGGCGGCAAGGCGTCGTTCACGCATCGATTCCATCACCCACTGCACGGCGCCAATGGACAAGGTGGCGACGACGGCTAACGCCCAGACGGCAAACAGCGGGCGCCAAGATCGCGAACCAGTTGCGGCGCCGCGAGCGCCTCGGTCGCGGCGCGGTTCGCGTACGGATGGCGTGGGCGTATTCATAACGGACTTCGCAGGCTGGGACGAAGAGGAACGGGAAGCAGGACGCTCAAAAGACTCGGGCCAATATCGCGCGACGCTCGGATGCGCCAGCGCGACGCGAGTCTCCGGGAGCAGCGATTCGGCATCGAGCGCATCGACGGCGACCAACCGACACTCCGGTCCCGCCAGCGCCGCGACGAATCTAGCGGCGATGGGGACGGGGACGGCGGCTGCGGCGGCGATCTGTTCGAGCAATACGGACTTCGAGGACGTGGTCTCCTCGGGGGCGAGCAACCGTTGCACCTGCCTCGCGACCGCAACGTACGCCGTTCGACTGGCCGACGCATCCGGCGACTTCGCGCGCCGGTTCGACGCACCGCCGCCCTGACGCAGCGGCCCCTCGCCGGATAACTCGTCGATCAACTCCACGACCTGCCGTGCGATCGCTTGCTCGGCGCCCCCTGTCGCCAAGTAATCGTCCAAAGTCAGGCGTACATCGCCCGTTGTGCGACGCTGGCTGGCGCGTTGCCAAGTCCGAACTAGAGCATGCTGGAGTCCGACGAGGGGACAGGTCAGAGCCTGGGCGTCGTCGAGCGCTTGTTCGACCAGTGCCGAGTCGGCCGTAGCGCCCGACGTCTGCAGCGCGCCCTCGATCGCTTCGCGGAGCGCTTCGCGAGACAACGCCGACAATTCGAATCGCCCCGACTCGACCGCGGTGTTCAGTCGCGGCGCGGCGGCGCAGCGTTGGGCGATCGAGTCGCTGAGGGCGACGAGGACGCGAATATGACGCGCTGGATGATCCGCGGCGGCCAACAGCAGGTCGACGAGCGTTTGGACGTCGTCGGCGTCGGCGTCCCAGCCAGCCTCGATGGGCGATGTGCGATTCCCGATCCCCGACTGTTTCGCTGTATAACGAGCGAACAGGTCGTCGGCGCGCTCCACCCAAATGACGACTCCGTCGTCCGGTCGCAGTCCATGATCATTGAGCGCTCGAACCAGCCCCAAATCGCCCGACCGCAGCGTGGCTTCCAGAAACCGCAATTCGGCCGCTTGCTGTTCGGGGGAATCGGCCGTCGCCGTCGTTTCGCCGCCCGCCGCTCGACTGGCCCGCCAGACGGCGGCCGCCAACTCGCGAACGGGATTCTCTTCCACTCGAAAGTGAATCCTCCACCAGCGTCGCGCCGCCTCGTCGGCGCCATCGACGGACGTCAGCGCCGGGAGTACGCCAGCCTGTACAAACGACGTTTTTCCGACCCCTTCCGGCCCTGTAACGGCCGCGAACCGAGTGCGTCGCCATTGCTTCAGCAGATCGCGTACTTCCGCAGTTCGACCGAAAAAGCGAGCGGCGTCGAACTCGGAAAACGGCGTCGCGCCGGGAAACGGGGCCGGGCGGCGCGAGGCGGTAAGCGGCGCTGGATTCGATGAGTCGTGTTGCGTCATAAGGCTGTGTGGGGTTGTTCGCAACTACGTACGAAACGCCTCCAAGGTTCGCGATGCCGCGCCGCCGCGTCTAGCGACGCTTTCGCCGCTTGTGGGGATCTCGCGATTTTTTGGCAGGCAGGGCGACGCGTCGGGCCGACCTTTTGACCAACCGAAAGTCGAGCGCTCGGCGGTCAGGATCGACGCGCGCGATTTCCACTTCGATGACGTCGCCAAGCCGATAGTTGTGGCCCGCGCGACGGCCCGTCAGGCTGTGCGACGACGCATCATAGTGGTAGACGTCGTCGCGCAGCGAGTCGATATGGATGAGGCCCTCGGCGGGCAATTCCACGCCCTGCGCGAACAATCCAAACGGCTCGACCCCGGTGATCACCGCCTGCATCCGTTCGCCCAGTCGCTCCGCCAAGTGCGTCAGCAGTTTGACCTTGATCAGCTCGCGCTCGGCTCGTTCGGCTCGCTGTTCTCGGTCGGAACAGTGTTCGCCGAGCATGGCGAGGTGTTCGACCGTTTCACGCGGTCGTTTGCCTTGCGCCAACTGGTCGAAGAGGCGATGCACGGTGAGATCGGGGTAGCGGCGGATGGGGGACGTGAAGTGTGCGTAATGTTTGCTGTGCAGTGCGTAGTGCCCCTCTTCCGCCGGACTGTAGTGCGCCTTCTGCATGCTGCGCAAGACGGCGTAGTTTACGGCGTACGCCTCGGGCCGCCCCGACACGAGTTCCACGACGCGCTTGATTTCAAAGCGACTTTCAAGACTGTCGCACTCGATGCCCAGTTCGCGCATGAACAGGGAGAGCGCCTTGAGCTTCCGCATGTCGGGCGGTTCGTGGACGCGGCGCAAACATGGGATGCCTTGGTCGTGCAGCAGCGTGGCGACCGCCTCGTTGGCGGCCAACATGAACTCTTCGATGATCTGGTGGCTTTCGGTGTTCTCCACCACGTGGGCGCCGACCACTTTGCCCGACTTGTCGAGATCCAGTTTGACTTCCGGCAGCGTCAGTTCGATCGCGCCATGATCCAGCCGCCGTCGGCGCATGATCATCGCGAGCTCATGCATGCGACTCAGCAGCGCGTGCACTTCGGGCGTCAACTTGCTGCGCCATTCGTCTGGGCGAGCTAAAAAGTCGTCGACCTCTTCGTAGGTGAAACGCCGGCAACTGCGAATCGCGCTGCGGTGCACTTCGGCATGCACGGGCACGGCGTCCGCAGTCAATTCGATGACCGCCGTGCGCGAGTATCGCACTTTGTCGGGCTGCAGGCTGGCCAAGTTGTTCGAGATGATCTCGGGCAACATGGGAAGCACTCGATCGGGCAAATAGACGCTGGTCCCGCGTTCGCGGGCTTCGCGGTCGAGCGGCGTTTTGGCGGGGACGAAGTGGACGACGTCGGCGATGTGAACGGCGAGCTGCCAGTGGCCGTTCTCGAGTCTCTTGAGGGAAATGGCGTCGTCGAAGTCGCGCGCGTCGATGGGGTCGATGGTGATGACGGTCTCGCGAGTAAAGTCCTGGCGGCCGCTGAGATCGTCGGGGTTGAACTTCGCCGCCTGTTCGCGAGCCGATTCGAGCACGTCCTCTTCAAACGCGTCGGGTAAGCCGAATTCATGGATGATCGACAACGTATCGACGCCCGGCGCGCCTCGTTCTCCCAGCACCTCCACCAACACCGCTTCGCCTTCGGAGAAGTGAGTGGGAAACCGCACCATCTCGACGACGACTTTGTCTCCTTCGGCGACCAGTTTGGCGCCGGGATCGCCGACGGAGATCGGTTGCGAGAACAAGTTGCCGTCAATGCGGACATACCCGCCGTCGGGCCGTTCCTCGTAGACGCCGACGAAACGCTGCGACTGGCGTTCGAGCACTTCGACGATCTCGCCGCTGGAGCGTTCGCGGCCGCGGAATCGCGACCGCCCGATCCGGACCGTCACCACATCGCCGCTGGCGGCGTCTCGAGTTGCTTCGGCTGGGATGTAGACGTCCTCGCTGCGATCGCCCGGCTTGGCCGACTTGGGACGCACGAATCCGAACCCCCCGGCCGCTCGCCGAAACGTCCCCGTGACGATTGCGCGTTCGGGCGATTGTGCCGCTTTCTTGGCGGCTCGTCGCGCTTCACGCTGTTCGGCCCGCGCCGCGGCTCGGTCGGTCGACTCCCGGGCCGCCTGCTCTTCGGCCGCTCGTGCGGCGCGTCGATCAATCTCCTCGCGCTCCTCTTCCTCCATCTCGTCTAACTGACGCCCTTCAGTCTGACGCTCCTCGTTGGACTCGGCGGGCGATTCATCGATCGGCTGCTTGCGCCGCGGGGCTCTCGGTGGGGGCTCTGGGCGACGGTGCTTGGGCTCGGCCGCGGGGACGTCTGAGTGCGGTGCGTCTGAGTGCGGGGCGGGGCGCGCCACGGCGTGGACCAGGTGGTTGGCGCCGTAGGCGATCAGGCCGCGTTTGGCGAGCCGCTTGACGACCATTCGCAGGTCGCGCGTTTGTTCGTCGTCCAGTTGCAGCTTCTTGGCGATCACGCGCGGTTTGACGGGCTGATAGCCGGGCCGCTGTACGTAGTCGAGCACGCGTTGAGTGAGTGCGTCGTCAGTCATGAGCGCGTCTCGCATGAGGTTCGCGCGTCCCGCCGTGATTCGAGCGGTCGGCGGGACGCTCGCCAGTCGGCTCGACGCCTACAAGTTGCCCTTGTAGAGCTTCCGGCCGATGGCGGCGTGATACGAAGTCCAACGACTGTCCGAACCGGGCGATTCGCGCAGCAGTTGGTGAAAATTGTGCAACTTGGCGTCGAGATTATCGAGGCAATGAAGGGCGATCGCCTCCAGCGTCATCGGAACTTTCGGGCTGCCATATTCGTATTCGCCATGGTGGCTCACGATCATGTGCTTCAGCCGCAGCGCCAGTTCTTCGGGGAAGTCTTCGCCCGAGAGTTTCTCGGCGTCGACGATCTTTTGCGTCAGCAGTTCGACGCCCATGACGATGTGGCCGATCAACTGCCCTTCGTCGCTGTATCCGAAGTCGCGTTCGTAGGTGAGTTCGGAGATTTTGCCGACGTCGTGCAGGAACGCCCCGAGCAGGAGGAGGTCGGAATCAAGCTGCGGGTAAAGCGGCGCGACGACGGTGACCACTTCCATCAAATTGACGACGTGTTCCAGCAGCCCGCCGCGATAGGCGTGGTGATTCTTGATGCCGGCCGGCGCCGACGTGAACCGCTCCATGAAAGCTTCGTCGACCAGATACACTTCGGCCAAATTGCGGAGGTGATAGTTGCGCACGCCGCGCAGGAGGGTGGCGAGCCGCACGGTTGCGTGCTGAATCTGCTCGTCGTTGACCTGGACGAAATCCTTTTCATCGACGTCGTCCAGCGACGCCTTCTCGACTCGAGTGGCGATCATCTGCATCATGCCGTTGTAGACCTGCGTCGTGCCTTGCGCGCGGACGTAGTCGCCGGCGTCGATCGCATTCGCCACTCGCTCGCTGGCGTTCCACAACATGGCGACCAAGGCGCCGCTGCGATCAACCAGCCGCAATTGAAGGTACAAGCCGCCCTGGCGGTTGGTCCGGAGCTGCTTGTCGGCCAGCAGAAAGATCTCATCGACCGACTCGTGTTCCGAAAGATCCTGAATGAACCGCCGCGTCATGGTCGCCTCCCGCACCGTATACCGTCCCCGAACAAGGACTCGATTGTAGACGCCTCGGAAGGGCCGCGGCAGGGGCGGGGCATCCCCGCTACCGCTCTACTCGCGCCCGTCTTCGGTCGATACAATGCCGCCCGCACTGGAAACCGCATTTTTCGAGGCATCTATGAGCGGCAAGGCGAAGAACGCAATCAGTCCCACGCGGGTCGATGACTACCCCGAATGGTATCAGCAGGTGATCAAGGCGGCCGACTTGGCGGAGGTTTCGCCTGTTCGCGGCTGCATGGTCATCAAACCCTGGGGTTGGTCCATCTGGGAAAACATGCAGTCGGTGCTCGACGGCATGTTCAAGGACACAGGCCACCAAAACGCCTATTTTCCGCTCTTTATCCCAATGAGCTTCCTGCAGAAGGAAGCCGAGCACGTGGAAGGGTTCGCGAAAGAGTGCGCGGTCGTCACCCACCATCGCCTGGAACCGGGACCCGACGGGAAACTGGTCCCCGCCGCGCCGCTGGAAGAACCGTACATCGTGCGCCCCACCAGCGAGACGATCATCGGGGCCATGTACGCGAAGTGGGTCGAGTCGTATCGAGACTTGCCGATCTTGATCAACCAATGGGCGAACGTCGTCCGCTGGGAGATGCGCACTCGGCTGTTCCTGCGTACGGCCGAATTCTTGTGGCAGGAAGGGCACACGGCCCACGCCACCGAAGCCGAGGCTTGGGAAGAAACTCGCAAGATGCTCGACGTCTATGCCGACTTCGCCGAGAACTGGATGGCGATGCCGGTCATCAAGGGCGAGAAGACGGCGGGCGAACGGTTCCCGGGCGCCGATTCAACCTTGTCCATCGAGGCGATGATGCAGGACCGCAAGGCGCTGCAGGCCGGGACGTCGCACTTCCTCGGACAAAACTTCTCACGCGCTCAGCAGATCAAGTTCCAGGACCAGAACGGCCAAGAGGCCTTCGCCTGGACGACCTCGTGGGGCGTGTCGACTCGCTTGGTCGGCGCCCTGATCATGTCTCATAGCGACGACGATGGGCTCGTGCTCCCGCCGAAGCTCGCCCCGAAACACATCGTCTTGCTGCCGATCTATCGCAACGACGCCGATCGCGCGAACGTGCTGGCGTACTGCGACGGCCTCAAGCGCGACTTGGAAGCCATTCCCTACGCCAACGGCCGCGTCCGCGTCCTGATCGACGACCGCGATCTGCGCGGCGGCGAAAAGAACTGGCAGCACGTCAAGAAGGGCGTGCCGCTACGCGCCGAAGTCGGCCCCAAGGACATCGCCCAAAACGCCGTCTTCCTTTCGCGGCGCGACACGGGCGAAAAGAAGAGCGTGCCGCGCGACGAACTGGTCGCCACCATCGCCGCACAACTGGACGACATCCAGCGGTCGCTATTCCAACGCGCCTTGGCCCTACGGGAAGCGAATACGGTCTCGATCGATACGCTCGACGACTTCAAATCGTACTTCACCCCGAAGAACGAGGAACGACCGGAGATTCACGGCGGGTTCGCCCTGTGCCACTTTGCGGAGGACCCGGAAGTCGACGCACTGCTGAAGGACATGAAGGTCACCATCCGCTGCGTGCCGCTGGACGGACCCGAGGAAGCCGGACGCTGCGTCATCTCCGGCAAACCCAGCCAGAAGCGAGCCGTATTCGCGAAGGCTTACTAGCAGGTCGACATGTCAGGCCCCACTCAGCCAGAGCCTACCGTACAGCAACTGTTCGACCTGCGCGGACGCGTAGCGCTCGTCACGGGCGGTACGGGACACCTGGGGACGGCCTTGTCGCGAGCGCTCGCGGAAGCGGGCGCCTCGGTGGTGATCACCAGTCGCGAGGCGGCGCGAGCAGCGGCGGCGGCCGCCGCACTGCCCATCGTCGAGTCGGCTCGGCATCATGGCGTGCAACTGGACCACATGGATCCAATCTCGCTGGCCGACGGCTTCGCCGCGGCGCTGGCCGCCGCCGGACAGATCGACATTCTCGTGAATAACGGGCACGAGGCGCTGGCTAACGACTGGAAGACCGTCACGTTCGAACAGTTTCAGCGGCACATGGGCAATGCGGCGGGCTACTTTGAGTTGTCGCGTCGCGTACGCGACCACGCGGCGTCTCGCGGCGCGGCGGCGAGCATCATTCTGCTGGGATCGATGTACGGCCAAGTCGCCTCTTACGCCGACGCCTACGAAGGCGTCTGCCAAGCCAGCCCCGTGGCGTACCACGCGCTCAAGGGCGGCGTCATCCACATGACGCGCCACTTGGCGGCCTACTGGGCCGCCGACGGCGTCCGCGTGAATTGCCTGAGTCCCGGCCCCTTTCCCAGCGACAAGGCGCCCGCCGCCATGGTCGAGCGGCTGAAGACCAAACTCCCCATGAAACGCATGGGGCGGGCGTCGGAACTCAAAGGCGCCATCGTCTTTCTGGCCAGCGACGCCAGCAGCTTCATGACCGGCCAGAACCTCACGATCGACGGCGGCTGGACCGCCTGGTAGCGCGTCGATGCTGCGGCGCTCGAAATCGAGACGTTCTAAATTGAGGCGCTCGTGCGTCGAGCGGCGACGTCGCGCATTTGAGCGGCGATATCGACGCCGACCAAGCGGCTCCACGCTTCCAGCAGACGGCGATAGACGGGGCCCGGTCGGCCGTCGCCGATCGGCAAGCCGTTGATGCGCGTCACGGGGAGCAGGCAATAGGGCGTCGTCGCCGTGAACGCTTCGTCGGCGTTGATCACGTTGTATACCTGAAAGTCGCGTTCCACGAACGGAATGCCCAGTTCGTGCGCAAGTTCGATGACCGTCGCGCGACTGATTCCGGGCAGAATGTTCGTCGTCGTCGGCGAGACGATCGCGCCCCGTTCGACGATGAGAAAGTTGGAGCCGCCCGTCTCGGTCACATTGCCTTGCAGGTCGAGCAGCAGAGCGGCAGCGTCGGGATCGGCCACGCGCGCTTCTTGATCCGCCAAATAGTAGTGCATGCGGCTGCGATACTTCATCTTCGGGTCGTAGCACTGCGGCGGGACGTGGCGGATCGACGGGGTGATGAGGTGCTGGCCCTTTTCCGCCTTCGCCTGCCACAACTCGAACGGCATGGGAAACGTGTGGCAACAGACGGTAGGCACAGTCCGCGCAGTGCGGCCCGCGGAGCCGGCGTACACCGGAAATTCGCCCGCCGTCACAAAGTGAATGATTCCCAACTCGTCGCTGGGGTCGAGCAGCGCTGCATTGTGCGTCACCACATGCTGCGTGATCGATTCGAGCTCGTCGATCGAAAGACCGATGTCCATCCGCGTGTAACGCAGACTGCGGTACAGCCGCTCCAGGTGTTCGCGCAGCTTCCACGGCGTCTGGCGAAACGTGCGCGTCATCTCGGTCACCGTGGCGCCGAGCACGACGCCGGCATCGAAGATGGCCACATGCGCCTGGGAGGCAGGAACCAGCTTTCCGTGAAGAAAGACAATCGCTTCGTCTGTCGGAGGAGGGACAAGCATTAGGGAGCCACCTGGGTAGAAGCGAGAGACGAACGAATGGAGGCGACCAATTGGGCGGCCAGGTCGTGAAATAGCAGTCCGCGCTGGGCGTCCGTAATGCCGAGCTTCAGGGCCGCTCTGCGCATGGCGCGCAGCGATTCGTAACGCACCAGCGTCATCCGCGAGTCGCAGTGCGTCAGATTGAGTTGGTGATTGGATTCGGACAAAAACGCCCAGGCGTAGCCGAAGGCGATGTACTTGCCGCGGACGACGCCGACCGGCAAGTCGTCGCTGCCATACATCACCCGCTCAAAGCCCACCGTCGACCACAAGGCGTCGAACGCGTCGGTCTCGCAGACGCTCGATGTGTCGAACAATACCTGCGGCATGTCGCGCAGCTCCCTCGCCGCCCGTTCGATCGCCCAGGCCGAATAGCCGCGCGCGCAGTGCGCCAGAATCCAACGAGCTCGTGGATACTTCTCGTGCAGTCGCAGTAAATCGCGGCGATTGTCGGGATCGGCGATCGCGTCGCGCTTCGACAAGTGCATCATGATCGCCAATCCCAGCCGATCGGCGACGGCGATCTGATGTTCCGGCAGGAAATCGGTGATCGAGCATTCGACGGCGTCGCCGGTCGAAGCGTAGAAGCGGTAAGGCTTGAGCCCGACGAAGCCCCCTTCGCGGACGCTGCGTTCAATCTGCTCGGCCGACATCGACGGATGGACCAGCATCAGGCCGGCGGACGCCGAATCGCGTTGAACTTGAGCGGCGACGAACCGATTGGCGGCGTCAAAGTCGCAGTGGGTCGGAAAGGGAAAGCCGAACGACAGACGCGAGACCGTGCGTCCCGGCATCAGCAAACGATCGTAGGCGTCAGCGAGCTCCCAGGTCGATTCGGCGAATTCTTCCCCCAGAAATTTACGGTAACTGCCGTGGTCGCGATCCGGAGCGCTGTAGTGGGACCAGCGGTACAGGTGCGTGTGGACGTCGAAGATTCTCGCTGGCACAAAGTGCTCCAGCTCTTCGCGCCAGATGCGTTGATCGAGATCGGTAAGAGACAGCATGGAGCGGGGTCCGGGCCAGTGAAAAGGGGCGGGGCGTTGAGGCTTAGCGAACCAGTCGACGAAATGCGTCGGCGCTGGGCGGGCATTCCAGCAGGTCTGCAAGTCGCCCTGAAGCGAGGGCGTCGGCGAGTCGAGGGAGTACGTCGTCGAGCGCCGCTACGGTTTGCGCCAGTTCCGGCTCGCCCTGCGCCGCGTTCAGGTAGAACGAAGCGTAGCCGTGGCAGCCGTGCTTGGCCATTTCTTGGATGTACAACGTCGTCAGCAACGACTTCTGTCGCGCATCATCGACGTCGAACGACCAGTGGGGATGCACCGACAAACCGACGCAGCGGGCGGGCAAGCCCGACCGCTCGGCGGCGGCGTTGCAGTGTTGTTGCAGTCGGCGGCCGAAGGCGTCGAGGCGCCGGGGGACGTCGCGACGCCGCAGTTCCTGCAGCGTGACGAGCGCCGCGCGGAGCCCGATCGCGTCGCTCCAGTAGGTGCTGGAGATGAACATTCGCGCCGCCGGCGCCATGATGTCGCGGCGGCCCACGACGGCGCCCATGGGGTAGCCGTTCGACATGGCTTTCGCCAGCACGGTCATGTCGGGAGTGACGCCGAGGTACTCCTGCACGCCGCCGACCGCCAGTCGGAAACCGGACGAGACCTCGTCGAAGATGGCCGCCGCCCCGTGCTCGCGCGCTAGCCGCACGACGCCTTCGAGATAGCCAGCCGGCGGCAGTTCGGACCGGAGCGGCTCCATGATCACTGCGGCGATTTGGCCGCGGTGATCGTCCAGCAATTGGCCGAGCGCCGCGAGGTCGCCGTAGGGAAAAGGGATCGCGGTGCCGGCGAGCGCTTGCGGCACGCCGATCGGTTCGATGCCGGGAAACAGATGCGAGTTGAGATTCGCTTCCGCGGACAGATTGGCGGCCAAGTACCAGTCGTGCCACCCGTGGTAGCCGCAGAACAAGATTTTGTCGCGACCCGTGACGCCGCGCGCGATGCGAACGGCCATGGCGCACGCTTCGCCGCCGCATTTTGCATAGCGCACCATCTCGGCGCTGGGAATTGATCGGACCAGTTCCTCCGCCAGCTCGATCTCCAATTCGTGGTTGATCGACGTCATCGTCAGTTTGCCGATCTGATCGCGCACCGCGTCGTCGACGACGGGATCGGCGTAGCCCAGGATGATGGCCGCAATGCCGCTCACCCAGTCGATGTATTCGTTGCCATCGACGTCCCAGAAGCGTGCGCCGCGAGCGTGCGTCGCGTAAGCGGGAGAGATGCCGGCCGCGTAACGCGATTGGCGACGACTGACCAACTGCGTCGCGCCGGGGATTAACTCCGTCGCTCGTTGATACAGTTGTTGCGAGCGAGCGGTGGTGCGCGTCATCGGAGCGTCCTGGGGCGAAGTAGGAACGAGCCGCTCGAGGCGCACTCGGTCTGCGTCACGCGCCGGCGCCGCGGAGCCAAAATCCGCCATCCACCAGCAGCGACGTACCCGTAATGTAGTCGGCGGCGGGGGAGGCAAGGAATGCGGCGGCCTGGCCGATATCGGCCGGCGTCCCGAGACGGCCCCAAGGGAGCGACGCCGCCGATTCGGCGATGTAGTCGTCGCCGAAGGTTTCATGTTCCCCGGGCGTATCGATCCAACCCGGTTCGATGACGTTCACATTGATGCGATGCTTCGCCAATTCGGCGGCCGCCGTGAACGCCATGTGGTTGAGCCCCGATTTGGCCGCGTTGTAGGCCGCACTGCGGACATAGGGAATGCGCGACTGCACGCTGGAGATGAATACGATCTTGCCGCCCTGGCCGCGCGCGACCATGCGTTGGGCGACCGCTTGGCTCATGTAGAACCCGCCCGACAAGGTGCCTTGGATCACTTTGTCGAACAGCTCGGGCGGGCAATTCAAAAAATCGCTGCGCCGCGAGAAGGCCGGGTTGCTGACCAGGATGTCGATCGCGCCGAGTTGCTCGACGGCGCGAGCGACGATTTGCTGACACGACTCGGCTTGAAACGCGTCGCCCTCGATCAGCGCGGTGGAGCGACCTAGCTCGCGGATGGCTGTCAGCGTCGCCTGGGCGTCGGGCGAGTCGGCGCGGTCATTAATCACGACGTCTGCGCCGGCTTGAGCTAGCGCCAGCGCACACCCGCGTCCGATGCCGCGTGCGGCGCCGGTGACGAGCGCCTTCTTGCCAGTCAGATCGAGGCTCATGTCAGTCCGTTTCTACGATGGCGCAATGAACGCTCATCATCTCCGGTTCGCCCGCGTACCAAGCAGCCAGCAGTCGGCGGTCATCGACGACGCGCAGTGCGGGGTGACCGAAACTCCATTTGCCCATGTCTTCCCAATACTGCGCAAAGTCGATTTCGCGCCCTTGCTGATGCAGCATTGCGCGTTCGTCGTGTTCGTACACCACCAGCGACTCGTCCGACGGCCACGAGTTTCCGCCGTCGGGCGAGCACCAGAGGCGGATGGTGCAAGGGCCCGCGCGGTCGACGACCAACGCCGCAATCCGTCCGTCGCGCAGTACGGCCGGGGCGGCGATTTGACCGCGAATCGGCGTTTCTTGCGGAGTCGCTCGAGCGTCGCCAAGGGCCGTGAGCGAACCGCGAACGAAGTGCACGTGGACGTCGCGCTGCGCCGCTCGTTGATGCGTCCAAAACAACCCCACGAATTCGCCCGGTCGGTCGGCGGCGCACAACCGCTGGTCCCAGTAATACAGTCGCTCGGAGGGATCGAACGCGACCAATTGCGGCGGGCCGAAGTGCCGGCCGCCGTCGGTCGACTCCAGCAGCCACGCGCGATGGGGAGCGGGCCGCGGGTCGTCGAATTCCTTGAAGCTTTCGAATGCATAGGCGATGCGGCCGTCGCTCCACGACAGCGGCGGTCCCGTCGTGGCGCAGCCGGTCAAGGGATCGGTCGGAACCTCGCGCCAGTCGCTCCAGCTTCGTCCGTCGTCGACCGACTCGGCGACCCATTGCCGACTGCGAAGAATGCCTTCCGTGATCGGATCGAACAGCGGCCGGTCAGGCTCGCTACGATCGTACCAGGTGCTGAACAGCAGCAAGCGGCCGGGGGCGACTTCGAGCAGTTCACCGGCGGCGAGCGAGCCCGGAACGCCGCGTCGAACGGTGGAGAAGTGCGGGTCAAGCTGCCGCCAAGTGACGCCGCCGTCGTCCGAGCGGCAGATTTGCACCGTCGAGTCGGCGGCGTGTTTCTTCGAGCCGACTTGAAAACTGGCGAGCCAGGCGCCGCTGCGCAGGCCGCAGAGGCTGGTGAAACACGCCACTCGCCGCGACCTGGGTTGTCGCGGCGCATCGTAGACGGTCGCGCGATGGACGATCCGAAACGGAATAGACATGAGGATCAACGCGTCGGCATGCAGAACATGGGCTTCAGCGTACCGTCGTCGGCGACTGAGCAAGCAGGCAACTCGCCGGGCAGGTAGCGGGGACGCACTTTGAGTTTGCCCTCGAGCGCGGGAAGGGCCGTGCGAATACGTTCCGATTGCTCTTCGTTGACGACGATGGCGTCCAGCTTCGCGAGCGCGTCTCCGAAGCTGGTGAGTTCCTCCGGCGAAAGGGTCTGGCGATCGGCGATCGACGGCACAATGATGCTCGACTGTCCCGGATTGAACGGCAAGTGCGGGCGGGTATTAGAGCCGGGTTTGCCCAGCACGGGGTCGAACCCTTCCTTGGTGACCGCTTCGGAGCCGCGAGCGGAGGTTCCGAATACGTTGAGCACCTTGAGCGGCACGCCGGCTCGGATCGACGGCACGACGACCGAGGCGATCGTCGAGGCGCTGACTTCCGTGTCGCGCAGCGAGAGTCGTTCCAACATCGGCGGCAAACGGGAGGGACCGAGCGTGACGGGGAAGATTCGGTCGTCGCGCGGACGGTCGTCTTTGGTGCGCGGCCGCACGAAATAGATGCCCGTAATATGGCGGTAAGCTTGTTCTCGGTACATCGACGCGAGCCGCTGGAGGTCGTCGGGAGACGGCTTGCCTTCCAGCATCGCCGGCGGGATCGAACCGACAAAGTCGGGATCGACCAGCGAGTCGGCGAACTCGATGTACGCTCCTAGCGACTTCCATTGTGTGATTTCTTCGCGGAAGCCTTCGAGCATCGCGCGTTCCAGCCACGTCTTCGTCAGTTCGGGAACGACCGTTTCCGATGGACGAGGCGGCTTGCCCGGTTCGGCCTGCGGTCGCGAGGTTTCAATCTCGCAGATGCCGAGCAAGCGAATCAGCGACGTCAGCGACTCGCCGCTGACCACCGTCTGGCTGGGCAAGTAGAGCTTGCGCAGTCGGCTGGGGCCCGAGAAGTGCATCGCATCGGCGTCTGGCTTCGGCACTAGGTGTTCGAGTCCCGCGCCGGTGACCGCCGTACGTCGCAAGTCCAGGATTTCCAGGCTCGTCAACGACTGCAGATGAGGCAGACCGGCGTCGTCGATGTGCGTCGCGTTGAGATCCAGGAATCGCAAGCAACGCATCTGCGAGATGACGGCCAGACCTTCGTTGGTGATCTTCGCCGGCCAGACTCGCAGCTGTTCGAGTTCAGCCAACTGCACAAGGTGCGGGAGGCCGGCGTCGGTGATCGCGCCAGACAGTTCGAGTCGACGGAGATGCGGCCAGTTCGCGGCGAGCTCCAACCCTGCATCGGTGACAGACGTACCGCCGAGGCTGAGGTACTCCAAGTTCGACAAGTTGGCCAAGTGACGCAGGCCGGCGTCGGTGACGGCGCTGGCCTTGGAAGGCGCAACGATCACGATCTGCAGCTCGCGCAGCCGCCCCAGGATGGCCAAGTTGGCGTCCGTGGCGCTATCGCCCCGCAAGGCGACTCCAATGACTCGATCGGGCGAATCGCCGGACCAAATGGTTTGGGCGCCGCCGAGTCGATTGAGAACCGCCTCGTAGTCAGTGGTTTGGCCTTGCCGCCGTACTCGAGTATTGACGTAAGTACGTCCCGCGTAGACGTGCGTCGAGTAGTGGGGCGTCGAGTAGTGGGGCGTCGAGTAGTGGGGCGTCGAGTAGTGGGGCGTCGAGTAGTGGGGCGTCGAGTAGTGGGGCGTCGAGTAGTGGGGCGTCGGCTCGCCGTTCCACGCAACGCTTGGCTTCCGACAGGGGCAGTCGGCGCTACGCACCACGCCATCGTCGACGGCGGCGGCCCAGCCCGGGAGAAGCAACGAGCTGCCCATGAGCGAGGCGGCCCAAAGACGGCGGAAGATCGATCGTGGTGAGCTCATGGCACAGTCCTTACGCGCTTGCACCGAGTCCGTTCTGTCTCCACAATATCGGCCCGTGAAGTTGCTTGAATTCACCGGCAGTCTCTACGCCGACGCTCTGAATTGACAAGGAATTCCGACGAGGGGAACAGGATGATGCGCAATCGAAAATCTCAGGCCGTTCAAGTCTTGGCAATCGCGCTAAGCGGCATAATCGCTACAGCCTTCCACGGCGCCATCGCCTGGGCGCAGGTTCCTTCCAAGCTGGGCGACTGGCCCCAGTGGCGCGGTCCCAATCGAGATGGAATCAGCGTCGAGACGGGGCTGCTGAAGCAATGGCCTGAAGCGGGACCGAAGCAGGTATGGCAGGTCGAGACGGTCGGCGTCGGCTATTCCTCGCTGGCTGCCAAGGACGGTCGCTTGTTCACCATGGGCGATCTCGATGGAGTCGAGCACGTGTTGGCGCTTGATGCCGCGGATGGCAAGACGCTGTGGGCGGTCCAACCTGGTCCGGTCGCCAAGCAACTGGAGGACAAAGTCGCCGTCGAATTCAAGCAGATGGACAAGGATGGCAATGGGGCGGTGGAGGAAGTGGAAGCGTTGCGACGTTTGGGGTGGGACTTCAATAAGTTCGACCGCCCGTTGCCAGGCGAAGCGGCCGAGACGGCCAAGCGCCGCGCCGCCGCCTTGTTCCAGTCGCTCGACGCCGATCAAGACGGCAAACTGACGCACGCCGAAGCGTCGCGCGAACTCCGAGATCAGTTTGAGCGCGCGGACTTGGCCGACGGCGCCGCTGATGCCGCGGCGCTCGCGGAGCAACGAGCCGCGGCATTGCTCCAGGAAGCCGACAAGGACGCAGATGGCAAGGCGACTCGAGAGGAATCGCGCGGCAAGGCCGTTGAGCGGTACTTCGGCCGCGCGGATGTGAAAGACCCCGCCACGAATCGCGGCGACGATGTGCTGACCAAAGAGGAGTTGGTCGCTTACTTCTCCAAGTCGGAAACGGGCAAAGACGGGCAAGTGTCGAAAGACGAGTTGGAGAAGTTCTACGTGCAGTCGCGCGTGGCTGGCGATGGGCAACTGACCGTGGACGAGCTGCGCGGCTATTTCGGCGGCTATCGCAATGGCATGGGAGACGGTCCGCGCGGCACGCCGACCGTCGATGGCGAGCGGCTGTACGTCGAGGGTGGGCAGGGCGACGTGAGTTGCCTGGAGGCGGCGACGGGCAAGACGCTGTGGCACGTCAATCTGCGTTCCGAGTTTGGCGGCGGCTTGCCGGGTTGGGGGTATTCCGAATCGCCGCTCATCGCCGGCGAACTGTTGATCGTCACTCCCGGCGGTTCGAAAGGGACGCTCGTCGCGCTCCACAAACTGACCGGCGAAGTCGTTTGGCAAAGCAGCGGCATCAAGGAGGGGGCTCACTATTCATCTCCCGTCCTCGCCGATATCGCCGGCTCGCGGCAGATCGTGCAGTTTTCCTCGGGCAGCGTGTTCGGCGTGTCGTTGCAGGATGGCAAATACCTGTGGCAGTACAAAGCGCCGGCGAACGGCACGGCCAACTGCTGCGCGCCGATCGTGGACGGCGATTATGTCTATGCTTCGAGCGCCTACGGGACGGGCGGCGGCTTGGCGCATATCACGGGCGGCGGCGACATGCCGCAAGTGGAAGAGGTGTACTTCGACAAGAAGCTGGCCTGCCATCACGGAGGCATCGTGAAGGTTGGCGACTACCTCTACAGCAACGGCGGCGGGTCGCTGATTTGCATGCACTTCAAGACAGGCAAGATCGCTTGGCAGGCGCGCAGCGTCGGCAAGGGATCGCTTTTGGCCGCGGACGGAATGCTGTACTTGTTCAGCGAAACGCATGAAGTCGCCATCGCCGAGGCCAGTCCCGAAGCGTATCGCGAACATGGCCGGTTCAAGATTCCGACGCACGGTCGACCCAGTTGGGCGCATCCGATCATCGCCGGCGGCAAGCTGTATGTGCGCGATCAAGAATGGCTGGCTGCTTACGACTTGCAGGCGAAGTAGCTCCTGCGGCCCGATTCCTGCGACTCAGACGCGACGACGATCATTCCCGAGAAAGAGGGGCGAGGATGAAGAGGATTCAAGGCGAACGACAAATGGGCGTCGGCGCACGTGCGGTCGTGTGGTCCGTCGTCGCGACGCTGCTGGCCTTGATCAGCGCCGTCGCGACGAACGCGCAAGAGCCGCTCAAGGTGAATCTTCGTCGACAAGTGCGCGACGGAGAGGGCTGGAGCGTCCAGGAGTCGCGCGAATCGTGGACGCCGTCGCATACAGCCCTCATCGTGTGCGACGTTTGGGACGCGCACCATTGCCTCAACGCCGTCTGGCGAGTCGAAGAGATGGCGCCGCGGATGAATCAAGTTTTGCATGCGGCGCGCAAACGCGGCGTCTTGATCGTGCATGCTCCCAGCAGCTGCATGGCGGCTTACGAAGGTCATCCCGCTCGACTGCGAGCGCAACAAGCGCCGCAAGCTGCCAACTTGCCGGCCGACATCGGTCAATGGTGTCATCAGATTCCATCCGAAGAACGCGTGCTTTATCCGGTCGACCAGACCGACGGCGGCGAGGACGACGATCCGGCCCAGCACAAAGCGTGGCATGCGCGGTTGGCCGGGATGGGACGCAATCCGCGTGCGCCCTGGAAACGACAGATCGATGTGCTCGAAATCCGGCCCGAAGACGCGATCAGCGACTCGGGAGTCGAGATCTGGAATCTGCTTGAACAGCGTCAAATCAAGAACGTCGTGCTGCTGGGCGTCCACACGAACATGTGCGTGCTGGGGCGGCCGTTCGGGCTGCGACAACTGTCCAAGAACGGCAAGAACGTCGTACTCATGCGCGACATGACCGACACGATGTACAACCCGCAACGCTGGCCGTATGTGTCGCACTTCGAAGGAACTCGACGGATCGTGGAGCACATCGAGCGCGTCGTGTGTCCGACGATCACAAGCGTCGATTTCCTCGGCGGCGAAGCGTTTCGATTTCAAGGCGATCGTCGTCAAATCGTGATGATGATCGGCGAGGACGAGTACAAGACGAACGAGACGCTTCCCGAATTTGCGAAGACGGAGTTGGAGCCGGCCGGCTATCGCGTGCGGATCGTTCATTCGTCGGCCGACAATCCGAATGATTTTCCAGGGCTCGAAGAGGCGTTGCGCGAGGCGGATCTCTTGCTGGTGAGCGTGCGACGTCGAACGCCGCCGCAGGCGCAGTTGGACGCGGTGCGAGAGCATGTCGCCGCGTGGAAGCCGCTGGTGGGAATTCGGACTGCGAGTCACGCGTTTTCGTTGCGCAACAACCAACCGCCGGCGGAAGGGTGCGCCTCGTGGCTCGACTTCGACCCGGCGGTGCTGGGCGGACGTTACGTGGGGCATCATGGTGCAGGGCCGCAGACGGTCGTGGCAGCGGCGCCCGGCGCGGCGGCGGATCCAATTCTTGCCGGCATCGATCTCACGAAGCTCGTCGGAAACGGTTCGCTTTATCGCGTGACGCCGCTGGAACCCTCGACGACTCCGCTGCTCTTGGGGACGGTTCCCAATCATCCTACGGAACCGGTCGCCTGGACCAATTGTCCGCGCCTCGGCGGCGGACGCGTGTTCTACACTTCGTTCGGGCACGTCGAAGACTTCAAGAATCCCGAGTTCCGGCGCCTATTGTTGCACGGCATTTGCTGGGGATTGGAAAATGCGCCGCCCGCGATTGCCGCAGCGCGCGGTCCGCGTCCCGAGCTGAAGCCGAAGTAGCGCCGAAGGGACGCATCTTCGCGAGCAAGTCGGCGCCCGCTTGGATTCGCAGTCGTGTCCGCGTCGCTCGATGTCCGACCCGATGGTGGGCCCGCGCTCGCTTTGCTCGCTTGGCCCACCCTACGAGACCCGTGGTGCGCCCGCGCTCGCTTGGCCCACCCTACAAGGGGGGCGTCATGAGGTTCAGCAGTTCGTGGACTTCGGCGTCGGTCCAGGAGCGGTCGAGCGATCCCAGCGGCGGGCGCGGCATGCCGATGTCGACTTGATGCTTCAACTGCATGGCGCGGCGGAGGAACGACCACATGCCGCCGCTGCGCAAGCAGCGCGAGATGGCCAACTGAAAGCGACTCATGAAGTGCGCCGCGCCGGCCAAGTCGCCCGCCGCTGCGGCCTGCCGCGCCGCTCGACATTCCGACCCCCACAAGTTGTAGAACGTTCCGATGGCGCCGATCGCGCCGCTCATCACGGCCTGACATAGGACTTCGTCGGCGCCGCTGAACAGCCGCAGTCGGTCGCCCGCCGCCGTATGAATGAGTCCGAGCAGGTTGAGGTCGAGATCCGTGACCTTCATGCCGGCGATGTTCGGCGTCTGCAAGAGCCGTTCGACATACTCGGCCGG
Organism: Pirellulales bacterium; assembly: GCA_046349935.1. Classification (GTDB taxonomy): domain Bacteria; phylum Planctomycetota; class Planctomycetia; order Pirellulales; family Pirellulaceae; genus CAIXSC01. The sequence continues at coordinate 488,668 of JAXMBK010000003.1, read as the reverse complement.
GGCCAGCTTCATCGCGCCCTGCGTGTGCAAGTGGTAGGCGTAGAGCGGCAGATTCGTCGCGCCGCCCAATTGTTCGTAGTAGCGGAAGACGACGTCGGCCGAGTAGGCGTAGTAAGGGGGAGCGACGGCGGAGACGGCGTCGGCGCCGATGCGTGCGGCGTGTTCGGCCAGCGCGACGGCGTCGCGCGTCGTCATCGCGCCGACATGCACCATGACGGGGATGCGGCCGGCGGCCGTCTGCACGCAGCACGCGGCGATGTCGCGGCGTTCGTCGAGCGTCAGGAGGGGCCATTGCCCGGTGGAGCCGGTGACGTAAAGACCGTCGAGGCCTTGCGCTACGAAACGCTCGACCATTTGCTCCAAGACGTCCAGCGCGACTCGACCGTCGGCGGAAAGAGGCGTGATGACGGCGGGCCAAAGACCGGCAAAATCAGCGGCAGGGCGTGGCATGTTGTGAGTCGCGTAAGGAGAGAGAGTCGAACTCGGAACCAAGGATGCGTCGTCTAGGAACGCAAAGCGATGAGCGAGATCAAGCCGAGAATGACCATCACCGCGATGGCGATGGACCAATTCAGCCACAACTGTCCGCGCCTTTCCCACTTTCGCTCGAGTTCATCGGCGCGCTTTTTCTTGTATTCCACGCTGTTGCGTTCGCGCAGATGAAACTGTTCGCCGCACTGCGGACACTCGACGAATTGGTCGAGCATGTCGCGGGGAACTTCCAATTCGTGCCCTTTGGGGCAGGGGATGTGGAGCAGCGTTTGGGAAGATTGGCCTGTGGGATCGAATGAGACGGCCGGGGTCGGTTCCGGTTCGGACGCCGCCTCCGGGGCGGCTGTCTGTTCGGGCAGCGGAGGAGGGATGAGGAACAAGACGCCGCAGACGGGGCAATTGCATGGCTGCCCCGCCTGTTCCGGTTCGCCTTCAAGGAGGTGCCCGTGCGGGCATTGGAATTGATAGGCCATGCAAGTCACTCGGTAGGCTCGGCGGGCCAAGCAGCTTGGTAGCAATAGTCGAACAACAGACGCCATTCAAGCTGTTGGATGGCGCGGGCCGTTTGTTCCTGAGGCGTGTTCGTACCACGAACCGACTCGCAAAAGTCGACGAAGGCCGCCGCATCCGTGTAGTTGTAGCCGAGCGTCGGAGCGGTGCGAGCCAACTGGTCGATCACCGGGTGGCGGCCGACCTGCCGGAACCAGTATTTGGAGTTCCAGGCGTCCGGTTCGCGGCGATGCATGATGCCGTGCCAAAAACTGCCGGTCGAGGTGTGGATGTCTTGGCTGAGCGTATGCGATTCATCCAGGAAATCGTACAGCAGCCATAGGGCCGACAGACAACAATGGGCGAAGTCGAGGTCGCGCGGCGGATGGCGGGGGTCGAGTGCGGCGGGGGACAGGCGTGCGAGCGCGGGGCGTAGCGCGGCGACGGGTCGGCCCGGCCCTAAGTCGTTCAATTCCTCCCGAGCCAGCAGCTCGCGCAGCGCCGGAGCGTAACGCGTCAGGTTGGGCGGGAGCGAAGGGGCCATGGCGGTTCAACGGGGTCGGGATCGGGGAGTGCGCTGATTGTAATCCGAGGGACCCTTTGTCACTACCGCCGGTTGCGGCCCGTTGTTAAACTTCGAGTGACGTCGTTCTGCCGCTGGAAGAACGTCATTCGTCCTTCGTTCCTCAAGATACCAGCGTCACGAGTTAGGGAATCGCGTAATGTCGACCGATCCGTCGCAATCATCCTCCGCTCCGCCCCCCGCCGACCTTCCCGCCGGAACGCCCGCTGATGCCGGCGACGGGTCGAAAAAGGGGCCCTTGGCCATGCGTCGGCCGGTCGGAAGCCCGCCGCCCGCGACGGGACAGCGCCGCCATTTCACCAGCTCGTCGGGGCCGAGCCCCTTGTCGAAGAATTCACAGGCGACGGCGGCGAAGCAGCCTCCGGTCGCCCCCACGCCGCGTCCCGCCGCTCCGCCGACTCTCCCGGCCGCTCCCCCCGCCCAGTTGGCCGACTCCAGCGATGTTCCCGAAGAGACGCCCGCCGAACCGCTTCAGCCGGCCGAAGCGGCCGCACCGGAAGCACCGTTGGCAGCGCTGGCGACCGGGCAGGAGCCGGGGCAGGGGCCGCCGCGCCCGCGGAAAGGGAAGGGGCCGGGCAAAGTCGACCCGACGACGGCCGAATTGCGCGTGCCTCCGCCGCCCAAACCGAATCGCCGCGAGAAGCTGTCCGCCGAGCTCGAAGCGGAACTCGAAGCCGCGCTCGGCGGTCAATCGCTCGAGCAGGTCATGGGCGGCAGTGCGGCCATCACGTCGGCCAGCCGCGAGTTGACGGAACTGGATTCACGTCGCTCGGCGACCGTGGTGCGCGTGCACGGCGACAACGTGTTCTTCGCATTGGGGGGACGCAACGAAGGGGTGACGACCGTTCGTTCGTTCACCACTCCGCCGGAGCCGGGGCAGACCTTCGACGTGATCGTCAAGGGATTCAACGCCGAAGACGGACTGTATGAGCTGCACATTCCCGGAGCCTCGATTGAAGTTGGGGATTGGTCCGACTTGAACGAGGGTTCGATCGTCGAAGCCAAAGTGACGGCGGCCAACACGGGCGGGCTTGAGTGCACGGTGAATAACATCCGCGGTTTCATTCCGGTGAGTCAGATCGCCGTGTACCGCGTTGAAAACACGGCCGAGTTCGTCGGACAGAAGTTTTTATGCGTGGTGACCGAAGCGAACCCGCAGCGTCGCAACTTGGTGCTCAGCCGCCGTGCGATCCTGGAGCGGGAAAAGGAAGAAGCCAAACGCAAGTTCTACGAAGAGCTGCAAGTGGGCCAAGTCCGCGAAGGGGTGGTGCGCAAGATCGAAGACTTCGGCGCGTTCGTCGACATGGGCGGCGCGGATGGGCTGATCCATGTGAGTCAGATGAGCTGGGAGCGAGTCAAGAATCCTCGCGACGTGCTGAAGGAAGGGCAGAAGGTGCAGGTGCGGGTGGAAAAGTTCGACCCGCAAACCGGCAAAATCGGCCTGTCGCTGCGCAGCCTGCAGGAGAATCCCTGGACCGACATCGACTCGCGCTTCCCCATCGGTTCCACGGTGCGCGGCACGGTGAGTCGCTTGGCGAACTTCGGCGCCTTTGTGAAATTGACGGCCGGCGTCGAAGGGCTGATTCACATTTCGGAACTGTCGAACGTCCGCGTGAGCCAGGTGAACAAGGTCGTGCAAGAAGGACAGGAAGTCGAAGTGAAGATCCTGTCGGTCGACCGCGAGAACCAACGCATCGGCCTCTCGCTCAAGGCGGCTCAGGCTGGTTCCGCTCCCGCGGCCGAGCCGGTCGAGGAACCGGAAGAACCGCTGCGCAAGTCGGCGGTGAAGAAGCGCTCCGGCCCGCTCAAGGGCGGTTTTGATCGCCCGACGGGCGCGGAGGGCATTGGACTGAAGTGGTAGTCGCTCGACATCGCCCTTAGAACGGAACGTCCTCGTCGCCGGACGACGCCTGATCAAAGGCGTCGTTCGGGTCCTCGTCGATCGCGCCCCCTTCTTGGCCGCGGACGACGCGGAAATTGGTCGCTTCGGCGCTGAGGAAGAATTTCACTTCGCTTTGCGGGTCGCGTTGCCATTTGCGACCCGACAGGCGATACGAGATTTCGATATCGTCGCCGACATGCAGGTCGTCGACGCGATCGCAGCCGTCGTTGGTGAATTCGACCGGGATATAGTTCGTAAAGCGTCCGCCGCTTTGTTCGAGGACCACGGTGCGTTTGCGGAAGCCCTTTTGACCGAACGTCTTCGTCGCTTCGATCAGATGGACCACTCCGCGGATCTTTGCTTCACTCATTGCCAATTCGTCCCAAACTCAGTTGAACCAGAACTCTGCCCCACTAACGGCAGCTGATTGGAATCCTTTTTCGCTGCGACTTCAATCGCACAGCATTTGAATCCTCATGCCATTGGTCACGCTGCGCGACGTCAGTGTTCGTTTTCGAGGCCCGCCGTTGTTGGACGGCGTGACTTGCTTGATTGAGCCCGGGGAGCGGATCGGCCTGCTTGGTCGCAACGGTTCGGGCAAAACGACCCTGATGCGGATGCTGACCGGCGATCAGCAACCCGACCACGGCGACATCGTGTGGGCGGCCGGCGCAAAGGTCGCCTCGTTGCAACAGGACGTCCCTTCCGATCTGGCGGGACGCGTCGTCGAGATCGTCGCCGCGGGCGTCGGGGCGACGGCCGAGCAGTTGGAGCACGATCACGGCTCGTCATGGCAGGCCGAACAGCGAGTCGCCTCGATCTTGACCCGCATGGAACTCGACGCCGACGCGCGCTTTGAGTCGCTATCGTCAGGAATGAAGCGCCGCGTGCTGCTGGCGCGCGCGCTCGCCTCGCAGCCCGACCTCCTGCTGCTCGACGAACCCACGAACCATTTGGACGTCGAGGCGATTGCCTGGCTGGAAGACTTCTTGGCCCGCTGGCCGGGAACTTTCATGTTCGTCACGCACGATCGCGTGTTTCTACAGAAACTCGCCCGCCGAATTTTGGAACTCGACCGCGGCCGCTTGTTCGACTGGTCGTGCGATTACGAAACGTTTCTCGTGCGCAAGGAAGATGCGCTGGCGGCGGAGGAGAAGCAGAACGCGCTGTTCGACAAGAAATTGGCGGAAGAAGAGGTGTGGATTCGACAGGGCGTGAAAGCTCGCCGTACGCGAAACGAAGGTCGCGTGCGGGCGCTGGAACAAATGCGTCGCGTGCGACATGAACGCCGCGAACGGGTCGGAAAAGTGAGGCTGGAGATCCAGGAAGCGCAGCGCAGCGGCCAATTAGTCGCTCAGGTCGACGACGTCACGTTCTCATACGGCGATCGGCCGATCTTGCGCAACTTTTCCACGACGCTCATGCGCGGAGACAAAGTCGGCATCGTCGGCCCCAACGGCGTCGGCAAGAGCACCCTGCTCAAGGTGCTGCTCGGTCAGTTGCCGCCGCAGTCGGGCAGCGTACGGCTGGGAACGAACCTGCAAATCGCCTACTTCGATCAGCTGCGGGAACAGTTGGACGACGCCAAAACGGTCCAAGAAAGCGTAGCGGATGGTTACGAGTCGGTGAATGTGGGCGGACAAACTCGGCACGTCATCGGCTATCTACGCGACTTTTTGTTCAGCGCCGAGCGCGCCCGAACGCCCGTGCAATTCCTGTCGGGCGGAGAACGCAACCGATTGTTGCTGGCTCGGCTGTTCGCCAAGCCGGCCAACGTCATTGTGCTCGACGAACCCACGAACGACCTCGATACGGAAACGCTGGAACTGCTGGAACAACGCCTCGTCGACTTCCAAGGAACGATCCTCGTGGTGAGCCACGATCGAGCGTTTCTGAACAATGTGGCGACCAGCACGCTAGTGTTCGAGAGCAGTGGAGTAAGGGAATACGACGGCGGGTACGACGATTGGCTGCGACAACGACCGGCCCCGACGCCGACAAGCGGCGAGTCAGGGAAGAAGGCGAGCAGCGGCGTCGCCAGCGTGAATACGGGGAAGCCAGCGACGAAGAAGATGAGCTTCAAAGAGAAGCAGGAATTGGAATCGCTGCCGAAACGGATCGAACAATTGGAGAAACAGATCGCCGACTTGCATGTCGCGTTCGCTCGCCCCGATTTCTACAAGCAGCCGGGAGAGGTGATTGCGTCCGAGCAAAAGAAGCTGGAAGACGCCGAAGCGTCGCTGTCCGCCGCCGTGGACCGTTGGCTGACGCTGGAGGAACGCGCCGCAGAGTGAACGGCGCCGTCGTTTCTGCCGCAGAGGACTCCGAGCTCGCGCAGAGGACTCCGAGCTCGCAGAGAAGAGAGGGCGCATCGGTCGGTGTTGGCAGGGCGCCAGGTCGCTCTCCGTTCATGGCGATCCACTTCACCGAGCGGCACGGCGGCGCAGGAAACGCAAGCCGATGGAGGCGAATGCGGCAGCGAGAAAGACTCCCGCCGCCAGGGTTCGCCAGGGCTTGTGCAGTGCCAGAGCGCTGGAAGAGGTTTCCGCAGCGGAACTCTTGGTGTCGGCAGGGGCAGGCGTCGCGGCCTCCGAAAATCGGACTCCCGCCTTATCGTCTCGCGAAACGGTGATGACTTTCACCACCTTGGTGCGCGGGTCTTTCTTGGGAATGTCTTGCACCGTGCCATTCGTCTCGTGAACCACCACGCCGGCCGGCAGTTTGTCGGCATTTTCGCGATACAGCAACGCTGCAATGTTCGCCGGCGTTTTCAGCTCCTTCACGAGCGCCGCTGGCACCGCAACGACGCCCGTTCGCACGGACGCAGATTGACTGCTGGGCACGGGAACGCCTGTTTCCACGCTCAACTTCAGCGGTTCGCTGACATTCTCTTTGCCGCCAATCCCGAGACGCTCAAACGTAAAGAACTGATAATCGGCTATCTCCACCGCCAACCGCAATTCATGCTGCAAGGGAACCTGCTTGAACCCTTTCGGCGGCGGCGGCGGCGGTAAATCAGCGACGGCCGTCGATGCGATCCCTATCACGATGGCGAAAGCGAACGCGAGTCGAGACATGCGGGGAACCCTCGAAGGAGAAGGAATTGAAGACGTGACGGATGAGACGAGCGAGGTCATTCGCGCGGCCGCGACTTTTCCTTGAGCAACTCGTGGATGAAGTTGCTGAAGTAACCGCCGCGCAGTTCGATGGCGCCCTGGCCGGTGGTCCAGTACCGCGAGTTGCTGGAGACGCCGACGCGGACGGTTTGGCCGCGAGCGAAGTTGAAGTAGATGTCGTATTTGGGCTTCCACAGCGCCTGGCCTTCGCCCGCGGGCCGCGAACGGTAGTCGGGGAAACACGACTCGAGCGTCGCAATCTGACTCTCTTGATCGACTCGCAATGCAACCAACTTGTCGTCGAGTTCGAACGTGACGAGGACGCTGCTGGGCGTCTGTTCCAGCAGCCGCTTGTCGACGGCCGGGGAGACGTCGTCGTCCGCGCGAGTCGCATGACTCGCACCAGCGGTCAGCAATAGCACGACGAGCGATCGGAACCAGGAGGGCGTCGAGGTGCGACGCAAGGAGCGAGGCAAGGGAAGGCGGGTCATCGTCGAGTCTCCAGTCTGGGACGCGAAGGAACGCTTGTATTGTACGCCTGCGGACGTCGTTCCGCGCTAGGCTGGTTCCGCCCCGTCGATTAGACTCGCGGTCGCCGGCGCCGCCGGCTCGGGCGAACCATTCTCGAAGCGGAGCACTCGGAACGATGACCCAGTCGGCATGTCAGGCAAATGCGCAGCGCAACCATCAGGATGCACCCCTTACGCGACGCCGGTTCGGCCAATTTGCGGCGGCGCTCGCTGGAACCCTTGCTGCCGCTCGACTAACCAACGGCCAAGAAGCCAAGCCGGCGACCGATCGCAAGATCAAGTTGGGGCTGGATAACTTCGCCGTGCGCGCCATGGGGTGGAAAGCCCCGGCGCTGATCGATTACGCCGCGTCGCTGGCCACCGACTCGCTGTTCATTTCCGATCTTGACGCCTTCGAGAGTTTCGAAAAGCCGTACCTGATCGACCTCAAGAAGAAGGCGGCCGACCAGGGGCTGCAAATCCACGTCGGCACTTGGAGCATTTGCCCGACGTCGACGACGTTTCGCAAGACGTGGGGGACGGCCGAGGAACACCTGCGCTTGGGGATCAGCGTCGCTCAGGCGGTCGGATCGCCCGTCTTGCGCGTGATCCTAGGCAACGGCGGCGACCGCGCGACGCACGGCGGCATCGAAGCGCGCATCGCCGACACGGTGAAAGTTTGCAAAGCGTGCCGCTCGGTCGCGGTCGATGCGGGAGTAAAAATCGCCGTCGAGAATCACGCGGGAGACATGCAAGCTCACGAACTCGCGGGACTCATCGAAGAAGCCGGCAAAGACTACGTCGGCGCCAACCTCGACTCGGGCAACGCCGTGTGGACGCTGGAAGACCCGCTAGCGAGCCTCGAGGTGCTGGGGCCGTACGCCGTCACGACGAGTCTCCGCGATTCGGCCATCTGGGAAAGCGAAAAGGGAATCACCGTCCAGTGGACGGCGATGGGGGACGGCGCGATCGATTGGAAGGCGTACTTCGAGCGGTTCGTGCAGTTGTGTCCCGAGACGCCGGTGCACATCGAAACGATCTCGGGCTTCAACCGAGAATTTCCGATTTGGACGGCCGACTTTTGGAAGCCGTGGCCGCAGGCGCGAGCGGCCGACTTGGCGCGGCTGATGGCGATCGCCAAACGAGGTGCGCCGCGACCGGCCTGGATGCCGCCCGCGGGGCAGGACCGTAAAGTCGCCGAGCAGGAATACCAGAAGGAGCAGATCGAGCGGAGCATCCGCTTCTGCAAGCAAACCCTGGGTCTGGGACTGAAACGCTAGTCGCCGGGAGGTAATTCATGTTTGGTGCCAGCGTAACGTGCTCTTGGCGTTGGGAGATGACGAAAACTTAATTCTTTGGCCGGCGAGCCGCGTTAAGATAACGATCGCGTCATGTTATGGTGCTAGAAGATTGCTAATTCGCAAGCAATGTTCTAAGTGTTCATTACGAGACGTTAACATGCCTATCCGCAAAAGTCGGCTGCTTTCTCCGCTTGAGCAGGCGGCGGACGAGGCGCGCGTTTGCTTTGCCACTTCGGCCGGTTGCTTCGCGGCGGGCGGCGTAGGTGCGTTAGTCAATTGGCTCGGCTCGCTCGATACCTCGCTGCCAGCCTTGGCCGTCGTGGGAGGATTCTACGGGCTCATGGGGCTGGGGCGGTGGTGGAGATGGAGTCGCCTGAACGCGGGTGGAACGGAAACGCGGGACGCGGGGCATTAAGCGGCGGGAAGCGTGGCCGCCGAGACGCTTCTTTCGCAATTTCGATTCGAATTGGTTGGGCTTCATGACAGAGCACGCCAACGAGGCAACGACGACGTCCCGCTCCGCGACTTGGCGGTCGGACCTTCTCGCTTCCGTGGTGGTGTTTCTTGTGGCGATGCCGTTGTGCATGGGCGTCGCCATCGCGTCGGGGGCGCCGGTGGCGGCGGGGATCATCACGGGCATTATCGGCGGGATCGTCGTCGGCGCGTTCGCGGGTTGTCCGCTGCAGGTGAGCGGCCCGGCGGCGGGGCTCACGGTGATCGTCTACGAGATCGTCCAGAAGCTGGGCTTTGAGACGTTAGGGCTGGTCGTCTTGGTCGCCGGTGCACTGCAACTGGCGGCGGGGCTCGCCCGCTTAGGTCAGTGGTTTCGAGCCGTCTCGCCGGCGGTGATCAAAGGGATGCTGGCAGGGATCGGGTTTCTGATTCTCGCGGGGCAGTTCCATGTGATGCTGGACGCCAAGCCGCCCGGCTCGGGCGCCGTCAACCTGCAGCGCATTCCTGACGCGCTGTGGCATTCGCTTTCCCTCCCGCGACTCGACAGCGGCCCCGTTCGACGCGCACAGGTCGCGGCTTTGCAGACGTCGCGCGGACTGTTGCAGCAGCAGGCGACGCTTCGGCAGCGTTTGCGGGAGGCGAAGACGGCGGACCAATATCAGGCGTTAGCCGAGCAGCAGCAGACTTTGGCCGACCGCATCGCGAACTGGAGCCAGTCGTTGGCCGATTGCGTCGTCGACCAAGAGTCGTTGGACGCGGCGCGCGAAGCGGCGGCGCTTAGCCTGGGCGTGGCTCAGTCGTTGCGGGCGACGGAGGTGGGCGATGAGGCGGTGAAGTCGTCGACGGATTCGGTCGCACTGCAAATGGATCAGGCCTCCGAGAATCTGGCGCGCGCACAGGCGCCGCTGCGCCACCCGGAACTCGCCTTCGCGCTGGGGTTGTTGACGATCGGCGTGATTGTGGTCTGGACGGAGTTTGCTCCTCGGCGACTCAAGGTCGTTCCTCCTGCGCTCGTCGCCGTCATTGTCACTGCGACCGTCGCGTCGCTGCTGGCGCTGCCCGTCTTCTACGTCGAGGTGCCTTCTTCCTTATGGAGCGATGTGCATTGGCCGACGCTAGGCGCGCTGCAGTCGGCCCCCTGGAAACTTGTCCTACAGTACGGCGTCCTCACGGCCATTGTGGCGAGCGCGGAAACGCTGTTGTGTGCGGCGGCCGTCGACCAGATTCAAACAGGTCCGCGTACGAATTACGACCGCGAACTGGCCGCTCAAGGCGTCGGCAACCTGTTGTGCGGACTTGTGAACGCGTTGCCGATGACGGGCGTGATCGTCCGCAGTTCGGCGAATGTGCAGGCCGGCGGCAAGACGCGACTCTCAACCATCTTGCACGGCGTCTGGCTCTTGGTGTTCGTCTCGGGAATGGCGGCGCTCCTGCGGCAGATTCCGACCAGTTGCCTGGCCGCGATCTTGGTCTACACCGGGTACAAGTTGATCGACGTCCGAGCCATTCGCGAATTGCGCGACTTTGGTTGGGGAGAAGTCGCTATTTATGCGACCACGATCGCGGTCATCGTTTTCGACGACCTGCTGACGGGCGTGATCGTGGGCCTCCTACTGTCGGCGCTGAAACTGCTCCACACATTCGCCTTTCTCGAATGCCACATCACGCCCGTCGACGACGAACAAAAGTCGGTGCTGCGATTGCGTGGAGCGGCGACATTCATTCGGTTGCCCGTGCTGGCCTCGGAGCTGGATCGTATTCCTGGAGGCATCGAGTTGCACGTGGACTTCTCAGAGCTGGACTATATCGACCATGCCTGTTTGGAATTGCTGATGAATTGGGGCGCACGACATCAAGCGACGGGCGGGCGACTGGTGATCGATTGGGAGTCGCTGCAGGAACGGTATCGTCGCCAACGATCTGCGGCGCGGTCGGCGAACTGAACTGGCGGTTTTGAAGTTGCGCTGTTCTTGGAATTTGGCGTCAGCGCAGTTTGTCGCCAATGTGATTTGCTCCGCCCCGAAGGACAACGCTGTGAAGCATTTTCAGTCCGCGAAACGGCGAGACATGACGAGCGTCTGACGTCCTCGCTCGCCCCGGTCAGATTTGTCACACGGAGACACGGAGACACGGAGATGCAAGAGAACGAGACTGGACTTTGATCGATGAAGGATCGCGTCATGGGCTCCGACCACAGCGAGTCTTGAGTCTTTCTCCGTGTCTCCGTGCCTCCGTGAGAAACAAGAAAGAGCGAACCAGGAGGTGCACCGGCGCGGCCGGGAATGCCGTGGATCGCCCTTGAGTGACCGAAAGGCCTCGTTTTTCCCGTAAAAAATGCTTCACAGCGTTGCCCTTCAGGGCGGATGCCCCCAGTAACCACTCGCTCGCTTCATTCACGACAACGCGCTACGATCGTGTTTTTCCGTGGCGGCAATGGAAACAGCCGTCGAGTTTTGCAAAACAGCGCAACTTCAAAAGCGGGCGGCGAGGTTGAACGCATGGGATCAACGCCGCGCAGAAAAAGGGCCGTTGCCGACTGATCGCCGGCAGCGGCCCCTACATTCACGTTTGGCGAGATACGACGAGCTACTTGGCGTTGGCGGTCACGCCCGGCCAGTCGTCGGTGCGGAACGGCGTCAGCGGCAGGTTGGCGCCGCTGAACATGTTGCACACCGGGTTGTCGGCCCAGGCGTAGCGGACCGAAACCGGATCGGCCACTTTGTCGCTCCAGACCTCCACGCGTCCGTCGGGCAGGATTTTGGCCGACGCCCAAACGAACTTCTTGTCTTCGCCGGCGATCGCAAAGCCGCGCGGTTCATTGACGTCGAACGGACGCCAGCCGCCGTCGACGTGGGCAAACGTCAGCACGATCTTGCCGTCCTTCTTCTCCATCGACTTGTACTGCGGGCTGCGATGCGGAATCTGAATTCCATAGTCCTTGGCCAGCGCCCACCGCGCCAAACGGCGACCGACGTCGACCTTGTTTTTGGGATGGATGTCTTTCCCTTCGCCAATGTCGATGATCACCGCTTCGCCGACATTCGGCAGCTTGGACATCGTCATGGTCTGTGCCTCGCGGAGTTCGGCCCACGAGCTATCGCCCGGTTCGGGGCGTTCCGCCAGGAAGTCGGCCAACTGCACGTAGTAGAACGGGAAATCGCCCTGGCCCCAGACCTTCCGCCAGTGGCTGATCATGAGCGGAAACAGCTCGCGATACTGATACGCGCGCCCCGCATTCGACTCCCCCTGATACCAGATCGACCCGCGAATGCCGTAGCCGATATGCGAATAGAGAACGCCGTTGTAGATGTTGCCTGGGCGGTGATTGCCGCCCATCTGGCCGCGCAGTCCTTGCAACTGCTTCTTCTGGTCTTCGGTGAGATCCGACTTCTTCGAGAGTTCGTCGTACGTCTTTTCCATCATCGACCAGCGATCCAAAAGCGGCGCGTATTGCGGGTCGGCCGCCAGCACGTCGCGCGGCACCCACGCCTCCGCGGCCGAACCGCCCCAGGCGTTGTTGATGAGGCCGACGGGGACGTCGAGCGTCAGGTGGAGCTGCCGGCCGAAGAAGTAGCCGACGGCCGAGAAGTTGCCGACCGTCTCCGGCGTGCATACTTGCCACTTGCCGTTGAAGTTCCACTGCGCTTCTTGCGTGCCTACTTGCGGCACGTTGACCATCCGCAGCTTCGGGTATTTCGCCGCCAGCCGTTCCAGATCCGGATCATAGGCCGCATTCACCGACCACTGCATGTTGGATTGGCCCGAGCAGATCCAGACTTCGCCGACCAGGACGTCGACGATCTTCACTTCATTTTTGCCCTTGATCGTCAGTTCATAGGGACCGCCGACCGGCAGCGGATCGAGCATGACGTGCCAGGCGCCGTCAGCGCCGGCGGTCGTCTGGTGCGTTTGCGAGTCGATGGTCACGGCGACCGCTTCGCCCGCGTCCGCCTTGCCCCAAACTTTGTTCTTCTGCTTTTGCTGCAGAACCATGTGGTCGGTGAAGATGTTCGGCAGCTTCACGTCGGCATGGGCGCTCGACGCAAAGCTCGCCAATACGACGGCCGCCGCCCACATCGCGACGTTCCGCCGCCCGTTCTTGCCCAGGATGCGCATGTTCGTTTGCCCTTCGTCCAGGTGTCGTTCAAAGACCGGGATCGCGGATCAGACATACGTCGACCATCGACGCAGCCGCCTCGCCGCACAACCCCCGGCCGAAAGGGCGGATTGTAGAGGCCGCGAACAGACCCAGTCCAGTCGCCGCGCAATCGTAGTGGACCGCTCCGTCGGTCCATCTTCTGTTACGGCGGCGGCAGGCGGGGGAGTTGTTCGCGGAGTCGTTGGAGGGCGGCGGGGGTGGTTTCGGTATCGTCGATGTAGAGTTCGCGGAGCTTCTTGAGGCTCGCTAAGCGCGGGAGGCCGGCGTCGGTGATGCGCGTGCCGCTGAGGTCGAGTTCTTCGAGTTGCGTGAAGCGAGCAATGTGATTAAGCGATTCGTCGGCGACGCGCGTTCGTTCCAGGAACAATTGGCGGAGAGCCGTCGAACCCTGAAACTTCGCAAACGAATCGTCGTCGACTGGCAACAGATTCAACTCCAGCCATTCCAACTTCGGCAGCGCGGGGAGCGCAGCGAGCCCGCGGGCCGTGACCGACGTGCGTCCCAGACTCAACTGCCGAATCTCTGGCGGCGGCGGTTGCGACTCGATCAAGTCGTCCGTCACGTTCAAGAACTCGGGATACCGCCGGTCGATCTCCTCCAGCGATTCACCCAGCTTTGCGGCCAGCGTGTCGGCGGCGTCGCGCTGCGTATAGACGGCCGAGAGATACTCCAGCACGGCGTCGCGCCGGGCGCCGTGCTCGCCATCCAGGAGAAAGTGCGCGAGTCCCGTGGATTGCGTGTAAATCGGACGGATCTCGGGATGCTTCTGCAGCGACTCGCGCGACAGCGCCGTAAGTTCCGCCAGCGGCATGTAGAAGGAACCGCCGAGTCGCGCGTAGCGGGCGTACTGCAAACGCGCCGCATCGTAACCACCCAAGGTTGCATAGCCCAAATCAAAACGGCGCAGCGATTCCATGTAACTCGCGACGCCCTCGACGATCCACATGTTTCCTCGAACGCCGACGCCGGGCGGTAGGTCGAGCGCTTCCTGCAGCAACTGGTGAACGACCTCGTGACGCCAAGCAGGGCGAGTCGACTCGTCGCCCGCATAGAGAAACACCGTCTTCTGCTCGGCGACGTAATAGCCCTGCGTCAATTCGATCTGCGGCTGGCTGGGCTTCAATTTCGCAACGTATTCATCGCGCGTCTTGAACAAAACGACTTGGTGCTGGCGTTTAGGGCCGAGTCGATCGGCGCCGCCGGCGAGCCGTGCTTGCAGCGCTTCGGGGTTGCTCCAGAAGGAGAAGAACAATTGCCGCCAGACGTCGTGGAGTTCCTCGAGTTGCCGACCGACTTCCAACGCGACGGCCGGGCTGTGGTTGGTGCTGATCTGAAAGTGGTCGGTCTCCAGTCGCCAATAGGCGCCGCGCCGCCAGCCGGTCTTGGGGTGATCGACGCGCGGCGAGGAGGGGACGGCAGGTTTCTTGGCGGCGTGCGTCGGGGGAGGCAGATCGAGCGCCTGGAGCGCGGTCGAGTTGGCCGGATCGTTGCGGAGCGCTTCGCAGAGCCAGGCGTAGCGGATCGCGCCATTCCGGGCTTCGCCTCCCCGCTTCGCCAACTCCACCAGCGCCTCGGCGTGCTTGCGCCGGATCTCGAGAAACTTGGCATGCCACTGACGGACGACGAGCGGGGCGTCGTCCGCCGGCCGAACGACCTCCACGTCGCGCGGCAAGTAGTACAACTGTCGGTCGACGGGGCGCACGACTCGCCACGCCCGCGTAATGCGTTCCGCGTCCGCCAACGCGGGGTCGTTCAGCGCGCGGCAGCGATCCGCCAGTTTCGTCAGCTCTGCGGCGAACTTTTCCTCCGCCGCAACATACGCCGTCGACGAAGCGTATCGTTCCGCACCTGCGGCCGTAGGGTGGCGCCAAGCGAGCAACGCGAGCGCGGGCCCACCGCAGCAGAGAGCGGCGAGCAGTGTGACGAGCCGGCCTCTGGCCGTAGGGCGCCGCCAAGCGAGCAACGCGAGCGCGGGCCCACCGATCAAGACCAACAACTTGATGCTCCACACGGCGGCGGCTCGCAAAGGTCGACGTTAAAACGACGCAAAAAAATGGCCGCCGGAACTCGCGTCGAATCCCGGCGGCGCATCAGCTTGGTGGTCCTTTCGGATCGCGACGGCCTATCGTTCGAAGGCCGAATCAAACGCCCGGCCGCTCGGAGCGAAGTCCTTGGTGCGGACGAATTGGGCCGCCTCGCGAGCGCCGAACTCGCGGTCCATTCCCGAATCTTCCCACTCGACGGACAACGGCCCCTTGTAGCCGATGTCGTTGAGCGCTCGGATGATCTCTTCGAAGTTGACCCCGCCGCGTCCCGGGCTGCGGAAGTCCCAACCGCGACGCGAGTCGCCGAAATTGATGTGGCTGGCGAGGATGCCGCTGCGTCCGTTGAGCGTCACGATGGCGTCTTTCACGTGCACATGGAAGATGCGATCCGGGAACGCGCGGATGAATTCCACGGAATCGACGCCTTGCCAATGCAGGTGGCTGGGGTCGAAATTGAAGCCGAACGACTCGCGATAATCGAGCGCCTTGAGGGCTCGTTCGGCCGTGTACAGGTCGAACGCGATTTCGGTCGGATGCACTTCCAACGCAAATTTCACTCCGCATTCCTCGAACACATCCAAGATAGGATGAAATCGTTCGGCGAACAATTTGAACCCGTCGTCGATCATCTTCGGCGGCACGGGGGGAAAAGAATACAACAGGTGCCAAATGCTGGAGCCGGTGAAACCGTTCACGACGCTCACGCCCAGCTTTTGGGCGGCGCGGGCCGTGTTCTTCAGTTCCTCAATCGCGCGTTGATTGACCCCGGCCGGATCGCCGTCGCCCCAGACGTGGGGCGGCAGGATCGCCTTGTGGCGTTCGTCGATCAGGTCGCACACCGCTTGTCCCACGAGGTGCGCGCTGACGGCGTGGCACTGCAAATCGAAGCTTTCCAGCACTTCTCGCTTGCGGGCGCAGTACTTTTCGTCTGCGAGCGCCTTGTCGACCTCGAAGTGGTCTCCCCAGCAGGCCAGTTCAATCCCGTCGTAGCCGAACTCCTTCGTCTTCCGAGCCATCTCTTCCAGTTTCAGATCAGCCCACTGTCCGGTGAAAAGGGTGACCGGTCGACCCATGTTGACGCTCCCTGTTGGCAAGGTGATTCGACGACGTTTTTGTCCGATGCGCCGCGCATTTTCGCGAAACTCAGAGGTGCGAGCAAGCGGCCCGGCGGCAGCCGTCGCGCGCAAAAAAAGCGACAACCCATAGGGGACTATGGGTTGTCGCGCTGCGTGTTTCGAGATTGTCGAGGCTGGCGAGACGAAGGCTAGGCGGCCACCTCAATCTGGTCGACCAACTTCCGGACGCCGACGATGCGCTGGCAGCAGATCAAGCACAATTGCCGCTCATAGAACGACTGCACGCGCCCCTTCAGGGTCACAATGCCATCGCTGACCGCGACTGTTATCTGACGCAGTGCGGGAACTTGTCGCTCCAGCAAGGTCGAAACGACCCGACGAGCCAACTCCCCATCCGCGTGCTCCACACCCATCGCCAAAACTTCCGGCATGACGGAACTCCTCAAATTTCGTTCTATCCCTCGATTGCAGTGACCCTAAGGACCGCCCGCCTCCGCGTCGTCCTGACGCCGCTTTACTTCTAAGCAGATGGCGGGCCAAACCCAATTCCAGAGGGGAACGCTATGGTTTCGATCTTGCGTTAACTCCAGAATCGGCCGAGTCTTAATTTCGCGTGAAAAAAAAAGGGCCGGCAGATCGCAATTCGACCTGCCAGCCCCCTGGGCAACGACTGCTTGTGACATGTGCAGCGGTTTCCGCCGCCGGGCGCTTCGATCCCCGGAAACCGCGTTACTCCGGAAACAGCGTCGTCGACAAATACCGCTCGCCAATGTCGGGCAGCACCACGACGACCAGTTTGCCGGCGTTTTCAGGACGCTGCGCCAATTGAAGCGCCGCAAAGGCGGCGGCGCCGCTGGAGATGCCGCACATGAGCCCTTCCAGCCGAGCCAAATCGCGGGCGGTGGCGATCGCGTCCTCGTCGCGCACGGGCAGAACTTCGTCGATGATGTCGACGTTCAGCACGTCGGGGATGAAGCCGGCGCCGATTCCCTGGATGGTATGTCGACCCGGCTGCAACGGTCGCCCTGCTTTGCGCTGAGAAATCACCGGGCTATTGGCCGGCTCGACGGCCACCGAGCGCAGCGTTGGCTTCCGCGCCTTGAGCACCTCGGAGACGCCGGTGATGGTACCGCCCGTTCCGACGCCGGCCACAAAATAGTCGATCTTCCCTTGGGTGTCCCGCCAGATTTCTTCGGAGGTCATGCGACGGTGGATTTCAGGGTTCGCCGGATTCTTGAACTGCTGCGGCATGAAGTACTTCGGATTCGACTTCGACAACTCTTCGGCCAGCCGCACCGCCCCCGGCATCCCCTCGGCCGCCGGCGTCAGAATCAGTTCAGCCCCCAACGCCTTCAGCATGCGCCGCCGCTCGACAGACATGCTCTCTGGCATGGTCACGGTCAGTCGATAGCCGCGTGCGGCGCAGACATACGCCAACCCGATCCCCGTGTTGCCGCTGGTGGGTTCGATGATCACCGTGTCAGGACCGATCCGGCCCTCGCGTTCCGCCGCCTCGATCATGGCCCGACCGATGCGGTCCTTCACGCTCCACAGCGGGTTCATGTTCTCGACTTTGGCGAGCACGGTGGCGGCGCAGCGAGCGGCGACGCGTCGCAGCCGCACCAACGGAGTTTGGCCGATGCACTGAGTAATGTCGTCCTTGACGGCGGTGAGCTCTTCGAATGCCATGTCGGCAAGCCTCCTGACGCTGGAAATTTCCAAAGCGGCGGGGAGTATAGCGAGGACGACCGCGGCGGGTCAATGTCGCGCGAAAGTCTCAAGCCGATGACAGCATTCAGGTTGCGGCGAGTTGCGTGGGGGCGACGCGACGTCAGGGCTGCGACAGCCGCTCGTACTGCGCGTCGGTCAGCCATTCCCGCCGCAGACGTCCCTGCGCCAGCGCTTTGGCCGTCGCCTCCCGCCGCTCGCGCGTCCGCAGCAGCCCGTGGATCGCCTGTCGTCGGTTGGCCTCCGGCAACCATGGGAGACTGGCGACCAACGGTTCGATGACTTGCGGCGATGCGATATCGGCCAGCCCGCTTACCGCGCCCAATTGCAGCTCGGGATGCACTTCTGCGTTCAAGTACTTCAGCAATTGCGGACCTCGTCGGTCCCACCCTGAGAGTGCGATCATGCGAAGCGCGTCGTAGCGAGTGCCTGTCGGAACCTGCGCGTCGTCGGCCATCCGTGCGGCGTCGGTCAGCGCCTCGCGCCAGCGTGCGGCCAATTCGGGTTTGTCGGCCAGAATGCGGTTTAGTTCCTCGGTCGGCCAAGCTCCCTGCTGCGAGAGGCCGTTGATCAAGCCGCCGCCGATCACGACGGCTTGCCAGTCCCGCAGTCTCGTGGAAGGGGAGGGGAGCGAGGCGTCGAGCACCGCGATCCAAAGCTGGCGGTCGTCGGCCTTGCCCGCGACCAACGCAACACGCCAAATCCACGGAATGCGTCGATACTCCTCCGCTCGACGATCCGCACCGCCGTCGAGGCCTGCGGCCAGCTCTCGCACCAGCGCCGCGGCCCACTCCGGGCGCGACTCGGCGGCGGACGTACGATCCGAGACTGGCTGGGCGTCGTCGAGCAGGAATCGGGCCAGTTCCGCGGGCGACTCAAAGGAGCGAGGCGTCGGTGCGGGGGGGCTGGCGGCGGAGGCCAGCGACATGTCGGGCGTTTGGCCTTCGGGGACGACCCAGATCGCGCGCAGGTCGACCAGGGCGCCGCGCAGCGTCGGTCCATCGGGCCGGACGATCCAACGCTGGGGACCGGCTTTCAAGTCGACCGTTCCTACCTTCGTGCGCCGGAATTGATTCCAGCCGCCCGTTCCCGCGATGCGACCTTTCAGACGGACGTCGCCGTCGATCTCCAGCCGCCAGGCATTGCCCGCCGATTCGTCGGCGCACGCACCCTCAAGGTACACGTCGTAACGTCCGTCGCGCGGCGTCTTGATGTTCCAAGCCGCGTGGTCGTCGAGCGCGTGCCAATACCCGATGTTCTGAAACGGCGCTTCGAACTGGATTTCGTCGCCGAAAATCTCCGCTTGCGCGGCCGCCAGCCGCAGTTGTCCACGCTGTTCGCTGACGACCTGAGGTTGGTTGCCTGGAAACGTCTTGGCGCGAGCCGATGTGCGGGCGCCGGCCAGCAGCGTCAACAGATCGGCCAGATCCTGCTTGCTCAAGTCGCGCTCGAGTCCTTCGGGCATAAGCGACTGGCCTGAGTTGCGCAGTTGTTCGATGTCGCTGCGCCGCAGCTCGGTCCGAACACCATTGGGGCCGAGCAGCGCGAGGCTGTTGCCCGTTTCGTTGGCGAGCAGCCCTTGGACGGTGCGACCGTCTTCCAGCACCGCCGTATACAGCGTGTAGCGCGAATCGACGTTGCGATTGGGGTCGAGGATCTCCAGCAGCACGGCGGCAGGGGACTTATTCGCGAGCGTCGACAGGTCGGGGCCGACGGCGTGGCCGATCTCGCCCCAACGGTGGCAATTCGCACACACTCGCTGAAACGTCTTCCGTCCTCGTTCAACGTCCCCTGACAGGTCGACGACGTCGCGATGCGACTCGACGACTGCGGCCCGCATCGGATTGGCGACGCCGGCGAAAAGCTTCGTCGCGCGTTCGCGAATCGACGAATGGGGCGACTGCAAGAGACGTTGGCGTCGAGCGGCGTCGAGCGTCGAGAGGGGCAGGCGTTGTTCCTCGTAGGCCGTCAGCAGCAACGCGGTCCAGGCGGGACGACTTAACAGCATGTCGAATGCAGTCGCTTGCACGGCGGGCGTGAGTTGCGGCAACCGTTCGAGCAGCGTCGCGGCCGCGTCGTCGTCGCGTCGCCGAGCAAGCGTCTGGATCGCCGCTGACTGCAATTCCAAGGGAACGCGCGGCGCCAGCAACTCCACCACCAATACTCGTTCTTCTCCCCACGCGCCATCCAAGCGGCCGAACAGCCCCAACGCCGCCGCTCGCACTTCCGTCGACCGCTCTGCGTCGTAGGCAACCTCCCGTGCCCTTTGCGCAGCAAGCTTCAGCACGGTCGGCAGCGAGATCGACTCTTTCGAAGCGATCTGTTTCTCGGCGGCGTCCCACGCTCGTGCAATCGCCAAGAACTTCCAGGCAGCGTCCGCCGCCGACTCGGTTCGCTGAATCTGGTCGATGGCGATTCGCACCTCGTCGGCGCTCATCAACGGGATGGCGGCGGAAACCAGCGGCAACAGGAAGGCCGCGTTCCGCTCATCTTGCGCGACGTGTTTCAAGGTCTGTTCGATCGAGGATCTAGCGTTCCGAGGCGTAATGCTGCTTAAGACCGTCGCGCGAAGGTGCGGATCATCGACGTCCCAGACGCCCATGCGGGCGATCGTGATGCCGTTCGCGTCGTCCCGCCACTCGCCAATCGACGCCGCGACGCGCAAGCGGATTTGCGGGTCGACTTCGTCGAGGGCGCTCTGCAGTTCGATGCGCAGGAACGATTCGGACGAGCGGCCCCCGCGAGCGGCGAGGCGGTAGCCGTGCCTTCGCACGCCGGGATGCAAGTCGTGAGTTCCCTGACGAATGTCTAAGTTGTCGAGCGACTGGATGGCGTCGAGCGTGCACATGGCTTGCATCTGCGACTCGGGCGACGCTTGGACGTCGTGGGTGAGTTCTCGCAAACGCTGCACCACTCGCTGTCGTTCTTTCTCCGCCTGGGGATGCTTCGGCGAAGTTTCCGCCAATTCGCTGGCGGTGAAAAGCCACTGGAGCTGCAGAGACGCCATGTCGCGCACCGTGCCGTTGGGCGAACGCAGGTGGTCGACCCACAACTCGGGCGTCGTCGCTTCGAACGATTTCAGCGGCGGTGGAAAAGGAGTCGACGGCGACTTGGGACGCACGCGGTAGATGCGTCCCAGCGTGCTTCCCGCGCGGACGTCCAACTGTGCTGCCGCGTCCTCGGGAATCCAACGCGGGTGCTCGATGACGAACCGATACATGTCGACGATCCACAGAGCGCCGTCAGGACCCGTGCGAACTTGCACCGGTCGCGACCAGTTGTCGGTCGTCGTCCAGAACTCACGGTCCATTTCGTTGTCGGCTCGTCGACCCCGAAAAGTCGATTTTTCAGGAGTCAGCTTCAGACGGTGGATCAGCAGATTGACCGGCTCGCACGTAAAGAGATCGCCGCGATAGTCGTCGCCCAACTGGCGATCACGGTAAACGCCTATGCCGCATGCGGCGGTCACGCCGGCCGTCGCCCCCGACAACTTGAAACGCTGCGCTTGGGGCAGCGCGGGAAAGAGTCGAGCGGCCTGGGGATCGCCAGCCAACTCGACGCCGGCCGGCGGCGGAATCAAATAGGGATTGCGCCGTAGGTCGTGGTCATCCAGCGGATAGTGACGTCCCAGATTGCTGTTGTCGCAGCCGAACCAATTGCCCCAGTCGTCGCGCACTCGCCCTTGCTGCGACCGACCAGTCGCCGGCTCGATGCGCCCGTCGTCGGGCCGAATTCGAAAGTCGCGGTCCCCCAATTCCAATGGCTCGCCGCGGAACGGCGTAATGGTTCCGCCGAAGAGACCGCATGAGCCGTAGATCCAGCCGTCAAGGCCTGGGACGAGACTGTTGACGCGGGCTTGAAAATTGCCGACCCCGAATCCCGAAAAGGCCTTGCGGACGATGTCTGCTCGGTCGTCTCCATCCGTGTCGACCGCATAGAGAATGTCGGGAGCGGCGCAGATGAGCACGCCCTCGCGCCACGCTAGAACGCCGGTCGGGAAGGGAATCCCGTCGACAAAGATCGTCGACGCATCGACTTGCCCGTCGCCGTCGCGATCGCGCAACAAACGCACTCGGCCTCCCGCTTGACCTTGGCCGTCCAGCCCCGACGGATAGTCGTGCATCTCCGCCACCCACAACTGGCCTTGGGCGCCGAAGTCGATCGCCACCGGATCGGCAACAAACGGCTCGGCCGCCACCAACTCCACTTCCAATTCGGGGGCGACTCGCATGCGGGCGAGCGACTGCTGCGGCGACAGCGGCCGAGAATTCTGCAGTTTGTCGGCGTCATGCGGCGAGAGGAATGCGGGCTGGAGCGACTTGCGAACGGCAGCGACGATTTTGTCTTCGAGTCCTGGCGCGTAGCCGATCGGCAAGTCGTAGTACGTCATCGCGCCGCCGCCTTCATAGCCGCCTTCGCGCAAGATGCGTTCGGAGGGCACGTAGCCGGGAGCGGCGTTCGAGTAACCGTGCACCCATAGGCGGCGTCCATCCAACTCGCGCTTGAGACGCGTGGAGTAATCCACGACGACTTCGCCGGGAAGAAACGCCATCGCCAGCGATTGGCCGAAGGCGAACGTTTGGACCGAGTAATCAACGCGAGTCGCCAACGATTCGCCGCGCTCCAACCGCTCCGACTGAACGCGCGCGTGGTAGGCGACCGCATCTGTCCCCGCCGCGCGCCGAAGCCACTCGTCGCGCGTCGGCAACGGCGCCAGGGGGAGCGGGAATCGCTCGAGAGACGCGGTAATCGGACCGGCGATCGGCGACAGCGGGCTGCGCAACAACCGCGAGACTTCTTGCGCGATCGAGGCGCCTTGCTCGCGCGCCACGTCGACTCGATCGCCGACGACGCCGGAGGCCGGATTCTGGTCGGCGCCGCAACCGATCGTCATCAAGGCCGTCGCCTCCGGCCATTCCCGCTCGATCGCTTCCATCGCGAAACCGGCCCAATCGCCGCTCACCTTGTTATCGGAGAGCGTCACGCAGTGGCAAGCATACGTCGCCAGCACGCCTCGCACTTTCCCTTCAGCGTCGCGCGCGACGAGCACGGGGAGGTCGTGGTCGACGGGGCCGTTGCGAGTGCGACGATTGATCGCGAATCCTACTTCTCCCACGCCCCACGACAGACGGACCGGACGCAAGTCTTGCACGGCCGCCTGCGCGACCTCCGCCAGCGCTTCGGTCAATTCGCGCGTATAGCGCTCGATGTGCTCGACGTGTTCCGGTGGAATCGGCTGGCCGAACAGCGTCGCCAAAGCGTCGGCGACCATCGGGGCGGTGTGCGAATGCGTAAAACAAACGGCCGTTCGGGCGCGTGGAATCTGCAATTGTTCGACAAGCGTGCTCCGCAGTGCTTCGACCAGTTCAGCGGGGAGCACGCATGCTTCCACCGACACGATCACCAGCGGCGGGCCGTCGTCGCCGGCGCGCACCGCCATCGCTTTCGCCCATAGATTCGCCGTCGTCCCCTCGGATTCGGCGCTGCGCGAAGCGAAGCCAGCGAGGCGAATGGGAGTTTTCGGCGTAATGTCGCGGCGAGCAAAGCCGGCGAAATATTCGCTGGCGGCGGGCGGAGTCTGCGCGGACGCGCGTGGCAGATCAAGCGGCGCTGCCGCGAGGAAAACGATGACGAGTGGCCCGAGCATCGCGAAGTTGACGCCGCGGGAGCTCGTAGTCGCAAATGGCATGGTGAGTAGAGATCGAGTTGAATAGGAGAACATCGAACGGGCGCGGAAGTTTATCGAATGGGGCCCGCTTTGGGAAATCGCCTTTATCCGTTCGAGGGGTGTAGTGCGACGTCGAGGACGAAGCGACTCGCGCGGCAAAGCTGCGAGCTAGAGGAGGCATTCGTGAACATCAGTCATCTCGGGTCGGCTCTACCGCGCGAATTTTACGAGCGGGACACGGTCGCCGTCGCCCGCGAACTACTCGGCAAGCAACTCATTCGAGTCGCCCGCGACGGACTGGTGCGCGGGCGCATCGTCGAAACGGAAGCCTATCTGCCTCACGGCGACTCGGCCTGCCACGCGGCGCGGGGAAAGACTCGCAAGAACGCCTCCATGTTCGGCCGACCCGGCTGGGCTTACGTCTACGCCATCCATTCGCGTTGGTGCTTCAATGTGGTGACCGAGCCGCGCGGCGTCCCGGCCGCCGTTTTGATTCGCGCCGTCGAACCCTTGGAGGGCGTCCCTCAGATGGAGAAACGACGTCGCACGCACCGCCTGCTCGATCTGGCTCGCGGACCGGCGCGGCTGTGCGAAGCGTTCGACATAGATCGGCGACTTGACGCCTGGGACTTGTGCCGCGTTCAGCGGCTTTGGATCGCCGACGACCCGCAGGTGATTCCCAGTCGCTGGCATATTCTCCGGACGCCGCGAATCGGCGTCACTTCCGCGCACGATCTTGCCCTGCGGTTCGTATGGAGTCCGAGTCGTTTCCTGAGCGGCTCGGCGAAGTGGAATCGACAAGCGGTCGAGTGACTTCGCGCCGCGGGTCAGGGCCCAAGAGACGCAGCGCAGCGACGCAGTCGTCGACCAGCGAATCCCCCGGCGTCATCAACAATCGCGCGACGACGTCGGCGGCGAACGGTCGAACATCGGCCGGAAGCTGTCCCGCTTGTAATCGAAGTTCTCGCGCCAAATCGCCGGCCCGCCGCGATGACTCGGCGACCGGCAACAGCGACCATCGATCCAATCGCGCGCTCAAGACGTCGCGCGCCGCATCGCGCAAGGCCAGTCGTTCGTGTGCTAGGGCTCGCACCAACAGTTCCCATGCGGGAGCGTCTTCCCGTTCGGACCAACGTTGCAACCGTGGAGCGAGCGACGCGTCGGGCGCCAGTCGGAGTTCCAGGAGCGCTTGAGACGGGGCAGGACGCCCCCAGTCGCCGAAATGGAAAGCTGCGGCGACTAGCAAGGATGCGGCGACGGCGGCCAGAAGAGAGGCAAGCAGCGCAAAGTTGAGTCGGCGGGCGTTCATGGGGGGGATTCTGGCGTCGGGGGGATTGAAAGGACAAGAGCAAAAATGACTGTACCGAAGGGCGGGGGGCGTCCGAATATTCTGTTGGACCGGAAAAGTCCGCCAAGTCGTACGCAGTTGCCAAAGCCGTTTCGATCCTCCGCGAGATGCACCATGGGCGCCGCCAACCGCAAGCATCCTGAACGGCGTATCCACCGTCGCAACTTCCTGCGCGGCGGCGTCGCGTCGCTGCTCGGGTTCGCCGCGACGCAGGCCTCGTCGCGCGCCGCCGCCAATGAGGCGGGCGTCGATGCGGGTGAATTGGCCCGCTCCCTCATTCCTTTCGAACAGCTGACGCCTCCGACGCAAGATCGATTGCGAGGCGTGGTCGAGCGTCCGACGCTTCATCGCCGCTTGCCGGTGCAAGTGAACGGCTGCGACCCCGACCTCTACGTGTTCTTCTTGCGGCACCCAGAAGTCGTCGTCAACATGTGGCAGCTGATGGGCATCACCACGCTGTCTGTGCGCCGCACCGGCGCCTACTCCTTTGACGCTCGAGACGGCGTCGGCACGCAAGCCAAAGTCGAGTTGATCTACGGCACGCCCGACACGCACGTCTACTTTGCCGACGGCGCTTACGAAGGTCCGCTACTGAAGCGACGCACGCCGGGCCGCGCGGTTCTGGTGCTCAAATCGGGCTATACCAAAGGACAGCAGGATCGGACGCAGGTCACCAGCCAACTGGACGCCTTCCTGCAACTGGATCAAACGGGCGCCGAAGTGGTCGTGCGCACCCTCCAGCCGCTCATCGGAAAAACGGCCGACCACAATTTCGGCGAGACGCTGTTGTTTGTGAGTCGCGTGTCGCAGGCGGTGGAAAAGAACGCCACCGGCGTCCAGCGCCTCGCTTCGCGACTTAACGGCGTCGAACCGTCGGTGCGAGAGAAATTCGTCACGGTCGCAACGGCCGTCAATCATCGCGCGACGCTCCGTCAACCGTCCCCCAGCTCCTCGGCTTCTCTGCAGGACGAGGCGGAATTGCAAACTTTCCCCGCTAGCTCCCGCGGCTCGTAGGCGGGCCGCGCGTTGCATCCCTTCCGGGCTTGAACTACAAGCGATGGATTAGCTTGTGGCTTCGAGTTCAGCGCGGGAAGGGGTTCTGTGCGCGATCTTTCTTTGGCGAAGCGGGCGATCCGCGGGATCGTCGTCTATTCGACCGCACTGTTCGCAGCGGCGACGTTTACGGCAGCGACGAACGCGCAAGAGTCGCCGGCAAAAATCGATCGCGCCGCCTTGGAAACGGTCGCCGAACGGACCGACTACCAAGCGACGTCGCGACATGAGGACGTCTTGCGCTGGTGCGACGCACTCACGAAATCCTCGCCGCTCGTACGGCGAATCGATTTCGGACGCTCGCACGAACAGCGTCCACTGCCCTTGTTGGTCGTCGCCGACCCGCCCGTCGCCGCTCCGCGCGATGCCGCGCGCACGGAAAGACTCGTCTTGCTGGTGTTCGCCAACATTCACGCCGGGGAGGTCGACGGCAAGGAAGCCGTGATGCAGTGGGTGCGCGATTTGACGCTGGCCGAGCAGCGTCCGCTGCTGCAGCATGCGGTGTTGTTGATCGTTCCCAACTTGAATCCCGACGGCAACGATCGCATGGCGGTCGATCGCCGTCCCGGACAAGCAGGCCCTGCACAAGGCATGGGCACGCGCGAGAACGCTCAAGGACTCGATCTCAACCGCGACTTCGTCAAGCTCGAATCGCCGGAGATTCGGGCGCTAGTGCGCGTGCTGGAGCGTTGGGACCCGCATGTCGTGGTCGACATGCACACGACGAACGGTTCATACCATCGTCATACCATCACCTACGACGTCAACCGCCATCCGGCCAGCGATCCGCGGCTGATCGCATTCGCACGCGACCAATTGACGCCCGACTTCGATCGCCGACTCGACAAACTGGGCGGCTGGAAGGGCGCCTTCTACGGCAACTTTGCTAACGACCATACCGAGTGGGCGACGTACGAGGCGTGGCCGCGATTCAGTACGCAGTATGTGGCGCTGCGACAACGGATCGGCGTGTTATGCGAGTCGTACTCGTACGCGCCGTACCGAGAACGCATTCAGGCCTCGCGCGACTTTTGCCAAGCGGTGCTCGAAACAGTCGTGGAACGACGCGACGAGATTCGCAAGACGCTGGCCGACGCACGTCGCGAGTCGTCGCAGGTCGACGGCAAACGGACGACGGCGCTGCGTCACAAGGCGACTCCGTTGCCGCAGCGGCGCGTCGTCTTGGGGTGGGAAGAAAAGCGGGAGGGAGAAAAAACGATCCGCACCGACGTCCCCCGCGATTATCCCGTCACGTACCTCGGCGGCGCCGAGGCGACGCAGGCAGCCGTCCTACCGTACGCCTATCTGATCCCCGAGACCTACTCGGAGGCGATCGCAACGTTGCAGCGGCATGGCGTCCGCGTCGAGCGGTTGCGCGAAGATGTGGAGGTAGATGTCGAAGCGGCGCGGGTGACGCGACTGCAGCGCGCCGGCAAGCCGTTCCAAAACCACTCGCTTGTGACTTTGGACGTGGAGCTGCGCAAAGAGACGCGACGCGTACCGCACGGAACGTGCGTCGTCGTCGTCAACCAGCCGCTCGGCGCACTCGCCGCGTTCCTGCTTGAGCCGCTCTCCGAAGATGGACTCGCAACGTGGAACTTGTTCGACGCGTCGCTCGCCGAAGGCGGAGATTACCCCGTGCTGCGGTTGTCGAACCGCGAGCCGCTGCTGTTGGGGGAGATGACGCCGCCTCCGGAATTGCGAGTTACGGGACGCCGCATCACCATGGGAACGCTGCACGACGGCGCGGACGACGGCAGCGGCGCAGGCGACTCTTCCGCCGCTCTGGGACGACTGTCCAACCGCGGCGCCGCGCGCCTCGCGTGGCTCGAGGACGGCGAACACTACTTGGAGACGCGCGGGAGCGTCCTGTATCGAGTCGCGGCGGCGACGGGACGCAAACAGCCGCTTGTGACGTCGTCGGACAAGCTGCGCGACTCGCTGGCGGTGTTGCCGTCGATTGGCCCCAAGACGGCCGAACGGTTTGCGAAGACGGCGACGTTGCACCTTAATCCGGCTCACACCGCTGCGTTGTGGAATCACGAACGCGACCTCTACTATGCGACCCTTGACGGCGCTCGCGCCGTGCGACTGACGGCCACCCCTGATCGTGAAGAACTTGCCTCGTTCAGCCCCGACGGCCAGTTCATCGCTTACGTCAGCAATCAAGACTTGTACGTCGTCGACGTCGCGACCGCCGCTTCGCGGCGACTCACCACGGACGGCGGCGGCAAGATCCTGAATGGCCAAGCGGACTGGGTCTATTTCGAGGAGCTATTCAATCGCAACGAACGTGCGTTCTGGTGGAGTTCCGACTCGCGACATCTGGTCTTCTTGCGTACCGACGACTCGCCTGTCGCGCCGTTCACCGTGCTGGACCCTGTGCCGCCGCGACAGCCGGTCGAACTCACGCCCTACCCCAAGGCGGGCGATCCCTTGCCAATTGTGCAGATCGGCATCGTCAGCGTCGGCGGCGAAGCGCCCGTGTTCGCGAAGCTCGACGACTATTCAGCTCAATCGCTGTTAGTCGCGCACGCCGGATTCACGCGCGACGGCAAGCAGGCGTACGCCTACCTGCTAAATCGACAACAGACATGGATGGACGTCGTGACGATCGACTTGAGCAGCGGCGAAGTGCGACGACTGTTTCGCGAGACGACCAAGGCGTGGGTCGAGGAGCATGGGGCGCTTGAGTTCCTGGCGGATGGCACATTCTTGTTTCCCAGCGAACGGGATGGATATCGACATCTGTACCGCTATGCGGCGGATGGTCGACTGCTGGGACGCGTGACTGCGGGACCTTGGGAAGTGTTGCGCGTGCATCAAGTAGATGAGAGAGCGGGGCGAGTCGTCTTCTCCGCGAACAAGGAAAACTGGCGAGGCAGTCAGTTGTTCTCCGTGAAGCTCGACGGCGGCGACTTGCGGCGGATTGGCGCCGGCGAGGGGACGCAGACCGTGACGTGGAGTCCGCGCGGAAATTTGTATGCAACCAGCACCAGCACGTCGTCGCAACCGCCGCGCGTCGAACTACGCGACGGCGAAGGCAAACTCGTACGGACGCTGGACGACAACCGGCTGCCTGCGCTCGAGGAGTTCGCTTGGGGGCGCGTGGAGGAAGTGCAGATTGGGCTGACCGACGGTTTCACGCTGGAGGGGCGGATCATCTACCCGCCGGACTTCGACGCCGGGAAACGATATCCGGTGTGGGTGAAGACGTACGGCGGTCCGCACGCTCCGACCGTGCGCGATGCTTGGCAGGGAGGCGGCCTGGAGGATCAGGCGCACGCGAGCGCCGGATTCTTGGTGTTTCGAGTCGATCCGCGGCCGGCCAGCGGCAAGGGGGCCGCGTCGGCTTGGACGGCGTATCGACAATTGGGGAAGCAAGAACTGGCCGACTTAGAGGCGGCCGTGCGCTGGCTCGGCACGCGGCCTTACGTCGATCTCCAACGAGTGGGGCTGAGCGGTTATAGCTACGGCGGTTTTTTGACCGCCTATGCGCTCACGCACAGTCGCATGTTTGCGGCGGGCATCGCCGGCGCGCCGGTGACCGACTGGCGCAACTACGATGCGATCTACACCGAACGGTATATGGATACGCCGCAGGACAATCCAGACGGATACAGAGCATCCAGCGCGGTCGCGGCGGCGAAGGACTTGCATGGACGGCTGTTGATCGTCCACGGCGTCCGGGACGACAACGTCCATGTGCAGAACACGCTGCAGCTGCTGGGAGCGCTGCAGTCGGCCGACAAGTACGCCGAGGTACAGTTGTACCCCAGCGCGCGTCACGGCATCGGCGGCAAACACTTCCCGAAACTCTCGTTCGACTTCATGCAGCGCACGCTGCGGCCATCGTCGTGGATCGCTCCGCGATCCAACGCTGATTTACCAAGTCAATCTAGCAGCAACGCCGACGTTGGACCGACGGAGCGGTCCACGACCAAATAACAGAGAATCGACGGAGCGGTCCACGACATTGAGTTGGACCGCGGAGCGGTCCACCACGCTGGGCCGCTGGTTAGCGGCGGGCGCCTGCTTCGCGGTTGGCGAGCGACTTGGGTTCAAAGACCCAGTAGCCGAGGCCGTCGTGCTGGGCTTGTTCCAGCCACGGTCGGCCGGCGGCGGCTTGCGACGCCCGCAAGATCAAGTTCAGATCGCGCAAGATGGGCATGCTGTTTCCGTAGTAGCTGTGTCCCAGAATGCCCGTGTCGACGTCCGACACATCGATCGTCTCGACGCCCGGCACGACCAGCAGATTGGAACCCGAATCGCCGGCGCGCGGGTAGCCGTGCACCAGCTTCGACGCTACCAATGCCTGATCGCGACTCGAGGCATACAGCGTGACGTGCTGCGCGGTTTGAGTCAGGACCGGTGCAATGTCCCGCTTGAAGACTTCGGCGTCGATGTCCGGAGCGGCCAGGACGATTTGGTTGAACTGCTTCTCGGAGATCGATTTCTCGAGCGACAGTTCGCGGACGGCGGCGGCGAGCGCTCGGTTCCCCATGCTGTGGGCGATGATGTTGACGGCCTTGGCGTCGGTCTGTTCGATCACGTCGCGCAGGAATTGCTTCAGATGCGGAACGGTCCAGGCGACGTTGTTCTCGTCGACCGGATACTGCAGCAAGCCGCCTTGCGACGGCCAGCTATAAAAGATGGGGGCGCCTTCGAATTGCAGGTCGTGAGCCATTTGAGCCGTGCGACGAGCGGCCATTTCGAACGACACGTTGTAGCCGTGGATGAAGACGAACAGGTCTTCTCGCGGTGAATTCACGACTCGCTTCTTCACGCTCTCGAAGAATTTCGCCTGTTCCAGGCGATCGATGCGGCGAATCACGACGTGCTTGTCGCTGCGTTCTTGCAGTTCCAATCGCAAGATCGTCGGGCGTTCCACTTGGCCCACCTTATGGACCTTGGGGATCGTGATTTCAACCTCGCCGTAATCCAGTTCGCCGCGGCCATTGCCGTAGGCGATCGGACCGACGTTGCCAGCGCCGCCGAGCGCCTTCCAAAGCGAAAACGGACTCGCGACGGCCGTGCAAATCACCACCACCACGACCGCCGTCGCCAGCGCGACCCAGGTGCGTTGCCAACGCCGATAGACGAAAGCCGACGCGGCCAAAGCGACGATCAGCGTGATGATGATGAACAAAGGTAGCAGTGCGGCGCTGCGTTTGGCGTCGGCCGCGGCGCCCAAGGCGATGGGAATTCGGTCCGTGCCGTAGAAGACCTTCACGACCGTGAACGGGTCTTTCGACTTGCCGTCGTTCGCGTCGGCGCCTTGCGTCGGTTTTCCGTCCCCCAGAAGCCCCATGGCTTCCGCGGGGGCGTCCGGATCGGACGACGCGAAGCCGTCATCGATCGGAGCGTCGACCTGACCGTCTACCGGACCGTCGTCGGCCAGCGAATCACGCGCGGCGTCGCCGGGCCCTAATTGCGGTTGCCGAGCCGTAGGCGACATGACGCGCGGCATGGGCGTCGCCGCCTCTTCCTCGGGCGTCAGTTCGCGCGGTGCTTCTTCGGCCGAGTCCACGGAGGCGTCCAGCGTCGGCGGTTCGGTCGGCTCCAGGGCCGCGGATTCGTCAGACGGCGACGCAGCGCCGGCCGGCATGCGGATCGGTGGGGGCGGAGGCATCGGGAAGGGAGGTACGAAGCCGCCGCTGGGGTCGGACGGAGTGAACTCGGCGGGGGGCGCCGCGCCGCCCGACGGTTCGGGGGCAGCCATTTCCGCCGGCGGCGAATCGGACTCCGGAGCAGCAGGAAGCGGCACGTTTCGATTGTCTTGCGGCTCGCTCGGAATCCGCGACGGCGCCGACGTCGGCAGGCGAGGGATGCGCGGCATGGCGGCCGGTGCAGGCGGGACCATGGGAACGGAACCGCCGGGCGCGAAACTGCTGCGCGGGGATCGGAGCGGATTGCCGCCGAGCGCAATGCGCGGACGGGGCGCCGACGGGGCTGGCTCCGAGCGGCGGAGCGGATTGCCTGGTTCAGCGCTCAGTTCCGGCGCTGGGGCCGTTCCTGGAAAGGGCAAGTCGGACAGTGTGGGAGGCGGCAGCGGCGTTTCGGCCGCTGGCGCCTCCGTGGACGGGGCGGGAGCCTCTGCGGCGGGGGCGTCGGCGACAGGTTCGTCGCTTGACGCCGACGGCGGGCTCGGTATTGCGTTGGGTGCTTCCGCCGGTGCATCCGACAGCGTCTCGGCGACGACGGGAGGCGGGGGCGCAACCGGGGCGTCGACGGGGGGCGACCACGCGTTGCTTGCCGGAGGCGACGTATCGGCCGGCGACGGCTCCGTCGAATCGGGGGCGTCATCGACGTGCGCCGGGATGGGCTGGGGCGGCGTCGCCTTGGCGGACGCGGTTTCCTTACCCCCAGCGCTTGAAGCAGCGGGACGGGCGCCCTTGTCGCTGCATCCTGCCGCGACAAAAGCCGTTAAGAGCCATGCGGTTACGAAAAGCGTCCGTGCTTTCATGGTCCTCATCTCCCGTCCCCAATGCGGGGTCGCGCCGGCCGCAGATTGCGACGACGACGCGCCTTATCCCTTTGCATCGAGCGCGGCGGGGCGAGGGTTTAAGCAAACTGGAACAATTTTGCCGATTATCGCGGTTGTTTACGGCTTGGGGAGCAATCCCAGGACGGCGCCGCTGGGGCGGGCGATGACGTGGGCGGCGATCAGTTTCCCAAGTCCCTCGACCTTTTGCTTGCCGGCGTCGACGGCCGCTTTCACGGCCGCGACATCTCCCTTGATGACGACCGTGATATAGCCGCCGCCCAGCTTTTCCTTGCACACCACTTCGACGTTCGCCGCTTTGCAGGCGCTGTCGATCGCTTCGAAGACGGCCGTAAAGCCTTGTGTCTCAATCAGTCCCAACGCAAACGACGGTTCGGCCACAGGGGGCTCCTTCAAAGATGCAGACGTCGAGGACGCCGCGCCGCTCGACGGCGACTGCATGACGACGTTTTGTTCAATCAGCGGGTTGTACTCGGGGCGACTGAGCAGGGCCGGCCAAGCCGCTTCGGCCGGCCGCGGCAGGCAGCTTTGCAGCGGCGCGCCGCCCATCGTCGCCGCCGTCGCGTAGCCCGCCTCCAACGCAGCTCGGACCGACGACGTGTCGCCGACCACTTTAATCACGACTCCGTAGAAGTCGTTGAGCTCGGCTTGGAGCACGCGGATTCCGGCCGCCTTTTCCATGGCGTCGAGCGCCGCGAGGGCGGGGGTGAAGCCCGTAGTTTCCAGGATGCCTAGACTTTCCGTCACAACGATTCCTCAACGAACTTCCCGCAGAATTCATGTCCGCGTGCTAGTATAGCTTGAGACAACCGACCTGAGGATGAATTCCCGATGAGCCCGGCCCCTCCTACTCGCATCAATCTCGACGCGGACGATCTGCACCAGATTCGCAACGCGTTGAATAACGTCGCGTCGCAAGTTCGCGGCAAGTCGACGTCCGACAACTACGAGGTGCTCAAGCAGCTCTACGGCGAAGAAAAGTGCAAGACGCTGGGGATCTATCAGATTCCCGACAACTTTCAGCTCTCCGTCGTCATCCCGGCCTACAACGAGGTCGACACGATCAGCGACCTGCTCGACCGCGTCTGGAACACGGGATTGCCCGTGGAAATGATCGTCGTCGACGACGGCAGCACCGACGGCACTCGAGAAATGCTCGAGGACCTCCAGCGGCAAAAGAAGAAATTCCGCTTTGAGCTCGTGTTGCACGAGACGAACAAAGGGAAGGGCGCCGCCGTCCGCACCGGTTTGATGCACGCGACTGGGGACGTGGTGGTGATTCAGGACGCCGACCTGGAGTACAACCCGGAAGACTTCCACCTGCTGCTGCAGCCGATCTTGGAAGGGGAAGCCGACGTCGTCTACGGCAGCCGCTTCATGGCCAAGGGCGCTAATGCGTCGTCCCCCGGCTGGCACCGCGGCGGCAACAAGGTCATCACGTGGCTCTCGAACCTGCGCACCAGGTTGGGGACGACCGACGTCGAAACGTGCTACAAGATGTTTCGTCGCGAGCTGATTCAAAAGATCGCGCCGACGTTGAAGGAACGCGGGTTCGGCATTGAGTTGGAGATGACGGCGAAGATCGCGCGCGTGCCGGGCGTCAAGTTCGTCGAGCGACCGATTCGCTACGACAAGCGAACGTATGCCGAAGGGAAGAAGATCGGACTCAAGGACGGACTTTGGGCGCTGTGGTGCATCCTCCGCTATTAGCTCGCGACGCATCCGCCGATTCCCATTCCGAATCGCAGTGGCCTAAGCTCGCTCGCGGCGGTTCTCGCTGGGCGCTGGCGGGTCAACTTGCCGCGCAAGGCACTTCGATCGTCGTGTTCGCCGTTTTGTGTCGCTGGATCGCGCCGGCCGACTTCGGCGTCTTCAACACGGCGCTTTTGATCGTCACGCTGCCGCGGATGTTGGTGCAAGTCGGCATGAACGCCGCGATCGTGCAGCGCCAGCAACTCGACGCCCCCGGCCTCTCGACGCTGTTTTGGTGCAATCAACTGTTGAGCGTCGCGTGTGCGGCGACGGCGATCGGCGCGGGGCTGATCGTCGCGCAGCTTTCCGGTTCCACGCGCCTCGCCGTCGTCACGGCCGCCCTTTCGGGAACGACGCTGGTCGCCGCCCTCGGCGCTACGCACCTCTCGCTGCTCGACCGCGCCCTCCGTTCGCAGCGTGCGTCGACCCTGCGTTGGGCCGCTCAGGCTTGCGCCGGCGGCGTCGCGGTCGTGTTGGCCTTGCAAGGCCGTCCGCTGGCCGCGTTGCTGGCTCAGCAGTACGTCGAACTGGCGATCTTGGCAGTCGGGGCGTGGCAGGCCGAGTCGTGGCGGCCGGGCCGCGGCAGCGGCTGGGCGTCGATTCGTTCGTCGTTGCAACTGAGTCGCCATGTGGCGACGACCAATCTCGTGTTTTACGTCGCGCAAAACGCCGACAAACTGCTGCTGTACGTCATGCTGGGCGGCGCCGCGGCCGGCGAGACGGCGATCGGCATGTACACGTTGGCTTATGGCTTCATGATGAAGCCCGTTTACCTGGCGTCGACGCCCATCTCGAGCGTCATGTTGCCGGCGCTGGCGCGCTGCGTCGATCGACCGGCGGCCTATCGAGAGTTGGCGGTGTACTTCTATCGACTGGCCGGCGCGGTGCTGCTGCCTGCCGGCGTCGGTCTGTTGGTCGTCGCCGAGGATGCGATGCTGGTGCAAGCGGGCGGTCAGTGGCGGGAGGCAGGGACGCTGTTAACGCTCTTGGCGCCCGCGGTGCTCGTGCACGGCCTCTTCAACATCACGGGCAGCGTCTTGACCTCCTCCGGTCGCACCGCGTGGTTCGTGCGCGTCGCGCTATTGGTGGCGCTGGTGCAACTGCAAGGCTATGCGGCCGGCTATGGGCTGGGGGCGATGGCCGTCGCTCCTCCGTGGGGGCATGTTTACGGCGTCGCCGCCAGCTATTCGGCGGTGCTGGTGCTGGTCGTATTCCTTCCTTACCTGACGGTCTCGCTTGCGCAAGTCGGCATGCATGTGTGGGACGTGTTGCGACCGCTCATCCCGCTCGTGATGGCCTCCTCTTGCATGGGACTCGTCGTGTGGGGCCTGCGCCGCTGGCTCGCCGCCTGGCCCGTTTGGGCCGACGGTTCGCCGCTGGTGCGCCTGATGATTTCCGCAGCCGTCGGCGCCGCGGTCTATGCCTTGTTGGCGCGTCGCGAACTCAAGTCGCTGTTGCATGGGTAAGGATGACGCCGCTCGTCGCGTCTGGCACAATCGGGGCTCAAAATCATTCCCCCGGAGATGCCGACATGCGCTGCTCGCCCCTTCGACCGGTTCTCGTCTTGACGCTTGCGATGAGCCTGCTGGCCGTCGGCGTAGTTCATGCGCAAGACGATGCGGCCGCGTCGGCCCCCGACAAGATGTTCCTGCAGTTCATTCGGCAGCAGGCGGCCGCGTTGCGAGCGAACGACGAGTCGCCGAAATCTCGCGAGCAGTGGGAACAGCGCCGCGTCGCCTTGCGCAAACAACTCGAAGCGTCCTGGGGCGGTTTTCCCGCCGAGCCCTGTCCGCTTGAGCCGCGCGTGCTGGGGACGATCGAACGAGACGGCTACCGCATCGAGAAGGTGGTGTTTCAGACGCTGCCAGGGGTCTGGATGACGGCGAATGCGTACGTCCCTGCGAAGCCCGCACAGCACAAGCCGGCCGTGTTGTGCGTCCATGGGCACTGGCGGTTGGCCAAGCAAGAGCCGGTCGTGCAGATGCGCTGCATCGGGCTGGCGCGTCTGGGCTTTTTTGTGCTCGCCGTCGACGCGTTCGGCGCCGGAGAACGCGCCGTGGGGAAGGCGTTGGGCGAATACCACGGCGAAATGACCGCGGCCACATTGTTCCCCGCGGGACTCACGTTGTCGGGCCTCCAGGTCTATGAAAACCGCCGTGCGGTCGACTACCTGCAGTCGCGGTCGGAGGTGAATCCCGATCGGATCGCGATCACGGGGGCCAGCGGCGGCGGCAATCAGTCGATGTATGCGGGCGTGTTCGACGAACGGTTGCGCGCGGCGATTCCGGTCTGTTCGGTCGGCAATTACCAGGCGTACTTGGGCGCTGCATGCTGCATGTGCGAAGTGGTTCCCAACGCCTTGCGCTATACGGATGAGGGAGACCTGTTGGGCTTGGCCGCTCCGCGCGCCCTCATGGTCATCAACGCCACCGGCGACGCGCCTCAATTCTCCGTCGCCGAGGCGCGCAAGTCGTTGGCGCGAGCGGCCGATATCTTTCGATTGTACGACCGCGCGGACTCGGTCCGGCACACGATCATCGAATCGGGGCATGACTACAACCAGCCGATGCGCGAGGCGATGTACGGTTGGGTGTTGAAGCATCTGGCCGAGATGGGGGACGGCAGCCCCATGGCGGAACCGCCGCTCATGACGGAAGACCCCGAGTCGTTGCGGTGTTTTCCGGGGGATTCGCGACCGGACGACTACCTGACGCTGCCCCGCTTCGCCGCGCGACACGCGCGTTCGCTGCTCGCCGCGCACGAACCGCCCAGCGACTCAGCGCAGCGCAAGGCGTGGATCGAACAGCGCCGCACGCTGCTCCGCGACAAGCTGCTAGGCGGTTGGCCGGCTGAGTCGCCGTTGCGGTTGACGCACGAGTCGAAGGCGGACGGCGTCAATCGCTTGACGTACGAATCCGAGCCGGGGGTGCAGTTGGAAACGTGGGGAATCGCGGCGCGCGACGCACGGGGAGTGGCGGTGCTGTTGGCGGCCGACCTCCCCGAGAAGACCCTGGCGAGCAAGCAGGCGCAGAAGTGGTTGGCGGACGGTTGGAACGTCGTCGCGCCCGAGCTGCGTGCGACGGGGCGGACGGCCGTGAAGGGAGATGCGATCGGCCAAGCTCCCGACCACAACTCGGCCGAATGGTCGCTCTGGATCGGTCGTCCGCTTGTGGGCCAATGGGTGTGGGACGTAAAGCGAGCGCTCGCCGCCGTCGAGCAATCGACGGGCGGCGGCAAGGAGCCGGTGATCGTCGTCGGCCTGCCCAGCGTCGGCCCGCTGCCGTGGTTCGTCGGCGCACTCGACGACCGTCCCCAACGCGTCGAGTGCGACGGGGCGCTAGAGACCTACGTCAGCGACGTCCCCTACCGCGGCCAGCGACTCGCGTGGCTGGTCCCCGGCCTGCTCCGCGACGTGGGCGACATCCCGCACCTCAAGCTGCTAGGCCCGTAGAACAGGCTTCCAGCCTGTTACGCTGCCGAAACGGCGGCGCTCAAACGAACCACCCCCGCCCGCGCCCCGCCGTCACCGCCGCGGGCGAGAATAACAGGCTGGAAGCCTGTTCTACGGCCTGTTCTACGGCCTGTTCTACGCCAACAGCTCTTTCACCACGCGGGCTTTTTGGCCGTCGACTAACGAGAGCTCTTGGACGTTGCGGGTGAACGTGAGTTTTTGGTAGTCGAGTCCGAACAGGTGGAGCAGGGTGGCGTGGTAGTCGCTGTGCGTGACGACGTCTTGGACGGCGCGGTGGCCCCATTCGTCGGTCGCGCCGTGGACGTAGCCGGCGCGGACGCCGCCGCCGGCGAGCCACATGCTGAAGCCGTAGGTGTTGTGGTCGCGGCCGACCTTGTCGGGTCCCGTGTCGTTCTGGATGACCGGCAAACGGCCCATTTCGCCGCCCCAGTGGACAAGCGTCGAATCGAGCATGCCGCGCTGCTTGAGGTCGGTGACGAGCGCCGCGGACGGTTGATCTGTCTTACGGCAGGCGGCGGGCAGCGCGGTGCGGATAGAACCGTGGTGATCCCAGAATTGGTACCGCGTGTAGAGCTGCACGAAACGCACTCCCCGCTCGACCAACCGCCGCGCGATGAGGCAGCGCGTGCCGAAGTCGCGAGTGGCCGGATCGTCGATGCCGTAGAGCTTGTGAGTGGCTTCCGTCTCCTGCGAGATATCGACCGCTTCCTTGGCCGCCGACTGCATCCGCGCCGCCAGCTCGTACGTCGCCATGCGCGCTTCGAGGTCGAGCTCGCCGGGACGCTGGGCGAGGTGGTTGCGGTTGAGGTCGGCAAGATACTCCAGCAGTCCTTCTTGCGGTCGACCGCGTTGAAGGACGTTCGGGTCGAGGTTCAGAATGCGCGGCTCGCGCGGCCGAACGACCGTGCCCTGGTACATCGACGGCAGCCAGCCGTTGGCCCAGTTTTGCACGCCGAGCACGGGCAGACCGTCGGGGTCGGTGAGTACGACGAAGGAAGGCAAGTTTTGGCTTTCCGTGCCGAGGCCGTAGGTCATCCAACTGCCGAGCGACGGACGGTAAGAGATGGGACGTCCCGTGTTGAGCGCATCGATCGACTGACCGTGATTGTTCACGCCGGTGTACATCGAACGGACCAGCGTGACGTCGTCCGCGATCCGGCCCAAATGCGGCACCAGCTCTGACAGTTCCATGCCGCATTCGCCCTGCGGGGAGAACTTCCACGGGCAGCCGAGGATGCGGGCGCTGGCCTCCGCCGCATTGTCGTATTTAATCTCCCCCTGGAACTTCTCCAGGTGATGTTTATTGAGCAGCGGTTTGGGATCGAATAGATCGACCGCGCTCGGGCCGCCCTGCATGAACATCGAGATCATGGCGCGCGCCTTCGGCTCGAAGTGCGGCGCCTTGGGCCGCAGGTCGAACTTCCGCGGCGCCAACTCGGGACGCGGCGGCGCAGCGTGGACGTCGTCGCGGGAAGTAAGCCACGCCAGCGCGACCGAACCGACGCCGAACGTGGCGTTGCGCAGGAGTTCACGGCGAGTCGTGAGCATGGGCGGATCCTCGTTAGTCGACATACAGGAACTCGTTCGAACTCAACAGCGCCTGACAAAAGGAAGCCAAGGCCAACATCGTCGCGTCGATTGCTTGATCGGGCTTCTCTTTCGGCTGGGCGGCGTAGGCGTCGATTTGACGAGCGATGAACGCCCGCGTCTTCGTCATTTCGTCTGCAGACGGCAAACGGCCGAAGACGGTGGTGAACGCGTTGCGAATGAACGCGTCCCGATTTTCGCCCGCGTCAAGCGCCAATCGATGCGCCAGCTTCGCGGACTGCTCCAAGGCGAAATCGCTGTTCATCAACAGCAAGGATTGCGGAGCGACTGTAGATTGCGACCGGCCGGTGCAGTTGGGCTCGAGCGTTGGGAGATCGAACGCGTCGAGCACGCCCAGAGGACGCGTGCGTCGAACTTGGACATACAGGCTGCGACGATAATCCTCGCCATGCATCGGGATGATCGGCCCCGGGCGATTCTCGCCGTTCTTGTTTTCGATGCCGATCACGATTTGACCGACGTCGTCCTCCATCACGGGGATCGGCGGTCCGTAAGCCTTCAGGTTCAGCATGCCGTTCACGGCGAGCACCGCGTCGCGCAGCGATTCGGCCTCGAGGCGTCGAATCGGCATCCGAGACCACCATTGATTGTCGGGGTCGCGCGCTTCCACCGCCGGCTCGCGACGCGACGACTGGCGCCACGCGGTCGAGAGGATGGCTTCGCGATGAAAGCGTTTAGCCGACCAGCCCCCTATCGGACCGTCTTTCGCGACAAAGCGGTCGGCGAGCCAATCCAGCAGCTCGGGGTGCGTGGGGCGTGCGCCGAGTTTCCCGAAGTCGCCAGGCGTCGCGACGATGCCGCGGCCGAAGTGATGCATCCAGAGGCGATTGACCAGCACGCGGGCGACCAGCGGATGTTGACCGTTGGTCAAATGTTTGGCGAACGCGAGCCGCCGACCGCTCGTCGGCCGTTCGGGATCTTTCTCCAAGAACGGCGCGGTCGACACGACCGACAAATCGCCGGGCGGCACGATCGCCTTGGGGACGTCGGGATCGCCGCGGTCGAAGACGGCCGTCGTGGGCAAATGGCCGGGGATCTCGGTGAGCGGCGCGAGGAAGTCCTCAACGGGTTTCTTGGCGCGGACGGCGGCGATATCTTCCGATCGTTTCTTGAGGTCGGCGGCGGCCGCAGCGTCGTACAGATACAGCGAACCTGCGTCGACGTTCACGGCCGGAAACTCCTTGATCAACTGTTGTTGCTCGGGCGTTCGTTTGGCCGCCGGCGTATCGCGCGCCGCACGCGCTGCATTGGACCGATCGCCCGCGATCTTCGCCAACTCGTGGTCCGCCGTGCGCTGGATGTAGTCGAGCTGTACGGCTTGGCGAGCCCCCTCGAGCATCACGGCTTCGGCTTCGATCGCGGCCGCCTGAGCGCGATCGGCGTCGGTATAAAGCGAGATGAGTCGCTGTTGGGGATTTCGCCACTTTTTCCAGTCGAGCGCCGGTTCGAAAATGGCCCGCATCCGGTAGTAGTCAGTCTGCGGAATCGGATCGTAGCGATGGTTATGGCACTGAGCGCAGCCGACCGTCATGCCGAGCATCGACGTGGAGACGACCTTGATCGTTTCGGCCATCACCGCGTTCCCCGACTCTTTCGGCGCGACGCCCGACGACGAACCATCGGGCACGGTGCGCAAGAAGCCGGTCGCGACCAACCGGTCGATCGAGTCCGGCGTCAAGTTCGTGTAGGGCGGCGACGCCAGCTCGTCTCCCGCCAACTGCTCCATGTAGAACTCGTCGAAAGGTCGATCGGCATTGAGTGCGCGGATGACCCAGTCGCGATACTTGTACGAGTATTTGCGGACGGGGTCGGTTTCGGAGTAGCCGTCGGAGTCGGCGTAGCCGGCTGCATCAAGCCAATGGCGACCGTATCGCTCGCCGTAGCGCGGCGAAGCCAGCCAGCGGTCGACGGCCCGCGCTAGCGCGTCGGGCGCGTCGTCCTGCTCAAATTCGGCGACCTCTTCGGGCGCGGGCGGCAGCCCCCACAAATCGAACGACAGCCGCCGCAACAGAGTCGCTTTAGCGGCCGGCGGGGCGAACGTAAGTTGCTGGGCTTCGAGTTTCTGGAGCAGAAACGCGTCGATCGGGGAACGCAGTTTGGCGGGCGCGGAGACGGTCGGCAGCGCGGGCCGGAACACACGTTGGAACGCCCAAAAATTGCGTTCGTCGTCTGTGATGTCGCTTACGGCATTCGGGTCGTCCGGCTCAGGGCCTTTCACTGCCGCGCCGCCGGCGATCCAGCGGGCGACGAGCGACTTTTCTTCGTCGGTGAGTTTGCCTTTGGGCGGCATTTCGCCGTCGCGGATGCGCTGATACAGACGGCTCGCGTCTGGCTGGCCGGGAATGATGCCGGGACCCGATTCGCCGCCCGCGACTGCCGTGCGTCGGAGTCGCAGATCGAGCCGCCCTTCGACCTTCTGCTCTTCGCCGTGGCAATGGAAACAATGCGCTTTCAAGAGCGGCCGAATGTGCTGTTCAAATGTAATCTCCGGCTCCGCCGCCGTCGCCCCGCTCGGCGCGAGACTCGTTATGCTCAGGGAGCAGCCAAGGCTGGTCGCGAGCAGCCAAGCGAAAGGCGAACGGAGCAAGGGCGTAGGCATCGGCGGGACTCCTGTGGAGTAGGAGCATGATCGTGGCGGGGGCGGCACTTAAGAGCATGCCTGATGCGCGAGCATCCGGCAAGAGAGATGGGCGGCGATGATCCACGAAACGCATGAGATCGTTGTTTTGGGCGCCGGCTTCGCAGGCAGCTTGTTCGCCCTGGGCGCTCGACGCCTAGGACGCGACGTCGCCTTGTTCGACAAGTCGCGTCATCCGCGATTTGCGATCGGCGAGTCGTCGACGCCGGTCGCCGACCGAGTGCTGCGCGACTTGGCCGCGCGCTACGACCTTCCGCGCATCGAGCCGCTCGCCAAATACGGTTCATGGCAACGCACCTACCCGCAACTGGGATGCGGTCTCAAACGGGGCTTCAGTTACTTCGAGCATCGGCCGGGCGAACCATTTCGCGTGGACGCCGAGCATGGCAACGAACTGTTGGTCGCCGCCAGCTCGGACGACGCGACCAGCGACACGCATTGGCTGCGCGCGGACGTCGATCAGTTTCTGGCCGACGAAGCGCGCGACGGGGGCGTGCCCGTGTGGGAAGATTCTCGCATCGACTCCCTGACGCTCGACGAGCACGGTTGGTGGACGGTGCGCGGCGAACGGCCGGTTGCGCCGCGGGGCGGGGCTGATGCGCGTCGCGAGGCGTTCGAAGTGCGGACGCGGTTGGTGATCGACGGGACGGGCGAGGCGTCGGTCGTCGCGCGGGCGCTGGCGATCCCACCGGAAACCGATCAGCTCTACACGACCTCCCGTTCGCTCTTCTCGCACTTTTGGGGCGTCGGCTCGTGGACTCAGTGGCTCGACGAGCACGGTGCGCGCACCGACGAACATCCCTTCCCCTGCGACGCCGCCGCGCAACACATGCTGCTCGACGGCGCCTGGATGTGGGTGCTGCGGTTCAATCATGGACTGACGAGCATCGGACTCGCGATCGACGAACGGCGTCATCCTTTGCCTGCCAAACAAACGCCGGCCGACGAATGGCGCGCGTGGCTGGACCGTTATCCGTCGGTGGCGGAGATGCTCGCGAACACTCGAATTGCGAAGCCGCCAGGCCAGATGATTCGCACGGGACGCATTCAGCGCCGTGCGGGGCGAGCGGCGGGGGCGTCGTGGGCGGCGCTGCCGCACACGGCCGGTTTCATCGACCCGCTGCACAGCTCGGGCATCGCTCATTCGCTATGCGGCGTCGAACGGTTGTTGGACTTGATCGATCGGCAGTGGGGCAGCGCGAGTTTTGCGGAGGGATTGGCCGACTACGAGCGGGCTGTGTTCCGCGAGATCGACTTGATCGATCGCTTGGTGCACGGGTGTTACGCCAGCTTGGGGCGGTTTCGCCGATTCGCCGCGTGGTCGATGTTGTACTTTGCCGCGGCGACGACGTACGAGAAGCGACGCAGCGTCGCGGGGTACGATCCCCGCGTCTGGTTCTTGAACGCCGGCGACGAAACGTTTTTTGGGGTGATCGAGACGCTGCATCGGCAGTTGGCGGACGTGCCGCGAACGGACGAGGCAGAGCGAGAATTTGAGCGGGAAGTAGCGCGGCGGCTGGCGCCCTACAACCACGTCGGACTATTTGATCCGGCAGTCAGAAATATGTACCGACATACGGTCGCCCCCGAATAACAACCAAAGATTGACCGGCGTGGATACGATGATTTAGACTGGTCGTCTTGGCGGCGAGCACTACGGCCGTCGCCGTCACGAGGCGGTAAGCGGCGAACTTTTGCGGGAGAATGATTCATGCTGGTGATCCCCGGACAGCCTGGTAAGGACTTGTGCGATCGTCACTTAGGCGTGACTCGACGCGATATTCTCCGCGTCGGCGGGTCGGCCTTCTTGGGCTTGTCGCTGGGGCAGATGCTGCAACTGCAGGCGACGCAAGGGGCGGAGACCAGTTCGGTCGGCGGCCCTGGGTGGAATCGCGCGAAGCGCGTGATCATGGTCTACCTGCAGGGCGGCCCGAGTCACCTCGACCTGTGGGACCCGAAGGACAACGTCCCCGACAACGTGCGCAGTCCGTTCCAGCGTGCCGCGTCCAAGGTGCCGGGGATGGACGTGACCGAGTTGCTGCCGAAGTTCTCGCAGGTCACCGACAAGCTGACGATGATCCGCTCGATGAGCTACACGCCGGTGGGGCTGTTCAACCACACGGCGGCGATCTACCAGATTCACACGGGCTATACGGCGGACAAGGTGAGTCCGTCGGGACAGTTGGAACCGCCGACTCCGAAAGACTTCCCGAACTTTGGGTCGAACATCATCCGATTGAAACCGCCGACGGTCCCGATGCTGCCGTTCGTGATGTTGCCGCGTCCGTTGCAGGAGAGCAACGTGGTGAACAAGTCAGGGACGGCCGGGTTCTTGGGGCGTCAATACGATCCGTACTACTTGTTTCCGCCCGGAGACGACATGGACATGGACAAAATGTCCAAGATCCGGATCGACGACCTCAAGCTGCGGCCTGAAGTGTCGGAGAATCGGCTTGAGCGTCGTGCGCGGCTGCGGGATCTCATCAACAAGGGGATGCCCGAAGTCGATGCCGCCGTGAAGAAGTACGACTTGAATAAGTACTACGAGACGGCCATCGACTTGGTCGTGTCGGGGCGGGCGCGCGATGCCTTCGACTTGTCGAAGGAAAGCGATGCGATGCGCGAGCGGTACGGGCGTAACACGTTCGGCCAGAGCTGCCTGTTGGCTCGGCGCTTGATCGAAGCCGGCACGCGCGTAGTCGAAGTCATTTGGCCGAAAGTCGCCAACTCGGATAACCACTCG
This sequence comes from Pirellulales bacterium, assembly GCA_046349935.1. GTDB lineage: Bacteria > Planctomycetota > Planctomycetia > Pirellulales > Pirellulaceae > CAIXSC01. The sequence continues at coordinate 444,048 of JAXMBK010000003.1, read as the reverse complement.
TGGGACGTGCACACGGGCTTGGGCGCCCGCATGAAGAACCAATCGGCGCCCATGCTGGATGCAGGCCTGTCGTCGTTGATCGGCGACTTGGACGATCGCGGCATGTTGGAAGACACGCTGGTGGTCGCGATCGGCGAGTTCGGTCGCAGCCCGCAGCGCGGAGTGAGCACGTCCGGCAACTCGAATTCGGACGACGGACGCGATCACTGGCCGTACTGCTACACGGCGGTGGTGGCGGGCGCCGGCGTGCGTCGCGGCTTTGTGTACGGCAAGTCGGACCAAACCGGTTCGGCGCCCGTGGAGTCGCCCGTGCATCCCATCGAGTTGCTGGCGACGATCTACCACGCGGTCGGCATCGACCCGAACACGGTGGTCTACAACCACCTGAACCAGCCTCGAGAGCTGGTCAAGGCGTCCCCCGTCACCGGCCTGTTCGCCTAGCCGCATGAGAAAGAGTAGTGGACCGCTCCGCCGGTCCACTGCAATTCGTCGTGGACCGCTCCGTCGGTCCACCGGTGCGATATTGGCCAGCACGGTTTGTCGGCGGGCCCGTGCTCGCTGGGCTCGCCATGCACAGGACCGTCAGGATTCTTCCGCCCCGAGGCTCAGGGTCAGCCGGAAGCCATTGCCGCTCCCGCGGCGAGTAGGGTCGCTGGCGTCGCGGGACGCCGACCGGCAATTGGCCGTGTCGCCGTCCCATCCACCGGCACGAAATGTCCGGATCGAGCCGCCCGCAGGCCCCACGGGGTCTGTCACGGGGGTCGCAGGGAATTCCCCATAGCAGTCGTGCACCCACTCAAATAGGTTCCCGTGCATGTCAAATAGGCCGCGTCGACTTGGTCTCAACCCTTTTGGTGGGTGCACGCGTTTCCCACTGTTGACGATGTACCACGCAAACTGCGGAGTCAGGCTCGCATCGCTTCCGAATCCGTAGGCAGTCCTTGTGCCCGCCCGGGCGGCAATCTCCCATTCCGCATCCGTGGGCAAACGGAAACCTCGCTTGGACAAGTCGATCGGCCAGTCCTGCGGGGCCCAATTGGCCAAAGGGCTTGTTTCGCGCGGATACTTTGCCGCATCGACTGACTCGGGCGCCGGATACGGCTGGTCCGACTCGGGTCGTCCTGACTGTTGAGTAAGCCACCTGCAGAAACGCACCGCGTCGTACCAATTGGCTCCGAATCCCGCGGTGGTCGGCTGGGCTTTGAAGTGATGCAAAAATCCCGAAAAGATTGGATCGAAGGCGATCAACTCCGCCATGGCGACTTCTCGATCGAGTATTGCGAAAGGGCGCGTCAGGGTGACTCGGTGTCGTACCTCGCGTCCTTCTTGCACCGATCGTTCGGGTTCATCGTCAAAGGAGCCGATCTCGTACTCCCCCGCCGGGAAGACGATGAACGTGTAGTAAAAGACCTTCTTTTTCGGGCCTCCCAACACCGCGTCTACGAGCGATTCTGATTGCGGCGCGACTTCAATCGCCAAGGTGAACCATTCGCGATCGGGAGAGTAAGGGATCGGCGTCTGATCGACTTCGGTCGTTGCTGCGGTCTGACCCCACTGACGCAGCAGCCAACCGGTTGCTCCGTGTATGCCTGAACTGGGATCATTCCGATGCCAGTCCGTCACCTGTCTTATTAGCGCGTCGCGTCGGTCCACGGGTATTTCCTGCAGCGTGAACTCGCCCAAAGCCAGCAGCAACGCATATCGGGCGTTTGCGGAATATTCTTCTTTCGGCGGGCGACTAACCAGTTGTAGGCAGTCCAATAATGAGTCTGCGGTCACGCCGCGCGGACGGCAGCGAAAGGGGAACTGCGTGAGCGCTTCTAGATCGTCGGTACCTTCAAACACTCGGACTGCGTTTTGCAACTCGCCCAGTCGCAATAGCACTGTCGCCGCGTTCGCGCGCCGTCGGCCAAACGGGACTCGCGCGACGGAATTCAGGTCGTCGGCCGGCAAGGCAGCGGCTGTCTTTCCAAGTTCCTCGATGACGGCCGGGGAACGGTTGGCGGCCGTCAAGGGGTAGATCACAGCGAACTGTTCAGGTGTGGCGACGGTCAGCAGAGTTGAAAGTTTTCCGATATCGCCCGCCGCATAGTCGGCCACGGCGTTCGCGGCGCCAAGTCGCTGAGCATCGCTCGCCGTGGCGTCGACGAAGATCCGTTCCAGGTCGGGCAACAATCTCTCCTGAAGCGGTCGTAATGCCTCGCGAAACGCAGGCTGGGATTCGGGGTTTGAAGTGACGAGTAGCTTGGCCACGAAGTGGATGTCCTGGTCGGACCATGAAGTGGAATCCGTTGCTTGGACGTACATCGCTAGCGCGAGCGCCGCTCGAAATCGCCGCTGGGCGTCGGCCTGTTCATCGTGCAATGTTCGGCGAAGCGGTTCGATCAACTTCGCCGCCGAAGGATGCAGCAATTCCCGAATCGGCGCGACGTAGGCGGCCTTGCCTGTCAGCAGTTCTTCGACCAGCGGTTCGACCAGCGACGGATCGCGCCCGACGCTCGCCAGCCGTGCATGCAATTGGATTCGCAATTGGTCAGCAGTCGATGCTTTCGCAGTCAATAACGGAGTCAGGTATTTCGTCGCCAATTCGGGACTTGCATCCAACTCCGTCACGATCTCCGTCAGCCGATTTGGTTCTGCGCTGATCAAGCGACCGACGAGCCCTTCGACGCGTGTTGCTTCTCGCTGTCGGGCCGAATGTGCATTGGCGGATACGCCTATCGCGACCAGGGCGATGACGGCGACGGCGCCCAGCAGGGCGGCAGTGCAATGAACTCGAGTCGCTCGTGCCAGCATGTCGCGTTGAGCGTCTGTCCAACGTCGCGCGTCGGTCAGAACGCGAATATTGAGATATTCCCATAGCGACGGCAAATTGCGGTTCTCGGGTTTGGCGACCCACGCGGACGCCCGTTCTTCCAGTCGCAGTTCGGCTCGTCCGCGGTGCGTCTCCCGCTGCTTGCACGTGAGCCAATCGCGAAGGGACGGGACGAGATAGTCGTGCGTGAGCTGAAAAGCTGTTTTCTGTGAATCGCTCGACGCCGGAGTAATCAAACGCAACTCGCTGTCGAGAATTCGAAGCAACTCGGCAAAGTCTTGCGACCGACTGGCGTAACCGCATGCTTCCCGGAGGTCGCTGACGCTTTGCATCTGGCCTTTGATGTCGGATCCTGTCGCGGGCAAGAGTGCTGCGAGGACGGAGCGCGCGGCTTGTTGGTGCCGCCGATAGTGGGGGGGCGCCGAGCGCCCGTTGAACGATTCTTCCAGAAACGTCGCGCCTAAGCCGGAAGTTCCGCCCACTTCCTGCAACGCCGCCGGCGTCCAAGGCCGGCTCTTCATCATGTCGGAGAACAACGCCAGCCTCATGCAGATCACTTTGCCTTCTTGCGCCAGGCCGCTCACTGCCAAATCCAAGAAGGCTTCCTGAGACGGCGAAAGGAGACCGAGATTCGCGGGCAACCGGCCATGGGCTTTGCCGAACTCCGCCAGGACTTTGCGAGCATGCAACAGGTCGAACAGATCAACGGCGCCAGCGTTCCGTCCTTGAACCAGTTGGACCTCTAGGTCGTCGAGAAATCTCGTGGCCGGCATCCAAAAATCGTCTCGCACCAGCAGCAACGCTTGTATTCGCTCCCCGTCGCACTGCCGCAAGGCGGCGGCAAGTTCCGTATTTTGTTCAGCGCCGCGGCTATTCAGCCATTGTTCAAACTGGTCCAATATCAGCACGACTTTTCGGCCGGCGGGAATCCCCTTGCCGCGGCGAATCGCCGACAACGCATCCACCAGCGATGCGTCGCGCGGCAGATCGGCACAAGCTCGTCGCAATCCACGCAGCAATTGCGCTTCGGTCTGATCCGGAGTCGCTTCCAGCAACACATGGATGACGTGGTCGGCCAGACGCGGCACAAGTCCGGCTTTCATCAACGACGACTTTCCGCACCCGCTGGGACCATAGACGAGTCCGACGCGGAAAGTCTTGCTCGGATCGGTCTCCTCGATTCGCGTCTTCCAGTACCTCAGCGTCTCGGGCAGACCGTCGCGATCGCGGACTCCTGGCAAGAGTTCTAGGAAGAAGTCGCTGTCAGCTGCGTCAAACGAGCGTAGTCCCTTGGGTACGATCCTAATCGCACCGGAAGGCCGTGCGCCGGCGGCGGGGAGTGCGAACCAGCGGCGCAGATCGGCGGCCAAGTCGGCGGCGCTTGGATAGCGATCAGCGGCGCGTTTCGATAACGCCTTCAGACAGATTCGTTCCAATTCCAGGGGAATCGCCTCATTTCGCTGTCGCAGCGGTTGGACTTCGGCGGTCGTGATCTGTCGCATCAATTCGCGCCAGTGCGCGCCGCTGAACGGCCTGACGCCGGTCAATAATTCGTACAGCACGACGCCCAGGCTGAAGATGTCCGAGCGGCCGTCGACTAAATGACCTTCGCCGCGCGCCTGCTCGGGACTCATGTAAGCCGGCGTACCGGCGATCCCGGCATCCTTGCCAATGTCTTCCTCCCGTAGGGCCAAGCCAAAGTCCGTTACATACGGCCGACCTTGCCTGTCGACCAGGATATTGGCTGGCTTGATGTCGCGGTGGACCAAGCCGCGATTGTGCGTATGCTGAAGCGCCTCGGCTACCGCCGCCACGAGCTGCGCGGACTCGTCGAGCGAAAGGGGATGTTGCTGCACATACGCAGCCAAGTCCATTCCGTCGATCAGTTTGGAGACGACGTAACAGGAACCGTCCGCCGTTCGTCCGACGTCATAAACAGGCACGATGTGCGCATGGTCGAGGCTAGCCAGCACGCGCGCCTCAGCCAGATAGGTCTCGATGTCCGCTATATCCTGTAAGCGATCGGCTCGCGGAACCTTTAGTGCTACCTGCCGTCGAAGTTCCAAGTCCTCTGCCAACCACACCGCCCCGAAAGCGCCCTCTCCCAGTTTCCGCACTTGGCGATAGCGTTCGGACAGGGCGGCTGAATCGGCGGTGCGAATCCCCGTCGATGCAGCCGCCGTATTGCATGATTCGAAGTGCTTCCAAGCTGCTTCCACGACCTCGCGATAGGCTGCAAACCGCGACGTATAGTCGGACAGTTGCGACAGCGTTCCGGACTGGCGACGGTACTCGAACTCAATCAACAGCAATTTCGTGAGCAGTTGGGGACGGTGCTCCTCCGGCGCAAGGGCTAGGAAGGCTTCGCAAGCAGGTTCCTGACCTGCTCGCCATTCCGCGTCAAACACTGCGCACATCGAGTCCCATGGAATCCAGACGCCCGTGGGATGGTTGCCAGCGTCGTCGGCAGGTTTCGTCATGACGGTATTCAGGTTGACGCAAAGGGAGGCAAATAGTATTGGACCGCTCCGTCGGTCCAACGCCGGCGCGCGGGAAGATTCGTGTCGGACGATCATGGTCGGCGGGCCCGTGCTCGCGTTGCTCGGCTTGACCCACCCGGTATCGGCGGTGGCGGGATAACAGGCTGGAAGCCTGTTCTACGGTCTGTTCTACGGCTTGTTCTAGAGTCCTTTTACTTCCCAGCCTGCGCGGTAGGCGCGGCGGAGGTAGGCGTCGGCTTCGGGGACGCCGACGGCCTTCAGGTTTTGGCTGTCCCACTCGATCTTCTTCCCGGTGCGGAAGGCGACGTTTCCTAGCAGCACGGTTTCGGTTAACGGGCCCGAGTAGCGGAAGGGGCAGGAGGCCTGCGTCTTGCCCAGAATCGCGTCGGTCCACTGGGTGTAGTGGTTGTGGTCGGCCAGCGACGGGAACTTGTGGTCTTGGAACTTTTCGCGCGGGAACAACTCGGGCATTTCCGGGAAGCCGACGAACAGATTTCCCTTCTCGCCGAGGAAGAGGACGCCGTTGAGCGAACCCTTCCAGTCGGCGGGGGCTTGAAAGATCTCGCGCGGCGGCTGCTTCCCTGCTTCGTACCAATGCAGCTTCAGCGACTCGGTCGTGTGCTTCGTGCCGGGGAACTCCCAGTGCACGTTGCACCAGGTGGGGCCGCTTTCCGCTTCCGGCGGCGGACCTTCGGCCGACACGCTGCGGGGCGCCGTCAGCTCCAATGCGTTTACGACCGGGTCGAGGATGTGGCAGCCCATGTCGCCGAGCGCACCGGTACCGAAATCCCACCAGCCGCGCCAATGGAACGCGTGGTAAACGCCGTTGACGAACGGTCGAGCCGGCGCCGTGCCGAGCCACTGGTCCCAGTGGACATGCGCCGGAACGGGATCGGTGCGGTCGGGCCGCTGGAGTCCCTGCTTCCAGAACGCGCCGGGGCGGTCGGTCCACGTATGCACCTCCCGCACCTTCCCAATCACGCCGTCGCGAATGGTCTGCACGGCGATCTTCAGCCGAGCGGTGGCGTGATGCTGGATGCCCATTTGCGTGACCAGCTTGGGGCGCGCGGCGGCGGCGAGCGTGAGTTGCCGCGCTTCGTAGACGGTGTGCGTGAGCGGCTTTTGCGTGTAGCAGTGTTTGTCGAGCTGTAGGGCGGCCATCGTGGCCGGCGCGTGCGTGTGATCGGGCGTCGAAACGGTTACTGCATCGATGCCCGGATGATCGAGCAGCTTGCGCCAGTCGGTAAAGGTCTTTGCTTGAGGGAAGCGAGCGGCCGCTTTGGCAAGCCGCTGTTCGTCGATGTCGCACAGCGCGACGATGTTGTGACCGACCGATGTCTCCATCATATCCGACTCGCCTTTGCCACCGACCCCGATGCAGGCGATGTTGATCTTGTCGATCGCCGCCGTCGCTCGGCGCGGCAACGAGGCGGCCAGCGGCGCAGCGACGGAGAGCAGGGCGGCTTGACGTAGGAACGAACGACGCGACGCTCGACGACTCATGATGCGACTCCAGAGGTACTTCTCAAGGGCGAACGACGACTCACTCGGAAATCGTAGTTTTCTCCGCGGCGTGGAACAACCCAACATGGCGGCGGAGTTCGCGCGATCGCCGGGAGCGTCTGTGCACGCTGCTACGGATCCGGCGCGTAGAATACGGCCAACCAGATCGTCGGTTCGTCCGGCGTCGTCCAGTCGACGCGGTGTTTGCGATGCGCCGAGATGTCGACCCAATCTCCAGCCCGCAGTTCCTGCATCGAGTCGACGAACTGCAGGCGCGCTGCGCCTTGCAAGACGAGCACGAATTCGTGCTCGTCTTGGTCGTACCAAAAGTCCGTCGGCGACGCATGCCCGTGCGACACGATCCGCTCGATGCGCACGTTCTTGGTGCGCACAAGCGTCTGAAACAGTTCCTCGGGCGGCGCGTTGGGGAGGCGGTCGAATAGGTTCATCGATCAGGCTCCACCGTAACGCGCGCCGTCGCCCAGGACGCCGCTAGTTGGCTGTGGCGGGCGCCTCCGAAACCGCAGGCGGCGGAGTCCCTCCATTCTCGAACTTTTCGACAAAGGGAGCTCCTCCTTTCCAGGACAGCTCAATGACGACGTCCTCGCGCGGGCCGGTGACGTCGAGCATCACGTCGGAGGTGGCGACGTCGGAGTATTCCTTGGGCGCGTGCCATTTCAGCGCGTAGGGCCCTTGGTTCTCGTTGGCGATCACCGTCACCTTGTGATTGCCGAGCACGCAGCCGTCGTTGTCGTCAAACGTCGTCAGACGGAATGAACCATCCCTGCCGATCTCGCCGGTTGCCGGTCGATTGTCGGCCGAGACGACCTGGATGAAGCCGCGCTCAAGCGGCTTGCCGTCGATCATTACCTTGCCCGCAATCGGCACTCGCTTGGGTCGACCATCGCCGCAGCCTAGGCAGGCGACGGCGCAGACCACCGCACAAAACCACCAAATGCCTTTCATCCTGTTGCTCCTTGCCGCGGACTAATAGTTGCCGACTGCTTCTTGTCCGTCGCGAGTCGACAAGGCGCGGTAGGTCGTCAAGTTGATATTCTGTGAAATGAAGCTCACATGCCCGTCCGCAAACGCGAACATGCAGCCCGTGGGATGGCGACTCGCAAAGGCGCCGTTGAGTCTCGGGCCGTAAGGGGCCGTGTAGATGCCCTTGCCCGGTGCGGTGTTGGGCGGATTGACGGTCGATCGTAACGACTCGTGCCGACTGCCGACCGACCACACGTTGGCCACTTCATTGAGGTGACCGTCGTAGGTTTCGCCGAAGGTGAGCGTGCTGCTAGTGCCGTCCAAAATGTCCTTCTGCGAAAACGACGTCTTGTAGATGAAGATGCCCGTGTTGCCGATCTTCACGTTGGCGCCGATTCCTTGATCCGGGCCCAGTCGCCCGCTCACCATCGCATACGAACTCGTCCCCGCGCGAAAGCCGCCGACGTCGCGGTCGGGGCGAGCCGTATCCGACGGACAGACGACGAACGGCGGCCGCCCCTTTACGGCCGCCTGATTCCGCGCGTTCATGGCGTACTGCAGGCTATAGAGGCCGTTGGTAAAGTCCATCTGGTCGTAGAGCGCCTGCTGCTCGCAAGCCGGCAGCATCAGTACGATGGCGCTCGTGCCGACGCGCATCCAGTTCGTATCGGTTGCGCAAGGGATGTTCGTGATTCCGTCGCAACCCACTCGCCCCGTCGGGTAAACGCCGAACGCCGACTCGTAGTTGGCGGCCGCCAACGCCAATTGTTTGAGGTTATTGCTGCATTGCATGCGTCGCGCGGCTTCGCGAGCCGCCTGCACGGCGGGCAACAGCAGCGCCACCAGGATGCCGATGATCGCAATCACCACCAGCAACTCCACCAACGTAAAACCCGCTTGTCGACGGGATACGACGCAACCTCCCCGCGCCTCGCCATGAGACATGGAATCCACCTCGTTGAAATGTCGCTTCGCTGCGGGCGGAAGCCGAATGGCTCGCGGATCGATGAATTGGAACGACCGCAGCAAGGTGGATTATTGCGAGGCTGTAATCTTGGGGCAAGTTCTATCGCGAGCGAGTTTTGCGGGCCGGCCGCTTGCGGGCTACACCTGCGCGGCGAGTGCGCGCAGGTCGGCTTCGATGCTGCTGAGCCGCTGTTGGGCTTCGTCGCGCGTGAGCTCGAGGTCGGCCAACAGTTCGGGCGGGACGAAGCCGAACATGTAGAACTTCACTTTCGGTTCGGTCCCCGACGGCCGCACTGCAACGTAGTTGCCTTCTTCAGACAAGTCGAGGATGACCATGTCGCCGCGGGGGGCGTCGAGCGGTTTCACGACGCCGTCGGCGGTGGAGACCGTGAGGTTCAAGTAATCGCGCACTGCGCGCACGCCGAGACCGCCCAGGGTCGCGGGCGGACGCGTCCGGAAGTTGCTCATCAGTTGCTGCATCTTCGTCATGCCTTCAGAACCTTCCATGGTGAGGTTCAGCAGTTTCTCGGCGTGATAGCCGTGTTGCCAGTACAACGATTCCAGCTTCTGATGCAGCGTCTGGCCTTGGGCTTTGACTTGAGCCGCCAGTTCGGCGATGAGCATGCAGGCGACCGCGCCGTCTTTGTCACGCGCATATTGCCCGACGAGGAACCCGTGCGATTCCTCCGTTCCGAACAAGAACTTGTCCGCGCCCTGTTCGTCCATGACGCCGCCGATGTATTTGAAGCCGACGTGCAAGTTGCCAAACGTCTGGACGCCGTAGCTGTCCGCGATGCGCCGAATCATTTCGGTGGTGACCAGCGTCTTCACGACGTAGTAGCCGTCGGGCAAGCGCCGGCCGCCGCCTTTTTGTTGCAGGATGTAGTCGCAGAGGAGGGCGCCGAGTTGGTTGCCGGTGAACGTTTCCCAGGGGCTGTTTGCGTTCGGCTTGAGCGGCGCGGCGCAACCCATGCGGTCGCAGTCGGGGTCGGTGGCGAGGATCAGTTCCGCGCCGGACTCCTTGGCACGCTGGATGGCTGCTTGGAAGACTTGCGGATTCTCGGGGTTCGAAACGTGCCCTGGCACGTTGGGGAAGTCCCCATTCAGCTCGGCGTGCGGTCCAAACAGTTCTACCTCGGTGAAACCATCGCCGGCCAACGCGGGACAGACCGCCGAAGCACCGACGCCATGCAGCGGCGTGTAAATGATCTTGAGGTTGCGCGGACCCGCGTGTCGTTGGCTCGCGAGTGCCGACTGAAACGCCTTGTCGACCTCGGCCGTGCAAATCACGATGCGGCCGTCGGCGACCGCCGCTTTGAAGTCGACCTTCTCAATCCGCTCGGCCGACATTACGCGTTGGATGATCCCTTTGTCGTGCGGCGGCAACACTTGGCCGCCGGTCGACCAGTACACCTTCACGGCGTTGTCCGACGGCGGGTTATGGCTGGCCGTCACCATGATGCCGCACGAACATTGCTTGTAGCGAACCAGGAACGACAATTCGGGCGTGCTGCGGTAGTCGTCCAGGAAGTAGACCTTGAAGTCGTTCGCGACCATGATGCCGGCGCACAGCTCGGCGAAGTGCCGTGAGTTGTGACGGGTGTCATAGGCGATCGCGCACGAGAGCGGTTGATCCTCGGGAGCATGTTCCGAAACATATTCGGCCAAGCCTTGCGCGCTCTCGCCGATCGTGCGGTCGTTGATGGCGTTGGAGCCGATCGGGTACATGCGGCCGCGGCGTCCACCCGTGCCGAACGGGATCACGGTCCAGAAAGCGTCGTCCAGCTCGCGCCACCGCCCGTCGTGCACATGCTGCACGACTTGCGCCGCGTATTGAGCGTAGCGAGGTTCGGTCAACCACGAACGAATATTCTGGACGGCGCCGGCCGAGAGTCGCCCGGCTTGGGCCGCTGCGGCCACTTGCGCCAAGATTGGTTCCAGTTCCGCCGCCGCCGCACCCGTTTCGCTCATCGTTGCCAAGCCCCTTCAGGATGTGCCGAAATGTCCAAGCTGGGATTCTAAAGCATGTGGCCGTAGGGACGGAATCGGGCTGGGGCCGCTGAGCTATAGTGGAGGCAGAGGCCGGCGGACGAGACGAGCGGCTGGCGAGGCAATGAAGGGAAATGGCGATGTCAGAGTTGATTATCAGCGTTTCGGGGTTGCGCGGAGTCGTGGGACAAACCCTGACGCCGGACGTCGCCGTGCGGTATGCGACGGCGTTTGCGGCCGAGTCGCCGGCGGGGCCGATTCTGGTCGCTCGGGACGGCCGTCCCACGGGGCGGATGCTGGCCGACGTGGTTCGCGGCGCCCTGTGCGCCGTCGGACGCGATGTGATCGATGCGGACATCGCGGCGACCCCCACGGTCGGCGTCTTGGTGCGTCGGTTTCAAGCGGCGGGTGGAATCCAAATCTCGGCCAGCCATAATCCGTCCGAGTACAACGGGATGAAGCTGTTCGGCCCGCGCGGGTCGGTGCTCACCGCCGCCGCCGGCCAGCCCGTGCTGGCCCGATTTCAGAACTCAACGCCCGCCTGGGTGGCTCACCATCAGGTGGGACGTTTGTCGTTCGTCGACGATGGATTCACCGATCATCTGACGCTGTTGCAGGCGATTGTCGACGTGCCGCGCATCCGCGATTGCGCCTTTTCGGTCGTGCTGGATGCGAACCACGGCGCCGGCAGCCTCTTGGGCCGGCGGCTGCTCGAGTTTCTCGGGTGCCGGGTGACGTTGTTGGGAGGCGAACCCGATGGGCGGTTTGCACATCCGCCGGAGCCGACGGCGACGAACCTGGAGACGATTGCGCCGAGCGTGCCGGCGGCGGGGGCCGTGGTTGGGTTCTGCCAAGACCCGGATGCCGATCGCTTGGCGATCATCGACGATCGCGGTTCGTACATCGGCGAGGAGTACACGTTGGCGCTGTGTTTGGATCACGTGCTGCGAACGCGTCCGGGGCCGATCGTGACGAATTGCGCCACCAGTCGCATGGCGGCCGACTTGGCGGCCAAGTACGGCGTTCCGTATTCCCGGTCGGCGGTCGGCGAAGCGAACGTCGTCGCCGAGATGCAGGCGCGAGGCGCGGTGTTCGGCGGGGAAGGCAATGGCGGACCGATCGATCCGCGCGTCGGCTTCGTCCGCGATAGTTTCGTCGGAATGGCGCTCGTACTAGACGCGTTGGCCGAACGGCAAGTGCGGCTAAGCGACTGGGTCGCTCAATTGCCGCGCTATGTCATTCACAAGACGACGATCGGCCTGCCGCGCGAACGCATCCCCGCCGCCATCGCGGCCTTGCAACGTCGTTTTCCTGAAGCGGCCGTCGACACGCTTGACGGCCTGCGGCTCGACTGGCCCGACCGCTGGGCCCTGGTCCGCGCCAGCAACACCGAACCCATTGTGCGCCTGATCGTGGAAGCCCCCACGCGCACCGCCGCCGAACAACTCGCCGATGAAGCCGCCGCCCCCGTAGCACAGGCTTCCAGCCTGTGACGCCCCGTCACCCCGTCACCCCGTCACCCCGCCCTGCAACTCCACGACGTTCACGCCGTCGTCTTCGTGTACGTCCGCATCCCAAACCGACGTTGCCGATAGAGCACCAGTCCGTGCGCCGCGTGATACAAGGCGCCGCATTCCAGATCGAGTCGGCGAGTTTTCTCGAGCAAGCCGCAGAGGAAGGCCACTGCCCTTTCGATCCAGGGCTGCTTTAGCTCTTCATCGGTCGACGCCAGCACGACGAACTCAAGCACGTGGCCGGTGCAGCCGAGTCGTTCGCGGATGTCGGGGGCGTTGCCTGGGCGTTCAAACCAGTTGGTGGAGAGCGACCCGTCGGGGTTCTGGAACTGGCGAGCGCGCGAGACGCAATCGCGAATCTTTTCGTCGGCCGCTTTCCAGGCGCCCGTGAGCTCGCCGCCGGCCCGTTTGTGTTGGTTCAGCGCCATCACGATGCCGGCCATGCGGTGACTGCCGCCGCACGCGCTCGTCGCCAACTCGTGGTCCACCTCGATCTGCATCAGCTGCTCGATGGTCCAAGTCTTCTCGTCGCCGGCGGTCCACGAGTAGCTGGTGGGGCGGTAGGCGGTGAGCGCCATGACGGTCCAGCTGTACTCTTGTTCGACGTTGTAGGGGACGTCGTGCTCCATTTGCAGCAAATAGTCTTCGATCGTGAACTTTTCGCCGGCCGCCGTGATTTCTTGATCGAGCTTCAGGCCGACGTCGGCGAGGTAGCCGAGCCACTGATCGGCGTGGCCTTGGCCCGTTTTGCTGCCTGCTTCAACGACCGCGCGCAATCCCGCACGCGGCGGATCGCCGACTTGCACGCCCCGTTCCATCGTCCACCCGGTCATGCGGCCCCCCGCCAGGAGGTAGTCGATGGCCGAAACGTCCTTGCCGTCGTGGTCGGTGATTTGAAAGTCGCGGCCGAACGCGAGCGCCCCGTGGACGATCTGCCACGCAGCATGGTCCTTCAAGTTCAAGCGGCGATTGTGGCAGGTGAAGTCGAGTGCGGAGTCGAGTTTCGCTTGGAGCTCGTCGGGCGGCGGCGGCGACGTCGCTTCCGCATCGTCGCTGGCCGCAGACGCGGCCGACCCCTGCGACGCGAGGTTGCCTGATTCGTCCGGCGTGCAACTGGTGAACGTCGACCCCGCGAAGCCGGCGGCGGCCAGTCCGGCGCAGGAGCGGAGAAATGCACGGCGGGATCGGGCGGATGGGGGGGAAGGATTCTGTTGCACGGGAGCCATCCAAGGGGATTTGAGAGTTCGGCGGTGCGGCGCTGGCCTATCGTCATCCTACGTCGCAGGCGGGCGGTCGGATCGGCGGCCAGCTCGGCGAACCGGCGCGCCGCACTGGTTATCCTTCGGCAGACAGAGCGAGCTCGCGTCGCGAGGGCTTGCCGAATTACGGTTGGCCGTAGAATGGGATAGGTACGCCTTGTCCGGTTCGCACCAGTCGTTCGGGTTATAGGAACGAGTCGGCGGGAGGTGCGGCCGCTTGGCGGTCGCTCGGCCAAACGTCAAGATTGAGCGATTGCCGACGAACAAGGAATACGAAGGAGACGACCATGATTTTCGATCCGCTTTACTTCTTGTTCCTCGGACCGGCCATCCTGCTGGCCATCGTCGCGCAGCTGATGGTGCAAGCCGCCTACGCGCAGGGACGCGGGGTCGGGGCGCGGATGAGCGGCTATGCGGCGGCGCGCCACATTCTCGACGCTAACGGGCTGTACAACGTGGAAATCGAACAGGTGCCGGGGCATTTGAGCGACCACTACGATCCGCGCGACAAAGTGTTGCGGCTCAGTCCCGAGGTGTATCACGGCAATTCGGCGTCCGCCGTCGGCATCGCCGCTCACGAAGCGGGCCACGCGTTGCAGGATGCCTTCCACTATGCGCCGTTGATCATCCGCAATGCGGCGGTCCCGGTGGCCAACTTCGGCAGCGGCTTCGGCATCTTCATGCTCATGATCGGCGTGGCGATCGGATTGAAATGGCTGGCGTGGGCGGGCGTCATTTTGTTCGCCGGCGTGGCCTTCTTTCAGATCGTCAATTTGCCGGTGGAATTCAACGCGAGCTCGCGGGCGAAGTTGGCGCTGGCCGAACTGGGGATCGTGAGCCAGGACGAGATGTATTACGTCCGGAAAGTGCTCAATGCGGCGGCGCTCACGTACGTCGCCGCGACGCTGCAAAGCGTTCTCACGCTTCTGTACTACCTGATGCGGATGGGCCTGTTTGGGGGACGACGCGACGAGTGATCGCGGACTGCGTCCGGTGTGCGGCGGATGTGAAGTCGCCGCACACGACGTCGTCGCGGACGGCGGCCAGCAGCGCCGCCAGTTCACGCGTGAAGACCAGCGGTTCGTCCGGCGCGGGAGGCGTCGGGATGAGCCGATGGACGATGGCGTCCCACAGGGCGTCGCAACCTTCTCCCGTGCGAGCGCTCGCGCACAGTCCGGGCGGGCGGTCGTCGGTGAGCGGGCCGAGGTCGCACTTGTTGTGAACGACGATCGCTTGGGGAGTCGCGTCGGCCAGCCGAACATCGTCGTCGGTCCAGGGATGAGCAAGGTCGGCGACCAACAGCACGACGTCGGCCGACTCGCGCTGGGCTTCGGCGCGCGCGACCCCGGCGGCTTCGATGGCATCGGACGTCGTCCGCAAACCGGCCGTGTCGGCCAATTCAAATAGCCAGCCATGCGAGGCGACCAGCGCCGTGACGACGTCGCGCGTCGTGCCAGGTTGGTCGGCCACGATCGCTCGTTCGTAGCCTGCCAGCCGATTGATGAGGCTGCTTTTCCCGGCATTGGGACGCCCTACTAACGCCACTCGCCAGGGAGTTGTCAGATGCAGGCCGATCGTCGCCGTTTCCAGTAGAAGGTCGATTTGTGCGAGCGACCGTTCGGCGACTCCTTGCAGCAGGTGGTCGTGCAGCGATTGCAGGGCGGCGCGAAGTGCGCCTCGGGCCTGAGCGGCCAAGTGGGCGGCGGCGAGCGGCGTGCGGGCGTGGGCCAGTCGTTCCACGGCGGCCGTGCGGAGCGGATCGTCGTCGAGCAGTTCGAGCCATGTTTCCGCCGAGACGCGCGTCGCGCCATCCCGTTCCAACGCCGCCAAAATCGACTCGACCGCCGCCGTTCCGCCGTGGCAGTGCAGTTCCCAGCGGCGATCTTCCAGTCGCGCGACGACGACTTCTTCGCCGACGTCGTCCGGGTGAGATCGCCAACGGCCGAAGGCGATGCGGCCCAGCGGCAGGTCGGGAAGCGGACGGGGCGAAACAGGGGTGAAGCGGGCCGCCAAAGCACGCGCCGCGGTGCGACCCCAAAGGGCGACGACGGCGACGGCGCCGCGTCCGGGAGCGGTGAGCGCCGCGACATACAGCGGTTCACAGGTCGTCATGGCCAGGCGGCTCCAAGCGGCTAGAAGGGACGCATTAAGGGGCGGCGTCAAGGAGACCGAGACGGTGGACCGCGACCGCGATGCCGGCCAGTCCCAGGCCGGGCACGAAGCGCGTGTCGTGATCGATGAGTGCGGCGAGTCCTGCGGCGTCGCCGCCGGTGATGAATACCTGCGGTTCGCTGCGACACTCGGCGCGCATGCGCGTCACGATTTCGCGGACCGCGCCGACGGCGCCCCAGTAAATGCCGCTGCGAATGGCCGCCTCGGTGTTGCGTCCCACGACCGGCGGTTGCTGGTCGGCAGTCGAAACGCCGACGCGCGGCAACAAGTCGGTCCGCACGTGCAGCGATTCGGACGACAAGCGCAGACCGGGTAGGATCGCGCCGCCGACGAACACGCCGTCGGCTCGGATGACGTGAATCTTCAGCGCCGTGCCGGCATCGACGACGATGGCGTCGCGATCCGGAGCACGCAGCCAATCGGCGGCGCAGGAGGTAGCGAGTCGATCGAGTCCGACGCGGTCGGGGAAGTCGACGTCGACGGTCAGCGGGAGGACGCGGTAGTCCAGAACGCGCCACGGAGCGCTGGGCAGCGCGTCGGCGCGCCAGGCGGCCAGCCGATCGCAGGCCGAGCGATTTACGGAGCTGACGAACCACGGCGCGGCGGGATGCGCGGCGGCGATGGAGGCGAAGGGGAGGGCGTCCAACTGCAGGTCGCCGCCGACGGCAGGGAGTTCAAACTGGGCCGTGGGAACGGGAAGGCGATGTGGAGAAAGCCGTTCGTCGCCGAACCAGGCGACCTTCACGGCCGTGTTCCCGATATCGACCGCGACGAACGCCGCACTCATGACTCGTCCTGCGGATACAGCGTGCGTGCGATTTCGCGCGTGAGCTGGTTGAGTCCTTGGCCCGTGACGGCCGACACCAGCAGCACGGGGCGGTCGAGTTCGCGTTGCACGCGCTCGCGCACTTCTTCGGCGCCCGGCAGCTCGGCTTTCGTCACGGCGACGATTTCCGGTCGTTCGCCCATCTTGGGATTGTATTGCAGCAGTTCGTCGCGAATGGCGCGGTAGTTGGCCAGCGGATCAACGCCGTCGTACGGGATCGGTTCCAGGAGATGGACGAAGATGCCGGCGCGTTCGATGTGCCGGAGAAATTCGTGTCCCAGCCCGACGCCGTCATGCGCGCCTTCGATCAGTCCCGGGATGTCGGCCATGATGAAGCCGCGATCGGCGTCGATCTGCACGCGTCCCAAATTGGGATGCTTGGTGGTGAACGGGTACGCAGCGATTTCGGGACGCGCCCGCGACAGGCGACTCAACATCGTGCTCTTGCCGGCATTGGGTTTACCTACCAGCCCGACGTCGGCGATGACCTTCAGTTCGAGGATGAGCTGCCGGCGTTCGCCTTCCTCGCCGGGCGTCGTCTCGCGCGGAGCGCGGTTGATCGACGTCTTGAATCGCGTGTTTCCTTTGCCGCCCGCGCCCCCCTTGGCCGCGACGAAGCGTTCGCCGACGGTCGTCAAATCCTTGATGACGAATTGTTCTTTGGCGTCGATGACCAGCGTCCCGGGCGGGACCAGGAGGATGGTGTCTGGAGCGCTGCGGCCCTGGCAGTTGGCGCCGCGGCCATGCTCGCCCGACGCGGCTCGCCAAGCATGTTTGTGACCGAAGCCCGCCAGGTTATTCACCCCTTCTTCGACCACCATGATGATGCTGCCGCCATGACCGCCGTCGCCGCCGTCGGGGCCGCCATAGGGGACGTACTTCTCGCGACGAAAGCTGCAGCATCCGTCGCCGCCGTTGCCGGCTACTACTTCGATCTGCACGCGATCCACGAACATGACGCACGATTCCGTACAAAGATGAAAAAAGGGGACGCTCGCAAGAGCGTCCCCGTGGCTGATCAGTCGCGATATTTAGGCGCGATCGTTAGGCGCGGTGATGGGTAGCGCGATGATCGGCGGCGCGTGGCGCTCGCGAACCTAGTTCGCTGCGGCCGGCTCGATGTTGACGCGGCGGCCTTCTTGGTCGAACTTCACGGTGCCGTCGATCAAGGCGAACAGCGTGTAGTCCTTGCCGGTGCCGACATTGCGACCTGCGCGGAAGACGGTGCCGACCTGGCGCACCAGGATGTTGCCCGCGCGAACCGCCTCGCCGCCGAACCGCTTAACGCCTCGCCGTTGGCCGTTCGAATCACGACCGTTCCGCGAGGACCCTTGACCTTTCTTATGAGCCATTGCACTACCGTCCGTCGAAAGGAAATTGCTGTGTGGTGATGGGAAGGAACCCGAGAATCTAGCGATAGATCCACAGATGATCAAGGGGTTCCTGGAGTCCGTAGAGCCGGAGAATGCGGGTCTGTTCGGTCGGATTCTTCTCGAGCCGGATGCCGTACAGCAGCTCTTCCTCGTGTTCGTACAGAGCGTCCCCCGCGCGGCGGAAGTTCAATTGCAGCGTCTTCTGTTTGAACTCGCGACCCGTGCCTGGCGGGCTCGCCTTGTCGTACCCGTTGGGCGCCTCCGTGAACTGATAGGCGTTGGTGAGCCCCTGGATGTAGATCGAGAAGTAGTCCATGCGGCGATCAAGATCTTCCCAAGTCACGACGCCCCAAACGCTTCGGTCGTTACGGTCGTCGCTGAGCGGGATGCGGACTTTGGTGATCTCGACCGAGTTGTACAGCTTTGAGGTGATCCCTTCCCGTTCGCGAATCGCTTCCGTGGCGAAAGGAATCACGCGATCCAGGTACTCTTTCGATTCATACTGCCCGTTGACCAGCACTTTGCCCGAGAGGACGAAGTGCGGGAGGAACGTCAGGCCGTCTTTGTTGACGCGTTCGGTGCCGTAGGTCACATGCTCGTACGTCTCGTCCTTGATCGGCTTGGGGGCAAAATCGCCGCCCGTGTTTTTTACTCGATACACCATGTAATACAGGTGCTTGCGTTGCATCTTGCCGGTCGGTTGCGGCATATCGAGCCAGATGCGGCGGAGCGGCTTGAAGGCGAACTCCAGGTTCCAAATGTCGCGCCGCAGCACGATTTTTTTGGACATTTCGCTGAGCGTTTCGGACTTCGGGGAGTAGTTCGGGGTCCAGTCGAGTCCGTTGAGGTTCGCCAGCAGTTCCACGAGGGGAATTTGCTTGGTCAGCGTTTCCTCCTCCAGCGGTTCGGACGGGATCGTCCGCAGTACGCCCGGCGCAAGCGGTCGTCCCACGGCTGTTTGAGCCGCCGCGCTGTCGGCCAGGAAGGCTGCGGCGATTGCGGTAGCTGCAGCGACAAGGAGGTTCGCGGGGTTTGCGAGCAACTTCATACGAACTCCTGGGCCGGCGAGTCGGGCGAGGGGCGCGACGCTTCGGTTGTTTGATCGGAAACTTCTGACTCGCAAGTATAGTTACGCCTCGCCGCTCGAAGCAAGTTTCCCCACAGAAGGTCCGACGGACGGTCGGACCGGCAAGGTTCCGCCCCTCCAAACGACACAACCGGCACCACTTGCGGCCTAGACGGAAGCGCCGGGCGTGATAAGATTTGCCGCTAGCGGAATTGGGGCTGCGGGTGGCGTGGAGGCCGGCATGGCAAATAACGAAGAAGCGTTTGAAGTAAATGGGGTCGTGATGCAGGCGCTGGCCAACACGCGATTTCGAGTGCAATTGGAGACGGGCGGCGAGGTGCTGGCGCACGTGGCGGGGAAGATGCGTAAGAACTTCATCCGTATCGTCCCGGGCGACAAGGTGCGCGTGGAGTTGTCGCCGTACGACTTGAGCAAGGGACGAATCGTCTTCCGCGAACGCTAAGCGGTGGGGCCTGAGAGCGGGGCTCGCTCAGGGAAGTCGCGTTGTCGGGCGGCGATCGACGTCCCTGTGGTCGCTTATTTCTGAGCGTCTCGGTTGGGGCGAGTCTGCGGATTTTTGAAACTGGCCCCGGTTCTACGCGGGTATTTCGCCCCAGATGGATCATGCGATCGGTAACGACGGATTGTGATCTTCAATAGTTTAAGGAGTGGCAGATCGTGACAAGGTACTTGGGTGGCATGCTGCGGATGATGAGTGCGCTCGCGCTCGTCCTGGGACTCGCCTGCGGTGCGATGGCGCAGGAAGAGAAGCCGATCGCCGTGATTTCGATCAACAAGATGGACGAGCTGATGTCGGACATCGGCGGTCTGACCGAATTGGCGGGGCAGGCCGACCAGGGCCGGTTGGTGCTCGGCATGGCCGGGATCTACACCAACGGCGTCGACCGCACGAAGCCGGCGGGCGCAGTGGTGTCGATGGGCCCGGCGGGCCCGAAGGTGTTGGCCTTCGTTCCCGTGAAGAACCTCAAGGCGCTGTTGGGCACGTACCGCGAACAGATCGGCACTCCGAAGGACGCCGGCGACGGCGTACTGGAGATCGGCGCCGACCGACCGACTCCGATCTACGTCAAGGAGCAGGGCGGCTACGCCTTCATCTCGCAGGACGCGCGCAATCTGTCGGGGCTCCCGCAAGACCCGGTGAAGCTGCTGGGCGGACTCCCGGCGAAGTACGACATTGCCGTGCAATTCAACATTGGGAACATTCCGGCCGAACTGCGGGATTTGTTCGTGAGCCAGATGAAGATGGGTTATGACCAAGCGATGCGTCAGCAGCAGCAGCAGTTGCCGCCCGAGCAACGCGAGGTGGCCGACCAGTTGGGACGAGCGATGGTGCAGGGCGTGCAAGATTTCGTCGAGCAGGCGGATCAAATCACGCTTGGATTCGCCATCGACGGCAAGACCAAGGGGACGTCGCTGGAGTTGGCGGTGACGGCTCGCGAAGGAACCGAACTGTCGAAGCAGTTCGCGGCCGCTTACGAGCTGAAGTCGATGTTCGGCGGCATCGGCTCGAAAGACGCCGCGGCCACGGGCAACGTGACCGTAGCGCTCGCAAAAACCGACATCGCGCAGATCCTCGGCTTGATCAAGGCGGGACGCGACGGCGCGTTGGCCGAACTGGCCAAGGATACGGGCGTGCCCGAAGCGAAGCGCGAAGGCCTGAAGAAGGCGGTCAACGGCGTGTTCGACGTGGTGCAGGGCACCGTCGAAAAGGGCAAGATGGACTTCGCCGGCGCCGCCAATTTGGGTTCGGAATTCGAAGTCGTCGCCGGGACGTTCGTGGGCGACGGAAAGAAACTCGAAAGCATCGTCAAGGAGCTGGTGGCGCTCGGCAAGGGCGAACCGGGCTTCCCGGACGTGCAGTTGGACGTCGGCACGTACAAGGGCGTGACGTTCCACAAGATTGAAATCCCCTCCTCGGAGCTCGATGAGAACGCCCGCAAGGTGTTCGGCGGCGATCACGTCGAGGTGGTGCTGGGCTTCGGCGCCGACAAGGCGCTCGTGGCGGTCGGCAAGGACGGTCAAGCCTCCCTGAAGGGGGTCATTGACCGCGGCGCCGGCGCCGGCTTGTCGACGCCGCTGCAGGTGCAGCTGGCGGTCGGCAAGATCGTCGAGTTCGTGAACAAGGTCGACAGCAATCCGCAGACGCAAGCGCTCGCATCGTCGGCCGCGAAGGTCAACGGTCGCGATCAAGTGACCATCTCGGTGAAGCCGATCGATCGCGGCGTATCCTATCGCTACGAAGTTTCGGCCGGCGTGCTGGAACTGGCCGGCGAAGCGGCTCGCGCTGCTCAAGGCGGCCGCTAGTCTCCGGCGTTCGCTTCAAGAACAACTCAGATCCCGTCCGGTGCGATGCGCGTCGGACGGGATCTTTTTTTGCGCCGTAAACCGACGGGACTTTGCGGCGCTGCGGGATGCCGGGTAACTTCAAGCGTTTGCGGTGTGATCGTCGACGCAGCATTTCACAAGGTAAACAGGTTTATGCCCACGGTCGGTCCTTTCGCCACGGTTCGAGAAGAGATTGCAGGAGTGAAGGTCGCCGAGTTGGCTCGGCGCTTCGGCACGCCGACGTATGTGTACGACGCGGCCAAGATCGTCGAGCGGATTCATGATCTGCGAAAGTTCGACGTGGTGCGTTACGCCCAAAAGGCCTGCTCTAATTTGGCCATCTTGTCGCTGGCGCGGAAGCATGGCGTCGTCGTGGATGCCGTGAGCGCCGGCGAAATTCAACGGGCGATTGCGGCCGGCTATCCGACTCACGGCGAGCCGCATCCGATCGTCTATACGGCCGATATCTTCGACCGCGAGTCGCTCGACTTGGTCGTCCAACTGGGGTTGCCCGTCAACGTCGGCTCGCCCGACATGCTCGATCAATTGGGCGAGCGAGCGCCGGGGAGCAATGTGACGCTGCGCATCAACCCGGGCTTCGGGCATGGACATAGCCAGAAGACCAACACGGGCGGCGAACAGTCGAAGCATGGAATCTGGCACGAACAGTTGGGCGACTGCTTGCAGCGCGCGGATCGCCATGGGCTGGCAATCACCGGCGTGCACATGCATATCGGCTCGGGAACCGACCTGGAGCATCTTGCGCAGGTGTGCGGGTCGTTGGAGAAGGCGGTCCTTGACGTGGGCCGCAGCGTGACGACGATCAGCGCCGGCGGAGGTTTGCCGGTTCCCTATCACTCCAAGCAGTCGTATGTCGACCTCGACCAATACTTCGAACTGTGGGACGCCGCGCGCCGGCGACTCGAGGAGCGACTGGGCCACAAACTGTCGCTGGAGATTGAGCCGGGCCGGTATCTGGTCGCCGAAAGCGGCTACTTGATCACGGAAATTCGCGCGGTCAAGCAGCAAGGGAACAACACCTTCTATCTGCTCGACGCCGGCTTCAACAATCTGGCGCGCCCCATCCTTTACGGTTCGTACCATCCGATGTCGATCGCGCATGCGAGCGGCCCGCGCGACGTGGAACATCGCGAAGTGGTGGTCGGCGGTCCGCTGTGCGAATCAGGGGACATCTTCACGCAAGAAGAAGGCGGCTTCGTTTGTCGGCGGTCGTTGCCGGCGGCGCAGGTCGGGGACTATCTGGTGATCGAGTGCGCCGGCGCGTACGGGTTTGTGATGGCGTCGAACTACAATTCGAAGCCGCTGGCTGCCGAAGCGATTGTGTCGGCGGGCCGACCGCATTTGATTCGTGCGCGACAGACGTTCGCCGATCTGGTGCATGGCGAGATCATTCCGTCGTTCTAGTGGATTCAGCGAGGCGGCCATGGCGACAGGCGGACGGCGGCGAGTGCAAGGCGAAGGTCGATTCGCAACGGGGCGACGAACGCTGACGCGTCGCTGGCGCAGGCCGCCGGCGCTCCTTGGGTTCGTCGGATTGCTGTTGGCCTGTGCGACGTGGACGACGATGAGTCGCAACGCGCAGGGCGAGCCGAAGGTCGACTTCGACGCGCAGATCGCGCCGCTCTTGGCGCGTCGCTGCCTGGAGTGTCACAACGCGTCGGACAAAAAGGGAGGGCTCGACCTGACCACGCAGGCCGGCGCGCGGCGCGGCGGCGAAAGCGGCTCGGCGCTGACCGCGGGAGATCCGGCCGCCAGCCCGCTCTGGGAGCGCGTCGAGGCGGGCGACATGCCCCCCAAGCGACCGCTCGCCGCCGACGAAAAATCGTTGCTCGAACGCTGGATTCGAGGCGGAGGAGCTTGGGGCGTCGATCCCATCGACCCTTTCAAGTACTCCAGCGACCGCCGAGGCGGCTACGACTGGTGGGCCTTTCAGCCGCTGCGTCAGGCGCCGATGCCGGCGATCGCGGGCGCCGCCACCCCGATCGACGCGCTGCTCGACGCCGCCCGTTCCGCCCAGGGGCTCGCCCCGTCGCCGCTCGCCGAGCCGCGCGTGCTGGCGCGGCGCGTGTACTTTGATCTGCTCGGACTGCCGCCGGAGATCGAGCGGCTGGATGACTTTGAAGCGGAGGTCGCCGGCGGTGCACCGGACGCTTACGAGCGGCTGGTGGATCGATTGTTGGCTTCGCCGGCGCTGGGAGAACGGTGGGCTCGGCATTGGCTCGATGTGGCTCACTTCGGCGAAAGCGACGGCTTTGAGTACGATCGGCTGCGGCCGAATGCTTGGCCCTACCGCGATTGGGTGATTCGGGCGTTCAATCAGGACTTGCCGTACGACGAGTTCACTCGGCTGCAGATCGCGGGGGACGTGTTGCGGCCCGACGACCCGGACGCGGTGGCGGCCACGGGCTTCTTGGTCGGCGGGGCGTTCGATGGATTGACGCCGGCCGGCGAAGTGATGCGATTGGTGATGCGTCAGGACGAGATGGAAGACCTCGTGGCGACTTTCTCGCAGACGTTCCTCGGACTCACCGTGCACTGCGGCCGTTGCCATGACCACAAGTTCGATCCGATTCCGCAAGTCGACTATTATCGGTTGGCGTCTTCGCTCGCGGGCGTGAGGCGGGGCGAGCGGCCGATTCCGGCGACCAGCGACACGACGGCTCAGGAGCGGCGGATTGAGGAATTGACGCGGCAGTTGCGCGAGTTGGAGGAGCCGGCGCGGCGGGCGGTGTTGGTGCGCCGCAGCGGCGCGGACAAAACGCCTCGAGAGTCGCCGCCTACGCCGATCGCGGCTTGGGATTTTACGCGCGACCTGCGCGATCGCATCGGCGGGATGCAGGCCGAACTGCGCGGCGGGGCTCGGCAAGACGCCCAGGGGCTGCATGTCGACGGCAAGCAAGCCCACGCCGTCACGAAGCCGCTCGAAAAGTCCCTCGGCGCGAAGACGTTGGCCGCCGTCGTGAAGCTGGCCAACCTCACGCAGCAAGGCGGCGGCGTCGTCAGCCTGCAAACGCTGGACGGCAATCTGTTCGACGCGATCGTGTTCGGCGAACGCGAAGCGGGGCGTTGGATGGCCGGCAGCAATGGCTTCGCGCGAACTCGGCCGTTTCAAGGTCCCGAAGAGACGAAGGCGGCGACGACGCCCGTGCATGTGGCTTGGGTGTACGATGCACAGGGAAACATCACGGGCTATGTCGGCGGCGTGCAATATGGTCAGCCCTATCGCGCGATGTTGCAGCCGTTCGAGGCAGGCCAGACGCAGGCGGTGTTCGGCTTGCGACACGCCCCGGTCGGCGGCAACCGCATGTTGGCGGGAACGCTGTTGCGCGCGGCGCTGTACGATCGTGCGTTGACGGCGGAAGAGGTCTCGCGAGCGGCGGCGGCCGAATCGGACTTTGTGAGTGAAGCCGAGTTGGCGGCCGAGTTGGGCGAGGCGGGGCGCGGACGTCGACAAGGGCTGCTGGCGCAAGCCGGCGCGCTGCGCGACGCGGTGCAGCGCGCCAAATCGGGACGCGTCTTCGCCATTACGCCGCAGCCGCCGCCGGCGACGCACTTGCTGGTGCGCGGCAACCCGCAGCAGCCGCGCGAGCTGGTCGCACCTGGGGCGATCACGGTCGCGAGCCTCGACGGGCGCGCTTTGTTTCCGCTGTCGCCCGAGGTCGATGATGCGTCGCGTCGCCGAGCGCTCGCGGAATGGCTGACGCAATCTCAAGTGCCGCTCTACTTGCGGACGATTGCGAATCGCCTGTGGCATTACCACTACGGTTCGGGGTTGGTAGCGACGCCGAACGACTTGGGGTTCAGCGGCGGAAAGCCCTCGCATCCAGAGCTCCTGGATTGGTTGGCGAACGAAACGGCGCGGCGCGGCTATTCGCTGAAGCGTCTCCATCGCGAGCTGGTGACGACTCGCGCGTATCGACAGTCGTCGGCGCCGCGCGAGGAGGCGCGGCGGAGCGACGCGGACAATCGGCTGCTGTGGCGGATGAACCCCCGGCGACTCGAGGCGGAAGCGGTGCGCGATGCAATGTTGGCCGTCTCCGGGCAACTGAATCGACAGATGGGCGGGCCGGGCTATCAGGATTTTCGTCCCTTCTTGCGCGGCGGCACGCAGTTCTACGAACCGCTGGATCCCGCAGGCGCGGCGTTTCAGCGCAGGAGCGTGTACCGCACTTGGGCCCGCGGCGGTCACAACCGGCTGCTTGATACGTTCGACTGTCCCGACCCGTCGACCAGCACTCCCAAGCGCAGCGTCACGACGACGCCGCTGCAAGCTCTCGCGCTGCTGAACAATTCGTTCGTTCTGAGAACCGCGGAAGCGTTGGCGGAGGAGGCGCAACGAGGCGAATCGCCGCAGAGCGAGACGCCGCAGGCCGAGCCGAATGCGTCGGCGGCGCAGATCGTGCAGCGCATGTTCGCACTGACTTATGGTCGTCGTCCGCAGGCGGAAGAAGAGCGCGCGAGCGTCGCGTTCTTAAAGCGACACGGTGCGGCGGCGCTGGCCCGCGTGTTGCTCAACGCGAACGCCTTCGTATACGTCGACTAGTCGAGCGCGTGGCAGGGCAGCTCGAACGATTCGGCGACCGCCGCGTTGACCAGCCGACCCTCGTGCACGTTGGCGGCGGAGGCGATGGGGGGAAGCTTGCGCAGCGCGGCGGCGACGCCGTGCTTGGCCAACTGCAGCACCCACGGAAGCGTGACGTTGCACAGCGCAAAGGTGCTGGTGCGCCCCACTGCGCCCGGCATGTTCGTCACGCAATAGTGCACGACGTCGTCTTCGACGTAGGTCGGCTGGCTGTGCGACGTCGGGCGGCTCGATTCAAAGCAGCCGCCTTGATCGATGGCGACGTCGATGACGACGCTGCCGGGCTTCATCTGCTTGAGATCTTGGCGAGAAACAAGACGCGGGGCGCGGGCGCCGGGGATGAGAACCGAGCCGATGACGAGGTCGGCGCGCTGGAGTTGTTCGCGGATCGTGTGTCGATCGCTGAACAGGACGTTGACGTTGGCCGGCATGACGTCGTCGAGGTACCGCAGGCGATCCATGTTGACGTCGAGGATGGCGACGTCGGCCTTGAAGCCGGCGGCGACTTTCGCCGCGTTGGCGCCGACGATGCCGCCGCCCAAGATCGTGATGTGCGCCGGAGCGACGCCAGGCACGCCGGCCAGGAGGATGCCGCGCCCCATCTGCGGCTTCTCCAGGTATTTCGCGCCTTCTTGAATGCTCATGCGTCCCGCCACTTCGCTCATCGGTTTCAGCAGCGGCAGTTGGCCCCGTTCATCGCGCAGCGTCTCGTAGGCGAGGCACGTGGCGCCGGTGGCGAGCAGCGCTTCGGTGAGTGCGCGGTCGGCGGCCAAGTGGAGGTACGTGAACAGCGTTTGGCCGGGCCGCAGCAGGGGCCATTCGGGCGGCAGCGGTTCTTTGACTTTGACGATCAGATCGGCGGCCGCGAAGACGTCGGCTGCCGTGCGAACCAGTTTAGCGCCCGCTTGTTCGTAGGCATGATCGGTGAGTCCCGAGCCGAGTCCGGCGCCCGATTCGACGACGACTTCGTGGCCGGTGCGCACGAGTTCTTCTACGCCGACGGGAAGCATGGCGACGCGATACTCGTCGCGCTTGATCTCTTTAGGAATTCCAACGATCACGGGGCGTTCTCCCTCCAGCTCGCATGACGACCAACTCGCATCGCGCAGCGCACGGTTGCGGCGCAAGTATCTCACGAGCGGCGGCGCGAAGAAAGGCGGAGTGGGCCGTAGAAGGATGACTGGGCAGGAGCGCGTCGCGCGGGCATAATGCGGCCCTTTCACGCGCGACTCGATTCCCGGAGCCACTTGTCATGATCGTCGACACCTTGAACAATGCGGCGACCTACCGCGGATTGCCGGAGCGGTTTCAGCGAGCGCTCGCGTATTTGGCGAGCCAAGACTTGGCCGCGCTGCCGCTGGGCCGCATCGACTTGGAAGGCGACTCGCTGTTCGTGCTCGTGCAGGAGTACGACACGAAGCGGCCGGAAGAGGGACGTTGGGAAGCGCATCGACGCTACGCGGACATTCAGTTGGTGCCGACGGGGCGCGAGCGGATCGGCGTGGGACGGATCGAGCAGATGCAGGTGGATGCGCCGTACGACGCGCAGCGCGACGTCGGGTTCTTTCAGGGCGCGGGGGACTGGATCACGCTCGAGTCGGGACGCTTTGCCATTTTTTTTCCGCAAGACGTGCACCTGCCGTGCATCGCCTGCGATGCGGCGCAGCGCGTGCGGAAGGTCGTGGCGAAAGTGGAAATCTTGTAACTTTTCGAGCGGCGCGAAATCGCGAGTCAGAAAAAATGCTCGAAAAAACTAGCGTCAACGTTGCTTGACAAAAGTCTCGCGACGCGCACAATACGCCGCCGTATCGAGTCGCGTTCGCGGCTTGGTGACGGCTGAATGAGCGTCCTTATCTAGATCAGCTTGTGAGTTAGAAATTGCTGGGGGGCGGCGACCGCAGGGACCGACTGCCGGCGACTCTTGTCGCGAATTCGGAGGTCTCCCCCACCATTTTTTGATCGGCAGCGCGTCGGCAAGGATTCGTCGATTCGTTGCGAAAGGGCGGCCTTCGAAGTTTTCGAAGGCCGCCCTTTTTCGTTGTCGCGGTCGTCGCCGCTTTTCAGGTCGCGATTCACGCGGTAGGTTCGCAGCATGTCTCATGCTGTGCTATCGATTGGTTCCAACTTAGGCGATCGCGCCGCGCATCTGCAGTCGGCCGTCGCGCGCCTGGAGCGGCATGCGCGCGTGCGCGTCGCGGCCGTCAGTCGCTGGTACGAAACGGCGCCGGCCGGATGTGGACCGAGTCAGGACGCGTTCCTCAACGGCGCGCTGCTCGTCGAAACGTCGCTCGAACCGCTGCAGTTGCTGGATTGGACGCAAGAGGTCGAGCGACAAGGGGGGCGGCGGCGCGACGAAGTGTGGGGGCCGCGGACGATCGACATCGACATCGTGTTGCTGGATCACGCCGTGTTCCACTCGCCCCGATTGGAGCTGCCTCATCCCCGCAGCGCCTATCGACGCTTCATGATCGAGCCGGCGGCGGAGATCGCGCCGGAGTGGATTCATCCGCACGTCGGCTGGACGCTGCGTGAACTGGAGCAGTTTCTGCGAACCACGCCGCGCTATGCGGTGATCATCGGCGGTGCGACGGCGGAGCGCGAGTCGCTGGTGCAGCGCGTGCAGGCGCGAGTGCCGCTGCGGTGGCTGCGCCGCGCGGATTCGATGACGTCCGCCGCGCTGCGTCGCACGCTCGCCGAAGACGCGGCCAACGCCGCGGGCGAATGGCTGGCGAGCGACTTTTGGTGGAACCTCTGCACGTCGCTCGACGACGCCTCGCCCCCGCCCCTGATTCCGAAGCTCGTGGTCGACATGTCGACGGCGGGCCAGACGGAGGCGCGCGAGGTGGAGACGATTTGGCGTGCGGCGCTCGTGCGGCGCGCCGCGGGGCCGCGGTTGGCGTTATCCGCCGTCGAGTCGGCTCGGCAAGTCGACGAAGTGGTCGGCGCGCTGCAGGCGCTGCAGTGAAGTTGCCCTCCCCGTGCGCCGGCGGATGCTCGTACAATGCACGGTCGATGCGGCGACTCGGACGAGGAAGAGACGACGACGCGACTAGGAGGCGCGGACGCGAATGAACGAGCTAGAGCAAGGGCGAGGCGCGTGCGCGACGCCGCGCGTCGTCGAAAGCGGCGCGGAGGCGCTGGCGTGCGTGCGCGCGGCGCGGGCGGCCGGTAAGCGCGTGGGCCTGATCCCGACGATGGGCGCGCTGCATGAGGGGCACGCCAGTTTGGTCCGTGCTGCGCGGCGGGAGTGCGACGAAGTGGTCACGACGATCTTCGTCAATCCCACGCAGTTCGGACCGCAGGAAGACTTCGGACGGTACCCGCGCACGTTGCCGCAGGATCTCGAGGTGCTGCGCGAGGCGGGGGCCGATTGGGTCTTTGTGCCGAGCGTCGAGACCATGTATCGGCCCGGTAGTTCGACGTTCGTCGATCCGCCCCGCGTCGCTCAGCGGTGGGAAGGGGAGCGGCGTCCAGGACACTTTCGCGGCGTCGCCACCGTGGTGCTCAAACTGTTCCACCTGCTGCCGACCGATGTCGCCTACTTCGGCGCCAAAGACTATCAACAGTCGCTCGTCATTCGTCATCTGGTCGCCGACTTGGATGTGCCGATCGAGATTTCGGTGCAGCCGACCGTGCGCGAGCCGGATGGGCTCGCGATGAGTTCGCGCAATCGGTACTTGTCGCCGGAGGAACGAACGCGAGCTTTGGCGATCTCGCGCGGATTGCATGCGGCTCAAACGCAGTGGCGCGCCGGCTGTCGCGACGCCGCAATCTTGTCGCGGAGCGTGCTCGACCAACTGGCAGCGGGGGGCGTGGCGGAGGTGGAATACGCGGCGGTCGCGGACGCCGACACGCTGGAACCGACGGCTTACGTCGAGCGGCGAGCGGTGGTGCTGGTCGCGGCTCGAGTGGGTGCGACTCGATTGATCGACAATATGATGTTGGAGTGAGGCGCGTGTACGACGTTTTGTTTCGCATCCCGCATGAAGCGGGTGGTTGGCCGTTGTTTGGTTGGGGCTGGGTCGCTTGGGCGTGGCTGATCGGCGGCGGTGCGCTGTTGGCCTGGAACCTGAAACGCGGCTTCGTCCAAGGCGATGTGTTCGGCAGCTTGCTGATGTGGGGACTCGGTGCGGCGCTCTTTCTGTGGCTGGCGCCGCGGATGGAGGATGTGGAGCCGGTGACGGGCAAGCGGTTGGGGATCGCCATTCATGGTTACGGCGTGCTCGTGACGATGGGCGTCGTGGCGGGGGTCGGGCTAGGGATGCGCGAGGGACGGCGGATGGGCGCCGACCCGGAAATGATCTACAGCCTGTCGATGCGGTTGTTCATTGCGGGCATCGTCGGCGCGCGGGCGTTTTATGTCGCGCTGTACTGGGAAGAGTATTCGCGACCGACCTGGGCGGAGACCTTGATGGAGGTGGCCAAATTCACGCAGGGGGGGCTGGTCGTCTACGGTTCATTCATCGCCGCGCTGATCGTGGGCGGGCATTTTTTGTGGACGCGGAAGATCCCCGTGCTGGCGATGGCCGATTTGGCGGCGCCCAGCATGCTGTTGGGATTGGCATTCGGCCGCGTCGGCTGTTTCCTGCACGGCTGCTGTTTCGGCGGCGAGTGCCCGGCGGACCAGGCGGCCGTGACCTTCCCGCAAATGTCGCCGCCGTATGTGCATCAGTTGCAGCGCGGGCGGATGCATGGCGTGAAGCTGGGGATCGGCGACGATGGGCGGTCGCTGGTGGTCGTCGAGGTGGACGCCCATTCGCCGGCGACCAAAGCGGGGCTCGAGGCGGGCGACCGCGTCAAGTCGGTGAACGGGGTGGAGGTCGATGCGCTGTCGCGCGTCTGGTTCCCGCCGGGAGCGGACTGGGCGACGGCCGAATTGCAACTGGCGGACGGCCGGACGGTGAAGTGGCGAGTGCCCGGATTACCGCCGCGCAGTCGGACGGTGCATCCGATTCAGCTCTATAGCGCCGTGAGCGCGGCGTCGTTGGCGCTCGTGCTGTGGGCTTGGTATGCGATGCGGCGGCGGGACGGCGAAGTCATGGCCGGGTTGTTGACGCTGTACCCGCTTACCCGCATTTTGGAGGAGGCGGTGCGCGACGACGAACCGGGGCGGTGGGGAACGCCGCTGACGATTTCTCAGTGGGTGAGCGTCGGGTTGTTGCTAGTCGGAAGTGCCTTGTGGTGGTACGTTTTACGACAACCGCCCGGCTGTCGGCGGTTTGATCAACAGCCCGCCTAAACCGCGGATTGCAAACCGTCCGGGAACTTTCGCCGTAGGTCGAGCGTCGAAGGAGTGGAAAGACGCGTGAACGACGATGCCCAACTGATCGCCGCGACTCTCAATGGGGACTCCCAGTCCTTCGGGGAACTCGTGCGCCGATACCAGGATCGGGTGTTGCATGTAATTTTGCACGTGGTCGGCGACCGCCAAGAGGCGGAGGACTTGGTGCAGGACACGTTCGTGCAGGCCTTCGTGAAGCTGGACACGTTCCGCGGCGGCAGCGCGTTTTATACGTGGGTGTATCGGATTGCGTTCAATTTGGCGGCCAGCCGTCAGCGGCGGAAACGCACGTCGGTCTCCGTGGAGGACCAGCGTGAGCAGACGGGGGCCGATCCGGCGGATCGGGCGGAAGCGCCGGAGGAACGGGTTTTGAGAGAGGAACGAGCAGGGCAGGTGCAAGCGGCGCTCGCGACGCTCCCGGAGGAGTTTCGCACGATTTTGGTGCTGCGCGAGATGGAAGGCTGCGACTACGAGTCGATCGCCGAGATTCTCGATCTGCCGCCGGGGACCGTACGCAGCCGACTGCATCGAGCGCGCGCCGAACTGCGCGAGCGGCTGCGCGGCGTCCTCCAGGAAAGCTCGGTGGAATGACCATGAAACGTCAACTGCCCGAAGAATGGTTAAGCGCGTACGTCGACGGCGAATTAACGGCCGCCGAACAGGCGGAGGTGGAATCGGCGTTGCGCGACAACGCGGACTATCGCCAGCAAGTCGACGACTATCGGCAATTGCGCGAGCAACTGCAGCGCATTCCCCGCGCGTCGCTAGACGACGATTTTGCGGCTCGAGTGTTGCAGGCGGCCGTGCGAGCCAAGGCGGGGCTCACGGAAACACGCTCGGATAATCGAGTTACCGAAGGTCCGCCGGCGCATCAAGCGTCGCCAGCGGAGGCGTCGCGGGTCGACCTGAGTCTGCTCATGCAGCAGCAGGCACGCGCGCTGCGGCGGTGGCGGATTGCATTCAGCATGGCGTCGACGCTCGCCGCACTGCTGCTGATCGCGCTCGCCGGCCAGGGCGTCCTACCGTTGGGACGCCATACGGCCAGGGCATGGAAAAGTTCGGATGCGGCGGATTCCACCCACTCGCTGGAAGGCAGGGATCGCCAAGGCGTAGAGCATTGGCGATATGGGACGGCCGAAGGGTATGCTATTCCTGCTCCGATGGGAGCGGCGACGGAGTTTAGCGCGGGACCGGAGGATGGTCGACGTGCCGGCGGTTCGGGAGCCTTCGGGGGCCAAGAGGACGGCGTCGGTCTGGGAGGAATGCCAGGCGGCCTGGGCGGAATGCCAGGCGGTCC
Source organism: Pirellulales bacterium (assembly GCA_046349935.1). GTDB lineage: Bacteria > Planctomycetota > Planctomycetia > Pirellulales > Pirellulaceae > CAIXSC01. Next base: position 411,553 of record JAXMBK010000003.1, on the reverse strand, counting down.
GCTGGGCGGCGGCCTGGGCGGGGCGGGCGGTATGCCTGCGGGCGGTATGCCTGCGGGCGCAATCCCCTTGCCGGCCGTCGAAGAGAAGGCGGAGACGCTGCGTCGTAAGGCGACGCCGAGCGAGAGCGATCAGGTCTTTGATGCGCCGGCGCCCGCGAGGGACTTGCGCTTTATGACGCCTCCCGCGGCCTCGCCGGGTGCGCCGAAGGGCGGGGCGCCTGCGCCGCCGGCTCCAGCGCCTGCGGATAAGCCTGCGGCGGCGAGCGACAAAGTCGACGAACTCCGCTCCTACAACACCCCAATGCCGGCGACCGGTCGCGGCGCATCGGCGCCCAGTCGCGGCGCACCAGCGCCCAGTCGCGGTGTACCGGCGCCGGACGCCGTCCGAGCGAAGACCGAGGGCGTGCCGAGCGATCCCCGGGAACTGAAGATGCCGCCGGAATTGCCGGAAGAGTTGAAGAGGCAATTTGCATTGGGAATCGAGCCGCAGCAGGAGTGGCGAAAGCAATTGAAGCAAGCCGAAGGGGACGGTCGCGCTTGCCTGATGCTCAATGTGTTGCTCGAAGCACAATCCGACGGCGGCGCGGGAGACGGCGTCGGACGATTGGCCGATGCCCTCGATCGATCGAAGTGGCAGATTCAGGAAGGCCGCGCCGACGGCGAGAAGCCGGAAGTAGGCAAGAAAGCGGAATCAGAGTGGCGCGAAGCGCAGTCCGAACGCTTGGCGATTCGCTTGCGCAGCCTGGGACGCGAAGCGAGTCTGTCCGCCGAGAAACTGTCCGCCGAGAAACTGTCCGCCGAGAAACTGGCCGCCCCAACGCTGGCCAAAGGCAATCAGTCCGACCGGAATCGGTCTACAGAGGCGGAACCGGCGATTGAGTTGTCGGAGGCGGGAGACGTCGCACAGCTGCTGTGGTTCACAACGCCGCGGGATGTCGAGATGCTGGTGCAACGGCTGTCGGAAGCGGAGTCGGTCGAGGTGCAGGCGCAGGTGGTCCGCTGGGATGTGGAGGGAACGAATCTGTTGCCGACGGTCAATTTCTCGCAAGCGCGCGGCGCCAACCCGGTCTTCTATTCCTACCTGCCGGCCGAGGCAGCACTGTCGCAAACCGAGAAAGCGTTGAGCGAAAACGGGGTGGTCCCGCAGGCGCCGGAACAGGTGGCGAAGGCGAAGCGTTACTCGGACTTCAGTCGAAGGATTCCCATTCCCTATGCGGAGGATGGGACCAAGCCGGCCGCCAAGCCGCCGCTGCCAGTTCCAGGCGAAGGCGCGGCCGCCGCGACGGCAGCCGAGGACGCCGACGCGACCACAGCCAAGGACGCCGTCGCCGACCCAGGGGCGTTGCGCGACGACGTGTGGCTGCCGGTGCTGCTGACCGTGGAAATGGTGCGGCCTGCGGCACCGCTGGAAGTCGGCAAGCCTGCGAGTCCGCCGAAGCCGGCGGAAGCGCCGCCGCCCTAGTCGGCGGGTCCAAGGTCGCTACAATCCTCCGACAAGTTACGGTTTCCCAATTCGGAGGAGAATTCGCATGTCGCAGTTCACGGTGCAGATCCGAGACAACGGGCCGCTCATCATCTCGGCCCCCGTCCAGGTGCTCGACGGCGAAGGCAAGCCGCTGCCGATTTCGGCCGAGAAGCCGGCCGTAGCGCTGTGCCGTTGCGGCGCGTCGGCGAATAAGCCGTTTTGCGATGGGGCGCACAAGGCGGCGGGCTTCAATTCGGCCGTTCGTTGCCCGTCGTAAACGCCGCTCGCACCACGCGTTTGCCGACAAGTTTTCCCCAACCGCCGCGCAACGGCGACGGCGCGCAGGGCTCGTGTTTTCAGGCACTTGAGACGCGGGGCGCAGCGTCGCTTGTGACGCGGCGAATTGCTGCTAGTTTGGCCTCTGGCGCGCGGAGAAGTCGACCGTCTTGACGACTGTCTGGACGGTCCCCCTCCGCCTCCTCAAGCGTTTCAGGACGCGGCGAGGATTTCGTGGGCAACCAGAGGACGCTATGGATACCGGCAACGAGAACCGCATCGCAGACCACCATTTCTCTCCCGAGACCGAGCCGGCAGACGCGGCATCGCAGTCGTTCGTCGGCCGCTGGAATCAGTTGGTCAGCACGACCAATTGGGAGAAGGGGCGGATTATTCACGAATGGCGCGAAGCGCTGATGGCGGCCGAGGCGCCTGTTTCGGAATATTCCGACGAGGCGTGGACGCAGTTGGTGCAAGGCGTAACGCCGCAGCACGTGGGGCGGCTGCGCCGAGTTTACTCGCGATTCGGAGCGTTGCGCGAGCAGTTTCCGGGGCTGTACTGGAGTCACTTCCACGCGGCCATCGATTGGAACGACGCCGAGATGTGGTTGGAAGGGGCTGTGCATAGCGAGTGGTCGGTCTCGCAGATGCGACGCCAACGCTGGGAGACGCTGGGAGCTGTCGAACAGGACCGCCCGCACGACTCGCAGATCGTGTCGGCCGACGTCGACGAAGATGTAATTGCGACGGACGCCGCGATCGCCGAGGCCGAAGTCCCCGAGGCGGTGCGCGAGCGGCTGACGGAGATGCCGACGGGACCTTTGGCGGAAGGACCCGACTTTGGCGAAGAGCCGGAGATGGAGAGCTCGTACGACGGCGGACTGGAAGGCGGATTGACCGGCGACGTCGGCGCGGAGTCGACGACGGCCGCTCCCGCTGCTCCCGCCGTGCGTCCGTTCGAGCACTTGCCGGCGCTGCCCGACGACCTGACGGATGCCTTCGAGCGACTGAAGCTCGCCATCCTCCATCACAAGACCGACGGCTGGCGCGACATCGCCTGCGCCGACTTGTGCGCGGCGCTGGAGGCGCTCAAGACGCTCGCGCTGGCCCCTTAACGCCGCCTCGCGGCTTCTTCCCTCGTCGCGCCGGGTGAGTTACAAGGGAGACTTCCCGGCGCGGCGCGCGTAGCCGCCAACGCTTGAGTGGGCGGCGACGAGCGGCCGTGTGCGGGGCTCCAGGAGCGCGGCACATGCACCCTACGTCGTCCTTGCGTTTTGGCGCACAGCGGCTCGATCGACGCACCCTCTTGCGCGTCGGCGGCCAAGGTCTGCTGGGGCTCACCCTGCCCGCATTCTTGCGCACTCCGACGTCGGTGCTCGGCGCCGCGCCCGAAGCGGGGCGCGCGGCAGGGCCGCGGGCGCGAGCCAAGTCGGTCATCTTTCTGTTTCAGTGGGGCGGACCGAGTCATATCGACATGTTCGATATGAAGCCGAAGGCCCCAGACGGCGTCCGCGGGCCGCTCAAGCCGATCGCGACCAGCGTCCCCGGGATGACCGTGTGCGAGCAACTGCCGGAACTCGCGAAACGCATGCATCTGATTACGCAGATTCGCAGCGTGACGCACAAGATGAAGAACCACAACTCGGCCGGCTACTATGCGCTCACCGGCCATGCTCCGCCGTCCGACGACCAGCGTTTGCGCGATTCGCTCGACCTCTGGCCCGCCTACGGCAGCGTGGTGGATAAACTGGCGCCGAACGCCAATGGACTGCCGACCTTCGTCGCCTATCCGCATGTGATCGCCGACGGCTCGACGACGCCCGGACAACACGCCAGTTTTCTCGGCAAACGGCACGATCCTTTCTTGTTTCGCGAGGATCCGAATGCGGCGGCGTTTCAGTTGCCCGAATTGAGTCTGCCGGCCGGATTGTCGGTGGAGCGGCTGCAGCGGCGGCGCGAGATGCAACGCTGGGTCGATCGTCAAGCCAAACTGCTGGATGCGTCGGCCGAAGCACGCGGCTTCGACGAGTACTACGAGCGCGCCGCGGGGATGCTCACCGAGGAGCGAGTGCGACGCGCGTTCGATTTGTCGGCCGAGCCGCCGGAGGTTCGCGATCGCTACGGCCGCTCGACTTACGGCCAGGGCTGTCTGTTGGCGCGGCGACTGGTGGAATCAGGGGTGAAGTTCGTCACGGTGTACTTTTCGGACAATATCGGCGGTCGCAGCACCGAGTCGGGCGGTTGGGACACGCATGGGTTCGACAATACTCGCATGTTTCCGATCGTCGAGAAGTATCACTTTCCGATGACCGAAAAAACACTCCCCACGCTGCTCGACGATCTCGAACAACGCGGGCTGCTCGACGATACGCTCGTCGTTTGGATGGGCGAGTTCGGCAGAACGCCGAAGATCAACAAAGAGGTCAGCCGCGATCATTGGCCCGACTGCTACACGGTGCTCTTGGCAGGCGGCGGCGTGAAACGAGGCTTTGTGTACGGGGCGTCGGATAGTCAGGGAATGTACCCCGACGAACACCCGGTGCGCCCCGAAGATCTAGCGGCAACGCTGTATCATTTGTTGGGAATCGACCCGCAGGCGGAAGTGCGCGATCGAGTGAATCGTCCGTTGGCGATTGCCGGCCGTCCGGTGCTGGATGTGATGGTTTAGTTGTGGATGCGATGGAAACATTGATTCGAGAGCAAGAGGAGGCGGTGGCGATGCGAGCGCATGGAACCTCGGCGAGCGAGTGGAGCGGGCGGAATACGGCGCGCGGCTCGGTATGGCGTTGGGCGATGTGGGGCGTCGTCGTCGGTTTGGCGACGGCGAGCGGAGCGGCAAGCAGCGCGGCGGCGGCGGAGAGCGGCAAGATAAAAGCGCTGATCGTCGACGGCCAGAACAATCACGGCGTCTGGCCCAAGACGACGCAGATGATGAAGGGGTATCTCGAAGAGACGGGCAAGTTTGAAGTCGACGTGGCGACGACGGCGCCGAAGGGGACGGACGCGACATTCAAGCCCGAGTTCTCGAAGTACCGCGTGGTGGTGTCCAACTACAACGGCGCTAGCTGGCCGGCCGAAACGCAAGCGGCGTTCATTGACTACGTGAAAAAGGGCGGCGGTTTCGTCGTCGTGCATGCGGCGAACAACGCGTTCGGTGACTGGCGCGAGTACAACGAGATGATTGGTTTGGGCGGGTGGGGCGGACGCAATGAACGCTCTGGTCCGTATGTCTATTTCGACGATGGCGGCAAGCTGGTGCGTAATGCCGACAAAGGGCCGGGCGGCCACCATGGCGCTCAACACCCCTTTACCGTGATTGTGCGCGACGGCGAGCATCCGGTGACGAAAGGGATGCCGCGCGAGTGGCTGCATGCGAACGACGAACTGTACGACTTCTTGCGCGGGCCGGCTGAGAACATGCACGTGTTGGCGACGGCGTTTGCGGCGAAAGAGAAAGGGGGATCGGGACGGCACGAACCGATGATCTTCACCGTGAAGTACGGCGAGGGACGGGTGTTCCATACGCCGATGGGCCACGGCATCGACTCGCAACAGTGCGTCGGCTTCATCGCGACGCTGCAGCGCGGCGCCGAATGGGCCGCGACTGGTGCGGTGACGATCCCGCTGCCGACCGATTTTCCGAGCGTGGAGAAGACGTCGCTGCGTACGGCGAGTACGCAAAGCAAGTGGTATCGAGGCAACTTGCACACGCATTCGCTGTGGAGCGACGGGAATGACTTTCCGGAGATGATCGTCGATTGGTACAAGAAGTCGGGGTATCACTTCTTGGCTCTCTCGGATCACAACATTCTCAGCACGACGGAGAAGTGGATCGACGTCGAGATGCTGGCCAAACGCGGCGCGATCGGCGGGCTGGAGCGATACCGCGAGCGTTTCGGCGCCGACTGGGTGCAAATGCGCGAGGAAAAGGGGAAGAGTCAGGTGCGTCTGCGCACGCTCCCCGAATTTCGTCCCAAGTTCGAAGAGCCAGGTTCGTTTCTGTTGCTGCAGGGGGAGGAGATCACGGATAGCGTGATGAACTTGCCGATCCATATCAACGCCAGCAACGTGCGCGACCTGATTCGTCCGCAGGGCGGCAAGACGGTGCGCGAGACGATCGCCAATAATCTGATCGCGATCCAAGCTCAGGCGGTTCGAGTGGGGCAGCCGATCTTGGCGCACTTGAATCACCCCAACTTCGGCTGGGCGGTGACCGCGGAGGATATGGCGGCCGTCATCCAGGAGAAGTTTTTCGAAGTGTACAACGGCCATCCGGGCGTGAACCACTTGGGCGACGCGAAGCGCGTGGGAACCGAACGGATGTGGGATATCGCCAACACGATTCGCTTGGCGGACATGAACAGCCCGCCGCTGTTCGGGTTGGGGACCGACGACTCGCACAATTACTTCGGCGAGCGCGGGGCGTCGCCGGGGCGCGGGTGGGTGATGGTTCGCGCCGCGGAACTGACCCCGAAGGCGCTGATTGAAGCGCTGGAGAAGGGGGACTTTTATGCCTCGAGCGGCGTGGAACTGCGCGACGTGCGGTTCGATGCCCAGGCACGGCGGCTCGACGTCGAAATTGCGACGCGCGAGGACGTGACGTACGTGACGGAGTTCATCGGGACGCGACGCGGCTACAACAAAGCGTCGGAAGCGATCGTCGATGAAAAGGGGCAGCCGATCGTCGCGACGAGAAAGTACTCGGCCGACGTCGGCCAAGTATTGGCAAAGGTCGAGGGGGGGAAGGCCAGTTACACGCTCCAAGGAGACGAACTCTACGTCCGCGCCGTGGTGACTGCGAGCGAGAAGCCGGCGAACCCGGCGTTCGAAGGGCAGAAGCGTCAAGCCTGGACGCAGCCCGTGGGCTGGACGTTGACGCCGGAAAAGTAAAGTCGGCGGTTCAACGCACCAGCAGAAGTCCCAAGATGATCGGTGCAATCAGGCAGGCGAGAAGGATGAAGCCGGTCAGGATTAAGCCGCGGCGCATCCTGGCCCACTGCGCCGCTTGTTCTGCGGCGTAGCGAGCGTCGACGCACTGTTCGGTCTCGTCGGAGGCGCGAATCCACTCTTCCACGAACTCCTCGAAGGTGGGCCAGACGAGTTCCACGGCAAGCGTCTCGTGGCTCCGCTCGAGCACAGGCAGGCCGGCGGCGGACGCATCGAGTAGATACAAGTCGCCCGCGGCGCTATGGCCGATGGCCAGGAGTTGTCGGCCGGAATGTGCATCGGGGAGGTCGTGGGTCTGGCGGTGGTCGAGCGTTTCTTCGATCACCCACCGGGGGTCGTCGAAGAACCAATACACCGCGTCATTTCGGATGCCGCGAAAGGGGAACTCGAGCGCAACGCGGCGGTAGGCGGCCGGCAGGGAGAATCCGACGTCGGCTTCAATCTGATCGAGTTGCTCGTTCGTCACGTGAAAACCTTGGCAATTTCTGAGATTTCTTCAAGTCTTGTCGTATTCTCGCCGCACGATTGGTATTGCTCAAGATTGCCGGTCCTTTCTATACTTCGCCGCCCCACGGAGGAGGGCGGACGCGGCAGCCGCGTTTGCTCGTTGGGGCTGAGTCGCGGCCAGGTGGGCCGCGACCCGACCCGGAAGTATCGGTGAAGGGAGTTACCGAACATGACTGGCAAGGAAGCGGCGCCGGTGCGCCGCCAAACGCGTCGACGTTGGCAGGCGTTCTGGTGGATGGCGGGGATCGCAACGGTGGGGACGCTCAGCGTCGTCACGAGTCGCTCGTGGGGCCCTGAGACGGCTCGCGCCCAGGCGCCTCGAGCCGCCGGGAAGACGGTCGCTCCGGCCGCCGCACCGACCTCGCCAGCGAGAACGACCCCCGCGCCCGCGACCGCTCGGACCGCCCCTGCCGCTAGCCCCGCCAAGACGACCGGCGCAGCGAAGTCGGCCGTGCGTCCCGCGTCGGCCCAAAGCGCTGCGCAAGGCGCCGACGCCGCAAATCAGGTCGTGGCGCTGGTCAACAACGAACAAATCACTCGGCAAGAACTGGCCAAGGAGTGCTTGGAGCGGTACGGCCGCGAGGTGCTCGAGAGCATCATTAACAAGCAGCTCATTTTGCAGGCTTGCTTGCAGCGAAACATCAAGATCACCGAACAGGACGTGACCGACGAAATTGATCGCGTCGCCAAAAAGTTCGGGCTGTCGACCGACCGCTGGATGCAGTTGCTCGAAGAAGAACGCAACGTCACGCCGGCCGACTATCGTCGCGAGATTATTTGGCCGACGCTGGCCCTGCGGGCGCTGGCGGCCGAGCAGATGAAGGTGAGCGGCGAAGAGCTGCGAATGGCGTTTGAGTCGGAGTACGGCGAGAAGGTGCGCGTTCGCGTAATCGCAGTCAGCACGAAGAAGAAGGCCGATGAACTGTTGGCGAAGGCAAAGGCCGCGCCGGACGACTTCGGCGTACTCGCGAAAGATCACTCGGAAGATCCGAGCGCCAGCGTGATGGGGCTAGTGCCGCCGATCCGGCGTCATGGCGGCGACGAGAACCTGGAAAAGGTGGCGTTTGGGTTGAAAAAGGGCCAGATTTCGCCCGTGCTGCAGATTGCCAATCAGCATGTGATTTTGCGGTGCGAAGAACACATCGAGCCGACCTACTTGGCGGGCGCTCAATTGAAGCTGGCCCAAGAACAACTGGAAGAACGCATTCGCGATCAGAAGTTGCGAGCGGCTTCGGCGGACCTGTTCAAACAACTGCAGCAGCAAGCTCAAGTCGTCAATGTGTTCAACGATCCACAGAAGCAAAAGCAGCATCCGGGCGTGGCCGCGGTCGTGAACGGTCAGTCGATCACGATCCGTCAATTGGGCGAAGAATGCATCCTGCGGCACGGGCCGATGGTGCTCGACGGCGAAATCAATCGTCGCATCCTGCAACAGGAGCTGAAGCGTCGCAATCGTACGGTTGACGACAACGACATCCAGGAAGAAGTCGCTCGAGCGGCCGATTCGTACGGCTACGTCAAGAAGGACGGCACGCCCGACATTGACGCGTGGCTGAAGGCGATCACCGAAAAGGACAACGCCACGATCGAGCTGTACGTGCGCGATGCGGTGTGGCCGAGCGCAGCGCTCAAGAAGATCTCCGGCGCCAATGTGCAGGTGACGGAAGACGATTTGAAGAAGGGGTTCGAGTCGAATTACGGAGAACGCGTCGAAGTGCTCGCCGTCGTGCTGGGCAATCAGCGCCAGGCCCAGCAGGTGTGGGAGCTGGCTCGCGACAACCCGACCGACAACTTCTTCGCCGAATTGGCCCATACCTACTCGATCGAACCGGCCTCGCGTTCGAACTTCGGCAAAGTGCCGCCGATTCGCAAGCATGGCGGGCAGCCGGCGGTGGAAGACGCCGCGTTTCGGCTGAAGCCGGGCGAGTTGTCGTCGATCGTCGCCGTGGGGGACAAGTTCATCATCATGCGGTGCACGGGTCGCACAAAGCCGGTGGTGAACGAGATGACTCCCGAAGTGCGACAGGAATTGGCGCGTGACATTCAAGAAAAGAAGCTGCGCGTCGCGATGGCCAAAGAATTCGATCGCTTGAAGGAGTCGTCGAAAGTCGACGACTATCTGACGGGAGCGTCGAACTCCAGCGGCATCGTGGGCGGGCCGGTCAAGGGCGGCAAAGGAACTCCCAGCTTGTCGACGCCGGGCGAACTCGTGATGCCCGGCGCCGCAGGCGTAGCGCCCGCCGCTCGCACCGCTGCACCGCCCCGCGCTGGTTCCGCGGCGAAACGCTAACGCGTCGCCCCCGCTGCCGCTCGGCTTTCCCGATCGGATAAACTGACGATTCACCCTGAGGGGCCGACGCGCGTGCGTCGGCCCCTCTTCGTTGTCAGGGGCGGCGATCGATCCTCAGCGTGCGCAGGCGGGAGATGCAAATGGTGGATTCACTGTTTTCGGTGGCTGGACAGGTGGTGCTGGTGAGCGGCGGGAGCCGCGGCATTGGACGGGCGCTCGCCGCCGGCTTCGCCCAGCGCGGAGCGCAGGTGGTGATCGCCAGCCGCGACCGCGAGCAGTTGCGGCGGGCCGCCGAGGAGATTGCCGCCGAAGCCGCGAAGTCGGACCAGTCGGGCGGCGCGGTTCCGCTGCACCCGGTCGAGTACGTGGCCTGCGATGTGGCGAAGCCGTCGGAGATCGCCAAGTTGGTCCCTGCGGTGCTTGAGCGAAACGGGCGCATCGACACGCTGGTCAACGTGGCGGGCGTCAATCGCCGCAAACCGGCGCTCGAGCTGACCGAAGACGATTACGACTTCATCCTCGACATCAATCTCAAGGGCGCCTTCTTGCTGTCTCAGGCGGTGGGACGGCATATGGTCGAACGCCAAGCTGGTGCGCAGATCAACATCGCGTCGCTGAATACCGACCGGCCGTTGAAGAATGTGCTCCCGTACGCCGTTAGCAAGGCGGGGATCGCCCACATGACGAGGGCGCTGGCCGTCGAATGGGGACCGGCCGGCGTCCGCGTGAACGCCGTCGCCCCCGGCTTCATCCTCACCGACCTCACGCGAAAGTTGTGGTCGGAACCGACGATGCAAGAGTGGGGATACGCCAACACGCCGCAGCGGCGCTTGGGGCAGCCGGAAGACATGGTCGGCGCCACGTTGTTCCTAGCTTCCCAGGCCTCGGCCTTCATGACGGGGCAGATTCTGTACGTCGACGGCGGCTTTACCGCCGGTTGGAATTGGCCGATCCCGCAGGGCGGCGGTCAGTAGATCACGGGAGTCCCAGCGCATGTTTTGTCACATACGATCGTGGTGGAGTGATTCTTGGCCGCGCTTCCTCGCGTGCCTGCTCGCAACCGCCTGCGCGACCTTCGCCGTCGCTCAAGAATCCGGAACGAAGAAGAATATCATCTTGTTTGTCTGCGACGACTTGAGTCCCGACTTGGGGTGCTACGGCAACCGAGCGGCTCGTACGCCGCACCTCGACCAATTGGCGGCCGAGGGAGTGCGGTTTCGTCACGCCTTCGCCACCACCGCCAGTTGCAGCGCGAGTCGGTCGGTGATCCTGACGGGGCTGCACAATCATGCCAACGCACAGTACGGCCATGAACACGCGTTTCACCACTTCCGCGCCTATGAAAAGACGCGGTCGCTGCCCGCCATGCTGCGCGACGCGGGGTATCACACGGCGCGCATCGGCAAGCTGCACGTCGGTCCGCCCGAGGCGTTTGCGTTCGACCAAACCATGGGGGCCGTCGACCGAAACGCGGTCGAGATGGCCGAGCGTTGTCGGACGCTATTCGAAGCGAAGTCGGACAAGCCGTTCTTTCTCTACTTCTGCCCCTCCGATCCGCATCGCAGTGCGGGGGTCGTGGAGAGCGATCCGCGGAAGCCGAACCCATTCGGCAATCGTCCACGCGGCTATCCGGGCGTCGAGGAGCAAACGTTCCGTCCCGACGAGGTTGAGACGCCGCCGTTCTTGCCGGACACGCCCACGTGCCGAGCCGAATTGGCGCAGTATTACCAGTCGGTGTCGCGCATCGACCAGGGAGTCGGCCGATTGATCAAAATCTTGCGCGACGCCGGGCGGCTCGACGATACCTGGATCATCTTCACGTCCGACCATGGCATCGCCTTTCCCGGCGCGAAGACGACGGTCTATGAGCCCGGATTGCGCGTGCCGTTCCTCGTGCGCGGTCCCGGCGTGCGCAAGCCCGGCCGGACGGCGGAGGCGATGATCAGCCATGTCGACCTGGTTCCGACGCTGTTGGAAATGGCGAACGCCGCCGCGCCGCGCGAGGCCTTTCATGGGCGGTCGATCTTGAGCGTGCTCAACGAAGAGCCGGCGAACGGCTGGGACGAGATTTACGCCTCGCACACGTTCCACGAAGTGACGATGTACTACCCGATGCGCGTCGTCCGGCAGGGACGGTACAAGCTGATTTGGAACCTGGCTGCTCCGCTGCCGTTTCCGTTTGCTTCCGACTTGTGGGAAGCGCCGACATGGCAAGAGGCGTTCCGAAAGGGGCCCGACGCGCTGTACGGCCGGCGCACCGTGAAGGCGTACATCCAGCGAGCGAAGTTCGAACTGTACGACCTTGAGGCGGACCCCGACGAGGTCCACAACCTGGCCGACGCGCCCGAGCATGCCGAGCGCCTGAAGATGCTGCAAGACAAGCTGCGTGCATTTCAGAAACGCACCAGCGACCCCTGGTTGTCGAAGTGGGACTACGAGTAGCCAACGTAGCGGACCGCTCCGCGGTCCATCTGGCAACATCGTAGTGGATCGCTCCGCGATCCATCTGGCAACACAGTCGTGGATCGCTCCGCGATCCACCAAGGATCCGAACGTGGACCGCGGAGCGATCCACTACGATCACGCCGGGAAGCGATCCTGGAGCGCCTGGACGGTCATCGGCTCTTGCCGCAGCGCCTCGATTGCTTTGACGGCCGCTTCGGCCGCCGAGAGCGTGGTGATGCAGGGGACGCCCAACTGGACGGCGGCTGCACGAATCTTGCCTTCGTCGGTGCGAGCGCCCTTGCCGCTGGGGGTGTTGATCACCAGCTTCACTTTGGCGTCGTTCAAGTAGTCCAGCAGATTGGGACGCCCCTCCGCCAGCTTGTAAACTCGCTGCACGGGTACGCCCGCCGATTCCAAACGCTGAGCGGTGCCTTCGGTGGCCAGCAATTGGTAGCCGAGCGCGACGAGGCGTTGGCCGAGCGACACGATCTGATCTTTGTGGCGTCGAGTGACGCTGATGAAGATCAGGCCGTCTTTGGGGAGCACGACGCCCGCCGCCAACTGGCTCTTTGCAAACGCGATCGAAAACCGCTCGCTGATGCCCATCACCTCGCCCGTGCTGCGCATTTCCGGGCCGAGCACGATGTCGACGCCGGCGAACTTGCGGAAGGGGAAGACGCTTTCCTTGACCGAGACGTGAGAAGGAATGGGTTCCGATACGACGCCCAATTCCTTGAGCGAATGGCCGGCCATGACTTTGGCGGCGATCTTCGCGATCGGAAGCCCCGTCGCTTTCGCCACGAACGGCACCGTGCGACTTGCGCGAGGATTCACCTCAAGCACGTACACGTTGTACTTTCCCTCTTCCTTTTTCACGGCGAATTGCACGTTCATGAGGCCGACGACTTTCAGGCGCCGAGCCATCGCGTGCGTCGCTTCGCGAATCTCCTGGACGACGGTCGCGGGGAGGCTGTAGGGAGGAATTGCACAGGCCGAGTCGCCGGAGTGGATGCCGGCTTCTTCGATGTGCTCCATGATCCCCATCACGACGACGTCGTGGCCGTCGGAGATGCAATCGACGTCGACTTCGGTCGCGTCTTCCAGGAAACGGTCGATGAGCACCGGCTGTCCCTGAGCGACGACGAACGCTTCGGCGACGAAACGTTCAAACTGCGAGTCGTCGTAGCAGATTTCCATTGCGCGGCCGCCCAACACAAAGCTGGGGCGCACCAGCGACGGATAGCCGATCTTGGCCGACTCGATCCGCGCCTGATCCATGTTCCGCGCGATGCCGTTGGCGGGCTGTTTGAGCCCCAACTGTTCCAGCAGTTGCTGGAATTTCTCGCGGTCTTCGGCGGCTTCGATCGTGTCGACGCTGGTGCCGATGATCGGCACGCCCGCCGTGTAGAGCGCTCGAGCCAGATTGAGCGGCGTTTGGCCGCCGAACTGAACGATGACGCCGTCAGGCTGCGTGCGATCGAAGATGTTGAGCACATCTTCGGTCGTCAGCGGTTCAAAGAACAGCAAGTCGCTGGTGTCGTAGTCGGTGCTCACCGTCTCCGGGTTCGAGTTGACCATGATCGACTCGACGCCCAATTCGCGCAACGCGAAGCTGGCGTGGCAGCAGCAATAGTCGAACTCGATCCCTTGGCCGATGCGGTTGGGACCGCCGCCCAGGATCATGATTCGCTTTTTGTCCGGCGCCTTGGCGGGCGTTTCGTCTTCGTCTTCGTAGGTCGAGTAGTAGTAGGGGGTGTACGCTTCGAATTCCGCGGCGCACGTGTCGACCGACTTGAAGGTGGCGATGACGCCCAGCGCCTTGCGGCGGTCGCGCACTTCAAGTTCCGTGGTGCCCCAAATCGTCCCCAATTGCCGATCGGAAAAGCCCATTTGCTTGGCCTTGCGCAACAGCGGCTTGTCGACGCTGGCCAAATCGGGAATCGCCCGCAACTGCTCTTCGAACTCCACCAGTTCTTGCAGGTGGTCGAGGAACCAGGGATCGATGAAGCACAGAGAGTGGATGTCTTTGGCGGTCAATCCAGCCTTGAAGGCGTAGCGCAGGTACCAGACGCGTTCGTGGTTGGGTCGCGCAAGTTTGGCGCGAATGTCGTCCATCGACGGCTGCTGCGCCGTCCCCCACAAGTCTTTGCCGTCGCAACCGAAGCCGAACGAGCCGACTTCGAGTCCGCGGAGCGCCTTTTGGAACGATTCCTTGAACGTGCGTCCGATCGCCATCGTCTCGCCGACGCTCTTCATCTGCGTGGTGAGGGTCGAGTCGGCTTCGGGAAATTTTTCGAAGGCGAAGCGCGGAATCTTGGTGACGACGTAATCGATCGTCGGCTCGAAACAGGCTTTCGTCTTGCGCGTGATGTCGTTCGCCAACTCATGCAGTCGATAGCCGACCGCCAGTTTGGCCGCGATCTTCGCGATCGGAAAGCCAGTCGCCTTCGACGCCAGCGCCGACGACCGACTGACTCGCGGATTCATCTCAATCACGATCATGCGGCCGTTTTGCGGATGGACCGCGAACTGGATGTTCGATCCGCCCGTTTCGACGCCTATCTCGCGGATCACCGCAAGGCTCGCGTCGCGCATCCGCTGATATTCTTTGTCGGTCAGCGTCTGGGCGGGGGCGACGGTGATCGAGTCGCCCGTGTGGACGCCCATGGGATCGAAGTTTTCGATCGAGCAGATGATCACGACATTGTCATCCATGTCGCGCATCACCTCCATCTCGTACTCCTTCCAGCCGATGATCGACTCCTCGATCAACACTTCCGAGATCGGCGATTGGTCGAGCCCGCGGCGGACCAGCGTATCGAATTCTTCCCGGTTGTAGGCGATGGCCGAGCCGCTGCCGCCGAGCGTGAAGCTGGGGCGCACGACGGCGGGCAAACCGACCATCGCGAGCACCTGTCGCGCCTCTTCAATCGTGTGCACGGTCGCCCCGCGACACACCTCCAGCCCGATCTTTTCCATCGCCTGCTTGAATTGTTCGCGCTCTTCCGCCTTCGCGATCACGTCGGCTCGAGCACCGATCATCTCGACGCCGTACTTGTCGAGCACGCCATGGCGTGCGAGGTCCATGGCCAGGTTGAGGCCCGTTTGGCCGCCTAGCGTCGGCAGGAGCGCATCGGGGCGCTCGCGCTCGATCACCTTTTCCAGAATCTCCCACGTCAGCGGCTCGATGTACGTCCGATCGGCCGTGTTGGGGTCGGTCATGATCGTCGCCGGATTCGAGTTGACGAGGACCACCTCGTAACCCTCCTCGCGCAGCGCCTTGCAGGCCTGAGTCCCCGAGTAATCGAACTCGCAGGCTTGACCAATGACGATGGGACCAGAGCCGATGAGGAGAATCTTACGGATGTCGGTACGGCGAGGCACGCTTCGAGCTTCCTTGGCGGCGGATCGGCGACCCGATTCCGGCCTTGCGAGGAATGAAATGGGAGGGCCGAGCTGGGCCTCCCGTGCAAAATTTCCCGAAGTTATCACGCTGACCGTGGATCGACAACGGGGAGGAGGTCGGAACCTGACGGCGGCGGCGGGGGCGAGGCACAAAAAAACGCGAGCGATTGCTCGCTCGCGTTCTCGCTTATTTCAGCGGTCCCGGCGAAAGGACTACTTCTTGCCCGGCAGGTGACCGGCCTTCAGCAGTTCGCCGAAGGTCTTGCCTTCCGTGCCGCTCTTTTCGCCTTCCACCTTCAAGAACGCTTCCTTGATCTTGGCCGGATCTTTTTCGTTCTTGCCGATCGCCTTGCCGAGGGCGATGCCGTAATCGTTCTTTTCCTTCTTGTCCATGCCCGGGTGGCAAACGCCGCACTTCACCGTGCCCGCTTCCTTCACCTCGGCATAGTGGCCCATGAATTCCTTCAAGTACGGCGGGCGAGCCGACACGTTGCTCGTCACCACCGCGCCGATGAGCAGCGCCGCAACCGCCACAACCAACCCCTTCGCGATCCGCGTCATTCCTGGTTCTCCATCCATCGTGTTGCAAAACTGTACGGGAAACGACTAGGGAATTGTCGGACGCTTGCGCGATCCGAACCACGAACTCCCTCCCCACTCGCCCCAGATTAAACCGACTGGGAACCCGTCAGTCAATCTTGATGGAACTTCCGGTATATTTTCCCCCATGCTCCGCGGTCGACTCGCTCCTTCTCCCACCGGCGCCCTCCACCTGGGAAACGCGCGCACGTTCCTCCTGGCGTGGCTCTCCTTGCGCGCGCGCGGCGGCGCCGTCATCTTGCGGATCGAGGACCTCGACGGACCGCGCATCAAGCCAGAGACCGTCGAACGGATGATCGACGACCTCCGCTGGCTGGGACTCGACTGGGACGAAGGACCCGATGTCGGAGGCCCGGTCGGCCCTTACGTCCAAACCGAGCGACTCGACCGCTACGAGGCGGCGTTCGCAAAGCTGCGGGCGGCGGGGCGAGTTTACCCGTGCCAGTGCAGTCGGTCGGATATTGAGCGAGCGGCCTCGGCGCCCCACGTTGGCGAGGAGGGACCGCCCTATCCGGGGACCTGTCGCGGTCGCACCGCGGCGGTCGACGGCGACGCCGCCTGGCGTTTCCGCGTCGCCGCCGGGCCTTGCGGCGTCGAGGATCGCTTTGCGGGCGCGGAAACCTGGAACCTCGAGACGCTGTGCGGAGACTTCGTCGTCCGCAAGCGCTCAGGCGCCGCCGCGTACCAATTGGCCGTCGTCGTCGATGATGCGGCGATGGGCGTGACTCAAGTCGTGCGCGGCGACGACCTCCGTTCATCGACCCCCCGCCAACTGCAGCTGTACCAGGCGCTGGACCTGCCGCCGCCCGAATTCTACCACGTGCCGCTCGTCGTCGGTCCCGACGGCCGACGGCTTGCTAAACGCCACGGCGACACGCGCGTGGAACGGTTTCGAGCGGCGGGGGTGCGCGCCGAACGGCTGGCGGGGCTGCTCGCTTACTGGTGCGGGCTGGCGGCGGCAGGCGAGGAGCTGCGCCCACGCGATTTGGTGGAACGATTCGAGTGGTCGCGGGTGCGTCGAGAGCGTATTGTTTGCGACGAGGAAGCGGCGCTACGCGCGCTGAGTGATCGATGAGTTTGCAATTCGAGAGGCAGGTTGATGCTTCGTTCCCGACTCTTTTGGCGCGTGTTGCTGGTTTGCGTCGGCGGTAATCTGCTGCTCACCATCGCCTTCATCACGTTGGCGACGTGGGGGCTGGAGGCGTTCGTCATCGCCCGCGTGGAAGAACGGCTGCGCGATACGGCGATCGTCTTGCGTGGGGCAGCGGAAGGGCCGCTGGAGGCCGGTCAGCGCGACGCTTTGCAGTTGATGGTGCGCGAGCTGGCTTCGCATTCGGACACGCGCTTCACCATCATCGACGCGGCGGGCGTCGTCGTCGCCGATTCCCATGAAGATCCACGGCGCATGGAGAATCACGCCACGCGCCCGGAAGTGCGCGCCGCCGCCTCCGCCGACGGCGAAGGGATCGATCACCGCCCCAGCGTCACCGTCGGCGTCCCGATGCTCTATCTGGCGCTCAAGATCGAACGCGATCGAAAACTGCTCGGCTACGTCCGCGTCTCGGCCGAACTGCAACGGATTGAGTCGTTGACGGCGACGTTACGGTGGATCGGCGTCGGCGTCGGCGCCGGCGTGTTCGTGCTCGCCGCCGGTTTGTCGTACCTCGTCGTACGGCGCATCGTTCGGCCGCTCGAGCAACTGACGGAAGCCGCCGGTCAGTTCGCGGAAACGGGCGCTGCGACGCTCATTCCGGAAACCAGCGGCGATGAAGTCGGGGTGCTTAGCGCCGCCTTCAATCGCATGCAGGAATCGCTGGCCGAACGCTGGAACGAACTCCGCAGCGGCAACGAGCGGTTGCAGGGGATTATGCGGAGCATGGAAGAGGGGGTGTTGGCGCTCGATTCCGAAGAGCGTGTGGTGTTGGCTAACGACGCCGGTCGGCTGCTGTTGGAATTGGGCGACGGAGAACTCACGGGCCGCCGCCTCTGGGAGGTCACTCGGTTGCGCTCGTTGCGCGACGCGTTCCTGGAAGCGTTCCCGTCCGGTCGACCGTCGGTGAAGGAATTTGAAACGACCGGCGCCGTGCGCCGCATTCTGACGCTGCGCGCCACGCGGCTCCCCGGCGATCCCAGTCCGGGCCTGATGATGGTCATGCACGACGTCACCGAACTCCGGCGACTCGAAAACTTACGCCGCGATTTCGTCGCCAACGTCTCGCATGAACTGAAGACGCCCCTGTCGTCGATCAAGGCGTATGCCGAGACGCTGCGATTGGGCGCAATCCACGACGCGGAACACAATTTGAACTTCGTGGAGCGGATCGAGGAGCAGGCGGACCGCCTGCACCAATTGATCATCGACCTGTTGCACCTGGCGCGCGTCGAGTCGGGGCAGCAGGCGTTCGATATCACTCGAGTCCCCTTGCGGACCGCCGTCGACTCGACCGTCAAGGCGTACAAGTCGGTCGCCGAAGCTCGGCAAGTGCAGTTGGAGTGCGTGCCGCCCGAACGGCCCTTGGCGGTTCGCGCCGACGAAGAAGGGGTGCGCACGATCCTCAACAATCTCGTCGATAATGCGATTAAGTACACGCCGACAGGCGGGCGAGTCACGATCCGTTGGCGGTTAGAAGGGACGGCGGTGGTGTTGGAAGTCGAAGACACCGGCATCGGCATCGCGCGTCAGCACCACGCGCGCGTCT
This sequence comes from Pirellulales bacterium, assembly GCA_046349935.1. Classification (GTDB taxonomy): domain Bacteria; phylum Planctomycetota; class Planctomycetia; order Pirellulales; family Pirellulaceae; genus CAIXSC01. The sequence continues at coordinate 392,919 of JAXMBK010000003.1, read as the reverse complement.
TTGAGCGGTTCTATCGCGTCGACAAGGCGCGCTCGCGCGAGCTAGGCGGCACGGGCCTGGGCCTGTCGATCGTCAAGCACTTGGCGAACGCCTTCGGCGGGACGGTCGGCATCGACAGTCAGCCGCGGCAAGGGAGCATTTTCCGAGTTTCGTTGCCGGTCGCAGACGGAAGCGACTTCATGGCGTCTTAACGCGATCTTCACAAACGCAGGTTACAACCAGTCGCGAGGTTCAGGCGATGAAACACTTACAGCGCGACATGGAGCAACTGCATCGACACGTCTTGGCCTTGTCGGCCATGACGGAGGAGATGATCGACAAAGCGACGCTCGCGCTGGCGCAACGCCGTGAAGAGCTGGCGGCCGAAGTCATTGCGGCCGATGCGGAAGTGGATCAGGCCGAGGTGCAGATTGAAGAGGAGTGTCTGAAGATTCTGGCGCTCCACCAGCCTGTGGCGGCCGACCTGCGGCGCATCGCCTGCGTGCTCAAGGTGAATAACGACCTGGAGCGGATCGCTGACTTGGCGGTCAGCATCGCGGAGCGAGCGCAGGCGATCTGCGAAGATCCCGATTTCCCGATTCCCGAACAGCTGGGGCGCATGGTCGCGCTCGCCACCCAGATGGTGCGCGGTGCGATGGACGCGTTCGTCAATTCCGACGCCCTCGCTGCTCGACGCCTCCTGCGGCTCGACGACGACGTCGATCAGCACAATTGCGACATCATCGAAGAGTTGCAGTCGTTGATGCAGAGCGACGGGGCGTTGGTCCCGGCCGCCTTGCACTGCTTCTCGGCGACGCGGCACATCGAACGGATTGCAGATCACGCGACCAACATCGCCGAGGACGTCATTTATTTGGTGGAAGGGGAGATCATTCGCCACACCAAGTCGGTCCATGGGGATCGACGTTGAGAACGATCCGAGTCGCAGCGCACGTCGCTGCGACGCAGCAAAAGACGCTATGCCTCCCGCGAAAATCCTCATTATCGAAGACGACCGCTCGTTGGCCGAAGTCCTGTCGTACAACTTGAAGCTGGCGGGCTATGAAGTGTTCATCGCCTACGATGGACTCGACGGCGTCCACCAAGCGCAGCTCAAGTCGCCCGACGTCGTGGTGCTCGACCTCATGCTCCCCGTGCTCGACGGCCAAGAAGTCTGCAAGCGGTTGCGCGCCGACCCAGCCACGCGCGACGCCCTGATCATGATGCTGACCGCCAAAGCCGAAGAATCCGATCAACTCATCGGCTTCTCGCTCGGCGCCGACGACTACGTCACCAAGCCCTTCTCGGTGAAGGTCGTGCTCGAACGCATCAAAGCGCTGCGTCGCCGCCGCACCTACGACCCTCAGGCGGAGGATACGTTCGCCTGCCAGGGCGTGATGGTGGATCGAGTGCGTCACCGCATCGCGATCGACGGCAAGCCCGTGCCGCTCACCCTCAGCGAGTTTCGGCTCCTGGAAACGCTCATTCGTCAGCCGGGCCGCGTCTTTCAACGCTCGGAGCTCATCGACGCCGCACTCGGCGAAGACACCATGGTGCTGGAACGCACAATCGATGTGCATATCCGCTCCCTCCGCCGCAAGCTGCTCGACAAAGCCAACCTCATCGAAACGGTCCGCGGCGTCGGCTACCGCTTCCGCGACCCCGACTCCGAGCCGCTCGAATAGCCCCAGAGGCACGTAGGGTGGGCCAAGCGAGCAACGCGAGCGTGGGCCCACCGTCTCCCGTAGGGTGGGCCAAGTGAGCAACGCGAGCGCGGGCCCACCGTCTCCTGCCTTCTGTGGCCGCCGAGTTGTTTGCCACAGACTTGTTTGCCACTGAGTTCACGGAGGTCGCAGAGAGAGAGGGCCGCGGTTACTTCCACGAGAACGCGGGGGCCGCGTCGGGGTACGCGGCTCGGAAATCGACCCCTACCGCTTCGGCCAGCGTGGCGGCGATCTGCGATTGGGTCGCCTGAACGCGTTCGCGCACGCCCAGCGCGGGGATCTTGGGGCCCAGGCCCAGCATCCAGATCTGCTCGGCGCCGACGATCTTTTCACCGTGATTGGCCCAATCGCGACCCACTCCGCGGCCATGATCCGTGGCGACGATCAACGTCGTCCGCCCGCGATATTCGGGCATGCTCTGCAGCAATTCCCACAGCTCGCGCAAGTAGCGGTCCGACCGCTGAGCCGCCTCCAAATACAAGTCGTACCGACGGGCATGCGCCCATTCGTCGGTTTCGCCGAGCCCCAGGTACAGCACGCGCGGCTTGTGCCGCTGCAAGTGTTCCCGAGCCGCCTGGTACGACACCACGTCATACACGTTGCCCCGCCAATTTCGCGGCAAGTCGCGCACCAGTTCATTCACTTTCTGTTGGCCCGGCGTCAGCGGTTCATCGCGCACCGCCTGCCAGCCGGTCAGCACCAACATCCCGCTCCGCTCGCGATTCAACACAAACTCGATCACGTCCCAAGTCGCAAATGCGGCCACGTTGCCGCCGAAGCCGGGCTGCCGGTGCAAATGTTCCAGCACCGTGACATGAGGGTTGGGGATTTTGTTGTTGCTGACGACGTCCTTGTTGACGAAGCCGACGAACATCTCGCTGTAGCCTGGGTAGGAAAACTTGAGCCCATTGGTGCTGACCGCCTTGGAGTCGCGTGCGGGGTCGCCGACGATCTGCCCTTGTTGGGCGATCACTTCCCAGACGAACGGCAACAGCGTCGCCCGCCGCGCCTCGGGAGTCTCGCGCCAGAATGACTCGCGCGTCACGGCCACCTCGGGCACGCCGCCGACGTCTTTATTCAGCAGCGATTCGTCGGCACCGCCGAACAGCTCTTGCCAGCGAAACCCATCCCAGGTGACGTAGACCAAGCGGTCTTGCGCCGACGCCGTTGAGGAGGCATTTAGTCCGCCGAGCCAGCTTGCGAAAAACAACATCCACAGCGTAATGCCGTGCAGAGAGGGGCGAACGTTGGCGAGCACAGGGCGCGCTCCTGCGGGGCGAAAGGTCTACGAAAAAAGCCCGTCGCGATTTTCGTCGACGGGCTGGCAAGCCGGCTCAAGGATGCCTGGATCGCGAGCCGGCTTCGGCGGCGAACCGCCGAAGCCGTCGCGGGTCAATGGACTACTTCAGCGCCTTCTGAACGCTGGCGACGACGCGCTTCACATCGTCGGCCGAAACCTTCTGGCCCTTGCCGAACGCTTCGTTGGCAGCAACCTTCGACTTGTTCCACACCAAGATCGTGACGTCGGCTTCCGGCGAGATCTGGTAGCCGTCCGGACCTTCGCTGGTCTGGAAGACGGTGAGCGGAACGTTCTTGCTGATCTTGCCGCTGCTGGCCATGGCCTTCAGCTTCGAATCGGCAGCGTCCGGTTCATCAGTCATGTAGACGACGAACGACTTCAGGTCCTTGTCCTTGTGCGAACCGACGGCCGCATCGAGCTCCTTCACCAAGCCCGACAGGTCGTCCGACAGACGGCGAGTGAACACGGCGACGACGGGGCGATTCCCGTACTGGCAACGGTAGCACAGCGTCTTGCCTTCGTTCGGACCGGTGCAATCGGTCACATTGAACGCCGGGACGCTTTGACCCACCGGCAGACCCGACTTCACACTGTCCGCGGCCAACACAACGCCCGCAAAGGCGAACACGGCGACCGCACAGGCGGCGACTAGTTTCTTCATCAGAAACCTCCTTCAAATGGTAAACAGTTCCCACAAACAACGATTGATCCTTGGCACGGCCGGGTCATTCTAGGAGGGCGGGCAAGCCGTTGTCGAGCGTCTTTGGGACGAAATCGGACTTACTTTTCCCAGGCTCGCAGGCGTTCCACGAGCGCCATCAGTTCCGGACGCTTCTTCTCAAACAGGCCGAAGAACGTCAGGATCAGCAGGCCCGAGCAGATGCCGAAGGCCCACCAGGGCCAGACATGCTCGATGCTGCGCGACGCGTGCCAGACCATGCTTACGAGCGACAGCAGCACAAAGATCGCGCCCAAAAACAAAAATGCGCGCACGCGCAGCGCCATCCCCAGCAACATGCCGGCCAGCGAGAGCGACAACAGGATCAACGGCGGCCAAAGGCTCTCGCCAATTCCCGTGATGAACAACTCGCTCGCCGAACTCAGATAGATCACCGCCATCGACGCATAACGCAGCGACGCCGCTTGCGCCGGCGACAACTGGCGGCGGTTCCAGTGCACCGCCGCAATCACCGACGCGGCCGGAGGGACCAGCCACAACTGGGGATGATCGGCGATTGAGAACCCATCCCACTTTTGCAATAGCGCCCAGATCGCGCCGTTGCCCGCCACCGCCGCCGCCAGCCGACTCCACCACGACCGCCGCAAAACGCTCGTCGCCACATACAGCAGTCCGATCAAAAACAACAGCAGCGAGTAGTCGGTGCGCGAGCCGGCGATCCACCAGCCCAAGGCGGGGACGAGCGGCAGGAGCATGCCGGTGCGCTGCAGCGGTTCCGATAGCACGCGTCCGCCCCAGCGCTGTACCAACTCGCCGATCGCCACGCCTCCAAACGCGATCGCCAGCACGATGTACGGCCAGTAGTAGCGCAGTTCCCCCTCGAACCATTGGGGCCGAGTCAAGTACAGATGGGCGAACGATAGCGCCACCACGAATTGAGCGCCGTAGACGCAGGCCATGCGCACCAGTTCGCTGCGGTTCGCGGCGCCGGTCGCTCGCGCCAGCCAGTCTGTAAGTGGTTCGTCGGCCGACGGCGCCGCGACGGTTGGTTCGGAGTCGGCGCCGGCGGGCCGGTCAGGCCACAGCGCCAAGGCGATCAGGCCGACTGCCAGTCCGACGAGCGTCAGCGCGACGGCGACCACCTCCAGGTTGCTCGCCATCGCCGCGCTGACGCCGCGCTGGTACGCGGCGGCCTCGAGGGCGAGGACGACCAGCAGCGCCAGGATCGACGCCGCCGCGAGCGTTCGACCGGTCGAGCGGAGCGCATCGATCCACACGGCCGGCCAACGTACGAGTCGTCGCGCGACGACGGCGTACACGAACGTGAAGCCGACCAGTCCCATCAAGGCGCGCATCGCGCGTCGCAGCCACTGTTCGTGGTCGAGCCCCGGGGGCAGATCGGCCCAACTCATGAGAATTCCCGCACAGGCCGCCGCGAACAACGCCGCATGCGGCGCCCAAGTGCGACGTTCCTTCTGTACGAGAAACGCCGCGCCGAACGCGGCGCATAGCGGAAGCAGGGCGGCCAGCGTGCGGGCCGATCGTTCGTCCCGTTCGAGCACCAGCGCGAACGCGACGAAGATCGTCGTCGCGAAGACTAGTAAGTTCGTCAGCGGCAGCCACAGCGCGGTCCGCTGTAATCCCTCCAGCGGCGCGGCAATGCCGAGACGCTCGGCCGCCAACGCGACGCGGATGCCGCGGTTCCACAGATAGCTGGCAGCCAACGCCTGCAGAGAGATCAGCCACGCAAAGACGAGCACCGAATGGCCGAAGTCGAGTCCCAAGGCGTCGACCAAGAGGCTCCCGAGCGGAACGCCGGCCAGATACAACAGGAACAGAGCCGTGCGCGACCGACGATCCCACAGCGTCGCTAGCAGGTGCGTGACGAGTGCGGCGACGAGTATCCACACCAGCACGCTCGGAGCCGACCAGCGAACGACAAGCGACGGATTCAGAACGCGGCCGTCGAGGGTGCGCCCGATCCAGAGGCCGCCGAAGACAAGCGTCGCGGCGACGACCGTGAACCAAGCGCCGAACCGATGGGGACGCAGGCGGACCGGCGTCGGGCAGAGTCCGACTTCGCCGCGCGTCTGGAGATGGCTCTCAATCACAAGCCACAGCGAACTCCACGCCGTCATGCAAGTCAAGACGAACGCCGGCAAGTCGGCGGGCGCCTGAAAGCGAGGACTGGGCCAGATCCACTGAATGCCGGCGAAGGCGATGAGCCACGGGAGGAGGAAAGACAAGAACGCAAAGAGACGTCGTCGTTCTCGCACGGCGAGCACGGTCGCAAGCGCCTGCAATCCGGCGAGGACGGCGATCGTTTGAGCCGGATGATCGCGCCGGGCGTCGCGCTGGCTTAACGCAATCAGGATCAACGCACCGCCCAGCAGCAGGCCCCACAGTCGCGTGCCAAGTCCGAGCGGCCCGGCAAACGCTCGATAGACGCCAGTCGCCTCCGCTCGAAACGGCGTCGCGGGGCGGAAGGCGGCGAGCAGGGCGACGGCGAGCCAGCCGACTTCGAGGACGTGCCAGGCGATCGGCGGCGCGTTGGCGTCGAATCGCCAGCGGAGTACGTCCACCGCGACGGCCAGGATCGGGATCGCCGCTAGATTCCAAGCAATCAGACCGTCGATGCGCGTCATCCCGCAGACGCTCCGACCGCACGGCGGTCGCACCAGCGTCGCGACCCAATACGCGCCTGCCAGCAACGCCGAGACGGCGGCGAGCGGACTGGCGATGGTCGGCAGCAGCGAGCGAGACGCCGCTTGATGGTCCAGGAAAACGAAGACGACGAGACGGAGCGTCTGCAGCACGACCGAGACATGGAAGAGCCACCAATGCGTACGCCAGGCGCCCGAGTGATCGTCGGGTTCGATGCGCGCAAACGCCATTCGCCAGACGACGCCATAGGCGGCTTGCGCGGCGACGAGCCAATACAACAGCGTCAGCAAGACCGAGTCGTCGAAGGATCGACCCGAGAGGAGCGGCGGGATGAGGCTGACCAACGCCGCCAGATAGCACGTCGTCAGATTGCCGGCGAGCGCCCAACGCGGCAGTTGGAATCGCATGGCGGCCGCGAGGCACGCGAGCGCTATCGCGGCGAGCGGCGCACCGTACGACCATGCGACGCCCATTTGTTTGAACAGCGATTCGACGGCCGGCCCCTCCGGCGTGCGCCCCGAGGCCAATCTCAGTACGTCGTACGTCGTGAGTCCGAGCACTGCCAACAGGCCCATAGCGAGCGTCGCATCGCGGACGGCGCCCAGGAGCGACGCGTCGCACTCGGCGTCGTCGCCGGTTCGTGAAGCGTCCGAATCGGCTTGCGAAGGGGATTCGTCGTCGTCGAGCGGACCGGCCAACCAACGCACGATCCAGGGGCGTGCGCCGCTCGGCAAACTCACGATGCACAGCCAGCCGATCGTCCAGGCGGCGGACGCCCAGCGCAGCGTCGTCGCGCCCGCTTGTTGTTGCAGGAACGAGGCGGCAAGGAGCGGCGGCGCAGCCAACGTCGCGAGCCAGAGACTGTTCCAAGCCGCCGTTCGCGACCACTTCGGCAAGCAAACTCGCACGGCGACGACGACCGCCGCCGCAGCGCCCCACATAGCGCGCAGGTCGAGTCGATCGGGAGCGGCGAGGGGCAGGCGTCGCGCAAAGTCGGCGACGCCCAAGTCGCCGGACCACTCGGCGATCAAACTGGGCCACGCCGCCGCGACGCTCAGAGCGAGTAGACCGACGGCGAGCGCCGCAGGCGCGTAGGCTTCGCACTTCCAAGGCGGCGTCGGAAAGCGCCGCCCCCACGTCGCTGCCGCGCGCCGCAGTTCCCCGCACACCACGCTCCAGGCTGCCAGTGCGATGAGCAGCCAGGGGGCGAAACGGAGGTCGACGACGTATCCTGTCCACCAAGGTTGACGACTGGCCCACGCGATCGCGGCCAAGATGACGGCGAATCCGGACAGAATCTGAGCCGAGTTGAGCCACGCCGTACGTCCTTCCAGCCGTGCCGCGACGAGCCACACGAGGACGAGGGACGAGGCGGCGCAGGCGGCCGCCGTGTAGTCGTCGCGCATGTGCCAAACGACGCCGGCCAGGGCTGCGACGGAGACGACTTGGGCGATTCGAGCGGCCGGCAAGACGACGTCGGGCCACCATTTTCCTGGTTCAGCGAGGCGATGAAGCGGCAAGGACCAAGCGAAGCATCGCCCCGAAGACCACTCGCGCACCGTGTGCCAGCCGACGAGCGCCGCGATGATCGCGTAGATCGACGCGGCGAAGGCCCAGGCCGTCGTCAGTGCGACCCAGGGATGCGTCAAACGCACCGCCAGTTGTTCGCGGAGCGTCGAATGAAACAAGCCGCCGTGCAGCAACATGGCGCCCAGCAAGAGGCACGCGACGATCGTCGCCGCCGATCGTCGCTGGGTGAACGAGACGACCGCGACGAGGCTCGCTAACAGTGCGAACAACCACGCGGCGTCATCGCCGCCCGCCGCGGGACCGCGCACGAATCCTACGATGGAGGTGATGGCGGTCGCGCTCGCAAACGTCGCTAACGCAATGATGGCGTACCCATCGCGCAGCGCCGGCCGCCGCAGGCGACTCGCCGCCAACGCGACGAGCGACGCCGCGACAAACGCGGCGAGCAGGGTGTAGGTCGAGGTGCTAGTGAATGCGAGGTCGATGAGTCGGCGACCAATCTCATCGCGCGAACCGGCCAGCGGATCTCGTTCGCGCAGCTGTTCGACGAACGCCGCCAATAGCAGCGAACCTCCGCCCGCCGCATAGAGCACGGCCGCGTCGGAACCGACGGCCAGCGTCGAAAGCAGCACAAAATTCAGCAGGCATAGCCCGATCAAGATCAGCGGCGTCGGCCAGGCGAATCCGAGCGCCAAGAACAGGCCGAGCACGCCTTGGACGACCAGCGCCATGCCGATCGTGCGCAGCAAGGCGTGACGGGGCTCCGTCCAACGCCGATAGAGCAAGACACCGTGCGCCAGCAGAACTCCACCCAGCAAGCTGACGAACGGCGCCGCGCAGGCCAGCGCCTCGCGGCGATCGGCGGCGCGGGCGATCAGGATGCCAAGTGGAACCAACGCGGCGTAGGCGGCGAGCGACAGATCGAACAAGAGACGCTGCGCGAAACGCGTCGTCGCGCGTCGTCGTCGACGGCCCAGATAGAGCGCGTGCCAGGCGGGGATCAGCAAGCAAAATGCGGGGAGCGCGAGTAGGGCGAGCGAACTGGCAAGCGTCGGCGATTCGGGCGCTAAGCGGTGCACTGCGATTTGGGAAAGCGACGGGCCGATGAGGGCGACGAGCCACCGCCACCGACCGTAGCTGAGCAAGGCGGCGGACGCCTTCCAGACCATGAAGCTGAACGCGCCGGCGCCGATCACGAGCGCTGCGAGGAACCAAGGATCGGTTGCGGCGCGCTGCGATTCGCCGCTGCCTGACAGAAGAATGGAAGCCAAGAAATTGAGCGGGATGAGCAGCGTGCCGATGACGAGCACGCCGCGGCTGGTCGAACGCAGGTTCCAGCGGCGCAGCGAATAGTGGCCTGCCAGATGAATGCCGCCGGTCACGCCCAAGAACAACAGCGCCGGGAAATAGGGAATCGTATTGCGCAAGGTCGCGCGGAGGCTCACGACGAGCCCTACGGCGCTGACGACGATCAGCACGCCGCTAATGATTTCGCCCCAACGGATGTTCCGCTCTTCCATGAATGCTTGCAGCACGTCCGCCAACGCTCGTCGCGGCGCCGAAGGCTCGCGCGGCCGTTCCAACTCGTCGGGACGATCGAGCGGATGCAGCGGGAAGGCGGGCTTGGCCGGCGTAGGCGTCGGAGTCGGCGACGCGACCACCACCGCCTCGACGATCTCGCTGCCGACGGCCACAGTTTGTGGTGCGATGGGAGCGGCCGCGACGCGTGATTCGGCGGGAGAGGGCGGCGGCGACGCCTCAAGTAGCGACTGGCGGGCCAACTGCACGAGACGTGCGTGCGTGCCGTCGTCGATCTGTCCCGCCAACTGCCACCTTCGCAATTGACGCATCGTGGCCAGTGCGTCGCGCTGAGCGACGTCTGGTGCGCCTTGGGCGACCTCTTCCACGGAGGGCGCCAAGGTCGCGAGCGACGCGGGCGCGGCGGCGGCGGGCGGCGTGGAGTGCAGAGGCGGCGGCGGCGGCGCGTGCGTCGGGGAAGGGGAGGGCGGCCGGTTGGCGCGAACGACCGCGATGACGATCGTGATGATGCCGCCCAGGATCAGGGCGAAGGCCAGTGGTGCGCAAACTGCGATCAGGTCCATCGGCGCACCTTAGCGTGAGTGGAAGAGGGGCAGGCGGCGAACGGGACGGCGTCGGACGCCCGTCTTCCGCTCCAAGGCTGGTTGCGTCGGCGGTATGCTCATCGCGGCGACTCGCGACAAATCAAACGCATCGAAGCGCGACGACGTGCGGACGGCCGCGCTTCCTGATTCGTCCAAATAAACCAGGTAGGCGCCCAACCCCGGCTGCGACTCGACGAACGCCAGTCCCCGTTCGGGGCCCAACACGCAAACGGCGGTGGCCAGTGCGTCGGCGGTGGTGCAATCGGACGCCGCGATCGTGACGCTCATTCGCGTGGAAAGTCCGAGACCCGTCTTCGGGTCGACGATGTGTGCGTACCGGCGGCCGTCGATCTCGACGAATTGAAACGCGTCTCCCGACGTGGAGACGGCCGAGTTGGCGATCTCCAGAAAGCGGCTCGGCGGCGACTGCGGATCGAGCGGCGCGATGCCGACCTTCCAGCCTGTCTGCCCTGGCGGCGGATCGCCCGCTCGCAGGTCGCCGCTGGCATTGATGATCGCCCGCGTCACGCCCGCTTTTCGCAGCGCCTCGAGCGCCTCGTCGGCCGCCAGTCCCTGGCCGATGCCGCCCGCGTCGAGCCGCATGTTGGGCCGCAGCAACTCGACGGATTGCGAATCGGAGTGGAGACGCAGATGCTGGTAACCGGAGGCCGCCAGGGCGGCGGCGAGCCGTTCGGGGGTCGGCAGTTGTTTTTGGCGACGCGAGCGGCGCCAGAGTCGGGTGAGTTGGCCGAGGGTGATGTCGAACGCACCGTCAGTCGCCCGCGAAAACTCGACCGACCTGGATAAGGCCCGCCACAGGTCGTCGCTGACGCGCACCGGCGCCCGGGTCGGCGACCGAGCGCTGAGTCGGCTCAATTCGCTCTGCTCGTCATAGTCGCTGAGGGTCTTGTCGAGCGATTGGATGCGTGCGAAGGCGGCGTCGAGGGCCCGAGTGGCATGGGGTTCGTCGGCTGCGTACAATACGACGCTGAACGACGTGCCCATGTGGATCTCCGTGCGCTCGAACCGTTGGAGCTGCGGTTCGGAGGAACGCTCGGCTGGCGAGCCGACCTGGTTCAGGTCGCCGCTCAGTAGGCAGCTGCCTGCGAGGCAGCAGACGAAGATCGGACCCAGCATGGGAGTTGACCGCCTGGTGGAGCCGCATTTGCAGGCGGCCCAGGAAAAGAGCTTGTTAAGTATTTGACTCGAAGGACTTTGCCTCCATGTTCAGACTAATTACGGCGGCGCGCCAGTGGCAAGCAGTTTTCACGGGCGTGGCGGGTGCGGCGCTGGCAGGCGTTGTCGCTTGGACCGCTTGTGACGTGCGTGCCGTTTATGCCCAGGCCCCGGCGCTCGAGATCCCCGCATCGGCAGCCAAGACGGAAGCCGAGATGCAGAAGTACAGCGAGAAGATCGAGCATACGGAAATTGCGATCGAGATGCTGCCGATCAAGGGCGGCAAGTTCCTGATGGGGAGCCCGGCGGGCGAATCGGGGCGCGGGGAAGACGAAGGTCCGCAGCACGAGGTGCAAGTCGGACCGTTTTGGATGAGCAAGTGCGAGATCACGTGGGACGCCTATGAAATCTGGATGTTCGACTTGGACATCCAACGCCGCAATTTGGCCAAGGTCGCCGAGAACGCTCGCGACAAAGACGCTAATGAGTATCAGTTGTCGCAACCTACTGCGCCCTATACGGATATGACGTTCGGTATGGGCAAGCGGGGCTACCCGGCGATCTGCATGACCCAATTGGCCGCACGCACCTATTGCCAATGGTTGTCGGCGAAAACAGGGCGTTACTACCGACTGCCGACCGAGGCCGAATGGGAGTACGCGTGCCGCGCCGGGACCACCACCGCCTATTCGTTCGGCGACGACGCCGAAAAGTTGGGGGAATACGCGTGGAACGTCGACAATTCGGAAGACAAATACCATCCCGTCGGCAAGAAGAAGCCCAACCCCTGGGGCTTGCACGACATGCACGGCAACGTGTCGGAATGGGTCTTGGACCAATATCAGCCCCACTACAGCCTGTTCACGGAGAAGCTTTCCGTGAACCCGCTGCTGGTCCCGAAGACCGAGTGGGGACGCGTGGTCCGCGGCGGCTCGTGGGATGCCGAAGCGGTCAAGCTGCGCAGCGCCGCCCGCGATAAGTCGGTCGAAGACTGGAAGCAGCAAGATCCGCAGCAGCCCAAAAGCATCTGGTACCTGACCGACGCTCTGCATGTCGGGTTCCGCATCGTCCGCCCGCTGGAAACGCCTTCGGCGGACGAACTGGCGCAGAAATGGGACAAGGCCGAGCCGGTTGAGGATCGCAAACGCGGACGCTAGGTCGAATCACATTCGCCCGACGCGGCGAGCGTTTGTCGTTGCGTCAAAGCACCTTGCGTTGAATGACGCCGCGTCCAGCGGTATGCTGGGCGCAGTTTGAAGTACCGAGACTCGTTTCATTCGAGTCGCTGGATCCAGGCAAATCATCTTCGTTCTCCACTGTTTAGGAGTTACCTCGTTATGTCGCAGCAGAATTCCAACGCCGACGCGGGCAGCGCGTCGAGTACGTCGCGTCGCGATTTCATCCGCACGTCGTCGTTGCTGGTCGCCGGCGGCGCCGTCGCCACCTCGACGCTGGGCGTCGCTCGTTCGGCTCATGCCTTCGGCAGCGACGTGATCAAGCTGGGGCTCATCGGCTGCGGAGGTCGCGGGACGGGCGCGGCGGTGCAAGCGATGAACACGATGGGCGGCGAAGTGAAGTTGGTGGCCCTGGCCGACGTGTTCGATGACAAGGTGCAGGCGGCCTATCGCGGCGCGAAGAGCCAGCACGGCGACAAGGTCGATGTGCCCAAGGACCGGATGTTCTCCGGTTTCGACTCGTATAAGGAACTGCTGGCGACCGACGTCGACATGGTGATCTTGGCGACGCCGCCGGGCTTCCGCCCGTTGCACTACGATGCGGCCGTTCGTGCCGGCAAGCACGTGTTCATGGAGAAGCCCGTCGCCGTCGATCCGGCCGGCGTCCGGAAGTGCTTGGAGGCGAACAAGATCGCGAAGGAAAAGAACCTCGCCGTCGCCGTCGGCCTGCAGCGCCGTCACGAACCGCGTTACAAGGAGACGATCAAGCGCATCCAGGACGGCATGATCGGCGACATCGTCCTCGCGCGAGCCTATTGGAACGGCGCCACGCCGTGGGTGCGGCAGCGTGAAGAGAAGATGACCGAAATGGAATACCAGATGCGCAACTGGTATTACTTCAACTGGCTGTGCGGCGATCACATCGTCGAGCAGCACATCCACAACCTGGACGTGATCAACTGGATCATGAACGACTACCCGGTTTGGGGCCAGGGGCAGGGCGGTTGCGAAGTGCGCAAGGGGAAGGATTACGGCGAAACGTTCGACCATCACTTCGTCGAGTTCAAGTACAAGAGCGGCGCGGTGATGTTGAGCCAATGCCGCCACATCCCAGGGTGCTGGAACGCTGTGTCTGAGTTCGTGCATGGCACCAAGGGCTCGGCGGACGTCAGCGGCGCGAAGATCATGGATGAAAAGGGGAAGGTGCTGTACAGCTTCGGCCGCGGCGGCGGCGACGGCCACCAGCAAGAACACCACGACCTGTTCGCCGACCTGCGGGCTGGCAAGCGGCCGTTCGAAGGCGACTGGGGCGCGCTCAGCACCATGACGGCCATCTACGGCCGCATGTGCACCTACTCGGGCCAAAGCCTCACGTGGGAAGAAGCCCTCAACTCGGAAGTGGTCGTCTCGCCCGTCGAGAAGTACCACAGCTTCCAGGATGAGCCGCCCGTGAAGCCGGACGCCGACGGCTACTACGCTCGCCCCGTCCCGGGCGTGACCAAGGTGGTGTAAGCCGCCGAGCGACGACGACAAAAGCGTTGGCCACAGAGGGCGCCGAGGGCACCGAATAGGAGCCGTCGGCGCCCCTTTTTTTGCCACCGAGGGCACGGAGGCCGCCGAGGGAAGGGCCTGGCGATGGGGACGAGTTGTACGTCGTCAGGCGAAGGGTGATCGAATTTCCTGGCGTCGGCTTTCTTCCCCCAGATGAATTGCTGTGCCCAGTGCGGTGGCGAGCTACTCGCACCGCGACGTCTGCGGCCTTTTTCGAATGTGACGATCTCCCCCCCGTCTCCATCTCCTCTCTCGGTGAACTCCTGCTCCCTCTGTGGCAATGAAAGCCGTCTCGGCGGCTAAGTCAGCACGTTGCGGGCGGCGGTCGAGATGGCGAGGACGGCGGGGTGCTTCAATCGCCGCTCGACCGAGATCGCGAAATAGCGTTCCGTCAGGGTGGGAACTTCCGCAATCAACTGCACGTTGTATTGCCGTTCCACTTCTTGGCGAATGGCGAGCGGCGCGGGGAACAACCCGCGACCTTCTTGACCGAAGACCTTCAGCAACGCGCTATCCGCAAACTCGGCGGCGATCCGCGGACGCAGGTCGTTGGCGTCGAACCATTGGTCGAGGTTGCGACGGAACTGCGAGACGGAGGTCGGCATGAGCAGCGGCAGTTGTTCTACGATTTCCGCCAGCGTCTTGTGGCGGCTCTTGGCGACCAGGTCGGGGGAACCGAAGAATCCCACGCCGCAGCGTCCCAGCGAGTGGTTGTAGACCTTGACGCGGACGTTCGGCGGGGCGGGGGAGTCGGAGAGCACCAAGTCGAGATCGTGCGTCGCCAGATCGCTGAGCAGCTCATCGAAACGTCCTTCGCGACAGACCAGCCGAAGCGGCTCGGGCAGTTCAAACGCGGGCCGCAGCAGGCGGTAGACGACCATTTTAGGAAGCACATCGGGGACGCCGACCGTAAACCGCAGCGGTTGGCCGACAGGCCGTTGGTGCAGGACGTCGGTGAGTTCCTTTCCGAGGGCAAAGATTTCTTCGGCATATCGGAATACGGTCTGACCGGTCTCGGTGAGCTGCATTTTGCGACCGGTGCGTTCAAAGAGCCGCGCGCCGAGCGACCGTTCGAGCTTCTGGAGCTGGGCGCTGACGGTCGGCTGCGCCAGCTGTAACTGCTCGCAGGCTTTCACGATCGAGCCTTCGCGAGCGACGACCCAAAAGTACAGAAGGTGGTGGTAATTCAGCCAGTCCATGAGCGGCCTCGTGATGTTGTTTTTTCGAATCTATGCATTTCTATATTCTATTTGTCGATGTCGCGGCAAGTCCCAAGAATAATAGTAGAGAGGCGGCGACAAAGGGTCGTTGCGAGGATTCGAGTTCTGACATGATTGGCACACACCATGCGACTGCAAATTGTGGATCGCGGGCGGGAGTTGGATCAGGAACAACGGGAACAAGCGGAGCGTCGGCTGCGGTATGCGTTGACGCGGTTTGAACCGCAGGTGGAGCGAGTGACGTTGCACGTGCAGGACGAGAACGGACCCAAGGGAGGCGTGGATAAGACGTGCCGAGTCGACGTGTATCTGCGGCACGGAGATCCTGTGACCGTGTCGGACGCCGACGCGAGTCTCCTGGCGGCGGTTTCTCGAGCGGCGGAGCGGGTGTCGCGGGCCGTGGATCGGCGAATTCGCCGCGACCAGCCGCCCAAGACCAAGACCAGCATGGCGGGTTGATTCGCCGGTTGAAACTTGGTGAAGATAACGGAATATTTAAGTCGTACCTTCCGGGCGGCCGATTTAGACGATTACGTTGACTTTAACGCGCGTTTTCGAGTTGCGGCCGCCGATTGAGAGGATTGATGGGATCAAACTCGCCGCACAATTCGCAATTTCACGACGGGCCCGGCGACTTCGAGCTCCCGCGGGAGCGTTTTGTCGCCTTGATTCGTTCGCTGGCGGAGGCGGCGGGGGCGCATGTCGACCATTGGGCCGTCTCGAGAGCGCTTGAGGACGCCTGTGCGGGCGATTCGCCTGCCGAGGCGCCGAGCGCGCAGGAGGCCGTATCGCAGTTGGAGTACGCCGCTGAGCGGCTCGCGCTGCGCGTGCTCGTCCAACGAATTTCGCTGGCGGACGGACTCCGCTTCGCTCGCCAGCATAAAGCGACGGCGCTGTTGTCGCTGACCGATCCCAGCCAAGTGTGGGCGGTGGTGACCGGTTCGTCGTGGCGCAAGGTGCAGCTCGCCCTCCCCGACGGTTCCTCCGAGTGGTGTTCGGCGAGCCAAGTTGCCGCGAAGCTGGGAGTGGACTCGCCGCAGAGCGACGTCTGCATCGTGACGGCGTCCGTGACCGACCCCTACGAAGATCACGGGCACAGCAGCCAGCATCATGATGCTCACGGGGCGGGCGGCGCCGACGAGCAGGGACACGGTCAGGGGCACGGGCAGCGCCACGGTCACGGTCGTCACGGCATGTCGCCGCTGCGACGGCTGTTGGGCATCCTGCGGCCCGAAGCGGGCGATATCGCCGTCGTCGCTGTTTTTTCCGCCGTCGTCGGGTTGTTGGCGCTCGCGTCGCCGATCGCGGTCGAAGCGTTGGTGAACACGGTCGCGTTCGGCCGGTTCGCTCAGCCCGTCGTCGTACTGTGCCTCATTCTGCTGACGTTCCTGGCATTTGCGGCGTTGTTGCGCGTATTGCAGGCGTACGTCTCCGAAATCATTCAGCGGCGAATTTTCGTGCGCGTCGTCTCGGACTTGGCCTATCGACTGCCGCGCGTCCGCCAATCGGCGCTTGACGATCACCACGGCCCGGAATTACTCAATCGCTTTTTTGACGTGATGACGGTCCAGAAGACGGCCGCCGTCCTGGTGCTCGACGGCATCTCGATTGTGCTGCAGACGATCATCGGGATGGTGGTGTTGGCCATTTACCATCCGTATCTGCTCGGCTTCGACGTCTTTCTGGTCGGCAGTCTCGCCGTCATCGTGTTTGTGCTCGGTCGCGGCGGCGTGCGGACGGCGATCAACGAATCGCTGGCCAAGTATCGCGTAGCGGCTTGGCTGGAAGAGCTAGTGGGAGCGCCGTTGGCGTTCAAGATGTACGGCGGATCGCGTCGTGCTTGGGACGTCGCGGATCGGTTCGCCGCCGACTACGTGCGGGCGCGATCGCAGCATTTTCGCGTGGTGCTGCGGCAGATCATTTTCGCGGCGGCGCTGCAGGCGGTCGGGAGCGCTGTGCTGCTGGGAATCGGCGGTTGGTTGGTGATCGAAGGAGACCTGAGTCTCGGGCAATTGGTGGCGGCCGAGTTGATCGTGGCGGTGATTTTGGGATCGACCGCCAAACTGGGGAAGCATTTGGAAAGCTATTACGACTTGTTGGCGGCCGTCGACAAGATCGGGCATCTGTTTGATTTGCCGGTGGAGCGGCCTGACGGCGCGGCGCCGGCCGCGCGGCTCGGCCCCGCAGCGCTGAGCTTGCGTCGCGTCGGGCTGCGTTTGGGCGAACGCACCGTGTTGCAGCCCGTGTCGGCGTCGTTGGCGCCGGGCGAACTGGCGGCGCTCGTCGGCCCCCCCGGCGCTGGCAAGTCGATGCTGCTGGACATTCTCTACGCGTTGCGGCTGCCGACGGCGGGGCGCGTGGAATACGACGGCGTCGACGTCCGCTCGCTGCAACGCACGGCGTTGCGGCGAGAGGTGACGTTGGTGCGCGACGGTCGCGAGGTGTTCTCGGGGACGATCGCCGAGAATGTGCATTTGGACCGCGCAGGAATCGGCTTTGCGGAAGTGCGCGACGTGTTGGAGGAGATCGGGCTGCTGGACGAACTGCTGGAACTGCCCGCGGGGCTCGAGACGCGATTGTCGCCGTTGGGGACGCCGCTGAGCGACAGCCAGGTGCGACGCATGCTGCTGGCGCGAGCGCTCGTGGGACGCCCGCGGCTGCTGTTGATCGACGAACTGCTGGACGCCTTGCCGACCGAGACGTTGCAGCAGACGCTCGAGGCGCTGCGAAGGTTTACGGCGACGGGGACGGTGCTGCTGGTGACGGGACGCGATGATATCATGAACGCGTGTGGTCGTTCGATCGTCATTCAGCCGGATCGAACGCCTGAGGCGCCCAAGGTCGCCTTGAGCGGACAGGAGTCGCACTGATGTTGCAGAGAGCTCCCTTACGAACCATTCAGTTGGATGCGATGCATCTGGTCGAGTCGCCGCGCTTGGTGCGACGACTGGGCAAGTACGTTCTAGGCTGCTTGGTGGTGGTCGCCGCCGCGCTGTTGCTGCTGCCCTGGCAGCAGACTTCCAGAGGCACGGGACGCGTGGTGGCCTACAATCCCACGGAACGCCCGCAGACGGTGGAGTCGCCCATTTACGGTCGGATCGTCGGCTGGCAGCCGGGGATCGTCGAAGGAGTGAAGGTCAAGAAGGGGCAGCCGCTCGTCGAAATCCGCGATATCGATCCGTCCCGCGGCGATCGCTTGACGCAGCAGGTGTTTGCGGTCCAAGAGAAGCTGATGTACTCCGGGACGAAAGCCGAGACCTACGGGCGACAGATCGTCGATCTCAGCGAAGCGCGGTCGGCGGTGATCGAGTCCGGGATGCAGTTGATCGAGGAAGCGCGGCGGAAGGTCGAAGCCGAACGGCACGCGGTGGAAGCGGCCGAAGCGGCCGTCGAGCAGACGCGTTCGAATTTCGAACGTCAAAAGACGCTGAAGGAACAGGGGCTCACGTCCGGCGTGGCGCTGGAGAAGGAGCGGCGGAGCTACGACGAAGCGCAAGCCAAATTGAAGGCCGCCAAGCAGTATGTCGAAGCGGCGGAAAAATACTTGGCGTCGAAACAGGCCGATCTCGAGCAGAAATCGCGCGAGGCGCAGACCAAGGTCGATTACGCGCGGGCCATGCAGCAAGAAGCGCAAGGCGAAATGTCGCTCGCCAAGAAGGAACTCTCCGAGATTCAGGGGAAGCAAGCGCAGTTTGAAAGCCGAGTGGTGACGGCGCCGCGCGACGGCATCATCTTGCGCATCATGGCGAACGACGACGCCGATATGCTCAAGGAAGGCGATCCACTGTTCACGATCGTACCGGAGACCAGCGATCGGGCGGTCGAATTGTGGGTGGATGGCAACGACATTCCTCTGGTGTCGCCGGGGCGCGAAGTGCGGCTGCAGTTTGAGGGCTGGCCGGCGGTGCAGTTCGCCGCGGGGTGGCCGTCCGCCGCCTTCGGTACGTTCGGCGGTAGGGTGACGGCGGTCGACGCGGCCGATAACGGCAAAGGCAAGTTCCGCATCCTTATTCAGCCCAAACCCGACGAACCGTGGCCCTCGGAGCAGCTGTTGCGACAAGGGGCGCGGACCAACGGTTGGGTGATGCTTAGTCAGGTTTCGTTGGGCTATGAAATTTGGCGGCAGCTCAACGGTTTCCCGCCCGTGTTTGATGGTCCTCCCCCGCTGTACGGCGACGGAAAGTCCGGCGACAAGACGGGCGCCAAGTCGACCGGTCCCGACGAGTCGGATGGCGGCAAGGGGGGGAAGAAAGTGAAACTGCCAAAATGATGCGCGTCACGACAAGCCATGGATGGCGTCGCTGGCTGGCGGGAATGCTCCTGCTGACCGGCTGTCGTTCCGAAGGACGATTCGACTCGCTCTCCCGCGACCTGGGACCCAGCCCGTCGACTGCCGCCGCTTTGCAATGGCGCTCGCGCGAGACGGCGTCGGGGCCGACGCCCGTCCAAACGGCGGCGAAGGCGACTGGTGCGGTTTCCGAGGTCCGACAAGTCGCCTTCTCGGACGAGGACGCGGCGCCGGCAGCCGCGGCCGCCGATCGCTTGGTTCCTCCCCAACCGCCGGCGCCGATCGTCGGCGCCGAGGGAGCCGAAGAAGTGCCGGCGCGCGGGACGCCCGAGTCGCTGCTGCCGCCGCAGCTTGATCAAGAGGAACAGCCGATTCCGCGCAGCAGCGCGGGGCCGTTGCAGCTGCGGACGGTGACCGAATCGGTCTACGAGTCGTTTCCGGCTCTGGAGGCGGCCCTGCGGGAATTCGAAATCGCCGGCGGCAAACAGGTGTCGGCGTGGGGAGAGTTCGACTTGAAGTTGAAGGCCGAGAGTATGTCTCAGCCGGAGGGCTACTATGAGAACTACCGCAACGTCGTGAAGCTGGAACAGGCGCTCATGCCCGGCGGCAACGTCTACGGCGCCTACCGCATCGGCGACGGCAACTTTCCGGTGTATTACGGCGAACGGGAGACGAACGAGGGCGGTGAATTCAAACTAGGTTGGGAAACGCCCCTCTTGCGCAACCGCTCGATCGACGACCGCCGCGCCGAACTCTTCCAAACGACGCTCCGCCGTCAACAAGTCGATCCGGCCGTGCAATCTTTGTTGCTCGATTTCACCTTCGGCGCCGCCGACGCCTACTGGTCCTGGGTCGCGGCCGGTTTGAGCTACGAAGCTCAGCGGGAACTGCTGCGAGTCACCATCGACCGGAACGAACAGTTCGTCGAACGCGTGAAACGCGAGGATCTGGCAGAGATTGAACTCGTCCAAAACGAACGCTTGATCGCGTCGCGCGAGGCGAAGGTGATCGAGGCTCGGCGGAAGCTGCAGCAGGCCACGATCAAGTTGTCGCTATATCTGCGCGACGAGATGGGGCGACAGGTCCTGCCAAGCCCTTCGTTGCTCCCTGCGAAGTTCCCCGAGCCGACGCCGCCGCAGGAAGGCATGTTTACCGCCGAAGTCGATCGGGCGCTCACCCAACGTCCGGAACTCGTCGAGCTCGATTTGCAGCGGCAATTGGCCGAAGTCGATTTGGCGGTCGGCGAGAACTTGCGACTGCCCGAACTGAATGCGATCGTGCTGGCATCGAAGGATGTGGGCGCGTCAGCCACGAAGAAGAATGAGCGGGGGCCCTTCGAGTTGGAAGCCGGGCTGTACTTCGAAGTCCCTTTGCAACGTCGCAAGGCGGACGGCAAGATCCAGTCGGCCTACGGCAAAATCGCTCAGATCGCGGCGAAACGCGAGTTCACCGAGAACAAGATCACCATCGAAGTGCAGGACGCTCAGTCGGCGCTCGTCACCAGCTACGAGCGGGTGGCGCGGGCGCGACGCAGCGTCGAGTTGGCTCGGCAGCTTGAGGACGCGGAACGGAAGCGGTTCGACGCCCAGGACAGCGATTTGCTGCGAGTGGCGATTCAGGAAGCGGCCGAGATCGAGGCCACGCTGCTGGAGATCGAGACGCTGGCCGACTATTTCAAGGCGCTGGCGGCGCTTCGCGCGGCGATCGGCGTCGATCCGTTGGCGCAAGACGGTTTGCCGGCCGTCGAACGCGGCGAGGACGCGGGGGACGACGAGTAACTCGCGGCGCCGATGACGACAGAGGCGGCGGATGGGGGCAGTGCAGGCGGGGCAGTGCAGACTCGGAGGTGCAGACAGGCTGGAAGCCTGTCCTACGGGGGGCGATTCGGTATGATGGGGGCCTTTGGGAGGGCCTGACGCCATATGCAATCGCAAGCGACGCCCGCGCCGTGGGTCGGCGTGGTGATGGGGAGTAAGTCGGATTGGGACACGATGCGGCATGCCGCAGCGATCCTGGAAGAATTCGGCGTGCCGCATGAACGGCGCGTCGTTTCAGCGCATCGCACGCCCCAGTGGATGTGCGAGTACGCGCAGCAGGCCGCCGGTCGCGGGCTGGCGGTCATCATCGCCGGGGCGGGGGGCGCAGCCCACTTGCCCGGCATGATCGCGGCGCAGACCATTCTCCCGGTGCTGGGAGTGCCCGTGCAAAGTCGCGCCCTCTCGGGGCTCGATTCGCTGTTGTCGATCGTCCAGATGCCGGGAGGCATTCCCGTGGGCACGTTGGCGATCGGCGAAGCGGGCGCTCGCAATGCGGGCTTGCTGGCCATCCGCATGCTCGCCGTGACTCGCCCCGAACTGGCCGCGAAACTGCAGGCGTTTCACGACCAACAAACGGCGCGCGTCATGGAGGATTCGGTGCTATGACGCGAGCGATCGAACCGGGCGCGACGCTCGGCGTTCTAGGTGCGGGACAATTGGGACGCATGTTCGCCATTGCGGCGCGGCGCATGGGGTATCGAGTCCATGTGTTGTCGCCGGACGACGACACGCCGGCGGGGCAAGTCGCCGACGTAGAGATTCGCGCCGCCTACGATGATCTCGACGCCGTCGCGCGATTCGCGCAGAACGTCGACGTCGTCACGTTCGAGTTCGAGAACGTCTCCGCGGCGGCCGCAGAAACGGCCGAGCGTTTTGCGCCGGTGAGGCCGGCGGGCCGAGTGCTGCATACGACGCAGAATCGATTGCGCGAAAAGACGGCGTTGTCGACGGCCGGAATTCCCGTGACGCGCTTCGCCGCCGTACACACGGCCGCTGAACTGAACGCCGCCGTCGAGTCGCTTGGTTTGCCCGCGGTGCTTAAGACTTCTGATTGGGGCTACGACGGCAAGGGGCAGCGGTTGCTGCGGACGCCGGCCGACGTCGCCGAAGCCGGCGGCTCGTTGAACGGTCGCGAGCACGTCCTGGAAGCGTTCGTGGACTTTGAGTGCGAAGTGTCGGTCGTCATCGCTCGTGGACTCGACGGCGCCGCCGTAGCCTATGGGCCGCTGCATAACGAACATCGCCATCACATCTTGGATGTGACGACCTATCCGGCGCCGGTCGATCCGCGGATCGCCGCGGAGTCGATCGAAATGGCGCGGGCCGTCTGTCAGACGCTCGACGTCGTCGGCGTGTTGTGCGTGGAGTTCTTCGTGGCGCGCGACGGGCGTCTGTTGGTCAACGAACTGGCGCCGCGTCCCCACAACTCGGGCCACCTCACGATCGACGCCTGCGTGACCTGCCAGTTTGCACAGCAAGTCCGCACGATTTGCGGACTGCCGCTGGGTTCGCCGCGTTGGCATTCCCCCGCCGCCATGGTGAATCTGCTCGGGGATGAATGGCGCACGGGGACGCCGAATTGGTCCCGCACGCTGGCTCAAGAGGGCGTCCAGTTGCACCTGTACGGGAAGTCGGAACCGCGTCCCGGACGCAAGATGGGGCACCTCACGGCGCTCGGTGCAACCCCCGAGGAAGCCCGCCGCCGAGCGCTGGCGGCGCGCGAATTGCTACGACCTGACGCAGCCGCCCGCTAGATTGGACGCGGTCCGAGGACGCGGGACGCAGGGCGAATCGCTCTTGCGGTGCGGGCGGATGTTTCGCTACAAGCCGACTTGGGAAGCGCGGGAATTCTCTCGCGCCGCAGCGGCCGCCCGCGGTTCACGCATTCGGCGGCGTCACGTACGCAAGGAGGCCCAGGATGACTCGTCGTCAATGGTGGAAGCTGTTGCTGATCGGCGGCGCTTTGGGACTGGGGACGGTAGTGGCCGAATCGGCCGAAGATGATCCACCGGGCACGCCGACGCCCATTCCGGGCATCACCAGCGCCGACCTCGAACAGCAACTCAAGAGCGGCCTCAAGGCGCGACGTCAGGAAGAGTTCGAATTCATTGCGATGGTTGTGACCAAAGTGAAAGCCAAGGAACTGTCGATTGCGCTCGTACAGAGCACGTTCCTGTGGGCGCGACGACACCAGCCGTACCCGTTCCCGTACTTTGAACGTGGATTGCGCGAACGAGCCGCTCGCGAGGGCATCTTGCTGTAGTCGACCTGCCGCGTCAGCTTGCTCGCGGCTGGACTGCTACTGAGCGGCCCAGTATCCGCCGCGGCCGTGGTCGTAAACGGCCTCTTCGCCGCGGCAACGGTCGTCGATGCGTCCGTCGCGGAACACTTCCTGCCCCAGCACCCAGGTGCGCACGGGCCAGCCGACCAACGTCTGCCCGTCCCAGGGGCTCCACTTGCACTTCGTCTCTTGCTGGGCGTTGTGGATCGTCGCTTCCTTTTGCGGGTCGACCAGCACCAAGTCGGCGTCGTAGCCGACTTCGATGCGTCCCTTGTTCACCAGATCCCACACTCGGGCCGGCGCTTCGCACATCCAGTGCACCACTTGGGAGAGCGAACAACGGCCCCGCTGGACTTGATCCAGCAGCAGCGCCAGCGAGTTCTCGACGGCCGGCAAACCCGACGGCGACTGGGGATACGGCTTGGCCTTTTCCTCGAGCGTATGCGGGGCGTGGTCGGTGGCGATGACTTGGATGGTGCCGTCGAGCAGGGCACGCCACAGGGCTTCGTTGTCGGCCGCCGTCTTGATCGACGGGTTCATTTGGATGAGCGAACCCAAACGCGCGTAATCATCGATGTTGAAGAACAAGTGATGCGGGCAGGCTTCGGCGGTGATCAAGCCGCGGTGGTCGGCGATCAGCGGCAGTTCGTCGGCGGTCGAGACGTGCAGCACGTGAAAGCGATGCTGATGGCGATAGGCCAAGTCGAGTGCTCGGCGCGTCGCGATCACGGCCGCCTGGTGGTCGCGCACTCGCGAATGGACGGCGTAGTCGGCGATGCCTTCGAGTCGTTTCGCGTTCGCCCTGACCGTTGCTTCATCTTCGCAGTGGGCCGTGATTGGAAGCGTCGTGTGGGCGAAGATCCGTTCGAGCGCCTCTTGATCGTCGACCAGAAGATCGCCGGTGCTTGAGCCGATGAAGATCTTGATCCCGGGCGTCCGCGCCGCGGCTTGCAGTTCGGCGAGGTTCGTCGGCGTGGCGCCGATGTAGAATCCGAAGTTGACCAACGATTTGCCGGCCGCGAGCGCCAGCTTCTCGTGCAGGCGTTCGACGGTCGTCGTCGTCGGCTTGGTGTTGGGCATCTCCAGGAACGTCGTGACGCCGCCCTTGGCGCAAGCGCGGCTGGCGGTGTGGAGATCTTCCTTGTGAGTCAGGCCCGGTTCGCGGAAGTGAACTTGGTCGTCGATGACGCCTGGCAAGAGCCACAAACCGACGGCGGAGACGACTTCGTCGGCCGACGTGTGGATGGCGGGATCGATCACCGCAATGCGGCGTCCTTCCAGCAGCACGGAGGTGACCTGGAGACCGTCGGGGAGGGCGACGAGGGCGTCGCGAATGAGTGTTTTTTTCTGGGTCATGCGACCCATTGTGACGCCTAGGGAAGGGTCATCCAATGGGGCCACCACGCTTCCAGACGAGCCTGCCACAGCAGGTGCGCCAGCAGCGGAATCAGGGCCCACCGAGCGGCTCGAAACAGTTCCGCCTTCAGGCCGCTCAGATTCACCACGATCGACTCCGGCGATTGGTAGTTCGCCCAGTTCGGAAAAAAACGCGGAGTTCGACGTTGAAAGTCGCGATACGCGTCGCCATAGATGGCTTCCAGGCGGCTTTCTTCACGCGGCAGAGTGATGCTCAAGTAGACGATGCCGGTCACCAAAAGCCCGACCAAGAACAGCAGGCTCTGCAGGAACGCCGCGCACGACAATCCCAACAGGAACGTGCCGAAGTACAACGGATGGCGGCTCATCGAGTAGGGACCGGTGCAGATCACCTGTGTGTCCTTGCGACCGCTGATGTACAAGGTCGCCCACCAGCGGTACGCGCCGCCCGCCATGAACAGGACCCAGCCCAGCGTGTAACAAGCCCATTCGCCCCAGACGCCAAGCGAGGCCGCCGGCGCCGAGAAGACGGTGAACAGGGCGGTGGGGATGAAGACTAGAATCGAGATCCAATTCCGCGATCGCCACAAAAAGCTACGCGGCACTCCCGCCGTCGCCGTCGCCATAAATCCCTCGCCCGCACGGACCTTCCTTGTCGCCCTTCACATCCAGCGGCGGAGACTCTAGGACGATCCGCCGCCTGGGTCAATGTCAAAGCGATTCCAGGCGCAACTCTTCGTTTAACCCGCAGCCGAAGGCGAGGGAGATGCACCACGCCGGCGGTGGTCCGAGTCTACTGCGTCGCGCCGGCGGTGTTGTTCGCGTAATCCGCCTATCGCGCTTCCTCGCCTGCGGCTGCGGGTTAAACGAAGCCGGCTGCTCAACGTTTTACACGTTGAACAAGAAGTGGCAGATGTCGCCGTCTTGCATGACGTAGTTCTTGCCCTCGACGCGCAGCTTGCCGGCCGCTCGAAGTTCCTTTTCCGACCCGTACTTTTCCAGATCTTCGAGGCTGTAGACTTCGGCGCGGATGAACCCGCGTTCAAAGTCGCTGTGAATGACGCCCGCCGCTTGCGGCGCGGTGGCGCCGATCGGGATCGTCCAGGCGCGGACTTCTTTCTCGCCGGCCGTAAAGTAGCTTTGCAAACCCAGCGTGCGATACGCTTCGCGAGCGAGCGCCGCGAGCGCCGGTTCCTTCAGGCCGACGCCGTGCAGCATCTCGGTGCGGTCCGGTTCGTCCAGTTCCGCAATCTCCGACTCCAGCTTCGCACAGACCGCCACGACTCCCGCCGAGACTTGCTGGGCATACTCGCGGACTCGCTGCACTAGCGGACCTTGACCCGCCAGATCGGCTTCGTCGACGTTGGCCACGAACAGGATCGGCTTCGCGGTGAGCAAACCGAAGCTTTGAACGGCCTTCGCCTCCTGTTCGGGAAGCGTGAGCGAACGGAGCGGCTTTTCTTGGGCGAGGTGAGCCATGCAGGCCTCGATCGCCGTCACGCGCAGCTTGGCTTCCTTGTCCCCCGTGCGCGCCGTCCGCTGCGCCTTCGAAAGAGCCTGTTCGAGCGCCTGGATGTCGGCCAGCATCAACTCCAGTTCGATCGTTTGGATATCCGACAGCGGATCGACGCCGCCGGCGACGTGGATCACGTCCGGGTCCTCGAAGCAGCGCACGACTTGCAGGATCGCATCGACCTCGCGGATGTGACTGAGGAATTTGTTGCCCAGTCCTTCCCCTTCGCTGGCCCCCTTCACGATGCCCGCGATGTCGACCAGTTTGATCGCGGCTGGGATGATCTTCTGCGGCGGGATGAACTTGGTGATTCGAGCCAGTCGGTCGTCGGGGACGCTGACGACCCCTTCGTTCGGTTCGATCGTGCAGAACGGGTAGTTGGCGGCCTGAGCCGACTTGGAACTGGTGAGCGCGTTGAACAGCGTACTCTTGCCGACATTCGGCAAGCCGACGATACCGGCTTCCATCGTAACCGCACCTCTTGCTGACGTTAGGCGAACTGGGAGGGGCTAGTTTTACGGGTTCCCCCGGGAAGGGCAAGCCGTCGCCGGTCACTCCAGCCGCCGGAATTCCCCGTAGTTCTGCTCAGCCAACTGCCGCAGAAACTCGCCGAACGCCGCATCCTGAGGGCCCGCCAGCGTCCCCAGCGTGTGGACTTTGATCCTGCGGGTGCGGTTGAGCGACTGGATCGATTGCAACACCTTGTCTGGCGCCGCCACCGCCCCGACGCTCGGCATGCCGTCGGACAGCAAATACACCACTTCTGGCTCGGGGGACGATGTTAATGCCTGATGCAACGCGTCGTAAGTGGCCGTCTTCCCTTGGGCCCGCTGGTTGCGTACGAACCGAACCGCGTGGGCGCGCATGGCGGGTGTCGCCCGCTGCAATCGCTCGGCCAGCGCCGTCGGTTTCGCCTCAAACACGATCACGTTGAACATCGTCTCTTCGGGCAACTTTTCCAGGGTTTTGACGAGCTCGCGTTGCGCGGCCGCCAAGCGGCTGGCGCCGCCGCCAAGGCCCATGCTCTTCGACACGTCGAGCACGAAGACGACCCGGTCGGCGCGGACGGGTAGGTCGTAGTAGTACAGCGGTGCGCCCGAGTTGGCGACGCGCGGCGCCCCCGCCGTCAGCCGAGGCGGCGCAGCCCCCGCCTCCTCGGTCGCTCGGCCAGCTGCCGTCTGCCGCGCCTGTTCCTGACTCCACCAACGCTGCCAGGCGGCCGGGTCGTCGCCCCATTTTTGTTTCGTCGCACGACTTAGATACTCCACGACGTCCCCCCGCAGTTCGCCGTCGATCTTTGGGAGACACTCCACTAAGAGCCCCAGGCCGGCGGCGGCGTCGAGCTGGCAGACCGCGTCGAGCAGGCACTTGCGACAGCCTTGGGAATAGGCGAACAGGGGGGTGCGGCTGAGCGTCGCCAGATGCGGGAGGACTGCGAGGTCTCGGTCGGCCGCCGCTTCGTCGATGCCCATCAACAGTGCATCGAGACACAAGTCCCGCTCTTCCGCGTCGGATTGCAGTGCACGCCGAGTCAGTTCGGTCCAAGTCGCCGCCGAGCGGCGGCTCGCCACGGCCAGCGCCAGCCGCCGCGCAAAGTCGGGATAGGGGCGTTTGGCCGCGGCGAATTCGTCGCGGAACAGCTCGAGCAGGAACGCATCGACCGCGGAGGCGCCGCGGCTTGCTGTAAGTGCTTCTGTGGCAGCCTGATAGACGGACGCGGTGCGATCTCGCAAGCCATATTGCACGATCAGGCGAGCGGCCTCGGCATCGGGATATCGCCCTAATTCCCGCAATACGACCGCTCGTTCCACGGCTGCTCGAGCCCGCAATTGATTCGTGAACTGCGTCCGTAACGCGCTGGTGAAAGGCGACGTCGGCGGGGCGGCGGGGGTCGCGCCGGTCGGGGCCTGAGCATGCAGTGCGCGGGGGCCCTCTGCCGACCAAAAAAATGTGACGAAAAAGCTGACCGAGGCGACTAGGTAAAGAGCGCCGAGCGGAGCTGGGGGCGACCTTTCGTGAGAGTACGCTCGACGACGGGTCATGCCGAATATCCTGGGAAAAACTGCTGGCCCCGCGGTCCCGGTTCCGTCCGGAAACGAAGTAGCGGAGTATAGTTGTCGTGAGCGCGGCGTGCCAACGCGAGAAATCCGGTTTCGGCCGACGAGAATTTCCTTGACCCGCCCGCGTGGTTGGAGCATTCTGAACCCAAGCCTGCGCCCGATGTCCGCGCGCGGGGTTTTAGGGAGAATTTGTCGCATGCTGACGCGAGTGACTCAAAGTTGGAAGCCCACGGGACGCCGGACGATGCTGCACAGCATCGTGCAGGGCGCGGTACTGGGCGTCGTGGTCGGACTGGCGTCGATCGTCGCCCCGTGGTCGCCGATCGCCGTAGTGCGAGCCGAAGATCAGGCAGGGCAGAAGCCGGCCGAAGTCGAAAAGAAGATTGCCGAGCACATCGCCGCGGGTGAATTCGGCCCCGCTCGCGTACTGGCCCAGGTGCTCGGCGCCGACCAGCAAAACGCGGTGCTGAACCAAGTTGCCGCCGGCCAACTCGCCGCCGGCGCTCGCGGCGGGTTCGCGAACGCGTTCCGCGGGAGCGGCCAAGTTCAATCCGGTTTTATGCCCGGGGGAAATGGCGGTTTCGTGGGAGGGCAGCCGGGCTTCGGAATGATGCCCGGTTTGGGCGGACGGGGTGGTGCGGCGATGGCCGACTTCCAGCCGCTGATGGACCTCATCCAAAACACCACCGGTATGCCCTCGCCCGGTTGGCAAGACGACGGCGGCGTCGGCACCGTCGAACAGTTCCCGCAAGGCGTTCTGGTTGACGCTCGGGGCATGCTCTCCAAGGGGATGGCTCGTACGGCCGGTTCCAGCCTCACCAGCGTGCGCAGTGCAGCGCTTGAGTCGAACGGCAATCGCGACGTGCGCAAGTCGTCGGCCCTGCGCAAAGTTTCCCTGTCGCGGCTGGAACGCGAAGTGCAACTGCGCCGAGTCCTCGGACAGCCGGTGGAAGAGGATCTGCGGTCGCTCGCGGGTTTGCAACGCATCCAATACGTTCTGGTCTACCCGGAAACGGGCGACGTGGTGATCGCCGGCCCGGCTGGCGATTGGACGCGCGACGCCGAAGGTCGGATGGTCAGCCTGGACAAAGGGCGGCCGGTCGTGCAATTGGACGACTTGATCGTGCTGCTGCAAAGCGTCCGCGAGGGAGACGGCGTCTTCGGCTGCTCCATCAATCCTCGCAATGAAAACCTGGTTCGCGCGAAGGCGTTCGTCGAGGAGACCTCGAAGAAGCCGCTGAAGCCGGGCCAACGCGATGCCTGGGTTGCCCAGCTGCGCGATGCAGTCGGCATCCAGGACATCAAG
Source organism: Pirellulales bacterium (assembly GCA_046349935.1). GTDB lineage: Bacteria > Planctomycetota > Planctomycetia > Pirellulales > Pirellulaceae > CAIXSC01. The sequence continues at coordinate 363,156 of JAXMBK010000003.1, read as the reverse complement.
GTCTTCGGCATCGACCCGCGCACTCGAGCGGCCCGCATCTTGGTCGAAGCGGACTATCGCATGAAGCTCGTCGGCATGGGACTCGAAGAAGGCGTGCTCGGCGTTACGAGCTACCTCGATTCGCTGCAGGCCAGCAAGGACGGCGTTGTGCCGCCGATGGATGTGCTGCGCTGGTGGTTCACGGTGAATTACGACGCCGTTCAGGCGACCGAGTCGCACGATGCGTTTGAACTCCGCGGTCAGGGCGTCAAGGTGCTCAGCGAAAACGAACTGCTCACCGAACGCGGCGATCGCGTCCACACGGGCAAGGCCGACCTGTTCAACCGCCAATTCACGGAGAGCTTCACGAAGCACTTCCCGGCGTTGGCGGCCAAGTACCCGGTCTATGCCGAACTGCAGAACATCTTCGATCTGGCGCTGGTCGCCGCGTTGATCAAGTCGCAAGACTTGAGCACGCAGACCGGCTGGCAGATGGCCTATTTCGGCAATCCGGAGTACTGCCCGACGGAACTCGGCGTCGCCCCGCGGGAAGTCGAGTCGATCGTGAATCACCGCGTGATCAATCGGACTCAGGTCGTGGTCGGCGTGAGCGGCGGAGTGTCGGTCGATGTCCGCGGGCTCGTGACTTCGGAACGCATCAAGGTCGACTCCTACGGCAAGCTTGAAGCGAACCGAGCGGGCGGCAAGCCGAAGAATCTGGCGGCCGACGCTTGGTGGTGGGACTAACCGCTCCTCGGCCTAGGGCCGCGAGTCGCTGTCGGGTAAACACTCAGGGGCGGCCGGAAGTCGAAGGCGACTTTCGGCCGCCTCTCTGCGTTTAATGCTGGGGGCTTAGGAGGAATGCGGCGGGCGTCGCGGCCGAAGTGGGGTTGGTCAACCCTGGCGACGCCGATAGACTGTGGAACCAAATTAGGAAGAAGCAAGGAAGCTGTTTCGGAGGGGCGAGGAGTGCCCATGAGTCTGTATCGATCGCCCACGACTGCAAACGCGATTCCCGATGCGGCGGCGAAGCCGCGGATCTACTTCGATTGCACGGCGACGTGGCGAGTCGGCGGCAATACGGGCATCCAGCGCGTCGTCCGAAACCTCATCCATCACTGTCAAGCGACGGCCGAGCAGCTAGGGATTGAGTGTCGACCGGTCGTCCACGTCCACGGCGTGTGGCGTCTCGTGTCTCCGCGGTTGCCAGACGACTCCCCAGCCCCCCCGAAATCGGCTTGGCGCCGGCGACTCCAAATGGTTCGCGACGGGGCCGTGTGGCTGCGCGGCCGGCTGCGCAAAGCGCTGGTTCCCAAAAGGATCTACGTGCCGCTGCAGCGCTGGTATTGCTACTGGGAGCCGGCGATGGGGAATCCGCGAGTGCGGTTTCAGCCCGACGACATTCTGCTGTTGCCCGACGTCGGGTGGTGTCGCGAGGCGCCATGGCCGTTGGAATACGTACGCCAGGCGGGGGCAAGCGTAGGGTTGGTGTCCTATGACCTCATCCCCATTCGTTACCCGGAGCACCAAGTGGCCGGGTTCGCGGAGACCTTCGAAAACTGGCTGCAGGAGACGCTCGACCACGTCGACTTCGTCGTCGCCATCTCGCAGGCCGTGCGCGACGACCTCGAATCGTATTTGGCGGAGATGGGACCGCGGCGAAGTCGCTTGCGGGGGCGCGTCGGTTGGTTCCCCTTGGGTGTTTCTCTGGATCAGGCGCATCCCGACGCGCCGGTGCGAGCCGCGCTGCGCGACGTGTTTGCACCCGCGGCGGGGCCTCCGCCGCTGCTGTTGGTTTGCACCCTAGAGCCGCGCAAGAATCATGCCCTCTTGCTGGACGCCTTCGACCAGCTGCGTGCGGATCACCCCGACTTGCGTTTGTGTCTCGTCGGCCGCGCGGGATGGTGTTGCGACGAGCTTGTCGAGCGAATCACGTCGCATCCAGACTATCAACAGCGGCTGTTCTGGTTTTCGGACCTGAATGACACCGAGCTTCGCTTCGCCTATCAGCACGCGCAGACATTCGTCTTTCCGTCCTTTGCAGAAGGGTTTGGGCTGCCGATTATCGAGGCGTTGCGGTTCGGTTTACGCGTGTTCGCGTCCGACATTCCGGCGCATCGTGAAGTGGGCGGCGAACACTGTCGCTACTTTGATCCCGGCAATTCGTCGTCGCTGGTCGAGTTGTTGCGCGAGACGCTGCGGGCGCAAGCGGCCGGATCGCTGGCTCGTTCCGAAGCTGTCGTCGTGACCGACTGGGAGACCTCGGCGTTGCGCCTGTGGACCGAGTGCCTGCGTCTAGGGGCCACTCGCTTTGCTCACGAATCCTTTCCGCGACAGCAGTCGCCAAGCGGGGAGGAGTCGCGGAGGCAAGCGGCATGAGTCAATTCATTCTGATCGACCAATCGCTTTCCGAGGCGGGCGGACATCATTACGAGTGCGCTCAGTTGATGCTTGCAGCCGCTGAACAGCGCGGGTGGCGTCCGGTCGTTGCTGCCAACCGCAGCTTCAAGAAGGATGAGTTATGGCCGGACCGTTGGCCTGTGCAGGGAGTATTTCGCGAATCGGCCTATCATCGCTTCTCGGTGCTGACGGGAGTGGCCGAAAAGACGTTCAATCCCTTCGAAACGTGGACGGAAGATCTGCGGTCGCCTACGCCTTGGCGGCGCTTTGAACGCTGGCATCAGACGGCGTCCTCCCTCTGTCGACGATTCAAACAACGAAAGCGGCTCCGCGCACAGGCGCAAGGTCTGCGCGCCTTTTGGGAGTCCATTCGACCGCAGCGCGGCGATCTCGCGTTTCTGCAAACGGTCACCGAGTACGACTTGGTGTGGTTCACTCGCTTCTTGAGCGAGACGCCGGGGACCGACCAGATTGACTGGCATCTGCAGTTCCACAATACGTTTCTCGACGGTCGTGATCCCCAGCATGCGGGCCAAACATCCCGCCTGATCGACATGCAGCGCCACTTCTGGAGTTTGCTGCAGCGCTTGCCGAGACACCGGCTGCACTTCTACTGCACGACGCCGGCGATGACGCGGCAGTTCGTCGCCCTAAGCGCAGCGCCGTTTGAACTGTTGGAATGTGCGGTCCATCCTGACCTGTTGGCGCCCGCGCGGCCCGCCGTCCAGGAATGTCCGACCGAATCGGTCGTCGATTCGCGCCCGCTGCGCGTCGTCTGCGGCGGCTATGGTCGACAGGAAAAAGGGTGGAAGTCGCTGGCGACGATCATCGACGAGGTGTGGAGCGACCTGTTTGAGTCGGGACGGTGCGAATTGCAGATTCAAACCTCCAAGGCGCAGCCGGTCGACCATGAACGCCAGTCCAAGCGAGGCCGCTTGCGCACGCAGGCAGGCTTGGTCGATGCCTCGAACGCGTCCGTCAACGAACTGGAACGCGTCATCGCGGCCCGGACTGCGGCGACCGGGCGGGCCGTCGTCGCGGGGGCGTCGCCCATTCGTCGCTTACCCTATCCCATGCCTCCCGACGACTATCGCCGCTTTCTCCGGAACGCCCATATCGGACTCTTTCCCTATGATCCGCAACGCTACTACGCTCGCTACAGCGCCGTCTTGGTCGAGATGCTGTGCATCGGCGTACCCGTGATCGTGCCTGCCGCCACGTGGCTGGCCGAGCAAGTGGCGGAAGTGAATCAACGGCATATGGCCGAGATGCGCCGCTCCGGCGACGTGATCGCGTCGGCGACGCCGCGCAACGGCGAGTCATGGGACTTGCCCGCCCTGGCCGGCGAATTGGTCCTCGAGTTCCGCGGCGCTCAGACGCCTCCAGGGACCTACGCCCGGGTGCAAGTCGCTCAATTCGATCGCGCCGGACAGGAACTCGATCGCTGCACGCTGGTCGATCGTCCGCCGCCGGGCTGCGACTCGTGGGCGTCGTTGGTGCGCATCGTCCCAGGGGCGGCGACCGCGTCGTTGCAAGTCGCCGACCTGGACGGCGAAGCGGCCGATCGCTGGCGGTTGGTGCGCGTCCAGACGCTGGCGCCGACGGCCGAATGGCCGCAGGGGCGTCCCTTGGGCGCGGTGGGACTGGCGGCCGCCGACGAACGCGAATTCGGCCGACGCCTGCGCGAAATCAGCCGCTTTCACGCTCACTATCAGGCGACGGCGCGCCGCTTCGCCGTGGATTACTCTCAGCGACATACGGGCGATGCAATCTTGCAAACGCTGGTTCAATCGTCGCTGCCGGCCGCGTCCGCTGTGCGGCCCGCAGCCTAAATCCGCCCGCTCAGAAAAATCTTTCTACAGGCTGAGACATCCTGAGGGCGTCCGACGCACTACCTGTCATCCCCGCCTCAGGGCAGGGACCGACTTGTGCCGCTCGGTAGCCGTTCCGTCCAGGGAGTCTCGCCGTATGTCCATCGCCGACCAACCCTCCGCGACTCGCCCCCCGCTTCCAGACGCGGAGTTGGAACAGGCCGTGAATTGGTGTCGCGCGGCGCGGAAGATCCTCAAGAAACCGGCGCTCGGCCCAGGTCGACGCGGCGAAATGGCGGCGGCGACCAAGAAGGCGTCCGAACTTCTGGCCAAGCTCCAGACGAAACGCGCCCAGGAATACCAGCTGTTTCGAGCGGAGTTTCTTCAGATCGTCGAGCAAGCCGATTCGTCTGGGCGGAGTCTCGACAAAGAGATGGTGGTCAATTTGTCGGCGCGCTTGTCGCAATTGGCCAAGGATCTGACCAAAGTGCTCGCGCGCATCAAGGACGTCGATGGGGCGACCGCCAAGTTCGACAAGAAACTGAGGGAAGCTCGCATTCAACTGGCCGCCGCTCGCGGCTGGCGCGACGCGACCTCCCCGACTTCGCCCGTGTTCGCTCATCTGAGCGAAGCCGACTCCTACTGCGATCTGGCCGAATCGTATCGCAACTTGGCGGCGTCCAGTCTCGAAGTTGAACGCCTAAACGGCGCAGTCAACAGTCTGGCGAGTTTTCAGGAACAACTGGACAGGGCGCGGGAAGCGGCGCAAGCGGCCGAGGAACGTGCGGCGCGGTCGGCGAAAGAACAGAAGCGGTTCGCGGCCGCGGAGCAGGCCGCCGGCGAGGCGGCCAAAGAGCTAGAAGCGTTGCCCGGTGCGGAAGAACACGCCCAGCGTATTCGCGAACGGCTGACGCAGGCGCGATCGCAAATCCGCAAGGTCGACGATGTGTGGACCGGGCATCGTGAAGCGCTCGACTCGCTGAAAGGGATCGATGCCATCCTGGAAGAAGGACGCGCGGCTCACCAAACGCTGCTGTCGACGCGAGTGCCGGACGAAGTCCAGCAGCAACTGCACGAGGTGCTCGAACTACTCCAGTCGCTTGGCGACGCGGCCCCGGCGTACGAAGTGGAGACGCTGCGCGAGCAAGCGATCGACGCGGCGGACGGCGGTCGTCGAGCACCCGACTCGGCGACTCGCGAATTGCTCGAACTGGCGGCGACGGTGCGCGAGCGCATCGCTGCACTCACCCACGAACGAGCAGCCGCCATCGCGGCGACCGATGACCTGGGCCGGAAATTGACTCGTTGCCGCGCCTTGGATTTGGGCGGTTCCGCGCTCCAGGACGCAATTCGGACCCATGAACGCGCAGCCAATTCCTTGTTGCCGCAGCGACGTTGGAGCGAGGCGAAGCGACAATCGGCAGCAGCTGGCGCGACGCTCGATCCGTGGCTCGATGCGCAAGAAGAACTTGTCGACGAGTGGGGACGGCGACGGACCGAACTGCGCGGGATGCTCGGTCGAGCGCGCCGGGCGATGGAGATTCCTGTCCATGCCGAAGAGGCGCGGCGGCTGTTTGATGCGGTCAGCGCAACGCTTGCGGAATTCCAGAAGCCCGATTTTCAAGCTGCCTTGGAAGCGTTCGCCGCGGCGCGCGTCGGCGATCAGCCACTTTCGTTGTCCGAGGCAGACCAGGCTTTGAGCGCGAGTCTGGGGACGCTGGGCGACGCCGTGGACGACGAAGAGTATTGGCGCGAGTTTCGCGCCGCAAGAGACGTCGTTGATCGAGCGGCGAACGACGCCAAGGGAGCGCTGGCGGCGGTCATTTACGGCGTGAAGGGGCTGGCTGCCGACCAAGCGGACAGGTTGATCCAGTATTGGTGGGATCGCGCCGACCAACGCGTCGCAGAATGGAGGCAGACTTCGTCTCAACTGCCCAACAAGGCGGATGAGTTGAGCCATGCACGGACGCTCGTTTGCACGCAATTGGCCGCCCTCGCGTCAGACGCTCGAAGAGTGCTGCGTCGTACCACCATCGAACAACTGACGGCGTCGTTGCCGCAGCCGGCAAACCAGCGCGAACCATCGCGTCTCGCGGCGGAGAAGAAGGTGGAACGCTGGCTCGCCGAACTGCGCGGTCTAGGCGTTGATGCAGCGGCCGAAGCGACTCAGTGGATGAACCTGACCGCGAATCCCCAGCTTGACATTCAGGACTTTCTCGACGCCCTGCATCTCAAGGTCAAGACGGCTCGACGCGAGCAACAGAAGCGGCGCTTGAAATTCGCCGGCGAACTGCAATCCTCGGTTTTCGACCGACTGCCTGAGCTGCCCGTCGGCGCCGAGTACCGGCGAGAACTCGAACGCCAAGCCATGGATCTGGCGTGGATGGTCGATTCCGACGATCCCGACCTGATCGAGACGGCGCGGAAGGAACTGGCGAAACTCCAAGCGACCCTCGACGAACTTGCGCGGGATGCCGAGCGGCATGAGGACAACAAGCGGCGAATGGAGGCCGCGTCGGCTCGCGTCGGGGCGCTGATGGAGTCACTGCCTGAAACCTATCGGCGACTCTGGAACGAATTACTGGAACTCAGGGTTGAAGCCAGCCGGCTCACGCCGCGAGAAATCGCCGCGAAAGTGGCCGAGTTCGAGCAGCATACGTCGGAAGCGGAAGACAAAGCCAAGGCTCGATTGTTGGCGGTCGCCGACTACAAAGAACTGAAGGTCGACGCCGTCGAACGACTGAAGACGCTCAAAGCGTTCACCGCCGCTTATCCGGGAGATCGCGGCGACGCCTATCTCGTGTACGTCGAATCGCGCATCAAGGACGCCTCCGAGTTCAAAGCGAAAGAAGACGGCGTCGAACAGGCGATCGCCGCCTTGGAGAGCTTGTTGCAAGAACTCAAGTCCATCAGCGACGCCCCGGACAAATTGCACCGCTTGCTGCAGTTGGACTCGCAGCAGGTGCATGCTCAGCGACTTGTGCGCGATATGGCGATGCAGTTCGAGCAGCGGAAGGCGATTTTCACGGGCGTCACGTTGCCGCGCATCAAGGCGATCGTCGAGTCGACGCCGGACGGCGACGGCGAGATGGTCGACGGATTGGCCAAGGCGGCCAGCGCCGCGGCGAAGGCCGTTTCGCCCTATCTCAAGGTGCTCAAGACGCTGCCGCACGAAAAGAAAGGCGCTCAGCCCGCGCCCCAGATGGAGCAGATGAAGGCCGACTTCGCGCGAGCTTACGGACTGCTCGAAGAGGCCGAACGGACCGCGTTGCGCTTGCTTGATCACGGAGCGTCGACGAACGTCTCGCTGCCGGCGGCGGATGGTCTGCTGCGTCTTGAAGACAAGTGGCGGCGCCGCACGGCGGCCTTCAACTCGGCCGTTCGCGACGTCGCCGCCGGCATCCGGACCGCCGCATCGTCCGAGCCGGAAGACTCTGTAAAGTCGAAGGCCGAGGCGGCGGCGAAATTGGTCGAAGAACTGGCGGGCCGCTTTGAAGCGACCGCGTTCAGCGCTTCGATTCGGATCTTGGCGGCCGAGTTGCCCGAAACGACGACGGAGCAGGCCGCGGCTCGCCGAACTCGTCTGGCCGAACGCGAAGTCGCTTTGCGGACGATGCGACAGTTTCGCGACGAATTGTTGACGAATCCGCTCCTCAGACAGCTAGCGGATCGCATGCAGAACCCCTTCTCGGCCGACGTCGTGCTGAACGCCGTCGCCGGCGTGCGCGTCACGCTCAAAGAACTGGAACTGCAACTGCTGAACGCCGTCTGATCGAAACGTGCGGTGTTTGCCGATGTTGCGTCGACCTCTTGCCTGTTTCCGTGTGGGGAGCCTTGATCGATGGAAGCCAGCCAACTGCAATTTATCGACGCGATTCTCGGAATTCGCACCGATTTGGCCGTGTATGTCGAGCGGAAACAAACGCAACGCGACGCCGTTGCAAGCGTCATGGAAGAGCTGCAGCCGCAGAAGCCAGCGATCATCGCCGGATACAACGTGCGTCTGATCGATTCGCGCGACGGCTCGCAGCACGAGTTTGCGTTCGACAAAGGAGGCCAAGAACGTTCGCTCGACACGCATGTCGCCACGCGGAAGGGCCGCGGGCTTTCGCCAGAGGATATGCAGCGCGCCATGAAGGCGCACGAGATGATCGTGGCCGCTGCGCGGAAGCTTATCGATCGTAAGGACGCCGAGGGACGGCCGCTGTTCAGCGACCCGCGCGAGTTGACTCAGGAATTCTTCACGCCGCTCGTGCGCGAGGGCGTGATGCCGGAGAACTTCGTCGTCGATGCCTATAGCGAAGTGCAAGAAATGTTGAACGCCGCCTTCGCCTCCTACAAGGAGACGACGCAGGCGTCGCGGGACGAGGCGCAGAGGGTGCAGGCGGAAGAATGGGCGAAGCGGAACGGCGGCAGCGACGGCGTTGATAAACTGGCGGCGGGGCTCAAGCATCTTGGGGCGTCGGCGAACAAGCTGCTCGATCGAGTCGGTTTGAATGCCAAGGCGCGCAATCGCCTGGAACTCGCCTCCGCCTGCGCCAAGGCGGGCATCGATTTCGTCTTGATGGAGCTCACGATCGCCAAGTGGGATCGAGAGCCGGGGAGAGAGTTTTCGAACATCGAACAAAGCTTCGAGTCGTTTCTAAATCCTCGACAGGAAGGAAGTTCGCAGACGGATCAAGACCTGTTGCGTCTCGAACAAGCTCAGACGTTCCGCAAGGAAAAGATCCAGGGGATTGAATGGCTTTCGAGAGGAGAGAAAGGCGACCTCCTCAAAGTGCTCGAACGCACCGAGCAAGTCGACTTCAAGATCGGAACGACGGCGGCGAGCGGGGTTTTGCCGGAAGCGGGAGACGTGATCAACAAGGTCGCGCTTACCGGCGACAAACTCAAGAAGCTGACCGAGGTGCTGGAACGGTCGCATCATGAATGGACGAATCGCGAGTCGGCGCGCGACGCGGCGCGGCAGATTGACGACGCGCTGGCCCGACGCACTGCGGAGGTGTTCGGCAAGTCGGCGGGAACAGAGATTCAAGGACGCTTCATCCGTTCCTGCGACTTCGCAGTCATCGGCGCCGCCGTCTCGGAAACCAAGGCCGACGATCAGGCCGTCATCACCGAGATGCGAGTTAGTTTGGCGGCGGCACTGCTGAGCGGATTGGGACCGGAGGCGGCGGGATGCGCCCAGCGATTGGCGGACGGGTTTCATCGCCGCGCCCCGGGCGAAGCCTTTCGCAAACTTTTGAACAAGAATCCGGCGGGGGCGTTCAAGTTGCTGACCGCGGCAGCGGAAGAAGCGATCGCCGAGGCGCTGACGGAGGTCGGCGCAGATTTGCAGCAGAGCATTCAGCAAGATCAGGTTCGCAAGTCGTTGGAAGCGGCCGTCGGCGGCGTGGAGGAGGCGTTGGCCGCGGCGCTGCAGTCGGCCGCAGGCGCGAATGCGGCGGCTGCTTTTGAGGGGATGTACGCCGCGCAGGTCGATGTCCGTGCGGCGCTGCTCGCGGCCCTCAGCGACCCGCCCGATGCTCAACGCGTCGTCGCCTCTTTCGCCGCGGGCTTTACCGCTGCGTTTCTCGCGGCTAGCCCCAGTCCGGCGGATAAGGCGTTCGGCCGCGTGGGGCGAAAGATCGCGGGATCGCTGGTTTCCTCCCTTGATCTCGCGACGCTCGCGGAACAACTGCAAGACGATCCCCGCGCCGCCGCCGCGGCCATCGTGCAAGCAGCGAAGTCGGCGACGCGCGACGGCGTTCAGAGCTCGGACTCGCTCCTGACTCAACTCAGCGATCCGGCGACCCTGCGACAGATCGCCGGCAAAGCCGCGTTGCCCGACGACGGCGCCGAACTGCTCGAAGAACTCGAGCAGGGAGACGCAGAGATTCAGGAGTATGAGCGACAGTTAGTACTGATCGACCAGGGTACGGCGTCGTCGGCCGAACTGAAGTCGATCGAATCCTTGATCGAGCAAATGCGGCAAGACAAGATGATTGCCGAGCTGGTTCTGGCGTCGGGCAGCATCCTCACGGGGCTCGCCAGCACTTCGGTCTCCATCGCCGGGGCCGCGACCGAGAACATCACCGACGTCCTCGTGGGAGAAATTGCCGGACCTCTCAAGGCGGCGAAACTCATCGTGAAGTTCGGCGTCGCGATGAAGCGAGCACACGATCGTCGCAAACTGTTCGAGAGCTTTCAGCGTACGTTGGCCGTTTCCAAGCGAGCCAACAGCGCGTTGCGCAGCACGGTCCAAGGCTTCCTCGACAACAAGTCCGAGCAGATCGCTTTTCGCGCCATCGAGGATGCGCTTACTCTCGTACAGATCGCTTCGGCGATTCTCGGTTCGGTCCCCGAGCCGGTGACGATGGCCGTCGGCAAGACGATGAGCGCGATTGCGACGTCCGCCGAATCGGCGCTGAAAGCGTCCGAGATGATCTATGGCGAAGTCAAGCTCGCGCATGCCTGGCGTGTGACGCTGGCTGCGATTCGCAATCCGCGTGAACGCTCGACGGGCCTTGCCGCCTTGCGACTCAATCCGACCCTTGGGATGCACGCCATCGCCTGGGCCGCCATGGAGAAACAGCCTGCCGACCCCGTCGCCCGCATGTTGCTGTCCGAATTGGGACTCAATGAGCAAACGCTCGCTGTCAGTGGAACCGAGGCCAAAGTACGGGAGTACCTCGTGACGCTGTTGTCCGAAGATCGGTCGCTGGTGGATGCCAGTCGCCTGGGAGCCGATTGGATGCCGCGCGACGTGCAGTTGAACTTGCGCGATTGGTCGACCGCCGTCTTTCGTGCGAGCCGCGAGGCCGTCCCGCCGTTGGCGCCCGGCGGCGCACGCGACGTACTGATCGCCCTCAAGCCGCTCGAAAAAGTGGACCTGTCGGTTTTGGCCGAAGAGGCCGACCAGGGGGTGCTGGCGCCCGAGCGAGGCGAGCAACTGCTCGCCGCCGCAGCGCGACTGACGCAGACGCTGCGCGAATATGAACCGACCGCCGAGGATGGCTCGCGTCACGAAGAGATGGCCGGCTTGGTCGCTCGGTTTCTCCAATTGGCAGTGGAGAAAGAACGACGCATTCGCGAGATCTGCGACGCTTTCATGCAAACCGAAGGGGAGGGCTAGGACATGCCGGAAGTGAAGGATGATGGTTTGTTGCAAGCCTTGCGCGATGCACGCAAAGTGCCTCGCTGTTTCGCACTCATCTTGCGCGGAACCGATGTGGTGAAGCTGGAGGTGCGGAAGCGTCCCTTCCGCGACGCCGAATTGGCCGAACTGCGGACCGAGGCGAAGGGGAACCGGGTCTGTAGCGGCGTCGTGCGTCAGGCGGAGTCGGGCGAGTTGCTATTTGAGTCGCTCGATGAACCGCCGGAAATCAAGCTCCAGAAAATCAAGGAGTACGTGTTCGAGCAGACCAATCTGCGGATCTCGCCGCGCCTTGCGCAAGTCGCCGCGCTGGCGACGATAGCCGAAGAAGTCGAGGTTGCCGAACCTGCGCAGCAACGCTGGGAAGCCATGCACTCGGCCTGGGCCCCTCGCTTCGTCGCCGCTCTGCAGCACTGTGCGGATGATCAAGCCAGTCGGCTGCGGGCGGCTTTCTCGCTGGCTGAAGAGCAGGCGGAGGCGGGGAGTTTTGAGAAGGCGGTGCAGATTTTGGAGCGGATCGCGCCCGTCTTACGACAAGCGCTCGAAGGAGCGGCGAACGAACGGAAGGCCAGCAGCGGCAAGCTGGTCGCTTCGCGTCAATTCCTACTCACGCGGTTCAAGAAGATCCGCGCCGAACTACAGCAGGCTTTGGACTCGCTGCAAGCGAACATGACGCGACTTGCGGCGGACGAAGATCCTCAGGAGCTGACGGATGGGATTCGGCGATGGTTCGATGAACTGCTGGAACGGCTGCAAGCCGGCATCGATGCTTCGATCGACGAAGGGGACGGCTTCCGCACGGCGCAGGCGACGGTGTTAGAGTTGCGGGCCGACCTCCTGTCGGACGATCTGCTCGACCATTTGCTCGACAACCCTTTGATGGGCGGCGAGCAGTTTGTGGACGCGATCGCCGACGGACTGGATGAGATCGCCCGCGAGATGGCGACTGCGGGAGTTGCTTAAGTCGTTTTAAGTGAAAGGCTTAAGTTGTGTTTTTGGGTCTCTCGGCCCGTCATCGACGGCCGCGGGCTCGCCCTTGCTGGGCTGGGAAAGCGTTGCTATATTTCTTGATCCTCCTGGTCGCACCGATCCGAGAATAGGGTGCGGGGACCGGGGAGCTCCATGGGTCGCCGGTTCGCCAACAGCTTGATATCGCAGAGGTTCGGGTCATGAAAGACGGAATTCATCCGCAGTATGTCGAAACCCTCGTGACGTGCGGTTGCGGAAATACGTTCAAGACGCGCAGCACGCGCAAGGAACTCAAGGTCGACATTTGCAGCAGCTGCCACCCGTTCTATACGGGTAAGCTGAAGTACATTGATACGGCCGGCCGCATCGAAAAGTTCCAGACGAAGTTCGCGGCGGGCAGCTACGCCAGCCTCCAAAAGCCGGCCAAGAAGAAGGCCGCCAAGCCGCAGGCTTAGCGGACGCGACGCATCTCTCTGTCGCCGCGTCGTTTTCCTGCGTTTACTCCGGCTGGTTCTTAAGCCTCGCCGCCGCGCATCGAGCGCCTGTAGCTCGACGGGGCGAGGCGGTTCGAATAGAACCGGCCCATTCCGTCCGACCCAGCTTGAACGGGTCGGACTTGCGTTCTCCGGTTTCTCTCCCGGCAACGCGCTACAGGTGCTCCCATGCGCGAAATGCTTGATGAAAAGCTCGGTCGTTTCGATGAGCTCGAACGCCAAATGGCTGATCCGTCCATCCTCGCCGACTCCAGCCGCATCGCCGCCATCGCGCGCGAACATGGTTCACTCGCGAAACTCGCCGGCAAATACCGCCGGTTCAAGCAGGTGATCGCCGAGATCCAGGAAGCGGCCGGGATGCTTGAGTCAGGGGATCCGGAACTGAAAGAGTTGGCGGAAGACTCGTTGCCGGACTTGCGCACGGAGCGCGAGAAGCTGTGGAACGAACTGTTGGACATGACGGCGGGGGGCGAGGACGCCAACCGCACGCGCTGCGTGATGGAAATCCGCGCCGGCACCGGCGGGGACGAGGCGGCGCTGTTCGCCGGCGACCTGATGCGGATGTACAAGAAACATGGCGAAGATCGAGGATGGAAGGTCGAGATCCTTGAGGCCAGCTTGAGTGAAATCGGCGGCTTCAAGGAAGTCGTGATGGCCTTCGAAGGAGAGGGCGTCTATCGCGAATTGCAGTACGAAAGCGGCGGTCACCGCGTCCAGCGCGTGCCCGAAACGGAAGCCAAGGGCCGCATCCATACCTCCGCGGCGACGGTGGCCGTGTTGCCGGAACCCGAAGATGTGGAAGTCGACCTTAAGCCCGATGATTATCGCAAGGACTTCTTCTGCGCGAGCGGCCCAGGCGGACAGCACGTCAACAAGACGGCCTCGGCCTGCCGGCTGGTGCACCACGAAACGGGCATCACCGTCGAAATGCAGGACGAACGCAGCCAACACAAGAACTTGGCCAAAGCTTTGCGGCTGCTCAAGTCGCGACTGTACGAACACTTTCGACAAAAGGAACACGACAAGCGAGCGGCCGAACGGAAGACGTTGATTGGTTCCGGGGATCGGAGCCAACGCATCCGAACGTACAATTTCCCCGAAAACCGGCTCACCGACCACCGAATCGGATTGACCTTGTACAAGCTCGATCAGATCATTAGCGGGAACCTGCAGCCAGTGACCGAAGCGCTGATCGAGTACGATCGCAATCAGCAGCGCGGACTGATGGGCGACCTCGACCAGTAAGTCGCCGAAGGCGGCCATCGCACGGAGGAGGCGCACGGACAAGAGGCGCACGGACAAAAGGCGCACGGAGGAGGCAATTGTGAGCACCACGAGCACGGAAGAGTGGACGATTGGCCGCCTGCTGACCTGGACGGCCGACTATCTGAAGAAACAAGGCGCCGATTCGCCTCGGCTCGACGCCGAGGTGCTGTTGGCGCACGCGCGCGGCTGTCAACGCATCGAACTTTACACGGCTTTCGGCGAACTGGCCGCCGAGCCGCTGAGGAACGCCTTCCGCGAACTGGTAAAACGCCGCGCTCAGGGAACGCCGGTCGCCTACTTGGTGGGACGTCGCGAGTTTTATTCCCTCTCGTTTCAAGTCGGTCCGGCCGTGCTCATACCGCGTCCCGAAACCGAGTTCGTGGTGATTGAAGTACTCGATCGCCTCAAAGCCAACAAGCTCGCCGCTCCGCGGATCGCCGATGTCGGGACGGGCAGCGGCGCCATCGCCGTCAGCGTCGCGAAGCACGCGCCTGACGCGCGCATTACGGCCGTCGATATCAGCCCCGCGGCGCTCGAAGTGGCGGCGCGCAACGTGGCCGAACACGGGGTTGGGGAGCGAGTAGAGTTGGTCGAGAGCGACCTGTTGTCCGCGCTGCCGGCGGACCGCAAGTTCGACATCGTGGCCAGCAATCCGCCCTATGTGACCGAAGCCGAGTACGCGACGCTGGATAAAGACGTGAAGGACCACGAACCGCGATTGGCGCTGGTCGGCGGCGCGGCGGGCACGGAGATCATCGCGCGTCTGGCGCGCGAGGCCGCCGACCGACTCGAGGTCGGCGGCTGGCTCATCATGGAAATCAGCCCGATGATCCTGGAAAAAGTGAAGGCGGTCGTGGAGTCGGAACGCCGGCTCAAGTGGATCGGCGTTGCCAAGGATTTAGCGGGGCTGGCGCGCGTCGTCACCGCGCAGCGCATCGCAGATTAGCGCTGCGTCCCCGTTGCAAGGACGTTACGAAGCGCTTGGCGTCGCATCCAGCAGCGGCGACTCCAGCATCAGTCGCCCGATCATCTCGCGCAGGCTTTCATCGATCTGCGCCATGAGCGGATCGACTTTGACGCCGCGTTCTCGTTCGGCCGAAACTTCGATCGCGGGCGCGACTTCGATGATGGCGCGAATCGAACCATGCACTCGGGCGGCGCCGGTCATGTCTTCTTCGAGTCGTTCGAGCGTCTCGAGCAAACGATCGACCGAAGGCAGAGACGGCAGGTAGCCGGGCGGATAGAAGCCCAGTTGCTGGACCAACTGCAGGTCGCACAACTGACGATAACGGCGCGCGTATTCCTCTGGCGAGCATTGGCGTGCGGTCATGTCGGGCAGGATGCGCATGTGCAGCGCCTTCACTCGCGCCGTCGTTCCGCCGGCCTGCACGCTTCCCAGCCATTGCGTTTCAAGCGGCGCGAGGATGTGCTCGATCAGTCGCGCGATGCGCGCGTCGGTGTCGCCCGTGCTGGAGTCGCCGAAATGTTCGAGTTCTTTCAGGGCGAGCAGAGCGTGGCCGACGCGGCGGACCCGCTCGATCAACGGCAACTCGTCGTAGACGCGCCACGACAGACGTTTCTCGAGATCGCTCAGCACGCTGAAGGCGGCCTTCTGAATGTCCCCTTCGAAGCGATACTTGATGCCGATGGGATGTACGACGACTCGGCCGCCCGCCACGTTTTTGGCGCGGCGTTTGGCCGCGGTGCGGGCGATGAACGCGACGCCGTCAAGCAACGGGTTGATGTGGTCATTGGTGCGCGACGTAGCGCCTTCGGGAAAGAGGATCAGCGGTCGCTCGGCCGTCGCGACGATGTCGACGGCCGTATCGAGCGACTTGCGATCCAAACCTTCGCGATGGATGCTGAAGCCGCCCATGCGGTGGATTGCGAACGCCTTGAACCATCCCTCGTTGAACAGGTGCCAACTGGCCATCGCGTAGACGTGCGTGCGTGCCGCGCGAGCCAACCAGCCCATGACGATGGGGTCGCCGGTGCGGCAATGGTTCGGACACAGTAGAATGCCGTGCCCCGCTCGTAGCGACTCTCGCAACCGCTCCACGTGCCGACACTCGTGCCCGACGATTCCTTCCTTGGTGCGCAGGTGGCCGCGGTAAAGCTGAAACAGCTGAATCACGCTTGACCACCAAGTGCCTCGATGCGGCGGCACAAATTCGTAGGGGCGATCGAGAACAACGTAGGGCATTTCGACGAAAGTCCCCGCGGAGGCGGATCGGGTGAAGGGCGACGTGATTCTCCATAGTTTTCGTTGACTCACCCCGCCTTGGCAATGTCCCCTTAACCGGGAATCTTGACTCGACCCGTCTAATCGCCCCTTTGGTCGACAGTTTGCATATCGCGACGGCCGGCGGTCGAAGCGTCCTGCATGCCTCCACGTCGCAAATTGGTTCCTCCTTCCGCGCGACTCACCCCCGCCAACGGCAGCCCGTGGTCGGATGCGTTCATCGAGTATTTGCGGACGGAGTGCCATCTGTCGGACAACACGGTCGCCGCTTACCGACGCGACATGCGACGGTTTCGCAAGTGGCTCGCCGACCGCCCGATCGCCGGCCTGACCATTCGCGAACTGTCCGACTACGTCGGCTGGCTGCACGACCAGAAGTTGGCGCCCGCCAGCATCGCTCGGCACATCGCCTCCCTGCGCATGTTTTTTCGCTATTTGCAGCTCGAGGGACTGCTCAAGGACAATCTGGCCGAACTGCTCGGCAGTCAAAAGCTGTGGGAACGAGTCCCTGAGGTGCTGACAGCCAGCCACATCAACCGTTTTTTGGTCGCCCCCACGGGCGGCGATCCGCATTGGCGGCGCGATCGAGCGTTGCTGGAACTGATGTATGCGACCGGATGTCGCGCCTCGGAGGTGTCGCATCTCAAGCTGCGCGACGTTCATCTTCAGGAAGGTTATTGCGTCTGCCACGGCAAGGGAAACAAGCAGCGAGTGACGCCTCTGGGAAAGATGGCGGTGGAGGCGGTCCGCGCCTACTTGGCGGAGGAGCGACCGGGACTCAACGCCCGCGGGGACGCCGAGTGGCTATTCTTGTCGCGGTCGGGACGCCGCATGCGTCGCGAAGCCATTTGGGAGTTGGTAAAGAAATACGCGCTACGCGCCGACATCCCCATCTCGACGCATCCTCACACGCTGCGACATAGTTTTGCCACGCACGTTTTGGCCGGCGGCGCCGATCTCAGGCAAGTCCAAGAAATGCTCGGCCACTCCAGCATCGCCACGACGCAAATCTACACGCACGTCGACACGTCGCGCCTGAAAAAGGTGCACGACAAGTTCCATCCCCGGGCGTAAAAGTCGTGGATCGCTCCGCGATCCAACGCATTTCCGCAGCCGCCGCGGAACGATCCGCAACAGCACTCGCCGGACCGCGGAGCGGTCCGCGACGATGCCCGCCGGACCGCGGAGCGGTCGGCGAATTTCTAGGGCAGCTCGCGCCGTAGCCGCTCGAGCGCGTCGTCGTCGGGGAAGCCCAGCACTTCGAAGCGCGGGGGATATTCGCCGGTGGGACGGAGCAAATGGCCGACGATTCTGTCCACCTCGTCGCGGCGCGCCATGATCGGCGGATCGTCCGGCTGTTTGGCGAATGCCACCCATTCGGTTTCGGGGATCGTGGAGGCGACGCCGGACGGCCAGACGCAATACGACAGAATTTGTCCGTCGTTCCTTTGAAGTACCGCGTAGGAGGCGACGAAGACGTCCACGTACTCTTTGGCATGGATCTGTTCCAACAGCGCTCGCTGCTCGGCGTACTCTTCCGACAAGAATCGCAGCCGCAATTCCTGGAAACGGGGCCACAGCGGATGGCCGCGCGACGGTTGCCAATCTTCCCACTGGCCGTCTCGCCAACGAATCGGAATGGGGACCAAGGGACGCGGTTGTTGGAGTGCTTCGTCGACAAGGTCGAGCATGCGCGCGAGCGCATCGTCGTTGTCGCTGCCGGCCGCGAACAGCGAATCGCGGTTGGGCAGCATCACAATCAAATCCCCCTCGACCTCGAAACGCTCCAGCAACTCGGGAAGCAACAAGCGACAGGCGTCATAGCTATCGCCGGTCGCGACCGCGTAGAGACTCGCGCCGACTTCGGCGATGGCGATCGGCTCTGCTGCCAAGTTCTCTCGCGCGGCTTCGATCGCCTCGTAATGAGAAACGCCCCATTTCCGCAACTGCTCGCTGCTGATCGACGCCATATGGTTCGGGAAGTCGTACACCAAGCTGGCGACGAAGTGCGTTCCCACCTCGTAATCGGGAAGGTCGAGTTTTGCCGGATCGCCGCCGTCAAGCCTCACCTGCAAACGCATCTTGGCCATCGCCGCTCGAGCCCAAATCTTCGGCCGTATGTGCGGCTGCGCCTCTTCCCAGTCCTCGGCCATCTGTTCCGAGGCGCTGAGGATGACTTGAGCCGTGCGAATCAGATGGGCGGCCCGTTCGAGACGCGGCAACTGAATGTGTTCCGCGTAGAAGTTCCCCACGAACGCCTGGTGGTTGTCCGTCGACTCGCCAATGATGATCCGCCGATTGGGGGCGTCGTAGGTCAGCTTTCGGTCGACTCCCACCCTGCGCAGCGCGTCCATCAGTTGTCGAGCAAACTTGTCTTCCGACGGCGGCGCCCATAGAAAGTCGAACCAGCCCATCGAACGGCTCCTCGTCGTCTTCGCTGCGCTTCAAGTCAACTCGGCGATCGGCGTCCCGCGAGACAGCGGCAGGGGACGGCCGAAGGGGTCGGGGAGATGCGCACGATGATCGATTCCCAAGTGTCGATACATGGTCGCCAGGACGTCATGCGGATCGAGGGGCCGTTCGGAAGGGCGAGCCCCAATTGGATCGGTGGCTCCGATCACTTGCCCCGTGGGAATGCCGCCCCCCGAGACCAAGATCGACATGGCCCCCGGCCAATGATCGCGTCCGATTCGGCCATCCTTGTACTCCAGTCGCGGCGTTCGTCCGAATTCGCCCGTCACCACGACAAGCACTCGTTTATCGAGCCCGCGCTGATAGAGGTCGCGGACGAGCGTGGCGATCACATGATCGTACTTGGGCAGTCGTCCGATCATCGCCGTGCGCATGTCCCAATTCACCGCGTGATCGTCCCAGTCGTAAGCCGTCGTCCCCGGCGCGCTGCCGGGGATGCGAACGGTCACAAACGCCAAACCGGCTTCCACGAGCCGCCGGGCCAACAGCACTTCTTGTCCGTAGCCTTCGCCGTACAACTCGCGAGTCGCCGCATCTTCTTGGGAGAGATCGAACGCCGCTTGCGCTTCGCCGGCCGTCAAAATGTCCACCGCTTGCCGGTCGAATTCGTCGATCACTCCCAGGGTTCCCGCGGCATCGACGTCGCGCCGCAGTCGGTCAAAGCCGCGCTGCAATTGCCGACGGTCCGACAATCGTGACGCGTCGACGGTGAGCGAAGCGTCGCGCAGCCGCCCGTTAATGATCGGGACGCGGTAAACGCCGCTCCAATACCCTTCCGAAACGCCGGCCGCGTAGTCGGGGCCGTTCACCACGACGCCGCCCACCGCGATCGCCGGGGGCAACCCCGAGCGGCGGCGCTGCAACATCCGGTTCACCACCGCGCCTACCTGAGGATGGTACGACTCGTAATTCGTCCCCGGCTTCAATCGCCCATAGCCGCTCAAGAATCGTCGATGACCGGCGAAATGATCGGCTTCGTCATGGCAGCACGAGCGGATGAGCGAAAACTTGTCGGCGATCTGAGCGTGCTCGGGAAGATGTTCGCAAACTTCAATGCCGGACACGTTCGAACGGATCGGCATGAACGGCCCGCGGATCTCCGCCGGTGCGTTGGGCTTCATGTCGTACGTTTCCAAATGGCTTGGACCGCCGTGCACGAACACGAGCAGCACCGACGCATCTTTGGCGACCGCCGCGCCCTGCGCACGCAAGCGGAGTAGGTCGGACAAGGTCAACCCGCCCGCGCCCAAGGCGCCGGCCGTCAGCCAATCTCGCCGAGTCAATTTGGTCACTGCGCAGTCCTCCACTCAACCGACGTGCATCGCCCGCGAGGCTGACGCCCAATCTAACACTCCGTCAGATCGTCACCGACGAAAATCCTCCATCAACCACGATATTCTGGCCGGTGACGAACGACGACGCCTGGTGCGACGCCAACCACACGACGGCCCCGCCCAATTCGTGCGCTTCTCCGAAGCGGGCCATCGGCGTATGGCCGATGATCTGTCCGCCCCGTTCCGAATAGCTGCCGTCAGGCTTGAAAAGCAGATTCTTGTTCTGTTCGGCGGGGAAGAACCCGGGGCTGATCGCATTCACGCGCACTCCCTTCGTCGCCCATTCCCGCGCCAGAAACTTGGTGAGGTTGATCACCGCCGCTTTGGCGGCCGAATAGGCCACCACGCGCGACAGCGGAATCATGCCGGCCATCGACGCGATATTGATGATGCTGCCGCGTCCCTGGCCGACCATCGTTTCGCCGAACACCTGCGACGGCAGCAGCACGCCTCCCACCAAGTTCAAGTCAAACACGCCTTGCCAGGCCTCGACAGGCAACTTGCAAAAATCGCTTCCCGGCGGGAGGGTGGCATCGGGGCGATTCCCACCAGCCGCATTGATCAACACGTGTACGCCGCCGATCTTTCCGACCAGCGCATCGCGCGCCGCGAGCAGCGAATCGCGGTTCGACGCATCGGCCGTTTGATAGAGCGCTCGTCCGCCCGCAGCGCGAATCGCCCCGACGCGCGCTTCGCCGCGTTCCGCGTTGCGTCCCATCACGACCACCTGCGCGCCGCAGCTTGCCAACGCATCGGCCATCGCTCCGCCCAGAACGCCCGTGCCGCCGATCACCACCGCGTTGACGTCCGACAAGTCAAACAACTTTGAATGCATGACAATAAGCCTTCCAGTTCAGCGATCTTGTTCTCGTCCTCAATCCATCCGCACGCCGACGTGCAACAGGATATTTGCGTACCGCTGTTGATCGGCCGTTTGCACCGTCAACACGTGGTCGGGCGTCGAGACGGCTTTGTAGAAATCCCACTTCTCGATCGCCGACAACTCCAGCGACGAGCCTGATTCGCGAATCGTCTGACGGTATTCGTCCCATACCGGCGGATCGCCCGGCAACGCGTAGGGGCCGGTCGTCTCGTACATCATCGTGTGGATCTCTTCGATCGGAACGGCCGACAGAATCGCCTGCAGCACTTGGTTGCACGTGACGACGCCCGGCATCAAGTTCAGCGATACGACTTGCGCGTTCGGGCCCTTCTTGCTGCTGGCCGGATAATTGCCGTCGGCGATCAAGATCGTGGCGTGATGGCCGGCCGCAGCCAAGATGGAAGTGATCTGGGGATGAATGAGTCGATGCTTCAGCATGAGGAGTTCCTAAGACGACGATTTGCGACTAGCTTGCCTGCTCGCCCACGTAGTAGCGATAGGCGCGGATGGTCTGTTGTGCGGCGGCCAACGAATCGGGGTAGGGGAAGGCCTCCACGGACAGGAAGCCCGCGTACCCGATCGACCTCAGCGCCGCGATGATTGGTCGCAGGTCCATGTGCCCCAGGCCGACGGGGCGGCGATTGGAGTCGACGAAGTGGATGTGCCCGACCAGCTCGCCCGCCGCCTTCAGCGCTTCGGCCACGTCGGTCTCTTCGATATTCATGTGAAACAGGTCGCACAGCAAACGTACGTTGCGCGTGCTCAAACTGCTCAACAACGCCACGCCGTCCTCGACCCGATTCACTTGGTCGGTCTCGTACCGGTTCAAGGGTTCGTACAGCAGGGGCACGCCGTACTGCCGAGCGTGTTCGCCCAGCCACTCCAGCGATTCGGCCAAGTAACCGCGCGCCGTCGCGCGATCGACGCCGTCGCCGCTGCGTCCTTGCATCGAGCCGATGATCGCCGGCGCCCCGAACGGGCCCGCGAAATCGATAATGGCCTTGATAAAGTCGACTGCTTGACGTCGTCGAGCCGCATCGGGCAGCGCCAACGTCAGCTTGTGTTTCACCCAGCCGGCGCCCGTGCCCACGGCCGCCAATTGCAACCGATGCTCGTCCAGCAGCCGCCGCAGCACGTGCGGATCGATTGCGTCAGGCGCCGGCGTGAAGATTTCCACGGCGTCGTAGCCCAATTGTCGTGCTGTGCGACAACCGGCTTCCAACCCGTCCCATAACACGAACGGCCCGCCGCGCGCTTCCTCCACCAAACTCACCGTGACCGCGGATCGCATGTCTTGTCGCTCCACCTATGCTGCTCGACGAGGAAACTCCGCCGCACTTCCGGCGCTAGTCGATCTTAACCACCGCCTTGATGACGCCCGATTCGGGCTTCAGCCACGTCGGGAACTGCTCGACCATCGCATCGAACGGCGCTTGATGCGTGATCCACGGACGCGTGTCGATTAGTCCCTCTTCGATCAGCCGAATGATGCGGGCGAAATCGCGCGACAACGCATTGCGACTGGCCAGCAGCGTGAGTTCGCGTCGATGCATGATCGGCGCGTGCGGGAATTGCAGTTCGGCCTGCGTGATTCCGACGTACACCAACCGACCGGCGAAGGCGCAGTAGCCCAGCGCCGCCGCCATCGACTTATGGCTGCCCGTGGCATCGACCACCACGTCGCACAGTTGTCCGCCGGTAAGTTCCGCGAGCCGCGTCAACTCGGCGCCGTCCCCTTTGGCCGCCACCGTATCGGGGACGCCCATCCGCTCGCGCACAAACGCCAACCGCGCCTCGTTCACGTCCATGACGATCGTGCGAGCGCCGCTGAGCTTCGCGAACTCGATGACGCTCAAGCCAATCGGCCCGGCGCCGATGACTAGGATGTTTTCGCCTTGCCGCGGCGCTCCGCGATCGACGGCGTGGCAGCCGATCGCCAGCGTCTCTACGAGCGCACTTTGGGCGAAGGTCAGGTTGGACGCCAAGTGCAGCTTGCGGGCGGGAACCGTGAACAGACGACGCAGTCCGCCGTCGCAATGAACGCCCAAGGTCTGGTGATGTTCGCAGCAGTTCGTATGACCGCGGCGACACGAATAGCATTTCTGGCAATTGATGTACGGTTCCACGGCGCAGCGATCGCCTGGCTTGACATTCGTCACGCCCGAGCCCACCGCCACCACCTCGACCCCCAACTCGTGTCCCGGAATCCGCGGGTAGCTGAAGAAGGGCATCTTCCCCAAGAAGCCGCCGTAGTCGGTGCCGCAGATGCCGACGCTGTGCACGCGGACCACGGCGTCTCCCGCGGCAGGGGCCGCCGGCTCGGGGACGTCGATGTAACGAAACGCCTCGGGTCGCTCGAGTTGAATGGCTTTCATGGCGGCTAATTGTTCTCCGGCAGGCCTTCGAGGTGGCCGATGTTCTTTACGGGTGCGAAAATGGCTTGCACATCCGCCAGCAGTTCGGCGTCCAGCGGTTCATCCGCCCACCGAGCCCAGTTTTGGATGTTGACGGGATTGGCGCTGCCGGCGATCGTGGTGGCGATGTCGGGATGAGCGAGCGAGAATTGCAACGCCAACTTGGCGATGTCGACGCCGCGCGACTGACACAAGGCCGCCGCCCGCCGCGCCGCGTCCTTCACCGACTCGGGTTCCTTCAACCATGCGGGAAGCGGGGCGTTGGTAAGTAGCCGCGCACTGAACGGACCTGCGTTCATTACGCCGATCCCGCGCTCCTTCAAGTACGGCACGGTCTCGTCCGCGAACCGCGTGTTTTGCAGCGTGTATTGGTTGTAGCTCAACACGCAGTCGACGTCGGTCTGGTCGCAAATGAAGCGGAAGATCTTCTGCGGATAGCCGCTGAAACCGATGTACCGTACTTTGCCCGTCGCCTGAATCCGACGCAGCGCCGGAATCGTTTCGTCGACGATCTGCTGCATCGGCACAAACTCAATGTCGTGGCACAGGATGACGTCGAGGTGGTCGGTTCCCAGACGGTGCAGCGACACGTCGACGCTTTCCGCCACGCGCTTCGCGGAGAAGTCAAAGTGGGCCAGGTCGTAACGACCCAGCTTCGTGCACAGCAGATAGCGATCGCGAGGAACGTCGCGCAGCGCCATCCCCAACAACACTTCGCTCATTCCGCGTCCATAGAAGGGGGACGTGTCGATGAAGTTGAGGCCCGCATCGAGCGCTACATGGACGCTGCGGAGCGCTTCGTCGAGCGACACTTTGCGGAATTCCTGGCCTAGCGACGACGCGCCGAAGCTCAGGATCGGCAATTCCAGGCCCGTACGGCCGAGCGTGCGAGTTTTCATGAACCTTCTCGAGTGACAGGGAGAGGCTTTCAGCCGATGAACAGCGGCGCCATATGGCGGTCGAACAGGTTCTCGGTCACATTGCGGCCGACGACCGCGGCGTTCGCCTTCAGCAGGTCGAGGTAGCGCGCGCCGTGCTTGGCCGCAACCTTGAACGACACATGCAACAACTGACGAACGTGCGGATTGAAGTCAGGATGCGACGGAATGTGACGCAAGGCGTCGGCCCACTGCTTGCCCGTCCATTGGGCCGCTTCGGCCGCCGACGGCAGACGATCGCGATGGATGTCGATCACCGACGCATACGGTGCGCAGAACTCGTCGACGTGCGCCAAGGCATAGGCATAGATCTCGTTGACCAGCGCCAACGCATCGCCGCCCGCTTCGCATAGCCCGATGCACTCTTCCAACCAGGTCGTGCCGGCCGTCTTCAAGTGCAAGCCGGCCCCCGTGCGCGACAACGCTCGGCGAATAATCGGGTAGATGGAAAACTTGTCGCTCCCGCTGTGCACGCTCATCTTCAAGTTGGCGGGCAAGCCGTACGCGGCCACCGCGTGCGCAATCACCGCCAGATCGTCGTTGAATTCGCGTTCGAACTGCGGCAGGTCGCCCACATAGTCGACCCCCTTATTGAAGCGGCCGGTGAATTTCGGCGCAATCGTCTGCGCCTTGACGCCGACGTCCGCCAACATGGCCAAAATCACCAACAGCTCGGGCGGCGTCTGGGGAGCGTCTGTTTCGTCCATCGATACTTCCGCAATGAGCGATTCTTCGCCGCCCTTGCCGGCGACCACATGGCGGTAGATCTGGCCCGCTTCCTGTACGGCGAGCAGGTACTTGCGGACGATCGACAACAGCCGATCTTTGCTCAACGCCAGCGGTTCAGCGATGCCGTCGATCGCCAGCCGCCCCAGCAACTCGGGGTGTCGAGCGACGAAGGCGTCGACGTCGGCGTCGCTGGCCGGTTTGCCGATGCTGTCGGCCACGTCGATCGTAAAGAAGTCGGACCAGGGGAGGAAGCGATCGACCGTCTCCAGGCGGATGTGGTCCGCATCGACGTGCCAGCCATGCGTCCAGCCGCGTTCTTCAACCGCCGCCTTCGCCGCTTCATAGACGCTGCGCGGCTCGGAGCCGATGAATGTGTGCTCGCGATTCGACTTGTTCCAGACGGGGATCGCGATGACGCCGCGGCGAGTCAGTTTTTCAAAGGCTTCCAACTGCGCACCCGCCTGGTGCGCAAAGCGATCGCCGACCCCGAACGTGAATCGTTCCAACAACATGCGACAAGCTCCCCGAGCAAAGACGAATCGGCCGAGCCCCCTCGGCTCGCGGCGTCGAATTCGTAGGGGAGCAGTCTAATCTGTGCGGGCCATGCACTGAATGGGGCGGCGCCGAGGCCGATCAGGGGCTGGCGTCCCTCGGCGGTTCGGCTTCCCCCTCCGCCTCTTCCGGTTCCTCCTCCCAGCCGTGGAACGGATGCTCCCAGACGCTCCAGACCGACGGCCCCGCCGCCAGTTCCTCCTCCGTCAGCAAGCAGTCGTCCAGCACGCTGCGCAACTGTAGTTCGTCCAGGTGCTGACCGATGATCACCAGTTCCTGCCGACGATCGCCGTACGGCTCGACCCAAGTCGCCTCGACGTCCGCCCGCAACACCGGGTCGTCGGGCCATTCGTCCGACGGAGCGCTGGCGAACCATTTGCCCGCCGGATGAAGGGCGAACACGCGCCCCGCGTGCGACCATTCGCCCGCCTGATCGTGCCGCGTCGCCAGCCAGACCACTCCTTTGGACCGCGTTACGCCGTCGAAGGCCTCGCTGCTGATGAAGTCCCACAAACGCTGCGAGTGGAACGGACGTCGGGCCGAGTAGACGAAGCTGGAGAATCCGTACTCCTTGGTCTCCGACGTCTCTGCGCCGCGCTTCACAACCAACCAACCGCGATTCTCCGCCGCCCACTCTTGGCTGAAGCGGCCCGTGTCGAGCAGCTCGGACAAGGGGACGCCTCCCTGCGCGGCGCGGACAAGGTGCGCGGTCGGATTGAGCTGCCGCAACAGCGATTCCAGTTCCCCGGCCCGCTCGGGCTCGATCAAGTCGCATTTCGAGATCACGATCACGTTGGCGAACTCGATTTGGTCGACGAGCAGCCGCACGACATCGCGATCGTCCTCGTCGCTCAGTGCGGCGCCCCGCTGCCTCAAATCGTCCAGCGATTGATAGTCGTCCAAAAAGTTCACTCCGTCGACGACCGTGACGAGCGTATCGAGCCTCGCGATTTGGCCCAGGCTGACTCCCTGGTCGTCCTCGAAGGTGAACGTTTCCGCCACCGGCAACGGCTCGGAAATGCCCGTAGATTCGATGAGCAGGTAATCGAAGCGTCCCTCTCGCGCCAGTCGCGATACCTCGCGCAATAAGTCCTCGCGCAGCGTGCAGCAGATGCAGCCGTTGCTGAATTCCACCAACTGTTCGTCCACGCGACTCAATTCAGCGCCGCCCGATCGCACGAGCCGTGCGTCCACGTTCACTTCGCTCATGTCGTTCACGATCACCGCCACCTTCCGCCCCTCGCGGTTCGACAGCACGTGATTCAGCAGCGTCGTCTTGCCGGCGCCGAGGAAGCCGGAGAGCACGGTTACGGGAAGTCGAGAGTCAAGCGTCATTCGAGTGGACTCCAAGCGAGCAGGTGAAGTTGGTGCAGGGCGCGTCGTAAGCGAACATCCAAGGAGGCTCGCTGTTGCGGTTGAAGCGAACGCAGCGTTTCATGAGCGATGTGCAGCGTCTCCGGGCAAACGCTGCGTCCGTCTCCGCAGCGCGGCGGACGCACGACGAGCGTCCGAAATCCTTGAATCGACAGCCGCTCGCGCCACGCGTCGCTCACGCCGTCCTCGTCGGTCTTGGAAAACACGAAGATCGTGCGATCCAGCAGGTTCGATGGTTCGCGACGGCAGACGCCGCCAATCAAGGACGACGAACCATCCGGCCAACGAGCGTCATCGATGAGGAACGAGTCATCGGCGATTTGCCGGAACGCCGCTGCCAGCTGCGAATCGGCGACGATCAGCCGCAGCGGCTCTGCGGCGGCGGCCGAGGACGAACCAAGGCACAACAGCAGCGCGGCGCTCGCCGCAACCGCCGACGCTCCCTTCGCGAGACGACGAGCAGACGGCCAATCAAGCAATCGCGTCAATCGGGGGCGCATGGAGCAACTCCGTGGGTTGCGTGAGGCGATTCGTCGATTCGTCGACAAGCGAATCGTGTTGGTGGATTGTATGTAGATGCAATCGAATTGCAAGATGGGCGACGCGAATTCTCCGCTCGCGTTGCGGCGGCTCTCGGCGCGGCATCAGCCGGCGTTTCGAACGGCGGGGCGCCGACGTGCGTCTCGCGAATGACGCAGCGCGGCCAGGCACAGGCGGTCCACCTGTCGGCGGGCGTCGCGAGTCGCCGTCGCCAGGCCGGCGTCGGCGTAGAGGCAGCGTTCCACAAGCCGTAAGAACTCGCGAAATTCGGCCGCTGCGCCTGGCGCCAGGCGGCTCGCACGACTGCGATACCATTGACTCACCGGCGTCGTCGCGGGCCGCCTTTCGCCCCAAACGCGTCCGCGCCACTCGAGCAGCCTCAGCGTCCAACGGATGCGGTCCGCGGCGGACCGAACGCCTGCCAGCCAGCAAACGACGGTGGCGATGGCATCAAGCAGCGACCGGCGATAACGCCCGGCGGCCGCGACGAGGACGACGGCGCCCAGGCACAGCCAGGGGCGTCGTTGCAGCTCGCGCCACGTCGACCGACTGTAGGCGATGATCGCGGCCGACCAAGGGCGCGATTCGCGCGGCGGCGCAAAGCCCGGCGTCGGCTCCACCGGCGCCCATTGTCGATGGTCGACTCGCACTTCCAACCATGTATGCAGATCCTCCGGCAGGACCGTCGTCTGGCCGGCGCGCTGGTCGTATCGTTCGGGACGCACGTAGAAGCCGGACACGAGTCGCGCGGCGTAGCCTTGGTGCCGCAGCAGCACGGCCGCGGCGGTGGCGAACTGGTAATCGGGGCCGCGACGCACTGCCAGGAAATGTTCGACAGGGGAGTCTGCGTCGAGCGGCGTCGCGGCCGTTGGATCATGAATGAAGTCGCGGCGCAGCCGAGTCACAATTGCTTCGACCTGCTCCCAGCCTCGCGGAACGCCTGCGGTCCAGGTTCGAGCCAATTCGGCCGCGCGCGGAAAGTCGCGCGCCAGGTGCCGGTCGGGCGACTGATCGTCGGCGGGCAAACGCTTGGAGAAGTCGGCGTTGCGCAGCGGCGTCAGATCGACCTCCATCGCGCGGAGGTGGAGGACGGTGAGTTGGGGAATCTGGTCGCGGCCCGTCATTTCCCAGCAGCCGTCGCGAGTGCGTCCAAAGAAATCTTCGCGATCGACGCGGTCGACGTGAATGGCCGCCAAGTGCGGCGGACTAGGCACTCGGGCGGTCTTCAAATTGATGACCTTGACGCTCCAGGGCGCCAGGCCGCGATGCAGCGTCGAACTGCCCGGTTGTTGCACGTAGACCCACGGTTTGGCGGGCGTCCCTTCGGTTCGCAATGCGGGCGGGCTCCCGCCGCTGAGATCCTCGGTCTGAGACCATTCATGGCCGTCGAACGTGTCGAAGGTTTCGATGGCCAAGTGCTGCGGCGACCGGCCGATGACGTAGAGCAGGGCGGGGGCGTCGCGGTCCGCCAACTTCTTGCCGGACGGCGGGTCCAGCCTGCGAACGGTGGAGAATTCACGACCGCTGCGCTGCGTGCGCGCCGTCCTTCCCTTGGGATGCTTGATCTTGCCGGTTCCCAGCGCAATCGTCTTATTTCGTTGTTCGTTCGGCTTCGGCGGCTTCCCATAGATCTCGCTCGCGACGTCATACAGCGACGGCATCTTCGACTCAAGAAACAAATCGCTCTCGACCGGCCCGAAGCTTTGCGCATCCTCTTCCGCCGCGACCATAGCGTCGCCGTCGCCGACGCCGGCCCGCGCCGCCGAGTCGTTCCAGCGATCGCCGCCCGACGTGGGCATGAAGCCGCGTAGGGCGTGCGTCGCACGTTGACTTGCACCCCAAGTCGCCGCCAACGCGAGTAAGACAAGCGTGAGGGAGGCGGCGAGCCAAGTGAAACGCAGCGGCAGGCGCGTTTGCACGCCGGCCGTGATGGGAGCGCCTTGGAGTCGTTCCCAGTAGCGGGCCATCAACCACCACAACGCCGTCACTCCGTACAGCCCCGCACAACTCCAAACGCGAAGGTCGCTGGAAATCACCACGGCGAACAGCACGAGAAACGAGGAGAGGAGCGCGGCGACTTGCCGTGATCGCTGCGAGCGTTCGAAGGCGGTCAGCGTCAGCGCCGTGTTCTGCATGGCGGCCAACATCACGATCTCGACGGCGTCGCCCAACGCCAGCCAGCGCAGCCCGACGTCGCCGACGACGGTAAACAAGGGCGCCGCCAGCACGATGGCGGGCTGCATGCGCTGCCAGAAGTCGGCCCAGGCAGCGCGGCGCCGCACGATGCTCAAGGCGACGCGCGGCCCTGCAATGGCGGCGCCCGTCGTCGCCGCCAACACCGGGAGGGAAGCCGCTGTTTCGGCTCGAGCCATGGCCAAAGCGACGGCCGCGAGACTCGCGAGCAGCCAGACGTCTCCGCTGCCGCGGTCAATTGCTCGCCCAGTCGTCATGACACGATCGCTCCCATTGCTGCCGCAGTTGTCGTTCGACGTCGCTGGAAAGTGAAATCGCCATCCACGGGGCGTCGTCCCCCGCCGGGGCCTCGAGGGCCCTGGGATCGGCGGCCAGGACGATGTCGCGTCGCACTGGTCCGGCTCGCCATCGCTGGCGCCTCTTGGCCACCAGCGCTGAAACTCGCCCTGTACGCCTGGCATCGGACTGGGACCGGTAGGCCGCGTCGGTCGTCACGACGATCCACAGCGGGGCGGCGCCCGCTAGCGCCGTCGGAGCGCTCCGCGGCGGTTTGGCTTGCGCCGCGTCCTCGCTCTCCGCCGACGAAGGAGACGTAAACGACAAGACGGCGAGACGATCCAAAATCTCGCCCAATCCACGGGTCGTACCGGTGAAATGGGGGCGGTCCCCGTTCGCCACGCAGGCGACCTCGCAGCCATGCGCCAAGAATTCGCGGCACAGGCTGGCCGCAATGCGACACGCCCAGTCGCCGACATCCTCGCCGCCCGCCTGGGCGAGCGACGTCGAGTCCAATTCGATCAGCACGCTGCGCCGCGCCGCCGTCTGCCGCTCGCAGACCAACAACACGTCGCGTCGCGCCGTGTGCACCCAGTGCACGCGTCGCAGCGAGTCGCCGGGGCGATAAGGCCGCGCTCCCAAGAGACTGCCGTCGTCGCCGGCGCGATCCACCAACGCACCGGCCGCCGCCGTCGGGCCGCTCGTGCACGGCAGGCTCGCCAAGCCCACCGTCCGCGGTCGCACCAAGATCGGCGCACGCAACGTCGCCGGTCGACTGGCCGACCAGAGCCCGAAGGGGAATCCGGTCGCCAACCGCGGCGCCGCCCGTGGATACCTTCCCCGGCGCGTCGTTTGCCATGTCAGCGTGAAGCGACTAAGCGACCAGCCGGGGATGCGGTCCAGCGCGACGAGGGCCGAATCGCCGGCGGCCTGTTCCTGAACGGACCCGTGCTCGACCACCAATCCCCACGCGGGCCACGGCCAGCGATTCGCCACCTCCAGCGTGACGGCGACCGCATCCCCTTCCTGGCAACGCTGCCGGTCGAACTCCAGCGTCGCCGTGACGCCTCGCAAGGCGATTAGGGGCCAGAGGACGCCGAGCGTCGCGACAACGATCAACACCGCGCACAACAGCCACGCTTGCGGCGCGACAAATGCGCCGACCAGCCCCGAGGCGAAAGCGCCCAGGGCAAACCAACCCAAGGGCAATTTGAGCCACCTGACGTAGGGATTGGCCCAGGGGCAAAAGTCATAACGGCCGCACGCCGCGAGCAGCGTGGCGACGCGCAGCAGCCAGTTTTGCGAAGATCGAGCGAACTGCGCGAGCGTCGACACGAACGCAACTCCCTGGTTTTGATAGCACCCTCTTATGTGCATATCTTATGCAGGTAAGTTTTGCAAGCAAGTCCGGTTTGGTCGCAAGTGGGCGGCTAGCTGTACTGGCGACTAGCTGTACTGGCGGCTACTCGCAGTCGGTGCAGTGCCCCTTCAAGAGCACCTCGGTGATTTGATTGAGTCGCACGGAGCCTTTGGCGGCGCCGTGCAACTCGATCGTGTACCCCGGCAGACAGGTCACTTTGCCGCAATCCAGGCACAGAAAGTGCGGGTGGGTCATCGCGTCCGTCGACTCGCGAGAAAACTCAAAGCGCCGAGCCCCGTCGCCCAAGTCGACGCGTCGAAACAGGCCCGCTTCCGACAATTCGGTCAAACTGCGGAAGATGGTCGACGAGTCGAATCCGAGTTCCGCCAGCTGGTCGGTGACTTCGGCATGCGACAGAGGCGACGGGCTGTTCGCCAAACACTGAATGACGGCGATGCGAGCCGCGGTGCCGCGCAATTGCAGACCGCGCAGCACCTCGCGCGCTTCGGCCACCGTCATCTTTTCCGTCCGCTTGACCTTGTCTTTCACAACTCGCCTCTCGCCTGTGCCTCATTGGGCGCCGAATCGCCTCACTCCGCGAATCGACCCCGCCGATCGACGACGTCAGTTTAACACAAATGCGAGCAGCAAGCAGCCAGAACCGGGGCGACTAGGGACCGGCTTGCGTTACTTCTTGCGACGCGCTTGACGCATATTTCACAAAGTTCTTGCGGAACAAGTCTGCCAGCTTGTGCGCCGCCGCATCGTAAGTCGCTCCGTCCGCCCACGTCCGGCGCGGAATGAGCATTTCGCCTGGGACGTTCGGGCATTCCTTCACGACCGCGAACTTGAAGACTGGATCGAGTTCGGTCGCCGATTCGCGGATCGCCCCTGAATGGATCGCGTCCAGGATCGAACGCGTATAGCGCAGCTTGATGCGCGATCCGACGCCGTACGCCCCGCCGCTCCACCCCGTATTCACCAGCCACACGTGAGCGTTGTGCGTCCGCATTTTCTCCGCCAGCAGTTCGGCGTATCGAGCCGGGTGGAGCGCCAAGAACGGGCCGCCAAAACAGGGAGAAAAGGTCGCTTGCGGTTCCGTCACGCCCATCTCGGTCCCCGCCACCTTCGCCGTGTAGCCGCTGATGAAGTGGTACATGGCCTGCTCGGGCGTCAGGCGACTCACGGGCGGCAGCACGCCGAAGGCGTCGCAGGTGAGAAAAATCAGGTCGGTGGGATGTCCCGCCAGGCAGGGAATGCGGGCGTTGGCAATGAACTCGATCGGATACGCCCCCCGCGTGTTCTGGGTGATCCGAGTATCGCTGAAGTCGACTCGGTGCGTGTCCGGCTCGTACACCACATTCTCCAGCACGGCTCCGAATTTGAGCGCACGATAGATGTCCGGCTCCGACTCGGCCGACAAATCGATCGCCTTCGCGTAGCAACCGCCTTCAATGTTGAAGACGCCGTCGTCCGACCAGCAATGTTCGTCGTCGCCGATCAAGTGGCGATGCGGGTCGGCCGACAACGTCGTCTTGCCCGTCCCCGAGAGTCCGAACAGCAGCGACGACGAACCGGTCGCCGGGTCGGCGGTCGCCGAACAGTGCATCGACAGGATGCCGCGCAGGGGCATGAGGTAGTTCATGAGCGTGAACACCCCCTTCTTCATTTCCCCGGCGTACTCGGTTCCCAGGATCACCATCTCCCGCGTCCGCATGTTCAGGTCGACGCTGGTCTTCGACGTCATTCCCGACGTGCGGCGATTCGCCGGGAACCGCCCCGCGTTGTAGATCACCGCATCCGGCTCGCCGAACGATTCCAACTCTTCCCGCGTCGGCCGGATGAGCATCGTGTGCATGAAGAGCGCATGATAGGGGCGCGAGCAAATGACGCGCACCTTGATGCGATGCTGCGGGTCCCAGCCCGCATAGCCGTCGACCACGTACAGTCGCTCGCACGTGTTCAGATAGTCTCGAGCTCGCTCCAGATTGATGTGAAACGTCTCTTCGTCGATCGGAATGTTCACCGACCCCCACCAGATTTGGTTCTCCGAGTCGTCTTCGCGGACCACGCGTTTGTCGGTGGGAGAACGGCCCGTTTTGGCGCCCGAAAAGGCGATCAAGGCGCCCGAGTCGGCGATGACGCAGTCCCGCTCGTATCTCAGCGCCTCTTGATACAACTTGGCGGGCGCGACGTTGCGGCGGATATCTGGGACCTGAATTCCATACGACTGCAAATCAAAGCGGCTCATGCCCGCCTCCCTGGCTGTGGTCTCTTGCGAGTTAATCCTTTCACGATCCGCCTGCCGACCTTTCTAACACCTTTCCCCAAAAGCGCGGAGGGCACGCCTAGACGGTCGACGAGTTCCCAAAATTGCGTCCTTTGTCTAAATTGAATTATCGGGACTTGACGATATGTTTGAGCGAGGTGACTGCGATGGCCGAATCCCCCAACCTGCAACTGACCGATCTCGACGCGCTCGGCCAAGCCGCCGAATGCCTCCGGACGCTCGCCCACCCCCACCGCCTCCGAATGGTGCAAATGATGCTCCAGGGACGCTTTACCGTCGGGGAGTTGGCCGATGCGTGCGGCATCCCCAGCCCGATGGCGTCGGAACACCTGCGTTTGATGCAGCGCTGCGGCTTTCTGAACGCCGAAAAAGACGGGCGGCGAGTGTTCTACACCATCGCCGAACCTCATCTGGCCAGCATCTTGAAGTGCATCGAATCGCGATTCGGCTGCAGCTCGCCGAAAGCGTGACCGCGGCGTCCGCTAGGGCATGAACGCCCGGTGGTGCGGGTCGCCGCCGCTCGCCAAATAGGCCGTCAAGTCCAGGATCTCGTCGAGCGTCAGAAGGTTCAAGAGGCCGGTCGGCATCGGCGATAGGGGCGACCGCTCCATTCGTTCAATCTTTTTTCGATCGACCGTCACGCGCTCGTTGGGATCGGTGAGGTCGGTGTTCAGTACGACGTTGTCGCCGTTCAGATTCACCACCACGCCTGAATAAGTCTTGCCGGCGTCGGTCTCCACCACAATCGCCGAAAACTGCTCGTTGATTTCCTTGCTGGGGTGGAGGACTTGTTCGAGCAGGTCGCGGGCCGAGTAACGGCGGCCGGCCGACGTCAGATCGGGGCCCGTCATGCCTCCCTCGTTCGCGAATCGATGACACGAAAAGCAAGCGGCCGCGGCGAACATCCGTCTGCCGCGGGTAAAATCGCGATTCTTCAATTTGTCAGCCGCCGCCGTAGCGAGTTCGTCGAGCGTCCATTCTTTCGGCGTCCGACCCGCAAACGTGCGGCTCATCGCCGCCAACGGCGACTCGCGCTCCACCTTCCGCGCCAATAGTTCCGCGAACATGGTGCGCTCCGAGTCGCTCAAGGTCGCCACGGCGTCGTTCCGCACAAACTCCACGAACTTCTCGAAGCTCGCACCGCCGCGAAAATTGGCCGCCTTCAAGAACCACTCGAGATACTCGCGCCGCGTCTCCGGCGTCCAGCCGGCGCGGAGCATCCGCAGCGACCGAGCGTACTCGATCTGTTCTTCTTGCGTCGGGGCCTGCGACAACAAGGCGATCCCCTTCGCCGCCGCCGTCGCCGACTGCAGGTACACCAACGTCTCGCACAACAGCCAGTTCAACTCGCGGTCGCCGGCCGGAAACGCCGGTTCTAGTTTCTCCAGCCACCGAGTACGCGCGGCTTCGTCGATCGGGCCAAATCGGTTGAAGACGATCTGAGCCGTCCGCACGTAGGCTAACTGATCGTCGCGCGATAGATCGGGCCAGGAGAGTTCAAGCAGCGAGTCGGAGAGGCGACGGCCGAGCTCGCCGTCGACCGCCGGCGTCGATTCGGTGCGATGCGGAGGACAGACGCCGGCGACTTGAGTCAGCGCAAGAACCGCCTGGATGCGTCGACTCGCTTCCGGTTCGCGCAGCGCTCGGTCGGTCCACGCTGCTCGCGGTTGATGTTCGAGCGCCGTGCGGGCCGCCCAGCGGACGAACCGATCTGGATGGGAAAGCGCCTCCCAGGAAGCGGCGACGGCGTCGGCGTCGACTCGTCCATGAAACGACTCGAGTCGCCGGCGCAAGGCCGCGGCATCCGTGATCGTCGTCGTCGTGGGCTCCGCTTCCACCGGCGCCGTCGACTCGTCCCCCACATAAGTCACGCGGTACAATCCTGACTGCACTCGGCGTCCGCCGATCGTGAAGTACATAGCGCCGTCGGCGGGGTGGATGACGGCGTCGGTGATCGGCAGCGGCGCGCCGGTGACGAACTCTTCTTTCGTCGCCTTGTACGACGCACCGTGCGGTTCCAAGTGCACGGCGTACAACTTCCCCCAACTCCAGTCGAGCGCGTACAACGCCTGCTGATACTTGGCGGGAAACTTTGCGCCGTAGCCGAACGTCATGCCGGTCGGCGACCCGGGGCCGATGTCGAGCACCGGCGGAAGCGTATCCACGTAGAAATCAGGACGTTTTCCCGCGCCGTTCCGCCAACCAAATTCCGCGCCGCTGGTCGCCTGGCAAATTCGAGTGGGACGATACCACGACGTATTGAAGTCGTATTCCATGTCGGCGTCGTACGTGAACAGGTCTCCCGCTCGATTAAAGGCCGCATCGAAGACGTTGCGGAAGCCGGATGCATAGGCCTCGAACAACTGGCCGTCCGGCGAGACGCGATAGATGATTCCGCCCGGCGCCAATGCGTCGCGCATGAAGCCGCGGCCATCGGGCAAGCGCGGCAGCAGGTGATCTTCGCCCCACACGCGCGGCACGGGCGAACCGGCCGCCGTTTCGGTCGGTTTCGTGCTGTTGCCGCAGACCAAGAACAGCGACTTCCCATCCGGCGCGGGAACCACCGCATGCACGCCGTGATCCCCCTTGGCTTCCATCGCTCGCAACAACTCGACGCGATCCAACTGGTCGTCGCCGTCGCTATCGGTGATGCGGTACAAGCCGCTCTTGATCTTGCTCTCGTAATCGTTCACGCCCACGTAAAGTGCACCGAACGCCCAGACCATGCCATTGACGGCGCGAATCTCGGCGGGCACGCGAGCGACCTGGGCTGCGTTCAGCGTTTGTCCAGGCGGCGGCGGCGTGCAGCGATAGAGTCCGCCGTACTGGTCGCTCACCAGAATCCGTCCCTGCGGATCGACGCACAGATTGACCCACGACCCCTGGTCGCTCATCGGCACCGAATACAGCAGTTCGACGCGAAACCCCTTCGCCGCCGTGATACGCTCGATCGGCGTCGCCTTGTTCTCCTTGATCGCCAGCCCCGCCGCCGGTCCACGCTTTCCCTTCGCCGGCGCTTTTCCTTGCGCCTGCGCCCATGCGGAGCCTGGAATCAAGCTGCCCGCCGCCGCACCCAGCAGCACCCACGCCGCGACGTTCCAAGAACGAACCAATTTACAAGCCTGTAGCCAATGCATCACAATCCTCCCGTGCCCGCCCATTCTAGCCGACCTTCTTGCATTTCCACCCCCGCCACGACGCCATCCTCGACTCTGTGAACTCGGAGCCCTCTGTGGCAGACAAGAAATCCTAAGGCGATCCCCATGTTCCCTCCCCACGACCATCGCATCCCCCTCCGCGGCCCTCTCTGCGGCCTTTTCTTCGACCTCTCCTGCCTGCTCGCCATCCTCTGCGGCCCCCACGCCGCCGGCAGCTCGGCGGCCGAATTCGAGCCGGCCGACCCGCCCGCCTTTCGACACGCCCGCATCACCGACGTCTGGGAAGCGTATCGCGACAAGCTCACCTTCGGTCGCGGCCAGACGCTCGCGCTCGTCGACGACGGCTGCAAGTTGGAGATGCCCGAATGGGCCGCCCAGGACGGCGCGCGTCCCAAAGTGCTCGTCGCTTACGACAGCGTCGACCGCGACGACGACCCCAAACACGAAGGACGCGGCTATCACGGCTCGACCATCGGCGTTCCCTCGTCGCTCAATTTCCGCGGACGGCGCGGCGTCGCCTTCGACAATCAAGTGGCCGTGATTCGAGCGCTCGAGTGCTGCCACTGCGAGATCTCCGACAGCCAAACGCTTGCCGCCGGCCTGAAGTGGGTCGCCGAGAATCATGAGCGATACCGGATCACGGCGGTCAACCTCGCGCCGGTCGACGATTTGGAACATGCGTCCCCCGTCGCTACCGAGATTGACGAGCAACTGGCGAGACTGCGCTCGCTCCAGATCTGGGTGAGCGCTCCTGCCGGGAATCACCAATTCACCAAAGGCATTTCGTGGCCCGCCTGTCAGCCGCACTGTTTCGCGATCGGCGCCGTTCGGCCGGGACGCGACGAAGTGTATCTCGATCGCAGCGCCAAGATCGACCTCGTCGTCCCTGCCGCCGCCACTTCGTCGTCCAACGCAATTCTGTGCGGAACGGTTCAATTGTTGCGCGAAGCGATCGACAAGTCGCGCTACGACTGGCGCCAAGACGGCGCGACGCTCCCCGACGCGATGCTCGCGATCTTTCAGCGCACGGGCGTCGCCGTTCGCGACCCCGCCTCGGGACTCACCTTCCAGCGACTCGACGCCAAAGCGGCCCTCGACGCCGTCTGGCGCGACTAAGCGGCGAGCCGCGCGGCGATTCCCCAGGCTGCTGATTGAATCAGCCGGCGTCGATGGATAGACTGCCTCGGCCCTGCGGCAAACGGATCGAACGACGTAGAACTCGATAGGCAATCAGACAGAAAAGGGACGAATCGCATGGTGGTTGAACTGGCGGTCCTGTGTGCGCTGTGCGGTGCGGATTGGAATCAATTTCGTGGACCGCGTGCGGACGGGCGCGTCGAGGGGCTGGCCACGCCGCTGGAGTGGTCGGAGACGAAGAATGTGGTATGGAAGGCGCCGATCGCCGGCTTGGGGTGGTCGTCGCCCGTCGTCGTTGCCGGCAAGGTGATCGTGACGACGGCCGTACCTCAGGGCGAAGGTTTGTCGCTGCGGGCTTTGGCGCTGGATGCCAAGACCGGCGCCGTCGTCTGGGATCGCGAAGTGCGAGCGGTCGAGAAGACGCCGTCGATCCACAAGAAGAACAGCCACGCCAGCCCGACGCCGCTGGTCGACGGCGATTCGGTCTTCGTGCACTTCGGCGCCTTGGGCATGGCGCGACTCGCGCTGGCCGACGGCGCCATGGAATGGTTGTGTCTCGAACTCGATTACCCGCCGCTCCACGGCAGCGGCGGCTCGCCCGTATTGCACGACGGCAAGCTTGTCGTCGTGTGCGATGGCAGCGTGAATCCGTTCGTTGCGGCCGTGGATGCCAAGACGGGCAAAGTCGTCTGGAAGACTCTGCGGGGCGTGAAGGCGCGAATCAGTCATTCGTTCGTCACGCCGACGATTGCGGTCGTGGACGGCAAGCCGCAGGTGATGGCGCCGGGCCCCGATCATTTCGCCGCGTATGACCTCGAGACGGGTGCAGAGCTGTGGCGAGTGCTCGCACCGGGCTGGTCGGTGGTCCCGCAGCCGGCGATCGGGCATGGCATGGTCTTCTACAACCACGACTACGACAATCCGGAACTCATGGCGGTCAAACTGGGCGGCAAGGGAGACGTCACCGACACGCACGTGGTGTGGCGTCAGAAACGCGGCGCCCCGAGCACCCCGTCGCCGCTGTTGGTCGGCGACGAACTGTACTTCGTCTCGGACGAAGGCATCGCCTCGTGCGTCGACGCCAAAACGGGAACTCGTCATTGGATGCAGCGCATCGAAGGCAACTACTCGGCTTCGCCCGTCCTCGCCAACGGACTCGTCCTGTTCATGAATGAGGAAGGCGCCGCGACGTGGGTCGAATTGGGCAAGACATTCAAGCCGGTCGGCAAGAATGAACTCCCCGGCCGGACGTTCGCCACGCCCGCTTTCGCCGACGGCGCGATGTTCCTGCGCACTGACTCGGCGGTCTACAAGATCGCCAAGTAGCCGATCACAGAGCCGCCGCTCCGCGACGCCTTCGGCCGACCCACGCCGCCCAGCGACAGACGACTGCTTGGCGAACACTTGATCGTATTCCTCACGTGCTCCCCTCGCCCCGTCGGCTCTGCGACGGGGTGAGGGGCAACAGGCTGGAAGCCTGTTCTACGGTCGGCTCTGCAACGGGGAGAGGAGCGGGGGCGGCGTGATAAAAACTCTGTTGAATTCGGAGTGTTTGGCGCCTCGGACCCACTGTCGTTTGTTGCGCAACGCTGTCGTTTGTTGCGCAACGACACGCGCGGATTGTGCTCCCTTCTCCCCGCCGCGGGGAGAAGGGCAGGGGATGAGGGGTGTCGGCGCAACAACAGTGCGCGGACTCACTCTCAGATCTTTATCACTCCAGGAGCGGGGTGAGGGGCAACAGGCTGGAAGCCTGTGCTACGGTCGGCTCTGCGACGGGGAGTGGGTGGGTTAGACTTCGTGCAGACTGGGGCGTCCCGCTTCGACGACGAACGACTTGCGCGTTTGCAGCGGTGCGCCTGGCTTGTCGACGAACGGCACCGTCCGGTAGTGCGTCGTCCAACGCTCGCGCGTCGCCTCGCAGGAGACGTAGCCGCGTTCGTCGTTGAAGAAACGCACAAACGGATTCTCGCTCAAGACGCCCGGAGTGTCCTTGCGCTGTTCGGCGCCGTTGCCGCCCGAACTGATCGACGTCCCGACAAACTCGACTCCGACGACCGGCGAGTCGTCGCGCGACGAATCGACTTGCAGATGGTTGCCCCAGTTGCAGTGGATGTCGCCGGCGATGACGATCGGATTGAGCTGCGGGTGTTCCGCAAAGTATTGGAGAACTCGCTGACGGTTCGCTTCGTATCCGGGCCATTGATCCATGCTGTACGCGATCTCGTCCCCCGGCTTGCGATCGACTCGGGCCATCATGACCTGCTGCGCAAGCACGTTCCAAACGCTCGAGGTGCGATCGAGTTGGCGGTAGAGCCACTGTTCTTGTGCATCTCCCATGAGCGTAGCGCGCGGATCGTAGACGGCGTCGCAAGGCGGTTTGTTTCCGTCGCCGCACGGTTGGTCCGTGCGGTATTGGCGAGTGTCGAGGACGTCGAATTCGACCAATCGCCCCCAGGCGATGCTCCGATATAACAGCATATCGGGGCCGCGCGGAACCTGCGAACGTCGCAGCGGCATGTGCTCGTAGTAGGCTTGGTAAGACGCAGCGCGGCGCATCAGATAGGCGACCGGATCGTCGTCCAGCCTTTCGGAGATCTCGCCGGCGCAGTTGTTCGCGAATTCATGATCGTCCCAGGTGACGATCCACGGACAATGGGCATGCGCCGCCTGCAAATGCGGGTCCGTCTTGTATTGGGCGTGCCGATTGCGATAGTCGACCAGCTCGCGCAAGAGCGGCCCGACATGCTGGCGAAACGCCTTGACGTTCGGCACGCCTTCGTAGATGTAGTCGCCCAGGTGGGCCACCAGGTCTAGGTCTTCGCGCGCCATGTGTTCGTATGCTGTGTAATGACCGCTTTCGTAGTGCTGGCACGAGGCGAAGGCGAATTGAAGTCGGTCGGGGAACGCGTTCGCCGCCGGGGCCGTCCGAGCGCGTCCCACGGGGCTCGCTTCGCTCGCGACGTCGAAGCGATAGAAATACCAGCGGTGTGGATCGAGCCCCGCGACTTCGACGTGGATCGAGTGGGCCAGCTCGGGCGTCGCGACCGCCGTTCCCTCGGCGACGACGTTCGTAAACTGTTCGTCGTGCGCGACCTGCCAACGCACCTTGAGATTCTCGTGCGGCATGCCGCCGCCCTCGAGCGGCTTGGGGGCCAGTCGGGTCCAGATGACGAAGCCGTCGGGCGTGGGATCGCCCGAGGCGACGCCGAGCGTAAACGGGGAATCGGACAACGGCGCAAAACGTCGAGCGAACGCGGAATCACAGGTCGAGAGCAGCGGCCACGCCGCCGCCGCACCGAGGCTGGCCGACAAGAACGTCCGTCGGCTCGCGACTTGCGAATTCCAAACGCGACCGGGCGTCTCGAGTTTCCGGGGACACATGAATTCACTCCTCATTCAAACTGACGAAAGCGATTGCGGCGCCAGGACGGCGACCGTGTCGGAGTATCGCCGGACGCGGCAGGTCGTGGCAATCCGTCGAAGTCGAGCTAGCGCTAGGCTCGCGACAATTCACTCCAGGCACATGGAATCTTCGCCGTGCTTCAGCCGCGCGTCGTCAATTCGTATCGGCTCCGTTCGCGACCATCGAGCCCGGAGGTGATGAGTGAGAGCTTTTGGGAGTCAGCGTGCACTTCGATCAGCGTGGCGGCGTCCGGCTTGGGACCGCCGCCGACAAGCTGACCATACGGCGCCTGCTGGCCTGGTGCGAACCAACCCGGCTCGTGCGTGTGGCCGCTAATCACAACGTCGATTCGATGTTCGACGAGTAGTTCGTGCCACTTGGCGCGCCCATCGCCGCAGTAGTCGCCCGCGGACGCCCGCTCTTTCCAGATCAACGGGATGTGCATCGTTGCGACGCGGAACTTGGCCGACTTGAACGCGTCGCGCTGGAGCGCCGTCTGCAGCCACTGCTGTTGTTGAGTGCGATATCCAGCGAAATCGTTGAGCCCCGCGTAGACGGGCGCCGAGTCGGGTTTGTCTTCGCCCGTGTCGAGCACCAGCAGGGCGACGGGGCCGATGCGGAGCGTGTAGTACCAAAGTCCGACAGGGAGATCGAAGTATTTGTCGAGCAACCGAGCTTGTGCGCCGCGGACGTCGTGGTTGCCGCGAACCGGGACCAGCGGCCGGTCGGCAGCCAAGGCGACGCCGCCTGGCGTCAGGATCTGCTGCGACAATTGCGTTTCGCTGCGAATGTCGTTGAACATGTCGCCGTTCCAAACCAGGCAGTCCGACGGACGAGCGGCGAGCAGTTTGGCGAGTCCCTGCAACGTGGCGGCGACTTCGTGCGTATCGTTGATGATCGAGATGCGTGCGGAAGCCGCGGCCGGATCGAACGTCGTGAACTCGTGCAACTCGCTCCGCACCTCGACGCCGCGGTGAATGCTGTAGGCGTTGCGAAAGTCGATCTCGCACGCATGCACTCGGTAATAGTAACGCGTGCCTGGCTTCAAGCCGGAGAGACGCATCTTGAGCAGCGTTGGGTCGAGCGGCATGAGACCGCGATCTCCTGCGCTGCGGAGGCCCAACTCGGGCGTCTCGCCGTATTCCACCCACCCCGTAGCCAAGCGGTTCACGCCGACGAACACGACCATCTCGTCGGACGTTGGATGTTGCAGCAGCGGCTGCGACGTGAACTGGAACGGCGGCGCCATCGGCTTGTCAGTCTTCGCGACCGACGGCGCATCCTCTGCGAGCACCACTCTTTGGCTGGCCGCCCATCCCGCCAACGCCGCCGTGCGTAAGAACTCGTTTCGATTCACCGGGCCCCTCGTTCTTTCTGTACGGTGGACGAAGCCGGGCCGCTGCGGCCGCCGTCGCTGTAACGTCCCACCCGGCGCCTTCCGGTCAAACTAACTCGGCCGCGCAACGTACGTCTACAGACTCTTCAGCCACGGCAGTCGATCCCGCATCTCGGCTCGCACCATTTCGGCGAGCTTCTTGGTATACGCCAGCGCCGGTTCGAACGGCGTCTTAAAGGTCGTCTCGGGCTTGCAGCCGTCGAGGGCCGACACGAGCGACTTGGCGGCTTCGTAGTAGGCGTTTTGGAGCTTCTCGCTGGCGCGATCGCGATCGACCTTCTCGCGCGCCGTTGCATAGGACTTAAGCGCTTTGCCGATGCCGGTCGCGCGATCGACCAGTCCGTGCTTGATGAACGTCTTCTTGTCGTTCTCCCACTGTTTGGCGTCGATCGCCGACGGCTTGATTTCGCAGGAAGACTTGTAGGTCGGATCGTTGGCGAGAGTCGAGCGCTTCGCCGTCGCTTTGTTGATGAGCAGTCGTTTGAGTT
This sequence comes from Pirellulales bacterium, assembly GCA_046349935.1. Classification (GTDB taxonomy): domain Bacteria; phylum Planctomycetota; class Planctomycetia; order Pirellulales; family Pirellulaceae; genus CAIXSC01. The sequence goes on along the minus strand of JAXMBK010000003.1, from coordinate 319,923 downwards.
CCACGCCGCCGGGATGCGTTTTGCCGCTCTTCGTCTCGGGCTTGAACTTTCCGATCTTCTCGGCCAGTTCGTCGATCGCCTGGATGCACTTCAGGCGGTTTTCAGGGCTGGCGTCCTTGCCGAGCGCCGTCTCCGCCTTTCCGAGTTTCTCGAGGGCCTTCCCTATGCCGGTGCTCGAATCGCCCATTAGCTTCTCGACGGCCGTCTTCTTGATCTTCTCCCACGATTTGGCCTCCAGCGTGAAGTCGGCGTCCTGGGGTTTCCAGCCGCCGACGGCGCTGAGCTCAATCGCCTCGATCTGATCAGGAATGAGATTCGCCAAATCGGAGACGAACGTCTCCATGAGCGGGAACGGGAGGTTGTCCTGATCAACCGGGTCGTAAGCCTCCAATTGCTCGCTCAGCTTCCTCAGACGATCCTGTGCGTTGGCGCCATAGGAGCCGACGCCGGACGTCGTGAAGCGCGCTAACTCGCTTTCGTACTCGGTCAACGTCTGCTCCACCGCCGCGGCCTCCTTGGTTTCCTGGAGGCCGGCATTCTTGGCTTCCTTCACGGCGTTCTTCCAATCCTGCACCGTCAACGACGCCGTCGTCGGGAGCTTCGTCGTCTTCGTCGTCGGCTGTGCGTTTGGTTGCGGACGGTCGCGGAGGTTGCGCGCCTCCAGCGCGATCTCGGCAAGACCGCGGTAGACCAGCTTCTGCAACAGCGAACTTGCCATGACCTTGAAAGGCTTGTCCAACTGATCGTCCGTGTAACCGCCTAGGTGCGCCCGAGCTTCGGGGAATAACACTTCGTCGTGCAAACCCGTCGTCGCCTCGTTGATGGCGCCGTTGATCAGCACCGGATTGACGCCCAGCTTGCTGATGGTCAACGCTTCGTATTCGGCAAGTCGGCAGGCGCCGAAGGGGGTGTCCCATTTGTAGTCGGTGATGAGGGCGTTTAGTTTCTTGTCGGCCTGTTCTCGCGCCTTCTTGTTCTTCTCCTTGAGCTTGTCATAGGTCTCGTTGAGGATCTTTTCGTCGTCGACCGTCTTGAGCAACGTCTCGCGTTTCACATTGACTTCATTCAGAAAGTTCTGAACGATCGTCTGTACAGCCAGCAGGTACTGGCTCATGCCCTCGTGCGGGGTTTTGCGGTCGTTCGTCGTAGGCTTGAGCTGCATCAGGAATTGGTACAGACCGCGAGCGCATTGCCACATGTTCTGCGCGACTTGCTTCTCCTGCTCCTCGTCGTTCAACGTGCCAATCGTGTTCCAAGTCGCAAGAATCTCCTGGAAGTAGTCAAGCTCTTCGCCGAGTCCCGAGCGGTCGTCGTACCAACCGGCGGGGATCGCCTTCTCTTTGGCCTTTCCCCAGAGTTCGCGAGTCAACTCGCCGACATCCTTGGGGTGGACAAGCGGAACGAACTTCGGGTTCGCGATCTGCTCTCCCGTTTCCTCGTCGACCGTAAACTCGGGTTCATAGGGCGCGTCGGTCTTGCGCCGACGAACCAAATCGTCCATCTTTCGACCGGTCCACTTGATCGCTTGCCCGGCGCCTCCCACGACCTTTCCGGGAATGGTGTCGCCGAAGGTTTGCTGTTCATCGTCCATCTGCGCTTTGACCAAAATGTACTTGCGCAACACCATAATCGAGGTCGCCGGATCGGAGACTTCGCCTTCCGTGAGACCGGTCGTGGTGCAGTAGCGGATGGCCCAAGCGTCGTTGTCCTCAATCGCGGCGATCGCCAGGCAGTAGGTGGCGTACCGGTTGGAGTACTTGAACACCTGGGCCACCATTTCGCGATCAATCGGCGGCCCCTTGGCCTTGGCGATCGCCGTCTTCGCCTTGCGTGCGTCCGACCAGCGGATGTTGGCGAAAACGAACTTGCTCCCTTGCGCAATGATCTTGCCCGTCGCGTCGATGGCGAGTCCGCCGGCCGCGGTGATGCCGCCCAATTCGAGCGACTTACCGGTCACCGCGAGAGCGCTTTCGACGAAGCGCATGACCGCTTCCGCCGCCTTGAGTCGTTCGTGTTTGGCCATGCGAACCAGCGGCAAGTAGACCACTGACTTGGGATCGCGCTCGGCCTTCTTCCCCAAGGCGTTGATGTCCGCGAGCATTTTGAAATAAACGGCCGCGTCATAGGCCGCCTTCGCCACATCGACGCCCTTGGCGATGATCCCGATCGGGGGAAAGACGTCCTTCAAGAGGTCGGCGCCCACGTTCTTGGCGCCCAACAAGAGGTCGAAGATCGCCTTGTTCCGCTCGAATTCAGCCGTCTTTTGTTGCACGGGCCCTTCGAATTCGCCCGTGGCGTTCTTGATCTTGACGATCGCGTCGATCGCCTTCAGGCCGACTCCCAGTCCGCCCGTCACCTTGGAGGTGATCGAAAAGGCCTGTTGGATTTCGATCAATTGCGCGTTGTCAGTGATGATGCTTTTCTGATTCTCGTTGAGCTTGTTGAATTCTTTGCTGCCCGGCTTGGGAATCGAGTCTTTCGCCTTGAATCCCAACTGGATCTTCAGCACGTAGTCCATGTAGTCGGCCGACGTGGTGATTGCCAGGTCCAAATACTCGTCGGTGACTGCGGCGCCGGTCAGAAAGGCCTCGCCGATGCCGTTCGCCACCTGTCCCGCTTCGTCAAGCTCAATCTGCTGCTCGACACGATAGAACATGTCGATCTCGCGGATCGCTCGGTCGGGCCAGAAGGCGCGCGGGATGTTCGCCAGCGCAATGTCTGCGGCGTCGACGGGGGAGAGGCCCGTCTTCTTCAGTTTGTCGTACCGATCGAGCGCCCCGCGGAGCGCTTCCTCCATTATCTTGAGTTGCTGGGACTTCTCCTGCGACATCTCTTCGGTGACGACGCTGCCGACCATCAGCTGCATGAGGGCCGGATCGCCGACCATGCTGCGCATTTGCTTCGAGTCGCCGATGTACAACTTGAAGGCTTCCTGTTCCTGCTCCTTGGCCTTGGCGGTCTCCTTCTGCGCGTCCTCTTTCGCCAGCTTGATGACGTTTTCGCACTTCTTAAACTCAATCAGCCCGTTGTTCAGGGCGTCGATGGCGGCTTGGTATTCACGCTGGTCGCGCTTCTCAATCGCCGTTTTCTCGGCCGTTTCGATCGCCGCCAGCGACTTCTCAAAGTCGTCGGTCGATTGCGAAACGTCGCCGCGCATGGCGAGCGCGTTGCGGGCGCATAGGCGGGCTTCCTTGAACTGAGCGAAAAGGTCGCCGATCTCTTTCAACTTCTTGTCGATGACGACGTGCGCCTTGGCTCGCAAGTCCAGCAGCCTCTCTAGCGACTGCTCGTACTCCGTTAGATTGGTCGGCGGAGTCTGCTTGAGATTCGTGAATGCTTGCTCCATGTCGGCCGACTTCAGCTGCGCAAGCACCAGCGGATCGTCGGCCACTTTCTCGTAAGCCTGTTTGGCCTTCTCCAGCTTGTAGGCGTCCGTGCCCGGTTCGTGGGCGCCGACTTTGAAGGTGGTTCCGAGCCAAGCGCGTTCAACAGTAAGCGGGGGCATGGCGAGTTTTCCAAAGTGCGAGAAAGCGTGTTGCGGGGGGAGCGAAAGATGCGCCGACGGGGACCAGGCTAGCCCAAGACTTGCTCAATGTCGTTCAGCCGATCGCCGATCGTCGATGCCAGGTTAGGGTCGGAGTGCAGCGAACTGGGGATCGCGGCCCAGTTCGTGAAGAGACTCTGCTTGGTCAACGCATCGCGGCACGCGACGAGCGCCTTCTTCGCAGCGTCCACGTTGCGCGCGATCTTGGATTCGTCGTCCGGCGTCGGATTGGCGTAAAACGGGATGGTTTCCGCAATGATCTTGGTAAAGCTGGCCAGCGGGGCGATCGCGCCTTGCACCTCTTTGCCGACGACGCTCAGCACTTCCCCTAGGTCCTTTTCGTCTTTCATCAGCTGCGCCAGCTTCAGCGGCAAACTACGGACGTGTCCGACTTGCGTATTGATCTCGTCGAGGTGCGTCTGGCAGCCTTCAAAGTCGTCCTTCTTGGGAATCGTCGGCCGCTCCAGCAGCTTCTTCAGTTCAGCCAATTCTTCCCGGACCGTCGTCAAAGCTTTCTCGCTCATTCCAGTCTCTTTGGCGCCGACGATTTGCGACGCCTGTTTGAGCGCGCTTTCACGGGCGACGATGGCGGAAAACCGCGAAGGATAATCCTGCTTCGCCTTCGCAATCGCGTTCTTGAGATTGTCGTACTCCTTCAGCAGAACTTTGCAGGCGGCCATATCCTTGCCGAGGTCGGAAGTGGGATCGGGGAAGTGATCCTTATAGTTCTCCTCGAGCTTGACGAGCCACTTCTCCGCTCGCTTCAATTCGTCGTCGGATTTTGCGGCGGTCAAGATCTGTTGGATCGAGCGCAAGGCGTCTTCGGCATCCTGAAATAACTTCAGCGCATCCACTCGCTGCGAGAGAGCGTCTCTCAGATTTGCATCCAGCGTCGGCGTGGTTGTCGTCTGCGGAACGGGTTGGTTCTGCGTCTGCGTCTGCGTCTGAGTCTTGCTCGTGCGCAACGATTGCTCGACGCCCTTTAGCTTGTCGTCGACCGCTTGAGCGATCTGGAGGACTTGTCGTCCCAGCTCCGTGAACGACTTTCCACGCAACGTTCGCGGCAGTTCCTTGCCAATCTTGTCGAGCTCCTTGACCGCGTTGTCCCAGAAGGTCTTCTCTGCGTCTTGCAGCACCAGATCTTTGTTGGGCCCGCCGGTGATCTTTTCCTTCCCGCTGTCCTTCACCGCCTGGATGCGATTCCGTAGGTCTGCGCGTCGCTTCTCGTTCTTCTTCTCAAGCTGCTTTACGTCGAGTCCCAACACTTCGCTCAACTTCATCTTCGCTCTCCCTCAACCGGCCGTCGTCGAATGCCAACTTCTCCCGCGATTCGCAGAATGACTCGTGGAATCACCCGAGCGCTTCGTTGATCTCTCGCAGCTTGTCGCGCACCGGCGAGATGACGTGAGTGTCTGGCAGATACTCGTTGAAGTCGATCGCACCCAGAATGGGACTCTTGTCGACGAACTCTCGGAATTTGTCGAAGTTTCCTCGGAACTTCTGAATGCGGTCCGCCCGTTCCGCCGCTTCGGCGTTGAGGATCTTGTCGAGTTGTTTGGGGATGTCGGCCTCGAGTCCTTGGATGACCTTATCGAGATCCTTGAGCGCACTTGGAAGTCGATCTGCCTGTGTTTCGTCGTCTTCGAATTCTTCTACGATCAATGCCCGAACCTCCTTGATCTTCTCGATCGCTGTAAGCTGCAGAGGCTCGAGTTCTAATCGCGCTGTGCTTAGCTTCACGAGAGAGAATCCGCTCTTCGCGCCGGCCGGGGCGGCGGCGAGCGCCGTTTGAAGGGCGACGGCCAGCCGTTCGAGCGCCTTGACGGCGTTCCCAAAGACGCCCGCCTCGGCTTGCTCTTGCACGTACGTCCAAACCGTCCGGAACTTGTCGACGTCTCCCAGACGCTCGGACAACGCTCGTTCGTAGTCTGCCTGAATCGCCTCCCGCTTCTGCTCGTATTCGCGCTGTGCATCCGTCGATGCCGTGCCGCCCGACGCCGGAGCATTGCCGGCCGCTTCCTTCAGCAATTTGGCCGCCTGCAGCAGACCGCTCTTCGCCGCTTCCAAATCGCCCTGGTCGATTTGCTCCTTGATCTTTACCAGCGGCGCGAGCAGCGACGTCTTGAGTTCCGGGCGAGCGGCGATGAAGTCCTTGATTTGCGGCGCCAACTTGTTGAGCGTCTCGCGCAGCTTGGCCGCGAGCCCGTCATCCGACTTGGAGGTAGGAGCGGTCGACGCCTGCGCAGGGCTGTCGCCCAGCGACTTGAGCAGCTTCTCGAGTTCCTCAAGCTTTGGTTGCGCGGATTCGGTGTCGCCTTGGTCCAGCAACTTTCCGATCGTTTCGCATGCCTTGCCGAGTTCCGTCTCGCGATCCGGATGCGCTTCGCAGGCCTTCAGAACTTGGGGCTGGAGGCGAAGGAAGCGGGCGACAAGCGGATCGTCTTCATCAAGCGCCAGCGGGAGTTGCTTGACGACCTCCATGAGCGGCTTGCACTTGAAGTCGGCCTCTTCTTCCAGGAACGACTTGAGCGCCGCGGTGCGTACGGGCGCCTTGGTGAAACCGTCGGCCTCGGCAACCTTGAACGTCAGGTCCATCCCGCGCCCTTCGACGACGCCGAAGCAAACGGTTCCCTTGCCTTGCTCCTTCGCCTCTTTGACGTACTTGGCGTTGGCGCCCTTCTTGAAGAGCACCAGTCCCACCACGTCGGCGCCCTTGGTGAGCATCACGAACTTACGGGCCTTGCCCTTTTTCGCTTGCTCGAGACAGGCCTGAGTTTCTTCACTGACAGCCATCGCGCACCCTTTTCAGCAAGTCTCGCGGTCGCGGAGCGACCCCTCGCAGAACCAGCCATTCCCGTCGTCCCGACCGACGCGCTTTCGGCCAGAGTCTAGCAATTGGCCCGCAAAAGAGACAGCATGTCATGGCGCCACACCCAATCCCGTATCCCATGCGTTCGTAGTCCCGCCGTTCGTAGTACCGCCGTTCGTAGTACCGCCTTTAGGCGGTAGCAGGTTCATTATCCCAGCCGTTCGCCCAAGTGTTTGCGAGTGGCTGGCAGTGTCCAGTACCTATAATGTCTTAAGCCCGCCTAAAGGCGGGACTACGAACGGGCGGGACTACGAACGGGCGGGGCGGCTGGCGGTGGAGAAGGGCCATGTACGACTTTCGGAGATGGTCGCCGGAAGAGCGAGCGCGGGCCGTCGCTGAAAGAATCCGGCGGGGGTTTCCCTGGCATAGCCCGCCGCACATCGACGTTCCGAATGCCTTTCGCCTGATTACCGGCACTTGCTTCGAGCACGCGCACATTTTGTCATCCCCTGAACGCTTGCGTTGGTTTGAAGAGCAGTTGCTCGAACATCTCAAAGAGCAGCAGCGCGAATGCACGGCCTGGGTCGTCCTGCCAAATCACTATCACGTTCTGGTGAAAATCGACGACATCCAGGAGTTCACTCGCCAACAAGGACTTCTGCATGGTCGGACCGCGTTCCAAATGAACCAAGAAGAAGATGCACGCGGCCGCCAAGTCTGGTATCGGTGCCAAGATCGCTGCATGCGGAGTGAACGACACTACTACACGACCATCAACTACATTCACAACAACCCCGTGAAGCATGGATACGTCGAGAGATGGTGCGACTGGCCCTACTCGAGTTTCCACGAGTATCTGAAGGGGAAGGGCCGCGATTGGCTGAAAGACGTCTGGCGCGAGTATCCCGTTCTTCACTACGGCGACGCTTGGGACGTGTAGGCGCGGGGGTGGGGCGGGGGAGGCTAGATGTGGAGTGACAAAAACTCTGTTGAATTCGGAGCCTTTGACGCCTCGGCCCCACGGTGGTTTGCTGCGCAACGCAGTCGTTTGCTGCGCAACGACACGCGCGGATGGTGCTCCCTTCTCCCCGCCGCGGGGAGAAGGGCAGGGGATGAGGGGCGGCGCAACAACAGTGCGCGGACTCACTCTCAGATTTTTATCACTCCAGGCTGAAGGGAGCCCGCCTAAAGGCGGGACTACGAACGTAAAGGCGGGACTGCGAACGGGGGGCGAAGGGCGGCGCGCATCAGGGCGGCGGTTTGCCCTCGAGCATCTCCAATTCACGGCGCCACTTTTCTACGTCGGCCGGCGACTTGCGTCGCTCCGCTAACCCTCTCAACAGCTCGGCAACCACTTTCAGACGCCCGGTGTTGCCGGCTGGGATGGCGGTCCGCCGCGCGAACATTCCCTCGTAGCCCTTCGTGAGCAACGTGTCGGCTTCGGACAATTTGTCTTGGCCGAGCAGGGCTTCGCCTAGGTAGCACCGGATGTTGAAGGCTTGCCAATCATTGGGGATCGTCGCATCAAACGCCTTCATCGACTCGCGAAGCGTCGTCTCGGCTTCCGCGAACTCCCGGAGCGCTAGCGCCGCTCGTCCACCGAAGGCCAGGATGCTTGAACGCAAGGGCAAGTCGGCGGGCCGCTCGCCCTCCGTTTGCGCAAGGTAATCATGCACGACCCGTAATAGGAGGACGTACTCTTGGTCTTCCCGCAGCTTTTCGCAAATCGAGTTCACACACCTGTCATGGACTTCGTGACTCTCGCGCAACGCCGGAAACCTGTTCTTTCTGGCGACCGCGGCGTCGATCGACTGCTGCATTGCCGTCAAGGCGGCTTCGCGATTGCCTTCCGTCCAGTATGCGAGAAACAGGTCATAGTGTGCGTACATCACTGAATCCAGATAACCGGGCGTCTCGGGAAAGCGTTCGGCTAGCTTTTGTCGCAGGGCCAATCGAGTCGCGTAGAGATCGCGGGCCGCGGCCGTATGGCCGGCGTCAAGCAAACGCTTGCCGGCATGAAAGGCGGTGTTCGTCGCGTTCATCGCGGTGTCACCGTCGACGTCATCCCGGCTGCCAACTTCAGCGCAAGCGTCCTTTAATTCCGAGGCGGCTCGGAGCGAGTCTTCCAGGTTTCCCGCGTCGAGGGCGGCCACGCAAATGTTGTGATGGGACCAGGTCACGTGCAACCTGTATTTGGGGTCGCGCTGCGCCATTTGCCGACGAAATGCGAGCACTTCGCGGAAGACCGGCAGCGCTTCTTCTGGCTTTCGAGCGGCGCGACGCATTTCAGCGGCCGTATCCAAGCGATGAATGCTACTGTCGATGATCGTGACGAGCTGTGCCTCGGTTGGCGGACCTGACATCGCCAACTGTATGGCCTGACCGAAATCGGCTGCGCCGAGCAGGAAGTCTCCCATCTCGAGACAAATACGGCCGCGGTTATGCCATCCCCATGCGAGGCTCGCCAAGGCCGCCGCGTCGGCGGGGTTGACCTCGTAATACTTGGTCTTCCAGGAAATCGACTGACTGTAGGCGTCGCGCGCCTCGGCGAGCTCGCGACGGTCCCACGCAAGGTCGGCCAGCTTGTGATGGACCGTGCCGATTCCGTGTAAGGCGACTGCTTGAAGCGTTCGCGACTCTTCATCTTCGGCAGAGTCGGCCAGCTGCTCTTGAAAGGTGGCGATCGTTTGTTCCATCACTTGGAATCCAGCCGCCGCGTCCTGGCTTCTGTAAAGTGCCACCGCCAGAGCCATCTGCTGCCAACCTAGCTGATTGCGGATCTGCAGCGAGAATGGCCGCTCTTGGGGCGACTCGGAGAGCAACGTCTGGTAGATGGCAATCGCCTTGCGACGCTCGACGCACGATTCGCCCCATTGTCCCAGCTCGCTCAGGATCTGCGCTGCTCGCTCTCGATATCCGGCCGCCGAAAGGTGGTAGTCGCGACGCTTCTCGAATTGTTCAAGATGCGCCTCACGGAACTCGGCGCAGGCCAGCAGCGCCGCAATCGCTTCTTCTCGCTTGCCGCCCATTTGCAGTACGCGGGCCAAATCATTCTGCAGCTCGGCCTTCGCCATCACGATCGGCCGCTGGTCATGCACGAATTCGGCCCACCGATCGGTCGCGGCGAGGGCGTCGCGATAGCTGGCCGCCGACTCGGGCCACTGACTTTGACTCTCATACAAGGCTGCCAGACCGGAATGCAGCATCCGTAGGTGATCCCAGACGATGTCCCACTGGAACACTCGCGTGATTCCCGCATCGCGACGTTGTTTCGCAAACTCAAGGCCGCGCTTATATGCCGCGATCGCTTCTTCAACGCGTCCAAGCGACGCCAAGGCGCGGCCCACCTCGCGATGGGTATTGGTCTTTTGAGAAAGAAGGAAGTCAATCCCATGACGCGTCATGGCCGGACTTTTCGAGTCGAGCAATTCCAATTGCTTGGCGCCGTTCTTGAGCACCTCTTCATATCGCTTCTGAGCCGATAACTCATTCAGTTGTTCTCGGAGGCATGAGAGAGCTACGGCGACTACGCCGCTTCGATCTGGCGCTGTTCTTAGCAATAATTCCGCTTCTTGTGCGAGCTTCCCGAAGGTTGCTTCGCGCGCCGGCGAGCCCAGTTCAATGAGCAACGCTCGGTCGTGAGCCAAGGTGAGCTGCAGTTCGCGAACATCTAGGTTTTCTGGATGACGCCGAGCTGCGAGACGCAGTGCGTCTTCGGCATGAATCAGATGCGTCTCGGCGCCCTCTTTGCGACCTGCAAAGTTCGCCGCCGTGAAAATGCTGCGCAGCACGACTACTTGCGCTAGACGATGGCTGGGATCGTCCGGGTGGCGGTCGGCAAGGTCACCTTGCATCGCCGCCATGCGCTCGTATGCCCGTTTGGCGTCCTCATACGCACCCAGACGCGTCTGAAGGTCGGTGACGCGCCAATAGCCTGCCATGCGGCGGTTCACTGCCTCCACGTTGTCGCCTTCGAACTCCGCCAGCCGATCGTACATCTCGAGCAAGCGGTTGAAGAAACGTCGTTCGTTCTCGGTAAGCTTCGTCGTGTTGACGAAGAGGGTGCGCACGACGTCATCGGAGACGGCGTCGAGCGCTTCGCGCGTCTGACGACTGCCTTCCAACGCACGCTTCGCGCTCGCCTCCGCGTCGATCCGCAAGGCTTCCGCCTGTTTTCGCTGGGCGACTTCGGCGTCCCGAGACTGAGAGGCGGCGCGTTCGGCGACGATCGCTCGATTCATTTGCCAGAGACTGGCGATGAGGCCCGCGACGAGAGCGACGAGGACGACTCCCGCAACGGCCGCTTGTCGCCGGTTGCGTCGGAGGAACTTTCGCAGCAAGTACCCGGTGGTCGGCGGACCGGCGACGACCGGTTCGTCGGCCAAATACCGCTTGATCTCCATCGCCAGTTGATTGGCCGTTTCATAGCGCCGGTTGCGATCCTTTTCCAAGCACTTGAGCGCGATCCAGTCGAGATCCCCGCGAAGTTTGCGGGCCAATCGCGCCGGCTCTTCACCGCGCACGGCCGCGAGCGATGGACGCGACTCGGCCGACGAGAGTCTCGTGGACGGCTTGCTCGGTTCTTCCTCGCGGATGATGCGCAGCACCTCGTCGAAGGCCGCGTTGCACAACTTCTGCGGATCGAAGGGTCTCAAGCCTGTCAATAATTCGTAGAGGATGACTCCCAACGCATAGATGTCGGCGCGAGTATCGATGTCGGCGCCGCTGTATCCCGCTTGCTCCGGCGCCATGTAGTCGAGCGTGCCGATCACCGCGCCAAAGTTCGTCATCGTCGCCCGACCGAAGACGTTGCCGACGATTGCTTTGGAGACGCCAAAGTCGATCACTTTGGGCGTCGGCCTCCCGTCAACCAACGTCACCAATATGTTCGCCGGCTTCAGGTCGCGGTGGATGATTCCCTTCTGGTGCGCATGCTGCACGGCCGAGCAGATTTGCGTAAACACCTCCAGACGCTGTTCGGTCGTCAGTCGTGCTTCGTCACAGAAGCGAGTGAGCGGCAGGCCGTTCACCAATTCCATGGCAAAGTAGGGCCGACCCTGGGAAGTGAGGCCCGCATCCAGCACCTTGGCGATGTTGGGGTGCTCCATCATCGCCAAGGCCTGCCGCTCGTTTTCGAATCGGCTGAGCACCTCGCGCGAGTCCATGCCCGCCTTGATCAACTTCAACGCCACTCGACGTTTGACCGGTTCGCTTTGCTTGGCGACCCACACGGCGCCCATGCCGCCTTCGCCCAGTCGTTGTTCGAGGGTGTAGGGACCAATCACCGTCCCTTCCTGTTCTGTAGATGGCGGGTCCAAAGCGGACGAGCGATCGGGGGTGGTGACGCGCCACTGGTCTACCGCCGCATTCAACTCGAGCGTCGGCAGGGGATCGTCAAGCAGGTTGCTGCGTTCGTGAGCTTCCAGCAACAACTCAAGGCGCTGACGCAAGACAGCGTCGCCGCCGCATTTCTGATCGAGCAGCCCCATCCGCTCGTCCAGCGGTGCTTTGACGAGACTTTCGAAGAGCTCTTCTTCCGTCATGTCACGGTCTCATAGGGCGACTGACTGGGGTCACCTTGGACGGCATGTCCAACTGCGTCCGGGAACTCGACAGGGATCGCCAAACGATTGTCATGGGGGCTCCCGGGCGCTGCAAGTTGACGACCGAACTCGCAGGACGCTCTGCGGCTTGGGCTTCGCTCGACGCCGCGAAGGCTGCGCCGAACGGACTCAGCCGCCGACCCGACTCACCCGCCCAACTCACGGAACAGCGAGTCGACGTCCGCAGCGGTCGGTTTGCGGCGAAGGCCGGGAGTAAGTTGGTAGCCCATCAAGCGGTGCGGGTCGAGTAGGTCCTCCAAGCCGAGCAAATGGCCCTGTTCGTGCGCGAGCACGGACAGCAGGTCGTATTTGCCTGCCGCCGGGCCGTCGGGTTTGGCGACCAGGTCGCCCGTGGCAGACAGCTCGAATTCCTCGTTCTCGTTGGGCGTTTCATCAATGAACCAGGACACGCCTGCGGCGTCGGCGTCGATGGTGATCGTTCCGCGATTCGCCAGCCCGAGCAGTTTTCCGTCGAGATCCGCGAGCCGCAGGTCGACGCACGCCAGCGACGTCAGGTGCGCCGCGTCCAGCCCGGCCGCTTGCCACCACGCTGCGCTGTTGGCTGCTTGAATTGCCAGGGTCGAGGAATCGATGGCCAGCGCGCCGCCGCCCGCGACCGTGCCTTCGAGCGGGCTCAGGGCATTGATGGTGATCGGCGCCCACGTGCTTCGCAGTGCATTCGGGCTTTCGGCGATCCGATTGTAGAACGGAGTACGATAATCTTGTCCGCCGTCGTGGAATCCAAATTCAGCCCAGTACTTTTCGGGACTGAGTTCTCGTCCTGAACGAGAGACCATCCGAATCCGCGCGTTGAGCGGAATGGGAACGTAGGTTCCTGTCGGCGCTGCGCTATACAAGCCCACGTTCTGGAAGGGTTCAAGATTGTAAGATGCTTCCAGATAGACGTCGGGCGAGATGTTCATCAACGCCAGTCCGATTCGATTCTCAAGCGAGTCTTCGTCGACGCGATTCTCCCAATAGTTGCGATACGTATCGTTGTACAAATGCGCGTACCGTTCCGTGATCTGTCCAACCCAGATGCCGGTTTCACTGCGGAGTGCGTCGCCGAACTTGAATTGGCCGCCCAGTTCAGGTTCGGGACGGTCGTTGATGTTGATGATTGGCAATTCAAACTTCACGACGTTCTCGCTGACGCCGATCAGCCGTTCCGCGTCGCTGATGAAGTACTTGCCGCTGCTGCCGAAAGAATAGTCCCACAGACGCAGCTCAAAGGCGGGGTTTTTGGTGCCATATAGTCCGAAAGGTCCAGGAACGGAATAGTTCGGCTCCCGATCGAACGGCGCGTTCACGAAATTCGTTCCGACCTGACTCACGTAACGCACCGTGCCGTAGTTGTACGGCAACAAAATGCTCTCGAAGAACCGCGCCTTCTTCCAGCCGGAACCGTCGTTGTACTCCCAATTGTCCGTGTAGCTGAACCCCTCGAACTTGGGCGAGAAGACGACGCCCAAGAACGTCGTCTCGGCGTCCGACGGCATACCGCCCGCCGATTGAATCTGGGCGATCAATTGCGGTACGGTGTACTCCTTCAATCGTTCGCTGACGCTTTGCCGTTCATTGATCGCGGGCAGCGTGATCACGCTTCGATCAATGGTCAATACGGGGCGATCGTTTACTGGCAACACGTCCGCCACTACCTTGGCGCGATTGCCGAAGGCGGTCGCCTCTTCGCCGGAGGTGCGTGTAAGGTCGATGAACTGACCCGGCGCACCGGCGCTTTGATCCCAAGCCAAGAAGGACAGGGCGTTGCTCGACGAAAAGCCGGCGTAATTGACATTGGGCAGAAAGCGCAGCCGCGCCTGTTGCGCTGCGTCGGCGGGCAAGAGTAGGGCGCGATAGGTTCCGACATCAATGTTGCCGATCCGAGGATCGCGATACTGCAGCCAGTTCCAGGTCGCTCCCCCGTCCAGGCTGTATTGCCAGTCGCCGTTGGTGCGCTGTGCCTGCGTGATTGCGATGCCGCGCGGCGCATCCGGTCCGTCATTGTCCGCCCAAAGGATGCCGCTTGGTCGGGCTGGATTGGCGGAACCATCCAGGATGGCCCGCACGGAAGTTCCAAGATTGGAGGCGAGAGCCAGATCTTCGTCGATGGGAGCTAGCGAGAAGACGCCGGTGTTGATCGCGCCGGCAAAGCGGGGCGGGTCGTTCACGGCGCGTATCTGGATCGGAATCGCAATCTCCACGGGGCTGCCGCCGCCCGACTGCGCGATCACGGTAAGAGTCACCTCGCCGTTTTGATTAGGACGAGGCGTGAACGTGAGCGTTCGATTGTCGCGGTTGGCATCGCGTGGAGTCGAGGTGCGGTAGGTAATGTACACGTCCAGCGGGTCGATGATCGTGGGATTGGATGAGACCACTCGCAAGGTCATCGCAGACGTTGTTTCGAGGGGATTTAGCACACGGAAAGTCGTCGTCGCCGAGACCACGTCCTCGGTGGTCTGGACGGGCGACGAATTGAACTTCGTGAGGATGGGCCGCACGTCGTCGAGCAGACTAAAGGCCAATTCTCTTTGCGTCGGATGGATCTCGCCGAGCTCCCTTCCTCCCGGCCCGCGGTCGATGGAGGCAATCGACACGCTGATCGTTTCGACGCCTTCGGCGAGCGAATCGGTGATAGGCGAGAGAGAAAAACTGCCCAGAGTGCCGCCCGCTGGAATGGCGACCGTCTGGCTGCTGAGGACATAGTCGACGCCTTCGGCTGCCGTACCCGTAATTGCCAAACGCACCACCGTGTCGTAGGCGCTGACCGTGTTCAGAGCCACCCAGCCCGTTGCAGAATTCGTTTGGCGTTCCGAGATCTGCGAGTCGCCGCTGAAGAGACGCACGACCGGCGGCGTGTCGTCGTCGAGGATGGAAATTACGGCGGAGGAACTGGTCGTTTCCACCAGCGGGGAGATCGACGCGATATTGGCGACGATCGTCTCCGTGGGCTCGCGAAGCACGTCGTCGACGCTGGCCACCGTTACCAGCGCAAAGTTTCGGCCCGCCGGAATCGTCACGCTCGACGGCGCCGAAAACTCGCTGGCCTGCGCAGTGCCCGAATAGGACAAGGTCACCGTAATCGGCGTCGCCGCCGCTCGGTCGAGCTGAATGACGAAACCCGCCACGCCTCCCGCTTCGGGGATGTCGTCTGTGCTCGCGGTGATGCTCAGCCGCCCCAGCGACTGGTCGTCGTCCGCCACCGTCACGGACGCAGAGGTCACACTCCCTAGGGAGTAAGCCGCCGAGTCAACCAGTTGCAGAACGAGCGTTTCATCGCCTTCAACGGCCGCATCATCCACCGAGGTAATGCGCAACGGCACGCTCCGCGTTTCTCCGGCTGGAATCAGTAATTCATACAGCGGGCCCGAGGTGGTCGCGCCGTCGATCGCAGCGATGTACTCGCCGGCGGCGACGACGCCGGAGGCGGCGACGAGCACCCGCAGGTCCTGCGCTTGTGGACTGGGGATCAACACCACGAACTCCGCAATTCCATTTGCTTCGGCGATGCGTGCGCTGCCGATGGCAATGCTGCCGTCGGACAGCAGTCTGGCCAGCTCAACCGTGGGCCGAGAGTCGTCGTCCAGGATGATTGCCGTCGCGAAGTTCTCGGGAGAGAGAACGACGGCGCCGCTTAGCACTTCCACCGGTGCAAATGTGACGTACGCCGTCTCTTCGTACACGTCGTCGTTCAAGATGCTGACGAAGATGCTGCCGTGCGATTGTCCCGCAGGGATCGTGATGACGTCGCTGTCGAGTTGAAAATCGTCGGGAGAGGCGGTCGAGTCGCTGGGCAGATAGGCGATGCGGACGGCGGTCTCCTCCCGAACAGGTTTGCTCGAGAACAGATTCAGCCGGAACTGACCGCTTGGTTCGCGCACAAGGTTTCGATCGATCGAGAGTGCAATCTCGACCGGCGCCACAATGTCGGTGGTCAGCGGCGCGGTGGATTCGAGTAGATAGCCCGAGCCGGTCTGCGGCCGAAGAAGGACGCTTTCATCGGGGTCCGGGTTGTCGGGGTCGTCAGGTTGGGCGGTGAGGGTGATGACGCCGGTGGTCTCTCCAGCGAAAATCGTGATGGCTGGCGCAGAAAGCGAGAAATCAGGCCAATCCACGCCGTAGAGTTCCGCCGTACTATCGGGATCAATCACCAGTGGAACCGTCAAGTCGTTTAGAAGCGGTCGGCCGCTGATGATTTCGGCCGTGATGGTGATGCTTTCCAGTTCGGCATTCCCGACGACGACGAAGTCGCGCGATTGGCTCAAGCGAATCACCGGTGTGTCATCGTCCCGGATGACGCCGATGGCGACGCCGATTCCCGTACGATTCGTGCCATTGAAAGACACCGAAATGCCTCGACCTGGATGAACCACGAGCACGTCCTCCGCGCCATCGCCGTCCAAGTCGCCGATCACCAACTTGTCGGTGGGCTGGGCAGTGTAGAAACCGGGCGGCATGTACACGGTTCGGCTGCTTTGATTCTGCACCAGGGTGATTTCGGGGAACTGCAGATTGACCATCTGCACGGCGTCGGGAAGTTGATCTTGATTGAAGTCGGCGACGGCGAGGTCCTGGCCGATCGCCGCGCCTCCTCGATAGTATTGGGAAATCGTGGAGAAGCCGAGGTACGAGTTTCCGGCAAGATATTCATTGCGAAACACCTGATAGGTGAGGCCGCTGCCGTAGTTGTCTTGACCGGCGATGGCAAGATCAAGCAGGCCGTCGTCATCCCAGTCCGTCAGTTCGAAATCGACTGCACGGGGCTGGAAAATGAGCGAACCGAAAGTGACGGCCACGTTCTTCGACGGGTTCTCGACGCCGTTCCAATACACGGCGAAGGCGTCGCTGTAGAACGTGGTTCCACTGCCTGTGTCGAAGCCCGTCAGCACGGCTAGCGAACTGGGATTGCCGAAGGAGGTCGGCGCATTCAGCGACATCAATTCTGGAATACCGTCGGCGTCGAGGTCGGCAAGCTTGATCTGAGAAGGCGTCGACGCCAGGGAAACGATTTGAGGCGCATCAAAGGAGATACTGCCGATCGAAGACGTGTTTGGGAAATACGCCAATCGCGAACCGGCGTCCGCGATCGCCAAGTCGGGCAAGCCATCGTGGTTCGCGTCGGCCACGGCAAAGTCGTTCACCGAATACTCGCCCAGCGGGGCCAGCAGCGTGCCCGCATCAAACGAACTGGATTGCCCCGTCAGCCCGCGATACACGACGAGTCCCTGGCTGCTCGCCACCAGCACATCGCCCACTCCATCGCCATCCATGTCGGCGGCAAGTGCTTGGGTCACCTCGAGATCGCCAGGCGAACGCACGGCGCCGAGCGACGTGAGCCTGGGACTGCCGAGCCTCGTCACCACGCGCACCAGGCCATGGGGATCGACGGGATCTTCGTCGAAGGCGGAAACCAGCAGCGTCGACTCGCCCACCTGAATCGCTGGAGCAAACGCGACACCTGTGACTTGCTCGGTCGGATTGTGCACATACTCCAAAGCGACCGGCGGAAAAAATTCGATGTCAGGCATTAGCCGAACGGCGAATGTTTCGTCCGCCTCCATCTCGTAGTCGCCGCGGATGGCGACGCGTATCTCTTGCGTACGCTGTTCTGGAGCAAACGACAGTTCGCCGCTCTGACCCACAAAGTCGTTCTGCGACTCCTCTTCGTACCGCCACTCGGCAGAATAGGGGAATCTGCCGCGGTGGTTCACGAGGTAGCGGATGGATTCGGACTGCGAGTAGTCGTCGTCGCGGTATTCGCGCACGACCGTGAATACCAGTTCTTGGGTGCCGCTATCGCCTTCCACGATTTCTTGGCTGCCCACGCTGAACACGCTTGCCAGGGCAAAACGCTTTTCGAGTGGTTCGAGGAACAGCTTCCGGCGGCGAGTCGAACGTGCTGCGAGCACAGATGGAAATGGCATGATGCTGCGGCCGATGCAAAAGGAGTGTGCGCCGCGAGGCGCGGAAGTCGCATTGAAGAGGGCTCGCAAACACCAGCGGCAAAATGACGCAAGAAGCGTCACGATTCGTCCAATTTTCGGCAAGAAAGTCAATCGAGAAGCGGTTGCTGCGGCGGCCAACGGGCAAGAAAGTCGCCGACCGATGGCGTTCTTCGCTTGACGAACCGCCTGTTCCCACCGAACAATCCTGCTTCCGAGGTTCGCTCGAAACGCTTGCCGCCGGGCAAGCCCAGCATTCCGCCAGTTACGCGAGCAGTCCATGAGCGAAAACCTAACGCTCGAAGGCACCGTGTATGAAACGCTGCGTTCCCTGGCTGCGCGAAGTATGGTCAGCGAGGCGCCCGGCAACAGCCTCACTCCGACGGAACTCGTCCATGAAGCGTGGCTCCGCATCGCCAAGAGCGAGCTCTCGTTTCAAGATCGCAGTCACTATCTGCGCGTGGCGGCGACGGCCATGCGGCGGATTCTGGTCGATCGCGCACGGGCTCGACTCGCCAGCAAACGCGGCGGCGAGTTCAAGCAGGTGCCGCTCGACGATCTCGCGAGCCCCGCGACGGACGAGCAGTTGGCCAAGCTGGATGACGCCTTGCGAACGCTGGCGGAAAGAATGCCTCAGCACGCGGCGTTGGTCGAGCTGCGTTTCTTCTGCGGCATGACGGGCGACGACGCGGCTGCCGCACTTGGAGTTTCGCCGGCGACGGCCGACCGGCTGTGGCGCTATGCGCGCAGCTGGCTGCAACTGGAAATGAACGCCGAATAGGGGGGGCCGACTCGTCGGCGCAGCGTTCATGCGAACGCCAGCGGCTGGGACGGCCGTTTTGCCGTTTTTTCTCGTGAGAAGTTTCAGACAGGCTGGAAGCCTGTCCTACGGCGACGGCTGGGAGTTCGCGCAGGAAAAAGAGTACACCCGGCAGGATTCGAACCTGCAACCCTCGGTTCCGAAGACCGATGCGCTATCCAATTGCGCCACGGGTGCCTGTCGATCAACGACCTCCACAGAATACGGAAGTGCGGGCCGGTTTGCAACGGGCGGTCCGTCAGACCGCGTCTGGACGGCGGTGCGTTTCGTGCGCTAGCCACTCCAAATAGGCCGCACTTCCCGCCACCACGGGCGTCGCGATCACCTGCGGCACCGAATACGTATGCAACTGGCGAATCGCCCCCTCCACCTGCTCGAACAATTCGGCCCGCGTCTTGATTGAACAACGCCACTCCTCGGCCGTCTCCATCTCGCCTTGCCACCGGTAGACGCTCGTAATCGGACCGTCGATCTGTACGCAGGCCGCCAAACCGGTCGCCACCAGCGACTCGGCGATTCCCCGCGCCTCCTCCTGCGAACCGGCGGTCGTCCAAATCATCACAAAATCAGGCATGAGCCGGCGAGTCTCCTTGGGAAGGGATCGTGGGACGCGGGGCGCCGTACCACCGACGCGCCGCCAATTCAGCGTGGTACAGCAACCAACTAGTCCGAGTGTAAATGGCATGACCGTACGCACCATGATGCATTCGCGGCGCCGCGGCGTGATAGTCCACCAGCAACGTCTCGCCCGCATCCGGCACGCGCAAGCCCGCACCCAGATTTTTCCATGTCGCGGCCAAGCTGAGTTCAGACTGCAACAGTCGATGGAGCCGTCGGTCGGCGATGTGCGCAGGAAAAGCGAGCAATGCGGGCGGGATGTTGGTCCCCGCGATCCCCACCTGCTGGATGTAGTCGCCGCGCTTGGCCGCCACCGCCGATTTGAGCGAAAACGGAAACCGAGTCAGGTACGCCGGCACGCCCTCCGTGGGGCGGTGATAGACGACATGCAGCAAGTGCGCAAACCCACGCGCGTCCCAGCCATAACGAATCGGGGTTCCCAACGTGACGACGTCCAACTTCAGCGTGCGAATCGGCGAGTTGGCATCGGACAACAACTCCCGCACGCGCCGCCACGACCGCCGCCGTTCGTCGCTTACCAGCCACGAATTCCAAAACGGCCGCGCCGCTCGAAAGAACGCCTTCAGCGCCGCGGGATTGGCCGCCAGCAAGTGCGTCGTCAACGCCAGTACGTTGCCGCCATGACTGTGCCCCCACAGCATTACGCGTCGCCCCGGCGCGACCGGGGAGCTCGCCAGATCATCGATCAACCGCACCGCGCCGTCCGCACGCCCCAAGTGGTGATTCTCGCTGGTCCAGTGCAGCAAGCGTACGTCGATCTGGGATTGATCGGGACCGGCTTTCGCATTCACGCCGCGCTCGAACAACTGAGCGTACGCGTTCGTGTAGTTGCCCGAATCGCGCACGTAGCGGTCGGCCAACTGTTTCTCCAGCGATCGCAGCTTGCCGGCCCAGGAGGGAGACGCCAGCGCCGCCAAGTGCGCCATGCCCGCCACGTCGTCGCCGACGAATGTGCCATGAATCAAATACACGCGGGCCACATCGGCGCGTCGCAATGCTGCTCCGACGGCCGTCATCCGCGCATTCCAAGCGGCGCTTTCCGGCGGCGGCGGAGCGATCGCATCGATCCATGCGACATCGACGGTCGGCGGGCGAGATTCGTAGCGCTGATGGGGAAAAAGCGTCCTGGCGATCACGGTCCGACTAGCCTTTCAACAGCGCCGGCACGACGGCGCCGTGTACATCGGTTAAGCGGAAGTCGCGTCCTTGATAGCGATAGGTGAGCTTCAGGTGGTCGATGCCCAGGCAGCGCAGCATCGTCGCATGCAGGTCGTGCACATGCACCGGATCGCGGACGATGTTGTACGAGAAGTCGTCCGTCTCCCCGTAACTCAATCCCGGCTTGATCCCGCCGCCCGCCAGCCACGCGGTAAAGCAGCGTGGATGATGGTCGCGGCCGTAGTTGTCGGCGGTAAGCGTTCCTTGGCAGTAAACGGTCCGACCAAACTCGCCGCCCCAGATGACAAGCGTGTCGTCCAGCAGTCCCCGTTGTCGCAGGTCGGCGATCAGCGCCGCGGACGGCTGATCGGTGTCGCGACATTGGCCGCCGATTTGCTTGGGCAGATTCGTGTGCTGATCCCAGCCGCGATGGAATAGCTGCACAAAACGCACGCCGCGCTCCACCAACCGCCGCGCCAACAGACAGTTCGCGGCGTACGTGCCGGGCTTTCGCGACTCCGGTCCATACAGATCAAACACGTGAGCCGGTTCGTTCGACGTGTCGGTCAATTCGGGCACCGACGTTTGCATGCGAAACGCCAACTCATACTGCGCGATGCGCGTCGTAATTTCCGGGTCGCCGTCTTCAGCAGCCTGGATTCGGTTCAGCTGCGCGAGGTCGTCGAGCATGCGGCGGCGGGTCGCCGAATCAACTCCGGGCGGATTGGAAAGGTGCAGCACCGGATCGCCCGCCGAGCGGAACTTGACGCCCTGATACTTGGTCGGCAGAAATCCGCTGCCCCACAGTCGATCGTAAAGGGGCTGATCGTTGGGGTTGCCAGACCCTTGCGAAATCATGGCGACGAACGCCGGCAGATCGGCGTTGTCGGTTCCCAGTCCGTACGAGATCCAGGCGCCCATGCTGGGGCGGCCCGCGAGCTGCGCGCCGGTTTGAAAAAACGTGACGGCCGGATCGTGATTGATGGCTTCCGTATGCAGCGTCTTCACGAACGACAATTCGTCGGCGATTTTCGCCGTGTGCGGCAATAGTTCGCTGATCCACGCCCCCGACGCGCCGTGCTGCGCAAAGCGATAACGGCTCGGCGCAATCGGAAAACTCTCCTGCTTCGACGTCATCCCGGTGAGCCGCTGGCCGCGACGCACCGAATCGGGCAGCTCTTGGGCGCGCAGGTTCTCAAGCTTCGGTTTGGGATCGAACAGATCGAGCTGCGAGGGGGCGCCGGATTGGAACAAGTAGATGACGCGCTTGGCCGTCGGCTTAAAGTGCGGCAGACCGGGCAACCCGGGGATCGTCGCCGGTTTCGACGTCGTCTCTGCCGCCGCGGCGGCTGTCAGCCCGACTTCGCGCGACAACAGCCAACCCAAGGCCGCGCCGCCCACGTTCACGCCCATGGTCTGCAGCCAGACGCGTCGCGCTGCGAGTTGCGGTTGTTGTCTGAACATCGACGGCTCCCTTCGTGTCCTGCGATCTAGTCTTTGGTGACCGCTTCATCCAAGTTAAGAACGATCGAAGCCAGCGTCGTCCAGGCGGCCAGTTCCCGGACGTCGAGTCGTTCGTCGCGCGGCGACTCGCCTTGCTCCAACAGCGCCGCTGCGGCGACGCCGTCGGCTTGAAACCGCTTGCGATGGGCGTCGAGTCCGGCGAGCAGCACTTGCCGTTCGGTCGCCGTCGGCATTCGCGCCGTCGCCAAGCGAAAGAGCTGGGACAGTCGCGCGTCGTCGTCGGCCGGAACGTCGAGATCGACGAGGACGCGTTGGGCCAATTGGCGCGCGGCTTCGACGAACGTCACTTCATTCAAGAGTGCGAGCGCTTGGAGCGGCGTGTTGGTGCGCGTTTCTCGCACGACGCACGCTTCGCGGCCGGCGGCGTCGAACGTGACGAGCGTCGGCGGCGCGACGGTGCGCTTCCAGTAGGTATAGAGCGTCCGGCGATACAAATCGCCGCCATGCGACTGGTCGTAGACGGTGTCGGTCGCCAACTCCTTCCACAGATCGGCAGGTTGGTACGGCTTGACTGACGGTCCGCCGATGCGGCGCACCAACAGGCCGCTCGCCGCCAACGCCTGATCACGAATCGCCTCCGCCGGCAGTCGAAAGCGCGGGCCGCGCGCCAGCCAGCGGTTCTCCGGATCGATGGCCGTCGACTCGGCCGTCGTTCGCGACGACTGCCGATACGAGTGAGAGGAGACGACGTCGCGCGTCAGTTGCTTGAGCGACCACGCGTCGCGGTCTTGGAACTCGCACGCCAGCCAGTCAAGCAGTTCGGGATGTGAAGGCGGCGACCCTTGCGAACCGAAGTCTTCGACGGTCTTGACGATTCCAACGCCGAACAACATCTGCCACAGGCGATTGACCGCGACGCGCGCGGTGAGCGGCTGGGTGGGGGCCACCAGCCATTGGGCGAGCGCCAGTCGATGGGGCGGTGCATTTTCGGGGAGACTGCCGAGGCTGGGAGGCACGCCAGGACTGACCGCGTCGCCCGGCTTGTCGTATTCGCCGCGCCGCAAGACGAACGTCGGCCGCGGCGTCGGCATCTCTTCCATGACCATCACCGTACTGATGCGTGCGAGCAGTTCGGCGCGCCGCGTTTGCAACGCTTCGCGGGCCGCGTAGGCGTCGCGAACCTCGGCGGAGGCATGATGCCGCAGATGTTCGTCGAACAGTTTTCCCGCTTCGCCCGGCGTGCGCTGGTCGGGGCGAGTTGCGAGGATTTGGGCCAGCGACTTGGCGGCGGCCAGCCGCTGGGCGTCGGTCGACCGGAGTGCTCCGCGATAAATGCGCAGTTCATCCAACTGTCCGTGGAAATGGCTCGCCGCGCCGCCGCCTCCGCCGAGTCGCAGCGGTTCTTTGTTCGCAAAGGTTTGGTTGAGGCCGTCGAGCAGCGTGACGAGGCGCCGCGGGCGTCCGTCGACATAAAGCTGCACGCCCGCAGCGCCGCGCGTGCCGTCGTAAACGACCAACAAGTGCTGCCAAGCGTCGGCCGCAAGCGGCTCGGCGCTTTCCAGCCGCAAGGCGTCGTCGAGCCAGCGCTTGACGAAGTTGAGCTGCAGTTTGCCTTGCTGGAGGACGAGCGAGTAGCCGTCGCCTTGCGGGACGTCGGTCATCTTCGACACGAGCGTGCCGCCGTGATCGCGCTCCGGACGCACCCAGATGCTGATCGAAAACGGCTCCAGGTAACCGAAGCCGCCGACGTCGCCGAGTTCTACGGCGCCCGCACCATGGAAACGCCAGGCGTCGCCGACGGGGCCGGCGACGGCGGCGACGCGGTTGTTCGCCGCGTCGGCCGCGTCGTTCAGGCCGTGGTGCACGACCAACTGGTCGTCTCGGAATCCAGTTTGCCTGGCCGCCGGGATGGAGGCGGCGCCGTCGGCGCTTCGTTCCCACTGCGCCTGCTCGGCCGCGCGGCGCGGTTCCAAAGAGGCGACACGTGCGTCGGCCGCGGCCAGTTGTTGGTCGAGCGACTGAAGTTGTTCAGCTTCCAGCGGCGTGGGAGCTTTGATGAACGGCGGCGAGTTGCCTTCCTTGATGGCGCGACCTTGTTCAGGGACGTTATTGAAGTACGCGAACAGTTGGTAGTACTCGCGCTGTGAAATCGGATCGAACTTGTGTTCGTGGCAGCGAGCGCAGCCGAGCGTAAGTCCTAACCAGACGGCGCCCGTCGTATCGACTCGATCCACCACGTACTCGACCGCGTACTCCTCGGGAATAATTCCGCCCTCCGAGTTGCCGCGATGGTTGCGATGAAAACCGGTCGCGATGCGCTGATTCAACGTCGGTGATGGAAGCAAGTCGCCCGCCAGCTGTTCGATCGTAAACTGATTGAACGGCAGGTCGTGGTTCAGCGACTCAAGCACCCAGTCGCGCCAGCGCCACATGTAGCGCGGCCCGTCGCTCTGATAGCCGCTGGTGTCGGCGTAGCGGGCGGCGTCGAGCCACCGAACGCCGAAGCGCTCGCCATACTCGGGCGCCGCCAAGTAGCGATCGACCTGTCGCTGGTAAGCATCCGGCCCGTCGTCCGCGAGGAACTCGTCGAGCCGGTCGAGCGTCGGCGGCAGGCCCGTGAGGTCGAAGGCCAGTCGGCGGAGCAGGGTGGTGCGGGGAGCGGCAGGGGAGGGGGCGAGTCGATGGGCGGGGAGTTCGCGCTGGATGAAGACGTCGATCGCCGACCGCGGCGCGCGGTCGCTCGCAATCAGCGCCGAATCGAATAGCGGGAGGGCCGGAAGGGGCGGCTTGCGAGGCGGCTGAAAAGCCCAGTGTCCTTCCCACGGCGCACCAGCCGCGATCCAGCGACGGATGGAGTCGATCTGTTCGGGCGTCGCCTGACGGCCCGACGAGGGCGGCGGCATGCGCACATCGGGATCGTTCGACGTGAGCCGCTTGAGCAGTTCGCTTTCGCCAGGCCGGCCCCGCACGACGACGCGCGGCGAATCAACCGTCCCGATCGTCGATGCTTCGTCGTCGAGCCGCAGGTCGGCCTTGCGCTGCGCTTGGTCGGGGCCGTGACAATGGAAGCACAGGTCCGACAGGATCGGACGAATGTCTCGATTAAACCGCGGCGCTGGTGTCGCAGACGGCGTCGGCGGTTGGGCCGACGCGACGCCGACGAGGAGGGCGAGACACCAACATCCGACGAGACCGACGACGAAACGCGGCATGGCGACGACACTCGCGGAAGGTGAACGGGCGGGACGGATTGCCGGCAACGCAACGCAAGCAAGCCGGGTTGGAAAGTTTATTCGACCGGGGAGGGCGAGTGAATCAGGAGGTGGATTGGGAGGGGCGGGGGGGGGCGCAGGAGTGGGTTGGGAGGAGGTGACAGTGGAGTGATGAAAACTCTGTTGAATAGTGATAAGAACTCTGTTGAATTCGGAGCGTTTGGCGCCTCGGACCCACTGTCGTCTGTTGCGTAACGCTGTCGTTTATTGCGCAACGCTGTCGTTTATTGCGTAACGACACGCGCGGCTTGTGCTCCCTTCTCCCCGCCGCGGGGAGAAGGGCCGGGGATGAGGGGTGTCGGCGCAACAACCGTGCGCGGACTCACTCTCAGATTTTTATCACTCCAGGATTAGTGGGTGGGGGGTAACAGGCTGGAAGCCTGTTCTACGGGGGCTATCCTCCAAAACCGCTGTAGCGCTGGACGCCGCGGCGGAACATTGTGTGCGCGGCGAAGATGAAGAAGCCGAGCCACGCGAACTCGACGGCCAGGGCTTGGACGAGCGCCCAGCCGCTGACTTTGCCTAGAAAGACCTTCACGGGAAAGTAGGCCAGGTATTGCAGCGGCGATAGTTCCACGATCGTGCGGTACGGCTCCGGGAGCATGTCGAGCGGAAACATGTGGCCCGAAAGGAAGAAGTTGAACAGCATGTAGACGAACAGCAGCGAGCTGACTTCGAGAATCCAAAAGCCGACCAGCCCCAGCGTCGCTTCGAGGTAGAAGCCGAGCAGGAAACAAAGCGCCAGCGAGATGGCGAAGCCGACGGCCGTCGTCCAATCGTGCGTGGCCGCCGTCGCTGGCAATTCGTCGAAGTACCCGCGGCACAGGAAGAAGACTAGCGCAAACGGGCCGATCGCCACCGAATAGTAAGCCAGCTTGTGCGCGATGCGGCTGAGCAGCAGGAAGCTCAGCATGTCGACCGGTTGAATCAGGTATTTCTTGATTTCGCCCGATCGCACTTGGCCGGCGATCCCTGACGCCAGCCCCGGCATGCTGCTGAACGCGCGGCTCACCATCGTCAGCAAATAGTACGCAACGAACTGTTCGTAGTCGTAGCCTTCCAGGGGCTGACCGCCGCGGGCTTGAAATACGGCGTACCAGAGGAAGATCTGCGTCACGATCGGCAGGAAACGCATGAGCGTTCCGAGCGCGAAGTCGCCGCGATACACCAGCCGCTCTTCGAGGCAGATGCGTAGAATCATCCACCAGGTTTGGCACCGTTCGAGCATCTCACGCCTCTCCGCTCGCGCCGCCGGCCGTCGGCGCGTTCTGTTCGGAGTTGTTCGCCTGCGAGAAGACTTCGGCGATGACTTCCTCCAGCGGCGGGTCTTCGACGACGATGTCTTGCACCGAGTGACTCGATAAGATCTCGGCCAGCGTTTTCGGCACCTGCGGTCGGTCGATTCGCAGCTTCACTCGCGGCGGCTTCAATTCGAGCACTTGGCCGAACTTCTCGAATCCGCTGCAGGAATCGGCGCCGCCCAACTCCAGCGTCACGATTTTTTGGCCGCTGAAGCGGTCGACGATGCCGGCGAGCGAGCCGTCGTAGACGATGCCGCCGCGCGCGATGATCACCACGCGTCGACATAAGGCGGCCACGTCCTTCATATAGTGGCTGGTGAGCAGAATGGTGATCTGCCGCTCTTGCTGGTAATGCTTTAAGAACTGTTGGATGTTGTGCTGCGCGACGACGTCGAGCCCAATGGTGGGTTCGTCGAGGAACAGGACTTCGGGGGAATGGAGCAGGGCGGCCGTCAGCTCCATCTTCATCCGTTCGCCCAGCGACAGTTCGCGCACCGGTTGGCCCAGTAATCGCCGAATGTCGAGCAAGTCGGACAACTCGTCCAACGTGCGTCGAAACGCCTCGGGTTCGATGCGATAGATCTGTTGATGAAGCCGAAACGACTCTTGTGCCGGGAGGTCCCACCACAATTGGTTCTTTTGGCCCATGACGAGCGCGAAGCGGCGGCGATACGCGTTTTCTCGCTTCCAGGGGACGTGGCCCATCACGAGCGCCGACCCGCGCGTGGGGTTGATGACTCCCGACAGCAGCTTCAGCGTGGTCGTCTTCCCTGCGCCGTTGGGGCCCAGGAACGCCACGAACTCGCCCTGTTCAACCTGCAAGTCGATGCCTTTGACCGCCTCGACTTCCTTATATTCGCGGCGGAACAAGCCGCGGACCGAGGCCAGCAAACCTTCCTTCTTTTGGTACACCCGATAGGACTTGGCGAGCCCTGAGATCTCAATGATGGCCGACATGCACTCGCTCAGTCTTTCCCCTTGTGTTCCACTTGTTCCCAGTAGCGGGCGAACGCCCCTTCCTTCTGGAACGCGGGACTATTGTCTTGGTCATGGCACTCGACGCACTTGTCGCGCGCCTTCGACAGCGGCAACCGCATCTCGGTGCGCAGCGTCGTCATCTGCGACTTGGTGACTTTCGTTTCGCCCGCTTCGGCCGCCACGTGCGCCGACCCGGGACCATGGCAATTTTCGCAGCCATTGTTGACCATCGCCGGCGTCGCCTTAAGGCTCAAGTAGCCTGACTTGTACGGCACGTACCGCTGCGGATCCCAGCCCGTCACGTGGCAGCTTAAGCACTCCGGATCATAGTGCCGCGGAATGGCCGACCGCTCTTTGGGATTCGTCAGCGACTCCAACGAATGAGCGTGCGCCGTTCCCTGGAACGCTTCGTACGCCTTCGTGTGACATTCGCCGCACTTCTCCGAGCCCACGAAGGAACGGCCGGAGGGATGCGTCTGCGGTTTGACGCCGAGGCCGTCGAGTCCCGCGTTCTGAAGTTGGTCTTGGTAGGCGGCGAGCAACTCCAGCATTTGCGGAGAGTCGCCGAAGCGATCGTCGAGCGGCACGCGCTGGTAGCGAAACGGCGGGTCTTCTCCCTTGTAGTAGCCCAACACGCCGACGAACATTCCCTTGCCGCCCACCGGTACGACGACGGTTCGCGAATTGGAATTCGGAATCGGTTCGGGCTCGAGCGGCGGTTCCTCGCCGCCCCCCGTCGTCACCACGACGTTGAACTGAGGAAACTGCAGCGCAAAACGATTGGCGTCGGCGAGCGAACCGTAAACCATGAGCACGTGAAAGTCGCACTTTTCGCGTTGCAACTGCGCCCACGCCGTCCGAATTCCGTCCACCGCGCCGGTGAACAACACCTCGTCGCTGCCGCGCACCTTCTCGCGAAACTCGTCCGCCACCACCGACGTGACGCCGATGCGACGACCGTTGGCTTCGATGGCGACCGAGCGCGGCAAGAGATCGCGATCAATGACCGCCACATTCGCCGAGACAAATCGCGACGGCTGGTCGGAGATCGCCGAAAAGATTTCGCCTGACGACAAACGCACATCATCCGGCCCCAACCCGATGGCCTGATAATCCATCAGCTTGAGTCCTTCGAAGGCGATCTGAAACTTGATCTCCGATTGTCGTCCGAATCGCTTGACTTGGTTGCCTGCGTCGACGGGGACAAGCGTCCAGCCCCGCTTCTGCAGGTCGGCGACCAGCGACATGCGTCGCGAGAGTCCGCCCTTCTGATTCGCCAAGCCGGTGCACCCGCACGGCTCGATGTAGCCGTTTTGGCGCCCCGTAATCAACAACGCCACGTCGGGCTTGGGCCAGCCTTCGAAGAGAGGGAGCCGGAGCGGGGCGGCCGACGCCTTGTCAGCAGCCGGCTTGTCAGCAGCCGGCTTTTCGCCCGCGGCCTTCGCCGGCGCGTCCGCCTGCTCGTCGTTCACCGGCCGGACCTTGATGCGGCTGGCGCTTTGCGGGGCAGTTCGCGGTTCGCCACCGCGCGGTTCGGCGGGTGCTGCTTTGGCAGGCGCTGCTTTGGCAGACGAGTCGCCACGGACGGCGGACCGAAACTTGTTCGGCGGGAGCTGCCCGCCGTCGGTCCCATTGCGACTCGGACTCGACGAAGGCGCCTGCGCCGCCGTGTCGTTCCAACCCCAGACGCCGCTTATCGCCAAGACCGCCAGCGCGGTCAGCCAGAACATGCGCTGTTTCATTTCGGCTCCATCCGTTTGAATTCATCCTTCATGCAACCCGGACCGTTCGGCCAGCTACTCCACCGCGAACCGCACCCAGATCTTGATTTCCTTGGCTTCTGGGTGAGTGGTGTGGAGGATGATTTGTCCATAGTCGGACGCCTCCGTGCCGCCCATGAGGCTCACCGGCGGACTGTCGATCGGGACTTCGATTTGCAGCGGGACCATGCGGACGGCCCCTTCGTTGATTGATTTTGGTTCTCCCAGCGTCACTTTGAACGCCGACTCGGGGCGAATCGATCCCACCGACAATTCAACGTTGTCGCGATGCTGTCCCTTGATGAGGACGGGCAAGGTCACTTTGGCGCCTTTGTCGCGCTTCACCAGTCCCAGCGTGAGAATGTTTTTCTTGCTGTCGAAATTTCGCGCCGACAGGATCGACACTTCGCTGACGACCGCCCCCTGGATGGGCAAATCGAGCCGCTCGGCGCCCGGGAAGTCGGTGGTGATGTGCAGCACTTGATTCAACGACCCCAAGGGCAAGCCCTTCTTGATCGTGATCTTGGCGGTGTAACCCGCCTTGGCCTGCAACCTGGCCGCTTCCGATTCGGTCAACGGCTGGAACTCCACCTCGAAAAACGAAGCTAAATCCTCATTGCTGAAGTGGTGCGACACGATGTTCATTTGGCCGGGAACGTTCAGCAAGATGCGGGCTTCGGCCACCATAGCGCTGGTCGATGTCACGGACGACAGCGTCAGCTCGCTGGGGTGCAATCGCACCGCCTCTTGCACTTTGCCTTTGATGACCAAGATGACCAAGGGCCGTTCAGGATCGCTGGTCTGGATATACGCTTCTTTGCGGAACTCAGGGTCCGGCGAGATGGCGTTCCAAGTCACCGTAATCGGCATCGACTCGCCCGGCGCCAGTTCCGATTTGGGGACGTCGCTGACGGTGCAGGCCGGGCACGAAGTGCCGCCCGCCCGAATCTGCAACGGCGCCGTGCCCGTGTTCGTGAAGACGAACTGGTGCGCCCCCTTGGAACCGCGGCTGATTTCGCCGAAGTCGTGCAGTTCGCCGTCCACCTTTACTCGCGAACCGGATGTCGCGCCGAGCGCCTTGCCTTCCTTTTGCGCCACATCGGCAATTTGAGCTTCCTGGACGTTGTCGCCGTTATGCGGGTCGAACCGTTCCTTGACGCCGTCGAATTCTTTCCACGACGAAAAGCCTCCCAGGACGACTCCCAGAAGCGAACAGACGACGATCAAAAGTAGGATGCGCATGATTCAAGGCTTCTCCGACGGACGGCGACGAGGCCAGAGCAACTGTTCCAGACATTCTCTCGCGTTCGTGCCAAAAGGTCTAGCCGAAACCTGGCTCGAAACGGCCTTTCCGCGCGGAAAATCGAGCACCTGTCGTTGGTCTAACTTCTGTTCTCGATGCGAGTTCCGGTGATCCAGCGCTAATCCCTGTTCGGCTTCGTTCCGACAACGGCTCTCTTCTCCCGCGACGTACAGCACCCAGGCCAGCTGCGCCCGCAACTCGGCCTGATTCGGGTACAGCTTCACGGCATCGTCGTACAGCGCGATGGCGTTCAACAACGACGGACGGTCGTTCAACTCACGATAGGCCTCGAAATACAACGCCGCTAGCTCACGCCGCGCCGTATGCGACCGAGGATCGCGGCGAAGGGCCGTCAGCACGGCCGTTTCAAACTCGCGACGCGCATCGTTGTCGCGCGTGGCCAGCCACAATCGTTGGTGCAGCGCGGCCAACTGCCGCCACGGCTCCGACGCCCAGGGGTCGTCGGCCGCCGCTCCCTCCAAATGGGCGATCGCCGCTGCGACTTGCCGCTGTCGAAACGCCTCTTCGGCCAACGCCAAATTGGTGCGCGAGGTGAACACGGGTCGATAGCAGGTGACGAAGAACAGGCCCAAGAGCGGCAAGGTCGAAAGCAAGACGAGGACGAACAGCCACGCCGGCGCTCGCCGCCGCCCCGTCGACTGCTCGGCCAAGTTCAGCGCCGCGGCGCCGCCGATCCACCAGCCATTGGCGACCGCCGGGAAGCTGAGACTGCCGGCCGCCAACAAATTGATTCCCAAAGCGACTACGCCGATGGAAAGCGCCGCTGCCGGCGTCGTCCCGCGGTCGATCCAGGGCGCGAATCCCCAGCACAGCGCGCCTCCGACCAGCACGAGGATCACGACCAGCGATCCGTCCACCGGGAACCCGGCCAGAAAGGCGTTGAGTCCGCCGATCAAGAGTCCTAGGACGGCCCCGACATAGATGGGCGTCGTGGAATCGTCCTCCGCGCCGTCGCGTTGGGCCTGCGGTGGACCTGCGAAAGGAGACCCCGTCGGCCTGGGCGTCACGGCGGGGGGATCTCGCCGCAGCAAGGCGTAACCCCACAATCCTGCGACGCCCAGTCCCAGCATCAGCGCCGGCCAACCGGCGCTCGCAGCAATCTCGAGCGGAAAGTTGTGCGGGTCGGCGATCACTTCGCTGGATTGCGGCAGTTTGTACGTCGTGTAAAAGAGCTGAAAATTGCCTGGGCCGCAGCCGTTCACCGGGTAATCGTCCAGCATGGCCAGCGTGGCTTGCCAGTACTCCCAGCGGTACCCCAGCGACTTCTTCGCTTCGCTGAGGACTTGGATGTCGAGGTACCCGGTCGCCGTGGCGGCGATCACGAGCAGGCCGATCGTCGCGGCGGCCAACAGCGGGACTTTCCAACCTAATCGCCGACCGCTCAGCCAGGTCGTCGCCGCCAGCAGCGCCCCGCCCGCCGCCGTCGCCAAATAGGCGCTGCGGCTTTTGGTCAGCAGCAAGCAGGCGGCGATCACCAGCGCCGCGATGCCCCAAGCGACGCGCGTTCGCCAGACATCGTCGGTCGGCGGTCGTTGCAACAACACGCCGCCGGCAACCAACAATACGGGCAGTAGAAAACCGGCCAGCGAATTCGTCAGCGCGAACGTCGCCAGCGGCTCGCGGCTTTCAAGCCGATTGCGGAATTGGTCGCGCAGCGCCGACCCTTCCGGCGCAGTCACTTTCGCTTCGCGCAACACCGCGTCGGGGTCTATCCGAAACGCCGCTCGATCGCGCGGCATGACCACCGTCGTTTGGTAAAAGCCGTAACTGGCGATGCAAACCGCGAACGCCGCATACACCGCCAGAAACGCGCGCAGCATGCGCGGCGTTTGCAGCGACTGACGCACCAAGAGCCACAACACGCCGCCCGCCAGCCAACCCCAAGCGACGTTGATCGTCAAACGACTTTGCCCCTGATCGGCCATGCGCACGGCGCTCAGCGTGAACCAAGCCAGAAACGCCGCCAACGCGAACTCGACCGAGCCGCCGGTGAACGTGCGGCCCGGGTAGCGCCACTGCCCCAGCGCCCATAGAGCCAAGCCCAACAGGGCCAGCAACTGGAGCAGAATCTGCGTGCCTTGCGCCAGCGACTCGGTCGGCATGAGCGGCGTGGCGATGGCAATCGCCGTGACGAGCGCCGGGACGAGCCGTCGAGCGTAGGCGTCGAACCGGCCCGGCGACAGCGCTTCGCTTGACGGCGAATCGCTCGCAACAGCGGCGTCAGATTTGGGACGGCGAGCGGGCGTCACGATTTGAGTTTCCTGCGAGCGGTCGATTCCAGGATCGCGATCAACACCAGCACGCACGTCACCAGCAGCAGGATCAACACCGCCCCCACGAAGTCGACTCGATGCAGCAGCAAAGCGCCGAGTCCGCAGGTTAGAGACAGCAGGTAGATCGTGAGCACCGCTTGAACTTTGGTGAGCCCCAGGTCGACCAGACGATGCGAGAGATGGCACTTGTCGGCTTGGAAGATGCTGCGTCCCTCGCGAATGCGAATCCAGATCACGGTGATCATGTCGTACAGCGGCACGGCCATTACGCACAGCGGCGCGAAGATCGCATGCGGTCGCGGCGACTGATAGCCGGCGTAAGTCGCCAGCAGCGTCGCGGTCGCCAGATAGAAGCCGATGAAGTAACTGCCCGCGTCCCCCATGAAGATCCGCGCCGGCGGCCGATTATGCCACAGAAAGCCGCTGATCGCGCCGACCAGCACGATGAGAAACCCGGCCACGAACCACTGCGGACGCTGCGTTTCGGGATCCGGCGCCAACAGCATGACGGCGCACAACACGGACGCCGAGACGACCGCGATCCCGCCCGACAAACCGTCCATGTTGTCGAGCATGTTGAACGAATTGATCAGGCCGACGATCCACAGGACGCTCAGCACCCACGTGACCGCCGGGATGCCGATGAAGGCGGTCAGCTTGAGTCCCTGGAAGGTCACAATGACGCCCGCCACGGCGACCTGCACGAACAGGCGCAGCTTCCAGGGGAGGCCGCGGCGGTCGTCGAGCAGTCCGAGGATCGACAGAACGGTGCCGCCGGCCAGCAGCACCCAGAGCGACGTCGTTTGCTGACGAATGCCCGGCAGATGCACGCGCAGCGATTCGGGCGCCAGCGTCGCCCACTCGGGACGCGACGACAACAGCAACAACGCCAACTCCCCTAACGCGAACGTTCCCACGACGCCGCACCAGATGCCGACCCCGCCGCCCAAAGGCGTCGGCGTCGTGTGGACCTTGCGAGCGGCCGGAAGGTCGACCAAGCCCCACCGCGGCGCGAATCGACGCATGCCCCATGTGGCCGCCCAAGCAATGAGGCACGGCGGCACAGCGGCCAACAACAGCCACGTCGATTCGGGAAGAGAACTCATGAAAAGTCAGTCGTTGCCAACGTCGCCCGCCGCATACCGCTTACGCAAGTAGTCTCGGCACTGGAGGAAAAACTGATGATAATCCGCTCGGCGATAATCGGGATAGGTCCATTCTCGCGGCCGCCAGGCGCCGTGTTGGAAATACAGCGTCTGTTCGGCGAACACGCCGTCCCCCAAGTACAGCCGATGGTCGCGATCTTTCGTCGAGGCGAGCACCAGTTTGGCTTCGGTAAGGTATCCAGGATCGAGGTTCAGCGGTCGCGGTTCGGACCAGCCTTGTTCGACTCGACACTCGTCCTCCCAGCTGCACGACTGACGTTTACAACTTCCCAACCGCGCGGGGGCGATCAACCGCTCGAAGGCGAAAAAGCACTTCAGGATGTCCGGCCCCATCGTCTTCTCGTAATACTGCGTGTCCGCGTGCTCGAACCGCGGGCTCTCCAGCGCCGCCGGCCCCCAATCTCGCTCGCAGCGCGCCTTGGCCCACTCCAGCGCCGCGACGTGCCGGCTGAAGGCGGCGGTAATCAACAGCACGGGCCGATGAACTCGAAAGGTCGCCACGGGATGCGGGTCCTCTTTTTGTTACGACGCGCCGCGGGCGATCGTCTGCCAGGTTTGAGTTCGCCAACTGGCCAGCGCGGCCAGATTGACGCGCAGCGTCTGCAGGCCGTCGTCGAGCGAACAGGGGACCGGCCGTCGACCCTCGACGGCGTCCAAGAACGCGTTGGCTTGGGCGATGAACAGCGAGTCGCGTTCCAGCGGCGGCAGCGGCTCGTCGTTCCAGCCGCCCGCCGGATCGGTCTGCCAGCGCCAGCGCGACGCGTGAAATTCGGCGCGAACCGTCCCCCGTTCGCAGACGACCGTGATCGTCAGTTCATTCGGGGCCTGGTGCTGATTCAACCCGTAATTGGCCATCGTCCGACCATGTCGAGCCAGCAGGTGTACGGTGTCTTCGACGTCGACTCCTTCGAGCGCCAGATGATCCGCGTCGACGACCAGTCGATCGATGGGCCCGACCAGCCACTCCGTCGCGTTGACCAAGTGCGTGAGCGCATCTTGGATCGCGCCGCCGCCCGATTCGTGTCGCGCGTAATAGATCGACCGATATGCGGGTCGATAGAAGGGAAAGTGCTGGCCGCTCGCAACCAGCACTTCCAGCGGGACGCCGAAGCGGCCCGAGTGCAATACGTCTCGCACCGCCGACAGCAGCGGATGGACTCGATACACATACGCGACTCCCACGGTTCGGTTCGCTTGCGCGATCTCGGCGCGCAACGCGTCGATGCCGTCGAAGGTAGTGCTGAGCGGTTTTTCGATGAGCACATCCAGGCCGTGAGCGACGAGCTGGCGGGCCTGCGGCACGTGCAGCGGGGCGGGCGTGCAAACGACGGCTGCGTCGAAGGTTCCCAGGGCGAGCGCGTCGTCAAGGCTGGCGTAGGACGTCGCGACGTTGTATCGCGCCGCCATCTCGGTTCGCAGCCCGGCGTTCACCTCGACGAAACTCATCGCGCAACGACCCGTCTGGCCGAAGCAGCGCAAATGCCGTTCGCCGATGGAGCCGACGCCGAGAATCAAGACTCGCTTCACGTTGCGTTCCCGAAGCGGAATCCCAAGGGAGCAAAGCGGCGCTGGATCTCTTCCAGGCCGCTCTTGATGTGGATGATGTCGGCGCCGTGGCACAGGAAGCGTGCGCCGAGCTGCATGAGTTGCTGGGCGCGCTCGGGATTGCCGACCGGCATGCCCCAGTGCTTGCCGGCGTTCCGCGCGGCGGCCGCAACGCGTTCGATGGCGGCCTGCACCTTGGGATGGTCGAACTGACCCGCAATGCCGCTGAGCACCGTGAAGTCGGCGGGGCCGAAAAAGACGACGTCGACGCCATCGACGGCCGCAATCGCCTCGACGTGATCGAGCGCCTCGGCGTCCTCGATCTGCAGCGCCAGAAACGTCTCCTCGTTGGCCTGGCGGATATAATCGGCCATCGGCATCGTGCAGTACGGCATGTCGGGGTTGCCGCCGTCAAAGCCGCGTCGACCCAGCGGGGCGAACTTCGACCACTTCACGACTTCGCGGGCTTCGTCCGCGTTGTCGCAGCGCGGATAAAGGATGCCTTGCGCGCCCGCTTCGAGCAGTCGGCCGAGCCGCATGAATTCGCCTTTGCCGGGGCGCGCCATGATGTCGGAAACGCCGACGCGCGCGGCGCGCATCAACTGGCCGGCCGTTTCCACCGTGTAGCCGTGGTGTTCAAGGTCCATCCAAATGCCGTCGAAACCGGCGAGGCTGGTGAGTTCATAAACCGACGGGTCGGTCAGATGGAGCGTCGTGAGCAACGCCGGTTCGCCGCGTCGCAATTTGGCCTTCACTCGACTCGTACGCATGCCAGACTCCTGGGGCGTCCAACCGGCGAGGCAGCCGCCGCGGACGTTGGTTGACGGAAAAAATCGCCAGTGGGATGAAAATCGCCAGTGGGATGAAACTTGTCGCGGCGGCGAACCGCCGCCGGGCGGGTCGCGTATCCACGTGGGCGGCCATTACAACGCGCGGTGCAGCAGCCGGGCAAGGAGTCGCCGACCCGTTCGGCCTGTTTCTGTTACAATTCGCCGCTATGAACCACTATCAACCGATCGAACGACTTGTGAATCTGGTCGACCCGTCGGCCAATGTGCTGCTCAATACGACGCCGGAGGCGGCCGTCGACGCGGTGGCGTCGGGGGACGTGGAACGGGTCCGCGCGATCGACGGCCAGTTCGCCATCGTCGCCAAACGCGGACATATCATTCGGATGGCGCGGTCGATCGGCAGGCCGCTGCGGTATTTCCTCGCCAAGCAGGCTTCCGGCCCAATGCTGATCGTGGCCGAACGGATCGACGAACTGCAAGCGCAGCTTGAGCGCGAAGGCCTGTCCGATCAGTTCCATCCGTCCTATTCGCGGATGGTCCCCGCTCACCACTTGGTCGAAATCGCCCTGTTGGGCTGCCCTGATCCGAACCCCATCTACACGCGTTTCTTCGCGCCGCAACGTAATTCGCTCACGGCGAATCTCGACGAAATCGGCCGAGCCTACATCGGGACGTTGGCCGAGGAGTGTCGGCGGTGGGTCGCGTCGCTTGATCCGCACGCTCCGATCGGCGTCCTGTTCTCGGGCGGCGTCGACAGCGGTTCGATCCTGATGGTTTTGCATCACGTCCTGCTTGCAAGCGGCCAGTCCCCCGCGCGGCTCAAAGCGTTCACTCTCTCGGTCGACGGCACGGGCGCCGACGCGCAGCAGGCCGTGCAGTTCTGCCAAGAAACCGATCTTGGCTGGGCGCTCGAGGTGATCGACGTCCCGTGCTCGGAACTCGACTACCAAGCGGCCGTTCGCGTGATCGAAGACTACAAGCCGCTCGACGTTCAGGCCGCTGCCGCGGGGCTGGCGCTGTGTCGCGGCATCCGCGCCCGCTATCCCGACTGGCGTTATCTGGTCGACGGCGACGGCGGCGACGAGAATCTCAAGGACTATCCGATTGAGGAAAACTCGGAGCTCACCATTCGCAGCGTGCTCAACAACCTGATGCTGTATCAGGAAGGTTGGGGCGTGCATGCGATCAAGCACTCGCTGGTTTATTCGGGCGGTCAAAGCCGCGGGCATGTTCGCTCGTACGCCCCCGCACGTCGCTTGGGCTTTCAAGGCTTCAGCCCGTACGCATTGCCTAACGTGATCGCAGTGGCCGAAGGGATTCCGTTCGTCGAGCTGACGGATTGGGACCATCAACGCCTGTACGCGCTGAAGGGGGAAGTCGTTCGTCGAGGCGTTGAACAAATCACCGGTCGCACGATGCCGATCTTCGAAAAACGCCGCTTCCAACGCGGCGTCGTCGGCGAGTCGCAGTTTGACCAACTGTTCCCGCGGCACGAGGCAGCTTACCGCACGGCGCTGCAGCGAGCCCTCCTCGGCTCGTGAACCTCGCTGCGACCGACGCGGACGTGCTGGCTGCGCGTCCGCCCAAAGAGCCGGTCGATCCCTACCGACCCTACGCGCTGGTCGTGGAAGACGAACGGACCGCGGAGGGCGCCGTCGAACCGGTCGCGACGCTGTTTCTGACGAACCGCGAGTGTCCGTTTCGCTGCACGATGTGCGATCTGTGGCGTCATACGCTCGACGAACCCACGCCGCTCGGCGCCATCCCCGCGCAGATCGAATACGCGCTGCAGACTCTTCCGCCCGCGGCGCACATCAAGCTCTATAACAGCGGCAACTTCTTCGACCGACAGGCGATTCCCTGCGAGGACCATGCGGCGATCGCCGAACTGGTGCGGCCGTTTCGCACGGTGATCGTCGAGTGTCATCCGCGGTTGTGCGGCGACGACGTGCTGCGGTTTCGCGACCGGTTGCGGCCCGATCAGCAACTGGAGGTCGCGATGGGACTGGAGACGATCCATCCACGCGTCTTGCCGCTCTTGAATAAACGCATGACGACCGATGATTACGCGACCGCCGCTCGGAGGCTGGTCGCCCATGGCGTCGCGGTGCGGTCGTTCATACTGTTGCGGCCTCCCACGTTGACCGAGGCGGAGGGCGTCGAGTGGGCGCTGCGGTCGCTCGAATTCGCGTTTGACGCAGGGGCTCGAGTGGCGGTGGTGATTCCGACGCGAGCGGGCAACGGATTGCTGGACCAGTGGCGTCGACAGGGCTGGTTCGTCGAACCGTCGCTGGCGTCGCTGGAGGAAGTTGCCGAGACGGCGATCGCGTGGGGGAGAGGACGCGTGTTCGTCGACCTGTGGGACTTGCCGCGGTTCGCTCCCTGTCCGCATTGTCGCGATAATCGTCGCAACCGTTTGGAGCTCCTGAATCGCGAACAGAAAGTCGCGCCGCGCGCGGCGTGCAAGGTTTGCGAAAATCGTTAAAACAGGGACTGTCGCCGTTTGGACAGAGGCAGCGCTTCGAGATCCGCGAATTTCCGAATCCCCCCGCATGGGACTTGGAACGTAGCGTAGACTTGTCGGCGTCTCGCGGCACTTGACTTCGGCCGTGACTGCGTTGGATGCTATAAGGCAATGGGATCCAAAAACCGAGAAAGCCGAGCAATGTCGTTGATCACGCTCCGAGTCTTGGACGGCGCCGACCGCGGTCGTCTATTCGCGGAGCTGCGTCCCCCCGTCACGATTGGACGGGAGGAAGGAAACGACGTGCAGTTGAACGACGAACGCGTCAGCCGGTTCCACCTGAAGCTGCAGGAGGATGGCGACAAAGTGGTGCTCACCGATCTGGAAAGCACCAACGGGACGAAGGTCAACGGCGAAGACGTCAAGCTGCGGATTTTGCGGATCGGCGATATCATCTCCGTCGGTCGATCGGTGCTGGTCTACGGGTCGCGCGAAGAGATTTCGAAGCACTTGTCGCGTCTACGCAACCACGACTCGGGCGAGCAGACGGGCGATCCGTCGGGCAGTTCCCGCTCGAATAGCGACCAGATGGGTTTCAACCTGTCAGGCGACGGCGAAGGGCTGCAGGTACGCCTGTACCGGCTAGATCCGCCCGACCTCCCGGACCGTCTGACCCCCGGCCAAGCGGCCCAATTCTCCGAAGTGCTGAATTACTTTCACCTGCGGCTGCGCGAGCTGATTCGATCGGTGGAAAGCGACCCCAAATCGGCGCGCGTCATCTTGTCGATCGAGCATTGGCAGGAAGTGATCGACATCCAGTCGCGGTTGGCCGAGTACCTGCGCCGCATCACCGACCCCGGCGCCGGCGACCATTAATCGCAATCGCAAACTAGCCGCGGCTGCGCTTGCGGCGGTTCACGCTCGTCAGCCGGGTGCTAGCGCACCGGCGGCTGAAATCCCTCTCGTCTAGAGCCTCCGCACTGGAACGGTCGCGCCAGCCTCAAACCGACGATCGCCTGCCGGAAACACGGCCAGCGCGTTCGCGTCGCTCAAGGTTCGCAAATCGCCGCTGCCTTGCCAGTTGAGCAGTCGGACGTGCGGCGCGACGGCGGATGCCGGTTCTTCCAAAAACGCCGGCCAGTAGGTAGGTCGGTCGCCCCGCTGCTCGTGCGGTGCGACCAGCGTCGCGGCAACCTCTGTCGCCGCCGGGGCGGCGCCGAGACGCATCTTGAGCAACGCGGGTTTCACAAACAGCTCCCAACACACCAGGCCGCTTACCGGATTTCCGGGCAAGCCGAACGCGAGCGTCGTGTGACCGGCGACTCGCCGCACGCCGAACCACAACGGCTTGCCAGGGCGCAGCTGCACCTTGTGAAAGAGGCACTCGAACCCCTGTTGTTTCAGCAGCTGCGGAACCAGATCGAGAAGGCCGGCGGATACGCCGCCGGACAACACGAGCACATCGTCGGCGAGCGCCCGCCCGATGTGCCGTCGCAAGTCTTCCTCGTCGTCGCGCGCGATGCCCAGTTCCACGGCCGACGCGCCGGCGGCGACGGCCAGCGCGCGTAACAGCGGGCCGTTGCTGTTGCGAATCTGCGCTCCGCGCGGCCGCTCGTGCGCCGTCACTAACTCGTCGCCGGTCGCCAGGAGCGCCACGCGCGGACGCCGCTGCACGGCGACTTGGGCGACGCCGACTTCGGCAAGCAGCCCGACCTCGACGGGCCGGATCGCGCGCCCCGCCGGGAGGACGACCTGCCCGCAGGCCATCGATTGAGCTCGCCGCAAGATGTTTTGGCCTGCGCGGACCGGACGGTCGCTCAACTGAACTGTCTCGCCTTCCATCCAACGGCCTGCCGCCGTGTGCTCGACCATCACCACGGCGTCGGCGCCGTCGGGGAGCGGGGCGCCCGTCATGATCCGCGCGGTCTGCCCCGGGGCGAGCGTGTGCCGCGGCATGACGCCCGCGGCGATCTGTTCGACGATCGCGAGCGTCCGTCGACCGGCTGCGGCGTCCTCGCTGCGAACCGCGAAGCCGTCGACGGTGCTTTTGTCGTAAGGCGGCGAATCGAGGTCGCTCGCCACGTCCTCCGCCAGTCGGCAGCCGACGGCCTCGGAGGCAGGCATGCGTTCGACAGGCGTCTCGCAAACTTGGGCGAGGATGAGTTCCAGCGCCTCGCAGACCGACAGCGGCGGCATGTTCACACCTTCATCGCCAGAAATCGCCGCAGCATGCTCGGCCCCTGTTCCGTGAGGAAACTCTCGGGGTGGAACTGCAGTCCCTCCAGCGGATAACGGCGATGGCGGATGCCCATGATTTCGCGCGAGCCGTCAGGAGCGTCGGACCAGGCCGTGACGAGAAAGTCGGGGTTGAGCGTGTCAGGGCGGATGACCAGGCTGTGATAGCGAGTGGCGATGAACGGGTTAGGGAGGTCTTGGAACAGCCCTTGGCCGTCGTGGTAGATGCGGTCGGTCTTGCCATGCATCAACCGCTTGGCGCGGACGATAATGCCGCCGGTCGCCTGTCCGATCGACTGATGCCCGAGGCATACGCCCAGAATCGGCAATTGGCCCGCGAAGCGTTCGATGCAGGGGACCGAAATGCCGGCTTCCGTGGGAGTGCAGGGGCCCGGGGAGATAATCAGGTGAGTAGGGCGGCGGCGAGCGATCTCGTCGAGCGAAATCTGGTCGTTGCGGTGGACTTCGATCTGCAGCGACGCGTCGATCTCCCCCAACCTTTGCACGAGATTGTACGTAAACGAATCGTAGTTATCGATGATCAGGATCATAGACTGGTAGTGTAGGCCAGGGGCCCGAACGAGGACAAGCGACCCAAGACGCCGGTCGAGAAACCCCTGTTCAGCCGCCGGCGCGCGAGCGACCGGCGCCCTTCATTGCGCTGAATGTACTGACCTGCATCAGCACCCCGGTTCTCGATTTCGATCTTCCCTCGCTTTCCACGATCCCCTAGGCTGCGCGACCGTATGACGCACCTCAAATCCATACCGCTGCTGGCCTTCATGCTCTTCGTCGGGGCCGCGACGGCGACAGGGCAAGTGCCGCCCGAGCCGGCGTCTTCGGTCACGCCCCTCCCCGCGCCTCCGCCGCTGCTTAAGCCAGACCAAACGGCGACGGTCGACGAGCCGGCGGAGCCCGCCGCCGCCGAAGCCGCTGCCGCCGAAGCCGCTGCCGAAGACGACGACGACGACGACGACGACGAGCCCGTCCCCGACTGGGATCGGCCCGTCCAGGACAGTGCCAGCGCTCGGGAGTTCATCCGGTCTCTGGCCGCGTCGCATATCCCCGCCCACTACGAGAACATGAAACAGTGGGGCCAGAAAAAACGCGTCACCACCGGCCTCAAAGTGTCGCTCGACGGCCTCCGCGTCGACAGCGAACGCCGGGTCAAGGAAGTCAACGACGGCACTTGGAAGCGGTATCGCATCGACCGCAAGCCGGGAGAAGACTCCCTGCAGTTGGTCGTTGAACGAGTGGAGCAGCGCGACGACGGGACGCTGCACGTCGACTTGGCGTGTCGCGCGAAACTGCTGGTTTCGGGACGCGTCGCGCAGTGGGAGCGCGGCGTACAACTGATGAGCTTGGGGATGGAGGGAGACGCCGATGTACGGCTGGCGGCTGGCTGCGACATCAAGGTCGACCTCAATCCGCTGCGTCTGCCGCCAGACGTGATTGTGCGTCCAACGGTCACCCACGCGAAGCTCGAACTACTGGACTTTCGCATGCGGCGGCTCGGCGCCCTCGACGGCCCCGTCGCTCGGCAACTGGGCGAGGGGCTGGAAGAAGTGCTCCAGGACCAGATCGCCCATCAGAATCGCAACCTGGCCGCGAAGCTGAACCGGCAGCTCAACAAGAAGCCCGACCGGTTCAAGTTTTCGTTTCAGGATTGGGCGTCGCGAAAGTGGGAGTCATTCGTGCCGAAGGCGGCGCCCGCCGCCGCTACTCCACCGTGATCTTGACGTCGAGGCCCTCCGCGGAAACTTCGACCTCGCTCGGCGTCGCCGGCCGGATCACGTAGCCTTCGCGCGTGGGTCGCGGTTCGACGGAACCCAGGTCGTAGACGACGACGCGGTTTTTGCCGACGACCGGCCCGCGCAGCGCGGGGAGCGAAAAGTTTCCATTGGAGACCATCGTCCAGGCGCGCGGCTCGTGGACGCTCGACGGCTCAAACGCGATCATCCCCCACCGCAGCGGTTTGCCGTCGACCAGCACTTGGCCCTTCGCGGCGGCGCGGGGCGTCGACGCGAGGAGGCTGTTGGCGCGGAGCCAGTCGGCGAGTCGATCTTTCCAGCCGTGAACGGCCGGGTCGGCGGGGGCGAGTCCTACTCCGTGCGGACCGATCTGGTACACGTGCAGTTCGGCCGGCACTTTGGCCTTGCGCAAGGCCTGGTAGAAGGCGAGTGCATTTTCGACAGGGACGCCCGTGTCTTCCCCCGTATGAAACAGGAACGTCGGCGGAGTCTGTTCCGTGACTTGCCGCTCGTTCGAAACGCTTTCCACCAGTTCGCGCGGCGGATTGTCTCCCAGCAGATTGCGTTTGGAACCGGTGTGCCCGAACGGCTCGGCCATGCTGATCACCGCGTAGCATAAGACGGCGAAGTCGGGCCGGCTGCTTTGTCGTTCCACCGGATCGTCGCTATCCGCTTGGCCCGCATCGAAGTGGGTGGCGGAGGTGGAGGCGAGGTGGCCGCCGGCGCTGAAGCCGAGCACGCCGATGCGGTGCGGGTCGAGTTTCAGGGAGTCGGCGTTCGCGCGGAGATAGCGGATCGCGCGCTGAACGTCTTGCAGTGGAGCTGGGTGCTTGTAGCGCGGCGCGTGACGATACTTCACGACGACGCCAGTGACGCCGATGGAGTTGAGGAATCGCGCGACCTGATCCCCTTCGTGGTCATAGGCCAAGATGCCGTAGCCGCCTCCGGGGCAGATGACCACGGCCGCTCCGTTGGCCTTGTCGGCGGGGGGCGAGTAGATGCGGATGTCGGGTTTGTCGGCCGGTTCGTCGCCCTGAGCGCCCGGGGCGCCTTGCGGCCAGAGCAGCACGGGCTCGGGTCCGACCGCCCAAGCTTGCGACTCGATGGATAAAGCACCCGTCGCCCAGCAAGCGGCGATGGCGGCAAGCAAATGCAGGACGAATGGACGCATCATGGTTGGGTTGTCTCAGGGAGTTGCAGGACGGACGACTCGAGCGACGTAGTCGACATGGTAAAGCAATCGCGACCTAATCGACCAGCTAGCGACGCGACCGCCGGACTCGCGTTTGGTTGCGGCGCTGCCGGGGGAGTAGTAGAACGGACGCCATGAACGACGCACCGAGATTCTTGCGTGAACATCAGGCGTTGACGCGGCGCTTCTTCTTGGCGGCGGGCGCCGCGTCGCTGGGGTGGGCCGCGGTTCCCAGTCGCCGCGTCGTCTTCGGGGCGGAACCCGACGCGCGATTGGCCGAGGCTGTGAACAAGCTCGAGCCGTTCTTCACGCCTCCCGCGGAGTTCCGCGATGTATCGCGCGGCAAGCCGATCCCGCACACGTTGACGGAAGAGCGGCGGCGCGAGGTCGGTTTGACGCGCGAGACGTGGCGATTGGAGGTGGTCGCCGATTCCGAACAGCCGGCGAAGATTCGTCGCCCTCTTTCCCGCGAGAAGAACACGGCGCTCGACTTCGCAGCGCTGTTGCAGATTGCGGAGACGAAAGCCGTACGTTTTGCCAAG
Organism: Pirellulales bacterium; assembly: GCA_046349935.1. Taxonomy (GTDB): domain Bacteria; phylum Planctomycetota; class Planctomycetia; order Pirellulales; family Pirellulaceae; genus CAIXSC01. The sequence continues at coordinate 275,350 of JAXMBK010000003.1, read as the reverse complement.
GTGATGACGTGCCTCAACATGGGCTGCCCGCTTGGCATGGGCGTGTGGGAGGGCGTGCCGCTGCGGGACGTGCTGTGGTTGACGCAGCCCGTGGAGAACCTGCGGCGCGTGTTCTACTACGGATATCACAACGATGATCCCAAGCAGATCTTTCGTAGTTCGCTGCCAGCGGGGCGCGTGCTGGAGGATCCGTACGAATTGCCGCCGGTCATCTTGTGCTACAAGCTCAACGGCCAATGGTTGTCGCCCCAACGCGGCGGTCCCGTACGGATGGTCGTGCCGGAAGCGTATGGCTTCAAGTCGGTGAAATGGCTCACGCATGTGGTGCTCACGAACCAACCGCATTCGAACGACACGTACGCGGACGGCAACAACGACATCGACAGCCCGCTGAAGTCGTTTGCCGCGACGTTGTCGGTCCCGTCGGAGTGGCCGGCGGGGCAGCCGCTGCCGGTGACGGGCTATGCTCAGGTCGGCCTCTCCGGCGTTCGCGGCGTCCAAACCCTGGTCACGCCGGCGGACGAAGAACCGGCTGCGGACGATCCGTACTTTCAGTCGGCCAAGTGGACGGACGCTCGGCTGTTGGGGCCGCCGAGCGGCTGGGGCGGCGAGTTGCCGGAGGACCGAATTCCGGAGCAGACGCTCGGTTTCGACGGCCAGAAGCCGCGGCAGTGGCCGCTGCCCCTGGGCAAGGTGCATTGGGCCGCCTTGCTACCCCCGCTGCCGGCGGGCGAGTACGCATTGCGGTCGCGCACGATCGACGACAAGGGAATTGCTCAGCCCATGCCGCGTCCGTTTCGTAAATCGGGCCATTCGGGCTTAGAAACCGTGAATTTCAAGATCATCGAACCGAAGTGAAGGGCGATCGGCGACGTCGGCCGAAGCCTCGACGTCGCGGGCCCCGCTCGCACGGTGAACTAAGGGAAGTCCTTGTGCGTCGAGAGACGCTTGCTAGACTTACCAACCGCAGCCTTTCGCCTGCTCGGCGTCATTCTGTCGACGCCATGCGCCCATAGCTCAGCTGGATAGAGCAGCGGATTTCTAATCCGCAGGTCGTAGGTTCGAGTCCTACTGGGCGTACTTGTTTAACCCGCAGCCGCAGGTTTTGAAGTTGCGCTGTTTTGCAAATATCGACGGCTGTTTCCCTTGCCACCACGGAAAAACACGATCGTCGAGCGTTGTCGTGAATGAAACGAGCGAGTGGTTACTGGGGGCATCCGCCCTGAAGGGCAACGCTGTGAAGCATGTTTTCACGGGAAAGACGAGGTCTTTCGGTTGCTCAGAAGCGATTGATGGCTTTCCCGGCTGCGCCGGTGCACCTCCTGGTTTGCTCTTTCCTGTTTCTCACGGAGGCACGGAGACACGGAGAAAGAGCTGTGGACGGAGCCCATGACGCGATCCTTCATCGATCAAAGTCCGGGCTCGTTCTCTTGCATCTCCGTGTCTCCGTGAGACAAATCTGACCGGGGGCGAGCGAAGACGTCAGACGCTCGTCATGTCCCGCCGTGTCGCGGCGGATCGACTCGAAGACGCGTCGAGGATCATCGACGACTGCCGCGATTCCTTGACTCGCGTTTTGTCTGCGGCAGCGACCAGAGTGATGCGGCGGTTCGATCGACGTGATTGTTCGGGCCGTGTCTGCTCGATAGAATCTGTCGCTCGCTCGCCCGAAATTCTCTCCGGGAGGTTCCATGGCTCAGGACGATGTCTCGCCGATCAGCGATGAATCGAAAGCGTTGCTCGAGGACGTCAAGAAAGGCAAACCTCGCAAGTTCGCCATGATTTGCCGAGGCGTCGAAGTGGTCAGCTTGGTTGTTTACAAGCGCGGCAACGTCGAAAAGCATAAGAAAGAAGCCAAGCAGGTCGGGAAGGGGCAATTCTACTTCGGGACGCTCGAGGGGCAGGGTCCTGACATTCGCTTCATCTTGGCACGCGCGGATGGATTCGAACGAGCGCCAGTGAAGACGGCCTCGCTCAAGAGCTTCCTGGAGGAGTCGGCCGACTTCAAATGTAAGCCGTTGATTGAGATCCGCGACGTCGCGCCGATGGTGCTCGACGACGACGACCCGCTGGTCGCTCGCTTTCTGAAGCTGCAACCAGCCGCCTTGGCGGCTTGCGATGCACATCCCGATCGCGCAGCGGAAATCAACTCGTTATGCCTGCAGATCGGCGGCTGCTTCGACCAAGGACAAACCGACGACGCTCAGGCGAAGCTCGCCGCACTCGAAGTACTGCTCGCCAAGACGGCCGGAAGCGACTCGCCGCCCGCCGAGTCGCAGGGGGAGCCGAAGTCGGAGCCGAAGAGCGAGCCGAAAGACGAGCAGAAAGAACTGGCCGAGGCCTTGAAGAAGCTCAAGCCGCTCCTGGACAAGGTCGTGGATGCTCGGCCAGAACGCAAGAGCGAACTCTTCGCCGCGATGGCACAGTCGGCTAATGAGATCAAGGAGCGTAAGTTCGAAGCGGCTCGCAAGAGCCTCGTCGAACTGGGAAAGACGCTGAAGAGCTTGGCGACTGGCGGTCCCAGCGTCTCTCAAGCCGAACAGGAGTCGGCCGCGTTTCGGGAACGCCAGCAGCAATTGGAGCCGCAACTGCTGGCCGCCCAGCGCGCCTCGCCGGAGAAGTCCACCGCCTTGGGGAATGTGTGGACCTTCGCGCTTCAGCAGGCTGACGCCGCCAATTTCGCTAATGCCGCGAAGGCGTTCGATCGACTCGAAGAGGCGATCCGCGGCATTCTCTCCGGCCCCGCTGAGACGCTCGTCCCGGAAGGCACGGTCAAGATGGCCAAAGTGCTGCTGTCCACTTGGAAGCAGGCTAGGTCCGAGACGCTCGCGGAAATCGAGAAGCTGCGAACGGCGCTCGAAAAGCAACTGCCCAACGAAGACTGCAACAGCGTGATGGCGAAGGTCGAGCAGCATTTGGATGGCTTTGCGGCCGACTTGGATAAGGCCGTTTATGGCGTTAGCAGTCAGTTGAGTGAGCCTGGACCGGTTCAGCGCGCTCAGAAGTTGATCGCCGAGTATCGCAATCGAGTGCGTCGGGATCGACTTATTCAGTATCTGAATAACAGTCAGCGACAGTTAGGGGTCGAGATTCGCGTCGAAGCCATTTTCCTTGGTCTGTTCGACGACCTGGAGACGGCCTTGGCTGGGTAAGCCGATGCGCTTGGTCAGCCATCCTCGCGGCGAACTTGCACACTCACGAAGGAACCATGCATGTCGTTCGGGACGAAAGAGAAGAAGAAAGCACCGACGAACAACGGTCCCGAGGAGTTTCTTCGCGGACTGCAACAAGTCGTAAATGTGCCAGGCGGTTCGAGCGACGACGAAGACGACGCGATCGAGCGTCGCGCCCGCGAATCGCAGGAAGCCGTCGCACGGATTGCGGAAGTCATCGAGGAACACGACTCGCGTCGGAAGCAGGAACAAGCCGCGTTTCTCGGCTTGGACAACATGGAGGACGTGTTCAAGGCGGTCGACGAGCGGGTGCGGAAGGAGCGTTGCGCACCCTCCGACTATTACCAGCCGATGCTCGAAGTCTACAAGGCGGTCGAGGCTCGGCGGATCGAACTGTTCGAGCAGCTTGACCGAGTCTTTCCAGCCGCGCTACTTGATAAAGAAACCAAAGTCTATGAGCAGGGGCGGGCGTTGGCGACGACGATCCGCGGCGTCGGTGGGCCGTTGCCGTCCGACTTCGAGAGTCAACGCGACAAATTGTCCATGCGGCTCAATACGCTTGCGGCCCCGCCGGAAGAGAAAAACCGCATTCGCGACGAAGTCTTGAGGGAAGGCAACGAGAAGAAAGGGAAGGAACAAGAGGACTTCAAACGGTTGCTGGAGAAATCGGGCACGCGGTCGCTCGAGCGAATGGATTCGTTCGATCCGTTCATCACGGCCGCCGACCCGGATGACGCCAAACTGCTCTTCAAACAGTTCGAAGCCGCGCGCGAACGCTATCTCAAGATCCTGGATACGGGCGGCACGACGGCGGAAGCCGAACAGCAGTTGAGCCACATTCCGAAATGCTGGTGGCCGCCTGCGTTCGTCAAGGAAGTGCAGGCTTGGCGCGCAATTGAGCGGCAGCGTCGTGATGCGGTCGTGAAGGAGTTATTCAAGGAAGCGCAGAAGGACAAGAAGAAGGAGGAAGGGGAGGAGGGAGAGGAAGAAAGCACCGTCATGAAGATTGACGGAGCGATCGGCAAGTTGACGACCGTGACCGGCGCCATCGCCGGAGGCAAGGATCAATTCAGCTACATCGGCATCGGCTCCGAGGACGCCGAGAAGATCGCTGCCGTACTCGGCAAGATCACGATGGCGCTCGAAGGCTTGCGGTCGGCGGCGCCCGGCGTCGACTTTGCGATGGAGTTCAGCGAATTTCAGGAGAGGAATACGGCGGAGAAGGTCGAGAAAGTAGCCGAGGCGGTCGCGGAGTTCGGCGAACGAGTCGAAAACGCCCTCAGTGCGGCCGAGAACATCTCCGAAGCGGCCAAGGAGTTTGCGGAAAAGTTCATCGGGCCGGTCGTGATTGCATCGGGCATCGCGAAGTTCGTGCAGGGCTGCGCCAAGATGAAGAATATCGCCGACTCGATGAAGAACACGGCGAACTTGATCGACCGCGCCGAAATCGAAATGGTGCTCGGCGATCGAGAAGACGGCGGGGCGCTCGTTCGGTCGATGGAGAATTCTCGGACCGACCAAAAGGTCAAGTTGGCGAAGGTCGCGATCGAAACGGTCGACGCGACGCTGCAGATTGCGGAAGGGTCGGTCGACACGGCCGGCCAAACGACAGCCAAGTATGGCATCATGGCCGTCCGCAAAGTCATCACGCTTGGCGCCGCAGTGGCATTCGCCGACGTGAATTTCCGCCGTGCTCGTCAGGCGATGCACACGCTGAACGACGCTCGCGCCGGGAGCATGGTCGCTCAGGTCCAAATCTTTGAGGACAGCACGTACTACGCGATGTCCTACATTTCCTACCTCGTCGAACAAGGCGATCCGATCGCCGACAGTTTCGCTCGCCGTTCGGTGACCGACGCCGACGTCAAGCAAAAGGACTACAGCACTTCGGTATTGGCCGAACTGATGCAGAAGGCGGCCGGCAAATTCGACGTCGATCAGGGGTCGGAGACCCGAACGGAAGCGATCGGCAAACAGATCAAAAGCGGCGTCGACGCGGTCAAGGAAAAGTGGGACGCGTTCACCGACAAGTACTTCCCCAGCGAACTGCCGGGTTCCAGCGGAGTGGAATATGATCCCGGTTGGAAGCATGCGCCGAGCGACGTCGTCTTGGCGGAGGGGTACTGGATGGCTGCACGTCGTCGGGCCGTCGATGAAGCCGGGTTGTTCGACTACGACGAAAAGTTGCCGGCAGGCTTCCTCGCCGCGACCGAGGCCTTCCAAAGTTTGGGCCTGACCGACGCCGGAAAGTTCACCGCCGCAGGCTTGGCCGATGCGGCCAAAGGCGCCGCGGCAACGAGCCCGCTTCGCAAGAAAGAACTGCTCTTGAAGGCGCATGCGAACCTTGCGAAGTGCTCGACGGCGATTCAAAACTACGACGCTTGGCACACGCCCGCCGGCAAAGATCAAAAGACCGGCCCGCATGCCGGCTTTGTCGCCTATCAAGTGGAATTGACGCACGAGGTCAATCGCTGCCTATCGTTCCTCGATTCGAAACTCGATGAACCTGGCTGGCTGGCAGAGGGCGACAAGCCGCGCGACTTCGGTTGGAAGCCGCCGAAATCGGTGTCTCTCACCTCGACCGATTTTCAGCGGTATTGGGATGAAGCCTCGAAGCAAGCTTGGCTTACGGACGATCCGCCTGGCCCGATTGTGTCGGCGCTGAATGAAGTCAGCGGCGCGGCGCTCGCGGTGACCGGACGCGAAAAGCCGACGAGTTCCGATTCGCGCGACGTCAATAAACACTACTTTGACTCGCTCATCGCGTTGACGAGGGAAATCGACAAGGCTTGGTCTGCGTGTCAACACCCCGGTCTGAAGGAGTACTTGCTCGCGTTGAAGTTGGAGGCGGCGAAGAAGGCGCGCGGGCTCGATCAAGCTCTCAACGACTTCCCAAGCTTTACTGTGAAGAACGCGGCGTTTAGCGCAGCCGCGTGGAGGGAGACCTACGAAGATGCGCGTGATCGCGGGGCCGCCGACAAGGTTGACGGCGAGGCCAAGGCATTGACCGTCAGCCTCGAGGCCTGGGGAAAGGCCGAGGCCAAGATGCTCAGCCAAAAGATTGCGGACCAGATCCTCGGTCGCACCGATGGCCTAACGGCGCTCAAGGACGTGAACAAGAACGCCGTCGCCGTCGGTCTGAAGATCGGCTCGCCTCCCATGAGCGAACACTGCACACGGCTGGCTCAGCAGGCCAAAGAGAAACTGCAACAGTTGGACGGTGAAAACAACCAGGCGACCTTTGCCTGGAACGCGAGCATTCTCGAGCAGCCTGAGGTTTGGAACAGCACCTATCAAGCGGCCGTCGAGGCGGGCTGCGTCGTCGAAACCAAGTCGTTGCGAGAGGCGGTGAAAAAGGCGCTCGGTGAAGTCGCGAAAGCGAAATCCAAGCTCTTTGACGGCGAACTCGCGCCCAAAGAACGACGCACCGCCGCCGCCGAATTGGTCAAAGCGATCGAGCACACGGACGGCGCTCTGAGAGCGCTGCAAGACGACAAAGGGCATCGCAACCAGAATTTCCAGAAGATGCTCGCCGCTTTGGTCCTGCGTGTGCAAAACGAACGACAGTCGACGATGCTGGTCAACACGCTCTCCGGCGCCAGAAGCGGTCCCTATAAGCCGCCGCTCCCTCGCGATCTCAATCGTTTGAATTGGGATGGGTCAGGCGGCGCTCAGCAACTGGCTGTGGAAGCGGGGATTCTGGAGAATGATAAAGACGACAGCTTCGGTCGCGCGATCAGCGACGCCTACACCCAAGTCAACTTGTTCCGCGGGCAGTCGCGGGCGATGGGCGTTACGCCGAAGGAATTGATCGAAACGAAGCGCGAATGCCGCTCGACGTTGGAGAAGCTCAAGAAGGCGGCCGCGGCTCAGAAGAAGGCGATCGACAACGAAGACTACGGCGCGTACATGCAGAAATGGATCGAGCTCGCCGAACAATTGCTCACGCAGCTCAGTGAAAACGAGAGCTACAAGGACGTGGGCGAGTTCAATCCGCCGACGTTCGTGTATCGCGAAGAACATTGGCAAGAGGTCAAGAAGCAGGCGGTCGGGATGGGGCTCCTGGAAGACGTACGCACCAACGTCGGCAAGTTCCTGACGGCGTCGACCGAGAAGTACGATGCGTTCGTCAAACTGCGCGATCAGCCCTCAGGCGTCGATCCTCAAACGCTGGAGTCTGCGCGACAGGAAGCGATCGCCAAGATCCGCCAGACGATGGGCGCAGTCAGCCAAGTGCGCAAGATGTCCCAGAAGAATGACAAGTGGGAGCGTTATCTCGATCAGGCGACTCGAGCGATCCAGTCGCGGTACGACGCATGCGTGCGAAGGACGAGCAATTTCGACGCGTTCGACGTCAAATTGCCGCGCGAGCCGACGCTGCTGGATTGGCAGCGCGCGCAGGAACAGGCCGTCACAGCGGGCCTATTGAAAGACGCCGGCGACGCGACTTTCGGCCGCGCAATCAGCGACAGCGACACGAAGACCAACTTGTTCCTATCCATGAGCCACGCGATCGGGATCACCGCGGAAAGCGCACGCGAGGCGCGGGATGCGGCGCTCGAATCGCTGACGACGCTCCGCAATGCGGCCGGCGTCGAAAAGCGGAAGAGTCCCGACGGCGGATTTCAAAAGTACCTGGATGAATGGGCCGATTACGCCGCTCGCCGCAGCGAGTTGGTGAATAAACGCTACTCGGCGAATTTCGAGTGATCAAGTTGACGAAGGCAGTGACGAAGGCGGAAGGTTGGGTCGCAGTGCGATCCAAGACGAAGGGATATCTCTAGGGCATAACCATGAGCAAAGATGCGGCCGCGAAGTTCGACAAAGACTTGCTCGAAGGACTGCAGCAAGCCCGGAAGCAGAAGCCTCGCTATTACGCGCTCTTCGGCAAGGGAGCGGACGTCGTCGGTCTGATCGTCCAAAAGAAGGTCATCAACGAAGGCGCCATGCAAAAGGCCAAGGCCGAGTGCAAGGCGACGGCGATCATTCAAGGCGTCTGCGTGGGCGACGGTATGGAGTTGAAGTTCGAAGTCCTCGAGGAAGAGCCAAACATCCAGGTCAAGAAGATCAAGGACTACATCGAGGCTCGCACGGAACTCTCGCTTAAGCCGCAGTGGTTGGTCGTGACGCGCATGTCGGTGGTCGTTGACGACGAGACCGCTGGTTCGGCGCCGACGCCGCCTGTCGCTGCAGAGAGTGCGCCCGCCAAAGCTTCGTCTTCGACAGCGCCCTCCCTGCAACCTCGCTTGAAGGCGCTGCTTTTGAAGCAAAAGGAAGTCGTCGCCAAAGCGCCTGCGTTGGGCGAAGGCATCTTGCCGTATTCGAAGGTTGCGGCGGACCTGGTTGTCAAGAACGATGCAACGGCAGGTTCCGCACTCGACAAGCTCGAGCAAATGTTGACGGCTGCGGCGCCGTTCGCTCAGCACTTTGCGCAACTTGAGCCGCGCTACAAAGAGTTTCTCGCCCAGAATCCGCCCGACGGCGCCAAGGCGACGGCCGTCATGACTTACGCGCTCGAACAGGCGGTCAAGGGCGAGTTCGATAAAGGGCTCGCGGCTTTGAAACGCATCGATCCGATGCTGGCAGGCGGAACGGCGAGCCCCAAGGCGCCGGCAGGACCGGGCGGCTCGCCGGCGACGGTTTCGTTCCAACCCCTCGTCGAACGCTGGCGTCAGGCACGGGCCGCGGTGGCAGTGGAGCTCGATAAGCTGCGTCAATCGCTGCTGGCGGACGACGAGATCGAAGCCGATCCACGTCTCCGCTTCGTCCGCGCCGCGGCGGCGGAAATCCCGAATCTGTTGCCGCGCACAGCGGCCGTCGACTCGGCGCTGGGAGGCGGTGCCGCGGATCTATTGCTCGACGCAATCGCCGTCTATCGCGACGATCTGGCCGCTGCCGCAGGATTCTCTCGGCTAGAAGCATACGCCGACCAACAATTGGGTGTTCCACTCGCCGCACGCGCCACGTTGTCGCTCGCTTTGGACGAAATGGAGTCTTCATTGCGAAGCGCTTCGTGATTCGGCGGCGCCGCCGCTGACCACGCTCCGCCTCGCCCACACGACGATTCGCCGCAGAAACAGAGAGAAATCAAGCCATGTCCCGCGATGTCGCACCTGCCCGACCGGCCAAGCCAGTATATACGGCCAAGTTTTCGAAGGCCGTCGATGATTTGCAATCGGTGCTCAACGGCATTCCCGATCAGCCCGCGCTGAAGTTGATGACTTTCGATGAGCTGAAGACGAAGGTCTCCAAGGGGAAAGGCCCCTCGAAACGCTCCAATACCTATCGGACCATCGGCGACAAGCTCAACGGGGCTCACGCCCTGTTGCAGAACGCGACGCTCGACGGCGTTGAAAAGGCCGGCGGCCCCGCGGCCTACCAAAAGCAGTTCAACACGCAGCTTGACGAGCTTCAAACGGCGATCGCCGCTTATCAGAAGCACCACAAGGGGAAGAAGGCCGAGGCCGTCGCCCCGCTCTTGAATCAGATCAAATTTCTTCGCGGCGAGATGGCCGGAGTCCTCGACCAGATCGGCCGCGGCAGCAATCACGCCTTTCAGAGTGCGACCTTGATTGAAACGGTCAGCGACTTTCGCACGATCGACGAAGTCTTGACCAAAGCCATCGGCGTCTCGACGTTCAAGACGGCGACGCTGGCCGACCTGCAGAAGAAAGGCGGTCGCGAAGCACTCGAGAAGTCGATTGTCGCCGAATTGAACAAGCTCGAAACCACCTTCGGAGGCAATCGCCAAGCAGGAGGCGGCCCTGACATTTTGGCCGAAGTAAAGAACCTCCGAGCCAACATCAAGGCGACGCTCGACGACCTCGCTTCAGACCAGGTGGACGGATTGCCCGCCGAGATGCGCCTGGCGGACGCGGCCGCCGCCCTCAAAGCGGGCGTAAAGACGGACCAACTCAAAGGCGTATGCCCCCGCTTCTGCGAGTTCTCGCGATTCAACTCCGACGCCGAAGTGCCGCCTCCCAAAGTGAATGCCGGCAGCGGCGTCTGCAATTTGGTGCAAAGAATCAACTACATCGACGGGCCGCGAATCTTCAAGAAAGAGATCACGTCCGATACCAGCGGCCTACAAGGCGCTTGGGCGCCGGGCGTCATCGGCATCGACAAGCTCAAAGACCCGCGATACGGCAATCGCAACGTCGCAAGCGGACTGGTGGGCGACTTGCTGGGCACTTCGGTGATCGTGAAGAGCAGTTTCGCACTGACCCAAGGAACGGATGGGCCGCAAGTGGGCTTGGCGATGGAACAGGCGAGCGGAAAGAGCCTCTTCCTTGCCGCCAGGGCCCTCGGGGAATTCAGGTACCACCTTGATCACGACACCTTCGACAAATTCGTCGAGAACTTCGAGAAGCACCTGCCCTGGAAGGGCGCACTATCGCCGAAAGCGATGGCCAGTTTGCAAAAGCAGTTGATGGATCTGGAAGTCTGCGATTTGATCTCCGGCCAGGTGGATCGACACGTGGGCAACTATTTGATCGAGGTGGACGGAGACAAAGTCGCGGTCAAAGGGATCGACAACGATTTCGCCTTTGGCAAGACCAACTACGGAGGCATCCCGATGAAGTGCGAAATGGCGGGAGTGCTGCACAACATCCCCCATCTCCCGCTACTGCTCGGCCGTGAGATGGCGGACAAGCTGAAGGGCCTCGATTTCGATCGCGACTTCGCTCCGCAGTTCAAGGATCTACTCGCCGATGACGAGATCGCCGCCGCGAAAGATCGCTTTACAGCGATGAAGAGCCACGTCGCCACGCTCGAACAGACCAACTGCGTCGTGGACGATTGGGAAACGTGGCGTAGCGCCGACGGCAAAACGGCCCAAGAATTCCTCGGCAAGGGCAGCATCTTTTCCAACCACATCACGCCGTTCCTGAAGATGCAGGCGAAGGTGGAAAAGATGTTGGCCGAATCGACGTGACCCCGCTGACGTAGACCCCATTCGCCTTCACGAGACCCAAACACTTCCATGGCAACCGCAGCAACGAACGATAACGATGCCTCCGATGGCGACAGCGTCCTTGAGGCCGCCTTCCTGAAGTACCAGGAAAACGGACTCCGCCTGCCCCCTGTTCCACGCGAACTCATTCGTGAACTCGATGAGTTTTCAGAGTGGACGTGGGGCAGCGACCCGCTCAACCTGCAAGACTTGCACGGCTTTCTCGAAGAATCTCGAGCGCCCGGCGGTCCCGCCGAGGTCGCATTCGGCCACGTCGGTCACGGAGTTTCCAGCTATTGTCTGTGTTATCGCTTGAAGCTGAACGCCTTGGCTGTTTTCGTGCGGCAAGCCTACGGAGGCGCCTATGACGACGATGCTGCGGCCGTGCCTTTGATCAACGACGTCGCCGCACAGCTTGAGTCGCTGATTCCAGCGGCTGAAGCCGCAAAGAAGGCCGGTCGTTATCAGGCCGGCCATCGCCTGATCGTGGTACTCGACGAACTCCAGGAGAGCTTTTGGGAACTGGCCGGTTCGGGACTCAAGCCGCTCGCTTCGTACTCTCCCATCGCCGATGCAATCGATTTCCTCAGCCGCCCTGTGCTGCTCGACCCTGCGCCGGCATCAGAGCCGTCGGGCTGAGAGGACGTGCGCCTCGCGATCGAAGCGACGCCCCACCTGGCGCCTCGGCGAGGCCGGGGATTGTTGCGGTTTGTGATGCGGATCGCGGTGCGATCCGCAAACTACTGGGTACGAGTGTTGCAGAGACGCGCTGGGGGATCTACCTCTCCAGCTTGATCTCCAGTTTGCCTCGAGAGTCCAACGCGGCGCGAGCCATGCCGGGCGTATTGCAACGCATGGTGATGCGTCCTTCGCGGTCGACGGCGATGATGCCGGCCGAGTCTTCGGGGAGAGTTTCGTCGACCATCTGTTTCATTGCGTCATTCAACGTTTGGCCTCGAAAGAGCATCAGTGCATGAATCTGGAATGCGACGCTGTGGAGGATAAACACTTCTCCCGTGCCTGTTCCGCTCACCGCACAGGTCCGATTGTCGGCGTAAGTTCCCGCACCCACGATGGGCACTCCGCCCACTCGCCCCCATTTCTTGTTGGTCAGCCCGCCTGTGGAGGTGCCGGCCGCTAGATTGCCGTGCTTGTCGAGGGCGACGCAGCCGACGGTGCCTTTGCCGGAAGCCGCTCCGCCTCGCTCGCGTCGTTCGCGTTCCACCGCTTCCTGCCATTCACGGCGGCGCACGTCCGTGCTGAAATACTCGTTCGCCACCCGTTCGATTTGCGGCCGATCGCGCATCTCGTCGGCAAACTTCTCGGCGCCCTCGCCGATTAGCAAAACGTGCTTTGTTTCGGTCATCACGAGTCGCGCTAGCGACACAGGGTTCTTCACCGTCGTCAGTCCGGCGACGCCGCCCGCTTTACGCGTCTGACCATCCATGACGGCGGCATCAAGTTCATGGCGGCCCACGTTATTGAATACGGCGCCGCGGCCAGCGTTGTAGAGCGGTTCGTCTTCGAGCACGCGAATCGCCTGTTCGACGGCGTCCATTGCAGAACCGCCGCGGGCCAAAATGTCCCGCCCCGCGTAGATGGCTCGAGTCAGCGCTTCGTGCTGCCGCTGCCGATCGGCGGAACTCAGTTTTGCGGGTTCAAGTCCTGCTCCGCCGTGAATGGCAATCGCAAACTCGATCTGCTTCGGATCAGCCGCCGGCGCTTCCAGCGGCAGGAGCACGACCGCGAGCAAGCTCGCCAATCCTGCGAACGGCGCCAAGCAAACTCGAAGTCCCCAATGCGAACACATACGATTCGCTCTCCTCTTCAACTCATAAGCGGCCGTGAGAAATCAATGAACCCGTTTGGCCCAAGCCAACGACGGTTGTTCCACATGAGTATACAAGAGATGAGCCGCCCCGATGCTGGCAAGCAACTCGGCCAGCAGCCATCCGAGCGCGGCCCAGGGCTGATCGCCTGTCAGACGAACGCCGATCCAACCAATGACCCAACTGACGGGATAGTGAATCAGGAACAGGCTGTAAGAGATTCGACCCAGGTACTGCATCAGCGGGTTGTTCAGCCACGTTTCGATTGATCCCAATCGAGCCGCGCAATAGATGATTGATCCTGCCATCAACGCCAGAGCGACCTCCAGCATGAAGACTTCTTCTTCTACAAAGACGCGGATCACTTGCGCCTGGATGAGCGTCGCGTAGGTCCAAAAGACTCGCGGCCGCAGCCCGCCGTAGACGGTCCAGCACACGACGGCGCCCAGCATCGGCATACAGAAGAAGTGATGAAACCACATCTCGGTGGCCGAAAGGCGAACCGAAACGAACAGGGAGTAGAGCGTCAGCGGACCGAACCAGATCGCCAACGGAAGGATTCCGGGGCGCGAGGCGTCGCCGCTCATTTGCTCGGCGGTGCTTTGCGCTAATTTCAGCAGCAAAATGAACACGACGCCGAACTGCAAATCGATGGACAGGAACCAGATTCCGGTCGTGAGATTCTCGTAGTCGATGATGTCTTGCAGAAAGGCGATGTGCGCCGCGATCTGACCCAACGTCGGCAGGCTCTCGTTGAACGAACGGTCGTCGAGCGCCAAGATCGCGATCGCCGTCAGGACCGTGGATAGAGCGATCGTCGCCCAATAGGCGCCGCCCAATCGAATCAGGCGTCGCACAAGGTACACTCGAACGGCGCCGATCGGCAAAACCTGGTTGAGCGTGGCGTACGCTGCGCCGAAGCCGCTGATCACCAAGAAAAATTGCACGGCTATCCAACCGTGATCGATACACCAGCGCACGGGGTCAGGAACCACCGCGTCGGCGGCCAGCGGCAGCGGGCCGTACCGGAAGATGTGGTATAGCGCGATCGAGATGGCGCCGATTCCGCGAATGCCGTCAATCATGGCGAGGCGAGTACGAGGCGGTTGCGACACAAAGTTGCCCGATCGATCAATGGCGGCAAGACCTGCGTCGGCGAAGACTGTTCGACGGCCGCACTTGGACCTAGAGTGACGATGATCCTATTCACGCAAGCGACGAGATTCAAATGACCGCCATTGCCATCATGGGAGCCACGGGGACGATTGGCAGCGCCCTCGCACATCGCTTGGCCGGCCAGGGCCAATCGCTTTTGCTCGTCGGACGCAATCCCGACAAACTGGCGTCGCTTTCGGCCCTACTTCGCCAACCGTCAATCGCCGTCGACTTCTCTCGTTCCGAAGCGCTGGAGGAAGCTCTGCGAAGCGGATCGGAGCCGCTCGGCGGACTTTCGGGGCTTGTAAATTGCATCGGCTCGGTCTTGTTGAAACCTGCGCATGGAACCTCCGACGACGACTTTCGGACTATCTTGGAAGTCAACTTGTTTACCGCGTTTGCGGCCGTAAGGGCCGGTGCAAAACTGATGCGACAACAAGGTGGATCGATCGTCTTGTTTGCATCGGCTGCTGCGGAAGTCGGCGTTCCCAATCACGAAGCGATTGCCGCGGCGAAGGCCGGCGTCATTGGACTGGCACGCTCCGCAGCGGCGACTTACGCAGCGAACAACATTCGCGTAAACGTCATCAGTCCTGGACTGGTACGAACCGAGATGACTCGACGACTCTGGGAGACGCCAGCCAGCGCTGCGGCTTCCAGCCAAATGCACGCACTGGGGCGCCTTGGAGAACCACGCCATGTTGCTTCGCTGGCGGCTTGGCTGGTCGATGGCGAGAATGACTGGATCACCGGCCAAGTGCTGGGCGTCGACGGCGGCCTCGGACATGTCTTGTCGAGACGCCAATGAGCGGGGGAGCGACGCCGACCAAATCGGCGCACTCAAGATCCATTCCCGCCAACTGCGCGAGCGTGAGTTTCATCGAGTGGACGTCGCAGACACAGCCGCTTACCGCTCCTTAACCTCAAACTGCTGGTACGTTTGAAACTCGAGTTCCGCGTCGAACTCGCGGTGGTCGTGGATGAATGCGCCAAAGGAAAGTCGAAAAGACTGGCCCTTGTCCACTGTGATTGCGCTGCGAGCTCCTTGCTTCATCGCTTCGCGGCCGAAGGGGTTGGCGACGAAGACGCCGTAATCGCGGTTGTGCCACCAGCTGTCGCGGAAATTACCGGGGCTCGCCATCAGCATGATCCCGCCGGATTGCGGTCCGCGTCCCGAGTAGTCGCACCACTGGGCCGGCTGTCCCCAAGTTGTCTGGGCCGTCTTCCGACCTGTCGAACTCCGGATCAATCCGCCATTTCGCTCGGTGAAGGGCGTCGCGATGCGAGCTCCAAAACCCATCTCCTCTTGATCGCCAAAGACGACCGCTCGTTGATCTGCCGCGATCAGGGCGTTCCACGCCAACAGCCAACCGGTCGGTCGAGCCGCCAGTGTGTGCGCGTTCGTGAGCGAACAGAGCGGTTCGCCGGCGGCGGATTTCAAGCGGCACTCGGTCGAAAACGTCAGACGCCCACCGGCGACTTTCGGGGCCGCCTTAAACCGGACATGCTCCATCGTCGCCTTGTTGCGCCAGTAGTCTTCGCCGCTGAGATCGCCGAAGCCGAGCCAGATTCCCGGATGCATTGCGTCGTGATCGACCGCGTCGACGCCAGGCATCGGAGGATGACGGCGCGTGACCAGCAGGCCGTTCACGAGCCGCGCGTTGGCGAAGTACGGCCTCAAGATCTTGTCGTCCCGAAACACGAAATCGACGATCGGCCGGCCGTCCAGCGAGATCTGCAGACGATCCGGCTGCTCATCGACGCTGAACCCGCCGGTTGGCTGCGTCGATTGGGAAGACGCCGGCGGATCGTCGGCGTACGCGACGGGAGTGACGCCGACGAATAAGAGTACGGCGAGAGAGGCGACGATGCGACTCGAACGTGTTCTTTTCAAAGCGAACGCTCCAGCATTAGTAGGCTTTGCCAAAGTCGTGGATCGCTCCGCGATCCAACGATACCTCCCGAATCTTTCTTCGTCTGTCAACTCGCCTACGCTTCGTGCTTGGGAGGAAGTTGGACCGACGGAGCGGTCCACTACTTTGGTCTCTTCATGAACCCGCCGATGCGACGGATCGCTTCGCGCGATTCGGGTAGACCGCGGATTTGAAAGACGTGCACCATTCCGGGCCAGATTTCAAGTTCGACGGGGACGCCGTCAGCGCGGGCCTTCTTGGCGACTCGAATCGCGTCGTCGCGCAGCATCTCGTGTTCGCCCAATTGAATGAGCAGCGGCGGCAAGCCGCGGAAGTCGCCGAATAGGGGAGACGCGAGCGGCTCGCGCGGGTCGGACTTCCCCAAATAGCGATCTCGAAATTCGGGCATCGTGCGCGAACTGATGATGGGATCAAGAACCGACTTCAACGCTTGACTCGTAAGCGTGAAGTCGGTCGCGGGCGAGATGGCGATGCCGCCCGCCGGCAGCTTGAGCTTTCGTTCCTTTAGGGCCAAGAGCGTCGCCAGCGTAAGGTTTCCGCCCGCCGAGTCGCCGGCGATGAAGGTCGCTGTGGCCGATCCGGGGCCCGTCGGTCCGTTCGCCGCCAGCCATTCGTGCGCCGCAACGCAATCGTTGAGTCCCGCCGGGAACGGATGCTCGGGCGCGAGTCGATAATCGACAAGCAGCACGGCGCACTGAGCTGCGGCCGAGATGTCAGCGGCGAGCGGCAAGTAGTTCCCGCCCGAACCGGAAACCCAGCCGCCTCCGTGCAGGTACAGCAGTCTCACATTAGGATCGGCGTTCGGCGTCATGACCCATTCGCAAGGCGTTTCGCCCACACGCACTTTCTGCAGCGTGACTCCGGGCGTCGTCGGTTCTTGTCGCGCACCCATGCCGGCGCGCAAGCCATTCAGGTCAAAACTCGCCGCGCCAAACGGCGGCGATTGCCGACGTTGTTCGAGGAACCGCAAACCTTCTGGCGAGACCTCGCGTTGCCAAACGTCGCGCGATGAATGACGACGCGTCGGTTCCAGCAAATCGACGAGAGCCAGTTTCTCGAAGACTAGGTGCGACTGACTCCCTTCGTAGACGATGCCGACGTGCTCGTCGTCGATCCGAGTAAGGCTGGGATATCCCGCACCGCGACCTTCGTCCAGCAACCAATGATGCGAGTCGGGCCACGTGAGGCCGTCATCGAAACTGACCTGCACGGTGTGGTGCGTTCGTCCCTTCTGCGAGCGAGGGTTCGCGAAAAGCAGCACTCGTTTGGATTCGCCGTCGCATTCGTACGCGACGCTCAGCAAACTGCCGTTGCAGTTCGGCTCGATGAGCGTATTGCGGCTGGTTGGATGCGGCGACCAGGTTCGGCCCAGATCTTTCGTCACGACGACCGCTCGGAAGCGTTCGTGATCGTTGCGGACGTTGAGCATGATTGAACCGTCGCCGAGCAGCGCTGCTTGACACTCGTTCCCGCCGGTATAGCCGGGGTCGCCGACCGTCCAGCTTTGACCGTGATCACGGCTGACCATGATTGTCGCAAATGTTTCGAGCCGCTCGCGGCCCGTGCGACCTTGAACGGGCATGACGAGCGTCCCGTCGGACAAGCAGAAGCCGGACTGCGGGGCCGGCGCGAGCAACCGCCAGTCTTCCTTCTTGAGTTGCCTTGTGAGGTTCACGGGCTTGGACCAAGTGAGACCGTCGTCGGTGGAGCGGACCAGCAACAGCTGCACCGCCTTGCCGATTTCAAAACCTGGCTCGGACCCATCGTCGTTCCATTGATGCTGGCCAGGCTTGCCGTGCATCCACACGGCGAAACAAAAAATCTCCCCCGTCTGCTGGTCGACGATGATCCCCGGATCGCTGCAGCCATTCTGTTCCTGAGGCAGTCCGCCGTACTCGCCCATGTCCATGATGACTCGCGGCGACTCCCACGTGCGGCCGCCGTCGATGCTGCGACTGAGCCCGATGTCGATGTCTTCTTGCAAGTCGCGGCCTGCTCGCCGCCGCATGTCGTAGACGGCGAGCAGCGTCCCTTTGGGCGAGGTTGTCAGCGCGGGAATGCGATAGGTGTGGACGCCGTCGTCTTGGTGCTTGCGCAGTGCGACGCCGATCCGCTGTCGAGCGTTCGCAACGTCGTCCGACGGCGTCAGCTTTCCCGCGGAGGTGGTCAGCGAAGTACAGGTTGCAGCGATCTGGCGTTGCAAATCGGCTGAGTCGTTGAGGCGCGCCGAGAGCCAGAACACGTTCTTGCCGGCCGTCAACTCGCGATTCAACGGGCAGGCGAGCGTCGGCCGTGGAACAAGCGGCTCGCTGCAGGGCGTCGCCGTCGAGAATTCGTCTTGGGTTCCGGTCGAGTACAACCTGGCCGCGGCCAGATCGTGTAAGTCGTCGGTTCCCTCGAAGGAGAACTCAAGTTCCGTTAGCTTGACGGTCTGGCCGCGTGGGACGTCAATCACGACGCGCAGCAATGGCCCCTGTTCGTTACGAATCAACAGCGGATGGACCGGCCGCCGCGTCGTCGCCTTGAGCTCGACCGACGTCTCGGCCGCCGCCGAGGGCATTGCGAGCAATGTCAGCACCAGGAGAGTCAGCGAACGCATGGCGAGTTCCCTTCGGCGTGGATCGCTCCGTGATCCAAATCGTCGCTGATCGCTCCGCGATCTGGTGAAAATGTCGTGGATCGCTCCGCGATCCAACGCAAAGGTGCAGTTGGGGACGGCTCTGAATTGTAGTGAATTCCAGGCGGCGTCGCGGCCGTCGAGAGTTGGACCGACGGAGCGGTCCACTACGAAGGCCGCTCCTCATCGAAAACCTCCAAAAACCTGGGCGGTCGCGCGCAAGAAGCAGAGTTGTCGGCGAGTCTAATCACTGTTCGATTCATTTGGGCCCATGGCGAGTATGCGGACATGTCGACCAGTTCCCTGGAAACACGCGTCAGTTTGCTTCTGCGCCTGCAGGATTCGGACGATCGGGCGGCGTGGGACGAGTTTGTACGGTTGTACGGACGAGTCCTGTTCCGCGTCGCTCGCGGACGCGGACTGCAGGCGGCGGACGCCGACAACCTGGTGCAAGAAGTGCTTCTGGCCGTCGCGCGTTCGATCGGAAGCTGGCTCGAGCGGCCGGATCGCGGCCGCTTTCGCGCATGGCTGCTGCGGATCGCACGCAACGAAGCGATCGACATCCTCACGCGTTCTAGCAAGCGACCGCTCGGCGGCGGCGAGGCGGTTGTCGCAGCGTTGTCGGCTGTGAGCGGGACGGACGAGGTTTCTTCGCAACTGGATCTGGAATACGAGCGAAAGGTGTTTCAGTGGGCGGCGGAGCAAGTACGCAGCTCGGTGGCCGAACATACGTGGCTGGCGTTTTGGCTGACCCATCTCGAAGGGCTATCGATCGAGGAGGCGGCCGAGCGACTGCGGACGAGGCCGGCCAATATCTATTTCGCGCGTAGTCGGGTGATGGCGCGAATCAAGAAACTTGTTCAAGAACACGAGGAGCAGTCATGAATCGTAAGCCGTTCCTGTGCGATGAAGACGCGCTGCGATCAGCGCTCGATGCGGAACCATCCAGTCTTGAATTCACCGACGTGATGGATCACGTCGAGCAGTGTCGCAGCTGTCAGCGTCGACTCGACGAGCTCGCCGCGCTGCCTAGCGAATGGATGAAAGTCGGCGACGCCCTTTCCGACGAGGACTTCACGGCCAGCGCATCGGCAGAGGGGACGCCAGGAGACGACGGGCTGACAGGCGATACGTTGCCTTGGCGTCGTCCCTTTCGCCGCTTGGAAAGGGCGAACGGCTGGACGGAAACAATGGCCAAGCAGTTGCTCTCGCCTCCGTCCCATCCTGAAATGCTCGGTCGGCTGGGGCGGTACGAAGTCGAGCGACTGATCGGCGCCGGCGGAATGGGAGTCGTCTTCAAAGCGTTCGACTCGGAGCTGAATCGGCCGGTCGCGGTGAAGGTATTGACCCCTTTGCTGATGGACAACGGCGCCGCTCGACGACGCTTCTCGCGCGAGGCGCGGGCGGCGGCGGCGATCGTGCATGAGCATGTCGTGCCGATCTACAACGTTGAGACGGAACGCGACGTTCCTTTCCTGGTAATGCAATTCGTCGCCGGCGATTCGCTGCAGGCCCGCATTGATCGCAGCGGGCCGCTGCAGATCTGCGAGGTCTTGCGGATTGGCAGGCAGATCGCCTCCGGCCTCGCCGCCGCTCACCAACAGGGGCTCGTCCACCGCGACATTAAGCCTTCCAACATCCTGCTCGATCAAGGCGTCGAGCGGGCGATGATCACCGACTTCGGGTTGGCGCTCGCCGTCGACGACGCGTCGCTCACGCGCAGCGGCTTCCACCCGGGGACGCCGCAGTTCATGTCGCCCGAGCAGGCGGTCGGCGAACCAGTCGATGCACGCAGCGACTTGTTCAGCCTCGGCAGCGTGCTCTACACCATGTGCACCGGTCGACCGCCTTTTCGCGCCGACTCGACGGTGGGCGTTCTTCGGCGAATCGTCGACGACGAGCCGCGGCGTATTCGCGAAGTCAACGCCGCCGTCCCGCCGTGGTTATGTCTGCTGATCAGCAAGCTGATGTCGAAGCGACCCGCGGACCGCATCCAGACGGCCGCTGAGGCGGCCGACCTCTTGGAGCGGTGCCTGGCGCACGTCCAGCAACCCGAGTCTTGCACGCTTCCTTCCGAATTGCGTCCCGCGCCGGCGAACGAAGGCCGCGAGTCGCACACTCTCTCCTTCCGCCAAAAAGCTAGACGCCGTATGACCAAGATCTTCGTTTCGCTCGCGTTGCTGGCCGGCATGATCACCACGGCCATGATGTGGCAGCAGGCTGCCGAAGAGAAGTCGCTCGCGGCATTGCAGGGCGAATGGCAGTTGGTGGAACGCGAACAAGATGGGAAGCCTTGGCCGCAAGATCAACTGTATAACGAACGACTGGTCGTCGACGGCACGCGCTTCTCGCGTCCGCAGACAGCGCCCAATGGAACCGAGATCGCAGGAGAGTCGGGGCGGCTGAAGATCGTGGAAGAGGAAGGCGAGAATGCCATCGACTTTCGACTGTGGAAAGGAACGGTCCGTGGTCGGCACAAAGTTACGGGCGACACGCTGCGGGTGTGCGTGACGCGCGCCGGCGGCCCGCGCCCCGACGCGTTCGCAACCAAGGCGGGCGACGAACGAGTGCTGTATACGTATCGACGTAAGACCAATACGCCGCCCGACGAGGGCGCTGCAAGCGTCGACGCGATCGAAGTGCAAGCGAACAACGCGACGGAGGCCGAACGCCGCTGGACCGAAACGTGGCTCAAGAAGATCCCCCAGGAGCTTTCGGGAGCAATCACCGCAGACGCGGCTCAGAACTGGTTGCGGGACCGCGGGTTTCGCAACGTCGTCGGCGATCGAATCAGCGTCGACGTGATGCGGCGCATCCACCCCGACGCCGACGAGAAACGGCTGCAGCGCGACGGCGTTGAGCGTTACGTGTACGGCATCCTGCCGGCGGACTTCGCCGGGGCCGCGCGACCGGACGGCCGGTCGCCGGCCATCGCGGTGTACTGCCTGTTCAGCGGCGCCGGCAAATTGACGGCGTTGCACGTTGATCCGTGTCAGCTCGGGTCGAAGGAGTCGAATTCGTTGGACGAACAGGGGGCGGCGTGGCGCATTTTCACCCCCGCCACTCGACCCGTCATGTCCGACAACGCTCCCGTCCTGGCCTGCCTTGGGCCGGCTGAATCAACTCAGTTGGGGCAGACGGTGCGCGTCGCCGATTTGGCTCAAGGGTTAGACCCCAGCGTCGTACGACTGCATGTTTGGGATTGGTCGAAATCGTCGCAGAGTCGCGTTTGGTTGGTGCAACGGTCGGAGCTGGGAGTTCTCTCGCCCGACGGCCGCATCATGCTGACTCAAGAAGGCGAAGCGATCGACTTGCTAAACAAAGAGACGCGTCAGTATTCAGGATTCCGCGTGTCCCAGGGGCGACGCATCACCGCGCTGCATGTTTCCCCGTCGCGAACCTACGTCGCGGCGACCATTCATGAACGGTCGGAGTTGGCGACGATTCCGACCGATCCGCCCGTCTTGGACGCACGTCACTTTTGGTCGTTGAGACTCCTGCGGCTCGACGCTGCCCAGCACACGGGAACGCGGATCGGAGAGTACCCCGTGGACGCTCGAGCCGGCGTCGTGTTTGGGCCCGATGAGTCGTTCGTCGTGCATGCGACGGACCTGGGGCAAGTCGTGCGGCGCGCGTTGTCGACCGGCGCCGAGCTCCGTTCTTATGAAATGGCCTTTGGAACGCAGGGTGCGGTGTGCCTCGCGGTGTCGAGCGACGGTCGAATGACGGCGGCCGCCGGATATCTGGGCGAAGCATATGTCTGGAACACCGAATCGGGAGAAGTCGCCATGCGATACCAGCCGCGACCGACGTCGGACGCTCGCGACTCGCTGGTTCGAGTCGCAGGCATGCGGTTTTCGCCGGATGGAAGCAAATTGGCGCTGCTGGCCGGAAACCGACTCAAAGTGCTGGATGCGGCGACGGGTGCCGTGTTGCGGGAACTGGGCGATGAGGACGGGCCGAAGTACGTCCATGGCCAATGGTCGCCGGACGGAAAGACGCTCAATCTGGTGACATCGTCCGAACGCTGGGAAGGCCAGGCGGCGGGCGACTCTCGCGAGCGGTTGCCGAGCGTCTACGAATGGTCCTGGGAAACAGGCTTGCCGGAGCGGAAACAATTCCCTTAACGCGGCGCTGAGAGGCGATCGATGCGCCGGTCCACTGTGGCGACGGGCTTACTCGCCGGTCTATACTCGCCGCCATGTTGAATCCACATCGGCCCTTTCCGCTTCTGATGCTCGCGCTGCTTTGGACGGCGGCGGTTGAGAAAGCGTCGGCAGCCGAGATCAAAGTGCCGCAAGACAAACCGTCGATCCAAGCAGCGCTCGAGGCCGCAGTCGCTGGCGACGTGGTGCTCGTCTCGGCGGGCGTTTACCGCGAGCGAATCCGACTCAAGGCAGGCGTGTCGCTGCGCAGTGCGGGCGGGAGCCAGTTGAACGCCGACGGCGTGTTGGCTCGCGCTGCGGCGACGGTGATCGACGGCGGAGGCGCGGAAGGGGAGGGGCCGGGAGTCGCGATGGCCGAGGCCTGTGTGCTCGACGGCTTCACCGTGACCCATGTCGGCCTATACGACGAGCAACGTTGGCAGCAGCATTTCGACTCGCGCGGGGAAGAACTCGGCGACGATGAAGGATCGGTGCAAGCCGAGGGATCGTCGCCCGCCATCCAGATCGCAGGCGTTACGTGTGAGGTGCTCCACTGCGTCGTGCATCACAACGGCGACGTCGGCATCGGCATCTTGGGAAGAGCAGGAACAAAGACCGCGCCCTTGGTGGCGGGCAATCGGGTCTATCGCAATATGGGCGGCGGCATTGGCGCGGCGGAGGGGGCCGAGCCGATCATTCGCGGCAATCGATGCAGCGAGAATCTGCGCGCTGGGATCGGCTGTCGAGCGGCGAATCCCCTGATCATCGACAATCTTTGCTTTCAGAATGTCCGCGCCGGCATCGGCTGTCGCGAAGGTTCACGCCCCGTGATTCGCGGCAACAAGTGTTACCAAAACCGTCGAGCGGGAATCGGAATTCGCATGCCGGGGACGGCGCCGACCGTGGTGTCGAACGAGTGCTACGAGAATGAAATGGCGGGGATCGGTTGTCGAGACGGCGCGAGCCCGCTCGTGCGCGGCAACGTGTGTCGCGACAACAAGCTGGTCGCGATCGGGGTGACGGAAGGTTCGAACGCGGTGATCGTCGACAATGATCTCTCGCGAGCGGGCGGCGTGCCGCCGATCGTCGCCGTCAAGGATCAGTCGACCGCCGTCATTGCGAACAACCGCATCTCGGGCGGCGGCGTCGCGGCCCTCTTGGTTCAAGGAAAGGCGACCATCCAGGGCAACTCGTTTACGAGTCGCCAGCCGAAGCAGGGGTCCGCCATCTGGGTTTGGGCCCAATCCACCGCCGCCCTGTCGGGCAATACGGTCGATGGATACTCCACGGCCGTGAAGTCCGATCCCCAAGCCCAAGTGATCGAATCCAAGTAGGATTCAGCCCGCGGCAAACGCCGCGCCGGCCCGTGATCTACCGTGCCTCCACACTCTCACTCACCCCTGCAAACCACACAATACTGATGAACAGCCCCTTTCGTCGCGGACGCATCTATCTCCTATTCGCCCTCCTCGCGCTTGTCGGTCACGCGAGCCTCGTCGCGGCCGATCGCAAGCCGCTGAAGGTCTTCATCCTGGCGGGGCAGTCGAATATGGAGGGCCATGCCAAGGTGGAGACGTTCGACTACTTGGCCGACGACCCGGCGACTGCCGAACTGCTCAAAAAGATGCGCAACTCGGAGGGCAGTCCGCGTGTTTGCGACGGTGCTTGGATTTCGTATTTCACAGGCTCGGGCGATCAGAACGGCGAAGGGCACGGGCGCCTCACGGCCGGCTACGGATCGCGCCGTCGACCGGGCGAAGACGGCGGCAAGATCGGACCTGAGTTTACGTTTGGAATCACGATGGATGACGCATTTGAGGAACCCGTGCTGATCATCAAGACGGCGTGGGGCGGCAAGAGTTTGCATACCGACTTTCGTCCCCCGAGCGCCGGACCGTACGTGTTCTCCGAACGCCAATTGGCCGACATGCAGAAGCAGGGCAAGGATGTCGCTGCCGTGAAGGCGGCAAAGGAGAAGGAAACGGGCGTCTACTATCGGCTCATGATCGAGCACGTGAAGCAGGTCTTGTCGGATGTCAAACGCGTGTGCCCCGAGTATGAGGCTGAGCAGGGCTATGAGCTGGCGGGATTCGTCTGGTTTCAAGGTTGGAACGACCTCGTCGATTCGGGGACGTATCCCAACCGCTCTCAGCCGGGCGGTTACGACGCCTACAGCCAAGCGATGGCCCACTTCATTCGCGATGTACGTCGCGATCTGAATGCACCTCAGATGCCGTTCGTCATCGGCGTGCTGGGAGTCGGCGGGGCGAAGGCGAATCCGCAGACGCTCGAGCTTCGCAAGGCGATGGCGGCGCCAGCCAAGTTGCCGGAATTTCAGGGCAATGTGGCGGCGGTGGAGACGGCGCCGTTTTGGTCGGAGGAATTGGGGGCGATCGCCGAAAAGTTCGATCAAGTGCGACAGATGAGCTACTTTCTGAACTCCAAGCACAAGGACCACGCCAACGCGGACGGTTCCATGACCGACGAACAAAAGCGCGAATACTTGCGGGCCTACGAAGCGAAGATCATCTCGCCCGCCGAAGCGGCGGTGTGGAAACGCGGCGCATCGAATGCCGGCTACCATTACTTGGGATGCGCCAAGACGTTTGCGTTGATGGGGCGCGCCTTCGCGGAGGCCAATTTATCGATGTTGCGTGAGGCGAAACGTGAGAAGTAAACCGGTGGAGCCGGCGGCTATCGCGGTTTCGGCGGCGGAAGCGATTCATCCTCGAGAGGGTAGGCGATGTTAAGCGAACAAGGGCGACGAGAAGTCCTGGCAATCATTTTGGTTCTTGGCGTCTGCAGCGTCGTGCGGGCGCAGCAGCCGCCGTACGACGTCTTTCCGGCGGCCGATCCGCCGTACTACCGAGTGCGCTATGAGGCGTCGCAGGAGGCGGGGCGGTTGCCGTATGCAGTCAACTACACGATTTGGATTCCGCCGCAGGCGAAGCCGCTGCGCGGCGTCATCGTGCATCAACATGGCTGCGGCGAAGGCTCGTGCAAATCGGGACTCACCGGCGCCTACGACCTGCATTGGCAGGCGCTCGCGAAGAAACATGACTGCGCGCTGCTCTCCCCCGCGTACGAACAGCCGGAGAAAGCCGATTGCCAGATGTGGTGCGATCCGCGCAATGGATCGGCGGCGACGTTTCAGAAGTGTCTCGTCGATTTGGGCGCCAAATCGGGCCGACCGGAATTGGCGCAAGTTCCCTGGGCGCTGTGGGGGCATAGCGGCGGTGGTCACTGGGCGGGCGGGATGGTAATGCTGTTTCCGGAACGAGTGGCCGCGGCGTGGCTCCGTTCGGGCGTGCCCCTGCTGCAACCCGATCCGGCGCGGACCAGCATCAAGGCGCACTCGCTTCCTGACGCTGCGCTCCAAGTGCCGATGATGTGCAATCTGGGAACGAAAGAGGGCGTCACCGTGAAAGACTCGCGCTTCGGCGGAGTGTGGCCGGCGAACGAGACGTTCTTCAACGAAGTGCGCGGCAAGGGAGGTTTGGTGGGCGTCGCCGTTGATCCCTTGACGGCGCACGAGTGCGGCAATCAACGCTATCTGGCCATCCCGTGGCTCGATGCCTGCCTCGCCGCTCGCCTCCCTGTCGAGGGCCAAACGTTGCGTGCGATGCCTGCGGACGCCGCCTGGATCGCTCCCCCCACGGGACTCGAAGCCCAACCTGCGTCGATGTACGCCGGCGAACGGCGTCAGGCCGGTTGGCTGCCCAACGAACAAGTCGCTCGGCAATGGATGGCGTACGTCAAGGACACGGCCGTCAACGATGAATCGCCGCCGCCCGCGCCGACGAACGTGCAACTGCAGGGGAACGTGTTGACGTGGGAAGCGGATGCGGATCTGGAAAGCGGCTTGGCGAGCTTTGTGATCGAGCGCGACGGCGAAGTGATTGCGACGGTTCCCGAGCAGGGGAAGAACCCGTTCGGACGGCCGCTGTTCCAAAACTTGCAATACAGCGACACGCCGACGCAGCCGCTCGTCGAGATGCGTTTTGTCGACGCGAAGGCCGATCCCAATCGTAAGTACGTGTACCGAGTACGCTCGGTGAACACCGTTGGCGGCAAGTCGGTCGCCGAGTGACGGTTGGCCACAGAGGACTCGTAGATCTCAGAGAGAATGTAGGGTGGGCCAAGCGCAGCGCGGGCCCACCATCGGCCTAAGGCGTCGAGGTCGCCAAGTTGCCGAGCGTCATGCGGACTTGTTGCTCGACCATGCTGCGATACTTGCCGCCTTGGGCCATCAATTCCGCGTGGGCGCCGGTCTGGATGATGCGGCCGTCTTCGACCACGACGATCAGGTCGGCGTCGGCGATCGTGCTGAGCCGATGCGCGATGACGAAGCTGGTGCGGCCGTGCATCAACTGCTGCAGACTCTGCTGTATAAGACGCTCGCTGTCGGTGTCGAGGTTGCTGGTGGCTTCGTCGAGCACCAGGATCTTTGGTTCGGCGAGGATCGCGCGTGCGATCGCGATCCGCTGACGCTGACCGCCGCTCAAGCGCACGCCACGTTCGCCGATCAGCGTGTCGAGCCCGTCGGCCATCTTGTCGATAAACTCGAGCGCGTTCGCGGCCTGCGCGGCGGCGCGAACTTGTGCGTCGGTCGCCTCGCGTCTTGCGTAGGCGATGTTTTCGCGGATCGTGCCGTCGAACAGAAACACATCCTGTTCCACGACTCCCAATAGCGATCGAAACGACTCGACGTCGTAGTCGCGCAAATCGACTCCATCCAACGTCACTCGACCTTCCGTCGGATCGTAGAATCGGGCCACGAGGTTGCTGAGCGTCGTTTTGCCGGCGCCGCTGGGGCCGACGAGCGCCACGGTTTGGCCCGCGGCGACCGTCAGGTCGACGTCGCGCAGAGCCGGCTTGTCGCCGCCTGGATAGGTGAACGAAACGTTCTCGAATTGAATGCGTCCCACAACCGCCGCTCGGTCCACTCGCCGATGCGTCGCCGTCGACGGCATCTCCAGCGGTTCGGCCAGCAGGTCGAGCACACGGTCGAGCCCGCTCAGGCTGTTCTGAAATTGCGTAGCGCTGGAGGCGAGCGTGGCGAGCGGCTCGAGCAGCATCAAGAGGTAGACCAGGAACATCATGAGATCGCCGACGGTCATGTGGCCGTCGAGCACTCGCCAGCCGCCGTAAAAGAGCAGACCCGCGCTGGCGATAGGGATGAGCGCCTCCCAGACGATCTCGACGACGCGCATCCACCACCAGGCGTACAGTTCCTGGCGGGCCATCAAGTCGTTGTCGATGGCGAACCGCGACGACTCGCGGCGTTGGCGGCTGAATGCCCGCACGATGCGCATGCCCGCGAACGATTCGGTCGCATTGGCGTCGATCTTCTCGCGCTGTTTGCGAATTGCGCGAAACTGCGGACGGATGCTGTTGATCCAGGCGCGATGCGTGAGGTAGACGGAGGGGAGGAGTACGACGGCGCCGACCAGCAGTCGCCAGTCGACCCAGGCCAAGATGGCAAGGCTGCCAAGCAGTTGGATGACGGCGCGCCACGGGTTGAACAGCATGCCGAACACCAACTCGCCGACGCTTCCGCCGTCCTCGCGCAAGATCGACGCGACGCCGCCCGAACGTAATTCTTGCACTCGATGCAACGGCAGGCGAACGGCGTGGTCGAAAACCTGCCGCCGGATGCTGAGCTGAATTCGCTTTGTGATCTTGGTTGCGTACCAGCGTCCCCAGAGGTGGATGAGGATCTTGAGCAGCGAGACCAAGGACACGACGACGACGGTGGCGAAGAGAAGCCGTTTGGGATCGGCCAGCGACGGAAATCGGGCGGTCCATTCGGGTGGCAGCGTACGACCGGTAAGTCCATAGTCGACGATGAACTTGGTGCCGGCGGGAGGCAGGAGTCCGATGACCGTGGAGGCCGTGAGCGAGACGAGAATCCAGGCGAGCGGCGCAGCGTAAGGGCGCAGCAATCCGAGAAACTCACGGATCAGCTGGCTGGACGACCGCGCGCGATCTTTGGCGCGTCGAGTTTCGCTAGAACCGTGGATGCTCCCTTGCGGCAGCTGTTTTTCTTTGACTTTGCGGCGATAGGCTTCAAATTGGGCTCGGCTGCCGTGTCCCGAGCGGTCAGGTGTCGTATGCATTTGAACTACGATACTGGTTCGGCGGTTGCGCGCGAAAGGCGGGCCCTCGAAGTCCACGAAATGAAAGCGAAATCTTTTCTTGAGTGCGAAAGGAATGTGATGGAACGCCCGACCTGCAAAACGTGTCCCTATTTCTTCTGTCCGCCGTTCAACAAGCGGGGCGATCGGTCGGTGGGAATCAACGTGAACGGCGAGTGCCGACGGTCGCCGCGGTACCACGAACGGCACAGCGACTGTTGGTGTGGAAAACATCCCGATTTCCCGGAATGGCTGGAATCGCAGAAGAAAGAACGACCAGCGCCGACCGGGGGGACCGAGGTCGCCGCCCCGCCGGTCGCGCCTCCCGCCCCCTCCGACCCATGACGGCTGGGATAGTTGTTCGGAGCGGCGGGGATTTGAGCGGAAAAAAGTTCACGAAAACTTGACGAATTGATTTACGGCGCTGAGCGGGGAACTAACCTGCAAGAAGTGGGGAGCGACGGCGGCTCGCAGGGAAGCGACCGACGCGACAAGCGGGGAGGGTGTTTTCAGGACGAGGTTAGTATGGTTCGTCGTCGTAGCGTCGGTTTTACGCTGGTCGAATTGCTGGTGGTGATCGCCATCATCGGGATACTCGTTGCGCTGCTGCTGCCTGCGGTGCAAGCCGCGCGCGAGGCGGCGCGCCGCGCTTCTTGCGTCAACAACATGCGGCAGCTCGGTCTGGGCTTGCACATGTTTCACGACGTCAATCAGGTCTTTCCGGCGTCGGGCTGGACGACGGTCGGGCCGGGGAACCCCGCGGGAAAGTACGTCGGTTGGCGACCGTTGACGCTGCCCTATCTGGAACAGCAAAACGTCAAGGACTTGTACGACTTCAATCTGAACTGGTGGGAGGGGACCAATCCCACCGTTGCCGCCGTGCCGCTCAAGATATTTCGTTGTGCGAGCACCCCGACGGGGATGGAAGTGACGTCGGCGGTGGCCAAGTCGCCGCGGCCGGCGATGACGTTTGTGAATCCGGTGGCGCCGACCGACTACGAAGCGGTCATGGGGGTGCAACCGGCATCGATCAATCCGCACTTGCCGGTCGCCATTTATAGTTCGACGAATCGCTTCTCTGTGATGTATCGCAACTCCACGTCCAAGATCGCCGATGTGCTCGACGGGACCTCGAACACGGTCATGGTGGTGGAATGTGCGGGACGGCCGCGCGTGTACCGCAAGCGCATCGCGCAACCCGCCCTCTTCAACGACCAAGGCATCTGCTGGGCCGACAGCGAAGGGCCGTTTAGTTTGGACGGCGCCGCCGCCGACGGTTCGCTGGAGGGATGCGGCGTGAATTGCTCTGCTGCGATGAATCGTCGCAACGACAATGAGCCTTTTGCATTCCATCCCAGCGGCGCAAACTTCCTATTTGTCGACGGCCGGGTCCAACTGATTAGTGAAACCGTCTCGCTGCGCGTCCTCGCCGCCCTTGTCACCGCCGCCAGCGACGAGGTGGTGGAAATGCCGTAGAACAGGCTTCCAGCCTGTTACGCCGGCCCAACGCCGGCGCCGCGCCGCATGTGTTCGTTGCGCCGATGCTCGCCCTGCCGCACGTTCACGCAAACAGTTCGTCGATCCTCTTGCCGCCATGGGCGAGGAACACCGGTCGGTTGGCCGGCGTATAGACGGGCTGTTCGCGGCGGATGCCGAGTTTCTCGTAGATCGAGGCGGCGACGTCTTCGGGCAAATAGGGCTTCTCAATGACGTAGCCCCCGTCGCGGTCGGTGCGACCGACCACTTGCCCGCCCGGGACGCCGGCGCCGGCGAAGGCGTGCGAGTAGCCAAAGGCCCAGTGGTCGCGGCCTTGGAATTTGTTGAGTCGCGGCGTGCGTCCGAACTCGGTGGCGAACACTACCAGCGTTTCGGCGAGCAGCCCGCGCTCTTCGAGGTCGGAGATCAAAGCCGCGAACGCTTGGTCGGTGCTCCCCATCATCACCCAATGGCCGATGCCGTAGCGTCCCTCGCCGCCCGCTTTGTCGCGAACCGTCCCGCACGAGCCGGAGGTGTAGATCAGGTCGTGGTGGTCCCAATTCATGTTGAAGCCGCCCGGCGTCGCCTTCGTCTCCGGCTCGCGCACATCGACGGTCACGAAGCGGACTCCCCGCTCGATGAGGCGTCGACCGAGCAAATAGCATTGTCCGCGATGGCCGCGGCCGTACCTGTCGCGGACCGCATCGGGCTCGTCGGCTAGCTGAAAGGCGCTGCGCGCCTGCGGGTTGGTGAGCATGTCGACCGCTTTGTCCCGCAACGCCTGCATGCCGTCCAGCGACGGACTGGGTGCTGAGACGGCCACATTCAGGTTGCTCAAGAGGTCGGTGCGATCGAGAAAACGCTGCGAGTCGATGCCGGCGAGCAGTCCCAGATCGGGTATGCGCCATTTGGAGTCGGACACATCGCGTCCGCCCGTCTTGAAGACCTTCGTCCAAGCGGGCAAGAAGCCTTGCCGCGTCATCGCCGCTTGCTCGTGGTTCCCCGGGATCATGATGTACGGCGGCAGGTAGGAACAGCGCGAGCCCAGCTTGTACGCGATCGCTCCGCCCATGTCGGGCATCTCGAGCGGTCCGCCGGGGACTTCGCCGGAGAGAGCGTATTGAGTGCCGTCGGGGTGGCCGTTGACGGCGCCCCCTTTATGGTACATGGAGCGCACCACGGTCAAATGGTGGGCGATGCGCGCCGTGTGCGACAGCAGCGACGTGAACTGCAAACCGGGGACGCTTGTGGAAATCGGCGCGAATGGACTGCGATGGTCGCTCGGCGCTGCCGGCTTGGGGTCGAAGGTGTCGAGGTGCGAGAGCCCGCCTTGCTCGTAGATCAGCAGCACGTTCTTCGCTGCCGCCTTGGGCGCTGCGAGGGCCAGTGCGGGGGAGCAAAGCGAGAGACCGCCGGCGAGTCCGAGACCGAGGAAACTACGTCGCTGCATGGGACGAGACTCGCGTGGGGCAGGAGGGGAAAGGTGGGAGCGGCGGGCTCTAGCTTATCTCCTCCGACGGCGACGGCAAGATTCCGCGGTAGATGATCGCCATGATGGCGGCGTGTTGTTCGTCGAGCGAAATCTGACGGCCCGCGAAGTGGTTGGTGAACATCGTGCCGTACAGCAGATTGCCGACGTTCTCGAGCATGCGTTCGACGGGGAGGTCGGCGCGGAGGCGTCCTTGCTGTTGCAGTTCGAGGTAGACCGAACGCCAGCGAGAACGAATTTGTTCGCGATAGTGAAAGAACGTCGGCTGTTTGCGGTGCTTGAAACTGGCTCGCTCTTGAATGAACAGTTCGACGTGTTCCGGGTGCGCCTCGAAAAAGGCGAGGTAAGCGCGGACGGCGTGCGAGATGCGAGCGAGCGGATCGACTTGGGAGGCGGCCGCATTCTGCACCGCGGCCTGCAACTGCTGCATGCCGGCGTCGACGCAGGCGTAGAAGAGTTCTTCTTTACTGGGAAAGTAGAGATAGAGGGTGCCTTTGGCGACGCCGAGGTCTTTGGCGAGCGCCGCCATATCGCAGTCGGCGTAACCGATCTCGGCGAACCGGCGCGCGGCGACGTCGACGATCGCCTGTCGTTTTTCGAGCCGTCGTTGCGACTCGTTTCCAGCGGGGTCGGCGGTGGAGGAGGCGGCTGGGGGCATGGGCGACTTCGCGTCGTGATGATTGACATTCCGTTCGAGCAGTCTAACATGAGTTTGAGTGACTGACCAGTCAGTCATTTTGACCTCCTGCGTGCGACCCCCACCGAAATTCGCGAACCGAGCGACCCTATGGCTCGTCCACCCGCCTCCTCCCATCTGCTGTTCCTCGCGCTGACCGCCGTTGGCGGCGCGCTCGGCCTGTTTTCCGCGGGCGGCTGTCAAAAGGCGTCTGCGACGGCCGCTGCGCCCGCCAAGCAACCGCCGCCGCCCGAGGTGTTTTTCACGACGCCCGTCTCGCGCGACGTGCAGGAATACGAAGAGTTTACCGGCCGCACTTGGGCCGTTTCGTCGGTGGAAGTGCGAGCGCGGGTGAGCGGCTACCTGAACCGCGTGGCGTTCCAGGACGGCGCCACGGTCCAAAAGGACGACTTGCTGTTTGAAATCGATCCGCGGACCTACGACGCAGAATTGGCGAAGGCCGAGGCGACGGTGGATCAGGCGAAAGCCCGCGTGGCGCGGCTTGAGAAGCAGAAGCATCGCGCGGAAGAGCTCTTTGCGCGGAAGGTGATGTCCGAGGAGGACTACGATTTGCGCATCTTCGACTTGTCCGAAGCCCAAGCGGCGGTCGAAGTGGCCGAAGCCGCGCGCGACTTGGCTCAGCTCAACGTCGGCTTCACGCGCATCACCGCGCCTGCCTCGGGGCGGATCAGTCGTCGTTTGGTCGATCCCGGCAATCTGGTTCGCGCGGACGAAACGCCGTTGGCGACGATCATGAGCGACGACCCGATTCACGTTTACTTCGACATCGATGAACGCACGGTGCTGCGTCTGCGGCGCTTGATTCAAGAAGGCAAGATCGCGAATCCGTTTGTGCTCGAAAGTCGGTCTCCCGAGCCGACGCAGTCGGAATCGTCATCGACGCCGCCCGCCGCTTCGCCGACGCTCGCCGTCCTCGTCTCGCTGGCGGACGAGCAGGAGTACGTTCGCACGGGCACGATTGACTTTGAAGACAACCATATCGACCCGACGACGGGGACGTTGCGCGTCCGCATCTTGGTGGAAAACAAAGATCGACTGTTGTCGCCGGGGCTGTTTGTGCGACTGCGCTTCCCAGTCGGGGCGCCGCGCGCCGCACTGTTGGTGCCGGAAGAGGCGCTGGCGAGCGACCAGGGGCGGCGCTTCTTGTACGTCGTGGGCGCCGACAATTTGGTGGAGCAGCGGCCGGTGGAAATCGGCGTCTTGGACGGCGGCCAGCGGGTCATCGAAAAGGGGCTCAAGTCGGGCGAGCGCGTGGTGGTGACGGGGCATCAACGCATCAAGAAGGGAAAGCCGGTCGCGCCCAAGTCGGTTGACGAACTACACAAGAAGGATGCGCCTGCGGGCGCGTGATTTTCCGTGTTTAGTCGTTTCTTCATCGATCGTCCCATCTTTGCCGCCGTACTGTCGATCGTGATCACGCTCGCCGGCGCGGTCGCAGTGACGACGCTGCCGTTGGCGCAGTATCCGCCGATTGCACCGCCGACGATTCAGGTGGAGTGCAATTATCCGGGCGCCAGCGCGCAGGTGGTTTCCGAGACGGTTGCGTCGCCGATTGAACAGCAAGTCAACGGCGTCGAAGACATGCTGTACATGTCGTCGCAATGCACAAGCGACGGCAGCTATTCGCTCACCGTCACCTTTCAACCGGGCGTCGATCTGAACCTAGCGCAAGTCCTCGTGCAGAATCGCGTGAGCTTGGCGTTGCCGGCGTTGCCGGACGTGGTGCGCCAAACGGGCGTCACGACCAAGAAACGGTCCCCCGACATTCTGATGACGGTGAGCATCAACTCGCCGGACGAGCGATACGACCAGTTGTACCTGAGCAATTATGCGGTGATGCATATTCAGGACGAGCTGGCGCGACTGCCGGGCATTTCGGAAGTCCGAGTGTTCGGTCAACGCGATTACAGCTTGCGCATTTGGCTCGACCCCGATTTGCTGGCCGTTCGCGAACTCACCGTGATCGACGTCATGAACGCCATCCGCGCTCAGAACATGGCGGTCGCCGTAGGCCAAATCGGCCAGCCGCCCGCGGTCGACGGCCAAGTGCGTCAGGTTCCCTTGCATGTGCAAGGTCGACTCACGGAGCCCGAGGAGTTCGGGCTGATCGTGTTGCGGACCACCGAGGATGGACGACGCATTCGCATCAAGGACGTCAGTCGCGTGGAGATGGGGGCGCGCAGCCACGACATCAGCAATCGCTTCGACAGCAAGCCGACGGTCGGCATCGCCATCTTCCAGTTGCCCGACGCGAATGCGTTGGCGACCGCCGACGAGATCAAGGCGAAGATGGCCGAACTGAGTCAAGACTTTCCAGACGGCGTGGTCTATGAAATCGGGTACGACACGACGCCGTTCATTCGCGAGTCGTTGGAAGAAGTGACCAAAGCGTTGCGCGATGCGGTGTTGTTGGTGGCGCTGGTCGTGCTCGTCTTTCTGCAAGGCTGGCGTCCCGCCATCATTCCGCTCATCGCCGTCCCTGTGGCGATCGTGGGCACGTTCGCCGCCATGTATTTAGTCGGCTTCAGCCTCAACAATCTGACGCTGTTCGGACTCGTGCTCGCCATCGGCATCGTCGTGGATGATGCGATCGTGGTGATCGAAGCGGTCGAGCAGCAGATTGAGCACGGGTTTGATCCGCGGACGGCGGCGCTGCGAGCGATGGACGAAGTCGCAGGCCCGATCATTGCGGTGGGCTTTGTGCTGACCGCAGTGTTCGTCCCATGCGCCTTCGTGCCGGGGATTGTAGGGCAGTTTTTCCGCCAGTTCGCCCTGACGATCGCCGTCTCCACGGTGCTTAGTACGATCAACTCGCTGACGCTCAGCCCGGCCCTCGCAGCGCTGTTGCTGCGCCCCAAACAGGGGCGACGCGATCCGCTCACCTGGCTGCTCGACACGCTCTGCGGGTGGTTGTTCCGCATTTTCAACGGAACCGTTCGTCGCTCGACGCATGCCTATGTGCGCGTCGTTCGCGGGTTGGTGCGCGTGCCGCTGTTGGTGTTGTTGGTCTACGGCGGCCTTGTGGGACTTACCTACTGGGGCGTCGGCCAACTCCCCACCGGCTTCATTCCGACGCAGGACAAAGGGTATCTGATTGCGAGCGTCCAACTGCCCGACTCGGCGTCGGCCGAACGGACGAAGGAAGTGATTGCCAAGATTGAAACCATCGCTCGCGAAACGCCGGGCGTGAAGAACGTCAACTCGGTCGCCGGCAACTCGTTTTTGCTCAGCGCCTACGGCTCGAATTTTGGTTCGATGTTCATCATCCTCGATTCGTTCTACGAGCGACGCACGCCCGACTTGAGCGGCGACGCCATTCTGGGAAAGCTGAAGACGCGGTTCATGACGGAGATTCCCGAGGCGCAGGTGAACGTGTTTCCGCCGCCGGCCGTTTCGGGGTTGGGAAGGGCGGGCGGATTCAAGATCATGGTCGAGGATCGCGGCGACTTGGGGCCGAACGTCTTGCAGCAGCAGACCGACAACCTGATCGCCAAGGGGAATGAAGCCGGGCGGCTGACGGGGTTGTTCACCGTCTACAAGGCGACCTCGCCGCAGTTGTTCGTCGACGTCGATCGCGATGCGTGCTTGAAGCAAGGAGTGAACCTCAGCGACGTGTTCGCAACGATGCAAGGGTACCTGGGATCTCGCTACGTCAACGACTTCAATCGTTTTGGACGTACTTGGCAAGTGATCGTGCAGGCCGACCAGTCGCAACGCGATTCGGTCGACGACGTGCGTCGCCTGCAAGTACGTAATCGGCAAGGACGCATGGTTCCGCTCGGATCGCTGGCTCAAGTGCGACTCGTCGGCGGCCCGCTGGTGCTCACTCGGTACAACATGTACCCGGCGTCGGCGGTCAACGGCAATGTGGCGACCGGCGTGAGCACCGGGCAGGGGATCGCGCTGCTCGAGGAAATTGCGCGTCGCGAATTGCCGTCGGCCATGTCGTTCGAATGGACCGAGATCACTTATCTGGAGAAGCTGTCGAGCAACACGGGCTTCATCGTGTTTGCGTTGTCGGTGGTGTTCGTTTTCCTGGTGCTCGCGGCGCTGTACGAAAGCTGGGCGCTGCCGTTGGCGGTGATCTTAGTGGTGCCGCTCTGCGTGCTGAGTTCGATCGCGGGCGTGGCCTACGCGAAGCTGGATATCAACGTCTTCACGCAAATCGGCTTCGTCGTCTTAATTGGTCTCGCCTGCAAGAATGCGATTTTGATCGTGGAGTTCGCCAAGCGACGCCGGGAATTGGGGGAAGACCTCTCGACCGCCATTCAGGATGCGTGCCGCTTGCGATTACGTCCGATTTTGATGACCTCCTTCGCGTTCATCTTGGGCGTCGTACCGCTGGTGGCGGCGACCGGCGCCGGGGCCGAAATGCGGCGCGCGTTGGGGACGGCCGTGTTCAGCGGCATGCTGGGAGTGACGGTTTTCGGGCTGTTCTTGACTCCCGTATTTTTCACCGTCATTGATCGCGTCTCGCATTGGCGGCTGTGGGCCAAGACCGGCTTGGCGGCCCTCGGTCGCACCACGCTGGACCTCTTGCGATTTGGTCCTCTCCGGCGACTGGCCGCGCGACGGCCCGTGGAGAAAACGCCGCCGCCCGCCGCGGCGCTGTCGGACGTTTCGCCGCCGGACATTTCGCCGCCGGCGTCGGTCGACGAAACCGCGACGGTCGGCAGCGACGGCGATCGCGACGCCGTCGACCGTCACGCCGTCGAATTGGCGGTCCCTGCGGCGGTCGGTTCGACGGATGAATTGACCGAGGCGGAGACGCCCGTCAGTCCTCGATAAGGCACCTTAGAACGGACGTCTATGTTTTCACGATTCTTCATTGATCGCCCCATCTTCGCGACCGTGTTGTCGGTCGTCGTGACGCTGGCCGGCGCCATTGCGCTCTTCGCGCTCCCGGTCACTCAGTATCCCGAAATCGCCCCGCCGACGGTCGAGGTTTCGACGACCTACGCCGGCGCCAACTCGCAGGTGGTGGCGGATACGGTGGCGGCGCCGATCGAGCAGCAGGTGAACGGAGTCGAGGGCATGATGTACATGTCGTCGCAAAGCACGAACGACGGCAACTACGTGCTCAACGTGACCTTTCGACCGGGCACCGACTTGAACCTGGCCCAGGTGCTCGTTCAGAACCGCGTTGCGCTTGCGCAGCCGATTCTGCCCGACCTGGTGAAGCGCCGAGGCGTGACGGTGAAGAAGAAATCGCCCAGCGTGCTCATGATCGTCAACCTCTACTCGCCCGACGGCAGTCGCGACAATTTGTACCTGAGCAACTACGCGACGATTCAGTTGCGGGATGAGTTGTCGCGTTTGCCGGGCGTCGGCGACATTTCTTTCCTGGGACAGCGCGACTACAGCTTGCGCGTGTGGATTGATCCGCAGCAGTTGGCGATGCGCAATCTCACGACGCAGGACGTCGTACGGGCGATTGAGCAACAGAACATTCAGGTGGCTGCGGGGCAGATTGGTCAACCTCCCGCGCCCAACGGTCAGATGTTTCAATACGCCATGACGACGGTGGGCCGGTTGAGCGATCCCGAAGAGTTCGGGAATATCGTCTTGAGCACCGATGCAGAAGGTCGTTTGGTGCGGCTGCGCGACGTGGCTGTGTCGGAGTTGGGCGCCCGCGTTTACGATCAAGTTTGCACGCTCGACGGCCAGCCCTCCGTCGCCCTCTCGATCTACCAGCTTCCCGGCTCCAATGCGCTCGATACGGCGAACAATGTGCGTCAGAAGATGGAAGAACTGCGCGATCGCTTTCCCGAGGGGCTCGACTATTCGATCGTCTATGACACGACGCCGTTCATTCGCGAGTCGGTAAGCGAAGTGTTTAAGGCGCTGCGGGACGCGGTGATCCTGGTCGCGATCGTCGTGTTGGTCTTCTTGCAAGGGTGGCGCGCCGCGCTCATTCCGCTGGTCGCGGTGCCGGTCGCCATCGTCGGCACGTTCGCCGCCATGGTCGCCGTCGGCTTCAGTCTGAATACGCTCACTTTGTTCGGCCTTGTGCTGGCGGTGGGCATCGTCGTCGACGACGCGATCGTGGTCGTCGAGGCGGTGGAACATCACATCGAGCATGGGATGGCGCCGCGGGAGGCGGCGATCCGGGCGATGGACGAAGTCGCGGGGCCGGTCATCGCGGTGGGACTCGTGCTCACCGCCGTGTTCATTCCGTGTGCGTTCATCACGGGCGTGGTCGGACAGTTCTTCCGACAATTCGCGGTGACGATCGCCATTTCGACGATCATCTCCGCCTTCAACTCGTTGACGCTCAGCCCGGCCTTGGCTGTGTTGTTCTTGAAGCCGCGCGCCAGCGGGCACGGCGAAGCGTTGCCGCGCGTGGGGTTGATGTTGGCGTTCGCCGTCGGCGCTGCGTTGTTCATCCCGCAGCCGTGGCAGGCGTGGCTGGAGGCCCGCCTCCCTGCCGCGCCTCTGGAATTGTTTTCGATGGGGCGGTTGGCCGCCGGCGTCGCGGGGCTCGGCGTCGGCTGGGCGGCGAGCCGCGTGGTGAACTATCTGTTGTTGCTGGCGTTTCGCCTGTTTCACGGCGCCTTTCAGTTGTTCACCGATGCGTACGTGCTGCTGGTCCGCTGGTCGCTGCGACTCAGCCTAGTCGTGCTGGCAATTTACGGCGGGCTCTTGTACGAAACCTACGACTTGTTCCAAACAACGCCGTCTGGATTCATTCCGACCCAGGACAAGGGTTACTTGGTGGTCAATGTTCAACTGCCCGACGGCGCCTCGCTGGAACGTACCGAGCAGTTGATGAAGAAGATGGAGTTGCAGGCGGGCGAGGTTGCGGGGGTGAACCATACGGTGACGTTGGCCGGCCAGTCGTTGCTGCTGGGCTCGACGGCCCCCAACTTCGGTTCGATGTACGTGATGCTCGATGAGTTTCACGATCGGTCCGTCGACGGTCGATCCGCCGACGCAATCGCCGCGGACCTGCAGAAGATGTTCGACGCGACGGTGGAGGGCGCCGAGGTGAATATCTTGGGCGCGCCGCCGATCGACGGACTGGGGACCGCGGGCGGCTTCAAGATTGTGATCGAGGACCGTACCGGGCAGGGGTTGGGCGCTTTGGAAGAGGCGAGCCAACGGATCATTGAAGAGGGGCAGGAGCGACCGGAACTGAAGGGGCTGTTCACAAATTTCCGCGCCAACACCACGTGGTTGTTGATCGACATCGATCGCGATGCAACGCAATCGTTGGGCATCTCGCTGGCCGACGTCTTTCATGCCCTGCAGGTAAACCTGGGGTCCTTGTACGTCAACGATTTCAATCGCTTCGGACGCACCTGGCAGGTGAACGTTCAGGCCGACTCGCAGTTCCGCCGCCAAGCCGACGATCTGAAGCGGATGTTCGTGCGCACGTCGCACGGTCGGTCGGTTCCGTTGTCGACGCTAGCGCGAGTGCGCGAAGTAACCGGGCCGCTGATGCTGGTCCGATACAATCTGTATCAGTCGGCCTTCGTCAATGGCGACGCCGCGCCAGGTTCCAGTTCCGGCGACGCTTTGCGGACGCTCGAGGCGATCGCCAACGAACAGGCTCAGCCGACCTTGCGGGCCGAATGGACCGAACTGGCTTTCTTGCAGCAGACGGCGGGCAGTACGGCCATGTTCGCCTTCGTACTGGCGGTGGTGCTGGTGTTCCTCGTGCTGGCCGCGCAATACGAAAGTTGGTCGCTGCCGCTGGCGGTGATTCTGGTCGTGCCGCTGTGCCTGTTGTGCTCGATCGTCGGCGTGCGGATCGCGAAGATGGACGTGAACATCTTCACGCAGGTGGGGTTCGTGGTCCTCGTGGGGCTCGCCTGCAAGAACGCGATTCTGATCGTCGAATTCGCGCGGGCGCGTCACGTCGCCGGGGTGGATCGTTGGACGGCGACGTTGGAAGCGTGCCGGCTGCGTTTGCGGCCGATCATCATGACGTCGCTGGCGTTTATTTTCGGCGTGGTGCCGTTGCTGGTGGGCGTCGGCGCGGGCGCGGAGATGCGTCGAACCTTGGGGGCGGCCGTGTTCGCCGGGATGCTGGGAGTGACCGTGTTCGGTATTTTCCTGACGCCCGTCTTCTATTACGTCATTCAGACGGTGGTGGACTGGCGTACGGCTCGACGCGGCGTCGCGGCGCCCACGAAGGCAAGTTGACAGCACGGCGGCGCGTCTTCGAGAATGCCGCCCATGAACATTGAATCGATTCAGTGCAATCATTGCGGCGCGCCGTTGGAACTCCCCGAGTCGGCCAAGTTCGCGACCTGCCGTCACTGCGGTTCTCAACTCGCCGTCCATCGTACGGCCAGTGCGGTGACGACGGAGGTGTTGCAGCGGGTCGCGACGCAAGTCGAGGAGATGGCCGACGAGGTTCGCAAGCTGCGGTTGGAAACGTCGCTCTCGCGGATGGACCGCGAATGGGAGAAGCGGCGGGAAGGCTATTTGGTACATAGCAAGAACGGAAAGCCGCATGAACCGTCGGAAGTCGGCGGCGTGATTGCGATGGTGTTCGGCGTCGTGTTCGCCGCCTTTGGAATCGGGATGGGCGGGCCGGGAATCCTCGTCGGGCTGCTCGGCTGCGGAGTGACGATCGTCATGGGCGTCTTGCAAATCAATTCCGCGCAGCAGTTTCGCGCCGCCAAACGGCGACACGAGTTGGCCCGGTTGGCGGCGATTCGCGCTGCTAACGACCAGGATGACGAGGGTCAAAGCGGGGGCGACGCGGCGCCGCCAGGCAGGTCGGACCAGTCGGAGGAGGCATGAGTCGGTTTGATTTGACGGGCAAGAAGGCGCTCGTCGTCGGCATCGCCAACGAGCGGTCGATCGCCTTCGGAGTCGCTCGCGCCTTACGCGAGCAAGGGGCTGAGCTCGCCGTCACCTATCTGAACGAGAAGGCGCGGCCTCACGTAACGCCATGCGCCGAATCGATCGACGCACGGCTCGTCTTGCCATTGGATGTGCAGAATCCAGCGCAGTTGGAAGCTGTGTTTGCAGGCTTGCGCGAGGCTTGGGGGCGACTCGATATTCTCGTGCATTCCCTCGCCTTCGCTCCGAAAGACGATTTGCAGGGGCCGCTGGTCGATTGTTCCGCCGCCGGCTTCGCACAGGCCATGGATATCTCCGTTCATTCGTTGCTGCGGATGACGAAGCTGGCGTTGCCGCTGATGAACGACGGCGGCGTGATCTTGACGCTGACTTACCAAGGTTCGACGCGGACGTTGGACGGCTATCAATTAATGGGGCCCGTGAAGGCGGCGCTCGAGTCGTGCGTGCGGTACTTGGCCGACGAATTGGGACCGCGCGGCGTTCGCGTCCATGCCTTGTCCCCGGGGCCGATCGCGACGCGCGCCGCCTCGGGGCTCAAGGACTTTCAGCAGCAGATCGACGTCGCTCGTCGCCGTTCGCCGCTAGGCGAGAACGTCGACATCGACGACGTCGGCGGGGCCGCCGCGTACTTGTGTTCCGCCGCCGCCAGACGCCTGACGGGCCTGACGTTGTTTGTGGACGGCGGTTTGCATTTTCAAGGGTGATGGACGACGAAGCGAGGAACGTATGAGGACGAGCCGCTGGCGGCTGGATCGGCGCGAGGCGTTCGTGACGACGGGAGCTCTGGGGGCGATGGCGATGACCCAGATGTTGACTGCGGACCAGGAGTCGATTTGTCGAGGTGCAGAACCGGACGACGGCGTGGTCGTGGCGACGTTCAACATTCGCTATGCAAACGCCGGGGACGGCCCTGACGCTTGGCCGCATCGCAAGGAGGACGTCGCTCGGCTGCTGAACGATCATCGCGTCGACTTCGCGGGACTTCAGGAAGCCCTGCTGACTCAATTGCGCGATCTGGAGCAGCTTGCGCCGGGCCTGGCGCGGTTCGGCGTCGGTCGAGACGACGGACGCGAGAAAGGGGAGTTCTCGCCGATCCTGTATCGTCGCGATCGCTGGCGCGTGGTCGATGGGCGAACTCGCTGGTTGTCGGAGACGCCTGAGCAGCCCGGGAGCAAGAGCTGGGATGCGGCCATCACGCGGATCGCGACGCGGTGCGAATTCGAGCGGCTGGACGGAGGACGGCGCGTCGTGATCTACAACACGCACTTTGACCACCGCGGCGAAACGGCGCGCTTGGAGAGCGCGAAGCGGTTGCGGAATTGGGTGGCGCAAGAGACCGCGCCGTGCGTCG
This sequence comes from Pirellulales bacterium, assembly GCA_046349935.1. Taxonomy (GTDB): domain Bacteria; phylum Planctomycetota; class Planctomycetia; order Pirellulales; family Pirellulaceae; genus CAIXSC01. The sequence continues at coordinate 232,576 of JAXMBK010000003.1, read as the reverse complement.
TGATGGGGGACTTCAACTGCACGCCGCGAGAGGCGCCTTATCAAGAATTGACGGCGCGCGACGGCGCGCGACCGTTGGTCGACAGTCGCACTGCGTCCAGCACGCCGCCGATCGGTCCTGACGGCACCTGGAATGGATTCAAAGCCGTCGAAGCGGGGCAGCGAATCGATTTCATCTTTACCACTCGCGAATGGGAGGTGCGGAAGCATCAGACCGACGATCGGCGTACGGCCGGCGGCCGCTTCCCGTCGGACCATCTGCCGGTGATCGCCTCGCTGGCATTGCGTCCCTAACGGAGTGATTTCGAATGACGACGAAGAGTGCATCGCAGCTCTCGCTGCGCGATCGACTTTCCCAATTGACCTTCGCGCAAGCGTGTCGCATGTTGGGTCCCGACGGGGCAAAGTACGTGCAAGAGGGCGGCGCGTTTGCAGTCGACTTGGCGTCGCAAGCCGTGTTGCACGGGGACCTGTTTCGATTGCGCCTGAGCGACGAAGCGGGACGGCCGATTTTCGTCACGATCACGCAGCGCATCGATCGACCCAATCGCATGCTCTATAGCTGCTCCGCCTGCCGCGGGCCCTGTGCACACGTCGGCGCCGCGCTCTCGGTCATCTTGGAGGATAAACTCGCATTGGGGCTCGCCGCCGCCCCGGACGACTCGCAACGGCTGGCGGGGGCATCTCCCGAAGAGCTGAAGGCGCAAGCGCTGTTGGAGCGCGAGCAACGTGCACGCAGCGAGAAGATGCAATTGCGGTCGCTGAACCCGTCTCGTCCTTGGACCGATTACTTGGTCACGAGTCGAGCGACGGGGAAGACGTATCGAGTGGCCTTGCGCGGTCATGAACGGGGCGAGTCGTACTGTTCGTGTCCCGACTTTCGCAAGAACACGCTGGGGACTTGCAAGCATATCCTCAACGCACTGGGCAAGGTGCGCCGCAAGTTTACGGAGATTGAGCTGGGGCGGCCGTATCGACAGACGCAGATCGCCGTGCATCTGCGGTACGGCGATGAACTCGAACTGCGACTGCTGGCGCCCGATGCGCTGCGACCGGCCGTCGCCGCCGTGGTCGGTCCGCTGCGCGAAGCGGCGGTGCGCGATGTTCACGATCTTATGAAGCGTTTGGGCCGGCTCGAGCAACTGGGAGAGGACGTGCTGGTCTACCCGGACGCGGAGGAGTTCATTCAGCAGTCGTTGTTCCGCGATCGCATGGCGGGCGTGGTCCAGGAGATTCGCCGCAACCCGAAGGTGCACCCGCTGCGCAAAGAACTGCTCAAGGTGGACCTGCTCCCCTATCAACTCGACGGCATCGCCTTCGCTGCGGGCGCCGGGCGCGCGATCCTGGCGGATGAAATGGGGCTCGGCAAGACCATTCAGGCGATTGGTTTCGCGGAGTTTCTGGCGCGGGAGGCGGGGATTCGCAAGGTGTTGATCGTTGCGCCGGCGTCGTTGAAATCGCAATGGCGCAGCGAGATTCATCGCTTCTGCGATCGCAACGTGCAGTTGGTAGACGGCTCGGCCGGGGATCGCGCAGAGACGTATCGCAATGATTGTTTCTTCACGGTCTGCAATTACGAGCAGGTGATTCGCGACATCATGGCGATTGAACGCGTCGCCTGGGACTTGATCATTTTGGACGAAGGACAGCGGATTAAGAATTGGGAGACCAAGACCAGCAGCGTCATCAAGAGCCTCAAGTCGCAGTTTGCGCTGGTGCTATCCGGCACGCCGCTCGAGAATCGACTCGACGAACTCTATTCGGTGGTCGAATTCATCGACGATCGGCGATTGGGGCCCGCATTTAGCTTCTTTCCGCGACATCAATTGCGCGATGACGAAGGACAGCTAAGGGGCTATAAGAACCTGGCGGAATTGCGCGAGAAGCTGAAGCCCGTATTGCTGCGGCGGACGCGCGAGTCGGTGATGCAGGACTTGCCGCCGCGCAGCGATGAATTGATTCGCATTCCAGCGTCGGCCGAACAAGATGAACTGCATTCGGCGAACATGCGGGTGGTGCGTCAGACGCTCGCGAAGAAGCACCTTACCGAAATGGACCTGTTGCGGTTGCGGCGAGCGCTGATGATGTGCCGCATGGCGGCGGACAGCACGGCGCTGGTCGATAAACAGCATCCCGGCTACTCGACGAAGCTGCAGACGCTCGACGAACTGTTCGGCCATCTCTTCGAAGAGCCCGACCGCAAAGTGTTGTTGTTTTCCGAGTGGACGTCGATGCTCGACTTGATCGAGCCGCTGGCCAAGAAGCGAGGCGTCGATTTTGTGCGATTGGACGGCGACGTGCCGCAGAAACATCGAGCGGCGATCGTCAATCGCTTTCAAACGGAGGCCGATTGCCGGCTCTTCCTGACCACGAACGCCGGCTCGACAGGGCTGAACCTGCAAGCCGCCAATACGGTGGTGAACGTCGACCTGCCGTGGAATCCGGCCGTATTGGAGCAACGCATTGCGCGTGCTCACCGGATGGGGCAGACCGAGCCGGTGCAGGTCTACATCTTGATTACAGAGGGGACGATCGAAGAGAGCCTGCTCGACACGCTCTCGGCAAAACGCGATTTGGCCCTCGCGGCGCTGGATGCCGACTCCGACGTCGACTTGATCCATATGACGCGATCGTCCGACGACCTGAAGCAGCGATTGGAGCGGCTGATTGGAGCGAAGCCGGATGCGAACGTGGACCAAAGCGTGGCGCGTCGCGAACAGGCGACGGCGGCCTCGGTCGCTGCTCGCGATCAGTTCGCTCAGGCCGGCGGGGCGCTGCTTGGCGCCGCCGTACAGTTTTTGGCGCAGCTGGCGCCGCACGATGCGTCGGATCCGGGCGTAAGTCGAATGACGGAGGCCGTGACGCAGCGGCTGCGTGATTGCGTCGACCACGACGAGCAGGGGCGGCCGCGGTTGACGCTGACGCTGCCAAGCGACGACGTCTTACGGCAGTTGGCCGGCGCCGTCGCCGGCCTGTTGACTCGCAAGTCTTAAACGTCGCGGTTCGCTCCGCGAACCGTCGGTTCTCCCCCCCCAAGTCGACAACTCGGCAAGGTGCGACGTCAGCGGCTATACTGCCGACGATCAATACGCGGCCGATGTAGGCCCCTCCAATTCAGGCCAATCGGAATCTACAACCCATGTCGTCGCTAGTTGAGAGGGCGCTGCAGACGCATGTCGCTCGCTGACGCCGCGGGAGCGAATGGCTCGGTGCGTCGCCTTGTTCCATTGGAACAGGGAACTGTTGGGTCGAGTCGTCAAAGTCGAACTGGGACCCGTGACCGAAGAGCGACTGAAGTGGGAGGTCGCCAAGCGTATGTACGGCGCGGATCCGAACGCTCTAGCGCTGATCGAGAGAAAGCTTGCCGATGTTTCCGGTTGATGCTTTCCAGAACACGATCGCCAAAGCGACGTCGATTCTCCGTCGGCTTCAGATTCGGTTTCATCTAACGGGCGGTTTGACGACGGTGCTTTACAGCGCGCCTCGGATGACGCAACAACATCGGCTTGGCTTGCGCAGGTATTTTGGAGGCCACGGAGACGGAGACAGGCTGGAAGCCTGTCCTACGGCCGCATTAAGCGCGGCGGCCTTGTTCGGGCGGGGCGCTGTCGCGCTGCATGCGCTTGTCGAGGTAATACTGCGACTCGGCTTTGCGACGCAGACGCAATAGCTCCTGGCGGGCGTGTCCTTGGATGCGTTCGAGCGAACGGACGACGGCGGCGTTGGTGACGGGGAGCGGCTGCCGGTTCACGAGCGCCAGCATGTGGCCGTAGGCGCGATCGGACTCGCCCGCTTGCTGGAGCGCGAGGATCTGCCAGTAGCGATACTCGCTGGTGCGCGGGGCGTCGATGACGGCGCGGCCAAAGGCGTCCGCGGCGCCGGCGTAGTCGTGCTGACGATACAGCGAATAACCGTACTCGAAGAATTCCGCGGCCCGCCACGTGATCGGTTCGACGACGCGGAATTCGGGACGGCCAAAGACGACTTGGCCGGCAGGGACGTTCCAAGTCGGATCCTGTTGCAGCCACGGTTCGCAGACCTGACCCTGGATTGCATCGTTGAGCGACTCGCGAGTGACGCGGCCGCGGAGGACGAGGACGGCCCCGACCAAGCTGTTCTTCTGTCGTTCGAAGTGCGCATCGTCGATATAACAACCGTCGAAGCGGGAGTGGGAGGAAAGGTGCAGGTTAAAGGTTTCGAGCAGTTGCGACAGGGGCGCCGCGGTTTCTTGCACGATCTGCGACGTCCGCGGCTCGAGCAGCTTGAGCAATTCGGCGATCGTTTTGCGCTGGGCGTCGGCGCGAGTCGGATCGACCCAGGTCGACACGTCGTAATGAGAGAACTTTCCTAGGTGGTCGCGACACTCGGACAATTCCAGCCAGATTCCGCGAGCGTCGGCGTCGTTCTTCAGCCGCTCGTAAACCTTGTTTGCGGCCGCCTCGGTGTCTTCGTCCCAGGCCGGGCCCAAGAGCGTGCGCGATTCGGGGAGCAAGCGCTTCTTCGTCGGCTCGCCGTCGTACCAAGCGGGATCTGCTTCCATAAGCGTCACGCACTCGCTTTCGGCGACATCTTGCTCACCTACCGCCGGGACTCGGCCGAACAGCGACAGTTGCAAGACGCCGGTATCCGTCTCGGAAACGTAGGCGCCGGCGATGAACGTGCCGCGCTTCTTGAATCGTTCTTCCAATCGCTTCTGCAGTTGTGCGACCAGCTTGCGAACCGGGATGCGGATTTCGCCGGCGATGGCGACGTCCGACTTTAACAGCGACTCCAACGCCTGGCGTTGATCGGCCGCGGCGTCGCTTTCCACCAGAATGTCCACGAGCCATTTCTTGTCGTCAGCCGGGTCGGGACGCAGGTTGGCGACCCACGCGCCATGCAATGCGGGGTCCGATTTGCAGCGTTCTTGAGCGGCAATTCGCGCGGCGTTGGCGCGTTGGCGAGCGGCGTCGGCCTCCTCGGGCTGGGCGGCGTGAACCGCCGCCGCGCCGACGATCCCAGAGACGCTCAAGCCGATGGCCAGCGAAGCGACGGCGAGCCACGGCAACGCGACCGACGCCCAGCGGGGCGACAGGACGCCGGCCGATCGACCTGGCCCGTGCGAGCGTCGAGGCGAAAGACGATGCGAGGCGGATCGAAGAGCGGAGCGCGACATGAGCGATTCCTGTGGAACGATGCGGACCGGTTCGCCGTCGTTCGAGACGCAACGAACGGACTGTTCTCTTATAGTTCGCACGGACGCCGTCTTCAACAAATGTGGGCCCCACCCACGTGGAGGACTATTTTGACAGTTCCAATTGTCGGGGATACTCTAGGAATTCCTGCGCTGCCGCCTCCCCCGTATATCCCTCGCCTTGAGGATCGCCGTCGTAATGTTGGGTTGGAATGCGAAACCGTTCTGCGCGTGCCCGTTCGCCCTTCACCGTCGGCGCGACAGCGTGCTGCTGAGTCTCGTCGCGCTCGCGACGATGATCGGCGCCGCGCCGCGATTGCACGCTCAAACGGAAGCCCAAAGACAGCACGCCGAAGCGCGGCAGCTCGCCGAGACCTACGTAAGCGACTTCACGCGTCTGGCGGAGATCGAAGCGCGGGAGAAGACGAAGTCGCGGTCGGCTGCCGAGCTGGCCGGCGGCGGCCTGGAGTCGTTGGACCTGAAGACGCTGACGGGATTCCGAGCGCTGACGCCCGAACGACGGCGACTCGTGGCCACGATGTTGGTCGACAACGTGCGTCCCGCGATCGAACGCACGCTGGAGTCGACGGCGGTCGTGCGCGATCGTACGGGCGTCATCGCGCGGCACTGGACCGACGTCCGTGCGGCTCGGAATGAGGCTGAACTGGCAAAGGCCCAATTGTTGGCGAGCAAAGCGGTCGCCGGGAAGCTGGCGTCGTTGGTGAGTCTCGACAATCGTTGGTTTTGGTTGTCGACGGTGTGCGTGGTCGCCGTGTTGGCGGCGGCGAGCTGGCATGATCGGCGGCACGAGTCGCGGCGGCGCTTGTTGGGTGCAAAGGCCAGGGCGATGGGCGTCGCTCGCTGGCTGCGCTATCTGCTTATCTTGTTGGTCGTCATGACGCTGACGACGTTTCTCCTGGGCGATCGCATTTTTGACTTGCTCACGCGCGTCGGCGGCGGCGGAGACGCGCCGTCGCTGGCGACGTTGCAAGAACAAGTCGCCGCGCAAGCCAAGCTGCTGGCGGAGGCGGCCGCCGGCAACTCAAATCGAAACAACTCGCCAGGCGCCGCCGCGGGGGATGATCCCGAGTCGCAGTTGGCGCATCTGTGGCAAGTCGCGCGGCACGAGGCGCACGAAACGATGGTCTCGTTGCAAGTGCAGCAGCGGTTGCTGGAGTCGCTGCAACAGGATGAGGAGCAGTTAAAGAAACTGCAGGACGAGGCGGCGGCGAACCAGGCGCAGATTGCAGAGTTTCAGCGATCGAAGCGTTGGATCCGCGCGGGGATGGGCGGCGGGATGTTGACGATCGTCGGCGGGACGGCGCTGGTCTTCTTGCGCGGCATCCGTCGACGGCGCAAATTGACCGAGAACACATGTCCGATGTGCATGGCGGTCGGCAAGCTAGAGCCCGTCACTGAAGGCGCTGGCGCGGGACAAATGGTCCGCTGCGGCAACGTTCTCTCAGATAATCCGTATGAGGAATGCCACTTTACGTTCCATTCCGTCTACCGCGATATGACCAAGATGTGCTTTCCGACGCTGGGACATCCATCGTCGGGCAAGACGCATTGGTTGGCGATGACGTATCGCGAGTTGAACCAGACGAGTTTGCCGGGGGTGCAATTCGACAAGGTGCGCTCGGAAAGCTCGGAGGACATGGATCGGATCGTCGACGACCTGATCAATGCGCGATTAAGCACGATGGCGACGCAAGTGGACAGCTTGCCGCGGCCGCTGCTATTCAACTTCCGCGATCACGATCGGTATGGTCAGTCGAACGGCTTAGTGAGCATCTTCGACTACTCGGGCGAAGTCCTGCAACGTATGACGCTCAATGATCCCCAGCGTCGTCGGGCGCTCGACGCCGACGGCTACCTATTCTTCCTCGACCCGACGCAGCGGAGCGAAGAGCAGGTGAAGGAACTGTTGGATTTTCGCGAGGACGTACGCGTGCTGCGGAACGTGCGATCGGGGCAAGCTCTGCGAGCGCCGGTGGCGCTCTGCGTGTCGAAGATCGATTTGTTGGTCAATCAAGATTACTCCGACGCCGGCGCCAGCGGCCCGATCGGCCGTTTTTATCAAGAGCTGGAGGAGATCGACCCGACAGGGACCGGCATGTCGTTGGAGATTATGGAACGGCGGTCGGAGGCGATCGCGCGGCTGCGCGACACGATTTGGCCGGGCTGGCAGGTCGAGAAGCAGATCCACGAGTTGTTCGGCGGTCGCTGCCTGTTTTTCCCGCTCACGCCGGTCGGACTGACGGAACTGGGCGTGGAAGACTTGGGGCAACGGACCATTCAACCTTTCGGCATCCTCGATCCCCTCATGTGGCTCTTGCACATGAACGGCTATAAAGTGCTGGGATCGCGATAGGAGGTGCGGCGATGGGTTGGCCGATGGCTTCAGACTACGCCATGATGCTCCAAAACTCGGGCGTGGCGTTTAAAGATCCGGAGCTCAAGAAATCGTCGATCAAGCGCGATGCGAACGGTCAGCCGTTCGGCATGGCGGGGGCGTTCGCCGTCGTCTACAAGGCGACGCTGGCCGGCGGCGGACATCGCGCAGTCCGGGCGTTTACGAGCGCCCGCGACGGGCGGGGCGATTCGTATCGCGCCATCAGCGATTATCTGGCGCGACACAAGCACATCTCGTCGTTGGTCGAATTCCAGTATGCGGAAAAGGGCATTCGCGGCGGCGACGGAAAGTTCTATCCGCTGGTGACGATGGAGTGGGTCGAAGGGGCGACCCTGTTCGACTGGACGCGAAGGCAGTGCTTGGGCGGCGGCGCGACGCCGCTCCGCAAGGCGATGGACCAGTGGAGCCAATTGGTCGAAGAATTGGCGGCGGCGGAGATCGCGCACGGCGACTTGCAGCATGCCAACGTCATGGTGACGAACCGCGACGAGTTGAAACTGGTGGATTACGACTGCATGTGCGTGCCGCAGTTGGTCGGACGGCCCAATCTGGAAATCGGCGTTGTTCCGTACCAGCATCCGATGCGCAACGAAACGACGCTCCTCTCCGCGTCGCTTGATCACTTCTCGGGCATCTTCATCTATGTCGCGTTGCGGGCGTTGGCCGCGAATCCTCGCCTGTGGAGCGATTACGTCGAGCGGCCGAATTACGACAAGCTGTTGATTCGCAAGGAAGACTTCGAATTGCGCAAGGCGTCGCCGCTGTTCAGCGCGATGCGCCAATCGGCGGACGGCGAACTGGGGCGGATGATCGACGAAATGGTCGATCTGTATCACGCCGATATCGCCGGCGTGCCGCATCTGCGCGAACTGATGTTCTCGTTCGACAAAGTTCGTTCGCTGTTGAGCCAGCGGATGTTCTGCGAGGCGGTGGAGTTGGTGTCGCGCAATCGCACCGGACGCGCTGCGCCGGTCGATTTAGAACCCTCGTTGCAAGAGGCGCGGAAGCGCGTCGCTTGCTTGCAGCAGCTGAAAGCGAAACTGCAAGCGGCGGACGTCGTCGGCGCAGCGACGCTGGCCGCGTCGCCGCTCTTGCAGAACTACCCTGCAGCGGCTGCCGCTTTGCAGGAGGTGCGCACCGCGTCGGCGGCCGCTCAGCTGCTGTCGAGCCTGGCGGAGGCGAAGAAGAATAACAAGTGGCGCGACTTTGTAACGCACTGGGATAAGGCCGACGCCGCCGTGCGCGCTCGACCCGAAGCGGTGCGTCTTCAAGGCGAGGTGGAAACGTGGCGGCGGCGCAACGCGGCGTGGGATGCCGTGGTGACCGAGTCGCGGAAGTCGCCGCTGGACTGCCCGCAACTGGCGTCGGCCTGGAAGAAGTTGAACGACGTCGGCGGTCATCCTGAGGCGACGCCCGAGAAGCGAGCCAAGATCGAACATGTGCTGGCTCGGTTCGACGCTTGGACGAAATGGGTCCGAACGCCGCGCGACGGTGGATTTGCCACCGACGAGGCGCTGAAGGCGGCCTGGAACGAAAAGCTGTTTGAGAAGTGGGGAACCGCGGAAGCCGAGCGGCCGGTGTTCGATCAGGTCGTGGGGCGGCTGCAAGTGGTGAGCGAGCTTCGAGCGCTGTTGGCCGCGTTGCCGGCGACGCCGTCGGCGGCCGACGACGAACGCGTGGCGCGGACGGCCGAGCGGCTGCCGGACGGGTACGTGTTTCCGGAAGCGGCGCGAGTGCAAGCGTCGCGCGAGCGGATCAAGGCGTCCTTGGCGCGCGAGAGCGCGCTGAAGAAGTTCAAGCGGATCGTCGAAGCGGCCGAGTCGGAAAGCGCCGTCGTCTCGGCCTGGACCGAACTGCAGCATGCCGCCGCGCAGGATTTGGCCGACGCCGCACTCCGCGAACGCGTCAAGCTGGCTCAGCAACGCATCCCGCTTCTGCAGCGACTGAAAGCGCTCGGCAATTCGCACACGGCCGATCAGCTTGATCGACAGCTGCTGGGCATCTGGCACGCCACGCTGAATTCATGCGCCGAAGCGACGCCCTGGAAGAAGGCGTACGAAGACGCCGTGCGACGGAAGGACTTGTTGCGCGAATTCGGAGCGGCGCTGGAACGCGAGGACGACGATCGGTTGGCGGCGATCACCGCCGATCCGTTGCTGGTCGGTTATCCGTTGCCTCGGGAATGGGCGGCGGCGGCGCAGGCGGCGGCCGAACGCACTCAGCGTTGCTCGAAACTAATCGCCGCATTGCAGCACGATCGCCGCAGCGAGTTTCGCGAGCAGTTTGATCAGCAGATCCTGCGGAGGTCGGGGCGGCAATTCGAGCCTTACTTTGAGTTGTTGCGGTTATGGATTCGCGAGGAGATTCTTCCGTGCCGCCATATGGGGCTCGGCAAACAGATGGGGCGGGCCAGTTTGACGGAGGAACGCGGCGTCTGGAACGCGCGTTGGATGTGGCCTGCGCCTCGCTTTTGCGACTCGTGTTTGGTCGGCGTTTGCCGTCATCCGCCGAAACCGGGCGACGACCCGCGGACCCTGCCGCTCGTGGAACTCGCCCCGGTCTCGCGGGCCATGTACGAGGAGGCCAGCGGGCGGAAGATTCTCCATGCATTGCCCCAATGGAACGGCTGCTATGTCGCAGTGTGGGCGGTGATCGAGACAGGGTTTGAGTCATTTGTGAGCGAACCGTTTGTGCTGGGGCGGATCTCAGGCGGGCCCGCGGAAGGTCAGAAAGCGGCAGGCGGAAAACGTAACTGGGGCATCCTCTGAGCGGTGGCGAAAGGACGCGAACCATGAGCCTCATCCAGCAAATCTATGCGACGCACTGTACGTTCGGCACGTCGGCCATCGAACGTCGCGAGGGGGAAATGGCCGCGCGCGTGCTGGGCTATAGCGCCCGCTCCAGTTCTTGGCCGCAGGCCGAATTGCGCAAGCACTTCCGCACGTTTGAACGCTATCTGTCGTACTCGTTGCCCTCCGACACGCCGGCCGAGTTGAAGCTGGAGTTGGACGCGCACGCCGCGCCGCGTCGCTTGCTGTTTCTGCCGTCGTTGAACGGCTTTCAGATGCTGGGCCAAATCGCGTACCGCACATGGGACACGACGGGCAAACGCCCCGGCTCGTACTTCGGCCACTTGTTGATTGAGCCGCGCGAGAAGAACGATGCCGCCTGGGACGTGCTCGAATGCCTGCGGTTGTGGCGTGCGCCAGGTTGGCAAATCGAGGACTCGTCGGCGTACACCTACGACCTGCCGACGCTCGAATCGCTGCGCGGGTTGTGGAAGCCGCCGGAAGCGAGCGGCGGCGAATTGGCGTTCGAGCCGCTGGTGAACGACGAGGTATTGCGACGGTTTTTGACCGACGATGACTTGAGCGACCTGGATGCGCCGCCGCTGGGGATTCTTCCCGATCGTTGGCGGACGATTCCCGCGGCCGTGCGACGCGAATGGTTCGTGCAGGCGCTGCGCGGGTATCTCGAAGTGGCGCCGAAGCAGCGAGAAAACGTGCTGTTGGTCGTCGAACCGGATGTGGCGGTGCTGTTCTTCTACGGGATTGCACGGCTGCTTCCCGAAGGTGACCTGCGGCAGTCCGTGTCGTTCTCGACCTTCGAGCCGGCGCCGGAGCGGCTCAACACGGTGCTGGGGGCGACGCATTTCCACGATTCGTTGGGCGACGTGAAGCCTGATCGCTACCTGCGCGGATTCGTGCTGAACACGTTCCTGGACGGCAAAGCGTCGACCATTCGACAGCCGCATCCGTACGCGGAGATGATCGTCGAACGGTTGGTGGAGCAGGGATGGGAGGGAGTCGAACAGACGTTTGCGGCGTTCCATGCCGGCCAGGGGCGTACGATTCAAGACCTGGCCGAATTGGTGCGCGCTCGCGAGATCGGCCAGCAGGTGCTCGACCCGACCATCGCCTTGCCGTCGAGCGACTGGGAGAAGTCCGATTTCACGCGCCGTTATGTCTGCAAGCAGTTGACGACGGCGCTCGCGACGTCGGTAGGCGGGGTCGTCAAGGAAGCGCTCTTGAAGGAACTGTTGCGAGCGCCCGACGATCGAGCTTTGTTGATCCTGCGGTTGTTGAGCGGAACTCCGCATGCGGCCGCATGTCGCGAGAGTTTGGACTATCTGACGCAGCGTTTGCCCGAAGACAAGTATCTGGCGTTTGTGGAATGCGCCGAGGCGCCGGGGGAGCGGAAGACGGCCGCATTGGCCTACTTTATCGCCTTGCACAAGCGACTGCCGCCCGGCTGCGAAGGACTGTTCGAAGCGGCCTTGAGTTCGCCGCGAACAAGCCTGGAGATGCAGCTCCGGCCGCTAGCCTTGCCTTTACTGGGAGTGTTGAACGCCGACGTGATCCGCGATCTGTCGGACCGTGCGTCGGAAGAACAGAAGCCGGCGCTGTGGGCCTGTTTGACGGAGGCGGCGAAGGGGCATGAATCGAAGGGGCACGTCGTGCTGAGAATGGCGCGCGACATGTCGGACGAGACGTTGTCGCTGGCCGTGGAGCGCTTGGGCGAAGGGATTGGCAAGTTAACTCCCGAGACGCGCCGCGAAATCGGCTTGCGCTACGTCCAGACGCTCAACTCGCTCCATCGCTCGCCGCCCGATTTCACGCTCCGGTTGGATCGCTTGCGACGAGTGCAACGCTTGATCGGCGACTTGGAAGAGTCGCGGGGGGAGTCGGGCAATCTGGGGCCGTCATGGTCGCCGATCGACCGTTTGAATGCGTGGCTGCGGGTGCCCGAGATCGTCAAGCAAGCGCAGCAGGATGCGAGCGGCAAGTCGCTGATGCGCGGCGGTCGACGCGGCGAGTCGCAAGGCGATTTGCAATACCGAGTGGGCAAGCAGTTGGCCGAGACGCTCTCTCGCGCGCTGCCTCATCGCACGCTGGGCGAGGGGATGAACACGCACGAAAAGGCGATGGCCATGTTTCAGGTGTTGCAGCACCTGCACGCCACGGAACTGGTGTCGATCGACTGGCGCAACCGTGCGGCGTACTACTTGGAGTATCAGCACTGGCATGATTCCGTGGGCTCGCAAACCGCCGGCCTGGACCGCAAGAAACTGATCATGATCGCGAGCGGCGTCGGAGGACTGGTCGCCGTCTTGGTGCTTGGGTTGTTATTCACCATGTCGGGCGACAAGGATGTCGCGCAGTCGGAAACGAAAGCCAAGACGCCGACTCCCAATCCTCCAGTCGCGAACAACTCAACGTCCAAACCTGCGGGCGCAAGTCCCAGCTCGCCCCCTGTTTCGCCGCCGACAAAGCCGCCGGCCGCAGCGCCGAAGCCGGCAGGCGAAGCTGAGAAGGCAGAGCAGGATCTTAACAGTCTGCCGGAGAAGCCGAGCGCCGAGGAAGCGGCGAATGGAAAGGAACCCACGACGCCGGCGAAGCCAGTCGGGCCGATGAAGCCAGAAACGCCGGCGAAGCCTGAGGGGCCGGCGAAGCCCGAGGGACCGCCTGCAGGAAAGCAGATGGGGAAAGAAGCGGGAGGCGCCGCATCGCAAACCATGAACGTCGATGCCGCAGCCGCGCCCAAACCCATGGCGCCGCCGATGCCGCCGCCGACGGAGCGCGACTGGGAGATCGCCGAAGAGCCGCTCAAGCCGGAAGCTCAACTGCCCATTTACATGGATTTGCCGCAGATCGGCGCGCCCGCTCCGCCGTATGCTCCAGAAAAGGGATTTCGATGGGTTGTCTGGAGCAATGACAAATTGAAATTAGACTCGACGCCGCTTGTCGTACATGGTCTAGGGGCTGCGACCGCTCCTTGGCGCGTGTCAAAGCCAGACGAATCGACTTTTGTGGTTGAGGAAGTTGCCAACATCCCTGAAGGGACTCCAGTCCGCGCGACAGACCGCAACGGAGCTCAGGATGAAATCGCCAGATTCATCGTGCAACGAGCTCCCGGAAAGGTCATTCTGGAAATGAAGCTGATGAACGGCGTCAAGCCGCCCTTGTTTGAGATACAGCGTCAGTTGCTGTTTTGCGTCATCGAGTTTAGGGACACGACAGGGGCGACGCATCTCGTATCTCTTTTGCCGCCTCAAGAGAGCGTCGCGGTGCTGATTGATGCAGAGAGTATCAAGAACGGAAATCTCACCACGTCGACAGGAATCGATGGCCGCATTCCTCGTCCCGAAGCTGGCGGAGAACTGCAACGGCTGTTTGTCGCTCGCGCAACATTGAAGTTGAGCGACGGATCAACCGTAAGCGTGGGCGGACGTTCATGGCGCGAGGCGCCGGAGAACGAGGAGTGGCCATTTGAGTGTAAGTCGATCGATGGTCTACCAGAGGGAACGAAGTTGGGAATTCGGTGGGCGAAGGACGCGAAGCGTAGTTCGGTTTGCGTCTACGCTCCCAAGTTCGAGTCTGAACAGAATGATAAAGAGGTAAAGAAACTCGATAGTCGACTAGTCGAGATTCGCGAAGCACGCGGGGCACTAGGAAGAGCGCAACGGGAAGTGAATCAAACAAAGCGAAATAAATTGTTGGATACGAGCATTGGTCGCCTGACAAAACTGCTCGAAGTGGAAGAGAGGAAGCCGCCGGAACCGCCCAACTTTTCTGGGACTAACGAGCAACGGCGAAATGCGCAGCGGGATTTTGACGAAGCTAACAAGAGTTATGACACTTGGCTGTCGGAATTGGCAACGAAAGCAGATAAGGAAGCGGAAGGTATCGAAAGAAAAACTAACGAACTTAAACGCAATGGTCGCCTAGCGCAAACACGTCACGTCAACGCTACGAAAGCTCTAGCGGAGATGGCCCAAAGCATCGAAGCCGAGCTGTTTCGAATTGTGCCGACGAAAGATGGGCGGCGGATTCGCGTGCCGGTGATGGTGTATCCGTCGAAGGACCTGTGAGTCGGAGAGCTGCGCGGACGCAGCGCGAGGGGGGAATTGTTGAACGTCCCCCTGCGGCAGGCTAGGATGAGACGCTCGCTAGAGCGGGGGGCGGCTGATGGGCTTGCGTATCCAGAGGCAACTGAAACGGGATCGGAAGACGCGATGAGTTGGCTTCGAATATGCGTGATCTTCGGCAGCATGGCGCCTCTGGCGATGCTCACCGCTTTCAGCGTGCGCGAGGCGCTGCAGACGGCGGAGGGCGCGTCATCGACGTCCGGTGCGTCGGCTGCCGTCCCTGCCCGTCCGGCGACGCTCGAGGAAATCGCGGAGCAGCGGGAGACCGACCAGCGCGTGTTGAAGTGGCTGGCGGAGGGAACGGCGCGGCCGCTGGATCGCTGGCCTGCGCCTCCCGCGGTCGACGCCGAGTCGACTTGGATGACGCTGGCCAAGGACGATCGGTCGCGGTGGGAAGCGTCGTCGGAAGTGGCGCGGGAGTGGAGCGGCACGATTGCGGCGACCGACTCGGTCGAGACGGCCGAAGATGACGCCGGGTTGGAAGAAGCGGCCGACAAGCTGACGCGGTTGCGCGACACGATCGAATCGCGCGCGAATCGAGTGACGCAGACGACGCCGTTGCGCGACTTGGTCGAACGGCGCTTGGCGCGGATTCAGGAACTGACTGAGGACGGCAAGGCGGCTCGCGCGAATCGCGACGTGCTGCGCCGGGCCGAACAGGCGTACAAGGCGGGGCAGTTTGCGGAGAGTCTGAAGATCTGCAACGAGTGGAAGGGGCCGCGGAGTGCGCAAATCGACGCCCTGGAAACGGCGGCTCGGTATCACTTTGAAGGTGAACCGCTGCGGTTAAAGCTCGCGCAAGCGATGCGGCCAAGCGGCAAGGGTTGCGCCGAGTCGACGCCGGCTTGGAATGATCTGATGCGCGAGGTGGAGCAGTTTTTGACTCGCTATCCTGAAGCGCCGCCGCAAGCCTCTCCGACGCTCGACCAGGCGCTGCGACAGGGCTTGAAGCGGATGCAGTTGTTGATCGCGATCGAGGCGATTCCGCGCGTGGCGCCGCGAAATACGTCGCAGATGGTGGCGACGATCCAGCGGATTTTGGCCGAGTCGCCGGATGAGACGGTGAAGGACTGTATGGCGGCGTCATTGCGGGCCTGGGTGGGGAAGGGGCTGCCGTCGAAATCCATTCCGGTACGGACGTATCAGTATGCGGTCGATCGATCGTCGAACGCCCTGTTGGAAGGGCAGTTCGTCTTGGCGCCGGGCGGTGCATCGTACCGCTACCGGCGGCTCGACCCGACCGGACCGGAAGGTTTTGCGGATCAGTACGACCCGATTCCACTGCCGCGACTGAAGGCGCCGCCGACCGACCCGCCCGATAAGGCGGCAGCAACCGACTATCAGGCGCAGCGCGAGACGCTGGCCCGAAGCATCGGCCGAATCGAAGTCTGGCAGGCGTTTCAGCGTCGCTGTGAACAGTATGAGGCCAAACTGGCTCAGTACGCTCAGTTGGGCGGCAAAGTCGACGTCTCGTTCGCCGTCGAAGCGGCGTTCGCCGCCGACATGTTGCGGAGCGAGAATTGGGCCGAACTGGAGCCGTTGTTGAGTCGTTGAACACGAGGCCTGGCGCTCGTGCCAGTGGATCCTGTACGTCGTTGACTGTGCACGCGGCGTGCGCCATGCTGTCCGCTTCCACCAGACTGCAAACTTGTCTCGCTAACTATCAGCCGTCCTGTCTATCACCGCGGAGAATCCCGGAATGCCTTACTCGCAAGAAATCAGTCGGCAGAACAAAGCGCTGTTCGTCTTTCTGCTTGACCAGTCCTACTCCATGGAAGAACCGATCGCCAATTCGGAACGGCGGAAGATGGACGAGCTGGCGACGGCCATCAACGGCTGGCTGCAAAACATGACGATTCGCGCGACCAGCAGCGAGGGGATTCGCGATTGGATCGATATCGGCGTGATCGGCTATCGCACCGATCAGGATGCCAATCCGATCATCGAATCGCCGCTCGGCGGCACGCTCAAAGGGGAAGTGCTCGTGTCGATCGTCGACATCGGCAACAACCCGGCGCGGATGGAACAACGCGTGAAGCAGTTCTTCGACGAGGATACGGGGGAACTGGTGGAGACGCCCGTCGAGGTGCCGGTGTGGGTGGAGCCGAAAGCGGAAGGCGGCACGCCGATGTGCAATGCGCTGTACCGCGCTTACGAGTTAGTCGAGAAGTGGATTCAGGAGCACCCGCGCAGCTATCCGCCCGTGGTGATTCACATCACGGACGGCGAGTCGCAGGATGGGGATCCGATTCCGTACGCGGATCCGCTGCGCGGGCTGGCGACGGAAGACGGCAACGTGTTGCTATTCAACTGCCACTTGTCGATGACTCCGGGCGATCCGTTCCTGTTTCCGGCGAGCGGCGAGATTTTGCCGGATGAGTTGGCGCGCGTGTTGTACAAGATGTCGAGCGACTTGCCGGAGAAAATGTTTCAGAGCGCGATTGCCGAAGGATTTGAACTGCAAAGCGGCGCACGCGGCATGGCCTTCAACGCCGACATGGTGTCGCTGATCAAGTTCTTGGACATGGGCACGCGCGTCGCCAAGACGCTTCGCTAGCGTTCTCCCTTTCACCTCACCTTGTTTGCGGGAACTGAGCGATGAGCGTCGGCATTGTGTTGTTGATCGACGAGTCGGCCGCGATGGAAACTGCGGCGGCGACGGGCGGAGCGGGCGGGCCGCTGCCGAGCGGTCCGGCGAAATCGAAGGCGGAAAGCGTCGCGACGGCCGTCAATGCGCTGGTGGCGCGATTGGCGCAAGCCGGCGACTGCGAGGTCGCACTGGTCGGCTATCGCAGCACGGCGGACGGGCAAAGCGACGTCGGTACTCGGTGGGATGGTGCACTGGCGGGGCGCGAATTTGTGCCCGCGGCCGAAGCGGCCCAAGCGCCGGTGGAAGTCGAACAGCGGTTGCGACGCGTCCGCAGCGAAGCAGGGTTGACCGAAGAACTGCCGGTGCAGTTTCCGATCTGGTACCGACCCCGATTGGGGGAAAAGGCGCCGCAGATCGCCGCCTTCGAGTACTGCCGGCAGTTGTTGGAACGCTGGATGCCGGCCACAGGCGGACACGGGCAGCCATTGGTCCTACACCTGTGGTCCGGGGCTGCAGGCGACGGCAACCCGCTGAAGGCGGTGAAGTCGCTGCAAGAGGCGACGGTGCACGGGGCGTCGCCGTTGGTGGTGCATGTCCATCTGGGAACCGCGGCGACGACGATGGCGGCGTTGTTCCCGGCGAATCGGGCTTACCTGCCGGCCGGTCCGCAGCGCGACTTATTCGATCGCAGCAGCTTGCTGCCGACGCATTTGGTGGAGTCGCTGAAGGCGGCGGGCGTGCCGGCCAGCGGTGCAGCGCGCGGGATGGTGTACAACGCGAAGATGATCGATGTGACGCGTGCGCTCGGACTGGCCGCGACCCATGTGCAGAAGACGCTGGAGGGATCGGCCAGCATCGCGACGCCGGGCGCCGCGCCCGTGGCGAAGTCTGCGGCAGCCGGCCCCAAGCTGGGACCGGCGATCATCAAGCCGCCCCCCGCGCCGCCCAAAGCGCCGGTCGCCAAACCGGTCGCCGTGAAGCCGCCGACGGCAGTGACGCCGCCCGCGATGCCGAAGTTTGTGAAGCCGCCCGCGGCGCCGATTGCTGCGCCGGCGACGCCGCCGATCGCTTCCATCCCAGCAGCCGCGGCGCCCGTCGCTGCGACGCCAGTCCCCGCAACGCCGGCTGCTCCGTCGTCCAACGATGATGACTTCCTGTTGGCCGATCCGGCGTTGCCTGCGGCGGTTGAACCGACGCCGAGCGAGCTGGGGCCGCTGGAGCTGGCGACGCTTGAGCCAGGGACCGATGATCTGCTGGTGGAATCGTCGCCGACCGGAGACGTTTACAACAGCGTCTCGATTACCGATTTGGCGTTGAATGCCGCGCCCAGCGTCGCGCCGAGGATTTCGGCCGAGTCGCCGGGGTGCTTGGTGTTTGTGCTCGACCGATCGGTCGCCGATCCCTACGCGGCGGATCTGGCGAATGTCTGCTCCAAGCTGTTGACGCAGCTTGGGGACATGACGGCGGAGGTCGTGAAGGCGGGCAAAGGGGCCGTCGAGGCGGCGGTGGTGACGTACGGCGATTCGGGCGGCGACGTCGATGTGCGCACGACGCTTGAGGGCGGACTGGCCGGCAAAACGTTCGCGCGCGACACTGAGCTCATGAGCGGTGCGGTGCGCGTCGACGAGTTCGAGGATCAGGTCTCGGATGGCGTCGGCGGCCTGATCGTGATTCCGCGGAAGCGACCGGTATTGGTGGAGGTGGAGCCGACGGGGGCCGCGCGGATGCAGCCGGCGTTTCAAGCGGTGGCCGGGCTGCTGCGTCAGTGGTGCGCGAATCATGCCGACGCGTCGCTCAGCCCGCTCGTGGTGCACCTGACGCGCGGCAACGCCGCGCCCGACGACGTGCAGGCGGCGGTCGCCGAGTTGGCATCCGTCACGACGCTCGGCGGCGCCCCCGTCGCGCTGTATCACGCGGTGACGACGGAGACGCCGCATGCGTCGGTCGTCTATCCCGACAGCGACGCGGCGCTCGAAACCGACTCGCTGCGTGCGCTGTGGCAAGGGGCGAGTCCGGTGTTGTTCGGCGATCAATTGGCGGCGGAAAAGCCGACGATTCGACCCGGCTCGCGCGGACTCGTCGTGAATGGAAAGTTCTTCTTGCTGGTCGACGCGTTTAAGCGGGCGCTGAACGGCTAGCCCCCGTGATGCGTCTTCAGGGATGGTTCGAGGGATCGCATGTCATTCGTAGCACGCTGTTTTTGGCACGCCAAGGATCTCGACCAGACGCGGGACTATGAAGACGCGTTCGAAGCGTCCCCCGAGTCGGGGCGAGCAGCGATCGCGGACGGCGTCTCGTCGGCCATCTTCTCCAGACGCTGGGCGCAGATCTTGACCGCCGCCTCCGTCGCGACGCCTCCCGATTGGGACGCGCCGGAGTCGCTGTCGACGTGGATCGTCGAGCAGCGGAAGGCGTGGAGTAAAGCGATCGACGTCCATTCGCTGCCCTGGATGCAACGCATGAAGTTGCAAGAATCGGGCGGCGGGTATGCGGCATTTCTGTGGGTCGAGGTGAACGCCCTCGACGCGGGCGAAGCGACGGAAGAAGGCTGGCGCTTTCGCGCCATTGCTTCGGGCGATTGTTGTTTGTTTCACGTGCGCGCCGGGCGCCTGCTGGGACGCTTTCCGTTGAACTGCGAGGCCGACTTTGATCGCGATCCGGTCACGTGGGGCAGTTCGACTCGGAATCGCGATCGCACCGTCCCATTTCAGTCGCTGTACGGAACGTGCCGCGACGGCGACTGGCTGGTGCTTTCCAGCGATGCGCTGGCCAAGTGGTTGTACCGACTGTCAGACGTTGGTCAGGAGATTCCCTGGAATACGCTGTGGGAACAAAGTGCGGCCGAATGGACGCAGCGCGTGGCGGCGCTGCGCGATCTGCCGGCGGACGAACGGATTCGAGTGGACGATACGACGCTGGTGATGCTGGCGATCGGCGCCGCCGCGACGTCCGAATCGAGCCCGGCTGTGAGCGTCACGGCGGCGTCGCGCGACGCCCTGCTGCTGGCGGCGGCCGACCACGTGGTGATCGCGGAACTGGTGGACGAGGAGCCGACGCCGACTGCTGCTGTCGCCGAGCCGGCGCGCGAGGCGGCGGTCGCTGAGGTTGCGCCGCCCGGGGAGGCGGAACAGCCGTCGGCAGAGGCGAATACAACCTGGTCGGAACAGCAGACGACCGAAGCCGTGCTGACGGAGGAAGCGTCGCCAGAAGCATCGTCGCCGGAAGTAGCGTCGCCGGAATCACCGCCGCCGGAAGCACCGCCAGTGGAAACCGATCACGACGCCCTGGCGCTGGATTCCCTAACGCTGGATGTAGCGTCGCCGGATGTAGCGGCGTCGCTGGAGTCTTCCTCTTTGGAATCGGAACCGCTTGAGCTGCCGTCGCTGTCCCCTCTTGAAACGGAGCCGAAGCCCAGTGGTCAATCGTCCTCCTCCTCCGCCGAAGAAGGCTAATCTGGCGGCCGGTTCCACGAGCGGCGGGAGCCGCGCGGACGAACTGCAGCGTTGGATTGCGTCGTTGGAAACACAGCACCAAGCGGCCGGGAAACGCAATCGGTGGTGGCTCGCGGCGCTCGTCGCGGGAGTCGTCCTGTTGGCGGGCGTGGCGGCGTGGGTGCATCAATCGACGGTCGGAACGTATGCCGTGTTGCGCGAGGTGCAGATCGCCCAGAACGGCGCCAGTCAGGGGCGGATGGAGATTTCGTTCGACGTGGTGCGGCCGGGGCGCGTGTCGCTGGTGCGACGATCGGCGGGGACGACGACGGAAGTAATCGATACGTTCTTGGAGACGGGGCCCAAACGCCGCTCCTGGTCGTGGATTTATGAACCGGGTGCTCCGATCGACGTGTCGGTGGGATCGCGCGGTTGGTTGGGCAAGCGGGTGGAGTCGGCGCAGTTTCCCACCTCCAGCAAAGCGGACATCGTGGTGCTGATCGACACGACCGGCTCGATGGATCGCAGTTTGGCGGCCCTGCGCGAACGGTGCGTGGAGTTTTCTCAGCAATTGCAAGCACGTCGGATCGAGCATCGCTTTGCGCTGGCGGGTTTTGGCGATGCGACGGAGTCCGACTGGATTGATGTTCGCGAATTCACGAGCGACGTGGCGACGTTCCAGCGGTCGGTCGCCGAGCTCAAGCGATTCGACGGCGGCGATTTGCCGGAGTCGGCGTTGGATGCGGTGGAGCGGGCGCTGGATCTACCGCTGGCGGACGATGCGCTGCGACGCTTTTATTTGGTCACCGACGCGCAGTTCCACTCGCCGACGCGCAGCGGGCTGGATGCGGCGACGTTGGCCGAGCGGCTGGTGCAGCGTCGGGTGTCGTTGCATGTGTTCGCCCCCGAAGAATTTCACTCGCAGTACGCGGCGCTGGCGGGCGAGGTGGGGGCGGTGCAGACGATCGAGGACTTTGGACGCGTGTTGGCCGAGGGGCGGATACTCGAGGACTAGGCGACCATGAAAAAGTGCTCGAATTGCGGCGTGCCGGTCGACGAACGGGACGTACGTTGCCCCGCCTGCGGAGCGGGTCTCGCGGCGGCGCCTGCCAAGCCAGTGCGACCGCCTCCGCCGCCTCCCAAGGTCGCTCGCCCCACGCCGCCGGCTGTTCCGGGACCGCCGCCTGCCGTGTCGCCTCCTGCGCCTCCGCCCCGGCCGTCTCTCGTAACGCCCGTCAAAGCGACGACGTCCCCTCCGCCGCCGGGGCCGGTGCAACGCTCGCCGGCGGGCGGGCCGGCGGACGAGTTGCAGCGGCAAGCGGCGGCGCTTGAGTTGTCCTTGCAGCGGAAGCGGCGCGGTGGGCGATGGATGGCCTGGGGCGCAGCCTTGGCCGTGCTCGCGGCCGCCGCGGCGATGGCGGCCTACTACCGTTCCGCGGTAGGGAGCTATGCGCAGCTGGCAGATGAACTACGCGTGGAACGGGATCCGGCGGACCCCGAGCGGTTGACGGTGGCGTTTCGAGTGGAGCGCGGCGGGCTCGTCGGGTTTCAGAGAAAGGAAGGGGACCGCGAGACGGAGTTGTTGGATCGCGCGGCGGCGTCGGAGCAGGTGGAGACGCTGCAATGGCGGTGGCGCGGCGTACGGCCGGGGGACGAAATTCGCGTTCGCGATCGTTCGGGCTGGCTGCCGCGCGTGCGCACGGTGACGGTGCCGGATCCGCCGGCTCGGCTGGCGCTGGGAGATGTGAAGTTGACGGGGCAGGTCGTGAGCGCCACGTCGGGCCAACCGGTGGCGGGTGCGACGGTGCGGGTGCCTGGTACGCGGCTCAAAACGACCACCGGCGAGGATGGTCGGTTTGAACTTCGCGACGCGCCGTCGGGGGCGGTGCCGTTGGAGGCCGCCGCGACGGGGTACGCGGTCGAGCAGTGGAGCGAGACGTTTGCGAGCGGCGAGGAACGTCGCTTGCGGGTGTCGTTGAGTCCGGGGATGGCGGCGGGGCAAGTGCGGTTCGTACTCAATTGGGGCGCCGGTTCGCTCGACTTGGACGCCCACTTGGAAGGACCGCTGCCGGACGGCGAGCGGTTTCATGTGTTTCACAAGCAGAAGGGAGATTTGGCGAGCCGCGAGTTTGTGAATCTGGACATCGACGACCGCGACGGGGAGGGGCCCGAGACGATCACGGTGCTTGGGGTTCAGCCGGGCCGCTACAGCTACTTTGTGCATGATGCGGATGTTCCGAACTCGGCGGGAGACGGCGTCGACGCGAAGAAGTCGTTGGCGGAGAGTCAGGTCGAGGTGAAGGTTTATCAAGGGGGACAAACGTACCGCTTTCGTCCGCAACGTCCAGGGCCGGGCAATTTGTGGCGCGTCTGCGATTTGGTGGTCGACGCCGACGGCCGAGCCCGCGTCGAGTCGCTCGATCGGCTCGAGTTCACCACGCAAGAGCAGGAGGGACTGTACGCCAAGCGGACGCAGGCGAATCGCGAAGAGTGGATCGTGAATTACGGCGGAAACAAGCAGTCGGAGCGCGCGGTCGCCGCGGGGCTTGATTGGCTGGCTCGTCACCAGGCGGAAGACGGCCACTGGGGACATGACTGTCTCGATGCGCACGCCGGCTCGCGGTGCGCGGAGGGGACTCCCTGTCGCGGCGCGGGGCAAGAGCATCCGGTCGCCCAAACGGGGCTCGCGATCCTCGCGTTCCAGGCGGGCGGTCACTATTACAACAATCGCAATACGTATTCCGAGCACGTCGAACGCGGCTTGCGTTGGCTGGCGGCGCAGCAGTTGGCCGACGGCGCGTTGTGCACTGCGAAGCATGGCAAAAGCGGGCATGCCTTCATGTACGAGCACGGCATCGCTGCCTTTGCGCTGAATGAGGCCAATGCGATTGATGTAGCGAATGGGCGAGCCGGAAATGGAGAGTTCCGCGAAGCGGCGGAACGGGCGTTGCGGTACTTGGAGCGGATTCAACACAAAGACGGCGGCTGGCGTTACACCGAAAACGTCGCGGAAGGAAGCGACATGTCGGTGACGGGCTGGCAGGTGTTGGCGATCAAGAGCGGCAAGGAAGCGCGTTTGAGCGTGTCGCCGGAATGCATCGCCGGAGTCGAGAAGTTCTTGGGCCTCTGTCGCGTGGGACGCACGGGACGGACGGCTTACACCGCAGGCGGTCATCCGTACACCGAAGCCACGACCGGCGTCGGCATGCTTATCGATCAACTGCTGCTGGAGAATCCCGAATCGGAATTAGTGCGCCTGGGGGCGGAATATCTGGCGAAAGTGTCGGAGTCGTCGGCGGAGGTTATGGCCAGCGGCCGCGGAGCCGTCGACTACTACTTCTTGTACAACGCGACGCTGGCCATGTATCAGCATGGGGAAGAGCCCTGGAAGCGGTGGAATGATCAGGTGCGCGAGCGGCTGATTTCGCTGCAGGTTCAAGGCGAGGCGTGCGATCGCGGCAGTTGGCCGCCGCAGAGCCGTTGGTGCGGCCAAGGCGGCCGCGTCTATTCCACGGCGTTGGGCGTCCTGACGCTGGAAGTGTACTACCGGTATCAAAGCGAGAAAGCGAAGGTCTATTCGCCATGACGCAGCGCCGACCGGGGCGGGAGTCGCGCCGCGAGTTCTTGCGGCAGGCAAGTTTCTGGGGCGCAGCAATCGCGGCCGCGGATTCGGTGGGGCCGCGGCGCGACGGCGCCTCGGCCAAGGCTCAAGACAAAGGCGGCGCGGCCGTCGAACGGGCGGTGCAAGATGCACGCGTCGAGATCTTGCATCCGCGCGCACGCGTGCCAGCGTCGTTCATCATCGACGACTCGACGTGCCTCGTGAATATGGGGCACTTTTGCATGCCGCAGTTTGCCGCGGCTTGGCCCGATCGCGAAGCGTACCGGCGGCCCTGGGAAACGTGGCCGCGCGAGATTCCCGATGCGTTCGTGCGGGAGTTCGGCGAGTGGTGCGGGGAGCATGGCGTGCGCGGTAAGTACAGCGTCGTGCCGTATCCGGCGTGCGTCGGGTGGCTCGACCGTGAACTGCCCGGTTGGTCGCGTCGGCAGTTGCAAGACAGTCTTCGGTTGGTGCGCGAACTGATGTTGCCGAACTGGGACATCCATCCCGAAATGATTACGCATACGCGCGTCATCGATTTGACGACCGGCAGGCCGCTGGCCGAGATCGATTCGTCGACGATGGAGAATTCCTATCCGCAACGAGCGCTGAGCGTCGATCAGATGGCGGACTACATGGCCTATGCGCTGCGCATCCTCCGCAACTGCGACCTGCCTTGCGAAGGGATCACGACGCCAGGCGGATTTGGGAATCGCGTGAAGTCCGAGTTGTCGCAAGGGGTGCGTCAGGCCGTGCTCGACGTGTTTCCGCAAGTCGACGTGCCGCACTATTTCAAGTACGTCAAAGAGGGACAGGACGGAACCATGCCGACGCTGGAGCAGGTGCGCGGCGTCGAGACGACACGGCCGGAGTTCGTGGTGAATGTACCGGCGGGGACGGGCGATTGGTTCGGCGGGTGGGATGGAGATCAGGTCAGCGCGGGAGAAAAGTACGCCAGCGCCGACGGCCGCAGAGGGCGGCTGGTGGAGTTGATTCAACGTAATGAGCCGGCGGTCATGTTGTGCCACTGGCCTGGGCTGTACTCGCACGGTTCCAAAGCAGGGTTTCACGATTTTCAGCGCGTGATACGGTCGTTAGAGGAGCACTTTCCCGAACGTCTGTTGTGGCAGAAGCCGAGCGAACTGGCTCGATACGCGGCCGCGCGGCAACTCACCCAGATCGAGGCGAACGACGCGCAAGTGACGTTTCATGCGCCGACGGCGTGCCGGGACTTTACGGTGCGTCTGCGAGGACCGTGGCGCCCG
Organism: Pirellulales bacterium; assembly: GCA_046349935.1. Classification (GTDB taxonomy): domain Bacteria; phylum Planctomycetota; class Planctomycetia; order Pirellulales; family Pirellulaceae; genus CAIXSC01. The sequence continues at coordinate 207,173 of JAXMBK010000003.1, read as the reverse complement.
CCGTTTCAGAGGGGCCGGCAGGGGGAGAGGCAACCGCTGGAAGAGAGCCTGGATTTGCGGCGGTTGCGCGAAGGAACTTTTTGTCGCGACGGCGAGTCGTACGTCGTCTGCCTGCAACTTGCGCAGGGAGTGACGACGTTGTCGGCACTGACCGAGCGGAAGTAAGCGCAAAGAAAAACCCTGCTGGCTATGGCAACCAGCAGGGTCTTGTAAGCAGCTGGACGTCCGAGTCGATGGGAACCGACTCGGATCGCCTGCGCGATGACTACAGGCTTGGCGGCGGCGGAGGAGGCGCAGCCGGCGCCGTCGGCGGCGGAGGAACGGCAGGCGCCGCACCCGAGCCAGCCGGTCCAGCAGCCGAGGGGCCGCCTGCGGGGCGTGCATCGGGGTTGGCGGGCGTCGACGCGGTGTTTCCGCTGTCCCCGCCGCATCCGAGCACGACGCTCAACATGGCCGCGGCAACCGTCAAGCAAAGCAATTTCTTCATCATGGGTTCCTTAACAAGGTGATGGCTTTATACGGGATCCGTTGAACCCGCTGGCGACGCTAGTTGTCGATCGAAGCAGTCGTGCCGTCCGCCATTCCCGACACATTGCGGAAGACGGTGCCGTTGACCTGCCATGAAACATTTCGCACCGAACCGTCGGCGTAGACAAAGAGCACGCCGCCCGGATGTTCGCTGCTGAACTGGTACCAGTTGTGGGTTTGGTACTGCGGCGGATTACCCGTGAATCGCAGACCCCAAGCGGTCGGCAGGGCGCCGGTGCCCATCCACGAGTGCGAGTACTCGATCTGCTTGGTCTGTTGCAGCGTGCTGCCACTGCCCACGACGCGACGCGAACCGATTGTTTCGCCGAACAGGAAGCAGTTCGAGGTGCCGTCGAGCACGGCGCCCAGATTGTACTTGCCGCGGTTCAACATCGGGCCTTGGTAGACGCTCCAAGTGACCGAAGCCGGCGGCGGGTTGCTCACCGGAATCGCGCCCAAACCGCCGGCGTTGCCGACGTAGTTGGTGCGGCCGAGCTGCGAGACGCCGCCGAAGTAGGCCATCGTCACGGTGCCGCCGCCGTCAAGACCGTAGCAGTGCATCACCACCGACGTACCGCCGCTCGACGTGTACGGGTTCGTCGACGGGCAAAGGAAACCATTCAAACGGGTCTGAGCCGTCACGTAGTCGTCTTCGCCGTTCGGTCCAATCGGCGTGGCCCACCACGGCGTAATGGTCCCCGAAGGCCACGGGTTGGCGAACGCGTCCGGCGTCGGCAAATCGACGTTCTTCACGCATTGAATGCGATCGTAGATGTTCTGCTGCTCAGCGTAGGGGAGCAGGAACACGAGCGAACCAAGCCACTGGGTGTTGGTGTAAGCAGGGCCGGTGTAGGAGTTGGTTCCGAGGTAACCCGGCGGCATGCGCTGGTAGATGTCGTGGAAGTTATGCGTCGCAATGCCGATCTGTTTGAGGTTGTTCGTGCACTGCGTGCGCCGAGCTGCCTCACGCGCTGCCTGAACAGCGGGCAACAACAGCGCAACCAAGATGCCGATGATGGCGATCACCACCAGCAACTCGACCAGGGTGAATCCGCGCCGATGCGGCGCACCTTTCCACTTCGTAACTCGACTCATTGCGTAAACTCCAGCTTGGCAACAGGAACGGGAATAAAGGACGAACTGTGCCGGCGAAAGGTCGTGTCTTAAAGTTCACACGCGATTCGCAACAGCTTCACATCTTAGCTCGCTGTGAAGCCCTACTGCAATTGTCGAACCAATTGAACTAATTCTTCGTAAAGTTTATTCCGAGCGGGGATTACACCCCAGGTTTGCGGGGTGGGGGGGGAGGCGGGGCGATCACAGGCTTCGGCGGGGGGGGCGGTGCAATGGCGCCAGGGGGACGCGCGGCGGGCGCTGCCGGAGGAGCGCTGGGCGCTGTTCCCTGTGGGGACGGTTTGGGCGGGGGAGGCGTCGGCGGCGCGGGAGACAACTTGGGAGGCGGCGGCGCCGGACGGCCCGGCGGCGGTGGAGGCGGCTTGACGGAGGCGATCGACGCGCCGCCAGCGGTCGCCGACGGCCCCGGACCGGTGCTGGGCGATCCACCGCTCGCGGACCGCCGCCGTTCGTTAAACCGCACGTAATTGCGCCCTAACTTGATGACGTCGCCGTCCGCCAAGGCGCACGCGGCGGCAAGCTTCTGATGGTTCACGGCGACGCCCGTCTTCGTATCGATCGGCTCCAGCCAAAACCGGCCATCGGTCTGACGCACGATCCGGCAATGTTCCGATCCCAGATCGGCGTTCAGCGGACCGATGAACGGCAGCGGCAAATGGTCGCCGCGCCCCAACACGGTCACCGGTCGGCTCAAAATCAACTGACGACCGGGGCGATAACCGTCCAGCACCGTGAGCCACGCTTCCTTTAGGACGACTTGAGCCAGTCCGATCAGAGCGCCGACGCAGAGGCCGAGGATCACGAACGCGGTCGCTCGACTGGCGATTCCCGAGTCAGAGTTGAGGATGGCGGAAAGGGGCGTGAAGGCCAGCCCGCCGATGAGACCGCCGACCAGTCCGCCGAGGACGCCGTTGCGAATCTTGCTGAGCGACCGTTCGGCCAATCCATCGACGACTCCGACGGCGACTCCCAGCAGCATGAAGCCGACGAAGCGGAGTCCCACGAGCGAGTAGGCGAGGTTGCCGACAAGGATGCCGATGAGTCCGCCGGCGCCGCCGCCGAGCAGTCCGATGGCGATGCGGAGCAGCAGTCTTTTCCAGTCGGAGTTGGAGAGGCCGGCGGCCAGATTGAGACCGGCGCCGATTCCCGCGCCGACCACGCCGCCGACGAGCGCCAATCCGAGCACACCGCCGCGCGTTCCTTGGCCTCGCAAGACCAGGATCTCGGCGAGCAGCCACCCGAGGAACGCGGCCCAACCGCTGAAGAGTCCGCTGTAGTAGACGAGTCGTGCGAGTGACATGGCGCGTGGCTACTCCTTGGAGGGAGGCATCATCATAGCATCGGGGTAGTGTCGAGCAATCATCGCGAGGTCGGCGCGTTTCATTGCGACTCGGCGAGCGGCGTGCTATTCTCCCGACCGTCGCGCCCGTCGCCCGCCGCGGCGTCTGCGCACCGCGAGAGTGCGTTCCAGGAGAGTTCGCCCCATGTCCATGCCGACGTCGCGTCCCGCGCCGCCTGCTCCCAATTCCCCGTTCGGCCCCGGCGCGCCTTCCGCTTCCGTCACGGTCGACAAGGCGGACGGCGGTGGAATGCGGATCTGGTTCGACTTGTGCGCCGCCGCGGCGTTGGGGCTGGCGCTGCTGTGCGTCTTTTTCGTCGACTGGGCCTTGGGCCTGGGGCGACCCCGCAATGGCGAGGGACCTAGCGGCGGAGTGCAAGTGAAGCAGGTTGAGCAGACCAAGGAAGAAGAAACGACGACGCCGGTCAAACGCCTGCGGTTGGCCGTCACGCCAGCGCACTTCGACGACATGGGACGATTGCTCCGAGAACTGGGCGAAGGCTACGCCTACGACGAGATCCCGCTCGACGCGCTGCTCGACCTAGAACAACTGCAGCCTTACGACGTCGTCTTCCTGACATGCGGCGGCTCGCCCGAGCACTGGCTGGGAGAAGCGGTCGGCGTCGGCAATCGTAATTCCCGCGTGTACACCATCAAACCCGACGTGGGCGAACGTCTGCGCAAGACGTTGCGAGCTTACGTCGAGAACGGCGGCACTTTATACGCCTCAGACTGGCGCTTTCAGGAATTGCTCATCGCGTTTCCCGATTTGGTCGACCGATCGTCGGTCGTCGTCGGCGGCGAACAACGGCTCGATGCCGAAGTCGTCGACGAAGGCTTGCGCGATTTGCTCGGCTCGACCGTGCCGCTCAATTTCGACCAGCCCGGCTGGTACCCGGCCGCGTTTCGCTCCACCGATCTGAAGTCGTATTTGCACGGCGACTACCAAACGAACGACGGCGGTCGCCGTTCCGCGCCGCTGTTGGTGCGGCTGCCCGTAGGACGCGGTTCAATCTTGTATACGGCGTTTCACAACGAGTCGGTGAACTCGGAGATTGAAACCAAGCTGCTCAAGTATCTCGTGTTCACGACCGTCACGGCGCGCGAGCAATCGAAGGTGACGCAGACGTTGGTGCAGGGCGGGTTCTCGCCCCAAAAGCAGAACCTCTTGAGCACTTCGGCGTCGAACCCCACGGTGACGAACGTCTATCGCAATGCCAAGCAATCCGACTTGAAATTCGTGCTGGCGTTTGAGAATCAAGGAGCGACGCTGCGGCTGCGCGTGGAAGCGCCCGACGGCAGCGAGTTTGCTGTTCGCGAAGGAACTTCGACGCTGCAGGTCGACGTGCCCGCGGCGAGCGCCGGAGATTGGAAGTACACCGTCACGGCGCTGAAGGTCCCTTACGAAAACTTCCCCTTTACCCTGACGGTCGGCCAGAAGCCCTGATCGCGACCCACAAGATGGCAGGCGGTTCATCCATGGATCCGAACTCTGTTCCTCCCGCTCGTCCTGCGCCGCCGCCGCGTCCCACGCCGCCTCCGGGGGCGGCTCACGCGTCGGCTGGAAGCGCCGCCAGCACGGCGCCGACGGCGACGGCTGGTCGGCCGCTGATCGCCTGGCTGTTCGACGGCGCGCTCGCGTTGGGCCTGGGCGGGATGCTGTTGGCGGTCTACGTCTTCGACTTGGCGACGTCGCATTGGTTTCGCGAACCGCCGCCTGCGATCGCCGATAGCGGACTCGCAACCGAGAAGCCGCTGCCCGTCGCGCCTGTCAAGCGTTTGCGCTTAGCGGTTTCTCCGCATCAGTTTGACGACATGGGACGCATGCTGTCGGCGCTCGGCGAAGGCTACCGCTACGACGACCTGCCGCTGGCCGAACTCGTCAACCTCGAGACGCTGCAACGTTACGACGTCGTTTTTCTGACATGCGGCGGCACGCCCGATGAATGGCAGCAAGAGCGCAGCCGTGGACGCGAAGACCTGAAGCGATCGCTGCGGTCGTACGTGGAGCAAGGCGGGACGCTATACGCTTCCGATTGGCGGTTGCAACTGCTGCAGATCGCCTTTCCAGAACTGATCGATGCCAATCGCTTGGTGACGGGGAATGCGCAAGAGATGACGGCCGACGTGGTGGACGAGGGGCTGCGCGAGGCGATCGGTGAGACGATCCATTTGCGGTTTGACTTAGGCGGCTGGTACCCGGCCGCGTTTCAAGGTCGCGAAGTGCAGACCTATCTTCGCGGCTCGTACTCGGGCAGCGACGGTTCGCGGCCCCAGTCGCCGTTATTGGTGAAGATTCCCGTGGGACGCGGCGCGATCATCTTCACGTCGTTTCACAACGAAAAGCAGAACTCGGCGACCGAACTGGAGTTGCTCAAGTACTTGGTGTTCACGACCGTCACTGCGCGAGCGCAGGAGGAGGCGAACCAAACGATCGTCAAAGGCGGTTTCTCGCCTGCGAAGCAGAATCTGCTGAGCACGTCGAAGCAGTCGCCGTCGGTGACGAAGACGTATCAGCACTCCAAGGCCGGGCCGCTGGTGTTCGTGTTGGCGTTTGAGAACCAGGGCGCCAAGTTGCGTTTAGAAGTGACGGGGCCGGACGGCAAGACGCAGCGCAAGGAAGGAACGCAAACGTTGCAGATCGAGATGCCCGACGCGGCCGTCGGGGCTTGGAAATATACGGTCACCGCCGTGGAAGTTCCGTTCGAGAACTTCCCGTATTCGGTGACAGTCGGACAAAAGTCGCCTTAGGGAGTCCGCGGCGCGGCGGATTCTGCGGGCGACGCCTCGTCGAGCGCGATGTAGACGTCGAGCATCTGCCCGACGTACAGGGTTTGGTCGGTTTTCTCGACCGCGTAGATCACCTGCAAGATGCGCGTGTCGACGCGTTCGGTGTTGTCCCCCGTAAGCCACTTCTTGGGAATCACGTACGGCTCGACGCGCACGAATCGCAGCGACAATTCGCGCTGGCCGTCGCCTCGCAAATAGGCTTTGGCCGGACTGCCGGGACGGAACCGAGGCACGTCGTGTTCATCGATGTCGACGCGCACATGCAGGACGTGCGTGTCGCCCAGCACGACCAGCGGCGTCTGCGGGCCCGCGGCGACGTACTCGCCGGCCCGAACGTTGACCTGCAACACCGCGCCGTCGACCGGGGCCCGCACGATGGTGCGATCGAGTTCAATTTCGACTTGATGGAGTTGCGCTTTAGCCAGTTCGACGTTGGCGCGGGCCACCTCCAGGTCGTGCGTCCACGTGCCGGCGCGCAGCAGGTCGTCTTCCGCCTTGGCCTGCGCCAATTCTTGCTCGGCCGCCTCCAGCCGCAATTGGCGTTCGACGTTTTGTTCCTCGGTGACCACGCGCGCGGCGGCCAGTCGTTGGCTGCGTTCGGACTGATCGCGCCACAGTTTCACGTTGGCTTCCGCCGCCTTGACCTTCGCGGCGCTCGGCGGCAGTTCCTCGGAACGAGGGCGAGCTTCCAGTCGCATGACTTCGGTCTCCGCGACTCGCAAGTTGGCGGCTTGAAAATCTCGCTGGGCGCGCAAGTGACGATCATCGACGCGAAACAGCGGAGCGCCCGACTTGACCTGCGCACCGACTTGTTCGGCGGGGACGAACACTTCCAACACCACGCCGGCCAGCGGGGAACCGACGGCCACGTTTTGCGAACGGGCTTCGACCAAGCCATAGCCGGCGATCGTTTTGCCGAAGGGGTTGCGCGCCGGCGTCGCGGGCGGCGTCGTCTTGGGGATCGCGAACGCGCGGTCCGAATGGAACGCGTGATGCAATCCAAAGGCTAAGAGCCCCAGTGCGAACAGGGGCAGAACGACTTGAGCGAATCGATTGCGCATGGCGAGCGTTTCCTCGTTTTAGTTGTTCGGCTTCAGCACGGCGCGGGGGAGTCGGCGCGTCGCTCCACTCGCTCCACCTGCTTCACGCACCCGTCTTCCATCCGCACGATGCGATCGCCGAACGAGAGCACGCGACTGTCGTGCGTCACGACGATCACCGCGCGCTCCGGATGGACCGCCACCGAGCGCAACAGCTCCATGACGGTTTGGCCCGAGCGGGCGTCGAGCGCCGCGGTGGGTTCGTCGCAGACCAAGAGCCGCGGCTCGTGAATCAGCGCTCGCGCAATCGCGACGCGTTGCTGTTGTCCGCCCGACAATTGCGACGGAAGCGAGGCGAGTTTAGCGCCGAGTCCGACTTTCTCGAGCATCTGGGCGGCGCGGGCGAGCGCCGTGCGACGCGGGACGCCGAGGATGAGCAACGGGACGGCCGTGTTCTCGGCGGCGGTGAGCGTCGGGAGCAGGTTGTACTGTTGAAACACGAAGCCGATGTTTTGAGCGCGAAACGCCGCCAATTGAGTCGACGAGAACTGCTGCAGCGGCGCATCGAAGACGCGCACGCGCCCCGCGGTCGGATTCAGCAAGCCGGCGATGAGCGAAATGAGCGTCGTTTTACCGCAGCCTGATTCTCCGACGAGCAAGCCGAGCTCGCCGCGGGGCAGGTCGAGGTCGATGCCGCGCAACGCGATCGTGCGCGCGTCGCCCGCGCCGAACTCCTTCGTCAAGCCGCGGCAGGAGACGGCGCACTGACTGGGAACGTCGTCCGCCGCCGAGTCGTCGGCAAACACGGCCGCGATGGGATGCGTGACGTAATCGACGGTGATGGCGGCATGAGTCATGGGAAAGCGCCTATCCGCGGAACACGACGGCCGGTTCGAGCACCAACACGCGGCGGATCGCAATGAGGGCGGTAAGCAGGATGATCAACAGCACGGCGGCGGCGACGCCGAACGCCGCTTGCGGAGTCATGTAGAGTCCGGCGAGGTGCGTGATGGGATTGGTGAGGGTGAAGAAGAGAGCCGTTAGTCCAATGCCGATGCCGTACCCCAAGATGCCGACGACGAGCGCCTGGAGCAGGATCATGCCGACCAGCCGCACATTCGTGACGCCCATCGCCTTCAACGCGCCGAATTGCTTGAGGTTCTCCAGGGTAAACAGATAGAACGTCTGCCCCGTGACGGCGGCGCCGATGATGAACCCTAGCGCGATCGTGATGCCGAAGTTCACTGGAATGCCGGTCGACCCGAGGAAGTAGTGGACCGTCTTCCAAAAGAATTGATCGCGCGTGAGGGCCATGAGGCCCGTTTGGCGGTCGATGCGCCGGCAAACCTCTTCCGCGGGCACGCCGTCGATCGGCTGGGCGAGCACAAACGACATCAGGTTGCGCTCGCGAGGAACGAAACCCGTGGCCTGACTGTATCGCGTGTAGAGGACGGGGAGCGTGGTGAAGGGCGGCGACGCCTTGCAGACGCCGACCAGCACCGCGCGTCGATCGTTCAGATAGAATTCTTTGCCCAGCTGATAGGGCTCGCCCGGCCACATGTACTCGTAGCCCGCTTTGTCGACCATCACGGCGTCGGGGCGACGCAAATCGGCGAGCGTTCCCAAAATCATTTCCCGCGGCGCGCCGACCAAACTGGCGTCCTCGAGCCCGAACAGGATGACGTTGCGAAAGTTGCCGTCCTCAAGCCGCACCCGCACTTGGCCTTTGTACAAACGAGCCGTCCAGGCGACGCCGGGGACGCCGCGCACGCGCTGCAAGTCGGTCTCCGGCAGGCCGGGGACTTCATCGATGAACCGGACCTTGTCGTCCATCACCCAGATTTCGGCGTCGCTCACGTCCAAGATCTGGCTGGCGGTCCGCTTGATGATGCCGGCGAAGATCGAGATTTGTTGAGACATCAGATGCGTCGCGAAGGCGACGCCCAAGATGAGCCCCACGTACTTGGCCCGATCGCCCACGAGCATCCGCAACGCGACCCAGTTCATGTCTTGGCTCCCTTGAGCGGCGGTTCCTCGCGGAACATGCCGCGGAGGATCGCGTCGACCAGCAGTTCGCCGGTCGGCCGCGGCGCCCGCCATTGAATGCGCGGGTCGTCCCCCTTCACGATATGCAGTGCGGCTAGCCCGTGGATCGACGACCAGATAATCTGCGCCGCCTGCTCGACATCCGTGTAGCCAGCGCGAAGTTGGCCGGCCGACTGGGCTTGTGCGAGCGTCATGCGGAGGAATGCGTAACCGTCTTGCGCCGGATCGCTGCGGTCGAACGACTCGCCGATCGGCAGCTGTTTCAGCACCGGATTGAGGAACATGAAGCGGTAGTGGTCGGGGTGGCGCAGGGCGAAATCGAGGTATGCGCGTCCCATCCGCCGCAGCCGCTCTTGCGGGTCCCGCACGTCCTGAATCCGATCGAACGCTCGCCGCAACGACTTGAACTGGCTGTCCACCAATTCGACGAGCAGCGCTTCTTTATCAGGGAAGTGGAAGTAGATGGCGGCGGCCGTATAGCCGATCCGCGCGGCCAACTTGCGCATCGAGAAGCCCTCGACTCCTTCAGCCAGCACCAGTTCGCGGGCCGCGTCGAGAATGCGGCGCCGAGTTTCGGCCTTGCGGCCGGCGAGCCGCGAGGGCGGGGACGAAGCGGTAGGCCGTGAACCGGCCATGCGAGGACTCCCAGTCGAACCTCCGAGCAACCTTAACACTGTTATATTATCTAACACTGTTAGATCGTCAAGTCGAGGCCTGGAGTCGAGAATTTCAGTCGTGGATTGCTCCGCGATCCCACGGGAAACCGCGGTGCGGTCCCCGACCATGCAGCCGACCGTGCAGCCAAACAGGCTCGTTCGTCCGCACCGGCCCCGTCAGGCTTTGACATTCGCCAGTCGGCCGATGCGTTCGAGTTCCGTCAGCATGACCGATGGGACGGGAGGGCGATCTTCAGGACGCTTCGCCAGCAGCGATAGCACGAGGTCGGAGAAGTCGGAGTTCATGGACAAGGCGTATTCGCGCGGCGGGCGCGGTTGGTGGTCGCGAACCAAACGCACTAATTCCTTGAAGGTGTCGGCGACGAACGGAGGGCGGCCGGTCAGCAGCGTGTAGAGCGTGGCGCCCAGGCCGTACAGGTCCGAGCGGATGTCGACGGCGGGAGAGGAATAGGTGCGTTCGGGCGCCATATAAGCCAAGTCGCCGAGCAGCTTGCCGGGCTGAGTGACGGGGTCGTGAGTCGAGGCTTCGACGGTCTTGGCCAGCAAGTGGTCGCCCAACAGATAAGTGCGGTCGGTCCGGCGATGCAGGATGTTGTTCGGATTGACATTGCGATGGATGAACCCTTTGCTGAATGCGAATTGGAGTGCGCGGCCGACGTGCACCGCCGCCCGCCACGACTCCCGCCAGTCCACCATCTTGCCGACTCCCAAGCGGCGGATGACGTCTTGAAGATTCTCGCCGTCGATCAGTTCCATGGCGGTCCAGCAGTAGGGGCCGACTCGGCCGGCGTTCAAGATGCGCACCATGTTCTCGTGCTGCAGCGGGAGCATGGTCTTCATCGCGCGAATGAAGCGCCGCTTCTGCTCGTCTTGCGACAAGAGATCGGGCGACAGCACTTTGACGGCGGCCGGTTGGCTGGTCTGCGTGTTGCGGGCTTCGAAGAGGACTCCCGAACGAGTGGTCGCCAACGGCTTGACGAGCGTGAAGGCGCCGAGCGTTCTGCCGACCAGCGACGCGACGGGCGGGGGCGGAGCAGCCTGCGAAGCGGCGGGACGCGGGCGGGCGGGCGGGAGCGTTGGTTGGTCGAGCGCCGGTGCGTCGAAGCGTAGCAGCGTCTCCCCGACCTGGATCACCGCTCCGGGGATCAGTTCGGTGCGTGTGACGGGAGCGCCGTTCACCAACGTCTCGGACGTCGCGCCGCCGTCGACCAGCACCACATGCTGAGCGTGCCACTCCAACCGACAGTGCACGCGCGACACGCGCGGATCTTGGATCTGAGTGTGGCTCTCGCGGCCGCGGCCGATGACGAGCGACTGGCCGGGCTTTAACGCGAACGTCCGGCCGCTTTTGTCGGGACCGCCGACGATGGTCAAGGTGTAGTTCATGGCGGAGCATCCTTGGGGAGAGTCGGTTCGATCGTCGCGGGCGTTTGCAAGCGCAGACGCAGTTCGTTGACGAGCGACGTTTGGCGGCGGAGTTGTTCCTGGGCGACGGCGGTGCGCGATTGCTCCTCGACGAGCTCCCGTTCGAGGACCGTGCGACGCGCGAGTTCCGTGCGATAGGCGATCGCCATGACGGTCGAGAAGACCAGCAGCAGCAGCGCAACGGCGCCCGAGACGCCGGCCAGAACCAAATTGCGTCGCAGCCAGCGCAGCGTGTAGTACACTCCATCGCCGCGTCGAGCGTGAACGGCTTCCCCGCGCAGAAAACGATCGAGGTCGGCGGCCAATTCGCGCGCCGTCGCGAATCGTTCGCGCGGCGACTTCCGCAAGCACTTCATCACGATCGACTCGAGGTCCGCGGGCACGGCCGCGTTGAGCGTGCGCGGCGCGGCGGGCTCGCGTTCGACGACCTGCACCAACGTCTCGATAGGAGTGGCGGCGAAAAAGGGGGCGCGACCGGTGACGGCCGCGTAGAGGACGGCGCCGAGCGCATACACGTCGACGGCGGTTGTGCTGGCGCGCCCCTCCACTTGTTCGGGCGCCATGTATCCGGGCGTTCCAAACGGAGGACGCTCGCCGCCGCCCGTCGCGTCCGAGGCTTGGCAAGCGATGCCGAAGTCGGTGACATGCGGCAGTCCGAACTCGTCCAGCAAAATGTTGGCCGGTTTCAGGTCGCGGTGCAGGATTTGGCGGTCATGAGCATGTTGGACGCCGTCCGCAACTTGACGGATCAACGCGGCTGCCTCGTTGGCGGCGAGCGGCCCGGAGGCCAAACGTTGCGCCAGGCTTTGGCCGGCGATCAGTTCCATCGAGAAGTACGGGACGCCCGCCGACTCGCCGCAATCATGGATGGCGACGATCGTGGGGTGTCGCAACTGGGCGGCCGATTGTGCCTCGTGCCGCAGACTAGCTCGATCTTCGTCGGTCAGTGCGTCGCGTGCGAGCAGCACTTTCAAGGCGACGATGCGATTCAAGCTCCGCTGCCGTGCCCGATAGACGACGCCCATGCCGCCGCGGGCGATTTCGTCGACGATCTCATAGTCCTCCAGCATTTCGGCGAACTGGGCGGGGACTTCGAGTCGAGCGTTCGCCGCCGGGGTGCGATCGGTCGGCGCGTCGACCCAATTCTGTGCGACCTGCAGAGGCTCCGTCATGCGTACAGGGAGCGCGAACCACGTGAAGTTCTTGCGAAGCCGGCGTTGAATATTCCGAGCAGCACGGCCTGCTCGCCGTCGCCGCGCTCGCGAGAACTAGAACGTTTCGCGGACGATGCGCTGCGCTTCGGCCAACGGCAGGTCGTCGGGCAGCTTGAGGAAGATCGTGATATGGGTCGTGTTGCGCGAGGCGCTGGCGTCGAGCGAATGGATGCCGGCGCCCAGATGTCGATAGACTTTGTACGTCACGGCGTGCAGCAGGCCTTGCGCGTCGTCGGTCGTTTCGAACCGCAGGCGGCAATTGCCCGAGGGGGTGTCGTCCAATTGGAAGACGCCGCGCAGGGGCGGCAGACGCTCGGAGTCTTCCGGCGCGATATGTCGCTGTTCGCGCACCGCCGCCTCGATGGCTTGCGGCAGCGTATCGGGAATCGCCCGTTCCAGCGAATTGAGCTGAAAGAAGTCGAGCGCCAGACCGTGATTGCGCGCCGAAAACAAGTTCGCTCGACGCAGCAGAATCCCTTGTTCCGACAGCGCGCCGGCGATGCAGGCCGCCAATCCGCGAAAGTCGCGGGCGGCGATGCCTAGGATCACGGCGCCGCCGTCAAGCAGCAAAGTCGCTTTCGGGTCGTTGGTAATGTGGTCGGCCAATCGCATGAGGTGCGAGCCGAACGAATTCGCGTGTCGCGCATAGAGCCCGGCGAAGAAGCAGTCGCCGAAGTCCGCCAATACGCGTTGCTCTCGCGGACTGTAGCCCGCTTCTTGCATGAACCGATTGGCGTTGGGGACGAAATTCGGGAAGAACCGCGTCATCGCCTTGATGTACATTTCGAGCGTCGCAAGCCAGCGCGTCGGCTCGGCCGCTCGCAGACGCCATGACCGGGCGCGCTGTTCTTGTGCGAACGCATTGGGCGTGAGTCGGTTGTCATTGGAGGCGGGGATGCCGACCAAGCGGTCGACGCACGTGAACACGAACAAAGCGCGCAACGTTTCGGGCGTTTGGCACAGCTCGACCACCTGCGTCACCATCTCGTCGGTGTTCTCGGCGCTCTGCGACAATTCCTTGAACAGACGACGATTCCGCACCAAGAACTCGGCCGTCTTCACCGTCGACGCCTTGAAGTTCGCCCGTTCCTGAAAGCGTCCGTAGTACTGCTCAAGCGGAATGTCGGAAAGCCCCGACGCGTACCGCTCGTGCATCGGCAGCGACTCGTTGGTACGGTCCCGCTGATCTTCCGGGGTCAACGGCAGGCGTTTGGTGACGAGCGCGAGCTTGATGGCGGCCAAGTCGTCGGTGGTGAGCAGCGACGCTTCGACTGGCAGAATCTGTTCCAGCTTGGCTCGCTGTCGATCTCGTTCCACTCGCCACTTATTGTCGAAGTACGACTTGTCGACGATCCGGCAGCGATCGAGGGCATGCAGTTTTTCTCGGACGTAGGTGCCGCGGAGCGATGCGCGCTCGAGCATGACGCGTTCATCGAGCGAAACTTCAAAGCGGCCGTAGCCGGGGAAGAGACGGTCGAGCGCACCGTCGATTTGCGAGAGGAATTCCAGGCTGTCCGCCAAACTGCCGCTCATCTCATAGAACAGTTCGCCTAGCGGCGGGACGAGTTCGAGCCAATCGCCGGCGTTCTGGAAGGCGCCTTCGAGTTCGGCCGGATCGATTTCGACTTTGTATCGCTGGGAGGCCAACAGCAGCGACAAGGCAGCTTCGCTGCGTTCGCCGGCGCCGAGCGGGCCGCGCAGGTCGGGTTCGTTGTCCGCGATGTAGCGCAGGCCGCCGACGAAATGGACGATGGGGCTGCCGGGACGCGCCGGCCTGCCCGTCCCTAATTCCTTGCTGATGATGCGGCGCGTGAATAGCTCCACTCGACGACGCGCCGCCAGCAGGCGGTGGCGCACGTCGTTCGCGTATTCAAAGCGTTCTCTTTCGCCCGCGTCGGGGCCCAGCAAATCGCCGAACGAACGAAAATCGTCGAAGGCCAGGCGATCTTCGAGGTGCGAGCCGTCGCCCAGCGGCGGCTGCGGCTTACCGCGTCGGACATGGACGAAGCCGCGGATGCGCAGCAGGAAGTGGTATGCTTCCAGGTCGCGCGGGTCGGGGAGACGGCGGTAGATTTCCTCGCTGTGCTGAAACTGGCTCCCTGCGAGCGCCCAGACGCCGGCCAGAAACGCACGCAGGCCGTCGTTCTTGATGTCGAACCGATCCAGCCGTTCGGCGCCGCCCGTCTTGAGACGCGAATCGGTGTCGCGCCAGTAGCGGAAGACATGCAGGAAGTGGGCGAACGGATCGTAGGTCTCTTGGATGCGTCGTCGGAACCGAGGAATAAGTCCCTGCGGGTCGTAGGCGGGCGCCGCGTCCAGGAAGGCGTTCAACTGCAGGTCGTCCAGTTCCTGCATATGTTCCAGGTTGTAGGCGGGAAGGCGAATCGAGAACCCGCACTGTTTCTCGAACTCGGCCGAGTTGGTTTGTGCCCAGACCGCCTTTTGAAAGTCGTTCCCCTCGACGTCCTCTTCGTACAGCATGGCGAAGTCGGTGTCCGAGCAGGGCGTCATTTCCAAACGCCCCGTGCCGCCGATGGCCGCCAACGCGAATGGTTGGTCGTAGCCCAATTGGTGCGCCTGCCGTTCGAGCCAATCGGCGACGATGACGGTGTGGATGAGCGTCCGGAAGCGGGCCAGTTCGCGCCCGTTGTCGAGCCGGTTGGAGAGGAACTCCGCCGCGTTCTCGGCCGACAGCTTTTCAAAGGCAGCGCGCGGCCCCAAGGCTTGGATCGTCTCCTGGATGCGAGACCGCTCGGCCGCGACCTCGTCGTCGGCGAACGGGGCGGGAGTCGGAAGCGGTGCGGAGGAGACGGGCGAAGAGGACATGGCATTCACGGCGCCGGATAGACCTGACGGCCGCTCACGTAAGTCGAAACGACTTGCGTCGAGCGAACGTCGTCGATCGGGCATTCGAGGAGGTCGCGATCAAGAATCACGAAGTCGGCCAACTTGCCAGGTTCAAGCGAGCCAAGTTGGTCGTCGAGGAACATGAGGTACGCGTTGTTCATGGTGTAGAACCGCAACGCCTCCGCCCGCGACAAGCGTTCTTCCGGGTGCAATTGTCCTTCAAACCACTTGCCGCGGCGAGTCTGAGCGACCCACATCGCCAGGAACGGGTTGTAGGGGTTGATGGAGCGCAGCGAACCGATCTTCTGCATGTGATCGGAGCCGCCGCCGGCGATCGCGCCGCGTTCAAAGATCGTCTTCAGCGGCTGAAAGTATCGCAATCGATCGTAGCCGAACTGCGCCGTGAGGGTCCGCGAGTCGAGGTACAGCCACGCGGGTTGAATGTCGGCGACGACTCCCAGCTCCACCATTTTGTCCACCGCCTCGCTGCTCATGAAATTGCAGTGGGTGATGCAGGGGCGAGTCTCGCGGATAGGCGTCGTGCGGTTGACTTCGGCGTACGCGTCGAGCAGAGCGTGGATGGCGCCGTCGCCGACGCTGTGCGCCGTGAACTGGAGTTTTTGCTCCACGGTGGCGCGGACCAAATCCAGCAGGCGGTCGTCGGGGATGAAACGGACGCCGCGATACTCGGGATCGGTGATGCCGTAGATCGAACTGACGCCCCACGGCTCGCGCATCGAAGCGCTGCCGGTCAGCATGCCGCCGTCCAGGAACGTTTTCACGCCGACGATGCGCAGTCGGAAGTCGCCGTCGCGGAGCGGGTGATGGGCGATGGCTGCCAGCGCCGCACGCGCCGCTTCGGGCCTGTCGCCCGCGTTGAGGGCGTGCGACAGGGCGACGCGCAACGTGAGTCGGTCTTGCTGGAGCAGCGACTGATAGCGAGCGATGCCGCCGGTGCTGGCGTTGCGATCGGCGACCGCCGTGATGCCGACGCTGTGGTAGTCGTGCTGCAGCTTGAGGAACTGTTCTTCGCGATCCTTTTCCGTCGCCTTGCTGGGCGGGGAGACGCTTTTCAGATATCGCTTCGTGCCGCCGCGCAGCATGCCGGTGAGTTCGCCGGTGGCGGGGTCTTTTTCAATGCTGCCGCTGCCGGTGACTTGGAAGTCGCGATCGATGCCGCTGAGCTTGAGCGCCAAACTGTTCGCCATGCCGTCGGGACCGGTGGAGAACACCACTGGATGTTCGGGAGCGATGGCGTCGAGTTCGGCGCGGGTGGGGAACCGCTGTTCGCGGAGGCGCGTGATAAAGACCTGATTGACCCAGATCCAAGTTCCTTTGGGCGCGGCGGCCACTCGCCCGCGCACGTAGTCGAGCACGTCGGCGATCGTTTCCATGTCGGGGACTGGGTGATCGAATTCATGCATCGCGGCGTCCGCCGCATGGACGTGCGAGTCGATCAGACCGGGAATGACGAGCTTGCCTTGCAAGTCGAGCACGCGGGTGTCAGGACCGCGCAGCGCGAGAATCTCGTCGTTCCGCCCCACGCGCTCGATTCGATCGCCGCGGAGGGCGAGAGCTTGACTGATCGAAAACGGCCTGTCGACGGCGGCGATGCGGCCGTTGTGCAGAATGAGGTCGGGAGTCGAGGTCCGCGCGGCGTCGATCGCCGGTCCAACCCATTTCGTCCAGAGGGCGTAGCCTGCCGGCGAGAGATGGAGTTCATCCTTGTCGAGCAGTTCGGCGCGCGGGCGGCCGGCGGCGTCGAGCATCGGAGTGAACAGGTCGACATAACTGAGGCGGGAGTCGCGAGCCGCAAGGCGGGCGATGGCGGCGTTGGTTTCGCGAATCTTGTCGGCGAGCGACCAACGTTTAAGGCTGGCTTTGATCGACAAATAGACGATGCGCGTGGCAGGGTTTTGTGCGTGGACTCGTTGAACGAAGTCGCGGAAGTCTTGAGTCACTTGGGCGGGCGATTTGCCGCTTGCCAAATCGTTGTCGCCCGCATAGAGGGCGACGACGCGCGGGCGGTGCGGTGCGAGCAGGCGATCGGCGTAGCGGACGGAGTCGGCGAGCTGCGAGCCGCCGAAGCCGCGATTGACGTAGGCTTGATCGGGAAATGATTCGTCGAGCTTCCAACGCACGATGCTGGAGCTGCCGATGAAGACGACTCCGCCGCCGACGGGGGGGTGATCGCGATCCGCCGCCTCGAACTTTTGCACGGCCTCTTCCCACTTGTCGGCGGCCGGCGTCGGCTGCTGCGCCGCGGACTCTTGAGCGCATAACGTCGCCTTGCCGTGCGGTGCGGCGAACGCGGCGGCCAGCGCCATGACGGCCAAACCAACCGGCAGCCAAAGGGCAGCGAGCGGACGTCGCGTCGCGGAGAAGAGGACGCGGGGAAGCGAAGGGATGGTCGAGCGTCGATGCATGAGGACCTCCGAGGTGAGGAATCCCATGTTAATCCATCGACAATCGTCAGTGGCGATCGCAACTCGGGAAAGTCGTACTTTCCATCCCGGCGGACGTACTGGCGAGCCGTCCGACAGCCGCTACAATGCGGCCGATGGGGACCTCTATGCTCCAAACGCCGCTTCATGACTGGCATGCGACTCACCGCGGTCGCATGGTCGACTTCGCAGGTTGGTCGATGCCCGTGCAATACGGATCGATCGTCGATGAGCATCGGGCCGTACGCACCGCGGCCGGCGCCTTCGACGTGTCGCACATGGGCCGTTTGCGGTTCGACGGATCCGCCGCCGCCGTGTTGCTCGATCGGCTCCTCACGCGCCGCGTGCTCGGCATGCCCGTGGGACGCGTCCGCTACTCGCTGATGACCAACGCCGAGGGGGGGATTCTGGACGACGTTCTGGTGTATCACTTGGAACGGCCCAGCGGCGAGACGTATTTTCAGCTGGTGGTGAACGCCAGCAACCGCGAGAAGATCGTGCGTTGGATCGAACCGCACTTGGCGGTGGTCGGCGAGGTCTCGATGATCGACTTGACGCGCGCGACCGCGATGATCGCCGTGCAAGGCCCCGATGCGTTGTCGATCGTTCAGCCGTTGGCGGCGGCCGACTTGGAGAGCATGGGCTATTACACGGCCGTCGTCACCTCGGTCTCGGACGTGGAAGCGGTGGTGAGTCGCACGGGTTACACAGGGGAAGACGGTTGCGAGCTGATCGTGCCTGCGTCGCTAGCCGCGTCGGTTTGGGACCAGTTGATCGCGGCGGGGGCGTCGCCGATCGGCCTGGGGGCCCGCGACACGCTGCGTCTGGAGGCGGCCATGCCCTTGTATGGGCATGAGTTGAGCGAGTCGATCGATCCGTATACGGCGGGGTTGGAATTTGCGGTCAACTTGGAGGGGCGGGCGTTTGCAGGACGCGATGCGCTGGCTCAAATCGCCGCTCGACCCCGCCCGCGCCGCCGCATCGGGTTGCAATTGGCGGGAAAGAGGGTCCCGCGCGAAGGGTACCGAGTATGGAGCGGCGACGTCGAGGCGGGCGTCGTGACGAGCGGGACGTTTTCCCCGACCTGCGATCGGCCGATCGCCATGGCGTATGTCGACGAAGCGCTGGCCGAGCCGGGGACCCAGTTGACGGTCGATATCCGCGGTCAGCGCGAGTCGGCGGAAGTGGTCAAATTGCCGTTTTACTCCCGCCCACGATAGCCGCCGCAGGACAGCCGCCGCAGGGTAGCAGCAACTCGACGATTCACCAGTCTCAGACGAATCAGGAAAGGAACGTGGACGTGAAAGCAGAAGATCTGCGGTATACGGAGTCGCACGAGTGGGTGGCGGAGTCGCCCGGCGAAGGTGGAGCGAAAGTGGCGACGATTGGCATTTCGGCGTTCGCAGTCGAGCAGTTGACCGACTTGGTCTTCATGCAATTGCCGCCGGTCGGCAAGCAACTGGCGAGCGGCCAGGAGTTTGGCGAAGTGGAGTCGGTGAAGGCGGTGAGTTCGCTTTATGCGCCCGTTTCGGGCGAGGTGATTGCAGTGAATTCGGCGCTGCCGAACAACCTGGAGGTGCTCAAGTCGGACCCCTACGGCGAAGGGTGGATGATCAAGGTCCGGATGAGCGACGAAGGGGAGTTGTCGAAATTGCTGGATCATGCGGCGTACGCGAAGCAATGCGCCGAGCACGGCTAGAGGAGCAACGGCAGCGATGGCCTATTTCTTTTGTACGGACGACGATCGACGGGCCATGTTGGCGTCGATCGGCGTCGACTCGGTCGAGTCGTTGTTCGCTTCGATTCCTCCGGAAATGCGACTCGCCCGGCCGCTGAATTTGCCGCCCGCGGCCGGCGAGCTGGAGCTGACTCAAGAAATGCAGTCGCTGGCCGGTCGCAACGTGCCGGCGGGGCAACGCGCCTGCTTTCTCGGCGCGGGGGCCTACGATCACTTCGTGCCGGCCGTCGTGGACGCCCTGGCGTCGCGAAGCGAGTTCTACACGTCTTACACGCCGTATCAGCCCGAGGTGAGTCAGGGCAATTTGCAGGCGATGTTCGAATACCAGTCGCTCATCTGCCAGTTGACGGGGATGGATGTTTCGAACGCCAGTTTGTACGACGGTGGAAGTGCGGCGGCCGAAGCCGTGCTGTTGTGCATGAGCGTCACGCAGAGACGCCGCGTGGTGACGACGGCGAGCGTGCATCCCGAGTATCGCGAGATTATTGAGACGTACTTTGCCAACTTAGGGGCCGAGTTAGTGACGGCGTCGGCCGCGTCGGGCCGGACGTCGGTCGAGGAACTGCGGTCGCTGATCGACGATCAGACGGCCTGCGTCTTGATCCAGCATCCGAACTTTTTCGGCGGGCTGGAGGATGTCGAATCGATCGTGAGCTTGGCGCACGCGCGAGGCGCACTAGTGGCTCAATCTTTCGACCCGATCAGTTTGGGGCTCTTGAAGCGGCCGGGCGATTTGGGCGTCGATGTGGCGGTGGCGGAAGGGCAGTCGTTGGGAACGCCGCTGCAGTACGGCGGTCCGTACTTGGGGATCATGGCGTGTCGCGAGCCGTTTGTGCGGCGTTTGCCCGGACGGATCGCGGGGCAGACGGTCGACCGAAACGGCAAACGCTGTTGGGTGCTGACGCTGCAAACGCGCGAGCAGCACATTCGGCGCGAGAAGGCGACCAGCAATATCTGCACGAATCAGGGGCTGTTTGCCTTGCGAGCGGCCATCTATTTGGCGGCCATGGGGCCGGCGGGGATGCGCGAAACGGCCGAATTGTCGCTGCGGAAGGCGGCGTATGCTCGGCAATTGCTGGCCGATCATCCGCGCGTGCAACTGAAATTCTCGGGACCCATGTTCAAGGAATTCGTCGTGCAGGACCGGCGCGGCGACGTGTCGGGATTGCTGACGCAAGCGTCCGAGCAGGGCATTGCGGCGGGCGTGCCCCTGGGGCGGTGGCATCCCGAGTTGGCGGATTGCTTCCTGACGGCGGTGACCGAAAAACGGACGCGTGCGGAAATCGACGCTTGGGCCGCCAGCCTGCGGTGATGGTCGGCGGATAGAACGAAGGCAGATACAATGCGCAACCCGCTTGCAACGCAACTGTTGTTTGAACTTTCTCGCCCCGGACGTCGCGGGGCGCAATTGCCGGCGTGCGATGTGCCTGCGCCGGCGGTCGGCGAGCTATTGCCGACGGAATCGCTCGCGGGCGCGGCGTTGCCGTTGCCCGAGGTGGCGGAACCCGACGTGGTGCGGCACTTCACGAACCTGTCGACCTTGAATATGTCGGTCGACACGCACTTCTATCCGCTTGGTTCGTGCACGATGAAGTACAACTCGAAACGCAACGAGCGGCTGGCGGGGCTCGAGGGGTTCGCGGACTTGCATCCCTGTCAGCCGGATGCGACCGTGCAGGGACTGTTGCAACTGCTGTACGATTTGCAGGAGTTCCTGGCGGAGATCTCGGGGTTGCCCGCCGTCTCGCTACAGCCCGCGGCCGGCGCGCATGGAGAATTGACGGCGTTGATGGTCGCCGCCGCCTATTTCCGGAGTCGCGGCGAACGGCGGACGAAAGTGCTGGCGCCGGACAGCGCACACGGGACGAATCCCGCCAGCGCGAGCATGGCCGGATTCTCGACGGTGACCGTCAAGAGCACGGCGAACGGCATGGTCGACGTCGACGACCTGCGCGCGAAGCTTGACGATCAAATCGCCGTGTTCATGATCACCGACCCGAATACGTTGGGATTGTTCGATGCCAGCGTACGCGAGATCGCCGAGTTGGTGCATGCGCGCGGCGGGCTGATCTACTTGGACGGCGCCAACATGAACGCCATCCTCGGAATCGCTCGACCGGGCGATTTCGGCGCGGACATGATGCACTACAACCCGCACAAGACGTTTAGCGGTCCCCACGGCGGCGGCGGGCCGGGGGCGGGGCCGATTTGCGTGGTCGAGCGTCTGGGGCCGTTCTTGCCTTCGCCGGTGGTGGAGCGTCGTGAAGAGCAGGGCGAGTTCGTCTATCGCTTGGCGTTCGATCGTCCTCATTCGATCGGGCGGGTGCGCAGCTTCTTCGGCAACGTCGGCGTGCTGGTGCGGGCCTACGCGTATATCCGCTCGCACGGTCCCGAGGGGCTCAAGGCGGTCGCGGAAAACGCCGTGCTGAACGCCAATTATCTGCTGAGCAAGGTGAAGACGCTGTTGCCGGTGCCGCAGGGCGACCGGTGCATGCACGAATTCGTGGCTTCCGCCGCTCCGCTCAAGAAGGCCCATGGCGTCACGGCGATGGACGTCGCCAAACGCCTCCTGGACTACGGATTTCACGCTCCCACGGTCTATTTTCCGCTCACAGTTCCCGAGGCGATGATGATCGAGCCGACGGAGACGGAGAGTCGCGAGACGTTGGATGCGTTCGCCGCGGCGTTGGCGACCGTCTTGGGCGAGTCGCCGGAGTTGCTGCACTCGGCGCCTCATTCGACCCCCATCACGCGCCCGGACGAAGTGCGCGCGGCGAAACAGCCGGTGATGCGATGGAAGTCGAACTGATCGTCGACCCGCCGGGCGCCGGCGCGTGGAACATGGCGGTCGACGAGATGTTGCTGGAGTCGGCGGCGCGGGACGGGCGACGCGTGCTGCGCTTCTACCAATGGGCGGCGCCGACGTTGTCTTTGGGCTATTTCCAGCGATTGTCGGAACGCGAGGGGCACGCGGAAAGCGGGGCGTGCGCCGTCGTACGACGTGCGACGGGCGGCGGCGCGATCTTGCATGATTGCGAACTGACTTACAGCTTTGCGGCGCCCGAGCAGGGCCTGGGCGGGCATCAGGCGCTGTACGACTTGTTTCACGAGACGCTGGTGGAGTGGCTGACGGAGCAGGGGGTGGAAGCGCGGCGGTATGAGTCGCCGACGGAAGTGACTTGCGGCGAGGCGACCGCGTCGACGGCCGTCGGCGAGCCGTTCTTGTGCTTTCAGCGGCGAGCGCACGGAGACGTCGTGGCCTGGTCGCGACGGGGGGCGGAGCCCGGCGAGTTCAAGGTGTGCGGAAGCGCCCAACGCCGCTGGAAATCGGCGCTGTTGCAGCACGGCAGTTTGCTGTTGCGGCGTTCCTCGTGCGCGCCGCAATTGCCTGGCGTCTGGGAATTGGCCGGGTTAGCGTCGAGCCCCTCGGAGGTCTGGCGTGCGTGGTCCGAGCGGCTCGCGCGGCGGACGGGCTGGACTTGGCGCGAGACGACGATTTCTCCGGTTGAATCCGCGTCGGCGACCCGCTTACAATTCGAACGGTACGGGACGCATTCGTGGACCGGCCGACGGGCGTAACGCGGCCGCCTGCAATGGACGCCCTGAGAACGAGCGCTTCTTCCCGTCCGTTTTTTGACGACGACCGACGGGGTGTGTTATCGTTCGTGTTAGACACCTCTTCTTTTCTTTCGTGGTTTCGCGAGGCTCGCAAATGGTGGTAAGACTCAAAGTCATGCACGGTCCGAGCGCTGGCAAGGAAATCAAGATTTCCAAGGGACCGTTCGTCATTGGTCGACAAGACGATTGCCATCTGCGGCCCAAAAGCGATGCGATCAGCCGTCGACACTGCGAGCTGGTGTTCGGCGAGACGCAGGTGATTGCACGCGACTTGGGGAGCAAGAATGGAACGTTCGTCAACGGCGATCGGATCACGGGCGATCGCGTGCTCAAGCTGGGCGACCACTTGAAGGTCGGGCCGTTGGAGTTCGAGGTTTTGTTGGATATCGGACTCAGCAGCGAAAAGCGGCCGAAAGTGGCGGGCGTCAAGGACGCCGCGCTGCGAACCGGCGACAGCAGCTTCGGCGACGCCGACGTGAGCTCTTGGCTGGATGATCCGGCGGCTCAGGGACGAACTCGTCCCCCGGTCGACTCCGAGACGCGGCAGTTTAAGCTCGAGGAAACGGACCGCGTGGCGCTGGAGACGGAGGCGAAGGAAGGGGAGGCCAAGTCAGGGGAGGCGAATGTGGCGGCCCCGGCGGCGGAAGGCGACGCACCGGCGGGCGAATCGTCTAGCACAAGCATGACGATCGACGAAATCAAGCGGAAATTGGCCAGCAAGGAATTCGGCAAGTTGCCGCCGAAGTCCGAGACGACGACGGCCAATTCGCGGGAAGCGGCGGCCGATGCACTCAAACGATTCATGAATCGCCGCTAATCGCAAGGAGGGGAGTCGCAGGGAGGGGATCGGGTCCAGGAAGGGAATTGCACAGAAACGAGGGCGTCGTGACCGACGACATGCGGGTTTTGTTGACGCGCTGTTTGGGCGGTGAACAGGCGGCACTAAGCGAATTGGTGCATCGCTATCGCGAGCGGGTGGTGTCCTTCTGCTTTCGTTGGCTCGGCCAGCGTCAGGATGCCGAAGATGCCGCTCAAGAAACTCTGATTCGCGTCTGCCGGCACTTGCCGCGCTGGGATGCGACTCGCGAATTCGAGCCATGGCTGTTGGCGATCGCCGGCAACCGGTGTCGCACCGCTTTGGCTGCTCGACGACGTCGGCCGACGCCGCAGCCCTTGCCGGAAGTGGCCAACGACGAACATCGGCAAGCGCAAGCTCATGCCCAGCTGGTGGAGGAAGTCCGCGCCGCGTTGTCGGGGCTGCGGAGCGATCACCGGCAGGCGTTCTTGCTGTTTCACGAGCAGCATTTGGGGTATGCGGAGATCGCCGAACGGCTGGGGGTGCCGGTAGGGACCGCCAAGACCTGGGTGCACCGAGCGCGCCGGGAATTGATGCAGTGCATGCTGGAGCGTCAGCAGTCGGAACAGGTGGTGCAAGCCGAACGTGGGGAACGGGCGGGAGCCAGTCATGAAGTGTGATCGTTTCGAGGAGCGGTTGCAGGAGGCGCTTGACGACCGGCGGAGTCCGGGGCGGGATCGAGAATTGGTGCAGCATGCGGCCGAATGTCCGCAGTGTCGGGCTTTGCTGAGCTCCGCGGAGCGGTTGTCGGGGCTCTGGGGCGCCGTGCTGGCGGACGCCGCCCCTGCCGGCTCGGGGAATTCGGCCGCGACCACGCCCACGGGGCGGATGGCGTCGACCGAGCGGCGAGAGCGATGGTGGACGAAAGGCGGGGCGGCGAGTTGGTCGTGGACGGCGGCGGCGCCGCCCGCAGCCGTGGCCGCGTTGCTAATCGTGATGTTGACGCTGGCGCAGCGGCCTGCAGTCCGGGAACCGAAAACGCTCGAGGAGGGCGTCGCTTGGAGTTCTTCGCGGGAAGGCGGCCGGATGGCTGACGAAGGACATGGACGCCGCGAGCGGCGAGGAGCGCGCGGCGGCGATTGGCTGTTCGTCGGCGGTCGACCAAGTTCCAACGCTGGTGCGGCCCAGGGAGACGCTGCAGCGGCGGCCGAATCGCGCGTTGATCGGGAGCCGGTTGGAGCGCCGCGACGCGTGTCGCTGGCCATGTCGGGCGGCGCGCTGCTGCCGGTCGAACCGAGCGGGGAGCGAGCGTCGTCGGGGGAAGCGATCGACGGCGGGGACGCGGAGCCGCTGGCGGGGATCGTGACGGTGCTGGGCGAGTCGTGGACGTCGTTGCGGCAAGTCAAAATGGACGAGATGTCAGAGGTCGCAGAAGGTTTGCGGCCGCTCACACAATCTGTAGGAACGGTGATGGAAGCGTTGCGCGGGACGTGGCGTGGCGCGCGGCGGGAGCGGATGCAGGAGCGGGCGCCGGACACGAGTCGGGTTGCCGAGAATAATTGGATTGCGTAAGATAGGCAGGCGTGGCGCTCCCCTTAGCGCCGCGTTGGCTTGCGAAAAAAGTAGTCGCCAGGAGGAACCGGAAAATCTGGAAGATTTCTCCAGTCCCTCATCTTTAGCAAAACCCTACATTTTTACTCAGACTTAAATCTCCCCTATTTTAACGGTCGATGTTACGCCTTGTGGCTCGTTGTGCGGCGAGCGACTTGGGTGGACCTCGCACGAAGGGGAGATTTTTTCGTGGATCAGTCAGATTTGGTGGGTGACGGGGATCTGTTGGTTCGGCGGCGAGAGGGGCAGAAGCGGAAGATCGATGGGCCGAGCGGCGAACGGCGGCCGTCTGCACGTCGTAAGGTGGCTCGACGCCGCCAGATCGATCCGACGACATGCGAACGAGATTACTCGTCGGACGAACTGGAATTCATGCAGGCGCTGGACGCCTACAAGCGGTCGAGCGGCCGAATGTTTCCGACGTGCAGCGAGATTCTGGAGGTGATTCGGTCTCTGGGGTACATGCGTCCGGACCAGAAGTTGGAAGACGTTGGTAGTCAGGAATCTGGAGAATCGCTGGAGTCGGAAGGAAGCGACGCGGACTCTCACGTGGCGTTGGCGTCGAGTTAGTTGTTCGGTCGTCGCGGGCCAATCCGCTGAGCGTCCGGAGAGTCGGCGAAAGCGAGTTGCCGCGGAGTGCCGATAGCTAGACAACTGCTGGTAAAGGGATCAAGAGCCCCGGAGGCCGTTCTCTGGGGCTCGTTTTTTTGTTGACGGGCCTTGATCGGTTGACTCGCGCATCCCTATACTTGGCGGCTTTCCAGCGACGGAGAAGTGTGATGAAAGTGCGTACGAGCGTGAAACGGATCTGCGAAAACTGCAAGGTGGTGCGCCGCAAGGGCCGCGTCTACGTCACTTGCTCGAACGCGCGTCACAAGCAACGTCAAGGCTAAAGCGTCAAGGCTAAGGCGTGAAAGCGAGAGCGTGAAAGCGAGAGCGTAACCGCAAGTGGGACGCGGCGAACCAGGGCTGTAAGCTTCGTGCAATCCGCGGAGACTGACTTGCCAAACGCCTCGGTCGACCAGCGCACGACGCCTGCTACGGCTTCTCTCGGGTGCACTCTGAGGGGAACCGGACCGACGGCCTTGCGGAGCACGTTGGGGCTGGCAAGAGGCCCCTCCCGAACCATTTTTGAATTTTGAGACGTCTGAGCGAGAATTAGGAGCGTATTGAATGCCTCGTCTTCTGGGTGTGGACTTGCCGAACGACAAGCCGACGGTCATTTCCTTGCGCTACCTGTACGGTGTGGGCAAGCACGTATCGCTAGAGCTGTGCCAAAAGGCGGGCATTGACCCGATGAAGCGTGCTCGCGATCTGGGCGAAGACGAAGTGAGCCGGTTGGCGGCGCTGTTGGAACGCGACTATACGGTCGAAGGTCCGCTCCGCCGGCTCGTGGGCCAAAACATTGCGCGGCTGAAGGAAATCAAGAGCTATCGCGGTTTGCGGCACCGTCTCGGTTTGCCGGTCCGCGGCCAGCGCACCCGCACGAACGCCCGTACCCGCAAGGGACCGAAGAAGACGGTCGCCGGCAAGAAGGGCGTGAAGGATTTGAAGTAGTACGACTTGAGGCCAGCGTGGGGGCCGGCTGGCAAATTGGGCCGGCTGCCGCGGGCTGATGAGCATCTAGTAGCACACAAGCAGTATCGCAGAGCGAGCTCAGTAAGGAGCAATTCGGGTGGCGAAAACGACATCACAATCGGCGACGGCGGCGGCATCGAAGAAGAAGAAGATTCGTCGCAACGTGACGGTAGGCGTAGCGCACGTGCACGCAACGTTCAACAACACGACGGTGACGGTTACCGATACGAAGGGCGATACGCTGTGCTGGGCGAGCGCCGGGACCTGCGGGTTCAAGGGGAGCCGCAAGAGCACGCCGTTCGCCGGCCAATGCGCTGCGCAGCAGGCTGCGGAAAAGGCCGCCAAGTTCGGCGTCCGCGAGCTCGAAGTTCGCGTGAAGGGGCCGGGCTCGGGACGTGAAAGCGCGATTACGGCGCTGCAGTCGGCCGGGATGACGATCAAGTTGATTGAAGATGTGACGCCGATTCCGCACAACGGATGCCGGCCTCCCAAGCGTCGCCGCGTGTAACCGCGGCGCTGCGAGTAACCGCGTCGCCGCGAATCACCGCGGCGCCGCCTACAGGCGACGCACGAGCAGCGAAGGTTTTCAGTCTGGAATTTGGGGGGATAGGCAATGCACGTCAAGTGGCGCGGTTTGGAACTTCCGAGCGTGGTTCAATGCGACTCGGCTTCGCTCACCAGCACCTATGGGAAATTCACGGCTGAGCCGTTCGAGCGTGGGTTCGGCCACACGATCGGCAACAGCCTGCGACGCGTGTTGTTGTCGAGTCTCGAGGGGAGTGCGGTCACGCAGATCAAGATTCGCGGCGCCCAGCACGAATTCTCGACCATTCCGGGCGTGCTCGAAGACGTCACGGAAATCGTGTTGAACGTCAAGTCGCTGGTGGTGAAGAATCACAGCGATTCGACGCGCGTGATCACCGTGGAGAAGAAGGAAGCGGGCGTCGTCACCGGCGCCGACGTTCAAACCGATTCGGATGTCGAAGTGATCAACAAGGATCACGTGCTGGCGACGTTGACCGCGCCGATCGACTTCATGATGGAGATGGTCGTCGAAAACGGCCGTGGATACGTGCCGTCGAGCGAACACAGCATCGGCGATCACGAAATCGGCATCATTCCGGTCGACGCGGTGTTCAGTCCGGTGACGCGTGTTCGCTATCTGGTCGAGGAAACTCGAGTGGGTCAGAAGACGAATTACGATCGGCTGACGCTGGAGATTTGGACGAACGGTTCGATCGCGCCCGACATGGCGTTGGTGGAAGCCGCCAAGATTCTCCGCAAGCACCTCAATCCGTTCGTGCAGTACACCGATTTGGGCCCTCGAGTTCACTCGCCGGCTCGCGGTTCCTCGGGCGGCGGCGATGCGCTGTTGGAATCGAAGCTGAACATGAGCTTGGCCGAATTGAAGCTGTCGGTGCGAGCCATGAATTGCCTCGAATCGGAAAACATCAATACGGTTCGCGACTTGGTTCAGCGGACCGAAGATCAGTTGCTCGAAGTACGCAACTTCGGCGAAACGACGCTCAACGAAGTCCGAGAAAAGCTGAGCGAATTTGGGTTGCACCTGGGGATGCGGATGCCGCGCCCCTCGGGCGCTCGGTAACGCACTGCTTCGGAAACAAGGCTTTTCGAAGCAGTGTTTCCAATGAGGCGACTCGGCACGGCACGGCCAATCACACCGCAGGGTATTACAAGGTAGGAAGTCATGCGTCATCGTAAGCGAGGTCGAGTTCTGGGGCGCAGCCCCTCTCATCGGAAAGCGCTCCTGAAGAACTTGGCGAGCGCTCTGTTTCTGACGGAGCGTGATGCGGAGTTGGATGACAATGCTCCGAAGGTGAAGGGGCGGATCATCACGACCGAGTCGAAGGCGAAGGAAGTCCGGCCGCTCGTCGAGAAGTGCATCACGATCGCGCGCCGCGGCTTGGAGCACGCTGAAAAGGCGACCGCGTTCCAAAGCGACGCGCCCCGCAGCTCGGAAGCTTGGAAGGCGTGGCGTAAGAGCCCCAAGTGGCAAGAGTGGGCCAACGCCCGCGCTCCCTACGTTGCCGCTCGACGTCAAGCTTTGCAACTGCTGGGCGATAAGCAAGCCGTTCGCGTGTTGTTCGAAGAAGTCGCGCCGCGCTTCTCCGATCGGCCCGGCGGTTACACTCGCATTCTGAAGCTCGCCAAGCCCCGTTTGGGCGACGCCGGCACTCGCGCCGTCCTGGAATTCGTCGGCGTCCGAGACCGTGTGGCGGCGAAGGCCCAGAAGCCGGCCTTCGGCGATGGCGGCGAATCGTCGAGCGACGCCTAGTTTGCGATCGTTCGATAGACAAGACTGATTCAAGAAGGCTCAAGCGGCAACGCTTGAGCCTTTTTTCGTTGGCCTAGGGAAGAGTGGGGCGGTTAAGACCAACGCAAGGCGTGGATCGGCGGCAAGTGCGTGGAAACGCATTCCCATTGTTCCCCTTGGGAATCGCTGAGCCACAAACCGCCCGTTGTGCTGCCCATGGCGAGCCAGTTGCCGTCGGCGTCGATATCGAGAGCGTGGCGATAAACCAAGTCGTAGGCGGGCGGCGTTGGGAGTCCAGCCGACAGCGATTCGAAGGTCTGGCCGCCGTCGCGGGTGCGCGTAACGACGAAGCGGCCTTCCACGGGAATTCGGCACTCGTCCTTCACGGCGGGGACGAACCAGGCCGTTTGTGGATCGTGTGGATGGACGGCGACTGCGAACCCGAACGCGGACGGTCGTACGTCGTGACACTCGCGCCAGGTGCGTGCATCGTCGGTGGAGTAGAAGATGCCGTTGTGGTGCTGGCACCAAAAGGCGTCGGGAGCGGCCGGACAACGGACGATGCGGTGAGCGTCTTGAATGTTGGGGTCGAACTGCCGTTCGGGCGGCATGTATTCGGCTCGCATTCCCTCTGCCGTACAGGCCCAGGTTGCGCCGCCGTCGTGCGACTGCCAGACGCCGCCGCATGAGACTCCGAGCGTGAGGTGTCGACTGTCGCGCGGGTCGACGGCGACGGAGTGAATGCCGGCTTCATCCTTTCCTCCCCCCATCCATTCGAGTCGCGCCGGATGATCCCAGAGGGGCCGGTTGAGTTGCCAGGTGGCGCCATGGTCGGTGGACAGGAAGAGCCCGCCGGGGATCGTGCCGGCCCACAGCCAGCCGGGCTGGTCATTTCCTCCCGGTTCGAGCGCCCAGATTTCTTGCAAGACGGCGGGGCGCGGTTTGCCGCGCGGCGTTTCGGGAGGAGCGAAGGGGGCGGGGCCAAGCATCGCGTCGTCGGGGTAGACAGGCGGCGGCAAGTCCTCCCATGTCAGGCCGTTGTCGCGCGAGCGACGGAATTTCGCGCCGAAATGGCCCAACGCGAGGGCGGCGTAGAGCGCGCCGTCGCGGCGGTCAGGCAGGGCGATCGTAACGTTGTCGCCCAGGAACGACGAGGAACGCTGACGCCATTGGCGGCCGTCGCGCTGAAACGACAGGAGACCCTTGCGCGTTGCGACCCATAGTGTATTGGGCATTGAGACGACTCCGGTAGGGAAGGAGAAGGACCGAGAGGAATCAGCCGCCTGAGAGGGCCTGCATCACATAGATTTCAGAGTCCTCGCGCACTACGTCCGACTGGGCGTCGCGGTCTTGGATGGCTTGGCCGTCGACGAAGACGACGACATGTCGTCGCAAGCGAAACCGTTCGTCCACCACGTAACTGGCGACGGCCGGTAAACGCGCAAAAACCGCCTCCAGCGCTTCGCGGACATTCGTCGCGGCGACGGTTTGGGGCGGGCAATCGACGTGTCGACGCAAGTTGGAAGTGAAAGTAACGCGGGGCATGGCTAAAGGATAGTCGCAAACCGCCGAGGTAAATCGACGAAAAAATCGACCGCGCATAAAAAAAGCGACCCGAGCGTAGTTCTACGCTCGGGTCGCTGTCGGTATCGAAATCCCCGCCGCCAATCGCCTACTAGGGGCGCGGCGTCGGAAACAGCCTTCGATGGCGATTCGCGAGATTCACGACCGATCTTCGGTCCGACTCCTTCGCACCGGCTACGTGACGTGGCTCGAGGTTAGCGAGCGGCGGCCACTTGGGTGTTGCCTTGGACCGTCTGCGTCGACGCGCTCTTGGCAGCCGCGGCGCCGCACTTGCCGCCCGGGCAACCGCCGCGGCGGAAAATCCGCGCTTCGGCCGTGCCGCAAGCCGTCACGATCAGGGCCATCACCACGCCCAACACCAGGTGCTTCATCATCTCGTACGCTCCTTCAAAATCTCAGAACGAACCGTAAACGGCCGCTCGCGACCGGATGTCCCGAGCGGCATTGGGGTTCGAGTTTAGGGGATGGGTGGGTTGCGTCAAGTAGGTTGGGTTTGCGGGCCTGGCGGCGGGCGGGCGGGAGACCGCGGATGAGCCAGGGACGCCCCACGAGCCGTCTTAAGGGCTCGTAATGCGACCTTGCGGTAGGTTGCTTTCCCCAGTCGCTTCCATTTCAATAGGAACTCGTCGGCGGACAGCGGCTCAGCATGCGAGTTGTCCCAGACGCATTGTCCCAGACGCATTGTCCAGGCAGCCTTCCACCTTACCCGCCTTCGGGCCCAACCCGTTTCTTGGGGTTTACATCACTATGCAAGAGAGCCAGTCTTCGTCTTCGCGTCGCGATTTCCTGCACAACACGGGGCGCATCGCCGCCGCCTCGGCCTTGGTCGGCGCCATGGTTCCTCGAGTTCACGCGGCGGGGGACGACACGATTCAAGTTGCGCTAGTGGGCTGCGGCGGTCGCGGCACGGGCGCGGCAACGAACGCCCTGTCGGTGAAGAACGGCCCGATCAAGCTGGTCGCCATGGCCGATGTGTTTGATAGCCGCTTGAAGATCAGCCACCAAAGCTTGCAGCAACATTTCGGCGACCGCGTCGATGTGCCCGAGGATCGTCGGTTCGTCGGTTTCGACGGCTACAAGAAGGCGCTCGATTGCCTCAAGCCGGGCGACGTGGCCATCTTCGCGACTCCCCCCGCCTTTCGTTGGGCGCACTTTCAGTATGCGATCGAAAAGGGCATCCATACCTTCATGGAAAAGCCGGTGACGGTCGACGGTCCGACGAGCAAGCGGATGCTGCAGTTGGGCGAAGAGTCGGTAAAGAAGAATCTGAAGGTCGGCGTCGGGCTGATGTGCCGTCATTGCACGGCGCGCGGCGAGTTGTTCCAGCGAATTCAGGATGGGCAGATCGGCGACATCGTCGCGCTGCGGTGCTATCGCATGCATGGCCCGGTTGGTTCAGCCTTCTCCGGTCCGAAACCGGGGAATATGAGCGAGTTGTTGTGGCAGATACAGCGCTTCCACAGTTTCTTGTGGGCCAGCGGCGGTTGCTACAGCGACTTCTACATCCACAACATCGACGAATGCTGCTGGATGAAGAACGCCTGGCCCGTCGAGGCTCAGGCCTCCGGCGGCCGCCACTTCCGCGGCGACAACGTCGACCAGAACTTTGACAACTACTCTGTCGAATACACGTTCGCCGACGGCGCCAAGATGTTCATGTACGGCCGCACGATGGCTGGCTGCCATGACGAATTCGCCAGCTATGCGCATGGCTCGAAGGGCTTGGCGGTGATTTCAGCCGCGTCGCACACGCCTTCGAAGTGCCGCATCTACAAGGGGCAGTCGCTGAAGAAGGAAGATTTGACTTGGGCTTATCCGCAGCCCGAGCCGAATCCGTATCAGCTGGAGTGGGACCACTTGATCGATGCCATTCGCACCGACAAGCCGCATAACGAAGTGAAGCGGGGCGTCGAAGCCAGCTTGGTGACGTCGATGGGACGCATGGCCGCTCACACCGGCCAGATCATCAAGTTCGACGATATGCTCAACTGCGACCACGAATTCGCCCCGGGGCTCGATCAGTGGTCCATGGACTCCGCCGCGCCGATCCAGGCCGGCGCGGACGGCAAGTACCCGGTCCCCATGCCGGGCATCACGCAGTCGCGCGAGTTCTAAGAAACTTGCCGCCCTGCGTCAACAGACAGGCGGGACTTCCGCTGGGGATGTGAGAGACGCGTGCGACCCGAGTGACGGGGCGCCGCGTCCGCCGCGGCGGGGCAAGTCCGCCGGTTGTGCGCCTAGCGCAGCAGCTTCCAGGCGACCCAGATGCCGCCGAGCAAGAGGGCGCTGGAAAGGATGAAGGCTAGGCCGCGCCGGGCCGCTTCGTCTAGCGACGAACGCGACTCAGGATCGATGCCGCGTGCGAACTCGTAGCCGCACGCTTCACAACGGCGATAGAAGTCGGGGTGAAACGCTTCGTCGCAGGTGGCGCAGACGACGAGCACTTCGTCCGCCGGATCATCGCGATCATCGGCGACGACGCGAATCGGCGCGTCCGGCGACTCCGGACCGACAAACTCGGCCAAGGGAAACCGCGTGCCGGATGACAGGCAACCGGGGCAGCGGGTGAGTCGTCGGCGTTTGCACCGCGGGCACCGCGGCCACTCTTCCCACTCCAACGCCTCTTCGGGCCAGTCCTGTCCGCCGCCCTGAGCGATGCGAGTCAGTCGACGCTGTTCGAAATCTTCCGCGACCTCGCGTGCGAATTCGGAGTCGTCGAGGGGGACCATGACGCGCGGCGCGACGGCCCAGTCGCTGCCCGCATCGTGGCCCGCATGCAGTTGGTCGTTTTGCACGACCGCGTCGATGCCGTAGTCGGCCAAGCGATTGCGCACCAAATGCGCTTCCGCAGGGTTTTCCGCGACGAAGACGCAGACCAGACGAGAGTCAAAGTGACGCGACATGGCTGCGAATATAGCAGGCAACTGCCTGACTTCGCGAGCGACCGTACGCCAGATCCTCGCACGCTCCCCCGACCTCGCGTCGCGGGCCCCGCGCACGCGCAGCGCACTCGTGCCCGGCGCCGCGCACTTGGCTCTTCCCGCGATGAATCGGATGAATCGGATGAATCGCAGACAGGCTGGAAGCCTGTCCTACGGCTTGGCGTCCCGCGCACGCGCAGCGCACTTCCTCGTTAAGCTGTTAGACTAGGCATCGCCCTCGGTTGATGTTTCGCAAGGCGGAAGTCTTTCCTTAGAGAGAAGGCAACATGCAATTCAAACCAATGCGGCTTGCTGGCAGCGAGCAGGGGATGGGATGGAGTCGGTTTGGGGCGTTCGTCGCGGCGGCGGCGATCATGTGCGGCGGCACAGCGGCGTCCTGGGCGGCGGCGCCGCGGGTGCTCCCGGAAGGGAAGACGCCGGCCGATGTGCGACTGCAGCCGCCGAAGGATCTTGACGGATACTTCCCGTTCCAGCCCTCGCCGACTCCGGAAGCCTGGAAGAAGCGCGCCGAGGAACTCAAGCGACACATGTTCGTCGCGTTGGGGCTCTGGCCGATGCCGCAACCCACTCCGCTGAACCCCGTCATTCACGGCAAGGTGGAGCGCGACGGATATACGGTGGAACGCGTTTACCTTGAAAGTTTCCCCGGCTTCTTCGTCACGGGGAGCTTGTATCGACCGGTCGGCAGGTCGGGCAAGTTGGCGGGCGTATTGTGTCCGCACGGGCACTGGGCCGATGGGCGGTTCTACGACACGGGCAAGGCGGCCGTGTTGCAAGACATCGTGAACGGAGCCGAGCGATTCGAAGAGGGAGGGCGCAGTCCGCTGCAGGCGCGGTGCGTGCAGTTGGCGAAGATGGGCTGCGTCGTCTTTCATTACGACATGATCGGCTACGCCGACAGCCAGCAATTGTCGTTCGATTTGGCGCACCGATTCGCCAAGCAACGGCCCGAGATGAACACGCCCGAGAACTGGGGGCTGTATAGCCCGCGCGCCGAAGCACACCTGCAGTCGATCATGGGCCTGCAAACCTACAACTCAATCCGGTCGCTTGATTTCTTGTTGAGTTTGCCGGATGTCGATGCGTCGCGGATCGGCGTGACGGGGGCCAGCGGCGGCGGGACGCAGACGTTCATCCTGGGGGCGCTCGACCCGCGGCCGGCGGTGAGCTACCCGGCGGTGATGGTTTCGACGGCCATGCAGGGCGGCTGCACGTGTGAAAACTGCAGTCTGTTGCGGATCGATACGGGCAATGTCGAATTCGCGGCGCTCTTCGCGCCCAAGCCGTTGGGTATGTCGGCCGCCGACGACTGGACCAAAGAGATGGGAACGAAGGGATTCCCCGAGCTCAAGAAGCACTACCAGATGCTCGGCGCACCCGACAACGTGTTCCTCAAACCGACGCTCCATTTCGGTCACAACTACAACTACGTCAACCGAGCGGCGATGTACGCTTGGTTCAACAAGCATCTCAAACTGGGGCAGTCGGAGCCGGTGGTCGAAGGGGACTACAAGCGACTTTCGCGCGAGGAATTGACGGTGTGGGATGCACAGCATCCGACGCCGCCGTCGGGGCCTGAGTTTGAGCGCAAGTTGCTGCGGTACTGGACTGAGGACGCGCAAAAGCAACTCGCAGCGCTCGTTCCCAGCGACGCGACGTCGCTAGTGCGATATCGCGAAGTGGTCGGCGGCGCCGTCGCGTCGCTCATCGGCCGCAGCCTGCCGGCTTCCGCGGACGTGGAATACGAGCAGACGCAGAAGGTGGATCAGGGAAGCTATCTGCGCATGGCGGGCCTGCTCAAGAACAAGTCGAAGGGCGAAGAGTTGCCGATGGTGTTCCTGCACCCGAAAAGCTGGAATGGACGGGTAGTGGTGTGGTTGTCGGGGCAGGGGAAAGCATCGCTGTTCCAGGATTCGGATCAGCCCCGCGCCGACGTCCAGGAAATGCTGGCGAACGGGGCGAGCGTCGTCGGAGTCGATCTGCTGTATCAGGGCGAGTTCCTGGCGGACGGCAAGCCGCTCGAGAAGACGCCGCGCGTGAAGAACACGCGCGAGTTTGCGGGCTATACGTTCGGTTTCAACTCGACGGTGTTTGCACGACGCGTGCATGACGTACTGAACGTGCTCGCGTTCGTGCATGGCCATAAGGACAAGCCGCAGCGCGTGGACCTCGTGGGATTGGAGGGCGCTGGGCCGATCGCCGCCGCCGCTCGAGCTGTGGCCGCGGACTCGGTGCAGACGTTGGCGGTCGACACGCAGGGCTTCCGGTTTGCGCAAGTGGACGACTTGCACGATCCCAACTTCCAGCCGGGCGGCGCCAAGTACGGCGACGTGCCGGCCCTGTTGGCGCTCGGCGCCCCCGGCCAAGCGATCGTGGCCGGAGAAGGAACGGCCGCACCCGATCTCATCAAGCGAGTCTATGAAGCGGCCGGTGCGAAGCCGCCGACCATGGTCTCCGGCGGCGGCGCGGAAGCTCGCGCCGCGCTGGCGGCGGCGCTCCAGAAGTAATCCTTACTGAGGACGGCGCGGGCCGATCTCGTCGCGCGTGATGCGGCCGTCGCCGTTCTTGTCCAGCGTACGGAGCGCTTGAGCTGCGTTGTCGATTTCTTCCTTGGAGAGCTCGCCGTCGCGGTTGGCGTCGAGCGCCAGGAAGAAGGCCGGGGCGCCGGCGACAAGCTGCGGACGTCCGCCTTCAGGACGTCCATCTGGCTTGCCTTCGGGGCGTCCTTCCGGTCGCCCTTCGGGCTTGCTGTCTGGGCGGCGGTCGCCGGTCGCGGCTCGCAAGGCTTCGAAGGCCTTGGTGAACTGGTCCTTGGTGATGGCCTTGTCGCCGTCGTCATCCATGCGCGCGACGATGCGCGAGAACATTTCTCGTCGAGCTTCGGGGACTTCCTCGACGCTCAGTTTGCCGTCGCCGTTCTTGTCCCCTTCGCGGAACAGTCGCTCGACCATTTCCGGCGTCATCCGGCCCGGCGGGTTGAGCTGCCCGGGGGCGCCGTCGGGGCCGCGGCGTCCCATCGCGGCGAACGCTTGACGCAATTCGTCCTGTTCGATTTGGCCGTCTTGGTTGGCATCGATCCGGTCGAAGTTCTCTCGCATGCGCTCGGGAGCTTCCTCCTTGCTCAGCTTCCCGTCGCCGTTCTTGTCGAAGCGAGCGAAGATTTCGCGCGGAGCGGGGAGGTTGGCGGCGCCGTCGGGCCGTCCGCCTGCTGGCGCTGCTTCGACCGGCTGCGGCTGCAGCGCCGCCGCGAACTCGTCCTTGCTCAGCTTCCCGTCGCGGTTCTTATCGCCGTTGCGAAGGAGTCGTTCGAAGAGGCGCCGTCGTTCATCGTCGACTTCGTCGGCAGCCACTTGGCCGTCCTTGTCGGCATCCAACCGCTCGAACAAGGCTTCCTCTTGGGCAGGGAGCCAAGCGGGAGCGGCGAGGAAAAGCGAGGCGGCAGCGCCGAACCAGAAGCGTTTCATGGGGAGACTCCTCGAAAGAGCGGTAACTTGGGAGATTGGCAGCAAGTGGTTAGGATTTCTCAGTATAAACACGGGAGAATCAGGCAAGTTGCGTCGAGCGGGGGAGTGGGTTGAGTGAGAGCGACGAGTTTCGAGGGGGCGTCGTGGAGTCGGCCAGGATTGACCTTGCATCGCGCCGCAGAATCTTCCTATATTCGCTGCGGAATTGGATTCGGCCGGGCGGGATGGTCGTCGGGCTGATGACGAATTCGCTGGATGGCCGCCCGAGGGCGGAAACTTCGGAATAAATCGGGAGTCGGGCAAACCCCATCGCGAGCACGTGCGTAGGAAGAGCGATCGGTCATGATGCGAGTCATGAACGAGCTCATCGAACGACTCGATGCTTGTCGAAGTGGTCGAAACGCCCGTCTCCGGGTGGCAATGGAGGCCGCAAACGCTGGTGAGTGCCAGGCGACTTGAACGAAATAGGTCGCTTGTCTCACAACCCACACAACCTGCGGGCCGTTTGCGAACATTACAGGAAGTCTTGAAAGCGTTTCGGTGCAATCGTCGTGAAGGGCTGGACGATAACTGGGGTGTCCTTGATGACAGCGTTCGCGATGTCACTGCCCCAGCCATGGACAGCGCTCGTTACGACACGGATTGCGACGCCGACGACACAACTTTGAGAAAGTAGGTAGGGACGGACTTCGCCGTTGGTCACGTTTGCTGATGCCGAGTGGTTGGGTGACAGTCAACTCATCCGGGGTCGTTCGCACCCCGTCACTCCGCACGACATCAATGCACTCATGACCTGGTCCGCAGCCCTGGAATCCGGTCAACTTCGCTTGCTTGAGGACTTAATCATGCACATCCACGGACCTGCTCATCTTCACGGCGCCCAGCCGTTGAACGCTCCTCACCGCGTGACGGGCGTTCAGACTCCGGTGGAAACCTCGTTTGCTTCGCCCACGAGCTACTCGACACCCACGGATACGGTGGAGTTCTCGTCGGAAGCCAACCTCATCAGCCAGGTTCACGACCTGCCCGATATTCGCGCCGACCGCGTGGCGCAAATTCGAGCTCAGATCGCCGCCGGCGCCTACGAAACGGACGAAAAGCTGAACACGGCGCTCGATCGGCTGCTGGACGAATTCGCCTAACGCCTGTCGCGGATCGCGGCCGTAAACGCCTCGCGGCGCAACACGATCACTCTCCTACGCCCGCCGTATGTTCGCCGAGACGAACATGCGGCGGCGGCGTTTTCCGAGAGCTTTCAACGCCGACGGCCTTGGCCTATGATGCAGCTGAGAGCATGCAGGGCGGAATCGCGATGGGTTGCGATCGACGCCCCGCTTGGCCGCAGGACGTGGAGGCAGGCACGCCGTATGTCAGACGAGTCGCTTGGCAGCATTGAGGTATCGTCGACGCCCCTGGAGCGGTTTGAAGAATATCTTCAGAGCCGCGGGAAGCGCATGACGCAGCCCCAACGGCAACTCATCGAGCACGTCTTCAAACGTCACTCGCATTTCGACGTCGACATGCTGCTGGAGGAGCTTCCTCAGCGGGGCGAGGACAAGCGAATTGGGCGAGCGACCGTCTACCGGACCCTCACCAAATTCGTCGAAGCGGGCCTGCTACGCTCGTTCATGCTCGAAGGACGCACGGTCTACGAGCATGACTACGGTTACCCGCAGCACGACCACCTACATTGTCAGGAATGCCAGCGGCTGTTCGAGTTCCAGAGCGACGAACTGCTGCGGATTCGCGACCAAGTGGCGCGGTCGATGAACTTCCGCGTCACCGGCCACCGCTTCATCATCACCGGCGTTTGCGACGAGTGCACGAAAGCCCGCCGCCGACTCAAACGCAAAGTCGACCTCGTCTAACCCCCCTTCGGCAGCCAGGTGCTAGTGCACCGTTGGCTGAAATAGGGCCCTTCACATAACGCCGCACCTTGAGGCGGAGGGCTACTAGACTCGCAGTTCGACTTCGCCCGCATTTCCATCGCCGAGGCGCGCGAGGGCGGGCTCGACGACTTCGGCGAGGAACTCATCGACCTGCTCCGGAGCACGGCCCACGAACGCACGGGGATCGAGCGCAGCGGTCAGGTTGGCGGCGGCGAACGCCGGATCGCCCGCCAGTCGCTCCAGTAAGTCGTTGGCGAGTCCTTCTTGCTTGACCTGTTGAGCGGCGGCTTGGCTGTGGACGCGAATCCGTTCGTGCAGGTCTTGCCGGTCGCCGCCCGCCGCGACCGCTTCCATTAGAATGTTTTCGGTCGCCATAAACGGCAGTTCATCACGCAGGTTCTTGGCGATCACCTTGGGGTAGACGACCAGCCCGGACGCCACATTGGCCAGGATCGACAAGATCGCATCGATGCCGAGGAACGCTTGGGGGAGCACAAGTCGCCGATTGGCGCTGTCGTCCAGCGTCCGTTCCATCCATTGCGTCGCCAGCGTATTCGCCGTGCTCGATTGCAAGCTGATCACGAATCGCGCGAGGGCGCAGATGCGCTCTGACCGCATCGGATTGCGCTTGTAAGCCATGGCCGACGAGCCGATCTGCGACTTCTCGAAAGGCTCTTCGATCTCTTTGCGGCTTTGCAGCAACCGCAGGTCGGTCGCCAGCTTGTGGGCGCTTTGCGCGATCCCCGAGAGGACGTCGACGATCTGCGAATCGACTTTGCGCGAGTAGGTCTGGCCGGTGACGGCGTAGGTGGCGTCGAAGCCCAGCTTTTTGGCGACCAGCGACTCCAGGGCGCGAACCTTGCCGTGATCGCCCCCGAACAACTCGAGGAAACTGGCTTGCGTGCCCGTCGTGCCTTTCACGCTCCGGGCCCGGAGCGACGCGATCCGGTGTTCCACTTCGTCGAGGTCGAGCACCAGATCGTAGGCCCAGAGACAGGCTCGCTTGCCGACCGTCGTGGGTTGAGCCGGCTGGAGGTGCGTGAAGCCGAGGCAGGGGAGGTCGCGGTAGTCGCGAGCGAATTTCGCCAGCTTGCGAATGACCGAGGCCAGTCGATCGCGCACCAACTGCAGCGCCTCGCGCATCAGGATCAAGTCTGTGTTGTCGGTGACGTAACAACTGGTCGCACCCAGGTGAATGATGCCGCGGGCGTTGGGGCAGACGTCGCCGAAGGTGTGCACGTGCGCCATCACATCGTGACGCAACGTCTTTTCGTGGCGCGCGGCGGCGGCGAAGTCGATGTCGTCGACTCGGGCGCGCAATTCGGCGATTTGTGCATCGGAGATCGGCAGTCCCAGTTCTTGTTCCGCTTCGGCCAAGGCCACCCACAGTCGCCGCCAAGTGCTGAACTTGCGTTGGTCGCCGAACAGTTTCGCCATGGAGTCGGAAGCGTAGCGGCTGATGAGCGGATTCTCGTAACGTTCGTGTTCGGACATCATTTGGTAATCAATAGAGAAAATGTTGACTGATAAAGGGGCGATCGTCGTGGATCGCTCCGCGACCCATGGCCCTCCCCATCCCCCGCCGCCTGCCGCCCTTTGCCCCCCGCCCCAGGCCCTGCTCCCGCACGCTGGCTGCATCCCTCAAGGCGGCCCCGATCGCTACCGCTGCACGCGTCCGCTGGCGTTGCCTTGCATCAGCGCCGTAACTTCTTCGCGCGTGATATAGTTGAAATCGCCTTGGATCGAGTGCTTGAGGCAGCTGGCGGCGACTGCGAACTGGAGTGCTCGCCCGGGGTCCGCCGCAAAGTCGGGATGATTGAGCCCGAACAGGAGGCCGGCGGCGAACGAATCGCCGCCGCCCACGCGGTCGACGATGTCGCGGATTTCGTAGGGGCGATAGGCGCCGGCAGCGTCGGTGGGCGCCAGATAGGCGCGGTCGGTCGCGCGGTCGAACAAGAGCGCGCCCCAGTTGTTATGGTCGGCCGAGAGGCTCTCGCGCAGCGTGATGGCCACGCGCGAAACCTGCGGAAAGCGACCGACGATTTCGCGCGCCACCTGCTCGTAGCCCGCCGCGTTGATTTGTCCCTGCGCGACGTCCGTTTCGGGAGCGTGGATGCCGAGCACATCCGCGGCGTCCTCTTCGTTGGCGATCACCAAGTCGACGTGCTCCAGCACCTGGGTCATGCATTCGGCGGCCAACGCCTTCGGGGCCGTTCCCGGGCGCCAGTTCCACAACTTCTTGCGGAAGTTCAGGTCGCAAGAAATGGTCGCCCCGGCGGCTCGAGCGGCGCGAATGAGAGCCAAGTTAGCGCGGCAGGCCGTTTCGCTGATCGCCGGGGTAATGCCCGACGTATGCAGCCAATGCACGCCCTCCAGGATCTTCCCGAAGTCGTATTCCTCGGGACCGGCGAGGCTCACGGCGCTATGTTCGCGATCATAGAGCACGGTGGAGCCGCGTTGGTTAGCGCCCGCTTCGACGAAATACAGCCCCAGTCGGCCCGACTTGCGCCACAGGAGGTGATCGGTGTCGACCCCGAGGCCGCGGAGCGTGGCGACGAGGCTTTCCGAGACGGCGTGACGCGGGAGGGCCGTCACGTAGCGGGCCGGGAGTCCAAACAGCGCCAACGACGCACAGACGTTGGCTTCTCCGCCGCCCCACGTGACTTCCACTTGCCCCGGCAGGACTTGCCGCCACCGCAAACGGTTGGCCGGGCACAGTCGCGCCATGATTTCGCCAAATCCGAGAAACATTCGTCGATCCTCGCTTCACATGTTGGTCAAATCGTCTTGGGCCGTACCGCCCAGCAGTGCATCGAGCGACGAGGCGATCGCGCCCGCCTGGTCGCTCGAATGGGCGTAAACCCGGCATATCCGGTGACTTACCGGCAATCGCTGAAACAACTGATTCGCTTGCAGCGGACGCACTCGCTGCTGGGCCGAGTCGAACAGGAAGTTCTGGCCGGCCGCCGGGCCGTTGGTGTGCGGTCGGAAGATATGGCGAGCGATATCGACTCGCAAGGGTATATCGCGGAGCGACGTCGGCAGGCCGGCGCGCACCTGCTGTTCGACCAACGGCCCGCTGCTAAAAATGCTGCTGCGTTCCGAGTCGCTCTCGCCGAACACGAGGACGCGTTGGCACACCATCCGCCAAGGAAGCTGCCGACGCAGCAAGCACTGCCACGGTTCGCCGCACTGACGCAGTTCGGGCTCGTCGCTTTGGATCCACCGCCCGACGTCGACCAGCAGCGACGACTCCGTAAAGCCCAGGTACTCCTCCAGCCGCTCGGCCGGATTCCCCGGAAACAGACGATGTTTGCTCGCCTGAAACGCGTCGACCAAGGTCAGGTCGATCGCGCGGACCGTGCGGTGAAAGTAGATCGACCGAAACAACTCAGCTCGCACTGAGATGAACCGTAGTAAGGCGTCCATGCCGCGGTCGTGAATGGTGAGGCCGTGCGGAGTAAAGAAGCTGTAGTGCAGCAGTCGGTCGAGGTCGAACGCCTGCGGGCTATATCCCGACATGTAGGCGTCGCGCAGCACAAAGTCGAGGTTGTCGATGGTATAGATGCCGCTCAAGAGGCCCCGCAACAGGCGGAGCCAGAGGGGGCGGGAGGCGGCCTCGGCGTCGCCTCGAGGACGCTGGATCAGCCAGGCGATTTGCTCGGGATCAAGCCGTTCGTCGGCGGCCAATTGGCCGGATGGGTTGCGGCGCAGGCCGCGCAAGAGATCGGCGAGTTGGGTGCGAATGATGCGGGCGCCGAGCGTCTCGTGAGTTTCGCCGTAATCGGCGAGGAAATGTTCATCGAAAAAGTGGCCGAAGGGGCCATGTCCGACGTCGTGCAGCAACCCCGCCATTCGAAGTAGCGACTCGACGTAAGCGCGGCTGGGGACGTCCGGGCACGACTCGCGGAGACTGTCGTACAGTCCGGCGAGGGTGCGGCTGGCCAAATGCATGGCGCCGAGCACGTGTTGAAACCGGGTGTGTTCGGCGGTCGGGAAGACCCACCAGGCGGTCTGCAACTGGTGAATGTGACGCAGTCGCTGGACCCAGGGATGGTCGATGATTTGACGTTCGGAAGTCTCCCCGGCGGCAGCGTCGGCAGTGAACGGGATGTAGCCGTGGATCGGGTCGTGACTCAGGTTTTCTCGTCCATATTCGCGCATGGCGAGATTCTAAGCGATCGGCAGTTTCCGTGAACCGCCCGTCTTGCGCCTTTTCTCTGTCGCGCGGCCGGAGGGCGTACAGATTCGCAGGATTTCCCGCATTCCCACCAAAGCGGCAATTCGGGTAAGATCTGGCGTGATTCTGTCGGTTCGAAACGGACTTCGAATGTTGTTTCGGGGCATGAAAGTGTCGATATAGAGGGAACTAGTACGTTCCGAATGATTCGGGTGTCGTGCGACTTGGCCCCCTGTTCGCACGATTATTTCGCAAGGAGATTGCTCGTGGCGCGACGCGTCCTTCTTACGCCGCTGATGGTGGCACTGTTGCTCGGAGTCACTTGGGCGGCCTCGATGCCCGCGCTGGTCTCCGCGGCGGTACCTAGCGACAAACTTCTGCCGGCGACGACCAAGGGCTACCTGTCGATCCCGGACACGGAAGAGTTGTCGAAGAAATTCCACGAGAGTCAACTGGGGCAGCTGTGCGACGACCCGGTCATGAAGCCCTTCGCGGACGACCTGAAGCGGCAGCTGCAGGGCAAGTTCAGCGAAATGGGCGTGAAGCTGGGCGTGTCGCTGGATGAACTCCAGGAGGTCGTCGCCGGCGAGTTGGCGGTGGCGCTCGTCCAGCCGAACAACAACGCCAAAGACCACGCGCTGGTCGTCTATGTCGATGTGCACGGCAAGGAGACGCAGGCTAAGGAATTGCTGGCCAAGATCGCGGCGAACCAAGAACAAAAGGGCGCCAAAAAGTCGTCGCTCGCCAAGGGTGCGATTGAGATCACCGTCTACACGCTGCCGAAGAAGAGAGACCAGAAGGAAGCTGCGAAAGCTTTCTATTTCTTGCATGCGGACCAACTGGTCGCCGTGAATCACGAAGCGACCGTCATTGAGCTCGCAGATCGCCTGCAAACCCAGTCGACCGGCACGTTGTCGGAGGTGAAGGCCTACGAAGTCGTGATGGCGAAGGCCGCCGAAGCGGGCGACATGGCGTCGCCGCAAGTGCGCTGGTTCGTGGAACCCTTTGGCTACGCGGAAGCCAGCCGCGCTTCGCAGGGCGGTCGCAAGAAACGCGGCACCGACATGATCAAGGTGCTGGCGAATCAGGGCTTCAAGGCGATCCAAGGTCTCGGTGGATACGTGTCCTTTTCCACTGGCAAATACGAGCTGCTCCACCGCTCGTTCGTGTATGCTCCGGCCGCGCCGGACGCCGAGCCGGGCCACAAGTACACGTTGGCCGCTCGAATGCTGAACTTCCCCAACGCAGCCGAACGCGCTCCGTTGTCGTGGGTGCCTGATCACTTGGCCAACCATGTCACGTTGCAGGTCAAGATCAAGGAAGGCTTCGAATACGTGGGGTCGCTGGTCGACGAAGTGGCGGGCGAGCCGGGCGTCTTCGAGGAAGTGCTGAAGAGCATCGCCATCGACCGCAACGGTCCGCAGGTCGACCTCCGCAAGGAGTTGGTCGCCTTCGCGGGCGAACGCATCACGGTCGTGACCGATTGCCGTTTGCCGGTGACGACGAAGAGCGAACGTTTGCTCGTCGGCATCGAAGTCACGAACCCGGCGATGGTGGCGCGCGCGATCAACAAGATCATGGAGTCGGATCCCAACGCTCACAAGCACGAGCTCAACGGTCACACCGTGTGGGAGATCAAGAACGACGAGAACTCGGTTGAAGTCGAGACCCTGATGATCGAGGGTTCGGAATTCGTGTCGACGGACGAGGAAGAGGAAGACGAAGAAGAGAAGCCGGTCATTCCGAACTCGGCCGTGACCGTCGCGCACGGGCATC
Organism: Pirellulales bacterium; assembly: GCA_046349935.1. Taxonomy (GTDB): domain Bacteria; phylum Planctomycetota; class Planctomycetia; order Pirellulales; family Pirellulaceae; genus CAIXSC01. The sequence continues at coordinate 162,238 of JAXMBK010000003.1, read as the reverse complement.
TGATCGTCGCTTCGCACATCGACTTCATCGAGCAGGTGCTGCACGACAAGAAGACGAATCTGGGCGACGCGGAAGATTATGTGGCCGTGGGCAAGGCGCTAGCCGAACTGGGCGCGCAGGAAGACGCCGTCCGCTTCTTCACTCGCACCAACGACGCCTATCGAGCCACCTACGAACTCATCCGCCAAGGGAAGATGCCCGAATCGGAGACGATGATGGGCAAGCTGCTCAATCGCATGCTCGGCCCGGACGACGAGGACGCTCCGCTGCGTGAGCAAGAAATCGACGGCTCGAAGATGCCCGAGTTCTCCTTGGTCGAGAAGTACCTCGGCGCCGCCGGCGCGTACGTCCGCTCGCAGGACGACGGCTGGATCATCATCGGCTGCCTGTTGAAGAAAGAAGCCAAGTAGTACGGCTAGGCCAGCGCCTCTCCGTCGACGAAACAGCCTTCGCCCTGGCGACTTTGCGGTCGCCAGGGCGATGTTGTTTTAGGCCTCGGCCGGCGCCTCTTCGCTTGCGGGCAATTCCAGCCCTTCCACGAAGCTCGCGAGCGCTCTCGCTCGATACGGCTGCTGCAGTTTTCGCACCGCTTTGGATTCGATCTGCCGCACCCGCTCGCGAGTGACGGAGAAGATCTTGCCGACCTCTTCCAACGTATAGGCGTAGCCGTCTGCGAGCCCGTACCGCAGTCGTAGGATCTCGCGTTCGCGATAGTTGAGGCTCGACATGGCCTCTTCGATGCGATGCTTCAGCGCCAGTCGATTGGTGTCGTAAAGCGGATCGTCGTGTCGATGATCCTCCAGGAACTCGCCGAAGAAGCTGTCGTCATGATCCCCGACCGGTTGGTCGAGCGACAGGGGCTGGCGGGCCATCTTGAGGATGCAACGCGTGTCGTCGAGCGACAGTTTCGCGCGGGCGGCCGTTTCTTCCGGCGTGGGGTCGCGTCCCAGTTCCTGAGTGAGTTGGCGAGTGACGGCTCGCACTTTACTCATCGTGTCGATCATGTGCACCGGCACGCGGATCGTGCGGCTTTGGTCGGCGATCGCTCGCGTGATCGCTTGGCGAATCCACCAGGTTGCGTAGGTCGAGAACTTATACCCCCGCGCGTACTCGAATTTGTCGACCGCGCGCATCAAGCCTGTGTTTCCCTCTTGGATCAAGTCCAAGAAGCTCAAGCCCCGATTGCGATACTTCTTGGCGATCGACACGACCAGTCGCAGATTGCCTGCCGACAAATCGCGTTTCGCGGCGTCGTACTCGTTCTGATAGCCGAAGGTCCGCTCGATCCGCCGCTTGAGCGTGGCGGGGCTTTCGAGCGTAATTCGCATGAGGTAGTGGAGTTCGCGGCGCGCTTCCTCGGGCGTCGGCGCTCCAGGCGGAATCTCGGCCGGCGGGTGCTGCAAATAGTGACGCAGGGCCTGCATCCGTTCCGAGATCTCAATCATCCGTTCAAAGAGCGGCTGCAGGCGATTCGTACGCAGATTGAGCTCTTCAATGAGACGCACGGCCTTATTGCGGCGTCGGATCAGGCGTTGCCAAGCGGCGCGACGCTCGCGGTCGGGATTGCGCAGGCTGATCGCCGTTCGGTAGTCGCGGTGATTCTGGACGAGCAGGTGTCGCAGCGTCACGAGGTTGGGCCCCAGACGCTTCATGATCTTCTTCTTCTCGGCCGTATTCGTCACCGAGACTTCAATCGTGCGATCAAGTCGCAACTGGCACTTGTGCACCTTTTCCAGCGTCTCGCAAGCGCCCTGCAGGACATAGTCGGTCGCCAACATCGTGTGACGATACAGCGTACGCGTCCGTTCAATCTCTTTCGCCGACGCGATCTCTTCGGCGCGATTCAGCAGCGGGATCTGCCCCATCTGCATGAGATACATGCGCACCGGATCGTCGGTCGATTCTGCGACATCCTCGCTCTCCACTTCTGCGACCGGCTCTTCTGGGGCGTCTTCTTCAAAGCCGAACGGCTCGTCTCCCTCCGGTTCAAACGGATCGTCGTCGCCGATCGGGCGAACCGTCTCCTTACGCTCGGCGACGTCGACGTCCTTTGCGGACCGACGCGGCTTCACGACGACCGCCTTGGGCTTGGCGCGACGCGGCGAGCGGGCGGGGACGAGTTTCTGCTTGATCTTGGCCAAGGTGCAGCTCCTGCATGTCTCGCGGATACGGCGCGGCGCCGAGCTGGATGGCCAACTCGGCTTCGCCTCTCGCCACTCGTACGCGAAAGGCTCCGTCAAACCGTACTACGTAGATAGAAGGATGCGGCCGATTCATCTGCACCGTCTGGCTAAATTTGACCGATCAAGAGCGTGCAGACCGGCCAGGCAGCGGTGCGCACAGGGCGAAAGTGCGGATGGCAGCGGTCGTAGCGATTCTCGGGGCGCGCCGTCGATCAGGGCGTTTCCAGCCGGCACGTGGGACTCGCTTCGTCGTAAATGCCTAAAACGCGGAACATCAGCTTCGCCATCTCGCGGTGCCCGTAGACGCCGGGGTGAATGCTCTTGTCCTCGAGCCACGGCAGGAGGGATTCTTGATCAGGCTTCGCCTGCTGCCAGTGTTGCCAATGATCGACGAGCGCAACGCCGCGGTCGGCCGCCGTTTCCTGGACGATCCGAGCATAAGCCGGCAAGTCGGAGCGTCCGCCCGCGTTACGCAGGTAGATCGTGTTGGGCGAGTGGAGCAGGGGGATCGCACCCGATTCGATCGCTCGGTCGCACAGCGCCGCCAGATTCTTGCGAAACATCTCGCGCCCCGCCTCGCCCGCGGTGCAGTCGTTCATGCCGAGCATGATAGAAACGACGTCCGGTTGAAAGCGGCCGGCCCGCCACGCAAAGTCGGCCAGCAAGTCGCCCGTGCGATTGCCGCTGATCCCCGTGTTGATCACCACGTCCTTCACACGCCGCAATTCCCAGCGTACGCGTTCCGCAAAGTGCTCGGGATAACTGCGCCACCCCAATGTGTGCAGTGCGCCGTGCGTGATGCTGTCTCCCGTAAGGATCCAGGTCGCGGGCGTCGGGCTCTTCAGCAGCTTTTGCAAACCCTCCAAGCCTGATCGAGGATCGACTCGCGGCGGTCCCGCAGGCGGCTGCGCCAGGGCGCTCGACGTCGTCCATCCGCCGAGTGGACCGAAGACGGCGGCCGCCACGAAAGACCGCGTCAAAAAACGCCGGCGTGAGAGTTCCGGCAATGCCCCGTTCTCGGCTGATTTCGTCATGTTTTGTTTCCTTGGACCTGAGTCGCTCGCTAAGCTGTTTCGCATTGTAAAGGAGTCCGCCATGTTGCGACGACGAAACGACGCTCTCGGAATCATATGCCTCCTGCTGGCTGGCTGGGCGGCGAGCGGCGGGGCGGTCGCGGCCGCTGATCCAACGGACGGACTGGCGACCTGGCCCGCGTTGCCGGAACGAGATGGAAGCGTCGAACTGCCCGCGCAGCAATGGCCGCTGCGTCCCGGTCCACGGCGCATTCGCGTGCTGGTGCATTACCCGGGCGGGCGAGTTGAAAACGTCGGCTCCAGCACCGGCGTGATGTTGACCCTGCACAACTGGGGCGGCGTCGATTGCGTCGGCACGGCCAGTCCGCGAACGCTGGCCGATCGGCTCAACGTCGTCGCGCTGTGCGTCAATTATCTGCAAAGCGGCAAGCAGGATTCGATCGACGGCCCCGAGCCATACGACTTTGGCTACCTCCAATCGCTCGACGCCCTTCGAGCGCTGGCTTGGACCTGCGATCGACTTCGACAACGCGGCCAGTTCGCCGACGGGCGTCTGTTCTGCACGGGAGGATCGGGCGGCGGCAACGTAACGCTCATGGCGCAGAAACTCGCGCCGCGCACCTTTGCGTGCGTTGTTGATCTGTGCGGCATGAAGAAGCTCAGCGACGACATCGCCTACAACCTGCCGGGAGGCAGCGAACTGAATGCCCGTTATCGACGCGAGTCGGACCACCCCTATCTTCTTGCGCTGGACGAACAAGAACTGCGATTCCTGGGCAATCGCGAACACCTCGCCGTCCAGAAGAAGCTGAATTCCTCGACCCGAATCATCACTGTCCACGGGCGGCTTGATGCAACGTGCCCCTTCCCCGACGCGGTGGAGATGGTCGAGGCGATGCGGGCCGAACGGCTGGCGGTGGAACCGCATTTCGTCGCGACCGGCGACCTCGACGGAAAAGTATTCACGTCGGCCGGGCACCCGCTCGGCAATCGTACGGAAATCGTCTTCGCCGTCGCAGGCAAGTACTTGGCCGACGGCGGCGTCGACTCGCTCGTGCGCCAAGGTCCGCACGACTTTGCCAGACGAGAAACGATCAACTACCCGACGACGAATGGAACCTGGATCATCGACTACTCGGCCGGTTATCCGGTCGGTAGGTTTGAAGCTCGCCCCGCACTTCCCGTCTATCCATCGCGCACGACGCTGCTTGAGTGGCGCGATTCACAAGGCCGATCTCACTCGGTCGAAGACGCCGCCCAATGGCGTCGCCGTCGCGACCACATTGTGCAGAGTTTTGAACTTGCTGCGGGGACTCGCCCTAGTCCGCTCGCTCGAGTTCCTTTGGACGCGAAGTGGGGAGCGCCGATCCGCGACGGGCGAATTGTTCGGTATCCCGTCTCGTACCAGTCCGATCACGACGATCGGACGCCTGCTTGGTTGCTGTTGCCCGAGGCGATTGCCGATCAGTGGGAGAGACAGAAGCTCGCCGACAAACTGCAACCCGCAACGCCCGTCGCGATCCTGCCTGTCCCGGCCGTGTTGTGCCTGCATCAGACGACGGCGCACGGGAAGGACGAACCAGCGGGCGTCGCCGGCGACGCATCGCTGGCCTACGCCCGCGAACTGACGGAACGCGGCTTCGTGACGCTGGCGCCCGACTACCCGTCGCTCGGCGCTCACGCCTACGATTTCGCACCGTCGCATGGTTACGCCAGCGGCACGATGAAAGCGATCTGGGACAACTCCCGCGCCGTCGACCTGCTGGAAACGCTGCCATTCGTCGATTCTCAGCGACTCGGCGTCGTCGGCCATTCGCTGGGAGGTCATAGCGCTGTCTTTACAGCGCTCTTTGACGAGCGGCTGCGGGTGATCGTCTCGAGTTGCGGGTTCTCGAGCTTCGAGAAGGACGATGTTCCCAGTTGGAATGGCGTACGCTACATGCCGCGGATCGCGACCCAGTTCGCCAATGACCGCAACCGCCTTCCATTCGACTTTCCCGAATTGATCGCCGCATTGGCGCCGCGTCCATTCCTGGCCGTGGCGGCGACGCGCGACGCCGACTTCGACGTCGAAGGCGTGCGCGATTGCCTGCGGGCGGCGAAGTCCGTCTACGCCTTACACCGAGCGGAGAATGCGCTGCAGGCCCTGTACCCCGACGCCCCGCACAGCTTCCCCGTAGAAGCTCGGCGACGCGCCTACGAATTTATCGAAGTCCATTTCGGAATGCCGCAGGAGAAACGGCAAGTGTCGAACCTCAAGAGCGATGAGCAAGTCGTGCTCTTTCCCGCCGCCGCCAATTGGAATCGAGAGACGCGACGGTGGGAGGCGCCGTTGCGAGCTTGGGTCTACGAATCGCGAAGCGGTTCGCTTCGCGAACGGGCTCTGCTTGAATTGCTGACGGCGAGCATGGAGCTGAAAGAGGAGCAGGAAAAAGAGGTGTTGCGCGAACGTCTCGCCCCATTCGTTGCGGATAGCGAAAGCGGCAAGCGAATCGTCGTCCAGATCGGCGGTTCGCAGTTTGCGTTGGCCGAGTCGGGACTGGACGGACATGCCGTGGGTGCGATCGAACTGCCTCAAGAGTTAGGAATCTTTGAAGGCAGCCCGCGCGCGGTGCGCATGACGGTGGCGCTCGCGACCGGAGATGAGCGAACGATGGAGGGACGCATTCTGTGCATTCCCGAGGAAGGGTGGTCGGTGGTTTCTGATATCGACGATACCATCAAAGAGTCGCAAGTGCTCGACCGAAAGGAACTGCTGCGCAACACGTTTCTGCGCCCTTTTCGTCCCGTGTCGGGGATGGCCGACCGGTATCGAGAATGGAACGAATCGGGCGACGTCGCCTGGCATTTCGTCTCGGGAAGTCCGTGGCAACTCTACGGCCCCCTGCACGAATTAACTCGCAGCGCCGCTTTCCCGGATGGAGCTTTCCAACTAAGGTCGTTTCATGTGCTTGATCCCGATGCGCTCAAGCAAATGGGCGACTCGCAGGCGTTCAAGTCGTCTGCGATTTCGCAGTTGATGCAACGGTTCCCCCGACGCCGATTCGTGCTGGTGGGCGATACGGGAGAGAAGGATCCTGAGGTCTATGGCGAACTAGCGCGTCGTTTTCCGACGCAGGTGGCGGCGATTTACTTGCGCAACGTGACAGACGAGTCGCCTGAATCGCCGCGCTGGGACGCCGCGATGCAGGGAGTTCCAACAGACCGTTGGCGGTTGTTCGACGATGCGTCACAATTACCGCGGTCACTGTCGAAGCAGCATGAGGAGGGCGGGCGATGAACATGCGGAGGTTCGGAATTGCGCTCGCGAGCGCCGCGGCGTGGATAGCAGGCATGGACGGAGCGACGACCGGCGCCTTTTCAAGGGCTGAGGCGCAGGAGAACCGCGAACCATCCGCACCGATGCCGCCGGCGCCCATTGCGCCGACCAACGCCTTCGACTACGCGCGCCTCGCGCGCACGAGTCAGGCCAACTTCGAACAAGCGGCGGCCTTTGCGCGACACGGCGATTGGCCGGCCGCCGAACGACTCGCTCGCCAAGCGGTCGCTCAGGCGCCGCAACTTCCCGCCAGCCATTACAACCTCTCGTGCGTGCTGGCGCTCGCGGGGAAAAGCGAGGAGGCGATCGAGTCGTTGCGGAAAGCCGTGGAACTTGGATTCACGCAGCGGGCGCGCATCGAACAAGACGAAGATTTCCGCTCGCTGCGCGAGGACCCGCGGTTTCAATCATTGCTGAAGGAGGCGGAATCCGCGTCGCCGAAGCTGTTGTCGCCGACGGAGGTGAAGTCGCGCCGCATTGAGAACGGCGTCGCACTGGTCGGCCCCGACAACACGGGCTGGGATCCGGTGCTCAATGTCTTGCGATCGCGATTTCAATGGCCCAACGAAAAACCTCCGACGCCCGTTGTAAAGGGACGCGGCGCCGTCGGCGATAAACTACGGCAGTGGTATGACGAAGGGTCTGCGGCCGGGAACTTCGGCGACCTCTACGACAACTGCGATCGCGATCACTCGAACATGCGCTACGGCGATTTCTTGCAGCTAAGTCGCATCGAATACGACGAAAGCATCCAAGGCGACGTGCCGTTTGGTTTGCAGTTGGCGTTTTTTCATGGCGGGGTCGTGCTCGGCAATTCATCGACGGCGCATGTCGGCTCGCCCTTCTGGCGCAGCAATGCGCGAACCGCGTATGTGAATCCTCGCGCCGTCGCGCTGCTCTACGCGCAGTATCGGTCCAATCAAATCTATGTCTATCCCGAGCACCGCGATCATGATCCGGGGCGAGACGGCGTCGGCGATGGGTTCGGAGATGTGTTCCCCGCAAACACGCCCTATTTGATTACCAGTCAAGGTTCATCCGGCTCCGACCAAGTTTTTCTCGACGCCGTCGCCTGCACGCTCGCTGCCTTTACGCCCGCGACCAAGGCGAAGCTCGTCGAGACGGGAATGCTCGCTCCAGCCCTGCAGATGATTTTTCGCGCCAGCAACAAGTCGGTCTTGAAGTCCGAAGATTATCTCACGGGCGCGGCGCATCCCACGGTGTTCGAAGGAAAGAATCTCGACGTCGAAAAGATGATCGACATGGCGCACTCCATGCGCGAGGACGCACTGCCGCCGTGGGTTGAACTGAAGGTGATCGAGGAGCAGGCCTTTGAGCCGGGACGCGATTACTTCGACATCGGTCCTCGCGAACGGCTGTTCGACTCTCCGTGCTCGATTGCGCGGATCTATCGGGCGACTTCGCGACAACGTCGCATCGTCGTGAGCGCGGAAGCGAGCCGAGATCTGAACGCCAAGCCGCTCAAGTACCACTGGGTCGTGCTCCGTGGTCCCGCAGACCAAGTACGAATCCAGCCGCTCGACGCCGACGCGACTCGGGCCGAGATCCTGGTCGACTATGTTCCAAGGCGGCCGATTCGCGAAGGAGAGACGCTTGAATCGAACCGAGTGGAAATCGGAGTATTCGTTCACAACGGCGTTTACTTTTCGCCGCCTGCTTTTCTCTCTTGGATGACGCTTGACAATGAGCAACGCGAGTATGACGAGCGGGGACGCATCAAGCGCATCGTCTATCGCGGGGCCGCAGAAGCCGGCCACTATGTCGATCCCGTGATCGACTTGCCGAAGTCGTGGCGCGACGATTATCGCTATGCGGACGAAGGCGCCCTGCTTGGGTGGACTCGCACGCGCGGCGAGGCCGTTCAGGACTTTTCCGCCGACGGAACCCTGATTCTCGAACGCGACCCGCTCGGCCGACCGCTCGTCGGACGTTCCGTTCGCTACATCGCTCAAGGACGCCCAGGACGCCAGCCCCCGATGCTCGTGCAAGAGCCTGGTCCGGAACGGGTCCGATTCCGCTATCGCGATGAAGCCGACACGGCGGGCATGAGCGAACGCGAACCGTGGGAAGCCGCGGCCAAGGCCCCTTAGCCCTTTGCGCCTCACTTGTCCGCTGGCGGACCAAACTGGCGTTCGTAGCGAACTTTGTACGGATTCACCGCCGGACCCACAGCGTCCTCATTCACCAACTGGGGCTGGACGGAGTCCCACCATTGGTCGTACAGCGTCGCTAGTTTCTGAACCGTTTCAAGGTGCTCGCCGGCAACATCTCGTTGCTCGCCGCGGTCCTCAAGCACGTGATACAACTGCCACGACGGCGAACCGCCCGACGGCGGCGCGCGACCTTCCTTCTTCTTCGAGGCGTTCCCCTGACCGCCCGAATTGGCGACGCTCACCAAATGCCAAGGACCGAAGCGGACGCTGCACTGAGCGTACTTGTAGTCGCGAGGATTCGCCCCCTTCGGCCATCGTCCGACATGCGTCACAAGCGGTCTGTCAGGCCAGGGGACCGTTTCACCTCGCAACAAGGGCGCCATACTCCGACCTTCCACCTGCGCCGCGACGGCGTCATCGAGTTTGCTTCCGGTCAATTCGGCGATCGTGGGGAAGAAATCGATGTGCGCGCACACTTGGTCGACATCGCGCGGGGCGAGCGTGCCGGGCCAACGCCAGAACGAGGAAGCGCGAGTGCCGCCGAGCCAGGGAGTGCCTTTCGTCGCGCGCAAGCCCGCATTGAAGACCGGTACACCTGCCGTTCCCCCGTTGTCGTTCATGAAGATGACCAGCGTCTCGCGCTCAAGCTCCCACGCGGCCAGTTTCTCCAGAAGACGGCCGACATTGTCGTCGATGTTGGCGATCATGCCGAAAAACTTGGCGACGTTCGGTGCGACTTTGTCCGCGTAGCGCGCTTCGTACTCGGCGGGGACGTCGAGCGGCGCGTGGGGGGCGTTCGTCGCGATGTAGCAGAAAAACGGTTTCTTCCCTTTCGTCGCCTCGATCCAAGTTTCCGCCTGCCGGAAGAAGACGTCCGTGCAGTAGCCTTGCGTCTTCACGAAACGATCGTTGTGCCAGATCGCTGGATCAAAGTAGCGATTGCCTGGCGCGTCGCCGCAACTGCCCGGGTAAGTCTGACCGATTCCGCCAGCGCCGTGGATGAACGTCTCGTCGAACCCGCGGCGCATGGGCTGGTACTCGTCCTCGTCTCCCAAATGCCATTTGCCAAAAATGCCGGTTGCGTAACCGTTGGCTTGCAGAACTTGAGCCAGCGTCGTGGCTTTGAGCGTCAGTCGCTCGCGTTCGAGAATCGTGTGCGTGATGCCATTGCGGAACTCATGTCGCCCCGTCAGCAAGGCCGATCGTGTGGGAGCGCACGTAGGGCTGACCTGAAAGTCGGTGAAACGCACCGCCTCGCGATGCAACCGGTCCAAATTGGGCGTCTTGAGCACCGGGTTGCCGTGACAGGCAAGGTCGCCGTATCCCTGGTCATCGGTCAAAATGAAGACGATGTTTGGGCGACGCGGCGACGTCAATGAATCGGCTCGCGCCGAGCTGAACGCGATCAGCAATAACGCTACGCCGCCGAAGATAGGAATGAACATTGTGGGGCGGGTTTTCGACATGCTTGATTGGCTCGTGAGTTGAGGAACGCTAGGACTTCAATTCGCTGATGGGACCGACCTTGGCGTCGACGGCGCGCAGATAGTCGACCGGCGACAGAAAGATTTGCAGACCTCGTTGGCCTGCCGAGACTGAGATCACATTGAATAATTCGATCGTTTCATCCGCATAGACGGGGAACGCCTTCTTCGCGCCGAACACTGTAACGCCGCCGCGAATGTAGCCGGTAAGCGACTGCAGTTCCTTGAGCGGAACGGGCGCGAGGCTGCGGTCGCCCGTCAGCTTCGCCAACTGTTTCAGTTGCAGCTGGCAGTTGCCTGGAATCACCGCAAAGCAACAGCCATGTCTGTCGCCTCGCACTAACAACGTCTTGAATACTTGTTCGAGCGGTAAGCCGACTTTCGCCGCGACGGTTTCGGCCGACAAGTCTTCCGGATCGACTTCGTATTCGTGCAACTCGTAGGCGATGCCCAGCGCTTCGATCAATCGCACTGCGTTGGTCTTCATGTTGGCGACGGCGTCCAGTTCTTACGCCCTAACATTCGATCCATCGAATCGCTCGTCTGAAAGATGAACGCTTCCGGCCAATGTTGCCACGGATGGAAGTACTCGTACGTCAGGTAGCCGTCGTAATCGTTGGCGGAGAAGGCCTCGAGCACCGCGGGCCAATCGGTTGTTCCGTCCAGCAGCGGCCGAAATGCTTCCAGCGAATGGTCTGTGCCTTTCTTCGTGTACTCCTTAAGGTGCACGTTCTTAATGCGTTTCCCAAGGATGCGAATCCAGTGCTCGGGAAACTGATACTCCATGATGTTCCCCGTGTCGAAGTGCACTCGCACTCGCTCTGATTGGAACGAATCTACGAAGGCCGCCATTTCCATCGGCGACATCAGGAAGCCGTTGAAGAAAATGTTCTCGAGGTTGAGATACACTCCCTGGCGTTCAGCGAGCGGGATCATTTTGGCGATCGCCTCCTTGGCTCGCTGTTCACACACATCGTTCGGCACCGGCTCGTGATCGTCGCGCCACGGAATACAAACGGCGCCGGGTACGACGAGCAGATTTTCGGTTCCCAAGCGTCCAGCGGCCTCGATCATCTTTGCACCGAGTTCCATGGCCCGGCTGCGCTTGGCTGGATCGTTGCTTGTCAGTGGATACGGCCAGAACAAGAACGAGCACAGGCCGCTGATGGCGATGCCGATCTGTTCGGCCATTTTCCGAACCTCGGTCAATTCTTTGGCGGTCGACTTCGCGGAGACATCGCTCTCCAGGTCGAAATTCAACTCCACGCCGTCGAAGCCTGCGTCCTTCGCCAATTGCAAACACTGTCGCAGCGTCCACTTCTGCGGATAGGGAAAGGCCCAGAGGTTGATCGACTTCTTCATACGATGCCTCGGGACGACATCCTGCGCAGCGGGCTGCAACGCTTCACTCGTCGCCTGAGCGGACGCTCGCTCGCTCCAAGCAGTCGCCAACCCCGCACCGGCCAACGCGGCTGCGGCGCTGCGCATCAGCGAGCGACGGGAAAGTTCGTCGCGACAGGCGCTGGCATCGGGATAGAATCGACCGGGTGCGGTTGGTGACGGTTCCATGGCTTCCACCTGTTCCCAAAGACAAATTGTTCCAAGAGACTAAGGAGTGCGTGCGTTCCGGAGGTAGTACATTCGACCATCTTCGGCGCCGCCCAAGAAATCGGGGACGCCGTCTCCGTTGAAGTCGACGATGGTGGGGCTCACGTCATGTCCCTCAATGTTTTGCGGGGCCAGCGTGCCTTGACGTTCAAAGCGACGGACGCCGCCGACTTCCCCGAGGCTGCGATAGAGGTCGGCGTTCGCTGAGTTGACGAGCAGATCAAGTTGCTGGTCGCCGTCCCAGTCCACGAAGGCCAACTTGCGCCGCCCGCTCCCGCCCGCCTGACGTTCGTTGAGTCGCAAGGGGACTCCTTGCGCGTCTGCAAAGATCCGTTGCGGCGGAAGCAGCATCTTGACGCCTTCTCGATTGACTCGCTTAAACAAGGCCAAGTAACCTTCCGCGTCGAGCATCGCGAGGTCGGTCAAGCCATCGCCGTCAAAGTCGCGGGCGATCGGCGTCGTCCGCCACTGCGTCGCCAGTTGTTGAGGCGACGGGCTCCACCAAGTCCAACTCGGTTTCGGCGGCGTCTCAGGCCATTGCACCGCCACGTCTTGCGGCGCCGCAAGCGCGGGACGCGACCTCGATCCCACGTTCTTCAGCCACTGCACTCGCCCCCAAATCGAATTGAGGAGAATGTCGGGAAGCGAGTCGCCGTCCCAGTCTGCGATCGAACAGGTGGTGTAGCCCCACTTGGCTTCCGCGGGTCCTTGGATGCTTCCATTAGGGCCGGCTTGCACGCGAAACACGCTTCCGCCTGCCTGCAAGCGTTGCGGCGCCGCCCAGCGGGGATGCTCGACGTTCGGCCCGCTGAGATTCTCAAACCACTCGACGTAGCCGGCCGTATTCCCGGAGATGATATCGAAGTCGCCGTCGGCGTCCCAATCGAAGCCGACCGGCGTGGCGAGCGCGCCGCACTTGAGAGCGTCGGCTTCCTGTTGAAAGTAACGCGGCTCAAGAAACTGCGGCGCACGCTCCGTCGACAGCTTTCCGGCGTTCTCGACGAGCGCTACGCGTCCATCTTCGTCGCCCACAATCAAGTCGACGTCGCCATCCCGATCCCAGTCGAATGCGACCGGGACGATCATCTGCAAGTCCATGGCGAGCGGTCGGCCGTTCGGCGCGATCAAACGTCGACCCGCGGTATAGGCGGGCTGAGTGCGCGAGCCGACATTCTCGAAGTATGTGAATTGATCGAGAAACTCGCCGCACAAGAGGTCAAGATCGCCGTCGCCATCGAAGTCGGCCAGGTTGGGCGAAGGGCAGCCGAAGACGTCGATCGGCTGCGCGTCGGCCGTCAGCTTCTGCGGCGGTTCGTAGGCCGGCGCCGCATTCGTGCCGCGATTACGAACCAGGAAGACGAATCCGTGCAAGGGACCGTGCGTCCAACGTCCTTGTGCGTCCCACGCGTCGTCCCAGCCATAGTCGCTCCAGTCTTCGATGCCGATGACCAGGTCCAAAAGATGGTCGCCGTCGTAGTCGACGTATCGCCACTGATGATGGCGGACTTTCGGGCCTTTGGGCTGGTTCCCAATCGGTTGGTAGAACTTGGCATTGAAGGGGATTTCTCGTCGCACTTCGATGCCGCGCGTGGCGAATTCGGGGTATTCAAAACCTGGTGAAACGACGCGAACTTGCCCGTCGACGTAGCTGGGCATCACGTAGTGCACGGTGCGGCTGAGACGTCGGGCGGGCTTGAAAATCGGGAACTTGTGCTCATTCGTCGGCCCCGTCGCGTTCTCAAACAGCCACACGCCATTGGAAGGCTTATCGGGGCAGGAGACGATTAGGTCGAAGTCGCCGTCGCCATCGGCGTCGCACGGAACCGGCCAGGCCCACAGGCCGACGCCCAGGTCGACGACGAGTCCCGGATGGTTGTATCGCAGTTGTGCGAGCTGCTTGGGCGATTCGGTCGGCGCAGCTTGAGTTGCCGGAGATTGAGCAACGACTTCGTGCGTCGCGCCGACGAACGCCAGCACGACCATGAAGACGTTCGCGGCAACGATCGTGGAGACGAGGTGGGCGACATACGCGACTCGCATGGTAACGTCTCGCAAGAGAGTTCGTCGGAACAGCGAAAACGAACACAGCCTCCGAGCTGGGCGCGGAGGCTGTGTGATGGTCGAGCGTCATGCGCGTGGCGCGCGAGATGCTGCGTCGCCCGCGTCAGACGAACTAGACGCGGGGAATCTCGAAGCCTTCACGCTGCTTCCGCGAGAAGAACGCGGCCGCTTGATCATCGCCGACGATTTTCTCGGCCTTGGGATCCCATTTGATCACTCGATTGAGTCGCGCGGCGATGGCCGCCAAGTGGCAAGTGCCCATGGCTTGGACGTGGGTGTTGACGTCGGAGACGGGCTGTCCGCCCTCTTTAATGCAACGGAAGAAGTTCTGCTTGTGTCCTTCGAACGGCTTGCCCTTGTAAAGCTGCATCAAGTCGTCCGGCGTGAATTTATCCTTGTCCCAGTTTTCGTCGATCGGGGCGCCCGTGATCTTACCGCGATTGACGAACATGCGTCCCTTCGAGCCTTCGAAGAGGATGCCGTTGTCTCCGCGGCTGGTAATGATCATTTCGATGCCCGACGGATAGGTGCACTTCACGGCATAATCGTGGGCCGTGTTGTAATGCACGTCGTCGGTCGGATAGCCGTCCTTGTAGGGCACCGGATGTTTGGCATCGGCGCCGTCGATCGTCGTCGGCCCCATGCCGTCCTTGTCCTCGCCGATCGCCCACGTGGCGATGTCGACGTGGTGGGCGCCCCAGTCCGTGAACTTGCCGCCGGAGTATTCGTACCACCAACGGAACTGGTAGTGGCAGCGTTCCTTGATGTAGTCGACCTTCGGGGCTTGGCCGAGCCACATGTCCCAGTTGAGGTTGCCGGGAGGTGCTTCCTTCTTAAACGGACCTCCGACGTCGCCGCCGTTGATGCCGACGGTGATCTTCTTGATGTCTCCCAACAAGCCCTTCTGCACCATGTTGACGGCGCGGAGGAAGCGATCTTTGTCGCTCCGCTGCTGCGTACCGATGAAGAAAATGCGATCCGAGTACTTCTTGCACGCGTTGCGGATGAGTTGGTTTTCTTCGAGCGTCAGGGTGAGCGGCTTCTGGCAGAAGACATGCTTGCCCGCTTGCAAGGCTTCGATGGCGATCTTCACGTGCCAGTGATCGGGCGTGACGATGCTGACGACTTCGATGTCTTTTCGCTCAAGAAGTTTGCGGTAGTCGCCGTAGACGTCGGCTTTGCCTTTGCCGATGCGGGCGTCTTGCTTGGCACGCTCGGCATGATTGGAGTCGACGTCGCAAACCGCGACGATATCGCCGAAGTTCGAATGTTGATGCGCGTCGCCCGTGCCCATGCTCCCCACGCCGATGCAGCCGATAATCGGCCGGTCATTCTTGGCGAGGTTCGCGAACGCCGGTTGCGTCCATGCGAAATAGGGCGTCGCAGCAACCGCCGCAGCGGTCCCGAGCGAAGTCTGGAGAAAACGACGACGATTGGAATGGGAACGATTCATGCCTGGGTCCTTGTTCTCGAAACGCACTTTGCCGAGGCGTTCGACGGATGGGAACGACGATCGACGACTCTAACGCTTTTCGCGACGATACTTCACGAACAATGATTGCGTCGCGGGCTCGGATACAAACTCCGTGGGCGTCTTTTCGCCCGACAGGTCGTAACAGATCTTAAGCTCGTCGCCGTTCAATTCGTAGATGGCGAGGAGCGTCTTGCCTTTGTTGGGGCCTTCTTGTCCTGTGATGCTCATCGAACGCGGCATCGTCGTGGGATCATAAGCGACGACGCCTTTGTCGACCGCCTTGCCCGTCGAGACTTCGTACCGATCGCCTTGGAGTGAAAGTCGCAAGGATTTGAGCACCGGGGCGGGGAAGTCTTGGCCGCCGATTTTCGCCTCTTGCGGAATCCATGTTCCTTGCATGGCTGCTTGCTCTTTCTGAACCACGCTGGCATCCGGCGCGGTGAAACCTGCCGCCGGCAGGGAGAGAATGGCGAGAGCGAGGCCGGCGGCTAGAATGCGGGTCGCTGACTGCAATAAGCAAGTGTTCGACATGCGTCGACTCCGGTTGACGACTACGAAAATGTCCCTTCACGATGGCGAGTTCCTTCGGCGAAGTCAACGACCGTAGACGACCGACCGCTGGTTGATCCTTGATGTTTCATGCTGTTCAGGCACTTCCGAAAGGCACTGCCGGAGACGATCTATGCCGACGAATCAAAGCAGAATTCCCAGGGCGACTCGACGTGATTGGCACCGTGCGTGCGTCGGAGGAGCGGCGGCGTGGGCTGGATGGAGTTGGGGTGGGGCTGACCGCAGGGCGCCGTCGTTGGCGGCAAATGCGGCCGAGGAGCCGACGCCGTTGCCGCCGCTCAATCGCTTCCCACGCATGGTACAGGAGCATTTCGTCGATCAGTTGCGGGAATTTGAATCGCAACGGGAGCATCGTCGATCCACCGTCAAGGATGCGGCGGCGGCGGAGCGGTACGTTCATGAGGTGCGACAGCGAATTCGTTCGGCCTTTGGTCCCGAGCCGGAGCGGACCCCTTTGAATGCTCGAGTGACTCGCACGATCTCGCGCGAGGCGTATCGCATTGAGAATGTGATCTTCGAGAGCCGTCCTAAGTTCTACGTTACGGGGAATCTCTATTTGCCGGCGGCGCAATCGGCGCCCGCGCCGGCGGTGGTCGGAGTTTGCGGTCACTCCGATAACGGCAAGGCGGCCGCTGCCTATCAGTCGTTCGCACAGTCGCTCGCGCGGCTGGGGTTCGTCGTGTTCTTGATTGATCCGATGGGGCAGGGGGAGCGGTTGCAGTACGTCGACGCAGATTTGCGTCCGCGACGCGGCGTCGGGGTTGCGGAGCACTTGTATGCCGGCAACCAGCAGTTTCTCGTCGGAGAGTTTTTTGGCGCGTGGAGGGCGTGGGACGGCGTTCGTGCGCTCGATTACTTGCTCAGTCGCCCGGAAGTGGATGCCAAGCGAGTCGGCGTCACCGGCAATTCGGGCGGCGGGACGCTTACGACCTGGCTCGCGGGGCTCGACTCGCGTTGGACCATGGCGGCGCCTTCGTGTTTCGTCACCTCGTTTCGCCGCAACTTGGAGAACGAATTGCCGGCGGATACAGAACAGTGTCCTCCGCGTGTGTTGGCGTTGGGGTTAGATCATGGTGATTTCCTGGCCGCCATGGCGCCCAAGCCTGTGATTATCCTTGCGAAGGAACGCGACTTTTTCGATGTGCGCGGGGCGATTGAAACGTACGAGCAGCTGAAGCCTTTGTGGACGTTGCTGGGCGCGCCTGACAACTTGTCGCTCTTCGTGGGACCGACTGATCACGGTTACTCGATCGAAAACCGAGTGGCCATGTACGCGTGGTTTCGCCGTGCGAGCCGTATGGAGGGGGTGGTGCAGGAGCCGACGTTGACTCTGGAGACGGACCTGGACTTAAGGTGCACGCAACGAGGACAGGTTGCCGAATTGGAGGGACGCAACGTCTTCGACTTTACGCGCGAAAAGGCGCAGGCGTTGGCGGCGTCGCGTGGGGCCATCGCGGGGGAACAGTTGAAAAAGACGGTCGTCGAGACGCTGAAACTGCCTGTGCGGACTGCGGCGGCGCCCGAGTACCGTATCTTACGTCCGTCGGGAAATCGTCGTTATCCGACGCCGCACGCTACGACTTATGCCGTCGAGACGGAACCGCGAGTGTTTGCGCTGGCGACGCGGCTGCACCACGAGCCGCATTATTCACGGCCGCCACAGGGACCGCCGCGGGCCCTGCTGTATGTGGCGGATCAATCGAGCGACTTGGAACTGCGGTCGTCGGCGTGGCTCAAGGAACTCATCGCAAATGAATCGAATGCACCTTTATACGCGTGCGATGTGCGCGGCATCGGCGAGTCGCGGCCGGATACGTGCGGAACGGATAACTTTGCAAAGCCGTATGGATCGGACTTCTTCTACGCGGCGCATGGCCTCATGCTCGACCGGCCGTATGTCGGCCGAAAGACGCATGATGTGCTGCGAGTGTTGGATTGGTTGGCGGCGGCCGGGCATCGCGAAGTGCACGTGGCGGCGGCAGGGTGGGGGACGTTGCCAGCGACTTTCGCGTCGCTCTTGCACTCCCTGGTGGTGCAAGTGTCGCTTAAGGGCGAACTAGAGTCGTATCGATCACTAGCGGAAAACGAGGCTTACAACTGGCCGCTGTCGGCGTTCGTGCCGAACGTACTGGCTCATTTTGATTTGCCGGACTGCTATGCCGAGTTGAAACGAAGCAAGCGATTGCAACGCAGCGGGGAACCGGCCGCTTCCGATGGTCGAGCCAGAGCCTCGGCGACGTGATCAGGGCTAGTTGGCGGCGGGCGCGGCGCCAGTTCGCCGACGAACCGCATTGCCGTAGAAGTGGAGTGGCCGGTGAGGGCGTTCGTTGATGTCCAGCGACTTGATTTCGTCGCGGAGGTCTCCGCGCGCAACGATGGGGAGTCGGCCAGTCTCGGCCAGAGTACGGTCGAGGTGGGGCGTTTCCACGGTGGGCGAGGCGTCGGTTGGGGGAGCGTTCGACGCCGACGATCTGACGATTGGCGTCGAGGTTGGCGCCGTACGCGTAGGCGCGGAGCGCGTCGCGGCGGCGGGGGGGCGATATGGATTTGAAGTTGGCGAGCGATGGGCGTTGGCGGGAGCAGGGGCCGGACGAGCGGGCTGCGCGGCGATGCCGTATGTGGCGAGGTGCAGGGTGAGCAGGCTGCCGAATGCGAGAATGCGCAGGCGCATTTCCATTTCTCCGTGAGCGGATCGCATGGAATGGTTTTGGGTACCGTGGGGAATTTGCAGAGTTAATCGGATTGCGACTGGCTGGAATGAAGCTTGCGGCAGGCGAATGGAGTTGCTGGGATGACCTGCACAGTCGTTAGATTCCGTACGACTTTCCCGGTTCCACCGCGGAGGGAAGATTGCAAGCAAGGCCGGTTTCGATGGGAGGCGAAGATGGCGATTCGAGGCGTAGTTTTTGATGCAGTGGGGACTTTATTTCGATCCGCCCGTGCGATTAGCGAGGTGTACGCCGAGGCGGGGCGCGGCTGGGGAGCGGATCTCTCGACGGCCGAGGTCGCGAAGCGATTCACGCCGGCATTTTTTCGGCATTTCGGACGTGCCGGACCGGGGGATGCGGCGACGATGACAGCCACCAGTGAGGAATTGGAAGAACTACGGTGGCGCCGCGTTGTGGCCGATGTGTTTCAGGGAGTGGGCGGCGAGCATCTGTTTCGGCAGCTGTGGGGGCATTTTGCTAGTGGTGCTGCCTGGGAAGTGTTTGCGGATGTCGAACCTACTTGGTCGGAGCTGAGACGGAGAGGGCTCGTGTTGGCGATCGGCTCAAATTACGACCGGCGGATACAGTCGGTCGTGCGCGAATTACGGCCTCTCTCCGATTGCGAGCATGTCTTTCATTCGTCGGCGGTGGGGCATGCGAAGCCGGGCGTTGGGTTCTTTCGATTCATCGAGTCATCTTTGGGAATGGGTCGCGACGAGTTGTTATTTGTCGGGGACGATCTGAACAACGACTATCGAGGCGCGATTAACGCTGGGTGGAACGCGCTGTGGTTAGTGCGGTCCGCGAGTCGGAGCGATCAGGAGAGCGGGGGGAGCGTCGACGTCGATGCTGAACGAGTCGCGTCCTTGAGCGAGGTAGCGGCCTGGCTGGATCGCGATCCTGTGATGGCTTCATCTGCCGGTTGAATGCGAGCGAGAAGGCACGCGTTGTCATCTAGCGCGCACCATCATCGTCCGCGACGTTCAATTCGCGTAACGACCGGTGCGTGACAGACCCCGCAGAGGCGTCCCTCGCGCTGCCGACTCGCTCGACGACCGCGCGCGGGGGCTTTGGGCGCTTTGGGCGAAAAAATTCAGACTGTCTGAATTAGGTTTCCTTTTTCGCGCGTTTTTTCCTTTCCGCCGCCTGCCGCGCGCACTGCGCCCCGATCCGCGCAAAACGTCGCGCCGCCGCCGCCGCCTCGTCGCTCCACGTCGCCTTGTCCCACCCCAGTCGCTCCAACAACGGCGGCAGCTCCGCCGGGATCACCCCCTGCTTCCCCTCCGTCCGCTCCCGCCCGCACGCATCCAACAACTGCAGGTACTTCTCCAGCGTCATCGGCAAGTAACCCTTGTCCGACGCGCGCCGCCCCGCCGCCGCCCCCGCATACCCGTCCCCCTCCACGCGCACCGGCGACAGCCACCCCGACCGCGGCTTCTTCCGCCGCAACACCCGCCGCGCATCCAGCTCCAGTTCGTCCGGCCCCTCCCCCAGCACCCGCCGCAGCGTCTCCCGCTTCCGCCGCCGCTGCGCCAGCAGCTCCTGCTGCAAATCCCGCAGCCGATCGCAGGCCCCCGTAAAGATCGACGTCTCCGGCGACGTCGCCGCCCCCGCTCGGATCGGATTCAGGTCGACGTACAAACTGCACACCAACAGCGACTCGTCGTTCTCCAGCCGCATGCTCCCGAACCGCTCCGCCCAAAAATGCCCCGACATCTCGTCTTCCAAGTTCGCCCGCAACGCCAGCGGCTCGTTCAGCATGATCATGAACCAGCTGATGTTCGACAGCCGCTTCCGCAGCACATCCACCCGCCCCTTCGTCTTCAGCAGCTCCTCCACCTGCTCCCGATCCGGCGGGTCGAGCAACGCCAGCCGCTTACGGCTCAACCGCAACCACCGCTCGGCCACCTCCCGCTTCGTCCAGGCCCGCGCCACATCGGGCCGGTTCCGCAGGATCGAGTGCACGTGATTCTCCATCACCGCATGATCCAGCACGTCGATCGCAAATACGCTCGCCAAAGCCTCCAGCCGCTGCCGCACCCAATCCTTGCGGTGGGAAAAGTCGCGTCCCGTCTCCAAATCGATCCCCGCCAAGAACGCCCGCCGCACGCAGCGGGAGTAACAGTGGTACGCCCCCACCCGCGTCGGGTCCATAATCTCGCGTCGTCGTTTCGCCGGCATCGCACACGCTCCTTCCGACACTCACCTCCGCGGAGTCGCTCTCCGCAAGCACCACGGTCCAAACAACCGCGCAACTCACCAATCGCAATCCGTCCAAAAATCGGCCCCGGAAAATCGCCGAAACCTGAACTTATTCATAATTTCCGGCAGGTTACTCAATGAGATTCGATCTTGTGTCAAACTAGGGGCTGGGGGTAGGATGCCGAAAACGTCGTTTATCGCCGCGCCGAGGGAGGGCGTAACTGCCAGCGAGGCTGGTGGATGCGGTGGTTGAGCGTCGACGTCAGATGCGGAAAGGACTCCGGCCGATGAACCTCACCTTACGCGAGATTGCAGAACTCGTCGGTGGACAGCTCTCGGGAGATGGCGATCTCGTCATCTCCGGCGCCGCGATCATTCGCGACGCGAAACCAGGCGAAATCACGCTTGCCGATAAGCCTAAACTGGCTTCTGCTTTGTCTGGCAGTGCGGCCTCGGCTGTGATTGTTCCGCCCGACTTCGTTCCCGCTGGATTGCCCTTTATTGCAGTAGCTGACGTGCATGCGAGTTTCGCGAAAATCGTGATGCACTTCCGGCCTCTTCCCCAGCTCTCCGTAACGGGAGTTAGTCCGCAAGCCCACGTGAGTCCCACCGCGCGCTTAGGCGAAGGCGTCGTGGTCTATCCTGGCGCTACGATCGGCGACAATGTCGTCGTAGGCGACCAAACCGTCATCCACTCGGGGGTCGCGATTCTTCCTGGCTGTCGAATCGGCTCCCAATGCGTCCTCTTTCCGAATGCGGTTCTTTACGAGGGGACGCAACTTGGAAATCGATGCATCATCCATGCAAGCGCGGTGCTTGGCGCCTATGGCTTCGGCTACGACACTCGCCATGGAAAGCACCAACTGAGCGTGCAGTTAGGGAATGTGGAATTGGGCGATGACGTCGAAATCGGCGCCTGCACGACGATTGATCGCGGCACCTATGGACCGACGACGATCGGCGAAGGTACGAAGATCGACAACCAAGTCATGATCGCCCACAACTGCAAGATCGGCCGACATAACCTCCTGTGCTCGCAGGTAGGAATCGCTGGCAGTTGCACGACGGGTGATTATGTTGTTCTCGCGGGGCAGGTCGGTGTGCGAGACCACGTCAACATCGGCGATCGCGCAATTGTTGGCGCTCAATCAGGCATCATGAGCGACATTGCCGCCAACTCTTACTGCCTTGGTAGTCCTGCCATTTTGGAACGCGACGAGATCCGCCTCCTGGCCGCTCGTTCAAAGCTCCCCGAAATGCGGCGGCAGATCAAATCGCTGGAGCGAATCGTGGAGTCGCTGCAGGAAAGTCGTTCGAACCCGTTGCAATCCACCAACGACGCGCCCGCTGACTCGCAGCAGGACGCCGCCTGATCGCTATGGCCTCCAAGATCGATTCAAGGCCGCGAATCGGATTACTGGCTGGCTGGGGGAGATTTCCCGCCGTTGTTGCGGACGCACTGCGAGCTCAAGGTTACGAAGTCTACTGCTTGGGAGTGCGCGGCAATGCAGAAATGGAGATGCTCCGCCACCACGTCGATCATTTGGCGCCCGTAGGGCTCGCGCAGCTGGGCAGGGCCATACGCCATTTCCGTAAACACGGCATTACGTGCGCGACCATGGCCGGCAAGATTCACAAGGTCCAGTTGTTTCGAAAGTTCGCCTTCTGGCACTCGTTGCCCGATTGGCGAGCCGTACGCGTGTTCTGGCCTCACTTTGTGAGTCGAACGAAAGACTGCCGCGACGATTCGCTGCTTGGCGCCGTCATCAACGCCTACTCCGAGGACGGAATCATGTTTGCGCCCCCCACGGATTTTGCACCGGAACTCTTAGTGAAACCCGGCCAGATCGGCGGCCCCCCCGTTTCGCTCTCTCAACGCAAAGACATTGAATTCGGTTGGCGCGTTGCAAAAGAGCTGGGACGACTCGACATCGGTCAAAGCGTCGCGGTGCGCGGTCAAACTGTGATTGCGGTGGAAGCGATTGAAGGCACGGATGAGTGCATTCGCCGTGCGGGCTTGCTTTGCCAGCAAGGCAACTTCGTCATGGTGAAGGTCTCAAAGCCGCAGCAAGACATGCGATTCGACGTCCCCACGATCGGCCTCCTGACGCTCGAAAACCTCTACGCTGCCGGCGGTCGCGTCTTGGCAATTGAAGCGGGACGCACGATCGTGGTTGATCAAGAGTCTGTCAGGAAATTTGCAGATACTCACGGCATCTCCTTAGTTGCAGTCGATGCGCATTCGTACGACTGAGCTCGCGCTCCCCCCCCGCCTTGCGGCCTTGCGTCCTGTATGCCAAAAAAGGGCGGGTAGGAAACTGACGAAAGTCGTGATAACCAAGGGGATCGAATGAACGTGGAACAGGAATTGCTCGCCGTCAATCAGCGACTTCTTGAGAGCATCATCAATCAGGATTGGGATGTCTATGTAAAGTTGTGCGATGATTCGCTGACTTGCTTTGAGGCGGAGTCGCGAGGACAACTTGTCGCTGGACTTCCCTTTCATCAGTACTACTTCGGCCTTCCCAGTTCGAAGAACAAGCAGGTCAGCATGACCGGCACGCATGTGCGCGTGATGGGTGAAGCGGCAGTGCTCTCCTACGTGCGACTCACCCAATACCTCGACGCATCGGGCGCGCCGCAGACGTCGCGAGTCGAGGAGACTCGAGTCTGGCAAAAGATCGGCGGTCAATGGAAACACGTACACTTCCATCGCTCGACTAGCAATTAGGAAGGCCTAGTCGCTGCGCGGATGTTGAGACATCGCTGGAGCCTCAGCATCGCAGTCGGAGGCGCGTAGCCAGTCCCGAGCCTCCTGCGACTCCGTAAAAAACTGCGCTTTACAGCCGCGTCGCGCTAACGCCTTAATAAACAGGTTGGTTGTGGGGTCTGCGACATAATCTTTGAGGCAGATCGCCAGAACGAGTTGCGGGACTCGGCTTGCGGCTTCCGCAGCCGAGTCCAACGCCTCAATCGGACGTAATTCTCGCCTAGGCGCCTCTCCTTCGACAAACACGCGACGGCAATGGTGCAAGCGACAAGTCTCGCTTATCTCGCGCCAGACCGCTTCTAGCAATTCAGACGCGATGCGAAAACCGGGCGCATGTTCGACGCGAATAAACTCGCCGTCGTACCAAACCCGATACTCAACGCCCATGTCCAACCTCACGTTCGGGAACGGTGGATTGCGGCAGCAAAGTGATGGAATCAACGCTTGGGCGGCACTAAGGTGCTGATCTTCAGCGGAACGCTGCGCGAGGCTGAACGATATTTTTCCAGCAGCAATTCAAGTCGCGCGACGATATCCGGGTGTTGGTTCGAGAGATTTTTTCGCTCTGTTTGATCTACCTGCAAATCGTAGAGCTGTCGCGAAGGCAAGTCGGCGGCCGATTTGGAACCGGGCAGGGGATCGCTCCAGCCGCCAGAGCTTCCATCTAGAATCAGCTTCCATCGTCCCTCGCGAATCGCGAAGGCGCCGTTGATCGAGTGATGTACGAGCGCTGGTCGGGGAGGGGAGTCCTGTCGTCCCAGCAGCACGGGGAGAAAGCTGACGCTATCCTCGCCCGCGTCGTCAGGAAGCGACTCGCCGACAATCTCCGCAAGCGTCGCCAACCAGTCGACGAGTCCGACCAAGTGATTCGAATTCGAGCCGGCTGGGGTGCGTCCCGGCCAACGCACGATCATCGGCACTCGATGTCCCCCTTCAAAAATATCCGCCTTATGGCCGCGGAGTGAATAGCTGGGATCGTGCCCCTTCGCTCGCAACGCGGCGAAATCGGCCTGCGGCGAACAGCCATTGTCGCTCGTAACGATGACGAGCGTTTGTTGGGCGATTTGGGATTGATCGAGAGCTTCCAAAATGCGTCCAATCGCGGCATCCGTTTCCTCGACAAAATCGCCATACGGATTTAGGCCGCTTCGCCCTCTCCCGTCCTTAGTCGGCGCGATGGGAGTATGGGGCGAGGCAAGCGGCAGGTACAGGAAAAAGGGCCTGCCAGCGCGAGCCTGCGGCGCTCGTTCTTGGATGTAATGGATGGATCTTTGCGTGAACGTGGGCAGGACCTCCTCGGCCGTAAAGCCGATCGCTCCTGGACCTTTCCGTGTCATTTGCCGCGCAACGCCCTGCATCATCTCGAAGTGCATGTCCACCGTCGGGATCGCCGTGACTCGATCGTCCTCCAAAAAAGTGTAAGGGACCATGTCGAGCGAAGCGGAGATGCCGAAGAACTTGTCGAAACCAACCGTCGTTGGGCCGCCGCCAAAGGGGCGCGCAAAGTCGACTTGCCACCCCTCCTCGCCATTTTCGATTACATCGCGAAACGGAGGCGCTCCCGGTTTGCGAGCCCAATCAAGTCCCAAATGCCACTTGCCGATGCAAGCGCAATGATAACCGTGATTCTTCAGCAGCGACGCCAGCGTCATGCGGGTTGGTTCAAGCAGCGGCGGACTCAGGCCTCCGAGTACGCCGCTTTTCAAGCGTGTACGCCAATTATAACGGCCCGTGAGGAGCGAATAGCGCGTGGGAGTGCAGACGGACGAACTGGAGTGTGCATCGGTCAAGCACATTCCCTCGCGGGCCAATCGATCGAGATGCGGAGTGGCGATCCGGCATTGGGGATTAAAACTTCGTACGTCGCCATATCCGAGATCATCGGCCAAAATGAGGACGATGTTCGGAAGCGAAGAGGCCGACGAAGCAGCGGGGGAGGCGTCGGCTGCAGCCGATCCACAAACTGCCAACAACCAAACGAGGCTGAGCATCTGCGCCTCACTTCAGCGAGGAATCTCGGCGGCTTCAATCACTGCCGCAGTCGCCTGCGATTTATTCAAGACATAAAAATGTAGGCCAGGAATACCGCCGCGGAGCAGTTGTTGTGTTTGAGCAACCGCCTGTTCGATGCCGACTTGAAACTGCCAATCCACGTCGTCGCGTTCGCCTAATCGCTTCACAAAATCAGCCGGGAGCCGTGCCTTGCACAAGCTGGTAATTCGCTGAATCTGCGCGAGGTTCGTGACCGGCAGTAGCCCGGGAACGATGGGAACCTGGATTCCTGCAGCGACGCACCGATCGCGGAATCGGAAGAAGTCCTCATTGTCGTAGAACAATTGCGTCACGACGATGTCTGCGCCGCAGTCGACTTTGCGCCGCAGATTAATCAAGTCGGTTGCGGCGTCCGGCGCCTCTTGGTGCACTTCGGGATAGCCTGCGACGGCGATGCCAAATTCCGGAAATCGCGCCCGAATGAGCGACACTAGTTCGTTCGCGTAACTGAGGCCGCCCGTGGTCGTTTGGAAAGCTGTTTGACCGCGCGGCGGGTCCCCGCGCAGGGCGACGATGTAATCCACGCCGGACTGTCGCGCGTCATGCAGATAACAGCAAAGTTGCTCTACGGACGAACCGACGCAGGTGAGATGCGACGCCACAGGTACACCGAAACGGCGATGTACCTGAGCGACGATTTCCAGCGTCTTCTCGCGAGTCGATCCGCCCGCTCCGTAGGTGCACGTGAAATAGCTCGGGCGAAATTCCACGAGCCTCTGCACGTGACTCCACAGCGCTTCGTCTGCTTCGGCCGTCTTCGGTGGAAACAACTCGAAAGACAGCCCGAACCGCCCCGCCTCATAATGCGAACGCAACGACATTTCCGGTAACTACTTCTTCTGGAACACGAACTCAAGCGACTCAGGCGTTCGGTAGTTGTACTTGGCATCGAAATCCGCGTCGCTCATGACCAACAGCAGGATTCCTTCGACGAACGCGAGGACGCCGAGAGCGCCGCAAGTCGCGATCGAACCAACCAAAAGGATGATTCCCGACGTAATCGAACCCAAGTAAAAGTGGTGGACGCCGAGGCCTCCGAGAAGCAGCGCCAAGATTCCGGCCACGACTTTGCTTTTACCACGTCCTGCACCTTGACCACTCGACATTTTTTCCGCTCCCAGAAGAGTCCCATAAACTTGCGCCGCCTGATGCCGCCGAAGTATGGGAGGAGCGCCAGGCGAAGTCAAGCATACGCCACGGAGGAGCCCATTCGGCGAAGTCGGACCGCTTAGGGGGCGATGACCTTTACGGCATCCACTTCCTTCACGCCAACGACTCGCACCCGCACGTCGCTCGTCGACTTGTCGCCAAGCTTTTCCGTCGCGGCAAAGAAATCCTGAGGACGCTCGAGTCGCCGCTGGTCGAAATGCGAAAGGAACATGCCGGGGCGTAAACCGGCTTTCCAGGCTTGACTGTTGGGTAGAACCTCGACGATCGCCACACAGCCAGCCTCATCCAATTCGGAGGCATGCTCCTCAAATCGTGGAATGGCCGTTGCATAGTCGACTCGCATGCCACGCCAAACCGACGGCGCCTCGATCGCATACGGCAGCGCCCCGGCGCCTCCCACAAACTTCTTGGCCAATTCGACACGAATTCGATGCTGCTGGCCGGACGCGGCGGGTTGAGTTCCGCGATCGTTACGCAAGACGACCAACTCCACTTCCGAACCGGCCGCTCGGCTGCTTAACTCGCGAATCAGATCCGAACCATCCCAGATCCGCTGTTCGGCGACGTGCGTGATCAAGTCGCCCATCTTCAATTGGCTGCGCGCCGCGGGCGTACCGGCGACAATTTGACGCACGCGTACTCCCCCTTCGCCTCGCTGTCGTTGAGCCAGCGGTAGGAGTTCCGGTCCGATGCCCAGGAAGCCGTATTCCGGCTGGCGTCCACGCTTCAACTGTTCTACGACTCGCCGAAATGTCTCATCGACGGGGATCGCAAAGCCTGCCTGCGCTTCCTGGCCTTCGAGCGCCGCGAGGGCAGTGGTCAGGCCGATCATTTGACCTTTCAGATTCACCAGCGCTCCGCCGCTCGTTCCACGCTGCAATCGGCAATCGACTTGGATCAAAGTTCCGAACTGATGCAGCGTTTCTGCGCCCGAGCCCTGCGCGGCCTTCGACTGGGGCGACGGCGCCTTCCGCGACAGATTCGATACGATGCCCCAAGAAGCACTGGGCGAACCGTCGCGAGCGATGGCGTAGGGATTACCTAGAGCCACCACAAACTGTCCTTTCTTGACGCTCGTGGGTTCCGCCATCTCGATTGGCGCGAGTTCGTCGGCGGCGATCTTGAGCACAGCCAAGTCGAGCCACGGGTCGGCGGCCAGCACTTCCGCCGGAAAGGGGCGTCGATGGGTCCACACCCAATATCGGTTCTTCTGGGGATCGCCAATGACATGGTGGTTCGTGACGATGAGGCCTGACCGATCTAGCACCACTCCCGTTCCAAACTCATGCGGCACATAGTCGGGATCTTCGGGGCCGCGCTCCTGAAAGAACGCACCGGCGTTCTCAAGTGGGCCGTCTCCCAGGCGACCGTCTCCTAGGCGACCGTCTCCCAGGCGACCGCCGTTCAGTCGCCCTGCATTGCCTGACGCATTTCCTGGCAGAGCCGCACGCGGTCGCTCGCGCGCAATCGCCACGACGGATCGCTCCGCCTTGGCGATCGCCTCGACGACCGCGGACTCCAGACCTCCAAGCGGTTCGATGGCCTTTGCAGCACCAGCCGCCGCGGGCTTCTCGGCGAGGCCTGAAGCGGGAGGCGACGACGGTTGAGCCCACGCGGGCGAACTGGCCGTGACCGCAACGGCCAGCAGCAGGCTTGCGGCCGCTTTACGGCTGCGACTACGAATCGGTTTCACCCTCATCTTCGTCTTCGTCTCCCGACGGTTTCTCGGACGGCACGAGCGATGCACCCGCCGCCAAGATCTTCTCGCGAATTTCCGCCGCCGTCTTCGGGTTTTCGATCAAGAAGGCACGAGCCTTTTCTTTGCCTTGACCCAGGTACACATCTCCGTACTTGAACCAAGCTCCGCTGCGATTCACGATTTTGTGCAGCATCCCCAGGTCCAAAAGGTCGCCCTCATAGCTGATTCCGTTCGAATGCATCATATCGAACTCGGCCACGCGGAACGGCGGTGCGACCTTGTTCTTGACGACTTTGCACTTCACTCGCTGCCCCACCACTTCCTCGCCGTCCTTGATCTGACCGATTCTTCGGACGTCGATGCGGCAGGAACTGTAGAACTTGAGTGCGCGGCCGCCCGGCGTCGTTTCGGGGCTGCCGAACATCACGCCGATCTTTTCGCGAATTTGATTGATGAAGATCACCGCCGTCTTGCTCTTGGCGATCGCTCCCGTGAGCTTCCGCATCGATTGACTCATGAGCCGCGCCTGCAATCCCACGAAAGAATCGCCGATTTCGCCGTCGAGTTCTTGTTTGGGGACGAGCGCTGCAACCGAATCGACGACGATGACGTCGACCGCGTTGGATTTCACGAGCATTTCCGCGATCTGCATCGCCTCTTCGCCGTGATTGGGTTGGCTGACCAGGAGCGTATCGAGCTGCACGCCCAGTTTGCGCCCCCACGAGGGGTCGAAGGCATGTTCGGCATCGATGAATGCCGCAATCCCGCCCGCCTTTTGCGCTTCGGCCACCACGTGCAGCGCCAGCGTCGTCTTGCCGCTCGATTCCGGTCCAAAAATCTCAATGATGCGTCCGCGCGGAATGCCTTGTCCGCCGAGCGCCAAATCCATTGAAAGGCAGCCCGTCAGGATGCCCTGAATCTGCATTTGCGCGTCCGCGCCCAGCGGCATGATGGCGCCTTCGCCAAACTGCTTTTCGATCTGCTGCAGCGCCGTCTTGAGGTGCGGGTTTTGGTCGAGCGGCGAGACTTTCGCGGAACCTTTGGGCTCCTTCGCCGCTTTTTCCTTCTTGGCCATGACTTGCTTCGCTTTCTTGTCTCGAGCTTCCTTCTCGCGCGAATCGTTCTCACGCGAATCGTTCTCACGCGATCCCTGCACTTGTCCTGCGACGCCGTTGAGTTCGTCCGCGACCGCTGCGCTTGCCGACGCCATAGTTTCGACTCCTGTTATCGAAAAGCCCCGCTCGTTCTGCAACCCGATTCGGCGGAATGCCTGTTTCAGGGTAGTGGACGTATGAACAGTATATCGGCGCGGGGCGAGGCGGACAAGAGTCTTTTTTTTCGGGAAGGGGAGGAGCGGCGGTCGCGCTGGCGGTTAGCGTGGGGAATCCGGCTTGGCTAGGTTGGCGCGGACCAGTTCTTTGTCGTTTCGGGCGACGATGTGGCGGTTGGCAAACGCCGGATGGGACCAGCAGACGCCGTTGCGTTGGTTTAGCTGATCGAGGGTCGGTTCCAGCAGCTTGGCGCGGCTCAGCTCCTGGTAGCCTTGCGGGCTGAGCCGCGCGATGATGAGTTCCCCGCGCTCGTTAAACATCCAAGTTCGGTCGCCGTTCTGCACGAAGTGGATCGTGCTCCAACGCGATTTGGGGGTGGCTTGCAGGTTTTCCCAGCGGCGGTCGCCTGATTGCAGGTCGAGGCACCGCAGTTCGCCATAGCTATCCACGCCATAGACATGCCCTTCGCGGACCAGCGGCGTACTGATGATCGACTGCAAGGCGTCCGTGTCGCGTTCGCTTTTCCCGACGCGATGCCAAAGCCGCTCGACGCGCAGTGCGGCCGGATCGAGACGCAAGAGGAGGGAACCGTCGTAGAAGGAAGTGCAAAACAATTGATCGCCGGCGACAACGGGCGTCGCGACGCCGATCGGCATATTGCGCGGCTTCAGCGCGTCGTACCAGTGGAGTTTTCCCGTGCGCGGGTCGAGCCCTGCGACGCCGTCGCCCGTCCACACCGCCAGAACGGGCTGATCCGCCTGGCGCACCAGCACCGGGGTTGCATATTGGGCTCGATCTCGCAAGGCGCGCCACCGCTCTTGGCCGGTCGCTGCGTCGAGCGCAACGACGCAGGCGTCGGGCGTGCCGCCGATGTGGAGGATGACGAGCCCTTCGAAGAGTACGGGCGACGCGGCGATGCCCCAAATGGGCATGTCGATCTGGTAATCGCGTTCCAAGTTGCGTTCCCAGAGGACGCGGCCGGTGGCCGCGTCGAGCGCGCGGGCGTGCCCCATGGCGCCGATCGCGTAGGCTCGGTCCCCCTCGATCGTCACGCTAGCGCGCGGTCCCGCCGTATACCCGATCTTGGTGTAAGTGCAGTCGTACTCGTGCACCCAGAGCGGCCGACCTGTGAGTTCGTCGAAGCACAGGACGCGTTCCCGCTGCGTCGGCGAAGTCTGGCGGTCCATCACAAAGACGCGCCCCGCGGCGACGGTGGGACCGCTGTACCCCGGCCCTAGCGGCGCTCGCCATACGGCTTCAAGCTGCGGGGTCGGGAAGGCCTCCAGCAGTCCCGTCTCGCGCCACTGTCCATCGGCGGTCGGGCCGCGCCACCGCGGCCAATCGTCGGCCTGAGCCGCGGCGACGGCCAGGGAGGCGAGGAAGAAACAAGCTGCCGCAAGTACGCGAGAATTCATGGAGGCCTACCGCGAGAGGGTGGGAGGAAAACCGAGCCTATTGTATCGCGTGGGACAGTTGAGCCGCGGAGGGGCGGCGCGGGGCTTCGAGAATTCGCGAGCGGAAAATTTTTTTCCTGTTGGCGCTGCGATCACGGCCCGCGAGATCGAATACCGAACCGTAATCCAACATTCACGTTACGTTCATCTTGCAGGCCGGTTGCACGAATCTCGTCGACGAGCCGTTCGTTGCGCAAAGCGTTGTCGGACGGCAACATGCACGAGCCGTTCCAGAAACGGTTGACGGTCGGGCTCGAATCAGTACACTCACGCCCCGCTACGCCATTGGTTGTGGTCTTCGCGACTGCTTCTACCATAGGTGGTAGTGTGCGTCGTTTTCCCAGCTTGCCAGGTCAGACTCAATTCTGAGTTCAACGGAGAGGATTTTCTGGCAACGCAGCGACTTGCACGCCGATCTAGGATGGTGTAAATCTGTTCAGTATCGCCATCGACTTGTTCGAGCAGGATGGCGCCTAGTTCCCCCAGGAAGGAGTTTCGTGATGGCAACGGTGAAAGCCGAGCGTCCGCAATCGCGCGCCCGTGGTTCTCAAAAGTCCGCCGCCGCCGTGGCAAATGCGGGGCTCAAGATCGATACCTTGTTCTGTCCCGTCGATGCCAAGGATCCGTTTGATACGGTGGCCTGGGAGTTGCGGAAGGCGACGATCAAGGATGAAAGCGGCAAGCCGCTTTTCGAGCAAACGGATTGCGAGATTCCGGCGACTTGGACGCAGTTGGCGACGAACGTCGTCGTGAGCAAGTATTTCTACGGCGAAAATGGTACGGCGGAACGCGAGAAGAGCGTGCGGCAGGTGATCCATCGCGTGACGCGCACGATCGCCGACTGGGGGATCGCCGACGGCTACTTTGCGTCGGCCGAGGACGGGGAGCGCTTTTATCGCGATCTGACGTGGCTGTGCTTGCACCAGCACGGCGCCTTCAATTCGCCCGTGTGGTTCAATGTGGGGTTGTACACGCAGTACGGCGTGACCGGTTCCAAATGCAACTGGCGCTGGAACGAGGCGGCTCAAGACGTGGAGCAACCGGAGAATCCCTACGAATTTCCGCAGGGTTCGGCGTGCTTCATTCAGAGCGTCGACGACAACATGGAAGACATCATGCGGCTCGCGACGAGCGAAGCGATGCTCTTCAAGTTCGGTTCGGGCACCGGCACCGATTTGTCGACGATTCGCTCGCATCGCGAGAAGCTGTCGGGCGGCGGCAAGCCGTCGGGGCCGCTCTCGTTCATGCGCGTGTACGACCAGATCGCTGCGGTGGTGAAATCGGGCGGCAAGACGCGTCGCGCGGCCAAGATGCAGTCGATCAAGGTGTGGCACCCCGACATTCTGGAATTCATCGAGTGCAAGTGGAAGGAAGAACGCAAGGCGCACGTGTTGATTGAGAAGGGCGGCTACGAGGCCAACTTCAACGGCGAAGCGTACAGCTCGATTCTGTTCCAGAACGCCAACCTGTCGGTGCGCGTGACCGACGAGTTCATGAATACGGTAGAGCAGGGTGGACAGTGGCATACTCGCTGGGTCACCGATCCGAATCGCGAAGGTCCGTCGTTTGAAGCGAAGTGGCTGTTGGGACGCATGGCCGAGTGTGCGTGGGCGTGCGGCGACCCGGGCGTGCAATACGACACGACGATCAACCGTTGGCACACCTGCCCCAATTCGGGTCGCATCAATGCCAGCAATCCGTGCTCGGAATACATGTTCCTGGATAACACGGCCTGCAACTTGGCGAGCATCAACCTGATGAAGTTCCGGCAGGCGGATGGGTCGTTCGACGTCGAGCGGTTTGTGGCGGCTTGCCGGCTGTTCTTTGTGGCTCAAGAGATTTTGGTGGATCATGCGAGCTACCCGACCGATTTGATTGCGAAGAACAGTCACCTGTTCCGGCCGCTCGGCTTGGGTTACTCCAATTTGGGCAGCCTGATCATGTCGAGCGGCTTGCCGTATGATTCCGAAGCCGCCTACGGACTGTGCGGTTCGATCACGGCGCTGCTGCATGGCGCGGCCAACTTGACGAGCGCCGAGATGGCGAAGGTGGTCGGGCCGTTTGCCGGCTACGAAGCGAATCGCGAGCCGTTCCTGCGCGTGATGCAGATGCATCGCGACGCGGTGGAGAAGATCGACGATGCGGGGCCGGCCTATTTGAAGCAGGCGGCGCGTCAGCTGTGGGATCGCGTGTTGTCGACCGGTCGCAAGAACGGGTTCCGCAACGCTCAAGCCACCGTGCTGGCGCCGACGGGGACGATCAGCTTCATGATGGACTGCGACACGACGGGCATCGAGCCGGACATCGCGCTGGTGAAGTACAAGCAGCTCGCGGGCGGCGGGATGCTCAAGATCATCAACCAGACCGTGCCGCCTGCTCTCAAGAATCTGGGCTATGACGATGCTCAGGTGAAGTCGATCAGCAAGTACATCGACGAGAATGACACGATCGAGGGAGCGGCCGATTTGAAGGCCG
This sequence comes from Pirellulales bacterium, assembly GCA_046349935.1. Lineage (GTDB taxonomy): Bacteria > Planctomycetota > Planctomycetia > Pirellulales > Pirellulaceae > CAIXSC01. The sequence goes on along the minus strand of JAXMBK010000003.1, from coordinate 128,530 downwards.
AGCACTTGCCGGTGTTCGACTGTGCGTTCAAGCCAGCCAACGGCGTGCGCAGCATCGCTTGGCGATCGCACGTGCGGATGATGGCGGCAGCGCAGCCGTTCCTGTCGGGCGCCATTTCGAAGACGGTGAATATGCCGTCGGATGTGACGCCGCAAGACGTCGCCGAAGCCTACATGTGGGGCTGGAAATTGGGACTCAAGGCGCTCGCCATCTACCGCGACGGTTCGAAGCAAAGCCAGCCGCTGTCGACGAAGTCGGAAGGGGACAAGGCGGCGAAGGAAGAGAAGGCCGTGCCGCGACCGCGTCGCGAACGCCTGCCGGACACTCGCCAGTCGTTGACGCACAAGTTCAATGTGGGCGGCCACGAGGGGTACATCAACGTCGGCCTGTATCCGGATGGCCGGCCGGGCGAGTTGTTTATCACGATGGCGAAGGAAGGCAGCACGATCGGCGGCCTCATGGACGCGTTCGGCACGGCGGTGTCGATGAGTCTGCAGTACGGCGTGCCGCTCGAAGTGCTCGTGAATAAGTTCTCGCACACGCGTTTCGAGCCGATGGGGCACACGACGAACCCGGATATCCGAATTGCCAAGAGCGTGGTCGACTACATCTTCCGCTGGCTGGCGATCACCTTCCTGCCTGGATATCGCGAGGCGAATCGAGGGGAACTGCCGAAGTCGGGAGGCAGCGAAGGCGGGGGAGACGAGGAACCAGCTCGCAAGCCCGCCGCCACGAAGGCTGGCGGGCCGTCCGGTCAACGGACGACCAGTGCGATGGACGTGACGACGGCCGCGACGGTGAATTCGGGGCTCGCCAATTCGGGCGCCGCGACGTCGCCTGCGACCAATTCCACCGATTCGAGCGGCGTGAAGGCGGCGGCCGTGAACCGCATTGATTTTTCGGTGCTGGAGCGGGCCGGGGTGGCGATGAACGTCGACGGCAACGCCGGCGGCCTCTCGGGGCGAACCGATCAATTCGCTCGCTTCCAAAGCGACGCGCCGAGCTGCGATAACTGTGGTTCGATCACCGTTCGCAACGGCAATTGCTACTTGTGTCACAATTGCGGCAACAGCATGGGCTGCTCGTAGTAGGTTGGCTGTTCGGCTTTGAGCTGACTCGAATGCGAAGGCGTCGTCCGCAAGGACGACGCCTTTTTTGTTCGTTGCGGACGACCGTAGCACAGGCTTCCAGCCTGTGACCCCTCATCCCCGACCCTTCTCCCCGCTGCAAAGCCAGCGAGGAGAAGGGGGACTGCCCAGAGAGGGCGGGTGCGCAATTCGAGCAACAGCGTGAGTTGATCGCTGCTCACGGCGACAACCTCGGTTTGGCAGGCGAGCTTGACTAGGGCCTTACTCGGCTCGGTGATCCGACCAACGCGATGCGCGGGCGTCGTCTGGCGCTGGTTGGATCGTCGTTTGGTCACAGGCTGGAAGCCTGTGCTACGGCCGCTCGACTCTCCCCGCTGCGAAGCCAGCGAGTAGAAGGGGGACTGCCCAGAGAGGGCGGGTGCGCAATTCGAGCAACAGCGTGAGTTGATCGCTGCTCACGGCGACAACCTCGGTTTGGCAGGCGAGCTTGACTAGGGCCTTGCTCGGCGCGGTGATCCGACCAACGCGATGCGCGGGCGTCGTCTGGCGTTGGCTAGATCATCGTTTGGTCACAGGCTGGAAGCCTGTGCTATCCCCGACTCTCCCCCGCTGAAGCGTGTGTGATCAGAATCGCTGCTCACGGCGACAACCTGGTTTGGCGGGCGAGCTTGACTAGGTCCGGCGCGGTATCCGACCAACGATGCGGGCTGAGATCTTTGGGGCTTGTGCTAGTTAACGTGTGTGATCAGAAGGGTGAACTGCGATCCTCGGAAAGTAACAAGAGGAGGTGGAGAGCAACTGGAAGTGAACGATCGGTCCGCAGGATAACGAACTCGATTCGGCCTGTCGTCGCGGCGAGCCCGCTAGCATCCGGCGAAGCCCAAGATGCCATTCGATGCCGGCACACCGGATTATCAAGGTAGTGGATGGTCAGCTCCGGAAAAAAAAAAACAGATCGACCCGGAGGCGGCGAGGGGTGGTTGGAGGCGGAACGATTGGAAGGTCAAACACGGTAAGCAGGGAACCCCCGCGTGGGCGACTTGTCGAGCGACGCGAGAGCAGCCTCCCCCATAGGGCCACGCACGCGTCGGCGATGCCACGCGGGCGGTCAGAGCGCCCGTAGGAGCTTTGAAACGGAGTAACTTCCGCGGAGCAAAGGGGCGCAGGAAGATTGATCGAGGAGGTGCATGCGCGTGGAACAACCACCAGACTCAATCGCGACGCCGAGCGATCGGACGCCGCGTAAATTCTCTGGAGACGATCAAGCCCACTGGGCTTGGACGGAACCGAGCGTATGGACCAAACCGATGTTGGCCACGCTGGACCAAAACAGCGTTCGAGGAGGAAAATGGCATAGCTTGATGGACAAAGTCTACAAACGGAGCAACCTGCTTTCGGCGTACCGCGAGGTCGCCGCCAATAAGCACGCACCGGGCGTGGACAACGTGACGATCGAAGACTTCACGGCGGGACTGACGAGAAATGTGGACAAGCTGGAGCAACAGCTGCGCGACGGCACCTACCGACCGCAGTCGATCCGACGCGTTCATCTCCCCAAACCGGGCACGAACGAAACGCGACCGCTGGGGATTCCGACAGTCCGTGACCGCGTCGCACAAAACGCTCCGACACGTGCTGGAACCTATTTTGGAACGCCAGTTCGCGGAGCACAGCTACGGCTTTCGCCCCAACCGAGGGTGCAAAGACGCGCCGCGCCGCGTCGACCGGTTCGTCCAAGACGGATACAAATACACCGTCGATGTCGACCTGAAGTCCTACTTCGATACGATCCCACATGACGCGTTGATCGCGCAACTACGCCAATACGTGGCGGACAACTCGGTGATCGAGCTCGTGGAAAAGTTTCTGCAGGCCGACGTTCTGGATGGCTTGGACCGCTGGACTCCACAGGCTGGCGCGCCGCAAGCGCGATTATCAGCCCTCTGCTGAGCAACTTGTATCTGAACGACCTGGACCACCTCATGACCAGATCGGGATACGAGATGACACGGTACGCGGATGATCTCGTGATCCAATGCCGCACGCGGGAGGACGCCGAAGCAGCCTTGGCCCTGGTGCGCGACTGGACCGTCCAACGCGGTCTGACGCTCCACCCGACCAAAACCAAAATCGTCCACGTGGACGACGAGGGCTTCGAATTCCTTGGCTACCGCTTCCTCAAACACCGCCGGTTCCCCCGGCAAAAGAGCATGCGGAAATTCCAGGACGCGATTCGTAGCAAAACGAAACGGACCCACGGCGAGAGCCTGAAAGCGATCATCGCGGATGTGAACAAGACGCTGCGCGGCTGGTACGAATACTTCAAACACAGCTGGCACACGACGCACACGAGCGTCGACGGCTGGGTTCGCATGCGCCTGCGAAGCATCCTTCGCAAGCGTGCCGGTCGTCGCGGTCGTGGTCGCGCCTTAGATCATCAACGCTATCCCAATGCCTACTTCGCGGCACACGGGCTCTTCAGTCTGGCAATGGCCCGTGCGCGTGAAAGCCAATCTGCTCGACAGTAACAATCGACCGGAGAGCCGGATGCGGGAGATCCGCCCGTCCGGTTCGGCGGGGGGCGGGACCGAACTCAATCGGTCCTGCCTACCCCAATCGGCCGCTCGACTCTCCCCGCTGCAAAGCCAGCGAGGAGAAGGGGGACTGCCCAGAGAGGGCAGGTGCGCAATTCGAGCAACCGCGTGAGTTGATCGCTGCTCACGGCGACAACCTCGGTTTGGCAGGCGAGTTTGACTAGGGCCTTACTCGGCGCGGTGATCCGACCAACGCGATGCGCGGGCGTCGTCTGGCGTTGGCTAGATCATCGTTTGGTCACAGGCTGGAAGCCTGTGCTACGGCCGCTCGACTCTCCCCGCTGCAAAGCCAGCGAGGAGAAGGGGGACTGCCCAGAGAGGGCGGGTGCGCAATTCGAGCAACCGCGTGAGTTGATCGCTGCTCACGGCGACAACCTCGGTTTGGCAGGCGAGTTTGGCTAGGGCCTTACTCGGCGCGGTGATCCGACCAACGCGATGCGCGGGCGTCGTCTGGCGTTGGCTAGATCGTCGTTTGGTCACAGGCTGGAAGCTTGTGCTGCGGCCGCTCGACTCTCCCTGCTGCAAAGCCAGCGAGGAGAAGGGGGACTGCCCAGAGAGGGCGGGTGCGCAATTCGAGCAACCGCGTGAGTTGATCGCTGCTCACGGCGACAACCTCGGTTTGGCAGGCGAGCTTGACTAGGGCCTTGCTCGGCGCGGTGATCCGACCAACGCGATGCGCGGGCGTCGTCTGGCGTTGGTTGGATCGTCGTTTGGTCACAGGCTGGAAGCCTTGTCGTTCCCCAAATCGAAAGTGCTCGGGGGACAAGTTCGCGCATCACAGACGAGGGTTTGTAACGTGATGCAGCGAGACGAGTTGCCTCGCGTATGGAACCAAAACGACCGAAGCTTCGTATATCTGGAAGTGCGTCCGCAAGAAGGAGGGGCGCGAGTTGCGAGCGAGGGAGAGCCTAATTTTTAGCTTCGCAAGCACGGAGGTCGGTCGTGAGCTCTCACCTCGATTGGGCTGAACAACATTTTTCGCAGTGTCAGCTCGGAGACAAGCGCCGCACGCGGAGATTAGTCCAAGTCGCGGCGGCGATGGCGAACAATCCGTCGGGCAGCCTCCCCGATCAAATCGTGGAATGGCCCGACCTCAAGCCGGCGTATGTGCTCTTGGGCCGCCCTGAAGTGACGTTCGACGCGATCGCGACGCCGCATTGGGAACTGGTTCGGAAGCGCACGTCGGGCCGGTATCTGATCCTGGATGACACCACGGAACTCGACTTCGGCCGTCATCGCGATGTCGAAGGCCTCGGACCGACGGGCAATGGCAGCGGTCTGGGCTTCTTGCTGCATAACGGGTTGATGGTGAACGCCGACACCGAGGAATTGGTGGGAATGGCGGGACAGGCCATTCATTATCGCGAGCGGAAGCCGAAGGGACGCAAGCGAGAAAACAGTTCGCAAATCAAAACACGCCGCCGAGAATCGGAGGTCTGGGGCAAGGTCGTCAATGCGATTGGCAAGCCCGCCGAGGGCGTTCAATTCATCCACGTGATGGATCGCGGCGCGGACAACTTCGAAGTCTATTGCCACATGCTGCGGCAGAACTGCGACTGGGTCGTCCGCGCTCTCCCATTTGAAACGGAAGATCATCCCTGAAGGGGAGCCAGGGCACGGTGCAACTGGATCAGCACCTGCCCCTCTTAACTCTGGCCGGCAGCTATCAACTCCACTTACGTGCTCGACCGCAGCAGCCCAAACGCATGGCGAAACTGGAGGTCAGCATCGGCTCCCTTGAGATGCCGACGCCCTCCCAGAAGAGCCCCTGGGTGAGAGAGCTCAAGCCGCGTCCGATTCCCATGAACGTGGTGCATGTCACCGAAGTCGATGCGCCCGCGGGAGTGAAGCCGATCCGCTGGACGCTCTTCACGTCACTGCCCGTCAGCAATCTCGACGACGCTTGGAAGGTCATTGAGTACTACGAACGACGTTGGCTGATCGAGGAATATCACAAAGCGTTGAAAACGGGTTGCCAAGTCGAAGCACGTCAATTGCACACGAAGGCGGGGCTGGAAGCGATCACCGCGCTGCTTGGCATCCAAGCGGTGCGGTTGTTGCAACTGAAGTCCATCGCGAGAACGGCGCCCGACAAGCCGGCGAGCCAAGTCGTGCCCCAAATCTGGATCCGCATCCTTCAGAAGGCTCGCCCCAAGCTCGCACGCATCACCGATCTCACCGTCCGACAGTTCTATCGTGAAGTCGCCAAACTCGGCGGATTCCTCGGACGCAAAGGCGACGGCGAACCCGGATGGATCACACTCTGGAGAGGCTGGGAGAAACTGAACAATTACGTTCACGGAGCGTCCCTAGCACTCAAGCTTGGACCAACCGTCTAAGATTTGGGGAACGACAAGGCTGGAAGCCTGTGCTACGGCGGGTCGACTGGTTCGATAAGTCGTGTGACGCCTTGGAACGCTGCGGCGGCGAGCTGATCCGCGTTGTAGGCGGTTTGGCCGCCTGCGGGCCAGTGGACCACGACCTGCTGAATTTCGGTCGCGTCGCCGAGTCCGAAAAAGAGCGTGCGTTCATTGCTGGCCATGTAACCGTCGCCGGCGAGCAACTGTTTGCGATGCGGTCCGTGGTCGGTGTGTACTTCGACTTTCGCGCCGACGGGATGTCGTGGGGAGCGAGTGCCGACGAGTTGGATGGCCAGATGGCGATGCGGGGTGCTGGTTTGGTTCAGCACGAGCGCTGCAGGGGAATGCAGGTGATTCACGGCGACGTCGGGCCGACCGTCCAGATTCCAATCGAGGCGAGCGAGGCCGCGGCCCAAGTATTCGCCCGCAAAGAATGAGCCGGCTTGGTCTGCACGGCGTTCTTCAAATCGGCCGCCGCCGAGGTTCTCGAAAAACTGGGGACGCATGGCATAGGGGACGCCGTGATGGCGTAGGTCGCCGACATGACCATTCACGAGCAGCAGGTCTTCGTCGCCGTCCAGGTCGGCGTCGAGCATCTGAGCCCCAAAGCCGAGCAACTCGTAGCTTGGTGCAAGCAGACCCGCGGAACGCGTGGAATCGATCCAATCCAGAGGACCGGCTTTCAAGTAGAGCGTGTTCGCTTCATTACGAAAGTTGGTGACGAACAGATCAAGCTGGCCGTCGCCGTCGGCGTCGCCGGCTGCGATTCCCATGCAGGCTTGAGCGCGACCGTCGGCATCAACGGAAACGCCGGCCACGAGACCCGATTCGACGAGCTTGAGCGGGCCGCCGGGACGATCGGTTTCATTCATAAACAGAAAATTGGGGACGGCGTCGTTGGCAGTGAAGACGCCAAGTCGGCCGGAGTCGTCGAAGTCGGCGACGATGAGCCCCAGCGCTTTTCCGTCGGGAACTTTGACGCCCGATTCGTCGGTCGCGTCGGCGAAGCGTCCGTCGCCAAGGTTGACATACAGACGATCCTGCGCGGCGGCGAACTCGTGCGGCGTGCACAACCGCGTCGAGCCGTCGGCCATGAGGCAAGGGCGATCGAACAGACGTTCGCCGGCCAGATAATTGGCGACGTACAAATCGGGCAGTCCATCGCCGTTGAAGTCCGCCAAGGCGGCGCCCGTCGACCAATCGTCGCCGGCCACCGCCGCTCGCTCCGTGACCTCTTCGAATGTGCCGTCGCCGCAGTTGTGGTAGAGCCGATTGGCGCCGATGTTCGCGACGTAAAGGTCGTCGAATCCGTCGTTATCGAAATCGCCTACGGCGACGCCTTGGCTAAATCGTTGTTCGAGGATGTGCGCTTGGGCGGCGACTGATTGGGCTGGACCGTCAGGGCGATTGCGATAGAGGGCGTCGACGTGTTGCACGTTTTCATCGCGCGGCGGCCAGTCGGCGCCCTGAGCGAAATACAAATCGGGGCGTCCATCGTGGTCGTAGTCGAGCACCGCGGCGGCGCCGCCGCTGAATTCGTACATGTATTCGCCCGCCACCTCCGACTTTCGGCCGTTGTGAAAGACGAAGTTGATTCCGCAGGCGCTGGCGACGTCGGTGAAATCAAATCCAGCGGAATGGGCTGCCGACGTCGGCGTTTGAGTGCGGCGAGCGGGCGGTTGAGTCGCGGGCAAATTCGCCTGCCTCACGGCGTCGCGCTGGGCAGGGCCGGGAAACTTGGCGCGATCCAGTGCGGCTAGCACCTCGACGCTGGCGAGGGTGCGTTGCAGCGGGGAACTGTTGGCTAGATCTCGGAGGCGTTGCCGATCCGAGGCGGGCTTTTTTTGCGCGATTTCGCTCCAAGCCCAAGCTTCCCAGGCCAATCCCAATTGTTCTGCGTGTTGGGAGGCCAGTTCGACGGCTTGCGACGAACCGGAGATTTGGTAGGTCCGGGCGGCGGTGGCGAACTGTTCCAGTTGTTTCGCGCGATCGAGCACCGCGTCTGCGGCCCGCAATTGATCCAGCGACTTCAACGTGCGCCCCAAATGGTGAAGTGCTGCGAGATGATTGGGGTCGATGCGAACCGCCTCTGCAAAGCAGCTCGCTGCGAGACTGGCTTGCGGCGTGCGTGCGGCGTGCTGGCCCAGGACGGTCCAAATCTCGCTGGAGGTTTCATATCCTTCCGGCAAGTCGCGCCGCCATTGTTCAAACGAGTCGTCGTCTGGCAATTCCAGCAGCACTTGTCCCAAGGCGGCCTGCGCCGACCACACCAGCGGTTCAGCGCGCACCGCCGATTCCAGGCGTCGTCTCGCATCGGCGAGACGTTTCCGCTTTCGTTCCACGGTCCCCATAGCGCGCAGGGCGGCGGGATCGGTGGGAAAGGACTTCCAGAATCGCTCGGCCGTTTCGGGGTTCTCGTCGGCCGTATCGCCGATCGCGAGTAGGACGAGATGCACGGGCAAGACGCGTTGATGACGCAGAAGTGCAAGCCGATACACGGCTGCCTCGCGCGTGCGCCCTTGTAAGCCGAGGACGTACGCCAGACGTTCGAGTGCGACGACATTGTTGGGCTCGAGTTCAAGCGCCGCAGCGTAGCAGCGTTCGGCTGCCCCCAGACAATTGCGCAACTGGAGGTGAACTTCGGCCTCCGCCAATTGTGCCGAGCATGCCAACGGGGAGCCGTCTTGAGGGACTTGCTGTAAGCAGGCCAGCGCCTGCTCGGGCTGCTGCTGGCGGGCGTAGGCTTCGCCGGCGATCAGCAACCCTTCGACGCGCCGCGAAGGGGACGCTGCGAGCCGCTCGCCGAATTCGATGGCATGCCGCCAATGGCCTCCCGCGAGCGCTTGTTTGGCCACGGCGTAATCGGACTCGACGGCCGCTTTTTGGAGGCGACCGCGGGCGACGACTGCGACGACGACCGCGGCGAACGCGAGTGCCAGAAGCCAAACGCGACGCCGCGGCCGCCCTGTCGCGAGGGTCATGTTAGTCCAACGCAAAGTTGAGGTCGGAGTTGCTGCCCGGCTTGATCTCGGCGGTTAGGCCGCTCGTCGCATCGCTGCGATACTTGGGCGGAATCGACGATTTCGCGGGCGTCGACGCGACTTGCCCCGGCTTGGGCGCGTCGGCGTCCGACGTCTTCGGAATTACGAACACTTTGTAGGAACCGGGCGGCAGACCTTCTTCAATCTTGTAGCTGCCGTCGGGGCCCAGGTCGCTGCTGGCTGCAACGCCGCTGGTGGGATTGATGAAGTTGATCATCGCCGTGGACACAGGTTGTCCTGCGACGGTGACTTTTCCTGCGGCCGTCGAACGATTCGAACTGCCGCAACCGAGGGCGGCGGCGAGCATCAGGGCCGCCGCCGGAAATGCAAAGCGATTCATGGTTGTTAGGAGTCTCGCAGATTGGAAGCTTAGTAATTGGAGACGGGGCGGCCATCGTCGCGCGTCGCGAGGTAGCTCAACACAGTGAAGTCGATGGTGTTGGGGAGCGAACGAGCGCTGGCGTCAGCCAACAGCACGTTGACGGTGCCGGGGTGAGCCGAACGAAGCGGGAGGTTGGCTTCCCACGTGTGCACGGCGCCGGCCGGCGTGCCCATGATGTTCGGGGCGTAGCGGATGGTGATGGTGCCGGTGCCCCAGGTGTCGGGCGAGCCGGTCCACGGGTTGGTGGGATAAGTGAAGCCGCCCCAAGCGCCGTAGTAGTTCGATCGCAAGTCGAGGCGATTACCGCCGCTCGACATGCGGGTGAAGTTCGAGTTTTCGCCGACCATGATCGTGTTGGAGGTGCCGTCGAGGATATCCGCCAAGCGGACCGAAACGGCGGGCGGCAATACGCCGCTCGCGCTATACACGCCGCCGTCGTAGTTGCTGGTGCTGCTGCGTCCCGCCGGGTCGGGATAGGCGCCGGCGATGCCGACGTAGTCGGCCAGTTGGGGCGTACCGCCGCTCCATGTCTGTTCGGTGCCCGTTCGGCCAAAGACATCGCAGGGGCTCGAGGGGCAATTCCAACCCGGCACTTTCAGACCCTGCAGAATCGTTTGTTGGCCGCTGAATGGAGCCAGAAACGAAGACACGACGAAGGTTTGGTCGGCGAGCGCTTGTTGTTCCATGAACGGCCACAACGCGGCGCGCCAGTTCTTGTTGTTGACGGTGTACTGGCCGCCGATGGGAAGCGCCTGCATGGTGTCGTGGTAGTTGTGCAAAGCGAGCCCCAGTTGCTTGAGGTTGTTCAAGCACTGCGCTCGACGACCCGCTTCGCGCGCTGCTTGCACGGCGGGGAGGAGAAGAGCGACCAAGATGCCGATGATCGCGATGACCACCAATAGTTCAACGAGCGTGAATGCCGATCTGCGCCGCATGGGAAACTCCAAATGCGAAACCTGTGTGAGTATCCCGCCTGAGGGAATAGGACGATCCTCGCGTTGCAACTAGCGCGCCGAATCGCATTGAGAGTCCCGAGGAAGGCCGCCCGATACATGCCCGATGTCCCCGCGAACGTGTGGTGCGACAGGCCGGCGCGAGGCGTGTAAAGGAGTGGTCGAACGTCCTTGGGCTCGCGCGCCAAAGTCTTGCGACGCATTCAAGTTGGGCGGACATCGCACGCATCGTCGACGGAGTCGACGGCGCCGCCGTTGCGGTCTCAGGAAAGGCGGGGGAAAACGCCGAAAAAAATTGGTGAGACGCGGCCGCCGAATGAAAATGGCGACGCGGAGCGCCGAGGAGTGCGCAGCGAGTGCGTAGCGGCGCGGCATCCCGATCGACTTGGCGGCATGTTACGATGCGTCAGCAACGCAGACCTGGCCTGCGACACGCCGATAGATGACGGAATGTATTTCAAGAAGAGTGGTTGGAGCATGTCGGAAGCACTGAACACCTTACGCGTCGACGGCGCCGTGGACGCGCCGCAACAGTTGTCCTTGGCAATCCTGGCGGCCGTCGATGTGCGACATCAAGTAATTGACTTGAGCCGGATCGATCCGAAGCGGAAGGGGGACGCAATCACGCTGGCGGGATTGCTGGAACTGGTGCGCGTGAGACCTGAGGCGAAGTATGTGGGGCTGCATGCCGCCGCCGACGACTTCCATGCCAGCATCCCGCTCGACGCTGTTCGCGACCGCGGACTGCTGGTCTATCGCCTGGACGGCCGTTCGTTGCCGACGAAGTCAGGCGGTCCGTTTCGGTTCTTCATTCCCGATCATGCGGCGTGCAAGACCGACGAGATCGACGAGTGTGCGAATGTGAAGTTCGTGGATCACATCGAGTTTACAGTGGAGCGCGGAGTGGACAATCGACCGCATGACGAGGCCGAACATCAGGCGCTGCATGCCAAGGAACACCACGCATAGTCGACGCCCTGAGCGACGTCATTCAAGTCCGTAGGCGCCGGCGGGCGGAATCGCGACGCCGCCGACTCGACCGAGCCGATTGCCGGGCATGAACCGCGGCTCGATCGTCACCATGACGCCGAAGTTGTCGCGGCTGAAGTCGTAATTAGCGCCGAGTTGGACGAGGAACGATTCGCCGACGCGCGTCATGCGGACGGTTTGGCCGATGTTGCCGGCGGGGCCGAAGTCGTAGGACGCGCCGATCGATGCCACCCACTTTTCGCTCATGCGATAGGTGAGGTTGCCGGAGAGCACGTCGCTTTGGAGCGGCGTGAGGGCGCCGGCCGGCGCGGGGCCGTCGATCGTGCGAAACCCGACGTAGAGGCTGCCTTGCTCGGGGCGCCCGATCAGGCCGCCGATCGAGGCGGTCTTCAAGCCGTCGGCGAATACGTCGGCGTAACCGTCGGAAAGCAAGGTAAGGCGGTCGCCGATGTGCCAACGGAAATTGTAGTCGATCAGACCGACCGCCTCGCCGAAGTTATCGCGGTCGGGATCTGGAAAGACGGCGGCCTGCAAATCGAAGACGATCCAATCGATGATGCGCTGCTGTCCGGGGAGGCCGCGTTTAGTCTGCCAACGCTGATACAGGCCGAGCTTGGCCATCATCAGGTCGTCGACGATTTCGGTGCTCGGCGACGTGACGTTGCTTTGCAACCCCGAGCGGAACGCATAGTTGCGATCCTCGAACTGCTCGGGGACGAATGTACCGGCCGTTTGATTGAACGTATTGAAAAGCAAGCGGCGACGAAAGTGTTCGGTCGAATCGTCGTCGAGTTGTTCGTAGAGCGGCAGTTCGTTGAGGTCCTGGCTGGCGTCGGCGTAGAACAGGTCGGCTTCAAGCGTGACTTTGTGTGCGAGTCCGTTGAGATTGAACAATTGGCTTTGGATGCTGGGGTCGGCGCGCCAGAACGGCACGCTGGCGCGCAGGCCTGCTTGACCGTAGAAGCGAGCCAGCGGTTCTTCGTCGACGGCTTCGCCAAAGTAAGCGGCTTCGCCGAGGACGTACGGCACGAACTTGACGGCGCCCACTTCGACGGGCAGGTCGAGTTCCTGTCGAGTCGCCGTATGGATGCCCTTGCGCTGGTACTCCCACTGCAACAAACTGAACTTTGCCAAGTCGGTCGGGTCGGTCGGCGGGTTGGTGACGAGCATGCTGGCGTAGCTGACATGGGAATGCTCATACCAAGTAAAGACGTCGCTCACGAGCGACTCGCCGAGCCAAAAGTGATCCAAGCGCGGCAGCCACTGCGTCTGCGTGAAGAAGGGATTGATGCGTGCGTCGGCCGTAAGAGACCAAGCCGCGTTGTCTTCGAGCTTCTTGAGTTCAAAGCCGGTGGTCGCATCCTTGTTCTGATCCCATTCCCGCTCGTAGTACTCTTCCAAGAAATTCACATCGCTCACCAAACCCAATTCGAGGGTGAGCCGCAGTTCGGGCGTAAAGTACTGTCGATGTTGCCAGAGAAGTCGGCCGCGGAAGTTCTGTTCTGGCACGAGCGCTCGGCGGTCGATGCCCAGGTTGTCGAGTCCCGAGTCTTGGATGCCCCAGGCATCGAGCGTCCCCGAGTAAGGGCCGGGGAAGGCCCACAACCCATCGCCGTTGTAGCGAAAGTTGGTGCCGGCGCCGAAGCCGCGTTCCGAGAGGACGTCGGTTGAAAGCTGCCATTTGCTGTTGGCGGGCCGATTGCGAATGCCGAGGACTTGGTAGGCGTCCCAGTCGAGCAGCACTTGAGTGCCGAACACGCTGTCATTCTTGATCTGAGCGCGCTGCAAGTAGTAGCTCGGCTCCTTCAAGTCGGTCGCGATGGTGGGCCAATAGAAAACGGGAATGCCGCCCAGGTAGACCCAGTTGTTATTCGAGGTGGCGAGGTAGTCGTGCATCAGCGACGGTTGGCCTGTCGCCGGATTCAGTTCGGGTTGATTCGTATAGGGGTTGGTGCGCGGACGTTGTTCGTCTTGGAACTGCACCGTTTCGGCTTGGAACCAATACCGAGGCACGCCCAATCGGCTGGAAGTGATGGCGGCGCCAAACGCCTGAATCTGCTGTTCGTTGTACATCTGGATCGCATCGGCCTTCAGCCGCATCATCCCCTCGTACTCAGGCACCGAGGTCAGCATTTCAGCGGCCAACACGACGCCGTAACGCTGCGTGATGTTGTAGTACATCCGTTCGGCATAAATGACGCGGTCGCCTTCACGGAAGACGATGTTGCCTTCCATGTAGATCTCAATCGGCTTCCGCGGCTCGTTCGCGGGCGGGGCGGGGCGTCCCGAAAGGTTCGACGGCAGATCGCCCCAGATCACAATGCGGTCCGCTTCCACGTCGATCCGCTCGACGGCGTAGCCTTGCAGTTGCACATTCTTGATGGCGTCGAAGACGATGCGCACGCCCGAGTCGAAGATGATGCCGGCCGGCTGACCATCGGGGCCGGGGAAGGTGCGGAAGTCGAATCGAGATCCATTCCGCGACTCAATCTTGGCGATGCCAGCGGAAGGCGGGGGCGCCGTCGAGGCTTGCGCCGCGGGCGCGCCGCTCGCAACGGGCGGCGGCGGGAGCGGCAACCCGGGCAACGGCGGCGCCGGCTGCGGGGCGCCGGGGATTGGAAACGGCGCGAAGGCCGGGGGAGGAGACGCCGTGGGCGAGCGCGGTCGATCCGGGATCGAGAACTGGGCCGGTTGAATTGGCCATTCGCCGCCGTCTCGCAGGCACGCCGTCGCACGCTGCCAAAGTTCGGGCTTCGCGGCCGGTTCGTCGGCGACCAACGTCACTTTGACGTCGATTTCCTGCAGCGTATTGAAACGACCGAACCAAGTGCGATCGCGAACGGATTGAGCGGCTTGACCCGTGGCGGCGTGCTTGCCGCCGCGATGCGTGTAATCGAGACGCACGTCGCCTTCGAAATACGCCAAAACGCGATGCGGTTCGTCAGTGGACTCGGCACGCTTGTCGATCCACAGCACGCCTTGGTCGGCACGCGCAACCACTCCGCCTTGCTCAATGTTGACGCCGCGCGGCAGTAGCCACACTTCGTAGATGCCTTGCCGCCACCGCTGACCCTCGGAAGCGCGAATGACGACGCTGTCGCGCGCGTCGCCGACAGGGAGGGCGATGTCGGCTTTCGCTGCGACGCTGCTGCAAAGCATCAGCAGTAAAGCGAGCGCAGCTTGCAAGGTCGCCGTCGCTCCGCCGCGAACGATTCGTTCGGCCGCTTCTCGACAGCGCGCAGCACGAGCGAGAGGACCGCGGGCGCACGAAGCGCGGCGCGCGATGCCTAGCGAGGGCGAGCGGCGTGAGTGAGGCGGAGTTAGCGGAAACAGAAGTGCGGCATCCTTGCCTAGTACGAACGATTCAACATCCTGTCGAACGCGCTGAAACTCAAAGCCGTCCAACTGGTTAGGGCGACTTGACGGGCGGCGATTATAGGCAGGCTCGCCAGCCGCCGCAAGGCAGATTTGCGAATGCGTGAAGTGTTGTAAGTTGCTTTGCAGTATGGGGTTGTGAGTGTCTGTTCGCGGCTCGTCGGGCCGGTTCGCCGTCGCAGCGGACCGATTTTCCACCTTTCTTTGCGCTTCGGCTCAAGTCTTCCGACGACGCGGCCGACCCCGACTTCCGCGCGGCGGATCGACCGCAGCGGGAAGCGAAGCCAGCGACGGCGCGAGCGCGGTCGACGCCAGCAGATACAAGGCGGGCATCACAGGGCCGCGCATCCGCAGGTTGCTCCAATAGGTCACATGCGCTGCGGCAAAGCACAGCGCCACCAGCGCGAGGCTCAGCCAGGGCCAGCGCACGAGCGCGAGCCGATGGCGGGCCGCCGCGATCGTGAGCGTCGCATAGAGCGCGACGTACCACGCGCCGATGCTCCAGCGCGCCGCGCGGCCGGCCCGTGATTCAGCCTTCGACGTCGCATGCGGCAGGGGGCTCCAAAACTGCGCCGCTCGATACAGACAGGCGCGGGCAAACAGATCAGGACGAGCGCGAATATGCTCTCGAGCACACTCGTAGGCCAATTGATCATCGAGCAGTTCTTGTTCTGGGCCGGTGGCGGCTGCGCGGCGCGCCGACAGCTCAGGATGAGCCGCTCGACACTGCTGCATCAGGTGATCGTCGGAGGGAAGCAACCATGGCTCGCCGCGCGGCGCGGAAACAAGGTGGGCGTAAAAGTCGGGGTTGTTGCCCAACAGCAGCGTATAGCCTCCGTGCGTCGTCGTCACGATCCAGCGATGAAAGACGCGATGATTGCGCAGCGCCCAGGGGCTGACGGCCAGTAGCGCAGCGCTGAGGACGACGACTGCAAGTCCGAAACGACGCCAACGCGACGCCTGGAACGCGAAGCAGGCGGCGGCGAAGCAGGGGACGAGCGGCAGGAAGGTAGGTCGGCACAGGGCGGCGGCGCCCAGCGTAAGTCCCAAGGCGGCCGCGTAGCGAACCGTGCGGCGTCGGGCGAGTCGTTCGGCGAGCAGCAAGAGGAACGCCGTGAAGAACGCCGCCACCGTTTCGGTCATGATCAGCGTGGACTGATGCAGCAAGATGGGATCGACGGCGACGCCGAGTGCGGCGCATGCGGCAGCGCGGCGCAGCCCGAGGTTGCATCCGAGACGATAGACGCACGCGACGGCGGCCAGTGCGAGAAATACATGCAGCGTCGCCACAGCGGCCGGCGGCACCTGTTCGTGACGCACGAACGCAGAGAGCAACAGCGGGTAGAGCGGCGGTCGGTAGGCTGTCGCGAACAGCGGCCCGCCCTGATCAAGTCCGCCGAGCGGCCGCCCGTAAACGCCCGAATTGGAGAGCGATTCAGCGATCAGGCGGTAGCCGTCGGGGTCGGCTGCAAATTGGTCCCAACGAGCCAAAATGACGGCGACGCGCACGGCGACCGTCGCCAGCAACACGACGACGAGCGTCCGTGTTTCGCGACGGCGACGTGCGTACAGCGCAACGTCGTCGTCCTCGGCTTGAGCGACGCGACGAGCGTCGTGAGCGGCATACTCCGAAGGCTTCACAGCTTGACTCCCGCGCGGCGATGCGGGATTCTAGCACACTCTTCCTAAGACCGCTGTGGATGCGTAATGACTTCATCTCTTCCGACCGTCAGCCGATTCGTCGCTCGACTTCTCGACGCTCGCTGGCTGCTCTTGGCGATCGGCATTTTGACCTTCGCGATTGCTTGGTTCCCGGCGCAGCGCCTGGAATTCAATCGGTCGATCGAGAACATGTTCGCGGTCGACGATCCGATCGTCCCACCGTATCAATTGTTGAAACAGACCTTCGGCGGCAACGAAATCGTGCTGGTCGTGTACGAGGACGCCGAACTTCTCGCTCCCGACGGCCGCGGCCTGGAGCGACTCGCGGGGGTCGCCGAACGCTTGCGAGCGGTCCCCGGAGTGCGGGATGTCTTGAGTCTCGACCGTCCCATAGGTTCGACCATCGTCGATCCCGACAATCTTGTCGCCCAGCGGCTGCGGAAGGTCTTCGAGGGGTACACCCACAGCCAAGATGGACGGATGGCGGCGGCCGTTTGTCTGCTTGACTCCGATGCTTTGGGGGCGTCGGCGGCGGGCGATGATCGCGTCCGTACGATCGCCCAGTTGCGCGCGATCGCCGAGTCGCCGGGGCAGGGGCTGAAGCCGGGCATGATCGCCGGCGAGCCAGTGATGGTGATCGAAGGCTTTCGATCGCTGGAGGTGGATGGGCGTTTGCTCGCGACTTGGTCCACGTCGTTGGCGGCGCTGGTGATTTTCTTGTGCTTTCGTAGTCTCCGCTGGGTGCTGATACCGCTAGCCATCGTGCAGTGGACGTTGTGGTCGACCTACGGGCTGTTGGTGGCGTGCGATGTGCGTTTAACGTTGGTCAGCGGCATGTTGTCGGCGATTGTGACCGTTGTGGGGATTGCGACCGCCGTGCACGTGTTGGTCGCCTTTCGCGACGCCCGCGCTGCGGGACTCGACTCCCGCGCGGCGCTCGCGGCATCTTTGCAGCGAATGGCGGCGCCGGTGCTTTGGTCGTTGGTGACCGACGCCGCTGGTTTCGGGTCGCTCATGCTCTGCCAAGTCGGGCCGGTGCGAGACTTCGGATTGATGACCACGGTCGGTGCGCTCTTGGTATTGCCGGCGCTCTTGCTGCTTACGCCGGGTCTCGCCTTGGCCGGTCAGTGGGACTCCACTCCCCGACGCGCCTGGGGCGAGGATCGACTGGGCGCCGTGTTGGGATTGTCGAGCCGCTTGGTTGAGCGGCATGCGGGGAAGTTGGCGGTCGTCATCGGAGCGCTCGTGGTCGCGGGGTTGATTGGGCTGCGCAGGACTCAAGTCGAAACCGATTTCACTCGCAACTTTCGGCCGCGCAGTTCGCTGGTACGTTCGTATGAGACGATCGAATCGCGGTTCGGCGGCGCGGGAGTGATCGATGTACTGCTCCCGGCCCCATCCCAGTTGAGCTGGGACTACGTTGTGCGCGTGGAGGCGTTGGAGTCGCGTTTGCGCAACGAGGTGCGCGCGGCGGGGGAGGACGGCGACGTACGTCCTGGCTTGACGAAGGTGCTCAGCGCAGTGGATGCGCTGCGCGCGGCGACGCCGTCCGACATCGATGCGCTCCCTTTCGCCGGCGCCAAGGATCTGGTGATTCGCGGCGGATGGGAGACGATGCGGGCGCGTATGCCGGCGTTTGCGGCGACGTTGTACGCGCCGGAATCCGAAGGCGACGACGATCGACATTGGTTCCGAATCATGTTGCGGGCGCGCGAACGTCAGCCGGCGGCGGCGAAGACGCAGGTGATTTCGCAAGTAGAGCGAATCGTGGCCGAAGAGCTGTCGTCGCCCGAATGGAGTCGTTGGCGGCGCGGCGACGAACCGCTCCGCGGGCATGTGACGGGCTACTTTGTACTGCTGACAAACCTCATCTCGAGCACGGTGCGCGACCAATGGACTTCGTTCGGCGCCGCCACGATCGGCGTGCTGATTACGTTGCTGGTCGGGCTGCGCAATTGGCGCACCGCACTGATCGCGATCGCGCCCAACGCGTTGCCGATCGTCGTCGTGCTCGGCACGCTCGGGTGGCTCGACCTGAAGCTCAATCTGGGCGCCGCGATGATCGCGGCGGTTTCGATGGGGCTGAGCGTCGATAGTTCGATCCACTACTTGATGGCGATTGAGCGTCGCCGACGCGAGGGGCTGTCATACGGAGACGCGTTGCACGCGGTGCAGCAGGAAGTAGGCCGCCCGGTGGTGTTCTCGACGTTGGCGCTGGTCGTCGGCTTCGCGGCGCTGTGCGGCAGCGAGTTCATGCCGACGGTCTACTTTGGAATGTTGGTGAGCCTGGCGATGTGCGGGGGGCTGGCGGGAAATCTGGTGTTGTTGCCGCTGCTGCTGCGTCTGTTCATTGCTGAAGCGCGAACAAGAGAACATTGACGGCGATCTTGCCGGCGTCGGCAGGAACATATCCCTTGCAGTCGAGCGACGCGTGGTTTTCGAGAGCGCATGAAATGTCGTAGGGAGAGAAGATGACGGCCCAACGCCCTTCGATTTCGAGCGCCTCGAGAAACGGTTGCGACTTGACGAGTCGCGCGACGAGCGGATCGCCGTCGCCGCGCGCTTGAGGGTCGCGCAAGGAAACTTGGGCGAGATCGAATCCGCGAAACTCGTTGGTGAACATGGGATGCGAGGCCGGGATGCGAGTCAGTTTCGCCTCGGGAAACATGGCGCGTAGTTCGGCGCGAAACGAATCGGCGAATTGTGGATTAGCGCAGATGGAGTCGGCGAAGAGGAAGCCGCCGCGACGCAGATATTCGGCGAGCGCCGTTCGTTCTGCGTTGCTGAGTCGGAAGGCGCGGCGACCGTGCATGAAAACGATCGGGTAGTCGTAAAGCTGCTCGTCGCTGATGGGGAGCAAGCGAGCCGCCGGTTCCGAAGGCAGCTGAGTTTGCTTGCTGAACAGGGCGAGCAGATTGGGGAGTGCGTTGACTGCCTCGTCCGCGCCGCCGCCGTGAGACAGCTTCGGGATTTGCAGCGCGCCGCGTCGTACGTCGCGCGGGAGGCTGGCGAGTTGAATGAGGGGACGGTCGAGCTTGTCTTTCAGTTCGCGGTTGGTGGCATAGGTGACGACGTTTTCGCCGATGCGGGCCACCGATTCGATCTCTTCGAGCACGGCGGGCGAGTAATTCACGTCGCGTTCAAAGGGGCATAGCTCCCAGTAGCACGACAATGTCTGCGGGCAATACACGATGCTGGTGCGACAACACGTATCGAGCCCATACAACGGCCGGAGATGTTTGGGATTCACGCGACTTTCTGCGTACCAAACGGGGTGGTCTGGAGGCAGTAGTCGCAGCTTGCTATCGGGAAACAGTTCGTCGAGCAGAGCGCGGAAGGAGGCGTCGAACGCCTCGCCTTGGCAGCCTTGCCCATGACAGGCTTCGACGAACAAGAAGCCGCCCTGCGCGACGTAGCCCTTCAAGTTTTGCTTTTGGTCGGCCGTGAGTTCGAGCGGACCGCGACCGCTAATGAACAGGACCGGCGTCTGCTGGAGGTCGGCGACGGTGGACGCGCGAACGTCGACGTTCTGCCACGTGAGGTCGCGCTTCCAACGCTGCTCTACGCGGCGCGTCAAGTTCGGGACGCCCCGCTCGTGGCTGTTCCAATCGTCGTCGGGGTGGCGCAGCTGCGAGATGACGATCGGACGTTTTCCCTTGGAGAGATACAGCAGTGCGAACGCCGTCGCGAGCACCGGGTTGCTCTCCGTTACGCCGACGCCGATCCAGCAACGCTGAATGGGATCCTTGCGTTCAATGAGCTCTTGGGCGCCCTCGCGGTACCAGTCGCGAGGCTGCGGCGTTTTGCGGCCGTCGACCGTGCGCTGACCCATGAAATAACGGCGGCCGGTGAGCCGGCCGACTCGCTCGACGCCGTAGAGATAGTAGTAGTGATAGGTGCGATTGAGCCCCACTGCGCCGACTCCCGACGGGTTCGCGTTGACGCGGAAGTGTTGGCCGAGCCATTGGAGGCCCAGTTCGATGCGCCGGGCGACATCGTCTCCTTGGTCTCCTTGGCAGCACTTCACTTGATCGCCGGCGACGGCGGAGTCGCCCGATTGAAGTTGACCGCTGGCGATGACGAGCGAGGCGATCCCCGCGCAAGTCATGCTGCCCGACGGCGACTCGCCAGGCGTATAGCCCCACGAGCCATCGGCGGCCTGCGACCGGCTCCAATATTCGATGGCGGCGCGCCACACTTTGGGATCGACCTTCACCCCGACGCGTTCCGCTTCGTAAAGTCCCAGCAGGGCGAACTGGGCGTTCGAGTTGTCGCCGGTTCCTTGGCGGCCGGAGTAGGCCCAGGAGCCCTGCGACGGGCCGGAGGCGATCTGCGTGCTCTCGAGCCAGCGGACGTTTTCGACGATGCGCAATTGGAAGCGTTGGGGGTCCGCAGCGCAGAACGCCATGGTCTGCAGCGAGGTCGCGTAGGTCAGTTTCGGGTTGCCGATCGATTCCAGGTGCCGCAGCGCCTTTTGAATCGGCTCGCTGCGGGGATCTTCGCCGCCGCTGAGGAGAGCCAGCGTGACGAGGGCCGTGAGTCCGCCGGGTTGGCCGGGCGGGTCGCCCCAGCTTCCGTCGACCTTGTTTTGATGCGACAGCAGGAACGACGAGGCGTCCTCAATGGCGCGCCGCACGTCTTCGGCAGTCACTTCCGCTTTCGCAACCGGCGCAATCGATACCACAAGTAGGCAAACGGCGCCGGCGATTCCTTGGAAACGTCGCATGTACTGCGTTCCTTCCCTTGCCTGGACTGCCGATATGATAGAGGTGCGTCGGAGGGAGGTCCAAGCCGTCCTGCACGTCGCGATTGCATCGCATAGAATCTCGGAATCTGGATGCTCTCTTCGTAAGGAAACCACGTGTCTACCGCAAAGCCGCGCAATTTGGGCGATCTGCTCCAGGAATTCGCTCAATACCGTCAGGTCATGCAGCAAGAACTGCAAAAGGTCATCGTTGGGCAGCACGACGTGATCGAGCAGATGTTTGCGGCCATCTTCACTCGTGGACACTGCCTGCTCGAAGGCGTCCCCGGCCTCGCGAAGACGCTCATGGTGAGTACGCTCGCCCGCATCCTCGACGTCGGATTCAAACGCATTCAGTTTACGCCCGACTTAATGCCGTCGGATATCACGGGCACGAACGTGCTGGATGAAGACGAGCAGGGGAAGCGGCAGTTTCGATTCGTCGAGGGGCCGATCTTTTCCAATATTCTGCTAGCGGACGAAATCAACCGTACGCCCCCCAAAACGCAAGCCGCGCTGCTGCAGGCGATGCAGGAACGACAGGTGACGGTCGGCCGAATGACGTACGACTTGCCCGAACCGTTCTTCACGATCGCGACTCAAAACC
This sequence comes from Pirellulales bacterium, assembly GCA_046349935.1. Lineage (GTDB taxonomy): Bacteria > Planctomycetota > Planctomycetia > Pirellulales > Pirellulaceae > CAIXSC01. The sequence goes on along the minus strand of JAXMBK010000003.1, from coordinate 106,734 downwards.
CCATCGAACAGGAAGGCACCTATCCGCTCCCCGAAGCGCAGCTCGACCGCTTCATGTTCAACATCAAGGTCGGTTACCCGACGGCGGAAGAAGAGGAACGCATCCTGTCGGTGACGACTCGCAATGAGAAGGTCGAAGTGCACAAGGTGCTTTCGGCCCGGGCGATCGTGAATTTGCAGAAGCTGGTGAGTTCGGTGGCGGTCAGCGAGTACATCGTGAAATACGTAGCGCGGCTGGTCCGTGCGACTCGACCTCGCGATCCGTCGGCGCCGGAGTTCGTACGGGAACTGGTCGACTGGGGGGCCGGGCCGCGTGCGGGGCAGTTCTTGATCAACGGCGGCAAAGCGCTCGCGGCCATGGACGGACGCTTCACGGTGTCGATCGCCGACATTCGTCGCATTGCGGTGCCCGTATTGCGGCATCGCTTGAGCACCAACTTTCAAGCGCAGGCGGAAGGCATGACGACGGATGACGTCGTGACGCGATTGGTGAAGGAGTTGCCGGAGCCGGAGGTTCCGAAGTTCTCGACGCCGTCTCCGGCGACTGTCGCGGGGCCGCCGCAGCCGCCTCCAATCGCAGCGCCGAGTGCGCCGCCGACGCCTCCTCCTCCGCCGCCGCGCGGCTAGCACGACGAACCGAAGGAGGCGGGCATGTCGAACGTCGAGAAGTACTTGCAGCCGCGAGTGATCAACCAGATCAAGCGGCTCGACTTGCGCGCTCAGTTCGTCGTCAAAGGCTTTTTGCAGGGATTGCACGCGAGCCCGTTTCATGGCTTTTCGGTGGAGTTCAGCGAGCATCGTCGTTATTCGACGGGGGACGATCCCAAGGACATCGACTGGCTGGTGTATGCGAAAACCGACAAGTACTACGTGAAGAAGTTCGAGGCGGAGACGAACATCACCGGCTATCTGGTGATGGATCTCAGTCAGTCGATGGGGTACACGTATCGGCAAGAGTTGACGAAGTTTGACTATTCGATTTCGCTCGCCGCGGCGCTCTGCTACCTCATGGTGCACCAGCAAGATCCGGTCGGGCTGATCACGTTCGACGAAAAGGTGCGGGCCAGCCTGCCTCCCAAGTCGAAACGCACGCAATTGGGAATGGTGCTCGCCCATTTGGCGCGTCTGCAGCCCACGGGCAAGACGGACTTGGCGCGCAGTCTGCAACAAGTGGGCGCGATGCTGCGGCATCGCAGCTTGCTGATGATCTTCAGCGACCTGCTGGTCGATTTCGCGCCGGTGCGCGAAGCGCTGCGGCGCCTGCGTCACTCGGGGCACGACGTCATCTTGTTTCACGTGCTGGATGAGGCGGAAGTGCACTTTCCGTTCGAAGGGGCCGTGGAGTTCGAGGATCCGGAGACGCACGAACATGTGTCGGTCGACGCGTCGCAACAGAAGGCCGATTACCTGGCGGCAGTCGAGTCGTTTCGGGAAGAGTATCGCCGCGAGTGCTTTCGCATCGGCGTCGACTACGTGGCGCTCGATACGAGCATGCAATTCGACAAGGCGTTGATGGAGTACTTGCTCAGCCGTCGGTCGCGTTGTTGAGGTGCGGGCGTGGCGCTGGTGAACCTATCGTTGTTGTTCGGCGCCGGGGCGATCGCCATTCCGATCGTCCTGCACCTCTTGTTGCGCCAACAGCCGAAGCGGTTGGTGTTCCCGGCGATTCGCTTTTTGCAGGAACGGCAAGAGAGCAATCGCAGCCGACTGCAGTTGCGACATTGGTTGTTGCTGGCGCTGCGCTGTCTTGGGTTGTTGGTGATTGCGGGGGCGTTGGCGCGTCCGAGCGTCGCCACGACGGCGCTGGGCAATTGGCTGCTCGTGCCGCTGGCCGGCCTGTTGTTGCTCGTCGTCGCAGCGATCACGGCGGTCGCCAAGCTGCGCGATCAAGGGCCGGCTTGGGTCTGGGGCGGGGCGGCGACGTCGCTATTGCTCGCGCTGCTCACCGGCGGACTCATCCTGCGCGCCCTGGGGCATGGTACGCCGCGCATGCTGGGCGACCAGGAAGCGCCGGTCGCCGCACTGTTGGTGTTCGACACGGCGGCGCGGATGGAATACCGCTTCGACAATCGGACTCGGCTGGAGGCCGCTCGAGCTTTGGCGGACTGGATCGTGCAGCAGTTGCCGGAAGGAAGCGATCTCGCCGTGGTGGATGCGCGTCCCGGAGCGCCCGTCTTCTCGCTCGACCGCTCGGCGGCCGCGAAGGCCATTGAGCGGTTGGAATTGACCGGCGTCTCGCAGACTTTGCCTGATGTATTGGCGGCGAGCCGCGGGTGGTTGGAAGCGAGTCAGCTGGGACGCAAGGAGGTTTACGTCTTTACCGACGTCAGTCGTGGTGCGTGGTCGCCGACGACGCGCGACGAGTCGACGTCGACGCCGCGACGTATTCTTCCGGAAGGGATCGACCTTTACGTGATCGACGTGGGCGTCGAGCAGCCGCGGAATGCGGGACTAGGGGAGCTGCGGCTGTCGAGTCAGACGTTGCCGCCCAGCGGCGAGCTGGAGATTCGAGCGGAGGTGTCGAGCGTCGGGGCGTCAGGACCGCGAACGGTGGAACTGGTCGTCGATCAGCCGGACCCGAATTTACCCGTGGTGCGCGACGGCCAAGTGGAGTGGCCTCGGCAGACTCCGCGTGGACAGCAAGAAACGTCACTTTCAGAAACGGCGGCGACGACGGTCGAGTTTCGGCTGAGCGGCTTGCCGCCGGGGGTTGTGCAGGGCGAGCTACGGCTGTTGGGCGAGGATGGGCTTGCCATCGACGATCGACGTTATTTCACCGTGCAGGTGCAAGAATCAACGCCGCTGTTGGTGACGACGCCGGAAGGCGGCGTGTCGAAGTATTTCGTGGAAGCGGTGGCGCCGCGGGAGTTTCGGCAAACGGGCCGGGCGGAATTTGCATGTCAGGAGATTGCTGCTTCCGCACTGGGACAACAGTCGCTGGAAAGCTACGGCGCCGTGTGTTTGCTGGACCCGCCGCCGCTGCCGACGGAAGATTGGGAGAAGCTGTTTCGTTACGTGGAGGCCGGTGGCGGACTGGCCGTGTTTCTGGGACACAACGCGCAGGCCGGCGGATCGTTTCACGATCCGTTTGCGGAACGCGTCTTGGGCGGCAAGCTGCATCGTCGCTGGCGTGCTCCCGGAGGCGACTTGTGTTTGGCGCCGGAGCAATTCGATCATCCGGTGTTGCGAGAATTCCGCGAAGTGGCGACGTCGGTTCCCTGGGATCAATTCCCCGTCTATCGACATTGGGAATTCGAACCGTTGGGCGAGTCGGCGCGTGTGGTGCTGCGTTACAGCAACGGCAAGCCGGCGATTACGGAAGTCATGATCGGGCGCGGACGCGTGCTCGTGATGACGACGCCTCTGTCCGACTCGGCGCGCCCGCGCGGCCGCGATGCGTGGAACGAACTGCCGACGGCGCCGGATGCGTGGCCGTTCGTCGTCTTGGCCGATCAGATCGCTCAATACTTGGCCGGCACTCGCGCTTCACAGTTGAACTTCTTGGCCGGGCAAACGGCGACTTGGGCGGGGCGACCCGAGCGCGAACCGGATCTGTTTCAGCTCTTCCTGCCTTCGGGCGCCGCTCAAGACGTCGCGACGCGTGAAGGACGAGGCATGGTGAAGTTCACCGAAGAGCCGGGACAGTATCGGCTGCGCGGTTTTCGCGACGGGCCGCAGCGGCGTGGGTTCAGCGTCAATCTGCCGCTCGCCGCCACCGACCTCTCACGACTGGGCCCCGACGAACTTGACCTATGGCTGGGCAAAGGACAATACCAGTTGGCGCGCGATCAGCAGGGGATTCGGCGCGGCATGGGCGAAGCGCGGGTGGGACGCGAGTTCTATCCCTTCTTGATCATGATGCTGGTCGTGGTCTTGGGCGTTGAACAACTGCTCGCGAACCGCTTTTACGGGACGAAGACGTGAGCGATTGGTCGTTATCACCTCTGTTCGACAGCCTGTGGCTGGTCGTCGCGACGATCGGACTGCTGTCGGCGCTGGCGCTCTGGGGGCCGAATTTCGGACGGCTCTCGCGCGGGCGGCGAGCGATGCTGTCGGCGCTGCGGCTGGCGCTGGCGAGCGTGTTGGCGCTGGCCATGCTGCGTCCGACCTGCGTGAGCACCGTGACGCGCACCGAACGCTCGACATTGTTGGTGTTGGCCGATCGCAGCCGCAGCATGCGTCAGCCGCATGCTGCGGGCTCGCAGACGCGTTGGGAGGCACAGCAGGCTGCGCTCGCGGCCTGCAACGGAGTGCTGGCCGAGTTGTCGACGGACGTGGATGTGAAGGCTTGGACGTACGCCGATGCGCTGGAACCGCACGACGTCGCCGCTCAGGCTTTGCAGTTGGCGCCGCGCACGCCGGACGGACTGACCGACATGGGAACGTCGCTGCATACCGCATTGCGCGGGCAACTTGGACGGCGACTGGCCGGCGTCGTGCTGCTCGGCGACGGAGTACAAACGGCCGCGGCGCCGGAGGTGGAACTGTACGACGCGGCTCGAGAGCTGGCGCGGCTGGGGTACCCGCTGTTCACGGTCGTGTTCGGCCCGACGGGGACGACCGCGCAGGCTCGCGATGTGGCGGTCGAGAACTTTCCGGATCAGTTCACCGTGTTCGTGAAGAACGAGTTGCAGGTGCGGGGAATGATTCGCATCCGCGGGTATGTGAATCAGCAAGTGCCCGTCGAGTTGGTGATGACGGATGCGGCGGGAGCGTCGCGCGTGATCGGCTCGCGTCAGGTCGTGGCGCCGGAAGACGGCCGACAGACGGAGGTCGTATTCCGATACGTGCCCGATCAAGTCGGGACGTTCAAATTGACGTTGCGCGCCGCGCCGCAAGCGGGAGAACTGGTCACGCAGAACAATGAACTGAGTTCCTACTTGCACGTGTTGGAAGGAGGGCTCAAGGTTTTGTACTTGGAGGGCGAACTGCGGCATGAGCAGCGATTCTTGACGCGTTCGATCGACGCCTCGCCCGACATGGATCTCGACTTTCAATGGATCGACGGGCGCCGACGCGATCAATGGCCGGTCGACTTGTCGGCGGTGCTCCAGCCGCCGCGCTTCGATGTCCTCGTGATCGGCGACCTCGACTCCACGGCCCTCGGCGAGCAAAACATGAAGGCGATCGCCGCCGCCGTGCGTCAGGGACGAGGACTCGTCATGTTGGGCGGCTACCGGAGTTTTGGGCCGGGCGGTTACGGCGAGTCGCCGTTGGCGGAGGCGTTGCCGATTCGGATGGATAAGTTCGAGCGGCAGAACTTCGACGAGCCGCTGCGGAAGGACCTGCATCAGCCGGGGCCGATCGCCCTCGTTCCGGCGCGGACGCATCCACTGGCCCAGTTGGCTGCGGGGCCGGAGAATGAGCGGCGTTGGCAATCTCTGCCGCCGCTGGACGGCGTCAACAAGTTTGCCGCGGTGAAGGAAGCGGCCGGCGTCCAGGTGATCCTTGAATCCTCGGACGGTGCGCCGTTGTTGGTCTCGGGCGAGTATGGAGCGGGGCGCGTGTTGGCGTTCGCCGGCGACTCGACTTGGCGTTGGGCGATGCGCGGGCGAGCGGACGACCACAAGCGATTCTGGCGTCAGATCATCCTCTGGTTAGCGCAGCGCGAGGAAATGCAGCGCGGCGATGTGTGGGTGAAGCTAGAGCAGCGGCGCGTGGCGCGCGGCACGCCGTTGACGTGGACCGCCGGCGCGCGAGGACCCACGGGCGAGCCGCTCCCGGAGGCGGACGTCGTCGCCGAATTGGTCTCGCCTGCCGGCGCCAGAACGAAGCTGCGCGCGGCGCGCGACAAAGACGGCTGGCGCGGGATTATCGACGGTCCCGCCGTTCCCGGCGATTATCGCGTGGAGGTGCGGGCGACGACGCAAGGCAAGGTCGTCGGGGAGGCGCGGGGCGAGTTTCTGGTGTTCGACCAAGATTTGGAGCTCGCCAGCGCCGCGGCGGATCACGATCAGATGGCGCGACTGGCGGAACTGACGGCGGAAAACGGCGGCCGCGTCGTCGCGCCGGAGCAGTTGCCGCAGCTGCTGCGCGACTTGGCCGCGCAGAGTAAGCAGTTTCAGATTGAAGTCCAAACTCGCTGGCAACTGGGCGACACCGCGTTCGACGCCTGGTTGTTGTTTGTCTCGTTCGTCGCGCTGTGGAGCGTCGAGTGGTACCTGCGAAAGCGGTGGGGGTTGGTATAGTCGTGGATCGCTCCGCGATCCAACGCGGCCATCGCTGATCGACGCGAATTGCCTGGTGGGCCCGCGCTCGCCAAGCCTCGCTTGGCCCACCCTACCACTCGCTTGGCCGGCCCTGCCGCCTACAGCCGTTGGTTCCAGGCATCTTGCGCGTAACGTTCGGCGACCAGTTGTCGCGTGCGCGATTCGGGCCAGGCGGTGAGCGGTTCCATGGCGCTCCAGGCGGCGATGAGGGACGAGCGGAGCGTGACGGCGTCGAGAGGCAGGTTGCGGACGAAGTCGACGTGCGAGCGGTTTTGGCGATAATCGGGTTGGCGCGCAGGAGCGCCGAGCAATTCGCCGACCTTCGCGAGCGGGAAGTCGTACAGCAGCGTGCCGTGGTACAGGAGGTGGTCGCGCTTGCAACGCAGGCTGTTGCCGGAAAACTTGCGGCCCTCGAGCGTCAAGTCGCTGGTGCCTTGCAGCGTCAACGCGGGGAGATGCGGTTGCAGGGCGTCGAGCAGACGGCCGAGCACGAATTGGTGGGCCCGTTCGATCAACTGGAGTTCCGGGCGGTCGCTGTAGGGGACGAGCACCGTGTAGACGAGGCAACCGGGGCCGAGCAGCACGGTGCCGCCGCCGCTGGCGCGACGCAACACGGGCACGCCCGCGGCTTGACATCGCTCCCATTGCGACTCGTCGCGGAAACGGCACGACCGACCGAGGACGACGACGAAATCAGGCGACTCCCAAAGTCGCAGCACGCGCTGAGGCCCGCGTCCGTCCTCGGCTTCTTCCAACAGGGCTTCGTCGAGCGCCAGGTTTTCGGCCGGGGTGGGTAAAGTGAGGTCTAGAAGCAGCATGAGGCGATGGTTTTGGCGCGACCAAAATGGCGAGTCAGGGACGCGAAACGGAGCGGGACGCGAATCGGTCGAGGCGTCGCCCCTTTTGATCCCCGCACCTCGCTCCTACACTGTAACGAGGCGTGCCTGAACTCGACGAGATGGGGAGGGGGGGCGCCGTTTCGCTCGGGAGATTGCACCATGACGACGCAGCCGGAGTCCGACCACTTGCCTGAACGCGGCCCCTCTTCGCCGGAGGATGTTCTGCCCGCGGTGAAACCGCCCAGCGCCGGCTTCCTGTTGCAGTTGTTCCTGATCCCGATGCTCATCGTCAGCGTCATCGTGTTGGTGTGGCTGATGTTCAGCTGGCTCGCGAGCGCCGGCAGTCAGCCCCACGAATTGGTGCGCGACCTGAAGAAGCTCAATAATTCCAGCTGGCAGAAAGCCAGTTCGCTGGCCGACCTGCTGCGCGATCCGCAGTATGACAAGCTGAAGGACGACGTCGAACTCGCGCAGGAGTTGGCGGAGGTGCTGAAGACGGAGATGGCGTCGGGGAGCGTCGACCCGGTGCGGCTGAAGCTGCGCGTGTACTTGTGTCGGATGTTGGGCGAGTTTCGCGTGGAAGAGGTGTTGCCGACGTTGATCGAAGCCGCGAATCAGCAGAAATCGCCGGAGGAAATCCACGTGCGGGCGGCGGCGATCGAAGCGCTGGCGCTCGTGATCAGCACGCGGGGTCCCGAATCGCTGCGAGATTCACAGCCGTTGCGAGACTCGCTTTTGGAAGCGTCGAAAGTCGTGGCGACGGGCGACGATCCCGAGAATCTGTATCCCGAGGTGCGTTCGCGCGCCGCGTTTGCGCTGGGGATTCTGGGAGGCGATGCAGCGACGGAGCGGTTGGAGCAGATGTTGCACGACGCTTACCCCAACGCTCGGTTCAATGCGGCGACCGGATTGGCGCGGCAGGGCGATCCACGTTGTACGACGGTGCTGCTGGAGATGCTGGACCCGCAAAGCAGCGAGTCGATCAAGGGAGAGACGAAGGCGTCGAACCAGGAAGCCAAACGACTGAGCGTGCTCGTGAACGGCATGCGTGCCGCCGAACTGTTGGCGGAACGTCAGGGAAAGGCGGACCGCGCCGAGGTGGCGCAATTGCGAGCGGCGATCGAAAAGCTGCCGCAGGCCGGCTTGTCGCGCGCTGTGACGTTGGTGGCGGAAGAAACGCTGCACAGGATGGACGCCAGCTCTTCCGCAAAGTAGCTTGCAGTTAGCAGTCGAGTCGGCTTCTCGGCGAAAAAACTTCGCGCCGGCGCAGCGCCAAACGCCCCTCGTCGGCAACTTGCGGCAAAAAATTTAGATTTTTTTCTGTCATCTTAAGTGCTTTTGTGGGTTGTGGTTGTTGCTTGTTGTTTGGCTCCCACGTTGAAAAAGTGTTTGCTGAGAAACGGCCGTTCGGGCAAACTGGCGGTTAGCACAATTCTTCGGGATAGTCGCTCCACGCAGGTCGCGATAGCCCCACGCTGATGGCCGGCGTGGCGTCGGCCGATTCGCGGGGGGATGCTCGGATAAGGGGGGCAAGCCATGTACACCAATGAACACCCACAGCGTCGTAAGGTGCGTTCGATGATGCGTTCCCTCGCGGCCGCCTGGCGGCGCTGGGCCGTGATGGGCGGCGTGTTGGCGTGCGCACTGCCGGTGGCGTACACGCTGCCGTTGGCGGCGCAAGAGTGCCAGAGCTATCGCGTCGTGCAGAAGACGGTCTACGACGAGAAGCCGGTGGTCGTCCATCGACTGGAGACGGAAACGCAGTTCGAAGAACGCGAAATCACGGTCCGCAAGCCGGTGTGGGAAGAAGAGCAGCGCGAGCGTCGCTATACGGTCGCTCGGCCCGTCATCGAGACGGATGAACGCGAAGAGCGTTACACGGTGCGCCGGCCGGTGTGGGAGACGGAATATCGGGAGGAATCCTACGACCGCGTGACCTACGTGGAAGAGACGCATACTCGCCAAGAACGCTACGTCGTCCAGCGTCCAGTGTGGGAAGAGCGGGTGCAAGAACAGCAGCAGGTGGTGCGTCGAGCGGTGAATGAGACCGTGCTGCAAGACCAGCAGTACACGGCGTATGAGCCGGTGACGTCGGTGCAGACGCAGTACGTCGATCAGGGCGGGTACGTGAACAGCTACGCCTATCAGCCGGGCGCCGTGCGGACTCGGTTGCGCTGGGTGCAAGGGGCTTATTATCCCGAGCCGACGACGGGGGCGCCGGTGTGGCATCGCGGCGGATTGCACTGGGTGCCCACGCAGTTGCCGGGCACGTATCAGGTGCAGACGCAGTATGTGCCGAACGTCGTGGCCCAGCAGGTCCCGATCACTCAGTACCAAGCCAAAGTCGTGACCCAGCAGGTGCCCGTCCAAGTCACTCGCTATCACGACGAAGTGGTGACGAATCGGATTCCGTACAAGGTCTGCCGCATGGAGCAGCAGGAAGAAGTGCGGGAGATTCCGTACAAGGTGCAGCGACCGGTGACGGAGCGGATCGTGGAAAAGGTGCCGGTGCAGGTCTGCAAGTGGATTACCGAAGAACGCGTGCGGAAGGTGCCGGTGCAGACGCAGCGGATCGAGTATGAAGAACGGGTCGAGCCGTATCGCGTCAAGGTGCTGAAGTACGAGACCGAGATCCAAACGATTCGCGAACCGCGTACGGTGAGCAAGTGGGTGCCGTATGAGACGGTGCAGAAAGTGCCGCGTACGGTCGTGATGCGGATTCCGATCGACGAGTACGGCAACGAGATCGTGTATGAACCGGCGCCGCCGCGGGCGTTGCCGCCGACTTCGGTGCGCAAGGTTCCGTCGACGCCGACGAAGCCCAAGACGTCGACTCCAGCTCCGAGGGCTGCCGCGCCGAAAGTGGAAACGCCGACCGAGCAGCAGGCGACGGCCGAAGAGGAAGTGACGGGGGAAGAGGCGCCGGCGACGGAAGCCGACAAGCCGCCTCGCTTGGATGGACCCGCGAACGGCGACGATGCGACGAAAGCCAAGAAGCCGGCCGACAAGCCGGTTGAGAAGCCCGCGGAAGCCGCAAAACCGGCCGGCAAGTCGCAGCAACTCGATCTGAATCCGGCCGCACCCGCCGCGCCGGGGTTGCTCCAACCGGGCTCGGGAGGTTTGAATCGTGGCATTCGCATTCCGCAACGGCCGAAGTCGGCCTAAAGACGCGCTCGACCAACAACCGGCGCGCGGCGGGAGGCTGACGCGCAAGGGGCTGGCGATATGACGGGGGATGCCGAGATTGAAATCGAGGGGGACGCGCCGGGCGGCGAGTCTCCCTCGCTTGTTTTGGCTCTGGATGGCCGCCACGTTTGGTTCGTCGGGCGCTTGGGCGGCATGTCGCGTCGCGAGGTGCAGGCGTTGGTCCGCCAGCATGGCGGCACGATGCACGACGAATACGATGGGCAGTCGGTCAATCTGGTCGTCATCGGCGCAGACGAACTGCCCTTGGGAGAGCACGAAGACGAATTGCTGCCCGACGAGGCCCGCACCGCGGCGGCCGAGGGGCGGCTGGAGATCGTCTCCGAGACGACCCTCTGGCAGCGGTTGGGACTTGTCGAGAACGAAACGCACGTCCGACGGCTCTACACCCCCGCGATGCTCGCTCAACTGTTGAGCGTCTCGGTGGCGACCATTCGTCGTTGGCATCGCCGCGGACTCATCGTGCCGGTGCGCGAAGTGCATCGTCTGCCTTATTTCGACTTCCAAGAAGTCGCCACCGCGCGGCGCCTGGCGCAACTCGTCGCCGCCGGCGCCTCGCCCGCCGTCATCGAACGGAAGCTCGCCGAGCTCGCGCGGTATGTGCCGGATGTCGAGCGGCCGTTGGCGCAGTTGTCGGTGATCGTGGAGGGCCGGCAGCTGCTGCTGCGGCAGGGAGAGGGACTGATCGAACCGGGCGGGCAACGACGCATCGACTTTGAATCGCTTGAGGCGAAGTCGGCGTCCGAGTCGGAGGAGCGCGGCGACGGCCGAAGGTCCAACGACGACGCCGCGGTGCTCGCCTTTCCGCAAGCTCAAGAACCGCCGCCGCCGGCCGACGTGCTGTTGCAGTATGCGGCGCAGGCGGAAGACGACGAGCAGTGGGAGACGGCGGTCGAGTACTACCGAGCGGCGCTGGCGGCGGAAGGGCCGCGGGCGGAGATCTGTTTCCAATTGGCCGAAGTGCTGTATCGGACGGGCGATTTGACGGCGGCCCGCGAACGCTACTTTATGGCGATCGAGCTGGACGAAGACTATGTCGAAGCGCGGGCCAATTTGGGATGCCTGTTGGTGGAATTGGGGCAGCCCGAGTTGGCGGTGGCTGCGTTTACCGGGGCGCTGCAGCATCACGGCGACTATCCCGACGCTCACTATCACCTGGCCCGCACGCTCGACGAACTGGGCCGACGAGCGGACGCTGAGACGCATTGGCGAGCGTTCCTGGAGTTGACTCCGGGCAGTCCCTGGGCCGAGGATGCGCGCAGACGGCTGGGCGAGTTCGCGGACGAAGCCGTCGACGAAGCATGACATCGCAGATTCTGGGGTTCAGTTCGACAAGGGGCCGGCGGATGCTGCCAAGGGCGAGTCAGGCGTGGTGGGTGCGAATTTCGACGTGCGGTTGGTTCGTCGCCTGTCTGGCGATAACCACGGCGGCCTTCAGCCAGAATGACAAGGGGAAGCAAGCCGCCAGTTATCCACCGCGGATGGCAGGCAGTCGCGCGGAGACCTATAAAAAGGTCGGCGACGTGGAGCTTAAGCTCTACGTTTACGAGCCGACGGGGCATCGACCCGAGGATGCGCGTCCGGCCATCGTCTTCTTCTTCGGCGGCGGCTGGCAGTCGGGAACGCCCGAACAGTTTCGGTCGCATTGCGAGTATCTGGCGTCGCGCGGGATGATTGCGATCGCAGCCGACTATCGAGTGGGCTCGCGGCATCGGGTGAAGCCGACGCAGTGCGTGGCGGATGCGAAGTCGGCGATTCGCTTCGTGCGGTCCCATGCGCGGCAGTGGGGAATCGATCCCCAGCGCATCGCCGCGGGCGGCGGGTCGGCCGGCGGTCACTTGGCGGCCGCGACGGCGACGTTGCCGGGCTACGATGAACTATCCGACGACGCGCATGTTTCGTCGCGCCCTAATGCGCTCGTGTTGTTCAATCCTGCGCTGGTGCTGGCGCCGCTGGAGGGCGAGGACTTCGGCGGTTTCGGGGCTCGTTCGAACCGCGAGCGGCTCGGCGGCGAACCTGAGTCGTTGTCGCCGGCCCATCACATTGTGGCGGGCGCCTCGCCTGCAATCATCTTTCACGGACGGGCCGATTCGACCGTCCCCTTCGCGACGGCGGAGGCGTTTTGCAAGCGGATGAAGGCGAGTGGAAACCGGTGCGAACTGTCGAGTTTCCCAGGGCAACCACACGGCTTCTTCAACTACGGCCGCGAGGGGAACAAGTATTTTCGCGAAACGACGACGCAGATGGACCGCTTCCTCGCGTCGCTCGGGTACCTCACAGGGGAGCCGACGGTGGAGGCGTTCTTGCGAACGTACCAGCGGCACTAACGACTCGTTTGTTTCGAGTTCTCAGACGTCCTCGTTTAACCCGCAGCCGAAGGCGAGGCGGAACTGGATGAGAATCGACGACGGCGAGGTCCTCGCCTGGCGGCTGCGGGTTAAACGACTCGCGCCATACGCCGTCGCCCCGGCGTTTGTCGCTCACTCGCCCCTTCCCCCGCCCCGCTGATTTTGCCACCATACGAGACGGTTAGGTTCCCGATCGCTCATTCGCAGGAGGCACGTCATGGAGAAACGGACTCGCTACCAGGAAAAGGTGATCAAGCGCTACTACGACAATCGCGATGCGATCGCCGTGCAGCGGCTGCAGGAGTTGGTCACCGAGCTGTATTTATCGACGGGGAAGAAACGTCAGCAGTGTTGGAAGTTGCTGCGCACGCACTTGGAAAACCTCAACGTCCCGGCGGCGCAGATCGACAATCTGGTCGAGCAAGACAATCCGGAAATCGTCGCCAAGTTCATCCAGAAATTCTCGGACAAGGCCTGAGGCCGCGCGATGCGAACGACCTGGAATTTTCATTCGTCAGGGCAGCTTTTCTTCGGCGAAGGCGCCGTCAAGTCGCTGGGGGACTTGGTCTCCCGCCGACGGTGGCGACGGATCCTCATCGTCACCGACCAGGTGTTGGCCGCCGTCGGGGTGCTCGAGGCCGTCCGCAGGCCGCTCGCGGACGCTGGCTGTGAGGTCGCCGTGTTCGACGGCGGCGAGCCCGAACCGTCGCTCGACGCGGCGCTCCGCACGATCGAGTTGGCGAAGTCGTTTGGGCCCGATGCGATCGTCGGCTTGGGCGGCGGGAGCAATATGGACTTGGCGAAAGTGTGCGCCGCCGTCCAGGCGCACGGCGGTTCGCCGCGCGACTATTTCGGCTGGGACCGTGTGCCGGGGCCGGTGACGCCGCTGGTGTGTGTGCCGACCACGGCGGGGACCGGCAGTGAAGTGTCGCACGCGGCCGTCGTGACCGACACGGACGCGCATCTCAAGGTGAGTACGCTCAGTCAATACTTGCGGCCCGCCGTTGCGCTCGTCGACCCGGAACTCACCTACACTTGTCCGCCGAAGGTGACGGCCGATAGCGGCATCGACGCGCTCACGCATGCCATCGAAGCCTATTTGGCGACCGACTATCGCGATTTGCAATTGGCGCCAGGCGAGACGGCGGCTTACGAAGGCGCGAATCCGTTGGGCGGAGCGCTGGCGGAGAAGGCGATCGAGTGGGTCGGCCGGCATTTGGAGACGGCGGTCCGCGAGCCGAGTCAGCGCGCGGCGCGACACGGCATGGCGCTGGCCGCGACGACGGCCGGCTTGGCGTTCTCCAACTGCGCCGTCGCGGTCGTTCATGCGCTCGAGTATCCATTAGGCGGCGTGTTGCACTGTTCGCACGGCGCGGGGAACGGCCTGTTGTTGCCGCATTGCATGCGGTTCGTGTTGCCGGTCCGCAAGCAGCAACTGGCGCGCATCGCGCGGCTGCTGGGAGAGTCGGTAGAGGGGCTGGACGAAACGGAGGCGGCCGAAAGGGCGATCGCGGCGGTCGAGCGACTGCAACGGGCGATCGGCATTCCGACGCGCATTCGCGACTTGGGCGGGAAACGCGAGCAACTGCCGGAATTCGCCGACAAGGCGTTCGCCATCAAACGACTGATGCTCATGACGCCGCGCACGCCCACTCGCGACGATCTCTTGAAAATCCTCGAAGCCGCCTTCTGATCGCGAGCGACCGCCACATGCGTCAGTATCACGACTTGCTCCGCCGCATCCTCGACGAGGGGGTGCAGAAGACCGATCGCACGGGGACGGGGACCTTGAGCGTCTTCGGGCACCAGATGCGTTTCGATTTGGCGGCCGGCTTTCCGCTGCTGACTACCAAGAAACTGCACATGCGTTCGATCATTCACGAACTGCTGTGGTTCTTGCAGGGGGCGACGAACATTCGCTATCTGAAAGAGAACAAAGTCAGCATTTGGGATGAGTGGGCGGACGAGCAGGGGGAGTTGGGGCCGGTGTACGGCTACCAATGGCGATCGTGGCCTAAGCCGGACGGCGGGCATATCGATCAGATCGCCGACGTCCTCCACCAGATTCGTGCCACCCCCGACTCGCGGCGACTCATCGTCAGCGCCTGGAACGTCGCCGACGTTCCAAGAATGAAGCTGCCTCCTTGCCACTTGTTGTTTCAGTTCTACGTGGCCGAGGGGCGGTTGTCGTGCCAGATGTACCAGCGCAGCGCGGATGTGTTCTTGGGGGTGCCGTTCAATATCGCCAGCTACGCTCTGCTGACCATGATGGCGGCTCAAGTCACCGGACTGGCGGCCGGGGAGTTCATTCACACGTTCGGCGACGCTCACCTGTACTTGAATCATCTTGAGCAAACGCGGTTGCAGCTGTCGCGCGAGCCGCGGCCATTGCCGACGATGTGGATCAATCCCGAGGTGAAGTCGATTTTCGACTTTCGCTTCGAGGACTTTCGGCTTGAGGGCTACGATCCACATCCGCACATCCCCGCGCCGGTGGCGGTGTAGCTCATGGGGTGCGTCTCGATCATCGTCGCGATGGCGGAGAACGGCGTGGTCGGCCGCGAGGGAGCGCTGCCGTGGCGTTTGTCGGCCGACTTGAAGCGGTTCAAGCAGCGGACGATGGGGCATCACCTGATCATGGGCCGCAAGACCTTCGAGTCGCTTGGGAGGGTGCTCCCCGGACGCACCTCGATCGTACTCACTCGCCGGCCTGACTACCAACCGCCCGACGGCGTGTTCGTCGCCCGCAACGTCGATGAGGCCTTGCAGTTGGCGGCGGACGACGATGAGATTTTTGTGATCGGCGGCGCCGAGATCTACTCGCAACTTTGGGATCGCGCCGATCGCCTGTACGTCACGCGAGTCCATGCGGATGTCGCCGGGGACGCCCGGATTGATCCAGGACCGTGGGACGGGTGGCGGTGCACGGCGAGCGTCGAGCATCCGGCTGATGAGAAGAACGAGCATCCGCATGCCGACGAAATCTGGGAGCGCGTGCGAGACGAGCCGTAGGCGGCGACAAATGGAGCGACGCGATGAAGCTGCTGTTGTTCAGCGATCTGCATGCGGACGCGGCGGCGGCCGAGCGGTTGGCGGCGATGGCGGCGGAGGCCGACCTGTTGATCGGCGCCGGCGACTTGGGGAACCTGCGCCGACAGGTCGAGGTATGTCTGAAGGTGCTGGGGCGAACGCATAAGCCCGCCTTGTTGACGCCGGGGAATAACGAATCGGACGAGGAATTACGAGCCGCGGCGGCTCGGTGGTGGCCCGAGTCGCAAGTGTTGCATGGTGCGGGGACGGAGGTCGGCGGACGGACGTTCTTCGGTCTGGGCGGCGGCGTGCCCACGACGCCGTTCGGCGATTGGAGTTTCGATTTGAGCGAGGCGGAGGCAGAGCAGCGGCTGGCCGCGATGCCGATCGGGGCGGTGCTGGTGAGTCACTCGCCGCCCCGCGGCTGTGTGGACCGCGATTCGCGGGGCCGGTCGCTCGGTAGCGAATCGGTTCGAGCGGCCATTATGAGGGCCGGGGCGCCGTTGGCGGTCTGCGGCCACATTCACGGCAGCGGCGGCCAGACTGGCTGGCTGGGCGAGTGTCGCGTGGTCAACGCCGGCCCAACCGGAGTGTGGGCGACCTTGTCTGGTTGACTTCTACGCCAACAAAAAACTCGCGCTGCAGCGACGGTTGCTACAGCGCGAGTTTGAGTTTCGGCAGGGGGATTTCCCCTTCGGATTGCGCCAGGCCCCTCGAAATGAAATGGGGCGCTGATCAACTATGCGCTGATAAACTAAGCGCTGATCTTGCTGATCCGCACCTTGGTGAAGTGTTGGCGGTGGCCGTTGCGGCGACGGTAATTTTTGCGGCGGCGGAACTTTTGCACCACCAGCTTGGGACCGGCGACGGGGCCGAGCACTTCCGCGGTCACCGAGGCGCCGGCGACGAGGGGCTTCCCGAGCTTCAGGCCTTCTTGACCGGAAATCGCCAGCACGTTGCTGAAGGTGACGGTAGCGCCGACTTCGGCTTCCCGTTCATGAACGATGAGTTCCTGACCTTCTTCCACACGGTATTGGCGGCCGTCTTCGACAATGATCGCGTACATGGCGGACATCCGACGTCGTAACTAGGGTTGCGGATTCAAGAGGTTCATGCCGCGCTAGGCACTAGAACCGACTTGCGTTAAGTTAGGAACGCAACAGAATACTGAATTCCCGGCCGGGCGTCGAGTCCGGCGGGGAACTTAATGGCGGCAAATCTGAGGCGAGCGTGACGGGCCCGGGGGCGGGGCGGCGGCGCCGGGAGGCTTCATGTCGGACTATCCCCGAATTTTTCGTGTGCGGCAGAAGTTCGAAGCGCCGCGCGTCGACGACGTTGAAGCCGAGGTCGAACGGCAGTTGTCGTCGCTTGAGTTGTCTCGGAAAGTCAAGCCAGGACAAACAGTTGCGATCACGGCAGGCAGCCGCGGGATCGCCCACATTCACCTTATCCTGCGGGCCGCCGTCCGCCATTTCCAGCGGCTGGGCGCCACCGTCTTTCTGGTGCCGGCGATGGGCAGTCACGGCGGCGGAACGGCCGAAGGGCAGCGGAAGGTGATCGAGTCGTATGGGGTTACGGAGGCGTTTTGCGGCTGCGAAATTCGCGCCAGCATGGAAACGGTCGTGGTTTGCCAAGCGGCTGAGGGCTTTCCGGTCCACTTCGACAAGCACGCCTTCGGGGCGGACCACGTGTTGGTGTGCGGGCGAGTGAAGCCGCATACGGGGTTTGTCGGCGACATCGAAAGCGGCCTGATGAAGATGATGCTCATCGGGCTCGGCAAGCATGCTGGGGCGAAGATCTATCACCGCGCGATCATCGATTACAACTTCGGCCAGATTCTGCGCAGCGTCGCTCGCGAAGTGCTCACGCGGTGCCGCATCGTCGCCGGGCTGGCCATCGTGGAGAACGCGTACGACGAAACGGCGAAGATCGAGGCGGTGGCGCCCGAGTCGTTCGAGGAGCGCGAAAAGCAGTTGCTGTTGATGGCGCGTGCTTGGCTGCCGAAGTTGCCGTTCAAAGTGGTCGATTTCTTGTTCATCGACGAAATCGGCAAGAACATCAGCGGAACGGGGATGGACACCAACGTGATTGGCCGCAAGTACAACGATCACGCAGCGCGCGAGGACGAGTTTCCCAAGGTGCGGCGCATCGCGGTCCGCAGCTTGACTCACGACACCTACGGCAACGCGACCGGGTTGGGAATCGCCGAGTTCTGCCGCACTCAGGTGCTGGAGCAGATGAACGTCACGGCGACGCGCATTAATTGTTTGACCGGCGGGCATCCGACGGCCGCCATGGCGCCGCTGGACTATCGATCGGACCGCGAGATTCTCGACGCGGCGCTCCCCACCATCGGACTCACCGACCCGCCGCGCGCACGTTTGCTGTGGATTCGCAACACCTTGGACGTCCGCGAAGTCGAGTGTTCGGAAGCCTATTGGGAGGAAGCGCGACAGCGTTCAGACCTTGAAATCCTCTGCGATCCGCGTCCCATGCCTTTCGACGCCGAAGGCAACCTCCCCCCGTAGAACAGGCTTCCAGCCTGTTACTCCCCGCCAACCATTGGGCCGCCCAAGCCCCCCCGTCCCCCAACACCCCCATCCCCCAGCACCCCCGTCCCCCGCAAATCAAGTCCCCCCGCAAATCCGTTCCGCCGATTGTCGTTTCGATCGCCAAACCCGTTCAGCCCCGCACGATCCACCACCCATGGCACTCACCTGGTCCCAACGCGTCGCTCAACGCTACCAGGTGCGACTCCCGCCTGACGTGACCCGCTGGTTGGACGAGGAGCGATGGCGTCTGCCGGGCGGGGGCGAATTCAATCAAGCGTTGACGCCGGAGCAGATTCTGGACCCCGAGCCGGGATTGATTTGGCCGGGTTTCATGTTGCCGGACACGCTGCCGTTGATCGGCAATCAGTACGGCGACTGGCTGTGTCTGCGCGTCGCTGCGGATAGCGGCGCGGAGGAGTTCGTGTATTGGTCGCATGCGGGGGGCGATTGGCTGCCCAGCGGCGGGACGTTGGCCGAATCGTTGTTGTACGACGCGTTGCGCGGGTTGGAGACAGGGGGACGCACGCCGGGAGGGAACTGGTCCGACACCGCGATCGCCACGCAAGACGGTTGGCAAACGCATGTCGCCTGGGCCTGGGAACAGTTGGCGGCCGACGCCCCGACGCTGGAGCGATCGCTGCGACCGTCGCCGGCCGAGTTGCGCGGCGAGTTGGCACGACGGGGCTGGGCGCGCTGGGCGCTCGCGCGGGACGCGGTCGTCGCGAAGCTCGATTGTCCGCTCCGCAGCAAAAGCGACTATCGAACGGCGCAGCGGATCGGCGTGCCGTGGGAACCTGATTACGTGCGATGGATGTTCGACACGGAATTGATTCCGCCGGAGCGGCGACGTCAGTTGTTGGAGCACTTTGGGGCGTGCGATCAGGAGCTCTTGAGGCAAGATTGGCGCGAAGCGGAGCGGTTGGCGACGGCGGTGGCGGACGCGCGGGCCGATATGGGATGGTCCTTTGATGTGGCGGGCTGGGCGGCGGAGCGGCGCGGAGACGTCGCGACCGCGATCGCCCGCTATGCCGCCGGAATTCGACCGAGTTTATTCGCCGACCATACGGTGACGTTTCGTACGCATTGGATCGCAGACGGCTTCGCCAAGTTCTCGGCCGCTCGCCTGTATGACCTGCGCGCCGAGACGCCGCAAAGCGTGAGCGGCGATCCGTATGTGCGGCTGTACTGGGAGCAAGAGCCGACGACGCTGCGCGAACGCGTCTGTGCGTACTGGCTGCAAGCGGCTCGAGTCGCCGAGCAGCAGGGCGAGTGGTCGGCGGCGTACGACTCCTATTATCGCGCGGGCTGGGACCTGGGGCTCGACAGTCTCGCGGGTTACGCGGAAATCTTGGAAGGGCTGGAGCGAACGGCGCTCCAGCAAGGAGCGGCGGGGCGTGCGGCGGTGGCGGCGCTGCACCGCGGGCTGCTGCCCGATTGAGGAGGCGCTATGGCCGGCGGGGGGCGTCGAGCTCGGTCGCGCTGTGGGGCGTTGCGTTGACGATCGGCGGGAGCGGGACGGCGGCGTCCGTGGGCAAGTCGGCGACCTCAAGTTCTTTCTGGCACGCTTCGCAGACGTCCTCCACGACCCACTTGTAGCTGGGTATTTTCTTCGTCTCGACCTTCTTCATCAGCTTCTTGTGGGTGAAGACTTGCGATTTGCAGCTAGGGAGCCACTCCGTCCAGACGAATTTCTTGGGCTCGGCGCAAGGCTCGCCTGGTTTGGATTCGTCGCAGACGTAATCCACATGCTTGCAAGCCTTGCGGCTCGGCCCAGGCACGCAAAAGGGTTCTTCTTCACAGGCCCAACACGTGATGGAGACTTTCTTTTCCTCCTTGACGAGCCGGCAGACTTGGCAGCAGGCGGCGGCGCGCCGGCAGCTTCGGCAGAGTCCGTCGCCGGCGACGACGCTCGCGGCCGCCAGGAGGGCGCAGCTGACCAACAGCAGGGCGGGGAGCCAGGAAAGCGATGCGGAAATGCGGTGCATGGAGGGAGCTCCGGGCGGTTACCAGTTGAAGTCGAAGCGCAGGGCGAGGATGTCGGAGGAGGTCTGGCCGAAAATCGCTTCGCTGGTGGTGTAGGGGTGAATCCAGTCGAACATGACGCGGGTCCGGTCGCTCCAGTACCAGTTGAAGCCGACGGTGATGTCGTTGTATTGGCCGCGGTTGACGTCGTCCAAGTTAAGCAGCGACCAACGCGACTTGAGTTCCACGGCGCCGATGCTTACGGCGCCGGGAACGATGAAGAAGTTGTTGTAGGGTTTGTTGCGAGCGAACTGAGCGCCGTGTTGACCGAACCGTTCATAGACGCGATTCTCACCCGTGAGGAAGTAGCTGCCGTGCACGTAGGCGCCGTTGGTTTGGACGGAGGTTCCGTTAAGCATCTTCGTCGTGCACGTAAAGGCCTCGGACTGAATCGTGACTCGGCCGTACACGATCGCCAATTCGAGGTTGCCCGAGGTGTAGGAGTCGGCGAGCAAGATGCCGCTATCGATGATGCGCGGTCCTTCGTGAATCTGCGGCCGCGAACGAAACCGGACGCGGTCGTCATTGTCGTCCGTGAATAGAACGCCGACGCCCGTGTGGATGACGTAACGACCGTTCGAGGGTTCGTCGTAGTAGGGAATCCAGTTCAACCGCCCGGAAACTCGGTAGCCTTGGTTGTCGTCGATCCGCTCTTTAATCGTGTCGTTGATGCTGTCGAAGAAAATGCCGGTCGCCCAGGAGACCGACAGGTCTTCTGTGTGGTTGTAGAGCGCCATGCCGACTTCGCGGTCCGCGGAAAAGACGCCCTGCGTCGGAATGGAACGTTCGAGGAAGATGTTGTTGGTGTCGTTGGTGACCTGTTCGAGACTGTACGGGACGAAAAAGTTGCCGATGCGGAAGCGACCGAGCCACGGAATTTCATTCATGGAGAAGTAGGCGTCTTTGACGTCCGGGCTCGTCGCCAGTCCGCCGCTTTCTCCGATCGTTTCTGGTTCCAGCGTCATCTGTAGGCGAAAGTCGTAGGTTCCGTAGCCGACGCCTTCCGCGACCAGTCGCAGCCGGCGGAACTCGAAGTAGTCATAAGTGGCGGGGATAGTCGGGGTGGCTTTGGCCCAGTTGATGTAGTCGAGCTGGACGTGGCCGGCGATCTTTACGGTCCACTTCTCGGAGGAGACGTCGGTCCAACCGTCCGCCGGCTTGGCGGCATCCGGAGATGAGGGAGCCGCGGCGGGGGCTGACGGCGGTTGAGTCAGACGCGCTTCTTCCAGCGCTTCCAGACGTTCGAGCACCGACGTGAACTCGGGCGTGGTGGGAGCGGGAAGGGGAACGGGAGCGACGCTGGAGGCGGTCGGGGCGGTGCGCAGGGCTTCGAGTTCCGCTTGGAGGGTCCGAAGTTGAGCCGCTTGGAGCTCCAGTTGACGTTGGAGTGCTTCGAACTGAGGGGCGGATGGTTCAAGGGGAAACGGCGATTGACCGCGCACCGCGGGGACGGCGGCAAGCCAGGTCGCTGCGGCGGCGAACAGCACCGCGATGCGTATGCTGTCGAGAACAAAGCCGCCGGACGAAGTCCGCGCGGCGGTTGGAGGACGCGAGTGCGGCCGAAGCATGGATCATCGCGGTGGCTGAAGACTCGGGAAGGGAAGCTCCAGACGCGACCGCTTAAGTGGTTGCGTCGGAGGCGCCTCCCGAAGTCGGGTCAGCCCTACGATCGTTCTATCCCGTTCAATCGGGTATTGACCGTAACGCCTTTAGGGATGATGAGGCGTTGGCAAGAAATGACGCCGGCGACCCAGGGAACTGAGGGTCGCCGCGGCGTCGCCCGAGGGCATTCACGTCGTCGTCGTGAGCCTGTTAGCGTTTTGCGGCGGAGGGGGCCGCAGCCGGTTTCTTAGTCGTCTTGGGGACCGCCTTCGGAGGGCCGGCGTCGGCCGGTTGCGGCGCCGCCGTCGCCGAATCCTGCTTGACCGGAGTCGGTTCGGGATCGTCGAGGAACTGGAGCGAGGCGACCAGGGACCGATCGAGGTCGGCGAAACGGTCCAGGAGACTCGATTCGAACGTGAAGACGATCGCCAGCCGTTGCCCCTTGTCGTTCGAGACGTGGTAGTAGTTCCACTGCACGGAGATTTCGGACGATTCGCCCACGACGGTCGCTCGCAGGATCCGCAGGCCTTCGTCGGTCACCGACTGCGAGGCCTCGACGAACTGCCGGAAGTTCTTGCCGAGCGAGTTCTTGATGTCGTCCTGGAGTTCTTCCAGGGGGAGTTGTTTGCCGGGGGCGAGCGCGGGGAGACGCGAGAGATTGCACTGCGCGACAAGATCGCCGCGGTCGACGAGTCGCAGGACGGTGAGATCGTGGCGATCGACCATCAAACGCCAGCGGCGATCGAGCAAGGCCCGAAATCGGCCTTCCGAGGATTCGTACTGCAGCAGAGCGCTTCCTGGTTGGTACTCAAGCGGCAGCGTCGCCAGGTATTCGGTCGACAGGTGTGGAGACGATTCGAGGGGGCGGAAAGCGAGCTTGATTTGCGACTTCGTTTCGAACCCTGGAGCGGCGTGGCCGATCGAGCGATTCTCTTGGATTTGGAGGGCGAGCCAAGTCACAAGCTGTTGACGAAGATCGTAATTGAGTTTGGCTTGGAGATCGATTTCGGTGGCGACGCCGCCGACGGCGCCGCTGATCGGACCTTGTAGCGTGACGAGAGCGACGTCGTCGGAGACGGACTTCAGAGTGGCTTGGACGTCGCAACTGCTGACGGCGTCGAGCCATAGCAGGCGCGCGAGCACGGCGTCGGGGATGGCCCATGTTTGGTTGACGCCGACCGGCTCGAGCGACAGCAGCTCTTCGGCGGGGGCCGCGGTCCCGGGGACTTGCGCCAATTCAAGTTCGTCGCGGGTGAGCGGGCCCAGGGGCGAATAGAGGATCGCTTGTTCGCCATCCCGATGGAGGGCGAGGGTGTGGTGGGCGTCGTCGAGTTGGGGGGTGAAGCGGGTCTTGCCGACGAGCAGTTCGGCTTGGGCTTGCGTGTAATGGCGAACGACCGCTCGTTTGTCGGTGAGCGTTTCGTCGTAAGCCATCTGCGCGGCGACCTGGACCGGGCGTTTGGTGACTTTCTGGCCGTCGGCGTTGAGTTTGAGTTCGCCGGTGGAGGCGAGCTGGATGACGGCTTGGCGGAGCGACCCGAGCGGCCGCTCAGGCTGGAAATCGACCTTGTCGTCCTCGGCGGCGTGCGCTGGCGAGCCGACGAGAGCGGCGGCGGCGACGCTGGCGATTCCGGCGAGGAAACGGCGCCGCTCGGCGACGAAGGCGGCGGGAAAGATACGCGGCAAGAATTCGCGAGCGGAGTCGAACTTCATGGGAGAATCGCTTGTCTAGGATGCCGCGTGACTTTTTTTTCGGAATTCCGTCTAAAAACCAGGGCCGGTTTTGGACCCTTTTTACGATTCATCGGATTGTAAGGGGGGCGGTGCTTGAGGCGGTTTCGTCGGGAGCGGCGAAATCGGGCTCAAAATCGTCTTTGGCGCGAACTTTGCTGGACTTTCGAGCGACAAAGTCATAGGCTGCCGTTGCTTGGGGCCGGGGCGAGACTCGAGGGACCGTGGATTGTTTGTAATGATATGCGGTGTATGGGGTTGTGGCTCGAAGCCGCATATTGTTAGTGAACTTGCGGGGGTGTGGGTGCGTAGCACAGTCGGAACGGAAAGAGCGACAGTCTGTCCAATTCAGCGACAGTCGTCGCAAGCTGGGACGTGAACCAGGGCAGACGTGAACCAAGGCAGACGTGATCCGCTGAGTCCAGGAAGGCTGAGTTGGGAGCGTGTGGCGCGACGCGACGGGAAGTTCGCGAGCAAAACCCAAGGAGTGCGGGAGTCGGTCTTGCGACGGAGTCGCAGGGAACGAGGCTGGCTTCAGGAAGGAATGGTAAGTCGATGCATACGCAGTACCAAAGTTCGGTTGTTCGCGAGTTGCGTGATCAGCAGGTGCGGTTTGCGCCGCGTCACAAGAAGGTCGACCAGATCAATCGTGCGGAGCGGCTGATTGGAGAGATCGAGTCGGAGCGCGAGTATACGTACGAGTACTTGTGCTATCGGTTGACCGATTATCGCCCCGACGCGACTCGGAATCCCGCCGTCATGGGGGGGGATCTGAAGCACGACTTGCGGCTGTTCGTGGAGGACGTGTCGGAGTCGGCGAACCTGAAGGCCGAGGAGGCGGGGGAGCCGGTGCACACCGTGGAAGACTTGAGCAAAATGTTCAATGTCTCAACGAAGACGATTCAGCGCTGGCGGGATCAGGGGTTGGTGAGTCGCCGGTTCTTGTTTGGGCGGCGGAAGCGGGTCGGGTTCCTGCGGAGCAGCGTGGAGCGGTTCGTGCAGCGGAACAAGACGCAGGTGGAGCGGAGTGAAAAGTTTAGTCAGATGACCGATTTGGATCGGGCGCACCTGGTGGAAAAGGCACGTCGCTTGGCGCAGGCCGGCGCCTGCCCCGCCGAGGCGGCTCGCCGTTTGGCTCGGCAATTCGGACGCAGCGTAGAGACGGTGCGTTATGCCTTGTGGCAATACGACGTGGCGAATCCGGAGTTGGCGATTTTCCCCGAGCGGCAGACGTGGCTCACGGCGGAAGAGCGGGAGCAATTGTACCAGCGGTATTTGAGCGGCGAGAGCGTCGAGCAGTTGGCGAGCCAAGCGGGGCGGACGCGGTCGAGCGTCTACCGGATCGTGAACGAGATGCGGGCGCGGCGTATCGCCGAATTGCCGCTCGACTTCATCCCCAGCGCCGAGTTTACGCGTAAGGGGGCGTTGGAGCGGATCATGGCGGAGATGCCGCCGACGGTGGAGGATGGACGGCGGTCGCGACCGCCTGCCGGCCTGCCGCCCTATTTGGCGTCCCTGTACGACGTTCCGTTGCTCACTCGAGAGCAAGAGGCGCACCTGTTCCGGCAGTTCAACTTCCTGAAGTTCCGCGCCAACGCCCTGCGGGGGGAGTTGGATATGGAGCGGCCGCGCGGGAGTCAGATGGACGAAATCGAGCGACTGTATCACGAGGCGGTGCGGGTGAAGAACCAGTTGGTGCAGGCCAATCTGCGCTTGGTGGTTTCGATCGCCAAGCGGCACGTAACGCCGTCGGACGATTTCTTTAGCTTGGTTTCCGACGGAAACATGTCGCTCATTCGCGCTGTGGAAAAGTTTGACTACTCGCGGGGGAACAAGTTCAGCACCTACGCGACGTGGGCGATTATGAAGAACTATGCGCGGAGCATCCCGGAGGAGAACAAGCAGCGGGATCGGTTCCGAACGAGTCAGGAGGAAATGTTTCAAGTTGCGGAGGATGTACGCAGCGACCAGTGGGAGCGGGAGCGGGAGCAAGGGAATCTCGAGCAGCAGATCTCGCGGATGCTCACGAAGCTCGACGACCGCGAACAGAAGATCATCATGCGCCGGTTCGGATTGTCGTCCGACCTCCAGCCGCTCACCCTGCAAGAGGTGGGGGAGGAGATCGGGGTGACGAAGGAACGGGTGCGGCAGATCGAAGCTCGGGCTCTCAGCAAGCTGCGGCAGGCTGCGGCCGATGAACGACTGGAGCCGCTGGAGTAGCAGCAGGCCGCGGGTGGGGCGGATTACGAGACGGATTTCGGCAGGTAGGAAACTTTCGAGAAGCAAGAAACACTGCGGGCCGGCGACCGGGTTGTCGCCGGCCCGCGACTTTGGTTAAATGCCGCTCGCATCGTCGAATCGGCCTTGCGTGCTGGGCCGTCATCGCTATATTTGCTGGTTTTCGGTCCCAGAAAATGAGCTCGCCAGCGTAGCTCAATTGGCAGAGCAGCTGATTTGTAATCAGCAGGTTGTGGGTTCGAGTCCCACCGCTGGCTCTGTTTCAGTTGGTGTTGGTGAGTGAATGAGTTTGTGATGGAGCTCTTTGAAAAGAAGAGCCCTTAAGAGAGATAGTGATCGGCAGTGCGGAGGGCTTCCCGAGCGGTCAAAGGGGTCAGACTGTAAATCTGATGGCTTACGCCTTCGCAGGTTCGAATCCTGCGCCCTCCACTTCGACGGCTACGGCGGTCGAGTGGGGAAAGATTCGCGAGTTGGTTGAGTTGATTGGTGGGTGGGTCGAGTGTGGTGGTTGGAAAGTGGACGGCAGAAGTGATTGCGGGTGTAGTTCAATGGTAGAACGGCAGCCTTCCAAGCTGCACACGAGGGTTCGATTCCCTTCACCCGCTCTTTTCGGATGGCTGCGAAGCGCTTAAGTTAGTGGCCGACTGTAATGAAAGCAGGGAGATTGGGGCGACGGATAGATGTCAGGAAGAGTTGGTTTGATTGGGCGTCCCGGCCAGTGGCGCCTGTTGACCGGCTGCTGTAGCTCAGCTGGTAGAGCGCGTCCTTGGTAAGGACGAGGTCACGGGTTCAAGTCCCGTCAGCAGCTCTTTCGAGATCCGCATTGCGTTTGATGGTGATGGAAAGATTTGGTGGGTGCTAGTGATTTTGGCAAGTACTTGCAGGATTGAAGAAGTACTGGCGAATTCGAGATACGGCGTTACACGGTAGGAACGAGAACTAGGCACAGGGTTAACTAGGCAAAAGGTAGTAGAACAAAATGGCGAAAGAGGTCTTTCAGCGGACGAAGCCGCACTGCAACGTTGGCACGATTGGACACATTGACCATGGCAAGACGACGTTGACGTCGGCCATTTTGGCGGTGCAGGCTGCGAAGAACTTGGCCAAGGCGAAGGCGTATTCGGACATCGCCAAGGGTGGTACCGTCCGTGACTCCACGAAGACGGTGACGATCGCGGTGGCGCACGTCGAGTACGAAACCGACAAGCGTCACTACGCTCACATCGACTGCCCGGGCCACGCGGACTTCATCAAGAACATGATCACCGGCGCCGCTCAGATGGACGGTGCGATCCTGGTCGTGTCGGCGGCGGACGGCCCGATGCCGCAGACTAAGGAGCACGTGCTGCTGGCGCGCCAAGTGAACGTGCCCGCGCTGGTCTGCTTCATGAACAAGATCGACCTCGTCGACGATCCGGACTTGTTGGATCTCGTGGAAATGGAAATCCGCGATCTGCTCAACAAGTACAACTTCCCGGGCAACGATGTGCCGATCATTCGCGGCAGCGCTTTGCCGGCCTACAACAGCCCGGCGGATCCGGTCGCCTCGAAGTGCATCAGCGACCTGATGGACGCGGTCGATACGTTCATTCCGCAGCCGAACCGCGAAGAAGACAAGCCGTTCCTCATGGCGATCGAAGACGTGTTCTCGATCGAAGGCCGCGGTACGGTGGCGACGGGGCGAATTGAACGCGGCATGGTGAAGGTCGGCGACGAAGTGGCGATCATCGGCCTGAAGCCGGAGGCCACGAAGACGACCGTCACGGGCGTCGAAATGTTCCGTAAGGAACTGGGCGAAGGCAAGGCGGGCGACAACGTCGGCTGCTTGCTCCGCGGCGTGAAGCGTGAAGACATCGAACGCGGTCAGGTTCTGGCCAAGCCGGGCTCGATCACCCCGCACGTGAAGTTCGAAGCGGAAGTCTACTGCTTGTCGAAGGACGAAGGCGGCCGTCACACGCCGTTCTTCAGCGGCTACCGCCCGCAGTTCTACTTCCGTACGACCGACGTCACCGGCTCGGCCAACTTGGTCGGCGCCGAAATGTGCATGCCGGGCGACAACGTGAAGGTGACGGTCGAGTTGGGCAAGCCGATCGCCATGGACGACGGCGTCCGCTTCGCGATTCGCGAAGGCGGCCGCACGGTCGGCTCGGGCGTCGTGACGAAGATCCTCGAGTAGTTTCCGGCGGAAACTACGGCGGCAATCGAGCGTGCAGGCGGGGTCGGACGACGGCCCCGCCGCTTCGCTGGATGGCACTGAGGAGAAACCTCAGGGGTGTAGCTCAATTGGTAGAGCACTGGTCTCCAAAACCAGCGGTTGCGGGTTCGATTCCCTCCGCCCCTGCTAGCGTCTTGTCGAGTACGAATCGGTACGGAAATCGTCGATGACCACAGAAAAGACCGCAGTCGCGAATACCGTCCTGACAGAGCTCTTTCAGGGCGGCATCTACAAGCGCAGTCAGGGCAAGTACGCTCGGCAGATCACCTTTTGGGCGATTGTGGCGACGGTGGCGATCGGCGCCTACCGTTTGTCGCGCATGCTGGAGGGGGCTGAGTGGTTCGCAGGGGCTCGCTATTTGGCGCCGCTGGCGGTGTTGGCCGCGGGCGCTTGGGTGGCCTTTCGCTTGGTCAACGTAGCTCGTTTTGCTGACTTTCTCATCGCCGTCGAAGCGGAAATGAACAAGGTGTCATGGCCGACGAAGTCCGAACTTTATCGGAGTGCGGCGGTGGTGATTTTTGTTCTGTTTTCGATGTCCGCGCTGCTGTTTGGATTCGACGTGTTCTGGACGGCCCTGTTTCGCTGGGTCGGGATCGTTCAGTAAATGGGCCGCATTGCTGAGCGCAGTTGGGTAGGCGAGCGGATCGATTTTCCTAGGGGTTGCTGCAATGACTGATGGTGCGATGGGCGACGAAGCGGCAGCTCAGGAAGGTTCTGTTCCCGAACAACCGTTGGAGCAGGTGTCGGAGCAACTGCCAGAGCAACTGCCGGAGCAATCGTTGTCGGCGAGCGAAGCAGCGGCGGCTGCTACGGGGCGAGTCGCAGAAAGCGATCTGGAGGCTGCGGACGGCAATCTCTCGGGCGATAATCTCTCGGATGACGAGCTGTCTGATGACGAGCTGTTGGATGAGATTCCGGAGGATGAGGGGCCGGTTGAGCCTTTGGAGCTGATTGAAGAGCCGGACGAGGAGGATGTACAACGCGACTGGTATATCCTGAAGGTGCAGGTCAATCGCGAGGATTCGATCAAGTCGGCCCTGTTGCGGCGCGTGCGTATTGCGGGGCTGGAGCGTTACTTCGGCGATGTGATCGTGCCGACGGAAGACGTCGCCGAGTTCAAGAACGGCAAGCGGAAGATCGTCAAGAAGAAGCTTTACCCGGGCTATTTGCTCGTGAATATGGCGCTGAATGACGAAACTTGGTTCGTTGTCCGCGAAACGGGGGGGATTGGCGACTTTACGGGATCGACCGGCAAGCCGACGATCATGCCGCAAAACGAAGTCGACAAGATCTTGCGGGCGATGAAGCCTCAAGATGACGGCGCAAACCAAGTCCGTACGGCGATTCCATTTAAGGCGGGTGATCGCGTGCGGGTGAAGGAAGGTTACTTCCTGAATTTCGAGGGAGATGTTTCGGCGATCGATCAGGCGCACGGCCGCGTGATCGTGATGATCAACATTTTCGGTCGTCCGAACCCCGTGGAGTTAGACCACTGGCAGATTGAAGCCGTTTAGCGCGGGCGGTACAAAATCCAAGAATTCTGCGGCTGGGGCTTGACGACAAGCCTTCCAGACCGCACAAAGACACGTTTCAAAGATTCCCAACGGGCACGGTCATGGCGAAGCAGCGACAATTGGTGGGCCAGGCGAAGTTTCAGGTTCCTGGTGGACAGGCGACTCCGGCGCCCCCGGTCGGTACGTCGTTGGGTAAGTTCGGTATCAACTTGGGTCAGTTCGTATCGCAGTTCAACGAGCGAACCCGGGAGTATGCTGGCACGCCGATTCCGGTGGTGGTGTCGGTTTACAGCGACCGCACGTTCGAGTTCGTGACGAAGAGCCCGCCGGCCTCGGCGCTGCTCAAGATCGCCGCGGGCATTGCGAAGGGCGCTGGCGTCCCGAATAAGGACAAGGTCGGCAAGGTCACTCGGGCTCAAGTCGAAGACATCTGCAAGAAGAAGAAAGATGATTTGAATGCTCGCGATCTGGAGCATGCCAAGCGCATGATCGAGGGGACGGCTCGCAGCATGGGCATTGAAGTGGTGGATTAGTCGAGTGAGCGGCGGGCAATCATTGCGAGCCGCAGTGGAACAATCGGACAGTGATCAACGCGGTTGGCAGTCCGCGGCGGCTTGAAAGTTGCGAAAGCAGAGCGAACATGGCGAAGCAGACGAAGAAGTACAAGGCGATGGCGGCGAAGCAGGTGGCCAATGCGGTGCCGCTCGGGCAGGCTGTGGACATTCTGAAGGCCTATGGCGCCGCCGGGGCGAAGAAGTTCGACGAAACGGTCGAAGTTCACGTTCGATTGGGCGTCGACCCGAAGCAAGCGGATCAGTTGGTTCGCGGGTCGGTGGTGCTCCCGAACGGGATTGGCCGTTCGCAGCGCGTGATCGTCTTCGCGAAGGGGGCCTTGGCGGACGCGGCGAAGGAAGCGGGCGCCGACGAGGTGGGCCAAGAGGAGTTGGCGAAGAAGATTAAGGACGGTTGGACGGAGTTCGATGTCTGCATCGCGGCGCCGGACATGATGGGTTTGGTCGGGCCGTTGGGCAAGGTGCTCGGTCCCCGCGGTTTGATGCCGTCGCCGCGAGCCGGCACGGTCACGGCCGACGTGTCTCGCGTGGTGAAGGAATATAAAGCGGGCAAGGTGGAGTTCCGCGTGGATGCGGGCGGCAATGTGCACGCCGTGGTCGGGAAGATGAGCTTCTCGGCGGACAAGCTGCGCGAGAACATTCATGCGTTTCTTGAGTACCTGCAGAGCATCAAGCCGTCGGCGGTGAAGGGGACTTACGTCCGGACCATCGCCATCTGTGCGACGATGTCCCCCAGCGTGCTGGTGGCGGCGTAGAGGCCGGTGTAACGCGATCGTGCGGAATGGTGCTCGCGGCGTAATCAAGGCAGTGCGAAACGTAGTTCGCAGATGTGAAGAAGTCGGGGAGAGGATATGAGCAAGGTAGTGAAGCAGTTGGTGACCGACGAGATTCGAGCTCGTCTCAAGGGCGTCCAAGACGCGGTGGTCGTCAACGTGATCGGCCTCAATACGGCTTCCACGTTCTCGCTGCGTAAGAAGCTGCGAGAAAAGAATATCAGTCTCTTGGTGGTGAAGAACAGCTTGGCCGCCCGGGCCGTGGAAGGCACTCCGTTGGCGGGTGCGTTCGAAGGCGTGGCCGGATCGTCGGCCATTTGCTGGGGCGCGAGCGACTTCGTGCAGCTCACCAAGGACGTGCTGGAGATTCAGAAGGAGCCGCAGTTCGAGAAGTTCTCGACGCTGGGCGGCATGATGGATCGCGAAAAGTTGAGCTCGTCGCGTGTGGAAGAGGTCAGCAAGTGGCCCAGTCGCACCGAGCAGCTCAGCATTTTGTTGGGCCAGATTTTGGCTCCGGGCTCTCAGCTCGTGTCGCAGCTCACGGCAGCCGGCGGCGCGTTGGCGAGCCAGATCAAGAAGAAGTCCGAGGGGGACGAGGCTCAAGCGTAGTGCTGTTGAAAGTGCTGAGCTGGAGCG
Source organism: Pirellulales bacterium (assembly GCA_046349935.1). Taxonomy (GTDB): domain Bacteria; phylum Planctomycetota; class Planctomycetia; order Pirellulales; family Pirellulaceae; genus CAIXSC01. The sequence continues at coordinate 75,250 of JAXMBK010000003.1, read as the reverse complement.
GGATGGGTCGCGATTGGGGTATGTGGGGCGCGGCAGCATCCGACGAAGACGTGTTAAACAGCGGAAAGTTGGTTGGCACGCGTTCCCGAATCGTCTCCCCACGCAGTTTTTTGAGTATTTAGTCTGTCGAGTGGTCTGAAGAGAAAGGGACGTACCCGCCATGTCTGATGCAGCCGTTCTGGAACCGGAATTGAAGGAAATCGGCGACAAGATCGCTAACCTGACGCTCAAGCAGGCCAAGTCGTTGAGCGACTATATCAAGTCGGAATACGGCATTGAGCCGGCTTCGGGCGGCGCGGTCATGATGGCGGCCCCGGCGGGCGGCGCTGCTGCTCCGGCGGCTCCGGTGAAGACGGAGTTCGATGTGGTCATGACGGCCCATGGCGACAAGAAGCTGGAAGTCGTCAAGGTGGTGAAGAACATCACCGGGGCGTCGTTGATGGACGCGAAGAAGATGGTGGACGCTCCTCCGGCCACCGTGAAGGCGGGCGTGTCGGAAGACGAAGCCAAGAAGCTGAAGGCGGATCTCGAAGCCGCTGGCGCGACGGTAGAACTGAAGTAACGTTGGTTTTCGTCAGCGTTAGTCACGTCTCGCTCTAAGCAGTCGCTGCTGTCGGGAAACGCCCGGCAGCGGTGCGGAATAAGCATGCAGAATCCGGCCCAGGTAGTGGGAGCGACCCTTGAGGGGTCTCTGTGTCCCTGCCTTGGGCTGCGCGCACATTTGAGTCCGGCATCTGAGAGGGTGGGTGCTGGTCGGCCGCTTCGCGAGTGCGAGTAAAGAACGGCTGACCGGCGCACGCCCTTTTTTTGTTTTGAATGAGGAGGTCTCCCGACATGGCCACTTCGGCGCAACGTCGCTTGAACCCCAAAGAATCACGTCGTTTCGGCACGGGACGCGAGCATCATCCCACGCCCGATCTGACGGAGATTCAGACCAAGAGCTACCAGGCCTTTCTACAGGCCGATCTGGCGGCTGAAAAGCGCAAAGATCAGCAGGGGCTCCAGGGGGTGCTGCGCGAGATCTTCCCGATCGAAAGTTACGACAAGTCGATCAATCTCGAATACATCAAATACGAATTGGGGAAGCCGCGGTACACGCCGGACGAGTGCCGTCAGTTGCGCTTGACGTACGGCCAACCGTTCAAGGTTTGGTTGCGCCTGAACAAGGAGCAACCGGTCGAGGAAGAAGTCTATTTGGGCGACATCCCGATCATGCTAGGCGGGGGCGAGTTCATCATCAACGGCGCCGAGCGCGTGGTGGTGAGTCAGTTGCATCGCAGCCCGGGCGTCGACTTCGTGATGGAGCAGGACGGCACGTCGGATCGGAAGCTGCCGAGTTGCCGCATCATTCCGGAGCGAGGCAGCTGGATCGAACTCAATTGCACGAAGAAGGATGCGCTGAGCGTCCGCATCGATCAAAGCGGCAAGTTTTCCGCACTGACGCTGTTGCGAGCGATGAGCCCCAAGTACGGCATGGACTCGGAGCTGATTCGCGCGTTCTATGAAACGACGAGCGAGAAGGTCGTCGACGGCCGCAGCGCCGGCAAGCTGGAAGGCAAGATTTCGGTCGACGACGTCGTGTACCCGTCGGGTTCGAGTCGTGCGGGCGAGATCATCGTCGAGGCTGGGCATCGCATCACGAAGAACGCTGCGGAGACGATTTGCACCGCGGGCGTGGCCAAGGTCGAAGTCGTGCCGGTGCCGAAAGTGCCGCTGATTTTCAATAGCTTGGGCGACGACTCCACGTCAAGTCATGAAGAAGCGCTGCTGCGCATTTATCAACGGCTGCGTCCGGGCAATCCGCCGAACTTGGAGAAGGCGCGAGCGCTTTTCAACGAGAAGTTCTTCGACGTGAATCGCTATCGACTGGGACGCGTCGGTCGATTCCGCATCAACCGCAAGCTGAAGCTGAATGTCTCCGAGAAGGAGATGACGCTGCGACCGGAAGATTTGATTGCGGCGATCCGCTACATCGTCGACCTAGCGGAAGCGGGCGGCGAATCGGAAGTCGATGATATCGATCACTTGGGCAACCGTCGTCTGCGCACGATCGACGAATTGGCCAGCGATGAGTTGCGGAAGGGGTTCCTCAAGCTGCGCCGCACCGTTCAGGAGCGGATGAGCATGAAGGAGACCAAGGATATGACGCCTCGCACGCTGGTGAATCCCAAGAGCGTGTCGGCGGCGATCGAGTACTTCTTCGGTCGCGGCGAATTGTCGCAAGTGGTCGACCAGACCAATCCGCTGTCGCAGTTGACGCACGAACGTCGTTTGTCGGCGTTGGGCCCGGGCGGTTTGAATCGCAAGCGCGCGGGCTTCGAAGTCCGCGACGTGCATATTTCGCACTACGGTCGCATTTGCCCGATTGAGACGCCTGAAGGTACGAACATCGGCTTGATTTCGAGCTTGGCGATTTACGCCGGAGTGGACGAGTACGGATTCTTGGTGACGCCGTACCGCAAGGTGAACAAGGGGCGCTTGGCGGAAGACGGGCCCTTGCAATTGCGAGCGGACGAAGAGTCGGATGCATTCGTCGCGCCGGCCGACACGCCGCTGGAGAAAGACAAGATTGCGGGCGGCCAGACGCTGATCGCGCGGCACCGTTCGGACTTCGAGATCGTGCAGCCCGAGCAGATCGAGTACATCGATGTGTCGCCGAGCCAGATGGTGGGCGTCTCCGCGGGGCTCATTCCATTCTTGGAGCATGACGACGCGAACCGTGCGTTGATGGGTTCCAACATGCAGCGGCAAGCGGTGCCGTTGTTGGTCACCGAGCCGCCGATCGTGGCGACGGGCATGGAAAAGGATGTCGCGCGCAATTCGAGCATGGTGGTGGTGGCGAAGCGGAAGGGAACGGTGACGGCGGTCGACGGCAGCCACATCGTCGTGACGCACTCGCATGGGACCGACGAGTACGAATTGCGGAAGTTCAAGGGTTTGAACGAGCGGACGTGCTTGAACCAGACGCCGATCGTGAAACTGGGCGACAAGGTTGAACGCGGGCAGGTGATCGCGGACGGCGCCGCCACGTTCAACGGCGAGTTGGCGTTGGGCCGCAACGTGTTGGTCGGCTTCATGTCGTTCGACGGTTACAACTACGAAGACGCGATCATCATCAGCGAAGAGTTGGTGAAGCAGGACGTCTACACGTCGATTCACATTGAAGAGTTCGACGTGGAGATTCGCGAGACGAAGTTGGGCCGCGAAGAGTTCACTCGGGACATTCCCAACGTGAGCGAAAAGGCGTTGCGCAACTTGGACGAGACGGGCGTGGTGCGCGTCGGCACGTATGTGCGTCCGGGCGATATTTTAGTCGGCAAGATTTCGCCGAAATCGAAGACCGAACTGACGCCGGAAGAGAAACTGCTGCACGCGATTTTCGGACGCGTGGGCGAAGACGTGAAGAACGATTCGCTGGAAGTCCCCTCGGGCATCGAAGGGATCGTCATCGACGCGCAGAAGTTCTCGCGACGGATGAGCTTGACGGAAGAAGACCGCAAGAAGTTCGACAAGGAATTGCGCGACGTCGAGCAAGACGGGAACAAGGCCATCTCTGAGTCGTTCGGCACGATGATCGGCGAAATGGAGAAGGCGCTGGGTCGGACGATCGTCGACGACGACGGCACTCCGCTGGTCCGCGATCAAGATCCGAAGTTCATCGCCGAGCGGGCCGCCAACTTCCGGTTGTCGCGCGTGACGGGAACGATGAAGAGCGAGTCGTTGATCGAGCAGGTTTCGCAGATTTTTGCGAAGCGCTGGCCGGAAGTGGAATTGGCGATGGACCTCCGCGACCGGAAGCTCAACAGCATGAAGCGCGGCGAAGAGCTGCGCAGCGGCGTGCTGCAAATGGTGAAGGTCTACATCGCGACGAAGCGCGTCATCTCGGTCGGCGACAAGATGGCCGGCCGTCACGGAAACAAGGGTGTGATCGCGAAGATTCTGCCGGTCGAGGACATGCCGTTCTTGCCCGATGGGACGCCGATTCAGATCATGCTCAATCCGCTGGGCGTGCCCAGTCGTATGAACGTCGGCCAGATTCTCGAGACGCACTTGGGATGGGCCGGCGCGAAGCTGGGCTTCCAAGCGGTGACGCCGGTGTTCGACGGCGCCACGGAAGAAGAGATCAACGACTGCTTGGAGACGGCGGAACTGCCGCGACACGGCAAGATTCGTCTGATCGACGGTCGCACAGGCGAGCCGTTGGAGCAAGAGACGACGGTCGGCTACATCTACATGCTCAAACTGCACCACTTGGTGGACGATAAGGTCCACGCCCGCAGTACGGGCCCTTACTCATTGATCACGCAGCAGCCTTTGGGCGGCAAAGCGCGGTTCGGCGGTCAGCGTTTCGGAGAAATGGAAGTGTGGGCGCTGGAAGCGTACGGCGCCGCCTACATCCTCCAGGAACTGCTCACCGTAAAATCGGACGACGTCGAAGGACGCACGAAGATTTACGAGTCGATGGTCAAGGGCGAGAACACGTTGGAGGCTGGGACGCCGGCGAGCTTCGATGTGTTGTGCAACGAAATTCGCGGTTTGGCGTTGAACATCCAGCTGGAGAAACGCCGCGTCTGATCGAAGCCGAAGGTTTGCGTCGCGTTGGCGGCGTGCGTCGCGCCGAGTGCGTGCGACGCCGCCGACCGCAAGTCGGCTTCGATGTTTCCAACCGTACAATTGATTCCGTCAGAAGGAGACCCGGCCTATGTCTCTCGGTGAAACCGCCTACGAACGCGTTAATGATTATGCCTCGGTCAAGATCAGCTTGGCTCGGCCGCACGATATCCGCAGCTGGTCCTTCGGCGAAGTGAAAAAGCCGGAGACGATCAACTATCGCACCTACCGTCCAGAGAAGGACGGCTTGTTCTGCGAACGTATTTTCGGACCGGAAAAGGACTGGGAATGCGCGTGCGGCAAGTATCGCGGCATGAAGTACAAGGGGATGATCTGCGATCGCTGCGGCGTCAAGGTCACTCACTCGCGCGTCCGTCGCAAGCGGATGGGGCACATTGAACTGGCTGCGCCGGTGGTGCACATTTGGTTCTTCAAGGCGATGCCCAGCCGCCTTGGAAACCTGCTCGATATGAAGACGTCGAGCCTCGAAAAGGTGATCTACTTCCAGGACTACGTGGTCATCGACCCGAAGGACACCGACCTGGAGCGTCAACAGATGTTGACGGAGGAAGAGTATCGCGAAGCGCGGCAGAAGTTCGGCGAGGGGTCGTTCGAAGCCGATATGGGCGCGGAAGCGGTCCGCAAGCTGCTGGTCAATTTGGACCTCGTGAAGTTGTCGGAAGAGCTGCGCACGAATCTGGCGGAGACCAATTCGAAGCAGAAGAAGAAGGACTTGATCAATCGGCTGAAGATCGTCGAGCACATTCGGGACAGCGATAACAAGCCCGAATGGATGGTGCTCGACGTGATCCCGGTGATTCCGCCCGATCTGCGTCCCCTCGTGTTGCTCGATTCGGGCAACTTTGCGACGAGCGACTTGAATGACCTGTATCGCCGCATCATCAACCGCAACAACCGCCTGCGGAAGTTGGTGGATTTGAATGCGCCGGAAGTGATCATTCGCAACGAGAAACGCATGTTGCAGCAGTCGGTCGACGCGTTGTTCGACAACAACCGCTGCAAGCGCCCCGTCTTGGGCAGCAGCAACCGGCCGCTCAAGTCGCTCACCGACATGATCAAGGGCAAGCAAGGCCGCTTCCGCGAAAACTTGCTGGGCAAACGCGTCGACTATTCCGCGCGGAGCGTGATCGTGGTCGGTCCGCGCCTGCGGCTGCATCAGTGCGGTCTGCCGAAGAAGATTGCGCTCGAGCTGTATCAGCCGTTCATCATCCGCAAGCTCAAGGAATTGGGCCACGCGGACACGATCAAGAGCGCGAAGAAGATGTTGGAGCGGAAGGACGAGGAAGTCTGGGACATTCTGGAATCAGTGATCCAGAACCACCCGGTGCTGCTCAATCGGGCGCCGACGTTGCACCGCATGGGCATCATGGCGTTCGAGCCGGTGTTGGTGGAGGGAAACGCCATTCACCTGCACCCGCTGGTGTGCAAAGGCTTCAACGCCGACTTCGACGGCGACCAAATGGCGGTGCACTTGCCGCTGTCGATCGAAGCGCAGGTGGAAGCCCACACGTTGATGATGTCGACGAACAACATTTTCGCGCCTGCCAACGGCAAGCCGATCATGAGCCCGTCGCAGGATACGGTCATGGGTTGCTACTACGTGACCATCATGCTTCCCAATCGCAAGGGCGAGGGGATGCGTTTCGCGTCGCTGGAAGAAACCGAGTCGGCGTATCAGCACGGCGTGATCGACTTGCATGCGAAGATCAAGGTGCGGTTGCCGAAGAACCGTAAGCTGAAGAGCGAAGAGGATCGGCGCAAAGCGGGCGAGTTGGTGGAGACGACCTATGGGCGCATCTTGTTCAACATGATGCTGCCGAAGGGGATGGACTTCTACAACCAGCCGCTCCGGTCGGGCGATTTGGCGATGGTCATCTCCGACTGCTACCAAGTGCTAGGCCGGAAGGCGACGATTGAGTTGCTGGACAACATGAACCAGCTGGGGTTCCGCGAGAGCACTCGCAGCGGCCTGTCGTTCGGAACGGACGACCTGGTGACGCCGGCGTCGAAGACGCGGATCATCGCAGAAGCCGAGAAGACGGTGATGAAGTACCGCAAGTTGTACGAGCGGGGCGTCATCACCGAGCTGGAACGGTACAACCAGGTGCTCGATACGTGGACGCATGCCCGGGAGCAGATCACGCAAGAGATGCTGCAAGCGATGGAGCACGACGACCGCGGCGGTCACGGCTACGTCAACCCGGTGTTCCTCATGGCGCACTCGGGTGCGCGCGGCGGCATCGAACAGATTCGTCAGTTGGCGGGCATGCGTGGTTTGATGGCCAAGCCGACGGGCGAGATCATCGAAACGCCGATTAAGGCCAACTTCCGCGAAGGCCTCACGGTGCTCGAGTACTTCAGTTCGACGCACGGCGCCCGTAAGGGGTTGGCCGACACGGCCCTCAAGACGGCCGACTCGGGTTACCTCACGCGTAAGCTGGCGGACGTCGCGCAGAACGTCGTGGTGACGGTCCACGACTGCGGTACGACGCAAGGCATCACGAAGGGCGTGATTTACCGCGGCGAAAAGGTGGAAGTGAAGTTGTCGGCGGCCGTCATGGGACGCGTCAGTCGGCAGAACATCGTGCACCCGATTACGGACGAAGTGATCGTGCGCGAGAACGAACTGATTACGCCGGAGATCGGGCGTCGGATCGAGGAGCTGGGGCTGGAAAAGATCCAGGTCCGCAGCCCCATGACTTGCGACGCGGCGCTGGGCGTTTGCCGGCTGTGCTACGGCATGGACCTCTCGACCGGCTCGCTGGTGGAAGAGGGCATGGCGGTGGGCATCATCGCCGCTCAAAGCATCGGCGAACCGGGTACGCAGCTTACGATGCGTACGTTCCACATCGGCGGCACGGTGAATACGAGCGTCGAGGAGAGCGAGACGAAGTCGAAGAAGGAAGGCATCGTCCGCTTCACTCGGATGCGCTTCGTGAAGAACGAAGAAGGCAACGACATCGTTTTGACGCGAAACGCCGAGATTTCGTTGTTGGACGCCAAGGGACGCGAGCTGGAAAAGTACGAAGTGCCGACCGGTGCGACGCTGAAGGTCGTGGACGGTCAAGAGATCAAGTCGGGCACGACGTTGTGCACGTGGGATCCGCACAGTATTCCGATTCTTGCGGAAGTCTCGGGTAAGGTCCGCTACGAAGACGTGGTGGAAGGCGAGACGATGCGCATGGAGAAGGACCCGGGCGGTCACGTGCGCCGCATGATCATGGAGCACAAGGGCGAGCTGCATCCCCAGATCGTGCTCGAAGACGCCGACGGCAAGCCGCTCGACGTCTACTATCTGCCGGAACGAGCTCACATCGAAGCCGTCGAGGGGACGTTCGTGGCGGCCGGCTCGGTGCTTGCCAAGACGCCGCGCGAGGCGTCGGGCGTGACCGACATCACGGGCGGTTTGCCGCGAGTCACGGAGATTTTCGAGGCGCGGAAGCCGAAAGATCCGGCGGTGATGGCCGAAATCGACGGCGTCGTCGAGATTTTGGGCGAGAAGCGTCGCGGCAAGCGGACGATTATCATCCGCAGCGAGAGCGGGATTGAACGCGAGCACTTGGTGCCGCACGGCAAGCGGTTCTTGGTGCACGCGGGCGACCACGTGAAGGCGGGCCAGGCGCTGGTGGACGGACCGCTGGTTCCGCACGACATTCTGCGAATTTCGGGCGAAGAAGCCGTGCAACAGTACTTGGTGCACGAAATTCAAGGCGTGTATCGCAGTCAGCGGGTCGATATCAATGACAAGCACATTGAAATCATCATCGCGCGGATGCTGCGAAAGGTGCGGATTGAATCGGCGGGCGATTCGAGCCTGCTGCCGGGGTTGGTGATGGATAAGTTCGAGTTCCGTCAGGTCAACCAGCAGCTGGCCAAGTGCCTGAAGATTGCGCACAAGGGCGACAGTCAGTTCGAAGTGGGATCGATTGTGCCGAAGGATGCCTTGGAGCAGATGAACACGCAGATTGAGTCGCTGGGCGGCGAACGAGCGAAGGGGACGCGCCCCAAGTCGTCGACGGCCAGCACCCAGCTGTTGGGCATCACCAAGGCGTCGGTGCAAAGCTCCAGCTTTATTTCGGCGGCCAGTTTCCAGGAAACCACGAAGGTGCTCACCGAAGCCGCGTTGCAGGGCAAGGTGGACAATCTGGTCGGTTTGAAGGAAAACGTGATCCTCGGACACCTTATCCCGGCGGGCACCGGCTTCCGGACCTTCCAGGATTCGGAGGTGCGTTACCGAGCGGAAGCGTTGGCTGGGATTGGGATTACGCCCGAGCAGACGTTGGTGGAGCAGTTCCCGTTGTTGCAGACGGCCGGCGAGTCGTCGTCCGCGGAGGGCGGCGGGGCCGACTTGGCGGCGGGCGGCGGCGGCTCGGCGCTGGATCGACTTTTTGGCGCCGGCTCGGACGAGGAATAGCCTTGACACTCGAAGGTTTCCCGGTAATTTAAGCGTTTTGCCTTTTGTTCGACGGAATAGACATGCCTACGATCAACCAATTGGTTCGAAAACAACGTCGCTCGAAGCGCCGTTTCAGCAAATCGCCGGTGCTCGAGAAGTCGCCGTTCAAGCAGGGCGTCTGCTTGATCGTCCGCACGATGACGCCGAAGAAGCCGAACTCGGCTTTGCGGAAGATCACGCGTGTGCGTCTGTCGAACGGCAAAGAAGTCACGGTTTACATTCCGGGCGAGGGGCACAACCTCCAGGAACACTCGATCGTGCTCGTGCGCGGCGGTCGTGTTCGCGACCTTCCGGGTGTGCGATATCAAGTCGTCCGCGGAACGCGGGATACGCAGGGCGTGCAGGGCCGCAAGGGTTCGCGCAGCCGTTACGGTGCGAAAAAGGGATAGGGCCCAGAAGGGATCAGTGAATCATGGGTGCGATTACCGCCAGTTCGTCGACGCTGAAGCCGGATCCGGTCTACAAGTCGTTGTTGGCCAGCAAGTTCGTCAATTGCTTGATGTACGACGGCAAAAAGGCCGTGGCTCAGCGGTTGTTTTACGACGCGCTGGATATCATCAAGAACAAGCTGCCAGATCGGGATCCGATCGAGGTCTTCACGCAAGCCGTCGAAAACGTGAAGCCCTACATCGAAGTGCGTTCGCGTCGCGTCGGCGGCGCCGCGTACCAAGTCCCGATGCAAGTGAATCGCAATCGTCAGCAATCGCTGGCCATTCGCTGGTTGCTGTTGGCGTGCCGCGAGAAGAAGGGCCGTCCGATGGCTCTCAAGTTGGCCGAAGAATTGATGGCGGCCTACAACCGCGAAGGCGCTGCGGTGACGCGACGCGAAAACGTCCACCGTATGGCGGACGCAAACAAGGCGTTTGCACACTTCGCTTGGTAAGTTCCAAGAACAGTCGATAAGAACACGCCGCGCGGGAGCTTCCCGGGCGGCGTTTTTTGTTGGTCGAGAGGGGAGTCGAGCATGTCGCGCGGCATCAATACAATTCGCAATATCGGCATCATCGCCCATATCGATGCGGGCAAGACGACGGTGACCGAGCGGATGTTGTTCACCAGCGGTGCGAAGCATCGGGCGGGCGAGGTCGATAAGGGGACGACGACGACCGATAACGACGTCGAAGAGCAGGAACGGGGCATCACGATCTACGCCGCCTGCGTGACCTTCGAATGGAAGGACGTCCACGTCAACCTGCTGGATACGCCGGGGCACGTCGATTTCACGGCCGAAGTGGAGCGGTGTCTGCGAGTGCTGGACGGCGCCGTCGTTGTGTTTAGCGCGCGGGAAGGCGTCGAAGCGCAAAGCGAGACGGTGTGGCGGCAGGCGGACAAGTATCGAGTGCCGCGAGTCGCCTTCATCAATAAGCTGGATCGCGAAGGGGCGGACTTCGAATCGGTTTTCGAAGAGATGGGGAAGCGGTTGGGAGCGAACCCGATCGCGGTGCAAATCCCGGTCGGGCAGGGGCCCTTGCATGCCCCCAATCCGTTCCGCGGCGTCATCGATCTGATTGAGATGAAGCTGCTGACGTTTCCCAAGGAATCCGAGGGGCGCGACGTCGTCGCACAGGAGATTCCCGAGGAACTACGGACCGACGCCGAATTGTGGCGCGATGCGCTCGTCGAACGGCTGTACAACTTCAGCAATGAAATGATGGAGTTGGCGTTGCAGGAGGCGCCGATCCCGGCGGAACTCATCCGCAAGGTGTTGCGCGAAGCGACGCTGTCGATGCAGTTGCAGCCCGTCTTGTGCGGCGCCGCGTTGCAGGCGGTCGGCATCCCGCCGCTGTTGGACGCCGTGCAGTATTACTTGCCGAGTCCGGTGGATATGCCGCCGATCGAAGGCGAGTTGGTCGACAAGAAGAAAAAGCAGGCGGTGCGCGAGCAACGCAAGCCGTCGCCGAAGGAGCCTTTCTGCGGGCTCGTGTTTAAGGTTTTGCCGGCGAAAACGGGCGATATTTCCTGGGTCCGCGTATACTCGGGCGAGCTAAAAGCCAATAGTCGCGTGCTCAATCCGGGCAAAGACGTCAAAGAGAACGTCGCGCAACTGTGGCACATCCACGCCACGAAGAAGGAACAGCAGGTCGAGGTCGCAGGGACCGGGGAAATCGTCGGCGTGATCGGCCTGCGTCAATCGATCACCGGCGACACGCTCTGCGATACGCGCGAGCCCGTGTTGCTGGAGGCGATCCAGTTCCCGGAGACGGTGATCTCGATGGCGGTCGAGCCCGAATCGACGACGGAGCGGAAGAAACTGGCGGAAACGCTGGAGATGCTCAAACGCCAAGATCCAACCTTGCAGGTCGTCATGGGCGAAACGGGGCAGACGCTCATTCGCGGCATGGGCGAATTGCATTTGGAGATCATCAAGAACCGCCTGTTGCGCGACTTCAATTTGAACGTGAAGTTCCACAAGCCGCAGGTGAGTTATCGGGAGACGATCGCGCGGGCGGTGGACGTGTTGGGCGAGTGCCACCGGCAGATTGCGGGGCAGAATCTGTTTGCGACCGTCAAGCTGCGGTTTGAACCGATGCCCGAGAGTACGCAGGGGGTGATCGTGTTGAACGAGTGCCCGTTTGAATCGATTCCCGAAGCGCTCGTGAACGCGACCATGGAGGAACTCAAGATGTGCGGCGAAGGCGGCGGCGTGATCGCCGGCTTTCCGCTGATGAAGGTTCGAGTCCGCTTTCTGGGCGGCGAGTGGAATGAAGAGACGTCGGATGAACGCGCGTTCCGGATTGCCGCCAACGACGCCTTCCAGAAGGGGTTGCAGGAAGGCGGCAAAGTGCTGCTCGAGCCGATCATGAAGTTGGATATCGTCACGCCGGAAGATTACGTGGGCGATTTTGTGGGCGACCTGCAGCAGCGTCGGGCCGTGATCGCCAATACCGAGAATCGCGGCAAAGTGACCGCCATCGAGGCCCACGCACCGCTCAAGGAATTGTTCGGTTATTCGAGTGCAATGCGCAGCTTGAGCCAGGGGCGTGCGGGGTGTTCGATGGAGCCGTTGCACTACGCGCCGGCGCCGGCCGAAGTGCTGCGCGAATACGACATCTAGTCCGCAGAGCACGACTCCGCGTTTCGCCATTTCCCGGGGCATCCTTGCGTACACAGACGGCGCGACTTAGGATAATCCTCCGAGTGAGTGAAAGCGTCGGGGGGAAATGTTCGGGTTGCGTCAATTCGTCGCACTCTTGAGCTCGCAACAGCATGTGTTGCGTTCTACGGAACGCGCTTTGCGCGCCTCCGGCTTGTCACGGGGCCCCGCTGGCTTGTCGCGGGCGACTTGCTCTTTCAGGTGGCTATCGCTGGCGGTATTTGTGATCGCGACGCTGGCAGGTCCCTTTGGTTTGACTCGACACGGTTCGTGTTGTGCGTTGCGGCCAGGCGACGTGTGTCGTTGCACGCCCGCTTCGCGCGCTCAGGGGGACTGCTGTTGTCAGCGTAAGTCGGAGCAACTCGTTAAGAATCCGCCGGTGGCGGCGTCGCGACGGAGTTGCTGTCAGCCCCAATCGGCCGTGAAAACCGCCGTGGCAGCCGTTCCTGTCAAGAAGCGAGCTGCCTGTTGCGAAGCGGCGCAGAAGTCGGTCAAGCAAGCGAAAGACGCGATGCGCGCGAGCATCTCGCCGTGCCCATGCGGCGGCGACTCGACGACTTGGCTCGCCGCCGCCGCTCAGCCGCGGATCTCCCCGCCAGCGACCGCTCCGCTGGAACTCCAGCTTCTTTCCCGGTTGTCGACGGTCGTCGACGACCTTCATTTCGGATGCGATCGGACGCCGCCGGTGCCGCCCCCAAGGATTGGCTTGAGCTAACGCGTCCGTTTGCTCCTTGGTTCCATCCATCTTGAAATAGAAGGCTGTTGTCATGTTTGTTACGCGTGAGCGCGCGCGGTCGTTGCGCGCCGTTCGTGGTTTTACTTTGGTGGAGTTGCTGGTGGTCATCGCGATCATCGGTATTCTTGTTGCGCTGTTGTTGCCGGCAGTGCAGGCCGCGCGGGCCGCCGCTCGTCGGACGCAGTGCACCAACCAACTCAAGCAGTGGGGCTTGGCGCTGCACAATTACCACGACGTGTTTTTGTCGTTCCCGATGGTCAATGCGCAGAACTATCTCCCGAATACGCAGGGGTTCTCGCCGCAGGCTCGGTTGCTGCCGTTCATCGAACAAAACAATCTGCAGGGGACGCTGGATTTCGCGCAGCCGGCCTTCACGGGGCCGTTCAATGCGCTGATCCCGAATCCGGCGTTTGCATCCTCGTTTGCGACGCCGATCAAGGTGGCGATTTGCCCCAGCGATCCGGCGCCGGTGTTGAACGCCGGCGCGGGCGGTTCGATGTATGCGGGCATCAACTACATGGTGAGTTACGGGAGCGGCACGGGTCAGAATTACGACTTGCGTTGGCGCACCGACGGCGTCGTCTACGAGAACTACGGGGCTCGCTTCGCCGATGTGCTGGACGGCACGTCGAACACCGTCTTCATGTCGGAAACGGTGCGCAGCGTCGGCCCTGACTTTACGCTCCCTGCCGGCACGCGTCCCAAGGCGCCGTATCAAGCGACGCTGAACGGTTCCTCCGGCGTGAGCGCCAATCTGAATGCAGTGCAAGGATTGGCCGCCTCGGGCGGCGGCTGGGGCAATTCGGCGAACGGGGTGATTGAGAATCCCGATTTGGCGACGATCTGGCCCCTCAAGACGTCTTGGCGGGGAGCAGCGAGTGCGGCGCTGCGCGGACGCGGCACTTCGTGGGCGCATTCGGGCGCCATCAGCACGCTGACCAACGGTTACTTGCCTCCGAACAGCGAGATTCCCGACGTCGTGGTGCACTTCACCGGCTTCTTCGCGCCTCGCAGCTATCACCCGGGCGGGGCGATGGTGTGCATGGGAGACGGTTCGGTGCGCTTCCTGTCCAACACCATCGACGTGCGCATTTGTCGCGGTCTACACAGCTGCGACGGCGGCGAAGTGCTCGGCGATTACTAGCGATAGGGACAGGTTGAGATGGCTGATGAAGGCAAGCTGGGCGCGGAATCGGCGTCGAAGTGGCCCGACTACCGCGCTGTCTGGCGGTGGCATTTTTATGCCGGACTATTCTCGATTCCGTTCGTGATCGTGTTGTCGATCAGCGGAGCGATCTACCTGTTCAAGCCGCAAGTAGAAGCGTGGGTGGATCGCGATTGCGATCAGCTGACGTTGTCAGGGGCGCGCGCGAGCATCGCTGCACAGGTTCGCGCAGCGATGGAAACGCACCCAGAAACGATTCCCTCTGGGTATGAGTTGCCGCGTACGGCCGAGGCTTCGGGACGCGTTCTTCTCTGGCAAAACGGCAAGACCTTGCGAGTGGCCGTGCATCCTGAATCCTTGGCCGTCTTGAAGACGCAGCGCGAGGACGAGCGGTTTATGCGTTGGTTGTTTCGTCTGCACGGAGAACTGTTGATGGGCAATCGCGGTTCTAATCTCGTGGAACTCGCGTCGTCCTGGACGATCGTCATGATCGTGACGGGGATCTACTTGTGGTGGCCGCGCCATGCGAAAGGTTGGGCGGGCGTTTTATACCCGCGGCTGCGTCACGGCAAAGGTCTGCTGTATCGCGACCTGCATAGCGTCATCGGAATGTGGGTTTCGTTCTTCGCCCTGTTTCTACTCGCCACCGGTCTGCCATGGGCCAAGTTTTGGGGCAGCTACTTCAAGTGGGGCCGCCAAGTGACCGGCACTGCGGTTGCGCAGCAAGATTGGACGACGGGCAGCGACGAGTCCCCGGGAGGGGCCGCGGGGGCGGGACGCCGCGGCGGAGCGTCGAAAGGAACGGACCGCGGCGGTCATGAGGGGCATGGTGCAAGCAGCGAAGGACCCGCGGCGGGCGGAGCAGCGGCGAAATCGACCGGCGGCGGCCGTCGGCGAGGCAAGCCGACGATGCCCGAGGACCTGGGGGCCTTTGATCGCATTGCGGCGACGGTGGGGCCGTTGGGGCTGGAGTATCCCGTCGTGATTGGAACGCCGGCGAAGCGCGATGGTCTTTGGACCGCCAAGTCGATGACGCAAAACCGCACCCATCGCGTCAACTTGGAACTTGACGGAACAACGGGCCAGATCGTCGAGCGCGAGGATTTTGCCGATCGGCACTGGGTGGATCGCGTCGTGGGGTTCGGCATCGCCGCTCATGAGGGACAGTTGTTCGGCTGGGCCAATCAGGCGCTCGGCGCTTTCACGGCTCTGGGGCTCGTGCTGATTTCCGTGACGGGCGTCGTCATGTGGTGGCGTCGGCGTGACGCCGGCGTGCTCGGCGCACCGCGCGTCTTGGCCGCGCCCCGCTTGGCCTGGGGACTCTTGCTGCTCATTCTGCTGATGGCCGTTTATCTGCCGCTGTTCGGCGCGTCGTTGGTGGTCGTGTTGGCGGCTGAGCGTCTAGTCTTGTCGCGCGTGCCGCGGGTGCGCGTCTGGCTGGGGTTGCGAGGTGCGACAGCGGTCATGGTCGCAGCGGCCTTCTTGGCGACGAGCGTCGGCTGCGGCGGTCCGCGACCGACGGAGGGAGGCGCCGCCGGCCGACTCCATTCGCGCGGGGCCGGGCTGAGCGAGATTCAGGTGACGGTGCATCGAGCGGAGGGGGGCGGATTCGCGCCGTTGGCGATTGCGGTCCCGCAACCGGATGGGGCGTTTCGATTGGTGACGCCGGACGGGAAGGGACCTGTTGAGTTGACGCCAGGCGAGTACCGGTGCACGCTCGAGTCGATTGGCGCGCCGGTGTTCATTCCGCCAGAGTTGACCAAACCGGAAACGACGCCCCTGAAGGTGAACTGGCTCGCTTCAGACTCGCTGTTGGATCTCGACGTCCCGCCGCTCAAGCCGACTCGGTGAGGAACTTTTGCGGAGCGGGCCGAGATTGCATGACTCGCTTTTCGCAGCACTATGGTCGCATTCCGGATTCCCAGATGCGGACGAATCCTCGGGAGTCGGAGGTGATCAACTGCGTCCCGTCGGGGCTGAATGTCAGGCCATGAATGGATCCCGCGTGGCCGCGCAAGACAAGCATTTCTTCGCCAGTCATCGAAGTCTGCAACCTAATGGTGCGACTCTCGCTGCTGATCGTCGCACGCCGTTTTCCATCGGGGGTCGCAGCTTCTGAGCGACCTGCGAGAGACGGCTTGGCGGACGAGTCGACGGCGATGGCTTGAGACTTCCCCGACTCGGCGTCCCACGCAAACGATTCCGTTTCACTGGTCGAGATGAACTGCTGCGGCCCCTCTCCGACGCCCAGGCGTTTGATCGCGGACGCGTGGCCGGTCAGTTCGCGCAGGAGTACGCCGCGTTTTGCGTCCCAGACTCGGAGGATGCAATCCTCTCCACCCGTAACGATTCGTTGACCGTCGCGCGTTACGAGCACTGCGTAGACCGCTTGATCGCTGGCCTTGAGCACTCGAGATGCCTGACGCTCGGCGACATCCCAAAGCAGCGCGATTCCGAATGACTCCGCGATCTTCACGTGTGGATTCCGCGCTGCGCCGCCTAGTCCGAGTAGTTTTCGACCATCGGGAGAAAAGGCCAGTCGCAACTGATTTCCGGGGATGCCGCGAATGACATCTACCTCGCGGCCGGAGGTTGTATCCACGAGATGGACGGACAGAATCCAAGGCTGTTGTTCGATGTTTCCTCCCAGCGGCGAGAGGTACTTGGGCGGGCCGTCTCGCAGTCGTCGTTCGACGAGGTCGACGTTCATGTCCTGCGTGACGTATGCCAATACGCGACCGTTGGGACTGAACGTGAAACCAAAGGGGGTTCCTACTTCGATCGGAATCTTGACGGGCGCCTTGCCATTGATGCGCCGAATACGCAGCTGTTGATCGCCCACGGCGACGTAGCCTGCGAGCAGCTGGTGGTCGGGGCAAATTGCCAGCGGCGCGGCATATTCGCCGGGCTTCTCACTTGAGCCGATCGGCAAGTCCGGGAGTCGCTTGCCGCTCTGCGCGTCGTGAACTTGGATCGGTTCAGGGGGGCCCTGAAAGTCATGGTTCGGATCGGGCTGCGGGTAGAAATACAGTCGATGATCGGATGTGAAAGCAAACCAGCTCTCCCGCGGCTTTCGCGACTCGCGGAGACGGATCACCGCGACGATTCGGCCGTCCGTCGACAACAGGGAAAAATGCGGCTGTTTTTCCGTGGACTCATCCCCAAACGAGAGCACTCCTAACCTGTCGCCTGCGACCGCGAAGGCCATCGCTCGGGGCCTTCCCGGCGTATCGCATTCCCAGATCTTTTGTTGAGTCGAAACTTCCCACAAGGCGACCTTTTGGGACGAAGCGATCGCGAGGAACTCGCCATTCGGCGAGAGAGCGGCTTGCGGTGCGCAATCGCGTGCATCGACTCGAATGCTCGCGAGTTCCAGGCCGCGCGAGTCCCAGACTCGCGCGGCGCCCGACGCATCGACCGCACAGATTCTGGCCGCGTCGTCACGTTCATCATCAGGAGCGGCCGCAAGGTTGAAACCACCGCTGACGAGCGGCTGTGCGAATCGACCAAGTTGATTCGCGGGCGTAGACAGACATAGATTTCGCGCGTACTCCCACTCCCAGCCCCGTTGCGATTCGTCGCACTTCAACAAGGAGTCGCGAGCGCCGTCGATGTGTGCAGCGGACCATTCGCGTTCTGCGAACGCCAAGTGAGCGCGGTAGGCAAGTTCTTCAGCGCGGTCGGTCGATTTGCTTTCTTCGTTCAACGCGGAGCTTGTGAAGGACAGTTGGACGAGCCCCGCGATGATCAGCACGCCGACGGCCGCGACGATCGTCGTCCCTAGCGGGTAGCGAAGCACCAACGTGGAAACCCGCCGTGCGGCGGATGGAGGGCGGGCGGAAATCGGCTGGTGAGCCAGCCAGCGCTCAAGATCGTCGGCGAGCTCGGCCGCCGTTGCGTATCGCCGTTCCGGCTTGCGCTCCAGCGCCTTGCGGCAGATGATTTCAAGGTCGCAAGCGACCTGACGGTTTAGCGAACGCAGCGGCGGGGGATCGCCTTGGAGCGCCGATTGCAAGGCTTGAACCGGATTGTCGTCCTGGAAAGGCGGTTGGCCCGCCAAACATGCATAGAGGATGGCGCCGAGGCTGTAGACGTCGACGGCCGTCGTCGGTGCGCGATCGGCGCGGATTTGCTCCGGCGCGATGTAGCCTGGCGTCCCGAGTGCGACGCCCGTTTGCGTCCATCGGGACGGCGAGTCGAGTAGGCGCGCGAGTCCGAAGTCGGTGATGTGAGGCTCCCCATGCTCGTCAATCAGAATATTGGCCGGATTGAGGTCGCGATGAAGCAGGCCATGTTGATGCGCGAAGTGCACGGCGCGGGCGACTTGCGAGACGATCCGGGCGGCGGTCTGCGGTTCGTCGCGCAGCGAGCCGATTCGCGCAAGGAGATTGCCGCCCTCGATCAGGGGCATGGTGTAGTAGCTGCAGCCTTCGTGTTCACCGACCTCGTACACAGGAACGATGTGGGGGTGTGCGAGCTGCGCGGCTGCCTCGGCCTCGCGACGAAAGCGTCCCAGGTCGTCGGGGGATGCGGCAGACCCGTCAAGAATCGTCTTAAGGGCCACGGTCCGCTGCAGGCGAGCGTGCCGCGCCCGATAGACGACCCCCATGCCGCCGCGTGCGAGCTCGCAGATGATCTGGTAGTCGCCGAAGCGGCGAACTTGGGATGGCGAAGGGTCCGCGGGATGAGGTTCAATCGAGCCGCTCATGGCGCTGGAGTCCCGGGTGAAGGCCGGTTACGGGCGAAGTAGCTATCGACGCTATGGGAATGAAGCGACGTTTTCCTCCGCCATTGTGCGCACGTGAACGGATTTTTTCTGGGGGAAGGCAGCGGGCCGCTTGGCTAGGTTGCGGGTTTGCCCGAAGCGATAAAGCGGTAGCCGGCGTCGCGCAGCGTCAGGAAGTATTGCGGTTCCGCCGGATTGGGTTCGAACAGTTTGCGCAAGCGGCGGATGAACTGGTCGGGGGCGCGCGTATTCATGAAGCTGGGCATGTTCCAGACTTTTTCGAGCAGTTCCGTGCGGGGGATGAGCCGTCCTTCATTCTCGATGAAGTAGCGGAGCAGCTTCATTTCGAGCGACGTGAGCGACACGAGTTCGCTGGCGACGCGTACTTCAAAGGTGGTGAAATTGACTTCGACATTGGCGAAGCGATAGATCTCCGGCGCGGCGGGCGGAATCGAGGCGACGTCGCTCTTGGTCGCCGGGGCGGCGGCCGCCCCGGCGGGGACGCGGGGGTAGTGGGTCAGCAGGTTTCGCACGCGGCTGAGGAGTTCATCGAGTTCAAAGGGCTTCGTCAAATACTGATTGGCGCCGACGTCGAATCCGCGCGTGCGATCTTCAGACAGCGTGCGAGCGCTCAGGATCAGGACGGGGACGGTGCTTCCCGCCGCGCGCAGCGACTCGCACACCGCGTAGCCGCTCATCCCCGGCAGCATCAAGTCGAGAATCAGGAGGTCGAACCCTTCGGGTTCGCTCTCGAATGCCTTCAAGGCCTTGGGACCGTCGGCGGCCGTCGTGACTCGGTAACCGGCCGCCTCCAGGTTGTAGCGAATGCCGACCGCCAAGTGCGGTTCGTCGTCGACCACCAGAATGTGAGGACGTTTATTCATGGGACTCGGAGACGCTCTTGTTCGAGTCGCAGGGCGAGGAAGTCGATGGCGCGGTCGGCTTGCCGATTGTAATATTGAAAGCCATGGCCGCCGCCGACGGTTTCCAGATCGCATTCAAAGGGGATGCCGAGCGACCAGAGTTTCATTCGGAGACGGTCGGCGCTATCCCACCAGACATGGTCGGTGGGGTCGCAGCAGAAGAATTGGTGCCGCGGCCAGTTGAGCGGATGGATATGCAGCAGGGCGGTATCTTGGCGAACGGCTTCGGGATCGGGGTACATCGCGGCGACGACGCCGTCTTCATGCGTAAATCGCAACTGATAGTCGATGGCGGGCGAGAGCGCCGCGACGATTGGAAATTTTTGCGGATACTTGTAGGCGAGTCGCAATGCGCCTTGGCCGCCCATGCTGGTTCCCAACAGCGCCAAACGCGGCGGCGTCGCCTGCCAGTGCTCTGCGAGCCATGGGAGGACGTTGTCGAGCAGATGGCGTTCGGCCGTCAATTGCGGATCGAACTCGGGGCAGATCCGATCGGTCCACCAGCTGCGTTGAGTCATCGGGGCCAGGCAGCGCAGTCCGCGTCGTTCGAGCGCAGCAGTGAACGGCGCATGATCGCGTAGCCGCTGGAGATGCACGCCATGCAGGTACAACACGGCGTAACCATGCTCCACGGGGCTGGTCGGCGTGAAGACATCGCACGGATGTCCGCCGATGCGAATTTCCGACCACTGCGACATGGGAAAGGAATCAACCTCAAGGGGGGAAGCGGTCCGTCTGGCCGTCGCGCGCCGGCTGCGGACGCTGGTACAACTGCCGCCGGCATTCTAAAATGTCGCCCGGTTCGACGGTAGACGCGTCGTCCTCTTCCCCCTTCGATCTTGGTCGTCCCGCGCAAGCGGCTAGTTGCTCGTGAAGACGTTGCTCAGTGAGTCCGAAGTACAGGCCGGCGTATCGCGGTTAGCGGCGCAGGTGGCGGCTGATTACGCCGGTCGACCGGTCACGATCCTGGGCGTGATGACGGGCAGCGTCGTCCTGTTGGCCGATTTAATTCGACAGCTTGAGATGCCCCTGCGAGTGGGGGTGGTCCAGGCCAGTAGTTACCGCGGCGAGACGACGCGCGGCAAGCTGGTGATTCATGCGGAGCTGATGCCGGAGATCGAGCAGCGAGATGTGCTGCTGATCGACGACATCTTCGATACGGGGCACACGCTGCACGAACTGCGGCTGCATTTGGAACAACTGGGCGCGCGCAGCGTGCGCACAGCCGTGTTGTTGCTGAAGGAAGGGCGACAGCAGGTCGACATGCGTCCCGACTACACGGTCTTTACGATTCCCGACTTGTTCGTGGTGGGGTACGGGCTCGACTTTCGCGACGCGTACCGCAACTTGCCATACGTGGCGGCGCTCGATCCCGTCGACATCGAAAGTCCTCTTGCATGAGTGCCTTGCGCGTGGCGCTGGTGACGCGTCGCTTTTGGCCGCTGGTGGGCGGCGCGGAAATGGTGATGTCGAATTTGGCATCCGAGCTGCGAGCGCAGGGGGCCGCAGTCACGATCGTCACGGCCCAGTGGGAGCCCTCGTGGCCGACCGAGGTGGTGCATCGCGAGGCGCCCGTCGTACGGCTGCCGAACCCGCCCCAGCGGGCTTGGGGAACGCTGCGGTACATGATGGCCCTGCAGCGTTGGCTGCGTCGCCACCAACAGCGGCTCGACGTCGTCTACGTCTCGATGCTTAAACACGACGCCTATGCGGCGATCGGCGCCTTGTCCGATACGTCTGTACCCGTCGTACTGCGCGCCGAAGGAGGCGGTCAGACGGGGGATTGCCATTGGCAGGCGACGGCCCGCTTCGGACTCCGAATTCGCCGGCGTTGCCAGCAGGCCGAGGCGGTGATTGCGCCAAGCCCGGCGATTCTGGATGAGCTGCTGGAGGCGGGTTTTCCTGCGGCGCGCACGTTGCAGATTCCCAATGGCGTGGCGGTCGAGGCGCCTCGGACGTTGGCGCACCGCGCTGCGGCGCGCTTTGCGCTGGCGGAAAGCAATCCCGACTTGGCTTCCTCCGACCAATCGCCGATCGTCGTCTATACGGGGCGGCTGCACGAAGCCAAGGGATTGCGAGATCTGGTGGAAGCGTGGACGACCGTCCTGCGACGCTGGCCGTATGCTCGGTTGTGGCTGGTCGGCGAAGGGCCGGACCGCGAAGAGTTGTACGAAAAGATCTTGGATTTGGGACTACGCGGGTTCGTCATGATGCCCGGGTCGTTCGACGACGTCCAAGATATTCTGAATGCGGCCGACGTCTTCGTCCTCCCGTCGTATCAGGAGGGCATGTCGGTGTCGTTGCTGGAAGCGATGGCGGCGGGAGTGCCTGTCGTGGCGACCGATATTCCAGGAAATCGGCTGATCGTCGACCATCAACGGCACGGTCTGTTGACGCCGACTCGCGACCCCGCGCGGCTCGCTCAAGCCATCTGCGACGTGCTCGGCCAGCCGGAGGCCAGTCAACGGCGAGCGGCGGCGGCGTTCCAACGCGTGCGCGACGAGTTTTCGCTTGCGCACATGGCGCGGACTCATCTGGAATTGTTCGCCGAGTTGGTGCGACGAAAGCGAAAGGCATGACGGCATGACGCGACGACTGTGCCTGATCATCCCGACGCTGGATCGCAATGGCGCCGAAAAGCAGCTCGTGACGCTCGCGACAGGACTGCCGCGCGAGCGATTCGACGTGCATGTCTATACGCTGACGCGCGGCGGGCCGTTGGAAGCGCCGCTGCGAGAAGCCGGCATCCCCGTGACGAACATCGGCAAACGCTGGAAGATTGATCCAGCAGCCTACTGGCGACTACGCCGCCACTTGACCGAACTCCAGCCCGACATCGTCCATACGTGGCTCTTCGCCGCCAATAGCTACGGCCGCGCCGCCGCTCGACAGGCCGGCGTTCCGCACATCGTAGGCGGCGAAAGGTGCGTCGATCCGTGGAAGCGATGGCACGAACTGGCCATCGACCGTCGACTGGCGCGCTCGTCTGATGCGATCATCACCAACAGCAGCGGCGTCCGCGACTTCTACTCGCAGCGCGGCGTGCCGGCCGAGAAGTTTCGAGTGATCCCGAATGGCATCGAGTCGCGCGACGAGTCGTCCGCGCCGGTGCGCGGCGGTGAGACTGCGGCGAGCGGCGAGCGACTGGCGCAACTGCGGCTCTCGGAATTGGGGCTGCCGTCCGGCGGTCGCGTGATCGGCGCCGTAGGACGACTGTGGCCGCAGAAACGCTATCAAGACTTGATCTGGGCGATCGAACTACTGCGGTGGCCTTACCCCGACGTGCAATTGGTGATCGTGGGAGACGGACCGCAGCGCTGGCGGTTGGAGCGCTTTGCGCGCCAGGTGAAGATGGATGACCGCGTGCACTTCTTGGGGGAACGAGACGATGTGCCGCAGTTAATGCCGCTGTTCGACTGCTTTTGGCTAGCGAGCGGCTATGAGGGGCAGTCGAACGCGTTGATGGAGGCGATGCGTGCGGGCGTGCCGCCGATCGTGTCGGACATTCCCGGCAATCGCGACTTGGTGGAGCACGATCAATCAGGGCTGCTGGTGCGCGTCGGAGACACGGCCGCCTATGCACGAGCGGCCAAACGATTGTTTGATGAGCCGGAAACGGCGCGACGTCTGGGCGCTGCGGCGCGGCAGCGAATGCTGGAGGAGTTTTCCGTGGAGCGGATGATCCAGCGGCATGTGGAACTTTACGAGTCTCTGTAGCGGGCTGTCCGGTCGGTTAGAATGAGCGGACGCGGGGCGCCGACGCATGAGGAGACGGTAGAGGATGACCACAATCTTGGAGGGACTGAACGAACGCCAGCGACAGGCGGTCGAACATGGCGCGTCGCCGCTGCTTATCATCGCCGGCGCGGGAACCGGCAAGACGAAGACGTTGGTGCATCGCGTCGCACGCCTGATCCACGACGGCGTCGATCCCAGCCGCATTCTGCTGATGACGTTCACGCGGCGCGCCGCGTCGGAAATGTTGCGCCGCGTGGGGATGCTGCTCAGTCGGCTTGAAACGGGCTTGGACGGAGAGGCGGATGCGGGCGGCGAGGAAGGAACGGCCGAACGCGATGCGGCGGCGGTGCGTGCGGGCCGAGCGCTCGTGCATCGCGTATGGGGCGGAACGTTTCATGCAACGGCCACGAAGCTGTTGCGCGCGTACGGGCAGTCGATCGGGCTGGACCCGACCTTCACGATCCACGACCGCAGCGACTCCGAAGACTTTCTCGATGTCTTGCGCACCGAATTGGGGCTGGCTCGCACCGATGCGCGGTTTCCCAAGAAATCGACCTGCATGTCGATTTACAGTCACGCCGTCAATTCTCGCTTGCCGCTGGGCGAGATTCTCGAACGCCACTACCCCTGGTGCGCGGACTACGGCGACGACCTCAAGCGGTTGTTTCGAGCGTACGTCCAGCACAAGGACGACGCCGCGGTGCTCGATTACGACGATCTGCTGTTGTTCTTCCACGGTTTGGTATCCGACCCGCAAGCGGGCGAGCGGATACGCGGGCGGTTTGAGTGCGTGCTCGTGGACGAATATCAAGATACGAACCGACTGCAGGCGGAGATTCTGCGGCAGTTGAAGCCGGACGGACAGGGACTGACGGTCGTCGGCGACGACGCGCAGTCGATTTACTCGTTCCGCGCCGCGTCGGTGCGCAACATCCTCGATTTTCCGAACGAGTATCCGGGGACGACGGTCGTCAAGCTCGAACAAAACTATCGTAGTACGCAGCCGATCCTCGCGGCGGCGAATTCGGTCATCGGGCAAAGCAAGGAATTGTTCGCCAAACAACTGTGGTCGACTCGCACCGAAGGCGCGACGCCGCGGCTGGTGCAATGTTTGGACGAGACGGAGCAGGCGGAGTTTCTGGTGCGCCAGATCCTCGAGCATCGCGAACAGGGGATTTCGCTGAAGCGGCAAGCCGTATTGTTTCGCGCGTCGCATCACAGCATCTTGCTGGAAGCCGAGCTAACTCGGAGCAAGATCCCGTTTGTGAAGTACGGGGGGCTAAAGTTCATCGAAACGGCGCATGTGAAGGACTTGCTGGCCTTTATGCGGCTGGCGGAGAATCCTCGCGACATCGTCTCGGGGACGCGCGTCCTGATGCTGTTGCCAGGCGTGGGCCCGAAGAAGGCGCGGCAGATGATGGATCTGCTCAGCGCGGCCGGCGGCCGGTTTCAGGCGTGGGATGAGGTGCGCGTGCCGGACGAGTGTCGCGAGAAGTGGCCGGCGCTCGTGTCGCTATTGAGTCGCCTGGGAGGCGAGGCGCCGGGGGAACTGCCGCCGCAAGTCGAGGCGGTGCGCCGGTTCTATGCGCCGCTGTTGGAATTGCGATACGACAATCCGCAGCCGCGGCTGCGCGACTTGGAGCAGTTAGAGCAAGTGGCGACGCGTTTCGCCGACCGCGCCACGATGCTGGCCGAAATCACGCTCGACCCGCCCAACAGCACGCAAGATTTGGCCGGCGATCCCACGATCGACGACGACTTTCTCATTCTCAGCACGATCCATTCCGCGAAAGGGCTCGAGTGGGACTCGGTCTACGTGATTCATGCGGCCGACGGCAACATTCCCTCCGACCTCGCCACTCGTAGTTCCGAAGAAGTGGAAGAGGAGCGGCGTTTATTTTATGTGGGACTGACGCGCGCCAAGTCGTGGCTGTACGTCTGCCATCCGCTGAAGTACTACCAGGCCAGTCGCGGCGTGCGTCGCGACCGGCATAGTTTGGCGCAGCTGACTCGCTTTCTTCCGCCCGAGACGGCCAAGCATTTTGCGCGGGGCGCCGCGTTCGACGTCGCGACTGGTGGGGGCGAGTCGCTGGAAGAAAAGCGGCTGGATGTGCGACAACGCTCTAGTGCGCTCTGGGAGTAGCCGATGACCTACCGCCGCGCCGCCGATCAGATGGATCGCAGACAGGTCTTGTTCGCGCTGGCGAGCGGGAGTGCCGGGCTGGCAGGCGCCGGTCTTGCGACGGCCGGCCGCGGGGCGGATGCGGCCGAACTGCAAGCGGGGGGAATGGGAGATGTCGCGCCGGACGCAGCGCCGCCGGACGTCGATGAATTCCTGCGAGTTCAGCAGCGGGGCCAGTTGTCGGCGCTGCGCACCATCTGGGATGCGCTCGATTCGCCGGCGGCGCTGGTCCAATACCAGCAGCGCGTGCGCCGCGAGTTTATGGAAGTCTTGGGGCCTTGGCCGGCCGCGGAGGGGCCGCCGCCGGTGGAGCGAGCGGGCCAGATCGAGCGCGTGGGATACACCCTTGAAAAGCTCTTGTTGGAGAGTCAACGCGGGTTTTGGGTTCCGGTCAATCTGTACGTTCCGGATGAAAGCCATGTGCGGCCGGCGCCGGCGGTGATTTGTCCGCCCGGGCATGCGCCGGCGGGGAAGGCGCATCGCGAGCGAGACAGCTATCAACATCTCTTCATCACGCTGGCCAAGGCTGGTTTCGTCGTCTGCGCTTTCGACCCGTTGGGGCAGGGGGAACGCGAACCGTACGGCGCCGCGACCGGGAACCATCATGGAATTCAGGGACTGCAGTGCTTGTCGTCGGCGCGGCATTTGGCTTCGTATTTCTTGAACGACGCTCGCCGCTGTTTGGACTATTTGGCGACGCGCAATGAAGTCGACATGCAGCGAATTGGATGCGCCGGCTGTTCCGGCGGCGGCGCAGTGACGCAGTACCTGGCGGCGCTCGATGAGCGCATTCGAGCGGCGGTGGCAGCGTCGTGGATCACCTCGACGCCCATCTTGACGGAGGACGACGGTCTGCATGTCGAATCCTGGTTTCCGCGGCTGGCGACTCCCTACGGCGCCGGGACCTTGCAGTTAGCGGCTTGCATCGCGCCGCGCCCCTTGCTGATCCTGGGAAATCATGACGACGCCGAGTTTCCGCCGGGGCCGATGCAGGCCGTGTTTCGAGAAGTGAAGGCGTTGTACGAACGCGTCGAGGCGGCGGGGCCGGTCGAGTATGTCGACGCGCCGACTCGTCATGGCTTTTGGCCGGCGGCGCGGGTCGAGGTCTATCAATTCTTGCACCGGCAATTGCAGCCTACCGACGCCGTTTGGACTCGCGAACACTGGGAAGAACTCGACGCCGCGGCGGAGCCCGAGGAGGAAGCGTCGCTGGAGTGTGCGCCGAGCGGGCAAGTGCGCAATCTGGCTGGAGCGAAGACGGTTTTTGATCTCAATCGCGAGGAGATGGGGGTGTTGCGTCGCGAACGGCAGAGCCGACGCGTTGGAGATTCCAGGGCGTGGGAAACGCAGGTGCGCGAGGGACTGAGCCGGCTGTGGCCGGACCGCGAGCTGCCGCAGAAAGCGACGTCGGAATTGTTGGGGGAAGGTCGAATGAGCGGCGTTCCGTACCGTCGTTTCCTCGTGAAATTCACGGATGGCGAAGCAACTTGGATCGATATCTACTCGCCTCCCGAACGACCGCCCAATGTGACGTTCGTCGTCGCCGACGACATGCAAAGCGGGGCCGCCTTCTCGGCTGCCTTGCGCGCGGCGGGGGACTGCGTCTGGCACGTGCACGGCTTTCGGGCGCGCGAGCGGCGCGAGTACATGGTCGGCGAATATCGGGCTTTTCGCTGGGCTCGCATGTTGACCGCCGCCGCGCGAACTCGCAGCGGCTGGCCGGGGGAAGGGGTGCCGCGCGTGGAACGCTTGGCAGGGATCGGGCCCTTCGCCGCTTGGGCAGTGCAACTGGCGCCGCTGGCCGAAGAGCACTATCTGAGGCTCGCGAACGATGCAGCTCGGGAGGATTCATCGAGCCGCTTGACGCAGTGCGCCATTCTTGCGGCCGAGCCGTTATTGTCGTTGGCGGCGTTCTGCGATGAAGCCGGCGCATCCCATTCGATGCTGGCGACGCCGGGACAATGGCGCTGGTTCGATGAGGCGGATATTGCGGCCCTGTTGGGCGCGCGGCCCGTCTGGATCGCCGCCGCTCGCGACTCGCGCGGACGCCTCGTTGAAGTGGAGGCGATGGAGCGACATTACGACTGGGCGCTGCGCCGGCGCGAAAAGCGTGGAACTGCGCTGCGACTCACCCGAACCATGCCCGACGTCGACAATCTGGCGGATTGGCGGGGCGGTCGTTAGCGAACTTGCGGCACGACGTCGACGGATACGTGGACCGAGTGCCGACCGCCGCCGAGGAATATGCCGCGGACAGGGCTGACGTCGGCGAAATCGCGCCCCCAGGCAAGCGTCACGTGGCGCAGGCGAGGCATTTGATTGTTGGTGGGGTCGAAGTCGAGCCAACCGGCGCCGGGGCAGTACACCGAGACCCAGGCGTGCGAGGCGTCCGCGCCGATCAGGCGCGGCTGGCCGGGCGGCGGATCCGTGAGCAGGTATCCGCTAACGTAGCGTGCAGCGAGTCCCAGCGAGCGTAGGCAGCTGATCTGCACGTGGGCGAAGTCCTGGCAAACGCCTTGTCGTTGAGCCAGCACCTCCGTGGTCGAGGTATGGACCGACGTGACGCCCGGACGATATTGAAAGTCCTGAAAAATTCGTTGGGTCAAATCGAGTGCGCCGGCCAGCAAGGTTCGTCCGGGAGGAAACGAGACGATGGCGTAATCATGCACTTCCGGCGTGCGGCGAATGTAGGTCGACTCGAACACGAACTGTGCGGCGTCTTGGGTGTCGGCGTCGGTAGGCGCCGCTAATCGCGCTCGGACTGCCTCCCAGGGCGGCGTCGTCGCCGCCGCCGGGGCCTGCGGTTCGCGCACTTCTACAAGGCTGGTCGCCGTCACCGTCAACTCGAGATGAGGTTCTTCCAGCGTGAAGTAATGAACGTTGTTTCCGAAGTAGTCGCGCCAGACATCGGCCACGACCGGCTGCGGTTCGATTTTCAGATCGCTGCGCATGCAGGTCTGGTTGATGGTCGTACGCGGGGCCAGATGGGCTTGATTGTGGGCGAGCGACACGGGGTCGCTATAGCGGTAGGTCGTACGGTGGGTGACGTCGTACAGCATCAGACGTACTCCTGTTCGAGATCGTCGACGAAGACGCCCAACTGATGCGAGGGGCTGGTGTGCGTGAAGTAGCGTTGCGTCACCACATCGGACAGCAGGTACAGATAGCCGCTGACTTCGTCGATGAATTTCGCGAGCATCGTGCGTTTGCCTTGTTCATCGATCTGGCAGAAGGCGTCGACGTCGCAGAGGCGAAGGGCGGCCTGGGCGGCGAGGATCGTGCGCACCGCTCGGTCCGGGCCTCGCTCCCGTTCGTCATGCGGCAGATTCCGCACATGCTCCGCCAACGCGCTAAGTTGGAAGCCGACGGCGCGTGGGTTGGTTTCGTCGACAAGGACCAGGTCCAGCACCGGCGCCATCTGGAGGCTCGACAGATACCGATAGCGATAGGTCATCGCGCTGTCGGCGATTTCCAGCACGGCTTCCAGCAGCGGCGTGATGATTTCGCCTCGAGCCGGTTGCAACGAGCGATTGACCAGTTGCAACGTGTGCAAGGCGCGCTCGATGCGGCGTCCCATGTCGAGGAAACGCCAGCCAGGGCCCCGCGTCATGCTCTCCATTCCCAAGCCGCTGAAGGCTGATAGGTAAGTGAGAAGGCGATTGAGCAGGAGCAGGACGGCGTCGAGTCGGGCGTTGGCGGCCGGCCAGGGGAACAGCGATCGCAAGTCCATCTGATGGACGATCCGCCAACTGTCAATCGAAAGACGGTCGCGGAGAAAGTCGGCGGTGCGACGCAGCGACTGCAGCGTATTGGCGACGCCGATCGGTCGTTGTTCAGAGAACAAGAAGTCGAGTAGATCGCGCCGTACTTCTTCGAACGATTCGGGCGGGAGGTCGTGCAATTCCGTGTCGCTGGCATCGACCAACGCGTGCTTGAGCAACGTGAGATCGGCGATGCTGGCGGGGTCGAGTTCGTTGTTCATGCGCACCAGGACGCTGCGCAAGTGGCGCACGAAGCCTTCGGCGCGTTCGGCATGACGGCCGAGCCAGAACAAGTTGTCGGCTGCGCGACTCGGCAGATCGTTGACGGAACGACGCAGTTCGACGGCGGCGCTTTTGGGTCGCAGCAACGTCGATTTGTCGACCGGGCCGTCGGCGAGCACCCACACGTCCTTGCTCGCTTCGCCGGACGCCATCGATTCGCCCGCGAACTCGACGCCGCAGGAGACGCGCGACAGACCGCCGGGCATGACGTGATACGCGCCGTCGTGCGCCACGGCGAACGTTCGCAAGCCAACTCGCCAAGGCTGCAATGCGCCTTGGTGCCAGACAGGGGCGGTGGAACGGGGGACGAGCGTCTGAGCGACGTAAACGCCGGGGCGTTTGGAGATTTTCGCCAGCAATTCGCTGCGTTGAGTCGCACTGAGGTCGCGACCGACGAGCGGCGGAGCGGCGCGATGTTGGAAGGCGGGTCGAATCACCAAGTCGGGCAAATGGTCGCGCACATAATCCAAGCTTGCGGGCTCCCCGCACCACCACGTTTCCACGGACGGCAAACGCAGCTCTTCCCCCAGCAAGGCGCGGCACACGCGCGGCAGGAACGCCATGAGGGCCGGGGCTTCCAAGAAGCCGCTGCCCAACGAATTGGCGACGCCGACTTGATTCGAGCGCGCGGCATGAACCAAACCAGGTACGCCGATCAGCGAGTCGGCCCGCAACTCCAGCGGATCGCATTCATCGTCCGCGACGCGTCGCAAGATGACGTCGACTGGGTGGAGGCCGCCGAGCGTCTTGATGAAGACGTTGCGGCCGCGAACGGTCAAGTCGCCGCCCTCCACGAGGTCATAACCCAAGTATCGCGCCAGGTAGCCGTCTTCAAAGTAAGTGGAACTCCGGGCCCCAGGCGAAAGGATGACGATGCGCGGATTGTCGCGGTTCGTCGGCGCCAAGGCGAGCAGCGTTTCGCGCAGCTTGATGAAGAACGACGCGAGTCGCTCGACATGCAACTTCTGAAAGTCATGCGGCAAGATGCGCGAGAGGATAAGACGATTCTCGACGGCGAACCCAGCGCCCGACGGTCCCTGCGTGCGATCCGCCAGCACTCGCCAGTCGCCTGCGGCGTCGCGCGCCAAGTGACTGCCGTACAAGTGCAGATAGATTCCGCCGGCGGGCGTCTGCCGATGACACGGCAGCAGAAACGCGGGATTGCCGTACAGCAGCTTGGGCGGCAGGATGCCGCGCCGCAGGAGGTCCTGGCGACCGTAGACGTCGGCCAGGAGCAGATTGAGCAGCGTGACGCGCTGGGCGATCGCCGACTCGAGCTGCGCCCATTCGCGGCGCGAGAATAGCAGCGGGAGCGTATCGAGTTCCCAGGGGCGATTGGGCCCTTGGGGCGCACCGAATACGTTGTAGGTCACGCCGTTTTCGCGCAGCAGTCGCCGAGCTTGTTCGGATCGCTGATTGAGGTTGGCCGCGCCCTGCTGATCAAGTCCCTGGGCAAAACGCCGCCAGGCGGGGCGGATCGCCCCGTCATTCTGAATCGATTCGTCGAATGCGCCCGAAGGTCGAACGTATCCGGAAAACAGTCCGCCTGGAGGATTGGGACCCTCCACCGTTCCGGTCGTAGCCATCGTGTCTAACTGGGAGTGAGGGTAGGGAGGGTCTTCATGACGACTACACAGCCTACTCGTTCAGCGTCGCCAATTCGATGGGGCGACGCATGTCGAGCGTGAGCGGGTAGTCGGGATTGTGTTCGGGCGGCGGCATCGGCAATTCATCTCCGGCCGTGTGTCCCGCCGCGATGAATCGCGCAATCCGGCGGCTCTCGGCTTCGTACGCATTCACCGGGAACCGCTCAAAGCTGCGACCGCCCGGATGCGCGACGTGCCACGTGCAGCCGCCGATGGCGCGCTGATTCCAGCGATCGATCATATCGAACACCAGCGGCGTGTGAACGCCGATCGTGGGATGCAAGCACGACGCGGGTTGCCATGCTCGAAAGCGGACTCCTGCGACGAACTCGCCCGGTGCGCCCGTCGGATGCAGCGGCACTCGGCGACCATTGCACGAAATGACGTACCGCGGATTCGTGAGTCCGCGCACTTTGATTTGGACGCGTTCCAGCGACGAGTCGACGAACCGCACCGTGCCGCCGCCGCCCGGCTCTTCGCCCAGCACGTGCCACGGCTCGATCGCTTGTCGCAATTCCATCTGCACGCCCTGATAGGCGACTTGCCCGATCAACGGGAAGCGGAATTCGAAGTGCGGTGCAAACCAATCCTGTTCGAACGGGAAGCCCGCGTCATTCATCTCGCCGATCACTTCCGCGAAATCTTGCGCGATGAAGTGCGGCAACAGGAACCGGTCATGCAACGCGGTGCCCCACCGTACGGGCCGCTGAGTGTACGGTTGTTCCCAGAAGCGCGCGATCAGCGCGCGAATCAGCAATTGCTGCGTGAGGCTCATCCGGGCGTGCGGCGGCATTTCGAACCCGCGGAACTCCACGAGCCCCAAACGACCTGTCGAACTGTCGGGCGAGTACAGTTTGTCGATGCAGAATTCCGAGCGATGCGTGTTCCCGGTCACATCGATCAGCAAGTGGCGGAACAAGCGGTCGACCAGCCACGGGGGCGCCGGCCGATCTTGCGGCAACTGGTGGAACGCCGTTTCCAATTCGTAGATGCTCTCGTGTCGCGCTTCATCGACGCGCGGCGCTTGGCTGGTCGGTCCAATGAACAACCCCGAGAACAAATACGACAGACTGGGGCGATTATTCCAGTAAGCGACGAGGCTGCGCAAGAGGTCGGGCCGTCGCAAGAAGGGGCTCTCCGCCGGCGTCGCCCCGCCCATGACGACGTGATTGCCGCCGCCCGTCCCTGTATGACGACCATCGAGCATAAACTTCTCGGCGCCCAGCCGCGCCAAACGCGCTTGTTCGTACAACACGTTGGTGTTGTGCGATAGTTCGGTCCACGACGACGCGGGCTGAGTATTGACTTCGATCACGCCCGGGTCGGGCGTGACCTTGAAGTTGCGCAGACGCGGGTCGTACGGCGGCGGGTAGCCTTCCACTCGCACTGGCATCTGCAGATCGACAGCCGTTTGTTCGACGGCGGAGACCAAGTCGAGATACTCTTCGAGCTGCCCTACGGGGGGCATAAAGACATGGACGAGCCCCTCGCGGGCTTGCACGCAGACCGCGGTGCGCACGATGTGAGCGGCCGATTCGCCGAGTCGCGGCGGGGCCAAGTGGCGACCGTTGCGGTAGTAATCGGCCGCATCTTGACCGTCAAATTCGCGTCCTGACTCGGCGCCTCGACGACCAGCGCCGTTCGCGCCTAGGCGTCCGTCTCCGTTGGCGCTGGAACGCCCATCCCCGATCGGCGTTTCGCCGCCGAACCCGCCTTTGCCCTGCAGGCCTTCGGCTTCGTCGGCCCAGGGATTCGCGTAGGGCGACCGCAGCTCGGGATCGACCGCTAAGCCGGCGATTTGATGAACCAAGTGGCGTTCGCGCGCCGCGACGGCGTCGCGCGTGTTCGTCATCGAGTGCAAGCGACCTTGCACCGATTGGCGTTGTCGCCGGTCGTAGTTCGGCAGCTCGCCCCGCGCCGCCAGCGGGTCCATTTCATAGATGTGTGGATACTCGTGCTCCGACACCCAGGGGATCGAATCGAGCGGCAGACGCAAGCCCATCGGCGAGTCGCCCGGGATGAGGAACATCCGTTCGGGGCGGAAGAACCACGGACCGCTTTCCCATTCGGGGCGGCCGACCCAACCGGCCTTGGGACGCAGCGGCAAGCAATAGCCGACGACCTTGTTGAGGCCTTGTTCAAACACGCGCGACAAACGTTCGCGTTCTTCACGGTCTCGGAGATTCGACTCGAGTGGATCGACGTTGACGGGCAGACGTCGTTCCTTCCACATGTAATACCACGCGTCTTCAAAACCGGGGACGGCGTGCTGCGGACCGACGAGCAGGTTTTCAGCCAGTCGTTTGACGAAGCGTTGCGCATCTTGTTCGGTGTGCCCGTACGCCGCGTCGTCTTCGGCGATCCAGCGTGGATCGTGCCACACAGGTTGACCGTCGGCGCGCCAGTAGCAGGTCAACGCCCAACGCGGCAACGACTCGCCAGGGTACCACTTGCCTTGCCCGAAGTGGAGCAGCGGGGAGGATGCGAACTGAGCCGCGAGTCGGCGGAATAAGTCGCCGGCGCGCTCGCGCTTGTGGGGGCCCATCGCGGCCGTGTTCCACTCGGCGCCGTCCATGTCGTCGATCGAAACGAACGTCGGCTCGCCGCCCATGGTCAAACGCGCATCATGGTTCGACAAACGCTCGTCGACCGCCTGCCCCAAAGAATCGATCTGCTCCCACTGTTCGTCCGTGTACGGCTTCGTCACTCGCGGATCTTCGTGAATCCGCTGCACCGTCATGGCGAAATCGAACTTCACTTCGCACGGATCGACGGCGCCGGCGACCGGCGCGGCGGACGTGGGGTCGGGGGTGGCGGCGAGCGGCAGGTGGCCTTCCGCGGCGAAGAGGCCCGAGGTGGGGTCGAGCCCCA
The DNA here is from genome assembly GCA_046349935.1 of Pirellulales bacterium. GTDB lineage: Bacteria > Planctomycetota > Planctomycetia > Pirellulales > Pirellulaceae > CAIXSC01. The sequence continues at coordinate 41,038 of JAXMBK010000003.1, read as the reverse complement.
CCCAACCCGCGCCGGGGAGGTAGACCTCGGTCCAAGCGTGCAAGTCGGTGAAGTCGTGACTCGCTCCCGACGGCCCGTCGAGCGACTCGACGTCGGGCTTGAGCTGGATGAGGTAGCCGGAGACGAAGCGGGCGGCGAGACCCATGTGACGCAGTAGTTGCACGAGCAGCCACGCGGAGTCGCGGCACGACCCGCTGCTGAGCTCCAGCGTCTCTTCGGGCGACTGCACGCCGGGTTCCATCCGAATGACGTACTTCACTCGGTTGTGCACCAGCTGATTGATGGCGACGAGAAAGTCGACGGTGCGTACTGTGTCGAGCGGAACTTGCTTGATCAATTGCTGCAGTTGCGGCCCGGCGGGAATGGTGCGCAGGTAGGGGGCGAGTTCCGATTCAAGCCACGTTTCATAGGTGAACGGATACTCGGTCGCCGATGGCTCGAGGAAGAAGTCGAATGGATTGATGACCGTGAGTTCGGCGATCAAATCGACTTCAATCGTCAGCTCGCGCGACGGCTTGGGGAAAACCAGACGCGCGAGGAAGTTGCCGTGCGGGTCTTGTTGCCAATTGAGAAAGTGGTCCTTCGGCTTGACGTGCAGGGCGTAGCTGACGACGGGCGTACGGCAGTGCGGCGCAGGACGCAGCCGGACGACGTGCGGTCCCAGCGAGACAGGGCGATCGAAGTGATAGGTGGTGGCGTGATGCAGAGCGACGCGAATGGCCATGGGAATCGTCTTTAGCGAGAAGGAAGCGGTTGGGAGGCGAAGAAGGTATCGAAGACGGCTTTCCCCACGTCGTTAATCTTCTTCTGCAGGCTGTCGATAAACTCGTGCAGCCCGCGGGCAATGATCTCATCCATGGTCATGTAATCGAACTCGGCCCGCAGGCGGCCCAAACGTTGTTCAGCGATGTTGCTGTGCGTGCCGGTCGTGCCGCCGGTGATCGACAACAACGACTGCTCGGCGCGCAACAAACAGAAGTAGACGGCGCGAGGAAAGTCGCGGTCGAGCAGGAGGAACTGCGCGACCGACGCCGGCGTGATCCGGCCTTGAACTTTACGATACGCTTCGAGCGCGCTGGCGGATTTCAGCAAAGCGGCCCATTGAATTGTGTCGAGCGACGTGCCGACGTCGTGCATATTGGGCAGGAGAACGAAGTACTTGACGTCGAGAATCCGCGACGTCTTGTCGGCCCGTTCGAGCAATCGTCCCAAACGACGAAAATGCCACGCCTCGCCGTGCGACATCGTCGCTTCGGTTGAACCCTCGAGAATGTAGCCGGCTTGACGAATGTGGTGGAAGAATTCGAACGGCGCCGCGACCACCTGCTGCGGCGAGGCGTCGCGCACCAGCAGAAAGAACTTGTTCAGCTCCTCCCACATCGTCGAACTGATCATCTCGCGGATCGTGCGCGCATTCTCGCGGGCATTGCGCAGGCACGACAGAATGGAGTTGGGGTTCTTGTCGTCGAACGTGAGGAATGCGAGGACGTTGGACTGAGTCGCTTCGCCGTAACGGGCGTAAAAGTCGACTTCGTCTCCCGTCGTGTAGATCAGCGGGTCCCATTGATGCGGCGCATCAGGGCCCAGATCCAGCGACAGATTGAGATTGACGTCGATGAAGCGAGCGACGTTTTCCGCTCGTTCGACGTAGCTTGACATCCAGTAGATTGAATCGGCGACGCGGCTAAGCATGGAACGACTTCGGCGGTGGAGGAGGCGTTTGTGAGTTTCGACGCGGAACGCTCAAGACGCAGCGGCTAGCCGCTGATATGCGGAGCTGGGACGCGCGGAGCGCCGTTCTTGAGCACCCAGGTGTCCTTGCTGCCGCCGCCCTGTGACGAATTGACGACCAGCGAACCTTTGACGAGCGCGACGCGAGTCAGCCCGCCCGGCAAGATGTAAATATCCTCCCCGTACAAAATGTACGGACGCAGATCGACGTGGCGACCCTCCAGATGATCGCCCACGATCGTCGGCACGCGCGACAACGACATCATCGGCTGCGCCACGTAGTTCCGCGGGTTCGTCTTGATCAAGTCGCGGTACTTGTCCAACTGCTCCTTCGAAGCGCGGGGGCCGAGCAAAATGCCGTAGCCGCCCGATTCGTTCGCCGGCTTGATCACCAGTTTGTCGAGGTTCGCCAAAACGTGGTCCCGCTCCTTGTCGTTCGCGCACAAGTAAGTCGGCACGTTCGGCAGCTTCATGTCCTCGCCCAGGTAATACCGAATCATCTGCGGCACGAAGGCGTACACCGCCTTATCGTCCGCGATGCCGGTCCCCGGCGCGTTCGCAAGCGCCACTCGGCCCGCTCGGTACACATCCATGATGCCGGGGATGCCGAGCGCCGAATCAGCGCGGAACGTCTTGGGATCCAGAAACTCGTCGTCGATCCGGCGATAGATCACGTCGACCCGCTGCAGGCCGCGCGTCGTTCGCATCTTCACCCAACCGTCGTCGACGACCAAATCCGACCCTTGCACCAATTCCACGCCCATTTGCTGCGCCAGGAAACAGTGCTCGAAGTAGGCCGAGTTGTAGATGCCGGGGGTGAGCACGACGACGTTCGGATCAATTCCGGCGGAGGGGGGAGCGATGTATTGCAGCATCTTCAACAGATGCTCGGGGTAGTCTTCCACCGCGAGAATCGACAGGCCTTGAAACAGTTGCGGGAACGTCCGCTTCATGACCTCGCGGTTTTCGATCACATACGACACGCCCGACGGGCACCGCAAGTTGTCCTCCAATACGTAGACCTGGCCGTCTGTGTCGCGGATCAGGTCGGTGCCCGTGATGTGACACCATCGACCCCGCGGCGGATTGAGACCGCTGCACGGTTTGAGATAGTTCTTGGCCGACGACGCCATGTACTCCGGGAAGACTCCGTCCTTCACGATCTTTTGGTCGTGATACATGTCGTCGATGAACAGGTTGAGCGCCGTGATGCGCTGCTTCAACCCCTCTTCGATCGTCTTCCACTCCCGGCCTTCGATCACGCGCGGAATTAAGTCGAACGGCCAAATCTTCTCCGTCCCCGCCTCGTGACCGTAAACGTTGAACGTGATCCCCATGTTCCGCAACGCGAGATCAGCCGCCTTCTGCCGCTGCGGCAATTCGCCCGCTTTCAGTTGCTGGAGTCGCCAAGCCAACCATTCGGCTCGTGAACGGGGACGACCGTCCGGCTGAAACATCTCGTCGTAAAACCCCTCGGGGTCATAGGACGGATACAGAGGCTCGGATACCGAGTCGACGGCGGTGAATGTCATGGTCAGGCCCAGGATTGGAGGGGTAGGGGACGCTGCTCGTGCCCGCAAACCAACTCGCCCGACGCGTTGGGTAAGTCGCTTGCCGGGTGCCCCAAGGCGCGGCAATCAACGCCTGCCGAACTGGCAGACGTCGGGATTGCTGCGAACCTAAGGTGAACAGCCGTCAGGACGGCCATCACTAGGGCAAACCGCGTGCCCGGCGAAGCGACGTCGCGGGAGGTTTCCGCCTCCCACCCCGCGAGTCTGGTTGCTTCGAACCCGGAGCATGAAGTTAGAATGCAAATGACTCAAGGGCAAATCAAGAAGGAAACAACCATGCTCCTCGCCGCGCGGATCGCCGCCCCAGGACTGTTCGTCGCGCTGTTAATGGCGGTTGTGCCGCCGTTGAACGCCGACGAGGGCGCGGATTGGTTCGAAGCCAAGGTCCGGCCGCTGCTGGTCGCACGCTGTCTCGAATGCCATGGCGAGACCGACCCCGAGGCCGGTTTGCGACTCACCAGCCGCGCCCAAGCGCTCGCGGGAGGAGAAAACGGAACGGCGCTGGTTCCCGGCCAGCCAGATCAAAGTCGACTGATCCAAGCCGTCCGCTACCAAGGCGACGTCAAGATGCCGCCGTCCGGAAAACTGCCCGAGTCGGAGATCGCCGTGCTCGTGGAATGGGTCGAGCGCGGGGCGCCATGGCCGGCGACGTCTCGACCCCAAGCCGCGGTCAAGCAGCGGCGCGTCACCGACGCCGACCGCGCTTACTGGTCGTTCCGGCCCGTGCTGTCGAAACCCGTCCCCGCGCTGACGTCGGCCGACGGCGTTCTCGCTCGGTGGGGACGATCGCCCGTCGATGCCTTCATCGCCCAGTCCTGGCAGACGGCCGGGGCGACGCCCGGGCCGGCCGTCGATCGACGGACGCTGTTGCGCCGTCTGTACCTGGATCTGGTCGGGCTGCCGCCCAGCTATGAAGAGACGGTCGAGTTTGTGGAGGACCCGGGGCAGACTGACGAACTGGTGGGACGCGTCATCGACCGTTTGCTCGCGTCGCCCTGCTATGGCGAGCGGTGGGGGCGACACTGGCTCGATGTGGCCCGCTTTGCCGACACCAAAGACGGCGTGCTGATGTATGGCGACGATCGCATTCGCCCGTACGCGTACACCTATCGCGACTATGTGATTCGCGCCTGGAACGAGGATTTGCCGTTTGATCGATTCGTGCAAGAGCAACTGGCGGCCGATCTTCTCGAGCCGCAGGTGGAGCCGTGGCGACTGGCGGCGCTCGGGCTGCTCACCCTCGGCCGCATGTACGACAACAACGTGCACGACATTATCGACGACCAAATCGACGTGGTGACGCGCGGCTTTTTGGGACTCACCGTCGCCTGTGCGCGCTGCCACGACCACAAGTACGATCCGATCCCGATGGCGGATTACTATTCGTTGTACGGCGTATTCGCCAGCAGCGAATCGCCGCTCGAGCCGCCGCTCATCGACGATCCGGCTCGTTATCCGGGCGGCGTTGAATTCGAGAAACAGGCGGCGGTCAAACGCGAAGACCTGCGAAAATTCGTCGACGATCAGTACGAATTGCTGTCGCGAACGGCGCGCGAGCGCACGGTCGACTACTTGATCAAGGCGGCGACCACGAAGCCCGATCCGTTGGAAACCGCCATCTTCTTTCTGTCGTTGTCGCCGGAGGACCTGCGACCGCCCATCACGGCACGCTGGCGGCGGCTGATCGAACAGCGGTCGCAGCCGGACGACCCAGTCTTCGCCCCGTGGCTGGCGTTGATGCAGATTCGGGGGGAGCCGTCCGAAGCCGGCGCCTTCGCACGCCAGGCGGCCGCCGTGCTGGAGGAGTTGGCGCGACGACCTGCGGGGGTGGAGCCGGGGCAGGTGAATCCCCGCGTGTTGGCAGCGCTGCGCCAAGCGACGCTTTCCGACCGCGAGTCGGTGGCCCGCGCGTACGGAGATGCGTTGTTGTCCGCCTACCGCGAGTCCGAGCAGGCGAGAACGGGAGCGGCGTCATCGTCGCCGACCGTCGACGATCCGGCGCGGCGTCAATTGGCCGACCTGGCGGCGGGGCCGACGAGTCCGGCGTATTTTCCGAAGAGTCAGACGCGGCGGTACATGTCGCGGGGCGAGACCGATGCGTTCGGCGGCAAGGTGAAAGACATCGATCTGCTCGCCGTTCGTTCCCCGTCGGCGCCGCCGCGCGCGATGTCGGTGCAGGACGCACCGGCGTCGGTGGAGCCGCGGATCTTTACGCGCGGCAACCCCAGTTTGCCGGGGCGGGCCGTGCCGCGACAGTTCCTGGAAATCGCATCGAGCAAGTCGCGTACTCCTTTCACGGGCGTCAGCGGACGGCTCGATTTGGCGCGCGCGATCGCCTCGCCCGACAATCCGCTCACCGCGCGGGTCTTTGTGAATCGCGTTTGGATGGAACACTTCGGCGAGCCGTTGGTGAGTACTCCGAGCGACTTTGGGACGCGTGCGACGCCGCCCTTGCAGGTCGATCTGCTGGACTGGTTGGCCGGCAAATGGATGCGCGAGGGGTGGTCGATCAAGTCGTTGCATCGCGAGCTGATGACGACGAGTCTGTATCAGCTTTCGGCGGCGTCGAACGCTGACTCGCGCGCCAGCGACCCGGAAAATCGGCTGCTCACGCGACTCCCGCGCCGTCGGCTCGATTGGGAAGCCATGCGCGACACGCTGTTGAGCGCGTCGGGAAGATTGGAGTTGCGTGGAGCAGGGCGGCCGGTGGATGTCGCGGGCGATCCGACGGCTCGAGTGCGGACCGTGTATGGGTTAGTCGATCGCCAGAGTCTGCCGGGCGTATTTCGCGCGTTCGACTTTGCGACGCCCGATCAATCGGTGGAGCGGCGACCGCGGACGATGGTGCCGCAGCAAGCCCTGTTCGCACTCAACTCCCCCTTCATGATCGAGCAAACGAAGTCGTTGCTGGCGCGGCCCGAAGTGGCCCGCGCGACGACGCCCGAGGAGAAGGTGCGTGCGCTGTACCAGACGGTGTTGGCGCGAACGCCTGAGGCGGAGGAATTGCGCGAGGCCGTGGAGTTTGCGGCGGCGAAGGGCGGCGGTTCGCAGCTGTCGCGCTGGGAATTGTTGGGGCAGACGTTATTGAGCTGCAACGAGCTGCTGTACTTGGATTGAGAGGGAAGAGCGATGCAAATCTGGAATCGACGGCGTTTGTTGCAGCAGATGGGAACCGGCCTGGGATGGGCCGGGTTGGCCGCCTTACTGGGTTCGACGCAATCGTTGGGCGAGGAAACGCCGCTTGATCGCTCCGTCGCGCCGCTGGCGCCGCGGCCTCCGCACTTTCCAGCGCAGGCGAAGCATGTCATCCACATCTATCTCAACGGCGGACCTTCGCAGGTCGACACATTCGACCCAAAGCCGGCGCTGGCGAAGTACGCGGGGCAGCCGTTGCCGGCCGGCAACTTGACGACCGAGCGGCACACGGGGGCGGCGCTGCCGTCGCCGTTCAAATTTCAGAAGTATGGGCAAAGCGGCATCGAAGTGAGCGAGATTTTCGCCAAGACGGCGGCTCATGCCGACGATCTGTGTTTCATTCGGTCGATGCACGCGAACACGCCGAATCACGAGCAGTCGATGCGGTTGATGAACTGCGGCGACGAGCGGCTTTCGCGCCCGAGTATGGGCGCGTGGCTCACATACGGCTTAGGGACGGAGAACGAGAATCTGCCGGGGTTCATTGCGATGTGCCCCGGTTTGCCGGTGGCCGACGTGTCCAATTGGCGCTCGTCGTTCTTGCCCGGCGTGTATCAAGGTACGCACCTGGATACTCGTAAACAGAAGGTCGACGAACTGATCGAGAATATCGTCAATTCCCAAGTGGTGCGCGAGGACCAGCGGCAGCAGTTGGATTTGCTGCAGCGCATGAATCGACGTCATCAGAAGACGCGCGGGGACGAGCCGGAGTTGGAGGCGCGGATTCAGGCGTTTGAGTTGGCGTTTCGGATGCAGATGGAAGCGACGGACGCGTTCGACTTGTCGCGCGAACCGCAGCATGTGCTGGATGCTTACGGGCCGTCGGTGCAGGGGCGGCAGTTGCTGCTGGCGCGGCGGCTCGTCGAACGCGGCGTGCGCGTGGTGCAGTGCTATCACGGCGACGTACAGCCTTGGGATAGCCATAACGACTTGGAACAGAATCATCGCACGCTAGCGGGGCAGTTGGACGGCGCGATCGCCGCGCTATTGACGGATCTCAAGCAACGCGGGCTGTTTGACGAGACGATCGTGCTGTGCGGCGGCGAGTTTGGACGAACGCCGGCCGTGGAATTGGTGAACGGCAAGCCGGGCGGGGGACGCGACCACAATCACTGGGGCTTCACAGTCTGGGTCGCCGGCGGCGGCTTCCGCGGCGGCCTGGTGTATGGTGCGACCGACGAATTCGGTTACCGCGCGGTGGAAAAGCCGGTCCACGTGCACGACCTGCACGCTACACTCTTACACGCGCTCGGTTTCGACCATACGCGTCTCACGTACCGCCACGCCGGCCGCGATTTCCGCCTGACCGACGTCGCCGGCAACGTCATCCCCGAAGTATTGCATAGGCCGTAGCGCCGCCCGTAGCGCAGGCTTCCAGCCTGCGACCACCCCCCAACTCCCCCCGCCCACTGCCTCACCCCCCGGAATTCCTCATGCCCTCGATTAGCTTTGCGTTGTTGGAAAACGAAAACCTGAAGCAATACGGTCGTTTGAAGATCAAGCAAGCGGAGGTGATCGTCGAGGTGACGGGCAATACGGATTCCAGCACTTTGGCGAAGATCCGCGAAGCGGCCTGGGAGCGACTGGAGCCGAGTCGCGCGAATCTCAACAAGGCGCTGAAACTGCAGTGCAAAAAGATTGAGGCCGCATCGAAGAAGAATGAATCGCAGGTCGAGCTCAAGAAGGAACTGGAGAAGAAGCTCGGCGCCGCGGTCGACCTGTTGGAAAAACAGTTCAAAGCCGAAGTGAAGAAGGCGATCATTGCCGACCAAGCGTTGGCGATGATGGTGCTACGCGACGGACTCAAGTTCGGCGTTCGCACCACGTGGTCGCTGGCGAACTTGGTGTGGGATACGACCGAAGCGGTGGTGAGCGTGGGAGCGGCGGCGACGGTCGTCGGCGGGCTCAACGCCATCCGCAAGTGCTACGCCGTGATCAAGGACGTGCAAAAGATACTCGACGAGTTCAACAACAATTCGCTGGAGGAGGAAGAGCATCGCAAGCAACTCAAGGCGGCGCTCAAGAAGGTGTCGTCGGTCAAGAAAGGGGCGTCGATTCCCACGGGCGATTACAACAATCTGGAGCGACTGGCGCTGAGTTACCCGCCGAAGATTGCGGCCGTCGAGCTCTCGTCGAAGGAGCTCGCCAAATGCCTCGACGCGCTGTTGGACGAAACCGAGGGAATTGAGTTTCCGAACAAGAAGACGCAACAGAACATTGAGGCGGAAACCAGCAAGCTGATCAACAAGATTATTCACATCAACCAGTATTCCAAGAGCGGCAAGGAACTGGTGGTGAAGTCGAAGGACATGCTCAAGGACTTGAAAAAGTCGAAAGACACCGGCTACATCTTGGGGATCGTCGACACGTTCTTGGAATACGTGGGAAAAGTCGACCCGCTCATGGAACTGGACAACCTCGTGGGACTCATGGTCGGCGGACTCAACCAAACCTCCGACTACCTGTTAGAGGCGGAGAAGGACTTCGAGTAGCCCGCCCCCGTAGCGCAGGCTTCCAGCCTGCGACGAACAGCAGTCACGGGCAGTCACGGGCAATTACGGGGAGTCACAGTCCAGGCGGTCACAGTTCAGGCGGTCACAGTCCAGTGATAGTTCAGTGACTGTTCAGTCACAGGCTGGAAGCCTGTGCTAGTGCGCCTGTGAACGTGTGTGATCAGAAGGGTGAAAGTCCCCTCACGAACCTGATCTGGGTTCGTTAACGGAGAGTAACTGCGTCCTCGCAAGAGGAGGTGGAGAGCAACTGGAAGTGAACGATCGGTCCGCAGGATAACGAACTCGATTCGGCCTGTCGTCGCGGCGAGCCCGCTAGCATCCGGCGAAGCCCAAGATGCCATTCGATGCCGGCACACCGGATTATCAAGGTAGTGGATGGTCAGCTCCGGAAAAAAAAAACAGATCGACCCGGAGGCGGCGAGGGGTGGTTGGAGGCGGAACGATTGGAAGGTCAAACACGGTAAGCAGGGAACCCCCGCGTGGGCGACTTGTCGAGCGACGCGAGAGCAGCCTCCCCCATAGGGCCACGCACGCGTCGGCGATGCCACGCGGGCGGTCAGAGCGCCCGTAGGAGCTTTGAAACGGAGTAACTTCCGCGGAGCAAAGGGGCGCAGGAAGATTGATCGAGGAGGTGCATGCGCGTGGAACAACCACCAGACTCAATCGCGACGCCGAGCGATCGGACGCCGCGTAAATTCTCTGGAGACGATCAAGCCCACTGGGCTTGGACGGAACCGAGCGTATGGACCAAACCGATGTTGGCCACGCTGGACCAAAACAGCGTTCGAGGAGGAAAATGGCATAGCTTGATGGACAAAGTCTACAAACGGAGCAACCTGCTTTCGGCGTACCGCGAGGTCGCCGCCAATAAGGGCGCACCGGGCGTGGACAACGTGACGATCGAAGACTTCACGGCGGGACTGACGAGAAATGTGGACAAGCTGGAGCAACAGCTGCGCGACGGCACCTACCGACCGCAGTCGATCCGACGCGTTCATCTCCCCAAACCGGGCACGAACGAAACGCGACCGCTGGGGATTCCGACAGTCCGTGACCGCGTCGCACAAAACGCGCTCCGACACGTGCTGGAACCTATTTTGGAACGCCAGTTCGCGGAGCACAGCTACGGCTTTCGCCCCAACCGAGGGTGCAAAGACGCGCTGCGCCGCGTCGACCGGTTCGTCCAAGACGGATACAAATACACCGTCGATGTCGACCTGAAGTCCTACTTCGATACGATCCCACATGACGCGTTGATCGCGCAACTACGCCAATACGTGGCGGACAACTCGGTGATCGAGCTCGTGGAAAAGTTTCTGCAGGCCGACGTTCTGGATGGCTTGGACCGCTGGACTCCACAGGCTGGCGCGCCGCAAGGCGCGATTATCAGCCCTCTGCTGAGCAACTTGTATCTGAACGACCTGGACCACCTCATGACCAGATCGGGATACGAGATGACACGGTACGCGGATGATCTCGTGATCCAATGCCGCACGCGGGAGGACGCCGAAGCAGCCTTGGCCCTGGTGCGCGACTGGACCGTCCAACGCGGTCTGACGCTCCACCCGACCAAAACCAAAATCGTCCACGTGGACGACGAGGGCTTCGAATTCCTTGGCTACCGCTTCCTCAAACACCGCCGGTTCCCCCGGCAAAAGAGCATGCGGAAATTCCAGGACGCGATTCGTAGCAAAACGAAACGGACCCACGGCGAGAGCCTGAAAGCGATCATCGCGGATGTGAACAAGACGCTGCGCGGCTGGTACGAATACTTCAAACACAGCTGGCACACGACGCACACGAGCGTCGACGGCTGGGTTCGCATGCGCCTGCGAAGCATCCTTCGCAAGCGTGCCGGTCGTCGCGGTCGTGGTCGCGCCTTAGATCATCAACGCTATCCCAATGCCTACTTCGCGGCACACGGGCTCTTCAGTCTGGCAATGGCCCGTGCGCGTGAAAGCCAATCTGCTCGACAGTAACAATCGACCGGAGAGCCGGATGCGGGAGATCCGCCCGTCCGGTTCGGCGGGGGGCGGGACCGAACTCAATCGGTCCTGCCTACCCCAATCGGACGGCGGCGCTGCTAGCGCAAGGCGTCTTCGATGCTGTCGTAGAGAAAGAAGAGGCGATTCTCGAGTTCGGTGATGCGGAAGACTTCGCGCAGGTGGGGATGGAGGTTGGCCAGCTTCAGTTGGCCGTTGTTGCCGACCACCCAGTCGCGGATGCGGATGAGCGAACGGAGCATCATCGACGACATGAACTTCACCGACTTGAAGTCGATCACCAAGCGGCGCGGGACATGCGACTTGACGAAATGGATAATCTGCTTTTCGACGTCCTCCAGCACCAACTGGTCCTTCAGTTCGGTGACCAGAATCGAGATCACTGCGCCGTTGGGGACCGACTCGATCGCCAACAGCGGGTAGTGATCGGGATCGAAGATGAAGGCCTGTTCGTGCGACATGGGCGATGCTCCTGCGGGCGGTCTGCGATACGGCCCGATGCTGCGCCGAACTGCGGCTAGCGCGACCGCGGCGTCGCGCGCAGCTCCGAGGCGTAGGGGCTGAGATCAATATACTTGCCGCCCGACATTTCGATACGGTTCTCGCGGCGCCAGTACATGATCGTACGCGCGACCGTGTCGGCCTTCAGCGGGTTGGTGCGCGGCTTGCGAAAGAACTCCGCGTCCACGCGTCCGTCGCCCGCGAAGATCAATTGGTCTTTGGCTTGCGAGTAAGTGATTCGAGCCGCTCGGGCCATGAACTTCTGCCCCTCGACTACCGCCGAACCGGTCGCTTCCAATTCGACGGCAGGGGCATCGGGATTCGCGCCGGGCATTTGTCCGACGGCCAATCGTTCGCACCGCAGCGTGGCGCCCTGTTCGCCCGCCGAATCGGGGTTGCGCCAGTCGAGTTCATCTTCCCAGCGGGCGACGGGGCCGAAGATCGACTGCACTTGGTCCGAGAATTCGACGTGTCGCGCGTTCACGTTTCCATCCAGCGCGCGACTGAATTCCACGTGCAGGAAGAGCAGCCGCGGACCGGGCGGCGGAGGTTGCGAAGCGGCCGCGGGCGGCAGGCCGGCGGCGGCCGCGAATTGCCCCTGGTCCATACGCACCGAACTCAGCCAGCCTGGACCGTCGCCATGCAGTTTGCCCGTCGCTTGATCGACGGTCAGGTTGTGCAACTGCATCTTGTGCTTTGCGGTGACCGCACCCGACTGGGTCGTCTGCCCCTCGACATAAATGTGGCCGCCGAAGGTCAACTGACCCAAATTGACGTCGTCGCTGGCTTGTCCCCCGCTGAAGTTCACGCGCTGGGAGAGCGCCACATCAAGCAACCCGCCAAGCACGATCAGTTCCAGCACCTCGCCCGAATCCAGCTTGTGCGTGCCGCGCACCTGGACTTCGCGCTGGAAGCGGGCCGTTTGGCCGTCGAAATCCAGACGCCCTTTCCAAGAGATGGTGAACGGCTGCGGGCGAGTCGTATTGTCGGCCGCGTCGCGCGACGGCGAGCCGGGACGGGGTTGGGGAATCAGCGGTTGAGTGTTTTCGAACAGCACGTTGCCGCGCGGTTTAGGGCGCGCGATGATCGGCGGCAGCGTCATTTGCCCCTCGCCGTCGATCCACAGCCGATTCTCGATCTGACTCATCTGAATCTCGGCGCCGACGAGCGACATGCCGCGCGCGGCGATGCGGGCCGGACGGTCGGGGCGGCCGGTGATGCGCAAGACGGCCTGCTCCGTATCGGCGTCGTCGACGTTCAGCTCCTCGCCTTCGATCCGCAAACGACCGTCCTCCGTTTCCACCTCCCCCAGTTCCGTGACGACGACGCGGCCCTTGACGGCCAGTTGATCGAGCAGCGAGCGGCTGCCGGATTGCAGCACTTGAATGCGCAGCAGATCGCCGGTGACGTTGGTCTTGCGTTGGACCGTTTCGGGCGCTGAGTTGCTGGCGCCGTAGGAGATCGACCGGCCTGGGCCGGACGACGCCGAATTGCGTTGGTTGGCCTCGCGCTCGCCCGGCCCGATCGATTCGGTCGCTTCCACCGGTCGGAACCAAGCTTGCAGTTCTTGCGTGACGCCGGAGAGCCGCGGAGAATCGAAACGGACTTGTCCCTGCGCCAACAGGCGATCGGGCAAGATTCCCGACTTGCCGTCTTCGTGCGGCGTTTCGCGCAGCCACGCGTGCAGCACCTGGGCGTCGAATTGACCGAAGCCCGGCATGCGGATCGATGTGCCGCCGCGGAGCGACAGAACGTGCAGGTCGTTTTGCGGACGGAGCCGTAGTTCCTCGCCCCAGGAAGTTTCGAATTGCGAGCCGTCGCGCGAGACGCCGACCAGCCGTCCGGGGCCCGACGCCCACGCGCGGCCCAGTCGAGAGGGATCTTCGGCCATCTGGTATTGCAGCTGCGGCGCCTCGATGCGCTGGCCGGCTTGTTCCAGCAGCGAGCGCTGCGAGTCTTCCAAATGGATCAAGCGGCTGGCCACGTTGTACTCCAGTCGTTCGCCGCTGGCCCGCGCGCCCACCGACGAAGCGTGCAACATGACCGGCGCGCCGGTGGCCACAATCCGCTCGACCTCCAACATGGGCCGCCGGCGGGCGGCCGCGTTTGAACTGGCGCTTGCCGTCGCCGCGCTGGTCGTTGCGGTCGTCTCGTTCCAGGCCGCGGGCTGCACGCCGCTCGGCGCCGCGCCGCGTCGATCGGAGGACGTCGTGCGTTCGGCTTCGTCGGCGGGGACTTCGATTTCGGGCGGCGCGGTGGATGATGGTGGAGCGGGGAGTGCGGCGGCGGGGCGGAAGAAGTAGAGGAGCAATTGTTGGCAGGTCAGCTGGTCGCTGGGGCCGTCGCCCCGCAACCTGACCACTTCGACGCGGTCGTCGAACGACGCGATCCGCTCCTGTACGTCCATGCGGAACGAGCCTTGGCAGGTGATCTCCAGCGGCGCCTCGTCGTCGGACGAGAAGAGGCCGTTGCGCGAGGCGGGGCGGGGGAGCGTCTGAGCGCCGTCGGCTGCATGTGGTTCCGTCAGCGCATCGGTCGCTTCGCGTTGCGGTTTGGGCAGTTCGAGGTGGAGTTTATTGAGGCGCACCAGTTCGACGAATTTGATGCCGTTCATGGCGGCGCCGGTGATCGACGCGCCGCCCGACTTGTTGTCGGAGGGGAGCAGCGTGATGGTGAGATCGCTGCCCGATCCGTAGCTGGACCCATAGCGGAAGCTCACGTCGTGCGGCGTCCAGATCTTTTGCATGTCGATCTGGATGTTGCTCGTCGTGAACGACAAAGCGTCCCCCGCGCCCGGCTTTGATTCGGGACGCGTCACACGAACTTCGCCCGGCAGGCGGCCGCTTTGAAAACGTCCAAATCGGCCGCTGCGGGCGGCCGTATCGCTGTCGAACTGTAGGATCGCACCCTCGTCCGCCGTGATGACGGTCGGGAGCAGCGAGGCCACGTCGTCGGAATCGGCCGACTTGTCCGAGAAGACCAGCAGCGTGCAGGGCTTGAGCTCGACGCGACCATCTTCCATCTGGCGAAAGTCGCGGAACAAGAAGACGAACCCGTCGTCCTCGGCCACTTTAGGGCGCTGGACTTGCCACGCTTCAGGCGGGAAAAGCTTCTCGAGCAGCGGTTCGAAACGATTCGAGACGACCGGGGCCGAAGAGGGAGAGCCGGCGTCCGCACTGTCGGCCGATTCGCGTCGTTCGACGGCCGGCTCGATCACCGGCACGACGCAGAACGCGTAGCCGGCGTAGAGCGCGCCGCAGAGGGCGACGGAGACCAGGAATCGGCGCAGGATCGGCAGCACAGCGGGTCAACCTACAAGGTATTTGCGAATGAGATCGTCCCACCGCGATTTGGCTTTGAGCAGCGATTCAACCAGTTCCCGTACGGCGCCGTGGCCGCCGGCGAGTTGCGTTACGTGGCCGGCGGCGGCGCGGACGTCGTCGGCCGCATCCGCGACGGCGACCCCGAGTCCCACATGTCGCATGACGGGGAGGTCGGTGAGGTCGTCGCCGATGTAGCAAACCTGGCCGGGGTCGAGCCGCAGTTCCCGGATGACCTCCAGTGCGGCCGGGTACTTGTTCTCAAACCCTTGCCGCACGATGTCGATGCCCAGTTCGGCCGCCCGTACTTTGACGATTTGCGAGGTGCGGGCGGTGAGGATGCCAAAGCGGAATCCGGCCCGCTGCCACAGCTTGACGCCGAGTCCGTCGCGGATGTGAAAACGCTTGCTCTCGACCCCGTAGTTGTCGAAGTACAGGCCGCCGTCGGTCAACACGCCGTCGACATCGGACAGGATGAGTTCGATGGCGGCGGCGGACCGGTCAAGTTGGGAAGTTTCGGTGTGGGGCATATCAGGTTTCATCGTCGCTGGATTCCTTACGCAACCACCCCGAGCGAAGGTTCGGATGAGGAACGATCATGGCGTCGGGGGAATCTGCCGATTGAGCGGGCGGCGTCGAGTTTGCGGGGTCGGAAAGGTCGGTGCGGGGGAGCAGACCGAGCAGGTCGGTGATGTCGATCAAGCCGACGGGCCGCCCGAGTTCGTCCACGACCGGCAGCTCGCTGAACTTGCGTCCGGCGAGCGTGGCGAGCGCCTCGGCGACGCGACGCCCTTGTTCGACGACGGTCGGCGCGCTCGTCATGACGGCCTGGATGGGGCCATTGATGGCGGCATCCCGATTCGACTCGAAGAGCCGCGCCAAGTCGCTGTCGGTGAAGAGGCCGCAGAGCACGCCTTGCTCGTCGACCAACATCACGGCGCCGCTGCGACGCCCAGGGCGGCTGTGTTTGACGAGCACGGAGCGAACCGTTTCATCGTGCCGAGCCACTCGACATTCGTGAATCGGCCGCATGATGTCTTCGACTCGCGCCAACTTGCGCCCCAAACTGCCTCCCGGGTGAAAGCGGGCGAAGTCGTGGGGGCGAAAATTGCGCATACGGCTGAGTACGAGCGCCAGGGCGTCGCCGAGCGCGAGCATGGCAGTGGTGCTCGTACTGGGCGCCAGGCCGAGCGGGCAGGCTTCTTCGAGCGGGCCGAGGTCGAGCGTCACGGCGGCCGCTTGCGCCAATTTACTGTGCGGATTGCCCGTGATGGCGATCAGAGGCGCGCCGAGCTGCGCGAGGGAGGGGAGCAGGCGGACGATTTCGTCGGTCTCGCCGCTTTGCGAAAGGATCACGACGACGTCGTCGTGATGGACGCGTCCCAAGTCGCCGTGCACCGCTTCGGCCGCATGCAGGAAGTGGCTGCGAGTTCCGGTGGAGGCGAAGGTGGCGGCCAGCTTTTGGGCGATGAGCCCTGCCTTGCCGATGCCGCTGAAGAGTACGTTGCCGGGGCATACGAACAACAAATCGACGGCTCGAGAGAACGAGTCATCCAGCTGATCGGCGAGCCGCAGCAGGGCGGCCGCTTCGCGTCGCACGACGTCTTGGGCGAGTGCCAAACGGGCGTCGCGCGCGGAGAGATCCGAGCGATTGAGTGTCGAGCGCGCCGCGTCCATGCCTGCCGTCGCCTCCTCCGTGAAGTCCGGGAGCGGACGGAAGTCGACCCTGACTTCCGTCGTTCGCTCGCCGATTCAAGCGGCCGGAGTTATAGCGGTTACGGCCAATTCCAACAACGCGAACCTGCGCCGTAGGACAGGCTTCCAGCCTGTCAATTCCCCCTCCCCAGTCTCGCATCTTTAGCCGCGAGCACCGCGTCAGCCACGCGTCCTCGCCAGCCGCGAGCATCCCGCCCGCGGCTAGCGCCTAGCCCTACGCTACCCGCGGGTCGCCATGAACTTGGAGGCCCAGCCGGCTTGGCCGAAGGCCGTCATGCGAGCGATGCAGACCTTCTTCATCGCATCGCGCGCCGGCTTGAGGTAATCGCGCGGGTCGAACTTCTCCGGCGTTTCGGACAGCACCTTGCGAATGGCGGCCGTGATCGCCATCCGGTTGTCCGTGTCGACGTTGATTTTGCGCACGCCGTGCTTGATGCCGCGTTGGATCTCTTCGACCGGCACGCCCCAGGTTTGAGGCATCTTGCCGCCGTACTTGTTGATCATGTCTTGCAGGTCTTGGGGGACCGAAGAACTGCCGTGCATGACCAAGTGGCAGTTCGGCAGCAGACGGTGGATTTCTTCGATGCGCGACATGGCGAGCACTTCGCCGTCGGGCTTGCGGGTGAACTTGTAGGCGCCGTGGCTCGTCCCAATCGCAACCGCCAAGGCGTCGCAGCCGGTCTTCGCAACGAAGTCGACCGCTTCTTGGGGATCGGTGAGCAACTGGTCGTGGCTCAGGACGCCCTCCGCGCCGTGGCCGTCTTCCTTTTCGCCGTGACCCGTTTCGAGCGACCCGAGGCAGCCGAGTTCGCCTTCAACCGACACGCCGAATGCGTGCGCCATTTTGACGACTTCCGCGGTGACGCGAACGTTGTAGTCGAAATCGGCGGGAGTCTTCGCGTCCTCGCGCAGCGAACCGTCCATCATGACGCTGGTGAAACCGTTCTTAATGGCGCTGACGCACGTCGCGACGCTGTTGCCGTGATCTTGGTGCATCACGATGGGGATGCGCGGATAGAGTTCTGCGGCGGCCAGCATGAGGTGTCGGAGGTAGGCGTCCTGCGAGTAGGAACGGGCGCCGCGCGAGGCTTGGATGATGACCGGCGAATCGGTCTCCTTTGCAGCCTCCATGATCGACTGGATCTGCTCCATGTTGTTGACGTTGAACGCGGCGACGCCGTAGTCGTTTTCGGCCGCATGGTCGAGCAGTTCGCGGAGGGGGATCAGGGGCATGAGTGGTTCCTTCGTACTTAAAAAATCGTTGATTCCGCCTTCAGTGGGTCTTGCGGTCGTGGATTATCCACGCCGACCGCCATGCGGACAATGCCGGGTCGAGTGAGACAAAACCGGTCGTGGCCGGTCGCGCGAGATCGCTCAGTCGAGGCTGGTGGTCAGCGGATCGCGCCCGCCTTGCTCGCTGAACAGGTCGTCGATCTGAGTTTGCGCGAGTCGGATGAGGAGGACTCGGCGTTCGGGAGCGCTGCCGCCGGGAATGTCGGAGAAGAACTGGCGTCCGAGCCCTTTGATTTCAGGAGCGCACGAAACGGCCAGCACTTGTCCAGGTTCCAGCGTTGGCCGAATCCGCAGCGACTCCAGGCTTAGGCGTTCCCGATTGGAGTCGAGGCGGTAGGTGCCTTCGTGGGCTTGTCCGACCCAACGTTGACGAGCTTGTCCGTGCTCGATCTCGGGCGTGATTTCGAGTTCCACGCCGCCGTCGCCGCGGGGAAAACTCCGAACGGACAAGAGGCACTGAGCGTTTTCGAGCGTTCTTCCGGTCAGCCGCTCGCCGTTGGGCACCAAGGCCGCGAGGGTGGGGTAGACGTCGGAAAGGAGGATCTTGTTGCGTTTGCCGGCGCGGCACTGCAGGCGTTGTTCGCCCGCGACGCCGGCGGGCTGATTCTCGGGGTCGATCCCGGCTTGCGATTCCCGTTGGGAGCCCAATTGCGACTCCAATTGTTCCGGAATTCGTCCCCGTACGATGCCGGCGCGAAAGCCGTTTTCCGCGAGCCGCAAACGGAGGGCGTGATCGAGCGCCTGTTCGTCAAGCCCGCTCCACCACGGCTCGTCGCCCCCGTCCTCGGGTAAATGCAAGATGACGACTTCGAGCACCACCGAGTCGGGCGACATTTGCGGTTGGCCGAGCTTGAATCCCCCCTCGTTCTTGGGCGAATTCCAAGTGGAACAGCCGGAAAGCACCACCGCCAAGAAAAAACAAGCGAGCCGTACGCGCCAATTTACATCGGCCCAACGCGACGGAATGTCGGCAAGCTGGCGCGGTTGGGCAAGCGAAGGCGCGGATGCCAAAGGCACGATGAGCGGCTGCACGGTAAATCGATAGGCAAACGAAGGTTGCTGCCGCCGCTAGAGCATGCGGAGCAGGGGTGGTCAGCGAACGCGCGGCGAGAGTATCGCGTTCGGACGGGGCGGTCAATGCGAAGTTCATTCAAGCCCCCGCCGATAAACTCGTCCTCAAAAACTCAACTTGTGCCCGTTGACGAATCGAAAACCAATCTCTACACTCGTCCGTTTCCCATCCAGGGACAAGTCCGAGACGGGTAGCAGCAGGAGATTTCGCCGTGGCCGGTCAAGCTCATGAAGTGATCCGCATTCGTATGGAAGCATACGACCATGCCATTCTCGATCAGAGTGCGCTGGAGATCGTTGATACGGCGAAGCGCACTCACTCGGAAGTGCACGGACCGATTCCGTTGCCGACTCGCATTGAGCGCTATACGGTCTTGTCGGGCCCGAACATTGACAAGAAGGCTCGGCAGCAATTTGAGATCCGCACGCACAAGCGTCTGATCGATATTGTTCAGGCGACCGCCAAGACGATTGAAGCCTTGAATAAGCTCAGCCTGCCGGCGGGCGTCGATATCAAGATCAAGGCGACCACGCGGTAGTTGGGCGGGTTCGGCAGGGCGGATTCGGCGAGTAAATATTCAAAAACAAGCGGTAGTGCCCTATGCACTGGAAGTCGGGCAGGTAAACTGGTTCCCCTTCTGAGGAAGTGAACCTGATTCCTGTCGGCACCAACGACGAGGCGAATAATCATGGCGAAGGGATTGCTCGGCCGGAAGGTCGGGATGACGCAAGTGTTTGATGAGTCCGGGAAGGCGATCCCGGTGACGGTGATTGAGGCGGGTCCTTGCCATGTTCTGCAAGTTCGCACGCTCGAGCGCGATGGCTACGCTGCCTTGCAGCTTGGGTTTCTCGACAAGCCTCGTCGATTGGCATCTCGCAGTGAACGCGGCCATGTCGCCTCGTTGGGCGGTAAGCGGTCCAAGCGTCGCGAAGCGGCCGGCATCAAAGTTGCGAAGGCCGACTGTGAGCCGAAGCGGTTTGTTCGCGAGCTGCGCGGCGAATTCGCGGGCGTCGAAGTGGGGCAATCGCTGACGGTCGAGACGCTGTCGGGCGTGAAGGCCGTGGACGTCGTCGGGATCACCAAGGGGCGTGGTTACGCGGGCGTGATCAAGCGGCATGGCTTCGGCGGTCAGCGTGCGACGCACGGTGTGAAGAAGGTGCACCGTCACATGGGCGGCACCGGCAGCTTGGCCGCGTGGCGCGGTGGCGGTCGCCCGAAGAAGGGTAAGAAGATGCCGGGTCACTACGGCGCCGATCGAGTGACGTCGCGGAACCTGTCGGTGGTGCGAATCGACTCCGAGAAGAATTTGATTCTCGTCGGCGGCGCCGTGCCGGGTCCTGCGGGCGGATACGTGATGATCCGCGAGACGAATAAAGTTAGCTAGTCCGTGTTGGTTAGGAATTAGTGGGGCGTCGTCATGGCCGTGTTGCCGATTTACGATCGAACCGGAAAAGAAGTGGGTAGCTACTCGATTGAGCCGTCGGACGTTGCGCCGCGGATCAGCAAGCAGCTGCTGCACGACGTCGTCGTGATGTACCAGGCGAATCAACGTCAAGGTACGTTCAAGACGAAGGGGCGCGGCGAAGTGGCCGGGTCGACCAAGAAGTTGTATCGCCAAAAAGGGACGGGTAACGCTCGTGCTGGCTCGCGCCGGTCGGGGACTCGCCGCGGCGGCGGACACATTTTCGCCAAGAATCCTCGCGACTTCTCCTATCGCCTGCCTAAGAAGGCGGTGCAGATGGCGACGCGGATGGCCATTGCCTCGAAGATTCGCGACGACGAAGTGGTGGTGGTCGACGACTTGAGCTTCGGCGCCCCGAAGACCAAAGAAATGTCGGCGGTCCTGAAGTCGCTCAAGTTGTGCGGCAAGACGACGCTCGTTGCGACCGCGGAACGAGACGTCAATGTCTACCGTTCGGCTCGCAATATTCAGGGCGTGACGGTGTCGCCGGTGTCGGACCTCAACGCGTTGGCCGTGTTGACGCCGACGAAGTTGTTGGTGACGAAGGCTGCGTTGGACGCGATCAAGGCACGGTCTGCCAAGTCGGCGGATGCGGGCGAATAGCAGGAGTTGAGGGTCATGAGCGAGTCGAGCAGCAAGAGCGGCCCGGACCTGCGTCCGGATCAGGTCATCCTTCGCCCGTTGGTGACGGAGAAGGGGATGCACCGAGTGACGCGGCTCAATCAGTACGCGTTTGAAATCAGCCCGTTGGCGGGCAAGGACGATGTGCGGCGAGCAGTCGAAGGGCTGTTCAACGTCAAGGTCTTGAAGGTTCGCACTCAGAACCGCAAGGGCAAGACGCGTCGGCATAAGTTCAAGGCATCGCAGACTCGCTGTTGGAAGAAAGCGGTGGTCACGCTGCACGAAGAAAGTCGGATCGACTTCTTCTAGTCGACGACGCCGAGTCGTCGCGGACAGCTGCAGCGGAACACCTCATAGTGCGGGATCAAAGTCATGGGCATTCGAAAATACCGACCAACGTCAGCCGGTCGACGATCGGCGAGCGTGAGCGACTTCGCTGATTTGACTCCGGGCGCGAAGCCGGAAAAGGGATTGCTAAAGCCGCGCAAGAAGAAGGGCGGCCGCAACAACCAAGGATTCATTACGGCTCGTCACCGCGGCGGCGGTCACAAGCAGATGTACCGCGAGATTGATTTCCGTCGCGAGAAGGACGGAGTGCCGGGCGTGGTGGACTCGATCCAGTACGATCCGAATCGCAACGTCCGCATTGCTTTGGTTTTCTACGCGGACGGCGAGAAGCGGTACATCTTGGCGCCGGAAGGCGTGACCAAGGGGACGAAGATTGAGAACGGGTCGGATGCTCCTCCGAATGTCGGCAACTGCATGCCGCTCAAGGACATTCCGCTCGGCTTGACCATCCACGCGATCGAACTGGCCCCAGGACGCGGCGGCGTGCTGTGCCGAGCGGCCGGGATGGGTGCGGTGTTGATGGCTCGCGAAGCCGGCTGGGCGCAGATCACGCTGCCGAGCGGCGAAATTCGACGCATTCCGGCGACGTGCCGAGCGACGATCGGGAAGCTAGGCAACGCCGACGCGATGAACGTCGAGTTGGGCAAGGCGGGCCGACGTCGTTGGATGGGATGGCGTCCGCATGTTCGCGGAACGGCGATGAACCCGATCGATCACCCGCACGGTGGTGGTGAAGGCCGCACCAAGGGCGGTCGACATCCGGTGAGCCCGACGGGCAAGCTGGCCAAGGGTGGATCGACGCGGAAGCGTCGCAAGCCGACGAACAAGGCGATCGTGCGTCGCCGTCGTTCGCTGCGTTACGGCCAGTTGAAGCTTAAGTAGTAGTAAGCGAGGGGACGGGAAATGGGTCGTTCGTCGAAAAAGGGTCCGTACGTCGACTTCAAGGTCTACGGCAAGGTTCGCGCTCAGATCGAGGCGGGCGGCGCCAAGACGCCGATCAAGACGTGGGCTCGAGCCTGCACGATTGTGCCGGAGTTCGTGGGGTTCACGTTCGACGTGCATAACGGCAAGCAGTTTTTGAAGGTGTTTGTGACGGAAGACATGGTCGGACATCGCCTGGGCGAATTTGCTCCGACGCGTACGTTCCGCGGGCACAGCGGCAAGAAGGCGGCCGGACCGGGCAAGTAGTTGGCGCCCGGCAAGTGATCGTAAGTCGAGGTTAGGGTCATGGAATTCACCGCATCGCATCGGTTCGCTCGCATCAGCCCCCGGAAGGTTCGTCACTTGGCGAATCTGGTCCGAGGGAAGTTCGCAGATCAGGCGCTCGAACTGCTCAAGTATCAGCCCCAACGAGGTGCGCGGATGCTGGAGCAGGTGATCAAGAGTGCGTTGGGCAATGCCCAAGATCCTGATCAGCTGAAGGGCAAGACCGTGGACTTAGACACGTTGTTGCTGACCGATGTTCGCATCGACGGCGGTCCGATGTTCAAGCGGATTCGTCCGCGAGCTCGCGGCATGGCGTTCATGGTGAAGCGGCGCGTGTCGCACATCAAGGTGACGCTGACCGACTTGGCCAACCTGTAGACGGCGGCCGACGGACTGCTGTCGCCGTGGGCCGGGAGCCGAGGCGAGGCAAGCGTCGAGCGAAGAGAAGCAAGCGAAACAAGCAGCCCAAACAAGCACGCAGATAACGGACGCGGGAGAGAACGCATGGGTCAGAAGGTGAATCCAGTTGGTTTCCGCACGGGCGTGATGACCGGGTGGAAGAGCCGTTGGTACGCGTCGAAGCAGGAATTTGCGAATCTGTTGATCGAAGACAAGAAGATTCGCGACTTCATCAAGAACCATCCGCAGAAGACGCAGTATCGCAGCGCTGGAATCGACCGGATTGAAATTGAGCGGACGCGAGACGAAGTCAAGGTGATTTTGTTCGTCGCGCGACCGGGTTTGATCATCGGCAAGAAGGGCCAAGAGGTCGAGCTCTTGCAGGATGAGTTGCAGAACTTGATCGGCCGCCGAGTGAACCTCAAGATCGAAGAGGTGAGCCGGCCGGAACTGCAGGCGCAGCTGGTCGCGGAAGAGATCGCGATGCAGTTGGCCAAGCGAGCCAGCTTCCGGCGGACGATGAAGAAGGCGATGGAATTGACGATGGACGCCGGGGCCAGGGGGATCAAGGTCCAGTTGGCCGGGCGATTGGGCGGCGCCGAAATGGCGCGGCGGGAAAAAGCGATCCTGGGATCGATTCCGCTGAGCACCCTGCGAGCGAAGATTGACTACGGCTTTGCCGAGGCATCGACGGCGCAAGGGAACTTGGGCGTTCAGGTCTGGATTCACCAGGGAATGTATGAAGGAGACGTGACCGATGGCGTTAATGCCGAAGCGAGTCAAGCACAGAAAAAGCCAAAGAGGACGTATAAAAGGTAACGCGACTCGCGGCAATCGCGTCGTCTTCGGCGACTATGGTCTCCAGGCCGTGCAGGGTGGGTGGATCAAGGCGCAGACGATCGAAGCGGGCCGCATCGCGGCATCGCAGTACATCCGCGGCGAAGGCCGGCTGTACGTGCGCATGTTCCCGCACAAGTCGATTACCGCTCGTCCGTTGGAAACGCGTATGGGTAAGGGTAAGGGCGAACCGGCGGCCTGGGTGGCCGTGGTGAAGCCCGGCTCGGTCCTGTATGAACTGGGCGGAGTGACAGAAGAGCAGGCCAAGATGTGCATGGCGCGTTTGGCCCACAAGATGCCGATCCGCGTCCGCTTCGTGAAGCGGCGGCCGGCATAGCTGGGAACCGTCGGCGTCTAGGAACGGGAGTTGAATGCCATGAAAGTGGCCGAATTGCGAGATATGAGTGACGAGCAGTTGTCGCTGACGCTCAAAGAGACGAGCGACGGACTGTTTCGTTTGCGGATTCAAGCGGAAACGGAGCGGCTGGATGCACCCAGCGCGATCCGGAAGAACCGTCGCACGATCGCGCGGATTTTGACGATCCAGCGCGAACGGCAACTGAAGCAGCAGGGGTAAAGCAATGCCGAAGCGAGTAGTGGTCGGGACGGTGACGGGCGACAAGACGGCGAAGACGCGGCGTGTAGAAGTGCCGCGGCAGATCCGGCACAAGAAGTACGGCAAGATCGTGCATCGCCGGACGATTTGCTACGCACACGACGAGAACAACCTGTCGTCGAAGGGCGACTTGGTGGAGATCGTTGAAACGTCGCCCCGCTCGAAGCTGAAGCGTTGGGAATTGGTGCGGATCGTGGATAAGAGCGGTGTGGAAGAGCGAGCGGCCTCGCAGGCGGCCGAGTCGCTGGGACAGGACGCGGGCGTGGAGCAGGGCGCGTAGAGCGCCGGCCAGCGCAGGACGGTTCTGGTAGAGCGGAATGTTTAGCGCGGACTGGGTGGCTGCGGAAGAAGCGGCAGCGAGTCGCGGGTTCGACGAACGAAGGGTCGCAGAGTCATGATTCAGCAGGAAACGCGACTGACGGTGGCCGACAATACGGGCGCCAAAGAAGTCATGTGCATTAAGGTGCTCGGCGGTTCGCGGCGTCGTTACGCCGGGATCGGCGACATCGTGATCTGCTCGGTGAAATCGGTTGTCCCGGGCGGCGAGATCAAGAAAAAGGCGGTCGTCCGCGGAGTCGTGGTGCGCACGAAGCAGCCCACTCGCCGCGAAGACGGCAGCTACATCAAATTCGACAGCAACGCGGTGGTGCTGGTGGATAACGACGGCAACCCGCGAGGCACGCGTATTTTTGGCGCGGTGGCGCGGGAGCTGCGCGAACGCAACTTCATGAAGATTGTGAGCCTCGCGAGCGAGGTGGTGTGATGCACATCAAGAGCGACGATACGGTACAGGTGATCCGCGGCGACGACAAAGGTCATCGCGGCAAGGTCCTCGAGATCGACCGCAAGGCCGGTACGGTGGTGGTCGAGGGCGCGGCGCGGGTGCTCAAGCACGTCAAGCGCAGCACGAAGAACCCGCAGGGCGGTCGGCTCTCGAAGGAGCTGCCGATGCCGTTGTCGGCCGTGTTGCTGGTGTGCGAAAAGTGCAACCAAGCGACGCGCACCGGAGCGCGGTTCCTGGAAGACGGCAGCAAAGAGCGGTACTGCAAGAAGTGCGGAGCTTCGATCGGCCAGATCGCGCCGGCTCGTGCGGCTCACGCCAAGAAGTAGTACGCCCAGAAGTTGAGAAAAGACCAATGAAACCTCGATTGCAGGAACACTACGAGACGGTCGTCCGGAAGGCCCTGACGGAACAGTTCGGGCTGACGAATCCGCACGAAGTTCCGCGCTTGTTGAAGATCGTGATCAACATGGGCGTGGGCGCCGCGACTCAAGACAAGAAGCACCTGGAAACGGCGCTGGAGGCGATGGGCCTCATCGCCGGCCAAAAGCCGATCGCGACCCTGTCGCGACAGGCCATCGCGGGCTTTAAGCTCCGTGAGAACCTGGCGATCGGCTGCAAGGTGACGCTGCGTCGGCAGCGGATGTATGAATTCATGGATCGCTTGATCTCGCTGGCATTGCCGCGAGTGCGCGACTTCCGCGGGGTAAGTCGCAAGGCGTTCGACGGTAAAGG
Source organism: Pirellulales bacterium (assembly GCA_046349935.1). Taxonomy (GTDB): domain Bacteria; phylum Planctomycetota; class Planctomycetia; order Pirellulales; family Pirellulaceae; genus CAIXSC01. Next base: position 15,118 of record JAXMBK010000003.1, on the reverse strand, counting down.
GAATTACAGCCTGGGGTTGGCGGAACAGCTGGTGTTCCCCGAGCTCAATCCGGACAAGTTCATCCGGGTTCAAGGCATGAACATCGTCTTCGTGACGTCGACTGATTCGAACGACCAGGCGCGTGAACTCATGCGGCTGATGGGCGTTCCGTTCCAGACGGACGAGAAGTCGAAGGGCGCGGCGTAGTCGCGGGTGTCAGTTCAGACAGTTTTGTTTACGGGGTAGATACTCGTGGCGAGTAAATCCAAACGAGCTAAGGCGTTGCAACCGCCCAAGTTTTCCACTCGCTTGCGGCGACGCTGCCGCCTGTGTGGGCGGCCGCGGGCGGTGTATCGGAAATTTGGGATCTGCCGTATCTGTTTCCGCAAATTGGCGGATCAAGGCATGATTCCGGGCGTGCGGAAGGCGAGCTGGTAGCTAGGGAACAGGTAGATCATGTTGACTGACCCGATCTCCGACATGTTGACTCGGATTCGTAATGCGGTGGCCATTGAGCGTCCCTACGTGGACATTCCGGCCTCGAAGGTCAAGCGAGGGCTCGCAGACGTGCTGAAGCGCGAAGGCTACATTTGGGATTGGAAAGAAGTCCCGAACGAGCCGCAACCGCAGCTGCGCATCGAGCTGAAGTATGGACCGAGCGGCGAGCGGGTGATTCAGCACCTCAAGCGAGTGAGCTCGCCGGGGCGCCGAATCTATCGCAAGTCGAAGGACCTGCGGCCGGTGCTGAATGGCATGGGCATCACGATCATCAGCACCAGCCACGGCGTGGTGAGTGATCGCGAGGCGCGAACCAAGAACTTGGGCGGCGAGGTGCTCTGCGAAGTTTGGTAGCGGCGAGCCGGCCGCTGGACGGCTCGCAAACCGCGTTGGGCGCCGGCCACGTTCAGGCGTGAAAGACCGGTGCGAGACGCGGGCTAGTGCAGGCATGCTGGCTGCGGATACACTGAGGTGCTCGCACAGCCAAGTACGGATCGAACGGTCTTCCGCCTCGGGTGGAACAGGCCGTGACAAGCCGGACGGATCGAGTCCAGCCGAAGCGAATCCAGAGCATATTGAGTCAAGAGCAAATTCAGATACGAAGCGAAGTGCGTCATGTCGCGAATTGGAAAGAAACCGGTCCCGGTGCTCGACGGCGTCAAAGTGGCGGTCGCAGGGCGCGTTGTGAACGTGGAAGGTCCGCAAGGCAAGCTGTCTTGGGAGCATCGGCCGGAAGTCAAGGTCGAAGTTGATGCGGCCAATAAGCAGGTCGTGATCACGCGAGCCGATGACGAGCGGCTGTCGAAGGCGCTGCACGGGCTGACGCGATCGTTGATCGCGAACATGATCGAAGGGGTGAAGACCGGCTACGAGAAGAAGCTGGAAGTCATCGGCGTCGGTTATGTCGTGTCGATCCAAGGCAAAGTCATCACGCTCCGCGTGGGCTATGCCAACGAAATCAAGAAGGAAATCCCGGCCGGTTTGAAAGTGACCTGTCCGGATCAGACGCACGTGGTGATCCAAGGCTGCGACAAGCAGATGGTGGGCCAGTTCGCGGCCGAACTGCGGTCGGTCCGGAAGCCGGAACCTTACAAGGGTAAGGGCGTGCGTTACCAAGGCGAACATGTGAAGATCAAGCCGGGCAAGGCGGCACAGTAACGTTCGCACACTTGAACGTTTGAAGACGTCCGCTGGGGCGGACGTCGCGTCGCGGTTGGGCCTGGGACGAGTTGCGAGAACGATAGCCGTAGAGTTAGGTGACGATCGTGGACAAAAGCAAAAAGTTGGGACAGATCCGTCAGCGGCGCCGGTGGCGGGTTCGCAAGACGATCCGCGGGACGGCGGAACGGCCGCGATTGAGCGTGTTTCGCAGCTTGAAGCACGTCAGTTGCCAAGTGATCGACGACGAAGCGGGCAAGACGCTGGTGTCGGTCAGCACGCAAGACAAAGACGTGCGCGGCCAGGTCGGCTATGGCGGAAACAAAGCGGCGGCGGAAGCGATCGGCAAGCTGATCGCCGAAAAGGCGTTGGCGGCCGGCATCCAGCAGGTCTGCTTCGACCGCGGCCATTTCCGGTATCATGGTCGAGTGGCGGCGCTTGCGGATGCGGCGCGCCAAGCGGGTCTGAAGTTTTAGGACGGGAAAACCGTTACGCGGGAGAGTGATAGCGTGTCAACCGAATCGGGTCGCGGAGAGTTCATCGATCGTACCGTGAAGATTAAGCGGTGCGCTGCGGTGGTGAAGGGCGGGCGTCGGTTCAGTTTTGCCGCAATGGTCGTAGTGGGCGACGGCAAGGGCCGCGTCGGCTGGGGCTACGGCAAGGCGAACGAAGTGCCGCAGGCGGTCGAGAAGGCCTCGAAGTTTGCCGCGCGCAGCTTCGTGCGAGTTCCGATCCGGGAAGGGACGATTCCCCACCGCGTCGCCGGCAAATTCGGTTCGGCCGAAGTCATCCTGCTGCCGGCCGGTCCCGGTACGGGCGTGATCGCCGGTGCGTCGGTCCGTGCGGTGTGCGAAGCGGCCGGCATTACGAACATTCTCACGAAGAGCTTCCGGAGCAACAATCCGGTGCTGCTCGTGAAGGCCACCATCGCAGCTCTCCAGAGCCTGCGGACCCAGCAAGACATTGAGCGGCTGCGAGGAGTGACGTTGTCATGAAGTTGAATGAGGTCAATGAAGGCATCCACGCGCACAAGAAGTTGATGCGAGTGGGCCGCGGTCCTGGCTCGGGCAAGGGCAAGACGGCCGGCCGAGGCGGCAAGGGCCAAACGGCGCGGGCTGGCTACAAGGCGCTGTCGATCTTCCAAGGCGGCGCCACGCCGCTGGTGCGCCGAGTCCCGAAGCGAGGCTTCACGAACAGCTTTGCGCTGAATGTGGTCACGGTCAACGTCAGCGACCTGGAACGCGAGTTCGAGGACGGGAGCGCGATTGGCCCGGATTGCGTGCTCAAGAAGCACCTCGTTCACGGCCAATTCGACGAACTCAAGGTGCTCGGCGACGGCGACCTGAAGAAGAAGCTCAAGGTCTCCGCTCACCGTTTCAGCGCCTCTGCTCGACAAAAGATCGAAGCGGCGGGCGGCGAAGTGGTCGTGCTGCCGGGTCGCGTGCCGGTCGAGGAAAAGAAGAAGGTCGCCCGCGAACGAAACAAGGCGGCTCGGGCAGCCAGGGACGCCAAGTCGGCCAGCAAGGCCGGTGGCAAGCCCGGCGGTAAAGTTGGCAAGAAGTCGGGCAAGTAGCGAATGAAATCGCGTCCGCCGGTGTTGAGCCGGCGGATTGCGTTGGTGGAGGTCGCAGCGGGGCGCTCGCGAAGGAAATCGGCCTCCTTAGAACTGCCCAGTCTCAAGTACTGCCCAGTCTCAGAGCGAAGGCCCGTATCGGGACGGATCGAAGCCATGTTCGAAAAACTGCGCGTTGTCTTTACGATTCCGGAATTGCGTCAAAAGATCTTGTTGACGCTTATGTTCTTGGCGATCTATCGGGTCGGGTACTGGATTCCCGTGCCGATTGTGGATCAAGAGCAGCTCAGCAAGGCGTTCCAGACGGGCAGCGGGTTGGGGCAGTTCATCCAACAGATCTCGGTCTTCAGCGCCAGCAACCTCAGCCAAGCGACCATCTTCGGCCTGGGCATCATGCCCTACATCTCGGCCTCCATCATCCTCCAGTTGCTCGGCAGCGTCTGGAAGCCGTTGGAAGAGTTGCGCAAGGAAGGCGAAACGGGCCGCAAGAAGATCAACGAATACACACGCTATCTGACCGTCGCCCTCTGCATCTTCCAGAGCTGGATCTACATCCGCTTCCTGATGAATCCCAGCGGCGGCAATAGTATGATCGATGCGGCGTTCCTCACGAACCCGCAGCAACCAGGCTCGCTCAGCTTGGGCTGGCAAGTAGTCGCCGTGTTGATGATGACCTGCGGCACGATCTTCCTCATGTGGATCGGCGAGCAGATTGACGAATTTGGTATTGGCAACGGCATCAGCTTGCTCATCATGGCCGGCATTTTGGCCCGGATGCCCGAAGCGCTCGTCGACCTCTTCCGCAACTCCAATCTCGAACTCAAAGGGTTCGGACAAGGAGTCGTGGGCGTGGAGACGATGATCGTGCTCGCCGTGCTCTTCGTCGCCGTCGTGCTCGGCGTGGTGTTCATCACGCAAGGGCAGCGTCGCATTCCCACGCAGAGCGCCAAGCACGTTCGCGGACGGCGCGTCTTCGGCGGGACGCGACAGTACCTGCCGTTGAGGCTGAATCAATCGGGCGTGATGCCGATCATTTTCGCGAGCAGCTTGCTGATGCTGCCGTCGATTCTGCTGAACTTCGCCTCGCAGTGGACGACCAGCTACCACGCTCAGTTGCAGGATTTCGCGGCCGTGTTCAATCGCGGCACGTCCTTCCTGTACAACCTCATGTACGTGGGATTGATTTACTTCTTCTGCTACTTCTGGACGGCCATTACGTTCAACCCGAAGGAAATGGCGGAGAACTTGAAGGACTACGGGACGTTCATTCCGGGATATCGGCCTGGTCGGCGGACGGCGGATTACCTGGAAAAGGTGATGTTGCGCATCACGTATGTCGGGGCGGGGTTCTTGTCTTTGGTGGCGATTGTACCCACAATCGTATCGAGCCTGCTGGATGTGAATCCGCAGATTGCGAGCTTTTATGGTGGGACCGGGTTGTTGATCGCGGTGAGCGTGGCGTTCGATCTGGTGCAAAAGATCGATAGTCACTTGGTCATGCGCAACTACACGGGCCTGCTGGAATCCTAGCCTCGGTCACTCGGTGGGGGTCAACCCATCGACGGACCGACTGGAGGCCGGTCGTGTCTGTCTCTCCCCAATCGGTTTTGGAGCCTACGCGGGGTACCATGGGCCTGGAACACGCGATGTTCGTCGTGCTCTTCGGCGCTCCTGGCGCGGGGAAAGGGACGCAGTCCCAGAAACTGGTGAAGTATCTGGAGATTCCCCATCTGTCTACGGGGGAAATGCTCCGGTCGGCGAAGGCGCAAGGGACGGCGCTCGGCTTGACCGCCGCTCGCTACATGGACGAAGGACGCTTGGCGCCCGATGAATTGGTCGTCGGCATCGTCTGCCAACGGCTCGAACAACCCGATTGCGCTCGCGGGTGCTTATTCGATGGCTTCCCGCGGACGGTCGAGCAGGCTCGTTTGTTGGACGAGTATCTGGCGAAACGCGGCGGGCGAGTCGGAGTGGTGATCGACATTCGCGTGGCAATGACGGAATTGCAGCGGCGGATGCTGGAGCGGTCCCGGGTCGAACGGCGGATCGATGATACGCCGGAGACCATCTTGCGGCGGCTGGAAGTCTTTGAGACGCAGACCGCCCCCGTTTTGCACTACTACGAAGACCACGGGGCGCTGGAAAGCGTCGACGGAATCGGCGGACCCGACGACGTCTTCGAACGCATTCGCGGCGCCGTCGAGCGGCATCGCCACTGCTTCGGCGCATGATTACGCTGCGATCGGCTCGAGAAATCGCTCGCATGCGGCGAGCCGGATTGATTGTGTGGCGAGCGCACCAAGCGGTCGCGGAACGCGTTGCACCAGGGGTGACGACCAGCGAGCTGAATGCGCTGGTGGATGACGTTTTTGCTCGCTATCAGGCGGAGCCGCTGTTCAAAGGGGTTCCGGGCAAGATTCCGTTTCCGGCGGCGACGTGCATGTCGGTGAACGAGGCGGTGGTGCACGGCATCCCCGGACCGCGAGTTTTGCGGGCGGGCGATATCGTCAGCGTCGATACGGGCTGCCGTTTTGAAGGCTGGTGCGGCGACTCGGCCTACACGCATCCTGTCGGCGAGATCTTGCCGCGGTGGAAGGAATTGTTGGACGTCACTCGCGCCTCGCTCGCGCTGGCCATCGAATTGATGCCGCGGAAGAAGTGGTGGAGCGAGGTGGCCGAGGAGATGGCGGCGCTGGTGCGCCGCCACGGTTTCTCGGTGGTGGAGTCGTTTAGCGGGCATGGCATCGGCAAGTCGCTGCATGAAGAGCCGCAGGCGCCGAACTACAGCTCGCCGACGCTGAAGCGTCGCGACATCCCGCTCAAACCAGGCTTGGTGCTCGCCATCGAACCAATGGTGAATCTGGGGACCAAGGAAATCCGTTGTCTGCCCGATCATTGGACGCAGGTGACGTGCGACGGCCAGCCGAGTGCGCACTTTGAGCACACCTTGGCGCTGACGGCTCAGGGCGTCGAGGTGCTCACCGGGCCGCCGGCCACCGCCGAAGAAGAAGACTTCTGTCGGCGTTAGTCTGCGCCGCGACGAGGGCGAAGTTTGACGACGACGCGTTAGCTCAACGCGTCGAACTTCGCCAGGATCTGTTCCAGCTGCGTAACGTCGCGGCTGCCCGTTGCGATCTTGAGCGCACGCATGCCGACGGCTTGCGCGGCGAGGACGTCGAGGGCGTCTTCGGAGATGAACAGGCTCTTCTGGGCGTCCAATTGGGTCTGCACCACGGCGCGTCGGAAAAAGGCGAGCTCCGGTTTGGCGACGCCGATTTCGGACGAAAACAGGACCAGATTCGGCGTGAATCGCGACAGGGGAAAGTCGGTTGGGAGGAGCGCGAGGATTTCTTGCCGCGTCGTTAGGCCGGCCGTATTGGAAGCGATTCCCAAGAGGTAGCCGAGTTGCGACAGTCGGGAGAGAGTCGATTTGGCGCCGGGAAGCCAGGTGCGCGGGGTGCGCACCAAGGTTTCTCCCAGGTCGAAGTAGACGACTTGGATGCGGTGATTCATGACTCAGACGGCTCCTACCGTGCGAAAGGCGATGTTGTTGTCGACATGCAGCAGACGCAGCAGAGGAATCGGGCGGGCGGCAGAAAAACGCGACGCGTTGCTGGGATCGCCGTTGGCCGCGACGCTGGCCACTAAGGTGGTGCTTGCCGAATCGGGACGCCAGGGGAACGGGCCTGCGAGAACGGAGGCGCCCGGCGCCACGTCGGGAACGGGAAGCGGTTGCGCCGTGAGCGATGTCCAGCCGACCGGCCACGCGTCGACGCCGGCGCGGGCGCGACGCACGTCGACGGTTACGTTGACGGCCGTTCGGGTTCCACGGTTCTTGACCAACACGTAGACCGAATTGACGGCGTTGCGCAGCGGTGGTTGGTGAGTCGCGCCGGCATCGGCCGCACGACGCACCCAGATCTGATTCGTTTGGGCGGGACCGACTCGGTAGCTGTACTCGCCGTTTCGTCCGTCGTCGATGAAAACGTCGACCGCCGGCGGCAATCCTCGAGCGAAGTTGGGGCGGGGAGCGGCGGCGGACAAAAACGCGCCTTGAACTTCAAACGCCCAGCGGATGACTTTCGACAGAACGCCGGCAGGATGCGACTTGCCGTCGACGACGAAGTCGCCCGTGTCGGCTTGAATCAGCGTGCTAGCGAATTCTTCCGGAGTGCGTGCGTTGGAGACCGGCGTCAGCAAGGCGATCGCCTTGATGATCAAGTACGCGACGTAGTGCGCGGCGAACTGGCGAGTTGCGAGGTCGGTCGAGTCGCCCCCTGCCGCTCGATAAACTCGAAACAACGTCGACGACAAGATTTGTTCGGCCAAATAGCCGGCCCGATCGACGGCGGTAAACGGTCCGTAACGCGGGCCGTACCAGGCCCAGCCGCCGGCGGCCGTCCGATCGTGTCGTCGATCGATGATATGGGCGACCCAGGGGAACGTCAGGCCGCGTTCGGCGCGGTTTTCGGGGTCGTTCAAGATGGCGGCCAGGCTGTCGCCGGCGCTATGTGCAAAGCCGAAATTCGGCAGGTGCACGTTGTCCCACAGCAGGGCATGGCCGAATTCGTGCAGCACGACGCGCCAGTCGTTGGCGAGTCCCAGCGTCGAGTTGGCTCGGGCCAGCGCGAAGCGGAAGCCGTCCGAACCGCGGCGATCAGCCGTGCCGGGCGCAGACGCATTGATCTCGTTGCCATCCGGCGTCCCAATCGCCGCTCGATGATCAACTTGCACGGGAAACGTCGTGCCGTTGAAGTAGGAGGAGACGTTGAAGCCGAGACTTTCCACCAGTCGAAACAGGCGATCGCAGTGGTAGTAGGCGTTGACGGCCGAAAAGTGATTGGAGGTGGATTGATAGTCGAAGCGCGACGGGGGCGTTTCGCGCGGCGGTTGGAGATTGGGACGGCTGACGTCGACAAGGCGGACGAAGCGTCCCCTGAGTTCCTGCGGGGAACCGGCGGGCGCGGGCGACAGTTCCTCAAGGCGGACGCGACTACGGAACGAGTCGAGTACGCTGTCGGCCGCGTCAGCGTTATTGGACAAGCTGCCCGATTGGGTGACCGGATCGCTATGGAAGGCCAGTCCGTCGGAAAGGCAGCCGAGATGCGGTCGCAAGTACAGCACAGATCCGGAGTTCACCTCGATCAAGGCAGTCCAATGGTGGGGAACTCGACCCGCTTCACCCCAGGTAAACTGCACTTCGGTGACGAAATAATCGCCGCCTTCGGAGACGGAATTGCAGACCGGCAGGAGCGGCAGTGTGGGCGACGCGGACGCGAACCCTTGATCCGGCTCGGGGGATTCCGATTCGCCCTCCAACGTGCGATCCGCGGCCCGGTAACGATAGATGAACAGGTGCTTGCCGGTGATGGTCGGCGCCGAACCGCCGGCGGCTGAAGAGAGCCCCAGTTGGTGCGCCAGTTGCGCGACGTCGAGACGCTCGGGGAGGTAGGGGGCGTTCGTGGGGGGGGCGGCGACTTGCAGGTTGTCGAGCAGCGTGCTTTGGGAACCGATGACTTGCATCGGCGACTCGTCCATACGCACTGCGAATCCCGAATTCCAAACGGGAATCCCGCAGCAGGTTTGGACGTACGAAACGACCGCTTGGCCGACGACCGACTTCTGCGAGGCAAATCGCAGTTGCTCGGGCGCCGGGATCGGGGCGGCGGCGGCCAACTCGGCGGCGCCGTCGCTCATGGCCTCCGCCATTTCATAGAGCCCCATGACGGAGCGGAGGTATTGGCTGGCGAGCTCGCGCGGTTGCAGCGGCGCGGCGGCGGCTGCCAGTTCGGCGGAGACTTCGCCGCGGTAGGGAGCGTTAACGTGTTCCAATTGCCGAACTCGGCCCTGGTCATCGCGGCACACGCAGACATCGTCGGTCATTTCAAAGGGCATGGGCATGTTCCTTAGCGAGGGATGACAACGCCGAAAAGTCTGGCATGGGGCTCGCGGCGATGACCATGACCTCTTCAGGCTAGGACCGTCATTTTTCGCTCTTGCCCAGATCGCCGCCGACCGTTAAGGTTCGCGCTCCACGAGGTGGTACGGCGTTTGTTTTAGGCTCATTTCACAACTCTCGACGGGGTCGCCATGGGACGTATGGTCCGAACGACGGTCATCGTGGGGATGTTGTTGGGCGCCGCGACGGCGTGCTCGAGTCCGTTTCACAGTTCGGCCAACGTGGCGGGCGTGCAGCTTTACCAGCAGGGCCAGACGGCGGCGGCCATGCAGCAGTTCCAGCAGGCGCTGTTGACGGAGCCGAACAATGCCGACGCCTACTACAATTTGGCGGCCTCGTATCATCGGATGGGCGTGCAGAACAACGATCGGCAGTCGATGACGCAGGCCGAGAATCTGTACAACCAGTGCTTGGATCGCGACGAAAACCATGCCGACTGCCATCGCGGGCTGGCCGTGTTGTTGGTCGAGACCGATCGTTCGGACCGGGCGTTTGCGCTCCTTCAGAACTGGACGGCTCGGAATCCGCGTTCGGCCGACGCACGGATCGAGTTGGCGCGGCTGTACGAAGAATTCGGCGATTCCGAAACGGCCAAGAACAATTTGCAACAGGCGCTCCAGTTGGACCAGAACAACGCGCGGGCCTGGGCCGCTCTGGGCCGACTCCGCGAGGAAGCGGGCGATCCGGCGCAGGCGCTGGCCAACTATCAACGCTCTCTGCAGATCAATCGCTCGCAGCCCGCCATTGCGCAGCGCGTGGCCATGTTGCAGACGCAGGTGCCGGGAGGCGCCGTCTATGGCGGAGCGCCGGCCGGCATGTGGGCCGGGGCCCCGCAGCCTGCTCCCGGCGCCGCCCCGCCGCCGGGGACGCCCGCAGCGGCGCCTGGAACGCCCCCGCGGACCGTCCAAGGGCTGCCGACGCCGCCTAGATACTAGCGGCCGCTTTCGATCGGCTCACGCGCCGCCCCACGCGGGGCCCGCGACTTCGGGCCGTCGCCGCGCGTCGCGGCTCACCCGCCGTTCTCAACGAACCGTTTCTCCCGTACAATTCGCGTTTTCCATGCGGGGGAGGCAGATCATTATGAGCGGCAACGCTTCGCAGCGCATCTACAATTTCTCGCCGGGACCGGCCGTGTTGCCGCTTCCGGTGCTCGAACAAGTCCAACGCGACCTCCTGTGCCTGCCGGGCAAAGGGGTGTCGATCCTGGAGATGAGTCACCGGGACAAGGCGTTCATCGAGATTCTGGACGGGACGCAGGCGAACCTGCGCAAGCTGTTGGGGATTCCTGACAACTACAAAATCCTGTTTCTCCAGGGCGGTTCGCGATTGCAGTTCTCCATGGTGCCGATGAACCTGCTGCGCGGCGCCGGCAAGTCGGCCGACTATGTGCTCACCGGCACATGGGGCAAGAGCGCCCAGAAGGAAGCGCTCCGCGAGGGAACGGTCCGCGTCGCGTGGGACGGGAAGGGAACGAACTACGACCGCCTGCCCGCGCCCGACGAATTGAAGATCGATCCCTCCGCCGCGTACGTGCATATTACGTCGAACGAGACGATCGAAGGGGTGCAGTTTTTGGGCGAGCCGGAGACGGGCGGCGTGCCGCTGGTGTGCGATGCCTCGTCGGACTTCATGTGCCGTCCTCTGCCGATCGAAAAGTACGGCCTGATCTACGCCTGCGCTCAGAAGAACGCCGGTCCGTCGGGCGTGACGATCGTGATCGTGCGCGAAGACCTGCTCAAGAACAGTTCGGACGAACTCCCGGGCTACCTCAATTACAACTCGCACGCCGGCGAGAACTCGCTGTGGAACACGCCGCCGACGTTTGCGATTTACGTCGTAAAGCTGGTCACCGACTGGCTGCTCGGCGAAGTGGGCGGCTTGCAGAACATGTACGACCGCAATCGCGAAAAGGCGGGGCTGTTGTACGAGGTGCTGGACGAGAGCGCGGGCTTCTACAAGGGGCACGCGCAACGCGACTCGCGGTCGATCATGAACGTCACGTTCCGGCTCCCGGACGCCGATACCGAGAAGGCGTTTTTGGCCGAAGCGGACAAACGCGGATTAGGAAATCTTAAGGGGCACCGCAGCGTGGGCGGCATTCGCGCCTCGATCTACAACGCCATGCCCCGCGAGGGCGTCATCGCGCTGCGTGATTTCCTGCGCGAGTTCCGGGCGGCGCGTAGCAAGTAGCGCGGCCGGCAATGCAAGGCCGCGGGAAGGCGGCGAGGCGAGTCAAGCAACGGGAGTTTGAGATGTTTCGCGTGATTGTGTTGGACACGTTGTCCCCCGAAGGCCTCGCGCTGCTCGACGCGGCCAAGCCGCAGATCGAATACGAAGTGCGGACGGGGCTGAAAGGCGCCGATCTGAAGGCGGCGCTGGCCGAATTCGACGGCGCCATCTGCCGCAGCGGCGTGAAGATTACGGCCGAGTCGCTGGAGGGAAATCGGCGGCTGAAGGCGATCGTCCGTGCGGGCGTGGGGACCGACAACATCGACAAGACGGCCGCCACGCGGCTCGGCATCGTCGTCATGAACACCCCGGCCGGGAACACGCTGAGCACGGCCGAACACGCGTTCGCCCTCATGCTCGGCTTGTCGCGCAACTTGGCAGGGGCGCACCGCAGCCTCCAGGACGGCAAGTGGGAACGCAACGCCTATATGGGGACGCAGTTGGCCGATAAGACGCTGGGCGTCATCGGCCTGGGACGCATCGGCCAGGAAGTGGCCAAGCGGGCGCTTGCCTTCCAGATGCGCGTGATTGGGTTCGATCCGTTCTTTTCCGCCGAGCAAGCGGCCAAGATGGGGATCGAACGGGTCGAGAAGGTCAGCGAAATGCTGCCGCGCGTCGATTACCTCACCGTCCACACGCCGCTCACCGCCGAAACCAAGTACCTCGTCGGCATGAAAGAGCTCGAAGTGCTCAAGCCGGGCGTGCGGTTGGTCAACTGCGCTCGTGGCGGCATCTACGAAGAAGCGGCGTTGGTCGCGGGGCTGCAGTCCGGAAAGATCGGCGGCGTGGCGCTGGACGTTTTCGAAACGGAGCCGTGCACGAGCAGCCCGCTGTTTGGGATGAAGAACGTGTTGGTGACGCCCCATCTGGGAGCGAGCACCGAAGAAGCGCAGACGTCGGTGGCCGTCGAGGCGGTGCAGCTGTTGGTCAACTTTTTGACCACGGGCGAAGTACGCCACGCCGTGAACATGGCGTCGATCGACCCGAAGACGCTCGAGGCGCTGCGCGGGTTCCTCAATGTGGCTTATCGCTTAGGCCGATTCATGGCGCAGTGGCATGACGGCGGGCCGGAAAGCTGCCATTTGACCTATCGCGGCGAAGTCGCGGGGCGGGACACCAAGCTATTGACGTCCGCCTTTTGCGCCGGCCTGTTGGAAGGTGCGATGGCGGAGGAAGTGAACATCGTCAACGCCGCCGTGCTGCTGAAGGAACGCGGCATCCAGCTGACCGAGGAATCGCGCACCGAGCCCGGCGCGTTCAGTTCGGCCATGAAGGTCGAAGTAAAGTGCCAGGGTAAGTCGTTCATCGCCAGCGGGACGTTGTTCGGGGCCAGCATGCCCCGCCTGGTGCGGCTGAACGACTTCCGTCTGGAAGCTTATTTGGACGGCAATCTGTTCATTTTCAAGCACGACGACGTGCCGGGGATCATCGGCCGAGTGGGGACGATTTTCGGCGAGCACCGCGTCAATATCGCGCAGATGTCGGTGGGGCGCGCGACCGACAAGCCGGGCGGCGAGGCGGTCGGCGTGCTGAACCTCGATAGCTTGCCCACGGCGGAAGCGCTGGCGGAAGTGTCGCGTCATCCGGCGGTGAAAGCGGTGAAGGTGATCACGATGCCGCCCGCCGGCCATTCGCCGTCGTGGCTGGGCGGCTGAAACGCGTTGGGCGGCTGAGACAACGCCGAGCCGCGGCACTTGTCGATCGCTTGAGGGCGTCCGATACTGTGGCCGCGGCGGTGCGGGCCGTTCGTAAGTTCCAAATTTCATGACAAGGGATGCAGCATGGCACGAAGCGGAGCAGTGACGTTCAAGGGCGCCCCGATGACGTTGGCGGGCAGCGAGGTGCAAACGGGGCAGGCGGCGCCCGACTTCACCGTCCACTACTTTGAAGGCGGATTGAAGACGATCACCCCGGCCGACCTGAAGGGGAAGCCGACGATCCTGAGCGTCGTCCCGTCGCTCGACACGGGCGTCTGCCAAAAGCAGACGAAGAAGTTCAACGACGAGCTGGGAGCGCTGGGCGATCAGATCAATGCGGTCACGATCAGCCTCGACTTGCCGTTCGCCATGAACCGCTTCTGCGGCGCGGAGAGCATCAAGAATCTGCGCAACGGCAGCGACTACATGGATCGCAACTTCGGCCGCAACTGGGGCGTGCTCATCGAAGAACTGAAGCTGCTGGCTCGCTCCACCTTCGTCCTCGACAAAGACGGCGCCGTCGTGTACGCGGAAGTGGTGAAGGAAGTGACGAACGAGCCGAACTACGAAGCGGCTTTGGCGGCGCTCAAAGCGCAGCTGTAGTCCCCTTCGGACAACGTGCCAAGGAAGCGTTTGATGTCGCAACTGCCGACCGGCGGCTCGTCTGATTCAGCATCCAACGAGCCGTCGGCCGAACGGCTGGCCCGCGTCGTGGTGCGGCCCGTGCAATTCGACGACCTGCAGGGCATCCTGGAGCTGCTCGAGCCGTTCATCGAACAAGACGTGCTGCTGCCGCGGTCGGAAGGGGAGCTCATCGACCTCCTAGCCACCAGCTTCGTCGCGGTCGACGGCGAACGGCTGATTGGCTACGTGTCGCTGGAAATCTATTCCATCAAGCTGGCCGAAATCCGCTCGCTGGCCGTGGCGCGCGAATTCCAGCGGCATCGCATCGGCCAGCGGCTGGTGGCCGCCTGCGTCGATCTGGCTCGACGCAAGGACATCATCGAGGTGATGGCGATCACCTCGAATGAAGACTTCTTTCGTCAGTGCGGCTTCGACTTTACGTTGCCCGGCGAAAAGAAGGCGCTCTTCATCCATACGAGCGAATCGCAGTAGACGCGAGCGGCCCCTGTTTCAAGCGGCCCTTGTTTCAAACGGCCGGCGCCAATGCTGTCTTTCCGGTTTTTCGCTTCGCCGATATCATGTTGGCTTGAAACGGATTGCGTTCTTCCACTTAGGAATCTACGGCGCCATGAAGACCGACGAACTGCGTGAAAAGTACCTCGCCTTTTTCGAAACCAAGGGACACGTGCGCAAGCCAAGCGACGTGTTGGTTCCCACCTGGGACCCGTCGGTTTTGTTCACGCCGGCCGGCATGAACCAGTTCAAGGACCACTTCCTGGGCAAGGTGAAGCTGGAGTTCACCCGCGCCACCACGTGCCAAAAGTGCTTGCGAACCGGCGACATCGACAACGTCGGACGGACGGCGTACCACCACACGTTCTTCGAGATGCTGGGGAACTTCAGCTTCGGCGACTACTTCAAACGCGACGCCATCCACTGGGCGTGGGAGTTTCTGACGGCCAAGCAGTGGCTGGGCATTCCCAAAGACCGGTTGACGGTCACGGTCTACTTGGATGACGACGAGGCGGCTCAGATCTGGAATCAGGAGATCGGCCTGTCGCTGGACCGCATCGAGCGGATGGGAGAGGACGACAACTTCTGGCCGGCGGGGGCGCCGAGCAAGGGGCCGGACGGCGTCTGCGGTCCGTGCAGCGAGATCTTCTTTCACCCCGAGAACGGCAAGTCGGTCGAGATCTGGAACTTGGTGTTCACGCAGTTCAATCGCGTGGGCGCTCCGCCGAATAATCTGCGGCCGTTGCCGAGCAAGAACATCGACACGGGTATGGGGCTGGAGCGGTGCGCCTCGGTGCTGCAAGGCGTCGAAACGAACTACCACATCGACGTTTTGCTGCCGATCGTCCACGCGGCTGCGGACGTCTGCGGGACGAAGTACGTCGCGG
>JAXMBK010000002.1:0-1726 GCA_046349935.1 Pirellulales bacterium | reverse complement strand
CGGCACGCGGAGCGTGCCTACTACAATGTAGGGCGCTCGGGAACCACCGGGCCGTACGATCCGCGGCAAACCGCGCGGGTTGTACCGATTAGTCGGGCCGCACAAACCACCAGTTTTTCTCATCGATCGGGCCAAATTTGTGCGCCTAACTGCGACATGGGTATCCGCCCACTTTCGCCTTTGCGGTACAGTTAACTATTGGTGCAGCCACGAGATTCAGCGATTCCACGGGCCACGTCAGCCCCCGGCTCTGCCGGGGGTTTGAGTGACCGTAGATCAAAACGCTGCGAAACCGCCGGCAGAGCCGGGGGCTGCCGAACGAATTCGCGAACCATCGGTTCACCGAACACTAACAGCGCCTACCCCACGCCAGCGTGAGCACTTCCTCCGAATACTCTCAGGTTTCGAGCGGCGAACGCGGCTCCGTCGACTCCGAGCAAGTCGAACGCGCCAAACGCGAGATCCAGGGTCTCGTTCAGGAAATCGCCGAGCTGTCGCGGGCCGACATTTCGCCCGCCGATTTCTACAACGCGATGCTCAACAAAGTCGTCGCAGCCCTCGCGGCACCCGGCGGCGCAGTCTGGACACTCACCGACAACGGCGCGCTGCAGCTCACTTACCAGATCAACCTGCAACAAACCGGCCTCATCGAAAACCAGGTCGGCCAGCAACAACACGGCCGCCTCTTGCGCCAAGTTCTCCTCGGCCCCGATGGCGCGCTCATCGCCCCGCACTCCGGCACCGGCGAAGTTACCGACGGCGATGAAGAAGCTGCCGCCAACCCGACCGACTTCCTGCTCGTGCTCGCCCCCATGCGCAACGACCAAGGTCCGCAAGGCGTGCTCGAAGTCTTTCAGCGCCCAGGCGCGCGCATCACCACGCAGCGCGGATACCTGCGGTTCCTCATGCAGGTGTGCGAGTTCGCCGGCGACTTCCTCAAGGCCGGCCGCCTCCGCCACCTCTCCGAGAAGCAAACGCTTTGGGAACAGCTCGAAACGTTCACCCGCTCGGCCCACGAAAAGCTCGACGTCCGCCAAACCGCCTACACGATCGTCAACGAAGGCCGCCGCCTCATCGGCTGCGACCGCGTGAGCGTCGCCATCCGCCGCGGCAGCAGCTGCCCCATTGAAGCCGTGAGCGGGCAAGATACGTTCGACAAGCGCTCGAACGTTACCGTCATGCTCGGCAAGCTCGCCGCCGCCGTCGTGAAGACTGGTGAAGACGTCTGGTTCACCGGCGACACCTCGGAGCTCGCGCCGCAAGTCGAAGCCGCACTCGATGCCTACGTCGACGAGTCGCACACCAAGGCCATCGCGATCCTGCCACTCACCGAGCCACGCGACGAAGAAGAAAAGTTCGCCGAAGATGAAGAACCGGAGCCAGTCCGCGTCATCGGCGCGCTCATCGTCGAACAAATGGTCGATAGCCGCCCGCCCGAGGGCTTCCTGCAACGGGTCGACGTCGTCCGCACCCACAGCGCCACCGCCCTTACCAACGCCCTCGAATACGAGGGCCTGTTCCTCATGCCCGTGTGGCGATTCCTCGGCCAGAGCACCAAGCTCTTCCGCGGCCGCTCGCTGCCGAAAACACTCGCCATCTCCGCCGCCATCATCGCCGCCATCGCATTCCTCTGCTTCTTCCCCTACGAACTCAAGCTCCAAGGCGAAGGCCACCTCAAACCCAAGACCCGCAAGAACGTGTGGGCCGCGGTCGACGGCGAAGTGCA
>JAXMBK010000001.1:0-1955 GCA_046349935.1 Pirellulales bacterium | reverse complement strand
GTCGGTCTTTTCTGCCTCGCAATGCCTCCCGCATCCTCGAGTGCATTAGTGAAGGCGTTAGATCAGGCCCCTCCTGATCAGCGTTTTGAAATGGCGTACCATTTCCTTTCAAGTATTTTTTGGTGCACTGGACTACTTCAAATTGCATTCGGAACGACAGCTATAATTTGTTATTATTTTGCTAAACCCGCGAGGCGGGAGTCTTAGTGTGGAGGAAACGAAAGGGCGGCAGTCAACCTTGAACCTATGGGAGGTGGAATTTGACCAGTTCTTTCGTGCCTCGAGGAGAATTCGTGGACGGTTCGACTCGGCGTGTCATCGCTGGCAGGAATTTCTAGCATGGCAAAGCAATCCAATTACCCTCATTCCTTCCACGTTGTTGCCAAACCCCTTGCCTCGGCCTGCAATCTCGACTGCTCCTACTGCTATTACCGCCACAAAGAGCCCGGCAAAGGTCGCATTTCCGACGACCTGCTCAAAAAGTTCATCCGCCACTACATCGCCGGGCAGGAAGACGACCCAGTCGTCTTCAACTGGCACGGCGGCGAGCCAGCACTATTGGGCCTCGACTTCTTCCGCAAGGTCGTCGAGCTGGAGCAAAAATACGCCGACGGCCATCGCATCGAAAACGATTTTCAAACGAGCGGCGTCCTGCTCGACGAAGCGTGGTGCGAGTTTTTCAAACAACACGATTTCTATGTCGGCCTGAGCATCGATGGCCCCCAGCACCTGCACGACAACTTCCGCCGGCTTAACGGAGGTGGGCCGACTTTCGAGCACGTCTACCGCGCCGCCCTGCTGCTGCGGCGGTACCAAGTTCCGTTCAATCCCTTGGTGGTCATTCATCGAGTCAACGCGAAGGCTCCGGCCGAGGTCTACAAGTTCCTTACGAACGACCTGGGCTGCAAAAGCCTGCAATGGCTGCCGTGCGTCGGACATCGCTTGTCCTAAACGGACCAAAATGCATGCCGGGGATTTGCTGCCAGGACTCTCGATCCGTCGCTGATGCCGAAAGTCGCATCAACCGCTCACACACGTTGGTAAGTCCGACGAACCGGCGCGGCGAGAAGTAGGCTCGCGATGAGTAGCCCCACACAGGCGGGCTCGGGGATGGGGGTGGGAGAGGTGGAACTTGCACCGCTGCCGGCCATTCGGCCGAAGTTGGAGCGCCATAAGTTGTAGTCCGCGTCGTCGATCGTGCCGTTGCCGTCGGCATCGGCGCCGGTGAGCGACAGCACGGTTGTGCCTTTCGTATTCCTCCAAAGGATGAAGTCGGCAGCATCAACGACTCCGTCGCGGTTGAAGTCGCCAGTGACTAATGGCGGAGGTTGAAGCGCAACTCCCTGAGGGATTGTGCCCACGTTTATCGAGTTGAGAGTAGCGAAGCTGGCGGCATCGATGACCGCGAGCGTGCCGTTGCCTTGGGTGAGATAGATGTATTTTCCGTCGGGCGAGACGGCCAATTCGCGGGGATCGCCGGTGGTAATGGATCTTCCCGCGCCGCCGAGTTCGGTCAGCCTATGCGGATTGCCGTTCTGGCCAAGTTTCGCGAGGTACGCCACGTTGTTGACGGGATTGATAGCGATACCGCGCGCGGCCCCTTGATTGTTATAGAGGATATCCGCCTGCGTGACGGTGAGAGGCAACGAGCCGGAGAGCTTGTGGAATCTTCCGCACAGGCCGCAAGCTTCGGAGCCAATCGCCATGCTGCCATCGGGCGCGATGGCGAGGTCGGAGGCTGCGTAGTAACGAGAACTACTGTTTTCGGTGTCGAGGACAGAATGATCGGCCAGCGACCGGGCCTCCAACACGGTGTTGCCGCTGGTGGGACTGAAGCCGATCCAGAGCTCGTCGCGCGTGGGATGAATCGCCAGCGAACTTGGATTGGGCGGCGTGCCGAAGGAACTGACCGTGTTCGTAGCGAGGTCGATAACCGAAATCGACGCGGAGTTGTA